>NZ_JBQFUQ010000001.1:0-2080050 GCF_056539245.1 Ruegeria sp. BC2
CCGTGACCCTGGCCGAAGGCACCGAGATGGTCATGCCCGGCGACAACGTGTCGTTCGGCGTCGAGCTGATCGCCCCGATCGCCATGGAAAACGGTCTGCGCTTCGCCATCCGCGAAGGCGGCCGCACCGTCGGCGCAGGCGTCGTGTCCAAAATCATCGAGTAAGGCGCATCAGCGCATACTGATGGAAAGGGCGTCCCTTGGGGCGCCCTTTTTCTTGTTGGGAAGCAGATCAGATGGTTCCAAGTCTGCCATTGTTTTCGATTTGGTAGTGCCCCCGACCCTCGGCTTGAGAAATCTTAACCTTCCGCCCATCTGCTCCAGAAGCTGAATGTCTACCTGATGTGCAACGCCGAAAGCGACCTGTGCACGCTCGGCAGAATGCCCGAACAGCAGGAGGACGCGATGTTTGGCTTTGAGTTTCTGAATTACGGGGCGCAAATCCTTCACAACAAGGACCTGGAAGACATGCGCGACGCCATTCTCAGCGATGATGATCACGAAGTCGACTACACCGTCAGCGATTTTTTTCGGGAACGCAGAAGGCTTGGGGGCAAGCAAACCGGTGCCCTTCGCCGTGACTTTGGCGGAAAGCAGGCGGGCTGATCAGAGCTTTGGTTCCCACGGGGCGCGACCGACCATACGATCCGCCTCGGCGGTGATGTCATTCATGTGCTTCTCGAGGCTTTGACGCAGTTGCTCGATCTGCTCTTCCGACGCCTTGCGGGGTACGGTCTCAGTCCATTCGCGGCAAAGGAAGACGCCTTCGTTGCGCCAGGGGCGCGGCAGCAGCAGCCGGTCCCAGGTGCCCGCCTCACGGCCATGGCGGGCCGAATAGGTGATGCCAAAAACGCGTTTTCCCGAGCTGCGCGCCCAGACCAGCGGAACGGTCGAGCACACCCGTTCCGGGCCGCGTGGACCGTCGGCAGCTA
This sequence comes from Ruegeria sp. BC2, assembly GCF_056539245.1. NCBI lineage: Bacteria > Pseudomonadati > Pseudomonadota > Alphaproteobacteria > Rhodobacterales > Roseobacteraceae > Ruegeria > Ruegeria sp. BC2. The sequence continues at coordinate 932 of NZ_JBQFUQ010000001.1, forward strand.
TGCCGATCGAGATCCCCTGTTTCATCTTGCCCAGCACTTCACGCGACAGGGCCACGTGACGCTTGTGGCTGGACATGGCGATGGTGTCCATGCCGAAGAGCTTCTGCACCCGGCCCACCATGCTGCCGGCGCGCGCGGCTGATGTGATCGAGCAAATGCGCCCCTTTTCCAGCGGAAAGAAATAGGGCGACTGGGCCAGCCGCTGATGCCAAAGCACGACGATGACCGGCTCGCCCTGTTCCGCGAGCTTGTCCAACTCATCATAGCCGATCCGCTGCCATTTGGTGTTGCGATGGACCATCCTGATATAGCTGGCGATGCGGCGCGCGGCCCAGTTCAGGGTTGTCTCGCTGTCAGCAATCTTCTTGCGAAGGCTCAAGGGTTATTTCCTCTCGGTGGGCCGAACCTTGTCTTATAGAACTGCACGACGCACGCAACTTCTTTGTCGATTGCATATGTGCCCGAGAAACTGAAAAAGCCTCTTGAGTCCGTCGCGCCTCTGGCATATCTGATGGCGCACCACAGGGGTATAGCTCAGTTGGTAGAGCGACGGTCTCCAAAACCGTAGGTCGCGGGTTCGAACCCTGCTGCCCCTGCCATTCTCCAAGCGATTCAACAATTCTGCCTCCAAGGTCAACCGTGCTGTGTCGGTTTGGTTCGCCAAACCTCTTGACGTGCGGGTAAAGAACGAAAAGGCTGTTCAGTCAGTTGGATAGTGAACGGGCCACGGTTTGCGACGCGCGATCTGCGCGGGGTGGACCGAGCCAAAACAAACCGGCGTTGGACAGGCCGTTGGGGGAGAAATGACGGATATCGTCGCTTTTCTGGAGAAGTTGGGGCTGTCCAAATACGCCCCCGCCTTCGCTGCGGCAGAAGTGGCCTTGTCCGACCTCGTTCATCTGTCCGAGCATGATCTGATCGATCTCGGGCTACCGCTGGGTCCGCGACGTCGCCTGCTTGCCGCAACCGCGCGTTTTGCCCAGGACACGGCCGGTGACGCCGTGCACACCCGCCGACAGGGGAAAATCGTGGCCGAGCGCCGGCAATTGACGGTCATGTTCGTCGACCTCGTCGGCTCAACGGCAATGTCCGAGCGCCTGGATCCGGAAGATCTGGGCGAGCTGGTGCGGCGATTCAAAGAGACTTGCACAACCGCCGTTTCGAAATTCGGTGGTCACATCGCCTGTTTCATGGGGGATGGCGCGATGATCTATTTCGGCTATCCGCACGCGCAGGAGGATGCGGCCTCGCGCGCGATAGAGGCCGGGTTGCAGATTTTGGACGAACTGCCCGCGATCGACCGAAAGGAAGAGCTGCAGGCGCGGATCGGAATCGCCACGGGACTTGTGGTGGTCGGCACCATCTATGGGGACGGGTTGCGGGAAAACGACGTGGTCATGGGGCGGACGCCGAATCTGGCCGCCCGCCTGCAGGGGCTGGCCGAACCAAATTCGCTGATCATCAGCCCCTCGACGCGCCGCCTGATCGGGGGCGCTTTTCGACTGAAGGATGCCGGAAGGCATGTTCTGAAGGGGTTTGCGGACGAGATTCAGGCCTGGACCGTCGAGGGTGCCGCACGGATCGAACGGCGGTTCGAGATCAATCCCGAAGCGGGTTCCGGCCGCCTGATCGGGCGCGGCTCCGAGTTTCGCAAGCTGTGTGACAAGTGGAACGAAGCCAGTCACGGGGCGGGTCAATCCGTTCTGATCTCGGGTGAGGCGGGGATCGGAAAGTCGCGGCTGATCGAAGGGTTGGCGCACGAGTTGCAGGGTCAGGACATTCTGCGTCTGAATTTTCAATGCTCGCCGCTGCACTCAAGCAGTGCTCTGTATCCGATCGTGCAGCAACTGGAACGTTCCGCCGGGTTCGCGCCGGCGGATACGGACGCCCAAAAGCTGGACAAGCTTCTGCCGTTGCTGCGGTTCCTGACGTCCGAACAGCAGCGCCTGATTGCGGATTTGTTGAGCATCGATGCCGATGATGCATTGGGACCCTTAGACCTGCCGCCGCAGGTCAAGCTGGAAAAGACGCTGGAAGCCGTAACGCAGCAATTGGTGTCGATGGCCCGAAGCAAACCCGTTCTGTTGCTGTTCGAAGACGCGCATTGGGTGGACCCGACCACGCTTTCGCTGACCGACAGGGTGATCGAGCGGATTCGTGACCTGCCGGTTCTGATCGTAGTTACGGCCCGGCAGGGATTCGACCCCAGCTGGGGGCACCACCACAACACGTTGCACATCCCCCTGACCCGATTGTCGAATGCCGAGGTGGCGGAAATCGTCACTGATGTTGCGGGGGGCAAATCTTTGCCGGGACCGGTCTGCGACCTGATTGCCGCCAAGACCGATGGGATCCCGCTCTTTGTACAGGAGGTGACGCGCGGCCTTCTGGAATCCGGCCAGTTGCGGCTGACCGAGGATGGCTATGTCCTGCGCGGTCCGCTGCCGTCGCTGTCGGTGCCCAGCACGCTCAAGGATTCGCTGATGGAGCGTCTCGACCGCCTGGGTATGGCAAAGGACGTGGCGCAGACCGGTGCGGTGTTCGGGCGACGCTTTTCGGTGGCTCTGGTTGCGGCGGTCTCAATGCTGCCGGCAGCCTCGATGCAGGCCAGCCTGGAACAATTGGCCATGGCGGGCATCATCCAGCGGCCACCGGACGGGGCCGAGGACGAATACCTGTTTCGCCATGCTCTGATCCGGGACATGGCCTATGACAGCCTTCTGCGGTCCGAGCGGCAGGTCTTGCACGACCAGGCCGCAGGTGTATTGCTGGACCAGCAACCCTATCTTGCACAGACCCAGCCCGAAGTTCTGGCCCAGCACTATACGCTGGCAAACCGACCCGAAGAGGCCGTTACCCATTGGCAAAACGCCGGTCAGAGAGCGATCGAGCGGTCGGCTCTGTCCGAAGCACTGACCCATTTGTCCAAAGCGCTTGGTCTTGTGTCAGAGCTGCCGAAAAGCCACGACCGCGACTTGCGCGAGATTGATCTGCAAGTGCTTCGGGCGGGTGTACTGCGCTCGACTGACGGGATTGCGGGCGAAGCGACAGGCGAAGCTTATGGCCGGCTGCGCGAGCTGTGCCGTCGGGCCCGCGAGACGGAACGCCTGTTCCCGGTTCTCAATGGGCTTTATGCGTTTCACCTTGTGCGGGCCGAGTACCGCCTGGCCGGTGAGGTGGCGGACCAGATCCTGGACCTGGCCGAAGTCAGCGGCCGGACCGAGCACCGGATGGTAGGGCACCGCGCCATGGGGGCCGTGCAACTGCACATCGGCAATCTGACCGATGCCAGAGCGCACCTTGAGCAGGCCTGGACCCTTTACGATTTCAAAACACACGGGAAGCTGGCCTATGTCTATGGCACTGACCATGCGGCCATCACAGCCGGTTTTCTGGGGGTCTGTTACAGCCTGATGGGTGAGCCTGCCCGTGCGCAGAAGGTTCAGGCGCAGGCTCTGGACTGGGCCAATGAGTTGCAACACGCGCACAGCGTGGCCCAGGTCCTGACCTATACGTGCATGGTCCATCTGTTGCACCGCGATATCGATGCCCTGATCGCGACCGTCGCACCGCTGGAGGAGATTTCTCGCGAGCACAGGTTGGCCTTCATGTCGATCACGGCCCGCATGTGGCTCAGTTGGGCGCGGGCGCACCGGACCCCGGACGCCGAGCACATCGCGGCCCTACGGCAGGCGTCGGATGACTGGTGGTCCAGTGGCGCCGGAAACTACAAAAGCTTCTTTCTGTCGCTGATCGCGGAACTTCTGGTGCGTGCCGGGGGGCTCAAGGCCGCCAAGCAGGCGCTGACGCAGGCCGAACTTTGGCGCAAAGACACCGACGAAGGCTGGGCCGATGCCGAGGTTTTCAGGGCCCGCTCGTTGCTTGACGATCATGAGCGGAAAGATCCCGAACCGATGCTCAAACAGGCGGTGTCCGAGGCGCGCAAATGCGGGGCCAGCCTGTTCGAATTGCGCGCGGCCGTTGAGCTGACGCGCTGCGTATCCAAAACCGGGGGGCGGCCGGGGCCATGGCTGTCCGATGCTCTGGATCGTTTCGACCCAAAGGCCGACATCCCGGAATTGCTCGAAGCCCGGGCATTGCTTGAAACGATCTCTTGACCGGCACGGAAGCTTTCTGCCAGCTTGGGACGGGCAGAAATGGGTTGATGGAAAGACCGTAATACGTGCGCGCAGTGTTTTTTCCCTGCGCGTTCTTCATGTTATGCCAAGGGAGCGTCCATCATGCGCAAGATAAGCAAGACCATTCTGGCCAAGGATCGCGTCGCCTCCAGCCGAACGGACCTGTCCCTGCAGCGCTATCATCCGATCACGCCCGAACAGATCCGGGAGTTTGAAAAAGGCCTGGTTGGATCGGTCGTTTTGCCGACTGATCCGAACTACAACACGGATCGTCAGCTTTGGAACCCGGCCTTTCAGGACTACCCTGAAATCATTGTCTATTGCGAAACCATTCAGGACGTGCGGGCCAGTCTGGCCTTCGCGCGGGCTTATGATCTTTGGGTGGTCAGCCGATCGGGCCGGCACAGCACGGCGGGGTACTCGGTCAACAATGCGATGGTGCTGGATACCAGCAGGATGTGTTACGTGACGGTCGACCCTGACACCCCGATGGCCTATGTCGGCCCCGGTACCCCGTTCAAGGTCCTGAACTCGGTGCTGGATTCCTATCATCTGCATGTGCCGGGTGGCGCGTGTCAGGATGTCTGCGTGGCCGGATTCATGATGGGCGGAGGATACGGGTTCACGTCGCGCCTGTTCGGAATGGCCTGCGATAATGTCCTGGGCGTGACGGTGATGCTGTGGGATGGCAGTATCGTGATCGCGGATGACACGACCAACGCCGATCTTTTCTGGGCGATTCGGGGAGGCACCGGTAACAATTTCGGGGTGCTTCTGGAAATCCGGTTCAAGCTGCACAACCTGTATGAAGTCTGGGGCGTTCATATCAAATGGCCACTGGACAGGGCTGCCAAGGCTTTGGAGTTTCTGCAGGCCAACTACATGAAGGACGGTCTCTCGGACAAATTTGGGGCCTACATCTTTCTTGCGTATCAAGGAGACCAGAAAGTTCTTTTGGTCTCGGCCCTATATCACGGACCCGAAGACGAAGGGCGTCGGGTCATCCAGCCGCTGCTGGACGAACCCATTGGCGGCCACATGGAAAACAGCAAGACAGGAACCTACCAGCAGATCAATTCCTGGCTGTATGACGAGAAATACGACATTCCGGTGGTCCCGGATCAAGCCCGCGAAGACAAGCAGGGCGGGTATATCGCCCGCCAGTTGTCGCAAGATGAATGGCAAAGGGTCGTCGATTATCTGGACAGCACGCCAAACGCCTACGGGGCCGTGGCGATCGAGCCGTACGGCGGGGCGATCAACCGAATGCCGGTTGGCAAACAGGGAAACGCCTTCATTCACCGCGACGTGTCGATGAATTTCTACGTTGACGTGTTCTGGTTGTCCGAGGATGAGAAAGACGTCGTGGTCCCGTGGCTGGATGGGTTCATGCAGATGATGACGGACGAGGGGTTCTTCATCGACCGCTGTTATCAGAATTATCCGCGGCGCACACAGTTGAACTATCGTTGGCTCTATTGGGGCGACAACTTCAACTCACTTCTGTTCGTGAAGCAGAAATTCGACCCCCAGAACTTCTTTCACTACCAGCAGAGCATCTCTCCGGTTCCGGACGACGCGCCGCCGGACATCATTCGGGACAAGTCGACTCCCTTCTTCTCGGACCCGACGATCACCTATCAAAGCTATTCGTACCCCTGAAAACGGGGTGCGGACCAGCATGGCCAAACTGGAGAGGGCCCGGCATGGACACGATACAAGAAATCTTCTTTCTGCCGCCGATGGCCGTTGCCAGGCTTGGTCCGGGGGAGACCCCGCTGGAAAGCTACGAATGGCAGCAGGATCTGGACGCGCATGGCAACAACAAGACGGTCATACGCTCGAACGTGACTTTGCGGGAAAACGAGGATGGGAGCGTCTCGGCCTACCTGCCGGACCCGCGGAAGATTCGATTTCGGGATGAAGGCACCGGCGCCCTGCGCCCGGTCGCGCCGTTCTTTGAACTGTGGGCGCGCATGTTCGATGCTGAAACCGGCGAGGCCTATGAGACTCCTGTAACTCTGAACCTTCTTGAAGGGCAGGGGCTGTCGCTGAAGAACATCCGCTACACGGTCGCTGTAGGCAATCAGAAAGCCGCCCGCCGCACCGGAGATGCAGCCTGCGGGTTTCGTACACGGGTCGAGATCGCGGCCGAGGATTTTACTCCCAAACCCTTGCTGGCCTTCAGTCCGCACACGTCGGAACAGCAACCGCTGGTCTATGAACACAACCCGATCCCGCTGGGCTCGGTGCGGGTTGTCCGCCCGGTCCAAGGGACGGACGAGCCGGTGCCCGGCGAGATGGTGGACCGCAGTCTTCTACGTTTGCGGTTCACTCCGCCCAAGGGCGAGGTATACGGCCCGCCCGACGCCGCCTTCGGTCCCGCAACCCTTGCTGTTCCGGGATACAAGAATGACCCGCCCAAATCGGAATATGGCCGGATTCATGAGATCGTGCCGGCCCAGAACCGCATCCTGAACCCGGACACGCCGTGGTCGAAGTGGATCATGATGTCGGGGTTGTCTGACGATCCCGAACCGCATGACAGTTATGATGGTGCACGGGTCGGCAACGATCAGTCCTGGGGGGTGGTTGACGACACGTGTGATGGAACGATCGAGGCCACGCTGGCTGTTCGCGGTCAGCGTTTGGTGGCCCGGGCGCGCATCTTCACCGGACCGCCGGATTTCGCACCGGATTGCCGGCCTTTCTACAGCCTCGAAGACGATCTGGCGGATCGCGACATGTCGTTGATCTCGGTCACCGCCGAAAACTACGTTGATGCAAAAACCGAAGTGGTCGACATCTTCCGAAGGGCGTTCGAGACCAACAGCCTGATCAATCTGGATGACATCCGGGCACAGGGCCTCAAGGACAATGCCTCTCTTCAGGCGCAGACCAATATCGCACCTACACCGGGCCTGCCGTCCACCGATGCTGCATCGATGACGGAAAAGGACGCGGTGCCGCCCGACAAGATCGACGAGTTGATCCGCCCACAGCCGATTTCGGTCTTTTCGAACTCGGTCCCGAATGAACAGCTGCCCTATACGGTCGCCACCAAGTTTGTGCACGAGCAGTTGATCGATGAGGAAAACCTTTTGGATTTTCTGCGCCGCAGGCCTGATTTCGTTCGGCGATTGATGCGCCCACCCTTTGGCGTTCTGGCCCAGTTCGAAGAGGACCCGAACCCTGACCAGACACCCGATCCCGCCTTCCGCGACCCGCGGATCGTGCGCGACATGATGCACGACGCCCGCATGCCGCCCTACATGCGGGATTCAAACTATTTTCCGCTCTCGTTGTCACGGCGGCAGTACCATCTGGTGATGTCTTTCATCGATTACCTCGAGGCGCACCCGCCCGCGCCCGAAACCGAACCGGTAGGAGAGCCTCGGGATGTCTGACAAACCAGCGCCGATCCGCATCAAACCCCGCAACCTGACGGCCCGTGCGGCCTACAAGGTGCCCGGAAACCCTGACAACACCCGGCTGGACGGGTCGGTCGGAAATTGTTTCCCGGGGCTGGAAATGGACGTACGCGACCTTGATCGCCGGTTCTTTCCGGGATTGGTTTTCAATGCCGTACGTGTCCCGCTGAACCCGGTTCCGGAAGCACCCGAAAACGCGCAAGGGTTTCATCTGGTCTATGTCGACTATTTCTATGACCCGATGTTGCCCGATGACAGTTCGACACCTTGGGTGCAGGATTTGCTGGACGCCTATCGTGGCGAAATCGGCGCCGAGCTGTCCAGCGGCCGGTGGTTTCTGGCCTGGGTCGAACAAGGCGGTCGACGTATCTCGTTCCGCGACGACAAGGGCAAACCCTACGACGGCATGCTGGTCTGGCGGTTCATCCGCAGCCTTGAATGCGGCGACGACCATCCGGTGACCATCGCACTGGAGCGGCGCAATCACGACGGTGTCGTCGACGCACCGCCGGTCGTCCTGCATGGATACCGCCGGCAGTACCGCACCGAAGCCGGCGTGTTCGATACGGCCTACGACCCCGGAGAGCTGACCCAAAGCCTGTGCAATCCCTGGTCGCATGACTTTCGGGATTGCGGCTGCCACTACTGGCCATCAAACCACCCGGATGTGGTCACTGCCGAAGTACCGCATGACACCCGCCTGCCGACTGGTGCGCCCGACGATCCGGTCGTGGCCGAAACCTATCTGGATTGGCTGCGCTCGGACAAATCGCCCTCGGGCAATGTGGCGGCGTTGAATACCGTCGAACAGAACCGCCCGTTCCAGATTGACCATTACGAGGTCAACCAGATGTGGAGCGACCTGCCGATCGTCGTCGAGGGACGCGAGACCGGCGAAGTCTACGAGGCCGACACGGACCTGCCCGGTGTCGAACCGTATGAAAGCGTAGCGGCGATGGTCAAAGACCTGCAGACCCGTCTGGCGCCGATGGAGATGACGCTCAGCCTGCAATACCTCTATGCCTATTTTTCGCTGGCCGATCCCGAAACCGTCGGTTCCGAGCGCTGGCCAACGCTGAAGGATGATCTGATCTTTGCGCGGCGCGCCCTGCTTGAAGTTGCGATCGGCGAGATGACCCACATGCGCTGGGCAAACCAGTTGCTGTGGTCGTTGCAGGGCAAGGATTACGAACCGGTGCTGACGCCCGCGCTTGCCCTGCCCATCGGACCCAAGCGGATCATCCCACGGTCGTTGCGCCCTTTGACGCCTGAGGCCATCGACGACTTCATCGAGATCGAACGCCCCGACGGGTTCATCGACCGTGCTTATGCCCAGTGCGTGGCGACACTGGAACACAAGGCGTTCACCGATCGGCGTCTGTATGCTTTGGCCGTGCGGATCGACACCGACGGCGACGAGCATTTTCTGCGGTTCCGCCAGATGAAGGACGTTCTGGCCAAATACCAAACGGGCCGCGGCACACCTGCCTATCTGCGCCCGATCCAAGTGGGCTCGGAAACGCAGGCGAAAGAGGCACTGGATCTGTTCCGCCGCATCACCGATGGGCTCGAACAGGCCTATCAAAACGAGGCTCAGAACCGATTTACCGAAGCGCAGAAGTATATCCAGCAGGTGCGCGACACGATGAAAAGCTTCCGGGTCGCCGGTGAAGCCTTGGCGGAAAAGGGTATCGGTATCCCGTTCTGGCCCGAGGTCGAGACATGACCGACCCATCTGCCGAGGTGCATTTTTTCGAAACGACATTGGGCGAGCACATGCTCGCCGTAGATGGCTCGCGCGTGTTCGATGTGGCCGAAGGAACGGCGGATCACTTCGCCCGTATGGCCGCCGAAAGTCAGCGAGAGTTCCTGACGCAGATGGGTCTTGATGGTGTGCCGTTCATTGACGACGCGCCGCCGCGCCGCATGCCGGTCAGGTCTTTGTCGCTGGCGGTCGCGCAGAAATGCAACTTGGCGTGCACCTATTGCTATGCCTCGCAGGGCAGCTTTGGTGGTCCTGCCCGCAGTATGGAATGGGAGGTCGCGAAAGCCTCGGTCGATCGGCTGATCATGGACTCGGAACCCGGCACCCGGATCAATCTTGCCTTCCTGGGAGGCGAGCCGTTGATCAATCGCAACCTGATCCGAAAAACGACGGTTTATGCTGCTGAACACGCGCAACGCAACAAAGTGGATGTGGGATTTTCGATCACGACGAATGGCACGTTGCTGCGCCCGGAAGACGCTGAGTTTTTCGAAGACCACGCCTTTGCCGTCACCATCAGTCTGGATGGCGTTGGCAAGGCACATGACCGGTTGCGCCCCAACCAGGGTGGGCGCGGCAGCTACGACACCATTCTGCGCAAGGTGCTGCCGTTGCTGGACAAACAGCACCGCATGCAGGTGGGCGCTCGAGTCACTGTGACACCGCGCAACATCGAGCTGCCTGAGACCCTGAGCCATTTCATAGGCTTGGGTTTCCACTCGGTCGGGTTCTCACCCATGCTGGCTTCGCCAACCGGGCGCGAAGAAATGAGCAGCAAGGACATGGCCGAAATGCTTTCGCAGATGATCCGCTGCGGACGCGTTTTCGAAGACGCAGTGCTGCAGGGCCGCCGCTTTCCCTTCTCGAACATGGCCGCCGCAATGCACGAGATCCACCGTGGCACGCACCGGCCCTACGCTTGCGGAGCCGGTGGCGGATATTTCGGGGTTTCGGCGGATGGCGATCTGTTCGCCTGCCACCGCTTCGTCGAGGATGACTTGGCCGCGATGGGCAACGTCCATGACGGCCCGGATGCGCGGCGAGAAGCCTGGCTGGCCGAGCGCCACGTGCACAACCAATCGCCGTGCAACATCTGTTGGGCACGGTACATGTGCGGTGGCGGTTGCCATCACGAGGTCATTCATCGTGGCCGCCCGGCGTGTGATTATATCCGCGGTTGGCTGGATTATTGCCTGCAGGCCTATGTCCGGCTGTCGGCTGCCCGCCCGGATTTCTTCGGCGACGCTGCCCGCCGTTCGGCCTGAGGGCGCAGCGGATGGCGGCCGAGATTGAAGCCGAGATATGCGTGATCGGCGGTGGTCCGGCCGGAGCCGTGACGGCGATGCGGCTGGCACAGCTGGGGCGACGAGTCTGTCTGCTGGAACGCGCCATCTTCCCACGCCAACACATCGGAGAGTCACTGCCTGCCTCCATCTGGCCCATTCTGCGGTTTCTGGGTGTGGGCGATGCTATGAAAGCTGCGGGATTCCTGCAATCGTCGGGTTCCGTCCTTATGTGGGGCGGGGCGTTTGAAAGGCGGGGTGAGCCAGTTGACGATCCGGGCCTTCTGGTGGATCGCAGCCGGTTCGATGCCATCCTGCTGGACGCTGCACGCCAGTCGGGTGTTCGTGTGTTGCAACCCGCACGCGCCTATCGACCACGGCGCACTGGCGCCGGTTGGGAGGTTCCGATCCTGACTGCGCAGGGAAAAGGCCGGCTGCGCCCCGACCTTTTGGTGGATGCGGCAGGCAAGCATGCGGGACTGGGTCGGAGGTTCCGCCCGGCCTCAGCGCCATTGACGGCGCTCTATGCCTATTGGCAAGCCCCACCGGGTTTTGGCACGCAGGCCCGCGTGGAGGCTGGTGATGCCCATTGGTATTGGGGCGCAGCACAGCCGGACGGTACGGTCAACGCTTGCGTTTTTGTCGACCCGTCGGATTGCACTGGTTTGTTGCCGGCAGCCCGGCGTGATCTGTATCTGAACCTTCTGGCACGATCGACTCTTCTGGCCGGTTGTCTGGAGCAGGCGCGGATGGGCCCGGTGCGCCGGTGTGATGCCAGCAGCCAATGTGAATTGACCCCGCCCGCCAATGATTTGCTGCGTGTGGGCGAAGCGAGTTTCTCGGTCGATGCGCTGTCATCGCAAGGGGTGCATCTGGCTATGGCGCAGGCCATGCAGGCCGCAGTGGTTGCAAACACGATTCTGACCCGGCCCGGCGACACCAACATTGCGCTGGGATTCTATTCGGAACGACAGCGCGAACGCGTCGAAACTCACGCCGAATTGGCGGCGGCATTCTATGCACGTCACCACGAGGTCACCTCTGGGCCGTTCTGGAGCCAGCGCGCACAGCCGCTGGACTGGCTTCGCCGCCCGCCTGCGGACCTGCAGAATGCCGAGCTGTCCACCGGCGAGGTGCTTCGCCGGTCGCCGGAGGCGAAGCTGGTACAGGGCGGTGTGCAAGGCGACGCATATGTTCTGCAGTCTGAGATTCTGACCCACCCCAATTTGCCGCGCCCGGTCCACTCGCTGGCAGGGGCCGAACTGGCGCCGTTGATATCCGATCTGCGCGACCCACTCTCTGTGCCCGATATACTGCAGCGATGGTCTAGCCGCATCGGACCCACCTCGGCGGCACAGGTCCTGCGGTGGCTGTGGCACACCAAAATCCTTGTGCCGGCCGGTGAGTTGGGGCGCAATCGCGGTTCCCCTTGACTGGCGAATGGCCTAATGTCCCGCCAAGATAAAACAGCCGAAAGAGGTCACATGTCGCGCTTTGATGGGTATTTCCTGCGGCAGCTATTGGTTCTTTTCGGCTTTTTCACGCTTGTTCTGGTGGGCGTGTTCTGGATCACCCGCTCGGTCAGCCTGTTCGAACACGTCATCAGTGGCGGCCAGTCGGCTATGGTTTTTCTGGAGTTCACGGCGCTGACCCTGCCAACACTTGTCCGAACGGTCATGCCGATGGCGGTCTTTGCCGCCGCAGTCTATGCCACCAACCGGCTGAGCCGGGAAAGCGAACTGACCGTGATGCTGGCCACCGGTTCCAGCCCATGGCGGCTGGGCCGGGCGGTGTTGCTGTTTGGTCTGGTGGCGGGGCTGATGATGGCGATCGTCAGCGTCATTCTGCGGCCCGCTTCCGTAGAACAGCTGGAATTGCGCCAGGCCGAGGTGGCAGGTGACATCACCGCGCAGTTGCTCAACGAGGGGGAGTTCATGCACCCGGCTCGGGGCGTGACCGTCTATATCGGTCGGATTGATCTGGATGGCACATTGCACGAGGTGTTCGTGTCCGACCGTCGCGATCAGGAAAACCCCGCCACATACTCCAGCACGTCCGCCTATCTGGTGAACAACGGATCCGGCGTTCATCTGGTGATGGTGGATGGGGTTGCACTGCGGTTGAACAAGGAAGGCAAGACCCTGTCGTCGACCCTTTTCGACGATGCATCATACGACATTTCGGAGCTGTCCCGAAACACCGACAATGGACGCCGCAGTCTTGAGGCGATTCCGACGATCGAGTTGTTGGGCGATCTTGACGCCGTCGCTGCGGCGGATGGCTACCCGTTGGGGGAATTGGTGGAAGAGCTGCACCAGCGGTTTTCCTGGATCGCGATCTGCATCACCGTGGCGCTGGTGGGGTATTCGACTCTGATGCTGGGTAGTTTTTCCCGGTTCGGCCTTTGGCCACAGATATTCGCAGCATTCACGATTCTTGTCTTGTTGGAAGGCGTGCGTGGGTTCGTATCTCCGGTGGTGATCAAGGATGCGAAGCTATGGCCGCTGCTCTATGGTCCGGCCGTTGTCGGGTTCGCAATATCGGTCGTGTTCCTCGCTTTCGCCGGAAGACCGATCATTCGCCGGCGGGTTAGAACTGCCGCACCCGCGCCATCCCCAGCCTGAGGTCAGCCCCGCAGCTCTGACAGGCACTGGTGTAATTCATCCAACAGTTTTGGGTGGTCATCCTCGGCGCGCGAGACCAAGTGGACCGGTAGAATTAGTGGTGCGGCTTCCTCGACCTTGCGAAGCGCGCCATTCTCAAGGTGCGGGGCGACGACGCTGTGCGGGAAAAAACCGCGCCCGCCGCGTTGCAGGATATAGCGCAGTGCCATCATGCAATTGCCCAGAAACACGGTTTGCCCAGCAGAGAGCCGGGCCAGACCGCGTATATGTTCCTGATAGCCTTCACCAAGTTCGAGATTGATGAAAACAGGATCGGTACCGGACTCAGCCAGATGGGGCGTCTCGACAAGGATCAAGTGCTCGGGCGGCAAGTCCTGGCACGAAATCCCGGACCGCGATGGCCTCTCATGTGTCAAAGCCACGTCCAGAACGTGCGAAGCAACGGCCTCGGCCATGTTCAGCGTGTGGTCATAGTTGAGCGTCAACAGAAGTTTGCCAAACCTCTGCTCGAACCGGACGGCCAGATCGACCAGAAGCGGGTCCCAGATGCTGAGCTGAGCGCCCAGGCGAAGGGCCACTCGACCCTGACTTTGGGCCGGCAGGTCCTGCGAGGCGAAGGACCAAAGCGACAGCATCTGTTCGGCATAGGGTTTGAACTGCGCCCCGAAGTCGGTGAGGCTGGTACCGCCGGCACCACGTGAAAACAGGGCTTTGCCCGTGGCGGCCTCAAGCTGGCGGATCCGTGCACTGACAGCCGTCTGTGTCACGTTCATCCGTCGGGCCGCAGCATGGAACCCACCGGTTTCCGCCACGCATAAAAACGTTTCGAGCTCACGCATCTGCATGTGAAACTATTTTTTGATCGCCATGATAAAATCAATTCATTTTTTCTATTGGCTGGTCGCGGCTAGTCTGGCTGTGACCCGCAGACAAAGGACCCGCCATGCTGGACAAAAGCCACAAACCCACCTGGACCAGTTTCGAAGAGGCCACCAAGGCCGATTGGGACGCCGTCATGGAATATGAAGAGGCCTATAACGCGGCTTTGCCCGACCGAATTCTGGATGCGATCCGATCCTTGGACGAGGAATGGACGCCCTATCCGGTCAACCGGTATCAGCACAGCCTGCAGGCCGCGACGCGGGCCTACGAGGATGGCGCGGATGAGGAACTGGTCGTGGCTGCCCTGATCCATGACACCGGGGACATCCTGTCGCCTTACAACCACGGTGAGCTGTCAGCGGCGATGATGAAGCCCTACGTCAGCGAACGCACCCATTGGATCCTGAAACACCACTGCGTGTTCCAGGGCTATTATTACAACCACCATCTGGGCGGTGACCGCAACGCGCGGGACAAATACCGCGACAGCCCCTATTGGGAGGACTGCCGCTATTTCTGCCACGAATACGATCAAAAGGCGTTCGACCCGGACTATCCGACCAGGCCGCTGGAGTTCTTCGAGCCCATGCTGCGCCGCGTGTTGAACAAAGGCGACGGGCATATGGAGCTGAACGAAACCGCGGACGCCTAGCAGGACGCCATCAGGCGATAGACGATCTGTGCCGTGGTGAAATCCCACGCCGCGTTGCCGTCCGGGGCCAGTTCGACTACGTCGAAGCCCACGCAGCGGCGGCCTTTTAAGGCGTGTTCGACCAGATGCAGAGCCTGATAGTATCCCAGCCCGCCCGGAACCGGCGTGCCGGTTGCGGGCATCAATGACGGGTCCAGCCCGTCGACGTCAAAGCTGACATAGACCAGTTCGGGAAAGTCCTCGGGCAGGTCGACGGCATGAATGTTGCCGGTGACCAGTTCTTCGGCATCCACATGGAAGACACGGTTCCGCAGACGGCTTTTGGCTTCTTCGGTCGAGAAGGCGCGCACGCCGAATTGCGCCAGACGGACGCCTTCCTCGGCCAGCAGATGCATGACCGAGGCGTGGCTGTGTTTCTCGCCCTGATAGGCGTTGCGCAGGTCGGCATGAGCGTCGATTTGCACGATGCCGAGGGGCTGACCCAATGCCCGGGCCACGCCCATCACCGCGCCATAGCTCAGCGAGTGTTCACCGCCCAGCGTGACCGGCACCTTGCCGGCGTGGATCGCAGCCTCGGTGCGCTGGGCCAGACGCTCCATGACGTCCGGCAGCGGGCCGGTGCAATCCAGCGAAGGTTCGGTGAAGATGCCATCGATACAGGGTTCGGAATGGCCAGTGATGCGCTCGAGTTCATTGCTGGCTGCGATGATCGCGGCGGGGCCGCCTGCCGTACCCGAACCGTAAGAGACCGTGCGCTCCAGCGGCACCGGGATCACGCGGAACCGGGCGTCTTCGCTGCGCTCGGCCTCGGTCAGTTCGCTGTCGAGGAAAATGCTCATGAAAGCCTCTCTTTGAAGTCGTCGTAGCCGAATTGCCTGATGATCTTCAGGTCATCGGTTTCGCTGTTCCACAGGGCGATGGTGGGCAGGGGCACGCCGTTGAACGTGTTGGTCTTGACCATCGAGTAATGCGCCTGATCGAGGAAGGCAAAACGCTGCCCGATCCGCAGCGGCTCGGCCCAGGTGTAGTCACCGATCACGTCGCCAGCCAGGCACGAGGGGCCGCCCAGACGATAGGTGTGGCCCGCCTCGGTCTCGTCCATCAGGGCGGGGCGGTAGGGGGCCTCGATCACGTCGGGCATGTGGCAGGTGGCCGAAATGTCGGTGATCGCCAGATCCATCCCGTTGTGCGGCAGGTCCAGGATTTCGCCCACGAGGATGCCTGCATCCAGCGCCACGGCCTCGCCGGGTTCCAGATAGACCTCGACGCCGTATTTGGCGCGGATGTGTTTGATGAACTCCACCAGCCCGTCGCGGTCATAGTCGCTGCGGGTGATGTGGTGGCCACCGCCGAAATTGAGCCATCTCAACCCCTTCAGGAAGGGGGCGAGTTTCGGTTCAACCGCCGCCCAGGTGCGCGCCAGCGGCTCGAACCCCTGTTCGCAGAGCGTGTGCATGTGCAGGCCATCCACGCCCTCCAGCGCCTTGGCGTCCAGTTGGCTGACCGGGGTGCCGAGGCGCGAGCACGGGGCGCAGGGGTCGTATTTCGCGACCTCGCCTTCGGAATGCTCGGGGTTGATCCGTAGCCCGACCTGCCGCCCGGCGGCCTGTGCCTTGGCCAGAAAGCGGTCTTTCTGCGCCGGGCTGTTGAAGATGATGTGGTCAGAGAGCGCGAGGATCTCGTCGATATCGGCGTCCTTGTAGCCCGCGCAAAAGGTTGCGACCTCGCCGCCATATTCCTCGCGGCCCAGCCGGGCCTCGTAGATGCCGCTGGCACAGGTGCCGCCGAGATACTGGCGCACCAGCGGGGCCAGCGCGTACATGGAAAAGGCCTTGAGCGCGGACAGGACATGCGCGCCGGACCGCTCGCCGATATCGGCCAGTACAGCCAAATTTCGTTCCACGGCCTTCTCATCAACCACGAAGCAAGGCGAAGGAACGCGATTGAGGTCGAAGCTGCGGAAGGCTCCGGCGTCGCCGGCCTGTGTGGGCATCATGTCGGACAAAACCAGCGTCTCCTGATCTGGAGGAGCCAGGGGCGCTGCCCCCGGACCCCCGGGATATTTTTGGCCAGATGAAGTCTGGAACGGTTCAGAATTCGACCGGGCCGTCGAGTTCGTGGACCTGCCAGGGAAGGCCGTGCTTGTTGAGCATGTCCATGAAATCATCTGGGTCCAGCTGTTCCATGTTCCACACGCCCGGCTCGCGCCAGTTGCCCTTCAGTACCTGTGCCGCGCCGATCATGGCGGGGACGCCGGTGGTGTAGCTGACGGCCTGGCTGCCGACCTCGCGGTAGCATTCCTCGTGGTCGCAGATGTTGTAGATGTAGTACGTTTTCTCGCCCGAGCCGTCCTTGGCCTGGCCGGTGGCGATGTCGCCGATGCAGGCCTTGCCCTTGGTTTCGGCGCCCAGATCGCCGGGATCGGGCAGCAGGGTCTTCAGGAACTGGATCGGGATGATCTCGACCCCGTTGTGAACTACCGGATCGATCCGGGTCATGCCGACATTCTGCAGCACCTTGGCATGGGTGATGTAGGCATCGCCGAAGGTCATCCAGAAACGGGCGCGTTCGATCTCGGGGAAGTGGGTCGAGAGCGACTCCAGTTCCTCGTGATACATCAGGTACATGTTCTTGGGGCCGATGCCGGGGAAGTCAAACTCGACCTTGTGGGTCATGGCCGGCGTCACTTTCCACTCGCCGCCTTCCCAGTGGCGGGCGTCGGCCAGCACTTCGCGCAGGTTGATCTCGGGGTTGAAGTTGGTGGCGAATTCCTGATCGTTCTGACCGCCATTGGCGTCCAGCACGTCGATCTGGCGGATCGTGTCCAGCTTGTGTTTCTTGAGCCACTTGGCGAAGACGCTGGTCACGCCCGGGTCAAACCCCGAACCCAGAATGGCGGTCAGGCCGGCCTGCTTGAACTTGTCCTGATAGGCCCACTGCCAGTGGTATTCGAACTTGGCCTCGTCTTCGGGCTCGTAGTTGGCGGTGTCGAGATAGTGGCACCCGGCCTCGAGGCAGGCATCCATCAGCACAAGGTCCTGATAGGGCAACGCCAGGTTCACCAGAAGCTCGGCCCCGGTGTCCTTGATCAGCTTGACGGTGTCGGCGACCTTGTAGGCGTCAAGCTCGGCAGTCTTGATGTCGACGCCGGTGCGCTCCTTGACCGATTTGGCGATGGCATCGCATTTCGCCTTGGTGCGGCTGGCCAGCGTGATCTCGGTGAAGATGTCGGAATTCATCGCCATCTTGTGCACGGCGGCGTGGCTGACGCCACCCGCGCCAACAACCAGTGTCTTGCCCATGGGAAATTCTCCTTTCGCCGGGGTTATTCGTAGTAGGTATAGCCGTTGATGCTGTCGCGATAGGCAGTCATCAGGGTTTTGCGTTCATTCGCCTTGAGCGTGCCGGTCGAGATCGCCTCGTCGACCATCTTGCGGAAGGCAGCGATGCAGTCGCTTGGGTCGAACTCGACATAGGACAGGACTTCGCTGATCGTGTCACCCTCCTGTTCATGCAGCAGGTCGAACCCGCCATCGGCGCGCAGGTCGATGGTGACCACGTTGGTGTCGCCGAACAGGTTGTGCAGGTCGCCTAGGGTTTCCTGATAGGCACCGACGAAGAACACGCCCATGTAATAGTCGCGATCTTCGGGCAGGGAATGCACCGGCAGGCTGGGCGAGACACCGTCGGCCAGAATGAACCGGTCGATCTTGCCGTCGCTGTCGCAGGTGATGTCGGACAGTACCGCGCGGCGGTCGGGGGCCTGGTCCAGCATCTGCAGCGGCACGATCGGGTGCAGCTGGTCGATCGCCCAGACATCGGGCAGCGACTGGAACAGCGAGAAGTTGCAGTGATAGATGTCCGCCAGCTTTTCCAACTGGTCATCCACATCGGTTTCGACCTCGTCCGAGGCCGCCAGCGCCTTGATCCGCGCCATCAGCGACAGGTAGATGCGCTCGGCCCGGGCCATCTGGCGCAGGTCGACATAGCCACGGCGGAACAGGGCGCGCAGCTCGTTGCGGTAGAAGGTGGCGTCGTTCCAGCATTCCTGCAGGCGGTCTTGGCTGAGATAACCGTTCACCGCCGCCAGATCTGACACGAGGTGGTGGTCGCCGGTTTCCACCTCGGGGCCGTTGGGCGCGTCATAGAGCGTGCTTTCCAGCACGTTGAACACCAGCATCGACGAGGTCGCCACCACCGCGCGGCCACTCTCGGTCACCAGCGTGGGGTGGTCCACTTCGGCCTCGTCCATGGCATAGGCCACGGTTTCCACCACATTGGCGCAGTATTCCTCGACCGTGTAGTTGATCGAGTTCTCGGTCGCCTTCTTCTCGCCCGTGTAATCGACGCCCATGCCGCCGCCCAGATCCAGGTGGGTCAGCGGCACGCCCTCGCGGGTCAGTTCGGTGTAATAACGGCAGGCCTCGCCCACGGCGCGGCGCACGTCGTTCACGTCGGGCACCTGGCTGCCCAGATGCGAATGCTGCAGCTTCAGGCAATGCAGCAGGCCGGCATCGCGCAGCTTGTCGACGACCGCGACCAGCTGATCGGTGTTCATGCCGAAGGTCGACCGATCCCCCGAGCTTTCCTGCCATTTGCCGCTGATCTGGTTGGTCAGTTTCACCCGCACGCCCAGCAGTGGTTCGATGCCCAGCCGTTCGTAGACCTCGATGACCGTGTCGGCCTCTTTCGGGCTCTCCAACACGATGACCGTGTTGAACCCGATCTTGCGGCTGAGAATGGCCAACTCGATGAACTCCGCGTCCTTGACGCCGTTGCACACGATCAGCGCCTCGGGGGCCAGACGGTGCGCCAGTGCGATTACCAGCTCGGGCTTCGATCCGGCCTCGAGCCCGTAATTGTATTGCTTGCCGAACTCGACGATCCGGTCGACGACCTGCGCCTGCTGGTTCACCTTGATCGGGAACACGCCGCGATAGGACCCCTTGTAGCCGGTACGCGCAATCGCATCGCGGAAGCTTTCGTTGATATGCGCGATTTCGCGTTCCAGATACGAGCTGATGCGCAGGATCATCGGCGCCTTGATCCCGCGCTGATCAAGGTCGTGCAGAATACCGGGCAGGCTGATGGCCGCCGCATCGGGTGCCATGGGATTGCGCAGACTGATCTCGCCGTCCTCCGTCACCTCGATGAGACCCTTGCCCCATTTTTCAACCCCGTAGATGGAATGCGGTGCGACGGGCGTTTGTTTCAATCAAGTCAGTCCTTGCGTTGCAGGCGTGGAAATTTCGCCCGCCAATACGGCAGCCGTTCGATTCTTCCAAGTGTAATCTGTATCGGAGGTTAGCCCAATTCAGATCGCAGGGCGAATGGGAACCAGATGGTTGTCCCAACGGACCCGAGGATGGGGCGATACCGCCGGGTTTGACCCAACCAGATGCCCCACATCGCCATGCCCGGTGGTAAAGACAAAGCCGGATGGCCCGGGGCCCAACCCGCACACGTCGCCGAGCGAACGGGCGCTGTCAAAACGAGCTGCCTCGGCATCAAAGACGTGCAGCGCGTTGCCGCGTGGGCAGGTGATGGCGACCTGACGCCCCTCGGCGGAAAAGGCGACACTGCCTGCATAGCCGGCCAGCGTCGCCTGAATGTCATCCGGCGCGGACAGAAGGTGGTAACGGCCACCCCGCCGATTCAGCCCCAGCAGGGCCGGCTTGTGGGACAGGTCGCCCTGCCACTGCATCGCGAAGGCCAGCAGGCCATCCGCACGAACGGCCAGATGCCGGATCGAGTTTTTGTGCAGCGCCGCGGGCAGCTCGACCTGCTCCAGAACCGATCCGTCGAGGCTGACATAGGTCAGGTTCGGGCGCATGGTCGGCAGGTTCAACTTGCTGCGCCCGGTATCCGGGTGGGTTTCGATGCCGCCGTTGGCGATGGCAAGAGATTTGCCGTCGGGCATCAACACTACGTCATGGGGGCCGACCCCCGCCGAAGAAAACTCGCCCATTCGGGCATAGCCCTCGGCCGCGTCCCAGACGCCGATGACCCCGGTGCCGGCCTCATAGTCGTTTTCGGTGGTGAACAACCGGCGGCCGTCGGGCGAAAACGCGCCGTGGCCATAAAAATGACGCCCGTCCGGCGCGTCGAGCCGGGCCAGTTGGTCCCCGGTCGCGCAATCGATCACCAGCGCAAACCGCCCCGGACGGCGCGCGAATGCAACGGCCCGCGCCAGATGGGGATGGGCGGCGGCGGCATGCCCGCGGCCGGGTAGAGGAACCGAGAACCGCAAATCCCCCGAACTGGTCAACCCGACCAGGCGGTACGACCCATCGTCGAACAGCGCAGCCGACAGGAAATCGGGCGAACCGACCGCAGCCCAGCCCGGCAAGGGGGCAAGAGTGGCCGCTGCCAAACCGGTGAGGAATCTTCGGCGGCTGGTCATGGGTCAGTCTCCGTCCAGCGAATTGAACCCGGCACTGATGCCGAGGGTCGGGCCCAGCTGTGCGGCGGCCAGGCTGCGGATGTCGTTGATCGACTGCTGCAGGGCCTCGATCCGCAGCCGCCCCCGGGGCTCGGCCACGCCGGCCAGCGCGGGATCGTCCAGCGCCTGCACCCGGGCGATGCTGCGGGCAAAGGCATCGTCCAGCGATGCGGCAATCTGCGGGTGGTCGGCTGACAGCCGCGCTGCCAGGTCGCGCAGCGCCACCAGCGACAGTTCCACGTGCCGCAGCGACCGCAGCGACCGGCGGGCCTCGGCCCGGTTGGGGCGGGGGCGGTCGAAACTGCCCATCGGGCGGCCCAGACGCGTATCGGCCGTAAACTCGAGCCCTGTGACAAGGGCCTTGTAGAGCTCCTGCAGGGCTTCGTCGGCGGACCGATAGGGGCTGTCCGGCCCGGGTTGGGTCACGATGCGGGCATAGCCGTGCCAGTCCCGGTCGATGGCCCGGGCGGTGCGATGGATGTCGGCGGCGATGGCGCGGATCAACCCGCAGCGATAGGCCGCATCGCCCCGATCGGCAAAGGCCGGGTCGTACAGCATCCTCTCGAGCGCGAGGAAACCGCGCCCGGCGATCGAGGTTTCGGCAAAGGCAACGGGGTCGGCAATGGCCGGGTCTTCGGCTGCGATCCTCGCCGACAGCGCCTTGGGCGTGAACCCTTTGCTGTCGGGCCAGAAGGTCAAGGCAAAGGCACGGTCTCCGACCTCGGTCGGGCCGAACCGCAGGTGGCTGGCGGATATCCAAGCGTCAAAGGCGGCGTGATAGGCCGCGCGCAGGTCGGCGGACCCCGGCGCGCAGTCGGCGCGTGCGGCAGCATCCAGCGTATCGGCCATTTCGACAAGCTGGTCGAAACGCGGCAGGATATGGGCCTGGGTCACGTCGGTCAGGATCGCATCGCGGCTTTGTGCCACCGCGCAGAGCGGCATCAATGCGGAAAGGATCACGGCAATCAGGCGCATCGGTCAGAGACTCTCCAGGAACCGGATCAACGCATCGCGGTCGGGTTTGGGCATGGAAACGACTGCATCGCGCGCGGCCTGGGCCTCGCCCCCGTGCCACAGGACCGCTTCGAGAAACGAGCGCGCCCGGCCATCATGCAGGAACTGGGTGTGCCCCGAGACCCGTTCGGTCAGGCCGATGCCCCATAGTGGCGCGGTGCGCCATTCGCTGCCTGTGGCGCGGGCCTCGGGGCGGTTGTCGGCCAGTCCCTCGCCCATGTCGTGCAGCAGCAGGTCCGTGTATGGCCAGATCAGCTGGAAACTGTGCTCGGGCCGGTCGGGCAGGCGGTGGGTGACGAAAGCGGGCGTGTGACAGGACGCGCAGCCAATGGTGTGGAAAACCTCTTTCCCGCGCAGAACTTGCGGGTCATCCACATCGCGGCGGGCGGGAACGCCCAGGTTGCGGCTGTAGAAGGCCACCAGATCCATGCCCTGCTGGTCGATCTCGAAGCCGCGTTCGTCGCCGTCACCATGCGGGGCGGTCTGGCAATCGGCCTGGGCCGGGGTGCAGTCGCCAAATGGCGCGGGGTAGAGCGGGCTGGAAATGCCGATATCGCCGGCGCAGGCCGCGGCCGACTGCTCCATGATCGTCGGCATGCCCGCCTTCAGCCCGAACCGGCCCAGCATGGGTTCGCCGAATTCCGTCGACCACACGATGTTGGGCCGCCCCGAGATCCCGTCCCCATCGGCGTCGTCGGGGTCGGCCTTGGCCAGGATGTCCTCGGCCGGGATCGCCTCGAGCAGGCCCAGACCGATCATCTGCGGCGCCACGCGTGGGCTGAGCATCGCGTCCGGGTGCAACGGCCCATAGCCCAGATCGGCCGCTCTGTAGGTGGGCTTGCGCAGCGACACGGTTTCGCCGTCGGACAGTTCCACCGGGATTTCCTCGTAGGTGATGTCCAGCCGGTATTCGGCCTGGTGGCCGGGCAGGGCGAAATCCTGCATCTGGCCGCCATAGGTGGGTTCGGGCAGGGTAGCGAGATACCCTTCGATCTCTTCCGGCGCGTCCGCGGGCGTTCCGGGGATGGAAACGCGCAGGAACATCGAAATGGCGTTGTCTTCGGGTCCGGCCGGGGTGTGGCCACGCCCGTCCTTGATGTGACAGCGTTGGCACGACCGGGCGTTGAACAGCGGCCCTAGCCCATCCGAGGCCAGAGTCGAGGACGGAGACGACACCCAGACCTTCTTGAACAGTCCGTTGCCGACCTTGAAATCCAGCTCCTGCTCAAAGCTCAGGTTGGCCGAGGGTTGCGAGAACGCATCCGCATCGGTCCGGGCGCGCACCGTCGCGGCGCCTGCCGGCAGGTCCTCATAGCGCTGGGGCTGCGTGAAATCCGACGGCGCTGCGGTGACTGTGGCGATCCGTGCCCGTTCAGCGTCGGTTCGGGGGAGGGGGTTCAAATGACTGTCCCGCAGATCCTGAGACAGGGAGGGGGTGGCCGCAAAAACGGCCACCACGAAGAGGCCCGTCTTATTCGGCCTCGTCCATTTTCGATGCATTGAGTTGCGCATAATTTGCTTCGCCGAGTCTTTCGTACAGATCGAGCTGGGTTTCGAGGAAATCGATATGGCCTTCTTCATCGGCCATCAGTTGTTCGAACAGCGCCATCGACACGAAGTCGCCGGCCTGTTGGCAGTATTCGCGCGCTTCCTTGTACAGGGCCCGGGCGTCGATCTCGGCCGCCAGGTCGCATTCCAGGGTTTCCTTGGGCGTCTGGCCGATGCGCAGCGGGTCGAGCTTTTGCAGGTTGGGGTGGCCGCCGAGGAAGATGATCCGCTCGATCAGCTTGTCCGCGTGCTGCATCTCTTCGATGCTTTCCTCGCGGCTTTTCTTGGCCATGTGGCCCAGGCCCCAGTCCTCCTGCAGGCGGTAATGCAGCCAGTACTGGCTGACTGCGGTCAATTCATGCCGCAGGGACTTGTTTAAGTATTCGATGACTTTGGGGTCGCCCTTCATCTGCACTCTCCTGTGTATCATCCACGCGCAGGGCGCGGAGTTGCATGGGTACTTCGAGGTTATCGGTTGCGCGCATCGTGTCCAGAAACAGCGGCATACACCCGCCACAATCCGCCGATTTTCCCAAAGCATGGTAAATCTTGCCCGGCGTGATGATGGTTTGAGGATCTGCCGCGCGCATCCAGTCGATTGCCGCGCGGATGTCGTGATCCGTGATGTTGGTGCAGTGGCAGACGATCATGGCGACTCGGCCTTTCGTAATTCCTAGTCAAATAGTAGGGTATTTGCTTCGGGTCCAGACACAGCTTGTCGCAGGGTCGGGCGCAAGCGGTCGCTGCGCCCGGCTGCTTTGGTTCATCAGTGGAAAACGGCGTCGGGGTTGTCGAGGCTGTCGGACCCTTCGAATGCGACATTGCCCAAGCCCAGCACGGACACGATACGTTCAATCGTCTTGGTCTGATCGATCAGACCTTCGACGCCGCCCATGATGAGCGTTTCGCCACCGACGTTCCCGCGCTCGAGCATCTGATCGTATGCAAATCCGGCCTCGGCTGCGGTTTTGATCTGGCCCAGCGCGTACATTGTGTTCGCAAGTTTGGTCTTCATTTCGGTGTCCAGAGCCGGGTCCGAGGCCGCAACCAAATCCGACAGGGACGGACCCGAAACCGGAGTGCCGTCAATCCGGACATACCGACCCAGATAGACGTTCTGAATCCCCAACCCGTCATAGTAGTGGCTGTTGTGCGTGTTGTCCGAGAAACAGTCATGCTCTTCTTCCGGGTCGTTCAGCATCAGTCCAAGGCGCATGCGCTCACCGGCCTGTTCGCCATAGGACAGGGATCCCATGCCCGTCAGAATTGCACTGATGCCCGAGTCGGCGTCGTCGGTCAGGGCCGCCCGCGCGGCACCGTGCTCCTGCCATTGCGCGGCCATCCATTCCAGGTCCGAGACCAGCAGGTCGGTCGCCGCCACCAGATACTGGGCCCGGCGATCGCAGTTGCCGCCGGTGCAGGACTCGTCCTGCGCATAGTCGGTCCACGGACGGTTGCCGGCGCCCTCGCCGTGACCGTTCAGATCCTGGCCCCACAGCAGGAACTCGATGGCGTGATAACCAGTTGCCACATTGGCCTCGATCCCGTCGGCCTCGTGCAGGGTCTCAGACAGCAGCTCGGGCGTGATCTCGGTGGCGTCGACCGGCTGGCCAGACAGCTCAAAGCTGGGCGAGGCAATCACGTTCAGAACCGCAAGCTCGTTTTCGTCCGTCGCGCCGCCATAGGCCGCATCCACATAGTCGATCAGACCCTCGTCCAGAGGCCACGCGTTCACCTTGCCTTCCCATTCGTCGACGATGGGATTGCCGAAGCGATAGACCTCGGTCTGTTGATACGGAACGCGCGCGGCAACCCAGGCCTGGCGTGCGGCGGTCAGGTTTTCAGCAGAAGGCTGGTCAACCAGCGCGGCAACGGCGGCCTGCAACTTGCGGGCAGCACGCAGGCTGTCGTCATATTTTGCTTCGGCAATGTCAGCATAGGTTTCCAGAATGTCGACCTTTGCGGGCGCGTCGCCGGCGGCTGCCGCCGTTGCCATCAGCAAAGCTGCCAGGCTGGTCGTCGAAAATACGCGGGTCATGAAGTTCAGGCCTTCCTGTCGAAATGAATGGGCAAGAGCACCCGGTGCGGGTGCTGAGATGAATATTAACTGAGTGAAATTGTAAGTTATGTCAACCCGAGTCTTTAAGTCGGGAATTAATTGTGAAACACGCCGTTGTTTTGGCCAAATACGGTTTGGCTGGATGGGTTCTCTGGATCTGCCTAGCCATTTCCAGCGGGGTCAGACGGGGTTGCGCGCCGTTGCCTGCGGATGGCGCGCAGATACAATGATGGTGTGATTCTTGAGTTGGTGGTGGTTGCGTGATGAGATCCCTGGCGTTTGCCCTTTGCGTGTTTCCCCTTGCGTTGGACGCGCAGCAGGAAGGGGCGCCAAAACCCGCAGCACTGGAGATCGCGTTTTTGGATTCGGGGTACACGCTGTCCCTGTTTGTTCCCGCGTCTGAAATCGTTGGCTTTGAACTTCCCGCTTCGAGCGCAGAGGAAAAGGCGAAGGTCGCGGTCGCCATTTCGGACCTGTCACAGCCCATGACCCTGTTCGCGGTCACGGCCGAGGCGGGTTGTGCCACGGCCACGGCGAACGTGGCGCTGGTCGGCGGCGAAGCCGGTTCGGCCTTGGGGTCTGACGATCACCGGCCCGAATTTCAGGCCGAATATACGGTCAGGTGCAGCAACCTTCAGGCGCTTGGTGAAATGAGATTTGATTACTTCGACCGGTTTTCGCAGGCTGAACGTGTGGACGTGCGGGTTCAATCCTCGGGCGGTAGTCACGCCGTCGCGGTTACACGCGAGACCCCGTTGGTTGATCTCTCCGAGTTGATGTGACCGGGGTTTCTTTCATTCCTTGTGGTGAAAGATGAAGCCGATGAAGTTCAGCAACAGTTGCGCGGCAAGGATCTGCGTGCTTTCGGTCGGGTCATAGGCCGGGGCAACTTCGACAAGGTCGATGCCAGCGACCTGCCCTTTCCGGGCAAGGCCCTGCAGGATTTCCAGAACGTCGTAGTACAAAAAACCGCCGTGGCTTGGTGTTCCGGTGCCCGGTGCAATGGATGGGCAAAACGCGTCAATGTCGATGGTCACGTAGTATCGGACGCCCGAGGGGATGCGGCCCAACACTCCTTCGGTCCCCAGCTTGCGGACCTGCCGTACCGACAAGATGTCGGAGCCGCGCGCGCGTGCATCTTCGTAACCTTCTTTCGCCGTCGATGAGACGTTGCGGATGCCCAGCTGGGTCATACCCGAGACATAGTCCTTCTCGATCGCCCGCCGCATCGGGTTTCCATGGCCCGCCGTAACGCCATGACGCTCGTCCACGAAATCCAGATGTGCGTCGATCTGGACCACGTGAATGGGACCGTTTCGGGCGCAGTCCTGATCAAAGGCGTTGATGCAGGGAATGTTGATGGAATGGTCACCACCGATCGTCACGGGCAGAGCGCCGGCCTCAAGGATCTTGCGTACCCCGTATTCGATATTCGCGTGGCTGGCTTCGGTTTTGGTGTGGATGATGTCGGCATCCCCCAGATCGACGATGCGCACCTCTTCGCCCAAATAGGTGGCATCGTCCTCGTGATCATAAGCACCTGCATGACCAAAGCTGAACAGAGTCGATGCCTCGCGCACCGCACGCGGGCCGAACCGGGCTCCGGACCGGTATTGGCAGCCGAAGTCGAACGGGGCGCCCAGGATGGCGACATCGGCATCGATCCGGTCCCAATCCTGCACATATGGCTTCTTGCCGAATGTGGCGATGCCGACGAACGGCAGATTCAGGCGGCCGGATTCATATCCATGTTTTGACATTGGGGGCTCCGTTGCTTTGAACCGGCCGCGGGTCTGGCGGGTTGCTTGCACGTTGGCGTCTATCACCCGATCAATCAAGGCCACTCTGCCCCAGCGGTGCATCAGGTTGCGAAGCCGGGTAAACCCCACAATCCCGGTGATTTTTCTGCAAATCTGTACTAAGAATGCAAGTATCGCTCGTATTGCCTGCGCAAATTGAGGGGTGGAGCCAGCATTGAATGGCGCCACGCGTCGGGCGGTCTGCCGTTTGTCCGGCGGGGGAGACTGCAAAATACAAATGCTGATTTCAGGAAAGTGACCACGAAATACGAAACCATTGCGCCACTGACTTTTTGGGGGAGGAACTGGCCGTGACCACACAGACGATTTCCAATTCAAAACCGATTGAAGCCACATCTGCCGATTGGGAGAAGGTATTCGCAGTCCTGCCCGGCGAAAAGGTGCGGCAGAGCGCCGAGCGGCTCAGGCAGCATTTCGATCTGTTCGAAGTTCTTGAGGACACGGTTCTGCCGCCGCGCGGGATGTATGTGGTTTTGGACGGCATCGTGAAGCTGCGCCAGAACGACGTTGATCTGGCGACCGCCGATACCGGGGACTATTTCTACGAGGAGCATCTGGAGATCCGCGACATACCGGTCAGCCTGCAGGCCGTGGCCTTGCCCGGCACTCGGCTGGCCTTTCTGGCCAGTAACGAGTGGCTGGATATCCCCGCGGAAATTCGACGCGAATGCTACGCCACGCTGTTCGGCGATTTGGTCAGTGTGCATCTTCAGAATTTCCAGCAACCCATCAACTGCTGCAGCGTGACCGCGGCCGCGCTGAGCATGTCGGCGCTGGGCTTCAGCTGCGAGGTGAACGACATCTTCCGCGTCTGCGAACTGCCCACCAGCTTTGTCGTCAATGACGGCATCTCGCTGGGTGAACTGTTCGACGTGGCGTGCACCTATATCCATTCGCAGGGTCTGCGCGACCTGGTGCAGGTCCAGGCCTATTTCATGGACGAGGCCACGACCTCGGTGCCGCTGCTGCTTGAGGCGATTGACGAATCCAATCGACTGGGCGGAGACAACGACATTCTGGTGGCGAATTTTCAGGTTGGGGTCGCGCATGGCAAGCCCACCATGCCCGGCGGCCATTTCGCGGTGATCGCCAAGTGCAACCCCAGCACCGGGTTGGTGCACATGATGGACGTGCATCCCGAAAAATACGGCAAGCTGTGGGTCACCACGATCGACCGCCTGTACGCTGCCATGTCCGACCGCGACGGCACTTCGATGCGGGCGCGCGGCCTGCTGCGGTTCTCTGCACGCGAAGCGGTACAGACCACGCTGCAGACCTTCCGGCAGGACTGCAACTATGTGGACAGCACCAGGTATCTGGCCCGCGATCCCAAGAAGCGCCGCAACCTGTTCCGTCGGGCAAGCCCGAACATGAACAGCCTGGGCGTCCTGGCTGAAAGCTTGCAGATCCTGGGCGATGTCCAGGTCACCGAAGACAAGCTGCTGATCGCGACCCAGACCTCGTACACCGAGGCGCTGAGCCGCGTTTCGACCGCCAAGAAGATGAGCGAGATGGCCCAGCGGTATCTGGCCGGCACCTCCGAAGTGCATATCGGCAGCACTTTCCGCAGCTATGCGGAACGACCCGGCAAGGACAAAAGGTCGCCGCAAGACTGGTTCCGGGATCAGCTGCGCAGTCTGAACGAACATGAGGGGCGCCACCTTATGATCAATATCGACTTCAACCGCGTGTTGGGGTTCGAGGTGATCCGGCCGCCCGAAAACGTGTTCCGCGAGACGGCGCTGCTGGAAGAGTTCTGGTGCCTGTGCGTGGCCTATGACGAGAAGGCCGATCTTGTCACGGTCGTCGATATGAGCCCGGCGACTTCGCAGGTCTGGCAGGCGCCGCGCGGGCATATCTTTCGCGGGCTGCGCGACCTGAAAAGCCCGGCCATGCTTGTGATCGAAGAGACCCAGCCTCCGGAAGACCCCAGCGACGTGGCGCGGATCGTCCGGGAAAATCCGCTGGTTCTGTTCTACGAGGATGAGGACCCGTGGTCGAACATGCTGAAGAACATTCTGGCCAATATCGGCGCGACCGGTCTGAAATTGGTCGATGTCGCTGGACACGGGGCCAACGCTATGAAAATGCGCCGGCAACTGGTGGCGGAAAGCGGCAAGGAAAAGGTGCCTTATCTCTTCTTCCATGGGAAATGCCTGGGCAAGCGCAGCGATATCGTTGACATGATCCTGGATGGCGGCCTGCAGGAAGACATGAAGAAAGCCGGTCTGCCTGTCTTGCTGCGCCACGAGTCGCCGAGCCTCGACAAAAACATCTTCGGGTATCCCAAGGGCGGGTTGACAGCCCCGCCAAACGGTCGCCGGAACGTTCTGCTGTGCGCCTGCGGCTCATCGGCTGCGGACAAGGTGCCTCAGTTGGTCGCCCGGATCACCGAGGCAGGTCACAATGTGAAACTGATCCCTTCGGTTTCGGCCGAAAAGTTCTTTCGCGATATCGGGACCGACAAGGCCAGCGAGGCCCGCAAGGCAAAAAAGACCGGGAAGAAAACCAAGACAGTCGACGACTACATCACCCACAATGACTACTACCGCGACGATGACGAGTGGAACTTTCGCTATACCGAGTTCGGGATGCCCTTGCGCGCGTCGCATCTGGCCCTTTGCGACTGGGCCGATTGCGTGATCGTCGCGCCGGTCACCTGCAACACGATGGGCAAGATCGCCAACGGCATTGCCGACAACCTGCTGACCTCAGTCTTTGTGGCCTGGCAGTACCGCAATAAGCCGGCGATCCTTTGCCCGGCTTGCAACACCAACATGTGGAACAACGTCACCACCCAGAACAATGTCGAAAAGCTGCGCGATCTGGGGATTGATCTTGTGGGTCCCCGCAAGGGGCGATTGTCGAACGGGATGATGGGCATCGGCATGATGGCCACGCCCGACCAGATCATGGAGGTGCTGGAAGAAGCCTTCGAAGAGCTGGAAAACCACGAACACAATATCTGCAAATGGGCCCAGGATGCTGCGGCCTCGGATGACTTCGCCCAATGGGAGCCGGTGTTTCAGGCCATAGATGATGGGGTCGCCGGTATCGACATTGTCGATGACCATAATGGCGACACGCTGCTGCACTATGCGGCGGGCGGCGAGGGCGAGTTGACCGAGAACGGGCAAGATCTGGGAAAACCGGACATCGAGGCTGCCAAAGCCCTCATCGCAAGAGGTATCAACGTTAACGCGGTCAATGACCACGGATTTACCAGCCTGCATGTCGCCGCGATGAACAACTCGGCCGAGATGGTAGAAACACTGCTGGCGGCGGAGAGCATCGATGCAAGCCCTCTGATCCACTTCCTGCAGGATCGGGTGCGGTCCAGGGGCATCAGGGTGTCGGACGAGATCCGCGCGATGCTGGACGAATGGGCCAACACGCACGCCCTGTCAGAACCGGAAGAGGTGGAAGACGAAGACGACCTGATCGATGAACGCGAAAAGACCTATCTGTATTTTACCTACGGATCGCTCAAAAAAGGATTTCCCAACCACGACGCTCATGCGGACGTTCTGGATGATTTCGTTGGACAGGCGGTCACTCGGCAGCCCATGCCCCTGATCGTTCCGAAAGAGCCGTTTTGCGACAACCCGAACTGTGCCTATCTGCACCGCATGGCCACACTGGTGGATCGCAAGGGCACTGGCCGTCCAATCAAGGGCGAGGTCTACCGGGTAACCTCGGACGGGTTGAAGGAACTCGACAAGCTTGAGGGTTTTCACGGACCGGGCGCGGCTGACAATGTCTATGTCCGCAAGCGGATCAATGTCCTGATGGATGGGGTGAAAAAACCGGCCTACGTCTACGTCATCGCCAATCCGGAAAAATACCTTGCCGAACTGGAAAGCGGTGCGTCCGAGTTGGTCGACGAATACTCGATCGACATGGCCACAGGGACGCTCAAGCCCGGGTATGAGGCGGCCGCTAGCCGTCCTGATGCGTGATGGCTTCGGGCGCATCCGTTGACGGAGGTGACTTGAGGCTGAGGTTGTAGGCCGTGATCGCGATCATGCAGCTCAGGACAAAAGGCCAGAACGCGGCCTTTGGAATCAGGTTGTCACGATAGTGGATCAAGCGCAGCGACGGCGCGGACTCGGAGACGAACAGATAGGTGTTCACCGAGACCACAAGCAGCATGAAGTACATCAGGAAAAAGAAGGACTCCATGTAGATCACCGGTGACCCGGCAAAACCTTCGCGCAATTGCACATGGGCCAGCAGGATCACGAAGAACAGGACCGAGCAGGTTCCGATCACGCTTGAGGTGCTGAAATCGTGCCGTTCGACCAGGTTCGGCTTCCGCGTCACCGTCATTACGGCGCCGAACAGAAGCATCGTGACTACGATCAATGGGATCATGTGCACCACGAAGGCGTTCGCAAAGTTGCGTTTGATGACAAAGTTGTAGTGCAGTTCGGGCAGTCTGGTCTGAAACTCGTTCTGATTGATGCCCAGCGTCGTGTCCAAATCGGACAGCTTGTAGTCAAAATAGGTGTTTTCGCGCTCCCAAGTGCCCATGACGATGCGGTTGTCGATCCCGAAAATGTCCTTTGGTCCAGTCGCGGGATAGGCGTCGAAGTCGGGAACCAGGGCGACGTTCACGTCAAACCGGCCCGGCCATAACCGCACCCAGACGGTTTTGTGGTCGAAAGGATAGCTGGTGTAGTCGAAGGACTGGCGCAGGGTCTGCTCAAAGTACCAGCCGATCACTTCGCCACCGGGTTCTGGCATCCGGTAGGCTTCTTCGATAAGGCCGCTCCCGACATCCACGGACTCGGGCAGAAGGAACCCGGCCTGACCGGGTTCGGGCTTGATCGCGTCATGGATGCCGGTTTGATAGTGCTGCCAGACATAGCCAGTGACGTGGACATCGCTTGCGTCGACGAAGCTGAAGGATTTGAGGAATATTCCCGTCCTGACCCGATAATCCGGCGCGTTCTCCAGCGACTCCAGATAGGTATCGACCGAGGCCTGATCCGGCAATTGGGTCGGGTCCTGCTCGAAATGGTTCAGCGAGGCCCAAAGGTAGAACAATACAGCCGTCAGGATCAGCGACACGAGGCCTGACAGACCCCAGACCTTTTTCTCGACCGTCATTCCGCGCTCTGTTTCTTTCTGTTGTTCCATCGTCATGCGGCTCATGCCGTCGATTGGCCGGCCATCCCGGCCACCGGGAAATCCAGATGCCCCATCAGCGACCGCACCACGCCCAGATCATCGAACTGTGATCGAAGTTCTGGAAACTCGGCGTGGTCAGACAGGGCGAGGCCCTGTTGCCCGGTCGCAGCCAGAAGGCGCGTGTGACGGATGGACAGATCGGCCATCGGCAGTGGTTCTGAGGCGGTGAACTCGGACAAGGCGTCGGCAAAGCGGATCGCGCGGTCCCAATCCTGGCGGGCCAGCATTACGGCGCAGGCGTCTGCGTAGAAATGCAGGTGGCTGTGCCCAACGCAGCCTTCGCCCAGTATCCGGACGCCCTGATCCAACAGATCATCCTGGGCATCCGGGTCGTCCAGAGCCAAGGCCAATGCCGACAGCGCCTTGGGGCCGACAAAGTTGCGGCCATGTTCCAACGCGATTTCCACGGCGCGCCGCCCCACCTGTTCAGCCTCTTGCCTTTGCCCGGCGTAAACCTGCGCCCGCGCCAAGTGTTCCAGCGCCTGAGCCTCGAGTCGCTTGGCACCGACGCGCTGGGCGATATCGGCGGATTGGATGAAGGCCTGCAGCGCACCGTCCATGTCATCCTGAAAGGTGCACGCGACGCCCAGGCAGGTCTGCGCGACACATTCCGGCACGAAGGCAAAGTATTTCTGCGAGATTTCGATGGCTTCCTGCGCATCGGCCCGACCTTGCTCCACGTCACCCGAGTAACTGCGGGCAACACTGAGATTGTGAAGGTTGGCGGCCAGGTCCCGGACCAGTCCTTTGTCCCGCGCTCTTTCGACGGCCTGAGTGTAGAACCCTGCGGCGGTACGCATTGCGGCATTCATGAAATTCGCATCGCCAAAGCCGCTGAGGGCGCCGACCTCCAGCCGGACGGATTCCAGTTTGCGGGCCAGCGTCAGCGCTTTTTCGTTGCTTTGCAGAGCATCCGCGACCCGTCCCAGCGGGAAATAGATGTTTCCGCGAACATAGCTGATCTGGGCCAGATCCCGTTCCGATCCATTGCGGTCAGCGGCGGCCTCGGCGATGTCGAGGCTGTGCAGCGCATCCTGGTACAGGCTGGCCTGGCGTGCGGCTTGTGCCAGACCGATATGAACGCGGCAACTCTGCGCGTCAGTCTCGGCCAGGGCGGCCGCTTCGTTGAACTCGCTCAGGGCCTCGTCCGACAGGCCCTGAAGTCGATGGGTTTCCGCGCGGGCACACATCAGGTCAAACCGGATACCCGGCGGAGCCGAAAGCTCGAGCGCGCGTTCGATCAGCGGGCTGGCCTCGTCAAACTGGAAGGCATGAATCAGGTTTTCGGCGGCCTCCAGATAAGCTTCGGCTGCGTTGGAGGCGTCGGCACGGTCCAGGTGTTGGGCGCGCAAGGTGGCGTCCTTGCCTTCGTACCAGCTTGCTGCCTGCCGGTGCAGTCGGGCGCGCTCGGACTTGACCAGCGTAGCATAGGATCCGTCGCGGATCAGAGCATGCGCAAACATCAGATCTGCCCCGGCCTCGCGGATCAGGGCCGAGCGGATCAGGTCGGACGTGTCCAGATGGCCTTCACCCAGCAGGTAGTTCAGAACTTCGGGCGAGAACCGCTGCCCCAGAACCGATGCTGCCTGAATCGCCGTTCTGCTTCGACGATCCAACCCGTCCAGACGGGATTGCACGATGCCTTGGATGCTGCCGGGGACGGTGTCGCGGGTCAGGCCGTCGATATTGCGCAGCAGTTGCTCGAGAAACAGCGGATTGCCTCCGGCACGTTGCACGCAGGTTTCCAACAGCTCGGGGTCGATGGCGGTGAATTCCTCGACCAGTTTCCGCGCCTGTTCGTCGCCCATCGGCGACAGCTCAAGCTTGGACACCAGCGCACCGTCCGTTCCCATCTGCCATTCCCGATCGATCGGGTCGCCTTCGACCCGGCTGGTCATCATCAGAACGCAAGGCAGGTCCCGCGTCGCGGCAGCCATGTAGGAGCACATGGTCAGAATGTCCGGTGGCGCCCAATGTATGTCCTCGACCTGGAGTAGAAGGGGGGCCTCGCGGCTGCGGGCCTGCAGCAGTTCGTCGATGACCTGTCGCCGACCCCGCATGCGTGCCGCGTTGTCCATCGCGGCATAGACTTCGGCCAGCCCGGGATCCTGTTCAAGTTCGAGCAGGGCGCTCAGATGAGCTGAACTGGCAGGGTTGATCCAACCCCGGCTGATCGCGTCATGAGCGGCCGCGGTGCTGGCATCGAAGTCGTCGGTCGGGTCGAGCCCCAGAAGGCTGCGGGCGATGGACTGGATGGCCGAATGCCCTTCGCGTGTGCCGAAATCCATCACCACGCCCCCGTGGATCGAATAGGAGCGGTTTGCGGCCAGCTCGGCCACCTGTTCCGAAAAGTGGGTCTTGCCGATACCCGGTTCGCCAAGAATGATGTGAACCTCGCCCTTTCCATGGCGCTGGCACCGGTCGAATGTCGCCGAGAACAACGACATCTCGCGTTCCCGCCCGATGAATTTGTGGCGCCGCGTGCGGATGTTCCGTGCCAGACGGTCCAGACGCCAGATTTCGACATCCTTGTTCAGGCCTTTGATCGCCTTGGTGCCGATCGCCTCGCCCACGAACAGAGGGCCAAGCGCGCGTTGGATGTCATCCGACACCAGCGTTTGACCCGGCGCAGAGATGTCGGTCAGGCGGGACGCAAGATTCACGCCGTCCCCGGTCACGGTGTATTCGGTATGGGCCTCGCTTCCGGTGGTGCTGGCGATGACCTGCCCCGAGGCGATGCCGATATGGCAGGACAGGGGCGGGTCAAGTGTGGGCAGCGCGGCGTGAATCTCCAACGCAGCCCGGGCCGCCCGTTCGGTGTCGTTGGTGTGCGAGATCGGCGCCCCGAACACCGCCATGACGGCGTCTCCGATATGCTTGTCGATCCGGCCTCCAAATTTCTCGACGGCGCGGTCGACCTTGCCAAAGAATGCATTCAGCAGCGCGTGCATGTCTTCGGCGTCGTGTTCGCTGGACAATTTGGTAAAGCCGGTCAGGTCCGCGAACAGAACCGTGACCTGACGTTTTGCCGGCTCCAGTTCGACCTCGGGTTCAAACGCGCCGACGCTTTCGGGGACGTCCAGCTCGGATATCGCGCGCAGCAACCGGCGACGGTCGCCGACGGCGGTCACCCCGATCTCGCGCAAATCCTCGCCCGTAAGTTCCGGAAGAATTGCAAAGTCGATTTTGTTTTCCGCGAACGCTTGGGTGTAATCGGACAACCCAAGGGCGCTCAGCCATTCCCTTAGGTCGCCAGACATTGGTGCCCTCAGAAGTATCCACCCGCAGGCAGCCTAGTACAGACCACCGGGTCGAGTCTGCATTTTTTATAGTAATATTCGATTATGACTGCGCAATCCGCCGTTTCCGGAATTTCGGATCAGCTTTGTGCCGCGCCTTTCCAGGGTTGTGTTTCAGGAAGGATTCGTTTGCTCAATCCATGAGCAAATCTGATCAAGATCAAGTCAGAGTTGACTCGTTTCCGCTATCCACGCAGCATGAACGGAGTACCACAAATGTTTCTTGAACAGGTGGGCGGCACATGTCTGCAGTAGCCAGCAGGCGCGCGTTCCTGACAGGACGCCTGCCTCGCGAAGACGACAGCGTGAAGCGGCCGCCAGGAGCGGCGCGCGAAAACTTCCACGATCTCTGCACTCGATGCGGCGACTGTGTCGCGGTTTGCCCCGAGGGTGTTTTGGCGATGGACGACGCGGGCTTGCCGGTGTTTCAGCCGCAGCAGGGTGGCTGCACCTTTTGCGGAGACTGCGCCGACGCGTGCAAGACCGACGCATTGAGCCTGGACCGGCTCGCCGAGTGGCCGTGGCGCGCGAAAGTGTCCGACACCTGCCTTTCGGCAAATGGTGTCAGTTGCCGGGTGTGCCAGGACAGCTGCGATCAAGGGGCCATCCGATTCCGCCTGAAAACCGGAGGCCGTGCCGAAGTGAACCTGGACCTGGCATCATGTGTCGGTTGCGGAGCCTGTTCGGTCGCATGCCCGACCGGTGCCGTTTCCCTTGAGAGATACCAGCCCGCCACAGTGGAGGTGCGTGAATGAATATCTGTGGATGCCTCGTGCATGTCGCGCCGGACCAGACCTCGGCAGCACGGTCGGCGATGACTGCGTTTGACGGGGTCGAGGTCCATGCCGAATCCGACGACAGCCGGTTCGTTGTCGTTGTCGAGGACACGCCGACACGGTTGGCGTCCGAGATCATCATGGACCTGCACCAGATCCCCGGGGTCGTCTCGCTGACCCTGACCTATCACCATTTCGAAGATCTCGCGGAGACCCGTCCGCGTCCTGAAACTCCCAGCCAAGATTCCAGCCGGAGGCCCTTGTCATGACCATTTCCGAATCTCGCCGTACGTTTCTGAAAGCAACCGCCGCCGCCGCGACCGCGTCCGCGGCCGGTATCCCGCTGGCGACGGGCCAAGCTGCCGCCCAAGTCGCCAATGCCGACATCCGATGGGACAAGGCACCTTGCCGGTTCTGCGGCACGGGCTGCTCGGTTCTGGTGGGCACCAAGAACGACCGCGTGGTTGCCACGCAAGGCGACCCGGACGCTCCGGTGAACCGGGGGCTGAACTGCATCAAGGGCTACTTCCTTTCGAAGATCATGTACGGCAAGGACCGTCTGACCACCCCGCTGTTGCGCAAATCGAACGGCGTCTATGACAAGAACGGTGACTTTGAGCCCGTCAGCTGGGACGAAGCCTTCGACGTGATGGCCGAGAAGTGGAAAGAGGCGCTGGCCAAGAAAGGCCCGACCAGCGTGGGCATGTTCGGCTCGGGACAGTGGACCGTGTGGGAGGGCTATGCCGCGGCCAAGTTGATGAAGGCCGGGTTCCGCACGAACAACATCGACCCGAACGCGCGGCACTGCATGGCCTCGGCCGTGGTGGGCTTCATGCGGACCTTCGGCATTGATGAGCCGATGGGCTGCTATGACGACCTCGAGCATGCCGACACCTTCGTGCTGTGGGGCTCGAACATGGCCGAGATGCACCCGATCCTGTGGTCGCGCTTGACCGATACGCGCCTGACCAAGCCGGGCGCGCAGGTGCATGTGCTGTCGACCTTCGAGCACCGCTCGTTCGAACTGGCCGACAACGGCATCATCTTCAAGCCGCAGACCGATCTGGCCATCCTGAACTACATCGCGAACCACATCATCCAGACCGGCGCGGTGAACGAGGAGTTCGTCAAGAACCACGTCAACATCACCAAGACCGCTACCGACATCGGTTACGGCCTGCGCGAGACCAACCCGCTGCAACAGGCCGCGGCGAACCCGGACTCGGGCAAGCTGGAGCCGATCTCGTTCGAGGAATACGCCGCCTCGGTCGCCGACTACACGCTGGAATACGTCTCTGAACTGTCGGGCGTACCGGCGAACCAGCTTGAGCAGCTGGCCAAGGAATATGCCGACCCGAACCGCAAGGTCATGAGCCTTTGGACCATGGGCTTCAACCAGCACACCCGCGGGTCCTGGGTGAACTCGTTGATGTACAACGTGCACTTGCTGGTGGGCAAAATCTCCGAGCCCGGCAACTCACCGTTCTCGCTGACCGGTCAGCCTTCGGCCTGTGGCACCGCGCGCGAGGTTGGCACTTTTGCCCACCGCCTGCCCGCCGACATGGTGGTGACCAATGATGAACACCGCAAGATCACCGAGACCAAGTGGAACATTCCCGAAGGCACCATTCCGCCCAAACCGGGCTTCCACGCGGTTCTGCAGAACCGCAAGCTGAAGGATGGTGATCTGAACGTCTATTGGGTGCAGTGCAACAACAACATGCAGGCCGCCCCCAATATCAACGAAGAAGGCTATCCCGGCTATCGCAACCCCGAAAACTTCATCGTCGTATCGGATCCGTACCCAACGGTCACTGCCGTTGCGGCCGACCTGATCCTGCCGACCGCCATGTGGGTCGAGAAAGAAGGGGCTTATGGCAACGCCGAACGCCGCACCCAGTTCTGGCGTCAGCAGGTCAAGGCCCCGGGCGAGGCCAAGTCGGACCTGTGGCAGCTGATGGAGTTCTCGAAACGCTTCACCGTCGAGGAGGTTTGGGACGAAGAGTTGCTGGCCAAGATGCCCGAGCATCGTGGCAAGACCCTGTTCGACGTACTGTATGCCAACGGCAAGATCGACCAGTATCCGCTGTCGGAAACCGCCGAAGGGTTCCACAACGACGAATCCGAGCATTTCGGCTTCTACGTCCAAAAGGGCCTGTTCGAGGAATATGCCAGCTTTGGCCGCGGCCACGGGCACGATCTGGCACCGTTCGAAACCTATCACCAGGCCCGCGGTTTGCGCTGGCCGGTCGTGGACGGGAAAGAGACGCTCTATCGCTTCCGCGAGGGCTACGATTCATATGTGCCTGAGGGCGCTGGCGTCAAATTCTATGGCCACAAGGACGGAAAGGCCAAGATCATCTTCGCGCCCTACGAACCGGCAGCAGAGGAGCCGGACGAAGAGTTCGATCTTTGGCTGTGCACCGGCCGGGTGCTGGAGCACTGGCATTCCGGGTCGATGACCCGCCGCGTGCCCGAGCTGCACCGCGCGTTCCCCGCCGCCGTGGTGTTCATGCACCCCGAGGACGCCAAGGAACGCGGCGTGCGCCGCGGGCAGGAGATCGTGCTGTCCACCCGCCGCGGCGAGGTGATCAGCCGTGTCGAGACCCGTGGTCGCAACAAGGTGCCGCGTGGCCTCGTGTTCATGCCGTGGTTCGACGAGGGCCAACTGACCAACAAGCTGACGCTGGATGCGACCTGTCCGCTGTCGAAAGAGACGGACTTCAAGAAATGCGCCTGCAAGGTCGAGCGGGCGTAAGGGCAGGGGTCGCAAAGGTCGCGTGTAATGTCTCTGGTCGGCAAACCTCTTTCGCCGCAACGGCGCCGGTTCCTGCAGGACTCGGCGCGCGCGGCGGGTGGCTGTCTGGTCGCCGGGTCGGTGCTGGCCTATCTGGCCCGCGACGCCCGCGCCCTGCCGGCCGAGGCCTTGCGCCCACCGGGGGCGTTGCCCGAAGATGGCTTTCTGGGGGCCTGCATCCGCTGCGGGCTTTGCGTCCGCGATTGCCCCTATGACACGCTGAAGCTGGCCGAGCTGGGGGTTGATGCGGTGGCGACCGGTACGCCGTATTTCATCGCCCGCGACGTGCCCTGCGAGATGTGCGAAGACATCCCCTGTGTTGCGGCCTGCCCGACCGGAGCGCTGGACAAGGGGTTGCAGGACATTGACGACGCCAAGATGGGTGTTGCGGTTCTGGTGGATCAGGAGAACTGCCTGAACTTCCTGGGGCTGCGCTGCGACGTTTGCTATCGCGTCTGCCCCGTCATCGACGAGGCGATCACGCTGGAGTTGTCGCACAACGACCGTTCCGGCCACCACGCGATCTTTGCGCCGACGGTTCATGCCGACCACTGCACTGGCTGCGGTGTCTGCGAGAAAAGCTGCGTTCTGCCCGAGGCGGCGATCAAGGTTTTGCCCGCACGGCTGGCGCGTGGCAGTTCGGCCGAGCACTATCGCAAGGGATGGGAAGAAAAGGCCGAAAAGGGCGGGCCGCTGGTCGAAGGCATCATCGACCTGCCCGATCGCCTGCCCGGACCGGGCGCGGACAACCTTGCCGCGCCGGGCGGGTACGAACCGGGCTACAACCTTCCGGGGGCAGGCCAATGACGGCGCGGACACATATGCCCGTCGGGCACGAGGCCCGCGAGGTCAAGGGATGGGTCGGCGCCCATCGGTTCCTGCTGCTGCGGCGGTTCAGTCAGGTGTTCTTTCTGGCGCTGTTCCTGTTGGGACCGTGGTT
The DNA here is from genome assembly GCF_056539245.1 of Ruegeria sp. BC2. Taxonomy (NCBI): domain Bacteria; kingdom Pseudomonadati; phylum Pseudomonadota; class Alphaproteobacteria; order Rhodobacterales; family Roseobacteraceae; genus Ruegeria; species Ruegeria sp. BC2. The sequence goes on from NZ_JBQFUQ010000001.1 coordinate 41,596, forward strand.
CGGCATCTGGATCGTCAAGGGCACGCTGGCCGGATCGTTGACGCTGGACGTGCTGCCGCTGACCGATCCGTTCATCCTGCTGCAGGGGCTGGTGGCCGGCCACTGGCCGGAAATGACCGCGCTGATCGGCGGGCTGATCGTTCTGGTGGCCTATGCGCTGATCGGAGGGCGGGTCTATTGCTCGTGGGTGTGCCCGATCAACCCGGTCACGGATGCCGCGCATTGGCTGCACCGCCGGCTGGACCTGCCCAAAGGCTGGCAGCCCAAACGCAGCACCCGATTGTGGATATTGGCGACCGTTTTGATCGTGTCCGCCCTGACCGGCGTGATTGCATGGGAACTGGTGAACCCCATCACCATGCTGCACCGCGGGCTGGTCTTTGGTATGGGTTTTGTTTGGGCGATGGTCGTGGCGATCTTTGTCTTTGACCTGTTCGTGGCCCGGCATGGCTGGTGTGGCCATATCTGCCCGGTCGGGGCCTTCTATGGCCTGATCGGCACCAAAAGCCTGCTGCGGGTCAGCGCCACCAACCGCGCCGCCTGTGACGACTGCATGGATTGCTATGCGGTCTGCCCGGAAAACCAGGTGATCTCGCCCGCACTGAAGGGCAAGCCGGGATCCAGCCCGCTGATCCTGTCGCCCGGCTGCACAACATGCGGCCGCTGCATCGACGTGTGCTCGGTCGATGTCTTCAAGCTTACCCACCGGTTCGATGACGCCGTCGTCGCGCCACCCGATCCAGCCGCCGCGCCAGAACCGCGCGCCGCCAGACCTGCTTAAGGGAGTGCCAAGATGAAAAAATCAATAGCGACAGGCGCAATAGCCCTGATCCCTGTTCTTCTTGTGACCGGGCTTGCCTTTGCGCAATCCGCGTCCGTGACCACGTTGCGAGGCGTGGATATCGATGATCCGGCCATCCTAGATGATGTGCACCGCAACATCGAAGGGCGCATGCAGCGCAACTATCGCCAGCAGCCGCCGTTGATCCCGCACAAGATCGACCAGTACCAGATCGACATCCGCACCAATCAGTGCCTGTCCTGCCACGACTGGACCAAGGCCGGCGAGCGCAACGCGCCGACCCTGTCGATGACCCACTATCTGGATCGCGAAGGCAACGAGCTCGATCAGATCGCGGGCACCCGGTATTTCTGCAACCAGTGCCATGTGCCGCAGGCGGATGCGCCGGCCCTGGTCGACAACCTGTTCCAGCCCTCGGCCGGAAACTGATCCAGCTTTGGACTGAAAGGAGCACCGAATATGGCAGACTCTCCTGAAAAGCGCGGCTTGATCGGCCGCATCTGGGCGTGGATCTGGACTCCGGCCGCCGCGTTCAGCGCAGGCTTTCTGGTTCTGGCGGGCTTTCTGGCCGGCATCCTGTTCTGGGGTGGGTTCCACTGGACGCTTGAGATGACGAATACCGAAGAATTCTGCGTCTCGTGCCACACGATGGAAACCAACCTTGGCGAATACCGGGAAACGATCCACTACAACAACCACTCGGGCGTACGGGCCATCTGTTCCGATTGCCACGTGCCCAAGGAATGGAGCTTCAAGATCGAAGCCAAGATCATGGCGGTGAAAGACGTCTATCACGAGCTGGTCGGCACCATCAGCACGCCCGAGAAATACGAGGATCACCGCCTGCAGATGGCCTCGGCCGTGTGGAAAAAGATGAAGGCCTCGGACAGCCGCGAATGCCGCAACTGTCACAATTTCGAATACATGGACTTCACCATTCAGGAAACGCGCGCCGCCAACGAACACCAGCGTGCGATCGACGAAAATATGACCTGCATCGACTGCCACCAGGGCATCGCGCACAGCCTGCCGCCGGGCTACCTGGAGGAGTATCAGAAAGTGGTCGCCTCGCTGGATCCGGTGACCGGCACTGAAATTGCGCAGAGTACCGGCGCGGCCGAGATCCGATCATTCCTGAACAGCGCATCCGACTAGGAGTGGCACGACATGCTTGAGATTCTTGGAACAATCGGCGGCAACATCCTGAGCCTGCCCGGCATTCTGGGCCTTGCGGTGGGCATGATGACCCGCCAACTGTGGTTGGCCGCGACGATGGGCGCGGTGATCGGCATACTGGAAACCCTGGCTTTTGCGCATTGGACCTTTGCCAAGGTCGAGCCCATGGAGCTGATCATCGGCGTTCTGGTCGGTGTGTGCGCCAGCAGCATTGGTTGTCTGATCCGCCAGAAAGGGGCGACCGTCTAGGCGACAGTCGCCGCTTACTCTTTGCGGTTCTTCAGGTGTTTCAGAACGGCGCTTGCGATCATGGTCACCAACCCGGGGGCAAGCGTTCCCAGAGGGTCGCGTGAGACGGTTCTAAGGTCGCGGACCGTCTCGCGAGCCTCTGACATCATGTCCTGAACCTCGGCCTCGATATCGCCGATCGCCATGTCGCGCAGTTCTGCTACTGGCGCAGTGTCGGCCTCGGCGCTGACCGAGTTGGCGATAGCCGCGAGTATCAGCGCCACGATCAGGTTGATCAGGGCGATGACCAGTGCAGCCAACGGTTTGGACATCACTGACGCCAGAGCAAGATAGCCCGCGACATTCAGCATGATGATGGCCAACCCGCCCGCCAATCCGGCCGCGGCGAAAAAACCTGCGCGTTTGGCCAAGACGGTCATGTTCCGCTGAGCGATCAGCCGTTCGGTGCGCAGGATGATGGAAATGTTTCGGGAAATGCGGCTCATCTGACTGTCTCCTACCTGGACCGACCGATCACGTAGCCCAGAGCAAAAACGCCCAGGGCGAACAGGATGGCTTTCTTGTGTGGCATGGCATCCAACTCGGCCAGCGCGGTCTCGATCTCACCGGACCAGTCTTCGAACTCGGCCGACAGCTTATCGGGAATGTCCTGGACGGCCTCTTTCACCTTTTCGCCCGCCTTGCGCGCGCCCGTTTTTTTCTCCTCGGCCTGCTCTTCAAGCTGCCGCTTCAACTCAGCGACCTGCTGTTCAAGTTCCGCTTTGGTAACCATTGGCGTTGTCCTTTCGTGGAGCGGCCAGTCGCGCGGGCGATGGGCCGATAATCCGGTTTGGCGGCATCGAGATCAGTCTTTGGGGCCCACACGGCCATCGCCCGACATCAGTATGGCGATGGGGCGCGTGGCCGGAATGTGGGTCAGAATGATCATGATGCAGACGGTGATCGGAACGCTCATCAGCGCACCGGGAATGCCCCAGATCGCGGTCCAGAATGTCAGGGCCAGTATGACCATAAGAGGGGACAGGTTCAGGCTTTTGCCCAGCAAGGTCGGCTCAAGAATATTTCCGACCGAGAATTGCACGGCCCCGCACCCCAACAGCACCATCAGGAACGGGCTCAGTTCCTCGAACTGGACAAGAGCGACCAGAGAGGGCAGGGCGACACCAATGATGGACCCGACCGTGGGAATGAAATTCAACAGAAAGGCCAGAACCGCCCAGGTCTCGGCGAAATCCAACCCGACCGCCCACATGACAAGAAAGCTGCCGAACCCGGTTAGCGCGCTGACGAAAGTCTTGATCCCGACATAGCGCTGGATGCTGGCGGACGTGCTGTGCAGCACGTTGCGAACTTTGTTGGCAAGCCTTGGATCCGAGATCGCGAGGTCAATCTTGGTCTGCATCGGCAGGCGTTCAACCAGCATGAACGGCACGTAGAGCAGCACAAGGAAGAAGGCGCTGAGGAAGGCGCCAGCGGACCCGATGATGCTGCCGGCAAAACCCGACAGGTTGATCTGGCTCAGCGCCTTCTGGGCCGCGGCATAGTTCTCGTTGCCGACGAGGGCGACAAGTTTTGCCAGAATACCGGACAGGCGCTCTTCGTATTTCGGGAAAGCCTCGGACACCAGACCGGCCTGGCTGGACAGGATCGACAGGATGATCAGCAATCCAAACAGGATCAGGCACAATGCCCCAAGATGCGCCATCCATTTTGGTACGGAATGGCCCAGAATGACGATCCGGTGGATCCGGTCAGATGTTGCAGTGAGCAGCACAAACAACAGTATAGCGAAAGAAAGCGGTATCAGAACCGAGGACGCCAGCACCAGTGACGCGATGGTCAGAAACAGCAGGACAACCAGCTGATACCAGAAGGTCAGCCCAGGCTTGCCCACGCGCTGGTTGTCGGCCTTGGGTTGAGTTGCCATGCACGTCTCCTGCGGGCTCAGCACCATTGCGGCCCGCCACCGTTGGTCGGTTCCGCCATTAGGCACAGATATTCGGCTGTTCTCAAACAAAATTCTCGAAAGAGTTGATTTCTGGACAGGTTGCAAACGGGTCTCTACGCTCGGCCTTGGATCAAATCCAAGGACCAAAGCCCATGCGCCGCACATCGACCAATTCGCTGCTTGTCATCGCGCTTGCGATCAGCGCAGGCATTGCGATTTGGGGTCTTGTCGACCCGGCGGGGCTGGGCCGGTTGGCGTCTGCCGCGGTTGCGACGCAGTTCGAAAGCCGGGGCTGGTTCATCATGCTCGAGGCCAGCGGCCTGTTGTTCGTTGCGCTGTTTCTGGCCTTTTCGCGCTTTGGGCGCATCCGGTTGGGGCCGGATGGTGCCGATCCCGAGTTTTCGACTCCCGCATGGATCGCCATGCTGTTTGCGGCCGGGATGGGGGTTGGGCTGCTGTTTTATGGTGCGGCCGAGCCGCTGACTCATTTCGAAGAGCTCAGAAAATACGAACCAGATCCGAGGGCCGCCGGAAACGCTCTGTTCGTAACCTACTTGAACTGGGGCTTTCATGCCTGGGCAATCTACGGGGTGGTCGGTCTGATCATTGCCTATTTCGCCTTCCGCCGTGGGGGCACTCTGCTGCTGAGCGCGCCGTTGAACGACGCTCTGGGGTCGGCCCCGTGGGTTCGGGCGATGGGCTGGGGCTTTGACCTTCTGTCAATCGTTGCCATTGCCGTGGGGTTGGCTGGTTCGCTGGCCATGGGGGTGTTTCAGGTGCAGACCGGGCTGGCCGGATTGCTTGGCGTGGCAGATTCGGCGGCTCTGACGCTTCCGGTCTTTTTCGCCATGTGTGTGGCCTTTGTCATCCCTCTGCGCCGGGATCTGGGGGACGGCATGGCCAAACTGTCCAATGCTGCGATGCTGATCGCCGTCGCAATGATGATTTATCTGTTGGTCCTTGGCCCCACCTCATACCTGATGAACGGTATCGTGAGCGGCTTCGGGAGATACGTTTTTCACGTTCTGCCCGCCGGGTTTGCCACGGCCGAGTTCTTTGGAGACGACCTCGTCAACTGGTTTCAGGACTGGACGCTGAACTACATGATCTGGTGGCTGGCCTGGTCGCCGTTCGTCGGTATCTTCATCGCCCGGATTTCCCGGGGCCGAACGATCCGGGCGTTTCTTCTGGGTGTGATCGTCGCGCCAACCTTGTTCTCGATTCTTTGGTTTGGCGTGTTTGGCGGGCTTGGGTTTTTTGACGCGCTGCGGCAGCAAGGTTCCTTGTCCGTGGTCAATCAGCAGAACCTGGACGCGACCACATTCGCGTTGCTTCAGCGGTTTCCACTGTCGGGGCTAACGCAGACAGCGACCATCGTCGCCGCGTTTCTGTTTGTGGTCACCAGCGTCGTCAGCGCCGGATTTACCCTCGCGATGATCGGAACCGGTGGTGATGAAAACCCGTCTCCCCGGATCCGCACGGTGTGGGGGGCAATTCTGGGTGCGTTGGGGCTTGCCATGGTCTTTGTCGGGGATATCGGGCTGGTGCGATCTGTGATCGCAATTTCGGCGATCGCCTTTGTTTTCATAGTTCCGGTTCTGGTGGTCTGTCTGTTCCGGGTGCTGGCGCGGGAGGAAGGGCCATGACAGGCGAGGTTCTGGATACCGTTCTGAACGTCACCGTCTTTCTGTACCTGGGCTTTCTGATCTGGCTGTGCCTGCGCCCGGATCCCTGAGGCCCGGTCGCCGGGAAAGGGGATGTCGCCATCCATCAAACCTGATGGGCGTAACCCAAAGAACGCGCGCGCTTTCCTTGCAGCTTGAGATGCAGCCATGCCCCATGCTGCGGTCGTCATGCAACGAGACACCCGCCTCGAACTCCGAGACATAGGGCAGCATGCGCAAGAGTTGGCAGCCTGTAGCGAACTAAGTCTTGAGCGCCCAAACAGCGTATTGGCGGAGAGCTTTTTGATCCGCTGCCGATCAAAGAGGTTGGGTGAGGACCGGGCATTCCGCCCTATTTGTGTCGTATGAATTTGCGCGCCGGATTCCGGTGTTGACATTTTCTGAACTCAGTTAATAATTTTACCAACTAAAATAATATGGGTGAGGGCGCGTCTCGTGTATCTGGGTTTGGATCTGGGGACCTCGGGTCTCAGGGGAATTCTTGTGGACGAAGCCGGGCACGTTCTGGCCGAGGCCGAGGCTGAGATCGCGACGTCGAACCCGCAACCGGGCTGGTCCGAACAAGCCCCGCAAGACTGGATCGACGCCTGTGTAACCGTCATGGGCCGGCTGCGTGAGACGAACGGCGATGCACTGGCGCAACTGCGGGCGATCGGACTGAGTGGCCACATGCACGGCGCAACGCTGTTGGATCGGGACGGCACCGTCCTTCGGCCGTGCATTCTGTGGAATGACACCAGATCGGCGCTAGAGGCCAAAGAGTTGGACCAGACCCCCGGGATGCGCGAGATCACGGGCAATATCGTGTTCCCCGGGTTCACCGCGCCCAAGCTGGAATGGGTCCGTGCCCATGAACCCGACCTGTTCGCCCGTACGGCCATGGTGTTGTTGCCGAAGGATTATCTGCGGTTCTGGCTGACCGGGGAATATGTCAGTGACATGTCCGACAGCGCGGGAACGTCCTGGCTGGATGTCGGCGCGCGAGACTGGTCGGACAGGGCGCTGGAGTTGGGTCACATGAGGCCCGATCAGATGCCGCGACTGGTCGAGGGCACTGACCATGGTGGCGAACTGCGGGATGAACTGCTTCGGGAATGGGGGCTGTCCGGCCCGGTTGTGGTCGCTGGCAGTGCTGGCGACAACGCCGCGGCCGCTTGCGGTATCGGCAGCATCGACGAGGGGTCCGGGTTTCTGTCTCTTGGCACCTCGGGTGTGCTGCTGATGGCTCGGAACAGCTATGCACCGGCACCCGAGACGGCGGTTCATTGCTTTTGCCACGCGGTGCCTCGGCGATGGATTCAGATGGGCGTCATCCTGTCGGCGACCAACAGCCTGAACTGGCTGTCACGCAATCTGGGCCAACCGGTCGAGGCGCTGGCCGGGGCGCTGCCCGACCAGCCAAACGGGCCGTCGTCGTTGACCTTTCTGCCCTACCTGTCCGGCGAGCGGACGCCGCATAATGACAGCACCATCCGAGGAGCTTTTCTGGGCCTAGACATCGCTTCGGAGCCGACGGATCTGGTGCAGGCAGTGATGGAGGGTGTCGGTTTCGCAATGCGCGATTGCCTTGAGGCCCTGAGGAGCACAGGCACCGAACCGGCGCAGTTGATTGCAGTAGGTGGCGGTGCGCGGTCCCGCTATTGGCTTCAGACCATCGCCACCACGCTGGATGTGCCGCTGGCCCTGCCCAAGGGGAGCGCGTTCGGGGCTGCGACTGGTGCCGCGCGGCTGGCCATGTGCGCAGCCGGAGACGTAACACCCGAACAGGTCATGACCCCGCCAGAGATCGACGCCATCATCGAACCGCAGAGTGATTTGACCGAAGCCTATGACAGCGCCTACAGACGATACAGAGCGTATTACAAGGCGCTGGCGCCATTGGCTGGATGATGAACAAAAGTCGCACTGATTGCACTGATATCCCGGTTATCGTCCTGCAAGACGGGGACATGCGGGTGTCATTGCTGGGCTATGGAGCGATCACGCAAGGGTGGTGGTACAAGGGCCAACCGCTGATCCTTGGCTATGACGACCCGACCGAATACCTGAACGACCCGTTCTATCTGGGCGCGCTCGTCGGGCGGGTTGCCAACCGGATCGGCGGCGCAGGGTTCGATCTGGACGGCACCCATCATGCGCTGATTGCGAACGAAGGGTCGAATACGCTGCATGGGGGGGCAGAAGGGCTCTCGCGCCAGTTCTGGCAGGTCGAGCAGCTTTCGCCGTGCGAGGCGGTGCTGGTCCATGTCTCGCCCCACGGCGCGGGCGGATTTCCGGGGGCTGTGCGCTTCGAGGTCAGGGTCCGGTTGGATTTCCCTCGCCTGACATATTCGATCTCTGCCTGGCCGGACAGGCCGACCCCGATCAGCATCGCGCAACACAACTACTACACGTTGGGGTCCGCTCGAGGCATCTCCGAGCACCGATTGCAGTTGGCGTCAGATCGTCACTTGGAACTGGACGATCAGGGGATACCGTCTGGCGGGATCGTCGACTCTGCATCGGTCGGGCTGGATTTCGCGGCCCCCCAACCGATCGGACAGGCCGCCATGGACCTCGATCACTTCTTCCTGTTCGGCACCGGCGGCAAGGTGGCCCAACCGGTTGCCACCCTTGCGGCGCCGTCGGGATTGACGATGACGGTCCATTCCGATCAGCCCGGGGCGCAGGTCTACTCTGCCGCCCATTTGTCCGCGCCATTCGCGCCGCATGCCGGGCTTTGTATCGAGCCATCGGGCTATCCGAATGCGCCGAACGTCTCCGCGTTCCCATCGATCATAAGTACGCTCGAGAAACCGTATCAACAGACGCTGATGCTTGAGATATCCGAGGCAGGGGCATGAGCGTGATCCGTTCCTTATCGGCCTTGGCTGTTCTTGCCAGCTTTGCCACTGGGACAGCCGCCCAGAACCTGGGCTCGGCTCCCGAGTTCATCGAGCCCGACCTTGCGATCGTGGAACTGGGACAAATGCTGTTCTACGACCCGATCCTGTCGGGAAACGAAAATATCAGTTGCGCCACCTGCCACCACCCAAGGTTCGGGACCTCGGACGGGATGTCGCTGGGCATCGGAGAAGGCGGGATTGGGCTGGGCAGCGCCCGCGGGCTTGGGTCCGACAACCTGCCCGAACAGCGCATCCCGCGCAACTCTCCGGCCCTCTGGAACCTTGGCGCGACCGAGTTCACGACGTTCTTTCACGACGGCAGGCTCGAGGATGATCCTGAGCAACCTTTCGGCATCAGAACACCGTTGGGGCAGCATATGCGGCCGGGGTTCCGCTCGGCGTTGGCGGCCCAGGCCATGTTCCCGGTTCTGTCGCCCGATGAGATGGCCGGACATTATTCGGAAAACCCGATCAGCAAGGCGGTGCGGCTGGGCCTTCTGACGCAACAGGGTGGTGCATGGGATCTGATCGCCGGTCGGGTGGCTGCGGTTCCGGAATATCAAAGGATGTTCCGCGACGTGACCCCCGAAAAGGAGGTCTCGTTCGTAGCCATCGCCAATGTGATTGCCGATTTCATCGCCTTTGAATGGCGTGCCGACAACAGTCCCTTTGATCGCGCGATGCGCGGAGAGGAACCTCTGCCGCCCGACGCGGCGCGCGGCATGCAGCTGTTTTACGGCAAGGCCGGTTGCGGATCTTGCCATTCGGGGTGGTTTCAGACTGACCACGGGTTTCATGCGATCGCGATGCCGCAGATTGGTCCGGGAAAGGCTGCTCGTTTTGAAAACCACGTCCGGGATGATGGTCGACTGCGCGTAACCGGTGCAGCCGAAGATGCGTTTGCGTTCCGGACGCCGTCGCTGCGCAATGTGACGCTGACTGCGCCCTATGGCCACGATGGCGCCTATGCTCGGCTCGAGGACGTGGTTAGGCACCACCTTGACCCCGAAGGCGCGTTGCGGCGCTACTCGATCGAAATGGCAGAGCTGCCTGTCTTTCCCGGAGCCGATGATCAACGGCCGCTACAGGATCCGGCCTTGGTCGATGCCATCGCCGCGGCCAACGAACTGCAACCGATTGCCTTGTCAGACGCAGAGATTGACGACATCCTGAGTTTTCTGACTGCACTGGAGGATCCTGCCGAACGGCTGGGTGTACCACAGCGGGTGCCCAGTGGGCTGCCAGTCGACAAGTGATCAGCGTCGCAGTCGGATGATCCGGTTGGTGTCGTATGTCTCCCAGTCCGAGGGGGCTCCGCCGGGCCATGCAACACGAATGTCCACGGTCTCGGCGTCGCCCAGACCGAAATGCTGCGGCCCTGCCATCCCGCTGGCATGGCCGCCGCCGATCGTGATCTCGCGGGTCTGAATTCCGGCAGCGGTCCGGACTTCGACAAAGGCGCCGATGGCCTGCGAATTGATGTCATGCTGGCCCATATCCATCATGACCCAGTTCCCTGTTGCGGGCTGGTTCTGATAGATTTCGGCGGGTGATCCGCGATTGACCACAACCAAGTCCAACCAGCCGTCATTGTTCAGATCATGCAGCGCGGCGCCGCGAGATTTTGCCATTGATGCCACACCGGCCCCAGCCGCGGATTCGAAAAACTGACCGGATTCCAGCTGCAGCAACAGGCTGTTGGGATCGTCCTGAGCCGCATCCGGCATCTGCTCGACATTGCCCTTCGCGACGAAAATGTCGTCACGCCCATCGTTGTTCACATCCGCGAATTGCGCGTGCCAACCGGTCGATGGTCGCCCGTCCGCGCCGATGTGCGGCCGATGTGCGGTCGTGCCCTTGTCATAGGTCGCATCACGCCATGTGGGACCGCCGGCTTCGGGGTCGAAAATCTGGAATTTCTGATCTCCCATCGAGGTCAGGTAGACATCGGGATAGCCATCCCCCGTCAGATCGCGCGACGCGATGCCCATGCCCCAGATCGAGTAGGGCAACCAACCTTCTGCCTGATCATACAGGCGCGGAGTTTCTTCCATCGCCCACATCTGTTCCTGTCCGCCACGGACATAGTAGTGCCGATCGTTGCTGATCCGCAGATCCGCGCGCCCGGTCCGGCCCCAATCCGAGAACAAAGCCGACAGCGCACAGTACCCAGGTTCCAGCCGAACGGGCGGGCCATAGGTTTCACCAAGGGGGCGGTACAGCAGAGTGGGGCCGCAGGCCTCGAATGGGCCATTCGGATTGTCGCGGTCCACATAGGTTCCGAAGGCGAGAGTGGGCAGTGTCTGTCCGGGTTCCCACGTGGCCGTGAAGGCCGTGGTCCAGTGGTCATCGGGCACAAACCCAAGCCCTGCGAATGGGCTGAACTGGCAATCGGGCCCACCTTTGAGCAACAGGTCCGCCCCAACGCGCAGAACCACAAGGTCCAGGATGGCGTCGCCGTCGATGTCCATCGGGTAGGCGCCGGTCACACCTGTCAGGGACAGCGGCTCTGGCGTGTTTGCCTGAAAGGAGATTTGCGTCTGAGAGGTGTTTCGGAACAGCTGCGATGGGTTCGCCCCACCAGCAAGGAAGAGTTCCGGCAAGCCGTCCCCGCTGCAGTCGAAAACCGCGACACCGCCACCCACGAAATGCTCCCAACCGCCGTCATAGACATGAGAGGGAACATCGATCGGTTGATACCGGGGGATGGCAGGATCGGCACTGGCGGTCGTGGCGAGGGCAGCCACCAAGGCGAGTTCAGCTCGCATGGGCTGCGATCTCCTGCACCTTCAGGATCGACACTTGTTCGATCCCGTAGGCCGCCGCGCCCTTGGCCCACATGAGGTCGCCCCAATGATGCACCTTGATCTCGGGCAGGGCGGTGTCGACATTCACCACTCCGTTTCGAATGCGCGCCATCACGTCGTCCGAACACAGGTGCTCAAAGCTGACCTGGGCTCCGGACAGAATGATGCAATCTGGGGCAAACAGATTGATGAGGTTTGACAGGCCCAATCCGAACATCTGACCCGCGCGGGCCAGAACGGAAATTGCCCGTTGGTCTCCGGCGTGCGCGCGGTCGTGAATGTCGGAAACGGTTTCCAGCGCGCTGCTTTGCCCGGCGACCGTCATTTCTCGGATCAAGGCATAGTCGCCGACATAGGCCTCGAGGCATCCCCGTTGCCCGCATTGGCACAGCGCCCCGTCCAACTGGACCTTGGCGTGCCCGAATTCCGCCCCGCAGCCGTGGTTGCCCCGGAACAGCTTGCCGTCCAGAACGATGCCCAGTCCGACACCGTGCTCGATCGTGACGACAAGAAAGTTCGACAGGCCCTTGCCCAGCCCGAACAGCTGTTCGGCCTTGGCCACCAGGTTTGCATCGTTTTCGATGAAGGCCGGGCAGGGCAGGCCTTCGTCCAGAAACGCGGCGAAGTTCACATTGCGCTCGGTGATCGAAGATGACCAGTGCACGAAATTCCTTTCGGCATCGACCAAACCGGCGATGCCTATGGAAACACCTGAAAGCCCGTCGATCGTGCGGTCGATCTTTGCGCAGGTCTCGTCAAGCGCAAGGCGCACGGTGCGGACGAAATCGCGCGGTGACATCCTGGCATCTTGTAGGGCGTACATGTGCGAGGTGACTTCGTTGCCTTCGAAATCGACCAGGATGACCGAGATGACCTGGCGCGCGACCTTGAGGCCCGCCACAAGATAGGAGGGCCCGTCCAGTTGTAGAAGAACCCGCGGCCGCCCGCGTTTGGCCGATTTGGAATGCGCCTCGCCTTCGGTCTCTCGGACCAGGCCGGCGGAAATCAGGTCAGCGGTTGCGGCGGTGACGGTCGCCGGGCTGGTCTGCAGGGCCGATGCGATGTCGATCCGCGAAATCGACCCCTTGGTCCGGATATGCTCCAACACCCGCAGGCGCGTGGCATTCCGTTGGTCCAGCGAGTTTTGAGAAGCCTTGCTTTTCAGCATCTTGTCTCCGCGAATCTTCTGTTGGCCTCAATCTATTGGGATTTGGGGCCCACGAACAGAGTAAATATTTTACCCGCTGAAATAAATATGATACGCAGAAATACGAGGGCCGCGAATCATGACGCGATGGCCCCATCAACGGGAGGAAATCATGAAACGAATTCTCAGCTTTTCAGCTGCTGTTGCCATGGTTGGCTCGGCTGTATTTGCCGAGCCGGTCGTCGGCGTAAGTTGGTCCAACTTTCAGGAAGAGCGCTGGAAGACAGACGAAGCGGCAATCAAGTCTGCGCTTGAGGCCGGTGGGGCCGAATATATCTCGGCGGACGCCCAGTCGTCCGCGGCCAAGCAGCTGTCGGACATCGAAAGCCTGATCGCACAGGGTGTGGACGCTCTGATCATTCTGGCGCAGGACGCGCAGGCCATCGGTCCGGCCGTACAGGCCGCCGCGGATGAGGGCATTCCCGTCATCGCCTACGACCGCCTGATCGAGGACGATCGCGCCTTCTACCTGACCTTCGACAATGTCGAAGTGGGACGCATGCAGGCGCGCGCCGTGTACGAGGCGATGCCCAAGGGCAACTACGTCATGATCAAGGGTTCGCCTACGGATCCGAACGCGGACTTCTTGCGCGGTGGTCAGCAGGAAATCCTTCAGGCGGCGCTGGACAGCGGTGACATCGTGATCGTCGGTGAAGCCTATACCGATGGCTGGTTGCCCGCCAATGCGCAGCGGAACATGGAACAGATCCTGACCGCCAATGAAAACAAGGTCGATGCGGTTGTCGCGTCGAATGACGGGACCGCAGGTGGCGTTGTCGCGGCGCTGACCGCGCAGGGCATGGAAGGTATCCCAGTGTCGGGTCAGGATGGCGATCACGCCGCGCTGAACCGCGTAGCCTTGGGTACGCAGACCGTTTCCGTCTGGAAGGACGCACGCGAACTGGGCAAGGCCGCCGGCGAGATTGCCGTCGCACTCAGCAGTGGCACCGACCCGTCGGAAATCGACGGAGTGGTCAGCTGGACCTCGCCGGGTGGAACGACGATGAATTCTGTCTTCCTGGCTCCGGTTCCGATCACCAAGGACAATCTGTCGGTTGTTGTGGATGCCGGATGGATCGCGCTGGAAGATCTGTGCCAAGGCGTCGAGAACGGCCCCGCACCCTGCAACTAAACTCCAAAGTCCCCGGCCTGCATGGGCGGGCCGGGGACCCTTGCTGAATATGAAAGATCGGAAATGACCGAAACTTCGTCTCAGCCGATACCTCAGAAAACCAAGCCAAGCCTGTTCCAGCAGCTGGAACTGGACATGCGGCTTTTGGGCATGATCGGCGCATTCGTGATCCTGTGCATCGGGTTCAATATCGTCACTGACGGGCGGTTCCTGACGCCCCGCAACCTGTTCAACCTGTCGATCCAATCGGTTTCGGTGGCGATCATGGCCTGCGGTATGGTGTTCATCATCGTAACCCGGCACATCGACCTGTCCGTTGGCGCTTTGCTGGCGACCACCTCGGCGGTAATGGCCATGACGCAGACCGAGTTGTTGCCGCGCGTGTTGGGGATGGGTCTGGACCATCCCGCCACCTGGATCATCACCATTCTGGTCGGTCTTGCCATCGGAACGCTGATCGGAGCGTTTCATGGCTGGATGGTCGGCTACCTGACCATTCCGGCGTTCATCGTGACTTTGGGTGGCTTTCTGGTCTGGCGCAACGTCGCCTGGTATCTGACAAGCGGGCAGACAATCGGGCCGCTGGACAGTAATTTCATGATGTTCGGGGGAACGAACGGAACGTTGGGAACAACGGCAAGCTGGCTGTTCGGGTTGTTTGCGGCGGCCATTGCGATCTGGGCGCTGTGGGGCAGCCGCCGGGCCAAGGCGGCGCATGGCTTCCCGGTCAAACCCGTCTGGGCCGAGGCAACGCTCGCCGGTATCATTGCCGCAAGCATCCTGGGATATGTGTACATCCTGAACAGCTATGCCATTCCGACGCGCCGGTTGCAGCGTATGTTCGAAGCCCGCGGCGAGACGATGCCCGAGGGCCTGATCGTCGGGTACGGCATCCCGATCTCGGTCCTGATCCTGATCATCGTCGCTGTGACCCTGACGGTCGTGGCCCGCAAAACCCGTTTTGGGCGCTATATCTTCGCGACCGGCGGCAACCCGGACGCAGCCGAGCTGTCGGGTATCAATACCCGCCTGCTGACCGTCAAGATCTTTGCGCTGATGGGCTTCCTGTGTGCGGTTTCGGCAGTGGTCGCCTCGGCGCGGCTGGCCAACCATTCCAACGACATCGGAACACTGGACGAACTGCGAGTGATCGCGGCTGCGGTCATTGGCGGAACCGCCCTGTCCGGCGGGATCGGCACCATCTATGGCGCGATCCTTGGTGCG
The DNA here is from genome assembly GCF_056539245.1 of Ruegeria sp. BC2. NCBI lineage: Bacteria > Pseudomonadati > Pseudomonadota > Alphaproteobacteria > Rhodobacterales > Roseobacteraceae > Ruegeria > Ruegeria sp. BC2. The sequence goes on from NZ_JBQFUQ010000001.1 coordinate 56,711, forward strand.
CTGATCATGCAGGCGCTGCAATCGGGCATGGCCATGGTCGGCGTGGATGCGCCGTTCCAGAACATCGTCGTCGGAAGCGTGCTGGTTCTGGCCGTCTATATCGACATCGTCTATCGCAAGCGATTGGGTGGAAAATGACGCAAGCGCAGGAAACTCAGAAAACGCCGCCGGCATCCGGTCGCGGATCCGGGCAACCACCTCTGGTCGAGATGCGAGACATTTCGATCTCGTTCGGCGGGATCAAGGCCGTCGACCAGGTCTCGGTCGATCTGTATCCCGGCGAGGTGGTGGGATTGCTTGGGCACAACGGGGCTGGCAAATCGACGCTGATCAAGGTCCTGTCCGGAGCCTATCAGATGGACCACGGGCAGATCCTGATCGACGGCAAACCGGTCGAGATCAACAATCCGCGCGACGCGCGGGCCAACAATATCGAGACAATCTACCAGACCTTGGCCTTGGCCGACAATCTGGACGCCACCTCGAACCTGTTCCTGGGACGCGAAATGACTACGCCTTTCGGTCTGGTCAACGACGCGGCAATGGAGGCCGAATGCCGTAAAATCATGGCGCAGCTGAACCCCAACTTTCAGAAGTTCAACGATCCGGTTTCGGCTCTGTCAGGTGGCCAGAGACAGTCGGTGGCCATCGCGCGGGCTGTCTATTTCAACGCCCGCATCCTGATCATGGACGAACCGACCGCCGCCTTGGGCCCGCACGAGACGCAGATGGTGGCCGATCTGATCCACCAGCTCAAGGCGCAGGGGATCGGAATTTTCCTGATCGACCATGATGTCCATGCGGTCATGGATTTGTGCGATCGGGCCTCGGTCATGAAGAACGGCAAGCTGGTCGGCACGGTCGATATCGCGGACGTGACCGACGACGATCTGCTGTCGATGATTATTCTGGGCAAGCAGCCCGGTCAAAACTCGGAATAGGGGGCAGGTATGACAAGCGGTTTCTTCGAGGGTATCGAAAAGGTCCGGTACGAAGGCGTAGACAGTCGGAACCCGCTGGCGTTCCGTCACTATGACCCGGACGAAGTGGTGTTGGGCAAGCGCATGGAGGACCATCTGCGCTTTGCCGTCGCCTGGTGGCACTCTTTCGCATGGGAGGGCGGAGACCCGTTCGGTGGTCCGACCCTTGTCCGCCCGTGGCACCCGCAAGACGACATGGGACGCGCCCGGATGAAGGCCGATGTCGCCTTTGAGATGTTTGAAATACTGGGACAGCCCTATTTCTGCTGGCACGACGCGGATATTCGCCCCGAACAGGGCAGCTTTGCCGAAAACCTGCGCACGCTCGAGGAAATCACCGACTATATCGGTGAAAAGATGCAGGCGTCGGGAACCAAGCTGCTTTGGGGGACCGCCAACATGTTCAGCCATCGCCGCTGGATGGGGGGTGCCAGCACGAACCCTGATCCGAACGTCTTTGCCTTTGCCGCAGCAACCGTGAAATCCTGTATGGATGCGACCCACAAGCTGGGCGGCGAGAACTATGTGTTGTGGGGCGGGCGCGAAGGCTACGAGACGTTGCTGAACACCGATCTGGGGCTGGAACTGGACCATATGGGACGGTTCCTGAACATGGTGGTCGACTACAAGCACAAGATCGGGTTCAAGGGCACCATCCTGGTCGAGCCGAAGCCACAGGAACCCTCCAAGCACCAGTACGACTACGACGCCGCAACCTGCATCGGGTTTCTCAGGAAATACGGGCTGGAAGACGAAGTGAAGCTGAACCTGGAACAGGGCCACGCGATCCTGGCGGGCCACAGCTTTGAACATGAGATCGCCGTGGCGGCGGCCGAGGGTATGCTGGGTTCGATCGACATGAACCGGAACGATTATCAATCTGGATGGGACACCGACCAGTTTCCCAACAACGTGCCCGAAGTCGCGTTGGCCTACTACTACATCCTCAAGGCCGGAGGGTTTTCGACCGGGGGCACGAATTTCGACGCCAAGATCCGCCGCCAGTCGATCGACCCCGAGGATCTTGTCGCGGCGCATGTGGGCGGCATGGACGTCTGTGCCCGCGGGTTGAAGGCCGCCGCCGCGATGATCGAGGATGGCGGGCTTGATGCCGCGTTGACCGACAGATACTCCGGATGGGGCAGCCCGGAGGCGCAATCCATGCTTGCCTCATCGCTGGATGAAATCGCGGCTCGAGTGTTGGCCGAAGGTATCAATCCCGAGCCTCGATCCGGAAGGCAGGAGCGCTTGGAGAACTACGTCAACAGGTTTGTCTGACGGCTAAAGGTTCAACGGTTCCGCGCCCGGAAGCCTAAGACTGGTTCGGTTTAATCAGCCGGTATTCATGACTTAAGACCGACTGTGCACCACCGGGCCATATTCGAATGCGTGTTGTGGGCGCCGGTCCTCCGCGGCGGGTGCCCCCGATCGACCCGCGTGCCTTCTGGCTTCAATCAGATGCCGGGACTACCAGCCCAAGTTCTTTGTCCGATGCCGTCCCGGCATATTTGTCCCGCGGTGGCATTGGCCTCGACTTCCAATGTGGCTCGAACGCAAAGCTCGACACTTTGCGGCCGCCCACCAACGCTCCGTTTCCGGCACCCAATGCATAGTCGTAGTAGAGTTTCACGATTTCGTCTTGTGTCACCTGCCCCGTGGCCTCATGGGCCATGCAGGCGGCTTTCCAGTTTCGGACTCTGTCGTACTCGCCGTTTTGCGGGAGTTCAAAGTCTTCGTAGTATTCCAGAAACCAGAAGCGCTGGAACATCGGTGTGAATACCGCCTCGGCCAACCCGAACTGATCGAACAGAAAAACACCGTTCGGGTTGTGGGTCAGAAGAAAGTCATTGAGGTCACGATAAAGCGCGAGCAGTTTTTCGTTGTGGGCGTCTTTCTGCGCGGGGTCCTGGTTCATCACATAGACGTAGCCGGTCATCGTGAAGGCGCCCTCTTTGGCAATCAGCATCGACTCGACCGCATGCTCGGCAGGGTCGCTGCGCCGCAGCTTTGGCCCTTCGAGCATTTCATCGAGATAGCGCAGGATCACGAGGCTTTCCTTGATGATCTGCCCGTCCGGAGTCTCGAGAACTGGCAGAGCGGTCGTTCCGCGCGTTTTCTTCAGCAGATCTGGATCGCGGGGTTTGGTGATGTCCACGACGCGGAACTCCACCCGGTCCCTCATCCCCCGCAACGCCAGCAGAATTTCAAGCCGCTGTGAAAAGGGACACACGGGAATATGATAGACGATGTGCTGGGTCATGACGTTCAATCCAATGGAGGGCCAGTAAATGACAGGTTGTACTTGGCGGCTACGGCCTCGATGTCCGGCATGTCTTCCAGAATTTTGTACTGGGCCGTTGCCATGGCGTGGAAAAAGCCCTCGAAACCTCCCGGTGTGAGAATGACAAGGTGACGGCTGGGCTCATCACCGATGACCTTGAACGTGTGTTCTTTTCCGCGGGGTATGAAGATGCTTTCGCCCGGGCCGACACGCGTTTCGACACCTTCGACCCAGACTTTGCAGACACCGGTCAAAATCACGAAGACTTCGTCTTCTGCCTGATGGATGTGCCGTGGCGGACCGCTTCCGACCGGCGAAAGGCTGTCTACAATCGACATGGCGCCCCCGGTTTCAGCGGGGTCCAGAATTGTTTTGTAACGAACGCTCTGCCATTCGAGCGTGGCGTCATCAACCAGATGATCATGCATCGCTTCTGTCCTTTGATCCGACATGAAACGAAAGCGCTTTCGGTACCTTACTTGTAGGCGCAAAAAACGGTATCAATCTAACGAAAGTTCATAATACACGGTATTACCGGCATGAATTTCGCAACGCTTGATCTGAACCTGCTCCGTGTTCTTGATGCGATTCTGACGGCGGGGTCCACCACCAAGGCAGGGGAAAGACTTGGGGTCTCGCAATCCGCAGTGTCGAATGCGTTGAACCGCCTGCGGCACGCCTTGGGTGACGATCTGTTTGTGCGGCGGGGAAATCAGCTTGTCCCAACGGATTTTGCGGTTTCGATCAAGGACGGGCTGCGTGAGGAACTCAATCGACTGGAAAGTTTGCTGAGCCACAATGACGATTTCGACCCCAGGCAGGCATCCGAAACTTTCAAGATCGCGGCCAGCGACTTTTTCGCCGAGCTGCTGATGCCTGGTCTTGGGGGTGTTCTGAACCGCAAGGCTCCGAAGATGGTCGCGCAATTGGTGGATCTTGTTCCCGAGAACTATGTCGAGAGTATTGAGCGCTACAATGCTGATCTCGCGTTGATCCCGGATACAGATGCACCGGATTGGATCAGCAGAGAAGTGCTGTTCCGGTCGTCCTTCATGGTCGTCGGCCGCGTTGACAACCCATTCCTTGCACAGATCGAAGACGGCACCGAACTTCCGATGGAAACGTTCTGCGCCTTGTCGCATGTGCTGTTTTCACCCGAGGGCAAACTGGCGGCGATGGGTGATGCGGCTCTGGCGAAAGTTGGTCGGAAAAGGCACGTCGCGATGACCCTTCCGGTGTTTTCAGGGGTGTGCCGAGTGGTCAGTGCAAGCGATCTTGTGGCCTTGGTGCCTTCTCAGCTGGCCAGGAAGTTGGCGCCGGAGTTCGGCCTGAAGGTCCTTGCCCCGCCGTTCGAAATCGAACCCGTCAACATCATAGCTATCTGGCACAGACGATCGGATGCAAATCCGATGGCAAAATGGATGCGGCAACAAGTGTTTGATCTGCTGAAGCCGCTGGACAATAGGTAGCCGGACAAGCGCGGGTTGGGTTTCTATTTGCTGACGATTTCCACGGTATAAGCGCGCCGGGCCGCGGCCGGCGGCGGCGGGAAGGGCGCGGCGGCCCGGACCTGCGCCAGTGCGACCTGATCCAGCCGGGCCGAGCCCGAGCCGCGGGCAACGCTGACCGACGCCAGCGCGCCGTTGTCGGCGATGCGAAGAGCCACCAGAACCGAGCCTTGGATATTCACGCTTTTGCGACGGGCGCGCAAAATCTTGCGCTTGACCAGACCGGCATAGGTGCTGGCCTCGGCATTTCCCTGTTCCTGCGCAGCGCGGTTCGTCCGTTTCGCCGAGGCCGCCCCGGTCACCGCCTTGCCGGTGGCGCTGCCCTTTTTTCGGCTGTCCGCGGCATTGCCGGTCGGGGTGGGTGGTTTTGGAGGCCGGGCCTGTTGAGGCTCGGGTTTTTGCAGGGTCGGCGTATGGGCGTTCTGCCGCTGGGCCGGGGCCTGCGCCTGCACCCTGATGGCCGTCTGCGCGCGCGCACTGTCCGCCGGGGCCTCTGGTGCGGTCCGGGCCGGGGCAACGGGTGACTGCTGCGTTGCCGCCTGGGGCGGGGCCACGGTTCCGGCCGCGTAATCCCGGAACGAGGACCCCAGCGCCGCAGGGGCAACCGCGCCACCGCCTTCGACGAAAACCGCCTCGTCCGTGTCGAATTCGAACAGGGCGGCGGCGTGGGCCGCGGCGGCCAGCACGACCAGCACGGCGGCCATGATGCGGGATTGCGGGATCATGGCAGGCCCCGTTCGGTCACGACGAAGACCCGGTTGGCGCCCAAGGTACGCAGGGCGTCGCTGACCTGTTTCAACCGCACCGCCGGCAAGGCCCGGTCGGGCACCAGCCGCACGGCGTCCAATGGCAGGTCGATCGAGGCGCGCTCGACATAGGCCGCCACATCCGTCAGCTCGGCCCCGCGATATTCCAGCACGCCGTCGGCGCGGATGACCAGTGCATCCGGGGGCTCGCGCCCTTCAAGATCCGCCGTCCGCACCAATTGTACCGACTTGCCCAGAGGCGGCGCCAGCGTGCCTGCGATCATGAAGAAGACCAGCATCAGAAAGACCACGTTGATCAGGGCGATCGTCGGCTCGCGGCCGGGTTTCGTTTTGGGGGTCAGCCGGATCATCCGATGACCTGCGTGCTGAGCCGGGACACGGGCGCAAGGGCGGTCAGCAAGTCGATCAACTGCTGCGAGGTCGCCCCGCCGTCCAGGCTGATCAAGGCCAGCTGGTCGGTTCGGCCGTCGAACCGGGCGGCGACCGCGTCGGGCGCGACTTCGGTGCCGTCGATCAGAATGCGGTCGCGTTCCAGCTTGATGAACCGGATGGACCGCTGGGCCTGCGACCCGCCCGCCGCGGCGGTGGTCAGCTCGATCTCGGCATATTTCGAGAAGGTCGAGGTGAGCATGAAGAACAGCAGCAGCAGAAAGATCACATCGATCAGCGATGTCATCGACAGGCGCCGGCGCCGAATTTTGCGGGTTTCAAGCGCCATGGGCCAGCGCCTCGGACGGCGGGGTGACCGGGCGTGGCGCGGCGGCGTGGCCGGGGGCATACACCGTGCGCAGGGCGCGGTTGGCAAAGACCCGTTCGCGGGTCATGCGCGCCTCGAACCAGGTCAGGACCAGCGAGGTGGGCATGGCCACGGCCAGCCCTGCGGCGGTCGTCATCAACGCAACCCAGATGCCGCCGGCCAGCAGCGCCGGATCCACCGCGTTGCCGGCCGCCTGAAGGGTGCGGAAGGCCTCGATCATACCCAGCACGGTGCCGAACAGCCCCAGCAGCGGCGCAAGCTGCGATACCATGTCCAGCACGTTCAGCCCGCGTTCCAGCCCGGCAAAGCGCGCCTCGGCCTCGGCATCGGCGCGGTCCATCAGTTCCGGCCCGTGCCCCTCCAGCGCCATGGCGACTACCGGCGCCAGATAGCTGCGGCTTCGGTCCAGATGCACCCGCGCGGTGGCCCGGTCGTTGCGGTCCCAGGCTTCGATGGCTTGCGACAGCTCGACATGCCGCCCGACCCCGGCGGCCTTGTACTGCCACAGCTTGTAGAGGATCAGCGCCATGGTCGCGACCGAGGTCGCGATCAGCACCGCCACGACCGGGCCGCCCAGGTCCAGAATCGCGGTCAATCTTTGCAGAAACGCATCCATCGGGTCATCCAATCAATTCGGTTTCAAGGCGGCTGCGCAGCGTCAGGCCGGACAGGCAGGCATCGGCCAGATCACCGGGATAGGCGCAGTCCTGCACCCCGTTGATCAGGATCCGGCTGATCTGATTGCAGGCCAGGCCGTCGAATTTGAACTGGCGCACGCGGGGCCGCCCAGCGGGCAGGTCCTGGAAATCCAGCAGCGTCAGCAGGGCCACTTCGCCCTGCGCGCCGAACAGCACCGTTTCAAAGACGGCGCCGCCGATATCGGCGGGATGGGCGTTTTCGACCACGAAGCTCAGCAGGCAGCCCTGATCCTGGTCCACGGCCGAGCTGAGCTCGATCGTGACGCCACCCGCGCCCTGCGTGTCTGCGGCACTGGCCGACCCCGCCCCCGCGATGGGGGGCAGGGCCAGCAGGACCGCCCGAACAAGGTTTTGCACGGCTTTTGTCATGACGGGTCCTTTCCCTTGTGGGCTCAGAAGGTCTTGGCCAGGGTCAGCTTGAAATTCCGGCCCGGCGAATTGCGGGTCGACAGGTTCGGCTGATAGGCCTTGTCAAATATGTTCTCGATCCCGGCGCGCAGTTCGAATCCTGCCAGCGCCCCCTCTTGCGGCAGATAGGTCGCGCGCAGGGTGTTCACCCCATATCCGGCAACTGGATCGCCCGAGGAATCGAGCCCCGACTTGGCGCCGAAGATCTCCCAGCTGACATCCAGGGTTTCGCCGAACCGCTTGCCCAGGGTGATCCGCGCCGAATCCGTGGGTTCGTTGCGCCACGGCGATCCGATGCCTGCCGCGCTGAATTCGGTGGCGCTGACGATGTTGGCGTTGAAATCGACGTAGAAGCCCGTGGCATGGGCATAGGAGGCTTCGATCTCGACGCCCTCGGTTTCGACCTTGGACAGGGGCTGGGACGGGGTGCCCGACACGTACGAGGTGATGTCCCACAGATCGGTGCTGTAGAAATTGACCTTGGCGCGCAGGGCGTCGCCGGCGGCGAAGATGTCGCCGCGGTCATAGGAAAAGCCGGCCTCCCAGGTGCGGGATTTCTCGGGCTGGGTCATGTAGAGCGGTGTGCCCAGATCGTCGATGATCGGCAGGCTTTCGGTATAGGCCCCGCCCGCGAACACCGCGAAGCCGCTGGCGAATTCGTAACGGGCCGACAGGCCGCCCATCAGCGCGTCGTTGTCATAGCTGGCGTTGAAGGGCGCGGCCGCGTCGCCGTTGCCCTTGATGTCCTGCGTTTCATACCGCAGCGCGGGCGTGACGGTCAGCTGGTCGCCGAACTGGATGTCGTCAACGGCAAACAGCGCGACGCGACGGTCGGTGCCGCCCGGCGCCGATGGGGCGTCCAGCCGCTCGCGCTCGATGAATTCCACCCCGAACCGCAGATCATGCGACGCGGCCCCGGTCTGGAAATACGCGCTGTTCTTGATCGTCAGCTTGGTGGTTTCGTAATTGTGCGTGGCATCGGCCAGCGCCCGGATGCCGGGGAAGAAGGGCGTTCCCTCCAGGCTGGACGAGCCGGGCACATAGCTGCTGTCGATGGCCTGCTCGGAATAGCTGAGATTGACGTCCAGATCGACCAGATCGTTACCGGCCGGCCGGTACTGATAGCGCAGAACGGCGATCCGGGTTTCGATGTCGCGGTCTACGTTGCCAAAGGCGTCCGCCGTCGTGCCGAAGGAATCATAGGGCACGTCGCGCTCTTCCGAGGTGGACTGGTTCCAGGACGCGGTGATCGAATGTTCAAGGTTGTCGCCAAAGCTGTATTTCCCTTTGGCCAGCAGCGACGGCAGGGTAAAGGCGCTGTTGCCGATCGTGTCGCCGTTCCCGTCCTTCTGATCGCTTTGGTCGCGATAGGTATAGTTGAACAGGAATTCGGTCTGCCGGTTGGGTTGCCACGCCAGGATCGACGACGAGGCAAAGCCGTTGCCGTTGGAATACCCCTCGAGCGTCTGGCGGAAGCGGAACCCCGGCTCGCCGCCGGTGAAGTCCGACGCGTCCTTGGTTTCCAGCTGAACCACGCCGCCGACGACGCCCGAGCCGTATTCGAAGGACCCGACCGTGCCGCGGATGACCGAGACGCTTTTGTACAGCTGCGGATCGGTGAACAGCTGGTTGCCGATCCGGTACAGCTCTTCCGCGCCGGTGGTGGCGCCGTCGACCAGGATCAGAACCTTTTGGTCGGTGCCGAAGGTGCCGTTGGCCCCATATCCGCGGATATTGATGCCCGATCCTTGCGGGGTCGAGCCGTTCACCAGGGTGACGCCGGGAACCGAATCGATCAGCTCGGCCACCGTGTTGGCCTGACGGTCGTTGATCTCTTCCTGGTCGATATTCGTGACCGGAACCGCGGTGCCGGTCTGGATCTCGCGTTTGCTTTCGCCCAGTTCCAAGGTCCCGAGGAACCCGTCATCCTGTTCCTGCGCCCAAACCATGGACGCCATCAAACCAAGGCAAGAGGCAGTCCCAAGCAGGCCTGCAATATGAGTACGCGCACGCATTTCTGTCCCTTCGAAACAAGTGTGAGGACCGGAGATGCTTGCAGTTCGCTGGCGCTGGTCAGTTTTTTTTTCTGTTTTTTGGAATCGCCTGTTCGCGGCGACTTGTGCTCGTTAATAAAGGTGACTAAAACAGTCAACATAATTTCGTGCCTGTAATTTCGGCACTGCCAGCAGGGCGCTGTTTGCGATCAGCACCTGGGCCAGCACCCCCTTGGAACCACGAAGAAGACGGGAAACCCGCTATGGAACAGGTGCTTATGGCTCCTCAGGATATTCGTGCTGCCTATGCGCAGAAGACAGGCCAGCGAGACCGCGATTTCGCGGAAACGCTGGGGTTGAGCGAGGGCCAGCTGGTCGCGGCCTTTGCCGGGCAGAGCGTAACGCGGCTGAACCCCGGCCTTGCCGGGCTGTTCGGCCAGTTGGCTGGTTTGGGCGAGGTCATGGCGCTGACGCGTAACCCGTCCTGCGTGATCGAAAAGATCGGGCGATACGACAATTACCACAGCGGCCAGCATGCCGCGATGGTGCTGACCGAAGAGATCGACCTGCGCATGTTCCCCGCGCAATGGCACCATGTCTTTGCCGTCGAGCGGGAAACCGAGGCCGGTCTGCGCCGCTCGATCCAGGTGTTCGATGCGGCCGGGGACGCGGTTCACAAGATCTTCCTGCGCGATGGCTCGGACCTGGGCCACTGGGACAGTTTGGTTCGGACACTGGCCGCCGAGGATCAAGGCCAGACGATGACGGTCGCGCCGCGCAAACCGGCCGAAGCGCCCAAGGCCAATGCCGACAAGGCCGACGCGCTGCGCCGCGAATGGGCCAAGATGACGGACACGCACCAGTTCCTGCGCCTGACCTCGAAGCTCAAGATGAACCGGCTGGGCGCCTATCGCATCGCGGGCGAACCGCTGGCCCGCGCGGTTGATCCCGCGGCGGTCACAGGCCTGTTCGAACAGGTGCGGGACCTGCAGATCGAGGTGATGATCTTCGTCGGCAACCGCGGCTGCATCGAGATCCACGGCGGCCCGGTGCAAAATCTTCAGCAGATGGGGCCGTGGTTCAACGTGCTGGATCCGGGCTTCAACCTGCATCTGCGCAGCGATCACATCGCCGAGGTCTGGGCCGTCGACAAGCCGACCCAGCGCGGCCCGGCGATCTCGGTCGAGGCCTTCGATGCGGACGGCGCCCTGATCCTGCAGACCTTCGGGCGCCGCACCGGCAAGGCCGATCATCGCCCCGCCTGGGATGCGCTGGTGGCGGCGCTGCCCGGCCCGGCCGCTGCCGGAGCGGCATGATGCGGGGCTTGGTGACACTCTGCGCGGCTTTGCTGGTTTCGGCGGCGGCCGCGCAGGCCGAGAGCAAACGCGTGATCGCCATCGGCAGTTCGCTGACCGAGATCGTCCATGCCTTGGGCCAGCAGCACCGGCTGGTCGGCCGTGACCGCAGCTCGACCTGGCCGCCCGAGGCGGCGGATCTGCCCGATGTCGGGTATCGCCGGGCCCTGTCGCCCGAGGGCGTGCTGTCGGTTGCCCCCGACCTGATCCTTGCGCTCGAAGGGTCGGGCCCGCCCGAGACCATCGCTGTGCTGCAAGAGGCCGGCGTGGATTACGTCACCATTGCCGACGAGTTCTCGCGCGATGGCGTCATCGACAAGATCCGCGCCGTGGGGGCCGCGTTGGGGGCCGAGGCCGAGGCCGAAGCCTTGGCGGGCGAAACCGCGCGCCGGCTGGACCGGGCGCTGGCCGAGGCGTCCGCCGCGCAGGACACGCCGGTGAACGTGCTGTTCCTGCTTTCGGCTCGGGGCGGAGAATTTGTCGTCGGCGGGGCCGAGACCCAGGCCGATACCATCATCCGCATGGCCGGAGGCAAAAACGCAGCCGCCGATGTGACGGGTTTCAAGTCGATGACGCCCGAAGCCATGGCCGCCACCGCGCCGGACGTGATCCTGATGATGGAGCGTCAGGGCGGGCCGATCCTCTCGGAGGAAGAGCTGTTCGCGCTGCCCGCGGTCCGGCTGACCCCGGCGGGGCGGAACCGGGCGCTGATCCGGATGCCCGGCGCCTATCTGCTAGGCTTCGGCCCGCGCACCGCCGACGCGGTCATGGATCTGTCGGCCGCATTGCGGGGCGTCGGGGGCTCATGACGCTGGCACTGGACAACGGCGCGCCCCCGTCCGCCGCGGCCCGCAGGTCGCGGGCGGCATGGGTGACCCTGGCTCTGATCGGCCTTCTGGCCGTGACCAGCGTGGCCAGCATTTCGGTCGGCGCGTCCGAGGCCTCGTTGAAGATGGCCGTGTCGGATCTGCTGCATGGCCGGGGCCTGTCGGATCTGAACCGGATCGTGCTGTGGGACATCCGCCTGCCGCGGCTGGCGATGGGCATCCTGGTCGGGGCGGCGCTGGCGGTGTCGGGCGTGGTGATGCAGGGGCTGTTCCGCAACCCGCTGGCGGATCCGGGCATCGTCGGCGTCAGCGCGGGGGCGGGGCTGGGCGCGATCACCGCCATCGTCTTCGGCAACCTTCTGCCCGCCGCCGTTCTGGCCTGGGTCGGCAGTGGCCTGGTCGCGGTTGCCGCCTTTCTGGGCGGCTGGGCGTCGGTCCTGATCCTCTATCGCGTTTCGACGCGTCAGGGGCAGACCTCGGTGGCGACGATGCTGCTGGCCGGCATCGCCCTGGCGGCCCTGTCGGGCGCGGTGTCGGGGGTCATGGTGTACATCGCCGACGATCAGCAGCTGCGCGATCTGACCTTCTGGGGTATGGGGTCGCTGGCCGGCGCGACCTGGACCAAGGTCGCCACCGCCGCGCCCTTGATCCTGGCGTCGATCCTGTGCGCGCAGCGTCTGGCCCGCGCCCTGAACGGCCTGGCCATGGGCGAAGCGGTGGCGCATCACATCGGCATTCCGGTGCAGCGCAGCAAGAACATCGCGATCCTTACAGTGGCCGCCGCCACCGGCGCGGCCGTGGCCGTGTCGGGCGGGATCGGGTTCATCGGCATCGTCGTGCCGCATCTGCTGCGGCTGGGCACCGGCCCCGATCACCATCGGCTGCTGATGAATTCCGCCTTGCTGGGCGCCGCCCTGTTGCTAGCCGCCGACATGATCAGCCGGGTGATCGTGGCCCCGGCCGAACTGCCGATAGGCATCGTCACGGCCATTCTGGGCGCGCCGGTGTTCTTCTGGATCCTGCTGCGCCGCCACGGATCGATGGGAATGTGAATGATGAAAGCTGAAAATGTCAGCGTCCGCATCGGGCGCAAGCAGATCCTGCGCGATGTGGATTTCCTGGCCGAACCCGGAGAGGTCACTGCGATCATCGGGCCCAACGGATCGGGCAAATCCACCTTGCTCGGGGCGCTGTCGGGCGACATCCCGCACACCGGCCGGATCACCTTGAACGGCCAGGACATCGCGGCCCTGCAGCCCTGGGAGCTGGCGGCGATGCGGGGCGTTCTTCCGCAATCCTCGGCGGTCGCCTTTCCCTTCACCGCGCTGGAAGTCGTACGGCTGGGCCTACCCGGTGGCCTGGCCGACGGCGACGACGCCCTACCGTCGCGCGCGCTGGCGCATGTGGATCTTGCGGGGTTCGAGCCGCGCTCGTACCAGAACCTGTCCGGCGGCGAGCAGCAACGCGTGCAGCTTGCGCGCGTTCTGACCCAGGTCTGGAGCGCGGTGCGGCGCGACCGGCCGCGCTGGCTGTTGCTGGACGAACCCGTCGCCAGCCTGGACATCGCGCATCAGTTCACGGTTCTGCGCATCGCGCGCGAATTCGCCGATCAGGGCGGGGGCGTTGTGGTCGTGATGCATGACCTGAACCTGACCGCGTTGTTCGCCGACAAGGTCTGCGTGCTGTCGAACGGAGAGGTCTGGCGCACCGGGGCGGTTTCGGACGTCATGACAGACGAGGTGATGCGGCAGGTCTATGGCATCGATTTACCGGTCAGCACGCTGCCGACAACTGACGTTCCGTTTGTCTTGCCGCAGGCGCTGGTTTGAGGCCCAATCCCCACCGAGCCAAACTGCATGGCAGCCAGATTTCATGCTGCAGGCGTACCAATCCAACGCACGGTCTAACGGGCTTCACCCCGACGCGTGGGACCGTTATTCGGAATTAAGCGAAACCATTTTGAGAGAATTTCGAAACCGTGACCCCGGTTCGAAGTTGCGCTTGATGGGTCAAACGGCAGGTGCTTCACTTTTTAAGGTGCGGGGCGTGTTCACATGCGAAACGCGCTCAATACACCCGAGACGCTGACCCGATCTCGACGATCAGGCCCGTCCGCCTGGTCGCTTCCGATCAACGAGAATCAGCGCCGAAGACGACCAACATGGAGAGATTCAACATGAACAAACTTGCTACGTTACTGGGGGGCGCATCGATGGCGGTCGCTGCCCCGGTTTTTGCTGCCGATATCGTGATCGGTGTGCCGAACTGGGCGTCGGTGAACGCCACCGCGCACATTCTTGAAGTCGTTATCGAAGAAAACCTTGGCCTTGATGTCGAATTGCAGAACGGCACCAATCCCATCGTCTTCGAAGCGATGGATTCCGGTGCGATGCACGTCCACCCGGAAGTCTGGATGCCGAACCAGCAGAACCTGCACGACACCTATGTCAAGCAGAACGGCACAGTCGTGATGAACGAGAACCCGGTTCAGGCCGAGCAGGGTATGTGCGTTCCGACCTACATTGCCGAGGAATATGACATCAAATCCATCGACGACCTGAGCGATCCGGACAAGATGGCCATCTTCGACACTGACGGAAACGGTACCCCCGAGGTTTGGATCGGCGCACCCGGCTGGGCGTCGACCGTGGTCGAGAAGATCCGCGCCAAGTCCTATGGCTATGACCAAATCTTCGAGCTGACCGAGTACGAAGAAACCATCGCCTATGCCAACCTGGCAAACGCGACCAAGGCCGGCGATCCGTGGATCGGGTTCTGCTACAGCCCGCACTACATCTTCGTGACGCAGGATCTGACCGTACTGGAAGAGCCACCGCATGATCCGGCCACCTGGACGATCGTTCAGCCCACCGATGACCCGGACTGGCTGGATAAGTCCGAGGCCTCGACCGCGTGGAACGGGGCAACTCTGCACCTGCACTACGCCAAAGAGCTTGAGGAAAATCACCCCGAGGTCGCGGCCCTGTTCCGCAACTACCAGATGCAGGGTGATGATCTGAGCGCGATGGGCAAGGCGCTGGCCGTGGACAACATGGAAGCAGCCGATTTCGCCCGCCAGTGGGTGGCTGAAAACGAAGACACCGTTATCGGCTGGCTGACGAACTAAATCACAAACGCATGGGGCCGTCGCGACTGATCGCGGCGGCCCTTTGCCTGTTTGCCGGGATGCAACCCCGTAGATGAGGGGCAAATGGACGAACCTGTCGTAAAACTAGAAAATGTCTGGAAAATTTTCGGCGCACGGGCCGAAGAAGCCATGGCCGCGGTCCGGAATGAAGGTATTGGAAAACCTGAAGTTCTTGAAAGATTCAATTGCGTGGTCGGTGTTCAAGGCGCCACGTTCGAAGTGCCGCGCGGCGAGATTTTTTGCATCATGGGCCTGTCGGGTTCGGGCAAATCGACCCTCGTGCGCCATGTTAATCGCCTGATCGAGCCCACGGCCGGAAAGATCGAGATCATGGGGCAGGACGTGTCCAAGATCTCCGAGTCCGAATTGCGTCGTATTCGCGCCCAGCAGATCGGGATGGTGTTCCAGCACATGGCGCTGATGCCGCACCGCTCGGTGCGCGACAACGTGGCCTATCCGCTTGAGATCCGCAAAGTCTCGAAATCCAAGCGCTGGGCGGTGTCCGATCACGCGCTGGGACTGGTGGACCTGACCGGCTACGAGGACCGGCTGCCCAAGGAACTGTCCGGCGGGATGCAGCAGCGCGTGGGCATTGCGCGCGCGCTGGCCTCGGACCCGGAAATCCTGTTGATGGATGAACCATTCTCGGCACTGGACCCGCTGATCCGGCTGCAATTGCAGGATCAGTTCAAGGCGCTGGTTGCGCAGCTGAAAAAAACCACTCTGTTCATCACACATGACCTGGACGAGGCCATTCGCATCGGCCACCGCATCGCCATCATGAAGGACGGTGTGATCGTCCAGATCGGCACGCCCGAGGACATCGTGATGAACCCGGCCGACGACTACGTGCGCGAGTTCGTGCAGGGCATATCCAAACTCAAACTGGTCAAGGCGCATTCGATCATGGAGCCGCTGGACAGTTATTCCGGCCCGCTGGATGGCGCGCCGCGTGCCGATGAGGGCGCAGACCTCGACCAGCTGATCGACCTGGCCGTGAACACCGAGCTTCCGGTGGTGATCACCGATGGCGGTCAGGATGTCGGCGTCGTGACCAAACCACGCCTGTTGCGCGGAATTCAGGGGGGCAAAAATGACTGATGCAACCACGGAATTGAAAGTCACGGCCGCCTCCGACATCGAGGTGGACCGCGAGGCGCTGGATCGGTCGATCCACGAATTCGCCGGCCCCAACGGTGACTATTACGTCAACGCCTTTCATAAAATCCACGACGCGACCAGTCCGATCCCGAATACGTTCAACCTGTGGGCGGCGGTGCTGGGGCCGTTCTGGTCCGCCTCGCGGGCGATCTGGGGAATGTTCTGGACCTTCCTGATCCTTGAGATCATCGCCTGGGTGCAGATCGGTCGCGGTGCCTGGGGTAACCCGGGGGCCGATCTGGCCGAACGCGCGGCCCGTCAGCAGGAACGCGCAAATGAGCTGCTGGCCCGCGCGGCGGATGCAACCGAGAAGGCAGACATAGACCGGTTCAACAAACTGGCCGCGAATATCCAGAAAGCGGCTGACAGCAGCCTTGAGAAAGCGCAGCTGGCACAGTCCGAAGCCCTGGGGATCATGGTCACCGGGCTTCTGATGCTGCTGGTTTTCAAGCTGGTTCAGGGGTTCTACGCTGACCGGGTGTACGAAAAACAGTACTCGAACTGGCGGATCAACCCCGACAACACCGAAAGCGGCCGCTCGACTCGGAACACGGTTCTGGGGGCAGTTCTGATCGCTGCGATCGGACCGCTGATCGTTTACAAATTCACGGTGAATGCCTCGCTTCCGCTGCTGGATGCCTTCCCCGAGAAACAAGTCTCCGAGATGATACTCGGGCCTGATCAGGGAACACTGTTCTCGGTCGTGGCCAGTTGGATGGAGGCCCGGATCGACGCCGCAGCCGCCGCGGGCGGAGACATTTTCGACGGGATCGTTGCCGGTGTGCGCTCGGTTCTGGACGGGCTGACCGTGGCCCTGATCGGGTCGCCCTGGCCGGTGGTCATGCTGGTGATCTGCGTGACCGCGTGGCGCGCGGCGGGTCCGCGCGTGGCGATCTTCACCGCCGCGTCGTTGGCCTATATCGCGCTGCTGGGCTATTGGGACGTGGCGATGGAGACGGTGGCTTTGGTGGGCGCGGCCGTGCTGCTGTGCGTCACCTTCGGCATTCCGCTGGGCATCTGGTTCGGCAAATCCAAACGCGCCTATCGCGCGGCCGAGCCTGTGCTGGACCTGATGCAAACCCTGCCGGCCTTCGTCTACCTGATCCCGATCATCGCCTTCTTTGGCACCGGCAACCCGCCGGGCATCCTTGCTACGATCATCTTCGGCATGCCGCCGGTGATCCGCCTGACGGCGCTGGGCATGCGCGGGGTGCCGGAAAGCATCAAAGAGGCCGCCGTGGCCTTTGGCGCCTCGAAATGGCAGTTGCTGAAGGACGTGGAAATCCCGCTGGCGCTGCCGTCGATCATGACCGGCGTGAACCAGACCATCCTGATGTGTCTGTCGATGGTCGTGATCATCTCGCTGATCGGCGGCGGGGGTCTGGGCAAGGAAATCCTTGAGGCGCTGCAATACGCGGCCAAGGGGCCGGGCCTGCTGGGTGGCTTTGCGATCCTGTTCCTGGCCATGGTCATGGATCGCATCGTTCAGGGCGCCTTCCGACGCGAAGACGAAAAGATCTGACGCGACAGCCGCCCCCCGGGTCACCCGTGGGGGCGGTTTCATTTAAGGGCGGGGAGACATGATGGCGGACCGCTACGAACAATCCATGATGGACAACCTGTACTGGTGGGGCGTGCCCACCCTGTTCCGGTGCCCCCATGTGGGGCCGCAGGACCAGGATATCGCCCTTGTGGGCGTGCCGCACTCTGCCGGCAACGGCACCACCGAGCGCGACCAGCATCTGGGCCCGCGTGCGCTGCGTCATGTCTCGGCCGTGCAGCGCCGGGTGCATTCGCTGTTCCAGATCGATCCGTGGTCGAGCGCGCGCATCGCCGATGTGGGCGACGTGCCGTTCCCGCGCGCCAACGACAACGAAGACTGCATCGAGCGTATCACCGCCTTCTACCGTGACATCGACGCCGCCGGGGCGCGGCCCGTTTCGGTGGGCGGCGATCACTCGATCACGGGCGGGATCGTACAGGCGCTGGGCCGAGGCGAACTGGCGGGCGGGCAACCGATCAGCTTTTTGCATCTGGACGCGCATACGGATGTGTTCACCAAGGTCGATCATTTCCTGGGGGCCAAGAAGTCGGCCGCGCATTGGGGGGCCTACCTGGCCGATCAGGGGCAGGTGGACCCGACCCGGTCGATGCAGATCGGGTTGCGGGGGCATCCGCGCAGCCTGGACTGGCTGCAGCCTTCATATGACTATGGCTACAACATCGTCACCATGCGCGAGTTCCGCCAGCGTGGCTTGGCCGATGTTGTCGCCCAAACGCGCGAGGTCCTGGGCGACCGGCCGGTCTACATCACCTTCGATCTCGACTGCCTTGACCCGACCATCGCGCCGGGCGTGTCGAACCTGGAACCCGGCGAAAAGGGTTTTGACATCGACGAGGCCGTGGGCATTCTGCATGCCGTGCGGGGGCTGAACATCGTCGGCGGCGATGTGGTCTGCATGATGCCGACCAAGGACAGCCCCAACAACATCACTGCGCTGACGGCGGCGGCGGTGATGTTCGAGATGATCTCGATGATCGCCGAGAACGTCGCGCGGGCCTAGCGCCGCGCGTCGATCGCCTGAGCCAGCACGCACAGCAGCTCGAACATCAGCGAAATGCCCAGCCATGCGGTACCGCCCGCCGGGTCGAAGGGCGGCGAGACCTCGACCAGATCCGCGCCGACAAGGTTCAGACCTTCCAGCTTGCGGATGACCTGCTGGGCCTGAAAGCTGTTGGGGCCGCCGATCTCGGGCGTGCCGGTGCCGGGGGCATGGGTGGGGTCCACGAAATCGATGTCATAGGTACAATAGCAGGGCGCGTCGCCGACGATCGCGCGGACCTCGGCCATGACATCGTCGATGCCGCGGTCGAACAACTCTTCGATGCGGATGATGCGGATGCCTTGCGCCTCGCCCCATTCGATATCCTCGGTGTTGTAGGCGGTGCCGCGAATGCCCACCTGCGCGAAGCGTTCGGGATCGACCAATCCTTCCTCGACCGCGCGGCGGAACGGGGTGCCGTGGGTGTATTTGTGCCCGCCGAAATAGCTGTCGAACAGGTCGGTATGGCTGTCGAACTGGATCAGCCCCAGCGGGCCGTCGCTGGCCAGCGCCCGCAGGACGGGCAGGGTGGTCAGGTGATCGCCGCCCGCCGTCAGGGGCACGATGCCGCGCAGCATCAGGTCGGTGTAGAAGCGGGTGACGCGGTCCAGCGTATCCTCGATATCCACCGGGTTGGGCGGCACGTCGCCCAGGTCGGCACAGTTGACCAGTTCGAACGGGGCAACACCGGTCACCGGGTTCATGGCGCGGATCATGGTGGACTGGTCGCGCAACTGCCGCGGCCCATGCCGCGCGCCGGGCCGGTTGGTGGTGCCCCCATCCCAGGGGATGCCGACCAGCCCAAGCTCGACCAGATCCATCCGGTCGTCGTCCGAGGTCAGGGCCGGCAGGCGCATGAAGGTGGGGACACCGGCAAAGCGGGCCAGTTCCATCGCCGAGACGGGTTGAAAGAACGCATTTGCCATGGGGCCCCCTGTGTCGTGGTTTGCCCGAGCCTAGCGCCAAGCCCGCGTCAAAAACACCCGGTCCGCGACACAACGGCGTCGGATCAGGACAGAATCCGGAAATTGGCGCGGATCTCGGCCTCTTGTTCGGGGCTGAGGTATTGCGGGTGATGCGTGCGCAGGATTTTACGCGCGCGGTCGCGGGCGGTTGACCAGGCATCGCGGGCGCCGCTGTCCTGCCAGCTGCGCGGCTCGGCCCGGTCGGCAAGGGCGGGGTAGAAATAGTCGCGCTCCATCGCTGCATGGGTGTGGGCGCTGCCCAAGAAATGGCCCTCGCCCAGAACCGACTGGCAGATCGCGTCAAAGCCCAGGTTTTCTTCGGTCACCTCGATCCCGCGCAGGGCGCGATAGGTGTGCGAATGCATCTCGTCATCCAGAACGAACCCCTCGAAACTGACCCCCAGCAGCGAGGCCGTCATGCCCGAGCTTTCGTAGATCAGGTTGCCCCCGGCCAGCGCGGCGGCCAGCGAGGTGATGCCCTTTTCGGCGCCGTATTGCGCGTCGATGGCCTTGGCATCGGTCATCGAACAGGCCACGCCCGAGGGCAGCCCCAACCAGTTGGTAATCTGGGCCGAGGCCGCGTTCAGCACGGCGGTTTCGCCACTGCCGCCCGAAAACGCGCCGGTGCGCAGATCGATGATGAAGGGCCAGTTGGAAAACACCATGGGAAAGCCCGGCCGGATCGCGTTGACCATGACCAGGCTGGCCAGGGTTTCGGCCAGCGACTGGGCCAGAAACCCGGCCATGGTTGCGGGCGCGGTCGCCCCGGCTTGGGCTGCGGTGATGCAGGACATGGGGATGTTGTGCGCGATGCATTCATAGACCACGTCCACCGCATCTTCGCCGTACCGCAAGGGCGAGATCACCGGGCTGATATGCGCCTTCAGAAACGGGCGTTCCGCAAAGGCGCCCTGGCCTCCGGCGGCGATATCCAGCATCCGCACGATGGGCGCGACATGTTCAGCCAGCGTGAACGAGGTTGCCACCGGTTTGGTGGTATTCCGGATCAGCGCATACGCTGTATTCACGTCCAGATCGAAATTGTCCGGCACGTCGGTGGCGACGCAGCATCGGGTGAACCAGCTGACATTGGCCAGCGTGTCCTGAAGGCGGGTGAAATCATGCAGATCGGCCAGCGTCGACGGGCGATAGAGCCCGCTGTCCAGGTCCAGCGTCTGGACCGCTGCTCCGCCGGTGCCTAAATGCACGCGGTCGCCGCCCACCTCGATCGACCGGGCCGGGTCGCGCCCGTGCAGGGTAAACCGTTTGGCAGCCTGCCGGACCGCGCCTTCGACCATCGTGCGGGGAAAGACCAGCCGTCCCGGCGGGCCGGGCCGCGCGCCGGCGGCGATCAGGTCTTGTGCCAAACGGTCGGGCACCTCGCCCATGCCCAGCCTTTCCAGCAGGCGCAGGGCGGTGTCGTGGATCGCCGCGATCTCGGGCAAGGTCAGGGGTTTGTACTGCCCACCGGTCTGGCCGGGCGGGCAGGGGTCAAAGGCCGGTTTGGCCGCCCGTTGCGCCAGCCTGGCCCGCCGCCCGCCGCGTTTGCCCTGTTCTGGCATCTTCGAAGGCTCCTGATCCGATCCTGCCATGCAGAGTACGCGGCAACGCGGGGTGCGGCCAAAGCGGAAATGCCGTTTTGAGAAATCTCAATCCCCGTTTCGATTTTTCGGGACCGGCCACTGCGCCATTGCCCGCCCGCTGCGTCGTTCGGCAGGGTTCGGGGAATGTCAGAAGGAGCACACCCATGAAATCGCGCACCAAGGTCGTGGTGATCGGCGGCGGAATCGCTGGCTGTTCAACCCTGTATCACCTGACGCAGGAAGGCTGGAGCGACGTGGTACTGGTGGAGCGCAACGAGCTGACATCCGGCACCACATGGCATTCGGCCGCGCAGGTGACGAATTTCGGAATGAACCAGACGATGGTGGGGCTCAAGTCGCATTCGATCCGCCTGTACAAGGAACTGGCCGAGGACCCGGACTATCCAATCAACTACCATCATGGCGACGGTGGCATCCGGTTGGCCAATACCGAAACGCAGATGCAGGGCTATCGCCATTTCGCTTCGATGGCGCGGGGGATGGGCGTGCAGTTCGAGGTGATCGACGCCCAGGAATGCGCCCGTCGCCACCCGCTGATTTCCACCGACAATCTGTTGGGCGGGTTGTGGGATCCGCTGGACGGAGACATCGACCCCGCCCAGCTGTGTCAGGCGCTGGCGCGGCGGGCGCGCAAGGCCGGGGCCGAGGTCTATCGCAACACGCCGGTCACGGCCCTGACCCAGCACAGGGACGACACCTGGACCGTTCATACCGAGCACGGCGACATCGACTGCGACATCGTGGTGAATGCCTGTGGCTACCGCGTGAACGAGGTGGGCGCGATGATGGGCGTGCAACATCCCGTGGCCTCGATGGAGCACCAGTATTTCCTGACCGAGGAAATCCCCGCGATCCGTGATGCGGGCCACCGCATGCCGCTGCTGCGCTGCCCGATCAGCGATTACTACTGCCGGCAGGAAAAGAACGGGTTGCTGTTGGGTTTCTACGAACAGGACTGCAAGACCTGGGGCATGGACGGGATCGATCCGAACTTCGTCAACGCGCTGTGCCCGGACGATCTGGACCGGGTGACCGATGTGCTGGAAGGCGCGTTTGCCCGCATGCCCGCCCTGATGGAGGCCGGGATCCACACGGTCGTCAACGGCCCTATCACCTACACGATCGATGGTGCACCCCTGGTCGGGCCGATCCCCGGCAAGCGCAACGCATTCTGCATCATCGGCCTGCGGGCCGGGCTGGGTGAGGGGGGCGGCCACGGCTGGCTTCTGGCCCAGCAGATCGTGCATGGCGAGGCCTGCTATGACACCTGGTGCCTCGACCCGCGCCGGTTCGCCGGGCATGCCAATGTCGAGCTGACCGCGCTGAAGGCGATCGAGGATTACCAGAATGAGTTCCGCTTTCACTTTCCGCACGAACACCGCCCCGCCGGGCGGCCCGCCAAGACAACGCCGCTGACCCCGGTTTTGGCCGCCGAGGGCGCGGAATTTACCGTGGTGAATGGCTGGGAGCGGGTCGAGTACATCAAGCCCGCGCCCGATTTCACGCCGACACTCAGTTTCGATTTTGACGAAACATTCGACGTGATCGCCGCCGAGGTTGCCAATGTGCAGCAGAATGCCGGGCTGGCCGAGGTGAACGGGTTCAACCGGATCGAGATCACCGGTACCGACCGGCATGCGTTCCTCGACAGGATGGTCTGCGGCGCGCTGCCCCGTCGCCCGGGTCGGGTGGGGTTGGCCTATCTTCTGAATCACAAGGGCATGGTCAAGGCCGAGGCGACCATTGCCAATCTGCCCGCCAGTGACCGGGGGCCGGATCGGGTTTGGTACGGCTCGGCCGCAGCGGCCGAACTGCATGACATGGATTGGCTGTCCCGGCACATCGCCCCCGACGAGGACGTGCAGTTGCGTAGCCTGACCAACGACCAGACCATCCTGGTTCTGGCCGGGCCACGGGCGCGTGACGTGCTGTCGGCCTGTTCGCGCGGGGATTGGTCGCGGGACGCCTTCCCGTGGCTCAGCGTGCGCGAGTGCTTTGTCGGCATCGCGCCCGCCACCGTGATGGGCGTCAGTTTCTCGGGCGAACTGGCCTATGAGATCCATGTGCCCAACGCCTCGCTTTATGCGGCCTATCTTGCGCTGCGACAGGCCGGACAGGCCTTTGGCCTGCAACTGTTCGGCGCGCGCGCGGTCGAGTCGATGCGGATGGAGAAGACTTTCCTGCATTGGAAGGCCGACCTGATCACCGAATATGACCCGTTCGAAACGGGGCTGGACCGCTTTGTCCGGCTGGACAAAGCGGAGTTCATCGGGCGCGCGGCGCTGATCGAACGGCAGGCCAAAGGGCCGTCGCGCAAGCTGGTTGCCCTGCAAGTGCAGGCCACGCACGCGCCCGCGCATACCGGTGCGTCGCTGATGGCCGGGGATCGGGTGGTGGGAACGGTGACCTCGGGCGACTGGGGGCATCGCACCGGGCTGAACCTGGCGCATGCCTTTGTCGAGCCGCACCTTTCAGCCGAGGGCAGCGAGATGACGCTGGACCTGTGCGGCGAAAGGGTTCCGGCGCGGGTGATCCCCGCCTGCCCCTACGATCCCGAGTTCACCCGCATGCGCAGCTAAAGCGGGTGACCAACATTCACCATTGCCCGAAAGCCAAAACTCTGTTTCGCTAGTTTCGATGAAATCGAAATTGCGGGAGGGTTTTGCCCCGTGTCCAAAACACTGAGCCTGCGCTGGCTGGAAGTGTTCCGCCTGATCGCCAAGTCCGGTTCGATCCAACAGGTGGCCTCGGAAACGGGTTTGTCGATCAGCACCGTTTCCAACCATCTTCGCAGCCTGGAAGACGCCCTTGGCATCGCACTTGTGGATCACGGCCGTCGTCCGATGAGCCTGACACCGGCTGGCGAGGTATTTTCGCGCTATGTACGCGATGGCCTGACCGTGTTGAAGCGGGGCGAGGCCGAGATCCGGTCTGGCAACTGGCGCCACGCCACCGATCTGCGGCTGGCCCTGGTGGATGATTTCGACAACCAGATCGCGCCTGAACTGATCCGGTTTCTGGCCCATGCGCTGCCGCGCTGCAATTTCCGGCATTTCACGCGGCCCAGCCACGAGATCATCGAGAAATTGCAGGAGCACAAGCTGGACGCGGGCGTGGCGACCCGACCGCCGGGCGGCACACAGGGCCTGGTCGAATACCCTTTGATGCGGGATCCGTTCATCGTGATCGTGCCCGAAAAGTTCAAGGGCGAGGTGCAGGATCTGTTCTCGCCCCATTCCGACCTGCCGCTGCTGCGGTATTCGCGAGACTACACGATCGGCAAGCAGATCGAGATCCAGCTGACGCGCAACAAGTACAACCTGCCCAACCGGTTCGAGCTGGAATGCAACCAGTCGATCATGGGGCTGGTCGCCGAAGGCAGCGGATGGGCGATCACCACGGCCGGGTGTTTCCACCGGGCGCATCGCTATCATGACTCGGTTCGGGCAACGCCTTTTCCGGGTCGGAACTTTGTCAGGATCGTTTCTCTGTTCACGACCGAGGTCTATCCGGACACCACTTCTAAACTGATCCACAAGGCCCTCAGCAGCTTGATCCGGCAGTATTTTACCGAACCGATGTGCAAGCGGCATTTGTGGCTGAAGGGTGATTTCCGGACGATGGAAGATCAGGCCGCCTGACCTGGGCACACGGATCACGCCGAGTTGGCCGGACCCAGGGACTGTCGTTCAACGATGTGCGTGAACAAGTGTTCACCGGCCGCCGGGGCCCTTTTTTCAACCATTTCGATCAATGCCTTGGCGGCTTTTCCGCCCATTTCCCGATGCGGCACGTGCACGGTCGTCAGCGCCGGGCGCAGGATCCGGGCCAGTTCGATGTCATCGAACCCGGTGATCGAGACATCCTGCGGCACTTTCAGCCCCATGTCCTGAGCCCTGAGCAAAGCGCCGGCGGCCAACACATCGTTGCCGCACATGACAGCCGTCGGCGGCGCGTCCTGCGACATGAGACGCGCGAAGGCTTCTGCGCCGTTTTCGATCTCGTACGGAGTCTCGATGACCTGAAGCATCTGCGGGTCAAGCCCGTGCTGCCGAACAGCGTCGCGCACCCCGTCCAATCGAAGGCGCGCGCGGTCGTTGCCGTGGGTGATGCCCGATATCACCGCAAGCCGTCTGTGCCCGAGGTCGATGACCCTTTTCGCCAACTCGTACATGGCCGCCCGGTTGTCGAAACCGATGGAGGGCAAACGCCCGTCCGGGGAAAATGACCACGCGACCAGCGCCGGAATTTCCCGGTGTTCAAGAAATTCGTAGATGCGCGACGCCCGGTCGTGTCCGATCAGCAGCAGGCCATCGGCGCCGCGGGCAACCAAAGTACGGATCTGCTCTTCTTCGGTGGCCGGTTTGTAGGCCGAACTGGATACCAGCAGCGTATATCCATGTTGGTGCAGCTCTTCCTGAAAGGCCTGCAAGCCGCGCGCAAAGATGGCGTTCTCCATCGTCGGGATGATCGCGCCGATGGTAAACGTGCGTTTGGCCGCCATGACCCGAGCCGCGAAATTCGGTGTATAGCCCAGCGCCTCGATCGCCGACTGCACGCGTTCGCGGGTCGCTTCTACAACCCGATCCGGCGTATTGATGCAGCGCGAGACCGTAGCCGTGGAAACGCCCGCCTTTCTGGCAACGTCATCCAGTGTCGGGGCGGGCTTCAGCTTCGACATTTCCAAACCTAATCTTTGCTCTGTCCAATTCTAACCGGATCGGGTTGGCAATGAAAGTTGAAATGTAAGCGCTTGCATTTTTCATGTAAGCGCTTACAAATGGCATCAGTGCCGATTCTACCCGGAGTCCCGAACATGTTTCTTGCCGCATCCGCCATCGTCTTCGTCGTCTATTTCGCGAACGTGGCGCTGGGTGCGTTCGCAGGCCGCGCGTTTCTTGGGGACGTGGGCGAGATGCTGGTTCTGTTCGCGGCGTCGATCCTGTTCGTTGTCGCAATTCTGAAAAAAGAGGCCGCGCGCGAGGAGAACGGCGGCTGAATTTTTCCAATGGGAGGGCAATCAATGAACAAAGATCAAATGGAACTGGCGTCAGCTGAACGCCGCAATTTCCTGAAACTCAGCGCCAGTGGCGCGTTCACGGCCGCACTGGTGGCGGGCGCAAGCGGCGTGTTGTGGTCATCCGAGGCCGCGGCGCAGACCGCGAAGGAGGAAAAGGAACGCGAACAAGCTGCCGAGCATGTGATGACGGTCGCTACGGCCTATGTGTTGGGCGCCTCGCGCAGCTATCCGATCATGCAACTGGATCTGAAGGAGAACATCCAGAACGCAACCAACGGCAAGGTCTATGTCAAGCTGGCCCCGGGCGGGCAGCTGGGCGCGGGCGGCGCGTTGGTGCAGAAGGTGCAGGGTGGAACCATCCAGGCGGCGCAGCATTCGCTGTCGAACTTCGCACCCTTCGCTTCGACCGTGGACCTGATCAACATGCCGTATCTGTGCGGCTCGAACCAGCGGTTTACCAACCTGGTGCATTCCGACACCTGGAAGAACGAAGTACACCCCAAGGTCGAGGCCGCAGGCTTCAAGGCGCTGTTCTATGTCGTGATCGACCCGCGCGTCGTGGCCGTGCGCCAGGGCGGAAATGCCATCATCACCCCCTCGGACATGAGCGGCGTGAAATTCCGCGTCCCCGGGTCCAAGATGCTGCAGCAATACTACCGCATGGTCGGTGCCAACCCGACGCCCGTTGCCTGGGGTGAGACCCCCTCGGCCATCAAGCAGGGCGTGGCGGATGCGCTCGACCCGTCGGTCGGCGCGCTCTATGTGTTTGGCTTCAAGGACATTCTGTCTCACGTCACCTTCACCCAGGCGGTGCCGGACAGCCAGGTCTATTCCTGCAACCTGGAATGGTTCAACTCGATGCCGGCCGACGTGCAAGAGGGAATCATGTGGGGCTCGGAGATGACCAGCCACCAGAACTTGGCCAAGGTCCCCTCGGCTCGCGCCTATGCCATGGCCGAGTTGAACAAGGCCGGAGTCGAGTTCCACTCGCTGACCGACGACCAACTGGCCGAGTGGCAGGAGGCCGGCGGTTACCAGCGCTCGGAATGGGACCCCTTCAAAACCGAGCTGGCCGGGTCGATGGACGCCTTCGAAAAGCTGGTCGAGGCGGCCGGAACCCAAGGCAAATACTACGTTCACGACGCCTGATACGGACCGGGCGGGCGTCGGAAGCGCGCCCGCCCTTTCCAGACCTGCGCGGCCTGATCCTTCAGGCCCATCCCCCCCAGCCTTGCCGAGGGAAGCGATGTCCTTACTCAAAACCATAGACCGCAACGCCGAACGCTGGCTGCTTCTGGTGTTCTACGTGATGCTCGTCATCACGATGGCAATCGAGGTGCTGCGGCGCGAGATCTTCGCCTATTCCTCGATCTGGGGCGAGGAGATCGTCCGCTATTCCTTCATCTATCTGGCCTGGATCGGCGCGGCCGCGGCCGTCAAGGAACGCGCCCATATCCGGATCGACGTCATCATGCATTACCTCGGCCCCCGGCCCAAGGCGGTGCTGTATATCTTCGGTGATCTGGTGATGTTCGCGGTGGCGGTGATCGCGCTCTACTGGTCCTACGAGGCGGTGCATGTCTCGGCCAAGTTCGGGTCGGTCACTGACGGGCTGCGGGTGTCGAAGGTGTGGTTCCTGATGGCGGTGCCCACAGGCTTTGCTCTGATGATCTGGCGCCTGATCCAATCGTTGATGAACGATATCAAAAGCCTTCGTGACGGCACGCCCGTCTTCGAAGGCGACAAGCTGTTTGACTGAGGAGAAACCGGATGCTTTGGAGTTCTCTCAATCAAACGGTCGAACTGGGCTGGGATTTCTACCTGCCCGTGATCCTGTTCGTCGGCCTGATTGCGCTGGCGGTTCCGGTCTGGGCCGCAATCGGCTCGGCCGCGATCGTGATGCTGATCATGTCGGGCGACCTGCCGCTGAGCCTTGTGGGCGAAAGCCTGTTCACCGGCATCGACGCCTTTGCCCTGACCGCGGTGCCGCTGTTCATCCTGACCGGTGACGTGCTGGTGCGAACCGGGCTGTCGCGCAAGTTTCTGGACGTGGCCGAGGCGCTGACTTGTTTCGCAAAAGGCGGGTTCGGCTCGGCCACGGTTCTGGTCTGCGGCATGTTCGCGGCCATCTCAGGCTCTGACGCGGCGGGGGCTGCGGCGGTGGGTCGGATGACGATCAACCGACTGGTCGAAAGCGGCTATCCGCGCCCCTATGCCTGTGCGCTGGTGGCGGCGGGGGCCTGTACCGGGATCCTGATCCCGCCCTCGATCGCCTATATCATCATCGGGCTCGTGCTGGGCATCTCGGCCTCGACCCTGTTTCTGGCCGCTCTGATCCCGGGGCTGGCGATCCTGATCTCGATCCTCGTGACCAACATCATCATGAACCGTCTCTACGCCTATGAGGGCGGCGGCATGATGACCATGGGCGAATGGCTGGCCAATCTGGGCAAGGCGCTGAAATCAGGCTGGTACGCCTTCATCGTGCCGGGCATCATCTTCTACGGCATCTTTTCGGGTCGCCTGACCCCGACCGAGGCCGGCGCGACCGCCGTTGTCGTCACCATCATCATGGGGTTCATCCTGCGCACGCTGACGCTGGCGGACTTCCCGTCGATGCTGGTCAGCTCGGCCAAGGTGAACGGGGTGATCCTGCCGATCATCGCCTTCTCGGCCCCGCTGGCCGAGGCGCTGGCGATCATGGGCGTACCGCAGGGCTTCGTGGCCTCGGTGACCTCGCTGACCGAGGATCCGTTCCTGCTGATCCTGCTGATGATCGGCATTCTGATCGCGGCCGGTTGCGTCATGGAGACGACACCGAATATCGTCATCCTAGCCCCGATCCTTAAACCGCTGGCGGACAATATCGGCATGAACGAGATCCAGTTCTGCATCATGATGATCACCGCCTTGGGCGTTGGCTTCATCACGCCGCCACTGGGGCTGAACCTGTTCGTGGTGTCGGGGATCACGGGTGAATCCATCCTCAAGATCGCGGCCCGCGCCGTGCCCTTCGTGCTGACCATGCTGATCGTCGTCATCCTGATCGCCTACGTTCCGGCGCTGTCGACCACTTTGCTTCCTGAAATCTACCAATAGGATCTTCTGAATATGTCGCGTGAATACCTCAAGAAGGCCACCCTGACCGCACAATCCCACGCGTCCGAGGTGCATGACACGGTCAAGACCATTCTGGCCGACATCGAGGCCGGCGGCGACGCCAAGGCGATGGAATACGCGGCCAAGTTCGACAAGTTCGAGGGCAACGTACTGATGACCCCCGCGGAAATCGACGCCGCCTGCGCCCGGGTGCCGGAAAAGCTCAAGGCCGACATCCGCTTTGCCCAGGACAACGTGCGCCGCTTTGCCGAGGCGCAGAAGGCCACCGTGTCGGATGTGCAGCTGGAAATCGTGCCGGGCTTCATCGCGGGGCAGAAGGCCATCCCGGTCGATGCGGCGGGCTGCTATGTGCCCGGCGGGCGGTATAGCCACATCGCCAGCGCCATCATGACCGTGACCACCGCCAAAGTGGCGGGGTGCCGTCACATCACCGCCTGTTCGCCGCCCCGCCCGGGCGAGGGCGTGGCCCCGGCGATCGTCTACGCCGCCCATATCAGCGGCGCCGACAGCATACTGGCCATGGGGGGCGTGCAAGGCGTGGCCGCCATGACCTATGGCCTGTTCGGGCTGCCGCGCGCCAACATTCTTGTGGGGCCGGGCAACCAGTTCGTGGCCGAGGCCAAGCGCATTTTGTACGGAAAGGTCGGCATCGACATGATCGCGGGCCCGACCGACAGCCTGATCCTGGCAGATGCCACGGCCGATCCCTTCGTCGTGGCCACCGACCTGGTCAGCCAGGCCGAGCATGGCTACAACTCGCCCGTCTGGCTGGTGACCGATGACCGCGATCTTGCGACCCGGGTGATGGAGCTGGTTCCGACCCTGATCGCCGATCTGCCCGAGCTGAACCGCGACAACGCCGCCGCCGCCTGGCGCGACTATGCCGAGGTGATCTTGTGCGCGGACCGCGAAGAGATGGCCGCGTGTTCCGACGACTACGCCCCCGAGCACCTGACCGTGCAGGCCGCGGATCTGGATTGGTGGCTGGATCGGCTGACCTGTTATGGATCGTTGTTCCTCGGCGAAGAAACGACCGTGTCCTATGGCGACAAGGCCACCGGTACGAACCACGTCCTGCCCACGTCAGGCGCGGCCAGCTATACCGGCGGGCTGAGCGTGCACAAATACATGAAAATCGTCACCTGGCAGCGGGCCACGCGCGAGGGTTCGAAACCCATCGCCGAGGCGACCGCGCGGATTTCGCGTCTGGAAGGGATGGAGGGCCACGCCCGCGCGGCCGATGTGCGTCTGGCCAAGTATTTCCCGGACGAAAATTTTGACCTGACCGCAGATGAATGACCCCCGCGACCTGTTCGATCTGACCGGCCGGGTGGCCTGCGTCACGGGCGCCAGTTCGGGGCTGGGCCGGCGCGTTGCGCAGGTGCTGGCGGCTGCAGGCGCGCGGGTGGTGGGCTTTGCCCGCCGGGCCGAGGCATTGGCCGAGTTACAGGCCGAGATCGGTGCAAGCGCTGCGGTGGTCGCAGGTGACGTGGCAGACCGGGACGGCCTGCCATCGCTGGTCGAACAAATCTCGGCCCCTTTCGGCGCGCCGGATATCGTGGTTCATGCCGCTGGGGTGAATACGCGACAGGCCGCCGATGACGTCACGCCCGAAGGCTGGGACGCGACGCTGGGCCTGAACCTCAGTGCGCCGTTCTTCCTCAGCCAGGCCATGGTTCCCGCAATGAAGGCGCGTGGTTGGGGCCGGATCGTAAATTTTGCTTCGCTGCAGACGACGCGGGCCTTTCCCGGCGGGATCGCCTATGGGGCCAGCAAGGGCGGGATCGCACAGCTGACCCGCGCCATGGCCGAGGCCTGGTCGTCCCACGGGATCACCGCCAACGCCATCGGCCCGGGTTTCTTTCCGACCGAGCTGACGCGGGCGGTGTTCGATGACCCCGCCCGCGCGGCCCGCAACGCGGCGCAGACATGCATCGGTCGCAATGGCCGCATGGACGACATCGACGGGCCGATCCTTTTCCTGTGCTCGCAGGCATCCGACTATGTAACCGGGCAGATCCTGATGGTTGACGGGGGGTTCACGGCGAAATGAAAGCTCTGGTTTATGAAGGTGTCGAACAGCTGGTCTATCGCGACGTACCGGACGCCGCGCCGCAACCCGGTGAGCACCTGATCCGGGTCGAGGCCGCTGGGATCTGCGGGTCCGACATGCATGCCTATTTGGGCCATGATGCGCGCCGCCCTTCGCCCTTGATCCTGGGTCACGAGGCGGCGGGCACAGTGATCGGCGGCCCCAAAGACGGAACGCGGGTCACGATCAATCCACTTGTAAATTGCGGGCAGTGCCCGGCCTGCCAGGCGGGGCGGGAAAACCTGTGCCCCGACCGTCAGATCATCTCGATGCCCCCGCGCGAAGGCGCTTTTGCTCAATATGTTTCGATGCCTTGGGACAATCTGGTCGAGGCGCCGGATCACGTGCCCTTCGCCAAAGCCGCCTTGGCCGAGCCACTGGCCGTCAGCTGGCATGCCGCGCGCCTTGCGCTCGAGGCGCTGCACCCGGCGATGGAGCGCCGTGCGCTGGTGATCGGTGGTGGGGCGATTGGGCTTGCGGCGGCGCTTGCGCTACGGGCGATGGATGTCGTGGATGTGACCATCGTCGAACCCAACGACCTGCGGCGTAAGTTCCTGCAAAGGCTGGATTGCGCCAAGGTCGTACCCGAAGCGCAAGGCGATTTCCCGATCGTGGTCGACGCCGTGGGCTTTGCCGCCACCCGTGCGGTTGCCTCGGAACGGGCCCAACCCGGCGGGGTGATCGCGCATGTGGGCCTGGGCGAGGACGCCGGCGGGCTGGACGTGCGGCGCATGACCCTGCAAGAGATCACCTTCATCGGAACCTACACCTATACCGCGCAGGATTTCCGTCAGACCGCGCAGGCCATCTTTGACGGCGCGCTGGGGCCGCTGGACTGGATCGAAGAACGCGATCTGGCCGATGGCGCCCGGGCCTTTGCCCAGCTACGTTCGGGCGAGGTCGCGGTTCCGAAAATCGTGCTGTCCCCGTGGGCCTGACCGCCCGGAACTGGAGGTAACCATGTATAAGAAAATTCTTGTCCCCATGGCGCTTGACCACGGCATTTCGCCGCAAACGCTCGAGATCGCCCGTGCATTGGGCGGCGGATCCGCCGAGATCGTAGCGCTGCATGTCTATGAGATGCCGCAGGGCTCGGTCAGCGTCTATCTGGATAAGGACGCCGTGGCCGATGGCTTTGCCCGCGCCCGCGAAGTCCTGATGAACAAGCTGGAAGGCCTTACGGACGTAAAACCCGAACTGGTCAAAGGCCACACCGCGCGCACGATAATCGACTATGCCAACGACCACGGGTTCGATTGCGTCGTCATCGGCTCGCACCGTCCCGGACTTACTGATTATTTCCTTGGCTCCACCGCGTCGCGCGTGGTGCGGCATGCAAAATGTGCCGTCCACGTCCACCGCAGGGCCTGACACGTCCATCGCGCCCTCGGCGCCCCAACCCAGGAACAGAAGTTTCGACATGAACATAGACAAGAAGATCACCGAAGATCTGGTGGCCAACGACATCTCGTTCGTCACCACGGTGCCGTGCAAGCAACTGGCCGGCGTCATCGCCGAGATCGACGCCCACGACTCCATCTACCACATCCCCTCGAACAAAGAGGACGAAGGCATGGGCCTGTGCGCCGGGGCCTGGATGGGCGGCAAGCGACCCGCGATCATCATGCAGAACACCGCGATCGGGGTCACGATCAACACGCTGGCGACGCTGATCCAGTATTACCGGATGCCGCTGCCGATGCTGATCTCGTACCGGGGCGAGCTACGCGAGCCCATCGCCTGCCAGGTCGAGATGGCCGTTCACACCAAGGCCCTGCTGGCGCAGATGCACATCCCGACCTACCATTTCCACCATCAGGAAGACGTGGCCGAACTGGACGCGATCCTGAAATACACCTTCATGTGCAACAAGCCCGTCGCGATCCTGACCGACGCCAATTTCTGGGGAGGCTATGGCGACCAATGATCCGTTCTGAAATCCTGAAGGAAATCGCCCCGATCCTGCGTGACCAACTGGTCGTGTGCAATATCGGCATCCCCAGCCAGGAACTGCATGCCATCGACGATCAGCCCACCAATTTCTACATGCTGGGCACGATGGGGCTGGCCTCGAGCATCGGTCTGGGGCTGGCGCTGGCCCAGCCGAAACCGGTGATCGTCATCGACGGCGACGGCTCGATCTTGACCAACCTGGGGACGCTGCCGACCATCGCCAACAACGTAGCCGACAACTATATCCTGCTGATCATCGACAACGGCTCGTACGGCTCGACCGGCGATCAGCCGACCTATGCGGGGCAGAAGACCTCGCTGGCCAAGATGGCCGAGGCGGCGGGCTGCGAGCGCGTGATCGAATGCCGGGCCGAAGAGACCGGCCGCGTGCTGCAAGAGGCGCTGGACGCCCGCCAGATGACCATCATCGTCAGCAAATGTGAAAGCGGAAACGCCAAGATGCCGCCGATCACGATGGACCCGGTCGTCATCCGCGACCGCTTCATGAAGGCCGTTCAGGCCTGATGGGCGCAAGCGCCATCCACAGCGCCGAAGACGCCCGCCGCCTGGCCCGGCGGCGTCTGCCGTGGATGGTGTTCGACTATATCGACGGGGCCGCCGGGTCCGAGGCCGGGGCCCGGCGCACCCGCGCGGCGCTGGACGCGATGACCCTCCGCCCCCGGATCCTGCGCGATGTCAGTACCCGGTCACTGGCAACCCGCGTATTCGGGCAACCAGCCGACAGGCCCTTTGGTATCGCGCCGATGGGCATGTGCAACCTGTCCGCTCCGGGCGCTGACCTGATGCTGGCGCGGCTGGCGGCGCAATACGGGGTGCCGCTGGGCGTTTCCACGGTGGCCTCGACACCGATGGAGGCGCTGATCGAAGAGGCCCGGGGCCATGCCTGGTTTCAGCTGTATTTCAGCGGCGATGGCGGCGGTACGTTCAAGCTGGTCGATCGGGCAAAGGCCGCGGGCTACAAGACTCTGATCCTGACGGTTGACGTGCCCGAAGTCGGCCGCCGCCCGCGCGAACTGCGCCACGGCTTCCGTATGCCGTTCCGGGTCGGGCCGTGGCAGTTTCTGGATTTCGCGCTGCACCCGCGCTGGTCGATCTCGACCTTGCTGAAGGGCAAACCGCAGATGGCGAATTTCCTGATGGAGGGGTTCGCGTTCGACCGCACCGAAAGCCGTGCAATGGCCGATTGGGACACGCTGGCAAGGTTGCGCGACCGGTGGCCGGGCAAGCTGGTGGTCAAGGGCGTGCTGCACGTCGAAGACGCGGTTGCACTGAAGGCTGCCGGAGTCGACGCCATCCAGGTCTCGAGCCACGGCGCCCGCCAGTTGGAGAGCGCGCCCGCGCCGATCTCGGTCCTGCCGCAGATCCGGGCGGCGGTCGGCGACGACTATCCGCTGTTCTACGACAGCGGCCTGCGATCCGGCGAAGATGCGCTCAAGGCGCTGATGGCCGGTGCCGATTTCCTGTTCTTCGGGCGGATCCTGCAATTCGCCGTCGCGGCGGGCGGCGAGGCCGGTTTACACCGGTTGTGGGAGGTGCTGTCCGAGGAGATGGACATCGCCATGGCCCAGATCGGTGTCAGCACCTTGTCGGAGATTCAACGACCGAACGGGGACTAGCGCGAGTGGAACAGGTTCTGGAACTCCTGCCTCATCCGCAGGCGTTCTGGGTATTCCTGCAAAAACCGTTCGGGCGGCTTGCCCTCCCAGACCTGGGCATAGACGCGCATTTTGTTGCCGCCGTAGATTTTGGCGAGGTCCTCGTTTGAATAGCCGCGCGCCCACAGATCGTCGGTTATTGCGGCAAGGATCTTGGCCAATTCACCATTTCCGGTTGCGCCTTTGTTGAACGCATCAATCATGTAGCCGCCGTCGTCATACATGCTGGCATTCGCGGTCGCGAACTGAACGACAAGTTCGGTTGAAAACATATCGTCCGTCGCAATCCCGACATGGTCGACGCCGACAAGTTGGACATAATAGTCGATCATATCGGCGGCTTGCTTGGGTGAGATGTCTTCGGGCCATACCCCGTCCATCATCCATTCTGTGAATGTGGGCGATATGTATCCTCCGGACTTGGCTGCTCGCAGTGCCTCGTCGTCCGGGATGGCTCGGTAACAGCCCTTGGTCGTGGCGTTGGGCTCATTCGCGTAGAGCCCCGCCGGAACCGAGTGGGTGTAAACATAGGGCACGCCGGGATAGTTCTCGTCCATGTAGTCCATCGCGTCGTTGGCCGTTTTCGACCCGGTGTGGCTAAGGTCCAGCAGGATACCAAAACGCACCATCTCATCGATCACGGATTTGCCCCATGGGGTCAGACCGATGTCCCGTCCGTTGTAAGCTGCCAACTGCCCTGAACCGGTTCGGAAAATGTCGTTGTAGGCCAGGATCATGCTTTTGATGCCCATGTCCTTGAGCAGGGCCATCTTCTTGAGGTCGCCATCCAGAACCGTTGCCGTTTGGCTGTTCCAGATCACAGCCGTCTTGCCCTGAGCATGCGCGGCCTCGATATCGCGTGTTTCATTCACGATCAGATAATTCTCGGGCTGCTGCGCCATGGCGGCGCGGAAATGATAGTGCTGTTCAAGCAACGTGTCGAACGACATGTCAGCGGCGGCCAATGTCATTTCATGGCCGGTGATGCCGTTGTCCCGGGCGCGTTGGAAGTAGGTGTGCAGTTGTTCGTCTTCGGTCCAGCCGGTTCCGTAGGGGCTGGCCAGCATGCCCAGTACGATCGTGTCCTGCACGAACTGCCTGGCTTCGTCCGATGCGTCCTAGGTCTTGCTCTCTTCGCTGGCGTGAAGGGGTGCGGCGATTGTCAGGACAGTTGCGGCTGCAGTCATCAGTGGCTTCATCGAGTGTCCTTCCATGGGTTGCATTGCCTCAAGTGGGCAGACCCGGCCAGCGTCAGAACACGAGCCTTGTCCGCAGGCCGAACAGGGCCACGCTGTCCTGGCTGGGGTTCAGCAGTGGGTTCGAGATGAACTGCACCGACGGCGTGATCTGCAAGCCGGGCGAAATCGAAAAACGGTAGAAAGCTTCGAGGGTGAACTGATCGCCGTCGATGCCACGGGCTTCGGCCCAGTTCAGCCCCAGCCCAGCTAGATCGGTGTTCCGGCCGTAGTACCCGATGCCGGCTGACAGGGACCGATCATACAGTGCCGCCGTTCCCTTTGCCGCGCCGGCGCGCAGGAACGGCATCCATTGGTTGCCCACGAACCACGCGGCGGAGAAGGCCGCGCCATAGTCTTCGGCCCGGCTTCCGTCATCGGCTGCATCCGCGTGCCAAAGTGTCAGATGGATGTTGTCGAAATAGATCCGATCAAAGCCCGACGTGTACCCCAGTTCGAGCGATTTGAAGAGGTTGCCGTCGCTGAAAACGTCGAAGTTCGGATCGGACGGATCGGCGTTTGCGTCAGCGACACTGGCCACAGCATAGAAATTGCTGCCCAGCCGCACGCCCCCGGCAAGACCCAGCCCGGGGTTGGGGGCGTTTATCGTCGGATTGGTGTTGAACGACAGGTTCTGGAAACCGCTATAGGGACTGACAAGGCCATAGATGTCGACGAAGTCGGTCACGTCGATCTGACCGAATTGCAGCGTCCACGACCCGTCCGCGGCCCGCTGCGACCAGAACAGGTTGGTCAGCAGCAAACCCGTGTCGTTGAAGGCGGTTCCTGTGATCGAAAGCGCGCCTCCGTCCAGGCCCAGAAACTGCGGAGCGACATCGGTATAGCTGTGCCGGTGTTCGACCTTGAAGGTCAACGAACCCTGTTCGGTTGCCTGCCAGCTGCCATAGAAACGGGCAATTCCGCTGGCGGCTTCGCCGGTGCCCAGGTCGGCATCCGTCGTTTGCCCAAGGGCGAGATAGTCAATGTTGAAACGGAACCCGTCTTCGGCCAGACGATCCTTCCAGGCAAACCATCCAGGCGCGATATTGCGTGGAAAATCCGACCGGAATTGCGGATTGGTCAAGCCGTCTCCGGGCTCAAGCTCGGCATTCACCGACGAGGGACCTGACAATCCCTGAGCGACCGCACCCGAAGCCCAGACAAGGGCCGCCAGCACCAGCGCAATCCGCCGGATCATTCCGAGGCCGCCTGACCACCGGTTTTGCGCCGCCCCGCGGCCCGAAGAAGATCTGTCGCGTCCTCGCTCCACTCCAGCCCGTCGGTGCGGTTCTGGAGCGTCTCGACCTTGTCTGCCTCCAATTGGAACGTGGCGCGCATCGGCATGAGCCCGTCGACCACGACCATCTGGTGATCGGTCGGCGAAATCGTCAGACGCCCCGTCAGGCGGACGGGTTCGTGGACATAGCTGGGAACCCAGTCGGCATCCAGCATCACACGGATCATCTGGTTCGGCGGCGGCGGCGGCATATGACTGCACATGCCCCGTTCGGGCACCAGATAGACAACGGATCGCCCGTCCGCGTCCGCAGGAGCCGGAATGGCGAAACCGGACAGCGTGACCTCTTGCCCGTCATACAAGGGGTTGCCAAGCGTGGCTGCTTTTTCCCTGCGTTCGGTCACGACCTGGCGTTGACCCAACAGCCAGTCCACGTCGACACCGCCCGCGGCTAGCGCATCCTCGGTCTCGTGCAGAAGTTCCTGCCACTTCTGGCGGTCCTCGTCCGTGCCGACATCCTGCTGCAGCCGGCCACGCAGCCGAACGACGAACAGGACGTCGTCGAACTGTTCGGGGCTGAGGTCGCGATAGGGGTCCTCAAAGGTCTGGACGGTCGGATCGGGCAGATCGTCCCAACCAACCGAGAGGCCGGCCCAAGTGGGCGCGCCCGTACCCAAGCTGAGCGTCGCCGCAATCAGCAGAGTTCCGACGGAGTTCAGAAAGGCGGGCTTGTCATGGCGGCCCCGACCGCGAATCCTCATCATGGCCCTAGTTGAGCGTATTTTTGTAGATCACGCCATCCTTCATGATCAGGCGGATGGTCTCGGGGCTGTCAGGCCGCGGGTCCGCACCGAACCACTGATCGCCTGTACCCACGACCGAGAAATCTTCGAGCGGGTTGCCGTCGATCAGCAGGATATCCGCATAGGCGCCTTCCTCGATCACACCGAGCTTGCCAGCCGTGTAAGGGTTCGAAAAATCGCCTGACAATGCTACGACCTCACCGCCGATTGACGTAAGCGTCACCATCGACTGGTACGGTCCGAAGAACTCGTTATTGAGATGTTTTTCATAAGCAATCTGGATGTTGCATGCTTCCACTGATCCCACGCAATCGGTCTGAAATCCGCGTTTTACCGGGCATTCCTTCATATTCGGAATGTAGTTCGCGAAAGTCGCGGACGCCGATATCGCTTTCGCGAGGCTCTTGGGCTCGTTCTTGACCGATGGGATATCCAACAAACCCGGATCAAAAGCCGTGAGGTTAGTCGTTATGTAAGCCCCTTTCTCGTTCATAATCTCGGCAATCTCGCAATCGAAGGAGAAGCCGTGTTCAATGGACATTACACCGGCCTCAAGGGCGTTCATGATTGCTTCCTTGCGGTAAGAATGCGCCATGACATAGGTGCCGTATTCGTTGGCAACCTGAACGGCAGCTTCGATTTCTTCCTTGGAGCCGGCGAGCAACTGCCATGGGTCAAACGCCGAGATCACCCCACCCGACTGCATGAATTTCAGCTGTGTCGCCCCCATGCGCATGTTATTACGACCATACAAGTAGACATCATCGACACCGCTGACCTGTTGCGCCATGTTCAGATTACCGAAGTTGGTCTGCCCGCCCGGCGGCGAAGTGAAGGATGCGAAGTCAGCGTGGCCGCCGCGTGTCCCGAGGAACGCGCCTGACGCATAGTGACGTGGACCGACGATCTGTCCGGCGTCGATGGCCCTCCGCAGACCGCCGTTGGCGCCGCCCGCATCTCTTACAGTCGTAAATCCTTGCATCAGGTACATCTCGGCCATCCTGGTTCCATGGATGCCAAAATCCTCCCAGGTTGAGTTCGTTTCCATGGAAGCGATAGACGGTCCCATGAGCATGAGGTGTGCGTGAAGCTCGATGAAGCCAGGTGTCAGTGTCCTACCGCCGCCATCGATCACCTCCGCATTGGGGGCATCAATCGCATCGGTTGATACTGCCTTAATCAGGTTGCCTTCGATCAGAACGCTGGCATTCTCGATGCGCTGTTCATTCACGCCATCAAAGACATGCACGTTGGTGAACAGTGTTTGAGCTGGTTTTTCATCCTGGGCCGCCGCCGGCCAAGCGAAACTGAGGACACAGACCACTCCAAGGTATAGACGTTTCATCACTGTTCCTCCCGCTTGTGCCGGTTTGGCTATCATTATCCTAGATTTGAATATGATAGGGCCGGCCATCCAAAGTCAAACCTTCCGGGTTGATCATTGGAGGAGGGCGAACAGGCCGTTTGTCCGATCCGCTTGATGCAGACGGGTGGCATGAGGGCATTGGCATCGTCGATGATAACCGCGACTGGCCAAGCGGACGCGGCCCAAGGCCAAACTCGAGGATTTTAGGGAAGTGGTAGCGGAGGAGGGACTTGAACCCCCGACACGCGGATTATGATTCCGCTGCTCTAACCAACTGAGCTACTCCGCCACGGTGAGAGGCGATTTAAGGGAGGGGCTGAAGAGGGTCAAGAGGGAAATGCCACGAAATTGCGGGATTCTTCATCCGGCCGTGTTGGCGGGTTTCGACGGCGATTGCGAAGCGTTGGCCATGCGGCGGACGAACTCTACGCAGGCCTCGGGCGCGGTCAGGGGGATCATGTGGCCGCGGTTCTCGAGCTGTTTAAAGCTCAGCCCGTATTCCACCATCGGTGCGCCTTGCTGGCTGGGTGACAGGATCGGATCTTCGGCCCCGTACAGGATGCCGCCCCCTACCTTCAGTTCGTGGTAGCGTTGGGATTGGGCATCGATGCTGGTGTCCACGCCCGCCAGATCCTGCGATCCGGTGATATAGGCTGACGGGCGCAGGCCCAAGGCGCCACCGGCGCGGTCCAGGAAATCACTCGGGGCCGGTTCCGGGGCGAACGCTTCGCCGATCACGTGCGGAGCCGTGGTTTTCGCCAAGGGAACGGCGATCGTGTTGGCGATCAGGCTGCGCAGCCATTCGGTCCGGATCTCCAGCGCCTTGAAGATGGCGGGTGTGCTGGGCACCCGATGCGTCAGCGGGGCCAGTAGGGCCAGTGCCCGAACCCGTTCAGGATTGTCCAGCGCCATGGCGAGCGACACCGCGCCCCCGAGCGAGTGTCCGACCAGAATAGCCCGCGATACGCCCTTGGCTTCGAGGAATTCGTGGATCATCCGCGCCTGTTCCGGCAAGGTGGCCAGCCGCGCGTGGTCGCGGGTCGAATACCCGCACCCGGGCCGGTCAACCGCGATGACGTGAAAGTCGTCGGCCAGAAGGTCGGTCATGGCATAGGTGAAGTGCTGCAACTGGCCGGTCAGCCCGTGGATCATCACCACCGTCGGCTTCTCTGGATCGCCCTGTTCGACATAGTGGATCGAACCGCCGTTCACCGGCAGGATCTGCCCGGGCTGAGGCACGGATTGGGCTCCCATCCGCGTCAGGCGCCGGGTCCAAAGATGCATCAGGATCAACGCGGCGCCGATGATCAGCGCAATGGTCAGCAGGGTGGTCATGTCGGCGGTCCTTTGGTCTGGGCGGGATCAACGGGATGGTAATGCTCGAGCCCGGCCTTCGCCAGACGTTTGCGGAATTCCGAAACGGTGCCGGGCCACAGCGTCGTATTGCGCCCCTGTGCGTCCTGATACCACGAAGTGCATCCGCCAGCCTGCCAGACACTGTCAGTATGTCTTTCCTGCATTTCACGGGTGAAGTCGGCCTGCCTGTCAGCGTTTGGCGCAATCGCGGGCAGACCCGCGCGCCGCATCTCCTC
Source organism: Ruegeria sp. BC2 (assembly GCF_056539245.1). Lineage (NCBI taxonomy): Bacteria > Pseudomonadati > Pseudomonadota > Alphaproteobacteria > Rhodobacterales > Roseobacteraceae > Ruegeria > Ruegeria sp. BC2. The sequence continues at coordinate 97,861 of NZ_JBQFUQ010000001.1, forward strand.
CAGCACCCGGCCGATATGGGCAACTTGCGCTTCGATCATCAGAACGACCGAATTGTGACCTAGCCCGGTATGTGGCCCCAGCAGGATAAAAAAGTTGGGAAACCCGGCGATGGCGGTGCCCAGATTGGCCTGCATGCCCTCGGCCCAGGCGTCTTGCAGGCTCAGTCCGTCCGCGCCGCGGATGTCCAGCCTTTGGACCGCGTCCGTCACGTGGAATCCGGTGCCCCAGATCAGAATGTCGGCCGCCGTCCGACTGCCGTCCGTCGCGATGATGTCGGACCCTTCGATCCGCTCGACCCCATGCGGGATCACGCTGACATTGTCGCGGGCCAGCGCCGGGTACCAGTCGTTCGAGCTGAGAACGCGCTTGCATCCGATCCGGTAGTCCGGTGTCAAAATGCGGCGCATTTCGGGGTCGGATATGGCCTCCTCCAGCGCTTTGCGCCACATCTTCATGGCAAAGTCGACCGCGCGTTTTTCGCCGCGAAACACGCGGTGGCGGAATTCGAACAGCCAGTAGATGAACTGCCTGCGGATGCGCGGCAGCAGCGGAATGCGGCGATAGAGGTGCCGGACCCAGGGCGCAATCGGCCCGTCGGGACGCGGCAGAACGTAAGGCGCGCTGCGTTGGAAGATGGTGACATGGGCGGCGGTTTTGGCGATTTCCGGCACGAACTGAACGGCGGAAGCGCCGGTGCCGACAACTGCTATGCGTTTGCCCTGCAGCGGCACCGTGTGGTCCCATTCGGCCGAGTGGAATGCCGGACCCTGAAAGCCCGCCGCTCCTGGGATCTCGGGAGTGCTGGGGATGTGCAGGGCGCCGATGGCCGATACCAGGAACCGTGCCGTCCATTGCGCGCCGCCGGTCGTCTCGACCTGCCAATGTGTGCCTTCCCACTGGGCCGACTTCAGTTCGGTGTGGAAATGGCACAGATCGTATAGCCCTTCGTCACACGCAACGCGGCGCATGTAGTCCCAGATTTCGGCCCCGCCTGCATAGGCGCGGGTCCAGTCCGGGTTCGGATGGGTGGCCATCGAATACAGGTGCGAGGGCACATCGCAGGCCACGCCGGGATAAGTGTTCTCTCGCCACGTGCCGCCGATCTCATCAGCCTTTTCAAGGATCGCGATGTTGTGGATGCCGCGCTTGCGGGCCTCGATCGCCATTATTAGCCCCGAGAACCCGGCCCCTACGATCAGCATGTCAGTGTCGTGGGTCATGCCTGCACCTCCTCCCAAAGGTACAAGGTCAGGATAGGGTCAAACGGCGTTCCAGGAAAACCTGCCGTTGGGTCAGTCTTGGTTTAGACCGTCGGGCAGGGGGCGCGGCAGTTGATCCAGCAGACGGAACACCTGCGCACGACAGGCCGGTCCGGTCCAGTCCGGCGGGCAGAATCCGTCGGGCAGGTCGGGCAGGCGCAGAACGACGCGCCGCCATCGGTGCACGATCAACGTGCGCAGGGTGGCGATCTGACAGGGCGTGGGCTCCCAACTGGCCGGGCGGCCTTGGGACACGTGGCGCACGGCCTCGTGCAGGGACCGGCAAGCCGTCCGCAATTCGGGCGGAAACAGCTTTTCATGCACCCATTGCGGGACCGAGCGGGCGGTGACCTCAAGGATCAGCAACTCGTCCTGGTCCACGGGTGGTGCCCCCGATCCCAACGCGGCGTTGCGGCCGATCGGCGTGTAATCGTGGCTGAGCAGGATGTCTTCCAGCAGCCGGGTGCCAGTGCCATCCTCGGCGATCAGCAGGTGCAGCGGCGTATCCGGCGCAGGGTCACGCGCATAGATGCGCGGCGTGACCCGGGCCGATTGCGTGCGGCCATATTCGGTCAGGAAATGCATCGAAACGCGCCCGACCCGGTCGCTTTCGATCCAGCCATCCTTGCGCAGACGGTGCAGGGCGACGCGGATCGCCTCGGGCTTGATGCCCATCGGTTCGATGATGCGGCCCAGCGCCCCGCCCGAGATCTTGGCGCCGCGCTCCTGCGCCATGTCACCGAACAGCGACACGATGATCGACCAGACCCGCTGATTCTGCGGGTCGGCCAATTCGGCGACGGCCTGGGTGAACCACGGATGCGCGTTGGTCATGCGCCCAGTCTATCCGGCCCGGCTGTGCAAGAAAAACACTTTGCCGTGCGCTCAGTAGGCGTTCATGGTCAGCAGTTCGTATTCGGCGACCTTCTCGTCATCCTGATTGGTCAGGGTCACGTGCCAGCGCACCTCGCCATAGTCGTCGGTGCGGCGGGTCTTTTGCTTGACCGTCAGGCGGACCTTGATGCTGTCGCCGGCCACGACCGGCTTCATGAAGCGCAGACCGTCCAGCCCGGTATTGGCCAGCACCGGCCCTTCGTTCGGCTCGACGAACAGGCCAGCGGCAAAACTCAGCAGCAGATAGCCATGCGCCACGCGGCCCGGAAAAAACGGGTTTCTGGCCGCCGCGTCCTCGTCCATGTGGGCATAGAATGTGTCGCCGGTGAAACGGGCGAAGTGTTCGATGTCGTCCAGCGTGATGGTTCGGGGCGCCGTGTGCAGCGTCTCGCCGATCTGCAGGTCCGTGAACTTGCGGGTGAAGGGATGCGCGGGGCCTTGGATCTCGGGCGCGCCGGGAATCCATTTCCGGCCGATCGTCGCCAGCATCCGGGGCGAGCCCTGCAGGGCCGTGCGCTGCATGTAGTGTTTCACGCCGCGCACGCCGCCCATCTCTTCACCGCCGCCGGCGCGGCCGGGGCCGCCATGGACCATGTGCGGCAGGGGCGAGCCATGGCCGGTGGATTCCTGCATCGAGTCGCGGTCGTTGATGTAGATCCGCCCGTTGAAGGCGGCCGCGCCCATCACCACCTGGCGCGCGACCTTGGGGTCATGGGTGATCAGCGAGGTGACCAGCGACCCCTGGCCGCGATTGGCCAGCGCGATGGCGTGGTCCAGATCGCGATAGCCCATGATGGTCGAGACCGGGCCGAACGCCTCGGTGTCATGCACGTGCCGGGCGGCGTCGGGGTCGGCGCAGTGAAACAGCATCGGCGGGACGAAGGCGCCTTTTTCGGCATCGGCGCCGACCACCTCGAACGCGTCGGGGTTGCCGAACACGCGTTCGGCCTCTTGCCCGATGAGGCGGGCCTTGGCCAGAACGTCGGCCTTCTGACCGTTCGAGACCAGCGCGCCCATGCGCGTGCCGTCCAGCCGCGGATCGCCGATCGTGGTCTGCGCCAGCTTGGCCGAGATCGCCGCGATCAGCGGCTGGACCTGCGCCTGCGGAGCGATGATGCGGCGGATAGCGGTGCATTTCTGCCCGGCCTTCGTCGTCATCTCGCGCACGACTTCCTTGACGAACAGGTCAAATTCGGGCGTGTCGGGTGCCGCGTCGGGGCCAAGGATCGACGCGTTGAGGCTGTCCTGCTCGGCCACGAACCGCACCGAGTTGGTCACGATCACCGGGTTCTGCCGCAGCTTCATCGCGGTGTCGGCCGAGCCGGTAAAGCTGACCACGTCCTGACAGGTCAGGTGATCCAGCATGTCGCCCAGCCCGCCCGAGACCAGCTGCAGCGCGCCGTCAGGCAGGATGCCGCTGTCCAGCATGATCCGCACGGCCAATTCGGTGACATAGCAGCTGTTGGTGGCGGGTTTCACGATCGCCGGAACCCCGGCCAGCAGGGTGGGGGCCAGTTTCTCCAGCATGCCCCAGACCGGGAAATTGAAGGCGTTGATATGCACCGCGACGCCCTGCAGCGGGGTGCAGACATGCTGGCCTAGGAAGGTGCCGTTCCGCGACAGCTGCTCGACATCGCTATCCAGATAGACATGGCCGTCGGGCATCTCGCGCCGCCCTTTCGAGGCAAAGACGAACATGGTGCCGATGCCGCCGTCGATGTCGATCAGGTGATCCTTCTGCGTGGCGCCGGTTTCAAAACTCAGGTCATAGAGCGCCTGTTTGCGTTCCGACAGCGCCTGCGCCAGCGCCTTGAGCATCTTGGCGCGTTCATGGAAAGTCAGCCGGCGCAGGGCAGGCCCGCCCACGTCGCGGGCATGGGCCAGCATCGCCTGCACGTCCAGCGTGTCATTGCCGGCGGTGGCGAAGGGTTCTCCGGTGATGGCCGAGGCGATGGTGCGGGCCCCGGCACCGGGCGCAACCCACTGGCCCGCGGCGAAACTGGAAATCTGTTTCAGAGACATGAGATGCTCCTGTATTGGGGCCGCCTTGCGCGGCGAAATTTGCTCAGTGACCCAGCGCGCCCATCTGTTGCGGCAGGTACAGAACCACGATCGGAACCAGAACGATCAGCGCCAGGCGGAAGATGTCGGCCACCCAGAACGGGGTCACGCCGCGAAAGATCGTGCCGGTCGAGACATCGCCCACCACGCCCTTGAGGATGAACACGTTCAGGCCCACCGGCGGGGTGATCAGCGAAATCTCGGTGACCACCACCACGATGATGCCGAACCAGATCGGGTCATAGCCCAGCGAGGTCACCAGCGGGAAAAAGATCGGAACCGTCAGCAGCAGCATCGACAGGGATTCGAACACGCAGCCCAGGATGATGTAGATGCCCAGGATCATCAGGATCACGACGAAGGGTGCCACGTCATAGGCGGTGACCATGGCGATCAGCGCCTCGGGCAGGCCGGCCAGGTTGATGAAGTTCGAAAAGATCTGCGCGCCGATCAGCACCGCGAACAGCGCGGCGGCGGTAAAGCAGGTTTCCTTCAACACCTCGAAGGTCGATCCCACGGTCAGCCCGCCGCGGAACAGCGCGATCAGAAAGGCGCCGGCGGCGCCCATGCCTGCGGCCTCGGTCGGCGAAAAGGTCAGGTTCAGGGGTTCGAAATCGAACACGCCATACAGCCCGCCGATCACAAGGAAGAACAGCAGCAGCACCGCCCAAACGGACCCCAGCGCGCTGATGCGCTCGCCCCAGCTGGCGCGTTCACCGGCTGGTCCGGCCTGAGGGTTGCGCCACACGGTCCAGCGCACGGCGAACAGGTAGAACAGGATGCCCAGAATGCCGGGGATGATGCCGGCCATGAACAGCTTGCCGATCGAGGTTTCGGTCAGCAGCCCGTAGATGACCAGGATGACCGAGGGCGGGATCAGGATGCCCAGCGTGCCGCCGGCCGCGATCGAGGCGGTCGATAGTTCGTCGGAATACCCATAACGGCGCATCTGCGGCATCGCGACTTTAGACATGGTCGCGGCGGTGGCCAGCGACGATCCGCAGATGGCCGAGAACCCGCCGCAGGCCGCGACGGTGGCCATGGCGATACCGCCGCGCATATGGCCCAGAAAGGCATTGGAAACCGCATAAAGCTCGCGCGCCATGCCGCCCTTGTTGACGAACAGGCCCATCAGGATGAACAGCGGCACGACCGACAGGCCGTAATCCTGCGCGGTATCGGTGATCTGGCGGCCAACCATCGACATCGCGGCCTTCAGCCCGCGCTCGTCAAAGATCGAGCCGCCGCGTTCATAGGCAAAGCCCAACGTGCCGACCAGCCCCATGGCAAAGACGATGGGCAGGCGCATCAGCACCAGGATCAGGACAAGGGCAAATCCGATGAGGGCAGCGGTCATTGAGTGGATTCCGTCAGGGTCTTGGGGGTAAACAGGTGCAGCAGTCCGGTGATGATCATCACCACGGCGGTGATCGCCACCGACGCAGTGATGAACCAGCCGACGAGGTATGTCGGGATGCTGAGGTATTCGGTGACATCACCATAGTCGCGGGCGCGTTCGGCCAGAATCCACACGCGCTGGACCGGCCAATACAGCATGGCGCCGCTGAGGATGTAGATCACAGCATCACGCAGGCGGCTGAGGCGCAGGCGGTGAAAGATACCGTCGGTCAGGTCCACGGCGATATGCCCGTTGGTGACCGAGATGATGGGCAGCACCGAGAACACCAGAATCGCCATCAGGATGCGCGTCAGTTCAGTGGCGGCCTCGATCGGCGCGTTGAAGACCGACCGCAGGATCACGTCGCAGAAGGTCATCACCATCAGGATGAACAGGGCCGTGCAGGCGACGATCACCGGCAGGACGCTGGCGCGCCGTACAAGCTGGATGAGAGGGGTCATCGGGTGGCTCCGGAAGGGGCTGGGTGGGGGCGGCCAGTGCCGCCCCGCATCAGGGATCAGTTCGAGGACATTTCCGACTTGATCATGTCATAGGCGGCTTGCGCATCGACGCCGGCTTCGTTGACTTCGGCAATAACCTTGGCGCGCACGTCCTCGGCGATCGTCGAGAACTTCTCCATGTCCTCGGCAGCGGCTTCGTGGATCGCATTGCCCTCGGTGCTTTGGGTCGCTTCACGACCGATGGCGTCGATCTCGTCCCAGATCTTGCCGATCTCACGGCTCAGCGGTTCGCCGAACACGTTTTCTTCCAGCGCTTTCTGGATGTCCTCGGGCAGGTCGGCGAAGGTGTCCTCGTTCATGATGAAGGCAAACGACCCGCGATACAGGCCGCCCGGCATCTCATAGACGTTCGGGGCCACCTCGGTCAGCTTGAAACCCTTGCGCGATTCGAACGGCATGACCACACCGTCGGCGGCCTTCGAGGCCAACGTCTCATAGACTTTGGGGGCCGGAACCTGGATGCCGGTCGCACCCAGCGCGGTGCCCACGTCGCCACCGACGCCACCGGGGATCCGCACCTTGAGGCCCGAGATCTGGTCCATCGAGGTCACCGGGCTGCTGGTGTGCAGCTGGGCGGGGCCGTGTGTGTGCAGGGCAATGACCTTGACGCCGCGGTGTTCGTCGGCGGCCTTCAGGTATTTGTCGTAAGCGCGCCAATAGGCGACCGAGGCGGCCTCGGCCGAGCCCTCATAGCCCGGCAGTTCGATCAGCTTGGTCGTCACGAAGCGGCCCGGCTGATAGCCGTGGAAGATGATCGACGCATCCGCCGCGCCATCCATGATCAGGTCCATCTGGGCCGGGGGCGGGGCGATGCCCAGCTTCAGCTCGGCAGTCACCTTGCCGTCAGTGGCCTCTTCGACCATCTCGACGAATTTGGGCCACATCTTGGCGTTGATCCCGTGGGTGGGCGGCGCCCAGCTGGAAATCGTCAGGGTGTAATCCGCCGCAAATGCCACGCTGCCAGACACTGCCAAGGCAGCCGTCGCCAACAGCGTTTTGATCCCGTTGAGTTTCATGACTGGTTTCCTCCTCCAAAACATGAGTCATAAATGCGTTAATGGTCCTTTTTGTAACCATCAACTGGCCGAAAGCCCGGATTCGGCGCTTCGTCGGAGAAATTTATTGACCAACCGTTCGGTTAATGCAAGAAGAATATCGAAACGAATGCAAAGCGAGCGGCCCATGAGCGATACGATTCTTGCGCAGCGGCGTGGAAATTATGTGGAAATCACTCTCAACCGCCCTGATCGCCTGAACAGCTTCACCGAGGAAATGCACCATGCCCTGCGCCGCGCCATCGAAGGCGCGCGCGATGAGGGCGCGCGGGCGATCCTGCTGACTGGGGCCGGGCGCGGGTTCTGCGCGGGGCAGGATCTGGCCGATCGCGACCCGTCGAAAATGGACGGCCCGCCAGATCTGGGCCACACGGTGCGCACCTTCTACGCGCCGCTGGTGCGGTTGATCCGGTCGCTGAACTTTCCGGTGATCTGCGCGGTCAATGGCGTGGCCGCAGGCGCGGGCGCCAATCTGGCGCTGGCCTGCGATATCGTGTTGGCCGCCGAGTCTGCGAAATTCATCCAGTCCTTCGCCAAGGTCGGGTTGATCCCCGATACCGGAGGCAGCTGGCACTTGCCGCATCTGCTGGGCGAGGCGCGGGCCAAGGGGCTGGCCCTGACCGGCGAGCCCTTGGCGGCGAAAACGGCCGAGGACTGGGGCCTGATCTGGAAAGCCCTGCCCGACGCCGATCTGATGACCGAGGCACGTGCGCTGGCCGAGCGCCTGTCGAACGGCCCGACGTTGGGTTTGGGTCTGACCAAGCAGACCATCCAGGCCGCCGCGACCAACAGCTTGACCGATCATCTGGAGATCGAGGCCGACGCCATGAAGACCTGCGGTGAATCCGCCGATTATGCCGAGGGTGTCGCAGCTTTTCTGGAAAAGCGCAGCCCGGAGTTTTGGGGCAAATGAGCATGACGCCGAAAGAACGCGCCGAAAAAGCCGCCGCCGCGATGTGGGCGCAGGACCATGCCTCGAAATGGGCGGGGATGGAACTGGTCGAGGTCGACGAGGGCACCGCGACACTGGCGCTGACCGTGCAGCAGCACCATTGCAACGGGCACGGGATCTGCCATGGCGGCGTGACTTTCATGCTGGCCGACAGCGCCTTTGCCTTTGCCTGCAACAGCCGCAACCAGTCGACCGTGGCCCAGCACAACGTGATCAGCTATATCGCGCCGGGCCGGCTGGGCGACCGGCTGATCGCCCGCGCGACCGAGCAGAGCCTAACCGGCCGCAGCGGCATCTATGACGTGACCGTGACCAACCAGGACGGCCGCAAGATCGCCGAGTTCCGGGGCTTTTCCCGCGCGATCAACGGCACCCTGTTTCCCGAATCTTGAGGTGAGGAGGACATCATGAAGGATCTGACCCCGAACAAAGCGGATCTTGACCCGATCGAGATCGCGTCGATCGATGAAATCCGCAGCTTGCAGCTGGACCGCCTGAAATGGTCGCTGCGCCATGCCTATGACAACGTGCCGATGTACAAGCAGCGGTTCGACGAGGCCGGGGTGCATCCCGACGACCTGAAAACCCTGGCTGATCTGGCCAAGTTTCCCTTCACCTACAAAAACGATCTGCGCGACCACTATCCGTTCGGCCTGTTCGCCGTTCCGCGCGAGCAGATCATCCGCCTGCATGCCTCGTCCGGCACCACGGGCAAGCCGACCGTGGTGGGGTACACAAAGAACGACATCGGCAATTGGGCCGATCTGGTGGCCCGCAGCCTGCGCGCAAGCGGTCTGCGCAAGGGCGACATGATCCACAATGCCTACGGCTATGGCCTGTTCACCGGCGGTCTGGGCGCGCATTACGGAATCGAGCGTCTGGGCGCCACGGTCGTTCCCATGTCCGGTGGTCAGACCGAGAAACAGGTGGCCCTGATCACCGATTTCAAACCCGACGGCATCATGGTCACGCCGTCCTACATGCTCAACATCTTGGAACAGTATCACAAGGTCGGGATTGACCCGCGCGAAAGCTCGCTGTCGGTGGGCGTGTTCGGGGCCGAGCCTTGGACGGATGCGATGCGCAAAGAGGTCGAGCAGGCCTTTGACATGCACGCCGTCGACATCTACGGCCTGTCCGAGATCATGGGGCCGGGCGTCGCCAACGAATGCGTGGAAACCAAAGATGGCCCGGTCATCTGGGAGGATCACTTCCTGCCCGAGATCATCGACCCGCAGACCGGCGAGGTTCTGCCCGACGGCGAAATGGGCGAGCTGGTCTTTACCACGCTGACCAAGGAAGGCCTGCCGATGATCCGCTACCGCACCCGCGACCTGACGCGGCTGCTGCCCGGCACCGCGCGCTCGATGCGCCGGATGGAGAAAATCACCGGCCGCAGCGACGACATGATCATCCTGCGTGGCGTCAACGTCTTCCCCAGCCAGATCGAAGAGCAGGTGATGGCCACTGGCGGCATCGCCGCGCATTACCAGATCGAGCTGTACAAATCCGGCCGCATGGACGCGATGCGCGTCTATGTCGAGGCGATGCCCGATGCCGCCGATGAACTCAGCAAGACCGCCGCCGCCCGCATGCTGACCAAGCGGATCAAGGACATCGTTGGCGTTTCCACCAAGATCGTTGTAGGGGACCCCGGCGATGTCGAGCGCAGCCAGGGAAAGGCCAAGCGCGTTGTCGACAACCGAGGCAAGGAGTGAGGTTTGGCCCGTACGATTGCAAAAGATCACGACCAGAAACGCGCCCAGATCCTGAAATCGGCGGCGCGGGTCTTTGCCCGCGAAGGCTTCGACCGCGCCTCGATGACCCAGCTTGCGCGCGAATGCGGGATATCGAAGGCCAACATCTATCACTACTATGACAGCAAGGACGCGATCCTTTTCGACATTCTCGAGACCTATCTGCGGGAACTGCGCGACCTGATCTGCGGGCTCGAGATGGAAGGCCTCAGCCCGCCCGAAAAGCTGCACCGCGTGGTGGCCGAGATCCTGCTGGCCTATCAGGGCGTGGATGACGAACACCGGGTTCAGACCAGCGGCATGTCGGCTCTGCCCGAGGATCAGCAGCGCCTGTTGCGCGAGTATCAGCGTGACATGGTGAATTTCCTCAGTTCCATCATTGCCGAAGTCGCTCCGGACGTGTTTCGCGGCAACAGGTCCAAGCTGCGTTCGGCCACGATGTCGGTCTTCGGTATGCTGAACTGGTATTACATGTGGAATTCCGGTGCCGATGCACAGGCGCGCCGGGACTATGCCGCGCTGGTCAGCAACCTGACCCTGTCGGGCGTCAAGGCGCTGTAGCAGCGGTCCCGCCGGCATTGTGATTTGGCTTTTTCGGGTGTCCCGGTGTTTACTTGCGGTCGGAGGGCGCCATGCAAAAACCGGAACGCTTCGACAAGTTTTATTTCGCCAAGGTCGGGATGGGCGAGGCCTGCGGCTGCGCCGAGCGCATAATCGACGTCTATGAATTCAACCGCAAGGCCGGTGCGCGTGGCGCGGGCACGGGCAAGGTGGCCCGGCCACGGCATCGCGGTCTGCGATCGCTTGCCTTGAAGTACGGCCTGATCAGCCGCCCCAGCGGGCGGTGATCACGGGGTGCGCAGGCCCAGCCGCGTGACGACCTCGGCGGCCTCGGCCAGCCAGCGGTTCTTCAGTTCGACCCCCGAGGCCCGGCGCAGGCCCATCTGGCGCAGCTTTTCCATCCGCTCGGGGTTGCCCGCGCCGAAACTTGCGGCCACCCGGGGCCACCAGTAATTGACCGAGTCCTGCATCGCCGGCGCCGCGCCCTGTTCCAACAGCTTCACCGCGCCTTCCAAGGCCAATTCACCATGATGCGCCTCGATGGGGGCGATGGCGCGGAACGCTTCGGCCAGCGGCTGATAGGACACCAGCGCGAACTCGGCCAGTTGCACGCCCACGGCCCGGCTCATCAGCAGGTTCATCACCACCGCATCGGTCCAGCCTTCGATCGGATAGTTGAAGACCGCAAGGCGCATGTCATGTTCGCTGCGCGTGGCCCCGATATCGGCGGAACGGTCCAGCCGCGCGGTCCACGGGTGATGCGTGGCGTAGCGGTCGGTATCCGCGCCGAACTCGCCCATGATCTTCAGAACGCGGTCGGCATTGTCGGTCTTTTCCAGAACGATCTTCGCCGCCGCGATGCGTTCCTTGATGCCCGGACCCTGGTTGATGATGTCGGCAAAGCCTGCCGCACCGGCCAGTTCGCTGTCGACGAAGGTCGCCATCAGCTTCATCAGCTCGGCCCGGTATCGGGGTGGCACGTTGGTCGGGTTGGTCAGAACGCCGCCTGCGGCCAGGTAGCTTTCGATGCTCATTTCTTCGGCCATGGTCCCTCTCCCTTTACTGGTCGTAATCGACGACGACATTGTCGGTCAGCGGGTAGGCTTGGCAGCTGAGCACATAGCCTTTTTCGACCTCGTAATCCTCGAGTGCGTGGTTGGCGACCATCTCGACCTCGCCTTCGATCACCTTGCAGCGGCAGGTCGAACAGACCCCGGCCTTGCAGGCAAAGGGAGCGTCCATCGCGTTTTCCAGCGCCGCATCCAGAATGGTCTGGTCCTTGGGCATGGTGATGGTCTGGGTGGCGCCGTCCAGCGTGACCCGCGCCTGGGTCTGGTTGGCCTGCGCGGCGCTGGCGGCATCGTCCTGCTTGCGTTTGGCGCGGCCCGGTTGGGCGCTGGCGAACAGCTCGAACTTGATCTGGCTGTCGTCCAGCCCATGTTCGCGCAACGCTTCGGCAATGCCCAGCATCATTGGCTCGGGGCCGCAGATGAAGGCGGTGTCGGTGTTTTCGACGTCGATCCAATGCTGGAACAGTTCGGCGCATTTTTCCTTGGTCACCAGCCCGGTGAACAGATCGATCTCCTGCGCGTCGGTTTCCAGGATATGGATCACGTTCAGGCGGCCCATGTACTGGTTCTTCAGGTCTTCCAGCTCTTCGCGGAACATGATCGTGTTCACGCCCTTGTTGGCATAGACCAGCGTGAAGCGCGCATTCGGCTCGCGTGCCAGCGTGGTCTTGAGGATCGACAGCACAGGCGTGATGCCCGACCCGCCGGCAAAGCCCAGGTACTGCCGGTGCGCGGACGGGTCCAGCGGCGTGTGGAAGGCTCCCATCGGCGGCATCGCCTGCAGCCTGTCGCCCACTTTCAACTCGGTGTTGGCCCAGGTCGAAAAGGCGCCGCCCTCGACCCGTTTGATGCCCACCTGCAGAACGCCGTCATCCTTGCCCGCGCAGATCGAGTAGGATCGGCGCAGCTCTTCCCCGTCAAATTCGCGGCGGAAGGTCAGGTACTGGCCCTGGACAAAGTCGAATTCCTCGGCCGCGCCGTTCACCGGCTTCAGCGTGACCACGACCGCGTCGCGGATGGTCTTGTGGATGTCGGTGACTTCCAGATCGTGAAAACGTGCCATCCGGTCCTCCTCAGATGCACTTGAAATAGTCGAAAGGTTCCAGGCAGTCGGTGCAGCGCCAATGCGCCTTGCACGGGGTCGAGCCGAACTGGCTGACCTTTTCCACTGCCGTGCTGCCGCAATGCGGGCAGCGGTCGGGTCCGCCTGCGGGCTGGGGCGGTGCGATGCCATAGTCCTTCAGCTTCGCGCGGCCCTTGTCGCTGAGCCAATCGGTCGTCCAGGCCGGAGAGATGCGGGTCTCCAGCTTGATCTTGTCGATGCCGTGGTCGCGCAGGGCGGTTTCGATGTCCATCGCGATGATCGAGGTCGCCGGACAGCCCGAGTAGGTGGGCGTCACGGCAACCTTCAGCGTGTCGCCCTCCCATGTCACATCGCGCACGATGCCCAGATCGACGACCGAGATCACGGGGATCTCGGGGTCGGGCACGGCGTCGAGCCATTCCCAGACCTGCTCTACGGTGGCGCGGTTCATCGGGCTTTACCAGGTTGCGCCCGGATAGGCCCGCTGCAGCCATTGCATCTGGGTCAGCAGATGACCCAAATGTTCGGTATGCATGCGCCCGTCGCGGCCGCCCTTGTGGGCAAAGCGGCTGTCGGGAATGGTCAGGGTGGCTTCGGTCAGCACGCGCCGAACCAGCGCGTCGTATTCCTCGCGCAGGCTGGCCGGATCGGGGGCGATGCCCGCGGCGGCCATCTCGGCATCGACCTCGTCGCTGGCGAACAACTCGCCCACATAGGGCCAGAGGTAATCCAGCGCCTCCTGCATGCGTCTGTGGCTTTCCTCGGTGCCGTCGCCCAGCCCGACCACCGTGTCGCTGGACCGTTCCAGGTGATAGGCGACCTCTTTGCTGGCCTTCTCGGCAATCGCCGCGACCCGGTCGTCAGACGACTTCAGCAACCGGCCCAGCATGATCGAGTGCCAGGCATCAAACAGGAACTGGCGCATCAGGGTGCGGCCGAAATCGCCGTTGGGCACCTCGACCAGCAGCACGTTGCGGAAATCCCAAGCGTCGCGCAGAAAGGCCAGATCATCGGCAGACTTGCCTTCGCCCTGGACCTCTCCGGCTAGGCCCAGCCACATCTGCGTCTGGCCGATCAGGTCCAGCGCGGTGTTGGCCAGGGCGATGTCCTCCTCCAGCACCGGCGCGTGGCCGCACCATTCGCTGACGCGATGGCCCAGGATCAACGTGTTGTCGCCCATCCGCAGCAGGAATTGCAGGAATGCCTCGTCGCGGGTCATCACATCGCCCCCACTTCTTCGGGGATGTCGAAAAAGGTCGGATGGCGATAGACCTTGCTTTCGCTGGGTTCGTACAGCGGGCCCTTGTCGCTGGGCGAACTGGCGGTGATGTTGTTGGCCTCGACCACCCAGATCGAGACGCCCTCGTTGCGGCGGGTATAGACGTCGCGGGCGTTCTTGATCGCCATTTCGGCGTCGGGCGCGTGCAGCGAGCCGACATGGCGATGGCTCATGCCGTGCTGGCCGCGAATGAAGATTTCCCACAGGGGCCATTCGTTTTTCATCAGGTGTCCTCCTATCGGGCAGGTTATTCGGCTGCGACCTTGCGGGCGCGTTTCTTGCGGGCATGTTCCAGCAGACCGTCACGCACCCATTTGCCGTCGTCCCAGGCCTTGTTGCGGGCGGCCAGGCGGTCGGTGTTGCAGGGGCCGTTGCCTTTGATCACGTCGAAGAATTCCGACCAGTCGGGTTGGGTGAAATCGTAATGCCCGCGCTCTTCGTTCCACTTCAGGTCCGGGTCGGGGATGGTCAGGCCCAGATACTCGGCCTGCGGCACGGTCTGATCCACGAATTTCTGGCGCAGCTCGTCATTGGTGTTGATCTTGATCTTCCACGCCATCGACTGCGCCGAATGTACCGAGTCCTTGTCGGACGGGCCGAACATCATCAGCGACGGGTACCAGAACCGGTTCAGCGCGTCCTGCGCCATCTTGCGCTGTTCGGGCGTGCCCTCGGCCATCTTGCGGATCGCGTCATAGCCCTGGCGCTGGTGAAAGCTTTCTTCCTTGCAGATGCGGATCATCGCGCGCGAATACGGCCCGTACGAGGTGCGCTGCAGCGGCACCTGGTTCATGATCGCCGCGCCGTCGACCAGCCAGCCCACCGCGCCGATATCGGCCCAGTTCAGCGTTGGATAGTTGAAGATCGAGCTGTATTTCATCCGCCCGTCCAGCAGCATCTCGGTCAGTTCGTCGCGGCTGACGCCCAAGGTTTCGGCGGCGCAGTACAGGTACAGGCCATGCCCGGCCTCGTCCTGCACCTTGGCCAGAAGGATCGCCTTGCGTTCCAGCGTGGGCGCGCGCGTGATCCAGTTGCCTTCGGGCAGCTGGCCGACGATCTCGGAATGGGCGTGCTGCCCGATCTGGCGGATCAGCGTCGCGCGATAGTCGTCGGGCATCCAGTCCTTGGGCTCGATCTTGATGTCGGCGTCGATCTTGTCCTGAAAGGCGCGTTCCTGCTCGGTCATTTCCTCGCGGGATTTGACGCCTGTTCCTGCCGTCATGATCATCTGAGCGTACATGTCGGGTCTCCTCCCTTACACGCGTTCGAGAATTAGCGCGGCGCCCTGGCCCACGCCCACGCACATGGTGCACAAGGCATATCGCCCGCCGGTGCGGCGCAGCTGATAGGCCGCCGTCATGACCAGCCGCGCGCCGGACATGCCCAGCGGATGGCCGATGGCGATGGCGCCGCCATTAGGATTCACATGGGGTGCGTCATCAGCCACGCCAAGTTCACGCAGGGTGGCCAGACCCTGGGCGGCGAAGGCCTCGTTCAATTCTATCACATCCATCTGCTCGATGCTCAGCCCCGTGCGGGCCAGCACCTTGCGGGTGGCCGGGACCGGGCCGATCCCCATGACACGGGGTTCGACCCCGGCAACCGCCATGCCCACGACACGGGCCATCGGAGTCAGACCGTTCTTCTGCGCGGCGGCCTCGTTGGCCAGCAGAATGGCCGCGGCGCCGTCATTGACGCCCGAGGCATTGCCCGCCGTCACCGTCTTGTGCGGCCCGTTGACGCCCTTCAAGCCCGCCAGCTTTTCGGCCGTGGTGCCGGGGCGGGGATGTTCGTCGGTGTCCACCAACAGCGGGTCGCCTTTGCGCTGGGGGATGGTGACGGGAGTGATTTCCTCGGCAAAAACGCCGGCCTGATGCGCCGCCGCCCAGCGGGCTTGGCTGCGCGCGGCAAAGGCATCCTGATCAGCGCGGCTGATGTCATAGTCCTCGGCCACGTTGTCGGCGGTCTGCGGCATTGAATCCGTGCCGTACATCTGCTGCATCTTCGGGTTCACGAAACGCCAGCCGATCGTGGTGTCATAGACAGCGTTGGCGCGGGAAAAGGCGCTGGTGGCCTTGGGCATCACGAAGGGCGCGCGCGACATGCTTTCGACGCCACCGGCGATCGCCATGTCATAATCGCCCGCCTTGATGGCCCGCGCGGCCATGCCGACCGCATCCATGCCGCTGGCGCACAGGCGGTTGATCGTGGTGCCGGGCACTTGAACCGGGAAACCGGCCAGCAGGGCGGCCATGCGCGCCACGTTCCGGTTGCTTTCGCCGGCCTGGTTGGCATCGCCCATGATCACGTCATCCAGGCTGGCCCAGTCCACCTGCGGGTTCCGCTCTTTCAGCGCAGCCAGCGGGATCGCGGCCAGATCGTCGGTGCGAACCTGGGACAGGGCCCCGCCATAGCGTCCGATCGGGGTGCGCTGTGCGTCGCAGATGAAAGCGTCCATGCGTCGGAACCTCGTGTCTTGCGTCCGGGTCAATAAGTGACCGCTTGGTCGGGTAATACGCCCGGAAGCGATTCGCGGCAAGGAAAATGTAACGCAATCGTGCACCAAATCGAAATTCGGTAACGTATTTGTGCCGACATGAGAAAACCCGCACGGGGGCGGGCGATCTCGATCTTCGGGGCAGGAACCGACTAAAGCTGACCGGCTTCGGTCAGAACCTTGCGCGCCACGCGAAAGCACTCCAGCGCCTGCGGGACGCCGCAATAGATGCCGACGACATGGATGATCGCCCGAATCTCCTCCTTGCTGACGCCGTTGTTCAGGGCTCCGCGACAGTGGGTCTCCCACTCGTGCATCTTGCCCAGGGCGCCGATCATCGACAGGTTCATCATCGAGCGGGTCTTGGGGTTGATCACCTCGTCCCCCCAACCGAAGCCCCAGCACCAGGCGGTCATGGCCTCCTGAAATGGGCGGGTGAAATCATCCGCCGCGGCCAGGTTCTTTTCCACGTATTCGTCGCCCAGCGTCGCCTTGCGCTGCGCCAGTCCCTTCAGGAACAGGTCTTCGTCAAAGATGTCGGCCATCGTTTACTCCGCTTGCATCTGTATCCACCGCCTCGCGCATCCATTGCTGCAAGCGGGCGATCGAATGTTCCGACATTACGCCGCAAGCCGGGTCCAGCACCAGCGGGCCGGGGCGATAGCCGCGCGATTTCAGGCCGCGATGCACGCTTTCAACCAGCCGGATGTCTTCTTCGACCGTGGTTTCCCGGTCCTGCACCGCCAGTTGGCGGATCACCGCGCTTTCGGATCCGCCCTCGGTGTACCAGCCGCGCCAGACGGTGCAGTGATCGGCATCCTGCGCGCGCCAGTGATAGGTGTTCAGCACATTGCCGGGATAGCACTGGAACGAGAACATCGGCCACAGAAACCACGACTGATAGTCACCCGCATGGGGCACAGACAGGTCGATGGGATAGGTCATCTTGTCGAGGCTCTGACACTCGGTCGTATGGCGCAGAACGTATCCGCCGCCTGCATCGGGTTGAATGTCATAGGTCTCGGGTTTGACCACGCCGGTGGCAAAGGTCGGGTGATTGGTCGGGCAGTGATAGCATTCCGAGTAGTTCTCGATACTGACCTTCCAGTTGCAGTTTTCGGGAATCTCGACCCATTCCAGCGGCTCAAGATCGTCGATCTGCGGGACAAAGGCGCGGATTTCCGCGCGCACGCCGGGGTACCAGTCGTCCATCGGGGCGGCGTCATCGTCGAGGTTGACGAAAATGAAGCCGTTGAACAGCTCGGTCCGCACCGGGGTCAGACAGATCGCGCTGCGGTCGAAGCCCGGAACCGATTTGATGTTCGGCCCGGCGCGCAGGTGCCCGGTGAGTTCGTAAGTCCATGCGTGATAGGGGCAGACGACGACGCGGGTGTTGCCGGCTCCGGTCACCACCTCATGCGCGCGGTGCTGGCAGACGTTGTAGAAGGTGCGGATTTCACCATCGCGCCCGCGGATGCAGAACAGGTTCTGGCCTGCGATTTCAAAGGCGAAGTAGTCGCCCGGCTCGCGCACCTGCGCCACATGGCCGGCAAATTGCCAGGTGCGGGCCAGAAGTCCCTGCTTCTCCTGCTCGAATATTGCCGGGTCGGTGTAATAGCGGGCCTCCAGCGATCGGGTCAGCGGTGCGGTCATTCTGGTTCCTCCGCATAGAGGCCAAGTTGGTGCCGGCGGCGGTGAAACCGCTCCACACGCTCGACGATTTCATCGCTGGACAGGGCGACCACGAAAGACAGAAGCGTCTCAAGCAGCGCGATGGTCGAAACCGATGACGGAAAGAACTGGGGCGTGTCGGCGGCGACGACAAACCCGTGTTGCGCGTTCAGGATGACTGGGCTGGCGGGGCTGTCGGAGATGCCGACCACGGTCATGCCCTGTTCGCGGGCCAGCTTCACCGCCTCGATCACCTCGGTCCGGTAGGGGTGACAGGTCATCGCGATCAGCACGTCCTGTTCGCCGGCCCAGGCCAGATCGTCCACCGGGGTCGAGCCGGGGCGGGGGATGGCGTGGAACTGCTTCATCCCGGTCGAGGCCAGATAGGTAAAGTTGCGCGCGTTCGCGTTGTTGACGCCGACGCCCAGCGTAAACACCTGCCGCGATGTCCAGATCGCCTCGGCCGCGGCCTGCAACCGGGTGGCGTCGATCCCGGCGAAGGTTTCTTCGATGTTTCGGATAGCGGCCCCGACCATGTCGGCATAGAGGCCGCCCAGCTCGCCAGATTTGCCGATCTCCTGCAGCCAGCGGGCGCGGTCGGGGAACGACACGGTGCCTCGGCGGATGGCGTCGCGGAACGGCGCGCGAAAATCCTCGTACCCCTCAAACCCCACCTGCCGCGCCATGCGGACGAAGGTGTTGGGTTTCACGTTCGCGGCCTCGGCGATCTCGCGCACGGTCGAAACGCCCACATCCGCCGGGTTCTCCAGCACATAGCGGGCGGCCTTCTGCGCCTCGGGCGTCAGGGCGTCCCATTCACGGGTCAGCCGGTCAAGAACGGTGTTTGATACATTTGTGTCATTCATGATTGACGATGGTACAAATGTGGCCTTAGCCTGTCGAGAAGAAATGCGACTCGGTGAGAGGAAAAATCATGTCCGGGAAGGAACTGCCGTCACAGGCCCGCGTAGTGATCGTGGGCGGAGGTGTCATGGGCGTGGGTCTGGCCTATCATCTGGCGCACGAGGGTTGGACGGATGTCGTTTTGCTGGAAAAGGCCGAGCTGACCAGCGGCAGCACCTGGCACGCGGCCGGGCAGATCACCCACTCGACCAGTTCCTTTGGTCTGGGCAAATGCGTGGACTACAACATCAGGCTCTATTCCGGTGCGCTCGAGGCCGAGACCGGGCAGGCGGTGACATGGCATGGATGCGGCTCGTTCCGGCTGGCCTATACCGAAGACGAGATGGACTGGCTGCGCCACACCCTGTCGGTGGGCCGGTCGCTGGGCTTCAACATCGAACTGGTCGGCCCCGACCGCGTGGCCGAACTGCACCCGTTCTACAACCTCGACGGGGTTCTGGGCGCGCTGCATACGCCGGATGACGGGCATGTGGACCCGACGAACGTGACCATGGCCATGGCGGCGGGGGCGCGTCAGCTGGGCGCGCGGATCATCCGCCGCTGCAGGGCCACCAACATCACCCAGGCGGCCAATGGCGAATGGGTGGTCGAGACCGAACGGGGCACGATCCGCTGCGAACACGTGGTGAATGCGGGCGGCGCCTATGCCCGGCAGATGGGCGAATGGTCTGGCCTACAACTGCCGATGACCTCGATGACCCACCACTATTTCGTGACCGAACCGGTGCCACAGTTCCAGGACCTCGATCACGAGTTGCCTGTGATCCGCGATGACCGCAAGGTCTCGGGCTATATCCGCATGGAGCAGAAGCGCGGGCTGATCGGGATCTACGAAAAGGAGAATTCGAACTCGGTCTGGCATGACCATTGCCCGTGGGATTATGAAAACTGGTTGTTCGACGCCGATTACGACCGGGTCATGCCGTGGCTGGAAGAAAGCCTGAACCGGATGCCGATTTTCGCCGATCTGGGCATCCAGCGCGAGGTTCACGGGGCGATCTCGCACCCGCCCGACGGCAATCCGCTGATCGGCCCGGCGCCGGGCGTGCGAAACTATTGGTGCTGCTGCGGCACGCAGATCGGCATCGGCTGGGGTCCGGGTCTGACGCGCGAACTGGCGCGGTGGATGGTGCATGGGGCGGCCGACATTTCGATGCGCGACTATGATCCGCGCCGGTTCGGGGCCTATGCCACCAAAGACTGGCAGGTCACCAAGGCGCATGAGGATTACAAGCTACGCCACGAAATTCCGTTTCCGCATTTCAACCGTCTTGCCGGGCGGCCGATCAAGCCGTCCCCCCTGTATGACCGGCTGAAAGCCAAGGGGGCGGTGTTCGAAGAAGTCTATGGCCATGAACGCCCCCGCTGGTTCGCAAAGGATGGCGTTGAACAGCGTGACCATTATTCCTTCCGCCGCAATGTGGTGCATGACATGGTCGCCACCGAATGCAGGGCCGTGCGCGAGGCGGTCGGCATCATGGACATCTCGGCCTTCACCAAGGTCGAAATCAGCGGCCCGGATGCCCGGGCCCTGCTGGACCGGCTGGTTGCCAACCGCCTGCCGCAAAAGGTGGGCGGCATCGCGCTGACCCACATGCTGAACCGCCGTGGTCGGATCGAGCTGGAGACCACGGTCGTCAAACTGGCCGAGGACCGGTACTACCTCGTCTGTGCTGCCTTCTTCGAGCAGCGCCTGCTGGACCACCTGACCCAGCATCGCGACGAAGAAAACGTCGATATCATCCTGCGATCCGACGACTGGGCCGCGCTCAGCCTCAATGGCCCCCGGTCGCGCGAGGTTCTGGCCGCCTGCACCGATGCCGACCTGAGCAATACCGGTTTCAAATGGCTGACCGCGCAGGAAATCGACGTGGCGGGTCACCAGCTCTGGGCTTTCCGCATGTCCTATGCCGGTGAATTGGGATGGGAACTGCACATGCCGCGTGACAGCGCCTTGGCCGTTTACGATGCGCTCTGGTCCGCGGGCGCGCCGCATGGCATCGCCGATTACGGGTCGTTCGCGATGTACGCGCTGCGGATGGAGAAGGCCTTCAAGGGCGCGGGCGAGTTGACCAACGAGGTCACCCTGGCCGAAGCCGACGTGCTGCGCTTTGCCCGCACCGACAAGGACTACCTGGGCAAGGACCAGACCCTGGATCCCGATCTGCGCTGGGTCTGCGCCTATCTGGAGATCGAACCGGATGGCCAGAACGATGGGCATGGCGGCGAGGCGGTCCTGCTAAACGGCAAGGTCGTGGGTTCCACCGCCTCGGTGGCCTACGGGCACACGGTCGGCAAGATCCTTGCCTTTGCCTATGTCAAACCGCAGGCCAATGTGCCGGGAACCGACGTGCAGGTGGTGATTGCGGGCGTGCCGCGTCGCGGGCGGATCCTGGGCGCACCCGCCTATGACCCGCAAAGCCTCCGACCCCGCACCGGCATCGCGATGGAGGCAGCGGAATGATCCCGAAGACCATGAAGGCCATGGTCCTGACCGGGCATGGCGATCTGGACAAATACGAATGGCATGAAGATTGGCCCACGCCCACACCCGGCCCGATGGAGGTGTTGATCAAGGTGGGTGCCTGCGGGCTGAACAACACGGACGTGAACACGCGCACCGGCTGGTATTCCAAGGCGGTGGACGAGGCAACCACCGGCGGCGCCTATTCCAAGGTGGATGACGACGACAGTACCTGGGGCGGTGCGCCCCTGACCTTCCCGCGCATTCAGGGCGCGGACGCGGTCGGAACGGTCGTGGCCGTGGGCGAGGGGGCCGATCCTGCGATCATCGGTCGGCGGGTGATCGTGGCGGGCTGGCTGCGCGACTGGTCCGAGCCGATGAACCGCGACAAGGCCGGGTACTTCGGCTCGGAATGTGACGGCGGCTTTGCCGAATACACCAAGGCCGACATCCGCGGCGTGGCGGCGATCGACTCCGACCTGAGCGATGCCGAACTGGCGACCTTCAGTTGCTCGTACGTGACGGCCGAGGGCATGTTGGACAGGGCGCAGGTCGGCGAGGGCGACACGGTTCTGATCCCCGGCGCCTCGGGCGGTGTGGGCGGGGCGCTGATCCAGCTGTCCAAGCTGCGCGGCGCCCGCGTGATCGCCATGGCCAGCGCGGCCAAACACCCCGAGGTCGCCGAACTGGGCCCGGATCGCATCCTGCCGCGCAACCCCAGGAACCTGCGGGCCGAGCTGAAAGGCGAAAAGATCACCGTCGTCGCCGACGTCGTGGGCGGAGAGATGTGGCCCAAACTGATCGACATGCTGGAGCGTGGCGGGCGCTATACCTGTTCGGGCGCGATTGCCGGTCCGATCGTGCAATTCGACCTGCGCACCTTCTATCTGCGCGATCTGACCTTCACCGGGTCAACCGTGAACACGCCGCAGAATTTCTTTGATGTCGTGAAATACATAGAAAATGGGCAAATCAAGCCAGCGTTGGCCGCCACTTACCCGTTGACTGAGTTGCGAGAGGCCCAGCAGGCCTTCATCGACAAGCATCATACCGGCAACATCGTGGTGATCCCATGACCCTGGAAAACGTTCTAGAAGCCGCGCGGCACCTGCATCAGACCCTGCCTGCGCTGTCCGAATTCGGAAACTGGCCCACCGACCTGACCGCAACCGGTTTGCAACCGCGAGCGATCCCCGCCACACCACTGGTGCAGGCGCTGGATCAACCAGGATCACCCCGGACAACGGGGTTGGTTCAGGCGGTCCGGTCGGCGGCGCATCTTGCCCACTGGAAACGCACCTATACCGAGGCAGAGGTCGGTGCCGATTTCCGCAATCGGTACGGGTACTTCGAGCTGTTCGGGCCAACCGGTCATTTCCATTCGACCCAGCTGCGGGGCTATGTCGCCTATTGGGGCGCCGGGCTGGACTATGACTGGCACAGCCATCAGGCCGAGGAGCTTTACCTGACGCTGGCGGGCGGTGCGGTCTTCAAGGTTGACGGAGATCGGGACTTTGTGGGCGCTGAGGGCACACGGTTGCACACAAGTTGGCAAAGCCACGCCATGTCCACGGGGGATCAACCGATCCTCACGTTCGTGCTGTGGCGGGGCGAGGGGTTGAACGACCTGCCCAGGATGGACGCCGCATGAAGATCACCCGCATCTCGGTCTTTCACGCCGATCTGCCGCTTGAACACCCCTATTGGCTGTCCGGCGGACGTCTGAAATTCGAGGTACTGGATGCCACCTTCGTCAAGATCGAAACCGATGCCGGGTTGACCGGCTGGGGCGAGGGCACGCCGTGGGGCCACACCTATGTGCCCGCGCATGGGCCGGGCATCCGGGCGGGTATCGAGACCATGGCGCCCTTCGTCCTGGGGCTGGACCCGCGTCGGGTTCTGGAGGTCGAGCGGGCGATGGACCACGCGCTGCCCGGGCATCTATATGCCAAATCGCCGATCGACATGGCCTGCTGGGACATTGCTGGACAGGCGGCGGGGTTGCCGATTGCCGATCTGATGGGCGGCGGGTCGCGCAGCCCCGCGCCGATAGCCTCCTCGGTCGGGGCCAAGACCGTCGAGGAAACCCGCGCGGTGATGGATCGCTATCGCGGCCGCGGCTATTGGGTGCATTCGGTCAAAGTGGGCGGCGACGTGGAGCGTGACATAGAACGCATCCGCGATGTCGAGGCGCACCGCCCGGCGGGTGAGCGCATCCTCTATGACGTCAACCGCGCCTGGACACGGCAGCAGGCGTTGCGGGTGATGAAGGCCACCGAGGATCTGGGCGTGATGTTCGAACAACCCGGCGAGACGCTGGACGACATCGCCGCCATCCGGGCCTTGCATTCCGCCCCGGTCAGCGTGGATGAAAGCCTGGTCACCCTGCAGGACGCCACACGCATTGCCCGCGACGGGCTGGCCGAGGTCTTTGGGATCAAGCTCAACCGTGTCGGCGGCCTGACCAAGGCTTCGCGGATGCGGGACATCGCGCTGGCGCATGGCATCGACATGTATGTGATGGCCACCGGCGGCTCGGTTCTGGCCGATACCGAGGCGCTGCATCTGGCCGCCACCATCCCCGACCACAACCGCTTGGGCGTCTGGGCCTGTCAGGACATGCTGACGCTGGACCTCGCGGGCGGGCGCGGCCCGCGCAACCGTCAGGGCCATCTTGCACTGCCCCAGGCCCCCGGCCTCGGCGTAGCCCCGGATGAAGATGCACTGGGGGAACCAAAGGCCGTGTACCAATGACCCGCATCACCCGCATTTCGCTCTGGCATGTGCCGCTGACCAGCCATCAGGCCTATTACATGGCTGACGGCAAGGCCTGCGACACGGTTGAAACGGTGGTTCTGGCGCTGGACACCGATGACGATCTGACCGGCTGGGGCGAGGTCTGCCCGATTCCGCATTACCTGCCCGCCTATGCGCGCGGTGTGGCCCCAGCGGTGCAGGACATGGCCGCGGTTCTGCTGGGCGCCGACCCGATCGGACCCGAGGCGTTGATGGCGCGGCTGGACCGGCACCTGCCGGGGCATGTCTATGCCAAATCGGCGATCGACATCGCGCTGTGGGATCTGACGGGGCAGGTGGCAGGGCTGCCCCTGCACGCGCTGCTGGGGGGGCGGCAGGCGCAGACGATGCCGCTCTATCACTCGATCACCTGTATCGCCCCGGCCGAGATGGCCCGCATCGCCCGCGAGGCGCAGGCGCAGGGCATCACCCAGTTCCAGGTCAAGCTGGGCGCGGATGCCGATTGGCAGGCCGATGTCGAACGCCTGCGTCTGGTGCGCGAGGCGGTGGGCGACGGGCCGCTGGTCTATGGTGACTGGAACTGCGGCGCCACGTCGTTGGACGCCAGCCGGGTGGGGCGGGCGGTCGCGGATTTGGATGTCATGCTGGAACAACCCTGTGCCACGATCGAGGATTGCGCCCGCGTGCGCGCCGCCACCGGCCTGCCAATGAAGCTGGACGAAGGCGCACACGACACCGCCAGCCTGATGGCTGCGCATGCGCTGGGCTGCATGGACGCGGTCGCGGTGAAGCTGTCGAAATTCGGTGGGCTGTCGGCTGCGCGCCGTGCGCGTGATTTGTGCCTGCATCTGGGGGCGAAGATGTGCGTCGAAGACACCTGGGGATCTGACATCACCACCGCCGCCCTGTTGCATCTGGGCGCAGCAACTGAACCGGCGCGCCTGATGAACGTGTGCGACCTGTCGGGCTATGTCGCGCCGCGGCTGGCGCCGGATGGCCCGACCCGCAAGGGCGGCCGGATCGCGCCGCCCGACGGGATCGGCCTGGGCATCGCGCCAGACCGCGAATTCCTGGGCGCGCCGGACGTGATACTGGATTAGGGAGGCGACCATGCCGCGACATCTCAGCCAATCCGATTGGGGCCAACGCGCCCGCACGGTTCTGCCCGGCAGCGGCTTTGGCAATTTCGACCCGTCGGTCTTCATCCGCGAGGGCCGGGGCAGCCGCGTCTGGGACGAAGACGGGATGGAATATGTCGACCTGCTGATCGGCTCGGGGCCGATGCTGCTGGGCCACGGCCACCCCGAGGTGTTGGAGGCTGTCGCCGAACAGATGCCCAAGGGCATGACGTTCTTCGCCAACAACGCGCGCGCAGTCGAACTGGCCGAGGAAATCTGCGCCGCCGTGCCCTGCGCCGATCAGATCCGCTATGTCTCGTCCGGCGGTGAGGCTGACATGTACGCGATCCGGCTGGCCCGCGCCTTTACCGGCCGCGACAAGATCGTGAAGTTCGAAGGCGGTTATCACGGCATGAGCGCCGAGGCGCAGATGAGCCTGGCCCCGTCACGGATGGTGAATTTCCCGCAGGCGGTTCCCGACAGCGCGGGCATACCGGCCAGCGTTCAGGCCGAAATGCTGATCGCGCCGTTCAACGACCCGGACTACATCCGCTCGCTGCTGGCCGAGCACGGCAACCAGGTCGCGGGCATCATCGTCGAGCCCTTGCAACGCATCATCCCGCCCGAACCCGGCTTCTTGCAGCTTCTGCGGGACGAGGCCGACAGGTACGGCATCGTGCTGATCTTCGACGAGGTGGTGACCGGGTTTCGTTTCGCCTATGGCGGCGCGCAGGAGCTGTATGGCGTGACCCCCGACATCGCCACGCTGGGCAAGATCATCGGCGGCGGCTTTCCCCTGGCGGCAATCGCCGGGCGGGCCGAGATCATGGCCCATTTTGACAAATCCGCCGTTGGGGCGGAGAAATGGCTGATGCAGTTGGGGACCCTGTCGGGCAATCCGGTGGCCGCGGTGGCCGGGCTCAAGACGATGGAGGTGCTGCACCGTCCCGGTCAGTACGACCGGCTGCGCGCCAATGGTCAGCGTCTGATGGACATGGCCTCGGCCGCGCTGACCAAGCAGGGGGTCGCGCATCGCGTCATCGGCGATCCGACCCTGTTCGAAATCGTGTTCACGAAAGGAAAGGTGCGGGATTATCGCGATGTGGTCCGCGCGGACACGGCCGGGGCAACCCGGTTCAATGCGGTTCTGATGCAGAACGGGATGTTCAAGTCTCCAGGCAAGACCTATCCGTCCCTGGCGCTGACCGAAGCGGATTTTGTCCTGTGCGAAGCCGCCTATGCCAAGGCCGCGCAGGCCGTGGCCGAAGTGCAGAGTGCGGGCGTGTCTTAGTAGACGCCCGCCATCACCAGGCGAACGATGTCTTCGCGCTTGAGGCCGCGCGCAGCCAGTTCTTCGTCGGTCAACTCGCTGAGTTGCTTGATCTTGATGACCTTGGCATTTGCTTCGCCCATGCGGATCAAAGCATCATAGATGCCGCTGAACACATCGGCGACGGCCGAGAACAGGTTCAGGATTGCCGTGCGGTGCGTGCTTGTCTGTGCCATGAGCGGAGCCTCTCTGGTCTGTATGTGACCAAGGAGATTTAGACCTGGTGCTGCAGTGCGGCTAGGCACTTGAGGGAATAGCCGCTGTGCATCTGGTGCAAGTCTGGCCCGACAGGCGCAGCCTCAGGCCTTGAACTGGTCGTCTACCGGCACCTGCAAGGCGGTGGCCAGGGCGTTGGTCTGGCTGGCCATCGCGATCACCGCCAGCAGTTCGGCCTGCATCTGATCGGTCATGCCCTTGGAGCGGGCCGCGGCCGAATGAGAGTGCACGCAGTATTCGCAATTGTTGGCGACCGAGACCGCCACATAAAGCATCTCTTTCACAAGCGGGTCCAGCGCGCCGGGGGCCATGACGGTCTTGAGCCGCTCCCACGTTGCTTTCAGCAGTGCCGGGTCATGGGCCAGAGCGCGCCAGAAATTGTTGATGTAATCGGTGTTGCGGGTGGCGCGGATGTCATCGAAGACGGCCAGCGCCTCGGCGCTGACCTCTTCGTCCGTCAACAGGCGAACCGTTGCCATGCTCAGACCATCGCAAAGATGCGCGCCGGGCCGCCCGACCCGCCACGATGGGCCGGCGCGCCGACCACCAGCGTCGCTCCGCTGGCGGGCACCTTGTCGAGATTGGCCAGGTTCTCGATGCCGTAGCGGTTGGTGGGCAGCCACGCGTAATGCGTCACGAAATCGGCCGATGGCCCGTGGTCCAGCGAAAGGGTGTCAACGGCCAGCGCAACCGCGCCGGTTCCTTCGATCAGCATCTGCGCTGCTTCGACGTGGAAGCCGGGGAAATGCATCTTGCCGTCGCCGTCGGCGTTGCGGAATTCGGGCGTGGCGGTTTTGGCGGCCCATCCCGAATGCATGGCGACGCAGGCGCCATCGGGGATGTCGCCATTTGCAGCGATCCACGCCTTCAGATCATCGGGGGTCACCTGCGCATCCGGGTCCTCGGCCGCGCGGGCGGCAATGTCCACCACGCACAGAGGACAGACGAGATTCGACACCGGGATTTCGTCCACCGACTGCCCATCCGCCGAGAAATGCAGCGGGGCATCGACATGCGTGCCGGTGTGTTCGTTGACGGCAAGGTTGAACAGGTTGAAGCCATGCTCCTTGAAATTGAAGGCCTGGGTCGCTTCGATCCCTGGCTGGCCAAAATAGGTGGGGAAATCGGCGTCGTAGACATGGGTCATGTCCAGCACCTCTCCATGGCCTGCGGCCAGCGCCGGTGGGGCTGCCACCGTTCCAAGCGTCGTGCCGGCCGCCATCGCCGCGCCAGCCTTGAAAAAGGATCGACGCGACAGCATCCGGTCTTTCACCGCGTTCATTACGCAAACGTCACACATTTCAAAACTCCCTGTTCTGCAATCTGTTTTCGCTCCCGGCCGAATTTATTGGCTGGGTGGGCAAAGCCTAACACGGTTTTCCGCGATCCGGTTCACAAGTTGTTTGGGGCCCGCTCGCCGGCAAGAAATGCGGCCCGGCGGCGCAGTCGGGTATAAGGGGTTGAACCCGCGCGCGGACGGGTTCAATCTGTTGCGGAATATTGTTCCGCAGTGCGGAACAAGCTGGGGTTGGCAAGAGGAGACCAAGTCTGATGTCCGAGGCGGTGGAATACGAACGGATTGGCGATATCGCGGTGCTGGCGGCGAACAACCCGCCGGTCAATGCGCTGGGCGTGGATGTGCGCCGGGGCCTGCTGGCCGGGATCGAACGGGCCGAGGCCGAGGGCGCAAAGGCGGTGCTAATCTACGGCAAGGGTCGGACCTATTTCGCGGGGGCCGATATCCGCGAGTTCGGCAAACCCCCGCAGGAACCGTGGCTGCCGGGCCTGTGCGACCGGATCGAGGCCTCGCCCCTGCTGGTGGTTTCGGCGTTGCATGGCACGGCGCTGGGCGGCGGGCTCGAGGTTGCGCTGTCCAGCCACTACCGCATCGCGGTTCCCTCGGCCAAGGTCGGCCTGCCCGAGGTCAATCTGGGCATCCTGCCCGGTGCCGGGGGAACCCAGCGTCTGCCGCGCGTGGCCGGGGTCGAGGCTGCGCTCGACATGATTACAACCGGCCGCCATGTCCGCGCCGACGAGGCGCTGAAGCTAGGCGTGATCGACAAGGTGCAGGATGGCGACCCGCGCGAGATCGGGCTGGCCTATGCGCAAGAGCTGCTTGACGCGGGCGCGCCCCGCCGCGCGGTCGGAGAGATGCCCGCGCCGGACCCCGTCGATTTCGATGGGGTCTACGAGGCCGTTCTGAAGAAGGGCCGCGGCCAACTGTCCCCCGCCGTTGCCGTGCGTGCCGTGCAAGCCGCCTGCGAGGCGCCCAGCTTTGCCGAGGGCATGGCGCGCGAGCGGGAACTGTTCATGCAGTTGATGGAATCGGATCAGCGCAAGGGTCTGATTCACGCCTTCTTCGCCGAACGCGCCGTGGGCAAGCTGCCCGAACTGAAGGGTGTCGAGCCGCGTCCGGTGCATCAGATCGGGGTCATCGGCGGCGGCACGATGGGCGCGGGGATCGCCACCGCCGCCTTGTTGGCAGGTCTGCCCGTGACCTTGCTGGAGATGACGCAGGAGGCCGCCCATGCGGCCAAGGACCGGATCGCCGGAAACCTGGCGGGCGCCCTGAAGCGCGGCAAGATCAGCCAGCACCAGCACGACACGATCCTGTCGGACCAGCTGCAGCTTGCCACCGGCTATGACGCGCTGAGCGCCGTCGATCTGGTGATCGAGGCCGTGTTCGAGGATATGGACGTCAAGAAACAGGTCTTTGCCCAACTGGATGCGGTCTGCAAACCGGGGGCGGTTCTGGCGACCAACACCTCGTATTTGGACGTCAACGAGATCGCCGCCGCCACCACGCGGCCGCAGGACGTGATCGGGCTGCATTTCTTCTCGCCTGCCCATGTGATGAAGCTGCTCGAGATCGTTGTGGCCGACAAGACCGCGCCCGAGGTGGTCGCCACCGGCTTTGCGCTGGGGCATCGGCTGAAAAAGGTCTCGGTGCGCGCAGGGGTGTGCGACGGGTTCATCGGCAACCGCATCCTCAGCACCTATCGCACCTGCGCCGACCACATGGTCCTGGACGGGGCAAGCCCGTTCCAGATCGACAAGGCGCTGACCGATTTCGGCTTTGCCATGGGGCCGTTCGCGGTGTCCGATCTGGCCGGGCTGGATATCGGCTGGGCGGTGCGCAAACGCAAACGCGCCGAGGGGCTGGACCCGCGCGACCGCGACAGCAGCTATGCCGACAAACTGTGCGAGGCCGGGCATTTCGGACAGAAGACCGGTAAGGGCTTCTATGTCTATGAAAAGGGCAAGCGCGGTGGCTCGCCCAACCCCGAGGTTCTGGACCTGATCGCGGCCGACCGCGCGGCGCAGGGTATCACCCCGCGCACGTTCACGGATGACGAGATCGTGTGGCGATATATGGTCTCGATGGTCAACGAGGCCGCCAAGGTGGTGGGCGAGGGCATCGCCCGCCGCCCACTGGATGTGGATGTGGTGCTGCTCTATGGCTATGGGTTCCCGCGTTATCGCGGCGGGCCGCTGAAATGGGCCGATCTGCAGGGCCTGCCGGGTATTCTGGACGACATCCGCGCCTGGTCGGCCGAGGATGACTATTTCTGGCAACCCGCGCCGCTGCTGGAAAAACTGGTGGCCGAGGGCCGCAGCTTTGATGATCTGAACAAGGACGCCGAGTGATGAAACAAGCCGTAATCGTATCCGCCGCGCGCACCGGGCTGGCCAAGTCGTTCCGGGGCTCGTTCAACATGACCCACGGCGCCACGATGGGCGGCCACGCGGTTCAGGCCGCGGTCGCGCGGTCGGGGCTGGATGGCGCCGAGATCGAAGATTGCATCATCGGCTGCGGTTTCCCCGAAGGCGAGACCGGCAGCAATATCGCCCGCCAGATCGCCATCCGGGCCGGGCTGCCGGTCAGCGTTTCGGGCATGACCGTGAACCGGTTCTGCTCGTCGGGGCTGCAGACCGTGGCGCTGGCGGCGCAGGCCATCACCGAGGGCGGCGCTGGGCCAATCGTGGCCGGTGGGGTCGAGAGCATCTCGCTGGTTCAGCCGAAAACCCGCCCGGTGCCCGAGGCGTGGATTCAGGAGCACAAGCCGGCGATCTACATGACGATGATCGAGACCGCCGACATCGTGGCCGAGCGCTATGGCATCAGCCGCGAAGAACAGGACGCCTATGGTCTGCGGTCGCAGCAGCGCATCGCGGCGGCGCAGGCGGCGGGCAAGTTCGACGATGAAATCGTGCCGATGCAGACCACCATGGCGGTCAAGGACAAAGAGACGGGCGAGGTCTCGCATCGGCAGGTCACCGTGGACCGGGATGAATGCAACCGGCCGAACACGACCTTGGAAGGGCTGGCCACACTCGAGCCGGTGCGCGGCCCCGGAAACTACATCACTGCCGGCAATGCCAGCCAGCTGTCGGACGGCGCAGCCGCGGTGATCGTAATGGACAGCGCCGAGGCCGAGCGTCGGGGGCTGGAGCCCATGGGTGCGTTCAAGGGGTTCTGCGTGGCGGGGTGCGAGCCCGACGAGATGGGCATCGGCCCCGTCTTTGCGGTGCCGCGCCTGCTGGAACGGCATGGTCTGAGCGTCGAGGACATCGACCTGTGGGAGCTGAACGAAGCCTTTGCCTCGCAAGCGCTGTACTGCCGCAACCGTTTGGGAATCGATGACGAGAAATGCAACGTGAACGGCGGCTCGATCGCCATCGGGCATCCGTTCGGCATGACCGGCGCGCGGATGGTCGGCCATCTGCTGCGCGAAGGGCGGCGGCGCGGGGCCAAGCTGGGTGTCGTGACCATGTGCATCGGCGGCGGCATGGGCGCGGCCGGTCTGTTCGAGATCTATTGAAGAAAGGGGCACCGGGCCAGCCCATCGAGGGCCAGCCCGGCGCAGCCCGGCTCGCGGGGCCGGGCAGGCAAGGTTCCGATCGCGTCGAGGAGGAGGGCGGCTGTGGACTTGAACTATACGGACGAGGAGAAGGCCTTTCGCGACGAGGTACGCGGTTTTCTGGCCGAGAAACTGCCCAAGGAGATCTCGGACAAGATCCGGGCTGGCCGGAATATCGGCAAGGAAGGGTATGAGTGGTGGCACGCCACGCTGAACGAGCGCGGTTGGCTGAATTTCAACTGGCCGAAGGAGTTTGGCGGCGCCGAGTGGAACGCGGTTCAGCGCCATATCTTCGAGGAGGAATGCGCCGCCGCCTATGCGCCGCGCATCGTGCCGTTTGGCCTGTCGATGTTGGGCCCGGTGCTGCAGAAATTCGGCTCGAAGGAACAGCAGGATTATTTCCTGCCGCGCATCCTGAATGGTGAACACTGGTGGTGCCAGGGCTATTCCGAGCCGGGCGCCGGGTCGGACCTGGCCTCGCTGAAGACCCGCGCGGTGCGGGACGGCGACCACTATGTCGTCAATGGCCAGAAGACCTGGACCACGCTGGCGCAATACGCCAACTGGATCTTCTGCCTGGTGCGCACCGACCCCGAGGCCAAGGCGCAGGAGGGGATCTCGTTCCTGCTGATCGACATGAACACGCCGGGGATCCAGGTGCGCCCCATCGTCCTGCTGGACGGAACGCCCGAGGTCAACGAAGTGTTCTTTGACGATGTGCGTGTTCCGGTCGAAAACCTAGTGGGCGAAGAGAACAAGGGCTGGACCTATGCCAAGTATCTGCTGACGCATGAACGCACCAACATCGCCGGTGTCGGCTTCAGCCAGGCGGGGTTGGACATGGTCAAGCGGATTGCCCGGATCGAAACCGCGAATGGCCGCCCCCTGATCGAGAACCCGCATTTCGCCGCCCGGCTGGCACGGGTCGAGATCGACCTGATGGCCATGGCCACCACCAACATGCGCATCATCAGCCAGGCTTCGGCCGGACAGGCACCGGGGGTGGAAAGCTCGATGCTGAAGGTCAAGGGTACGATCATCCGGCAAGAGATCAACGACCTGGCCCGCCGCGCGGTGGGGCCTTATGCGATGCCTTTCGCCTCCGAGGCGGTGGCAGGCGACAACGACCCGATCGGGCCGGACTATGCCGCGCCGGTCGCCGCCCAGTATTTCAACAACCGGAAACTGTCGATCTTCGGCGGGTCGAACGAGATCCAGCGCGGTATCATCGCCAAGGTCAAGATGGGGGGCTGAGATGGATTTCAACCTGACCGAAGAACGGCAGATGCTGCAGGACACTCTGCGGCGCTATTTGGCCGACCGCTACACTACTCCGGTGCGTAACGACATTCTGGACAGCGCGGCGGGGTTCAGCGCCGACATCTGGCGCGAACTGGCCGATCTGGGCGTTCTGGGCGCGCTGTTCGACGAAGCGGATGGCGGGTTCGGCGGGGCGGGCTTTGACATCGCCACCGTGTTCGAGGAACTGGGCCGGGCCGGGGTGGTCGAGCCGGTTCTGGACAGCTGCATTCTGGGCGGCCGGCTGATCGCGCAGGCGGGCACCCCCGATCAGCGAGTGTTGCTGGATCAGGTGATCTCGGGCGCGCTGCATCTGGCGCTGGCGCATGGTGAGCCTGCCAGCCGGTATGACCTGAGCCGGGTCGAGACCACCGTGCGGACCGACGGCACGGATCTGATCCTGAACGGGCGCAAGGCCGTGGTCGTGAATGCCGAGGCCGCCGGGCAGCTGATCGTATCCGCGCGCGAAACGGGCGGGCCGTTCGATCTGGACGGCATATCTCTGTTCCTGGTGCCAGCTGATACGCCGGGGCTGGGTCTGCGCGGGTATCCGATGCTGGCCGGAGGCCGTGCGGCCGAGGTCACTCTGGACGATGTGCGCCTGCCGGAAAGCGCGCGTCTGGGCGCCGCGGGGCAGGGGTTCGAGCCGCTGATGAGCGTTGTGGCCACAGCCAATGTCGCGCTGGTCGCCGAGGTTCTGGGCGCTATGGAAAGTGCGGTGGAACTGACACGGCAATATCTGATGACGCGCAAGCAGTTCGGCCGCCCGATCGGGACCTTTCAGGCCCTGCAGCACCGGTTCGCGGATATGCTGATCGAGCTGGAGCAGGCGCGCTCGGCGGTGATCAACGCGGCCGGTCACCTTGAAGCACCCGACCGCGACCGGCAGATCGCCGCGGCCCGCAACCTTGTGTCGCGGGTGGGCCGGCTGGTGGCTGAGGAAACGATCCAGATGCATGGCGGCATCGCCATGACGCAGGAATATGAGCTGGCGCATATTGCCAAGCGGATCGTCATGTCGGATCACAGGTTTGGCGACGCGGATTATCACTTGGAGAGGTTCATTGCACTCGGCGCGGCCTGAAGACGACCCAAGGGTCCGGCGATCGGGCTGTCAGAACGCGATCGGGTTCGAGGTGGATCTGTCCGACCCCGACGGCCGTGCCCGGTGTCATTTGACCATCCGGGCGGATCACTTGAATAGCCAGGGCATCCTGCATGGCGGCATCATCGCCATGCTTCTGGACGTGGCTTGCGGCAACACCGCCTCGGCCTGGTTCGACCGGGACGAACATCCGCTGGTTCTGACCCTGTCGCTGAACACAAGCTATGTGGCGGCGGTGCGTCAGGGGCGCGTGACGGCCACGGGGCGCGCAACGGGTGGCGGGCGCACGCTGGCCTATGTGACCGGAGAGTTGCACAGCGACGACGGAACCCTGATCGCAACGGCGGCGGGAGTGTTCAAGCGCACCATGAAACGCTGAGCGCAAAACCGGTTCCGGCGCAGGGGAGGGCGAAGGGACATGAACAAGTGGCACGATTATCCGGATGCCCAGATCCGGACCCGTCCGCGGGCCCGCGCCTTTGCCGACGGGTTCGGGGCCGATTGGAGCTTTGCCGACCTCGACCGCGCGATTTCCGAGCTGTCAGACATCCTGCTGGCCTCGGGGGTGCGCCCGTGCGATCGGGTCATGCTGGTGCTCGAGAATTGCTGTGCGGCGGTGGCCGCGTTGTTTGCCTGTTCCCGAATCGGCGCCTGCGTGGTGCCGGTGAACGCCCGTCAGACCGCGGCTGAGTTGGCATGCATTGTGGATCACGTCACTCCGTCAGTGATCCTGTTCACATCGGCGGCGTCTTCGGAGGCGCGACGCCATGCGCACAGGGCCGGGGCCCAGCCTGTTTCCGGGGCCTTCGGGCAGATGCACCTGGCCGCTCCGTACCCGAGCGCGCCCGACCCCGATCTGGCGGATGTCGCGGCGATGCTATTCACCACCGGCACAACCGGAACGCCCAAGGGTGTGATGCTGACCCATGAAAACCTGCGGTTCGGCGGGCTGACCTCGGCGAATTTTCGAGGACTGACGCAGGATGACGTGGTCTATGGCGTGCTGCCGATTTCGCACATCTTCGGGCTGGCCTCGATCGTCACCGGATCGGCGCTGGCCGGGGCTTTCGTCCAACTGGATGCCCGGTTCGCGGCGGACCGCGCCTTCGCCGCGTTGAACGCGGGCGTCACGGTGTTTTCGGGTGTGCCGCAGATGCATGCGCTGCTGATGCAATATGCCAGGGAACAGGGGGTGGAACGGCTGCCGTCGGGCGCCCTGCGCTACACCTCGTCCGGGGCCGCCCCGCTGGATCCGGCGTGGAAACGCAAGGCCGAGGCGTTCTATGGCGTCGCACTGCAGAATGGCTATGGCATGACCGAAAGCACGGCGGGGATCTGCGCCTCGCACAACCGGATCGGGGATCCGGATATCTCGGTCGGCCCGCCCTTGCCGGGGGTCGATCTGCGCATTGACGAAACCATACCCGGCGGCGGAGATGGCGTGGGCGAGATCCTGACGCGCGGCCCGCATGTGATGAAGGGATACTATCGCAACGCCGAGGAAACGGGCCGGGTTCTGGCCCAGGGATGGTTGCGCACGGGCGATCTCGGTCGGCTCGACGCGCAGGGCAATCTGCACGTCGTCGGCCGCGCCAAGGAGCTGATCATTCACGGTGGCTTCAACGTCTATCCGCCCGAGGTCGAGGCCGCGCTGAACGACCATCCGCAGGTGATCCAGTCTGCGGTGGTCGGGCACCGGGTGGGCGGCGATGAACAGGTGCTGGCCTTTGTTCAGGTGCCTGAAATAGGCGCCGTGTCCGAGGCAGAGTTGGCGGAGTTCGTGGCGGAACGTCTTGCGGGCTACAAACGGCCGGGCCGGATCGTACTGGCCACGTCACTGCCAGCCGCGCCCACGGGCAAGATTCTAAAACACAAGCTGCTGACGCATTTCGCGGATCAACTGGCCTAGGGGCAGGGCCGGCAAAACGCTCCCGCGCCCGCGCAACATCGGCTGCGCCGATGCCGGGCCTAACAGGAGGAGGCGTTTCGCCAAAAAACGTCGACGACGGGCGGGAGCCGCTGTCAGGCCGCGTGGCCTTCGGCTGCGGCGCGAATGGCACGGATGTTCTGGCCATAGACGTCCGGGTTCGCAACCGACCCGCCCTTGAAGACCGCGGAACCGGCAACAAGAACGTCGGCACCGGCCGCCGCGACCAACGGGGCGGTCGAGGGATCGACTCCGCCGTCGATTTCGATATGCACCGGGCGGTCGCCGATCATCTCGCGCAGGCGCCGCACCTTCGCGGTCATGTCGATGAATTTCTGCCCGCCAAAGCCGGGGTTCACCGTCATCACGCAGACCAGATCTGCCAGATCCAGCAGGTGCTCGACCGCTTCGGCCGGAGTGCCCGGGTTCAGCGCCACGCCGGCCTTCATGCCCGCCGCACGGATGGCCTGCAACGTGCGGTGCGTGTGGGGGCCGGCCTCGATATGGGCCGTCAGATAGTCCGCGCCGGCATCGGCATAGGCCTGGATGTAGGGATCGACCGGCGTGATCATCAGGTGCACATCCATCACCGTCTTGACATGCGGGCGGAACGCTTTGACCGCCGGCGGGCCGAAGGTGAGGTTCGGCACGAAATGCCCGTCCATCACGTCAACATGGACCCAGTCGGCGCCCTGGGCCTCGATGGCTTGGATCTCCTGTCCGAAATTGGCGAAATCGGCGGACAGGATCGACGGTGCGATCTTGATCTTGCGGTCAAAGCTCATGGCGGCCTCATGTGACAGATCTGATGGTTCAGGTGTTGAGCCCGCGTATAGACGGGACGAGCGGCATTGCCCAGCCCTTGCATAGGCCATCCGCTTTCAGCCCGTTACAAAAGCTTCACCGGATCGACACATCACCGTTGAGCACCAGCTGTAGACGACCTCCATCATGAACTGGGGGTGGCACGTGTTGCGCATCGAAAAACTGACCAAGCGCTTCGGCGACAATACTGCAGTCGACACCGCAACGCTGGACGTCGACAAGCCATGCATGATCGGGATCATCGGGCGGTCGGGCGCGGGCAAGTCCACCCTGCTGCGTATGATCAACCGCCTGACCGATGCCAGCGCCGGGCAGATCCTGTTTCACGGGCGCGACGTGACCACGCTGAAAGGCCGCGAAAAACGCGCGTGGCAGGCCGATTGCGCGATGATCTTCCAGCAATTTAACCTTGTGCCCCGCATGGACGTGGTCTCGAACGTGCTGCATGGAACGCTGAACCGGCGCTCGACGCTGGCGACCATGTTCAACCTGTTCCCGATGGAAGACATCCATCGCGCCATCGACATTCTCGACCGTCTGGGCATCGCCGAACATGCCCCCAAACGGGCCGAGGCGCTGTCGGGCGGGCAGCAGCAGCGTGTCGCTATCGCGCGCGCCCTGATGCAGGACCCCAAGATCATCCTGGCCGATGAACCCATCGCCTCGCTGGACCCGATGAATGCGCAGGTCGTGATGCAGGCCCTGCGCCGCATCCACGAAGAGGACGGCCGCACCGTGATCGCCAATCTGCACACGTTGGACACCGCGCGCCGCTATTGCGACCGCGTGGTCGGCATGCGCGACGGACGCATCGTGTTCGACGGCCTGCCCGAACAGCTGACCACCGGCGTCGCCCGCGAGATCTACGGCGCTGATGCCAGCTTCTCCGAGGCTGCGACCTCGACCGAGATCGAAACACTGGATGCCACCCGGAAGGCTCTGATGGAAGCCGAGGCCACGATCTGA
This sequence comes from Ruegeria sp. BC2, assembly GCF_056539245.1. Classification (NCBI taxonomy): domain Bacteria; kingdom Pseudomonadati; phylum Pseudomonadota; class Alphaproteobacteria; order Rhodobacterales; family Roseobacteraceae; genus Ruegeria; species Ruegeria sp. BC2. Next base: position 135,715 of record NZ_JBQFUQ010000001.1, read on the forward strand.
GCCCCAACCACCTCATTCATCGCCCGGCCCGATGAATGGGGTGGGCCAATCAACCTGGAGAGAGACAGATGAAGAAACTTGTTGCCGCCCTGGTCGCGACCACTGCCCTGAGCGCACCTGCCATGGCTGAGGAGATCAGCGAATTCCGTATCGGCATTCTGGGCGGAGAAAACGCGCAGGACCGGCTGAACAACAACGAATGCCTTCGCCAATACACCGAGGACGCGCTGGGTGTCGAAACCAAGCTGTTTGCCCCGGCGGATTACAACGGCGTGATCCAAGGCCTGCTGGGCGGCACGATCGACATGGCTTGGCTGGGCGCCTCCGCCTATGCCAAGACCTATCTGAGCGACCCCGAGGCGGTCGAACCGGTTCTGGTCAAGGTGAACGTGGATGGTGGGTATGGCTACTACTCGGTCGGGTTCGCCCGCAAAGATAGCGGCATCACCTCGCTTGATGACATGAAAGGCAAGGTGTTTGGCTTTGGTGATCCGAACTCGACCTCGGGGTATTTGATCCCCTCGATCGAAATCCCTCAGGCAACGGGTGCAACGATGGAGTCGGGTGACTACTTCGGTGAAGTGAAGTTCACCGGTGGTCACGAGCAGACAATCGTCGCCGTGAACAACGGTGACGTGGATGGTGGCGTGACCTGGGCCGACGGTCTGGGCAACTGGGAAGACGGCTACAATTCGGGTGCGCTGCGCCGCGCCGTGGATGCCGGACTGGTCGACATGAACGACATGGTCGAAATCTGGAAATCGAAGCCGATCCCCGAAGGTCCGGTGGTTCTGCGCAAGGCATTGCCGGCGGATGTCAAAGAGAAGATGACGGCCCTGATGGCCGGGCTGGCCGACAAAGACCGTGAGTGCTTCTATGGCGTGGCCGCAGGTGAGGCGAAAGCGTTCGAGCCGATCACCCACGAGGCCTACGAAATCATCATTGAAGCCCGCAAGCTGAAGTCGAACTAAGCCTGCGCAACTTCTGTTCGGGGTCCGGCCGCAAACCGGACCCCATTATCCCCATCGGAGCCTTTCATGACCGACCTGACCGCGGGATCCGCCGGCCTCGACCGGATCCGGGAGGATTACACCAGCATGACCCGTCGAAAACGGGTCTACGGTGGGATACTTCTGATCCTGTTCGTGGCACTTATGGCGGCCGGATTCCGGACCGCCGACATGCGAAACGCCGGTAGTTTTGCCGATGGGTGGAACCGCATTTTCGATTACCCTGCCGAGGTTCTGACTGAGGCCTGGGAGAAGATCGGGGAATTGCCCGCGAATTTGGTCGAGTTCTTCCCCGCGCTGATCGAAACACTGAATATCGCCGCCGCGGCCACGCTGGTGGGCACTCTGGGCGGCACCTTTCTGGCGCTGATGTCCACCCGCGGCATGGCGCTGTGGCCGTCATTGATCCCCGTTTTTCGGCGGATTTCTGATATTTGCCGGGCCGTTCCGGAAATTGTCATCGCGTTGGTTCTGATCTTTGTTCTTGGCGGCGGGCCAGTGCCTGCAATGATTGCCATCGCCATTCACACTGCCGGTGCCCTGGGCAAATTGTTTTCCGAAGTGAATGAAAACGCCTCTCTGAAACCGGTCGAGGGGCTGCAGTCGGTTGGCGCCAACTGGTCGCAGCGGATGTATTTGGGCGTGATCCCGCAGGTCGGGCCAAACTATGTCAGCTACGCTCTTCTGCGGTTCGAGATCAACATCCGCGCCTCGGCCATTCTTGGTTTCGTGGGGGCAGGCGGCTTGGGGTACGAGTTGCGCAACGCCATGTCCTGGGGGCAGGGGCGTTACGACGAGGCGGCGGCCATCTTTCTGCTTCTGTTCGTCACCATCGTGGCCGTGGATCAGCTGTCCGGCGTTTTGCGTGACCGTCTGACACACGGTTCCGCCAAAGGAGCCGCAGCATGAGCACCTTTGCCACTGATCTGCCGATCAACGACTTGAAAGCCAGAACCGACCACATCTTTCGGCGCAAACGGGCACTGAGTTTCGGGTTGCCGGGGCTGGTCATTCTATACCTGATCTATGTTTTCTTTGCCTTTGACGTTCCCGGCTTGGCCGAGCGGGCCAACTGGGAAAACGGCAAGACGCTTGTATCCGACAGCTACAGCTACAAGACTCACGTGACGCGGGACAATCGAAACGGACAGGTGTCCGTTGCGATCGAAGGAGAGCGCAAGGGCGCTTACCCGGATGGCACTGCGCCGGAATGGGTCGTTTTGGGCGAAACCACCGTGATTGACCTGCAAGACGGCCACATTGTTCGCTTTGGACCTGAAACCGTGGAATATGACATCCCGGGTTACGGAACAGTGCGCGCAACGCCCAGCCGGTCTGCCGGAGTGCAGGCCGACTTACCGACTGCCGAGGTGCCGGACTGGATCAACATGTCAAAGAATCGCCTGGCGATCACCACGCCGGCGGGTCGGCTGACCGTGACACGCAACCGGGCCGAGGTGTTCCGGTATTTCAACGGTTGGGAACTGTTCTGGTTCACTTTGGACAGCCCCTATCACGGTCAGTCTTTCAGCCAGTTGATGGGGCGTGCCGCTTCGGGCGAGGCCGCAGAAATCTTTGACGATTTCTGGACCAACAAGATGTGGCGCCATCAGGATGTTGCGTGGGCGATCTTTGAAACGCTTCTGATGGCTTTTCTGGGTACATTGGGGGCAGGGATGATCGCTTTGCCCCTCGCATTTCTGGCGACACGAAATTTCAATCCGTTTAGAACGGTCCGATTTGCCACTCGTCGTATCTTTGACTTCGTGCGCGGTGTTGATGCGTTGATCTGGACGGTGGTTCTGGCACGCGCCTTCGGGCCAGGGCCGCTAACAGGGGCGCTGGCCATCCTGGTCACCGATACCGGCACCTTCGGCAAGATCTTCTCCGAGGCGCTGGAAAATGTTGATCAGAAGCAGATCGAGGGCGTGCAGTCTACCGGGGCCAATGCGCCGCAGAAATATCGTTTCGGTGTGATCCCGCAGATCACGCCGGTTCTGCTCAGTCAGCTCCTGTACTTCCTGGAATCCAACACCCGCAGCGCAACCGTGATCGGGGCGATAACCGGGGGCGGGATCGGTCTGTTGCTGACACAGGCGATTATCACCCAGAAAGACTGGGAGGAAGTCGCCTATTACATCGTGCTGATCATCCTGATGGTCATGCTGATGGACTGGTTTTCGGGCTGGCTGCGCAGGCGGCTGATCCAGGGCGGGCCGCCCAAGTCGCGCAAACAGCGCGATCCGCAGGCCAAGCCCCTGATGTTGCCTTGAACCGCATACGAGGACATTTAAACCATGGCGCGCTTGCGACCGGACCAGCCTTTCATTCACCCGGATTGCCAGATAACCGGCAGCAGCTTTGGCGCCTTTGTCGAAATCGGTGCCGGAACGCGGGTGACGAATTCGGTGTTTGGGGACTATACCTATTGCGACCGCACCTGCGACATCGCCAATGCACGGATCGGGAAATTCGCCAATATCGCCAGTTTCACCCGGATCGGCGCCACCGACCATCCGATCGAGAAAGCGTCGCTGCATCACTTCCACTACCGCTCGGCCGACTATTGGGACGATGCCGAGGACGACGCGGACTGGTTCGCCCGGCGCGCCGGGCGGTTGGCGCATATCGGGCATGACACCTGGATCGGCCACGCGGCCATCATCAAGCCCGAGGTGACGATCGGGCACGGGGCAATCGTAGCCTCCGGGGCGATCGTGACCAAGGACGTGCCACCTTATACCATCGTCGGCGGCGTCACTGCCCACCCCATCCGATGCCGGTTCCCCGAACACGTGGCCGAGCGTATGATGGCTCTGGCCTGGTGGGATTGGGACAATGCCCGACTGCGCGCGGCGCTGCCGGATTTCCGCGCGTTGCCCGCCGAGGCTTTTTTGGAGAAATACGAGGATTGACCGGCATCACCCGTGATCGTCATCCAGCGTCAGAGTGACCCGCTCGCCCGCAAAGACGGTCTTGCCGTATTCAACCGGATGCCCCTGCGGATCGGCATTGATGCCGACCGAATGCAGAACCGGCGCGCCCTCGATCAGGTGCAGGTGCCGGGCCTGAATCGCATCAGCCGCGCGGGCGGTCAGGCGCGTCGAGATGCGGGTATAATCCGCCACGCCACAGTGCCGCAGCGCCCGCGTGACCGAGCCGTTCTGGGCCAGCGCTTCGGGCAGGTCGGGCAGGCGCGCGGCGGGAAAGACGCTTTGGAACACCGCGATCGGTTGGCCATCGGCCAGCGACAACCCGTCATAGACATGCACCGGGTCGCCGGGGGCCAGGGCCAGCGCCTCGGCCTCGGTCTTGTCGGCGGCGCGGGTGATCAGAGACAGCACCCGCTTGCCCGGAATCTTGCCGCTGGCCGAGATGTTCCGGTGGTACCGGACCCGTTTGCCGATCGGGTAATCGGTTGCAGCCGCCGAAACAAACACGCCTGCCCCGCGGCGGGGATGCACCAGCCCTTGCCTGGCCAGTTCGGCCAGGGCCCGGCGCACCGTGTGGCGGTTCACGCCGTGGGTCGCGGCCAACTGCGCCTCGGTCGGCAGGCGGTCGCCGGTTGCAAAGCGCCCCTCGGCGATGTCGGCGGTCAGCGCCAGCGCGATGGTCTTCCAGATCGGTGTTTGGCTCATGTCATCAAAACTTCACAGCATATTCGTTGCGAGTCACCCTTTGCCCCGCTATTATTTGTCTAGTTGTATAGTAGTTGTAGACAGCTTGGCCAAGAGGCTTTGATGGCGGATCAGACAAAAATCGCGACGGGTGATCGACGGGCCTGGCTGGGCCTTCTGGCACGTGCGCCGGCCGAGGCGCTGGCTGCCTTTTGGACCGCCTATGGCGCAAGTCCCGAATTCCAGTGGTTGCGCACGCCCGAGATCGGCGGCGTCATGGTGCGGGGGCGGGCAGGCGGCTCGGGCGCGCCCTTCAATCTGGGCGAGATGACGGTCACGCGCTGCGCTCTGGTTCTGCCTGACGGAACCGAGGGCCACGGATATGTGCAGGGGCGCGACAAGACCCATGCCGAAACCGCCGCTCTGATCGACGCGCTGATGCAGACCGGGGACGCGGGCGCGGTGCGGGCGAAAATCCTCGAGCCGCTGACCCGCCAGGTCCAGGCGGCCAGAACGGCCCGGGCCGCCAAGGCCGCGGCCACCAAGGTCGAGTTCTTCACGATGGTTCGGGGAGAGGATCAATGACCCCACAGACCCGTTTTTCGGGCGGTTTCACCGATGCGCCGGTTCAGGCAGCGCACGCCTTTCGTGCGGCCATGACCGTGATGGCGCGTCCGGGCGAGATTCGGCAGCTGGTCGGCGCGACCCCGCCCGATGGCCTGTCGGTCGCTGCGGGAACGCTGCTGCTGACGCTGTGCGACCCGGATACGGGCGTTTATCTGGCGGGCGCGGCCGACAACCCGGCCATTCGCCAATGGCTGACTTTCCACACCGGAGCGCCCCTCGTGCCCGCCGCGCAGGCGGATTTTGCCGTCGGTTTCTGGCAGGATCTGGTGCCGCTGGACCAGTACCGGATCGGCACGCCGGAATATCCCGATCGATCCGCCACCCTGATCGTGGAGTGCGACGTATTGCACCAATCCGGCGCCACCCTGCAAGGGCCCGGCATCCGCGACACTGCACGCCTGTCCATGCCCGATGTCGCGGCGCTGCAGGCCAATTCGGACCTGTACCCCTTGGGGTGCGATTTCTTCTTCACCTGCGGGGATATGGTTGCGGCCCTGCCGCGCAGCACCCGCATCCAGCCCGAGGGTTAGGCCATGTACGTAGCCGTCAAAGGGGGCGAAAAGGCGATTGAAAACGCCCATGCTTGGCTGGCAGAGGAACGCCGGGGCGATCCCGGCGTGGCCGAATTGTCCTTGGCCCAGATCCGTGAACAGCTCAGCCTTGCGGTGAACCGCGTGATGGCCGAGGGCTCTCTGTACGATCCCGATCTGGCCGCGCTGGCGATCAAACAGGCGCGGGGTGATCTGATCGAGGGGATCTTTCTGATCCGCGCCTACCGCACCACCCTGCCGCGGTTTGGTTATTCGACCCCGGTCGATACCGGCGGCATGGCCTGCGACCGCCGGATCTCGGCCACGTTCAAGGATGCGCCGGGTGGGCAGGTTCTGGGCCCGACCTTCGACTACACGCACCGCCTGCTGGATTTCAAACTGGCCGCCGACGGCGCGGTGCCTGAGGCCCCCACCGCCGCGCCGCGCCATGAACCGACCCCGCACATCACCAAATTCCTGAAGGACGAAGGCCTGATCCAGGACGAACCCGCCAGCGATAAACCGCCCGGCGACCTAACGCGCGAACCGATGGAGTTCCCGGCGGACCGCCCCCTGCGCCTGCAAGCACTGACGCGCGGGGACGAGGGGTTCGTGCTGGGCATGGCCTATTCGACCCAGCGCGGCTATGCCCGCAACCACGCTTTCGTGGGTGAGCTGCGCATCGGCACCGTCGCGGTCGAGATGGATATCCCCGAACTGGGCTTCGCGATCGAGATCGGAGAGATCGCCCTGACCGAATGCGAAACGGTGAACCAGTTCAAGGGATCAAAGACCGAGCCGCCGCAATTTACGCGCGGCTATGGGCTGGTCTTCGGCCAGTCCGAGCGCAAAGCCATTGCCATGGCGCTGGTGGACCGCGCCTTGCGCTGGGAGGAATTGGGCGAAGACGATCTGGGCGCCCCGGCGCAGGATCAGGAATTCGTCCTCAGCCATGCTGACAACATTCAGGCGACCGGCTTTTTGGAGCATATCAAACTGCCGCATTACGTCGATTTCCAGTCCGAATTGGAACTGGTACGCAAATTGCGCCGCGAAGCCGAAGAACGCCTGGAACCGCGCGAGGCCGCCGAATGACTTCAGTGCCCTTCCTGCATCCTGTCCGCCGGCCGAGATGCCCTGCCAGCCGCAGCCCGGCGTGGCGCGTCCGCGCTGATCGCAGACCATTCGCCTCGCGCGTCCCGCCGCATGGCCCGGCGCCGTCGCTGGGAATGTATCCTGCGCCAGAGAAAGTAGAGCATGACGACCGCGAAGGCCGAGGTAACCAGAAAACCGTCCACAACAACACCAAAAAACGAAAGTGATACATCAAATGAATGAGTATAACTTCGCATATTTGGACGAACAAACCAAGCGGATGATCCGCCGGGCCATTCTCAAGGGCTTGGCCGTTCCGGGTTATCAGGTGCCGTTTGCCAGCCGTGAGATGCCCATGCCTTATGGTTGGGGCACGGGCGGGGTTCAGGTCTCGGCCGCGACGCTGACACCGGACGATGTGTTCAAGGTGATCGATCAGGGAGCAGATGACACGACCAATGCTGTGTCGATCCGCAAGTTCTTTGAGAAGACGGCGGGCGTGGCCACGACCGAAGAGACCGGGAAGGCGACCATCATCCAAACCCGCCATCGTATCCCCGAGGCCAGGCTGCGCGACGATCAGATCCTGGTCTATCAGGTCCCGATCCCCGAACCGCTGCGGTTTCTGGAACCGCGCGAGACGGAGACGCGCAAGATGCACAGCCTGCAGGAATACGGGTTGATGCATGTGAAGCTCTACGAAGACATCAGCCAGCACGGCGCGATTTCCACGGCCTATGCCTATCCGGTCCGGGTGGCCGACCGCTATGTGATGGACCCGTCTCCGATCCCGAAATTCGACAATCCGAAACTGGAAATGGACGCGATCCAGCTGTTCGGGGCCGGGCGCGAGCAGCGCATTTATGCGGTGCCGCCGCATACGCGGGTGGTCAGCCTCGATTTCGAGGACTATCCGTTCGAGGCCAGCAAGGCCGATCACGCCTGCGATCTGTGCGGGGCCGAAGACAGTTACCTGGACGAGGTGATCACGGACGATGCAGGCAACCGGATGTTCGTGTGTTCGGACACCGATTTCTGCCGGTCCCGCCGCGAGGCCGGACACCAAGGCCGTTTGGCGCAGGAGGGTGCGGCATGACCCCGCTCTTGCAGGTCAAAGGCATCGAGAAGCGCTATGGCGCGCGGATCGGCTGCAGGGATGTCAGTTTCGACCTCTACCCCGGTGAAGTAATGGGGATCGTCGGCGAAAGCGGGTCGGGCAAGTCGACCCTGCTGAACTGTCTGGCTGGGCATCTTAAGTCGGATGCCGGGCAGGTGATCTTTGATACCCGCGCCGACGGGCCGGTGGACACGGTCACGATGTCGGAACCGGCCCGCCGGATGCTGGGGCGCACCGACTGGGCCTTTGTGCATCAACATGCCCGCGACGGGCTGCGCATGTCGGTCAGCGCCGGCGGCAATATCGGCGAACGGCTGATGGCCGTGGGGAGCCGGAACTATGGCCAGATCCGCGGGCAGGCTTTGGATTGGCTGGGCCGGGTCGAGATAGCGGAAAGCCGCGTGGACGACCGCCCCAGCGCGTTTTCGGGCGGCATGCAGCAACGGTTGCAGATCGCGCGCAACCTGGTGACCGGTCCGCGGCTGGTTTTCATGGATGAACCGACCGGTGGGCTGGACGTCTCGGTGCAGGCGCGGCTGCTGGACCTGCTGCGCGGTCTGGTGCGCGAGATGGGGCTGAGCGCCATCATCGTCACCCATGATCTTGCCGTGGTGCGGCTGCTGGCGGATCGCTTGATGGTGATGAAGGATGGCGAGGTGGTCGAGGCGGGGCTGACCGATCAGGTGCTGGACGACCCGCAGCATGCCTATACGCAACTGCTTGTGTCCAGCGTCCTGCAGGTTTGAATGCTACAGAAAAGATGAAATCCGATGATTGAACTGATCGACGTGAGCAAGAGCTTTACCCTGCACAATCAGGGCGGCGCCGTGATCCCGGTGATGGCGGGCGCGTCGCTGCAGGTCGGGGCCGGAGAATGCATGGCCCTGACCGGGGCCAGCGGGGCCGGGAAGTCCACACTGATGCGGGTGATCTACGGCAATTACCTGGCGGCCTCGGGGCAGGTGCGGGTGGGCGGCCTCGACGTCGCCCGGGCCCAACCGCGCGAGATCCTGCAACTCCGCCGGGAGACCCTGGGCTATGTCAGTCAGTTCCTGCGCGTGGTGCCGCGGGTGCCGACGCTGGAGGTCGTGGCCGAACCGCTTCTGGTTCAGGGGTGCGAGCGGCAGACCGCACTGGACAAGGCAGCGGGCCTCCTTCAGCGCCTGAATATTCCGGAACCGCTTTGGCGCCTCAGTCCCACGACATTTTCGGGCGGTGAACAGCAACGGGTGAATATCGCGCGTGGTTTTGCGCATGACTATCCGGCTCTGTTGCTGGATGAACCCACGGCCAGCCTTGACGCACGAAACCGCGAAACCGTGCTGTCCCTGATCCAAGAGGCAAAGGCCCGCGGCGCGGCGATCATTGGGATATTCCACGACCAAGAGGCCCGTGACCGGGTCTGCAGCCGCGTGGTCGACGTCACGCAGTTTGCGCCGGGGGCGGCGGCATGAAGATGGCCCCGGTCATTGCAGTTGTCGGGCCTTCGGGTGTTGGAAAAGACAGCGTGATCCAAGCACTGCTGGCGCGCGCGTCGAACTTCGAAAGGGTGCGTAGAGTCATCACCCGTCCCCATGGCGAAGGCGATGAGGATTTTGACCGCGTGTCCGACCGGGCGTTTCAAACAATGGCCCAAGAGGGCTGCTTTGTTCTGTGCTGGGCCGCGCACGGGCTGCACTACGGCATACCCGTTGCGATCACGGACCAACGCCGAAGGGCCGATGCAGTTCTGGTCAACCTCTCAAGGGCCGTGTTGCCCGAGGCGCAGAAGGAATTTCGAGAGCTGATCGTGATATCCCTGACGGCCGAACCAAAGGTTCTGGCACAACGTCTGGCAGTGCGCGGCCGGGAAAGCGCGGCCGATCAAGCCCGGCGTTTGGAGCGCGCCACTGCAGCCCTGACCGAAGGCTTGAACCACGTGATCGAGGTCGACAATTCCGGGTCACTGGATGCGACCGTTGAAACCATCTTGTCCGGTCTTCAACCCGAAAGGGCGTACCGTTGAAGCATATGGAACCGCCCGTCTTCAGCCTCGCCCACAAGGGCCAGGTCCCCTATCTCAAAAGGGGCTGGCAGCAATGGGACAAGCCGTTGGTTCAGCACGGTTTGCACGTTTGCCAGCATCGGCTTGCTCAGGCGACCGGACAGGGTGATGTGAAAGCGGAAAGCCTCCAGAACGTATGGGTAGCCCCAATTCGTCAGATTTGCGTCCTGCTCCATGGTCAACCCGGCCGCTCGGCGCCGGTTCATCTCGGTTTCCGAGGCCGGGGCACGAAAAGGGTCCAGGTCGCGGACGCAAGCCGCCGCCAGCGCGTTCAGGTCTCGTGTGTCGCCCACGGGCCGCAAAGCAAGAAACCGACCAAGGCGTGCAACTTCGAGCCCGTCCAGCGAAACGGGGGCGAATTTACCGGCCAAACGGGCGCAGGTGTCCTCCAAAGCGGACAGCGACTGATCTTCACGCAAGCGAAATGGCGGCTTCATCGTGGCATGAAGCCCGTATTTGCGCGGCACTTGTGTTACCGAGGCGACGTCCAACCCGTCAATGGCCGGATGGTCGACGGTCCGTCCCGCATCGATGTCCCACCCCAGCCACGCGGTTGCAAACCTGCTCCAGTCGGATTGGGCTGGGGGAACGAAATAGATCGCGTATCGCGCAAAATTCACAATGGCCTCCTGTTGCGTGGCCTCTCCTTACCTCAAACCACGTGAAAATCCGATGACAGATGAACTGACCCTTGCCAATGCGTTGCTTGTTCTGCCGGATGAGACCGTCCGGGGGTGTGTCCGTATCGTTGGCCAGACGATCGCTGACATAGACACCGGCGCGGCTGTTCCGAAAGGCGCGATTGACTGTAACGGGGACTATGTGTCACCCGGCCTGGTCGAGTTGCACACCGACAACCTGGAACGCCACATCCAGCCGCGGCCCAAGGTGGACTGGCCCCATGCCGCAGCCATTCTGGCGCATGACGCGGAACTGGCCAGCACCGGGATCACGACGGTCTTTGACGCCATGCGGGTGGGGTCGATCCCCTCCGGTGCTGGACGGTATCTGAAATACGCGCGCGGACTGTCGCGCGAGCTGTGGGAGTTGCGAGAGCAGGACGCACTCAAGATCAGCCACTTTCTGCATCTGCGCGCCGAAGTCTGTTCTGAGACGCTGGTCGAGGAATTGCAGGAATTCGGTCCAGAAGACCGGGTTGGCATCGTTTCGTTGATGGATCACACGCCCGGCCAGCGCCAGTTTAGGGACCTGTCCAAGTTCGAAGCCTATCTCAAAGGCAAGTACGCTATGGATGACGACATGTTCGCACGGCACGTCAACCAGTTGCGGGGGCTGAGGGACCGCAATGGAGACCGCCACGAGCAGGAGGCCGTGGACGCCGCGCGCCGCTTCGGAGCGGTTCTGGCCAGCCACGACGACACGACCGAGGCGCAAGTGGCGATATCCGCCCGTCATGGCATTCGGCTGGCCGAATTCCCAACGACGGTCGACGCCGCACGGGCCTGTCACGCTCATGACATTCAGGTCATGATGGGCGCGCCAAACCTGATCCGGGGCGGGTCACATTCTGGGAATGTGGCAGCACGGGAACTGGCCGACTTGGGGTGTTTGGACATTCTGTCGTCGGACTATGTGCCGTCAGCCTTGCTGTTGTCAGCCGTTACTCTTGGGCGCATCTGGGATGACATGGCGCGTGGCATCGCCACTGTGACACGGGCTCCGGCGCGGGCGGCGGGCCTAGCGGATCGCGGCGCTCTGAAACCGGGGCTGCGGGCAGACCTGATCCGATTTCGAATGCGGGGCGACGTCCCGGCCCTGACCGCGGTCTGGTCGCGCGGGCAGCGCGTGGCCTGATCAGGCGAGGTAGAAGAGATAGCGGTCAGGCGCGATGGAGTCCGGGCCGTTGATCTGCTCGAACCCTTCCAGCGGTTGGCCGGAAATCAGCAACCCGCCTGGAACCATGACCGAGCCAATCAGCTTGCTGAGCCTCGCCGCTTCGGCCACGTCTTCGTGTTTGATCCCGCGACCGAAATCATAATGCGCCAATGCGATCCGCGGGCCATGTTCGGCCAGCTTCTTCAGCATCGGTTCGGCCTCGCCCTGCAGAAAATCTTCGGCCGGAGGGGTGCTGTCCGGGTGACATTGCAGAACCCGGTCCATGACCCAGATGCGCCGGTCGGGCAGGATCTCGCGCAGGTGGTCATAGGTGCGGCCGTTGCCCAAACCCATGTCCAGAACATCGCCTTTCAGCCCTTTGATCCGCGCCGCAGCCCAGTTCAGCCCGTCGCGCTGGGCGGTCAGGCGTCGCAGCATGGAATCCAGTCGGCTCATCAATGTCTCCTCGGGTAATCAGTGTGGTCCTGCGGACCAGACGCGTGTGGGGCCCGCCATGAGACAATCCAGAAGCGCCTCGGTAAAGTCCCAGATCTGTTGATCATGGACAAGATGATGGGTCAACACGCCAAAAGGTTCGGTTGGGTCGGCACGTTCCTCGCGGCGATCCTGCAGCATCGAGACGGTTTTGGCGATCAACGCATTCGGATCGGCCAACCCTCGCGTACCGCGCCAGTCGATCGGATCCAGATGGGTATTGACCTGAGTCAGGCCTGGCGCTGCTTCTACGTGCGTTCTGGGCGTGGCCGTGGACAGGAACTGATAGCCGATCTCCGCAAGCTCTGCCGTCACTTCGGGCGCGATGCGGTTCCAAGGGGGGACGAACATCGGGCACAGACGATCACCGAAGGACTCCTGCAAACGCAGGAAGCCATGGTGTGCATCAGACACAATCGAGGCGAGCGGACGATGCAGGCGGAACTCGGACTTCTTTTCGCCTTCAGGCGCGTGGTTCTGGTGCGCCCAGCCGTGAACCACCGGAACCAAGCTGGTCTGGTTGGCAATTTGGTCGACCAGATCCTGACTGGCATCGCGTGGAATGATGGCCAAATGAACCGGTAGCCCGGTTCGGGATGACAGGCCCACTAAACGCTCCAAATGCCGGCTGGGCGCGATCGCGTCATCGTCCCGCCACCACAGTGGAAGCGTAAGCCCAGCCTCTCGCCACACCTGCAATTCGGATCGCAGCGGTGTCCAATCGGTTGTCATTGCCGAGCCTCCCAGAGCGAGGTGGCAATCTCTACCGACTTGCGGGCACCGTCAAACCCGCCATCCAAGGGTTCGCGCGAGCCTTGATGCAGGACGCGGTCGACTGCTTGGGCCAATGTCCCTCCGGTCAGCTTCGCGCTGGGCAGCACGTCGACCGCAGGCAGGCGCGCCAGGCTCTTTGCCCTCAGGGTCTGTTCCACTTCCTTGCCATCGTCAAATGGGATCAGAACGGCCGGGGTCGCGCATTGCAGCAAGTCCATGGCGGTGTTGTACCCGCACATGCTGACCGAGGCTGCGGCCAGCGGTAGCATTTGTCTGAAATCCGGACGTACGGGTTCCAGAAGGACATTTTCGCCATTTGTCATGTGCCTCAGTTCGGCAATCCGGTCTTGGGCATCCTGACCGCCGACCAGCAGGCGCCAGCGCCAGTTGGGCATCTTTTGAGCGGCCTCGATGGCCGCGCGAAAGATCGGTTGTCCGACCGATCCGCCGCCAGCGCTGACCAGGATTTCATTCGCTCCTTCCCCCTGTTCATGAGGACCCGGCGCAGGCGGGGCAACAAAGCCCGTATAGAACAGGCGTCCGGCCAAGTTGCCTGTAACCGGCCAGCTGGCATCCAGCGGCGTGATTTCTGGGTCGGAATGAACCAGTACGCCGTCATAGAAACGCACAATGATTTCTTCGGTCCGTACAGCTTTGGCGGGTTTCGACGGTGGCGCGAGGATGTCCCGGACCGAACTCAGAACAACCGGACAGGACGGCAGTGACCGCGCAGTGGACAGCAGGGCCAGAAATTCGTCGGCCAAGCTTCGGCGCCCGAAGGGATAGAGTTCCGTTATCAGGACATCGGGGTTTACCCGTCGAACAGCCTCGGTCAGGGCAATAGCGCGGGAGTTCAGATAGGTCGCGTCTGCAATATCTCCGTCGGTCGTCAGCAACCGCGTGAAATCGGTACCATCCGAACGCAGGGGTGGCAGTGCCAGCAGAGAAACTCCATCCGCATTCAGTTGTGGTGCAGGCATCCCACCGGATGCGACGGTCACGTCGTGTCCGGCATCCGCAAAAGCCCGACCCAAGGTCAAGGCTCGGCTGAGATGTCCGGTCCCCAGCAGATGGGTGACGACGATCATGGTCCTCATGACCCGGCCTCGCGCGGGATAAGCCGGACGGGCTCAGCCTCCGGTCGCATTTGCTCCAAATCGACCACGTAGAGACGATTGCGTTTGATGCGGAACGGCGCGGGGCCTGTGAACTCCCACCCCCAGGCAAGCGCCAGGATGACCCGCATGATTCCGATATGGCAGACGGCTACGTTGTCACCGGTCAGGCTGCACAGCCATGGCACAAGGCGGCGGCGAATGTCGGCCGGGCTTTCGCCGTTGGGGGGACGAAATTCCCAGCTCCAATCCTCGATATGCCGGTATCCAGTGTTGGCATCTGCAATCAGGTCTTCCCCGCGTTGGCCTTCCCAGTCGCCCCAATTCATCTCGACCAGGGCGGCCGAGGTTGCGGGTTCGCGCCCGGCGACCAGCCGCGCAGTTTCGCTGGCGCGGGTCAGGGGGCTGGACCATAGTTCGGCCCGGTCCCAAGGAGTTGGTAAGCGATATCGGGCCAGTTCGGCCTTTGCTTGATCATCGAGGCTGATGTCGCTGCGCCCCTGAATGCGCCCTGCGCGGTTCCAGGCGGTATGACCGTGGCGCAGAAGGGCCAGACGTGTCATGACATCTCCTCTACCAGCGAAGAAACTCCCGACCAGAACGTCCGCGTTGCGGTTGGCATCAAATGACGGCCGGCCACATAGTCGCGCGCTTTTTGACCTTCGCTCCGACGCAGTTCGGGATCGGACAGCAGCCGGTCAATTCGCTCGGCCAGCGCGGCGGCGCCGTAATCAGGGGCAGGATGATTGGCAGGCGCCAGTACGTCGCGCACTCCCGGGCGATCCTGGGCGACAACGGGGACGCCCGCGGACTGCGCCTCGAGATAGGTCATCCCGTAGGCTTCGTTGACGCCCGGCCATACCAACAGAGCAGCATCGGAGTAGATCGTTTCAAGGTCATCGCGGCTGAGCAGGCCCAGAAACCGGACGCTTGTGCCGAAGGGGGCCATCAAAGCCTCGACATCCGGGCGGGCTGGTCCGTCGCCGGCGATGTTCAGCGTCCAATCCCCATTCAGCAATGCCAGCGTATCGGCCAGAATGCGGAAAGACTCCAACTTGTCCCCGTAACGCATCATTCCCACCGTCAGCATCGGCCCCGCGCATCTAGAGGGTCGAGGCAGGTCCGATCGGGGCAGGAAGGGTGGGAGTTCAATCAATGACTGATCACCGAACCGCTCGCGTTCCAGTGTGATCAAGTCATTTGCTGTGTGATAGAAGATCACCTGCGCGGCGTCGCAGGCATCGTGCGCAGCTTGGGCAAAGCCGGCCCAGGGCCCGGAAAGGCGCGACATGGCGCGGGTGCTCTCAAGCTGAACATAGGGTATCCCGCGCGCCCTGCAGACCGCCGGCCCCAAAAGGTCCGGAGCTTTGTAGTAGTTGTGATAGGTCACCCAGAGGCCTGTATCTGCAGGCAGTTCTGTGCTCAGTCGGGTGACCTCGGCCGCGGCTTCGCGGTCGAGACGGTTCTGAAGGTCCGGGTCTCCGGTTTTGTCATAGATGCGCAGCCGCGAGACCAGATCAACACGATGCCCGTCGGCCCCGATTGCAGCCATCAGGTTGCGAGCCATTTCGCGGTCGCCGGACGGAACCGGGCTGTCTGGGGCTTTCATCGGCGCATAGAAGGCGACCCGAACCATCAGGCACCCTCCGCGCACAAGGCTTTCAGGCGGCGGGACAGGCGTGCAATGCCGGGGTCCATGCTAAAATTGGCAAGCAAGCGGTCATAAGCCGCATCGGCCATGATTGCCGCTTTCTGCGGGTCGGCGGCCAAGGTGGAAATAGCGTCTGCAAGCG
This sequence comes from Ruegeria sp. BC2, assembly GCF_056539245.1. Taxonomy (NCBI): domain Bacteria; kingdom Pseudomonadati; phylum Pseudomonadota; class Alphaproteobacteria; order Rhodobacterales; family Roseobacteraceae; genus Ruegeria; species Ruegeria sp. BC2. Next base: position 151,768 of record NZ_JBQFUQ010000001.1, read on the forward strand.
CCTTGGGTTCGTCATCGGACAAGATGCCGTGCACGTTGGTCTGGATGAATTCGGGAATGGCCGAGACCGGAGTGGACAGGATCGGTAGTTTTTGCGACGCGGCTTCCATCAGGACATTGGGCAGTCCGTCCCGGTCCCCGTCCGCGGCGATGCGGCTGGGCAGCACGAACAGATCCGCCTCGCGCATGGCCGCAATGACCTCGGGTTGATCGCAGGCGCCTTTCCAGGTGATGCGATCCTGCAGGCGCAGGTTTTCCGCCAGGCCGCGCAGGTTGTCCGACAAGGTGCCGCCGCCAATGTGGGTCCAGTGCCAGTCGATCTCTGGGGGGAGTATGGCCAAGGCGTGGATCAAGCGATCAAAGCCTTTCTTTTCTACCAGTCGTCCCACGGACACCATATGGAACCGGTCATCGACGGATCGCAGTTTTCGTACGGGCGGCTCAGGAAATCGCGTCAGGTCCAGCCCGTGATAGATCAGATCGACACGGGCGGGGTCATCGGCCAGATCGCGCAAGTGCCGCGCGCCGATCTCGGTGCAGGTTGCGCCGAACGCCGCTCCGAAGGTGTCAGCGTGAAGTTTTTCACGCTTTTCCCACTCGGGCGACGTCCAGATATCCTTGGCGTGAGCCGAAAAGCTCCACGGCAGGCCGCGCATGATTGCAGCATAGCGGGCAACCGAGGACGGGGTATGCAGGAAGTGGGCATACAGCGCGCGCGTGTCGCCGGGCAATTCCGCGGCCAGAACGCAAGCCTGTCCAAAGCGGCGGATCCGGTTGTGCGTGGGATCGCGACGCAGATCCTGTCGCCACACCCGGTAGGCCTGTGCGTAACCCGGAAGCGCCTGTGCGGTTCGTCTCGCCGCCCATACGCGTTGGGGTTCCTGGTACAGGTATTCGGGAAGATAGTGCACCCGCCCCTGAAATCGGTCGTGCAGGGGGTGGCGTTTGGTGTCGGTTGGGTGGCGCAATGACCAGATGTCGAAGGCGTGGCCGGCATCCTGCAAAGCAACCAGTTCCTGAGCGATGAACGTCTCGGACAGGCGCGGCCAACCTTTGACCAACACCGCCAGTCTCGGCTCTGCGTCGGTCATCCGGTCGCTCGTTCCTGTTCCACGCTCAGCAGGGCCTCGACCCGATCAGAGACATAGTCCAAGCCATCCAGCAAACCGGCCCGGATCGCCTGCGAGGGAAGGGGCTGCTGCGGCAGGTTGCGAATGGCCGTGATCATCGCATCGGCCGTCAACCCATCACGGGTCTCGTCCAGCATCCGCACAAGACCCAGTTCCTCGGCGCGCGAGGCGCGGATCCACTGTTCCAGCCGCGGGGTGGTTCGCGGGACGATCACCGCGCGTTTGTCAAAGGAGAGCACCTCGCAGAACGTGTTGTATCCGCCCATGCAGACCACACCCGCCGCGCCGGCGAACAGGGTTTCGATCTGGGATTCGAACCCGACCGCCGTTACACGACCGTTCAGGGCCGCCACGCGGGCCTCGAATTCTTCGCGCAACTCACCGGACAGGAAAGGGCCATAGACGAGCAGGGCTCGGGGGGACAGATCAGGGTCTTTTTCATATGCGGACAGGACAAGGTTGACCATTGCCTTCCCGTCGCCACCGCCTCCGGGCGTGATAAGGATATAGGGCTGCTCGGGAGGTTCGCCGACAGGGCCGAGATCGCGGCGCAGATAGCCGGTCCAGTGAATCCGCGCCTGCGCCGACGGGCTGAGCGGCAATCCTTCTGTCGGGTCATAAACCGACCGCAGGCCGTAGACCCAGATTTCGTGATAGTACTTCTCGGTCGCGGCGACGGCATCCTTTCGGGCCCATTCCGCCGCCAGAACCTCGGGTTCGTCCAGAACGTCGCGAAGACCCAGCACCAGTTTGGCGCGCCCGGATTGATGCAGCTGTTCCAGGGTGGGCAGCAGTTCGCCTCGGAATCCGGTCGGCTCCTTGTCGACGACGACGACGTCCGGGTCGAATTGGCGCATGGTGGTCTGAATCAGTCCCGAGCGCAGCTCGGTGACCTCGTCAATCCCCATTCCGATCGTGCGCGCGGCATACGAACCATCGGCCCGCTTGGTCACGCCCGGCAGGCGCACATGGTCCACGCGCCGCGGAAAAGTGAAGCGCCCGGCAACGGGCGAGCCAGTCAGGATCAGGGCCGAGGCCCGCGGGTTCGCCCGCGTCATTGCCGCAGCCAACGCTCGGGAGCGTCTGAGATGACCCAGTCCGAACGTATCGTGACTGTAGAACATTATGCGCGGAGCGCGACCGGTCTGTTTGTCGTCGATGCCTAGGCTCATGCCCTCGCTCGTATCTTTGTTACGGTGCAGTTTCCGCGCGTTTCGCACCAGTTATCTTATATTTTTTGACGCCGCCTGCCAAAGGGTCTGTGTCAAAGCCGCAAATGCGTCAATCATTGCGATTTGGCAACAGCCATTGCGCAAGTCACCAATAACGCGAAGCCTGCAACATTCCCCGAAGTTGGCAAAGCCCGGATTTGCCGGATGCTGCCTGCTCTTATCGGAATTCCAGAGGGTTGGAAACATCCTGCCTTTGGGCTTGCGCCAAAAACACGGTCCTACACGATGTCGGGAAGCAGCGAGTGGATCGTTTGATCAAGGCCGGTGCGTTCTATAGGCTGCCGTGCAGCAAGAGATCAGGATGCAAGACCTTATGAAACCGAACTTTCTTGTCCGTGTACTGTTCCTGACGTGGACAATCGCTCTGGTATGCGCGACCGGTGCGGCGGCGCAGACCTCGCTGATCCCGGGGTATCCCGGGGCGTCCGGTGAAACAGAGGCCCCGCAGGACAACGATGTTGCAGCCGCGATCCGCGCCGCGACCGAGGCGGGCGCCAGCGTGATCGTCATCGACAGCGCCGGGCAGGTCGTATCCTCGGTTGGGCAGGCTGGTGACCAGCCCGAGGACGTCGCTCATGATCCAATGGCGGAAAGTTCGCAGTTGATGAAGGCGCAGGAGCGCTTTGCCAAGTTCAGCGAAGCCGTGCGATCCCGCCTTGAGGCGTTGCCCTATTCGATCTTCGAGGTACGCTACATCCTCGAGCAAACCAGTCCTGATGGCCGGATTTTCACCTATGTCGAGGTGCTGGGATGGAACATCCTGTTCCTGATGGTTGGCCGATGGCTGTCGATCGAGCTGTACGGCAAGCGCTTTGCCCGACGGTGGGTCGTCGCCCGGATCAAGGAAAACCCGCAGGGGTATCGGGAAAAGATGCCGTTCCTTGTGTTCCGGTTCCTGATGGGTATCGGGGCCACGGTGTTTGCAATGCTGATGGCTCTGATCGTCGGGTATCTGTTCTTCGGCGAGGCCGAAGATATTTCGATCCAGTTCACCGTCACGGCGATTTTCACGGCGTTTTTCCTGTCACGTACGGTTTCCGACCTGTGGCGGATGGTGCTGTCGCCGTATCTCAGCCAGTACAGGCTGCCGCCATTCTCGGACCGTGACGCCAAGCGGCTGTACATCTGGGCATCGGCGCTGGCGACCTATGACATTACCGCTGTTCTGTTTTCCACCTGGGTGGCGGATTTCGGGCTGAACTACAACGTCTACGCGATGGTTTATGGCGGGCTGACCCTGATCGGGATGGTCGGAAACATCCTGATGATCCTGTTCAATGCCCGGGCCATTTCGAACGCCATCCGAGGCGGCCGCCAGCCAGACCAGGTGTCTTGGTTGCTGCGGTTCGTATCATTTGGCTGGGCCCCGGCCCTGATCGTCTATCTTGTCTTCAGCTGGTTCAAGCTGGCGGTGGATCTGGTGCTCGAGACCGAGGACTCGCTGCCGATCGTCGCAAGCAGTTACATGATCTTCATGTCGGTCGTCATCGCCTATGGCGCCATGAACTATCTGCTCGAGCGGTACTTCGATCGCAACCGGCAGATCGAGGCTCTGAATGCCGAACTCGATACCGATGAAGATACCATGCGGACCTCGGAGACGCCCGAGGCGGAGAAGCGCAAGCACACATTGGTGACCTACGAAGATCTTGCGCGGCGTGTCGCAGGCATCCTGGCCTTTGTCGTCGGCATCTACGCACTGGTCGTCATCTGGAATCCCGAAGCCAGCTGGAGCGAGGATTTGCCCGTTGGCAGGGCGCTGGATGTTATGGTGATCCTGTTCATCGGCTACATCCTGTTCCACTTCTTCCGGATCTGGATCGACACCAAAATCGCTGAAGAAACCGATGATGGAGCCGCCGAAGCCGAGTTGGGTGACGAGGGCGGAGAGGGCGGTCAAAGCCGCCTTGCCACGCTGCTGCCTCTGTTCCGGGGCGCCATACTGGCTGTGGTGGTCGTGACCATCCTGCTGATCGTCCTGATGGAGCTGGGCATAAATGTCAGCCCGCTGTTTGCAGGCGCCGGCGTTGTCGGTCTGGCCGTGGGCTTTGGCTCGCAAACCCTGGTGCGGGACATTTTCTCGGGCGCGTTTTTCCTGCTGGATGACGCGTTCCGCAAGGGAGAATACATCGACATCGGAGATGTCAAAGGTACGGTCGAAAAAATCTCGGTCCGGTCTTTCCAGCTGCGCCACCATCTGGGGGCCCTGAACACGATTCCGTTTGGTGAAATCAAGGTTCTGACCAACTACTCGCGCGACTGGGTGATCATGAAACTGCCTCTGCGCGTGACCTATGACACGGACGTCGAGAAGGTCCGCAAGCTGATCAAGAAGCTGGGACAGGAGTTGCTGGAGGACCCGGTGATCGGGGACAACTTCATCCAGCCGCTCAAGTCGCAGGGCGTCATCGAGATGCAGGATTCCGCGATGATAATCCGGGTGAAGTTCATGACTAAGCCCGGCGACCAGTGGCTGGTGCGCAAGAAGGTGTACCAAGAAATCCGCGAGTTGTTCGCGCGCGAAGGCATCAAGTTTGCCCACCGCGAAGTCACCGTACGACTGGCCGATGGCAAGGACCCCGAAGACCTGTCTCCGAAACAACGCGAGGCGGTCACCGGCGCGGTGCAAGCCGCAATTGACGAGGAGTATCTGGACGATATCGGCCCCGGTGGAGACGACCGCTAGGGCGCTCCCGCCCCTTTGACCTGCGGCGCCGGTGCGCCGCCGTTCCAAGCGTTGGGCAGGGCCGCGCGTTCCGCGCGGCGGTCGGGCCTTTGTTCAGGTGGATTGCCACGTGGGATCAGACGTGCCGAGCCGGGATGCCGGGATCGGCCAGTGCATCCGCGCCTCACCGACGCTCAGCGCGGGTTTCAGCCGTTTGCCGGGGCCCCAGCCGGACTCTTCCGATCGGGATGCGTAGTCCCCGGGTTCGGCAGCGGTGATCGGGTCGCCTGTCTCGGATTTCGCGAGGCTGGCCAGCAACTCGGCGGTGCGCGCCAGCGACAGGCGCCCATCCATGATCGAATGCCCCGAAGCCGCTTCTGTCAGGGCCGAGAGGACAGCGGCGGCCATCAAATAGCCGGTGGCATGGTCAAGTGCTTGAACTGGCAGCGGGGTGGGTTTGTCGGCTCCGGCCCAAACGCGACCGGCGTCAGCGATCCCCGCGCTCATCTGTACGAGGCTGTCAAATCCGCGACGGGTGGCCCAAGGCCCCTGCCAACCATAGGCATCCAGCGTAACCTCGACCCGGTTTGGAGCGACCGTGTCGCGCACCTCTTTGGTCAGGCCCAGAGCATCCAGCGCACCGGGGCGGTAGCCATGGACAAAGACATCCGCTTGCGCGAGCAGCTCTTGCAGCTTTTCCAGGCCAGCGGGTGGCTTGAGGTCCAGATACGCGCAGCGCTTGCCGAGCGAGATATCGGGGATCACGCCCGGCTCATCCCAACCCGGTGGGTCGATGCGCAGCACTTCGGCTCCGAACCCGGCCAGCGTTCGGGTGGAAACCGGGCCGGCCAGCACGCGTGTCATGTCGAGAACCCGAAGCCCGGCTAAAGGCCGATCCGCGCGTGCCTGTCGCCTGTCGCGTAGGGTGATCCGGCGTGGACCGTGCCAGCCGATCAACGGATCCCGCGTCACGGCCCGGCCTTGCGGGTGGTCCAGCCACTCGGCCCGGCTGCGCATGGCGGCGGCAACACCACCCTGCGCCACGATATCCGTTTCAAGGTTCGCGACCGACCAGCTCTTGATGGCCTGCGTCACCGCGGCACGATCCCCCTCGGTCGCCAAAACCTTGAGGGCCGCTTCCCTATGGTGGGGGAGGTTGGTGTGCAACCTGATCCAGCCATCGGCTCCCCGATAGTCGCCCGCGATCGGATCCCAGAGGCTTGGCATATCCCAGCCTTCGGGCTTGAACGAATACCCGAACCACAGCGACGCGAGGCGGTGATCGACCAATGACTTTGGTGGGAGCGAGACAAGATTGGTGGCCTGCATGAACCGTCCAAGCTCATGGCCCACGGCTGCAAAGCTTGCTGTTGCCAGCTCGGACACGGCAAATGCGCTGGGAAGCGCACCGGAGCCGGCGACCTGATAGGCCTCGGACGGTGGAAGCGAAGCCAGCAGGCTCATTGCTGATAAGGGTCCAGACTGTCGCGCAGCCCGTCACCCAGGAAATTGAAGGCTAGCACCACCACGATGATCGGTAGCATCGGGATGGCCGTCCACGGATAGATCTCGATCGAGGCGAGGTTTTGCGCGTCGTTCAGCATCACGCCCCAGCTGACCGCCGGTGCCCGCAGGCCGAGGCCAAGGAAGCTGAGTGCCGTTTCCCCCAGAATCATGGCGGGGATCGACAGCGTGGCCGAGGCAATCAGGTGTGACATGAAGTTCGGCAACAGGTGCTTGCGGATCACCCGGCCGGAACTGGCACCCATCATCTCGGCGGCGCGCACATATTCTTCTTCGCGCAGCGACAGGAATTTGGCGCGCACGGATCGGGCCAGCCCTGGCCAGTCGAGGATGCCGAGGATGATCGAGATGATGAAGAACACCGCAACCGGCGACCAGTTCGACGGAACTGCGGCCGATAGTGCCAGCCACAGGGGGAGTTCGGGCAAAGACCGCAGGATTTCGATCACGCGGTTGATGACCCAGTCGATCCGCCCGCCGAAATAGCCGGCCAGCGACCCGAACAGGATGCCAAGGAAGAACGAGACCGAAATGCCGATCAGGCCCACGGTCAGCGACAGCTGCGCGCCATAGAGGATGCGGCTGAAGATATCGCGGCCCAGCCGGTCCGAGCCCCAGAGGAACAGTGTCGTGCCTTCCGGGGCGCAGAACAGATGCGTGTTTGACCGGATGAGCCCGGCCAGCTTGTACTCGGATGCCTCGCAGAAGAACCGCACGGGTCGCGGATCCTCGGTGTCAGGGACGAATTTCCATTGGAACGTCTCGAGGTCGGCCTCGGCCACGATCGGGTAAACGAACGGCCCGATGAACTCGCCCTGGTGGAACCAGTTCACCGATTGGGGCGGTGCGTAGAGATGTTCGCCATTTCGTTCGTTCGGGCCATAGGGCGCGATGAAACCTGCAAACGGGAGCATCAGGTAGCACAGCAGCAGAAAAATGCCCGATATCAGACCCAGCCGGTGTGTCTTGAATTTGCGCCAGACCAGAACCCAATTCGGGGCGTCCAGATCCCTGCGCTCCAATTGCTGCAAAGATGCTTCGGGATCGAAGGGGGCGTCGTCGACAAAGCGACCGTCGGGAAGTTTGCTCATGCTTCGCGCCCCTCGTACCGGATACGCGGGTCAAGCATGACCAGCAGAATGTCGGAGATCATGGTGCCGATCAGCGTCAGAAGCGCCACGAACATCAGAATGAAGGCTGAAAGGAACTGGTCCTGTGTCTTAAGCGCCGTCAGCAGCGTGGGGCCGATGGTCTGCAAACCCAGCACCACCGAAACCAGAACCGACCCCGACACCATCGAGGGCAGCAGGTTGCCGATGTCGGCCACGAAGGGGTTGAAGGCGACGCGCAGCGGGTATTTGGTCAGCATCCGCGACGGCGACATGCCCTTGGCTATAGCGGTTTCAACATATGGCTTGCCCAATTCGTCCAGCATGTTGGCGCGCAGGCGCTGCATCATGGCCGAGGCGCCCGAGGTGCCGATCACGAATGTGGGCACGATCAGATGAACCAGGATGGATTTCATCTTGTCCCAGCTCATGGGTTGCCCCTCATACACAGGGTCCATCAGTCCGCCGATGGGCAAATTGAGGTAACGGTGCCCGTAGTAGAACAGGATGAGCGCCAGCAGAAAGTTGGGCGTCGCCAATCCCAGATAGCCCACGAAGGCGGTCGTATAGTCGACCCAGGTCCGCGATTTGGCCGCCGCCATAACGCCCAGAGGCAAGGCCACGGCATAGACGAACAGGATCGCGGCAAGGTTCACGACCACGGTCAGCCACAGCGTGTCCCCGACGATGTCGGCAACCGGACGATCGAATTCGAAGGACCAGCCGTAGTTGCCCTGCAGCAACCCCTCAAACCCATGAGGGCCGGGAAAGAAGCCGACCCAGATCAGGTATTGTTCCCACATCGGGCGGTCCAGAGCGTATTCCTTTCGCAGGAATTCCGCCTTGGCCACACCGGCCGACTGCCCCGAAGCCTGCAGCTCGGCAATCTGATTGCTCAGATAGTCCCCCGGCGGCAGGTTGATGATCACGAAGATCAGCATCGATACCACCAACAGGGTCAGCAGCATCGTGAAAAAGCGATACACCGCGTAGCGGAGCATGATCATCTATCCGCTCCTGTCAGTCGGCGAGGAAGAATTCGTCTGGGCGGTGCACTCCGAAATGCGCGCCGGGTTCCCACGCCCACATGGCCTGTTCGGGAACATTGCGCAGACGGTTTGAAACCACGATCGGCTGTGGCGCGCCGTTCAGAATTCCGATGCCATAGATCTGGTCGGCGTGTATCTTCAACATCTCCTCCCAGACCGCCCGGCGTTCATTCTCGGTTTTTGCAAGTTCCCAGATGTGGTTCAATTCCAGCAAGCGCTGGGCTTCGGGCAGGTCGGGCGGCTCGCCGGCTTCGCCGCCGGTTTGATAGTGCTGCCCCCATTTTGGCCAGGCCAGAAACACCTGGTCGGTCGGGGCCAGGTAAACCGGTGACGTATGCAGCTGCGGGATGCCATCATCCCAGCCATACCAGACCGAAGCCATCGTATTGCCGGCGAATACGCGGTTGCGCAGGATGTCGCGGTCAAGCGGTCGCATGACCAGTTTCACCCCGATTTCCCGCCAGGTATCAGTCACGATCTGCAGCGCGTTCTCGACCTCTTGGCGTTCTCCGGCCGTCTCGATCACCAGCTCCATGGGGCGGCCGTCCGGCAACAGGCGTATGCCGTTCTTGTCGCGCTGCGTCAGCCCGACCTCGTCCAGCAGGGCGTTTGCCTGAGCGACGTCGTATTGTGCCCAGGCCTGCGCGTTCTCTTCACTGTAGAAGGGCGAGGCAGGCAGAACGGACATGGCGGCCGGATGCGCCAGTTTGAAGTACAGCGCCTGGTTGATGGTCTGCCGGTCGATGGCCAGCGAAAGAGCGCGTCGGACACGGACATCGCGCAGCACATTGCGCCAGACCTCGTCTTCGAAATTCAGGTTGGGGTAGATTGCGATCTGTGACGCGACCCCGGTTTTCCAGAGTAGCGTCTTGTAATTTCCGTTGGCTTCGCCCTTTTTCAGGATCGAGGCATCCCGAAAATCAAGCCCACGACCCTGCAGGTCGGTCTCACCGGCATTGGCCTTGGCCGCCACCAGGCCGGGAGCAACGATCTCCATCTCGACCACGTCGATGTATGGCAGTTGCAAACCCTTCGAGTCGATGCGGTGGTAATAGGGGTTGCGGACGAAATTGTGCCGGATCTTCTTGCCCGAGCTCGCGTTCAGCCAAGGCTGCAGAGTGGGCAGTTCGTGATTGTCGTACTTGTAGAGGTTGTCCAGCTTGTTGTGCAGGGCGGCCCAGCTTTTGACACGTGCGTCACTGACCTCGAAGTCCAGTTTTTCCTTGTCGGCATATTTCTCATGATAACGCTTCAGGAACGCAGCAGGGCGGTAGATGAATGGCGGTCGCGCCTGCGCCAGTGAGGCCAGAAAGTTCGGGTTCGGGTCGTCCCATTCGTAGATCACCGTCGTTTCGTCCGGGAACGTGACAGTGGGGAGCTTGCCCTCAACCCGCAGGAAATCAGGGGGGCCGGACGGGCTGAGAAGCTCGTTGTTGGCCACGTCTTCCCACCAGTATCGGAAGTCTTCCGAGGTGAACGGTGTGCCGTCCGACCATTTGTGTCCCTTGCGCAGGTGCAGAGTGTACTTGCGGTTTTCTTCGTTGTCGTAAGACGCCAGCAGATCGGGGACCAGATTGTACTGGGCATCGAAGCCCACCAGTCGGGCGTAGCCATAGACCACCATCTGCCGGATATCCTTGGACCGGGTGACCATCGTGCGCAGGGTTCCGCCCTGTTTGCCGAATTCGCGCCCTTTCGAAGACAGGTCGACGATCAGCGGTTCCTGCGGGATGCGATCTTGCACCGGGGGCAGGTTTCCGATGTCCACCTCGGCTTTCCAGAACGTGCTTTCCTGCAGGTCGGGAAGGGTGTCGGCCCAGGCGGGCAGCGCCGCGCCCAGCGTCAGCGCGGCGGCCAGAAACTTGAATCGAGTGGTCTTAAACATGGCAACGTACCTTATGGCCGGGCTCCATTTCCACGAGTGAAGGTATCATGGTGTCAGAGAATCTAAAGGCGTCATCCCAACTGTCCGGAGACCCGGCGCCAAGGGCGACCAGCTTCAGATCGATGGGACGATTGATATCGGGTTCGGGTTGTGCGGCAATCAGAGCCTTGGTGTAGGGGTGGCGCGGGTTGTAGAACAACGTCTCGGGTGGAGCCTGTTCGACGACCAGCCCCTGGCGCATGACCGCGACCTCGTCCGCGATACGGGCGACCACGGCCAGATCGTGAGAAATGAAAAGATAGGACAGGTTCAGACTGTCCTGCAGTCTTTCCAGAAGGGTCAGGATTTGCTCTTGGACCGAAACGTCCAAAGCCGATGTCGGCTCGTCGCAGACGATCAGGGACGGATCCAGCATCATCCCACGGGCGATTGACAGGCGTTGGCGTTGACCGCCGGAGAAAGCGTGGGGGTAGCGCTTGAGCATACCGGCGTTCAATCCCACGCGTTCCAGCATTTCAGCGGCCTTGTCGCGGCGCTCGGCCGTCGTGCCGATATTGTGGATCTCCAGCGGTTCGGTCATCGCATCCTGAATGCGCATGCGCGGGCTCAGAGAACTGTAGGGATCCTGAAACACCATCTGAGCCTTGCGCTGAAACGCCGTGCGCTCCTCGCGGGTCATCTGGTGGACGCGTATCGGGTCCTCGCCCGGCGCGGCGCGAAAAAGCACTTCGCCGCCCGGGTCTGGCAACTCGGCCCCCAGCGCGATCCGGGCCGCGGTGGTCTTGCCCGATCCGCTTTCGCCGACTACGGCCAACGTCTTGCCGCGGGCCAGTTTCAGGTCGACGCCCCGGCAGGCATAAATCAGCTTGCCCGCTTTCCAACCGCGCGACGACCGCATCGTGTAGGTCTTGCACACATCCTTCATATCGAGGATCAGATCCTCGTCCGGCATCGGAATTCCCACGGCTTCCTTGTCCGGGATCTCGGGGGCCGCATCAAACAGCTGGCGGGTATAGGGATGGGCCGGAGCATTCAGGATCAGCTCGGCCGAACCCGCCTCCATCACCCGGCCTTTGTGCATAACGACGACGTGTTCGGCCATATTGGCGACCACGCCCAGGTCATGCGTCACCAAAACCAGCGCCATACCAGTTTCTTTCTGCAGATCCTTGATCAGGCCCAGCACCTGAGCCTGGGTCGTCACATCCAGTGCAGTTGTCGGTTCGTCGGCAATCAGCAGTTCCGGTTTGGACACCATCGCCATCGCGATCATCGCGCGTTGACGCATCCCGCCCGAAAGTTCGAAGGGATACGAGTCATAGGCACGCGCCGGATCGGGAAAGCCCACGCGTTCGAACTGCGACAGCACTTCCTTGCGAGCCTCAGACTCGGAGGCGCCCCGATGGAGCCACAGAACCTCGCTGACCTGGTTGCCGATCTTGTGCAACGGAGAAAGCGACCGCATAGGCTCTTGAAAGATCATCGAAATTCGATTGCCGCGGATGCCACGCATCTCACGTTCGGAAATTTCGGACAGCGCGACGCTGCCCTTGGAAGTGTTCAGCTGCATTACGCCACTGCGGATCTGGGCTGTCCTGGGCAGAATGCGCAGCACCGCCCGGCAAGAGATCGTCTTGCCCGACCCGGATTCCCCGACCAATGCCAGCGTTTGCCCGGCCTCGACATCGAAATTCACATCTCTGACGACGGGCTCCCCGGCGCCGAAACCGATGCTCAGGTCTCGGACAGACAACAAGGCCGTCATGCGGGCTTTCCACCCGTGTGGCCACCACGTGACATTGGTTTTGAACTCCCTGGTTTTTTTGTCGCAGTTTCGCGCGCTTGGGGGCGACTAGTCAAATACCTTCTTGGGCTGAAATGTCGCGGAAACGTGACGAACAGTGCATTGTGCCTACACAAAGTCTTGAGTTTTTGTCATCAAAGCCGCGATTGGCCGCGATCGGTGGTCTTTAAAGTATCAGGGAGATATTTCGCAATGTCCGACGCGCAAAGCCGACTGGATCTGTTCATTGATCGCATGGTCTCGCAGCGGGCATGTCTGGATTTTGCGATTGCCGACACGGCCGATTTGGCCGGTCCGGTGTTCGAACTGGGTCTGGGAAACGGGCGCACCTATCATCACATGATGAACCGGGTCCGCAACCGACACGTCTATGTGTTCGAACGCGCTGTGGCCTCGCACCCCGATTCCACCCCGCCCGAAGATCGTCTGATCCTAGGCGACGTGCGCGAGACTCTGCCCGCCGCGCTGGATCGGTTCGGCGCGACCGCCAGCCTGATCCATGCCGATCTGGGCGGTCACAACCGCGAAAAGAACGATGCCTTCGCCCGCTTCGTTTCACCGCTGATCGAACCGCTGCTGGCCGAGGGCGGGCTGATGGTCTCGAGCGACCGGATGTATTTCGAAACGCTGACGGAGCAGACCCTTCCTGAAGGCGCGGTTCCGGGGCGCTGCTTCATCTACCGGCGCTGAGCGGCGTTCCGCAGGGTCACTTTGCGCGGGGACTCGATCCCGGCACGGCGGACGGTCTAACCTTCGCGTGACGTTCACGCAAAGGACCGCCATGCTGTTTTATGATTGCTCGACCGCCCCGAACCCGCGCCGTGCCCGCATGTTCATCGCCGAAAAAGGGCTTCAGATCGAAACCCGCGACATCTCGATCGCCAAGGGCGAGCAAATGAGCGAGGAGTTCCGAAAGGTAAATCCCCGCGCCACCATCCCGGTTCTGGTCACCGACGAGGGGACCGTTCTGACCGAAAACCTCGGCATCGCAGCCTATCTCGAGGCACGCTTCCCCGAGCCCCCTTTGATGGGGCGGACACCGGACGAGAAAGGGCTGGTGCTGATGTTGAACGCGATCGTCGAGCAACAGGGCGGAGCGCCCATCGCCGACGCGCTGCGCAACACGCATCCGGCCTTCAAGGACCGCGCCATTCCCGGCCCGCAGAACCATGCTCAGATCCCAGAACTGGCCGAACGCGGCCTCGCGCGCGTCGGGGCGTTCTTCGACCTGCTCGAAGAGCGCCTGCAAGACAGCCCCTTCATCGCGGGCGAGGCGTTCTCGCTGGCCGATATCTCGACCTTCGTGTTCGTGGATTTCGCCCGCGTCATCAAGATGCGCATCCCCGAGGGCAATACGGCAACCCAAGCCTGGTTCGACAGCGTGCAGGCGCGGCCCAGCGCGAGCGCCTGACAGCACTGTACAGAAATGTCTAGACAGAAGTGAACAGTGCCCCTAGCGTCCTTTGGGAATCGTCCAGGGGAGGTCGGGATGAAATCGCAGTATCGCGTTGTTGTCATCGGGGGCGGCGTTGTCGGCGCCTCGGTTCTGTATCATCTGGCCAAGTTCGGCTGGTCGGATGTGGTCATGCTGGAACGCCGGCGTCTAGCGTCGGGGTCGTCGTGGCACGCGGCGGGAGGCATCCACGCGCTGAACGCCGATCCGAACATGGCGGCGCTGCAGGCCTACACGATCGACCTTCTGAGCGAGATCGAGAAGGAATCGGGCCAGAATATCGGCCTGCACATGACCGGTGGCCTCACGCTGGCCGGAACCCCCGAACGGTGGGAGTGGCTACAGGCGAATTACCGCATCTTCCAGTCTATCGGCATCGACGACTGCGAATTGCTGTCCCCGGAAGAGGCGCAGAAACGCTGCCCGATCATGTCCACCGATGGCATTCTGGGCGCGATGTGGGCTGACCGCGAGGGGTATATCGACACCACCGGCACCGTGCAGGCCTATGCCAGTGCCGCGAAAAAGCGCGGGGCGGAATACTACGAGGAAACCAAGGTCGAGGAACTGATCCAGACCGCCGATGGCTGGCAGGTGGTGACCGACAGGGGAACGATCACCTGCGAGCATGTGGTCAACGCCGCCGGCCTGTGGGCCAAGCAGCTGGGGCGCATGGCAGGGGTCGAACTGCCGGTGTCGCCACTGAAGCACCATTACCTGATCACCGACACGGTGCCCGAGGTCGCAGCGGCCGATTTCGAGATGCCGATGACCGTGGATCTCGAGGGCTTCACCTACATGCGGCAGGATCAGAAGGGTGTGCTGGTCGGCATCTACGAGGTCGATCACGAGCACTGGGCAATGGACGGCGCGCCGTGGAACTATGGCGAGGAGCTGTTTCAGGAGCAGCTGGACCGCATCGAGAACGAGCTGACACTGGGCTTCGAACGCTACCCGGCGATCCAGAACGTGGGCATCAAGACATGGGTGAACGGTGCCTTCACCTTCTCGCCCGACGGCAACCCTCTGGTCGGTCCGGTGCCGGGCAAGCGGGGCTATTGGACCGCTTGCGCGGTGATGGCCGGGTTCCTGCAGGGCGGCGGCGTCGGCAAGTCGCTGGCCGAATGGATGATCCATGGCGAGCCCGAGGCCGACGCCTGGCCGATGGACGTGGCGCGCTATGGCGACTTTGCCCAGAACAAGCGCTACATCCGCGAGACGACGGGCCAGTTCTATTCCCGCCGTTTCGTGATGACCTATCCGAACGAGCAACTGCCCGCCGGACGCCCGTTGAAAATGTCGCCGGCCCATGACGCGATGACCGAAGCGGGTTGCAAATGGGGGGTCAGTTGGGATCTCGAGGTGCCGCTCTATTTCGCGCCCAAAGGGTTTGAGGAAACGCCGACCCTGAAGCGCTCGAACGCCTTCGACATCGTGGCCGAGGAATGCCGCACCATCCGCGAAGGCGTGGGCCTGATGGACATCACCGGGTTCTCACGGTTCGAGGTTTCGGGGCCCAATGCGGAAATCTGGCTCAACAAGGTGATGGCCTCGAAACTGCCGGGACCGGGCCGCGCGAAACTGGCGCCGATGCTGGGCGAGAACGGGCGGCTCAAGGGCGACCTGACGGTGCTGAACTGGGGCGACGGCACCTGGTGGATCATGGGCAGCTATTACCTGCGGGCCTGGCACATGCGCTGGTTCGACGATCACATGATCGATGGCGTACAGGTGCGCGACCTCGGCGAGGAGGCCTGCGGCTTTGCCGTGGTTGGCCCGAAATCACAGGCGGTGGTCGAGAAACTGGCCGAACAGGATATCTCAACCCTGAAATTCATGGGCTGCGGTGACTACGACATCGGCCTCGTGCGCGCCCGGGTGGCCCGCATGTCGGTCACTGGCGAAAAGGGTTATGAGATCAACTGCCGGTATGGCGACCACATCGCCCTGCGCCGCGCGCTGCTCGAGGCCGGAGCCAGCGAAGGCATCCGCGAATGCGGCTTCAACGCGATGCTGTCCACGCGACTTGAGAAAAGCTTTGGCATCTGGTCGGCCGAGTTCACCCAGGCCTACACCCCCGGCATGACCGGCATGGACCGCTGGATCGACTGGGACAAGGATTTCGTAGGCAAGGACGCGGCACTGGCCGAGCGTGAGGGCAACGGCCCGGCGCAGGTTCAAGTCACGCTCGAGGTGGACGCGCTGGATGCGGATGCCAGCGGGTACGAGCCGGTCTGGGCGGGCGACCAGCGCGTGGGTTTCGTGACCTCGGGCGGGTATGGCCACTATATCGGCAAGTCGCTGGCCATGGCGCTGGTGGACCGCGACAAGGCGCAGCCGGGTACCGAACTGTCGGTACATGTGGTCGGGGTCGAGCGGCCCGCGCGGGTGATCGCGCCGTCTCCCTACGACCCCGAGGGCAAGGCGATGCGGGGCTGATCGTGGCGGCGCGGGGCAGGGATCGGCGACGGCGGGGCAGGGGCGCGGAGGCCGCACCTGCGACCCGGCGGGACGTGAATTATCGCCAGTTGCGTAACCCGTTTCCGGTGATGGAGGCCTTTCCGGCCGACCAGATCGCCGACATGCACGAAACCGCGCTGCGCACGCTGGAGGAACTGGGCGTCAAGGTCCTGCTGCCCGAGGCGCGGCGCCTCTTTGCCGCTGCAGGCGCGCGGGTGGATGAAGCCAGCGAGATGGTGTTCATCGGCCGCGATCTGGTCGAGGCCTCAGTGGCCTCGGCCCCGAAATCCATCGCCTGCCGGGCCGGGGCGCGGCATCGCGACTTTACGCTGGAGCTGGGCAGCCTTGTCTTCCAGCCCGGCGCAGGGGCGCCCAATGCCACCGATCTGGAACGCGGCCGCCGCCCGGCCAGCGGGCAGGATTACTTGGAGTTCCTGAAGCTCACCCATCATTTCGACGTGTTCCAAATGATCTCGCCGCAGGTCGAGCCGCAGGACGTGCCGACCCACCTGCGCCACTATTTCACCACGCAGGCACAGATGGAGCTTACCGACAAGTTCCCGTTCTTCTTCTCGCGCGGGACGCCGCAGTTGATGGACTGTTTCCAGATGCTGGCCGTCGCCCGCGGTCTGTCCGATGACGAGTTCCACGCCCTCCCGCATTGCTACACGATCATCAACACCAACAGCCCGCGCACGCTGGACATTCCGATGGCGCAGGGGCTGATCGATTTCGCCCGCCACGGGCAGATGTCGATCATCACGCCGTTCACGCTGATGGGGGCGATGGCGCCGATCACGGTTGCGGGCGCGATCACCCTGTCCCATGCCGAGGCGCTGGCGGCCCTGACGCTGACCCAACTGGCCAATCCCGGCGCGCCGGTCTGCTATGGCACCTTCACCAGCAATGTGGACATGAAATCCGGCGCCCCGGCTTTTGGCACGCCCTCGCATTTCCAGGCCTCGCTGGCGGCGGGGCAGCTGGCGCGCCATCTGGGCCTGCCGTGGCGGTCGGCGGCCGGGTCGGCTTCGAACGCCAATGACGTGCAGGCCGCTAATGAAAATCAGTTTGGGCTGTGGGGTTGCCTGATGGCGGGGGCCACGGTGATCATCCATTCGGCCGGGTGGCTGGAAGGGGGGCTGACCGTGTCCTTCGAAAAGCTGGTCTGCGATGCCGAGGTGCTGAACATGGTAGCCGAGCTGTGCGCAGGGGCTCAGGCCGGTCAGGCTGAGATTGGCTTTGACACTGCCTTGCGAGAGGTCGAGCCCGGCAGCCATTTCTTCGCCGCCAGCCAGACGATGGAGCGCTACACTACCGAGTTCTACGAACCGCACCTGCATGACTATGCCAATTTCGGCACCTGGACCGAACGCGGATCGGTCGATGCGAACCACCGGGCCACCGCGGTCTGGCGGGACATTCTGAACAATTTCGAACCACCCGCGCAGGGCCAGCCCGGGGTGGACGCCATGCGCGACTTCATCGCCCGCCGAACCGCCGAGGGCGGCGCGCCGCCGGAGAGTTGAGATGAACAGCAAACCCATCCTGCATCGTGACGACCCCAAGGCCGAGCCTCTGGTCGGCAACGTCAAGGTCACGCGCGACGACTGGCTGAACGTGGCGATGGACGTGCTGATCTCGGACGGGGTCGAGCAGGTCAAGGTTCTGAACCTGGCCGACCGCATGGCGGTGTCGCGGTCCTCGTTCTACTGGTACTTCAAATCCCGGCAGCACCTGCTGGACGCGCTGCTGGATCGCTGGCAGGCCACCAACACCGCCGCCCTGATCGCGCAGGCCGAGGCCCCGGCCGAAACCATCACCGCCGCCGTCTGCAACGTGCATCGCTGCGTGGTCAACACCGCCCTGTTCGACACGGCGCTGGACTTTGCCGTGCGCGACTGGGCGCGGCGGTCGGGCAAGGTGCGGCGGATGCTGGACCAGTCCGATGCCCGCCGCTTGGCCGCGCTGCGCGCCATGTTCGCCCGCCATGGCTATGAGGCGGTCGAGGCCGAGACCCGCGCGCGCGTGCTGTACTACATGCAGATCGGCTATGATCTGGCGCAGTTGAACGAGCCGTTGGCCACGCGCCTGTCTCTGGTGCCGCATTACCTGTACGTCTTTACCGGGGTCGAACCGCGTCCCGAGGAAATCGAGGTATTCAGCGCCTATGCCAAGCGCTGTTGGGAGGGAGGAGCGGACCATGAGCCAGCCTGACGCAATCATCATCGGAACCGGCGTGATCGGCGCGGCCATCGCGTTCGAGATGGCCAAGGCCGGCTGGAAGACTCTGTCGCTGGACCGCAACGCGCAGGTGGGGCATGGCTCGACCGCCGGGTCCTGCGCGATCATCCGGATGCATTACTCCACCTTCGACGGCACCGCCTTTGCTTGGGAGGGCTATCATTACTGGCGCGACTGGGCCGACTATCTGGGTCTGCCCAACGGGGCCGATCTGGCGCAGTTCCGCGAGACTGGGTGCCTTGTCATGAAGACCGAGGCCAACGGCCACCTGTCAAAGCACATGAAATACAGCGCCGAGTTGGATTGCCTGTTTGAGGAATGGTCGGCCGAACAGATACTCGACCGCCTGCCGATCTATTATCTGGACAGTTTTGCCCCGGCCAAACGGATGGACGACCCAGCCTTCGGTCAGCCCAATGGCAGCAGGATGCAGGGGGCGGTGTTCTGGCCCAAGGCCGGCTATGTCACAGACCCGGCCCTGTCGGCGCAGAACCTGATGCAAGCGGCCACGCAGCGCGGCGCGCAGGTGCGGACCGGGGCCGAGGTCGTCGAAATCTTGCAGGAAGGTGGCAGGGTCAAAGGTGTCCGGCTGGCCTCGGGCGAAGAGATTCACGCGCCGGTGGTGATCAACGTGGCCGGGCCGGGATCGTCGATCATCAACCGCATGGCGGGTGTGCTGGACGACATGACCATCGAAACCCGCCCGCTGCGGCAGGAGGTGGTCCACGTTCCCGCGCCGGAAGGGTTCGATTTCGAGCGTCAGGGAACCATCGTATCGGACGGCGATATCGCCTGCTACTGCCGGCCGGAACATGGCAACCATATCCTAATCGGATCCGAGGACCCGGACTGCGACCCACATCAGTGGTGCGAGGACGATGTGCACTACAACCACGACTTCACCGACCAGTGGACGACGCAGGCCATGCGATACGCGCAGCGCGTTCCCAGCCTGGGCATCCCGTCCAGAACGCGGGGTGTGGTCGATCTGTATGACGCCTCGACCGACTGGATCCCGATCTATGATAAATCCAGCCTGCCGGGCTTCTACATGGCCTGCGGAACCAGCGGAAACCAATACAAGAACGCGCCGATCGCGGGCAAGATGATGGCGGCGCTGGTCGAGTATTGCGAGGGCGGTGACGATCACGACACCCGGCCGCTGCAATTCCAATTGCCACATATCCAACGCCGCATCGACGTCGGCTTCTACTCTCGCAGGCGCCCGATCAACGCAGAGAGCAGTTTTTCCGTCCTTGGCTAGCCAAGCCGGACAAACGCGCTAGCTCTCGGGAAACACTGAGAAAGGGCGGGCGCGATGGCGGAGAATGACACCAGAGTTCTGATCTTGGGGAGTGCGCCCGCAGCGCTGGCGGCGCGGGAATGGGCGCGTGGGCCGTTCACTCACATCGCGGCCATCAACAACGCCTGGCGCATCCGCGAAGATTGGGATTTTCTGATCCACCCCGAGGATTTCCCGGCCGAGAACCGCCCCGACTGTCTGACAGCGACACAGCGTATCGTGACGGCGCAGGATTATGTCCCGATCCAGAACGCGTATGGCGGCTTCGTATATGCCGGAGGCACCATGGCCTTTACCGCCGGGTACTGGGCGTTGGGTGCCCTCAAACCATCAGTGATGGCCTTCTTTGGCTGCGACATGGTCTATCCGCGCTCGGGCAATACGCATTTCTACGGCCAGGGAACGGCCGATCCCTTGCGCGCAGACGTCACCCTGCGCTCGCTCGAGGCGAAATCGGCACGGCTGGCGCTGCTGGCGGCGCGTCAGGATTGCAATGTGGTGCGGTTGTCCTTTGGACCCAGCCGGCTGGTCTATCCGTCCGTCTCTCGTACCGAACCGATCCCCGAGGCCCTGCCGCGCACGGAACACGTCGATGCTCTGCTGCAGGCCGAGTGTGAGGTGGGCTACGTGGTGCCATCCGGCCGGTATTGGGAGGTCGAAGAGCGGTTCGATCCAGCCGTTGTCGACCGGCTGGATGCGGCTTGGCTTGCGGCCTACAAAGCCTCGGCGATGGATCAGGCGGCCTGAGCGCGCGGCGCGCGCAACAAGTCTTCGACCTTTCGTCTGGCGGTCTCGGCCGCTTGTATCCGAACCGGGCCGTAACCGCGGATCTCGTCGGCGCAGGCCAAGATGCATTGCCACGTTTCGGCATCCCGATCCCCGTACTCGGCCACAAGGCGGTCCACCAGCCCCTGGTACCAATTCAGCAGATCGCGGTGCAGGCGCGCTTCGGCGTGATAGCCAAACGGATTGAGAGCTGTTCCGCGCAGCGCCCGCATTTTTGACAGGCCCCGCAGAACCGGCTGCATCCAAGGTCCGAACGCCTTTTTCAGCGGTCGGCCCCGGGCGTCCGTTTTGCGGCTCAGCAGGGGTGGGGCCATGTGGAAGCGGACCGCAAAATCGCCCTCGAACTGGTTGGCCAGATCCTTTGCGAAATGGTCTGAAGTCATCAGCCGCGCGACTTCGAACTCATCCTTGTAGGCCATGAAGCGGAACAGGTTGCGGGCGACGCTGCGCAGCAGGGTCTCGTCAGCCTGCGGCAGCGCCGAGCGGAGGGCGACGATACGATCGGCATAGGCCTGCGCATATTTCCCGTTTTGATACTCGGTCAGGTAGGCGGTGCGGCGCGCAATCATCTGATCCAGAGTTTCGTCTGAACCAACGTCGTCGGAAGGCAGCGCCAGTCTGTCCGGACGAACCGCCATGTTGCGCCCGATTGCAAAAGCCAGACGGTTCTTCTCGACAGCGACGCCGTTCAGCAGAATCGCCTGACCCAGCGCGACTTGCGATACCGGCACAAGACCGTGCTGCCACGCAAAACCCAGCATGATCACATTGGCAAACACGGCATCACCCAGCAGGGTTTCCGCCACCGCATTGGCGTCGAAACCGAACAGGTTTTCCGCCCCGACCACGTTCTGAATGGCCTGTTCACGGGCTTTTACCTGCAACTGAGCGTCGCGGCGCAAAACGATATCGCCGGTCGGCATTTCCGCCCGGTTCAGGACCACGCGCGTACCTTTGCGGTAGTGCGCCGAGGCTTTGGGGGCCGAACTGACGACGACGTCGCAACCAATCACCGCATCGGCCGCGCCCTGATCAATGCGGACCTGGTTCAATGCGTTCGGAGTGTCGCCCAAACGGGTATAGCTGAGAACGGTTCCGAATTTCTGAGCAAAGCCTGTGAAATCCAGGACCGAGGCGCCTTTCCCCTCGAGATGGGCCGCCATCGTGATCAGCGCCCCCACCGTTACCACACCCGTGCCGCCGACGCCGGTGACCAGCAGCTCGAACGGTTTGTCCAGACGGGGCAGGGCAGGGTCGGGCAGCCCGTCCTCGAGTGTTGCCAGATCCAGCTTTGCCATGCGTTTGCGGCGTTCGCCGCCTTCGATGGTCACGAAGCTGGGGCAGAATCCGTTGAGGCACGAGAAATCCTTGTTGCACGAGCTCAAATTGATCCTGCGCTTGCGGCCCAGCGGGGTTTCGCGCGGCTCGACGCTCAGGCAGTTCGACTCGACCGAGCAGTCGCCGCAGCCCTCGCAGACCAGATCGTTGATCCAGACGAACCGCTTGGGGTCCTCCATCGTGCCGCGCTTGCGGCGGCGGCGTTTTTCGGTGGCGCAGGTCTGTTCATAGATAAGAACGGTCACGCCCGGGATCTCGCGCAACTCGCGTTGCAAGGTGTCCAGTTCGGCGCGGTCGTGGAACGTGGTTTCCGACGGGAAATCCGCGTGGTGGAACTTCGAGATGTCGTCCGAGACGACAGCGATCCGTTCCACGCCCTCGGCGCGGCAGGTCTGGGCGATGCCGGCGACGCTGACCGGGCCGTCCACCGGCTGGCCACCGGTCATGGCCACGGCGTCATTGTAGAGGATCTTGTAGGTGATGTTGGTCCCGGCCGCGACCGCCTGCCGGATCGCCAGCGAGCCCGAGTGATACCAGGTGCCCTCGCCAAGATTCTGGAAGATGTGCTTGCCCCCGTTGAACTTGGACGCCACCACATGCGGCACGCCTTCGCCGCCCATCTGGGCATAGCCGACGGTGTGGCGATCCATCCACGAAGCCATGACGTGGCAGCCGATGCCGCTGGCGGCGATCGAGCCGTCGGGCACCTTGGTCGAGGTGTTGTGCGGACAGCCCGAGCAGAAATATGGCGTGCGGGTCGCGCCGGGCACGTTGATCAGTTTCGGCGGCTGGTCCGTCAGCGCCTTGGCTTTGGCGGGCAGATCCTCCTCGGGGAAGAACCGGTGCAGGCGGTCGGCCACGATGGGTACCAGCATCAGCGGGCTGAGTTCACCCGTCCAGGGGATCAGCGGCTCGCCGTGGCTGTCGTATTTACCCACCATCTTGTGCGGCTTGTCGCCGGGCCAGTCATAGAAATACTCCTTGAACTGGCTTTCGATGATGCCGCGCTTTTCCTCGACGACCAGAACCTCGGCTTTGCCCTTCACGAAGCGCAGCGCGTTGCGCCGAGCCAGCGGCCAGACCATGCCGACCTTGTAGATGTCGATGCCCAGACGGCGGCAGGCGGCCTCGTCCAGTCCCAGCAGGCGCAGCGCCTCCATCAGGTCCAGATGCGCCTTTCCGGTGGTGACAAAACCGAACTTGGCGTGGTCGATGTCATAGATGCGCCGGTCGATCGGATTGGCCTCTGCAAAGGCGCGCACGGCGCGCAGCTTGTGCTGGATGCGGGTCTCGATCTCGGGCGAGGGCAGGTCGGCGGCGCGCACGTGCAACCCGCCGGGGGGCAGGTCGATCTCGGGCAGGATGAACTGCCGGTCGGGGCGCAGCTCTACCGAGCGGGCGCTTTCGACGGTTTCCGAGATCGCCTTGAACCCGACCCAGGTGCCGGAAAACCGCGACAGTGCAAAGCCGTATTCGCCGAATTCCAGATACTCCTCGACCGACGCGGGGTTCAGCGTGGGCATGAACCATGCCATGAAGGCCACGTCGGACTGGTGCGGCATGGAGGAGCTGACGCAGCCATGGTCGTCGCCGGCCACGACCAGCACGCCGCCCTTGGGCGCCGAGCCATAGGCGTTGCCGTGCTTCAGCGCATCGCCCGAGCGGTCGACGCCCGGCCCCTTGCCGTACCACATCGAAAAGATGCCTTCGAATTCGCACTGCGGGTCCAGCGTCGCCTGCTGCGCGCCCAGAACGGCGGTTGCGCCCAAATCTTCGTTCACGGCGGGCATAAACGTAATGCGGTCGGATTTCAGCCGTTCGCGCGCGCGCCACAGCTCCAGGTCCAGCCCGCCCAAGGGCGAGCCGCGATAGCC
This sequence comes from Ruegeria sp. BC2, assembly GCF_056539245.1. NCBI lineage: Bacteria > Pseudomonadati > Pseudomonadota > Alphaproteobacteria > Rhodobacterales > Roseobacteraceae > Ruegeria > Ruegeria sp. BC2. Next base: position 175,620 of record NZ_JBQFUQ010000001.1, read on the forward strand.
CGAGACGAACCCGCCCGTGTTCAGCCCTGCATCGCGGTCGCGCCGCGCCTGATCCATCAGGATGCGCGCCAGCGCCTGCGTGCCGGTCAGGAACACGCGATCCTCGGTCTGTTCGTACCGGTCTGTGAGTTGATAAGTGCGAAGAGTGCTGTCGTGGCGGCTCATGGCTTGGACCTGGATTGGCTTTGAGATTGAACAACTGTAGTTCGGTATTTGCGAAATGTTGTGCCAATGGGTCCGCAAGCTTGATATCATTTCGAAAAAATTTGCCGATAAACGCTAAGAAGACGAAAAGGTTTACCAAATGATGCAGCTGGACGACAGAGATCGCCGGATTCTGACCCTGCTACAAAGGGACAGCCGTGTGTCGAATGCGGACCTAGCCGACGCGGTCGGTATGTCGACCTCGGCCCTTTGGAGACGGGTGCGCGCATTGGAAGAGGCCGGGATCATTGAACGCTACGGCGCAGTTGTGAACCCGGTCGCGCTGGGGTTGGGGTTCGAGGCGATCGTACATGTGCATCTGACGCGGCATGATCCCGACAAGATCGTGGAGTTCATCCGGGCAATCGAAACCTGCAAGGAAGTTCAGGAATGTTTCGCAACGACCGGTCAGGCAGACTATCACCTGCGAGTGCAGTGTCCCGATCTTGCCGCCTACAACGTCTTTTTGGAGAGGTTTCTGTTTCGTTTGCCGGCCGTGGCAAGTGCGCAAACGAATGTGGTACTGCGCGCGGTCAAACGCAATCGTTCGGTCGAGTTCTGACTACCGCGCGACGAATTCAACCCAGGCCCAGGCCATCGCGATGTAAGTGAGGTTGTGCAGGCATTGATCCAGACCGGCGGCTCGCCAAAAGGCGGCCTGATCAGGTTGCAATTGTTTCTTGTCGGAGTAGCTGGCTTTGGCGAAATCGATATTGAAATGCACGATCCACTCAAGCGCACCGATGATCAGAATGAACGAAAGCGGCGCGCCGAATATCAGGAAAACCACGACTGAGCCCACAACATGCACCGCGGCATGCTGTGCGCGCCCGACATGCAGGTACTCCCCCCGCCCAGACAGCATCTTGGGCGTTTGAAGGTAGAAATCGGCAAACATGTGTTTGATCTGCAGTGCACACAGCAGAAGCAACACAGTGCCAAGTGTAGCAGGCAAAAACTACCCTCCCGATATCGTCCTGACCTTCAGACTAAGGGCTATGAGACAGGATCGCAAATGAACTAGTTCACACAAGTCGAAATAGTTTTCGCCTTGGAAACCATTTGCCTATCCAAGCGCGATTGCAGTACCGTCGTGCTGCTTTGACCGCGGCAGGATCGCTGCAAAACAGTTTCGGGTCACCAGTAGGGGCAGGGGCCATAGAACGTTCAATTTTTGGATTTATTTGGAAGTATTCCAAGCGTGATCAGCTTGTTCTGCTGGCCGTGACGGCAACTTTGTTCCCGCTGCTGTACCTGACGCTTGAATTGCCCAAACGCATCATCAACGACGCAATCGGCGCCTCCAGCGAGATCGTGGATGTCTGGGGATACAGTCTGTCGCAGACGACGTTTCTGGTAATTTTGTGCTTCGCCTTTTTGGCGGCGGTGTTGGCGCATGGTTTGATGAAGATGCGCATCAACACGATGAAAGGCGTTCTCAGCGAACGAATGCTGCGCCGGTTCCGATACCAGTTGATCAACCGGGCACTGTTGTTTCCTCAACCCTATTTCGAGCGCGTCAGTCAGGGCGAACTGGTCTCGATGATCACCGCCGAAAGCGAGCCGATGGGCGGGCTGATGGGCGATGCGATCAGCCAGCCTGTCCTTCAGGCGGGGCAGATGCTGACAATCCTGTCCTTTCTATTCCTGCAAAGCGTCTGGTTCGGATTGGCTGCTGTCGCTCTGATCCCTTTGCAGGCCTGGCTGATCCCGCGATTGCAGCGCCAGATCAACCTGTTGAACAAGCGCCGGATCCAAGAGGTGCGCGTACTGGCCGCTCAGATCGGCGAGAATGCAGCAGGCGCGGCAACCCTGCGGCAGAACGGCGGCTGGCGCCATCGCCGAGCGCTGATTTCAGATCAACTGTCCCGGCTGTTCAGCATCCGGTTCGAGATCTACCAGAAAAAATTCTTCATGAAGTTCATCAACAACTTCATCTCTCAATTGACTCCGTTCCTATTCTACCTGGTCGGTGGTTTGCTGGTTCTGCAGGGGTCAGTTTCGCTCGGTGCTCTCGTGGCCGCGCTCGCTGCCTACAAGGACCTCAGCTCGCCCTGGAAGGAGCTGCTGACTTATTACAACCAGACACAGGACATGTCTCTGCGCTGGGAGGTGGTCATCGAACGGTTCGCCCCGAGCGGCATGCTGGATGAAAGCCTGTTCGAAGGCGAGCCCGACAGCCGACCGCACCTGAATGGCCCGATCAAGTTGGAGCAGGTCTCGGTGCGTGATCTGGATGGCAATCAGGTTCTGGATGATCTGAACCTGACCTTCCCTGCCGGCAAGACCATAGGGATCGCGGCCCCCAGTGAAGAGGACCGCCGGGCCCTGGCGGATCTATTGACCCGGGAGATCCTGCCAAGTTCGGGCCGGGTCGAAATCGGGGGTGTTAACCTGTCCTCGCTGCACCAGGCCGTCGTGGCGGCCCGGATCGGTCATGCCACATCGCGACCGGTGATGTTCCAGGGAACCGTTGGCGGCAACGTGATGATGCCGATGCAGCTCAGGCCTCTGACCGCTCCACCGGAGGACGCGGACCACCTTGAAACGCTGCGTGCGGGCAACAGCCCCGATCCCTTCCGGGCCACTTGGCTGGACCCTTCCCTGGCCGGGTTCGAAACGGCCGAGCAGCTGCGCGATTGGTGGCTGAAGCTGATCGACGGACTGGGCTCCGGGCCCACCTTGTTCCAACGCGGGGCCGAGTTGGGTTTCGATCCTAAAAAACACCCCGACCTTGCTGCCAAGCTGATCGAGCTGCGGCCCTTAGTGCAGGACGCCGTCAAAAAGGCCGGTCTGGAGTCGCAAGCCCTGATTTTCGACCGCATGACGTACAACGCTGCGCTGCCCGTTGCCGAAAACCTGCTGTTTGCTGTGCCACGCGTGCAGGTGACTCAAGAGTTGCTGGCCCGGCAGACCGTTTTCCTGGGGCAGTTGCGCGAGTTGGGTCTGGATGAAACACTGGTCGGCCTGACACGTGACGTGATCGAAATGCTGCGTCAGATCTTTGGTTTGGACGGGACGGATCACCCGTTGTTCCGCAAGCTGGGTCTCGAGGCCGCCACCTACGAAGCCGCTGTCGACCTGGTAGAGAGGACCCGGGAAACCGGCGCATCGGGGTTGGACGATGACCAGTTGGCCAGCCTGCTGGCCGTGCCTTTCGTGATCTCGGCCGAACAGATTGGGCCGGCCTTTTCCGAAGAGCTCAAGAACCGCATCCTCGAACTGCGGCACAGCCATTCCGACAAGTTGATGGAGCGCCTGAACGACGTGTTCGAGCCGCTGGACCCGGCCACCTTTGCGCCCGGATTGACGGTTATGGAGAATGCGCTGTTCGGCAAGGTCAGCCAGATCGGGGGCGCGCGGTCGGACGAGGTTCGGAAAGTGATCGCAGACGTGCTGACCGAAAACGGAGCCCGTCCGCTGGTGGTTGAGCTGATCTACGATGTACCGGTCGCGCTGGGCGGGCAGAACCTGCCGGCCGCGCTGGCCGAGCCTTTGGCCTTTACCCGCGCGACAATCAAGAAGCCGGATATCCTTATACTGGAAAACGCGCTGGCGAGTTATGGCATGGACACGCAGGTGGCTGTGTTCAGAAACCTGCGAGAGCTGCTTCCGGACGCCACGATCATCTACCTGAACGAACAGTTCAAGAACCCCGGCGCTTTCGACATGTTCGTCGAGATCCGACAGGGGCGCGTAGTGTCCGATCAGGTTCCGTCGGATGTCGAAGGTGACAGTGCAGCCTCGGCGGACCTCACGCGAAAGCTGCGTGCCTTGGAACAGACGCCGCTGTTTTCGGGGCTGGATCGTCGTCAGCTGCGGCTGCTGGCCTTTGGTGCGCGCTGGTACGAGGCAAAGGCCGGCGAAGTCGTGTTCCTCAAGGATGACCAGCCGACCGATGGTGCCTACATGATCATCGACGGCGAAGCGGGTCTGTACCTGCCGCAGCCGCCCGAGGAGGATCGGCTGGTGACCCGCGTCGGCAGCGGCACCCTGGTGGGCGAACTGGGCCTGATCCGCAAAGAGCCCCGTGCACTCAGCATGGTGGCCGAAACCGATCTGACCTGCCTGCGTATCGGCGAGGAAGAGTTCCTGGCCGTGGTGGAAAACGATGCTGCGACCGCGTTCAAGCTGTTGCAGGTGATCGCAGGCTATGTATCACGCTGACAGGTTCAGGCCTGCGGGCTACAGAACAGGGAATGCATCAACTCGATCACCTGCTTGGCTTTGCCGTCGCGCAGCGAATAGTAGATCGTCTTGCCCTCTCGGCGGGTTGAAACCAGGCCTTCGGTTCGCAGACGCGCTAGCATCTGGCTGACCGCGGCCTGGCGCAACTTGAGCAAGGCTTCAAGCTCGCCCACCGAGCGTTCTCCGGCCGCGAGATGGCACAGGATCATCAAGCGGCCCTGATGCGCCAGCGTCTTGAGGAAAGCCGCTGCTTGCGCGGCGCTTTCCTCCATTTCCGAGGGCAATTCGGATTGTGGGGTCGTCAATTCGGCGTCAGTGAAAGTCACGTGGTACCTTGGGGATGGAAATAAGGGGTAGACGCAGTATGCACCAACTTGTCTGAAATTGTCATCCCTCGGTTGCCGGGGCCCCGCCCTGAAACGCATTGCCGTTGACATAGTCGCAGGGGGCTTCCTGCATCTGCAGGTGCAGACCGTCGCCGGAATAGGGGTGGGCGCGGGCCAGTTCCTCGTCGACCTCGATGCCGAGGCCGGGGGCTGAAGGCGGCTCGACAAAGCCGTTATCGACCCGGATCGAGCCCTTGATCAGCTGGTCATGAAACGGCGTTTCGATGGTCTCGAGCAGCAAAAGGTTCGGGATCGAGGCCGCGAGATGGATGTTCGCGGCCCATTCCACCGGCCCGGCATAGAGATGCGGCGCCATCTGCGCATTGAAGACCTCGGCCATGGCGGCGACCTTCTTCATCTCCCAGATCCCACCGGCCCGGCCCAAGGCGGGCTGCAGGATTTCGGCCGCGCCGGCGCGCAGAACCGCGCCGAATTCGGCCTTGGTCGTCATCCGCTCGCCCGTGGCCACGGGGATGCGGACATTGCGGGCGACGCGGGCCATGTCCTCGATCATGTCCGGGGGGGTGGGCTCCTCGAACCACAGCGGCGAATAAGGCTCGATTGCCTGCCCAAGGCGGATGGCGCCGGCAGTGTTGAACTGGCCATGGGTGCCGAACAGCAGGTCGGCCTTGTCGCCCACTGCGTCACGGATCGCCTTGCAGAAGGCCACCGACATCGAGATGTCGGACATGGCCGGCATATGCCCGCCGCGCATCGTGTAGGGGCCCGCCGGGTCGAACTTGACTGCGGTAAAGCCGCGCCGGACTATTTCGGCGGCGCTTTCCCCGGCCTGTTCGGGCGAGGTCCAGAAATCGGTCAGATTGTGCTGCGGCAGCGGGTACAGATAGGTGTACGCACGGATGCGGTCGTTCATCCGGCCGCCGATCAGAGCGTATACCGGGCGGTCCCGGTCCTTGCCCAGAATGTCCCAACACGCGATTTCCAGCCCCGAGAACGCGCCCATCACGGTTAAGTCGGGGCGCTGGGTGAAGCCGCTGGAATAGGCGCGACGGAACATCAGCTCGATATTCTCGGGGTTTTCGCCGGCCATATGGCGGTCGAACACGTCACGGATGACGTGTTTCATCGCCCCGGGACCGACCGAGGAGGCATAACACTCGCCCCAGCCGGTGATGCCGGTATCGGTGGTGACTTTCACCAGAATCCAATAGCGCCCGCCCCAGCCCGGCGCGGGCGGAGCGGTCACGATGATGTCGAGATCCTGCAGTTTCATTCGGTCTCCTCCCGCCGGTGGTCCGGGGCCGTCAGCCCCGGTCGAATACGATGACGTTGCGCTTGGCCGACCCGGTCTTGGTGTCCTCGATGGCCTCGTTGATCTGTTCCAGCGTCCAGCGCCCCGAGATCAGCTCGTCCAGCTTAAGCCGTCCCTGTTCATACAGATCGATCATCCACGGAATGTCGCGCTGGATCACCACGTCGCCCATCTTTGACCCGACCATGCTCTGACCCAAGGCCGCCAGAATGACCGGCTCATAGCTGGATTGCGCGCCGGAATGCGGCATGCCGATCATCACCGCCTTGCCACCGCGACCCAGATAGCGCGGGGCCTGATCATAGGCGGGGATCGCACCGACGGTGATCAGAACCGCATCGGCCCCGCGACCGCCCAGGGCCTTGTAGGCCGCCTTCCACGGTTCTTTCAGCGTGGCCAAGACCCCGTGCGTGGCGCCGAATTCCTTGGCGATTTCCAGCTTTTCCTCGGTCATGTCGACGGCCACGATCCGCCGGGCCCCGGCCAGCCGCGCGCCCTGGATGGCGTTCAGGCCCACCCCGCCGGCGCCGATGACCACGACATCCTGACCCGGGCGCAACTGCGCGGCGTTGACCGCCGCCCCCACGCCGGTGATCACCCCGCAGGACAGCAGGCTGGCCACGTCCTTGGGCATCGCGTCGGGTATCTTGACGATCTGGCGGTGGCTGACCACGACCTTTTCGGCAAAGGCACCACAGGCCATCGCTTGTTCCAGCGGCCCGCCATCTGCGGTTCGCAGCGGGCCCTTGACTGTGTCATAGGGCGTTTCGCATATCACCGGCTTGCCGCTGGCGCAGGACGGGCAGGACCCGCAGGCGCGGATCAGGGTCACCACGACCGCATCGCCAACCTTAAATCCGCCGCTGGCTTCTCCGACGGCCGAGACCACACCGGCGGCCTCGTGCCCGTAGACTGCGGGCAGAAATCCGCCCCAAGCGCCGCTGGCATAGGTGATGTCGGAATGGCAGATCGCCACCGCATCCAGCGTGACTTCGACCTCGCCCATGCCGGGCGGCGCGATCTGGATGTCTTCGATGACAAGCGGTTCGTTGAAGGCGCGGCATACGGCGGCTTTGATGGTCTGCATGGATCCCTCGTTTGGTTTGGGCCACGGTGACGCGGGAACCTGCGGTCCGCAAGGCTGAAACCGTCATTCCCGTGTCGTTGTTACGTTTCGCTGGGATGTGCGCGCAGAAACATGACGAATCCGGCCAGCATCAGCAGCAATGCCAACAGGAAGGGGGCCCCTGGAAGGTAGAATGCTGCATCAACGCGCGCGAATTGGGCGAAAACGGTGGTCATCACCAACGGGGAGATCACCATCGACAGCGCGTGGAGCGCGGCCAGAACCCCCTGAAGCTCTCCCTGTTGCGAATCCGGCGTTGCGCGTGACATCTGTGCCTGAAGGGCCGGCGTCACGACGGCGCCCAGTGCGGTGATCGGAATCAGCATCAACGCAATCGTGCCGTTTGTGAGAAAACCCAGGGCCAGAAAGCTGACGATCTCGAAGATCATGCCCCAAACAATCGTGGCCCGCTCTCCCAAGTGGCGGGTGGCGGGGCGGATCAACCCGCCCTGAACCGCCGCCATGCCCAATCCGTAGACCGCGAGTGACAACCCGATCATCTGCGGTGACCAACCGAAACGCTCGGTCGTGAAGTATGACCAGATGGCGGGATAGACGTAGATCGACACCGAGTACAAAAAGTATACCCACAGCAACGGTCGGATGCCGGGCAGGGCGGCGATGGCACGCAATGCGCTATCAGGACGCGCGCGGTGCCAGCGGAATCCGCGGCGGTTTTTGTCCGTTACCGTCTCAGGCATGACCGCGAGGCCCAGCAGGAAGTTCGCAAATGACAATCCGGCAGCCGCCCAGAATGGGGCGCGGGTTCCGTATTCGCTCAGCAATCCGCCCATCAAAGGGCCGAGGACAAAACCTACACCAAAAGCCGCTCCGATGAGACCGAAATTGGCGGCCTTTTCATGAGGTTTCGAAACGTCCGCCATAAAGGCCGCTGCGGTAGAGTGGGTGGCCGCGGTGATGCCACCCACGATGCGGCCGATCAGCAGTAGCCAGATGCTGCCGGCCATGGCCATGACCACGTAGTCCAAGCTCATCACAAACAGGGAAACCAGCAAGACCGCGCGGCGTCCGTAAGCATCCGACAGGTTGCCCAGCACCGGACCGAACAGGAATTGCATCGCGGCAAAGGCCGTGCTGAGGATCCCGCCCCAGATGGCTGCCGATGCCAGCGAGCCGCCCTGAACCTCGACGATCAGCTGAGGCATGATCGGCATGACCAGTCCGATGCCCATGGCATCAATCATGACAGTGCCGAGGACGAACAGAAAAGGAAGACGCATGAAACCGCACGAATGAACTATTTTGCAGGACCTTAGTCGTCAGCCTGTCGTGTTGTAACCCGGTCTTTTGTGATCGAGGCGAAAATCTCGACTGACGGTACGTCAGCTTTGACCCGGCCGGATCTCAGACGCGGGTAGCGATTGCGTCCAATTGGCGGGCCAGATCCGCCGGATGCGAGAAGAATGGAGAATGGGAGCTGTCGATCGTCAGGCGCAATTCGGGCGGCGCGCAATGGCTCATCTCTTCCTGGTATTCAGTTGGAATCGTCCGGTCATCCATGGTGAGGATATAGGCCTTGGGAATTCCGTCAAAACGCTCGCTCAGGTCCAACGGCGTGTCCTGCGGGCGGATCGCCTGCTGGCACAGGCGGGCCAGGGCATAGGTAACAACGTCGGCCGGACAGTCGTGGTAGAAGAGGGATTGCACCCGGTCCGGCAACACGCTGTAGGACAGTCCGTCTGCCGATTTCTCGACCGCATCGCCAATCAGCTGCCTTGGTGCACGCCGGCGCATTTCTATCATCGACAGCCCGGGGACCGGCACGTAGGCGCAGACATAGATCAGGGCCCGCATCCGGTCTGGGGCGAATTCGGCGGCCGCACTGATCGGGTAGCCGCCCCAGGAGTGGCCGACAAGGATCGTTTGCGGGGTCGTGGCATTCAAAACCGCATCTCGACATGTCTCGAGCGTGACCTCGGATACTGGGGTCGGGTCCGATCCATGGCTGGGCAGGTCGATCGCACGGACCGAATGCCCCAGATTCTCAAGTTCCGGTATCAGATCGCGCCAGCACCATGCGCCGTGGCAAGACCCGTGAACAAGAAGAAATTCCGCCACCGTGACCTCCTTCAGATATGTCCGGTTTCTCGCAGAAAAGCGTTCAGCAGCTCGGCGTAGACCTCGGGCCGCTCGACGCAGGGCAGGTGCCCGGCCTTGCGGATCAGCTCGAACCGGGAGCCGGGGATCAAATCGACGGTTTCGCGCACCAGATCGGGAGGGGTCGAGCCATCTTCCGAGCCCGCAATTCCCAGCGTCGGCAGTCTGAGCCCGCTGGTTGGCGTATAGAAATCCGTGCCGGAGATGGCGGAACAGCAGCCCAGATACCCCTGCACCGGTTGGCGTACCATCATGTTGCGCCATAGCTCGACATCGGGGGTATCCCGAAATGCTTTCGAAAACCAGCGCTCCATGGTTGCGTCGGCCAGCGCCTCGATCCCACCTGCACGAACGGCGGCCATCCGATCGGCCCACATGGCGGGCGTCCCGATTTTGGCGGCCGTGTTTGACAGGACCATCGCCCGGATCTGATCCATCCGCTTGACGGCCAGTCCCTGCGCGATCATTCCGCCGATCGACAGGCCGACGAAGACGCAATCCCGCACCTCGAGAAAGTCCAGAAGCCGCTCGGCATCGCGCACCAGACTTCCCATCGAATAGGGACCATCCGGTTGCGAAGACAGGCCGTGCCCCCGTTTGTCATAGCGGATGATGCGCAGACCTTTGGGAAGCAGAGGTAGCACGGGGTCCCACAAGCGCATGTCGGTGCCCAACGAATTGGCAAAAACCAAAGGTGGACCATCCGGGTCACCGTCCAGGCGATAGTGAATCCGAACATCTCCGAAATCAGCGATGTGCATCTGGTCAGCCTTTTCTGCTGCGATCATTCCGACAGTTTACGCCGCGATTTATTGCATCTGTCCTAACCCGTTGTCAGGTAAGGAATTCCAACGCGCGGGCAAAGACCTGCGGATCGACATTCCCGCCCGATGCCACGACGATAACGGCGTCGCCCTGGATCTCGTTCTTGCGGAACAACGCGGACGCCAACGAGACTGCCCCGCCCGGTTCCAGAACGACCTTGAGGCGCAGGAACGCCAAGGCCATGGCGCGGAGAGCCTCGTCTTCCGATACCGCCAATCCCGGTCCGCAGAGGCGACGGAGGATCGGAAAGGTAATATCACCGGGCCGCGGTGTCAGGATCGCGTCGCAGATATTGCCTGCGGCTGCGTTGTTGGTCTGAACGGACCCCGAGGCCAGGGATCTTTTGACATCGTCGAATCCTTCGGGTTCGCAGGGGCGCGCCCTGAGACCCGGCGCATGTTTTTCCAGGGCAAGTGCCACGCCTGAGGTCAGTCCACCGCCACCACAGCATACCAGAACATCGGCGTCGGTCACACCGAGATCGCGCGCCTGCCGCGCCACCTCGAGGCCGACGGTGCCCTGACCGGCGATCACCTGCGGTTCGTCATACGGGCGGATCAACGTAAGACCGCGCTCCCGGGACAACGCCTCGCCGATCTCTTCGCGGCTTTCATTGGCGCGATCATATAGGATGACCTCGGCGCCCAACGCGCGAGTGTTTTTGATTTTCAGAGCCGGTGCGTCGGATGGCATGATGATGACGGACTGAACACCATGAAGCGTAGCGGCATGCGCCACGCCCTGCGCATGGTTGCCTGATGAATACGCGATCACCCCGCGTTTGCGAGCCTCGGAATCCAGGGCGGAAATCGCAGACCACGCGCCGCGAAACTTGAAGCTTCCAGTGTGTTGAAGACACTCGGGCTTGACCAGAACGCTCCGCCCGGCAAGGTCGTCCAGAAACGGCGATGTGAAGATCGGGGTTTCGCGCGCGTGCCCTTGCAGGCGCACGGCAGCGGCTTCGATCAGGTCAATTGTGCTCATATCAAATCCAGTACTTTGCGAATGACGGTAATGGACTGCGGTTCGTCCAGAAATGGAACATGGCCCCGGTCGGGCACTTCAGCCGAAATCAGCCCCGCGTGACGCCGGTGCATCTCTGTAAGGGTCTCGGCGCTCAGCAAGTCCGAGTTCGCTCCACGGATCACTCCGGTGGGAAGCGGGTTCAGGGCTTCGAACAATGGCCACAAATCAGCGGGCGGGCCCGCTGCAATCTGTTCTTTCAACGCGGTTCTCAATGCGGGGTCATAGCGCAACCGAAGGCCGGTGCCGGTTTCTTCGTATTGGAATGCGGCCTGCTTTCTCCAGGTTTCAATCGATACGCCCGGAAACTGCGGGTCCATTGCCTGTTTCAGCGCAAAAGCGGCCTGTTCCAGCGTTGTTGAGGCAGGAGCCTTGCCGACATAATCCATGATGCGCCCGATGGCCGACGGTTCGATTACGGGGCCCACATCATTCAAAATGACGGCACTCAGACGTTCGGGGCAAATTGCGGCGAGGGTCATGGCAATCAACCCGCCACGCGAGGTGCCAAGGATGCTGACCCGATCTAGCTTGAGGTGATCCAGCAACTCGATCACGTCCTGTGCCTCGCGCGGAACGGAATAGTTGCGATAATCCGGATCAAAATCCGAGTCGCCGCGCCCCCGATAGTCCATCGTAATGACACGCAGTCCGTTGGCGTGCGGCGCGAAGAAGGAAAAATCCCGGCTGTTTCTGGTCAGGCCGGCAAGGCACAGCAGTGGCTTGCCGCTGCCTGTATCTTCGTAGGCCAGGCGCAGACCGTCAGACGTCGTGAATTGTGGCATCAAACGCCTGCCAGTTGCGGGATCGAGGTCAGGTCGGACAGGACATGCGCCGGGGTCCACGGCAATCGGTCCATCGGCTCGCCGGCGCGGTTGACCCAGGCCGTAACGAACCCGTATCCGCTGGCTCCGGCGGCGTCCCAACCATTCGAGCTGACGAACAGAACGTTCGATCGTTCGCACCCGAAACGGTCGCACACAAGATCATAGACCCGTGCATGCGGTTTGAAGACGCCGACGCTTTCGACTGACAGAATGTCGTCCAATACGCCGCCGATACCCGCAGATCTGACCGCGCCTTCCAGCATGGGCGGCGATCCGTTGGACAGGATCGCGGTCTGCATCCCGCCATCCTTGAGCGCCTTCAGCATGGCGGGAACCTCGGGATAGGCTTGCAGTTCCCAATACAGGTCCAGCAGTCTCTGCCGCAGCGCTGGGTCCCTCTGCAAGCCTGTCGCCTCGAGCGCCCAGTCCAGGCCATCCTGCGTTACGTCCCAGAAATCGGCATGTGCGTCCGCCACAGCACGCAGCCACGTGTATTGCAGCTGCTTCAACCGCCAGTGGTTGGCCAGTTCAGGCCACTTGTCACGCAGCGCATCCTGGCCCGGTTCGGCGGCCGCCTGACGTGCGGCTGCGGCCACGTCGAAAAGGGTTCCGTACGCATCGAAAACGCAGGTTGTGATCGCCATCTGCCTCTCCCCATCTTCCGGGGCAGGTTGGCACAGGCCATGCGCGGGTTAAAGCGTAAAAGGGTTTACATTGCCGGGTCAGTCTCTAGGTTGGACCGCTCATTCCAAACTCAGGTCGGAGACAGTCATGACCGCAATCAAACAAGGCGACACAGTTCGCATTCACTACACTGGAACTTTGCGGGACGGCAACGTTTTCGACAGCTCGGAAGGACGCGATCCACTTGAGTTCGCCGTGGGGTCCGGCCAGATCATTCCCGGTCTGGACGCCGCTCTGCCGGGTATGGAAATCGGCGAGAAGAAGCGGGTCGAAGTGGATTGTCAGGACGCCTATGGGCCGATCAATCCCGCTATGCGCCAGGACGTCCCGCGCGAAGGCATCCCGGACGACATCCCGCTGGACCCCGGCACCCAGCTGCAGATGCAGACCCCCGATGGTCAGGCGCTGCCTGTGACGGTGGTGGACGCCAACGAAGAAACGGTGACCCTGGACGCAAATCACCCGCTGGCGGGCCAGGATCTGATCTTCGACATCGAGGTCGTTTCGATCAACTGATCAGCGCGCGTTCAGCCGCCCAACAATGACCCAACCGCCTCACGAAGCTGCGGTTGGGTATAGAAGATCCAAAATACCAACAATGTCGTCAGGGTCAGCAGCAGCGTACGCGCGCGGCTGCTGAGCACTCCGGTCTTGCGACGAGAGTGAGATGCACGCGAATTGGTCGCGATTATCCGGTCTAGTTTGCTCATGTGATATCCCTGCCGCGGAAGTTTGGTAAAATCTTGGCAACGACAGGGAAAGATCGCGTCACATGAAGTCGGGTTGAGGCATTCCCAGGATGTGGAAACCGCCGTCTACGCGAATGATTTCACCGGTGGTGCAGGCCCCTGCGTCCGACGCAAGGTAGACGGCCGTGCCGCCAACCGCTTCGAGCGTGGCGTTCGAACGCAGCGGGGCGTTCTGGTCGCAGAACTTGTAGGTCTTGCGAGCCCCCCCGATGGCCGCGCCGGCCAGGGTTTTCATAGGTCCGGGCGAGATGGCGTTGACTCGGATCCCGTCGGGGCCCAGATCATTCGCTAGATAGCGCGTCGCCGATTCCAGAGCAGCCTTTGCAACTCCCATGACATTGTAGTTCGGCACGACCTTGTTCGAACCCTGGTAGGTCAGGGTGAGCAGCGTCCCGCCGTTTTCCTTCATCATCGGATAGGCGCGACGGGCCACTTCGATGAATGAATAGGCCGAGACATCCAGCGAGTGCTTGAAATTCGCCCGCGTGGTGTTCAGGAACCGCCCGGTCAGTTCGGTCTTGTCCGAGTAGGCGATGGCGTGGACGAGGAAATCAATCGTTGGCCAACGGGCGGCCAGCTCGTCGAAGGCACGGTCCAGCGATGCGTCATCGGTCACGTCCGCATCGACCATGAAGTCGCTGCCCAAGCTCTGTGCAAGCGGTTCCAGCCGCTTTCCGAAGGCCTCGCCCTGGTAGGTGAATGCCAGTTCAGCGCCTGCCTCGTGCATGGCCTTGGCAATGCCCCAGGCGATCGACCGATCATTGGCGACGCCCATGATCAGCCCGCGCTTACCCTTCATAGAATCCGACATCATAATCACCCGTTATACTTGGACAGAATCATGGAACCGTTGGTGCCACCAAAGCCGAAGCTGTTGGTCATGACACTGTCCAAACCTGCGTTTTCAACAACCTCAGTTGCGATTTCGCCGGGCTGGATGCCTTCGGCCAGCGTGTCGACATTGATCGACGGCGCAATGAAATCATGCTGCAGCATCAAGAGGCAGAAAATCGCCTCGAGCGCGCCGGCAGCACCCTGAGCGTGGCCGGTCATCGACTTGGTCGAGGAGATCGGCGGCACATTGCCCTCGCCGAAAATCCGGCGGACGGCTTCGACTTCGCCCACATCTCCGACCGGTGTCGAGGTCCCGTGCGCGTTGATGTAGCCGACCTTGCGGCCTTCGGGCAGGGTGGACAAGGCCAAGCGCATTGCGCGCTCTCCGCCTTCTCCCGAGGGCGCGACCATGTCGTGCCCGTCCGAGGTTGCGGCATAGCCCGTCACCTCGGCATAGATCTTCGCGCCCCGGACCAGAGCATGTTCCAGCTCTTCCAGAACGACGATGCCGCCGCCGCCCGAGATCACGAACCCGTCGCGGTTCTGATCAAACGCGCGCGAGGCTTTTTCGGGCGTGTCGTTGTATTTCGAGGACATCGCGCCCATCGCATCGAACAGGCAGGACAGGGTCCAGTCCAGTTCTTCGCCGCCACCGGCGAACATTACGTCCTGTTTGCCCAGCATGATCTGCTCGGCCGCGTTTCCGATGCAATGCAGCGACGTCGAACAGGCAGAGGTGATCGAGTAGTTGATGCCCTTGATCTTGAACGCGGTCGCCAGGTTGGCCGAGATCGTCGAGCACATGCATTTCGGAACGGCAAACGGTCCGATGCGCTTGGTTGCGCCGGTTTTCAGAACGGTCTGGTGCGCCGTCAGCATGGCGCTGGTGGACGGTCCACCGGACCCGGCAACAAGACCGGTACGCGGATTGACGACCTGATCTTCGCTCAGCCCCGCGTCAGCGATTGCCTGGCTCATCGCGATATGGGCATACGCGGCGCCTGGTCCCATGAACCGCAAAGTGCGCTTGTCGACCTGTTCCGACACATCGATCTTGAGCGTCCCTGCAACCTGGCTGCGGAAGCCGTGCTCGACCATCTGCTCGCTGGCCTCGATGCCGGACTTACCCGCCTTGAGCGAGGCCAGAACCTCTTCGGCATTGTTCCCGATGGAAGAGACAACCCCCAACCCGGTGACGACGACGCGACGCATTTGCGTTCTCCTGTGTTCCATTCCCTGTTGACTGTCAGTCAGCTGGGGTCAGCTTTCCGACAATGCAACCTTCATGTCCTTGACCTGATAGATGACTTCGCCATCCGCTTCGACCCGGCCATCCGCCACACCCATAGTCAGGCGGCGGGTCTGGACTGCCTTGGTGAAGTCCACGTAATAGGTCAGCATCTTGCGGTCAGGGCGCACCATGCCTGTCAGTTTTACTTCGCCCACACCCAGCGCGTAGCCGCGACCCTGCCAGCCACGCCAGCCGAGGTTGAAACCCGTCAGCTGCCACAGTCCGTCAAGACCCAGACAACCCGGCATGATCGGGTTTCCGGGAAAGTGGCAATCGAAGAACCAAAGGTCCGGTGTGATGTCGAATTCCGCCACGACATGCCCCTTGCCGTGCGCGCCGCCGTCGCCTGAAATGTCGGTGATGCGGTCCATCATCAGCATCGGGGGAGCCGGAAGCTGAGCATTTCCGGGGCCGAAGAGTTCGCCGCGGGCGCATTTCAGCAGGTCGTCCTTGTCAAAGCTGCTTGGGAATTGGGCCATTCTGCCGCGTCTCCTGCCAGGGGTCTGTTTATTCAATCTGGCCTCGTCTATCACCCGTTTGCAAGGTCCTGCAAGACCACCCGAACACATCCGGCCCGCCGGAGCCGTTGGTTGCGAATGAATTTCATTTGAAATTGGTGGTGGTCGGCACTTATATATTGGGGCAGGGGAAATTGGGTAATGGTTTCATGACAGCTCAAAGCCGGGACATCGCTACGAACTGGTTGGTTGACGCCGGGCTGCGCCCGACGCGCCAGCGTGTTGCCTTGGCCGAATTGCTGGTGGGCGATGGCCGCCACCGACATGTCACCGCCGAAAGCCTGTTCGAGTCGGCCAAGAACAAGGGCGACGCCGTGTCCCTTGCAACGGTTTACAATACTCTGCGTGCCTTCTGCGATGCCGGCGTTTTGCAGGAAATCACCGTGGACGGCTCAAAAAGCTATTTCGACACCAACACCCATGACCACCCGCATTTCTTCTGGGAGGACGAGGGCCGCCTGAGCGATGCGCCGTCCGACCAACTGGTTATCCAGCGTCTGCCCGAAGCACCGGTCGGGGTCGAGATCGCGTCGGTGGACGTTGTCATCCGGCTGCGCAAAAAGCGCTGATCACAGTTTCCCAAGCGACCTAACCAGAGCCTGTTCAGCAGCAGCGATTGTCGTGTCCGCAGGGCCGGTGCCGTGACGAGCCAGAATCACGGCCTCGGTGGCATCGGGGTCGCTGATCGGCAGGCTCAGCAGCCGCATCCGATCATAGCTGAGGCCGTTTTGCGGGCTGGCATAGCTGATGCCCACCCCTTCACCATGGGCCGCAAGACTGCGTTGGATCTCGAGCGATTCCGCGCGGTAGGACACGCTGGGGTGCAGCCCATGACGCCGGAACAAGCCCAGGACATGCTGCGCTGACAGACCTTCTTTGGACAGGATGAGCGGGTATTGCTCAAGCTCGGCAAGTGAAACGCTGCCTTGCCCGGCCAAAGGGTGCGCGGGACTGACCAGCGCGTTTGGCGTACTGTCCAGCAGCTTGTGGCGTGAGAAACCGGCATCGAGGCCCAGATCATAGGTGAGCGCCAGATCGAAACGGCCGTCGGTCAATCCGCTGATCAAGCCTTCGAAAGTGTCTACCCCGTGGGTCAGAACGATATCGGGAAGGGTGTCCCTGATCGTTTGCATTGCCCGCGCCAGCAGGAACGGTGCAAGATCTACAAAACAACCCAACTTCAAACGGCTTGTTCCGGAAACTAGGGCTTCCGCCTCTTCGATCTGGGCAGCGCTCGTCAGCAAGGCTTCGGCCTTGTCGATGAACTTGCGCCCCTGAGGCGTCAGCGACATTGCCGCGCCGCGTTGGCGCGAGAACAGTGGGTTGCCCAGGTGTTCTTCGACCCGGGTCAGCGCGTTTGAAAGCGCAGGTTGCGAAACGTTCAGGTGCTGTGCCGCGGCGGACAGGCTTCCGTGTCGCCCAATGGCGCAAACATATTCGTACTGGCGCAAGGTGATATATAACATGGAGTTAATGCTTATTTTGAAAGATATGATTTGAACAGGGGTGCCGGACATGTGCAAATCGGTCTCAGCAAATGACGGAGACCGACATGCCACACCCTCTTGTTTCCCCGGAGATGACCGAAACCTATCGCAATGACGGGGTTGTTCTGGTCAAGGGCCTGTTCGCCGATCACGTCGATGCCTTGCGGGAAGGGGTGGCACGCAACATGGCTGATCCCGGGCCATATGCGTCGGAAAACAAGAAAGAAGGCGAAACCGGCCGTTTCTTTGACGACTACTGTAACTGGTCTCGTATCCCCGAGTTTCGGCAGGTCATTCAAGCCTCTCCGGTTGCCGAGGTCGCTGCCGAGCTGATGGAGTCCCGTTCGGTCCAGATGTTCCACGACCACGTTCTGGTCAAGGAGCCCGGCACCTCGATGGCCACGCCCTGGCATCAGGATGGGCCCTATTACTTTGTGGAAGGGCGTCAGACGATAAGCTTCTGGTCGCCGCTCGACCCGGTGACGCAGGCGACTCTGCGTTGCGTGGCGGGGTCTCACCTGTGGGAAAAGGAAGTGTTGCCGACGCGCTGGGTTTCGGAGGAGGGTTTCTTTCCTGACGAGGGCCAGTACATCGCGGTACCAGACCCCGTGGCCGAAGGGATGCGGATCGTTGAGTTCGACATGGAACCCGGCGATGCGGTCGCCTTCAACTTTCGAACCCTGCATGGTGCCCGAGGAAACCAGTCGAACAGCCGGCGCCGCGCCTTCTCGCTGCGGCTGGTCGGGGATGACGCCCGGTATGTCGAGCGTCCGGGCCGGACGTCGCCGCCGTTTCCGGGGCATGACATGCGGGCTGGACAACGATTGCGCGAGGACTGGTTCCCGGTTCTGCTCAATCGCTGAGCCGTTCCGGCCCGCTCAGAACCACTGGCCAGGTTCCATCAGGCCAAGGTCCAGCAACTGGTGCGAGTTCCATTGGAAAGGAACCGAGGACGGGCAGCGGAAACTGGGAATATCAAAGGTCGATCCCGCGTTGCTTTTCAGCGCTTTGGCGGCGCGGAACGAACAGATTGCGGCCGTCAGGTTGTGATGCCAGGGACAGGCATAGGTGTTGTACTCGGGCTCGTTAAAGGTGTGATCGGGTTGGAGGGTCAGACCCTTGCAGCTTTTGAACAGCGCGATCCGGTCGATCCGGCGCCGTTCATACGGGATGTGATCCTCGAACCGCCAACGCAGGCCACCCGACATATCCAATTGACGCTCCAGCGGTTGTCCCGATCGGTCGTGCCGGGAATGAGCATAATATCCAGTGCTGTCCAGCATCGCATGATCCGGAGCCACGCCGTTGGGATAGGCGGACAGGTCGTCGGCGTAGATGTCGATCACGTGGCAGAGCATCGCGTCGCGCCGCTCCTCGGCGTGAAAGGCCAGCATCTCTGCGACCGTGCGCGTTTCGCAGAACGGAAAGAACAGGTATTCCGAGTTGTAGCAGTAGTACAGCCAGATGTTTGGCGCCGCCTGAATGACGCGATTTATGGTGTCGAACACCACGTTTCTGGGCGAGCAGCGCATCGTGACCCGGTGCACCCGGTCCAAGATTTCAGGCAGGATCGAAAACTGGGCCGGTGCAAATACGATCACGGATTTGAACCCCAAGTCCAAGTGATGGCGCAAGGTCCCATCAAGCTCGACATCGTCTTCGGCAAAAACCAATGCGACCGGCCCGTTGGTCAACGCTGCCCGGCCCGATTTCAGAAAGTGGTCGAGGGATTCGTATTTCATTGCCCGCTTGTAGCCTGCCTTGCTGGAAATACCCGTCAAATTCGGGTAATTGCGCCAGCATTGCAAGCGGCGTTCGATGCGTATAGACGACGCCGGTCCAGCGAACGCAAAAGGCTCAGCCCATGTCCGAACCGAAAAAGCTGTATATCAAGACCTATGGCTGTCAGATGAACGTCTATGACAGCGAACGCATGTCCGAGGCGTTGGGCGGGCAGGGCTATGTGGAAACGCAGTCGCCCGAAGATGCGGACATGATCTTGTTGAACACCTGCCACATCCGCGAAAAGGCGGCCGAGAAGGTGTATTCCGAACTGGGCCGCTTCAAGGGGTTGAAGGCCGAAAAGCCCGATCTGAAGATCGGCGTGGCGGGTTGTGTGGCGCAGGCCGAGGGCGAAGAGATCATGCGCCGGCAGCCGCTGGTCGATCTGGTCGTCGGCCCGCAAAGCTACCACCGCCTGCCCGAGCTGGAAGCCAAGGCGCGTGCGGGCGAAAAGGCGCTGGATACCGATTTCCCCGAAGAGGACAAGTTCGAGAAGCTCAAGAACCGTCCTAAGGCCAAACGCGGCCCGACGGCGTTTCTGACCGTGCAGGAAGGTTGTGACAAGTTCTGCGCCTTCTGCGTCGTGCCCTATACCCGCGGGGCCGAGGTCAGCCGCCCTGCCGATCGCATCCTGCGCGAGGCGCAGGACCTGGTCGAGCGCGGCGTACGCGAGATCACGCTGCTGGGCCAGAACGTCAACGCCTATCACGGGGCTGGCCCCGATGGCGACATGACTTTGGCCGGGCTGATCTGGGAATTGAACAAGATCGACGGGCTGGAGCGCATCCGGTTCACAACCTCGCATCCCAACGACATGACCGACGACCTGATCGAGGCGCACGGCACCTGCGAAAAGCTCATGCCCTATCTGCACCTGCCGGTGCAGTCCGGCTCGGACAAGATCCTCAAGCGGATGAACCGTAGTCACACCGCCGAAAGCTATCTGCGTCTGATCGAGCGGATCCGCGAGGCGCGCCCCGATATCCTGATGTCGGGCGATTTCATCGTGGGCTTCCCAGAAGAGACCGAAGAGGATTTCCAGGCCACGTTGGATCTGGTCGAGCAGGTCCGCTATGGCTATGCGTATTCCTTCAAGTATTCGACACGGCCGGGCACGCCTGCGGCCGAGCGTCCGCAGGTCGATCCACAGGAAGCTGACGACCGTCTGCAACGCTTGCAGGCTCTGATCACCCGGCACCAGCGCGAGATCCAGGATGCGATGGTTGGTCGGACAGTCCGGGTTCTGTTTGAGAAACCCGGGCGTCTGGCCGGACAGATGGTTGGCAAGTCCGAGTATCTGCATGCCGTCCACGTTTCCGGAGCCGATCTTTCGGCGGGAGATCTTCGCAACGTCCGGATCACGGCCTCGGGCGCCAATTCACTGGCCGGCGAGGTGCTGTGACAGGGCCGCGGTTCACCGCTCACGCAACACTCGTGGCGTTTGTTTCCAAAATTTACCCTTGATTTATCGCTTGGAACTATGGTCGGAGAATAGCCAGAATTCTCGGGGCCGTGTTTCAGGTGGCCTTCGGGCTTTACATCGGCGGGGCTTCGGGTCGCCCGGGCACCGCAATGGAGGGTACGAGTGACACGTCAGGCAGGTATTCGACAAACAGGGGTGGGCCGTGTTCTGGCCGGCCTATTGCTGGCCGCCAGCGCAGGTATTCCCACTCATGCGGGGGATTTGGACGGCGCCGTTTCCGATCCGGTCGTGTTGGGGCCGGAGCGCTATTCCAAAGACGTCAGCGCCTTCTATCTGGGGTTCAGCGCCGGGTATGGATCAGGCGGAACAGACCAGTTCGGGCTCGCTACTAATGCGGGCACCTTTCCCATCGGCAAACTTGACCTGAGCGGTGCCTACGGCGGGATACGGGGCGGTTGGCGCGGTGTTCTGCCTGCCCGTGGCGGGCGCGATTACGTCTACGGGTTCGAGATCGGTTACGATTTCGCTTCGCTGGATGACAGTGTCACCACGCAGATAGGCACCACGACCGTTCAAGGCGGTTCCGAGATATCGGATGTGCTGTCGCTGCGGTTCAAAAACGGGCTGACCAACCCCAGCGGTTCGGTTCTGTATTTCGTTACCGTCGGGTTCGTTCAGGGTGAAATCGAAACGACCAACAGCCTGTCCAGCGGCGGCACCACTCAGTCTTTCGCAAGCGATGACCGACGCAACGGATTCGTTGCCAGCATCGGGGCCGAGCATCAGTTGAACGACAATTGGTCCGTCACCGGCGAATTCGAATATGTGCAGTTCCAGTCGAAGGTCGTCGATTTTGGCTCGGGGTTCTCGACCAAATCCACGCCCAGCTACCAGGGGATTCGCGTCGGGTTGAACTACAAGTTCTGATCCCAAGGGCGGATTCCGGCCTGAGATTTCATTGCGCCGGGCCGTGAATTCCTTTCCGCCTGACCGATTTGCGATCAGTTGCTCAGATTTTTGAATCTGTGGCTTGCGCCGACCGACTCTTGTTGTCTACGCTTGGGGTGACAACGCCAAGACAGGAGAACGGATTGGCCATCGGTGCCCTTACCCCACCGCAAGATGAAATGCCCGCGAACGAGGCGTTTGTTGAATTCCCTGACAACCGATTGTTGATTGATCTTTGCGGCGAATACGACCGCAACCTGGCCGAGATCGAGCGGAAACTGTCCGTTCAGATCGTGCGCCGCGGCAACCAACTTGTCGTCATGGGCGAAGACGAGCTTCAGAAGCAGGCGATCGAGGTTTTGCAGGCCCTCTACACCCGGCTGGAAGGCGGGCGCGACGTCGAAGCTGCCGACGTTGATCGCGAATTGCGGATGGGCAGTTCCGAAGCCGGAACCGGCTCGCGTGATGGCGACCAGCTTGAAATGTTCAAGGGTGGAACTGTCGAAATCAAGACCCGCAAAAAGCTGGTCGAACCCCGGACTGACGCGCAAAAGGCTTATGTGCAGTCGCTGTTCAACAACGAACTCGCCTTCGGCATCGGCCCGGCGGGAACGGGCAAGACCTACCTTGCCGTGGCTGTGGGTGTGTCGATGTTCATCGGCGGACATGTGGATCGAATCATACTCAGCCGCCCAGCCGTCGAAGCTGGCGAAAAGCTGGGTTATCTGCCCGGCGACATGAAGGACAAGGTCGATCCGTATATGCAGCCGCTATACGACGCGTTGAATGACTTTCTGCCTGGCAAGCAACTGGCCAAGCTGATCGAGGAAAAGCGGATCGAAATTGCCCCGCTGGCGTTCATGCGCGGGCGGACTCTGGCCAATGCCTTCGTTGTATTGGACGAGGCCCAGAACGCCACGACGATGCAGATGAAGATGTTCCTGACGCGCTTGGGCGAGGGCAGCCGGATGGTGATCACCGGCGACCGGTCGCAGGTGGATCTGCCGCGCGGCGTGGCTTCGGGGCTTGCGGATGCCGAGCGGTTGCTGAAGACGATCCCGAATATCAGCTTCAACTACTTCACATCCAAGGACGTGGTGCGCCATCCGCTTGTCGCGGCGATCATCGAGGCGTATGAGGCCGACTCGGGCCGGGAAACGGGTTGAACCGTCGGGCCCGGGCAAATCGGCCTCGGAGCGTCACGAGATGAACTTGGAAATCACGATCGAAGACCCGCGTTGGCAGGGTCTTGAGCCGTTGGCGCGCAAGGCCGTGGCCGCGACGCTGGCGCATTGCGGCGTGGATGCCGATTTGTGTGAAGTCAGCGTGCTGGGCTGCGACGACACCCGGATTGCGGAGTTGAATGCTGAATTTCGTGAAAAGCCTGCGCCGACGAATGTGCTGAGCTGGCCCGCCGAGGACCTTGCTGCGGATCAGCCCGGCGGCACACCGCTCGTGCCCCAGCCGGATTTCACGGGTGACATCGCGCTTGGTGACATCGCGATCTCGTATGACACCTGCTTGCGCGAGTCTCAGGAGGCCGGGAAATCCATGGATGACCACGTGACCCATTTGCTGGTTCACGGAGTGTTGCATTTACTGGGGTATGATCACATTCGTGACCTTGACGCCACTTTGATGGAACGTGCCGAGGTCGAGATACTTGGCAAATTGGGTATTGATGACCCATATAATGGGTAATGTGGGCCTTGGTGCCCGATCTATTGGAACAGGAAAATGGGCGATATTGACGGCAGTTCTGGAGCGGCGCAGAGCGCGCACTCGCAGAGCAGCGATGAAACCAAAGAGAAAAGCGGGCTTTTCTCTCGTATTCTTGATGCTTTTTCTTCCGCCGAGGATGACGCCGAAGTCGTCGTGAACGGGAATGAGGCCGTGACCCCTCAGCCACGCGGCATGATCAATCTTCGGCGCATGCGGGTCGAGGATGTGGCAATTCCTTCCGCCGATATCGTGTCAGTGCCTTCGACCATCACCAAAGAGGAACTGGCCCAGGTCTTCAGGGATAGCGGTCTGTCGCGAATACCTGTCTACGAGGGGACGTTGGACACGCCGCTGGGCTTTGTTCACCTCAAGGATTTTGCGCTGACGCATGGGTTCAACGGTGGGTCGGCGGAATTCGATCTGATCTCGATGCTCCGCCCGCTGCTGTTCGTCCCGCCTTCGATGCCGATCGGTGTTTTGCTGACCAAGATGCAGACCGAGCGTCGCCACATGGCGTTGGTGATCGATGAATATGGCGGCGTCGACGGGCTTGTCACGATCGAAGATCTGATCGAACAGGTCGTCGGAGAAATCGCCGATGAGCATGACGCCGACGAAAATCAGCTGTGGGTGCAAGAAAAGCCCGGGTGCTATATCGTTCAGGCCAAAGCACCGCTTGAGGATTTCGAGGCCGAAATTGGCCGGTCGCTGACCAGCCACGAGGATGTGGACGAGGAAGAGATCGAGACTCTGGGCGGGCTGGTCTTCATGCTGTCGGGGCGGGTTCCAGCCCGCGGTGAGGTGGTTTTGCATCCCGAAGGCCCCGAGTTCGAGGTTATCGACGCGGATCCACGGCGCATCAAGCGCCTGCGGGTGATGCTACCGGATATGGCTGCATGAGTCCTGCCTTGCGGTGGCCGCATTGGCTGCGCGTGGTACTGGCCGCGATACTCGGCGCGTTGGCGGCCTTTGGCTTGGCGCCGTATGGCTATTGGACAATCACCTGCATTGCGCTTGCATCGGTCGCGCCGTTGTTTCTGGCCAGTTCCACGCGCGCTTGCGCGGCATGGGTGGGCTGGGCTTTCGCAACCGGTTACTTCGCCAATGCCCTGAGCTGGATCATCGAGCCCTTTCAGATCGACGCTGAGCGTTATGCCTGGATGGCCCCTTTTGCGCTGGTGTTCATGGCTGCTGGCTTGGCCTTGTTCTGGGCGTTTGCTTTTTGGCTCGCGCGCGGAACCCGAGAGGTGGGGCCGCGGAAGGTCATCGTTCTGGCCCTGACCCTGTCGCTGGTTGAAATGGCGCGCGGCTACGTTCTGACCGGGTTTCCTTGGGCGGGAATGGCACAGATTTGGGTGGATGCCCCGGCCGGGCAACTCTTGGCATGGGTTGGTCCATATGGCCTTGGGGCTGCGACCTTTTTGCTTGCTCTGCCGTTGGGCGCTGCCGTCGCCGGTCCTCGCGACGGCAAGGCGTTTCTTTGGCCCGTCGTGGCGGTTGTCATCTTTGCCGGTTTGGCGCTGGTTCAAGCCAGCAACCGCCCGAGGGTTGCAGAGACCGGTCACATCGTTCGTCTGGTCCAGCCCAACGCGCCGCAAGAGCAGAAATGGGACCCGTCTTTTGCTCCGCTGTTTTTTGCTCGACAGATTGAATTCACTGCCGCCGAACCCCGTCCGGACTTGATCGTATGGCCCGAGACGTCGGTTCCGGCGTGGCTGGGCAGTGCGGGTCCCTATCTGGAAGCGATTGCCGAGGCCGCTCAGGGAACGCCCGTCATCCTCGGTATCCAACGCGGAGACGGGCCGCGCATCTACAACTCAATGATCTACCTCGACGAGCAGGGGCGTCAGACCGGCCTGTACGACAAGCATCATCTGGTGCCCTTCGGCGAGTATGTTCCCCTTGGCGATCTGATGGACAGGTTCGGAATACACGGTATGGCCGCGACCACGGGAAGTGGCTTCAGCGCCGGGCCCGGAGCGGCGATGCTGAACGCCGGCAAGCTGGGTCTGGCGCTGCCGCTGATCTGCTACGAGGCGATCTTTCCGCAGGATGTCTCGGCGGCACCGCAGCGTCCGGATTTCCTTCTGCAGATAACCAATGATGCCTGGTTCGGGACCCGCACAGGACCATTCCAGCATCTGGCGCAGGCAAGGATGCGGGCCATCGAACAGGGTTTGCCGCTGGCGCGGTCGGCAAATACCGGTGTTTCGGCGATGGTCGATCCCTATGGCAACGTAATCGCCTCCCTGCCTTTGGGACAGGCGGGTTTCGTGGATGCTCATCTTCCGGCGCCATTGCCTCCGACACTGTATGCGCGAACCGGCGACGGGCCGACGCTTGGGCTATTGTTGGTGCTTCTGCTGCTGTTTAGGCGCAACGTTCGGTTTGGCAGGGCATAATTATCGATTGACCCCCTGTTTCTTCGGGCGTATCCCGTCGAATGCCTGTCACAACGGCTTCCTGGCGTGACGGGGAAATCTTAATGGAGCGCTTTCATGTCCCGACAGAACTACATTTTCACTTCGGAATCCGTTTCCGAAGGGCATCCCGACAAGGTGTGCGACCGAATTTCAGATGCGGTCCTGGATGCCTTTCTGAACGAAGAGCCCGAAGCGCGTGTCGCGTGCGAAACATTTGCCACCACTGATCGGGTGGTCATCGGCGGCGAGGTCGGTCTGTCGGATCAGGAAAAACTGCACGACTACATGGGCAAGATCGAAGAGATCGCCCGCGCTTGCATAAAGGACATCGGATACGAGCAGGACAAGTTCCACCACGAAACGGTCGAGGTGACGAACCTGCTGCACGAACAGTCCGCGCACATCGCCCAAGGGGTCGATGCGTCTGCTGACAAGGATGAAGGCGCCGGTGACCAGGGCATCATGTTTGGATATGCCACTACCGAAACCCCAGCCCTGATGCCGGCTCCGATCCAATATGCACACGCCATCCTGCGCCGTCTGGCTGAGGTGCGCAAGAGCGGGTCTGAGCCCGCTCTGGGTCCCGATGCCAAATCGCAGCTGTCGGTGATCTACCGTGACGGGCGGCCAGTCGGTGTCAGTTCGGTCGTGCTGTCCACCCAGCATCTGGATGAGGCGCTGACCTCGGACGATATTCGCCAGATCGTCGAGCCCTACATCCGCGAATCTCTGCCCGATGGCTGGCTGAGCGACCAGACGGAATGGCATGTGAACCCTACCGGCAAGTTCGTCATCGGCGGCCCGGACGGGGATGCTGGTCTGACCGGGCGCAAGATCATCGTCGACACATATGGCGGTGCGGCCCCGCACGGCGGCGGGGCGTTCTCGGGCAAGGACCCGACCAAGGTCGACCGGTCGGCGGCCTACGCCGCGCGGTATCTGGCGAAGAACGTCGTGGCCGCCGGCATGGCCGAGCGTTGCACGATCCAGCTGAGCTATGCGATCGGCGTTTCCAAGCCGCTTTCGATCTACGCTGACACCCACGGCACCGGACAGGTTGCCGACGCCGAGATCGAGAAGGCGGTCG
Source organism: Ruegeria sp. BC2 (assembly GCF_056539245.1). Classification (NCBI taxonomy): domain Bacteria; kingdom Pseudomonadati; phylum Pseudomonadota; class Alphaproteobacteria; order Rhodobacterales; family Roseobacteraceae; genus Ruegeria; species Ruegeria sp. BC2. The sequence continues at coordinate 202,538 of NZ_JBQFUQ010000001.1, forward strand.
GACAGGTGATGGACCTGACCCCGCGCGGCATCCGCGAACACCTGCAGCTGAACAAGCCGATATACCAGCGCACAGCGGCCTATGGGCACTTCGGGCGCGAGCCGGATGCGGACGGCGGCTTCAGCTGGGAGCGGACCGATCTGGTTGAGGCCTTGAAAAAGGCTGTTTGAGCCAGCACCGGGAAACCAAACACGGAAAAGGCGCGTCCGATGTGGCGCGCCTTTTCCGTTCCGAAGGATACACCCCCGACGCGGCCCGCCCCTTGCAACGCAAACGCCGCCGCAGTAAGGGCACCGGCATGAGCACCCAGTCACCCGAACGCCCCCGCAGAAACTTCTATGGCCGCTTCAAGGGCAAGACCCTGAAGCCCAGCCAAAAGACCTATCTGTCCGAGGACCTGGCCGCCCTGTCGCCCGGCGCGGTGGATTGGGACAGCAACCCCGACCGCACCCCGATCGACCTGAACGCGCTGTTCGGCGGCAAGCCGGTATGGCTTGAGGTCGGGTTCGGCGGTGGTGAGCATCTGGTGCATCAGGCGCAGCAGAACTCCGATATCGGCATCATAGGGGCCGAGCCGTTCATCAACGGCGTGGCCATGCTATTGGGCAAGATCCGCCGGGCCGAAGTGACCAACCTGGCGGTGCATCCCGGCGATGTGCGCGACCTGTTCGACGTACTGCCCGATGCCAGCATTTCGCGGGCGTTTCTGCTCTATCCCGATCCGTGGCCCAAAAAGCGGCACCACCGCCGCCGCTTCGTGACGCCCGAGCATCTGGAGCCGCTGGCGCGTGTGCTGAGACCCGGCGCGATTTTCCGCGTGGCGACCGACATCCCGGACTATGTCCGCCAGACGCTCGAGGAGGTGCCCCGCGCCGGTTTCGAATGGCTGGCCGAGGGCCCGGAGGATTGGCGCAAGCCGTGGGACGACTGGATTTCGACCCGCTACGAGCAGAAGGCCCTGCGTGAAGGCCGCACGCCGCACTACCTGACCTTCCGCCGCAACGGGTGATTGCGGCTGGACGCTGCGGCGCCAATTCGCTAATCGGCAGGGGCACTGATAGCGCAAAAGGAGCCCTCATGTCCGGACACGGCACGCCCATCCCGATGACCTCGCATCCCTGCGGCCCGCTGACCGGCACAGCCGAAGTGCCGGGCGACAAGTCGATTTCGCACCGCTCTCTGATCCTCGGGGCGATGGCCGTGGGCGAGACCCGGATCTCGGGCCTGCTGGAAGGCGAAGACGTTCTGGACACCGCCAAGGCGATGCGCGCCTTCGGGGCCGAGGTGATCTCGCACGGGAATGGCGAATGGACGGTGCATGGCGTCGGCGTGGGCGGTTTTGCCGAGCCGGATCATGTGATCGACTGCGGCAACTCGGGCACGGGCGTGCGCCTGATCATGGGCGCGATGGCGACCAGCCCGATCAGCGCGACCTTCACCGGCGATGCCAGCCTGAACAAACGCCCGATGGCGCGGGTGACCGATCCGTTGGCGCTGTTCGGGGCACAGGCCGTGGGCCGCTTGGGCGGGCGTCTGCCCATGACGATCGTCGGCGCGGCCGATCCGGTGCCGGTGTGGTACGAAGTGCCCGTGCCCTCGGCCCAGGTGAAATCCGCCGTTCTGCTGGCCGGCCTGAACGCGCCGGGCAAGACCGTGGTGATCGAGAAGGAAGCCACCCGTGACCATTCCGAACGGATGCTGGCCGGGTTTGGCGCCGAAATCACGGTCGAGGATACCGACGAAGGCCGGGTCATCACCCTGACCGGCCGGCCTGAGTTGAAACCGCAGGTGATCGCCGTGCCGCGCGATCCCTCCAGCGCGGCTTTCCCCGTCTGCGCGGCGCTGATCACGCCGGGATCGGACGTTCTGGTGCCGGGCATCGGCCTGAACCCCACGCGCGCCGGCCTGTTCACCACGCTGCGCGAGATGGGCGCCGATCTGACCTATGAGAACATGCGCGAGGAAGGCGGCGAGCCGGTCGCCGACCTGCGCGCGCGATATTCGCCCGACATGAAGGGCATCGACGTCCCGCCCGAACGCGCAGCCTCGATGATCGACGAATACCCGGTGCTGTCGGTGGTTGCGGCCAACGCCACCGGCAAGACTATGATGGGCGGCGTCAAGGAACTGCGCGTCAAGGAAAGCGACCGCATCGACGCCATGGCGCGTGGCTTGCGGGCCAACGGCGTCACGGTTGACGAGGGCGATGACTGGTGGTCGGTCGACGGGCTGGGCATCGGCGGCGTTCCCGGCGGCGGCACCTGCGAAAGCTTTCTGGACCATCGAATCGCCATGTCGTTCATGGTGATGGGCATGGGTGCGCAAGAGGCCGTCTCGGTCGATGACGGCAGCCCCATCGCGACCTCGTTTCCGATCTTCGAGCCGCTGATGAAGGGCCTGGGTGCCAAGGTCGAACGCACATGAGCTTTACCGTCGCCATCGACGGCCCGGCCGCTGCGGGCAAGGGCACGATCTCCAAGGCCGTGGCTGCGCATTTCGGGCTGGCGCATCTGGATACGGGGCTGCTGTATCGCGCGGTCGGCCGACGCACGTTGGACGGCACCGACCCGGTCGAGGCGGCGCGGTCCCTCACGGCCGAGGAGTTGGAGCAGGGCGACCTGCGCACCGCCGAAATCGCGCAGGCGGCGTCGAAAGTGGCGGTGATCCCCGAGGTGCGCGCAGCTCTGGTCGATTTCCAGCGCAGCTTTGCCCGGCGGGCCGGCGGCGCGGTGCTGGACGGGCGCGATATCGGCACGGTGATCTGCCCCGAGGCCGAAGTGAAGCTGTTCGTCACAGCCAGCCCTGAAGTGCGCGCCGAGCGACGCTATCTGGAACTGGCAGACAAAGGCGCGGTTGTAACCCGCGCGCAGGTTCTGGCCGATGTCCGCGAGCGCGACGCGCGGGACGCCGAGCGCAGCACGGCCCCGATGAAACCGGCCGAAGATGCCGTTTTACTGGACACGTCGAACCTGAGCATCGAGGCCGCGCTGGAAAAGGCGGTCGCGGTTATTCAAGAAAAGCTGCCCGCGGCAAGGTGAGACCGCGGACAGCGCTTGGCGACAGTCCGATTACAGTTCGCCGACCGCAATCGACTTGATATTCGCCCACTGGTCATCCGCGGTCTTGGCGGTGCCGGACACGTCTTCGAGGAACTTGGCGCGAGTTGCCGCGTTCAGAAACAGGTACAGCTTGCCATCGGCCAGCAGGTACTGATCTGGATCGCCATCGAACTTCTTGCCCACGGAAACACCATACGAGCAGAAGCCGCCGTGCTGCGGCAGGTATGCTTCGGGGTTGGCCTCGAAAGCTTCGCGGTTCTCGGCCGAGGTGAAGTAGTATGACGCGCCGTCATAGGTGGCCGAATGCGTGGCGAACCCTTCGACCGGGTTGCCGTCGGTGACCAGCGCAACCAGATCGACCCCGTGAGCAGCCAGCGGCGCACCGCCGGCCGAGATCCCGTTCGAAACATTGATCTCATCCGCCGCAAAAGCCGGTGCGGCGATCATCGGCAGGACGGCGACAAGGGCGCTGAGTACAACAGATTTCATTGTGTGTTCCTTTCGTGTTCAGTTGTGGCCGGCACTCGCGCCGACCCGTGTTGAACAGATAAATGCGGGCGTGCGGACGCGTAATCGCAGGGCGAACGGAAAACCTTGCAGATCGTTCGCACTTGCCGAGAGCAAGCCAAACCGGCTCACCAAGCTGTGTTTGGCCAGTTGATCAGTCCCCGCTTAGGCTGAACGCGTCTATGGTGGAGAGAACGGATGATCCGATTTGCCTTGATTTGGGTTTTGTTGGCCGGCCATGCGTTGGCACAGGAAGCCGAGCCACCGATGACCTACGAGAGACTGGGCAAGATCATCTTTGCTCTCGACCCCGATGCCGAGCCGCAGGGTCCGGGCTTTACCATGACGATTTCCGATGTGCCGGTGCTGGTTGTTACTGATGTGCATGCAGACCGGATGCGGGCGATGGTTGCGATCAGCGGCACCTCAGAGCTTTCGGCCGAAGACTTGCAGCGCATGATGCAGGCCAATTTCGACAGCACGCTGGACGCGCGCTATGCGATCGCCAACGGAACCTTGTGGGCCGTGTTCATCCACCCGCTGTCACGGCTGAACAAGGATCAACTGATCTCGGGCCTGGCGCAGACCGTCAATATCGCTCGGACCTATGGCACTCTCTATTCCGGGGGTGCGGCCGAGTTCGGCGGTGGGGACAGCCATGATCTGCAACGCGAACTGATCGACGATCTTCTGAAGAAAGGCGAGGACATCTGAGGCTGCCTCGGAAGGCTCAACCGTCATCGCTGTCCGTTCAGTGCAAGGGAAGCAGGTCGTGACCATGCGTTGCTTTGGCAAAGGCGCCCGTTTGGGCCTACTTGATGCCGCCATTGGCCCTAGCTGGATGCCTGAAAGCTGCTATAGTTTCCCTCAGCGATAAGGGGAGGTCGCCACCGAGGCCCGGAAAAACGGGCAGGCGGCCGCAAAATCCTCACAGCCAACAGGGACAGAACAACATGAATAATCGTTTGCAAAAAATCACCATCGTGGGTGGCGGTACGGCCGGCTGGATGACGGCGTTGCTACTCGAGATGGTGTTTTCGCGCACGTCAGCACCCAAGGACCGTCCGCGGATCTGCCTGATCGAAAGCCCGAACATCGCCACGGTCGGCGTTGGTGAAGCGACCGTGCCACGTATGCCAGTCACGCTCCGTCAGGCTGGAATTTCCGAGCGAGACTTTTTCCGCGAAACCAATGCGTCGTTCAAGCTGGGCGTCAAATTCTGCAACTGGAACAAAGACGCAAAGGGAAAGCGCATCGACTATGTGAACCCATTTGCCCATGGCCAGATGCTGGAAGGACTCGAGGCCGCCGAATACTTCCTTCGGTTTGGCAACGGGGACCGGGATTTCACTCAGTCCATCTCGCCGCATGATGACCTGGCTCGGCTGTGCAAGGGCGCGCGGCTTCTGGGGCAACCCGAATTCGAGCAGCGGTTTGGCTATGCCTATCACCTGGACGCCGTAAAATTCGCGGGCATGCTGACCAGGGTCTGTACGCAGCGTGGCGTCGAACATATCCGCGACGAGGTGCAGTCGGTCGAGTTGAATGAACAGGGCAACGTCAGCCATCTGATGCTTGAGCGTGCAGGCCGCCACGATATTGAAATGGTCGTGGACTGCACCGGTTTCCGCGGCCTGATCATCAATCAGGCACTGGGCGAGCCGTTCATGGATTATTCGGACTATCTGCCGAACGACCGTGCCATGGCGTTGCAGATCGAGCACCCTAATCCGCGGAAGATCGAAAGCGTCACGCGATCGACTGCACTTGGCGCTGGTTGGACATGGCGCGTGCCACTCTACAACCGTGTGGGTACGGGATACGTGTATTCATCCGCGCACCGGACGGATGATCAAGCGGCGGACGAATATCTGGAGTGGCTGGGTGACAGCGGCAAAGGCGCGACGCCGCGAGTGATCCCCATGCGGATCGGGCGCGTGCGCAACGCGTGGGTCAAGAACTGCGTGGCGATCGGGCTGGCCGGTGGGTTCATCGAGCCGCTTGAAAGCACTGCGATCCATATGGTCGACCATGCTGTGCGCTGGTTCGCCGAGCATTTGCCGACCCGCGATATCGAACCCTCATTGAGGGACAGGTACAATCGTCAGATGAACAAGCTCTATGACGAAGTGCTGGATTTCATTTGCCTGCATTACAAGCTGAACAATCGCACCGATGATCAATACTGGATCGACGCGCGGACCGAGATGAAGGTGCCGGACAGGCTTGCTGAAAACCTCGAGCTTTGGAAGAACCGCCTTCCGATGCAGCACGATGTCGAGTTTGCAACGCTGTTTGACCATCGCGTCTATCAGACGGTTCTGCTGGGCAAGCAGGTCTATGATACGGGGTATGGCACTGGAATTCGTGATCGCATTCGACCATTGCGGAAGGACATCTGGTTCCAATGGTGGAAGGGCGCGAAAGTGGACCTTGCGCAGATCCTGAAAGCGATGCCGGATCACAAAACCCTTCTGCGCGACATTCGCGGAGAGCTCAAGCAACCCACCTTTGCGATGGCCAAGGCGGCACAGCCGACCGTTCCGATGCCGGGTGCCGCGCCCGAACCGGTGGTCATCCAGAACATGCCGAACCTGGCCGAGATTCAAAGCGGCAAGAAAGACCTGCAACTGTTCTAGGTCTCTCGGCTTCGGCTAATATTGAGAGCTTCGAAATGGTTGAGGGCAGGGTTGCAGAACCCTGCCTTTTTTGACCTCAATCCGGGGTTGCGCAACAAAAGTATGTTACGTAATAACATAACATACCAGTTGGGACGTTTCCCCAACCCATTCCGTCCGGTCCAGTTCCCGCTCTGAAAATTCGCATTGGTACAGTCGATGCCCATGACCAATCAAAGACGCAATCTGCGCAGCCGCCTGAACCGCCGGAGACGGCAACGTCCCGCGATGCAGGCCTATGACACCCTTCCGCCTCAGTTGCGTCAGTGGCTTGCGAATGCCTGCTTGCCTTGGAGTCCGAACTCGGCCCTCAAGATTTGGAAGGCAGCCGGTGGGGCAAAGGCCCCGGCCGACGCACTGGCGCGTTTGAATGCGATCGAGCAGGCCATGCTGCTGAGGGATGCCCGGATTTTGGAGGAGTAGCTGGCCCGGAAAACGCAAGCGGAATCCCGCGTCGGCTTGCAACAAGGGCCTTTCTGCTTGCGCTGTGCCCAGAATCCGCCTATACGCGCGCTGTCTGAACAAGGGCGGTCAACGCCCGGACGACGTATCTGAGCAGGGCCGGGTTTCCTCGGCCCTTTGTGTTTGTTTAGCCAGATGCGCACCGGGTCACGCCAGAGGACATCATGAAACAAGACCGGCGGAGACAACCGCTCGGCCAGCAAAAACGTTATGTAAAGGAAAACAACGCCACATGGCTAACGCATCCATGGAGGAATTCGAAGCCCTCCTGAACGAAAGCTTCGAAATGGACACCCCCGAAGAGGGTTCGGTTGTCAAAGGCAAGGTCATCGCGATCGAAGCGGGCCAGGCCATCATCGACGTAGGCTACAAGATGGAAGGCCGTGTCGATCTGAAAGAATTCGCAAATCCCGGCGAAGCTCCTGAAATCGCTGTTGGCGACGAGGTCGAAGTCTACCTGCGCGCCGCAGAAAACGCCCGTGGCGAAGCCGTCATCTCGCGCGAGATGGCCCGCCGTGAAGAGGCATGGGACCGTCTGGAAAAAGCATATGCCGACGACCAGCGCGTCGAAGGTGCTATCTTTGGTCGCGTCAAAGGTGGCTTCACCGTGGATCTCGGTGGCGCAGTTGCGTTCCTGCCCGGCAGCCAGGTTGACGTTCGCCCCGTGCGCGACGCTGGCCCGCTGATGGGTCTGAAGCAGCCGTTCCAGATCCTGAAAATGGACCGCCGCCGTGGCAACATCGTTGTCTCGCGTCGTGCAATCCTGGAAGAATCGCGTGCCGAACAGCGTGCCGAGGTCATCGGCAACCTGTCCGAAGGTCAGACCGTCGAGGGTGTCGTCAAGAACATCACCGAATACGGTGCATTCGTTGACCTGGGCGGCGTTGACGGCCTGCTGCACGTCACCGACATGGCATGGCGCCGTGTGAACCACCCGTCCGAGATCCTGACGATCGGCGAAACCATCAAGGTTCAGGTTATCAAGATCAACAAGGAAACCCACCGCATAAGCCTGGGCATGAAGCAGCTGCAGGAAGATCCGTGGGATCTGGTTGGCGCCAAGTACCCGCTGGGTTCGGTGCACAAGGGTCGCGTCACCAACATCACCGACTACGGCGCGTTCGTCGAGCTGGAGCCCGGTGTCGAAGGTCTGGTGCACGTGTCCGAGATGTCCTGGACCAAGAAAAACGTCCACCCCGGCAAGATCGTTTCGACCAGCCAGGAAGTCGACGTCATGGTTCTGGAAATCGACGGCGCCAAGCGTCGCGTGTCTCTGGGCCTCAAGCAGACCCAGCGCAACCCGTGGGAAGTGTTTGCAGAAACGCACCCCGAGGGCACGCAGGTCGAAGGCGAAGTCAAGAACATCACCGAATTCGGTCTGTTCATCGGCCTGGAAGGCGACATCGACGGCATGGTTCACCTGTCCGACCTGTCGTGGGACGAGCGTGGCGAAGATGCCATCCAGAACTACCGCAAGGGCGACGTCGTTCAGGCGGTTGTCTCGGAAGTTGACGTCGAAAAAGAGCGGATCTCGCTGTCGATCAAAGCCCTGGGCGGTGACAAGTTCGCCGAAGCCGTGGGCGGCGTGAAGCGTGGCTCGGTCATCACCGTCGAAGTGACCGCGATCGAAGATGGCGGTATCGAGGTGGAGTACGAAGGCATGAAGTCCTTCATCCGCCGTTCGGACCTGAGCCGCGACCGTGCCGAACAGCGCCCCGAGCGTTTCTCGGTCGGTGACAAGGTCGACGTCCGCGTCACCAACGTGGACAGCAAGACCCGCCGTCTGGGCCTGTCGATCAAGGCGCGCGAAATCGCCGAAGAGAAAGAGGCCGTGGAACAGTACGGTTCCTCTGACTCGGGTGCATCGCTGGGCGATATCCTTGGCGCAGCGCTGAAGTCCGGCGACTAAGCCAGACTTGCAGTTTTGAACACTCAGACGGCCCCGCTCATCCCGAGCGGGGCCGTTTCTTTTGCGAATCAATGTGTTCCGGTTTTGCGAGTTATTCGGTGATAGGTGCAGGCATGAACCGCCGGATTCGCGTCTCTACAGGCGAATTCCCGGTGCTTTCTTGGAAAATGCACCCCGGACACACAGAGTTTACATTCCACCCGGCACCGTTTTTTCCTATACTGACCAAACCAGTAGACGAGATGACACGGTGACCTGGGAGGGTAGCACGCATGATCCGTTCAGAACTGATTCAGAAAATCGCCGACGAAAATCCACATCTGTACCAACGTGATGTCGAGCGGATCGTGAATACCGTATTCGAGGAAGTCACTGACGCCATGGCGCGCGGTGACCGTGTCGAACTGCGGGGCTTCGGAGCTTTTTCGGTCAAGAAACGGGATGCGCGGGTAGGCCGAAACCCACGCACTGGCGAGACGGTTCAAGTCGAAGAAAAGTGCGTGCCGTTTTTCAAGACCGGCAAGTTGCTAAGGGATCGTTTGAACGGTAAAGCGTGATCTCATGATGCGCTACATTCGATACGGTTTTCTTGCGGTCCTGGGGATCGTCCTTGTCTCGGTCTCGCTGGCCAATCGCCAGATGGTTCAGTTGCAGTTGATGCCGGACGCTTTGTCTGACTTGCTTGGCTTCAATCTGGCCACTTCTCTGCCGCTGTTTCTTGTGGTTCTTGGCGGGATTGTGGCCGGCCTTGTCATCGGTTTTTTGTGGGAATGGCTGCGCGAGCATAAGCACCGCAAGGACGCCACCGTCAAAAAGACCGAGGTCAAGAAGCTCGAGCGCGAGGTCAAGAAGCTCAAGAAGAAGCAGAATGAAGGTCAGGATGATGTGCTTGCCCTTCTCGACGAGGCCAGCTGAGAGCCGATGTCTACCGAGATCAGCGTAAAAATATGCGGCTTGACCGCACCCGAGCATGTGCGTGCCGCCGTTGAAGCAGGTGCGCGTTACATTGGGTTCAATTTCTTTCCCAAATCTCCACGCTATGCACCGATTGCCCAGGCAGCGGCGCTGGCCAATGACGTGCCGGTCGGCGTAGCCAAAGTGGCCTTGGCGGTGAACTTCACGGATGCGCAGTTGGATGAGATCGTGGCGGGGGTTCCACTGGACATGCTGCAGCTGCATGGCGCCGAAAGCCCCGAGCGCGTGGCCGAGGTAAAATCACGCTACGGCTTGCCGGTGATAAAGGCGATTGGAGTGGCGGAAGCCGAGGATTTGGCCGCAATAGACCTGTATTCGGACGTGGCCGATCAGTTGTTGGTTGACGCCAAACCGCCAAAGAACTCTGAGCTGCCCGGCGGCAACGGTTTACCCTTTGATTGGCGTCTGCTCGCCGGTCGCAAATACTGGCGGACGCCGTGGATGCTGTCGGGGGGTCTCAACCCGGACAACGTAGCCGAGGCGATCCGTATGACCGGTGCAAGGCAGGTGGATGTGGCATCGGGCGTGGAAAGCGCCCCGGGCGTCAAGGATCCGGGCCTGATCCGCTCATTTATTGAGGCGGCACGGTGATCTGACCAGAACGCGCTTGCGTATCCTTCTCAAAGGGGAGGATGCAGGATGCTGGCTGCAATTGGCGCGGTTTCGCTAAAGCGATGGTACCATGGGCCCGAGTTTTTCTGGCGCGCGGGCAAGGCCTTGCGCCAGGCCAAGGGCGATCCCTTGTGCCTCCATGCCGAGGTGTTTTCGCATGAGGGCGCGTATTTCTCGCTCAGCGTTTGGCACGACGTCGAAGCCATGCTGACCTTTGCCCAGTCGAACCCGCACCGAGGGGTGATGCAAGCTGCACCCCGTTTGACCAATACCTACCACTTCCGTCACTTTGCCTGCATCGCCATTCCGACCCGGGACCAGGCGCTGACTGTCTGGATGAACGGCAGTAGCGCTGCGGAATAGTGCGATTTGCGATGGCAAATCCCGCCGGCACCTCCTAATAACAACAGGCACGACGATGGAGACCACCATGGCCAATGATCTGTTCAATTCCTTCATGTCCGGCCCGGATGAAAACGGCCGCTTCGGCATTTTCGGCGGACGCTTCGTCAGCGAGACTCTGATGCCGTTGATCCTGTCGCTGGAGGAGGAATACGAGAAGGCCAAGACCGACCCGAGTTTCTGGGCCGAGATGGACGATCTGTGGGCCAACTACGTGGGCCGTCCGTCGCCCCTGTATCACGCCGAGCGCCTGACCGAACATCTGGGTGGCGCCAAGATCTATATGAAGCGCGACGAGTTGAACCACACCGGCGCGCACAAGATCAACAACGTGCTGGGCCAGATCATCTTGGCGCGCCGCATGGGAAAGACCCGAATCATCGCCGAGACCGGGGCAGGGCAGCACGGTGTCGCCACCGCGACGGTCTGCGCCAAGTTCGGTCTGAAATGCGTGGTCTACATGGGCGCACATGATGTCCAGCGGCAGGCGCCCAACGTGTTCCGCATGCGCTTGCTGGGGGCAGAGGTGATTCCGGTGACCTCGGGCCGCGGCACCCTGAAGGACGCGATGAACGACGCGCTGCGCGACTGGGTAACAAATGTGCGCGACACTTTCTATTGCATCGGTACCGTGGCCGGACCGCATCCGTACCCGGCGATGGTGCGCGACTTCCAGTCGATCATCGGCAAGGAAGCCAAGGAACAGATGATGAAGGCCGAGGGTCGCCTGCCGGACACGATCATCGCGGCGATCGGCGGCGGCTCGAACGCCATGGGGCTGTTCTATCCGTTTCTTGACGACAAATCGGTCAACATCATCGGCGTCGAAGCGGGCGGCAAGGGCGTCAACGAAAAGATGGAGCATTGCGCCTCTCTCACCGGCGGCCGGCCGGGTGTTCTGCACGGCAACCGTACCTATCTGCTGCAGGACGACGACGGCCAGATCCTCGAGGGGTACTCGATTTCGGCCGGGCTCGACTATCCGGGCATTGGCCCCGAACACTCCTGGCTGCACGATATCGGGCGCGCGCAGTATGTCTCGGTCACCGACAAAGAGGCGCTTGAGGCGTTCCAGCTGTGCTGCGCGACCGAGGGGATCATCCCTGCGCTCGAACCCAGCCACGCGCTGGCGCATGTCATGAAGATCGCGCCGGAGCTGCCCAAGGGTCACATCATCTGCATGAACATGTGCGGACGTGGCGACAAGGATGTGCAAACAGTCGCCAAGTATCTGAACTTCGACATGTCTGATACCGAGGGTCGCGACGCAACCTGAGGGCGGCCCAAAGAACAGGACCCGGCACGCTTCAACCGTGCCGGGTTTTTCATTCGCGGTTCACTGTCCGGAGTCTGCGCGGTGGCTGGTCAGAACGTGCAGCGGCACGATTTCCAATGCGCGCTGGTGAGTCGCCTCAAGATGAACCTTTGGCGCACAGCCCTCGTCATGGGCCTGCATGAACCGTGCGGCACACAGGCACCAGCTGTCGCCGGGCTTGAGGCCCGGGAAATCGAACTCGGGCCGTGGCGTGCTCAGGTCGTTGCCGACATATTTCGAATAGGCCAGAAATTCGGCCGTCATCACAGCGCAGACCGTGTGGCTGCCGCGATCCTCAGGGCAGGTGTTGCAGGCCCCGTCGCGGAAAAAACCGGTCAGGGGCTTTCGTGAACACGGAGCCAGCACGCCGCCCAGAACATTTATGCTGTCCTGCTTTTGCATGAAGCTACCTTACAGGCTTTGCGCGATCTTGCGGAACATTTCGATGTTCTGCTCATTGACCCCGGGCTCGCGGAACTTCCGATCAGCGCCCGTGGCTACGATCAGCACGCCGCGCGACTGGTCGAAATACATGTACTGGCCATAAACGCCGCGTGCCAGAAACTCACCGTCATGGGCGCCGACGGGGATCCACCACTGATATCCGTAGCCGATCTTGCCGGGTTCGGTCGGTGCGCTTGGCAAGGTGGATTCCTTGATCCAGTCGGCCGGAACGATCTTGCGCCCATCGCGCACGCCGTTCAGCAGGATCATTTGGCCAAAGCGGGCGTAATCCCGCGTCGTGAAATTCAAGCCACCCAGAACAAAGGCGACGCCGGCGCCGTCGGTGATATAGTATCCGTCCCGCTCAAGACCGAGGTGCTGCAGAATCTTTTCGTCCAGCAACGCGGCGACGCTTTGACCCGTCGCCCCTCGGATCACCATTCCAATGACATGGGTATCGATGGAAACATACTGCCAGGTCTCGCCAGATGCCGCGAAACTGTCCTTCAAAGAGGCCGCAAAGTCATCCAACTCGCCCCCCAGGGCGACGACCCGACCCATACGGTTGATGTCGGATTTCGGGTCCAGATAGTCTTCGTCAAAGGTTACACCGCTGGCCATGTTCAGCACGTTGCGGATCGTGGCTGTTTCATAGGCGCTGCCCTGCAGCTTGGGGGCATATTTGATGACCGGATCATCCAGCGAGGCTATGGCGCCCTCCTCAAGAAGGATGCCGAACAGAGCGGACAAATAGCTTTTGGCCATCGACCACGAGATCCGGCGGTCCTCCGGCGATGTGCCCAGGAAATACTCCTCGAACCGGATCTGCCCATCCTGCATCACCAGCAGGGAGGTGACGGCGCGCTCTTCGATCCAGTCCTGCGTCTCGGCGGGCAGGTCGAATTCAGCGCCGTAGGGCAGGTCCCAGGTGGGACCATTCCCGCGAGGGAGGTCGACGGTCAGAAACGCCGCATCCATGTGAGAGAAATTCTGAACGATCTTTTCTTCGGAAAACAGAGAGTTCACCGCCAGAAGGCGCTGGATTTCCTCGCGCTTCCAGAAACCGACAACTGCAGCGGCCAAGACCAGCGTCAGGACAATTCGCAGCAGCCACTTCAGACCTGTTTTCATGGTATTCCTCCCGTTTGGCGGCATTGGATCGTGATGACGGAAATTCTGCAATTGCTACGTTGCGGAAGGTTTTTGCCGCTATCGGAACTTGTCCAACAGCTTCTGCATCGCCGTGCGGTCATCGGGCGTTGGCGTCTCGGCTTTCGGGGCAGGAGAGGTCTTGGTTTCGGATTTGGGCGTCGTGGTGGAACTGCGCGGTGGCGCTGTTCGCAGCGCCACGGCGTTCATGAACTTGGCCGCATCGCCCGCTGCCAGATGGACCGACCCGTCTGCAACACCTTGCAGAACATCGTCCAGCCAGTCGGCGTCGGCCTTGGCGAAATCGCCCAGAACATAGGGCGAAACCAGCTCTTTGCGTCCGGGATGGCCGATCCCCAGCCGGACACGGTCATACGCGGCACCGATATGGTCGTGGATCGACCGCAGGCCGTTATGCCCGGCATGGCCGCCACCGGCCTTGGCGCGAACCTTCCCGGGTGCAAGGTCCAGTTCGTCATGGAAAACGGTCACATCGGTTGAGTCGAGCTTGAAGAACCGCATGGCCTCGCCGACCGATTGGCCCGAGCGGTTCATGAAGGTCATGGGCTTCAGCAGCAGGACCTTTTCTCGGCCCAGCATTCCTTCGGATATTTCACCCTGAAATTTCGAACGCCATGGCCCAAAGCCATGATCCCTGGCGATGGCATCCACCGCCATGAAACCGATATTGTGCCGGTTGCGGGCATACTTTGCGCCCGGATTGCCCAATCCGACAAACAGCTTCATCGCGAATTCCTTGTGCGTTTCGGTCCGGCGCAGAATTGCACGAGATGCCTTTCCGGCGCCAGCCGGTCGTTCAAAGAAAAACGGGGCCCTGGACGAGGCCCCGCTTCAAATTCCAATCCGAAGGATCCGGATTTATTCTTCGTCTTTGCCTACGACTTCAACTTCGTCGGCTGCGACTTCCTCTTCACCTTCGCCTTCTTCATCGTCGCTGGACGCCAGGCCGGTCGGTGCCGAGATGTTCGCAATCACGAAATCACGGTCGATGGTCGGCTTGGTGCCATTGGGCAGGTCAACCGACGAGATGGTGACAACGTCGTTGATTTCCAGGCCGGTCAGATCGACGGTGATCTTTTCGGGGATGTCGCCGGCGGTGCAGACCAGCTCGACCTCGGGACGGACAACGGTCAGAACGCCGCCCTTCTTGATGCCGGGGGCCTCTTCCTCGTTGATGAATTCGACGGGGATGTACAGGGCGATCTTGGTCGTGCGACGCAGACGCATCAGGTCCAGGTGGGTCGGCAGGTCCTTGACGACATCACGCTGGACGTCGCGGCAGATGACGCGGACGTCTTCGTGGCCTTCGACCTTCAGGTTCCACAGGGTCGACTTGAAGCGGCCTGCCTTCAGGCGCTTGAACAGTTCGTTGAACGGAATCTGGATCGGCAGCGGGTCTTTTTCGCCACCAAATACGATGCCCGGAACCATGCCGTCGCGGCGTGCCTGACGAGCGGCGCCCTTGCCTGTCCCCGTCCGTTCCAGAGCTACGAGATCAGGAATCTCACCAGCCATGATAAATCTCCAATGTTAGGGCAGGGTGCCTCCAAGGCTGTCACCCCGCGTGAAGCGGCGTCCTTAGACCGAATCCGGCCATTTGGAAAGGGGTAAAAACGAATTCCGCGTCATTCCTGCCAGCGGCCGCAGAAATCCTGCGGGACAAGCAGGTTGTGCGGCCCCAGATCGGCCACGTTGCGCTCGCCGCACAGGGCCATGGTGGTGTCCAGTTCCTTCTGGATCACTTCCAGCGCGGTGGTCACCCCCTTTTGGCCCATCGCGCCCAGCCCGTAGACGAACGCGCGCCCGATATAGGTGCCCTTGGCCCCCAGCGCCAGCGCCTTGAGCACGTCCTGCCCCGAGCGGATGCCGCTGTCGAGATGCACTTCGACGTCGCCGCCCACCGCATCCATGATCCGCGGCAGCATCCGGATCGAGCTGAGCGCGCCGTCCAACTGCCGCCCGCCGTGGTTCGACACCACGATGGCGTCGGCGCCCAACTTGGCCGCCATCTTGGCGTCTTCGGGGTCTAGGATGCCCTTCAGGATTACCTTGCCGCCCCATTGCTCCATCAGCTTCTCGATCTTCTTCCAGTCGAGGCTGGGATCGAACTGCTCGGCGGTCCACGCGCCCAGCGATGAGGCGTCCGAGATGCCCTCGACATGGCCCACGATATTGCCGAACTCGCGTCGTTTCGCGCCCAACATCTCGATGCCCCAGGCCCATTTCGTCATCAGGTTGGCGATCGTTTTGGCCGTCAGTTTCGGCGGGGCGGACAGGCCGTTCTTCAGGTCCTTGTGCCGTTGGCCGAGGATTTGCAGATCCAGGGTGATGACCAGGGCCGAGCATTTGGCATCCTTGGCGCGCTGGATCAGGCGGCGGACGTAATCTTCGTCCTTCATGGTGTACAGCTGAAACCAGAACGGCGCGCCGGTATGTTCGGCCACATCTTCGATCGAGTTGATCGACATGGTCGACAACGTGAAGGGCACGCCGAATTCCAGCGCGGCCTTGGCGGCCTTCATTTCACCATCCGCATGCTGCATCCCGGTCAGGCCCACGGGTGCCAGGGCCACCGGCATGGCAACGTCCTGTCCGATCATCTGCGACGCGGTCGAGCGGCCGGACATGTCCACCGCAACCTTCTGGCGCAGGCGGATGTCGTGGAAGTCTGAGCTGTTGTCGCGGAAGGTCTGCTCGGTCCAGCTGCCGCTTTCGGCATAGTCATAGAACATCCGGGGCACCCGGCGTTCATAGATGCGTTTCAGGTCGTCGATATTGGTAATGACAGGCATGGCCGCGCCCTTCTGCAGATTGGTTAGGTTTCTTTACCAATTCTTCCGCCGCGGCGCAACGGCCAGTTGTGCATGTGGTCATATGGGTCATGTGCGCAAAGAAAAACCGCCGCAGGCGTGCGGCCTGCAGCGGTTGCAATCCGTTTGGGGTTTTCTGGCGTCAGGCGCTGTGGGCGCCGTCTGCCAGCGATTTCACGAAGTCCAGAACCTCGGCCACGGGTTTGCCGGCGGCGATCTGGCTGACGATGGCCGAGCCGACCACCGCCCCGTCGGCAACGCTGGCGATGGCGCGCGACTTCTCGGGCGTGTTGATGCCGAACCCCACGATCACCGGAAGATCGGTCGCCGCCTTGATGCGCGCGACCTCGGGGCCGACATCGGTGGCCTCGGCTTCGGCCGCGCCGGTGATGCCGGTGATCGAGACGTAATAGACGAAGCCCGAGGTGTTCTGCAGCACTCGCGGCAGGCGCTTGTCATCGGTAGTGGGCGTGGCCAACCGGATGAAGTTCAGCCCGGCCGCCTGCGCGGGCAGGCACAGCTCGTCATCTTCCTCGGGCGGCAGGTCGACGACGATCAGGCCGTCGATGCCGGCCTCTTTGGCGTCGGCCAGGAATTTGTCCACCCCGCGGCTGTAGATCGGGTTGTAATAGCCCATCAGTACGATCGGGGTGGTGTCATCGGTTTCCCGGAATGCCTTGGCCAGATCCAGCGTGCGCTGCAGCGTCATGCCACCGTCCAGCGCCCTTTGACCAGCCGCCTGAATGGTGGGGCCGTCCGCCATCGGATCGGTGAAGGGCAGGCCCAGTTCGATCACGTCCACGCCGGCCCCAGGCAGGCCGCGAACGATCTCAAGCGAGGTGTCATAGTCGGGATCCCCGGCCATGATATAGGCGACAAAGGCCTTCTTCCCCTCGGCTTTCAGGGTGGCGAACTTGGCGTCGATACGGGTCATGGAAGATCCTTGCATACAGGTTTGGACCTGATGTGCAGAAACTTTGGCCGAAAATCAATCCCGTCCTGAGCGGTGGGGTCAGAAGTTCAGGTGATACCGCAGCAACAACGCGTTCACGCCGGGGTTTTCCTCTTGCGTGCTGGCGTTCGATTTGTGGGTCACGGCCAGCGATATGTCATTGCCGTTGTTCAACGTATAGCCCAGCCCGAAAAGGCTTCGGATTTCGAAGCTCCCGCCCAGATCGTTCAATTCGTTGGCTTCGCTGTAGAAACCCGGCATCACGCTGCCTTCCACGAACCATCTGTCGGCAAAGGAATAGACCCCGATCACCCCGGCACCGATATGTGTGTTTCCATCCTCGTCTACCGACAGCGCGGCCCCGAGCGCAGCGCTGAAGCGGGTGGCCTCGTGAAATGGCCGGTGCTGGTATTCGAGGGAAAAGATCGCCTGGTCAATCGAGCTGCTGTCGGAATAGTCGGCGTAGCCGGCGCCGAAAATCACCGACTGCGCCTGCGCGGCTGTTGAAAAAGCCAGAAAAGCGGCGCTTGAAAGGAGGTTTTTCATTGGGATGTTCGCTGTTGATATTCGTTACAAAGTTAAAGTTTGACACTATTCTCTCGTGTTCAATGTCAACAAGCACACGTTTTCCCTACATTTTCGTGATGTTGCAGATTGGACTCAGGGCCAGCAGCCGCAGGTGCCTTGCGCATTGCACCGGACCCGCATAGAAGCAGCCCGCGAATGGCATCAGGAGGCCGTCATGGGCTTTAAAATGGGTATCGTGGGTCTGCCGAATGTCGGCAAGTCGACCCTGTTCAACGCGCTGACCAAGACCGCGGCCGCGCAGGCGGCGAATTTCCCGTTCTGCACGATCGAACCCAATGTGGGTGACGTGGCCGTTCCCGATGCGCGTCTGGACAAGTTGGCTGCGATCGCCAAGTCGAAGCAGATCATCCCGACCCGGATGACGTTCGTGGATATTGCAGGCCTGGTCAAAGGCGCCTCAAAAGGTGAGGGGCTGGGCAACCAGTTTCTGGCCAACATTCGCGAAACCGATGCCATCGCTCATGTGCTGCGCTGTTTCGAAGATGGCGACGTGACCCATGTCGAAGGCAAAGTCGATCCGGTGGCCGATGCCGAGACCATCGAGACCGAACTGATGCTGGCCGATCTGGAAAGCATCGAAAAGCGTCGCGCCAACCTCGTGCGAAAGCTCAAGGGCAACGACAAAGAGGCGCAGCAGCAGGATCGGTTGCTGGCCACCGCGCAAGAGATGCTGGAAAGCGGTAAACCCGCCCGTTTGGTCGAGGTGTCCGACGAGGATGCAAAAGCCTGGAAGATGCTGCAGTTGCTGACCACCAAGCCGGTCCTGTATGTCTGCAATGTCTCGGAAGAAGACGCTGCCGAAGGAAATGAATATTCCGCGCGTGTAGCCGAGATGGCCGCGGCGCAGGGCAATGCCCATGTCATCATCAGCGCCAAGATCGAAGAAGAGATCAGTCTGCTGGAGCCTGAGGAGGCGCAGATGTTCCTCGAAGAGATGGGGCTCGAAGAGCCGGGCCTCGATCGGCTGATCCGTGCGGGGTACGACCTGCTCAAACTGGAAACCTATTTCACGGTCGGCCCGAAAGAGGCGCGCGCTTGGACCATTCGCTGGGGCACTGCGGCGCCTCAGGCAGCCGGTGTCATCCACGGCGACTTTGAAAAGGGTTTCATCCGCGCCGAGACCATTGCCTATGATGATTTCGTAGCGTGCAATGGCGAACAGGGTGCCAAAGAGGCCGGCAAGATGCGTGCAGAAGGCAAAAGCTATGTCGTCAAGGATGGCGACGTGATGCACTTCCTGTTCAACACCTGATCACGAAACAGCTTTTCTGGGCGGGCATTGGCGGTATCTTACGGTATCGCTCCAGTCCGCCCGAGGCCCGCACGTGTTCGAAATCCGCGATCTGCAATTGCTCAGCGCCTTGGCGCGCCACCGCCATTTTGCCAAGGCGGCCGAGGAGTGCGGTATTTCGCAGCCCGCGTTCTCGATGCGAATCCGCAACCTCGAGGATCGACTTGGCGTGTCCATCGTCCGCCGTGCGAACCGCTTTCAAGGCCTGACCGAAGAGGGCGAGATGATCGTCCGCCGCGCTCGCCGCATACTGGATGACGCCAAAGCGCTCGAGCAAGAGGTGCAGGCGATCAAGGGCGAGATCACCGGTACACTGATCCTGGGTGTGATCCCGACCGCCATCGCGTTTACTGGCCGCTTGGTCAAGCGGCTGCAGCAGGCGCATCCGCGTATACTGTCGCGGATCGAGACGATGTCGGCCACGGCAATCCAGCACCGTCTGGACGAAGGCAGCCTGGATGCCGGCATCACATATGGCGACAGCATCGGCACTGATCTGCGCTATGTGCAGCCTTTGTACGAGGAAACCTATGTTTTGCTCGTACCCGAGCATATGACGCAGGGCACGGGCCCGATCCCCTGGGCACGGGTGGCCGAGTTCCCGCTCAGCCTGCTGGAGCCGCAGATGCAGAACCGGCGCATTCTCGACAGGATATTTGCCGAACAGGGGTTGCATCCGCGTGTAGTGGCCGAAACCAGCGGGTTTACTGCCTCGATGGTCATGGCGCGCGAAGGGCTGGCGGCGACGGTCGTGCCACGGGTTCTGGTACGGGCGCTCGGCGATTTGAAAGGCACGCGTGTCCTGACTCTGGTTGATCCGGTGGTCAGCAAGCCGATCTGTCTGGCGACGCTGGCGCGGGATCCGGAATTGCCCACCGTTGGCGCATTGCGGCAGGTCGTGACGTCTTTGCGGTGAAAAGGCGGGGGGTGGTTTGCTAGGCGTCCAGTAATAATTACTGAAGGTTTTTCTTATCGGTCGGCTTCGCTATGGCTAGGTCCGTAAAGTATAGGCTCCGCCGTTAGGTACACTTTCCCGCCGTTTAGCCGCCGCTAGGGCAACGTTTATGTGTCGCTGCCCATCGTCGGAGGCGCGATGCAGGCGAGGGCCCCGAAACTGCCGCTGTGGAACCAGCTGATGGAGACCCGACAGCTTCGACGTCGCTGCGTGTGAATGATCTGGACAATGGTGATTTTCTGATATCGTCGCCGCTGAATTGACGGAGGGCACGGACATGAAACTTGCTGTGGGGAATTGGACGGCCTGCGGGCCTATCGACTTTGACGGCAAACCTGTGTTCCCTCGGTTGGAAAAGCTCGGTGGGCTGTACAGGTTTTCTTGGCCGGCTACTGGTGACAGTTACATCGGCCACACCAGCAACCTGCGGTCTCGGATGGGTGGGTATCGCGCTTGGAACAAACCCCAAACGCACCCCGAGCTTTTTGATGCGTTGCGGACGGAAGGTGGCATGGTTGAGGTATTGACAGCTGCAACGCTTGGTGGCCAACCAATTGACCTCAGTAGGCGAGACGGACGCGAGATGGTGGAGGGTTTCTTACGGTACACACTGAGACCCACGTTGAACAAGGACGGATAGGCAGAGGGCACTGAATTGAAGATGCGATTTGCTCACGGTCACTACGAACCACAGGTGGTTTACGGCCACAGGTTTCCGGGCACCGACGAGTTGTTCCACATCGGGTCTGGCAGCTATGGTCGGGCGATCAAGCCGGAGCGCGGTGCGCCTTGGGTTGAATACGTTGGTGACCGCGACGTTGAGGTGGTTATCATTGAGACCTACCAGTGCCCAGCCCGCGCCCGGTTGCGGGAAGCAGAACTGATCTTTGAAATGCAACCCGTGACCAACCACCATCATCGCAACGGACCGCACAAACAGGTGTTGCGCGGGTTTACGAAACAGGGAGCACGTTGTGACTGTGGTGCGGAAGACTGTTATGGACGCGAGGCCGCGCGCCGGGAGGCTTAGGTACGCTTAGGCCCCCGCCTTTTACCCGCCGCCCGGTACAAAATAATTTTGTACTGCGAACGGTTTACACCACCCCGCCGCTTTTGCGGTGATAAACTGTCGTTATCGTGCCATTGGTTTTTGCGATTTGACGATATGCTACTCTGATGAGAGACGAGGCTCGATCGGAGGGCATCATGGCACCATTGGATACCAAGCCATCAGGCGCGCCAAAGGGCGTCTGGAAGTCAGGTAAAGGCAAGGGGCGACACACGCCCAAGGGACGGCAATTCACCGACGAGGCGCAGGCCGAGATTCAGCGCCTGCTGGGCGACCGCCCGCGCCGCCGCGATCTGCTGATCGAGTTTCTGCATCTGATCCAGGACACGCACGGCCATATCAGTTCCGACCACATCGCCGCGTTGGCCGTCGAGATGCGGATCGGTCAGGCCGAGATCTACGAGACCGCGACCTTCTATGCCCACTTCGACGTGGTGAAAGAAGGTGAAACTCCTCCGCCGGCCCTGACGATCCGCGTCTGCGACTCACTGTCCTGCGAAATGGCAGGCGCGCAGCAGTTGAAAAAGGCGCTGGAGGATGGGCTGGATCCGTCCGAAGTGCGCATTCTGCGCGCGCCCTGCATGGGTCGTTGCGACACTGCGCCGGTGCTGGAAATCGGGCACAACCATATCGACCACGCGACCCCTGAAAAGGTGCAGGCCGCCATCACGGCGGGCGACACCCATGCGCATCTGGCCGAGTATGAGACCTTCGCGACCTATGTCGAAAACGGCGGTTACGCCAAGCTGAAAGAACTGCGCGAGGGCGGAGACTGGGAAGCGGTTCAGGAACAGGTTCTGGCCTCGGGGCTGCGCGGTTTGGGCGGCGCCGGTTTCCCGTCGGGCAAGAAATGGGGCTTTGTCCGCATGAATGACGGCCCGCGTTACCTGGCCGTGAACGGCGACGAGGGCGAGCCGGGAACGTTCAAGGACCGCTACTACCTGGAACGCACGCCGCATGTTTTCCTCGAAGGCATGCTGATCGCCGCGTGGGCAGTCGAGGCACAGACCTGCTTCATCTACATGCGCGACGAATATCCAGCCGTTCTGGAAATTCTTCGGCGCGAGATTGTTGCGCTGGAACAGGCCGGGATCGTCGAGAAAGGCTATATCGACCTGCGGCGCGGCGCGGGCGCCTATATCTGCGGCGAAGAATCCGCGATGATCGAATCGATCGAGGGCAAAAAGGGCCTGCCGCGCCACCGCCCGCCTTTCGTGGCGCAGGTCGGCGTATTCGGCCGCCCGACGCTGGTGCACAATGTCGAGACGCTCTACTGGGTGTCCAAGATCTGCCGGGAAGGCCCGGAAATCCTAGATTCGGTTGAAAAGAACGGCCGCAAAGGCCTGCGAAGCTATTCGGTCTCGGGCCGGGTGGCGAAACCCGGCGTCTACCTGCTGCCGGCAGGGTCCACCATTCTGGACGTGATTGATGCCGCCGGGGGCATGGCCGAGGGCGACGCCTTCAAGGCGTATCAACCGGGCGGGCCGTCTTCGGGCCTGCTGCCCGCGTCGATGGACGACATCCCGTTGGACTTCGACACTCTGCAACCGCACGGCACCTTCATCGGGTCCGCCGCAGTGGTGGTCCTGTCCGATCAGGACACCGCGCGGGATGCTGCGCTGAACATGCTGCGATTCTTCGAGGACGAAAGCTGTGGCCAGTGCACGCCCTGCCGGGCGGGCTGCGAAAAGGCGGTCAAGCTGATGCAAGCCGACAAGTGGGACACCGACCTGCTGGAAGATCTGTGCCAGGTGATGGGCGATGCCTCGATCTGCGGTCTGGGGCAGGCGGCCCCGAACCCGATCCGCCTAGTCATGAAACATTTCGCCAATGAGATCTGAGGGAGACAGCCATGCTTGACGCAAGCGAAACCAAGACCGTCACCTTCAACCTGAACGGCGAAGACGTGACCGTGCCCGAGGGCACCACGATCTGGGAAGCGGCCAACGGCAAGGGTCTGGTCATCCCGCACCTGTGCCACAAACCCGCGCCGGGCTATCGCCCTGACGGCAACTGCCGCGCCTGTATGGTCGAGGTCGAGGGCGAGCGCACGCTGGTCGCCTCGTGCATCCGTCCGGCGGCCGAGGGGATGGTGGTGAAAACCGACACCGACCGCGCCGAGAAATCCCGCGCGTTGGTGATGGAACTGCTGGTGGCCGACCAGCCGGAACAGCCGCACGATGTATCCAGCCATTTCTGGGACATGGCCAAGCTGAACGATGTCAGCGACAGCCGCTTTCCGGCGAAGGAGCCCGAGAAGATCCCGCTGCTGGATGACAGCCATGTGGCGATGCGGGTCAATCTGGATGCCTGCATCAACTGCAACCTCTGCGTCCGTGCCTGCCGCGACGTGCAGGTGAATGACGTGATCGGCATGGCCGGTCGCGGGCATACCGCGCAGGTGGTGTTCGACCAGAACGACCCGATGGGCGAGTCGACCTGCGTCGCCTGCGGCGAATGCGT
The DNA here is from genome assembly GCF_056539245.1 of Ruegeria sp. BC2. Lineage (NCBI taxonomy): Bacteria > Pseudomonadati > Pseudomonadota > Alphaproteobacteria > Rhodobacterales > Roseobacteraceae > Ruegeria > Ruegeria sp. BC2. The sequence goes on from NZ_JBQFUQ010000001.1 coordinate 226,199, forward strand.
TCAGGCCTGCCCCACCGGCGCGCTGATGCCGGCCACCGTGCTGGACGATCAGCAGCGCGGCGACAGCAAGGATTACGACAGCGAGACCGAAAGCGTCTGCCCGTTCTGCGGGGTGGGCTGCAAGGTCAGCCTCAAGGTCAAGGACGGCAAGGTCAAATATGTCGAGGGCATCAACGGCCCCGCCAACGAAGGCCGCCTGTGCGTCAAGGGTCGGTTCGGGTTCGACTATATCCACCACCCGCACCGCCTGACCAAGCCGCTGATCCGGCGCGAGGATGCGCCGCCGAAGGGCCTGAACGTCGATCCCGCCGACTGGAGCACCCATTTCCGCGAGGCCACCTGGGACGAGGCGCTGGACCTGGCCGCCAAGGGGCTGATGAAGCTGCGGGATGAGGATCCACGCAGTGTGGCGGGCTTTGGCTCGGCCAAATGCACCAACGAAGAGGCCTATCTGTTCCAGAAGTTCATCCGGCAGGGCTTTGGCCACAACAACGTGGACCACTGCACGCGGCTGTGCCACGCCTCGTCGGTTGCCGCGCTGATCGAGAATGTGGGCTCGGGCGCGGTGACCGCGACATTCAACGAGATCGAGAACGCCGATGTGGCGATCATCATCGGCGCCAACCCGATCGAGAACCACCCCGTCGCGGCGACCTATTTCAAGCAGTTCGCCAAACGCGGCGGCAAGCTGATCGTGATGGACCCGCGCGGCGTGGGCATGCGCAAATTCGCGACCGAGATGCTGCAGTTCCGGCCCGGCGCCGATGTCTCGATGCTGAACGCGATCATGAACGTGATCGTCGAGGAAGAACTGTATGACAGCCAGTACATCCACCGCTGGACCGAGAACTGGGAGGCGGAGAAGGAGCACCTGCGCCAGTTCACCCCCGAGAAGATGGCGCCGATCTGCGGCATCGAGCCCGATCAGCTGCGCCGCGTGGCCCGGATTTTCGCCAACGCCAAGGCGGGTCTGATCTTCTGGGGCATGGGCGTCAGCCAGCATATCCACGGTACCGACAATTCGCGCTGCCTGATCTCGCTGGCGCTGATGACGGGCAATGTGGGCAAGCCGGGTGCGGGCCTGCACCCGCTGCGCGGGCAGAACAACGTGCAGGGGGCCTCGGATGCCGGCCTGATCCCGATGTTCCTGCCTGACTACCAGTCGGTCACCGACGACGCCGTGCGTGCCAAGTTCAGCCAGGTCTGGAACTCGGGCGACTTCTCGAACGAGAAGGGCTTGACCGTGACCGAGATCATCGACCACGCCTATGCCGGCAAGATCAAGGGCATGTATATCATGGGCGAAAACCCGGCCATGTCCGACCCCGACGTGAACCACGCCCGCGAGGCGCTGGCCAAGCTGGATCTGATGATCGTGCAGGACATCTTCCTGACCGAAACGGCGAACTATGCCGACATCATCCTGCCGGCCTCGGCGCTGTATGAAAAGAACGGCACGGTGTCGAACACCAACCGTCAGGTGCAGCGCGTGCGTCCCGCGGTGCCGCCGCCGGTCGAGGCGCGCGAGGATTGGGCGATCACCGTCGATCTGGCGCAGCGCATCGGGCTGAACTGGGATTACAAGGATGTCTCGCAGGTGTTCAACGAGATGAAGCTGACCATGGCTTCGCTGGACAACATCACATGGGAGCGGCTCGAGACCGAGAGCATCACCTATCCGTCTCTGTCCGAGACCGATCCGGGCCAGTCCATCGTATTTGGCGACGGCTTCCCGCGCCCCGACGGCCGTGCGAAGTTCACGCCGGCTAGCATCATCCCCCCGGATGAGGCCCCGGACGAGGAATTCCCGATGATTGCCACCACAGGTCGGCAGCTGGAACACTGGCACACCGGGTCCATGACCCGTCGTGCCAAGGTTCTGGACGCGGTCGAACCCGAGGCGAACTGTTCGATGAACCCGCGTACGCTCAAGCTGATGGGGATCGAACCGGGCGAGATGGTGCGTCTGACCACCCGGCGCGGCTCGATCGAGATCATGGTGCGCGCCGACCGGGCGATCGCCGAGGACATGGTGTTCATCCCCTTCGCCTATGTCGAGGCGGCGGCGAACATCCTGACGAACCCGGCCATCGACCCCTATGGCAAGATCCCCGAGTTCAAGTTCTCGGCCATCCGTGTTGAAAAGATCGAGGACGCCATCGCGGCCGAGTAACGACTGCCACCACTCACCAAAAGTCTGAAAGGGCGGGCCAGCGTGCCCGCCTTTTTCTTGGCTTGACAGATGCTTGCAGCCAGCCAACCCTTGGGCCGCGCAATCCCGGAGGAGTTCATGGCCCGCCGTTTCGTCGATCTGTCCGTCCCGCTGGAAACCGGCATCGTGTCGGACCCGCCGATCATGCTGCCTCAGATCGAATACATGAGCCACGACCAGACGGCCGAGCAGGTGATGGCCTTTTTCCCCGGCCTTAAGAAGGAGGACCTGCCCGGCGGCGAGGGCTGGGCCATCGAACGGCTGCAGATCGCCACCCATAACGGCACCCACTTGGACGCGCCGTACCATCACCACTCGACCATGAACCGGGGCGAGCGGGCGATCACCATCGACGAGGTGCCGCTGGAGTGGTGCATGAACCCGGGCGTGAAGCTGGATTTCCGGCATTTCGAGGATGGCTACGTCGTCACCGCCGCCGATGTCGCAGCCGAGCTGAAGCGGATCGGGCATGACCTGCGACCGCTGGATATCGTCGTGGTCAACACCTCGGCCGGCACCTGTTATGGCCAGCCGGATTACCTGATGAAAGGCTGCGGGATGGGGCGCGAGGCCACGCTGTACCTGACCGAGCGCGGCGTGCGCGTGACTGGCACCGACGCCTGGAGCTGGGACGCGCCCTTTCCGCTGACCGCGCAGGAATACGCGGAAACACATGACCCCTCGATCATCTGGGAGGGGCATCGCGCGTCGATCGAGATCGGCTATTGCCACATGGAGAAGCTGACCAATCTGGAAAGCCTGCCGCCCACGGGGTTCGAGATCTCGTGCTTTCCGTTCAAGATCAAGGGCGCCTCGGCCGGGTTCATCCGCGCGGTGGCGATCTTCGAGGAGGACGACGGCGAATGACCCCGCAATCCAAACCCTTGGGCGGCCATGACGGCCCGTACCCCGCACCGGTCGAAATCACCGGTTTCACGGTCCGGCCCGACTGGATCGACTATAACGGTCACATGAATGTGGGGTATTATGGCGTGGTGTTCGATCTGGTCTTTGAACGGCTGCTGGTCGATCATCTGGGCTTGGGCGAACCGCAGGTCGCGGCGCTGGAGCAGGGGCCGTACATCCTGCAGTCGCACCTGCATTTCCTGCGCGAGGTTCGCGAGGGCGAGGCGCTGGTGTTCCGGTTTCGGATGCTGGACGCCGATCACAAGCGTGGTCACTATTTTGCGCAGATGGTGTCGGCCGAGGATGGCGTGGTCTGTGCCACCCAAGAGGCCCTGGTCATGAATGTCAGCCACACAACAGGCCGGTCGGTACCCTATCCGGACTGGGCTGCGGCGCGGCTGGCGCGAATGGTGTCCGACCATTCCGCATTGCCCCCCGAGCCGCAGATCGGCAGACCAATCGGCATTCGGCGCAACTAGCCCAGGGATGGCCATTGTTGCCAGAATTCCAGGAGCGGGCTACGCTGACCACCCGGTTCGGGCTTGGTCACGGGAGGGCAACCAAATGTGGATCTTGAGGAAATGCGCACAGGCGCCAGCCTGTATATTGGCGGCATCGCTGATCGTCTTGCCTGCGTCAGCCGCTTTGGCAGACAAGAAGAAGGAAGAAGATGCGCTGAAGGGCGCCCTGATTGGCGCCGGCGTCGGAGCGTTGATCGGAGATGGCAAAGGCGCGGCCGCAGGTGCGGTTGTCGGTGCAATCATAGGGGCAAACCGCAAGTGACGGGGGTGTCCATGATTGACCGCCTTCAGAAAGGAGCCCTGATGCGACTGCTTGATTTCAAACCTGTTCTGGCTGGCTTGATCCTTATCCCGTCCATCGGCACGGCGGACGAGGCCGCAGACCAGATGGCGCAAGACGCACTTCCGCTGATGTACCATACCTGCGCTTCGGTCATCGAAGAGGCTGATGGGAATGATGAATACGTTTTCGACGTCGTCAGAAAGATGACCGCTCTTTCACTGTACAACCGTCAGGTTAATATCGAAGATTTTGCATCCTCGGACGAAGAAAAGGCCAAGCTGCGTGAGGCTTTTCTTTCAGCGTTGACCGAAGGTTGCGCAGGCGATGAGGATGCCCTGTTGGGTGGTGTCGTCGACGATGCCGTTAGATCAACGCTTGGGCTGTAGGGGCTGGGCTCAATAGTGCGGTGGGCGCTCGTCGCCCAGAATGACTCCGCCGGATCCTTCCTGCGCACGTTCGGCTTCGCGCTGCATCAACATCGCCACGCGGCGGGTCAGGCGGTCGATTTCGTCCTGCTGCTTGGCGACCACCATGCTCAGGTCATCCACGGTGCGGGTCAGATGGGCAATTTTTTCTTCCAGATGCTGCATCGCTGGGGCTCCTGTGATCTGGTGCGGTCATACCGCTGTGGCGCGCGCAATGCCAGCGCTGGCTTGCCCCGACCCAGACCATGGGATAGACCGCGCGCGCAAGTGATGAAATCCCAAGGACGCCCCACATGGCCAAGCCCAAGAAACAGCCCCGCCCCAAGGCCGTCACGCCGAAAGGGTTCCGCGACTATTTCGGCCAGGAAGTCACGCAGCGCACCGAGATGCTGCGGACGATTGCGGACGTCTATCATCGCTATGGGTTTGACGCGCTGGAAAGCAGCGCCGTGGAAACGGTCGAGGCGCTGGGCAAATTTCTGCCCGACGTCGATCGCCCGAACGAAGGCGTGTTCGCCTGGCAGGAGTTTGACGAGGGCGGCAACGGCGACTGGATGGCGTTGCGCTATGATCTGACAGCACCTTTGGCCCGGGTCTATGCCCAGCACCGCAACGACCTGCCCACGCCCTATCGCCGCTATGCGATGGGGCCGGTCTGGCGCAACGAAAAGCCGGGGCCGGGGCGGTATCGCCAGTTCTATCAGTGTGATGCGGATACTGTGGGTACGGCTAGTATGGCCGCCGATGCCGAAATCTGCTCCATGCTTTCCGACACGCTGGAGACCGTGGGCATCCCGCGCGGCGACTATGTGGTGCGGGTCAACAACCGCAAGGTCCTGAACGGCGTGCTCGAGGCCATGGGCCTGAGCACGGACGCGGCGGCGCGCGATGACGTTCTGCGCACCATCGACAAGTTCGACAAGGTGGGCGAGCAGGGCGTGCGCGAGTTGCTGACCAAGGGCCGGCTGGACGCCTCGGGCGCGTTCATCGATGGTGTGGGCCTGTCCGACGATCAGGCCGAGCCGGTGATCGCCTTCCTGACATCCAAGGCTGATGACGCCGCCGGAACGCTGGCTAACCTGCGCGCGGCCGTGGGCGACAGCAAGATCGGCGCCGAAGGCATCTCCGAGCTGGAACAGATCGGCGAGCTGCTGGCCGCGGGCGGCTATGGCGCCGATCGCATCCAGATCGACCCCTCGGTCGTGCGAGGGCTGGGATACTACACCGGTCCGGTCTACGAGGCCGAGCTGACCTTCGAGATCTTCGACGAAAAGGGCCGCAAGCGGCAGTTCGGGTCGGTCTCGGGCGGCGGGCGCTATGATGATCTGGTGAAGCGTTTCACCGGACAGGAGGTGCCCGCGACGGGTATCTCGATCGGGGTCGACCGGTTGCTGGCCGCGCTGCGCGAGAAAGGTCGGATCAAATCACATGACACCGGGCCGGTCGTCGTGACCGTGATGGACCGGGACCGCATGGCCGACTATCAGGCGATGGTGGCCGAGCTGCGCAATGCCGGCATCCGCGCCGAGGTCTATCTAGGCAACCCCAAGAATTTCGGCAATCAGCTGAAATACGCGGACAAGCGGAACTCGCCTGTCGCGGTGATCGAGGGCGGGGACGAGAAGGACCGCGGCGTGGTTCAGATCAAGGACCTGATCCTGGGCGCCAAGATCGCCGAAAGCGCCACGCTTGAGGAATGGAAGGAACGCCCCAGCCAGTTTGAGGTGCCGCGCGCCGATCTGGTCGCCAAGGTGCGCGAGATTCTGGACAGTCAGGACTGAGCCATGCCCAACCGATCCCAGATCCAGGCCCGGGCCGCGATGATGCGCGTGCGCTTCGAAGCCGCCGGGGCGCAGGTCGTCGACCCGCCGCTGCTGCAATCGGCCGAGACGCTGCTGGACCTTTATGGCGAGGATATCCGCGCGCGCGCTTATGTCACCTCGGACGCGCTGCGCGGCGAACAGATGCTGCGCCCGGATTTCACCCTGCCGGTGGTGCAGATGCACATGCGCGACGGGGCCGAACCGGCGCGCTATACCTATTCGGGCGAGGTGTTCCGCCGTCAGGAACATGACCCCGACCGCGCCAATGAATACTTCCAAGTCGGCTACGAGGTCTTTGACCGCGACGATCCGGCAGGGGCCGATGCCGAGGTGTTCTCGCTGTTTGCCCTGCAATTGCGGGGCCTGCCGCTGCGCGCGGCGACCGGCGACATCGGCATTCTGACCGCGGCCGTACAAGGCCTGCGCACCTCCGACCAACGCAAGGCCGCGCTGATGCGCCACCTATGGCGTCCGCGCCGGTTCCGGTCTCTGCTGGACCGGTTCGCGGGCCGCAAGCCCGAGCCGGACCACCGCGCCGCTTTGCTCGCGGCGGCCGACCCGATGGCCTGCGACGCGCCGATGATCGGCAAGCGCCGGCCGGCCGAGATCGCCGCCCGTATCGACGCCCTGCGCGCCGACCGCGACACGCCGCCGATTTCCGATACGGAGATGGCCGGGCTGGATTCGTTGCTGGGCGTGCGCGAGACCATGCCCTATGCGCTGGAGCATCTGCGCGACATCGCGGTCGATCTGCCCCAGATCACCCCCGCCCTGGACCGGCTCGAGGCGCGGATCGCCGCCCTGCAGGCGCGTGGCGTTGATGTCGGCAAGCTGGATTTCGAGGCCTCGTATGGGCGCACCTCGATGGAATATTACGACGGGTTCGTTTTCGGTTTCTACGCCGAGCGCCGCCCCGACCTGCCGCCCATTGCCACCGGCGGGCGCTATGATGCGCTGACGCGGCGGCTGGGCAACGGGGCCGAGATCCCGGCGGTGGGTGGCGTGCTGCGCCCCGACCTGATGCTGGAAATCGAGGAGGCGGGCCAATGACCCTGAAGCTGGGCGTGCCGTCCAAGGGGCGGCTGATGGAGAAAACCTTTGCCTGGTTCGCCCGCCACGGGATCGAGCTGTCGCGCGCCGGGTCCGACCGGGAATACGCAGGCAAGGTAGACGGGATCGAGGATGTCTCGCTGATCCTGCTGTCGGCCGGAGAGATCCCGCGCGAGCTGGCTGCCGGGCGGATTCACCTGGGCGTGACAGGCACCGACCTGGTGCACGAGAAATTGCCGCGCTGGGAACAGCAGGTTGAAGAAATCGCACCGCTGGGCTTTGGCCAGGCCGATCTGGTGATCGCAGTTCCGGCCTGCTGGGTCGATGTCGAGACGCTGGATGACCTGGATGCTGCCGCCGCCGCCTTCCGCGCCACGCATGGGCACCGCCTGCGGATCGCCACCAAGTACCACCGTCTGGTGCGCGAGTTCCTGACCGATTCCGGGGTTGCCGACTATACGCTGGTCGACAGCCAGGGGGCGACCGAGGGCACGGTGATGAACGAAACCGCCGAGGCGATTGCCGACATCACCTCGACCGGCGAGACCCTGCGCGCCAACCACCTCAAGATTCTGTCAGATGGATTGATCCTGCAATCGCAGGCCACTTTGTGGCGCAGCCGGGTTGCGGAGTACGGCCCCGCGGAAAAGGCCGCCCTGGCAGAAGTGATGCGCCGTCTGGGCTGAGGTCAGAGCACTCCGATTTCAGCCAACGCGCGGTTCAGATCCTCGGGCAAGGCGTCGTCCTGCGCGCGGCTTTCGGGCAGGTCTGCGGGGCTGTCTTCGGGTTTCAGATAACGCCAGCCCTGAAACGGCCGTTTCTGCGCGCCCTGGGTGCGGTGGACCTGCGGGTCCAATACGATGGCACAGCGGCGGATGCTATCCTCACCCGTCACTTCGTCCAGCCTCAAAATGCGCTGGCGGCACTGGATGACACCCTTGATGACCCAGAAGATCGAGCCACCGTTCAGAATCTCGGCGTCGCGCTTGGGCCACATGCGGGTGATGTGGCGGGGCAGGCCGTCCGCGAACCGCCGGCGATAGCTGTCCTGCCAGGCGATCAGGCTGTCCACGCTCTCGGACCCGACCGAGAGTTTCACGAGGTTGATGTACTTATCCACAGCTTTCCCACAGAGTCGTCCCACGGACCTTCTTTATATTGTAGCTTACCGTTGCGCGCTATCAAGCTGTTGTGGTTCGGCGCGGGTTTGGGCTAATCTGGATGCCTCTTTCAAGACAGGGAATCACCAATGAGCCGCTTTGCCGCCCCCATCGCCGAGCAGATCTGGGACATGAAATACCGCTTCAAGAAAGCGGATGGCACGCCGATCGACAAGTCGGTCGAGGATACGTGGCGGCGGATTGCGCGCGATCTGGCACGGGTGGAAAAGGACCCCGCGCACTGGGAACAGAAGTTCTACGAGGCGCTTGAGGACTTCAAATACCTGCCCGCCGGGAGGATCACGGCCGGAGCAGGCACCGCGCGGCAGGTGACCCTGTTCAACTGTTTCGTCATGGGCACGATCCCCGACAGCATGGGCGGCATCTTCGACATGCTGAAAGAGGCCGCGCTGACCATGCAGCAGGGCGGGGGGATCGGCTATGATTTCTCGACCATCCGGCCGCGCGGCGCGGATGTGCATGGGGTGGCCGCCGATGCCTCGGGGCCGCTGTCGTTCATGGATGTGTGGGACGCGATGTGCCGCACCATCATGTCGGCCGGCTCGCGCCGGGGCGCGATGATGGCGACCATGCGCTGCGACCACCCGGATATCGAACAGTTCATCACCGCGAAATCCGACCCGGCCCGGCTGCGCATGTTCAACATGTCGGTGCTGGTGACCGATGCCTTCATGGAGGCGGTCAAAGCCGATGCTTCGTGGGATCTGGTCTTTGACGGCAAGGTCTATCACACGGTGCAGGCCCGCGATCTGTGGAACAAGATCATGCAGGCCACCTATGACTATGCCGAGCCGGGCGTGATCTTCATCGACCGGATCAACCAGGCCAACAACCTGAGCTATGCCGAGACCATTGCCGCCACCAATCCGTGCGGGGAGCAGCCCCTGCCGCCATATGGCGCGTGTCTGCTGGGCTCGATCAACCTCGCGCGATTGGTAGCTGAACCTTTTGAGGATGCGGCACACCTGGATGAGGCCGCATTGCAGGATCTGGTCGCCACCGCCGTACGCATGATGGACAATGTGGTCGACGCGTCGAAATTCCCGCTGCCGGAGCAGGCGGCCGAAGCGCAAGCCAAACGCCGCATCGGGCTGGGTGTGACAGGTCTGGCCGATGCATTGTTGATGAAGGGCCTGCGCTATGGCTCGGACGAGGCGGCGCGTCAGACCGAGCGCTGGCTGCACGCGATCGCCCGCGCCGCGTATCTGGCGTCGGTGGACTTGGCCAAGGAAAAAGGGGCGTTTCCCGTGTTCGATGCCGAGAAATATCTGGCCAGCGGCACCATGCAGCAGATGGATGACGATGTGCGCGAGGCCATCCGCGAGCATGGGATCCGCAATGCTCTGCTGACCTCGATCGCACCCACCGGGACGATCTCGCTGTATGCGGGTAACGTGTCGTCGGGGATCGAGCCGGTATTTGCCTATGCCTACACCCGCAAGGTACTGCAGAAAGACGGGTCGCGCACCGAGGAAGAGGTCGTGGACTATGCCGTGCAGATGTGGCGCGACAAGTTCGGAGACGTCGAGCTGCCCGACTATTTCGTGAACGCCCAGACCCTGACCCCGGCCGAGCATGTCAAGATGCAGGCAGCGTCCCAAAAATGGATCGACAGCTCGATCTCGAAGACGATCAACTGCCCCGAGGACATCTCGTTCGACGCCTTCAAGGATGTGTATATGCAGGCCTGGGATCAGGGCTGCAAGGGCTGCACCACCTATCGCCCGAACGACGTGACCGGTTCGGTTCTGACCGTCTCGGAAAGCGACGACAAGGTGCCGGGCGAGAGCGCCGATGCCCCGCACGAGGTGGACGGCGGCGACGTGATCTACATGTCCGAACCGCTGGACCGGCCGCAATCGCTTGAGGGTTCGACCTACAAGCTGAAATGGCCCGACAGCGAACACGCGATCTATTTGACGATCAACGACATCGTCATCGGTGGCCGGCGGCGTCCGTTCGAGGTGTTCATCAACTCGAAGAACATGGAGCATTACGCTTGGACGCTGGCGTTGACGCGGATGATCTCGGCCGTGTTCCGGCGCGGGGGCGACGTGTCTTTCGTGGTCGAGGAACTGAAGGCCGTGTTCGACCCGCGCGGCGGGGCCTGGGTGCAGGGCAAGTACATCCCCTCGATCCTGGCGGCCATCGGCGGCGTGATCGAGCAGCACATGATCGCGATCGGGTTCCTTGAGGGGGAAGGGATGGGGCTGAAGTCCGACCCGCAGGCGCAGGTGGTCAACATGGATGCCCCACGCGGCAAGGCCTGCCCGTCCTGCGGCCAGTATGACATGGTGATGATCGAGGGCTGCATGACCTGCCGCAGCTGCGGACACTCGAAATGCGGTTGACGAGTGCCACATAACTGTCGTTAAAGTTGTATTGTGTTTTGCCGGAGTCTCAATTTGATTTGACTCTCCGGCAACATTCTCGTGAAAGCTGCAATTCCGTCTCTTTTCGGCCGGATTCATCATTGATACACCGCTAGTGTACGGGGTGATGAGTTTGAAAGGTCGGGCGGGCAGATGACAGCCGGGTATAACGGTCGCATAGCAGTATTTTGGTCCCAAACGGAAATTGACGGGCTTGAAGCAGCGCCTGTGGCAGATTTGGCCATTGGAGCATCTTGGTCGTGGCATGGGTGCATGACGCGCTTGCCGGACTGTAACGCGGAATATTCCGTTCAGACTGGACATGATCAGGCGTTGATGGCGCTGGCCGGGCATTGCCCCGAAGCCGCAACGCTGAAGCCGATCGCCACGCTTGCAGTTGTCTCATTGACGAATGGGGCGCAGACCTACGAGGCCGAGTTGACGTTGGTCGAGGGTCAGAAAGACGCGGTTTTTCTGTTCCAAAATGGCTGCCCCGCGCGGGGCCAGGACTTCTGGGTATGCGCCGTCGAAGAATATGCCGACGCAAGCCAGTCGGATGCGGGCAATGTTGTTTCCTTCCCCACGCATCGCAGTTCAACGGAGCAAACGTTGGTTCTTGCGCCGCATATGGCTGCGACCGCCGCTGAATAGGCCGCCCATTCCTTGGGAACTATTTTTTCGTCCACGCATCGCAGCGTGTTGACTCTGGTCTGTTCGCAGATATAAGCGCGGCTTCATTGGTGTTGGTGGCCCCCGCAAGGGGATGCCTGTCATGGGGGAAACCTCAAGAGGACAACGCCCTTCATAGTGGCCTGTCAGGGCCTCGACCTTAAGAAGGAGATCAGCCGTGACCAAACGCACGTCTGCCAAGCACAAAATCGACCGCCGGATGGGCGAAAACATCTGGGGTCGCCCGAAATCCCCGGTCAACCGTCGTGAATACGGCCCCGGCCAGCATGGTCAGCGCCGCAAAGGCAAGCTGTCGGACTTCGGTCTGCAGCTGCGCGCCAAGCAGAAGCTGAAAGGCTACTACGGCGACCTGACCGAGAAGCAGTTCCGCCGCATCTATGCCGAAGCCGTACGTGTGAACGGCGACACCGGTGAAAACCTGATCGGCCTGCTGGAGCGCCGTCTGGATGCTGTCGTCTACCGCGCCAAATTCGTGCCGACCGTGTTCGCCGCGCGTCAGTTCGTGAACCACGGCCACGTCAAAGTGAACGGCAAGCGGGTGAACATCCCCAGCTACCGCGTCAAGGAAGGCGACGTGATCGAGGTCCGCGACAAGTCCAAGCAACTGGCCGTCGTCCTGGAAGCCGTTGGCCTGGCCGAGCGTGATGTTCCGGATTACCTGGAAGTCGACCACTCGAAGATGACCGCGACCTTCGTGCGCACCCCGTCGCTGGGCGACGTGCCGTACCCGGTCATGATGGAACCGAACCTGGTCGTCGAATTCTACGCGAAGAACTGATCTTCGCAGACAGTTTTAGAAAACGGGCCGTACCTGCGAAGGTGCGGCCCTTTTTCATGGCAAGCACTCAGATCGGCAAAGGGCGGTCTTCTGCGATCGCCTCCATCGCGAAATACGAGGTCACGCTGTCCAGTTCGACCTTCTCGATCAGGCGCTGATAGACTTTGTCATAGGTCGCCATATCCTGTGTCACGACCCGTAGCTGATAGTCGTAGTCGCCGCCGATCCGGTGGAAATCCACGACTTCCGGTATGGTCAGGACATGGCTGCGAAAGGCCTGCAGCCATTCGGCCGAGTGGTGACGCGTGCGCAGCATCACGAAGACCACCAGGTTCAGCCCCAGTTTTTCGCGCGTGATCCGGGCCGTCGACCCTGTCAGGACGCCTGCGTCGTTCAGCGCCTTCAACCGCCGCCAGCAGGCGTTTTGCGACAGGCCGACTCGCTCGGCCAGTTCGCGCTGGGAAAGGGTTGCGTCCTTTTGCAGTTCGCGCAGGAGGCGCTTGTCAATTTGATCTATCTTTTCATTCATTCCAGATCATATGACCCAAAAATTTAATAATTCAAGCAAAGATAGGTGAAGTTTACTCAGATCAAGTAGATCATATTGGAAATGCAATATGGAGCCAATGACATGACCCTGTCCCATTTTCGTGCAGAAATCCAAGCCGCCACTCACAATTCGACCCTGCGCGACGGGCTGATCGGAGAGAACGTTCTGATCCCGGGTCTGCATGGGGACGTGCCGCTTGTCTACGCGGACTACGTTGCCTCGGGCCGCGCCTTGCGGCAGGTCGAGGATTTTGTGGCCCAGCATGTGTTGCCTTTCTATGCGAACAGCCACACCGAGGCCTCCTATTGCGGCTCCTACATGACGCGACTGCGCCGCGAGGCGCGCGCGGAAATAGCCCGCATCGTTGGCGCGAGGGGAGATGACGCGGTGATCTTCACCGGGTCCGGTGCCACTGCGGGGCTCAACCGGCTGGTCAGTTTGATGGGAGTGCAAGAGGCTGACCAGCCGGTTGTCTTGATCGGCCCGTACGAGCACCATTCGAACATCCTGCCCTGGCGCGAGAGCAAGGCGCAGGTCATCGAGATCCCCGAAGGCCCCGAGGGCGGGCCGGACATGGCGGTGCTGGAGAAGGCGCTGATCGAGCATTCGGATTCGGATCTGGTGATCGGGTCATTCTCGGCGGCGTCGAATGTCACGGGCGTGATCACCGACCCTGAACCGGTGACACGGCTGCTGAAACGGCACGGGGCGCGCGCGGTCTGGGATTATGCCGGGGGCGGGCCCTACCTGCCGATGGATATGGGGCCGGACGATGCGCGCAAGGATGCCATCGTCGTGTCTCCGCACAAGTTTCCGGGCGGGCCGGGGGCTTCGGGCGTTCTGATCGTGAACCGGGGCGCCGTGCGCCGCACCTGTCCCAGCTGGCCGGGCGGGGGCACGGTCAGCTTCGTTTCGCCCTGGCGCCACGACTACAGCACCGATCTGGCCACCCGCGAAGAGGCCGGAACCCCGAACGTGATCGGAGATATCCGCGCGGCGCTGGCCTTTATTGTCAAGGATGCCGTGGGTACCGACGAGATCGCCCGGCGCGAGGCGCTGTACAACCGCATGGCGCTGGATGGGTGGCGTGACAACCCGAACCTGACCCTGCTGGGCGTGGACCACCCGCACCGCCTGCCGATCTTTTCCTTCCTAGTGCGCGACACTGCAGGGCAACCGGTGCACCAACAGCTGTTCACCCGGATGCTCAGCGACATCTACGGCATTCAGGCGCGCGGCGGGTGTGCCTGCGCGGGCCCCTATGCGCATCGGCTGCTGGGCATCGACAAGGCGGCCTCAGAGGCGCTGCACGCGGCGTTGTCGGCCGGAGAAGAGATGAAGAAACCGGGTTGGGTGCGGCTGAACTTCTCGTACATGATGACCGAGGACACGGTTCAGTTCATCATCGACAGCGTCAACGACCTGTCGCACCGTACGCAGGAATACGCCCCGTTCTACGCCGCCGATCCGGCAACCGCCCGCTTCAAGGCGGCGTGACGGAATTGCCGCTTTTCCCAAGGCTTTGAGACCTGTATGAGGGGCGCAACCAACGGAGCCCCTCATGAACAAGATCATCCCGCAACCCGGCATCATGGACATCGCGCTGTATCAGGGCGGCCAGTCGCATGTCGAGGGCGTGGAAAACGTCATCAAGCTGAGTTCCAACGAAAACCCTTTTGGCCCCAGCCCCAAGGCGATCGAAGCCGTGCGCGACAGCGCCACGATGCTGCATCGCTATCCGGTGACCGATCACTACAACCTGCGCGCGGCGATCGGCGAGCGGCACGGGCTGGACCCCGACCGGATCATTTGTGGCGTGGGGAGTGACGAGGTGCTGCAATTCGTGGCCCAGGCCTATGCCGGGCCGGGCGACGAGGTGATCCATACCGAGCATGGATTCTCGATGTATCCGATCATCGCCCGCATGGCCGGCGCGACTCCGGTCGAGGTGCCCGAGCGCGAGCGCAAGATCGATGTCGATGCGATCCTGGCCGCGGTGACCGACCGCACCCGGATCGTGTTCGTGACCAACCCGGGCAATCCGACCTCGACCATGATCTCGGACGCCGAGCTGACGCGCCTGGCCGAGGGCCTGCCGAAGACCTGCCTGATGGTTCTGGACGGCGCCTATGCGGAATTCGCGCCGGGATTTGACGGCGGCGCCGGTCTGGTGGACCGGTTCGACAACGTGATCATGACCCGGACCTTCTCGAAGATTTACGGGTTGGGCGGGATGCGGGTCGGCTGGGGCTATGCGCATCGCGAAATCATCGACGTGCTGAACCGCGTGCGCCAGCCCTTCAATCTGTCGCTGACGGCCATCGCGGCGGCCGAGGCCGCCGTGGCCGATGTGGAATATGTCGAGTTCTGCCGGGCCGAAAACGCCCGCCTGCGCGAATGGCTGTCGGCCGAGCTGGCCAAGATCGGCGTTCCGTCCGATCCGTCCTGCACCAATTTCATCCTTGCGCGTTTCGCGGATCAGGCCGAGGCCGAGGCCTGCGACGCCTATCTGCAATCGAAAGGTTTGATCGTGCGCCGGGTTGCGGGCTACAAGCTGCCCAACGCGCTGCGGATCACCGTGGGCGACGAAAAGGCCTGTCGCCGCGTGGTTGCGGCCATCACCGCGTTCAAAGGGGGCGCCGCATGAGCCAGATCTATGACCGCGTGGCGCTGATCGGGTTGGGTCTGATCGCCTCGTCGATGTACTGGGCGATCAAGCGCGCCGGGCTGGCGGGCGAGGTGACCGGCTATGCCCGGTCCGAGGCCACCCGGGACACCGCGCGGCGCATCGGTCTGTGCGACCGGGTCTGCGACACCGCGCAAGAGGCGGTCGCGGGTGCCGATCTGGTCGTGCTCTGCGTGCCGGTGGGCGCAATGGGCGCCGTCGCCAAAGACATCGCGCCGGTGCTCAAGCCCGGCGCGACCGTGTCGGATGTCGGTTCGGTCAAGCGGCACGTCATTGAAGAGGTTGGCCCGCATATTCCTGAAGGCGTGCATTTCGTGCCTGCCCACCCGCTGGCCGGGACCGAGCATTCCGGCCCCGAATCCGGCTTTGCCGAGCTGTTCGACAACCGCTGGTGCCTGCTGGTTCCGGTCGAAGGCTCTGACCCCGAGGCCATCGCCCGCCTGCGCGCCTTGTGGGAAGGGATGGGATCCAATGTCGACGAGATGGATGCCGATCACCACGATCTGGTTCTGGCCGTCACCAGCCACGCGCCGCACCTGATCGCCTATACGATGGTGGGCGTGGCCGACGACCTGCGGCGCGTCACCGACTCCGAGGTCATCAAGTACTCGGCCGCCGGTTTCCGCGATTTCACCCGGATCGCGGCCTCGGACCCGACCATGTGGCGCGACGTGTTCCTGACCAACAAGGATGCGACGCTGGAAATCCTCGGCCGTTTCACCGAAGAGCTGTTTGCCCTTCAGCGCGCGATCCGCAGGGGTGACGGCGAACATTTGTTCGACTATTTCACCCGTACCCGCGCGATCCGACGCGGGATCATCGACGCGGGGCAGGATACAGATGCTCCTGATTTCGGGCGCGTAAAGGCCAAGTCATGAAACTGATCAAAGGCAAAGCCCTGTCGATGATTGCCGTGATTTGGGCCGGCGCAGCCGCTGCATCGGCCCCCGACACATCACTGGTTCCGGTTGCGCGGCCATCCCCGGCGGCAGAGCTGGTGCAGGCCGCTTTTGTCCCGGCAAGTCCGGAGACGCCGATCGCTGTGCCAGCGAAGATGCGACCCGCTGTGCGGCCCCTATCCCCTCAGGTGCTGGCCGTGGCGGCACGCCCGGCCGACCTTCCGCTGCTTGGACCGGATACGTCACTCAAGCCCTATCTGCGGCCCGAGGCGTTGGAACAGCAAGTCCTGTTCAAAAAGCGAAAACTGCGCAAAGGATCGGTGTGCGGTGACATCGCCATTCAGGGCAAGGCCGTGGGCTCGGTTCCCGGCAAGATCAAAGCCTGCGGGATCAAGGATGCCGTCCAGATCACATCGGTGTCAGGCGTGATTCTCAGTCGCCCATCGACGATGGATTGCGGCACGGCGATCGCCTTGAACAAATGGGTCGACAAGACCGTCAAACCGACGTTCAAACGGCGCGGTCCAGTTGTCGAATTGCAGGTTGCTGCGCACTACGCTTGCCGTACCCGGAACAACCGGAAAGGTGCCAGGATCTCGGAACACGGCAAGGGTCGGGCCATTGATATCTCGGGGTTCAAAATGGCCGATGGCGAGGTGGTGACGGTTCTGGACGGTTGGCGCAAGAACCCCTCGAAGAAGCAGCTGACCAAGATCTGGCGCGGGGCGTGCGGGCCCTTCGGCACGGTTCTTGGCCCGAATTCAGACCGCTATCATCAGAACCATTTTCACCTTGATACCGCCCGTTACCGCAGCGGACCCTACTGCCGCTAACGCAGGATCAGACGCGGGGCCGGGCCCAACGGCAACGGTCCCAAAGCCACGAACCCGTCGCGGAAATTCAGCTGCAGGTCCAGCGCGTTGGGGTTGCCCCCCAGACCGGCCAGCAGGTTCAACGCCCGCGTGACCGGATCAACGGCCTGATCGGGCAGGGCACCCGCAGCATTGGCCATGGCAATCATGTCGCGCCAGTTCTCGGCTTTTACCGCAATCTCGCCAACCGGAATGCCCTGTTCATCAACCTCCAGTTCGCCGGTTGCAAACAGACGCAATTCGCCCCATTGCACCTCGGCCAGATGCAGGTCGATCAACCGAGGTTGAGGGCGACGTTCTTCCAGCGCGGAACGGTCCCAGGTTTTGTCGAAGGTGACATTCATATCCAGTTCGAGTGTCTCGAAGGCTTGGGGCAGCGAAGCAGCCGTTCGCATCAGCGCGCGCAGGTCTTCACCGGGCGTGAAGGCATCCGAACTGACCCCGATCGCATAGCTCTCGGGCTGGGTGCCTTGTCCCATGACCAGGGCAAGTGACTGACCGGCAGCCATGTCGGTTCCGTCCTGAGTCACCGACCAGTTGCCCGATGTCAGGGCCATCTTCTCCAACTCCAGCGCGACGCCCGGACGCAGATTCAGTTCCGCCTGAAGGCTGTCGGCCAGGATGATTGCGGTCTGGTCGAAATAGGACAGCCGCTGCGGCGTATCCGCAAAGCGCAAGATCTGTCGTCCGGGCCAGATGGCGGGGCTTTCGAATTCGATCCAATCCGCGCTCCAGGCTGTGCCATTCACCGGATCGGCCAGCGCGACACTGTTCAAGCGGGTCACGTGGTGCAGCGGAAATCCGGCGATTTCCACGTCGGAATAGTCGGCCTGCCATCCAAGATCCTGCTGATGCGCGAACCAACCGGTGATGGCGCTGCGCAGCCCATACCCGGCTATGGCCCAATACCCGCCCCAGAGGATGGCCAGAAATATGAACACTCGTACCAATCGGCGCATCGCAAATGGCCCTTTTTCCTGCCTTGGAATTGATGTTTATAGGCCTAAACGGGCAAGGACCAGAACTATGACGATGTGGGTATTCGGATACGGGTCGCTGTTGTGGAATCCGGGCTTTCCGGTGGCCGGGCGAGAGCAGGCTACCCTTCACGGCTATGCGCGGTCATTTTGCATGCGGTCGATCCATCACCGCGGAACCGAAGAGAACCCCGGCCTTGTCCTGGCCTTGGACGAACACCCGGATGCCCATTGCAAGGGCTTGGCGCTGGCTGTCGAACCGG
Organism: Ruegeria sp. BC2; assembly: GCF_056539245.1. Classification (NCBI taxonomy): domain Bacteria; kingdom Pseudomonadati; phylum Pseudomonadota; class Alphaproteobacteria; order Rhodobacterales; family Roseobacteraceae; genus Ruegeria; species Ruegeria sp. BC2. The sequence goes on from NZ_JBQFUQ010000001.1 coordinate 244,687, forward strand.
GCCATGAGGAACGCACCCTTGAGGAACTGCGCGAGCGCGAATTGATCTCGTCAGCCTATGTGGAGAAGATGCTGGATGTGCATCTGGACAGCGGCCAGACGGTGACGGCAGTGACATATGTGATCGATCCCGACCACGTGCAGTATTGCGGGGGCCTGCCGCTGGAGGAGCAGGCGCAAATCATCGCGCGGGCCGTGGGCGGCCGCGGCCCCAACCCCGAGTATCTTTACAATACCGCTGAACACCTGTTCGAGATCGGGTTGCGCGACCCGGATCTTGAGTGGTTGGCGCAACGGGTGCGCAGCCTGACCGCATAAACCCTTGGCCTTGCCACCAGATTTTCGATAGATTCGCCTCAGAGCAGGCAAAACCGGGAAAGACGCGCATGGCGCATGTACAGCAGGGCGCGAGACCGCATTTCTCGCAACCGATCCGTCAAATCGTGATGATGCTGATCGCCATCGGGCTGTCGGGCCTGGGCGTGTTCATGGCTCTGCCCTACGTGCTGCCGGTTTTTTATGCCAACCCCTATCTGAACGGATTCATCCTGCTGGTCTTCGTCATCGGCGTGGTGGCCTGTTTCTATCAGGTGACCCAGTTGATCGGTTCGGTTCGCTGGATCGAAGCGTTCGTGGGCGGCGTCGTGCGCGAAGATGCTCGTACACCGCAGCTGTTGGCGCCTTTGGCGTCGCTGCTTCGCGCACGCGGGGCGAAATCGCAGATCAGCTCGACATCGACCCGGTCGATCCTGGATTCGGTCGCGGAACGGGTCGAGGAAGAGCGGGAATTCACCCGTTACATCACCAACGTACTGATCTATCTGGGTCTTCTGGGCACATTCTTCGGCTTGGCAACAACGGTTCCTGCAATTGTCGACACCATTCGCAGCCTGAACCCCCAAGAGGGCGAAGAAGGCCTGGCCGTATTCAATCGCCTGATGAGTGGCCTCGAATCCCAGCTGCAAGGCATGGGCGTGGCGTTCGGGTCCTCTCTGTTGGGGCTTGCCGGATCGCTGATCGTGGGTTTGCTCGAACTGTTCGCCGGCCACGGGCAGAACCGTTTCTACCGTGAGCTCGAGGAATGGCTGTCGTCGATCACGCGCGTCGGATTTGCCGCCGGAGACGAAGGTGGTGCGGAACTGGCGGTGCTGACCCCGGTCCTTGATGCCATGTCCGAGCAGATGGATGCGCTGCAGGATCTGTTCGCGGCCCAGGAGGCGGATCGCGCCGAGGTATCGGCCAAGCTGGGTGCATTGGTCGATGTCATCGCGGACATGAACCAGCGACAGGCGGAAAGCGAAGGGGTCACCGCCGCGCTTGAGCGGATCGCGTTGGGGCAGGACGCGCTGCTGGATCACATGCGTGAACATGGTGCGGGCGAGGGGATCGACGCCGAAAGCCGAATGCGGCTGCGGTCGATGGACGTGCAGCTTCTGCGCATTCTCGAAGAAATCTCGGCCGGTCGCCAGGACAGCATGAACGAACTGCGCAAGGATTTCGAGCTGCTGGTCAAAGCGCTGACGCTTCCGCGCGGGGCGGCGCGCCACACACCGGGCGGAGAATAACACATGGCCCTGTCTCGTCGAACCGGTCAGCGTTTCCAAGGCTCGGTCTGGCCCGGCTTCGTTGATGCGATCACGGGACTTCTGATGGTCATGACCTTTGTGCTGACCATTTTCATGGTCGTGCAGTTCGTGCTGCGTGAAACCATCTCCGGACAGGAAGACGAGCTGACTGCCCTGTCGGACGAAGTGGCCGCCCTTGCGGATGCCTTGGGCCTGGAAGAGCGCGAGAACAGCCGCCTGCAGGCCCGGTTGGGGGCGCTGAACACGACGCTGTCGCAGGCCGAAGAGGATCTGAGCCAGGCGCAGGGCTTGATCTCGTCACTCACCTCGGAGCGAGACCAGCGCGCTACCGAGTTGGAAGAGGCGCAGACTCGTATCACGGGGTTCGAAGCGCAAGTTGCCGCGCTTTTGGCTGATCAGGCGCGCGCGCAGGGCGATATTGCCGAACTGGAATCCCAGCGCGAGCAACTGCTTTCCGAGCAGGAGGCATTGAACCTTGCCTTGGCACAAAGCCGTGCGGAGGTGGATGCCCAGGCCGAGGCCGCACGGCTGGCGGCTGCACGCCGCGAAGCGCTGGAGGCCTTGGTAGCCGACCTTGAGCAAGCGGACAGTGCGCGCGCGGCCCAGATCGCGGAATTGCAAAGCCAACTGACTGAAGAGGAAGCCGCCCGCGTCGCCGAGGCTGCTGCCGCTGAGGCACTGCGCAACAGATTGCAGAATGCGGATGCCGAATTGACGGCCATGACCCTGGCACTGGAAGAGCAGCGTAAACAGGCCGAGGAAACACTGACACTGTTGGCCGCCGCTCAGACGGCCAAAGCCGAGCTTGAGCGGCAATTCGGTGAGTTGAATGACGAAGAGCTCAAGGCTCAGCTTGAAGCAGCCCTTGCGGCGCGAACCGAAGCTGAGGCCGAGGCCGAAAGTCAGCGGACGCTGGCCGAGCAGCGTGACGCCTTGCTTGCCGTTGCCCGGGAAACGATCGCCACCGAAAAGGCTCTTTCCGCCAAGGCGCAACGCCAGACGGCCTTGTTGAACCAGCAGATCGCCGCATTGCGCGGCCAATTGGGGTCGTTGCAGGCGCTGCTGGATGACTACAAAGACAGGAATGCCGAGGCCGAGGTGCAAATTCAGACCCTTGGTCAGGACCTGAACGCGGCCCTTGCCCGGGCCGCTTCCGAAGAACGGCGCCGCCGCTTGTTGGAAGAGGCCGAACGCGTCCGCCTGGAGGCTGAGGCCGAGAAACTGGCCGGTCAGAATCAGGAACTTACGGCGCAGGCCGAAGACCTGCAGAGGTACCGCTCCGAGTTCTTTGGTCGCCTGCGCGACGTGTTGGGCAACCAGGAAGGCGTTCGGATCGAGGGCGACCGCTTCGTATTCTCGTCCGAGGTGCTGTTCCCCCCCGGTTCGGCGGTTCTGTCCGAGGATGGCCGGCGCGAGGTCGCGAAAGTGGCGGGCATTCTGCGCGGGATTGCTGCGGACATTCCGCCCGAATTGAATTGGGTCATCCGGGTCGACGGTCACACGGACAATATCCCGCTGAACGGAACAGGACGGTATCGCGACAACTGGGAGCTCAGCCAAGGGCGGGCGCTGTCGGTCGTGCGCTACATGGTCGAACAGTTGGGCATACCGCCGGAACGCCTGTCAGCAAACGGATTTGGAGAGTTTCAACCTGTCGATACGGCGGACACTCCGGAAGCGCGGGCAAAGAACCGTCGCATCGAATTGAAGCTGACCGAACGCTAAGCCAGTGTCAACGCGGCCCGAAGCGGAAGCTGGGATCGGGTGTGCCCGCAAAACAGCGTGGAACAACCGGGTAGTCATCGGTCAGAAAATACGCGTAAGTGCCCGAAGGAAACTCGGCCGAGACGGTCATGGCGCCATTGCATTCATCGAGCGTTCCAAGTCCTGCTACGAACTCGAAGTCTTCGTTGAAAGTTCCATCATGTCGTCCGTCAGGGGCGGTCCCGCCCGGGCGCTGACCGGCCTTCAGCCGGTAGGAAGAGGTCATTTGCGTGACCTTGCCGCCTACCACACCGGTTCGGGCGTAAATCGGAAACCCGTCCGCCGCATACCCGATCAACGGAGAGTGTTCTTTCGGTGACCAGCCCTGCATTTCGATCAGGCCGGTCGGAACCCCGTGGTAGTGATATTTTCCGTTTGGTTGGACATGCGCGAAATTGGCATCGAGTCCAAGGGCGATCGCGCCGCCCAAGGCATTGTAGGACCAGCCCGACCGGGGATTGCCGTGCCAGAATTCAGCGGCCAGTGGGTCAAAGACGACCCCAGTCAGGGACACGCCAAAATTCCACCCCATGCGCAGAGGCGTTGGGGTTGCATTCGCCTTCGGAACGGCCGGCACGTTCAACTTGACCGACTGCTCGGCGATTTGATGGGGGTTGCCTTTGTTCGGAAAGCGACCGACCAGATGATTGGGGATGCCATTGCCGGTAATCGACAAGGCGCGGCCTTGTTCGGTGATCTCTGACCTGTTGACGCCTGGGTCGACGGTCGCCGGTTCCAGGTTCAACGGTTCCGCGCGGGTTTCGTCATGAAAGCGAAACCGATGCTGGGCAGAGGCGATTACGCCGACGACCGAGGCCGCGAAGGCGATGCTCCAAATGACGGCGATTTTTCTGGACACTGTGCTGTTCCACTCCAAAGGCTTTAGTTTGAAACGTGGTGCGCAGCGGTTTCCGTCGCTGGGAACTGTCTTTTTGGAGGATACTGGCAGGAGAGGGGGGCGGCCACTCACGAAATCGCCCGGCAGAACTGGCTGCCGGGCGATGAGACTTGTTTGATTGGATCGAACTCTAGTCCGCGGTGAGCAGCGGCGGCTTGTCGCCCGAGATCCGCGGATTGTCGGGGCCGACAATCTCGAGATCCAGATCGCCTTTCTTGACCGAGACCCGCACAACACCGCCCTTGGCCAGCTTTCCGAACAGCAGTTCTTCGGCCAACGGTTTCTTGATGTGCTCCTGGATGACCCGACCCAGAGGCCGCGCGCCCATCTTGTCGTCATACCCCTTGTCGGCCAGCCACTCGGCGGCTTTCGGGGTCAGGTCGATGGTGACGCCACGATCCAGAAGTTGCGCCTCAAGCTGCAGGACGAATTTTTCGACCACCTGCAGGATGACCTCTTTGGGCAGCGGCGCGAACGAGATTACCGCGTCCAGACGGTTGCGGAATTCAGGGGTGAACATCCGTTCGATTGCGGCGGTATCTTCACCCTCACGCCGGTCGCGGGCAAAGCCGATTGCGGCCTTGGCCTGTTCTTGCGCACCTGCGTTCGAGGTCATGATCAACACCACATTGCGGAAGTTCACCGTCCGGCCGTTGTGATCGGTCAGCTCGCCGTGGTCCATCACCTGCAGCAGGATGTTGAACACATCCGGGTGCGCCTTCTCGATCTCGTCCAGCAGCAGCACGCAATGCGGGTGCTGGTCAACGCCGTCAGTCAGCAGTCCGCCCTGATCAAATCCGACATAGCCCGGAGGCGCACCGATCAGACGGCTTACCGCGTGTTTCTCCATGTATTCCGACATGTCGAAGCGCAGCAGTTCCACGCCGAGTGTATCGGCAAGTTGCTTGGCGACCTCGGTTTTGCCCACACCGGTCGGGCCGGCGAACAGGTAGTTGCCGATGGGTTTTTCCGGCTCGCGTAGACCGGCCCGCGCCAGCTTGATCGCGCTGGCCAAAGCCTCGATCGCCTGGTCCTGCCCGAACACCACCCGTTTCAGCGAGTTCTCAAGGTCCTTCAGAACCTCGGCATCGTCCTTGGTGACGTTCTTCGGCGGAATGCGCGCGATCTTGGCCACCACGGCCTCAATCTCCTTGACGCCGATGGTCTTGCGCCGCTTGCTTTCCGCGACCAGATGCTGGGCCGCACCGGCCTCGTCGATCACGTCGATCGCCTTGTCAGGCAGTTTGCGGTCGTTGATGTAACGCGCAGACAGCTCGACTGCAGTCTTGATCGCGTCGGCAGTGTATTTGATGTCGTGATGCTCTTCGAAATAGGGCTTGAGACCGCGCAGGATCTTCACGCTGTCCTCGACCGAAGGCTCGTTCACGTCGATCTTCTGGAACCGACGCGACAGCGCGCGGTCCTTCTCGAAGTGCTGGCGGAACTCCTTGTAGGTGGTCGAACCCATGGTGCGCAGCTTGCCGCCCTGCAACGCAGGCTTCAGCAGGTTCGAGGCATCCATGGCGCCGCCCGAAGTTGCACCCGCACCGATCACGGTGTGAATCTCATCAATGAACAGCACGGCGTCTGGGTGATCCTCAAGCTCGGTCACCACGGCCTTGAGCCGCTCTTCGAAGTCGCCCCGATAGCGCGTGCCGGCCAGCAATGCGCCCATGTCCAGCGAATAGATGGTGGTGTTGGCCAAAACCTCGGGCGCGTCGCCCTGGACGATCTTGTAGGCCAAGCCTTCGGCAATCGCCGTCTTGCCCACGCCCGGATCACCCACCAGCAGCGGGTTGTTCTTGCGGCGGCGGCACAGAACCTGGATGCAACGCTCGACCTCGTCGGCGCGACCGATCAGCGGATCTACATCGCCGGCGCGGGATTTGGCGTTCAGGTCCACGCAATACTTGCCCAGCGCGCTTTCCTTCTGGTCGGCGTCACCGGAGGCGTTCTGCGCTTCCTCTTCACCCTGATCGGCGCCGGTCACCGGACGATTTTCACCAAACGCCGGGTCTTTGGCGACGCCGTGGGCGATGAAATTCACCGCGTCATACCGCGTCATGTCCTGCTCTTGCAGGAAATATGCCGCGTTGCTTTCCCGTTCGGCAAAGATGGCCACCAGAACATTTGCCCCGGTCACCTCGGTCCGGCCCGAGCTTTGCACATGGATCGCGGCGCGCTGGATAACACGCTGGAACGCAGCTGTCGGTACGGCTTCGGACCCGTCGATGTCTGTTACCAGATTGGACAGATCCTCGTCGATGAACTCGACCAGAGAGCTGCGCAATTCGTCCAGATCCACGCTGCACGCCTTCATGACGCGCACCGCATCGGGTTCTTCCAGCAGCGCCAGCAACAGATGCTCCAGCGTTGCGAATTCATGACGCCGTTCGTTTGCAGCCGCCAGGGCCGCGTGAATGGCTTGTTCCAGTGTGCTCGAGAATGAAGGCACGCGGGTGCTCCTCTGTATTGGGCCGGAAGGGGTTCGAGTATTGGCCGGATCCCCATCCCAACCATGACCTCATACTATTAGAGTTTGGTTGATCATGGCGCGGCTTCAAGGGTTTTCTTTCACTTGACAGTCACATTTAACGTGACCGTGGCCGTGGAGAAGACCAATTAGGCATCAGAAGCGGTCTTTTCTACCCCGGATCTCGGCAAAAACGGCGACCGGGTCAGCCCCCACCATTCCAAGCTGTGCCTGAATCTTGGGATCAGTGGCGCGCAGGAACGGATTGGTCGCCTTTTCCACGCCCAGATTTGACGGCACGGTCGCGCGACCCTTTGCCCGTGCCTGATCGATCTCATGCACCCGTTGCTCCAGCGCTGTGTTGTCAGGATCGATGGTTACCGCAAATCGTGCGTTTGACTGGGTGTATTCGTGACCCGAGCAGACCGACGTTTCGTCGGGCAAAGCAGCGAGCTTCGAAAGCGAGGTCCACATTTGCGCTGCGTCTCCTTCGAACAATCGGCCGCATCCCAGCGCCATCAGGCTGTCGGCCGTGAACACCACCGCGCTTTTGGGCATGTAATATGCCACATGTCCCACCGTGTGCCCCGAGACATCCAGAACCTCGACGGGTTCGCCCCCAATCTCGAACCGATCTCCGTCAGCCACCTGTTTGTCGAGGGGAGGAAGCCGGTGAGCGTCGGCCGCCGCACCAATCACCTGTGCTGGGTGCTGCTCGAGGATGCCCGGCAAGCCGTCGACGTGATCCCAGTGGTGGTGGGTCAGAAGCACATGGCTCAGGCGCCAGCCGCGTGCGGTCAATTCGGCCAGAATGGGTCCGGCCTCCGGAGCGTCGACCAGGGCTGTCTGTCCGCTTGCATGGTCATGTGCCAGAAAAGCATAATTGTCGCTGAGACAGGGGATGGTGACGATCTCAAGAGGCATGGCCTTTTGCCCTTTCGTTGCTAGACTGCGCTCAGCTAAGCCGATCGATCGGGTATCTGCAATGCATCTTGATGTGCAGGATCTTAGGAACTTCTACTACCGCAGCACGCTGGGGCGTGCGGCGCAGGCTGCCATTCGTGGCCGGCTGATCGAACTGTGGCCCGAGGCCAAGGGCCAGACGGTGGCCGGATTCGGCTTTGCGGTGCCTCTGTTGCGCCCTTATCTTGCGGACGCGCGGCGTGTCATCGGCCTGATGCCCGGACCGCAAGGGGTGATGCCTTGGCCCGCCGGTATGCAGAACGTGTCGGTGCTGACCGAGGAAACCCGGTGGCCGATCGAAACCGGTCATGTGGACAAGCTGGTGGTCATGCACGGGCTCGAGACCTCGGAACGACCCAGTCAACTGCTTGAAGAATGCTGGCGTGTTCTGGGGCCGGGAGGTCGGGCGGTGTTCGTCGTTCCCAATCGGGCCGGGCTTTGGTCCCGAACCGACCGAACGCCCTTTGGTTACGGACATCCGTATTCGGCAACCCAGTTGGAGAACCAGTTGCGCGCACATCATTTCGTGCCCGAGATGCACTGTTCCGCGCTTTACCTGCCGCCCTCGTTCCGGCGGTTCTGGCTGCGCTCGGGTGGGTTGATCGAAAAGACAGGGCAACGGATCCCGACCATCATGGCCGGTGGTGTTCTGATGGTCGAAGCCAGCAAGCTCGTGCGGCCACCAAGCGGCAGCGTGACCAAGGATGCTGAAAAACGCCCCATCAAAGCGTTGGACGGATTGCTGAAGCCGGCGTGAACTGGCGCGCATCCACAAGCGCGGGATTCCCGGAAACATGAGGGAAAAAGGCCACAGGAATCGCTAAAACAGGCAACTTGGTAACATTTTTCACGCCGGCGAATGGGTTCAAACCGTCGCAGTTTCCGTAACCAATTGAAAAGAAAGATTTTGTGGATAAAGCTGAGCCCGGCATAACATATTGCTAGGTGGCTTAGGCTCTGCTACATCCCCGGTGATTTTGATCCCCGCCCTTTCAGGACGGGGTTTCCTCACGCCCCCGGTTCAGCTGCCACACGCGAAATCGGGGCCTAAAATATCGGAAGGGTGGACGTGTCCGAACCAGCTTCGATTTCCACGGGCATAGCCAAACGCTATGCAACGGCGATCTTCGAGATCGCAAAAGAGAACAAGGACCTTGCAGGTCTGGAAACCGGCATCAATGACCTTTCGGCTGCATTGAGTGAAAGCGCGGACCTGCGCGAGGTGATCTCTTCGCCGCTGATCTCTCGGGCCGACCAGCAGGCGGCCATCACCGCCGTGGCCGACAAGATGGGGCTGCACCCGATCCTGCGCAACACGCTGGCTCTGATGGCGCAGAAGCGCCGTCTGTTCGTGCTGCCGCAGCTGATCAAGGTTCTGCGCGAAATGCTGGCTGACGATCGCGGCGAAGTGACTGCCGAAGTTGCCTCGGCCAAGGCGCTGACCAAGACCCAGCTGGAGAAACTGTCCAAGACACTGTCCGAGCGCGTAGGCAAGGACGTGACCATCAATGCGACCGTCGATGAAAGCCTCATCGGTGGTCTTGTCGTCAAAGTGGGCTCGCAGATGATCGACAGTTCGATCCGCTCCAAGCTCAACTCCCTACAGAATGCAATGAAAGAGGTCGGATAAATGGGTATCCAAGCCGCAGAGATTTCTGCAATCCTGAAAGACCAGATCAAGAATTTTGGTCAAGAAGCAGAGGTGGCCGAAATCGGCCGCGTGCTGAGCGTCGGTGACGGTATTGCCCGTGTTTACGGCCTGGACAATGTGCAGGCGGGTGAGATGGTCGAGTTCCCCGGCGGCATCATGGGCATGGCGCTGAACCTCGAAGCCGACAACGTTGGTGTCGTGATCTTCGGCTCGGACCGTGACATCAAGGAAGGTGACACCGTCAAGCGCACCAACTCGATCGTGGACGTTCCGGTTGGTGACGAACTGTTGGGCCGCGTTGTTGACGGTCTGGGCAACCCGCTGGACGGCAAAGGCCCGATCAATGCCAAGCAGCGCGGCGTCGCAGACGTCAAGGCGCCGGGCATCATCCCGCGTAAGTCGGTGCATGAGCCGATGGCGACCGGCCTGAAGTCGGTTGACGCGATGATCCCGATCGGCCGTGGCCAGCGTGAGCTGATCATCGGCGACCGTCAGACCGGCAAGACCGCCGTGGCTCTGGACACCATCCTGAACCAGAAGGTCTACAACGAAGCCGCTGGCGACGATGAATCGAAGAAGCTGTACTGCGTCTACGTGGCCATCGGCCAGAAGCGTTCGACCGTTGCTCAGCTGGTGAAGAAACTGGAAGAATCCGGCGCCATCGAATACTCGATCGTCGTGGCCGCAACCGCGTCCGACCCGGCGCCGATGCAGTTCCTGGCACCTTATGCCGCAACCGCGATGGCTGAATACTTCCGTGACAACGGCCGCCACGCTCTGATCATCTATGATGACCTGTCCAAGCAGGCCGTCGCCTATCGTCAGATGTCGCTGCTGCTGCGCCGTCCGCCGGGCCGCGAAGCCTATCCGGGTGATGTTTTCTACCTGCACTCGCGCTTGCTGGAGCGTTCGGCCAAGCTGAACGAAGACTTCGGTGCCGGTTCGCTGACCGCTCTGCCGGTCATCGAAACCCAGGGTGGCGACGTTTCGGCCTTTATTCCGACCAACGTGATCTCGATCACCGACGGCCAGATCTTCCTGGAAACCGAGCTGTTCTACCAGGGCATCCGCCCCGCCGTGAACACCGGTCTGTCGGTTTCGCGTGTGGGTTCGTCGGCTCAGACCAACGCGATGAAGTCGGTCGCCGGTCCGGTGAAACTGGAACTGGCCCAGTACCGCGAAATGGCTGCATTTGCGCAGTTCGGTTCTGACCTCGACGCCGCAACCCAGCAGCTGCTGAACCGCGGTGCGCGTCTGACCGAGCTGATGAAGCAGCCGCAGTACTCGCCGCTGACCAACGCGGAAATCGTGTGCGTGATCTTCGCCGGCACCAACGGCTATCTCGACAAGATCGACGTTTCGGACGTTGGCCGCTATGAGGCTGGTCTGCTGGCGCATCTGCGCGGTAAGCATGCCGATCTGCTGCAGTGGATCACCGACGAAGATCCCAAGATCAAGGGCGAGGCTGCCGACAAGATCAAGGCTGCGCTGGACGAATACGCCGCAACCTTCGCTTAAGGAGACGCGGCAATGCCAAGTCTAAAGGACCTTAAAAACAGGATCGAGTCGGTCAAATCGACCCGCAAGATCACCAAGGCCATGCAGATGGTCGCGGCTGCAAAACTGCGCCGCGCCCAGGAATCTGCCGAAGCCTCGCGCCCCTATGCCGAGCGGTTCAATGCCGTGATGGCGGGGCTGGCAGCATCGGTCGGGGGCAGCGACAGCGCCCCCAAGCTGCTGCGCGGCACCGGCAGCGACGATGTCCACCTTCTGGTCGTCATGACGGCCGAGCGTGGGCTCTGCGGCGGCTTCAACTCGAACATTTCCAAGTTGGCTCGCGCCAAGGCGGATGAGCTTCGCGGCAAGGGCAAGACGGTCAAGATTCTGACCGTCGGCAAGAAAGGTCGCGACGCACTCAAGCGTGAATATGGCGATCTGTTCGTCGGTCACATCGACCTGAGCGAGGTCAAGCGCATCGGCTATGCCAACGCGCAGGACATCGCAAAGGACATCCTGTCGCGTTTTGACGCGGGCGAGTTCGACGTTGCCACGATCTTCTATGCGAAGTTCCAAAACGTCGTGACCCAGATCCCGACGGCCCAGCAGATCATCCCCGCCTCGTTCGAGGACACCGAAGGGGACGACAGCGGCGCCGTGTTCGATTACGAGCCCAGCGAAGAGGCCATTCTGGCCGAATTGCTGCCCAAGGGGGTCGCCACGGCGATCTTCTCGGCTCTGCTTGAAAACGGGGCCTCGGAACAGGGTGCACGGATGTCCGCGATGGACAACGCGACACGCAACGCGGGCGAGATGATCGACAAGCTGACGATCCAGTTCAACCGCTCGCGCCAGGCCGTGATCACCAACGAGCTGATTGAAATCATTTCCGGCGCCGAAGCGCTGTAGAGACAAACCGGAGACGAAACATGGCGAATGCAAAAGGCAAAGTCACACAGATCATCGGGGCCGTCGTCGACGTGCACTTCGAAGATCAGTTGCCTGAAATTCTGAACGCACTTGAAACTGAAAATAACGGCAAGCGCCTGGTGCTGGAAGTTGCCCAGCACCTGGGTGAAAACACCGTCCGTACCATCGCGATGGACGCGACCGAAGGTCTGGTCCGTGGCGCGGACGTTGTCGACACCGGCGCACCGATCTCGGTTCCGGTTGGCAACGCCACCCTGGGCCGCATCCTGAACGTTGTCGGCGAGCCGATCGACGAAAAAGGCCCGGTCGAAGCGACTGAAACTCGTGCCATCCACCAGCCCGCGCCCGAGTTCGACGAACAGTCGACCGAGTCGGAAATTCTGGTCACCGGAATCAAGGTGGTTGACCTGCTGGCGCCCTACGCCAAAGGCGGCAAGATCGGCCTGTTCGGCGGCGCCGGTGTGGGCAAGACCGTTCTGATCATGGAACTGATCAACAACATCGCAAAAGTGCACTCGGGCTTCTCGGTGTTCGCAGGTGTCGGTGAACGGACCCGTGAAGGCAACGACCTGTACCACGAGATGATCGAATCGAACGTCATCAAGCCCGACAACCTGTCGGAAAGCCAGGTGGCCCTGGTCTACGGCCAGATGAACGAGCCTCCGGGGGCGCGTGCCCGTGTTGCTCTGACCGGTCTGACCCTGGCCGAGCAGTTCCGCGATCAGTCCGGTACCGACGTTCTGTTCTTCGTCGACAACATCTTCCGCTTCACGCAGGCGGGTTCCGAGGTGTCGGCTCTGCTGGGTCGTATTCCTTCGGCGGTGGGCTACCAGCCGACGCTGGCCACCGACATGGGCGCCCTGCAGGAACGCATCACCTCGACCAAGAAGGGCTCGATCACCTCGGTGCAGGCGATCTACGTGCCTGCGGACGACCTGACCGACCCTGCGCCGGCAACCTCGTTCGCCCACCTGGACGCAACCACTGTTCTGAACCGAGCGATTTCGGAAAAGGGTATCTACCCGGCCGTGGACCCGCTCGACTCGACCTCGCGCCTGCTTGACCCGGCCATCGTCGGCGAGCGTCACTACAAGGTTGCGACCGACGTTCAGCAGATTCTCCAGCGCTACAAGTCGCTGCAGGACATCATCGCCATCCTCGGCATGGACGAACTGTCGGAAGAGGACAAGTTGACCGTGGCCCGCGCCCGCAAGATCGAGCGCTTCCTGTCGCAGCCGTTCGACGTGGCCGAAGTCTTCACCGGTTCGCCGGGTGTGCAGGTTCCGCTGGAAGTCACCATCGACTCGTTCGAGCGTGTCGTGGCCGGCGAATTCGACCACCTGCCCGAAGCGGCCTTCCTGATGGTTGGCGGCATCGACGAAGTGATCGCCAAAGCCGAGAAGATGGCCGCAGCAGCTGCCTAAGGAGTATCCCCGATGGCAAACACGATGCAATTCGACCTCGTCAGCCCGGAGCGGAGCCTTGCTTCGCTTCAGGCCAGCGCGGTCCAGATTCCCGGCGCGGACGGGGACATGACGGCGATGCCCGATCATGCCCCCACCATCACCACGCTGCGTCCGGGCATCCTGAAGGTCGAAGCGCCCGAAGGGTCCAGCGAATACCTGGTCACCGGCGGGTTTGCCCAGATCAACGGAGATGCCCTGTCGGTGCTGGCTGAAAAGGCCATCCCGGTTGACGAAGTGACCCGCACCCATCTGGACGAGCTGATTGCCGAGGCGCGCGCCTCACACGAGGCGGCTAAGGAAAACGGCGAACAGACCATTGTCGACGAGGCAGCCAAGCTGCTGGCCGACATGGAAGCGCTGGGAACGCATATGAGCCTGTAACGGCTGATGCACTGTCAGAATTGGAAACGGCCCTGCTGCTGCGGGGCCGTTTTTTTGTCGTGATTTCGCCGAAAGGTCAGGATAAGTTGCGGAAATTCATAGGAATTGATGCGCAATGAAGAAATTCTTGACCCACCCCATCGGAATTGACCGAGGTGAAGAGGTTCTGTTCTCGGAATTCGCAGATGGTGGAGACATGTGGACGGGCGAGGGGCCGCGGGAACGACGCCGGCCCGTCACCTTCAGCCAACCCTTCCGCACCCCGCCCGTCGTGCAGATTGGAGTGTCCTTGTGGGATGTCGATACCTCATCGGCTTTGCGCGCCGAGCTGCTGTCCGAAAATGTTACAACCACGGGCTTTGATGCGGTGTTCCGGACGTGGTCGGACACCCGTATCGCCCGGATCCGCGTGGCATGGACCGCGATCGGGGAAGTTGCCCACGAGGACGACTGGGACATCTCCTGACCCGCCGTTCCCAGCGGGCCATCCGTAATGACTTAGGATTCGATCATTGCCACGCGTTTCGCGTGCCGGCCGCCTTCGAATTCGGTGCTCAGAAAGGCATCGACAATATCCAGCGCCAATCCAGTGCCAACAACACGCGCGCCGATCGACAGCATGTTGGCGTCATTGTGCTGGCGGATCATGCGGGCGGAGAACGTATCCGAACACACGCCGCAGCGGATGCCTGGAACCTTGTTTGCAGCCATCATGATACCTTGCCCCGTGCCGCACAGGATAATGCCCAATTGGCACTCGCCCGAGACGACGGCCTCGGCGGCGGCTTTGCCGTGCTTGGGGTAATCCGTGCTTTCGGGGCTGTCAGGGCCGAGATCCAGAACGTCCCAGCCTTGTGCCGCTGCAAAAGCGGCAACTTCCTTGCGCAGGTCGATGGCAGCGTGATCGCTGGAAAGAACCAGACGTTTGTTGGCGGTCATGGGAATGGCTTTCCGGTTTCTTCAGTCTGTGTGGTACAGGGATTCGTAGATCGGGATCAGGGTCTTGTCTTCGAACAGCGACGACACTGATGTGCCCTGCCAGATGTTCAGAATGGCCTGTGTGAAGATCGGGGCCGTCGGCACTGTGCGGATATTCTTGGCCTTCTTGATGTCTTCGGTCGGCATGATCGTGTCGGTCAAAACAAGCGATTTCATCACCGAGTTCGAGACGCGTTCAACAGCCGGGCCGCTCATGACGCCATGGGTGATGTACGAGTGAACCTCGCGTGCGCCGTTGTCTATCAGCACCTGCGCCGCCTTGCACAGCGTACCGGCCGTGTCGCATATGTCGTCGACGATCAGGCAGATCTTGTCCTTCACGTCGCCGATCACGGTCATCTCGGCCACTTCCCCGGCTTTTTCACGCCGTTTGTCGACGATCGACAGAGGAGCGCTGATCCGCTTGGCCAGCTCGCGGGCACGAGCCACACCGCCGACGTCCGGCGAAACCACCATCAGATCGTCCATCTGGTCGCGGAACTGGTCCTTGACGTCCAGCGCAAAGATCGGAGAGGCATACAGGTTGTCGACCGGCATGTCGAAAAACCCTTGGATCTGTGCCGCATGCAGGTCCATCGTCAGGATGCGTTCGATCCCGGCACCGGTCAGCATGTTGGCCACAAGCTTGGCGCTGATCGGGGTGCGCGCCTTGGTGCGGCGATCCTGGCGGGCATATCCGAAATAGGGGATAACCGCGGTGATCCGCGCCGCCGACGATCGGCGCAGCGCATCGGCGATGATCAGTAGCTCCATCAGGTTGTCATTGGCCGGGTTCGAGGTGGGCTGGATGATGAACATGTCCTCGCCGCGGACGTTCTCGAAAACCTCGACAAAGATCTCGCCATCGTTGAACCGTTCGACACGCGCATCGACCAGACGCTGGTTGACGCCGCGGTGCAGGCTCATGCGGCGCGCGATGGTTTCGGCAAGCGGAAGGTTTGCGTTCCCAGCAATAAGCTTGGGTTCGTGATGTGTCGGCATCGGCTGAGGTCCCCGGGCAGCAGTGGCAATGTGACAGATTCGTGATGTTGACACCGCTTAGCATGGCCTTACGGTTCCGCAAAGATAACTGGGTGGAGAAAGTGCACATGGCCGACATTGACTACTTTTTTGCGACACTGTCGCCCTATTCCTACCTCGCCGGGCTGCGGCTGGAGGAGATCGCGGCCAAGCACGGCGCAACCATCGCCTACAAGCCGGTCGACATCATTGCGCTGTTTGGGCGCACCGGCGGCGTGCCCCCCAAAGACCGCCACCCGTCGCGCATCGAATACCGGGCGCAGGAACTGGTGCGTCAGGCCAAGAAGACGGGCCTGCCGTTCAACCTGCAACCTGCACATTGGCCGACCAACGCGGCGCCGTCCTCATACGCCATCATCGCGGCCATTCAGGATGGGTCGGGTGATGTGGGAAAACTCTGCCATTCTTTTCTGCGCGCCTGCTGGGCCGAGGACAAGGACATCGCGCAGGACGACGTGATCCGCGACTGTCTGGCCGGGGCGGGCTTTGATCCGGCGCTGGCCGACAGCGGACTGCTGGTCGGGGCCGAGACCTATGCGGCCAACCTCGAAGAGGCGGTGGACCGCGGCGTGTTCGGCGCGCCTTTCTATATCACGCAGGACGATCAGCGGTTCTGGGGGCAGGACCGGCTTGTGGATCTGGACGAGCATCTGGCCACGCTCAAAGCATGACCGTGGCCAAGGCCGTGCTGCCGCCCGTCCACGTTCGCACTCTTGGGGCGGGTGCCCGAAAGGTGCTAGCGCAGCATTGCACGATCGCGCATTCCGGTGCGTGGTCCGGTCTGGCCGTTGCCTTGGGCGATCAGGCAACGCTGATCGCACCCGACATGCTGTCGCACGGACGCAGTCCGGATTGGGACGGGCAGGGGGATTTCTTCGACCTCACCACAGCTTTGTCGCGGGCGCAGTTGAGCGAACCGATGGACGTGATCGGGCACAGTTTCGGCGCGATGGTCGCCCTGCGGCTGGCCATCGAATACCCGGACCGTGTGCGCAGCGCCGTTCTGATCGAACCGGTGTTCTTCGCGGTCGCCCACCAGGACGCACCAGCGCTTGCGACGCGGCACGCGGCCGAATCCCAGCCATACAAGGCTGCCCTTGCCGAAGGCGACGCGCCCCGGGCCGCCCGCCTGTTCAACCGCATGTGGGGCACGACCGACCGCAGCCCGCGCTGGCCGGACCTGCCGGAGCGGACCCGAAATGCGATGATCCGGGGCGTCGGCGTGGTCGGCGCGGTCGAGGGGCCGCTGTTCCGCGACACCTCCGACCTGCTGGCCCCGACGGCCATGGCACGGGCCGAAATGCCGATCCTGCTGCTGCATGGATCGGCCTCGCACCCGATCATGGCCGTGGTCAATGCCGGGCTGCGCGCCCGCTTGGCCGACGCGCGGCAGGGCGTTGTCGAGGGGGCAGGGCACATGCTGCCCGTCTCGCACCCCGGCGAAACCGCCACGCAGATCGACGCGTTCTGGCGCGCCTAGAGCAGCGCCAGAAACCGGTCGATTTCCTCGGTCGGTGTCGACCAGTCGCAGACGAACCGGCAGGCCAGCATCTCGTCCTCGTCCGGGCCGTCCAGCGGGTCGCCCCACAGGTGATAGACGGCACCGGCCGCGTGTAGGCGCCTATGCAGGCTGCGGGGAAAGCTGGCAAAGATGATGTTGGCTTGGGGTTCATACAGGAACTGCGCACCCGCAGCCCGCAGCCCATCGGCCAGACGCGCGCAATTGGCGTTGGCCTTACGGGCCGAGCGCAGCCACAGATCATCGCGCAGATAGGCCGCCATCTGGGCCGACAGATACCGGTGCTTGGAAAACAGATGCGCCCCGCGCTTGCGGCGCAACTCGAACTCCCAGGCCTTGCTTTCGTCGAAGAAGATCACCGCTTCGACCCCCATCAGCCCGTTCTTGGTGCCGCCAAAGCTTACCGCATCCACGCCCGCCTTCCACGTCATCTCGGCCGGGGAACAATTCAGCGCCACCAGCGCATTGGTGAACCGCGCGCCATCCATGTGGACGGGCAGGCCGAACTCCTTGGCGACCCCGCACAGGGCCCGCAGTTCGGTCAGCGAATAGACCGAGCCCCGCTCGGTCACCTGCGTGATCGACACCGGACCGCGTTGGGGCCCATGCACGCCGCGTGTCTCTTCGGCGGCGATGGTGCGGCGCAGTGCATCCGGCTGCATCTTGTCGCCGCCCGGAACCAGCGTCAGCTTGGCGCCGGTGTAGAATTCGGGCGCGTTGCACTCGTCCTCATGAATATGCGCGACGGGCGAGCAGAATACGGTCTCCCACGGCTGCGACAGGGTCGCCAGAGCCAGCGAGTTTGCCGCCGTTCCGGTCGCCACCAGATAGACCGCCGCCCCGGGCGCCTCGAAGATGCCCCGGATCCGGTCGCGCACTTCGTTCATCAGGTCATCGGCGCCATAGGCCATCTGATAGCCCTGATTGGCCTCGGCCAGCGCGGTCAGAACCTCGGGGTGGACGGGCCCGGAATTGTCAGAGGCGAAATGCATCAGGTTGGCTCCTCGATAATGTAGTCTTCCCACTCTTCCTCGGGCGTCTCGAATTCGGACACGGTAAGCCCTTGAACCGAAACGCCGGCGGCGTGGACGCTGTCGGGCGACCCTGACAGCAACGGGTGCCAATCGTAAAGGGGCTTGCCCTCCCACAACAGGCGGTAGGCGCAGGTCTGAGGCAACCAGTAGGCGTGTTCGTGAATGTTGTCCGGGCGCATGACGATGCATTCCGGTACGAATTGGTGGCGGATGTCATACTGGGTGCAGCGGCAGGTCGCGGCATCCAGCAGCCGGCAGGCGACACGGGTCAGGGCAACTTCGCCACTGTCCTCGTCTTCAAGCTTGTTCAGGCAGCATTTGCCGCAGCCGTCGCACAGGGCTTCCCATTCGCGCGGGTTCATCTTCTGCAGGGGCTTGCGCTCCCAGAAACGCGGGGCCAGCCCGGCGCGGTCGATCGGATCCTTGCTCATGTCGCGGCCAGGATCTTGCGTGCGCGATCGCAGTCTTCGGTCATCTGGGCGATCAGGGCATCGAGGCC
Organism: Ruegeria sp. BC2; assembly: GCF_056539245.1. Classification (NCBI taxonomy): domain Bacteria; kingdom Pseudomonadati; phylum Pseudomonadota; class Alphaproteobacteria; order Rhodobacterales; family Roseobacteraceae; genus Ruegeria; species Ruegeria sp. BC2. Next base: position 263,366 of record NZ_JBQFUQ010000001.1, read on the forward strand.
GTCAAAGGTCATCTCGGGGCGCAGGAATTCGACCAGGCCAACCGAGAGGGTCGCCCCATAAAGATCGCCGGAGAAGTCGAACAGGAAGGTTTCGATATTCGGCACCTCGCCGTGGAACATCGGCCGCACCCCGACCGAGGCCGCACCGTGATAGCTGCCGGCATGCGGGCCGTCCAGCACGTCGACCAGAACCGCATAGACGCCGAATTTCGGCGGGTGGATCCCTTCAATCGACATGTTTGCCGTGGGAAAGCCCAATTCGCGACCGCGCTGTTCACCGCCGATAACCTCGCCTTCGATCCGGTGCCAGTGGCCCAGCATGGCCGCCGCGTCCCGCGGGCGGCCGTCGCTCAGGGCTTGCCGGATCGCGGTGGACGAGACCACGTGATCGGACTGCTGCATCAATGGGGCGATGGTGACACCGAACCCCATCTGCTGGCCGAACTGAACCATGTCCTGCGCCGTGCCGCTGCGGCCTTTGCCGAAACAGAAATCGGCCCCGATCACCACATGGGCCAGACCCAAGCCTTGGCAGATCACGTTGCGGGCGAATTCCTCGGGCGTCAGCCCGGCGAGCGCGGCGTTGAACGGCAGTTCGTAGAGTTTCTGTACGCCCAACTTCTCCAGCCGGTGCGCGCGCGCATTGCCCCGCATCAGACGAAAGGGCGGGGCATCCGGGGCAAAATACTCGCGCGGGTGCGGCTCGAACGACAGAACGCCCAAGGGTGCTTCCGGGCATGCCTTCCGGGCCAGATCGATCACCGACTGGTGGCCAATATGAACGCCGTCGAAATTCCCGATCGCAACGCTGGCGCCGCGGTCTTCGGGGTCTACAAACTGGAAATCCCGGATGATCTGCATGGGGCTTGCCTAGCGGGACTGTCCGCCGGGTTCAAGCGGCAGTTCCAGACCAGCGTCCAGCAGGGCGTCAAAACCTGCCGTCAGTCGAATTTCCGTGACGGAGCCAAAACCATCGCCTCGCCAACCAGAACCTTCTTGCCGCCTACTGCGCAATGGCAATCCAGCTTGACCCGGCGCTTGGCGAAGTCGATGTCGATCACCTTGACCTCGGCATAGACCATGTCGCCGGGGCGGACCGGCGCAAGGAATTTGAGCGACTGACCCATGTAGACGGTCCCATGGCCCGGAAGCTGTTCACCGATCACGGCCGAGATCAGACCGGCGGTCAGCATCCCGTGGGCGATGCGCCCTTCGAAGATCGTATCGCGGGCATAGTCGTCATCCAGATGCACCGGATTTCGGTCGGTCGAAACCTGGGCAAACATCTCGATGTCTTCGTCCGTCACCACTTTCCGCAGGTAGCGGGTCATGCCCATTTCGATGTCTTCGATACAGATCGTGCCGCGCGGAAGATTGTCCAACATGTTGCCCTCACTATGCATCGGTCCGGCAACAAAAAATCGCCAACGACCCAAGGTTGGCAACTTTATTACTTCGCAACTGCAGAAAATCAAGCGTTTTCTGCCTAGCGCAGACGGCCGATCGTGTAGGTTGGGTTGATGTTTTCCTTGGAAATATAATCGCTTAAAGCATTCGGATCCGGCTGGTGCGACGTTTTTGTTTCCGATGCGGCCAGACCGCCGCTGATGAACAGGGAATCAATTCCCTCTCCCATGCCGCCGGCTATGTCGGTATGCGGCCCGTCGCCGATGGCCAGAATCTCGTCATCCGGCACGTCCGTTCCCAGCGCATGCAGGCGACGCCGGGCCAGATCATAAATGGGCGGGTGTGGTTTGCCGAAATACAGGCTCTCGCCGCCCATTTCGGTATAAAGCTTGGCCAGCGCACCGGCGCACCATTCCCGCACTTCGCCCCGATCGACAACTATATCGGGATTGGCGCACAGCAGCTTCAGGCCTTTCTGCTTGGCGTACAGGAAGTCCGGCCGGTTCACGGCCGGATCGGCCATCGGGTCGAACGGGCCACAGCAAACGATCCCCTCGGCCTGGTCCAGCGGCACGCGCTCGATGTGGATCGGGTGTTCCAGGATTTTCAGCGGCTCGAAGAACCCAGCGTCGCGCTCCCACTCACCCATGAAATAGACTTTTTCGCCCACGGCACCACGGAACATCGCGGACCGGGCCGAGTCACCACTGGTCGCGATGGTGTCGTAGCAGTCCGCGGGAACGTTGAACTGTTTCAACTGCTCGGCAACCCCGGCACGCGGCTTCGGAGAGTTCGTCACCAACACCACCTTGCCGCCCCGGTCGCGATAGGCCTTCAACGCGGCAACAGCTTCGGGGTAGGCGGTGATGCCGTTGTGGACGCAGCCCCACAGATCCACGAACAGCGCCTTGTAACGGTCGGAAATCTGGTCAAGCGCGGAGATGATCTGGGTCATGCGGGCCTCGGGCTGTTGAAACGGCGTTGCGCCACCTATGGCAAAGCTGGCCCCGCTTGACCAGAGGTAGCCGGATGCTGGCCGTCATTCCTCGTCGCTCAACTTTTCGACATCCGGGGCCTGTTGCACGGTTTCGGTGCCAAGAATGACCTGCGCGCCGATGCGGGTCTGGTACCGGATGACGGCGAGATAGCCGGGGCCAAGTTCATCCTGCAGAACGTCCACCAGCGACGTTTCCCGCAAGCTCTCGGGCAACAGCCCGGCAACGGACGAGACCTTGAATTGCGCCTCGGGCGGCAGATCGACGATCACCCAGACCTCGGCCTGTTTGCGTTTGGCATTCACGTCGATGCGGATGATCTCGACCGATACCGGGTCCGCCCAGTCGCGGATCGCTTGCGCAACCTCGGCCTCGGTTCGGGTTTCCAGGTAACGGTTGTAGGTCGATTTGCCCAACTGGACCACGACGAGGGCCAGGAACGCCATGGTTATGACCACACCGGCAGTAAAGTTGAGCTTGCGCCGGCCCTTGCCGAATGCAACCGACCTTGCGGCATAGACGATATAGACCGCGCAGGCCGACAAAACGATCGCACCAAGGTTGGTCGCGAACAAAAGACCCGCCTCGTAGGCGTCAGCGGGTTCCCCAAAATACAGCAGGATCCCGGACGCGGACAATGGCGGAACCAGAGACACGCCGATGGCGGCGCCGGGCAACAGGCTCAGTTCGGCCTTGTTGATCTGAACGTATGCGCCGGCCACGCCGGCCGCGAGCGCCACGATCAGGTCTTCGGTGCCCGGGTCGGTGCGGGCCAAGACCTGATCGGGGATCAGGATGCCGCGCGGGACATCGGCCAGATAAACCAGGATCCAGGCCATCAGAACGCACAGTACCGCCGCAATGCAGACCGTCAGGGTCAGAACGAAAGCGCGTTTCAGCCAGCCCATGACCATCGCAGCCGCAATGCCCAGAATTGGTGTCATCAGCGGCGCGACCAGCATCGCGGCAATGACCACGGCGCCAGAGTTCCGCAGCAGTCCCATGGTTGCGATGATCACCGAAAGGGTCAGCAGCATGGCAAAGCGCCGCCAATAGGCAAGCCTGTCGCCGCCTTCGAACAGCAGAATGCTGCGTGTCGTACTGTACTTCCGTGTGACCACCGTGTCCCGATCCACCCTGTCCCTGCGTCCAGCCTAGCAACGATTTGCCATCCGGCAAACCTTTCGACGCGCAAACAAAAAAGGCGCCCGCTGAGGGCGCCTTTCGCTGAACTGTGAACGGGATCAGACCTTGAGGTTCGGAATGATCTGCTTCTTACGGCTCATGATGCCCGGCAGAACAACCGTGTCGCCGGACACCGAAGCGCCAAAGCTTTTCTCGGCAACCGATTTGACCAGGTCGTTCGGCACCAACAGGGTGGCCTCTTCGTTCAGGATGTCGACGACGAACAGCAGCACCTGGTCCACACCGTCTTCCTTCGCCACCTCGACCATCGACTGGGCCAGGCTGTCCTTGCGGTCCAGCACGACGCCCGGTGCGGTGGTTTCCAGAACGGACACGCGGAACTTGGTGCCGTTGACCTCGTATTCCTTGCTGTCCATGCGGATCAGTTCGGCGTCCGAGAAAGACGATACGTCAGATTTCGCGGCGAACATTTCGGCAGCATAGGCCGAAACATCCAGACCCAGCTCGGCGGCCAGCTTCTCGGCCACTTCGCGGTCATGCGCGGTAGTGGTGGGCGAGCGGAACTCCAGCGTGTCCGACAGGATGCAGGTCAGGGCCGCGCCCTTGACAGCCTCGGGCATCTTGGCGGCGTCGTCGCCCATCAGGTCGATCATGATGGTTGCCGTGCAGGCCAGCGGGCGAACGGTAATGTCGATCGGGCCTTTGGTTTCCAGCCCACCGACCAGCTTGTGGTGGTCGATGATGGCGCGGATATCGGCATTGTTGACATTGGCAGGCAGCTCGGCCGGGTTGTTTGTGTCAACGATGACGACGGGCGCATCGGTCTCGACATCCTCGATGATGCGCGGCTTGGGCAGGTCCCAGCGCTGCAGCATGAAAGCGGCTTCGGTGTTGGGTTCGCCCAGCAGGACGGCCTCGGCCTTTTCGCCTTTGACTTCGTTCAGATACCAGGCCCACAGGATCGGCGATCCGGTTGAGTCGGTGTCGGGAGATTTGTGGCCAAATACTTGGATGGTCATGTCTGTTTCCTGCACATAAGGAGTTTGCGCGCCTTATAGGGTGGTCCATTGGCGTTGTCACCCGGCAGAAACACGGCTGCGACGGTTGGTCTGACAGAAGCGCTGACCGCTCAGAACTGTGCGCGGCTCAGTTGATATCCGGCGCGTTCCAGCTGCTGCAAAAGTCCATGGTCTCCACCCAGATGGCCGGCACCAACCGCGATCACCGCCGTCTGGTTTTCGATGGTTAGGATCGTTTCCATCCAGTTGTCGTTGCGTTGAACCAGTAGCTGGTCCTCGAATGCGGCCCATTCCTGTGCAAACACATCGGGCGCCAGGCCCGAAACATCGCGCCCATATATCTTTGCGAATTGCAGGATTTCTGCGTGTTTCTCCTCGAAATATGCGCTGGCCATGGTCACCATGTGGTCATCACCGGCGTCAAAGGCATCGACCATGCGCACCAGAGACTGCACTTGCTCTTCAAGCGTGTGGCTGTCGAAGATCGCGATCAGGTCGTCGATCTGTTCCAGCGAATATTGCGGTTTGCCCGCAGCTTCGGCCAGTTCGGTCAGGCGCGCATCCATTCCCCGGTCTGCATCTGGCACCTGAAGCATGCAGGGTGGCATACCCAGCATCATCGACAGGAACCAAGGGCGCAGTTTTGCGGCCATCCAACCGGGAATGCCGCGTGCCGAAAGCGCCTTGGAAATCACGGCCCAGTCCTCTTCGCTCATCAGATCGATTAGAGTTGGTCCTGTGTTGATCAGAACCGGGCTGAAATCCTTGGCCAGGTCTTGTTCGAAAGCGGACATGTCGGATTGGGTGATCTCGAAGTAAAACGCGTCGGCCTCGCTCAATGTCGGCGCCAACCGCTCGACCACCGGGCCCATTCGCGGATCGTTGACGTGCAATGTGCCAATCAGATGCAAAACAGTGTTGTCCTTCTGTGCAATCCAGTGATTGCCTTCGGGATATGCCATCTGACTGGTGGCCGCGTTCAACTCGGCCCGGGCCTCAGGCGTCATGTCTTGCCGCAAATCGCGCCCGTCACAGGCGGCATTGGCCACAATTGGATGCAGAGCAGCAAGCAGGGCAAAAAGAAACACGCGCATCGAGACCATTCCGATTGTGGCTGAAAGAACTTGGGAACAGATAGCCACGCCCGCCTACCGCGCGCAAGCCGTGTATCCGTATGGCGTTTTTCGGAAAAAACCATAGCATGGCGTCATGAACCGCGAACAGGATCTCTATCCTCCGATCAAGGCGCTATTGCAGCGGCAAGGGTACTCCGTGAAAGGAGAGGTGGGCGCCGCCGACATCGTGGCCGTCAAGCCCGGTTGTGATCCAGTGATCGTTGAATTGAAGCTGAGATTTTCGCTGGCCTTGTTCCATCAGGCCGTGACCCGGTTGAAGGTATCGGATCAGGTCTATGTGGGCGTCTGCAAGCCCTCCGGCCGGTCGGCGCGCCGGGCGTTGCGGGACAACCTGTCCCTGTGTCGTCGGTTGGGGCTGGGTTTGATCACCGTTCGTGCGGATGGGCGGGTCGAAGTCCATTGTGACCCTGGACACCATGCGCCGCGAAAGAACAAGGCCAAAGCTGCGCGACTGTTGCGCGAGTTCGAGCGGTTGGAAGGGGATCCGAACTCGGGCGGGGCAACCCGGCACGGAATCGTAACTGCCTATCGGCAGGATGCCCTAAAATGTGCCGCGCATCTGGCCGAACACGGGGCGACCAAAGGCGCTGAGGTCGCCAGTGCCACGGGCGTTGCGGCGGCGACGCGCCTCATGCGCGAAAACCATTATGGCTGGTTCGAAAAGGTGGCAAAGGGCGTCTATGAACTGTCGCCTTCCGGGTCCGAAGGTCTGAAGCATTGGGCTTACAGCTGGGAAGATCCGACCTGACTTGGCCGGCCTCAGGCTGCGCGCGAAAAAAATTCATCACCGATTGTTGACTCGCCGGAAATCACCCCCTAGCTATGCGTCGTTAGCACTCGATCAAGCTGAGTGCTAACGCCCCGCAAGACCGCGGGGGGAGGAAAACAACCTTTGAGCCCAAGGAGCTGCAAAGATGGCATTGAAACCGCTTCATGACCGCGTGCTGGTTCGCCGTACCGAAAGCGAAGAGAAAACCGCAGGCGGCCTGATCATTCCCGACAGCGCAAAAGAAAAGCCCAGCGAAGGCGAAGTCGTTGCAACCGGCGAAGGCGCGCGGAAAGACAGCGGCGAACTGATCGCGATGGCTGTGAAGCCCGGCGACAAGATCCTGTTCGGCAAATGGTCCGGCACCGAGGTCCACGTCGACGGCGAAGAGCTGCTGATGATGAAAGAAAGCGACATCATGGGGATCATCGAGTAACGCGCACGCGCTTGCTCTGATCGTCATTTCAAACACATTTCTCGAGGAGAAAAAGACATGTCTGCAAAGGACGTCAAGTTCGACACCGATGCCCGCAACCGCATGCTGAAGGGTGTGAACATCCTGGCGGATGCTGTGAAGGTGACCCTCGGCCCCAAAGGCCGCAACGTGGTTCTGGACAAATCCTTCGGCGCGCCGCGCATCACCAAAGACGGTGTTTCGGTCGCCAAGGAAATCGAACTGGAAGACAAGTTCGAGAACATGGGCGCGCAAATGGTGAAAGAAGTCGCCAGCCGCACCAATGACGAAGCCGGTGACGGCACCACCACCGCGACCGTTCTGGCTCAGGCCATCGTCAAGGAAGGCCTCAAGCAGGTTGCTGCCGGCCTGAACCCGATGGACCTGAAGCGCGGCATCGACATGGCAACCGCCAAAGTCGTCGAGGAAATCAAGAACGCTGCCCGCGAAGTCAAAGACAGCGACGAAGTTGCGCAGGTTGGCACCATCTCGGCCAACGGCGAAGCTGAAATCGGCCGCCAGATCGCAGACGCGATGCAGAAGGTCGGCAACGAAGGCGTTATCACCGTCGAAGAGAACAAAGGTCTGGAAACCGAGACCGACGTCGTCGAAGGTATGCAGTTCGACCGTGGCTACCTGTCGCCCTACTTCGTCACCAACGCTGACAAGATGGTTGCCGAGCTGGAAGACTGCATGATCCTGCTGCACGAGAAGAAACTCTCGTCGCTGCAGCCGATGGTTCCGCTGCTCGAGCAGGTGATCCAGTCGCAGAAGCCGCTGCTGATCATCGCCGAGGACGTTGAAGGCGAAGCGCTGGCAACTCTGGTTGTCAACAAGCTGCGCGGTGGTCTGAAGATCGCTGCCGTCAAGGCTCCGGGCTTCGGCGATCGCCGCAAGGCAATGCTGCAGGACATCGCAATCCTGACCGGCGGTCAGGTCATCAGCGAAGACCTGGGCATGAAGCTGGAAAACGTCACCATGGACATGCTTGGCACCGCCAAGAAAGTGTCGATCACCAAGGACGAAACCACCATCGTCGACGGTGCTGGCGAGAAGGCCGAGATCGAAGCACGCGTTGCCCAGATCCGTACCCAGATCGAAGAAACCACCAGCGACTACGATCGTGAGAAGCTGCAAGAGCGCGTTGCCAAACTGGCAGGCGGTGTTGCCGTTATCCGCGTCGGTGGCATGACCGAAGTTGAAGTGAAAGAGCGCAAGGACCGTGTGGACGACGCTCTGAACGCAACGCGCGCCGCCGTTCAGGAAGGTGTCGTCGTGGGTGGCGGTGTTGCCCTGGTTCAGGCCGGCAAGGCTCTGGCCGATCTGAAAGGTGTCAACGCCGATCAGGACGCAGGCATCAACATCGTGCGCAAGGCCATCGAAGCGCCGCTGCGTCAGATTGCTGAAAACGCAGGTGTCGACGGCGCCGTCGTTGCCGGCAAGGTGCGCGAGTCCGCGGACACCGCCTTCGGCTTCAACGCTCAGACCGAAGAATATGGCGACATGTTCAAGTTCGGCGTGATCGACCCGGCCAAAGTGGTGCGTACCGCTCTTGAAGACGCTGCCTCGGTTGCAGGTCTGCTGATCACCACCGAAGCCATGGTTGCCGACAAGCCCGCCAAAGAAGGTGCAGGCGCCGGTGCTGGCATGCCCGACATGGGCGGCATGGGCGGCATGATGTAAGACGGCCGGGTTCGCGTCAGCGAATTCAGACAACCCGCAAGGGAGAGTCTTACCGAAAATTTCAGCGGGGTCGCCTTCGGGCGGCCCCGTTTTGATTTTTTCAGTGATCCGCGGTGTTTCGGCCGGCGCTGCTTGCAATTCTGGGGATCGCCGCAGCCGGTCACGCGGAAGCGCAGGAAAGCGGGTGTCCATTGTGTGCAGACACGATATTGGTTGGGCATGCAGCTGTTTCTTCTGACCGCCCTGACAATGTGTGCCTTTGCGGCCAATTCCATCCTGAACCGGTTGGCCGTGGAGAGCGGAGCCAGCGACCCGGCAAGTTTTGCCGTTGTTCGTGTGCTCTGTGGTGCGCTCGTTCTTTGCGCTTTGGTCGTGTCGCGGGGTGGCACCCTGCGGGTGTTCGACAGGCGCCGAGTGATCGGAGCAGGCTCCTTGTCGCTTTACATGGTCGGGTTCTCGGTGGCCTATCTGTCACTTGATGCGGGATTGGGCGCCTTGATCCTGTTTGCGGTGGTCCAGATCTCGATGTTTCTGGCCGGCACCCTGACGGGGGCGATCCCGACTTTTCGACAGGTGGCGGGGGCAGCAATTGCAATGGCCGGATTGGCCTGGGTTCTGTGGCCAGGCGCTGAGGCACGTGTTGACCCGACAGGGGCAGCCTTGATGGCCGCCGCAGGGGTCGGGTGGGCTGCGTATTCGATTGCTGGTCGGTCCGAGCCCGATGCGCTGGCGGGAACGGCCTCGAACTTTGTGGTGGCCCTGCCGGTGACCGCTGGCATTTTGGTCGCGGGCGCTCCGGCGTGGAACTTGACCTGGGCGGGTTTGGGGCTGGCGGCCGTATCTGGCGGCGTAACCTCGGGGTTGGGGTACGCCCTGTGGTATCGCCTGCTGCCCCAGTTGGCGCCTGCGGTTGCAGCCGTAGTGCAGCTGAGCGTCCCGGTGATTGCGATCATTGCAGGTGTGGCGCTGCTCGGCGAGCAACTGAGCCTGCGGCTGATGGCAGGGGCAGGGTTGGTTGTGGGCGGTATTGCATTGGCAGTTATGCGCGTGAGGCGGCGCTAGGTCTTTCCTCTCTGAAGAATAGCGATTATCTGGCAGCCATGCGGATCCTGTTTTTCATATTGCTTTTCCTGATGCCGATCGCCGCGCAGGCAAAATGCGTTGTCCTGCTGCATGGGCTTGCCCGGACCGAAGCATCGTTTTCGGTCATGGAGCAGTTGTTCAAGGTGCACGGGTACACCGTTGTGCGGCCGGGTTATCGCTCGACGGATCTTCCGATTCCGGAACTGGCCGACCGGACCATACCCGAGGCGTTTGCGGCGTGCGGAGATGACACCATCAACGTTGTCGCGCATTCGATGGGAGGAATCCTGTTGCGCTACTGGCTGCAGGATCACCATCCGCAGAATCTGGGACGCGTCGTCATGCTTGGCCCGCCCAACCAAGGCAGCCAATTGGTCGATGAACTCGGCGATTGGGAAGTGTTCGGTCTGTTGAACGGCCCCGCCGGCCTGCAGCTGGGTACGGGGCCCGAAGGTATTCCGCGTCGCCTGCCACCGGTCGACTTCGAGCTGGGGGTGATTGCAGGCGAGAACTCACTGAATCCGGTTTTTTCGTCGCTGGTTGATGGACCGGATGACGGCAAGGTCGCTGTCGAAGAAACCAAAGTCCAGGGCATGACCGACCACATCGTGCTGCCGGTGACGCATACGTTCATGATGAACAACCCGCAGGTCATGGCGCAGGCTTTGCACTTCATCGAGTTCGGTGAGTTCGATCCCAACATAACCTGGCTGGACGGTGTGATGGACATCATTGATGAGATCTGCATCGGAGAGGACTGCGCCGAACCCGCCTCGGAACCCACACGATGACCGCATTGGAACTGACCTTTTCCGGGGCGCAGGCTCTGCACCCTGATCGCGGACTTGTCGGTGACGATCTCTCAATCGCGGACGGCTTGATCCAGGAGGGCAGCGGTGCGCCGGTCGTTGATCTGAGCGGCTATCTGATCCTGCCGGGCATCATCGACCTGCACGGGGACGGGTTCGAGCGTCACATCGCCCCGCGCCGGGGGGCCATGAAGCAGATGGACGAGGGCATCCGCGCCGCCGAGGCTGAACTGGCAGCCAATGGCATCACCACCGCCGTGCTGGCGCAGTTCTACAGCTGGGAGGGCGGCGTACGCGGCCCAGAGTTCGCCGCCGACGTGTTCCGCGCGATCGCGGCGGTGAAGGGCAGCGTGGTCACCGACCTGATCCCGCAGTTGCGGTTCGAAACCCACCTGCTGGATGACTATGCCGACCTGCCGGGGCGCATCGCCGACTGGCAGGTGCCCTATGTCGTGTTCAACGATCATCTGCCCCATGACCGTCTGGCGCAGGGGCGTACCCCGCCGCGTTTGACCGGGCAGGCGCTCAAGGCTGGTCGCAGCCCCGAGGCGCATCTGAAGATGCTGCAGGACATGCACGCCCGCACCTCCGAGGTGCCAACTGCGCTTGATGCGCTGTGCGCGGCGTTGGCCCAACAAGGCGTGCGTCTGGGCAGCCATGATGACGCCACGGCAGAGGCCCGTTGCCACTGCCGCGCGCGCGGCGTGCATATCGCCGAATTTCCCGAAACGCTCGAAGCGGCCGAGGCGGCCAAGGCCGCGGGCGATCACGTCATTCTGGGCTCGCCCAACGTGGTGCGGGGCGGATCGCACAAGGGCAACGTCAGCGCGCTGGACCTGATCGCCATGGGGCTGTGCGATGCGCTGGCGTCGGATTACCACTATCCCAGCCCGCGCAGGGCGGCGCTGATGTTGATGAAATCGGGGCTGATGGATCTGGCGGGCGCGTGGGCGCTGGTGTCGTCGGGGCCCGCGCGGGTGCTTGGCCTCGGGGACCGCGGGTCGCTGCAACCCGGCAAACGCGCCGATCTGGTCGTTCTGGATGCGGAAACGCAGCGCGTGGCGGCCACCATCGCCGGCGGCCGGGTCAGTTTCCTGTCGGGGGATGTCGCCGGGCGGTTCGTCGCCGCGGCGCGCTAGCGTTTGATCCGGTTGAAATGGCCCATTTTGCGGCCCGGCTTGACCTCGGCCTTGCCATACAGGTGCAGGGCCACGTCGCGCTGTTGCGCAAGCTCGGGCACGCGGTCCATGTCGTCGCCGATCAGGTTCTCCATCACAACATCCGCGTGACGCTGCCCGTCGCCCAGAGGCCAGCCGGCCACGGCGCGGATATGCTGTTCGAACTGATCGACCGCACAGCCGTTTTGCGTCCAGTGGCCCGAGTTGTGAACGCGCGGCGCGATCTCGTTCACGATCAGGCCCTGCGGCGTCACGAACAGTTCGACCCCCATGACGCCGACATAGTCCAGCGCGTTCAGGATATTCGCGGCCAGCAGCACCGCGTCGGTCCGCAGGGCAGGGGACAGGCGCGCGGGCACCGTGGTCGTGTGCAGGATGCCGTCGCGGTGCACGTTTTCGCCGGGGTCGAAGCAGGCCACCTGGCCGTCCAGCCCGCGGGCGGCAATAATCGACACCTCGTGGCTGAAATTGACGAAGCCTTCCAGGATCGCGGGCGCGCCCTGTATGTCGGCCAGTGCGGACCGGGCGTCCTCGGGCGACTTCAGCCGCGCCTGCCCCTTGCCGTCATAGCCGAAGCGGCGGGTCTTGAGGATGGCCGGCGTGCCGATCCGTTCGATGGCGGCCTGCAGGCTGTCCAGGTCGGTCACATCGGCAAAGGGTGCGGTGTTCAGGCCCAGGCCTTGCAGGAATGTCTTTTCGGTCAGCCGGTCCTGACTGACCCGCAGCGCCTCGCGTCCGGGGCGGATGGGACGGTGCGATTCCAGAATGTCCAGCGCCTCGGTCGGGATGTTCTCGAACTCGTAGGTGATGACATCGACCGATTGCGCAAACGCGGCAAGCGCCTCGGCATCTTCATAAGGTGCGGTGGTCACGCGATGCGCCACCTGGCCCGCCGGCGGGTTGGCGCCCGGCTCGAAGATATGGGTCACGAAGCCCAGCCGCGCCGCGGCCATCGACAGCATCCGCCCCAGCTGGCCGCCACCCAGAATTCCGATCACCGCGCCGGGCTGCAAAGGGTCATTCATCGCGCGGCTCCTCGGGGATCGAGTCGGACAGCGCGGCGCGCCAGGCGTCCAGCCGACCGGCCAGGTCTGCGTCCTGCAGGGCCAGAATACCGGCGGCCATCAGGCCGGCATTGGCGCCGCCGGCCGAACCGATGGCCATGGTCGCAACCGGGAAACCCTTGGGCATCTGCACGATGGAATAGAGCGAGTCGACACCGGACAGCGCCCGCGTTTGTACCGGAACGCCGATCACCGGTACCCGCGTCTTGGACGCCATCATCCCCGGCAGATGTGCGGCACCGCCAGCGCCGGCGATGATCACCTGCAGCCCGCGCTGCACAGCGGTCTTGCCGTACTCCCACAAACGATCCGGCGTGCGGTGGGCCGAGACGATCTTGGTCTCGTAGGCCACGCCCAGTTCGTCCAGTATCTCTGCAGCGCCTTTCATGGTGGGCCAGTCCGACTGGCTGCCCATGATGATTCCGACCTTGATCTCGCTCATCCGCCCTGTTCCCCGCCTGCTTTAGGAAGCGCGCACTATAGTGAAATCCGCTTGCGTGGCAATGCGGTTGACCGCGCCGGATCAAGCGATGATGTCAGGGGTCAGGCGATCCTCGATCAGCCGGATGATATCCTTCAGGCGCAGCTTCTGTTTCTTCAGCCGCTTCACCGTCAGCTGATCGGCAGTGCCGGTCGCCTCGAGCGCCTTGATCGCCTCGTCCAGGTCGCGGTGTTGTTGGCGGAACACCTCCAGTTCGACGCGCAGAACCTCGTCGGTTTTCATCGAAATGTCGGTGGGCGCGTTCATGGGCGACTCATGTGTGGCTGGTGGTGCGTGTTACACAAGATAGTGCGTTCAAGTGAATCCGCCTAGACCTTGTGGAGACACACGTTTCATCCCATATTGTCTTGTGCGCAGCTGCCGTTACGGGGCCGCGCATCACGTCGCTTTGACAAAGAAGGACGAGAAAACGTGTCAAAACTTACTCTTGGCTCATACCCGCATCTTCTGGGGTTCGAGCAGCTGGAACGTCTTCTGGAACGGTCTGCAAAGGCCGGAAACGAAGGGTATCCGCCCTACAACATCGAACAGACGTCGGATCATTCCTACCGCATTACCTTGGCCGTAGCCGGGTTTGCCGAGGACGACCTTTCGATCACCATCGAAGATCGGCAACTGGTGATCCGGGGTCGTCAGCGCGACGACAGCGAGGGGCGCGTGTTCCTGCACCGCGGCATCGCGGCCCGTCAGTTCCAGCGCATGTTCGTGCTGGCCGACGGTGTCGAGGTCGGCGAGGCCATTATGGAAAATGGCCTTCTGCATATCGACCTGACCCGCGCCATGCCCGAAACCGTTGTGCAGACGATCAACATAAGGAAGGGGTAAGCCATGAATACACCGTATGAAATCAACACCGAAGGCAATCGGATCGTCTATGTGAAGGCTGTGAACGTGGCCAACCTGCCGCACGAGGTGCGCACGCAGGTGGGTGATCTGGATCATCTTTATGCCGTTCACGATTCAGATGGGCAGCAACTGGCGCTTGTCGCCGATCGAAAGCTGGCCTTCGTACTGGCGCGGCAGCATGACCTGTCTCCGGTGGCCGTGCACTGACACGGCCACAGACCGATTCAACGTGACAAGCGGCGCGTGAGGCGTCAAACATGCCACCCGCGGGTTTGCATTCCCGGCACTTTCTGACTGCAGGCACGAGAGGGCGCATGAGCTGGTTCGATTTCGATTGGGTGGATGCTTTCAGCGACACGGCATTCGGCGGAAATGGCTGTGCAGTCGTGCATGGTGGCGCGCATTTGCCGGAAACGGTCTGCACGGCGTTTGTCCGCGAGACGTCTTTGGTAGAATGCACGTTTACCGGCCCATCGGATGTGGCGGATATCCGAGTGCGGTATTTCCTGGCCAGCCGTGAAATTCCCTTTGCCGGACACCCGACCATAGCGACCGTGGCTGCCATGCGCTCCCGAGGAATGATATCTGCTGACGCACTGACGCTGGAAACCGGAGCAGGGATCTTGTCGATCGAGCTGCATGGCGACCAGATCGAGATGACCCAGATCGCGCCCGAATTCGGCACGCGGGTGCCGGAAGACCTTGTTGCAGCTGCGATCGGCCTACCTGCAAGTGCGATCATTTCGCCGCCGCAGATGGTTTCGACCGGGCTGCCGTTCTGCATTACAGTTCTGCGGGATCACGCAGCCTTGCGCGCGGCACAACTGAATGTGGATGCGCTGCAACGGGTGGCGGAAACTGCCGGATATGCCGGGTCCGACATGGCCGAACCCTTTCTGGTGACCCTGCAGGGGGCCACGGCTCAAGGGGATACGTTCTCGCGTCTGTTGCTGGCGCCGCCCAGCCCGCCCGAAGATCCGTTCACCGGCTCCGCCACCGGCGCAATGGCGGCTTACCTGTGGAAATACGGGCTGATGCCGAAAGACAGCTTTATCGCCGAACAGGGCCACGACATGGGCCGTCCCGGCCAGGCGACCGTAACGCGGGTCGGGCCAACGGATGCGATGACGGGCATCAAGGTTGCCGGGCGCGGGTTCGTCCTGATGCGCGGACAGACCGACCTGCCGGACAGCCTGCAATGACCGAACCTGCGATCGCGATTCTGCCCTATGGCCACCGTCTGGGGCCGAAACTGGCCTCGGTTCCGCTGGCAGATCTGAATTGGCCGCTGGGCTGCCCCGAGCGCCTGTCAGGAAAGACCGTTGGTGACCTCGCGCCCTCCGACCACCTGATCATGTATCCCAATTCCACTGTACACCTGCGCCTGCGACGCGGCACGCGGGCTCGGATATCGCTGATGATGGGCGAGCCATCGGCCATACATGGCAAGCACGATCGGATGCTGCGCTGGACCTGGCGGCGTTTTTTCCGGGTGTTCACCTTTCACGACGTATTGCTGAACAGCCTGCCCAACGCGGTTTTCCTGCCCTACGGCGTGACCCAAGTTCCCGAGTGGCAGGATCTGAGCGTCGTCAAGACGCGGTCATGTTCGCTGATCGCGTCGGCAAAGCGCGATCTGGAGGGGCACCAGCTGAGGCACAGGCTGATCGATTGGGCCCGCGACACAGGCGCTGACATCGACATCATGGGCCGCGGCTATCAGCCGTTCGAGAACAAGTCAGACGGGTTGGCACCTTATCGTTATTCGGTCGTCATCGAAAACGTGCGCGAGAGGAACTACTTCTCGGAGAAGCTGATCGACGCCGTTCTGTGTTCGACAGTCCCGATCTATTGGGGGTGCCCCAATATCGGCGACTTCCTCGATACCGAGGGGATGATCCTGTGCGAAACCGAGGCGGACATCCAGCAGGCCGTGCAAATGCTGTCGGGTGAAGACTATGAAAAACGCCTGCCGTATCTGCGGGCGATGCAACCGCAGGCCGCCATCTATGGAGAGTTCGAACTGAGGGCCGCCGAGGCCTTGCGGGATCAGCTTTCAGCAGGCTGACTGTGCCGAACGCGCACTTTGGCTGTGCCGGAGTGGGTCAGTGCCGCGAGACACGTTCCAAGTAATCGATCGCGTCCTGCAATTCCTCCAGAATGTCATACCAGCCATCCACGTCGTTCAACCGGCGGAACTCGGCTTTGACCGAGTCGTGGTGCATCATGTCCTTGGCCTCTTTGAGACTGTCGCGCGCCGAGTCTGGCTCCATGTTGCCGGCAGCGGTCTTGGCCGCATCAATGACCTCAAGGATCTGACGAAGACGGGTCGTGCCGGGCGTCGGCGGAACCGGTGGTACGACAAGCCCCAAAGGGTGATCCTGGGGTGGCGGCTGCAGTGTATCCAGCGCCTTTTGAATCTTGGCTTTGATCTTGTCGCATTCCTTCACCCAATCCGCGTAGGTGCGGATCGATTTCAGAAGGTCCAGCAGCCAGTCTATGGGGATAAATGGTGTCAGGCCCCCTGCCATAGCCGGCGAAGCCATCAACGCCGGAAGTTGCAACCGGGAAAACTGGGCGATCTTGTAGTCGGCAATTACCGCTGCGCGATTGTCTCCCGCAAACATGGCTCCGCCATCGTCGGTATTTTTCTGAGTTGCCATATGTTCACCCTCCCAAAGGATGCAGACAAATTATGTCTGCTCAAAACATGCGAAATAGTAGCATTTTTTGGATGAAACGTCGAACGACCGCCAATCTTCGCGGATGGAAGGGGGGTGTTCAAAGCAGTGTTCTGGAAATGAAAGACCCCCGGAGATGTCTCCGGGGGTCAGTGTTGACAGCAGTTGGCTGTGGCTCAGGATCCGGCGATCAATCCCATGCTTTCCAGCTTCAGCAGAACCTGGTGGGCGCAGTTGTCCACGTCCACATTCTCGGTCTCGACGCGCAGTTCCGGGTTTTCCGGCACGTCGTAAGGGTCCGAAATACCAGTGAACTCTTTGATCTTGCCTTCACGCGCCAGCTTGTACAGGCCCTTGCGGTCGCGGCGCTCGCATTCCTCGATGCTGGTGGCCACGTGAACTTCGCAGAACGCGCCGAATTGCTCGATCTCCTCACGCACGGCGCGGCGGGTGGTGGCGTAGGGCGCGATCGGGGCACAGATGGCGATGCCGCCGTTCTTGGTGATCTCGGAGGCCACATAGCCGATGCGGCGGATGTTCAGGTCCCGGTGTTCCTTCGAGAAGCCCAGTTCCGAGCTGAGGTTCTTGCGGACAATGTCACCGTCCAGCAACGTGACGGGACGGCCGCCCATCTCCATCAGCTTGACCATCAGAGCGTTTGCGATGGTCGATTTGCCCGAGCCCGAGAAACCGGTGAAGAAGACGGTAAAGCCCTGCTGGCTGCGCGGCGGATAGCGGCGGCGGAGCTGCTCGACCACCTCGGGGAACGAGAACCACTCGGGGATCTCAAGCCCCTCGCGCAGACGGCGGCGCAGTTCGGTGCCCGAGATGTTCAGGATCGTGACGTTGTCGCGGTCCTCGATCTCGTCCGCGGGTTCGTACTGGGCGCGTTCCTGCACATAGACCATGTGTTTGAAATCGACCATCTCGATGCCGATCTCGTCCTGGAATTTGCGGAACAGGTCCTGGGCGTCATAGGGGCCGTAGAAATCTTCGCCCTGGCTGTTCTTGCCGGGGCCGGCATGGTCGCGGCCGACGATGAAGTGGGTGCAGCCGTGGTTTTTGCGGATCAGGCCGTGCCAGACCGCTTCGCGCGGCCCAGCCATGCGCATCGCCAGGTTCAGCAGGCTCATCGTGGTGGTCGAGGCCGGGTATTTGTCCAGCACCGCCTCATAGCAGCGCACGCGGGTGAAGTGATCGACATCACCGGGCTTGGTCATGCCCACAACCGGGTGGATCAGCAGGTTGGCCTGCGCCTCACGCGCGGCGCGGAAAGTCAGTTCCTGGTGTGCGCGGTGCAGCGGGTTGCGGGTCTGGAAAGCCACGATGCGGCGCCAACCGACCTTGCGGAAATAAGCGCGCAACTCGTTCGGGGTGTCGCGGCGCGCCTTGAAATCATAATGCACCGGCGGCTGGATGCCGGTCACGGGGCCGCCCAGATAAACCTTGCCTGCCACGTTGTGCAGGTAGTTCACGGCCGGATGCGCATCATCATCGGCACCGAACACCTTCTCGGCCTCACGCGATTTGTCCGGGGTCCAGCGGTCGGTAACGGTCATGGTCGCCAGAATCACGCCTTCCTGGTCGCGCAGCGCAATGTCCTGACCCAGTTCGATCTGATCGGCGAAATCTTCGTTCACATCCAGTGTGATCGGCATCGGCCAAAGGCTTCCGTCGGCCAAGCGCATGTTTTCGACGACGCTGTCATAGTCTTCCTGACTCAGAAAGCCCTTTAGCGGGTTGAACCCGCCATTCATCAGCAATTCCAGATCACAGATCTGGCGCGGGGTCAGGTCCCAGCTGGTCAGGTCGGAGGCTTCGACTTTCAGCTTTTGGGCGGACTCATAGGAAACATACAGTTCTGGGATCGGAGCCAGGTTACTCAACATCGTCATCGCAATACTCTTGAGGCAGTGTGGTCAGTCAGTGATTCAGGTGCATTTCCGGGCCATGTGCCCCGGTCGTCAGTCGAAGTCCATATACATTCATGAAACAAAGGAGGATATGCGCGGTTTTTCCCCGGAATGGAAGGTTTTTCCGGGCCGGAACCGAAAAAGCGACGAAAATCCCACCGGATGGGGACAATATCGTCAACCGGCGGCGATCTGTTCTGGTGAGGTCAGAAGTTGGTCCAGATCCAGAGCGCGCTCGACCGGCAGGGCAGGGACGGGCTCGGTTACGCCCCGGAGCTGGAACAGACGCAGGTCAAGGCCATCGGTCTCAAACCCGGCCGCGCGCAGCACGGCTTCCGAGACCAACAGCTCAGCCCCGAGCGCCTTGGTTTCTCCTTCCAGCCGACTGGCGACATTCACGGCGTCACCGATGATGGTCCGCGCGGCGTGGCCGGCAGCGCCGATCTCTCCCAACACAAGGTCGCCCAGGTGCAGGCCCATGCCGATGCGGATCTCGGGGCTGTTTTCCTGGGACAGCTGCTGGTTGAACTGCGCAAGCGCATGACTGATGTCGATCGCAGCTTTCAGGGCAGAACGGGCCGAGCTGGACGTGTCGGGTGTTTCGAACACGGCCAAAAGGCCATCGCCCATGTATTTGTCGACGACCCCGCCGTCTGCGGTAATGGCTGGAACAATGGCGTCAAAGAACCGGTTCAGCAGGAACACGATGTCATAGGGCAGTTGCCCCGTTGTGCGCGCGGTAAACCCGCGCATGTCCAGAAAAAGCACGGCCAGTTTTCGCTCTTGCCCCTGGCTGGCATGCGCCCGCTGACGTCCACCATCCGGCCGGAAAACGCGGAAAACCGTCAAGGGGCTAGAGGGGCGGACCTGGCAGGCAAGGCGCGTGCGCTGTGTGGCCCCCACGGCCTTCAGGCTGCGGGCTTCGACCTCGCTGGGCGGTGGCAGTGACTCGGCGCCATCCTCGACGATGACGCGGCAGGTCGTGCAGCGCCCCCGGCCGCCGCACAGTGCAGTATGCGGAATACCGTTGGCTTGTGACATCTCAAGCAGCGTCATGCCTTTCTCTGAGGTCACTTCCGGCCCATCGACATATCTGACGCGCACCGAGTGTCGTCTACGCCAAAGCTTGCCTCCGAAATGGAACGCAAGAGCTGCACCAAGCGCGATCCAGAAGGCCATCAAGGCGTTGTCCTTGACGCTGAACAAAACCTGGAACTCTTCGGGGCCGGGCCAGTTGTAATGCTCAATATACTGTTCGCGTAGATCCGGATCCGCAAAATCCATCCAGATGCGCCGCCCTTCGGTCAGCAAACCGGCCAGGGCAAAGCTTGGGATGAAGACGGCAACTCCGATCAGATAGGGTACGGTTTGGCGCCACCACGAAGTCAGTCGCAGCCAGATATGCAGTCCGATGCACCCGTGTATCCAGACGATCAGCATCAGCAGACTTTGCATCCAGATGGCCGAATTTGGCCACATCAGAATGATGATGTAGCCCATCTCGTCATTCACGTCGAAAACCTGATGCGCATAGCGTGTCTGTACGATGTGCGAAATCAGTTGCAGCGGAATGAGAAGGCCAAGAACGATCTGCAGGCCCGTATGAAAGGGCATTCGCAGGGTTCGGCGCTGGGCGATCGACACCAATGCCAGACCCGCATGTACGATCAGGGCAAGATACAGGACAGCGCTGCCAATCGAATGGCGCGTGACCGTTTTCCGAGAGTCCTGCATGTCATGCAGGTAGTCGGTGTGAAACAGCCCCAACCCGATATTGATGAAGTGGAAGAAAGCAAAGACAAACAGCACAAGACCACTGATGATCCTGAGACGGGTCGCCCAACTGCCCTGCCAAAGGGGAGTGTTCAAAAGATCACCTGAAATCTGCCGCGCTCGGGGCAAGTCTGCGTTGCCGCGCAGTGCGGGTCAAGGTGCCAGAGGAGGCGGTACGCAGCGCCGAAGACGCTGCGCGTCGCGGTCATTCCTGTTCGGCAAGGAACCGTTCGGCATCCAACGCCGCCATGCAGCCCATTCCGGCCGAGGTCACGGCCTGCCGGTACACATGGTCGGTCAAGTCACCCGCCGCGAACACGCCGGGGATCGAGGTCTGCGTGGTGCCCGGCTTGGTTTTGACATAGCCGCCCATATGGGTTTCCAGCACGTCCTTGACCAGTTCGTTGGCAGGGGCGTGGCCGATGGCGACGAACACGCCCTTGCAGGGGATCTCGGTGATTTCGCCCGTCTTGACGTTCTTCACCCGCACGCCCTCGACGCCCAGCGGGTTATCGGTGCCGATCACTTCCGCCAGCTGGTGGAACCACAACGGCTCGATCTTGTCGTTCTTGAACAGGCGGTCCTGAAGGATCTTTTCGGCGCGCAGTTCGTCCCGGCGGTGGATCAGCGTGACCTTGCTGGCGAAATTGGTCAGGAACAGCGCTTCTTCCACGGCGGTGTTGCCGCCGCCGATCACCACGATCTCCTGCCCGCGGTAGAAGAAGCCGTCACAGGTGGCGCAGGCCGAAACACCGAAGCCCTTGAATTTTTCTTCCGACGGCAACCCCAGCCATTTGGCGCGCGCACCGGTCGCCAGGATCACCGCGTCGGCGGTATAAATCGTGCCGCTGTCGCCCTTGGCGGTGAAAGGACGTTTGGACAGGTCCAAGTCGTTGATGATGTCGCCGATCACCTCGCAACCCATGGCCTTGGCGTGATCCTGCATGCGCACCATCAGGTCGGGGCCTTGAACTTCGGTGTCGCCAGGCCAGTTTTCGACCTCGGTGGTGGTGGTCAGCTGGCCGCCCGGTTCGATGCCCTGCACCAGAATCGGGTTCAACATCGCGCGGCTGGCATAGACGCCCGCAGTGTATCCGGCAGGCCCCGATCCGATGATCAGAACCTTGGTGTGTCGTGTCTCGGCCATGGAACCCCCACTCGATTATTGCCTGAGCGCCGTCGTGGGCGCCGGGCTTCGATATAGCGATAGCATCGATCGGCTTAAAGCCCCTTCGTCTCACGCGTCCGTCATGTGGTTCCAAGGTGCCGGCTTGCCTGATCGACAGACAAAGATTATTGCGCAGGTGCGAAAGAATATTGCGCATGGCACCTGCGCTGATATAAGAACCGAAAATTTCAGGAGCACCGCATGGTCACGACACGGCTGGACGAGATCGACCGAAAGATCCTTGCAGAACTGCAGGCAGACGGACGAATGACCAATGTCGAGCTCGCAAAACGTGTCGGAATCTCGGCCCCACCCTGCCTGCGGCGCGTGCGCACGTTGGAGGAGGCTGGCTTTATCCGAGGATACCACGCCGAGGTCAACGCCCGTGAACTGGGGTTCGAAGTTCAGGTCTTTGCGATGGTTGGCCTTGAAAGCCAGGCCGAGGCGGAATTGCGGGCGTTCGAAGACCGCTGCCGAGACTGGCCTCTGGTTCGGGAATGCCACATGCTGAACGGCGAGGTCGACTTCATCCTGAAATGCGTCGCCCCCGACCTCAGCAGCTTTCAACAGTTCCTTACGGGTGAGTTGCTGACCACGCCGAACGTGGCCAGCGTCAAGACTTCGCTTGTCATCCGCGGTGCAAAAGACGAACCCGGCGTGCCGTTCGACGTATTGGAAGAACGGATGAACCGGACGGCGTAAAGCCGGCGCGTCTGGTTTGCGATGCGCATGGCGGGAGCACCGCCACGATGGCCAGAGAAATGGCCCAACTCAATAAAATCTGCATGTTGCCCCCCAAAATGCAGTGGTGATGGTTAAAGCTGTCACGCCGTGATGGCGTCGATCTCGCCCTCCCCGGCGCGTGCCATAAGCAGCGGACCGAAATCGTGCAAGGAATGGATATGCGCGAACAGGTTCAGGTAGATCGAGCGCAGCGAGTGGCTCATCATCCGGACCGCGTTCACGCCGGGATGATAGGTTTCGAACTGCAGCCCGTCGACATTGATGACCGCGTGGCGTTCCAGGCAGATGTGGAACAGCTCGACCGGAGTGGGCGGCTGCGTTTCGATCACGGACATGCCGTCCTGAAATTCGGCAACGGGTGTCAGCATCGGCTGGCCACCTCCGAGATGCCTTAGATGCGCCGGCGTCGCCAGCAAGCGGGCTGCGGGGCCGGCAATGACGCCGGACAATGGTTTTTGCATGCCGAACGTGTCTGCCATGATGCGGGTCAAAGGGCGTGTCCGCCCGCGCGAGTCTTCGCGGCCAGGTACCAAAGTGACCGAGCCTTTCCACAACACCTTTTCGGATGCGCCGGTCTGGGTCAGGACCGTGTCGCCCGGCATCAAGTCCTCGATGGCGACCGGGCCGTGTTCCGTCTCGACCAGAGACCCACGTGTAAAGGCGCAGAACGCGTCTTCGAAAACGGGCAGCGCCGGTGCGATGTGGCGAGTCTGCGAAACTTCCCCGTTTTTCAGCAGCGCACTCACCTCGTATCGACGCAGTTGCGCCTTCTGTTTGGTGCCTGGACGCGGTGCTTCGCGCAGCAATGCCGAAGTGTCGAGGGCATTCTGCGCGGCACGTGCCAGTGAATTTGGAATGGTCATATTATTCCGTTCCTTCCAATACGCCGAACAGGCGGGAAACATCCCCGTGGAGGCCCGCCTGACAGCTTGATTCTTTGTCTTGAAAAAAGTGCGCCACCTCCATGCGGGTACCGACATGGCCGCGCATGGCGAATGGATTTCGCATTCGTTTGGTCAACACAATGACCCCCCAGACAAACTCGTACACTGCGAACGTAATTGTCCGCACACAAACGCCCTGAAAAACGTCGGCTGCGAATACCAGCCTCGGTTCACGCACCGGCCCAGAGCAGCTTCCGGTGCGCGTCTTGCCCTGTTGAGGCCGGCAGCTGGCCCCAGAGGAATTTCGTATCAGCGTCGCGCGGCCAACCGGCGCACGACCCTTGCAGAGTGACTGGAAACCCGCTTCCAGGGCATTTCCGGTTGTTGGTCCCTGGTGGCCGCGACAACGGCGCGAAGAAAGCGAGATTTCAACTTCATATTCATGTCCTGCTCGAAGTTCGGGCCTAAGCCCTTTTCCCTTTGTAAAGCCAATGTGACGCGTCTTTGCGGCAGCGATGTGGCTGTTCCGGGATCAATTGAGGACAATGATGAAGTCTTGCGGCACCCCCTGAGTTCGGATGCCAGAAATCAGACGTTCGGAGAACGGATAACCATCTGAGCACTGGCAAAAATTAACAACGATTCTGATGACAGATAGACACAATAAATGTGGCGGAAAAGTGGCGCTTTCGCCTTAATTCGGTCGATCTTTACAATCGTATGGCGGAAATCAGGCGGCCGTAATCCGCCTCGCCGGCGTGGGTCGCGCGCCGGTAGGAATAGAACTTGTCGGGATCCGAATAGGTGCAATGCCGCGTCCATTCTGCCTGCCCGACGCCGGCCTGACGCAGCTTGTGAAGGCCAAAGGCCGGCAGGTCGAAATGCATCCGGTCGCCTTGCCCATTTGCAAAGAAACGCGCGTTGTCCTGGCTTTCCAAAAGGAAGTCTTCCAGAAACTCGGGGCCAACCTCGTAGGCGCGCTGCGAGATCGTCGGGCCGATGACGGCGATGATGTTTTTGCGGTGCGCGCCCAGCGCCTCCATGGCGTCCAGCGTCGCCTCAAGGACGCCGTCCAGAGCACCGCGCCATCCCGCATGTGCCGCCCCGATCACTTTCGCTTGAGGATCCGCAAACAGCACCGGCTGGCAGTCGGCCGTCAGGATCGTCAGCGCGAGGCCCGGCGTTGCGGTAACGATTGCATCGGCCCTTGGCTTCTCGCCTGCAATCGGCTTGTCGACGGTGATCACGTGTGGGGAATGTACCTGATGCACGCCGACCAATGCATCCAGTTTGACGCCCATGGCCTCGGCCACTCTGCTTCGGTTCAGCGCGACCGCCTCGCTCAGGTCGGACGAGCCCGTGCCACAATTCAGCCCGCTGAAGATACCGGACGAGGCGCCGCCCTTGCGACTGAAGAACCCGTGTCGAATCGGTGACAGCAAATCCGAGGTCAGAATTTCCAGAGTCATGTCCCAAGTCCCGATGGTGGCATCGCAGTTTTCGGGTAGAGGCCCAGCACCTTGAACAGGTTTCCCATTTCCTCTGGGTGCGTCAACCGCCGATGTGCCCGAACCAGCGTTTCCAGTTTTGATCCCGTCAACGCGCCGGCCAGAGATTGTGCGCGTTGGGTGATGCCCAGACGCTCAAGAAACACACCCTGAGGCGTCAGCCGCGTATGGGCGCAGCCCGTCGCGCCCGCCGCCAATGCCAGCGTTTCGAAATCCACATGTGCAGTCAGGTCGGCCTGACCCGGTGTGGCGAGCGGGTCGACGTATTCGTGCCCCTTGACAGCCTGCAACGTGTTGCCCAGCGAACGCCAGTCGCCATAGTCGATGACGAGAGCCATACCACCGTGGCTACGGATGATGCGGGCCGTTTCGGTCACGATGGGAACCGCCGCCGCGCACAGCTCGACCAGATCACCGTCCCGTGTATCCTCGAGGCGCGTCGCCAAGGCCGCTTGCGTCGCCCTCGGGCCAAGGCCGAATGCCAGCTGATCGCCCTGCAGGCCCACAAGACGTTCGCACCAGCCGTCGCCGTCGCGCAGAAACTGGCGGATGGGCAAAGCGTCGAAAAATTCATTGGCCACAAGAAATATCGGAAGCTCTGGGAGATCGCCCACCAAAACGATCCAGTTCGGTGCGTGCGCATCCAGGGCCTCGGCCTGAAGTCCGCGCAGAACGGGCGAGGCTTCGAGCAATACCACCTGCGCGGCGTCGTGAAACCCGGGCACGCCCCGGGTGGCCCGCAGAATATCGGCCATGAGTGTTCCGCGCCCCGGGCCCAGCTCGGCCAGCGCAAACCGGTCGGGTCTGCCTTGATCAATCCAGCCCTGCGCGAGACAAAGACCAATCACTTCGCCGAACATCTGGCTGATTTCCGGAGCGGTGACAAAGTCTCCATGCGCGCCGAACGGGTCGCGGGTGGTGTAGTAGCCGTGCGTTGGATGCAGAAGGCATTCGGCCATGTAGTCCGCCACGCTCATCGGCCCGTCTTGCCGGATGCGGTCGGTCAGATGGCCAAGCAGGCTCATGCCACCCGCCGTGCCCGTAGGGCGAACCACAAGCCGACTGCGATCATCGGTACAGATAGGATCTGGCCCATCGTCAGGCCGTAGCCGCCCACATGCCACGCAAGTCCCAGCGGGTTTCCGACCGAGACGAATTGCGCATCGGGTTGACGAAAGAACTCGACGATGAATCGCGAAGCGCCATAGCCCGCCAGAAATACGCCCATGATGCGGCCGGGCCAATGAAATGCGCCGCGCCTATAGACCAGCCACAACAAAAGCAGGCCCAACAGCACGCCTTCCAGTGCAGCCTCGTACAACTGCGACGGGTGGCGGGCGCAAAGTCCGGCAGCGACATTTGCGCAATCCTGAGCTGCCGCGCCGGGAAAGATCACCGCCCAGGGCAGTTCGCTGGGTCGGCCCCAAAGCTCGGCATTGACGAAATTGGCCAAACGACCAAGCAACAGGCCGGGGGGAACGGTATGGGCGATCAAGTCGGCCAGCGAAAGCAAGGTGGCCGAATGGCGACGCGCAAAGACCAGCGATGCGATCACCACACCCAGAAGGCCACCGTGAAAGGACATGCCACCCTGCCAGACCTTCAGGATCTCAAGCGGGTGGGACAGGTAGTATTCGGGCTGATAGAACAGAACAAAACCCAATCGCCCGCCGATGATGACCCCTAGGATGATCCAGGTGATCAGGTCCTCCAACTGGTCCGGTCTCAGGGGCGGGGATTGATCCGGCCACAAAGCGGGACGGCGCACGGCCATCACCGCCATGCGCCAAGCGATCAGGATGCCCGCGATATAGGCCAGCGCATACCACCGCAGCGCGAACTCGATTCCGAAGGCGGAAATCGAGAACAACTCGGGCGACAGATCGGGGAAATTCAAAACAGCTTGCATGTGCGTCTCATTGCCCGGGGTTGGCTGACCAAGTCAACCTTGAGACTGGGCTCTCTATCCCCCATATAGAAGGCATTCGCGATTCCGGAGTAGACACATGCAAACCCGCAACAAGTTTCTGGACGATATGTCCCAGTTGATGACCAACGCAATGGGCGTGGCGCAGGGTGCGCGGGAAGAGGCTGAAACGGCGATGAAGTCCTTGGTAGACCGCTGGCTGGCGGATCGCGACTTTGTCACGCGTGAAGAGTTCGATGCCGTCCGCGCGATGGCCCAGAAAGCGCGCGAAGAAAACGCGGCGCTGGAAGCGCGGATCGCCGCGCTTGAAGCGAAGCTGGACAAATAAGCCCAGCCGCACATCGGCATTTCAAAATTTTCGGCAAGACCCTACACCGCTCAACCCGCGCTGGGTTTCGCAGTGTGGGGAGTCTCGCCGCATTGCGAAAATAAATCAAGGCAAAGCTGCAGGGTGCGCCAATATTTTGGTGGCCGTTGCCAGCTGTCCACAACTTATTGCTGTTATCCCCAAGAATGGGGGTTGCCAGAGTCCCAGCCACAGCGCACCATATTTAGTACAGGCCTATGGGGGAAGCCCGGCTTGTAGAGCAGGCAACTAGCGCTGGGGCGCTGCCAGCCCCGAAATGCTAGGTATTAAGTGAGGTGGCACCATGGCACTTTCCGAGCAGTATTTCGAAGAAGACATTCATCCGATTGATATTGTCGAACATCTGGCTGAACACCACGATTGGGATTTCGACCGGATCGGAGACGACCAGATCGCAATGGCGGTCGAAGGACAGTGGCGCACCTACTCGATCACGTTGGCCTGGTCTAACTATGATGAGACCTTGCGAATGGTCTGCTCGTTCGAGATGGAGCCGCCCGAGGAGCGGGTTTCCGATCTCTATGAACTGCTGAACCGCATGAACGACCAATGCTGGGCAGGCGCCTTCACCTACTGGGGCAATCAGAAGCTGATGGTCTACCGCTACGGTCTGGTGCTGAGCGGCGGGCAATCGGCCAGCCCTGAACAGATCGACACGATGATCACCGCCGCGGTCCTGAGCGCCGAGCGTTACTATCCTGCGATCCAGTTGGTAACCTGGGGCAACCGTACGCCCGAGGATGCGATGCAAGTCGCCATTGCAGAGGCTTACGGCCGCGCGTAAAGCTTTGCCCCAAACCGCAAAAGCAGGGGAGGGGCAATCATGGACATGTCACGCGTCGCGGATCAGGGGCTGGTGCTTCTGGGATGCGGAAAGATGGGGTCGGCCATGTTGGCCGGCTGGCTGGAACATGGCCTGCCTGCCGCATCCGTATGGGTGATCGACCCCAACCCTTCCGACTGGCTCAGGGCGCAAGGGGTCAATATCAACACCCCACTTCCTGAAAGACCTGCCGTCGTGTTGGTTGCCGTCAAACCTCAGATGATGGGCGAGGCATTGCCGGCAATTCAGGCGTTGGGGGGCGGCGGAACCCTGTTCATCTCGGTCGCTGCCGGAACTTCCATCGCCACGTTCGAGCGTGTTCTGGGTGCTGGTACTCCGATCATACGGGCCATGCCGAACACACCCGCTGCGATCCGGCAAGGCATTACCGCGCTGATTGGAAATGCCAGTACGTCGGGCTCTGACATGACCCTCGCCGAAGATCTGCTGTCGGCCATCGGTGATACCGTGCGCCTGCAGGATGAGGCGCAGATGGACGCGGTCACCGGTCTCAGCGGCTCGGGGCCAGCCTATGTCTTTCATTTGATTGAGACGCTGGCTGCCGCCGGTGAGGCGCAAGGCCTTCCGCATGATCTGGCCATGCGCCTGGCCAAGGCGACGGTCGCCGGGGCAGGGGCTCTGGCGATGTCGTCCGAGGAAGATCCCTCGCAGTTGCGCATCAATGTCACGTCACCCAACGGCACGACGCAGGCAGCACTGGAAGTCCTGATGCATGAACAGGAAGGGTTTCCAAACCTGTTGCACCGTGCCGTAAAGGCGGCAACCGATCGATCCAAGGAGCTGTCCGGTGAGTGAAATTTCCTTCGACGACTTCCTCAAGGTCGACATCCGCGTAGGTGAGGTCATCCGGGCCGAACCCTATCCCGAGGCGCGCAAGCCCGCGATCAAGATGTGGATCGATTTCGGCGATGAGATCGGCGAGCGCAAGACCTCGGCGCAGGTTACCGCGCATTACACGCCCGAATCCCTTGTGGGCAAACAAGTGCTGGCCGTGGTCAATTTCCCGCCGCGTCAGATCGGGCGGTTCATGTCCGAGGTTCTTGTTCTGGGTCTGCCGGACGAATCGGGCGAGATTGTTTTGATCGGTCCTGATGGCAAAGTTCCCGTGGGCGGGCGGATGCACTGATGAAACTGTTGATCACCCGACCGATGACCCCCGCCGTAACTGCCCGTGCGCGGGATGAGTTCGACGTCGATATCCGAGATAGCAACGCACCGCTCAGCATTGATGAGATGGCGCGCGCATTGCGGGACTACGACGTGGTCGTTCCGACTTTGGGTGATGTCTTTTCGGCCGATGTCTTTGAAATGGTCACGGCTCCGCGGTGCAGACTGCTGGCCAATTTTGGGGTGGGTTTCAATCACATTGATGTGGCGGCAGCGCAGGCTGCTGGTGTTCGCGTGACCAACACACCGGGGGCGGTCACGGATGCAACGGCGGACATTGCCATGACTCTGCTGCTGGCAACGGCCCGCCGCGCGGGCGAGGGTGAACGGCTGGTCCGGTCCGGCAATTGGCAGGGCTGGCACCCGACCCAGATGCTGGGACAGCACGTCACCGGAAAACGGGTCGGAATCATCGGAATGGGACGGATCGGGCAAGCCATTGCCCGGCGCTGTCATTTCGGATTCGGGATGCAGGTCAGCTATCAGTCCCGCAAGCCCAAGGATCTGGATTTCCCTGCTGAGTTCGTTCCCAACTTGGCGACCCTGGCTGCTGTGGTCGATTTTCTGGTTGTCGCCGTCCCCGGTGGTGTTGACACCTTCCACCTTATTGACGCTTCGGTTCTTTCAGCGATGCGGCCGTCGGCCATTCTGGTCAACATCGCTCGCGGAGAAGTCGTGGACGAAGCTGCATTGATCCATGCGCTGAAAAACGGCCAGATCGCCGGGTCCGGGTTGGATGTCTACGAGTTTGAACCGGCCGTGCCGCAGGCACTGCGCGAGATGGAGACTGTCACCCTGCTGCCGCATCTGGGCACTGCGACCGAGGAAGTGCGCACGGATATGGGGCACATGGCATTGGACAATGTGGCGGCTTTTGTCGCCGGGCGACCGCTGCCAAATCTGGTCTAACTGCCCACTGCCTCGCGCCAGTGTTTACGGCAGAGCGAAACATAGGTCTCGTTTCCGCCGATCTGCACCTGCGCACCTTGAGTGATGGTTTTGCCGTTTTCGTCCTGACGGATCACCATCGTGGC
This sequence comes from Ruegeria sp. BC2, assembly GCF_056539245.1. Lineage (NCBI taxonomy): Bacteria > Pseudomonadati > Pseudomonadota > Alphaproteobacteria > Rhodobacterales > Roseobacteraceae > Ruegeria > Ruegeria sp. BC2. Next base: position 293,464 of record NZ_JBQFUQ010000001.1, read on the forward strand.
CTTTCGCCCGCATCTGCAGATGGTGCGGACCTCGCGCATTTCATCGGCCAGGGCCAGCAGAGCCGCTGATCCTGGGAACAGCTTGCCCTGAAAATCCACCCGCAACCCGTAGGCCAGAACCGGTACTTTCAGGTCATCCACCGCGCGGGCCAATTGCCAGACCTGTTCTTCGGTCAGGAACTGCGCCTCGTCCACAAAAACACAGGCCACTTTCCCTTGATCAAGTCGGTCTTGGATCATCGCGAACACATCGTCGTGGGGATTGAACGTATCGGCCTGTTCCGAGATTCCGATCCGCGATGCGATGCGCCCCTGGCCCGCGCGCCCGTCAATGGCTGCGGTCATCAGATAGGTGTCCATGCCGCGCTCGCGATAGTTGTGCGACGCCTGAAGCAGCACCGTGGACTTGCCTGCGTTCATGGTTGAGTAGTTAAAGTACAGCTTGGCCATGGGCTGGGTCTAATCGGCTCACGCTGCACGAGCAAGTCGTCAGTGTCCTAAAAGAAATCGACGCCGCCATTGCAGTCGCAGAGGCCGAGCAGATGCTCTTGGGGATGGATAACCCCGCTTCCGCAACAGCGACACCGCCGGCCACGAAATGGCCGAAACAGCGCAGGGCCTGAAATACTGCCCCACAAACACTCTTTACCGGCATTAACTGCCGCCACTCACTCACAAAACCCCCGCATATCTGAGGGATAGCCAACATATGACATTTCAATTATGACTCGAGTATGGGAAATTTCCCCTCCCTTTCCCCGGTGCGGACAGCCGGGCAAGAGGGCGCAGCGAACAAAGGTACAAAAATGGCAGATATCGGGGCCTATCTGAAAAAGCACACCGAAGCTTTGGTCAAGGACGTGGGGATCGAAGCAGCATGCGAGATCACAGGGAAATCCAAGGCCACATTGGGCCGGTATTACTCCGACAATCCCGAGCACAGCGACCGGTTCATGCCGGTGGATGCGGTCGCACGTCTGGAAAACGCGGCCAGCTACCCGCATGTGACCTCGGCCCTGGCGGACCTGAAGAACATCACCTTGTCCTATGATGAGCGCAATTCGACCCGTACGCGCACCGGGGGCGTCAATTCGGACGTGATCGCACTGAGCCAGCGGTTTGCGATGCTGATGACCGAATACCAGGCCGCGATCGAGGATGGCATCATTACCGTCAACGAAGCCAAGCGTCTGCTGAAAGAAACTTCGTTGCTGCAACAGGTTCTGATCGAGATGAAATTGCACCTCGAAGAGGAAAGCGTCAGCTGACCTAGTTTCCGAAAAGCCGCCATAGGGCGGTGAAAAAGGCGATGTGCGCATCGCCTTCCTCAAGCTGAGCTGAAGTAGCTCTTAGCCTTAGTCAGTTTTCGTCGTTGTTGGCATTGTTCCCGCGTCCGGGGCTTGAGCCCTCGGGCCCATTTCCGCCCCCGTTGTTGCCTTTGCCGCCGCCATTGTTGCCCTTGCCGCCGCCTTTCCCGTCGCCGTTGTTTCCTTTACCGCCGCCGTGACTGCCACCCTTGCCGGGCTTGCCGTCACCATGGCCGGGCTTGCCGCCGCCCTTGCCGGGCTTGCCACCGCCATCGCCAGGCTTGCCGCCGCCGTTGCCGGGATCATCATTCCCGCCGCCGTTGCCCGGATCGTCGGATCCGCCATCACCGGGGTCATCGTTCCCCCCGCCATGGCCGGGGCCGCTGTTTCCGCCGCCCGACCCGGATCCGCCGCTGGCGGATGGGCCGGTGCTCGATGCGGGTTGAAATCCGCTGGGGTCGTTTTCGCGGCCGTCAAAGCTGTTGGCGTTGGAAATCGATCCGGTCGGCAAATCGCTCAGCAGATTGGCCAGCCCCGGACATTGCTGCGAGGTATTGGCAAGAACCGACCCGAAATCTGCCCGTTGTTGCAGATGCGAGAGGAAACTGGGCGTAACCTGCGAACAGCCGCAAAGGGCCGCATAGTCACCATTGTTGGCTGCGATCCGTGCTGTGTTGGCGTTGCAAACCTGGGGCTCGGCCATGGCCGCGCTGGCTGCAGCAACCCCCAAAAACGGGGCGACAACCCAGGCCGCCATTCCTGACTTAGAACTCTTGAACATGGCGCACCTTTCTTAACCTAGCGTCACCTGACATGCGGAATTGCATGGCCTTCCAGATGGAGGCCGCGGGTTAAGTTGCGCTGTATCAATTCTGAAGAAGTTTTCAGGAATACAAAACCAGTCCGCCTGCGCGGGCGAAATATTCGAGGTTATCGCTTGTTGCGCCGGACGTGGACCGGCGGCGCCGGCGTGTCAGGCGTGGCGTTTGACGATGACGGACCCCACCGAATATCCTGCACCGAACGAGCAGATCAGGCCGACATCGCCATCCTGAAGATCGTCTGAATATTTGGAAAAGGCGATGATCGACCCGGCGGACGATGTATTGGCATAGTCCTGCAGGATGTTGGGCTGTTCGCCCGGCTCCGGCTCTCGGCCCAAGACCTTTTTGCCGATGAAATCATTCATCGTCTTGTTGGCCTGGTGCAGCCACAGCCGCTTGAGATCGCCGCTTTCGATCCCTTCGGAATCCATGTGGTCGCTGATGTGTTTGCTGACCATCGGCAGCACTTCCTTGAACACCTTGCGGCCGTTCTGCATGAACTGCATGTCGCGGCGGTCCTTCAATCCGTCGGGCCGGGTGCGCCGCAGAAAACCGTTGTTGTTGCGGATGTTGTTCGAAAACTCGGTTGCGCAGCGGGTCGACAGGATTTCGAAATGCGGGCCCTTTGCATCCTCGATCCGCTCGATCAGCGTGGCGGTGGCCACGTCACCGAAGATAAAGTGGCAATCCCGGTCGCGCCATTCCAGGTGTCCCGAGCAGATCTCGGGGTTGACCACCAGCGCCGCCCGTACGGACCCCGACCGGATCATGTCGGCCGCGGCCTGAATGCCGAACGTCGCCGAAGAACAGGCCACGTTCATATCGAACCCAAAACCAGCGATGCCCAACGCGTTCTGGATTTCGACCGCAATGGCGGGATAGGCGCGTTCATGGTTCGACGCGGCACAGATCACCAGATCGACATCCGCCGCCGTCCGACCTGCCTGAGCCAGCGCCTTTTTGCAGGCGTCCAGCGCCATCTCGGTCATAATGCCCGGCTCATCATCGCTGCGCTGGCGCAGCAGGGGATGCATCACGTCCGGGTCCAGCACACCGGTCTTGTCCATGACGTAGCGGTTCTCGATGCCCGAGGCCTTGACGATGAACTCTTCCGAGGAGTGCTGCATCGGCTCCATCTCGCCCGCGGCGATGGCATCGGCGTTGGCAGCATTCATCTTGTCGGCATAGGCGTTGAAGGCTTTGACCAGCTCGGCATTGGTGATGACGTTTTCGGGCGTGAAAACCCCGGTACCGGTGATTGCGGGCGTGTACATGTCGGGTCCTGAATGTTTCGGATTCGCCCAAAATGCAGTCACAGCGCCCTCAGATCAAGAGATGTTGACCCAAGGGAACGGCATAGGTTTGCGCAAATTCAACTTCACATCTTGAATAGTTCGGAATCCGAAGTATATCACCGCTCGACTCGTGCGGAGAGCATCCATGACCAAAGACATCAGTGAACGGCTGGCCCGACTGACCCCTGAGATCCAGGCGATGATGGGCGTCTATGCGCTGTACTGGAAACTGGAAGAGAGTTTCGGCTGCATCGATACCGATCTCAGCCATCAGGAATGCCATATGTTGATCAAGTTGGATCAGCCCAAGCGGATGGGAGTGTTGGCGGCCGACATGCTGACCGTGCCGTCGACCATTACGGCCACCGCCGATGCGCTTGAGGCGGCCGGCTATCTGACCCGTCAGCAGGATCCCGATGATCGCCGTGCGTGGTTGCTGGTGCTGACCGACAAAGGTGCCGAAGCCCGCAACATGCTGGTCACCACCGCCGGAGAGCTGTTTCACCGTGCCTCCGGGTTGGATGACGAGGAAACCGCTCAATTTGCCCGGCTTGCCCGCAAGATCCGGGACAACATTCTGAAAACGGGAATACCCGAGGGATTGACGAAATGAAGCTGCTGACTTCGCTGGGCCTCGCCCTTGCCGTACTGGCCGCACCGCTTGCGGCGCAAGACGACACCAAGCCTGTAAAACTTATGGTGGTGCATGAGACCGCTCCCGGATTTTCACGCCAGTTCTTCGGGCGCGTGGCCGCGCGGCAGACTGTCGATCTGGCGTTTCAGGTCGCCGGACAGATCGTGGAACTGCCCGTCAACGAAGGATTCCAGGTGCCCAAGGGCAGCTTGATTGCAAAGCTGGACCAAGAGCCGTTCGAACTGGCACTGGAACGTGCGCGTCTTCAGAAGGATCAGGCTGACCGCACCGTGGCCCGCCTGTCGCGCCTGCGGGGGACGACTGCAAGTCAGGTCGCTGTCGATGACGCTGAAACCGCCGCCCAACTGGCCGCTATTGCGGTGCGTGACGCCGAGTACAACCTCGAGCACACGACTCTGACCGCGCCGTTCGACGCGCTGGTATCGCGACGTGAGGTCGAGAACTTCACCACCGTGGCCGCCGGAACGCCGATCGTCCGGATCCACGATCTGTCCGAATTGAGGATCGAGGTCGATGTGCCCGAAATCCTGTTCCAAAGGACCAGCCAGGAAGATGGCATTTCGATCACGGCAAAATTCCCCGCAAGTGACGAGGTCTTCCCGTTGGAAATCCGCGAATTCGACGCCGAAACTTCGAGCGTCGGACAGACGTTCCGGATTCAGTTCGGACTCACGCCGCCGGAAGACTTGCGGGTGCTGCCCGGATCGTCGGTAACCGTCAATGTCCAGGTCGATGACAAACGCACTGGCATCATCGCTCCTCCGACCGCGATTGTCGCCGACGCCGAGGGCAGTCTGGGCGTTATGGTCTTTTCGCCGGTCGGTGCGGATGTCGGCACCGTGCGGCGTGTTCCCGTGACCATCGAACCAACCCAGACAGGGGACGTCCGGGTTCTGACCGGATTGTCGGACGGCGACGAAATCGTGGTGGCCGGCGGGTCCGTTCTGACCGATGGGCAGACCGTGCGCCGCTTTGCCGGCTTTGCGAACTAAAGGGGGCGAATATGAATATCGCACGCGCCTCGATCGACAGGCCGATCTATACGTGGCTGGTGATCCTGATCGCCCTGCTGGGTGGGATCTGGGGATTTTCGTCGCTCGGCCGGCTCGAAGATCCGGCCTTTACCATCAAGAACGCCGTAGTGTTGACCACGTATCCCGGTGCGACGGCTGAACAGGTGGCCGAGGAGGTCTCGGAGCCTTTGGAATCTGCCATCCAGCAGATGGGCGAGGTCGATGTCATCACCTCGGTCAACCGTCCTGGTCAATCGCTGATCGAAGTCGAGATCAAGTCTACCTACGATGGCAGCGAATTGCCGGATATCTGGACCCGACTGCGCGCCAAGGTCCGGGATGCGGCGCGTGGATTGCCGTCCGGTGTCAGCCAACCTTATGTGAATGACGGGTTCGGTGACGTGTTCGGTCTTTTCTATGCCGTCACCGCGGAAGGGTTCAGCGATGCCGAAAAGCACGAATTGTCGACCTTCTTGCGGCGCGAGTTGCTGACCGTTGAAGGTGTTGCAGACGTTGAAGTGCAGGGCTTGCCGGACGAAGCCATTTTCATCGAGCCGGACCTGGCCATTTCGGTCAACCAGAATGTGCCGTTGCAGTCGATCAACGAAGCAATCGCGAACGCCAATTCGGTCCAGTCGTCAGGGACGCTTCGGTCAGACGACGATCGCACCACGATCCTGACGGCGGACGGGTCGGACAGCGTGTCCGAGATCGCCGGGCTGTCGGTTGGCTCTCAGGGGCAAGTGATCAACCTCTTTGACATGGCCGATGTCTACCGGGCCCGCCAGACCGATCCTGACATCATGATCCGGTTCAACGGCGTCGAAGCCTTCACCCTGGGTATTGCCGGCCTATCGACGGAAAACATCGTGGAGGTCGGAAAGCGCGTCGACGCCAAGCTGGCCGAACTGGATGTGGAAATTCCCGCGGGCGTCGATGTATTGCCGATCTACCAGCAGCACGTCGTGGTCGAGCAGGCTTCGAACGATTTTCTGGTGAACCTGGCCATGTCGGTTGCCATCGTGGTGGCGGTGCTTGGAATATTCATGGGTTGGCGCGCGGCGGTCGTTGTGGGCTCGACCCTTTTGTTGACCGTTGTCGGGACCTTGCTGTTCATGGCGCTGTTTTCCATCGAGATGGAGCGCATTTCGCTGGGCGCGCTGATCATTGCGATGGGGATGCTGGTCGACAATGCCATCGTGGTGGCCGAGGGGATGCAGATCTCCATGCTCAAGGGGAAAAACTCGCGCGACGCTGCCGACGAGGCCGCGTCCAAGACCCAGATCCCCCTTCTGGGGGCCACGGTCATCGGAATCATGGCCTTTGCTGGGATTGGGCTCAGCCCGGATGCGACGGGCGAATTCCTGTTCTCATTGTTTGCGGTGATCGCGATCTCGTTGCTGCTGAGCTGGGTGCTGGCCATCACAGCAACACCGTTGTTGGGGCATTATTTCTTCAAACAGGGCAAGGACGTGGATGTCGACGCTTATAGCGGCATCCTGTTCCGAACCTACGGGGCGATCCTGCGCTGGGCATTGCGGTTCCGGTGGCTGGTAGTGGCCGGTTTGGTCGGGGTCACCGTGGTCTGCTATGCCGGCTTCGCGATGGTGAAACAGCAGTTTTTCCCGGACTCCAACACGCCGCTGTTCTTTGTTCACTACAAGCTGCCGCAGGGGACACCGATCGCGCGGACGAGTGCCGATATGCAAGTCTTCGAAGACTGGCTGGCCCAGCGGGATGATGTCGTCTCGGTCACCACGTTTGTGGGGCAGGGCGCGACGCGGTTCATGTTGACCTATTCGGCCGAGAAGCCCAACCCAAGCTATGGGCACATGATCATCCGGACGGAAACACTCGAGGACATTCCCGTCCTGCGTGCTGATCTGGAGGCCTTTGGTGAAACCCAATTCCCCGAAGGCGAATTCCGGACCAAGCGTCTGGTCTTCGGCCCCGGCGGCGGTACCCCGATCGAGGCGCGGTTCGCGGGCAGCGATCCGGTCGTCCTGCGGCAACTGGCCGACGAGGCGGTGCGGCGCATGTCGGCGGCATCGCCAAATGCGCTGGACGTGCATCACGACTGGCGTGAAATGGAATTGGCGGTCCAGCCGATCTATGCGACCGAACGTGCGCAGACGGCCGGTGTCACCCGCGAAGACATCGCCGCCACCCTGCAATTCTCGACGGATGGCATCACCGGCGGCGTGTTCCGCGAGAGGGACCGCCTGATCCCGATTATCTTGCGTCGCCCGGCGGACGGAGAATACTCGATTGTGGATCAAGTGGTGTATTCGGACCAGTCACAGAAATTCGTGCCGATCGAGCAGATGGTGGACGGGTTCCAGTACAAAGCGCTCAATACACTGGTGCATCGGCGCGATCGCGTCCTGACCGTCACGGTGGGCGCAGACATCCCGGCCGGCCTGACCGCGGCACAGGTTCATTCCGAGATTCGCGATGCGATCGAGGACATGGAACTGCCGCTGGGCTACAAGCTGGAATGGGGCGGCGAGTTCGAGGATTCCGGCAAAGCGCAAGCCAGCCTTGGCAAACAGTTGCCGCTGAGCCTTTTGATCATGGTTCTGATCTCGGTGCTGCTGTTCAACGCGATCCGGCAACCGGTCATCATCTGGCTGCTGGTGCCGATGTCGGTGAACGGCGTGGTGATCGGGCTGCTGGGCACGGGCCTGCCCTTTACCTTCACCGCGCTTCTCGGGCTTCTCAGCCTGTCGGGGATGCTGATCAAGAACGGTATTGTTCTGGTCGAAGAGATCGACCTTGTCCGCGCCACGGGCAAGCCTCTGCGCGACGCGATCATCGAAGCCTCGGTCTCGCGTCTGCGCCCGGTCATGCTGGCAGCGATCACCACGATCCTGGGGATGGCGCCGCTGCTGACCGACGCGTTCTTCGTGTCGATGGCAGTCACGATCATGGGTGGTCTGGCTTTCGCGACGATCCTGACCATGGTCGCCGCGCCGGTGTTCTACCTGCTGTTCTTCACTCGGGAAGAACAGCGCAGGCTGGCGGCCCAGACTGCATGATCCCAAAAAAAGCCCCGGCGAAAGGCCGGGGCTTTTTGCTTGTCCGCTGCGGGCTTCAACCCTGTAGCGATTTGACCTCCACATCCCCTTCAGCCTGCGCCTTGATGGCCAGCGCGGCGGCATGGCTGGCCGCGGCCGTGGTGTAGTAGGGGATCTTGTCAAACAGCGCGATCGAGCGGATGGCCTTGCTGTCCTCAACTGCCTGCGCGCCTTCGGTGGTGTTCATGACCAACTGGACCTGACCGTCCTTCAGCATGTCCACCACATCGGGGCGGCCCTCGTAGACCTTGTTGACCACGTCACAGGGCACGCCCTTGGACTCCAGCCATGTCTGTGTTCCGCGGGTGGCCACCAGCGAGAATCCCTGCTCGACCAGAACCTGCGCAGCCTCGATCATCGCCGGACCCTTGTCGGCATCCTTGATCGAGATGAAAGCCCGTCCCTTGGACGGCAGCACCATGCCCGCGCCCATCTGCGCCTTGAGGAAGGCCCGCGGGAAATCGCGGTCCCAGCCCATGACCTCACCGGTCGAGCGCATCTCGGGACCCAAGATGGTATCGACACCGGGGAAGCGGGCAAAGGGCAGCACCGCCTCTTTCACCGAGAACCAGGGCATGTCCGGGTCGGCCAGGGTCATCTGGTCGGCGATCTTGGTGTCCTGACCTTCCTTGTAGGGCGGGCGTTGCGGGAAGTTCGACAGCGGCTCGCCCGCCATCACCCGCGCGGCAATCGAAGCGATTGCGCTGTCGGTCGCCTTGGCCACGAAGGGCACGGTGCGGCTGGCGCGCGGGTTGACCTCGATCAGGTAGATCTCGTCATCCTTGATCGCGAACTGCACGTTCATCAGGCCCACGACGTTCAGCGCCTTGGCCAGCTTGTAGGTCTGGTCCTTGATCTCGGCGATGATCTCTTTCGACAGCGAATATGGCGGCAGAGAACAGGCCGAGTCGCCCGAGTGCACACCGGCCTCTTCGATATGCTGCATGATGCCGGCCACATGGACATCCTTGCCGTCGCACAGCGCGTCCACGTCCAGTTCGACCGCGCCGGCCAAATAGCTGTCCAGCAGCACCGGGCTGTCGCCCGAGACCACCACGGCCTCGTTGATGTAGCGCTTCAGCTGATCCATGTCGCGCACGATCTCCATCGCGCGGCCGCCCAGCACGTAGGACGGGCGGATCACCAGCGGGAAGCCGATTTCCTCGGCGATTTCCAATGCCTGCGCGTCGGTCGAAGCGATACCGTTCTTGGGTTGTTTCAGGCCCAGATCGTTGACCAGTGCCTGGAACCGTTCACGGTCTTCGGCCAGGTCGATCGCGTCGGGTGTGGTGCCCAGGATCGGAATACCTTCGGCCTCGAGCGCGTTGGCCAGCTTCAGCGGGGTCTGGCCACCGAACTGAACGATGACGCCGTGCAGTGTGCCGTTCTGCTGCTCGGTCCGCAGGATCTCCATCACATGCTCGAAGGTCAGCGGCTCGAAATACAGCCGGTCCGAGGTGTCGTAGTCGGTCGACACCGTCTCGGGGTTACAGTTGACCATGATGGTTTCATAGCCCGCGTCCGTCAGCGCGAAACAGGCGTGGCAGCAGCAATAGTCGAACTCGATCCCCTGGCCGATCCGGTTGGGGCCGCCGCCCAGAATGACGACCTTCTTGCGGTCGCTTGGGCGCGCCTCGCATTCTACCTCGCCCATCGTTGGGGCCTCGTAGGTCGAGTACATGTAGGGCGTCTGCGCCTCGAACTCGGCGGCGCAGGTGTCGATCCGCTTGAAAACGGCGGTGACGCCCAGATTGTGGCGGGCGCGGCGCACGTTGGCCTCGTCGCGGCCGGCCAGATTGCCCAGACGCGCGTCGGTAAAGCCCAGCATCTTGAGCCGGCGCAGGCCGTCCTCGGTCATCGGCAGGCCGTCCTTGCGGACGGTGCGTTCCGCTTCGATGATCTCGCGGATACGGGCCAGGAACCACGGGTCGAACTTGGTGACGGCAAAAATTTCGTCGTCGGTCAGACCGTGGCGCATCGCCTGCGCGATGGTGCGCAAACGGTCGGGTGTCTGCTTACTGATGGCCTTGATGACATGTGCCTTGTCGTCGCTGCTTTCGACCGCATCCCATGGGCCGATGCTGAGGCCCGGAATTTCAACTTCGTCAAACCCGGTCAGGCCCGATTCCATCGAAGCCAGCGCCTTTTGCATCGATTCGTGGATGGTACGACCGATGGACATGGCTTCACCCACCGATTTCATCGCGGTGGTCAGGTAAGGCTCGGATCCGGGGAATTTCTCGAAAGCGAATTTCGGGATTTTGGTGACGACATAGTCGATGGTCGGTTCGAAAGACGCAGGCGTGACCTTGGTGATGTCATTGTCCAGCTCGTCCAGCGTGTAGCCCACCGCCAGCTTGGCGGCTATCTTGGCGATCGGGAAGCCTGTCGCCTTGGACGCCAGCGCTGACGAGCGCGACACACGCGGGTTCATCTCGATCACGACCATGCGGCCGTCTGCCGGGTTGATCGCCCATTGCACGTTCGATCCGCCCGTTTCGACGCCGATCTCGCGCAGAACGGCGATCGAGCCGTTGCGCATGATCTGGTATTCCTTGTCGGTCAGCGTCAGCGCAGGGGCCACGGTGATCGAGTCTCCGGTATGCACGCCCATCGGATCGACGTTCTCGATCGAGCAGACGATGATCGCGTTGTCGGCAGTGTCGCGCACCACCTCCATTTCATATTCTTTCCAGCCCAGAAGGCTTTCGTCGACGAGGATCTGGTTCACCGGCGAGGCATCCATGCCCGAGCGGCAAAAGTGGATGTAATCCTCACGGTTGTAAGCCACACCGCCGCCGGTTCCGCCCAGAGTGAAGGCCGGGCGGATGATCGCGGGCAAGCCGATGTTTTCCAACTCGTCCAGGGCCATCTGCACGCCGGCATCCAGATCGGCAGAGCCGTCGGCCTTTTTGGGAGCGGTGATGATGGTGGCCTTTGGGTTTTCAAGGCCCAGGCGGTCCATCGCTTCGCGGAACAGCTTGCGGTCCTCGGCCATCTCGATGGCCTCGCGCTTGGCCCCGATCATCTCGACGCCGAATTTTTCCAGCACGCCCATCTCCTCCAGCGCCAAGGAGGTGTTCAGGCCGGTCTGACCTCCCATCGTAGGCAGCAGGGCGTCAGGGCGTTCCTTTTCGATGATCTTGGCGACGACCTCGGGCGTGATCGGCTCGATATAGGTGGCGTCGGCCAGTTCGGGGTCGGTCATGATCGTGGCGGGGTTCGAGTTCACCAGGATGACCCGATACCCTTCCTCGCGCAGGGCCTTGCAGGCCTGGGCGCCGGAATAGTCGAATTCGCAAGCTTGCCCAATGACAATGGGCCCCGCCCCGATGATCATGATCGACTGGATGTCGGTTCTCTTCGGCATGGCCTGGCCCCTTCGATTTTGCACGAGTCGCGGGCGCCGCCCATGCGCCCAAATTGTCGTGCGTTATAGGGACCCGGGCAAAAGGTGCAAGGGGGATCGGAAACGGAAGCGAAATTGCCGCTTTCCCCCCTTTCCCTTGGCACCGTATTCTCTATATGCCGCTGCACGACAGATGAGGAAGCAATTGCGCATTCGTTTCGATCATGGACCCGCCGGTCCGGGCACCGGTTTCGAACGGCCTGCCCAGGTGATCCGCGCCGACTGGGCGGAGCAGGTGCCCCAGGCATTGGCGGCGCTGGATGACGCGCGCGCGCAGGGCGGCTGGCTGGCCGGATATGCCAGCTACGAGCTTGGCTATGCGCTTGAGCCCAAGCTGGCCGCAAGGCTGCCCGCGACCCGTCGATTGCCGCTATTGTGCTTTGGGGTGTTCGACGGCCCGAGCGTGCAGGACCTGCCGTTCGGTGCGGCCGGGCTGACTGCGTTCCAGCCGCGTTGGAGCGAGGCGCGCTATGCCGAAGCCTTCCGCACCGTGCATGATGCGATCGGGGCCGGCGACATCTATCAGGCCAACCTGACCTTTCCCATCGACCTGGAAACCGAGGGCGACAGCGCCGCGCTCTATGCCGCGCTGACCGCCGGACAGCCGGTCGGCCATGGCGCATTGGTCCAGCAGGACGGGCTGCCCGATCTGCTCAGCCGCTCGCCCGAGCTGTTCTTCCGCACCGATGCCGCCGGGATGATCGAGACCCGGCCGATGAAGGGCACCCAGCCGCGCAGCGCCGATCTGGCCGAGGACGCGCGGCGGCGCGATTTCCTGTCCTCGGATGAAAAGAACCGGGCCGAGAACCTGATGATCGTGGACCTGCTGCGCAATGACATCAGTCGCGTGGCGCTGCCGGGAACCGTTCAGGTGCCCGAGCTGTTCAAGGTCGAGACCTACGCCACCGTGCATCAGATGGTGTCGTTGGTGCAGGCGCGGCTGCAGGTGGGGGCGGGACTGTCCGACATCCTGACGGCGCTGTTTCCCTGTGGATCGATTACCGGGGCGCCCAAGATCCGCGCGATGGAGATTCTGTCGGATCTGGAGCCTTGGCCGCGCGACATCTACTGCGGCACCATCGGCTGGGCCGCCCCGGACGGGCGGTCGGAGTTCAACGTCGCGATCCGGACCTTGATGGTCGAGGGCAATCGGGCCACGTTGAACGTCGGCGGAGGCGTCGTCTGGGACAGCACCGCCGCGTCGGAATATGAGGAAGCGCTATGGAAAGCCCGGTTCGCGCACCAACTGAGCCTGATTTCCGCCTGATCGAAACCTTTGCGTTTCGGCCTGGGCAGGGGTTTGTACGTGTGACCCGTCACCTGCGGCGCATGGCGCGGACTGCGGACTGGCTGGGTGTTCGGTTCGACGTGCGGCGCGTCGGCAAAGTGGTGGACGGTGTGTCCGGAGCGGACTCGCTGCGGTGTCGGCTGACGCTGGACATCACCGGCAAGCCCGAGGTCACTACGGGGCCTCTGGCAGACAACCCGCCGGGCTGGACGGTGGGTCTGGCGACAACAAGGCTGACGTCCTCGAACACCTGGCTGCGCCACAAGACCACCCGCCGCGCGATCTATGATCAGGCACGGGCGGAAATGCCCGACGGCGTGGACGAACTGTTGTTCCTGAACGAACGGGATGAACTGTGCGAGGGCACCATCACCAACCTGTTCGTCGAAATCGACGGCGGGCGCCTGCTGACACCGCCGGTTGCGGCGGGCCTGCTCCCGGGCATCCTGCGCGAGGAGTTGATCGAAACCGGACGCGCGACCGAGGCGGTCCTGACCCTGCATGACCTGGTCGCCGCGCACCGTGTCTGGATGGGCAATTCCTTACGCGGTTTGATACCGGCCAAGGTGAGGCTGCCATGAGCGACCGCAGCTCCGCGCGTGGATTGCAGGTGTCGAACCTGCGCCTGAAGGCCGAATTCGTGGCGTTCTTTGTCGCGGTTCCCTTGCTGATCGCGGTTCTGTTTCCACCCGACTGGATGTTTCCGGCTCTGTTCTTCTTCACCGCTGTCGGGATCGCCCTGCTGCACCGCACCCCGGGCTTTTCCTGGGCCGAGCTGCGCTATGGCTGGCGCAACTGGCGCTGGGCCGAGGTGATCGGGTTTTCATTGGCAATGGCGGCGATCTGTTCGGCCCTGGTGATGGCCACGCGCCCCGATGCGGCCTTTTTTCTGCTGCTGAACCGGCCCGAATTTCTGGCCGTGATCTGGCTGGGCTATCCATTGCTGTCGGCGCTGCCGCAAGAGCTGCTGTTCCGCACGCTGTTCTATCGCCGCTATCACGCGATCCTGCCTGACGGCGCGGCCTTGCCGCTGCTGAACGCCGGGCTGTTCGCCTTTGCGCACCTGATGTATTGGAACTGGATCGTCACCGTGATGACATTCGCTGGCGGGCTGCTGTTTTCCTGGGCCTACCGCAAGCGCGGGTCGTTCTTCTATGCGGTGCTGCTGCACGCGATCGCCGGCAACATCATCTTTGCCGCCGGGCTTGGCGTGTTCTTCTATTCCGGCAACGTGCAGCGCCCGTTCTAACGGCGCTACTCGGCGGCGTCGCGCATGTCCTGATCGGGCTGATACAAATAGTCCCGCGTCAACGGCGCCGCGTCGCGGCGATGACCCAGCTGCAGTTGGAACACGGTCTGGTCACGCTCCTCAAACACCAGGATGCAGGCGGTCAGGTAGAACCGCCACATGCGGATGAACCGGTCATCATACATCGCGCGCACCTGGTTCAGGTTGCTCTCGAACCGGTCGCGCCAAGAACGCAGGGTCAGGGCATAATGCAGCCGCAGGCTTTCGACATCCAGAAACCACAGACCGGTGCGTGCTACGGGTTTGACGATTTCCTCGAGCGACGGGACATAGCCGCCCGGGAAGATGTACTTGTTCAGCCAGGGCGACTGGCCGGTGGGCGGCCCGTTGCGGCCGATGGAATGGATCAACGCCACGCCGTCGGGCTTCAACAGGGCTGCGACCCGGTCGAAATAGGTGCGCAGCTGTGGCGCGCCCACATGCTCCAGCATCCCGACCGAGACGATCCGGTCGAACTGATCCTGCATCTGCCGGTAGTCCATCAGCCGAATGTCGATGCGGTCGGTCAGCCCGGCCTTCTGCACCCGCGCGGTCGCGGTGCGGTGCTGGTTCTGCGACAGGGTCAGCCCGGTCACCTGCACGCCGTGGTCACGTGCCAGCGTCAGGGCCAGACCGCCCCAGCCGCAGCCGATATCCAGCAGGCGCATTCCGGGCTCCAGGCACAGCTTGCGCGCGATATGCGCCTTTTTGGCGGCTTGCGCCTGTTCCAAAGTCATCCAGGGCTGCTGGAAATAGGCGCAGCTGTACTGCATGTCAGGGTCCAGCATCAGCCGGTAGAAGTCGTCGGACAGGTCATAGTGATGCGCCACGTTGCGCCGCGCCGAGCGGACCGAGTTGCGCTGCAGGATCGGTCTCAGCAGATACCCGGCCCAGTCCTGGATCTGCTGCAGCAAGGGCAATGACCCGCTGGCCGCGCATCGAATCGCGATCCGCATGGCACTTTCCAGGCCCCCCTCATCGACGGTCAGGGTGCCGTTCATGTAGCCCTCACCAAAAGCCATCTCGGGATTGCGCACCAGGCGCGCCATCAATGCAGGGTCATGCAGAGTGATATGCGCCTCTGGCTGCGTGGCGTCGCCATAGGTGCGCGCCGTCCCGTCAGGATAGGTGATCCGCAGAGTTCCGCGGGTGATGAAACCCCGCAATACGCGATCCAAAACAGTTTGCCACATCGGCCGAAAACCTCCTTGCTCAAGGGGCCTGGCTCCCGCGTGCCGGGAAAACTATTTGAGTTCACATGTCCGAAACATAGCGATTTTTTTCGAATTTGTCTGCATTCCGGCCCGCATCGCGCCCCGACACTTGACTTCCCGACCCGATCGCGGTGTATCGGCGCGACGAATTCAGCGCCCGAAGGGATATCATCCATGCACGCCTATCGCAGCCACACCTGCGCCGATCTGACCGCCGCCAATGTCGGTGAAACCGTCCGCCTGTCGGGCTGGGTTCACCGGGTGCGAGATCACGGCGGCGTGCTGTTCATCGACCTGCGTGACCACTACGGCGTGACCCAGGTCCTGTGCGACGGCGACAGCGCCGCGTTCAGCGCGTTGGAGAAAGTGCGCTCGGAATGGTGCATCCGCATCGACGGCACGGTCAAGGCGCGCGATCCCGAGTTGGTGAACCCCAAGCTTCCCACCGGCGAGATCGAGGTCTATGTCCGCGAACTGGAAGTGCTGGGCGCGGCCGAGGAACTGCCGCTGATGGTGTTCGGCGATCAGGAATACCCCGAAGAAACCCGCCTGCGCTATCGCTACCTGGACCTGCGCCGCGAGGCGATGCAGCGCAATATGGCGCTGCGCTCGGACGTGGTGGCCAGCATGCGCCGCCGCATGTGGGATCAGGGCTTCCGCGAATATCAGACGCCGATCATCACCGCCTCCAGCCCCGAGGGCGCGCGCGACTTCCTGGTGCCCTCGCGTCTGCATCCGGGCAAGTTCTATGCGTTGCCGCAGGCGCCGCAGCAGTTCAAGCAGCTGATCATGGTGTCGGGCTTCGACAAGTATTTCCAAATCGCGCCCTGCTTCCGCGACGAAGACCCGCGCGCCGACCGGTCGCCCACGGATTTCTACCAACTCGACCTCGAGATGTCCTTTGTCACCCAGCAGGACGTGTTCGATACCATCCAGCCAGTTCTGACGGGGATCTTTGAAGAATTCGGCGGTGGCCGGAAGGTTGATCAGGAATGGCCGCAGATTTCCTACAAGGACGCGGCGCTGTGGTATGGCACCGACAAGCCCGATCTGCGCAACCCGATCAAGATGCAAGTGGTGTCTGAACACTTCCGCGGGTCCGGTTTCGCGATTTTCGCCAAGCTGCTGGAACAGGAAGGTACCGAGATCCGCGCGATCCCCGCGCCGGGTGGCGGCAGCCGCAAGTTCTGCGACCGCATGAACGCCTTTGCACAGAAAGAAGGTCTGCCCGGTATGGGCTATATCTTCTGGCGCGATCAGGGTGAGGGGATGGAAGCGGCCGGCCCGCTGGCCAAGAACATCGGCCCTGAACGCACCGAGGCAATTCGCCAGCAGCTGGGCCTTGGGGTCGGTGACGCGGCGTTCTTCCTGGGTGGTAAGCCCAAAGCCTTTGAAAAAGTCGCCGGCAAGGCGCGCGACGTTATCGGCGAAGAGCTGGGCCTGACCGACAAGGACCGGTTCGCCTTTGCCTGGATCGTGGATTTCCCGATCTACGAGAAGGACGAGGAAACCGGCGAGATCGATTTCGAACACAACCCGTTCTCGATGCCGCAGGGTGGCATGGAGGCGCTGCAGGGCGACCCGCTTGAGGTCAAGGGCTATCAGTACGACCTGGCCTGCAACGGTTACGAGCTGGTGTCGGGTGCGATCCGGAACCACAAGCCCGAAATCATGCTCAAGGCGTTCGAACTGGCCGGCTACGGCGAGGACGAGGTCAAAAGCCGCTTTGGCGCGCTGTTCAACGCGTTCCACTATGGAGCTCCGCCGCACGGGGGCTGCGCCGCCGGTATCGACCGGATCGTCATGCTGCTTGCGGACGAGGCCAACATCCGCGAGGTCATGATGTTCCCGATGAACCAGCGTGCCGAAGATCTGATGATGCAAGCGCCTTCGGACCCGACTTCGGATCAGCTGATGGAACTGGGCCTGCGGGTCATCCCTCAGGAATGAGCCAAGGACCGTACCCAGAGTGTGAAAAACCTTTGGGTGCGGTCAAAACTACTGCGGTGGCGCGAAGCGAACTTTCCGCCAAGTACTTCAGTGCTTATCGGTGCCCGCGTTTTCCAAGTGGCTGATACCCCTTGAACTTGAATTCAGTCCACCCAGTTAGGCTGTTTCTCCCGGTTGGCGCGAATGGTCCGTGCGGATCTGCGGGTGTGCCAATACCACCAAGCGCAGAGCATGGCCGTTGTCGCGAAATAGGCCAAGGTCATTCAGATCGCCTTTCGTCTTTCAAGACGGCTTTGGACAAGACCGGCAACGCGCGCAGCCAAGGCTGTTACCGGAGCGCCCGTGGCGCGCGAGGATGCGAGGTCATGGGCCGCCTGCTCCAAAACCGTATCCTCGGCATCTCGGGCAACACCGCGCAGGAATTGGGCGGCATAGTCCAGAGTGCGTGAATCCGCAGGCCCGGTCAGAACATCTGCGATATGCGCCATGTCATCCTGATAAGCCAGCGGATCGGGGCAGATCTGTTCGTCTTTGACGGATTGGAGTGTACCCGGACGGCGGTCTTCGGGGAGGTTCTCCAGGATGGCCCTTTGGAAGCTGATCAGCGAATTCAACGGTTTCGCCAGAAAGCCATCGGCTCCGGCTTGCAAGGCAAGCGTTTCGGCGCAGTCGTCGCCGGACATACCAAGGATGACGCTGATACGTGGGGAAACCGCGTTCAGTTCCGCGATCAGGTCTGCGCCAGAGCCGTCCGGCAATCCCATGTCAACCACGATCACCGACGGGCGATAGATCTGAAGGTGCCTGCGTGCAGACCTCAAACAATCGGCCCGGCGAATGCGGGCGCCGCTGTGCAGGCACATCAGTCGCATCGCATCACAGGCATAACGACTGTCCTCGACAACCAGAATGGTCTGACCCAGCAAAGGCCGGGTGGCGCTGGGGGCGACGGCGGATGGGGCGAACGGCACCGAATCGTTCATGGCAGAACTCCTTTCAGCAGATGCCTCACGCTAGGAACTCCTGGCTAACACAGGGTTAACGCGCGATTTGGCGCACTTGCCCTTTGACAGGGCAGCCCCCATAAACGCTGCAACGCAGAACAGAGGAGACCGCCATGATTGGCCGCCTGAACCATGTCGCCATCGCCGTGCCCGACCTCGAGGCCGCATCCGCCCAATACCGCAACGCGCTGGGCGCCAAGGTTGGTGAACCTCAGGATGAACCGGATCATGGCGTGACGGTGGTCTTCATCGAACTGCCCAATACCAAGATCGAGCTGCTGTACCCGCTGGGCGACGACAGCCCGATCAACGGCTTCCTGGAAAAGAACCCGGCGGGTGGCATCCACCATGTCTGTTATGAGGTCGAAGACATCATCGCCGCACGGGATCACCTGAAGGCGACCGGTGCCCGCGTTCTGGGAACCGGAGAACCCAAAATCGGCGCGCACGGCAAGCCTGTGCTGTTTCTGCACCCCAAGGATTTCAACGGGTGCCTCGTGGAGCTGGAGCAAGTCTGAGCCGGGCTGAGGAGGCGTCGAAATGACAATCACTGCTGCGTTGGTTTTGTTCGCCGTGATCTGGTTCATGACTTTGTTGGTCGTGCTGCCGGTCCGCATCAAGACGCAAGGCGATCTGGGCGACATCGTGCCGGGGACCCATGCGGGCGCTCCGGAAGTCCATCACATGAAAAAAAAGATCTGGATCACCACCGGTATTTCTATCGTTTTGTGGGCGGTGATCGCAGGGATCATTGTTTCTGGCGTGATTTCAGTTCGTGATTTCGACTGGTTGAACCAGATGGAACCGCGCGAGTAATCAGTGCTCGGCCTGTCGCGACAGCCCATGAAAGATATGCGTGAACGTTGCGGCTCCGATGATCGGAATGAAAAGGTTCACCAGCGGGACCGACAGGGGGATGGCCATCAAGGTTCCGGCGACCCAGATCGTCCCGGCATGGCGTGCCCGCAACGCCCGCGCACCTTCGCGCCCAATCCGGCGCATGGCCGCCAGCGTGAAATACTCTCGACCGAGCAAAAACCCGTTCATTCCCCAAAAGATGAACGGAGCGAGGGGTGTGAACAGCGCGTAAAGGACCAGCGCCAATACGTTGGCAACAATCAACACGCCCAAGAATCCCAGCGAGTCCAACACCGCATCCCAGATCGGGACGGACGGAACAGGGGGTAGGTTCGGGTAATGCCGGTCTTCAACGGCCTGTGCGACCTCATCCAGAAACATCGATGTGATGGCTGAGGCCACCGGCACCATCAGAAAGACCGGCAGGATCAGAACCAGAAAGATCCCTGAATAGTTCAGAACGTCGTTCAGCCACGGGACGTCGCCGACAAATGGTAGCGAGATCTCCTGACCAGCAAGGGCGTTGATGCCCCAAATCGCCAACGCACAGGCAACAACAAGCAGCACAATCGTCAGGCCGACACCGCGCAGTAGCACCGATCGGAATCGAGCATCGCCGAGCTGCCCCAAGGCCGCGAAGAACGCGTTGAGGATAATCATTCCGTCACCCACTCGGTGATCGCGGCCACGTCCGGGCGGGGCCTTTCGGGCGGCGTGGCCCCTTCGGTCGCGATGTGAATCAGTCCGGCAATGCGTTCATTGTCGGCCAGGCCCAAACCGCGTTCGCAGAATTCGCGGTCGTGCGACTGCCAACCTGAAAGCCAGTTGGCACCCCAACCCGCAGCAAGGGCTGCGTTGAGCAGTGCAAGGCAGACCGCTCCGGCCGAGTAGGTTTGTTCGATTTCCGGGATTTTCGGCGATGGTTTTTGCACTTCGATGACGGCAACAGCGAGATGCCCCATTTCGAACTGACTACGGGCCTTGGCAATGTCTTCGGGGCTTTTCCCCAGCGCAACGCCTCGTTCCTCGGTCAGATCGGCCAATCGCGGCATTGCGGCTTTTTCGATGACGATGAAACGCCAAGGTTCCAACTTGCCATGATCGGGGCTGCGAGCGGCTGCGATCAGCAACGGGATCAATTCGTCGCGGGTCGGCGCCGGGGCCATCAACGTCTTGGCGGGCCGCGACCTGCGCGACTGCAGGAACTCGAACGCAGCCGGGTTTTTCAGCGTCATATGTTAAATTCCTTTACATGGTTCTGTCGTATCTCGGGCAGACACGCGCCGGTTTCAAGGGCAAGATGCAAAACTGTTGGATATTGTGCCACCCGGCACCGTCCAAATGCGGAAGAGAATGTGATGGCAAAGCCGAAACTGCGAAACCTGCCGGACCTTGGGCATCTGGCGCGACCCGGGCAATCGATTCCCGTGCGGGTGACTCCCAAAGCTGCGCAGGACCGGATTTCTTTCGACGGGGCGACAGTGCACATCGCTGTCACCGCCGTGCCCGAGGATGGAAAGGCGAACCAGGCCGTGGTCAAGCTGCTGGCCCGGGCCATGGGTACCTCACCATCAGCTTTGACGCTGAAAAAAGGCCATACAGGGCGCGACAAGGTCTTTGTCTACGATCCCTAGGCTGGTGTCTCCCTGATTTGATACACCCCTTCGGGCAGATCCAGAGCGGCGGCAAGATCGCGCACCTGTTCGGGCGAAAGGGTGATTTTCTGCATCTGGTCCGTTCGGGGGTCCAACTGCTCGATCGTTACGCACTCGGCGAAACTGTTGATCACCACGTCTTCTTGCAAAGGCTCCGGGCCTTCGTCCACCAGGGTAATGACTGTCGAGTCGAATTCATGCTCAATCGAAAACATGTTCCCAGACTGCCCAGCCTGCGATCGCAATGCAACCCGCTGATTGGGTTTCGGGCAGTGGTCAGGGGGGCCACATCGCGCTAAGCTTTCCTGCCGGCACGAACAGAAAGGATCCGGAATGCACCGCCTCAGGTTTTTGCTGGTCTTGGTTGTGTCCGCATGCACTGCGGGCGGGTTCATTGCGGTTGATGATTGGTCACCGTCCTCGCCCGAACTGCGCGACTCGGCACTGACGTTTCAGCAGGTCAGCAGGTCGGTCGGGGCGGCGGCGCAAAGAGTCTGTCAGCGCGAGACACGGGGGCAGAACTGCGATTTCGGCATTCTGATCGACACGGATCCGTTTGCCGAGCCAAATGCGTTCCAGACGTTGGACAAGGATGGGCGCCCGTTCATCATTTTCACGCAGGAAATGGTCAAGTCGACGCAGAACGCTGACGAGATGGCGTTCGTGATGGGGCACGAGGCGGCGCATCACATCCTGGGCCACATCGCCCGGCAGGTAAAAAACGCCAAGGAAGGGGCCCGCATTTTCGGAGAACTGGCTGAGGCGCAAGGCGAGGACGCGGCAGGAATTGAACGTGCTCAGAAGCTGGGTGCTGAAGTCGGAGTTCAGAGCTACACGAAAGAATTCGAGCTGGAAGCGGACCGGATGGGAACTTTGATCACCTATTCGGCTGGGTACAATCCGCTGGTCGGCATGGCCTATTTCGGCCGGATTCCAGATCCGGGTGACCGCTTTCTGGCGTCTCATCCGCCCAATGCCAAGCGCATCGAAGTTGTTCTGGAAACAGCCGCCCAGCTCGGCCTGACCCAATGACCCAGATCCAGCGGATGGGAGTCGTTCTGACGGACCGAGGCTCGAAATACGCGGTGAGCGGTGCTCCCGTCAGGTCGCGGGATGAGGTCGATGCGGTATTGCGCGACCTTAAATCGGACAAGGCATATGCCAAGGCGACCCATAACACGTGGGCCGCGATTTTGCCGACCGGCGCTCTCAAGGCAGATGATGGCGAAACCGGTGCGGGGATGGTCATATTGCGCATGTTGGAACGCGCCGGTGTGCAGAATCACGTGGTCATTGTGACCCGATGGTATGGCGGCAAAAAGCTGGGCGGAGATCGTTTCAGGCGGGTCCAGGACGCCACACGGGCCTACCTTGACCACCTGGGGGTTGTCTCTTGACCTGAATCAAGGGCACCGTGGGGTTATGGCGCTAGGGTTCTTTTCAGCGAGACAGCGAAAGGAACTCGGATGTCCAGACGCGAAGAATTGCGCCGCCACGCCGCTTTGGTGGATCGAATGGCCCTGAAACTGGGCGTTGACCTGCAGGAGGCCGCAATCGGCGGTTCGGTTTCCATCGACGAAATCACCGACGCGGTGCTGCGCTGTACAGGCTGTACAAACCCCTATCACTGCGACCGCGCGTTGGCGCTTCAAAACAGCGACGGACGGCCACCGGAGTATTGCCGAAACCAGGATTTGCTGGCCAGGCTTGCACCCTAGCGCGGACGGGCAGAACCATGAACGTCCTTGGCCAGACCATGAAGCATGTACGCCTTGTTTTGCGGATGGGGCAGGCGACCGGCGTTGACCTTGTAGATGCCCATCTCACGGGTCGGCTCAGTCCCGACGAATGGGCGCGCATGGTGGGACGGTGCCGGGGCTGCGAGTGGGCTTGCGACTGTAGCGACTGGCAGACGCACCGAGGTGACAGGGTTGAGGCCCCGGAGACATGTCCGAACAGGAACCGATTCGCCAAACTTAAGACGCTGCAGAATCAGGAAAAACAATGAAACTTGTGCGACTCGGAGACATAGAAAAACACTTCTGGCTGACGCGGTCGGTTGCGCGCTGCATGGAAATCTCGCTGTCCGAAGCCATCGCCGAAGGGCGGCTGACCGCGCAGGGATACAGCGAAATGGTGACCCGTTGTCGAGCCGCTGACTGCAGCGAAAGATGTGCCGTCTGGCTTGCGTGCCAACAGAGCCGGGCGACCGCCGCCCCGGAATTTTGCGCGAATGCCAAGGCTTTGAATGCGCTGACCTGATTGGCCTAAAGCTTGGAATGGCTTCCGTCGCACAGCGGCGGATTAGCGGTTTGCTTGCATCCGCAGAAGAAGACCTTCTTGCTTGATTCTGCTACATATTTTACCGGCTCGATCCCGGTTTCCTTGTGCGAACCGTCGCAGAATGGCTGACGTTTGGAGCGTCCGCAAGCGCACCAGAAGTAGCTTTTGCCTTCAGTCACCTCGATGGGGTAGGGCGATTTCTGGGCGATTTGAGATCCTTTTGGCATTCTGGCGCTCCGGCTGTTGAAAGGGACATCCGAGAGCTTAGCCCAACGCAGAGAAATGTGTAGTTCGCGCGTCCCGGTCCGGCGGTGGCACGTCGCGGTGCAAGCGTGGATTCGCCTCTGATCACACGGATGTGACCGTATCTGTTGCCAGAAAGCCGAACTGCCCGTATCCTTAGCCTGGCCCCGAAAAGTTGGGCAATATCAGAAAAGTATTAAAGGATTGATGGACATGAAACTGAAATTCGCTGCCGCCGGCGCCTTTGTTTTGATCCTGACTGCTTGCTCGCAGCAGGAAGAGCCCACCCCGGTTTACGTTCAGCCAAGCTATGACAAATATGGCTCGCCCAGCTGTTCGGCAGGCTATGAACTGGCCACCACCGAGGCCGGCCAGACCGTGTGTAACCCGGTCACTCAATAAGCTTTTTGCAGATGGTCCCGATTTGGGGGCCGTCTGCCTTCGTCCGCCGGATGGCGGTTCAGCGCACCAGCTTCCCCCACAGATCGTATTCACCAGCCTCGTCGACCTGAACAAGGACGATGTCACCGGGTTTCAGGTTTTCGTGACCGTCGTCGATGAACAGGTTGCCGTCGATCTCGGGCGCGTCTGACTTGGTGCGGCAGGTGGCGGCTTCGGCATCCACCTCATCCACGATCACTTGGATTCTCTGACCAACTTTCGACGCCAGTTTGGCTTCGGAAATCGCCTGGGCCTTTTGCATGAAACGCTCCCAGCGCTCTTGCTTGATCTCATCCGGGACGTGATCCGGCAAGTCGTTCGAGCGGGCCCCTTCAACGTTTTCGTATTGGAAGCACCCGACGCGGTCCAACTGCGCCTCGTCCATCCAAACCAGCAGGGTCTGGAACTCGGCCTCGGTCTCCCCGGGGTAGCCGACAATGAAGGTCGATCGCAGCGTGATGTCGGGGCAGATCGCGCGCCAGGCGGCGATCTCGTCCAGTGTCTTGGCGCCGGCAGCGGGGCGCGCCATTCGTTTCAGAACGTCCGGATGCGCGTGTTGGAACGGGATGTCCAGGTAGGGCAAAAGGTTGCTGCCTGCATCCGCCATCAGCGGGATCAACTCGCGCACATGTGGATAGGGGTAGACGTAGTGCAGTCGTATCCACGCATCCAGTTGACCCAGTTCGCGGGCCAGATCGGTAATGTGGCTGCGCACCTCCCGGTCTTTCCAGGGGTTCACATCGTATTTTCGATCCAAGCCAAAGGCCGAGGTGTCCTGGCTAATCACCAGCAATTCGCGCACACCGCTGTCGACCAGTTTTTCAGCCTCGCGCAGAACGGCGTGGGCCGGTCGGCTGGCCAGTTTTCCGCGCATATCCGGGATGATGCAGAACTTGCACTTGTGATTACAGCCCTCGGATATCTTGAGATAGCTGTAGTGGCGCGGGGTCAGCTTCACGCCCGAAGCCGGCAACAGATCCACATACGGATTGGGATCAGGCGGAACGGCGGCGTGAACGGCATCCAGCACCTGTTCATACTGGTGCGGCCCGGTCACGGCCAGGATACGGGGGTGATGTTCGCGGATGTAGTCCGGCTCGGCACCCAGGCACCCGGTCACGATGACCTTGCCATTCTCCACCAGCGCCTCGCCGATTGCTTCGAGGCTTTCGGCCTTGGCGCTGTCGAGAAACCCGCAGGTGTTCACGATCACGGCATCCGCACCTGAATAGTCGGGCGAGATCCCGTATCCTTCGGCGCGTAGGCGCGTCAGGATGCGCTCGCTGTCGACCAGTGCCTTGGGACATCCCAAGGACACCATTCCGATGGTGGGTTGGCCGCTGCGCGGTGCGTCGGTGATCCGGGCTGCGGGTGCCAGATCGGGGCGTAGGTTTGGCGGGTTGGTGCTCATTGCGCGGCATATAGTGGGGAAATCTTCCCCTTGCAAATCCTTCGCACGCGAGGAACATCGAAGCTGAGGCAAAAAGCCGGCAAGGCAGAGAGCAAATCATGAAGTGGCTGATACGCATTCTATTCATTCTGGTTGCGGTCGCGGGGCTGGTGATCGGGGCGTTTCTTTTGATGCCCGGCGACAAGCTGGGCAAAATCCTCGCCGAACAGGTCAAGGCGCAGACCGGACGTGAACTGACGTTGTCCGGTGATGTCCGCCTGTCCTTTTGGCCGGTTCTGGGAATGGAAACCGGGCCGGTTACGTTTGGGAACGCGCCTTGGGCCAGCTCAGAACCGATGCTGAGCGCGCAAAGCCTGGCAGTTGGCGTGGACGCATCAGCGCTGTTGGCGGGGGATGTGCGTATCCGGCGCGTCGTGGCCGAAGATCCCGTCTTGCGGCTGGAGCTGTCACAAGGGCGGGGCAACTGGGAAATGTCGGCGTCGCAAACCGGGGCGTCAAACACGGGCTCTGGCAATGCAGATGCGCCCGCACCCAACTCTGCGGCACCGACCGAGACCGGAACCGTGACCCTTGACCAACTGGAGCTCAGCAACGCGCGTCTGGTTTATGTGGAAAACGGTGTCCCTCAGATGGATTTTTCCGGGGTCGATCTGAAGGCCAGTTGGCCCGATGTCACTGCGCCGATGAAGATGAGTGCATCAATGCCGGTGCCCGGTGGCGCGGTTGAGGTTGATCTGGAAATTCCTGATTTACCTGCCTTCTCCAGTGGTGCGGTGACGCCATTGGTTCTTGGCCTGACAGCGCCGGGCGGAGAGATCAGCTTTGACGGGCGCGTCAACTTGGCCGGTGAAATGGACGGAAAAACTCATGTCCGGACCACAAACACCGACGCGATGCTGGCCGCTTTTGGTCAGGGTGGGGTGTCAGTCCCCATGGGACTTGGACGGGTCGCGGATGTGTCCGGCCATATGACCTACACCAAGGATGGGCGCATTTCCTTGCGGGATATGCGGGCCGTTCTGGATCAGAACAGTTTTGACGGTGCCGCCGATATCGTTATCGCAAGCCCACCGAAGATTACTGCGCGGCTGAGTACTGGTGACCTTGACCTGACGCAGGCAACAGCCGGCAGCGCGCCCAGCAGCGGCGGCGGCACGGGCGGAGGAGGCAAACAGGCGCCCGAAGGCTGGTCCCAGGCGCCGATCGACGCGTCACCCCTTTCGTTGGCAAATGGAACGATCCGGTTGAAAGCCAATTCGATCGCTATTCCGGATATGACCTTTGGCCCCAGCGATCTAAGCCTCAGCCTGGATCGGTCGCGCGCGGTTCTGAAAATGGAACCGGCCACGCTGTTTTCCGGAAAGCTGACCGGAGAAGTCGTTGCCAACAACAGAAACGGACTGTCGGTCGGGGGCAACCTGACCGCCACCGGTATCGACCTCAAGCAGGCTTTGACCACATTGGGCGGTGTCGAACGTCTGTCCGGTACTGCGTCCGGAACATTACAATTCCTGGGCGTGGGGCAAACCGAAGCGCAGATCATGCGCTCGCTCAGCGGCAAGGGCAGCCTGGACGTCGGCAAGGGGGTGATCTCCGGGTTTGATCTGGATCGTCTGATGGGGCGCGGCGAAGGCAGTGGAGGAACCACCGTCTTCAACAGCCTGACTGCCACCTACACGATTCAGGACGGCAACCTGACGAACAACGATCTTCTGATGCAGCTTGACAATTTCCGTGCCGATGGCTCGGGCCGTGTAGGGCTGGGTGCGCGCGATATCGACTATGTGTTTACACCGGTCGCGCTGCGGGCAAACGGGGGCAATGGCATTGCCGTGCCTGTGCGGATCAAGGGGCCGTGGAGTGATCCGTCGATCAAGCCCGACCTGAGCAAGGTGATTGAAGCTGCGACGGAAGAGAAGCTCAAGGAACTGGAGCAGGACGCGAAGGACAAGGCGCTGAAGAAGGCCGGAGAGGAGTTGAATACAACCATCTCCGACAGCGAACAGGTCGAAGATGCACTGAAGCAAAAGCTTGAAGATGAGGCCAAAAAGGGCTTGCTGAAACTGCTCGGACGGGATTGAGAAAGGGGCGCCTCAGCGCCCCTTTTTTTGCTCAGATCGTCTGGTCGTAGTCGCCCACACCCGGTTCGGTGCGGATCACGGCATCGATATCGGCGAAAATTGCCCGCATCTCATCTTCGCTCTCGCTGCTTTCGCAGACCACCACTAGGTTGGGGGTGTTCGAAGATGCCCGGACCAGGCCCCAACTGCCATTGTCGAGGATGACGCGGGCACCATTGACCGTCACGACTTCCTTGATCGGCCGACCGGCCAATGTTTCACCCGCCTCTGCCTTGGCAACGAGCTTGTCCACCAAGCGGGCGAGAATGTCATATTTTTCGGTATCGGCAGCATAGGGCGACATGGTCGGGGTCGACCATGTCTTGGGCAGGGCGCGACGCAGATCGGACATGCTCTGTCCCGGATTGCGGTCCATCAGTTTGCAGATTTCCACCGCGACCCGCATTCCGCAGTCGTATCCACGCCCGATTGGCTCGGCCAGAAAGTAATGGCCCGACTTTTCGAACCCGGCCAACGCGCCGATTTCCTTCACGCGCCGTTTCATGTGGCTGTGGCCGGTTTTCCAGTAATCCGCCTTGACGCCATGGGCCTGCAGTTCGGGATCGCTTGCAAACAGGCCGGTCGATTTAACGTCGGCCACGAAGGTCGCGCCGGGATGCAGCTTGGCCAAATCGCGGGCCATGATGACACCGACCTTGTCGGCAAAGATCTCCTCGCCCTCGTCATCGACCACACCGCAGCGATCGCCGTCTCCGTCAAACCCAAGCGCCAGGTCCGCCCCGCTGGCTTTGACGGCGTCAGCCATGTCGTGCAACATCTCCATCGCTTCGGGGTTCGGGTTGTAGTTGGGGAAGGTGTAATCCAACCGGTTGTGGCTGGGTACGACCTCAACCCCGATCCGCTCAAAGATCTCGGGGGCAAAGGCAGATGCGGTGCCGTTCCCCGTCGCGCAGACCACCTTGAGGGGGCGTGACATTTTGAAATCACCGACCAGATCGTTGATATAGGCCTCTTTCACTCCGTCCACGAATTCATAGGACCCGCCGGGGCGCGCCACGCCTTCGCCGTTCAGCACGATGTCGCGCAGCTCGGCCATTTCGTCAGGGCCGTGGGTCAGAGGGCGGTCAAAACCCATCTTGACCCCGGTCCAACCGTTGGGGTTGTGGCTGGCCGTCACCATGGCGACCGCAGGAACATCCAGATGGAATTGGGCGAAATACGCCATCGGGCTCAGCGCCGGGCCAATATCCTTGACCTGGATACCGGCCTGCATGAGGCCCAGAATCAACGCATTCTTGATCGCCAGAGAATAGTCGCGGTAGTCGTTGCCGACCGCGATTACCGGCTCGATCCCACGCTTGTGCATCTGAGTTCCCAAACCAAGACCAAGAGCCGTCATCCCCGGCAGGTTGATCTCGTCAGGGTATTTCCAGCGGGCATCATATTCACGAAACCCGGTGGGTTTGATCATCGCATCGCGCAGAAAGCTCCAGGTGTTCGGGGTCACCTCGGGGATTGGTTTGGTCATGGAAAATCTCGATCGTTAAATCTGAACTGGGTTGGCCTTGGCCAGGGCATCGAAACGCATCAATGTGTCAATCAGTTGGCCCATCTGGTCCAACGGGATCATATTCGGCCCGTCAGACGGCGCCGTGTCCGGATCCTGATGCGTTTCAATGAACACGGCACCAACGCCCAAGGCCACGGCCGCGCGGGCCATTACCGGTGCAAATTCCCGCTGTCCGCCGGACGAGCCGCCTCGGCCACCGGGCTGCTGAACGGAATGGGTTGCATCCATGACAACCGGATACCCGGTTTGCGCCATTTGCGGCAGCGATCGCATGTCGGCGACAAGCGTATTGTAGCCAAACGAGGTTCCGCGCTCGGTCAGCAGGATGTTGTGGTTGCCCGTGCTTTCGATCTTTTCGACGATGTTCGGCATTTCCCAGGGGGCCAGGAACTGACCCTTCTTGACGTTGACGGCCTTGCCTGTTTCTCCGGCTGCCAGCAGCATGTCTGTCTGGCGGCACAGGAAGGCCGGGATTTGCAGAATATCCACCGCCTCGGCCGCGATGGCACATTGCGCTTCGGTGTGGACATCCGTCAGGACCGGAATACCCATCGTTTTGCGAATGTCATCCAACACCTTCAGTCCAGCCTCGATCCCCATGCCGCGTTTCCCGGACAGGGACGTACGGTTGGCTTTGTCATATGAGGCCTTGAACACATACTGTGCCCCCGCGGCTTCACAGGCTTCTTTCATCCTTCCCGCGATCATCTGTGCGTGATCCGCCGTTTCAAGCTGGCAAGGGCCCGCGATGATGGTCAGCGGAAGGTCGTTGCCAACGGTGACGTTGGCTATTTTTACATGTTTCATGAGCTCTACGAGGATACCTGTTCACGAAGGACTGACGTAGTCAGCGAAATCATCAGGTAGATACCAGCAAACAACAGGAAAGCCAAAATCGTATTTTCGAACTTTCGCGGATAGGTGGGCTCCTGACTGGCGACCGGGTTCACGGAAACGGTGAGGTATCGAACCTTGCGGTTGGCCTCGGTCCGGGCGGTTTCCATTTGCTGCATGGCCGATTGCAGCATCATGTCCCGTGCGGCCAGATCGGCCTGTGCCATCTGGATCCGAACGCTCAACCGCGCCAGCGAGTTTTCGCCGGCGGAGGCGTCCAGCATCTCGGCATTGAGCTCTTCGAGCACGGCCTCAAGCCGGTTGATGTCGGCTTGGACGCCGTCGACCTTGGCTTTGTTCGGCCGAAGGTTGTCCAGCAACGCTGCCAGTTCCAATTCCTTGTCTTGAAGCTGTATCTCGATCTCGTTGATGCGGGCGCGCAGCCCGGCAATCACGTTTTCGGGGTCCAGAACGGCACCCTGCAGTTGCAGTTCGATCAGCGCTTCCTGGGCTTTGCGCCGTTCTTCCTGAGCGTCCTCGAAGGACTGCAGAGCGTCCCGCATCTGATCTTCGCGCTTCAGCTCGGTGAGGCCGTTGATCTTTTCTTCGGCGTAGGAGATCAGCAGATTTGACAGGTCGACGGCAGTGTCCGGGTCGGGTGCTGCTACCTCCATCCGGATGATGCCGTCGCTGGGGTCATAGCCGATTGTGACCATGCGCTTGTACAGTTTGAACGCCTCTTCCAGCGTGGCGTCCTGAGGCAGTCTTTGAATCGGATCTATCCAGTCCTGCTTGAAAATCTCGGCAAAACCAGTGTCCCGTTCCAGACGGTTGAGCGCATCCTTGGATTCAAGGAACTCCTGGGTCGCGACCGAGTCCTGCGTGGTGGCGTATTGCGTCCCGGCCAAAAGCCCGCCGATCTCACCAGCGCCACCATCTGCCTGTAGAATGGAAAACGCGGACTCGCTGGCGTACATCGGAGTGGCTATGCGATAGAAGTAATAGCCGACAATAATCGTGGGCAGCAGAACAAAGGCGAATAGACGGGCAAACAGACCAAACAGCTTTCGTCTGCGCCGACGGGCGATATCCTTCTGAATCTGGCCGATTTCGAATTCGCGCCGCTGTGCCGGGCTCCATTCGGGGCCG
The DNA here is from genome assembly GCF_056539245.1 of Ruegeria sp. BC2. NCBI lineage: Bacteria > Pseudomonadati > Pseudomonadota > Alphaproteobacteria > Rhodobacterales > Roseobacteraceae > Ruegeria > Ruegeria sp. BC2. The sequence goes on from NZ_JBQFUQ010000001.1 coordinate 324,313, forward strand.
GGAAGGGTCTGTTGCTTTTCTTTCACCGTTTGCGGCAGCTGGATCGTGACCTTGTCTTTTGGCTGGTCTTCCGCATCCGCGGTATCGGAAGAACCCGCCGCAAAATCCAGAAGGTTGGAGCGCGGAAACGGATCGATCCCCTTTTTTCGTAGCAGACGCACGGCATCGTAGTCCGACGTCGCAGCCAGACCGTGTTTCTGCGCCAGGCGTCGGGCTATGCGCAGCTGACGACCGGTCAGCCCTTCTTTCTTGATGGCATCCAGTTCAGTTCCGGCCGGGGCTTGCTCGGCCGGTTGAGTTGCTTTTCTGATGCGCGAAATCGCCTCGGCACGCGCCTCAACCGTGCCTTCGGCCTGCGAGGCATGGTTCGGGTCGTATTTTTTAACCTTGGGTTTGGTAGTCATATAGCTGCGTCGCCTCTTCCAAGGAGTCAAACATATGAAGCTGCCCATCCACAAGCACGGCGGCCTGGCGGGCGAATTTTTCGAGGGTTTTGGGATTGTGTGACACAATCACCAAAGTCGTGGTTCGCAAGCGTTCCTGCAGGATTGAACCCGCTTTTTTGTTGAATTCGACATCGGTGGTGGCAGGCATGCCTTCGTCGATCAGGTACATGTCGAAATCCAGGGCCAGCATCAACGAAAAGGTGAAACGGGCGCGCATGCCGGCTGAGTATGTCGCCAAGGGTTGGTTGAAATACTCGCCCAAGTCGCACATCCAGCTGCAGTAAGCCTCGACATAGTCGGGGTCCATTCCATAAATCTTGGCGATGTAACGGGCATTCTCGAGCGCGGACATCTTCTTGGAAACGCCGCCGGCAAAGCCCATGGGGAAAGACACCCGGCACTCTCGGCGGATCACGCCTTCGTCGGGCTTTTCGAGGCCGGCCATCATGTTGATAAGCGTGGTTTTTCCGGTGCCGTTCGGGGCCAGAACGCCAAGTGATTTTCCCAGCTCGACCCGGAACGAGACCCTGTCCAGGATCACCTTGCGGCGAGTCCCGGTCCAAAAGGACTTGCTGACATTCTCGAACTCAAGCATTCACTGCCTGCTCATGTTTTTGCTTTGGGTGCGGCCACCGGTGGCTGGCTGACGGCCGGGTGTTCTACCGCTCCATGTTGGCCACATTATGTCGAAATATGAAACAAATGTTCAATGCGCGTTCGATACGCCTGACCACAGTTGTGACGCATAGAGCCGACAACTGGATCGGTTTGCGGGAACGACTATGATCCATCCTAGGATTGCAACAAGCGCCAAAGGGCTGGAGATCAGTGAAGCCACTTGCGGAAGAAATCAGATCGTGCCGGCTGTGCGCCGACCGCTTCGCTGCGACTGCGACCGCGCATCAGCCGCGCCCGGTGGTGTGGTTCCGCCCCGGTGCGCGCATCCTGATTGCAGGGCAGGCACCCGGGGCACGGGTCCATGAGAGCGGCCGACCGTTCACCGACCCCTCAGGCGACCGGCTGCGGGATTGGCTGGGGTTGGAGGAAGAACAATTCTACGATCAGGCGCGGGTTTCGATCGTTCCGATGGCGTTTTGTTTTCCGGGGTACGATGCGCGAAAGGCGGACTTGCCGCCGCCGGCGATCTGCAAGAAGACCTGGCATCACAGGGTGATGAGTGAACTTGGCGATGTTCCGTTGACCATCCTTGTCGGTGGCCACGCGCATAAATTCCATCTGGGCGCACAAGCTTCGGTGACCGATACGGTGCGCAATTGGCAACAGCATGCGCCGCGGGTATTTGCCTTGCCTCATCCGTCATGGCGCAATACGGCATGGCTGAAGAAAAATCCCTGGTTCGAAACGGACCTGTTGCCGGTGCTGCGTGCCCGGGTCAAAGAGGTGATGGATGACTGACACGACCGCGCTGGACATTGCGCATGCCCAGATGGAGGCCGACCCTCAGAACGATGCCGCGCGGCTGAGGTTTTTCGAACGGCTCGCGGACAACGAACTGTTTCTGTTGCTGACCGAAGAGGCGCGAGACGAAAACATCTCGCCCGAGCTGTTTGACGTGGCTGATGGTCGGTTTGTGCTGGCCTTTGACCGCGAAGACCGACTGGCGCAGTTTGCGGGCCGTCCTGCCCCTTATGCCGCTCTGTCCGGACGTGTTCTGGCGGGGATGCTTGCAGGGCAGGGCATCGGCTTGGGGCTGAACCTCGAGGTGGCGCCGTCGTCGATGCTCATCCCTGCCGAAGCGTTGGCCTGGCTTGCTGAAACCCTCAGCCATGCTCCGCAAGAAGTGCAATCCCGTCTGACGGAGTTCCTTCCGCCCGCGGGGTTGCCCGACATTTTGCTGACGGCGCTGGACACCAAACTGGCCACAGCTTCAGGTCTGGCCTCCGCCGCATATCTCGCCGGAACCCGCGCCGAGGGCGGCGGGCAGGGTCATCTTCTTGGTTTCGTGGACGCGGTGCCCGGTGCCCAGACGGCCTTGGCCAAGGCGGTGTCCGAAGCTCTGACATTCTCGGGGATTGAGGCTGGTGCCTTGGATGTCGGTTTTTTCGCGGCCAGCGATCCTGCCGCCGCAGCATTGGCGAAAGTGGGCCTGCGATTTGATATCCCCGAGCCTGTGCGCGCCTCCGGGTCCCGACCAGCGCCCGGAAGCGACCCGGACAGTCCCCCAATCTTGAAGTGAAGTCGAGGTTTCGGCGCAGGGATGGTTTGCTCCCCGCGCCAAATGAACAGAGTTATTCGGCAGCTGTTTCCAGCTTGTCCTGCGTACGGGTTTCGAAGTCGCTTGCGTCATGCCGTTCGCGCAGTTGGGTGTGCAACTCTCCGAATGCGCGGTTGACCATGCGGCCCCGCTTCACGGCTGGCCGCGCGTCAATCTCTTGCGCCCATCGCATGACGTTCTTGTAGGACGTCACATCAAGGAACTCGGCCGCGTCGTACAAACGACACAGAACCAGTTGCCCATACCATGGCCAGATTGCCATATCAGCGATCGAGTAGTCCGCGCCGGCGATATAGGTTTTGTCCGCAAGCTCGCGGTCCAGAACATCCAGCTGGCGTTTGGTTTCCATTGCAAAGCGGTTGATCGGGTATTCCCATTTCTCTGGCGCATAAGCGTAGAAATGCCCGAACCCACCACCCAGATAAGGCGCGCTGCCCATCTGCCAGAAAAGCCAGTTCATCACTTCGGTGCGCTCGGGACCGGCTTCGGGCAGGAATGCACCGAATTTTTCGGCCAGATGGACAAGGATGGAGCCGCTTTCAAACACCCGTATCGGTGTTTCACCCGATCGGTCCATTAGAGCGGGGATTTTCGAGTTCGGGTTGATCGCGACAAAATCCGAGCCGAACTGATCGCCGTCACCGATATTGATCAGCCATGCATCATATTCCGCGCCCGCGTGACCCAGGGCCAAAAGCTCTTCCAGCATGACCGTCACTTTCACCCCGTTGGGCGTTGCAAGCGAATACAACTGCAAGGGATGTTTGCCGACGGGCAATTCCTTGTCATGGGTCGCCCCTGCGATGGGGCGATTGATACTCGCGAAACGCCCTCCGCTTTCACTATCCCATGTCCAGACTTTTGGTGGGGTGTATGTGGTGGTGTCGCTCATCTTCTGCCTTTCGTCCCAGAGCCGAGCCGCGCCCGGCCCGACAAGAGTTAGTGTTGCAGAACAAGAACGCCAACCCCCGACGTGGCGGCTGTTCTGTAACAATTGCGGCAAGACTGCTCACGTTTGCTCGTCAATGGTCACAGCGGCGTTAACGGGTCTTCGCCGACGGAGGGAATTGCTTATTGTCTCAGCAGACAGCCACTCTGGCCCTGCAACCCGTCAAGACACGAGGACATGAAACATGAACAGATTTGCTCTGACCTTTGCTGCTGCAATGGCGTTGGCCGTGCCCGCCTTTGCCGGCCCGCAATATGTCGATGGGACCGGCTTCGCCGTGTCCGGATATGATGTGGTGGCCTACCGTGGGCTTGCTCAATCACCGATCGGACAGTCGCAGCCCGAAGGCGTGCGCGGACGGTCGGACATCACTGCGGAATACAACGGGGCGACCTGGGCTTTCGCGAGCGAAGAAAACCGCGCGAAGTTCCTTGAAAACCCCGCGTTCTATGCGCCGCAATATGATGGCCATTGCGCCTATGGCGTGTCCAAGGGTGGCAAGGTTCCCGGCAACCCCAACCTGTGGCGGATCGTTGATGACAAGCTGTACCTGAACATCACCGATGTCGTGGTCGGATTCTGGGAAGAAGACGTCCCGGGCAACATCAACCTTGCTGAGGGAAACTGGCCTGGGCTCGAAGGCAATGACGCCTCGACCAACGTGATCCCGAAATTCACGTCCGAAGGCCCGATCGCGAACTGACGTGACGCGCGTTGCAGGCCCGGCAGACCCGCCGGGCCTTTTTCAATGCTGGGTTTTCAACAAGCCTGCCAGAACTGTTCCCGAGTGGCCTGATCCGCCTCGAACCGGATCCTGACGCTGCGCGCCCCGGGAAACTTGCGTTCTCGAATGGTGTCGGGAACAACGACCTCGCCCGCTCCGCCATTCTTGGCCTGGAAGGACAGTATTTCGGTTTCGACGGTCCGAAAGCCGGCCAGAACGGATGTCGGCAGGGCAACGCGGTTTTCACCTTCGCAAACCGGCGTCGCAACAAAATAGGTCAGGTCGCGGCCATAGCATCCGATCGCCTCTGGTACATGGTCCGAATTGCGCGCCGATAGCGGGCAATCTTCCGCGCTGGTCTCGCCAAAGGATAGGGCGCGACTTGGATCGAGCAGTTTCAGGCAGGCGGAAATATCCTTCTCGTCCAGCTCTATGATACGCTTTCTGAGTTTCGGGCGTCGCGGTTGGGCCGGCCCGGCGCCTTTGCCTGCCAACCCGTTTTTGCGCAGATAGTCATAGGCCGACTTCGCCCGCGCAAACTGATTGCAGTCGCCGCCTGTATGGTCGGGATGTGCATGAAAGGCGATGTCACGCCACGCATTCCGGATGTCCGATGCGGTGGCGGTCTGATCAAGGCCCAAGACGTGCAGTGCTTCTACGCGAGCCTGAATTTTCTCGACTGGCTCCATACCAAAATCACTCGATAAAACAACTGGCTCCTATTTTCCGGAGCCTTGAGTTTCTGTCAAATTATCCAGTGAATTGGTAGGCTTGGCGGGGACAGTGCGCCGTTGCAGGGGGAATTGTTCGCACCTTGCAACGGGCCGCAGGTGGCAATCCCCCTTTGGCCTGTGCAAATGCAAGGAACAGTCAGGCGACGTTTTGTAGATCGGCTTTGGGCGTGATCCCAAGGGCAAAACACACATCGCGGGTCAGTTCGGGGCGGTTCAGCGTATAAAAATGCAGCTTGTCCACGCCTTCGTCGATCAGGTCCGAACACAGCTCGGTGCATAGCGCGGTGGCCAACAGGTCGTGCCGGTTGTCACGGATTGCTTTGTCAAAAGCCTGATCGACCCAGTCCGGCACCTGCGCGCCACAGCGTTTGGCAAATTTCTTGGCACCGGCCCAGTTCTCGATCGGCAGGATGCCCGGCACGATCGGCTTGTCGATCCCGGCCTTGGCGCAGGCATCGCGAAAGCGCAAAAAGGTTTCGGCTTCGAAGAAGAATTGCGTCAAAGCCTCGTCTGCGCCGGCGTCCAGCTTGGCTTTCAACCAGTCAATGTCAGCCTTTGCATGCGGCGCTTCGGGGTGAATGTCGGGATAGGCACCGACGCGGATGGTGAAACTGCCCGTTTCCGCCAGTGCTGCGATCAATTCGACCGAGTGGGCGAACCCGTCGGGATGCGGGACGAACCGTTCCTGCCCCTTGGGTGGGTCGCCGCGCAACGCAACGATGTCAGTGACGCCGGCCGCGGCAAAGCTGTCGGCTATGGCCAAGGTCTCGCTGCGTGAAGCGTCGACACATGTAAGATGGGCCGCGACTTTCAATCCCGAGGATTTGTGCAACGTCGCCACCGCATCGCGGGTCAATTCACGGGTGGTGCCCCCCGCTCCATATGTGACCGAGACAAAACGGGGTGCCAGTGGCGCCAGTGTCTGGACCGTATCCCACAGGCGAAACGACGCTTCGAGCGTCTGAGGCGGAAAGAATTCGAAGGAAATCTCGGGCTGGGTCATGGCAGTCTCGCAGGTTGTGTTGCGGCTCTTGTGCCATGGAGTTCTTTGTGAGACAAACTCATATTATTCAAGAACAACATGAACGACGCGAAAGATGCATATCGAATTTCGACACCTGCGCACGATCAAAGCCATCCATGAATGTGGTGGGTTGGCCCGTGCGGCGGATCAACTGAACATCACGCAGTCGGCGCTCAGTCATCAGATCAAAGGGCTGGAGGATCAGGCCGGCGTCGAGCTGTTCCTGCGCCGGTCGAAACCGATGAAATTGTCGGCCGCTGGGCTGCGCCTTCTGCGTCTGGCCGAGCAGATTCTGCCGCAGGTCGAAGCGATGCAGGAGGAGTTTTCCTCGCTGCGCGACGGGCGCACGGGGCGGATGCACATCGCGATCGAATGCCACGCCTGTTTTGAATGGCTGTTCCCGGTGCTCGAGGCCTTCCGCAAGTCTTGGCCGGATGTGGATGTCGATATCCGGCCGGGTCTGGCCTTTGACGCGCTGCCCGCGCTGCAGAAGGAAGAGGTCGATCTGGTCGTCTCCTCGGACCCCGAAGACCTGCTGGGCGTCGAGTTCATCGAACTGTTCGACTACAACCCCGTTTTCGTTGCGGCCTCGACCCATCCGTTGGCAGAAAAACCGTATATTGAGGCCGAGGATTTTCGCGGTCAAACGCTGATCACCTATCCGGTCGAACGCACGAGGCTTGATATCTTCAGCCAGCTTCTCATCCCGGCCCGCGTTGAGCCTGCTGCGATCCGGCAAGTTGAGTTGACCGCCGTGATCCTGCTGCTTGTGGCGTCAAACCGTGGAATATCCGTTCTGCCCGACTGGGTGGTGCGCGAGGTCAAGTACAACTCGGACTATGTGACCCGCCCGCTGACCAAGGATGGCATCACGCGTCGGCTTTATGCCGCAGTTCGCACCGAGGACATGGAAAAACCTTTTGTGCAGGAATTGGTCAAGCTGGCCAGCCTAGAGGCGCGCAAGCTGCAGCAGCAATAAGGTTTTGGCCACGCGGGAAACGGCATGCTGCTATGCGCATCATTCCTCTTGGCAAGGGGGCGTTGCGCCAGTATACGCGCGGTTTGACCGGACAGGAGCCTCGGAACTATGGTTGGCAGTGCAAATCTCAACATCATGATCAAGGCAGCGCGCAAAGCGGGCCGATCGCTGGTAAAAGACTTTCGCGAAGTCGAGAACCTGCAGGTGTCGATGAAGGGCGCGGGCGATTTCGTCTCGAAGGCCGACATTGCAGCCGAGAGCATTCTGAAAGAAGAACTGCTGGGCGCGCGACCCACCTACGGTTGGCTGGCTGAAGAAGGTGGTGTGATCGAGGGCGAAGACCCGACCCGGCGTTGGATCGTTGATCCTTTGGACGGGACGACCAATTTCCTGCACGGCCTGCCACATTGGGCGGTTTCGATAGCACTTGAACACAAGGGCAAGATCGTCGCGGGCGTCATCTACGATCCCGCGAAGGACGAAATGTTCTTTGCCGAAAAGGGCGAGGGTGCCTGGATGAACGACATGCGTATCCGCGTGTCGAGCCGCAGCCGGATGATCGAATCGATCTTCTCGACCGGTTTGCCGTTTGGTGGCCGCTCGGACCTGCCTGCCACGTTGCAGGACCTGGCCCGTCTGATGCCTGCCTGCGCGGGTGTGCGCCGCTGGGGTGCAGCTGCGCTGGATATGGCCTATGTTGCCGCTGGCCGCTACGAAGGCTTCTGGGAGCGTCGCCTGAACGCCTGGGATCTGGCCGCTGGCATCATCATCGTGAAAGAGGCGGGTGGGTTCGTTCAACCGTTGAACCCCGAAGGCAGCATTCTGTCCGACGGGGAAGTCATCTGCGCCAACGAACCGATTTTCGACCAGTTCGCCAAGGTGATCCGCGGCTGATCCGTCAATACGGCGGCCGGAAACGACCATAACCAATTTCTAAGATCGCGCGGCCGAATGGGCCGCGCGTTTTGTTTCAAAGGCGTACAGTACTCGCCAAACCGACCTCGGAAGCCAGCCGCGCGGCCACGGATGCCACGGCCAGGTCCTGCAACCCGACCCCGGTCCCATCGAACAGGGTGATCTGATCAACCTTTGTCCGGCCGAGATGATCGCCATTGATCACCGCTCCAATCGGCGTGATGGCGTCAGGATCCAGCGCGCCCGAAGCCACGGCATGTTGCGCCTCACCGATGGTGACGGACTGGGCAACCTCGTCGGTGAAGACCTGAGCCGAAGCAACCAGTTCGGGGTCGACTTCCATCTTGCCCTTCGTGTCGGTGCCCATGCAGGCCAGATGCGTTCCGGGATTGATCCAGTCCCGCATCAACAACGGTTCGAACGCCGATGTGATCGTGATGATAACGTCGGCCTGTGCCCCCAGTTCCCGCTGCGAGACGGATTCGAAATCCAGCCCGATGTCCTGCGCGACAGCGGCCAGTTTCGGAAGCATTTCGGGATGGGGATTCCATGCCACCACCTTTTCAAAGTCGCGCTGCTCGGCGGCGGCGCGCAACTGAAAGGCCGATTGATGGCCCGCGCCGACCATGCCAAGCACCTTGGCGTCCTTACGGGCCAGGTGCGCGATCGACACTGCAGAGGACGCAGCCGTGCGGATAGCCGTAAGATAGTTTCCACCGACCAGCGCGGAAGGCTGTCCGGTATCGGGATCGAACAGGATAACGGTGGATTGGTGGTTGGTCAGCCCGCGATCGGCGTTACCCGGCCAATAGCCGCCAGATTTGACGCCCAGAACCAGCGCTTCGGCGTCAAAGCCGGATTTGAACCCATATACGGCGCCGGCATGACCCAGCCCTTCGCGGATGACGGGGAAGTTGCGCGCTCCGTCGCGTGCCATCGCTGAGAACACGTCTTGAATTGCGTCAAACGCCAGCTTGCGGTTGACCAGCTGCTTGCAGAGGTCTTCGCCAACGATCTGTATCAGATTGGTTTCAGCGTTCATCTCGTCCCTCATGATCAAAACGCCTTGCCGCGAGCAGAGACCGGCCACAGGGTCTCGACCCTTCCGTTGCGCACGCCAACATACCAGTCGTGCACGTTGCAGGTCGGATCGCAGTGCCCGGGGACCAGACGCAACTTGTCGTTCACCCGCAACACGCCGTTGGGGTCGCCGATCACACCGTGTTCGTCCGAACATTTCAGGTATTCGACATCATCGCGGCCAAAAATCACCGGCAAACCGCTGTCGATCGACTGTGCCTTGAGCCCTGCGTCACAGATCGCCTTGTCCGGTTTGGCATGGCTCATGACGCTGGTGAGTATGAACAAGGCGTTTTCCCATTCGCCCCGATCGATCCTTTGGCCATTCCGGTCCAGAATCCGCCCATAGTCGGCATCCATGAATGCGTAGGACCCGCACTGCAATTCGTTGTAAACGCCCGAATTGCTTTCGAAATAATATGATCCCGTCCCGCCGCCCGAGACCAGTTCGCACTCAATCCCGTCCGCCTTCAACCCGTCGACAGCGTCCCGCACCATGGCGATTGCTGCATCCAGTTTTTCCTTTCGCGCGTCATAGCTGTCGAGATGTTGCATCGCGCCCTGATAGGCTTGGAGGCCGGTGAACTTCAGGTTCGGTGCCGCCTCGACAGCGCGGGCAATGTCGACGACATCAGCCGTGCTAGTCACCCCACAGCGCCCCGCGCCGCAATCGATCTCGACCAGGATCTCCAGCTGCGTTCCATGGGTCTGCGCCGCAGAGGACAGCTCGGGCACATTCTCGATGTCGTCAACGCAGACCAGCGTTCGCGCGCCCAGCTTCGGCAGCCGAGCCAAGCGGTCAATTTTGGCCGGATCGCGCACCTGGTTTGACACAAGGATGTCCTTGATCCCGCCACGCGCAAAAACCTCGGCCTCCGAGACCTTTTGACAGCACACGCCAACTGCGCCGCCCAGTTTTTCCTGCAGGCGCGCGACGTCCACAGACTTGTGCATCTTGCCATGCACCCGATGGCGCATACCATGCGCTTTGGCGTAGTCGCCCATCTTGCGGATGTTCCGCTCCAGCGCGTCGAGGTCCAGTATCAGGCAAGGAGTCTGGATTTCGCTTTCATCCATGCCGATTGCTGCGGGGATGTCGAAGCCGACGTCCAATTGATCGATGTTCACGGGTCTGTTCATCCTTCTCCTCCTTGCCCGGCCAGCCAGGGCAGCTTGTCCAAATCCACATTGCCGCCGGTCAGGATCACGCCGACGCGTTTGCCTCGAAAAACCTCGGGGTTGTTGAGAATGGTTGCCAACGGAACGGCCGAAGATGGCTCAATCACCAGTCGCAGGTGTTTCCAGGCCAGTTTCATGGCCGCCACGATTTCGTCTTCGGAGGCCGTGAAGATGTCGGCAACGTTCCGCGACACGAAGTGCCAGGTGTTTTCCTTGAGCGGAACCAGAAGGCCATCGGCCACCGTCTTGGGTGCGTCGTCGGCGATGATCCGACCGGCTTTGAAAGATCGGTATGCGTCATCAGCCTGCTGAGGTTCCGCGGCATAGATCGCGGTGTCAGGGGCCAGATTTGATACTGTCAGGCACGTGCCCGACACCATACCGCCGCCGCCGATCGGAGCGATAACGGCATCAAGCCCACCTGTTTGTTCCAGCATCTCGGCCGAGCATGTGGCCTGTCCTGCAATGACACGCGGATCGTTGTAGGGGTGCACGAATTCGCCACCCGTTTTGGCCTGCACCTCGGCAAAGGTCGCTTCGCGCGATGATGTCGAAGGCTCACATTCGTTGATCGTGCCGCCAAACCTGCGGACCGCGTCTTTTTTGGCCTGAGGTGCGGTGCGTGGCATGACGACGTTGCAGGGAATACCGCGCCGACCGGCCGCATATGACAGGGACAGTGCATGATTCCCGCTGGAGTGGGTGCAGACGCCGTTGCCGGCGATCTCGTCGGGCAATCCAAATACCGCATTGCAGGCGCCGCGGACCTTGAAGGCTCCGGCCTCCTGCAGGTTCTCGCACTTGAAAAAGAGCCGCGCGCCAGTTTGTGCGTTCAGATACTCCGACGACAGGACGGGTGTACGCCGGATATGTGGTTTGATCCGTTCATGCGCAGCGCGCATGTCGTCGATCGTCAGCTCTGCAGCCGAAAGCGTGTCCAACATACCGATCTCCTCAAGCCGCAGCACGCGAGCGGTTGGTGCCGTTTGCACGGAAGTATTCCTGCGCTGCCGCCACGCCGCTGCCCAGTTGTATCGGGTAGTTCAGATCGGCCATCGCCATCTCGATCGTGGCGAGGCCGGACAGAACCATGACGTCCGTCAGGCTGCCAAGGTGCCCGATGCGAAACGCCTTGCCGTTCAATTGGCCCAGGCCGATCCCGAAGGACACTCCATAGGTGTCATAGGTATGGTTAGTCAGGACATTGCTGTCGAACCCATCGGGTACATAGACTGCGCTGACAGTGTCCGAGTAGAGGTCCGGCGATTGAGCGACCAGGTTCAATCCCCACGCGTCGACGGCCCGACGCACGCCTTCAGCCAGACGGAAGTGACGGGCATAGACGTTGTCCAGGCCTTCATCGAACAGAATCGACAGGCTTTCCTGCAGCCCGCAGATCAGTTGCAGCGGCGGCGTGTAAGGAAACCCGCCCGAGGCATTGGCGTCCAACATGTCCCGAAAGTCGAAATAGGTGCGGGGCAGCCGCGCACCATCCATCGCTGCCAGCGCTTTGGGGCTGACGCACAGGATTGCCATTCCAGCGGCCAGCATGAACCCCTTTTGCGACCCCGAAACCGCAATATCGACGCCCCAGCCATCGAATTCGAACGGCATCGAGGCCAGCGAACTGACGCAATCGACCATCAGCAGGGCAGGGTGCGCCGAGGCATCCATCGCCGATCGGACCGACAGGATATCGGATCGCACGCCGGTGGCCGTTTCATTATGCGTCACCAGAACCGCCCGGATGTCGTGGTTCCGGTCGTCGGCGAGGATCGACTGAAACCGATCGGCAGGTGCTCCGCTGCCCCAAGGGCAATCGATGACTTGCACATCCAGCCCATGCCGTTGGCAAAGGTCGATCCAGCGATGGCTGAATACGCCATGGCGGGCCACAAGAACCTTGTCGCCCGGGCTCAGTGTGTTGCTGATCGCAGCTTCCCACCCACCTGTGCCGCTGGATGGAAAGGTCACAATCTGACCCGTGGTCGACCGGAAGACCTGCTTGAGGCCCTCGAGTACCGGAGCAAAGGCCTGAACGAAATCCGGCGCGCGGTGGTCAATGGTCTGGACCTGCATCGCGCGCAGGAGGCGATCCGGGATATTCGTCGGGCCGGGAATGAAGACCGGGTTCAGTTTTGACATCATCATGTCCTCCGCTTTGCCCCAAGTCTGTCTCCGCGTCGGCGGTGATGCAATTTTCTTGAAAAATATTTTCATTATTTTGATAAAATGCGTAACCTGCCATAAATGCAGGATATTCACTTTCTCATTTCGCTGAGTGTTTGTGATCAGCTGAGAAAGCCAGACGGCCGTTCGGCCAAAATGAGGGAGAATCACAATGTCAGCCCAGAAGCGGCCGCGCGGACGGCCCAAGTCGTTGTTCAAGGAAAGCTCGGCCGGAACCATGCAGGCGTTGGACCGTGCGCTGGGGGTCCTGACCACGGTCGCACGGCTTGAACGCACCGCGCTCAGCGACCTCGCGCGTGAGATCGACGTGCCTACTGCAACCACGCATCGCATCCTGACGACCTTGCAAAAGCATGGGTTCGTCAGCTTCAGCGAAGAACGTCAGGAATGGATGATCGGAGTCGAAGCCTATCGCACAGGCGCTTCGTTTCTGCGGCACAACAGCGTTGTCGAGATCGGCCGATCAGTTCTTAGACGCCTGATGCAGGACAGCGGAGAAACTGCGAACCTTGCAGTTCCCGACGGGTCGGAAGTTGTGTTTGTCGGGCAAGTCGAGACATCGAACCCGATCCGGGCGTTCTTTCCGCCGGGCGCTCGTACGCCGATGTATGCCTCGGGTACGGGCAAAGCGATCCTGGCGGCCATGACCGAGGCATCCCGGGCCAAGGTGTTGGCGGACACCAAGCTTGTGCCGTATACGCCCAATACTTGCGCCACATTGGATACCTTGCGCGAGGATCTGACCGAAACGCGGCTGCGCGGATGGTCTTATGATCGAGAGGAGCGCCACTCGGGCATGTCCTGCATCGGAGCCGCAATCTTCAACGACAAGCAGGAGCCTTGTGCCGGAATCTCTGTCTCTGGGCCGACCGCGCGATTCAATCCGGACCGGGCACCCGAGCTTGCCGCCCACGTCGTTCAGGCTGCGCAAGAGATCACGCGGTTGAGCGGTGGTCAAAGTCCGGATCAGTCAGGCCGATCAGAGGGGTGATTGACCCCGTCGTTCCAGGGAATCGGCCCGTGGGTTCTGGGGTTTCCGCCCTCGATGCAGCCAAGGTTGACGCCGCACTCCCCCGGATCCGAGCGTCTTTGGTGATAAACGTATATCCCGCAAGTCTTGCAGAAATAGTGTTTCGCCGTATGCGTTCCCCACGTGTAGAGGCTCAGGTTCTCGGCGCCTTCAAGAATGCGCAGGCTCTCGGTTATGGCGGTCACGGCGGCGGCCCCGCGGCGGATGCAGAAGGAACAGTCGCATCGGGCAGCCGTGGACAGGCCACCGGGGAACTCGGCCTCGATCTTCACGGCGCCGCAATGGCAGGTGGCGGTCATTTGGCTCATCGGCGTGGCACTCTTGGTATACGGGACTGGCTGAACTTGTAGCGGTGTTCGGGATGCGGCGGGTGGCCGTGGGTGCGGTTCCAAAAAGCTGGCCCACCTCGTTTCAGCCACAGTGGGATGCAGAGAACCAAACCGATCACGAAACCGCCCGTATGCGCCCAATAGGCCACACCGCCTGCGTCAGGGTTGCTGGACAGGCTGCCCAGGAACTGCATGCCCAGCCAGACACCCAGCATCACGAAGGCCGGGATGGTGAAGACCCGGAAGTAGATGATCAGAATCAGCAGAATATCGACACGCGCCCTGGGGAACATCAGCAGGTACCCACCCATCACGGCCGCAATTGCGCCGGACGCGCCGATGGTGGGAACCAACGACCCGGGAGCCGTAACGATATGGACCAGCCCGGCGCCGATACCCGCGACCATGTAGAACAGCAGGAAGGGCAGGTGGCCCATCTCGTCCTCCATGTTGTCGCCGAAGATCCACAGGAACAGCATGTTGCCGATCAGGTGCATCCAGCCGCCATGCAGGAACATCGACGTCACCAACGTCTCGAGCGCCACGCCGTCGCTGATGCGGGCGGGGATGATCGCATAGTCGAAATAGAACCGGTTGATCAGCCGGGCGTCGTCCATGATTCCGACATAGCTGAGGAAAATCAGGACATTCGCCGCGATCAGCGCATAGACGACATAGGGCGTCCGCCCAGAAGGGTTGTGGTCTCGAATTGGAAACATGGGGGGACGCTGGGCTTTTCCCGGCCCAGCGTCAAGTCAGCTTATGCCGCACCGCCCAGAAGTGCGGCGTTTCCTCCGGCGGCCGTGGTATCGACGCAGACATGGCGCTCGGCCATCACCCGCGACCGGTCGGGCAAGCCGGGGATCAGCGGCAGGATGGGGCCGTCTCGCCGAGCCAGATGGCGCTCGATCTGACGCGCGGTGTCCGCATCGCCCCACCACAGAACCGCCGATATTCCCGGCAGGTTCTCAAGCCGGTGCAGGTCAAGCGCGCCCTCGGTCTGAATCGCGGTGCCGCCAAGCGCGAGAATGGCGTTTGCCTGCGCCTTGGCCGCCTCGGGGCCGGGGCCCAGGCACAGGAACGGCGCGCGGGGAAACTCGGTCAGCCGGTTCGATTCGCCGGTCGGTCCGGGCATCGAACGGGTCGTCGGCGCGGCAGGCTGCCCGACCGGTGCGGGCAGGTCGGCTGGGGCGGACAATTCCGCGGCCACGACCTGTCGGTCCGGGGCGCAGAAACGGGCCAGATAGTTCGGGCCGCCCGCCTTGGGGCCGGTGCCGGACAGGCCTTCGCCGCCGAAAGGCTGCGAGCCGACGATCGCGCCGATCTGGTTACGGTTCACGTAAATATTTCCGGCGTGGATCGCCTCGGTGACGTGCTGCACCCGGTCGTCGATGCGGGTGTGCAGGCCGAAGGTCAGGCCGTAGCCGGTGGCGTTGATGTCGGCAATCACCTGGTCGATCTCGTGTGACTTGAACCGGGCGACGTGCAGGACGGGGCCGAAGATCTCGCGTTCCAGCGCATTGATGCCGGGGACCTCGATCAGCGTGGGCGCCACGAAGATCCCCTCGGGCGGCAGCGCCAGTTCCTTCAGAACACGACCCTCAGTGCGGGCCTTGGCGACGTGGTCGGCGATGCCCTGTCGGGCCTGTTCGTCGATCACCGGGCCGCAATCGGTCGAGAGCAGCCACGGGTCGCCCACCGAGAGGGCATCCATCGCGCCCTTGAGCATGGTCAGCACGTCATCGGCGATGTCGTCCTGCAGATACAGGCAGCGCAGGGCGGAACAGCGCTGGCCCGCCGACTGGAAGGCGCTTTCGATGATCGACTGCACGGCCTGTTCGGGCAGGGCGGTGCTGTCCACGATCATCGCGTTCAACCCGCCGGTTTCCGCGATCAGCGGCGTGCCGGGTTTGAGGTTCTGGGCCATCGCGGCGCGGATTTTCAACGCCGTCGCGGTCGAGCCGGTGAAGGCCACGCCGGAAACCCGCGGGTCCGAGGTCAGCGCGGCGCCCACCGATGGCCCGCCCGGCAGCAATTGCAGCGCGTCGCGCGGTACTCCGGCCTGGTGCAGCAGCTGCACGGCGCGGTGGGCGATCAACGGAGTCTGCGGCGCGGGCTTGGCCAGAACCGCATTGCCTACGGCGAGCGCAGCCGAGATCTGCCCGGTGAAAATCGCCAGAGGGAAGTTCCACGGGCTGATGCAGGTGAAGGTGCCCACAGGCTCGCCCTCGGGGATGTTGGCGGCGTAGTAGCGCAGGAAGTCCACCGCCTCGCGCAGTTCGGCTACCGCATCGGGCAGCGATTTGCCGGCCTCACGCGCCAGAAGGGCGAAGAGCTCGCCATACTGCTCCTCGTAGAGGTCGGCGGCGGCATTCAGGATGCGGCTGCGCTCGACCGCTGAGGCCTGCCACGGAGCAGCTGCGGCCAGCGCCAGCTCCACATCCGCAGCGCTGGCCGGCGCGACCGCGCCTGGCCGGTCCTCGGGCAGGGCGGGGTTGATGACAGGTTCCTCGGCCTCGGGCGCTGCGTCACCGGCCAGCAGGGGCTGCGCGAACCAGTGAGGTGCGCGAAAGGCGTCGCGGGCGGCATCGATCCGGTCCAATGTCGGTGTGTGATGCAGGTCGAACCCCTGCGAGTTTGGTCTTTCAGGTTGAAACAGTTCGGGGCCGGTTGGGATGTGGCGTGCAGGTTTCCGCACGGCCTCGAACGGATCGGCGGCCACCACTTCGGGGGCAACGTTTTCGTCCACGATCTGGTTGACGAACGAGCTGTTGGCGCCGTTTTCCAGCAGCCGCCGCACCAGATAGGCCAGCAGGTCGCGATGCGCGCCAACCGGCGCGTAGATCCGGCAGCGGGTATTGTGTTGGTCCTTGACGATCTGGTGCAGGGTTTCACCCATGCCGTGCAGGCGCTGGAACTCGAAGGGCTGGCCCTCGGCCATATGCAGGATCGCGCTGACCGTGTGGGCGTTGTGGGTCGCGAACTGAGGATAGATCCGGTCGGTCATGCCCAAGAGCTTGCGGGCATTGGCGATGTAAGATATGTCGGTTGCCGCCTTGTTGGTGAAGACCGGGAAGCCGTCGACGCCCTCGACCTGCGCGCGCTTGATCTCGGTGTCCCAGTAGGCGCCTTTGACCAGACGCACCATCAGCTTGCGGTCATACCGCTCGGCCATGTCATAAAGCGTGTCCAGCACCAGCCCGGCACGCGGCCCATAGGCCTGTACCACCACGCCGAACCCATCCCATCCGGCCAGCGCTGGCTCGGACAGAACCGCCTCGATCACCTGCAGCGACAGCGACAGGCGGTCAGCCTCTTCGGCGTCGACGTTCAGGCCCATTCCGGCGGCCTTGGCCAGCAGCGCCAGCGCCCGCAGGCGCGGCACCAGTTCGTGCATCACGCGCTGTTCCTGGGCTACTTCGTAGCGCGGATGCAGCGCCGAAAGTTTAACCGAGATGCCGGGGTTGGCGCGGATGTCGTCCTGCGTGCAGGCATCGGCAATCGCCGCGATGGCACGGGAATATGAAAGGTGATAGCGCGCGGCGTCTGCCTCGGTGCGCGCGGCCTCGCCCAGCATGTCGTAGGAATAGGTATAGCCCTTGGCCTCCATCCCCTGCGCCCGCTTCATGGCGGACTGGATCGTTTCACCCAGAACGAACTGACGGCCCATTTCCTTCATCGCGCGCCCGACGGCGGTGCGGATGACCGGCTCGCCTAGCCGCTTGATGGCGCCGCGCAGAGCGCTGACCGGCGAGGCCTTGCCCTCGTCCAGCACCTTGCCCGTCAGCATCAGCGCCCAGGTCGAGGCATTGACCAGCGACGACGACGAGTGGCCCAGGTGCTTGCCCCAGTCCGAGGGTGCGATCTTGTCTTCGATCAGCGCGTCGATCGTGTCGGCGTCGGGAACACGCAACAGTGCCTCCGCCAGACACATCAGGGCGATGCCTTCATCGGTCGACAGGCCGTATTCCGCCAGAAACACCTCCATCAGCCCCGGCGCGGTGCTGGAGCGGATGTCGCGCACCAGTTGCGCGGCCGCCTCGCAGATGGCGGTGCGGACCGCTTGAGTCAGGGCGGCCTGATCGGTCAGGGAGTTCAGCAACGCGGTCTGGTCCGCGTAGGTCATGGAATCGATGGTGTGGCGCAGGCTGTGAGTCATGTGTCCTCCGGTCTTTCGATTAATATACCGGTGATTTTGCGGGACAACGGACCGAAATTGTTCTACTAGGCATAAATCGTCCTGAATTTTGGATCAAACTCCATGCGAAACGACTTTCCGGGTTTGGACCGGTTCGACCGCGCGATTCTATCCATCGTGGCCGAGGATGGGCGGATCTCGGTCGCTGATCTGGCTCGGCGGATCGGGCTGTCGAAATCGCCGACACAGGCGCGGCTGAAACGGCTCGAGTCCGAGGGGGTCATCACCGGCTATCGCGCCATGCTGGATCCGATCCGCCTAGGGCTGGACCATGTGGCCTTTGTCGAGGTGCGCTTGACCGACACGCGGGAAAAGGCGCTGGCTGAGTTCAACGCGGCTGTCCGCAAAGTGCCCGAGATCGAACAAGCGCATATGATCGCGTCGAATTTCGACTATCTGCTGAAGGTGCGGACCGGGTCGATGACGGAATATCGCGCGGTTCTGGCCGAAAAGATTTCGTCGCTGCCGCATGTGGCCAGCACCTCAACCTTCGTGGCGATGGAGGCGGTGAAAGAGACCGGTCTGGCCGATGCCATCGATGGCGCGGGTTGACGAAAGGGCGATCCGCGTCACCATTGAATTATGAGACACCTACTTCTTTCCACAGTTCTGAGCGCAGGCGTTGCGATTCCGGCGCTTGCTGAGACCTGTCCGCCTGCACCCGATCACGCCGCCCGGCTGGGTGAACTTATCGGTCAGATCCAGCAGGCCGAGACCGAGATGGCCGCCCGCGAGATCTCGAACCAGATGTGGGAGTTGTGGGCCGACGCACCTGACGAGGCCGCGCAGACCGTATTGGATCAGGGCATGTCCAGACGAAACGCCTGGGATCTGTTGGGGGCGCTGCAGGATTTCGACCGTTTGATTGCGTACTGCCCCGAGTATGCCGAGGGCTACAACCAGCGCGCATTCGTGAATTTCCTGCGTCAGGATTTTGAGTCGGCCCTGACCGATCTGGACCGCGCGCTGGAACTGTCGCCGAACCATATCGCAGCGATGAGCGGTCGTGCTCTGACCCTCATGGGTCTGCAGAGAATGGAAGAAGCCCGCGTTGCTCTGGCAGAGGCGCTGGAACTGAACCCGTGGCTGCCCGAGCGTCACCTTGCAGCCGATGGTGGGCCTTTGGCGATGCCGGGCCAAGAACTCTGAACAGCGCTGTCACCCCCGACGCTTCGCCGGGGGTGATCGCTGAGGTAAGACGGTTCAGCCGACCAGTCCGTTATCCTTGCGTTTGATCGCGATGATCGAGGAACGCGGCGTGCCCCCATCTGGCCAGGATCCACCGGGGTGCTGGATGCCTACAAACATGGTCCGGCGGTCGGCCGACCATGTCAGACCGGTCACCTCGCAGCCGTTCGGGCCGGTCATGAAGCGAACAATTTCACCCGAGATCGGGTCGCCAGCCAGCATCTGGTTGTTGCCATGGCCTGCAAAATCGCCTTCGTTGTCGTCGTTCCCGTCGGTCTGGATCCAGACCACACCGGTGCTGTCGATCATCATCCCGTCGGGCGAGTTGAACAGGTTGCCTTCGTTTACGTTCTCGGACCCGGCATACGCATCGGAATGCACTGTCGGATTGCCGGCCATGACGTACAGATCCCACTGAAACGCGGTTTCTGCACGATCCTGGTTGGCAGGCCGCCAGCGAACAATCTGCCCGTATTTGTTGGCTTCCCGAGGGTTGGGGCCATTGACCGAAGTATCATCGCCACCCGCGTTGGGTTTGACACCACGGTTCTTGTTGTTGGTCAGGCAGCAATAGGCCTCGGCAAGAACCGGGCTGGTTGCAACCCATTCCGGTCGGTCCATCGTGGTTCCACCGGCCTCAGACGCAGCGATGCGGGCAAAGATCAAAATCTCGGCCTCGTCCATGCCGGTGGTTTCCGGTGTCAGCGGCACCCATTCACCGGACATGTCGTCGTTGAATCTGGCCACATACAGCGTGCCGTCATCCAGCAGACCTTCGGTATCCCCGCCGGGGGTGTAGACGCTGTTAGAGACGAATTTGTACAGGTATTCGCCCCGCTCATCATCGCCCATATAGACGACAACGCGACCATCCTTGGCCAACTCGACCGCGGCGTTTTCATGTTTGAACCGCCCAAGTCCGGTATGCTTGACCGGGGTGCTGTTGGGATCGGTCGGGTCGATTTCGACCACCCAGCCGACGCGATGTGGTTCGTTGGGGTTCTTCGAGGTGTCAAACCGCGGATCGAACAATTCGTAACCGTTCCAGCTTTCGGCCTTGATGCCGTATCGCTTGAAGCCATCCGCGACCTTTGGAGTATATGTCGCGCTTTCGTTGCTGGAGCCGAAGTAGCCGTTGAAGTTCTCTTCGCAGGTCAGGTAGGTGCCCCAAGGTGTCTTGCCCGAGCCGCAATTGTTCATCGTGCCCAGCGACGTTGTGCCGGTCGGATCGGCCTCGGTCTTCAGCAGGTCGTGGCCAGCTGCCGGCCCCACGATCTTCATGGGGGTGTTGTGGTGAATTCGGCGATTGAAAGGGCTGTCCTTGACCACGGTCCAGCCATCCGGGGTTTCGGCAATTTCCATCACCGTCACACCCTGCAGGTTCTGCAACTTTCGAACGTCATCCGCGTTTGCGGGCACACCTTCCTGCGCTGCGGGCAGGTTGATTTTGCGATTGGGATACTCGTGATTGATGGCGATCAACTGGTGCCCTTGGAACGAGAAGGTTTCCATACCATCAGTGTTTTCGCCAAAAACCTTGTCCGAGTTTTCGACCGGTCCACCATCGGTGATGTCATACCCGTCAGCCTCGGAGAACAGCGGATCGCCCCAGCGCATGAGGACTTTCCATTCATACCCCTCGGGTACATGCACGGTGCCATCGGTCTGGGCCGCAATCGGAGTGAAGGCAAAACGAGAAGCGGTCTGTGCGTGGGCTGAGGTTGACCCCAGAAGACCGCTGCCCATGGCCGCAGCGCCCGACCCGAAGGCCAACACTCCGCCCAGAAAGCCGCGTCGCGACAGGGCGCTTTCGACGACGCGGTCAAAGTCGTTTTCGTCGGGGCGCGGGAAATGCAGTTCGTCCCAGTCGTCGGCGGAAAGGGTGGCTGGATCAACGTCTTTCATTGGATGATTCCTCGCTGTCGGAATGAATTTGTGAAACGGATTTAGGAACTGATTGTTACAGGTACTTAACAACCCCATTAACCGTTTGGGGCGGTACACACGCTGGGCAGGTTTTCGCGAACGGCAAGCACTGCAATCGTATGCTGCGCCAGTGCGCGACCCCAAAACAAGTGCAATTCAGAGCGATGGGCGGTTGGCCGCGCAGTCCGCAATGGTTGACCGCAAGCAGGCAGTCGCAAAAGCGATGCGTAGGTGGATTTCGGTTCTTGACGACGGCCCGGGCATGGACTACTCAGCCCTTCACCAAGCGGGTATAGCTTAATGGTAAAGCCCCTGCCTTCCAAGCAGGCTATGTCGGTTCGATTCCGTCTACCCGCTCCAACCTCTCCGGAATAAGTTGCGTCAAAAAGCCCTTGTCGGGGTGCTATTGCGCGCAGTCTCCTTGACCCGGCGCGCCTGCGCCGCCAAGAAGCCATATCGCGAGTCCCAGAAGGTAAAAAGGGTCAGGCATGGCAAGAACACGCTCCGCCAACCAAGCAAACGTGCAGGCGCCCGGTGCTCATGAAGATCGACCCGGATCCCGGAAGCTGGGCGTGCTGGCCTCTTTGTGGCCGTTCATGAAACCTTATCGGCTGCTGATGCTTGGGGCGACGCTGGCGCTGGTTCTGACGGCCAGCATGACCCTGACCTTGCCTTTGGCGGTGCGGCGCGTGGTCGACAACTTCCGCATCGAAGACGGTGAACTGCTCGATTGGTATTTCCTGGCGGCGCTGGGCATCGCGGCGGTTCTGGCGGTGGGAACGGGTATCCGGTACATGCTGGTGACCCGGTTGGGTGAACGTGTGGTGGCTGACATCCGCAAAGCCGTGTTTGACCGCGTCATCGGCATGAGTCCCGCCTTCTACGAACGCATCATGACCGGTGAGGTCCTGAGCCGTATCACCACGGACACCACGCTGATCCAATCCGTTCTGGGCTCGTCGGTGTCGATCGCATTGCGGAATTTCCTGATGTTCATCGGCGGGCTTGTGCTGATGTTGCTGACCTCGGCAAAGCTGACCGGGCTGGTTCTGCTGCTGATCCCGGTGGTGGTGGTGCCGATCCTGGTTCTCGGGCGTCAGCTGAGGGTCATCAGCCGCGAAAACCAGGATTGGATCGCCGCCTCGTCGGGCAATGCAGGCGAGGCGCTGGGCGCCGTTCAGACCGTACAGGCGTTCACCCATGAGGACGCCAGCCGCCGTCAGTTCGGTGACATGACCGAGACCTCGTACCATGTGTCCCTGCGCCGTATTCAGACCCGGGCGGTTCTGACGGTGATCGTGATCTTTCTGGTGTTTTCGGGGATCGTCGGCGTTTTGTGGATGGGGGCGAACGATGTGCGCAACGGCGTGATGACCGAAGGCGTGCTGATCCAGTTCGTGATCTATTCGATCATCATGGCCGGGTCCGTGGCCGCCCTTTCCGAAATCTGGAGCGAGCTGCAGCGTGCCGCAGGCGCCACCGAGCGGCTGGTCGAGTTGCTGAACGCCGAAGATACGGTCAACGACCCGACACAGCCAAAGGCGCTGCCGCAGCCGGTCAAGGGACAGATCACCTTTGACAACGTGACCTTCCGCTACCCGACCCGGCCCGATGTTCTGGCGCTGGACGACCTGTCGCTGACGGTGAAGCCGGGCGAGACCGTGGCCTTCGTCGGACCCTCCGGCGCGGGCAAGACGACCGTGATCCAGTTGATCCAGCGGTTCTACGACCCCGAGGCCGGTCAGGTCAGCCTAGACGGGATCGATCTGCGCGACATGCGCCGGGCGGATTTCCGGCAGCACATGGCGCTGGTGCCGCAGGACCCGGTGATCTTTGCGGCCTCGGCGCGCGAAAACATCCGGTTCGGACGGCTGGACGCCTCGGATGCCGAGGTCGAGGCCGCGGCCAGTGCCGCCGCGGCGCATGACTTCATCTCGGCCCTGCCCGAAGGCTATGACAGTTTCGTCGGCGAACGCGGCGTGATGCTGTCGGGCGGTCAGAAACAGCGCATCGCCATCGCGCGGGCGATTTTGCGCGACGCTCCGGTTCTGCTGCTGGACGAAGCCACCTCGGCGCTGGACGCCGAGAGCGAGCTCGCCGTTCAGGCCGCCGTCGACCAAATGCGCGCCGGGCGCACCACCCTGATCGTGGCGCACCGTCTGGCCACCGTGAAAAAGGCCGATCGCATCGTGGTGATGGAGAACGGCCGGATCGTGGCGCAGGGCACCCATGACGATCTGGTGGCGCAAGATGGGCTTTACGCACGTCTAGCGCGTCTCCAGTTCACCGATGGTGTGGCCGCCGAGTGAGGTGACGCGCGGGCATTTCGCGAACCGCCGTAGCGTCATTCTACTTTTTCCCCTTGCCCGAGGGTAAGCCCTCGCTTGCGCAGGGCTGCATTTGCTTACATCTTGGACGCAAGACAGCCTGCAAAAATGCACGGTAAAAAAGGGGAGGAACCACATGGCCTTTGTGGGCAAGGAAGACAAACTGAGAATGGAGCAGGAAATGCCGTGGGAGGACCGCGATGTCCCCGTCACGTTCCATCAACTGCTCTCGCGGACGGCCACCAAGTTCCCGGATCGCAACGCGATCAGTTTCCAGATCCTGTCCGGCCCCAAGGACAAGGCCGAAACCCTGACATGGTCGCAACTGCTGACCAAGACGAACCAGGCGGCCAACCTGTTCCGCTCTTTGGGGGTCAAGGAAAACGACGTAGTGGCCTATGTGCTGCCCAACTGCAACGAGACGCTGGTCACCATGATGGGCGGCGCGGTGGCCGGGATCGTGAACCCGATCAACCCGCTGCTCGAGCCAGAGCAGATCGCGTCGATCCTGCGTGAGACCAAGGCCAAGGTCGTGGTCACGCTGAAGCCATTCCCGAAAACGGACGTCGCGCAGAAGGTCGCCGAGGCCGTGCGCCACGCGCCGGGTGTCAACACCGTGTTGGAGATTGACCTGAACCGGTACCTGACGCCGCCGAAATCGTGGATCGTGCCTTTGGTCCGGCCCAAGATGGCCGACAAAGAGCATCTGGCCCACGCCGATTATCTGGATTTCAACAAGGAACTGGCGAAGCAACCCACCACGCTGACCTTCGAGGACAGCAAAGAGGACCGGGTTGCCTGCTATTTCCATACCGGCGGCACCACAGGTATGCCCAAGGTCGCGCAGCACAAATATTCCGGCATGATCTACAATGGGTGGCTGGGCCACACGCTGCTGTTCTCGGAAGAGGACGTGATCATGTGCCCGCTGCCGATGTTCCACGTCTTTGCCTGCCATGTGATCGTGATGGCGGCGGTGTCGTCGGGCGCCCATGTGGTGTTCCCGACCCCCGCCGGTTATCGCGGCGACGGCGTGTTCGACAACTTCTGGAAGCTGATCGAACGTTGGAAAGTTTCGTTCATCATCACCGTGCCCACGGCGATCTCGGCCAAGATGCAGCGTCCGGTGGATGCCGACATCTCGACCGTCAAGACGGCCTTCTCGGGTTCGGCTCCGCTGCCGGTCGAACTGTTCCGCCGGTTCGAGAAAGCGACCGGTGTGACCATCGTCGAAGGTTATGGCCTGACCGAGGCCACCTGCCTGGTGTCCTGCAACCCGGTGGATGGCGAGAAGAAAATTGGCTCGATCGGGATTCCGTTCCCGTACACCGACGTCAAGATCCTGCGCGACAGCCCCGACGGGCCCAAGGAATGCGCGGTGGACGAAGTGGGCGAAATCTGCGTGTCGAACCCGGGTGTCTATGCCGGGAACACCTATACCGAGGAGGACAAAAACGTCGATCTCTACTATTTCGACAAGTACCTGCGCACCGGCGACCTGGGACGGTTCGATGCGGACGGGTATCTGTGGATCACGGGCCGGGCCAAGGATCTGATCATTCGCGGCGGCCACAATATCGACCCGGCCGAGATCGAAGAGGCCTTGCTGGGCCATGACGCGGTGGCCTTTGCCGGCGCCATCGGCCAGCCCGACGCCCATGCGGGCGAGGTTCCCTGTGCCTTTGTCGAACTGGTCGAAGGCGCCAGCGTGACCGAGGAAGAACTGCTGGAATACTGCAAGGTGCACGTGCACGAACGCGCGGCGCATCCCAAGCACATGACCATCCTGCCCGAGCTGCCGAAGACGGCCGTGGGCAAAGTCTTCAAGCCGGAACTGCGCAAACAGGCGATCACGCGGGTCTACAACCAGGCGTTGGAAACCGCCGGCGTTGCGGCGCGGGTCGTGTCTGTCATCGACGACAAAAAGCGCGGCCTTGTCGCGCAGCTTGACGCGAACGGCTCATCCGAAGACGATGTGAACCAAGTGCTGGGCAACTTCACCCGGCCGTGGGAGTGGGCCGACTGATCCGGAGGGGCAATGGATTATGAACGTCTGATCGACGAGGAGACCTGGGCGTTCATCCGGCGCACCGCCGAAAGCTATCCCGAAGACGCGGTGGATCGGTCCATCGAGGACCAGCGCCGCGTCTATGACGACATGTGCCGCGCGTTTCGGCAGCCGCGTCCACCGGGCGTCGAAACACGGGACAGCTCAGCCGATGGGGTCGGGGTGCGCGTCTATTCCTGCGGAGATCCCACCCGAACCGTCGTCTACATGCATGGCGGCGGTTTCGTCGTCGGCGGGCTGGACAGCCACGATGACGTCTGCGCCGAGCTGTGCGCCCAGACCGGCTATCGGGTGGTGGCGGTCGACTACCGGCTGTGTCCTGAACATGTTCATCCGGCGCAGTTCCAGGATTGCTGGACCGCGGTGAATTGGGTGCAATCCGAATTCGGCGATCCGCTGGTTCTGGCCGGGGACAGCGCTGGCGGAAACCTGGCCGCAGCCGTCGCCCATCACGCGCGCGGGCGCATCGGGAACATCCTGGGGCAGGTTCTGATCTATCCCGGTTTGGGTGGCGATCCGAACCAGGGATCGTATGTCGAACACGCCCACGCCCCGATGCTGACGCGCGACGAGGTTATGTTCTATGAAAAAGTCCGGTGCGGCGGCGCCGTCCCGGAACTTGATCCCACATTCGCCCCCCTGCACGATACCGACTTTTCCGGGCTGCCGCCGACGGTGGTGGTGACCGCCGACTGCGATCCCCTGCGTGATGACGGAGCCGCGTACTGCGCCAAAATCACCGCCGCCGGCGGGCAGGCGCATTGGATCAACGAGGCCGGACTCGTGCATGGCTACCTGCGCGCCCGCCATTCGGTGACCCGCGCCGCCGACAGCTTCGAACGGATCTCGATCGCGGTCGAGGCGCTGGGGCAGGGGTTGTGGAACTACGACTGACCGCGCTCAGCGCAGGAACGGCCTGGCCTTCATCGTCTCGGCCACCGGTGCGCCCATGCGGGTCAGGATCGTGGGCGCCAACTGTAATTGGTCAATGACCGTTTCCGCATCGGGACCCTCGGCACCGCCGAAGTAGTACAGCGCCGTTTCCTGCTGCAGCGCGCTGCGCCCGCCGTGGTGGCCGCGCTCGTCCTGGCCGTGATCGGCGGTCACGATCACCTCGTATCCCAACTGCCGCCAGCGGGGGATGAAAGGGGCCAGCATCTCGTCCATGACGAAGCAGGCGTGATCCATCTCTTCACAGTCGTGGTAGAAGCGGTGGCCCATGCTGTCGAGCGTACAGGTATGGAGAATGCCGTAATCCAGCCCGAACCGCAGGCACAGGTTGGTCAGGGTCGCGAACAGGTCGACATCGGACGGCGTCATCTGGTTGGCCTTGCCATAGCCCGTCATCGAGTGGAAGCGGCCGTGGTTGATGGTGGCGCTGTCCGGCTCGTCATATTCGATGTCGCGCACATAGTCGAAAGGGTGGCGGTTGAAGAACTGCGACCAGAAGCTGTGGGTCACCGCCCCGGTCACGCCGCCGGCCTCGCGCACCTGGCTGAAGATGTCCTTGTGGTCCAGCCGGAACACGTTGCCGTTTCCGGTGCAGCCATGCTCCTGCGGTGTCACGCCCGTGTGGATCGAGGCATAGCAGCTGGCCGAGATCGAAGGCAGCACCGAACGCAGCTTCCAAACCCGCGCTTCGCCGCTGTCGACCCAGCCTTCGAGGTTGCCGAATAGCCGGCGGAAATTGCGCCAGGGAACCCCGTCGAGAATGATGAGCAGAAGCTTGCGGTCCATCGCATGGCCCTCGTGTTGGTTGGCTTGTTTGCCTCACCCTAGGAGATTCGGTCTGCCAAGGCTGCCCGTTCGCGCCCTGAATGAGAAAAACCCGACACTTCGATAGAAACAAAGTGTCGGGATTTCAGAGTGTTTTGTCGGCTTGCACAGCCAGCGGCTCAGTTGCCGGCGCTCTCCATCTTGCGGTGGGCCACGACCTCTTCCAGCCAGCCCAGATGCATTTCCGGCACCGAGCTGAGCAACAGATCGGTGTAATCGTCGAACGGCGGGCTCAGCACCTGCGATTTTGGTCCATAGCGCACCACGCGCCCCTGATACATCACGGCGATGCTGTCGCTGATCGCGCGCACCGTCGCCAGGTCATGGGTGATGAACAGATAGGCCACGTCCTCGATCTTCTGCAGGTCCAGCAACAGCTTGAGAATGCCATCCGCCACCAGAGGATCCAGTGCCGAGGTGACCTCGTCACAGATGATCATCTTGGGCTTGGCCGCCAGCGCGCGGGCAATGCACACGCGCTGCTTTTGACCGCCGGAAAGTTCCGCCGGATACCGATCGATGAAACCTTCGCCCAGTTCGATCTCGTCCAACAGTTCGATGATGCGCTTGCGCTTCTCGGCGCCGCGCATGTTGAAGTAGAACTCGAGCGGCCGGCCGATGATGGTGCCCACCGTCTGGCGCGGGTTCATTGCAACATCGGCCATCTGGTAGATCATCTGCAACTCGCGCAGGTCCTCGCGCGAGCGTCCGGCCAGATCGGGGCTGAGCTTGCGCCCGGCAAAGGTGATCTCGCCGTCGCGCGGGGGCAGCAGGCCGGTGATCACCCGGGCCAGCGTGGACTTGCCCGACCCCGATTCCCCCACGACCGCCAGAGTCTGGCCGGGATGGACCTCGACATTGACGTTGTGCAGCACGTCGAAGTTCAGCCCCTTGTAGCGGGCAGTGATGCCATCGACCTGCAACACGGGTTCGGGCGTAGGCTGTTTTTCCTCGTGCTCGATCGAGCGGACCGAGACCAGCGCCTGCGTGTACTCTTCCTGCGGGTTGTTGATGATCTGGTCGGTGGTGCCGTACTCGACCGTGTCGCCCATGCGAAGCACCATGATGTCATCGCTGACCTGCGCCACGACCGCCAGATCGTGGGTGATGTACAGCGCGGCCACACCCGTGTCGCGGATCGCTTCCTTGATCGCCATCAGAACATCGATCTGCGTGGTCACGTCGAGCGCGGTTGTGGGTTCGTCGAACACCACCAGATCCGGCTCGGGACACAACGCCAGCGCCGTCATGCAACGCTGCAACTGCCCACCAGAGACCTGGTGCGGATAGCGGTTGCCGATGTTGTCCGGGTCGGGAAGGCCCAGCTTGGCGAACAGTTCGCGCGCCCGCGCCTCGGCCTCTTTGCGGCTGAACTTCTTCTGCTCGACCGCGGCTTCGACCACCTGATCCATGATCTTCTTGGCTGGATTGAAGGACGCCGCCGCCGATTGCGAAACATAGGTCACCTCGCCGCCGCGCAGTTTGCGGATATCCGAGAGCGACGTCTTAAGGATGTCGCGTCCGTTCACCCAGACCTCACCGCCGGTGATTTTCACGCCGCCCCGGCCATAGGCCATCGAGGCCAATCCGATGGTCGACTTCCCCGCACCGGATTCCCCGATCAGCCCCAGCACCTTGCCGCGCTCGAGGTCAAAGCTGACCCCGTGCACGATTTCGATGTCGCGGGGCTTTTCGCCCGGCGGGTAGACGGTTGCGCCGATCTTGAGGTCACGGACCTTGAGAAGGGTATCGCTCATCCCCGGCCTCCTTTCAGCGATGTGGTGCGGTTCAGTATCCAGTCGGCCACCAGGTTGACCGAGATGGCCAGCGTGGCGATGGCCACCGCCGGGTACAGTGCCGCGCCGATGCCATAGACGATGCCGTCCTTGTTTTCTTTCACGATGCCGCCCCAATCGGCCAGCGGAGGCTGAACGCCCAGGCCCAGGAACGACAGGGTCGAGACGAACAGCACCATGAAGATGAAGCGCAGGCCCAATTCGGCCACCAGCGGTGACAGCGCGTTGGGCAGGATCTCGCGGAAGATGATCCAGCCGCGGCCCTCGCCGCGCAGCTTTGCGGCCTCGACATAGTCCATGACTTCGATGTCAACGGCCACGGCCCGGGCCAGACGATAGACGCGGGTGGCGTCCAGCAGGCCCATGACCACGATCAGAACCGGGATGGTGACCGGAACCATGGCCAGAACCACCAGCGCGGTGATCAGCGACGGGATCGACATGATCAGGTCCACGGTCCGTGACATCACCTGATCGGCCCAGCCCCCCAGCACGGCGGCCAGAAAGCCCAGGATCGAACCGGTGACGAAGCTGAGGATGGTGGCGGCGGTGGCGATGAAGATCGTGGTGCGCCCGCCATAGATCATTCGGCTGAGAAGATCGCGGCCGATATTGTCAGTGCCCAGCCAGAATTCCGAACTCGAGGGCTCCCACACGTCGCCTACCACCTCGGCCATGCCGTAGGGCGCCAGGAAGGGTGCAAAGACGGCGATGATGAAATACAGGGCGGTGAAGGCCAGCCCGATCATTGCAGAGATTGGGATGTTCTTCATTTCGGGTGCCTCAGCCTTGGGTTGGCCAGGATTGCGACGATGTCGGCCACCATGTTCAGCCCGATATAGATGGCGGCGAAGATGACGCCGCAGGCCAGAACCACCGGCACGTCGCGTTTGGTCACATGGTCCACCAAGTACTGTCCCATGCCGGGATAGACGAACACCACCTCGACCACGACGACACCCACGACCAGATAGGCCAGGTTCAGCATCACCACGTTCACGATGGGGGCGATGGCGTTCGGGAAGGCATGGCGCCAGATGACCTTGAAGTTGCTCAGGCCCTTCAGTTCGGCCGTTTCGACATAGGCCGACTGCATCACGTTCAAAATCGCGGCGCGAGTCATGCGCATCATATGCGCGAGAACCACCATGGTCAGCACGATGACGGGCAGCGCGATCGAGTTCAGCTTTTGCCAGAAGGACATGCTGTCATTGATCATCGCCAGCGGCGAGAACATGCCCAGCTTGACCGCGATGAAATAGACGAGGACATAGCCGATCAGAAACTCCGGGATCGAGATTGTCGTCAGGGTAACGGCTGAGATCAGCTTGTCGGGCCAGCGGTTGCGGTAGCGTACCGCGACGAGGCCAAGAAAAATTGCAAGGGGGACCGAGACGATGGCCGCCCAGAAGGCAAGAAACAACGTATTGCCCAATCGGTTGCTGACCGACTCGGCGATGTCCAGCTTGTTGGTCAGGGACGTGCCCATGTCACCTTGGACAATTCCGCCAAGCCATTCGAAATACCGGGTCAAGGCGGGACGGTTCAGCCCCATCTCCTCACGGAGGTTGGCAAGGGATTCAGGGGTGGCGGACTGCCCCAGGACGGCTTGCGCGGCGTCTCCGGGTAGGGCCTCGGTCAACCCGAAAATCAGGGCCGAAGCGCCAAACAGCAAGAGGAATCCCAGCGCCAGGCGCTGGGAAACCAGTTTGATGATAGGATGCATACCTGTCGATCCGAGTTAGACGAACCACATCTTGCGGGACATGTTGCCGTTCATCATCTCTTGGGTCGGATCAGTCTCCCAGCCATCCAGCTGGTTGCTGATGCCCTCGACAAAGTCGTTGAACATCGGGCAGATCAGGCCGCCCTGGTCACGGACCATCATGCCCATCTGGCTGTAGATGGCCTTGCGCTTTGCCGGATCCAGCTCGGCACGCGCGGCAAACAGCAGGTCGTCGAACTCTTTGACCTTGAACCGGGTGTCGTTCCAGTCGGCGGTGGACAGATAGGCAGTTGCGTACATCTGGTCCTGCACCGGACGGCCACCCCAGTAGGACGCGCAGAACGGCTGTACGTTCCAGACTTCGGACCAGTAGCCATCATTCGGCTCGCGCTTGATCTCAAGCGGGATCCCGGCCTGCTGGGCGGTCTGCTGGAACAGGGCTGCGGCATCCACGGCGCCAGGGAAGGCTCCGTCGGCCACGCGCAGAATGATGGGCGACCCGTCATGACCGGACTTCTTGTAGTGTTCGGCGGCTTTTTCAACGCTGAACTCACGCTGCGGGATCGTCTCATCGAACAGCGGGTATGCTGCGTTGATCGGCATGTCGTTCCCGACCGAGCCATAGCCGCGCAGTACCTTCTCGACCAGCTCTTCGCGGTTGATCGCGTATTTCAGAGCGGTCCGCAGCTCGTTGCTGTCGAACGGCGCCGTGTCACAATGCATGATGAACACGTAGTGGCCGCGTCCTGCCGTCGAATGTACGGTCAGGTTGGGCGCACGACCCAAGAGGTCGGCAACCTTGGGCTCAACCCGGTTGATCGCGTGGACCTGACCCGACTGCAGCGCGGCCGTCCGGGCCGTGGCATCGTTGATGACCACCACTTCGACGCTGTCAAAGTTGCCGAAATCCGGGTTCCAGTGGTTCTCGAATTTGGAGAACAGGTGGCGCACACCGGGTTCGTCCGCTTCCAGCTTGTACGGACCGGTGCCGATACCGGCGCCCGGGTTGTCCATTCCGCCGTCCGGCTGGATGATCAGGTGATAATCGGCCATCAGGTAAGGCAGATCGGCGTTCGGCTCGTTCAGGGTGACCTGAAAATATTCGCCATCGGCCTTCATCGACTCGATGCCCTTCATGATGCCCAACGCGCCCGACTTCGAGTCTTCGTTCGAGTGGCGCTGCATCGTTTTCAGCACGTCCTCGCTGGTCATGGTCTTGCCGTTGTGGAACTCGACCCCCTGACGCAGTTTGAACGTCCAAACCTTGGCATCGGCGCTGCCTTCAACGCTTTCGGCAAGGCGCGGCTCGATCGTGCCGTCGGGGGCGACTTCGACCAGTTGGTCGCCGAACTGCTTGCCGTTCTGGAACGGAACCGAGCTGGCATAGGTGGCCGGGTCCAGCGAGTTCGTGGATTCACCGCCCTGCAGGCCCAGTTTCAGATCGCCACCTTTCTTGGCGCCGGCGGCGCGGGCCGCGTCGGCGAAGACGGTGCTGGCCATGGCAGCCGATACACCCAATGCGGCTGCCTTCCCCATGAATTCACGTCGGGTCAGTTTCCCGGCGGTCACCTGGCTGGCCATGTGAGTGAGTTGTTCGTTCATTCGGATATCTCCCAGTTGAGTGTTTTGTGTGCCCGTTTTACGGGCTTTTTATTGACGCATGAGTCAACGTTGGCGCATTTCGTCGCGGCGGGCAAGGTCAAATCTCAGGGACTTGCCACCAGCAAAATCACATCTGATCACGAGGTATGGTGTCCTCCACGGTTTTGGAAAAAATCTTCACATCGTTTTCAAAGGCATCAAGCGTCGCGCGCAGATGAAAGTTGGATCGGTCCGACCACATCTCGCAATTTGCCTCGGTTCGCAGTTGGATGCTGTCGCGCCGGGTCTCTTGTACCCATTCGCAACGACCGCGCGCGCTCAGCGGATCGTCCGGATGGATGGACCACCGTTCAAAAGCGGTTCCGCCGCTGACCAGACCATGATCCGCGTCTTCGACCAGGCCGAAATCATCTTCGATGACCAGATCGATGGCGCCGGTCGTCATGTCTGTTTCAACGCGCCGCGCATGGGTCGCCTCTCGCAATTGGGTCACTTGCCACGGAGAGTCCGCATCGGGCGGGGCAAATTGCCATTCATCCCGATCCGACCAGTCGCGCTGGGGGATCGTGATCGTGCCGCCTGTCAGGTGCAGCTCCGCTGTTTCCGGCGAAGGCCAGATCAGCGGCCAATAGGCGCTTGAGACGGCAACGCGCAGGCGGTGGCCCTTTGGAACCCGGTAGGCGATGTGGTCCAGCACGACCTCGATGTCACAGACCTGTCCGGGTATCAACGTTTTGGGAGACGAATGCCCCTCCGTATGGGTCAGATTCAGTACACCATAGGTGATCCGAGTCGCAGCTCCGTCGGGGTGGATGTGGTTCAGCCGAACGGCAATTTGGGCTTGTGGTTTGTCGACACTCAGCTTCAAGCGCAGGCGCGGGGCACCGACAATGTCCAGATCTGCGGTCAGAGGGGTCGTGTCGAAACAGGCGGACAGAGCGTCATCTGCTCGCTGGTCGCCCGGCATGTCCGGACCCAGCCAGATGGCGCAATATTCGCCGCCATCCATGCCGCAATGATGCGGCGAGCGGATTTTGGTATCCAAGGGGCCGTCCTTACCCAGCCCGGCTTCGGAAAGCGGAAGGGTGACCGTCGGCAGGTGGGACGTGGCGCTGGCATCCTCGGTGATCCAATGGCCCGGGCGTTCGGCATACCAGCGCTCCGGGCGCACGCCATCCATCAGATAGGCGCGATAGGCCGAGTCCTGTTCAACTCCGGTCTTTTTGCCCTTCAGCCAGCGGTCCCACCAACGCAGCGCCTCTTGCAGGAAGCCGATGCGTGGTTCGGGCACGGCAAAATGCGGGTACTTGTGCACCCAGGGACCGACGATGCCCTTGACCGGCGCACTCAGGTTCTCGACCAGCCAGGGCACCGTGTTCTTGTAGGCATCACCCCAGCCGCCCACCGCCAGCGTCGCGGCGCGGATCGCTCCGGGGTCTTCGCAGACAGACCCATGTCGCCAATAGGCATCGCGGGTCTGGTGCCGCAGCCAGACCGAGGGCAGGAACGGTTCTGCCTTCAACCGCTGCAACCACATCTCGCGCCAGTCGTCACGCAGCGCCGGGTCGGGCGGGCGGGACGAATACGACCACATGGTGGCCCCCCAGCCCAGGTTCTCGTTCAACAGGCAGCCGCCCTTGTAGTGGATGTCATCGGCATAACGGTCGGCGGTCGAACACAAGGTGATGATGGCCTTCAAGGGTGCGGGCTGCAGCGCCGCCACCTGCAGCGCGTTGAAGCCGCCCCAGCTGATGCCCATCATCCCGACTGCGCCGCTGCACCATGGCTGTTGGGCCAGCCATTCGATCACCTCGACGGCGTCGTCCAGTTCCTGCTGGGTGTATTCATCCTCCATCAGTCCCTGGCTGTCGCCGTTGCCGCGCATGTCGACGCGGATGCAGGCGTAACCCCGTTTGGCAAACCAGGGATGGGTCATGGCATCGCGCGCCGTCGTGCCGTCGCGCTTGCGATAAGGCAGGTATTCCAAAATGGCGGGCACCGGGCGCTGCGCCGCATCGACAGGCCTCCAGATCCGCGCCGACAGGCGGCAGCCGTCCGACAGAATGATGCCCTGATCCGGAACCTCTTCGATCTCGGCCAGTGAGTTCTTCGCCTGAGTCATGTGCCCAGTCTCAGGCGGTTCGGCGGATGGTGTGCGAGGAAAAGCGTCAATTCATTCCTTCGTTGCGACAAGCAGATCCATGACATTGGTTCCCGTGGGGCCGGTCACCAGCAGAGCGCCGGCTCGCTCAAGGAACGTCCCCGCATCGGCCTCGCGCAAGGCTGGGTCCGCCCCATCGGCCCATGTCGCGCCGGTCACGACACCGCCGGCCGCATCAGTCGGCCCGTCGGTGCCGTCGGTTCCACCGACCACGACACACAGCCCCTCGCATCCTTGAATCTCGCGCGCCAACGCCAGTGCCAGCGCCTGGTTGCGCCCGCCTCGGCCCGGGTTTTCGGGCAGGACGACCGTCGGCTCTCCGCCAAAGATCATCGCGCCCGGCGGCATCTGACGCAGCCGCGCGCCGATATCTGCGGCGACGGACAGATAGTCGTCGTGCAGGGCCTCTTCCTCAACCAAAACGTCCAGACCGGCGGCACGTGCCGCGTCGGCTGCGGCGCAGCGCGCATGGGCGTTCGAGGCAATGATTTCGACACTCGCTTCGAATTGCGGGGCGTTGGGCAAGGCGCCGATGCCCGATCCGATGACGCCGATGTCGTCCCCCGGCACGTCCGAAATGGCCAGGACCGTCGCGCGCGCTCCGCCGAAACCGGTCAGCAGACCGCCGCCCTTGATCCGCGACATCTCGCGCCGGCGGGCGTTCATGGCGGTGATGTCCAGCCCCTCGGACAGCAGCTGCGCGTTCAGCCGCGCCAGATCTTCGAGGGTGGCCCCTGGCACAAGATCCTCGGCCAGCGAAGACGCACCGCCCGAGACCAGCAGCAACAGATGCGTGCCAGGCTCCATGGCCTGAACCGCCGCGCGCATAGCCTGGCCGCCCTTCAGGCTGCGGGCATCGGGCACGGGGTGAGAGGCTTCGATGACCTGCAGATGTGACGGCAGCCCTTCGCCATGGCCGTCTTTCGTGACCACAAGGCCCGGTGTTCTGCCGAAATGATCCTGCGCCGCATTCATCATCGCCGCCGCGGCCTTGCCCACCGCCAGAATCAAATCGGGGCGCGGAACATTAGGCAGTGCCGCCTTGATCGCGCCATAGCCGTCAACGGCGGCAACGCCCGCCTTCCAGATCGTGATCGCCTGATCCTGCATCGTCATCACATGTCCATCCAGATCGTAACCGGGCCGTCATTGACTAGGGACACCGCCATATCCGCTCCGAAAGACCCGGTTTCGGTCGGAACCCCAAGCGCGGCCAGCGCGCG
The DNA here is from genome assembly GCF_056539245.1 of Ruegeria sp. BC2. Lineage (NCBI taxonomy): Bacteria > Pseudomonadati > Pseudomonadota > Alphaproteobacteria > Rhodobacterales > Roseobacteraceae > Ruegeria > Ruegeria sp. BC2. Next base: position 360,119 of record NZ_JBQFUQ010000001.1, read on the forward strand.
GGCAAAGTGTTCGTACAGGCGTTCACCGGTTGCCGGATCGGCCGCCGCCGCAAATCCGGGCCGGTTCCCGCGCGACGTGTCGGCGGCCAAGGTGAACTGGCTGACCACAAGGGCCGAGCCGCCGATATCCAACACCGACCGGTTTATCTTGCCCGCGTCATCCTTGAAGATCCGCAGCTTGGCAATCTTGGCCGCCAGTTGCTCGGCGTGCGAGTCGTCGTCGCCCTGCATGGCGCAGACCAGCACCAGTAGCCCCGGCCCGCACTGGCCGATGACTTCCCCCTCGACCGAGACCGATGCCTCGGACACCCTTTGTATCAATGCGCGCATGTCGATGTTTTTCTCAAAGTTCGCTTACTCGGTCCAAGCCCCACGCCAGGTGACGAACTCGTCCAGCGTGGCGCGCTCGGTCCGGAATTGGTTAGCCGGATGATCGACATTCGGATAGCCGAAGGAAATCGCGCACAGGATCAGCCGGTCATCGGGGATGTTGAAATAGCGGTGCAGGAACGGCCCATAGGCGGCCACCGCCGCCTGTGGGATCGTGGCGATGCCCAAGGCCTGTGCCGCCAGTGTGAAGGCCGTGACAAACCCGCCGCAATCCATCGCGCCATAGGGGCCGAGTTCCGCCGGGCTGGACAGGATGGCGCAATGCGGGGCGCCGAACAGGTTGAAGTTTTCCATCATCTGCCGGGCCGATCCAGCGCGGTCGCCCTTTTCCACGCCCACGGCCTCGTACAGGGCCCATCCGCAGGCGCGGCGCCGGTCCTGATAGACGCCGGAATAGCCGGTCGGAAAGGGCAGGTCGGGCTGCGCCTGGCCGGTCTCGGCTTCGGCCCGCAAGGCGCTGCGGAACGCATCCGTTTCCGCGCCGCTGGTCACGACCACCTGCCAGGGCTGCGCGTTGCACCAGCTGGGCACTTGGGCGGCGCTGGTCAGAATCTGTTCGATGTCACCCCGCGGCACCGGATCGGACCGGAAGGCGCGGCAGGACTGGCGCGCGGTCAGAAGCGTGTTCAGATCGGCCAGGGTCACGTCGTCCTCTCCTCCGGGGCAGCCGGCGGCAGGATGGGTGAGAAGCCGGGGATGTTCAAGGGGTTCCACAGCAGAGTTTTCGGCGGCGGAGCCCGGCGGTCATTGCTGTCCGGTCGCCACCAGATACCCGATACCGGCTGCCGCCAGCAGGCCCAGGACCACCGCAATCGTGATCTTGATCGCCGACCAGGGCCGTTCGCCCTGCACCTGACCGGTGCGACCGTTGACGACAAAGCGATAGGTCTGGCCGCGATACTTGTAGGCGGCCATCCATACCGGCAGCAGGATGTGCTTGAAGGTCACGTTTCGGATGTCGGTTTCGATCGCGTGGATGCGCTGCCGGTCGCCGCCGATGTCGAAGCGGACGTCACGCTCGATCACGCGGGCCATGTGGCCGCGGGCCTCCTGATAGCCTTGCTGCAGATCGACCGTATAGGCCTCGGCCCGGAACCCGGCCAGGTACTCGGGCTGATAGGGCTCGAGCGCGGGCAGGTCCCAGGGTTGCAGCGCGTCGGTGTATGACTTGGGCAGAGATTGCGAGGCCAGCACCAGAACGTCATCGAAGAACCGGGCCACCCGACCGGATTTCAGTGTCCAGCGCACCTTGGGCACCTGCTGCTGCACGCGCTTGCCGTCACGCATCACCGTCCGGGTTTCGTAATAGACCACGCCCCGTTCGCCGCGATAGGCCGATTTCGTATCGGCGTCGAACGTCCAGTAGGGCACATAGATGCCCTGCATCCTGCGGCCTTTGCGGGCATAGTCCTTTAGCCCGTTCGGCGCGAACCACAGCCGCCCCAGCCAGTCGCTCATGGCCTTGTGCGCGGCGCGTTCGTCCAGCGCAAAGGGCAGAACGCCGCGCGGTTTGATGTGCCGGTTCACGCCGGTATCGGTCACCACCGGGGTGGCGCAGAACGGGCATTCCGCGGCGTGGGTGTTGGGGTCGAACTCGACCTGCGCCGCGCAGTTGGGGCAGGTCAGAACCCGCGTCTCTTCGATCTCGCTGTCGGGCAAGCGGTCGGCGATGGCGGCGTCGAAGTCCAGTTCGCGCAGGCTGGCGCCGCCCCAGGGGCCAGCCCCGATCGGTTCGGAATGGCCGCAATGGTCACAGGTCAGCGTGCCGGATTGCGGGTCGAACCGATAGTCCGCGCCGCAATTGTCACATGGAAAACGATGTTCCGCAGAACCGGGTGGCGGAGCAGGGGGCTGTGTCATGGGTGGTCACGTGTCGAGGGGAAAGTGAAGATAGGCTGCGCGCTGCTCCTCAGGCAGGACATGCGGCAGCATCGCCGCTTCGCAGGCCCCGATCGCCCTGAAATTCTCGCGCGCCTCGGCCAGCGTCAGGCCGTGATTGGCGGCAGAGGGCTCGCGGGGGTTCTTGTCGTACAGAATGTCCTCGTCCTCCCAAAAGCAGATCGCGCAGATCAAGTAGGCCCCGCGCTTGGCCAAGGTGACATAACCGCAGCACGGGCAGATGAATTGCGGCGGCTGCGGCGCTTTGCGCCCGCCTGTATTCGAGCGTTTCCGCGATGCGGGCATGCCGATGCCTCACGCCCCGGGCGGCGGAGGCGGCAGGATCGTGAACAGCTGCGCGAGTTCCTGCACCTCGCCCGCTTTCTTCCAGCCGTCCTGACCGGGCGTCCACACGAAAGTGTCCCGCGTAATTTCTCCCTCGCTGGCCATGCGGCCCATCTTGGCCTTCGAGAACGGGCCGCTGGTCTGACCATCCACCGCGATATGCCACACATGCTCGACCGGCGGCGGGGGCGGCGGGGCCGCATGCGCTGATGGTTGCGAGGCAGCGGGCGCGGGCGCGCCCCACGGGCCAGACGGCTGACCCGCTGCCATGTTCGACATCTGGTTCGCCATCGCCATCCCCATGCCCATACCAAGGCCGGCACCCATGCCACCGCCACCGCTTGGGTTGCTGGCGGCCGCCGTCATCGCCTCGGCCGCTGAATACTGGGTGAATTTGCCCAGATCCCCCGCCAGCCCCATCGAGGTACGCTTGTCCAGCGCCGCCTCGACCGCCGGCGGCAGCGAGATGTTCTCGATGTAGAATTCCGGCATCTCGAGGCCGTAGCCGTCCAGCACGGGCGAGACCTCGGCTGCGATCAGCTTGCCCAGATCGGCGGTGTTGGCGGCCATGTCCAGAACCGGAATGCCCGAGCCTGCGATGACCCGGCTGAATTCCTGCACGATGATGTTGCGGATCTGAAAGCTGATCTCGTCCATGGTGAATTCGCCATCGGTGCCGACGATCTCGACCAGGAAACGGGCCGGGTCCTTGACCCGGATCGTGTAGGTGCCATAGGCGCGGATCCGGGTCGGGCCGAATTCCGGGTCGCGCAGCATGATCGGGTTCTTGGTGCCCCATTTCAGGTCGTTGAACCGGGTCGTGTTGACGAAGTAGATCTCGGACTTGAACGGCGACTGGAACCCGTGATCCCAGTGCTGCAGCGTCGTCATGATCGGCATGTTGTTAGTCTCAAGCATGTAGAGGCCGGGCGTGAACACGTCGGCCAGCTGGCCTTCGTGCACGAATACGGCCGCCTGGCCCTCGCGCACGGTCAGCTTGGCGCCATACTTGATCTCGTGGCCTTCGCGCTCGAACCGCCAGACCATCGTGTCGCGGGTGTCGTCCACCCAATGAATGACATCAATGAATTCTCCGGTCAGAAAATCGAAAATTCCCATCTGGGTTCTCCTGTCATCGGGGTCAGAGCGACTGCCCCATCAATTCACGGGCGATGATCCGTACCACCGGCGCGGCCTCTTGCGCGGTCATGCCGGGTTTCAGGCGCGGATCATACAACATCGTCAGCAGCTTTTCGTCATGGCTGGTCAGCAGGGCGAATTCGTCATCATCGTTGAAGATCGACGGCCGTGCCCGGGGGCTGTCATTGGGCAGGCCCAGCCCCTGGGCGATTTCCTCGTGGATGCAGCTCAGCCGCATCAAGTCGGGGTGCTCGGCCCGCACCAACGCAACCGCACCAGTATAGGTGTTCGGTGCCCCGTTCGACGCCGAGGCGAAGACAAAGCAATAGAACGAGCGCGGTAAATCCTGAAACAGGTTCAACTGAGCCTGTCCGATACTGGGAAACAACTGGCGCAGTCGCGTTTGCACGAATTCCGTATCGTCATCGCCGGCGACGAAGACATGGAAGTTCGCGTTTCTGGTTACGGTCGAGATCGGGTGGCCAGTCAAGGACGACATGCGTTCGGTATAGGCCCGGATCTGTGCCTTGTCGGCCGCACGTTGGTCTGGCGATACTGACGGCCCGAACTCTGCCTGTATTCGGACTGGGCCAGACCAGCGGCTTAGCCTTCCGCTGGTACGTTGGCTGCTGCCAGATACGGCGGCGCCGGGATACTCGCTGTAGAACGCGATGGCTTCGAAATTCCGCGCCAAATCATCCGCATCAAACGGGGTGTCCGGCCCGCCACCGTCTGTACGCATCAGACCACGGGTCAACAGGTCGCGCTCGACGCGCTGATAATATCGCGCCAGATCCCGGCTTGCGGCCGAAGGTTCGACATAAGCATTGGCCGATTGCGGCTGGGACGGGCGCGCCTGCGGGGCAATCGAGGACTCGAGCGCGTCATCGCAATTGGCCAAGATCAGCAATGCAGCTGCCCCCAACCCGTGCCCTAGAAATCTCCGAAGCCGCACCTGCGATCTCTCCTCAGCCCGGAACGGCGGTTCCGGCCGTGTCGCCCAGCCCGTCTTTCCTGGCCTTGGCCGAAGCCAAGGTGTCCCGCAGTTCGGCTTCCATCTTCTTCAGCTCTTCTTCTGCGGCGGCGCGGCGGGCCTTGCCCTCGTCGGCGATGGCGAGGCTTTCATTGATCGTGCCGATCAGATCCTCGTTGGCCTTCTTGACCGCTTCGATGTCGAACACGCCACGCTCCATTTCCTCGCGGATCATCTTGTTCGACTGGCGCAGGTTCGCGGCGTTCGAGGTCAGCAGCTCGTTCGTCAGATCGTTGGCGTCGCGCACGGCGGCGGCGGCCTCGGCGCTGCGCTGGATGGTGACCGCCTGCGCCAGCTGGGTTTCCCACAGCGGCACGGTGTTCACCAGCGTCGAGTTGATCTTGGTCACCAGCGACTTGTCGTTTTCCTGAACCAGCCGGATCGAGGGCAGCGATTGCATCGTCACTTGTCGCGTCAGCTTCAGGTCATGCACACGCCGTTCCAGATCGTCGCGGGCGGCCCGCAGGTCGCGCAGTTCCTGCGCCTTCATCACCTGCTGATCTTCCGGGGCGGCCTGCACCTCGGCCTCTTTCTCGGGGATGTCATGGCTGTCCAGTTCGGTTAGCTTCTCTTCGCCGGCCGCGATGTACAGCGCCAGTTCATCATAGAAATCCAGCGTCTTTTCATACAGCAGATCCAGAGACTTGATGTCCTTCAGAAGCGTGTGTTCATGCGACAGAAGGTTGTCGGTGATCCGGTCGATCTGATCCTGCACCTCTTCGTAGCGCGCGGTGAACTTGGCGAAAGGCGCGGCGCGGCCCAGCAGTTTCTCCCACCAGCTGCGTTCGCGGCGCACGTCCAGTTCGGAAACCGAAAAGCCGCGGATCGTGGTGACGATGTCGCGCAGGCTGTCACCGGCGGGGCCGACATCCTTGTTGCGCACGTCAGCCAGCATGGCCTGGCTGATTTCCTGCAGCTCGGCCTGCGCAGCCGATCCAAAAGCAACGATCGAGTTGGTGTCGCCCATGTCGATTTCGGACATGCGCTTGCGGATTTCGGCGCCCACCGGTTCGTCGGCCTCTTCCAACGGCACGATCTCGGAACTCGGCTCGGGCAATGAAACAGCTGCAACTTCCTGAACCAGCGTTTCGGCCTCGGCCGCCTTTTTCTTGATTTCGTCAGACATGAGAAGCTTCCCTGTTCTTGGTTTGGCCGGTCAGTCGAGCCGGACGCCTTCGCGCTGCAGTCGTTCACGCAGCACGTCGATTTCGACCGTCAGATCACTGCGGTCATCCAATAGCATCTTTCGGGTGCGAGCCGAGAAATTCTGCTCGAGGTCGTCCAGCAGCGCCGAGTAATCGGACAGAGCCTGCGTGTCGCGGGTGCGCGCATAGACATCGGCAAACTTGATCGTCGCATCGCGGGCGCCCTGCAGATAGACGGTCAGGTATTTGCGGGCACCGGCCAGATCGCGCGGGTCCTCCTCGACCGTGCGGAACAGATCGCGAGCGGTGGTCTGAAACCGCTCGACCCGGGCTTCGATCCTGCGGTCCCCGGCCCGTTTGATGGCATCCGTCATTTGGTTCAGATGGGCTTCGGCATCTTCGACCACGCGGGCGACCCGGTCCTGTTGATAGGTGTCCACACCTTCCATGCCTTTGTTTTTCATCGGGTCGAGCCCGAAGGCGACGGAATGCAGGGCCGTTGCCACGCCGCCGAACAAGACCGGCGCCAGCAGGCTGACCTGGCTGGCGGTCTCGGCATCCAGATAGTCGTTGCGATAAGCGGCCAGACCCACCCCCAGCCCGGTCAACACCGACGAAAATATCTTGCGGGGAAAGGCGGGGCGGCGCGCGGTGCGACGTGCGTTGTAGGCATCCTCGGCCTTCAGCCCTTCGCGCAGCAGAAAGGCCGCAGCGGTCAGAATGCCGGCCGCGACCAATCCAAGGGTCATCCCGATCGCGCCGTCGTTGAGCGACAGAAAGACCAGCGGGATCGCCGGAACGAACATCACATTGGCGCGTGCGCCGACCGGGTTCACCCGGGCACCATCGTATTGCCCGCGCGGGGCGGGCGCGTCGGTGTCGGATTGGCCGTCGGGGCTGAATTTTCCGCCGTATCGCTTGGCCATGGCGTCAGAGCCCCCCAAGCCAACCGGTGCAGACGCCGAACAACAGCACCAGCAGGGCCGCGTAGGCCATTTTTTGCACTCCGGTCCCGGACATGACGTCCTCCAACTGCGGTTGTCCCCTTGAAAACCTAGGGGATCAAGGGGCTTGGCGCTAGGGGGAAGGTTCGATAACCCGCGTCAATTGCGTGATTTCTTGCCGACCGGCCTACGGGATCTTTGGGGGCGGCTTGGGCGTTTTGCAGCAGCCGGTGGGGTTTCGGGTTCCAGACCCAACTGGTCGCGCAGAACGCGGCGGCGGATTTCCTCGACCTCGCCGGGTTTGAGGTTGCCCAGCTGGAACGGTCCGTAGGACACGCGCAACAGCCGGTTCACGCTAAAGCCGATGTCTTCGATCGCGCGGCGGATTTCCCGGTTCTTGCCCTCGCGCAGTCCGATCGTCAGCCATGCATTCGCGCCTTGCTGGCGGTCCAGCGTCACGGTCATGGGCTGAAACTTTTCGCCCTCGATCACAAGACCTTGACGCAGGGGGGCAAAATCCTCGTCCTTGGGGCGGCCGTTGATCCGAACCCGGTACTTGCGCAGCCAGCCGGTCGAGGGCAGCTCGAGCTTGCGCTTGATACCCCCGTCATTGGTCAGCAGCAGCAGGCCCTCGGAATTCAGGTCCAGCCGGCCGACGCTCATGACGCGGGGCATGCCCTCGGGCAGATTGTCGAAGATCGTAGGGCGGCCCTTTTCGTCGCGGTTCGTGGTCACAAGGCCGGTTGGCTTGTGATACAGCCAAAGACGCGCGGGTTCGGGCTCGGCCACGGGCTTGCCGTCGACGGTGATCCTGTCGCTGGGCGTGACGTTCAGCGCCGGGCTGTCGATGGTCTTGCCGTTCACGGTCACGCGGCCCGCTTCGATCATGCGTTCGGCCTCGCGGCGCGAGGCGATGCCGGCGCGGGCCAGCACTTTGGCGATCCGGTCGCCGGGAGGAGGGGTGTTGCTCATGCCTTGCGCATAGCGCATCGGCGCGGCTTGCGAAAGGTGGGTTTCTGGGGCAGTCAGGGGCATGGTCTTCAGAACGCATATGGACAAGGCGCTGGAACAGGCGCGCGCGGCGGGTGATCGGGGCGAGGTTCCGGTGGGCGCGGTGATCATGTCGCCCGATGGGCGGATCATCGCGGCGGACGGCAACCGTACGCGCGAGTTGCATGACCCGACCGCGCATGCCGAGATCCTGGCCCTGCGCGCCGCCTGCAGGGCTGTCGGGTCCGAGCGGCTGACGGGGCATGACCTGTATGTCACGCTGGAGCCTTGCGCCATGTGCGCCGCGGCGCTGGCGGCGGCGCGGATCCGGCGGATCTACTACGGGGCCGCCGATCCGAAATCGGGCGGGGTGGCGCATGGGGCGCGGGTGTTCTCGCACCCTCAGGCGCATCACAGGCCGGAGGTCTATGACGGCATCGCTGCCGAGGACTGCGCCCGGTTGCTGCGCGATTTCTTTGCCGCGCAGCGCAGTGACGGATCCAAGGTCTGAGGCGCTCAGGCCGGTTTCACGACCAGTTCGCAGGGGATGTCGGCCAAGGGTTGCCCGCCCGTCGGCGTGACCACGAAGGTTTCGGTGATGGCCAACCCCCAATCGGGGGTCCACAGACCCGGCATCAGGTGAAAGGTCATGTTGTCCTGCAGAACGGTGCTGTCGCCGGGACGCAGGCTCATGGTGCGCTCGCCCCAATCGGGCGGATAGCTCAGGCCCACCGGATAGCCCGTGCGATTGCCTTTGACATAGCCGGCCCGGGCAAAGCTGTCATAGACGCAGGCGGCGACCTCTTCGCAGGTGGCGCCGGGGCGGGCGGCGGCCAGCGTGTCCTCGATCGCGATGAGAATCGCGGTTTCCGCGCGCCGGATATCGGCAGGCGGGTCACCCAGAAACAGGCTGCGGCTGGCCGGACAGTGATAGCGGCGGTGGCAGCCCGAGATCTCGAAATAGGTCGCCTCGCCCGGTGTCAGCGGACGGTCGTTCCAGGTGATGTGCGAGGCCGAGGCCTCGGCCCCCGAGGGCGCGATGGGCGCGATCGCGGGATAGTCGCCCGCAAGCCCCGGAAGCCCCGCGATGCCCGCCGCCTGAACCTCGGCCACGAGCACGTTCTTGGGAAGCCCGGCGCGGAACCCGTCGCGCAGCACCGCGTGCATATGCGCGGTCAACTGCCCGGCCTTGCGCATCAAGGCGATCTCGGCCTCGCTTTTGACCGCACGCTGCCAGTTCACCAACCCGGTCGCGTCGACCAGCGCATCCCGGCCGAACGCGGTCTCAAGGATCCGGTGGCTGGCGGCCGAGTAGTAATAATTGTCCATCTCGACACCCAGATGGGTCGTCCAGCCGTGGTCGCGCAGCAGCGATGCCAGCGACTCGACCGGGTGATGGTCGGGGTGCTGCACATGTTCTTCGGGCCAGTCGAACAGGTTGTCCGGGTCCAGCCAGGTGGTCTGCGCCGCGCCGGGCTTGTCCTGCGTCCGGCCCCACCACAGGGGCGCGCCGTCGCGTGGGACGATCACCATCTGCGGGACGTAGAAGCTCCAGCCGTCATAGCCCGTCAGCCAGGCCATGTTCGACGGGTCCGCAACCAGCAGGGTCTCGACGCCCCGCTGGGCCATCGCGGACCGGGTCTTGGCCAGCCGCGCCGCGTACTCTTCCGCCGAGAAGGCCAGCGCGGGTGTCAAAGCTCGATCTCCTGCAGGACCTCGGGCTCGATGACGGTCACGCCCGGCAGCCCATCCGCGAGGTCCTTGGCGGATTGTTCCAGGATCGGGAAAGTCCGGTAGTGGCAGGGAATCACCGTTTTGAAGTCGAAATACCGCCGGGCGGCATAGGCGGCGGCTTTCATGTCCATCGTGAAATAGCCGCCCGCCGACAGGATGCCGATATCGGGTTTGTAATAGTCACCGATCCACTCCATGTCTGCCATGATCGTGGTGTCGCCCGAGACATAGACCGTGTGACCATCGGCTGACAGGATGAACCCCACCTCGGACCCGCCGGCGCGCGGGCCATCGGGTGTGGCGAAGGTCGAGCTGTGCGAGGCCGGCACCATGTCGACCTTGACCCCGTTCAGATCGACCCGGCCGCCCTTGTTGAAGCCGATGGTCTCGATCCCTTCGGCCTCGGCCCAATGCGCCATGACGTCGTATTGGCCCACGACGGGAATGTTCAGGCGTTTGGCCAGCGGCAGGACGTCGGCGACGTGGTCGAAATGTGCGTGGGTCAGCAGGATATGCGTGGCACCTTGCACGGCGGCCTCGTGCTGATCCTCGGGCAGCATCGGGTTCCCGCTCAGCCAGGGGTCGATCAGCAGGACCTGTCCTGCCGCGTGAATTCGGAAGCTGCCATGCCCCAACCAGATGATTTTCATGAAAGACCCTCCTGAAACCGGTTTAGGGTCAGCCTAGCATCGGCTATGTAAAAATCCATGGACTGGATGCGAGAAATCGACGGCTATTGCGAGCGCCTGTCGCCGGCCTATTGGGCCGAACCCGTAAACGCCGTGACCAACGCGGCCTTTCTGCTGGCGGCATGGGTGACGTGGCGGCGGGTGCGGGGGCAGGGTCTGCCCTTGGCCAACCTGCTGGTCGCCATTCTGGCGGTGATCGGTATTGGCAGCTTTCTGTTTCATACCCATGCGCAGGTCTGGGCCGCGCTGGCGGATACGACGCCGATCTTGCTGTTCATCCTGGTCTATATCTTCGCGGTGAACCGGGACATTTGGCAGCTATCCACGCCGAAGGCGGCGGGGCTGACGGCCTTGTTCATCCCCTATGCGGCGCTGACCATTCCGGTGTTTCAACTGCTTCCCGGGCTGGGTGGGTCGGCCGCGTATGCTCCAGTGCCTTTATTGATCCTGATCTATGCGTACCTTTTGCGCGTGCGCAGGCCGCAAGTGGCACAGGATCTGGCGCTCGGGGCTGTGATCCTGATTGCGTCGATCACTTTTCGCGCGCTTGATGCCCCGCTTTGCGCCCGCATCCCGATGGGAATGCATTTCATGTGGCACATCCTGAACGCCACCATGCTGGGCTGGATGATCGAGGTTTATCGCCGGGCCATGACGGATGCGGTCAGTCCGGCAGACGCCGCGCCAGATAAAACCCATAGCTGACATAGTCGGAATAGGTTTCATACAAAGCGATCTCGGCCTGTTCGGCATCGACAATGGCTGCGGCCTGCTCGGAATGGCCATGCCGGTCGAGGAAGGCAGGGAAGCTGCGTTTCAGGGGGAGGTAGTAGTTCTCCATCCAGCAGTCGGTGCCCAGCGGGAAATAGCCGACGGGTTCATAACCGGCGGTCTCGATCTGGCGGATCTTCTGTCCGGCGGTCGCAACTTCGGGATAGGCGGCATCCCAGTGCCGTGTCAGCGGTTCGGGGCGTCGATCGGTCAGCCAGGTCAGCTCGGACACAGCCAGGACCCCGCCGGGTTTCAGGAACCGACGCCAGGCGTTCAGACCGTTCTCGAACCCCATGTTGTAGATCGCGCCTTCCGACCAGATCACGTCAAGGCTGGCATCGTCGAAGGGCAGGTCCTCCATCGACGCCTCAAGGGTGTGAATGCGGGCCGCCAGACCCAAGTCCTGTGCACGCCTGTTTAACTCGGCCAGAAACTCCGACAGGAAATCCACTGCCGTCACCGATGCGCCCAGATGGCGCGCAAGGCAGAAGGCCGCAGCGCCGGTTCCGCAGCCAATATCGGCGATCTTCAGTCCGGGATCGGCGTGTACGCCCGCCAGCGTCAGCGCCAGTTGCGTTGCCGCGTCGCTGCCGGGGCCTTGCCGGTCGTTGGGCAGGTGCAGGTCGATCAACAGCTGCATGTCATCAGTCATGACCCGTCAATCCTTGAAGGCGCTGGCCAGGTCTTCGGGTAGGTCGAACTCGTCCAGCACGCGTCGGCGCGCCTCGACCGACATCTTGCGGGCGGTCTTTTCGACGATGCGCTGGATCTTTTCGTCCGAGTGTTTCGTGGCGAAGGGCGCAAAATACCATTTCAGAAAGACAAAGCAGATCACGTCCTCCAGCGCCTGAACGTCGTCGTCGCGCTTGATGCCCTGTTTGCGCAACATGCGACGGGCGGCGTCGATCTCGGCCTGATCGTACCCGGCCTCGGACATCAGCTCGGCCACGACCTGCGCGTGATGCTCGGCCTGGGCTTTGCGCCAGGCCAGATAGCCCGCGCGCCCTTCAGGATAGGCCGAGCGGGCCAGCTTCCAGCGCTCGACATGCTGGCCGCGGGCGGCGATCTGCAACGGCTCGGAGGCGTCGGGGAACAGCCGGTCCAACTCGGCGCTCATCCGTTCGCCATAAAGCAGCGCGGCGGGGCGGCCGTCTTCCTGGGTGGGATCGGCCGAATTGGCCGTATCAATTGCATCCAGAACCTTCTGCTTGCGCTCTGTCATGGCATCTCCTGCTTTGGCAACGGCACCTAGGGACAATCGGTCATGCTGACCTGAAACTCTTGAGTGAATGAACGATAGAGCACCGTGCTTCAACAAAAAAGCGCCGACCCATTCAGGGCCGGCGGCGCCACGAGGGCAGGTGCAGGATCGGGGCGGAAAAAGGGGGGAGAACCGGCCCGATCCAACAGGGAAGCGGTAGGGTTAGTTGCGGAGCGAAGATTTCTCCTGGCTCACCTGGTCCGAGGGGTGCTGATCGGGGAAGATCAGCGTCGGTGTCAGGTCGCCCATGGGAACCCCCAGCGCGAGGGCCGGCGCGGCAGCGGTTGTCAGAACAACGGACACAGCAATCAACATGCGTTTCATGATTATTCTCCGGACTGAACTGTTTCGTTCAGTACATAAAGTAACTTTTTGCGTCGGCTTCAATCGTCAAAGTGAACTAATCCGTTTACTTTTTTGCATAGCGGGTATTCAAAATTGTTTGGCTTGGCGGCAACCGCGTGGGCTTTGGACAAATCGCTGTGGCTCAGTGGTCTTGCGACTGCTGCATCAGACGGGTAAATGCCCCTGTGACGCATATGAGGTTTCCCATGTCGATTGACCAAAGCACCGCCGCCAAGGTGGCCAAACTGGCCCGGATCAAGGTCGAGGATGACGCGTTGCCCGCGCTGGCCTCGGAATTCAATACGATCCTGGGGTTCATCGAACAGCTGAACGAAGTTGACGTCGAAGGGGTCGAGCCGATGGTCTCGGTGACGCCGATGCGGCTGAAGCGGCGCGAGGACGTGGTGACCGACGGGAACATGCAGGACAAGATCCTGTCCAACGCCCCCGACGCGCGCGAGGGCTTTTTCGCGGTTCCCAAGGTGGTGGAGTAAGACATGTCCGATCTGAACAAACTGAGCCTTGCCGAGGCCCGCGACGCCCTGCGCAACAGAGATGTGACCTCGGTCGAGCTGACCGAGGCCTGCCTGAAGGCGATCGACGCAGCCGATGTCCTGAACGCTTTCGTGCACAAGACCCCGGAAATCGCGCTGGAGCGTGCGAAGGCCGCAGACGAGCGGATCAAGGCGGGCGACGCGCCTGCCATGTGTGGCCTTCCGATCGGCATCAAGGATCTGTTCTGCACCAAAGGCGTTCCCTCGCAGGCTGCGTCCAAGATTCTGGACGGGTTCAAGCCCGAATACGAATCCACCGTCTCGCAGCAACTGGCCGATGCGGGCGCGGTGATGCTGGGCAAGCTGAACATGGACGAGTTCGCCATGGGTTCGTCCAACGAAACCTCGGTCTATGGCAATGCGGTGAACCCTTGGCGGCGCGGCAACGATGACGCGCAGCTGACCCCGGGCGGTTCCTCGGGTGGTTCGGCGTCTGCCGTCGCAGCCGATCTGTGCCTGGCAGCGACCGGAACCGACACCGGTGGCTCGATCCGGCAGCCCGCCGCCTTTACCGGAATCACCGGCATCAAGCCGACCTACGGCCGTTGCTCGCGCTGGGGCATCGTGGCCTTTGCGTCCTCGCTGGATCAGGCCGGGCCGATGACCAAGAACGTGCGCGATGCGGCCATCATGCTTGAGGCGATGTGCGGGCACGACCCGAAGGACTCGACCAGCGCAGAATTGGCTGTTCCGAATTTTGAGGCCATGCTGACCGGAGACATCAAGGGCAAGAAAATCGGCATTCCAAAGGAATACCGGATGGATGGCATGCCCGCCGAGATCGAAAAGCTCTGGGCCGATGGGGCCGAAATGCTGCGTGATGCGGGGGCCGAGATCGTCGACATCTCGCTGCCGCACACCAAATACGCGCTGCCCGCCTATTACGTGATCGCGCCGGCCGAGGCGTCGTCGAACCTGGCGCGCTATGACGGCGTGCGCTATGGCCGCCGTGCGCAGCTGGCGCAGGGCGACGGCATCACCGAGATGTATGAAAAGACCCGCGCCGAAGGTTTTGGCCACGAGGTGCAGCGCCGCGTCATGGTCGGCACATACGTTCTGTCGGCCGGTTTCTATGACGCCTATTACAACCGCGCGCGCAAGGTGCGGACCCTGATCAAGAAAGACTTCGAGGATGTCTTTGCCGCAGGCGTCGATGCGATCCTGACACCGGCGACACCTTCGGCGGCGTTCGGTCTGGGCGAAATGACCGAGGCTGACCCGGTGCAGATGTATCTGAACGACGTGTTCACCGTGACCGTCAACCTCGCGGGTCTTCCGGGTATCTCGGTTCCCGCCGGTCTTGACGGGCAGGGCTTGCCGCTGGGGCTGCAGCTGATCGGTCGTCCGTGGGAAGAAGGTGACCTTCTGAATACCGCCTACGCTCTCGAGAATGCCGCCGGGTTTGTGGCCAAGCCGGGCAAATGGTGGTAACCCTCAGGCAGCGGTAACAACGCGAGGACGGAGCAGTTCCATGCGCAAAATGCTTCTCATTCCGGCCTTCGGGTTCGTCGCGGCTTGCGATACCGTGGCACCAGTCACGGACTCCGGCTTCAATACGCCGCAGTATCAGGCCGAACGCGAGGCGCAGCTGGCCGGGCAGGGCGCAGCAGGCAACCCGCTGCTGCCTCCCCCGGCCATTTCGCAGGAGCAGTTGAATGCCGAAGCCGGTCCTGCCCCCTTCACGACGGGCGACAGCGCCACGGACATTGCCAACCAGACCGCGGCGGCATTGGCGAGCACATCGGCGCAGCCGACTGCACCGGTGGCCGTAAGCTCAAACGGCATTTCGAACGAGCAGGATTTCGCAGCGGTTTCAAGCAGCCGCAGCATCCAGGATGATGCCGCGCTGATTCAGCAGAACCGTCAGACATACGAGGTTGTCGCGCCGACGGCGGTTCCTCAGCGCGGGTCGGACGGACAGCCCAATATCGTCCAATATGCTCTGACTACGACCAATCCAGTTGGAACACAGCTCTACAGCCGAGCTGGGTTCAATTTGCAGGCCAAGGCACAACGCAACTGCGCAGGCTACGCATCGCCCGACCAGGCTCAGATCGATTTCCTGGCCAATGGAGGCCCCCAGCGCGACCGCAAGGGCCTGGACCCGGATGGCGACGGATTTGCCTGCGGCTGGGACCCCAGCCCGTTCCGCAGTGCCGTCGGCAACTGAACTCTCGCCGATCTGGCACCCATCCCCCAATTTCGGCTCCCGCCGGGATGGGTTGAAGCCGTCGCTGGTGGTGCTTCACTACACCGCGATGAACAGCGCTCAAGCCGCGCTCGAGCGTTTGTGCGACCCGGCCACCGAGGTATCGGCCCACTATCTGATCGGCTGCGACGGAACGCTCTGGCAGATGGTCCGTGAGGAAGATCGCGCCTGGCACGCCGGTGCAGGTGCGTGGCGGGGGTTCAGCGACATCAATTCCCGCTCCATCGGGATCGAACTCGACAATCGCGGCGATCATCCTTTCTCCGAACCGCAGGTGGCGGTGCTGGAAAACCTGCTTTCACATCTGCAAGAGCGGTTGGGGATCCAGCCATGGAACGTTATCGCCCATTCGGACATGGCCCCCGAGCGAAAGTTTGATCCCGGTCCCAAGCTTGATTGGGATCGCCTCGCGCACCAGAAACTGGCGGCCGGGCCGGCCGTTCTGAAGGGTATATGCCTTGAAGAAATGCCGCCAGACGACGAATACTTTGCGTTGGTTGCGATGAGGGCCGGGTATCCCAAAGCCCCTATAGCTGATCTGCTGAAAGCGTTCCGAAGCCGGTTTGCCCCGTGGCGGCGCGGGCCCCTGTCCAAGAAGGATATGGGCGACATCGAACGACTGGCTGCTTTGATGGAACACCTTGACGGTATTCGGGTGGACGTTTAACCCGACAACCGCGCGGAGGGCCGGATGGCCGCTGGGGCTCAGGCCCGAGAGGAAAGTCCGGACTCCACAAGGCAACGGTGCCGGGTAACGCCCGGGCGGGGAAACCCGACGGAAAGCGCCACAGAAAACAGACCGCTATGACGGATCGGAGGTTCGCCTCTGGCAACTCATGGCAAGGGTGAAACGGTGGAGTAAGAGCCCACCGCGCCGCTGGCAACAGCGGCGGCACGGCAAGCCCCACCGGGAGCAATGCCGAATAGGGTCCCCGCGCGGGCCGGTCGGCGTCAGCCGATACCGCCGCTAGGCTCGCCTTGGCCGAGAGGGACCGGGTTGGCAGCTCGAGCCGCGCAGCAATGCTCGGCCTAGAGGAATGGTCATCGAAGGGGGCAACCCCGGAACAGGATCCGGCTTACAGGCCCTCCGCGCGTATTTTCTTCATCCTCCGGGCGGCGTGTAGGCCGCGACCAGTTTCGCGGCTTTCTCGGTGATGGCAACAAATTCGTCGGCCGACCAGGCCCGAACCGTCTCGACCCGCGAAACCGCCCCCGAAGCCGCAACGGCCATACCGACTGCCACGGCATCCGTTCCGTCCGGAGCTTCGCTGATGACCACCACGTCATTGCTTCCGGTCGTCACGTAGAACGCCAGCAGTTTGCCGCCAACCTTCTCCAGCAGCGCCGCCACCGGCCCGGTGCGGTTTTCCGGTTTCTTCAGCATCCCTTTGACACCGGCGTTGGAATAAGAGGCATAAGTGATGAAGACAGGCATGACGATCTCCTCGTGAACGAAATGTGCAGAGCGCTCCAATTGGCCGGCTCCTTGGCCCGGAAGACAGGCTTGCCGCATCAAACCAATGCGGTGATCGACACCCAGGCTCCCAATCCGATCAAAACGACACCGACGACCGGCGTCAGCCATCCCGCCCGGGGCAACAGCTTTTCCAGCGCGACGTAGACGGCGATTGTGACGATCCACCAAAGGTTCATGATGCCGCCGACGAACAGCAGTGCCATCAAGGCCCAGCAGCAGCCCAAGCAGTAGGCTCCGTGCAGGGCGCCGCATCGAAACGCACCCCAATGCCCGGGCCGGTTGTGGCGGGTCAGAAAGGCAGCCGGGCTCTGACAATGGCGGAGGCACGCGGATTTCAACCCGCTGAACTGATACATCCCGGCAGCACAGAGAACGATGCCCGCCAAGATTCCGGACCGGATGGTCATCATCGGACCATCCATCGCTCCGATCTGTTGCAGGCCCCATTGCAGTCCGGTTGCCCCAAGGCTGAACACGGCCCAGGCAAAAAGATACCCCGACAGAAAGGCCAGTCCGAAGCTGGCGCTGCGCTGCCTGTCGGGCCCAACCCGTTTCAACGCCACAAACAACAGCGCTGTCGGGGCCGCGCTGGGCGTCATCATTGCGACCATCATCACCCACCACATGGCAAAGACCAATGCGGCGTACCAAAGCGTCCAGACGGCACCGGCCCCCATCAACATGGGCTGGCCAATTGGACCGGCCATCCGAGTCATCTCGACGGCCGACATCTGCATCCCGACACCGGCGACCGTGTACCAGACCGCACCCGAAACGATCAGAAGGACACTTCCAGCGACGATCAGACGTTCTTTTCGCAGTACTCGCTCGAGGCTGATCGTTCGGGCAGGGCGGGCCTGTTCCGACGCGTCCGCGCTATGGCCCGACAACGCCATGACCTGAGATATTTAAATGCGCCAGATGGGCATGTGAGGACTCGAAAGTCAGGTTTATGGCTGAACCGCTTGTCCTGGCCGTTCCCGAGGCGACCTCGGCGTGGCGGTATTCGAATCCATGCGGCAACTGGATCGACGCGCGATGCGGTTGGCCCGAGACGATATGTGCGATCGGCTTGACGTCCACATCGAACACGTTGTTGACCTTCGCGTAGCCGGTCCGGTCTTCGCGGCTCCAGTTAACGTCGATTTCAGCAAACAGTGTCTCATGCTTGGTCGGCGCCATGGCGCTGTAGACATACCACATGGTGGCCATTTCATCGGTATCCTCACCGGACATGATGGCCTGCAGGGCGGCCCGCTGATCGGCGTCCGCCCGTTCGTCGATGATCAGTTGCATCTGCCCGTTGCCCTCGTGAATCGGGCCTGGCCAGTGGTAGACACCCGCAGCCCGCAGGCCGGAAAGATCCGTGTCCCCGTAGTGGCCGCTTGTGATGTCAAAGACGACCACGGCCTCGCAATTCCCGTGACTGGGCAGACTGCTGAACTGGCAGGGGCAACCGAAATCACAGTTGCAATTGGCCAGCGTCTCGCCCTGAAGTTTCCATTCTGTCATGATTTCCCCCAAGCAGACGTACAAGAAAACTCTGCTGACAGAGGGTCTTGCCCGGTTTCGCTGCCTCACGCCGCACAAACTTGGACCGCGGCGTTCTGGGATGCTGTTATGCGAACATATCACGAAACCGTGATCTGTCCAAACCGCGCCCTGATACACAGCGCGTCGGATCCTGTGATTTGTGTTGAAACACCACCGATTCCGGTTGACTCGGGCGCGCGACCGGGTAAAAGCGCACGCTCATAGGAATTCAACCGAAAGGCCCCTGCCTTTCCGGACGCAGGAGATAACCATGGCGAAGCCGACGACAATCAAGATCCGTCTGAACTCGACCGCGGGCACGGGCCACTTCTACGTGACCAAAAAGAACGCTCGCACCATGACCGAGAAAATGACCGTTCGTAAGTACGACCCGGTCGTTCGGAAGCATGTCGAGTACAAGGAAGGCAAGATCAAGTAATCTGCCTTTTTTCGACGCGAAAGCTTAGGGGGTTCTGCTTCGGCAGGACCCTTTTTCGTTGTTTTGACCGTGTCGTGTAGCCCTGACGCCGCCCGATCCGGCCGTTTCGGGCCGTTGCAGAGGCGCATCAGGCCGACAGGTATTCTGATTGGTGTTGGCTTGCTTTTTTGCCCCGCCTGCCAGTACGGTTCAGCAAACCGCCACAAAATGTTGAGCGCCATGAAAAAAATCTTGTTGCCCGCAATCGCCATTCTGACACTTTCGGCCTGTGAGGACCCGTTCAACCGCCAAGGCGTCGGGTTCACCGGCATTGATGGCGAACCAAGAACCGTTTCGGACGTCAAAGGCGCCGTTGCCTTTGTTCCGCCTGCGACGAACGTCCCAGCTGAGTTGGCTGAATTGCCGACCATTCAGGCCAGCACTGACAAGACAGAATTCGACAAGGTCGCGGGCGTTGCCATCGACAACGGCGGACGGTCCGACACCACGGCCGTACAGTTGACCGGCAGCAGCAGCACCATGTTCCTGAGCACGGTGAGCGTGAACGGAACCCTGTTCGGCGTGTTGCGCACCGAAAACAACAGCACCAAGGTGGACAACTCGGTTGGGGCCGCGTTCGGCAGCCAGACCGAGCGCTTTACCGGATGTCTGCCTGCGGGCGACGTATACCGCAAAGGCGGCTCGTCGCGCAGCTCGGGTTTCGCGGTTCCGCTGAACTGCAGCTGATCGAATCCGTTGCGACTAATGATGTAAGGCCCTTGCCATTTGGCTGGGGCCTTTTTCTTTGGGCTGGCTTTGCTGACGCCGGAACAAAAAAGGGCGGGCCTTTCGGGCCCGCCCTTTGATTTGGTGTTCCGGCAGTCTTACTCGCGATTGCCGAGCAGCTGCAGCAGGAACATGAACATGTTGATGAAGTCCAGGTACAGGTTAAGCGCACCCATGATGGCGGCCTTGCCCAGCCACTCCTGATCGCCCGCATGGGCCATCTGGATGTAGGTGGTCTTGATCTTCTGAGTGTCATAGGCGGTGAGGCCCGCAAAAATCAGAACGCCCAGGATCGACACGGCGAACATGATGGCTGGCGATTGCAGGAACAGGTTGATGACCATGGCCACAATCAGGCCGATCACACCCATCATCAGGAAGGTGCCCATACCGGACAGGTCCTTCTTGGTGACGTAACCGTACAGCGACAGACCGGCGAAGGCGATCGAGGTCACCAGAAAGACCTGGGCGATCGAAATGCCGGTAAAGGCCACGAAGATCCAGCTGAGCGACAGGCCCATCACCGCCGCAAAGGCGTAGAAGAACAGTTGGGCGCCAGCTGCGCTGAGGCGGTTGATGGCTGCGCCGAAGGCAAACACCATGATCAGCGGGGCGAACATGACGATCCAGCCCAGAATGTTCGGGCTGAGGGTCACCGGATCGCGGAATACCGACAGCAGCTGCGGGCTGGTGCCGACGGCCCATGCAACCGCAAAGGTGATCAGCATGCCCACGGACATCGTGCCGTAGACCTTGTTCATGTGGGCGCGCAGGCCCTCGTCAATCTCGGCAGCGCGCGCGCCAGTCGCCGTCCGGATCGTATCGAATTGTGCCATAGAGGTCTCCCTTGGATTCAGCTTTCAGCCCCCGGTTGCGGGGCGATTTCCCTGCAAATATCGGAGAGTGTAGCGCATGTTTCAAGGGTTTTGGGGCCAAAACTCAGCAATATGGTCAACAATTTCAGCGCCACTTTGGAAGGTGGCGCTGAAATCCGTTGCAGGCTGCGCATTCAGGGCCGCTTGCGCCAGGTTTCAGGCGCGTCCCAGAACGGGCGGGATGCTTCTGTCAGGGCCTCTGATCGGGTGATCCCGATGTCTTGCAGGGCGCGGTCATCCAGTCGGGCCAGCTCCCGCCGTTGATGAGCTGCCGCAAGCATACGCTGAAACCAATTGCCCGTTCTGATCGATGCCGAGGCACAGGGTCGGTGTGCTGCAATTTGGGTCATGACTTGTGTCCTTTCATCGGTCGGTGATGTAAAGCTGTTTTCGCATCAACTTCCTTGAACTATATGGCGGGTTGTGGCATATTTTAAAAATGAATGTTTTTGAATTCATCCATAAGGATTGCTGATGATGCGGAACCTGGACATCACCACCCTGCGCTCATTCGTGGCGGTCGCGGACCAC
Organism: Ruegeria sp. BC2; assembly: GCF_056539245.1. Taxonomy (NCBI): domain Bacteria; kingdom Pseudomonadati; phylum Pseudomonadota; class Alphaproteobacteria; order Rhodobacterales; family Roseobacteraceae; genus Ruegeria; species Ruegeria sp. BC2. The sequence goes on from NZ_JBQFUQ010000001.1 coordinate 381,167, forward strand.
GGGGGCGTAACGCGCGCCGCGGGTTTCCTGCATCTGACTCAGTCGGCTGTGTCCATGCAACTGAAGCGTCTGGAAGAGCTGTTGGGCCTGGAATTGCTGGACCGGTCTGGGCGCACCATCGCGTTGACGGCCTCTGGCGAACAGCTGTTGGCATATGCCCGGCGAATGGTGGCGTTGAATGACGAAGTCATCTCGAAGCTGACCGATCAGGCCTTTGAAGGCGAGGTGGTGCTCGGGGTGCCGCACGATATCGTCTACCCGGCTATTCCACGGGTTTTGCAGCGGTTCAATGCCGACTTCCCGCGCGTGCGCGTGCAGTTGGTTTCGTCTTATTCCATCCAGTTGAAAGAGATGTTTCGGCGTGGCGAATGCGATGTGATTCTGACGACTGAGGCTGCGAACTCGGATGGCGGGGAAACCATTGCAGAGCTACCCCTGCGCTGGATCGGCGCGTCCGGAGGCTCGGCTTGGCGGCGCCGGCCGCTTCCTCTGGCGCTGGGTCGGCGCTGCCTCTTCCGGCCTCAGGTCATTGCCGCCTTGGATGCAGCAGGCATTCCATGGGAGCTGTCGGTCGAAACCGAGAACGACCGCACGATCGAGGCAACCGTCAGCGCGGACCTCGCCGTTCACGCCATGCTGGAGGGCACCGAGGCCGCACATCTGGAGAAGATCGATTCAGGTGGGGTTCTGCCCGAATTGCCGGCGCATATGATCAACCTTTACGGAGGCGATCAGGGGCGCGGCGAAGTGGTTGAGGCCCTCGCCGCGCTGGTGCGGCAGAACTTCCACATGCTTGGCGGTACACCGCTGCGCGCCGTGGTGGGCTGATCCGGTCAGATCGTGATGACGACTTTCCCGGTCGACTTTCGTTCCTTGAGCAGAGCCATGCCCTGCGCCACTTCGGACAACGGCAGGGTGTGGCTGATATGAGGCCGGATGCGTCCCTCGGCATGCCAGGCGAAAAGGGTCTCAAAGCTGTTGCGAACGACCTCGGGCCGGAACCTCAGATAGCCACCGATGTAGAACCCGATCACGGTCAGGTTCTTCACCAGCAAATGATTGGCCGGTATCTGCGGGACTTCGCCGCCGGCAAAACCTATCGGCAGCAGGCGGCCTTCGGGATTGGTCGCCCGGAAGGCAGCCTTGAACACGTCGCCACCGATGGCGTCATAGACAACGTCCGCGCCACCCAAGGTCAGCACGCGCTCGCGCAGATCTTCGTCCGCGTCGATCAGGTGATCGGCCCCGGCCGCGCGGGCGACCGCCAGTTTATCGGCGCCCCGGGCCTGTGCGATCACCGTCGCGCCCATAAGCTTGCCAATCTCGACCGCCGTAAGCCCGACCCCGCCGGCGGCACCGGTCACTAAGAGCGTCTCGCCCGGCTGCAGTCGCGCCCGATGGTCCAGCGCCATATGGCTGGTGCCGTAGGCGATCTGGATGGCTGCCGCGTATTCAAAGCTGCACGACTGGGGGATGAGCACGGCGCGGTCGGCGTCAAAAACCCCGTATTGCGCCAATCCACCCTGGCCTGAGTATACCGCGACCCGGTCTCCGGGTTTCAGATGGCTGACCCCTGCGCCGATCGCGTCTACGACCCCCGCAACCTCAAGCCCCAATGTGAAAGGGGCCGCTGGCGTATCCTGGTACGTGCCCTTCTGCATCAGAAGATCGGCAAAGTTCAGCCCGCAGGCGCGAATGGCCACGCGGATCTGGCCTTCGGCGGGTGCGGGAACGGGTAACTCGTGCAATTTGGCCTGCTCTCCGGCAGACTGGATCTGGTAGGCCAGCATCTCAAATCTCCATGTTGGCGCCATTGATCGGGGCCGCCTCTGACTTGTCAATCATTCCGGAAGGGAATGGCCGGGGCGTCTTTGTCGCACAGGCCAAATCGTGCACAACCGTAAACCTTCCTTCGGGCGCGCAGATTCAACCATCTTGAAAATTTTCCAAAAAGCGGCAATATTGCTTGTCAGTGCTGTTTCGGGGGGCACGTTCCGTATTAGAGAGTTCTTTACAAGCGTCTCGCTAGTGTGCGGTCATGGTTCAGTTAGCGTTTTCCCGGGCGGTTGTGTGTAACAGAGGAGAATACCAATGACCCATCACGTCGATGTCCATGTGGGCAAGCGCGTACGGCATCGCCGCTGGTTGATTGGCATGACGCAGCAGCAGCTGGCACAGCAGGTCGGTATCAAGTTCCAGCAGATCCAGAAATACGAAACCGGGGCCAACCGCATCAGCGCATCACGCCTTTGGGACATTGCCGAAGCTCTGGACGTTCCGGTCAGCTTTTTCTTTGAAGGTCTGGAGGACGCCCAGAAGGAAGACTCGGGCAAAAAATCGGTTCCTGCTGATCTGATGGGCGACAAGGAAGCGTTGGATCTGGTTCGGTCCTACTACGCGATCCCGGAAAACCAGCGCCGGCGCCTGTTTGAGCTTGCGCGCGTTCTCAGCGACGTGGCCTGAGACCGGGACTTGACTTCGCACAGGGCTGAGCGCACCAGTGGCGCATGACCAAAGCCTCTGCAAGTGACCTTGAAGTTGCCGAGAAAATGGCCGACGCGGCGCGTGCGGCCATTTTGCCGTATTTTCGCCAGTCGAATCTTGAAACCTCAAACAAGCTGCAAGGCGGGTATGACCCTGTGACCGTGGCCGATCGCGAAGCCGAGCAGGCCATGCGATCCGTTCTGGCCGAGCTCCGCCCCGACGACGGCATCTTGGGCGAGGAGTACGGTGCGGTCGAAGGCAAATCGGGGCGAACCTGGGTGTTGGACCCGATCGACGGCACCCGCGGTTTCGTCAGCGGCACACCGACATGGGGCGTTCTGATCGCGCTAGGCGACGATAGCGGGCCGATCATGGGGGTGATTGACCAACCCTATATCGGCGAACGGTTTGTGGGTCATGCAGACGGTGCGTTCATGACCGGTCCTCTGGGCAGAACCAGCTTGGCGACCCGTCGGACGGATGCCTTGCGGGACGCAATCCTGTTCACGACATTCCCCGAAGTTGGCACGACCGCCGAAGGAGACGCCTTTCGCGCCGTGGCTGGACAGGTGCAACTGACGCGCTACGGCATGGACTGCTACGCATACGCGCTGCTGGCGGCCGGGCAGGTCGACCTGGTGATCGAGGCTGGACTGAACGCGTATGACATTCAGGCACCGATAGCGGTGATCGAGGCCGCCGGCGGCGTAGTGACCGACTGGCAGGGTGGGCCGGCCCATCAGGGGGGGCGGGCACTGGCGGCTGCGAACCCTGAGATCCACGCCGCGGCCCTCGAGATTCTGCGCGGCTTCTGACGACGGTTGCCGCTGCGGCCGCGATTGACTAGGGTCAGAGTGCCGGTTCTTGCGCCCGTTTTCCACCGGCACACGCATTTCTGGCATGAGGCGGGCAGATGCAGGAGTGCGAGATGCCCGAAATCCTTCTTAGAAACGCCGATGCGATCCTGACCATGGACGACAACCGGCAAGAACTGGCCGGCGCCGATTTGCTGATCCGTGACGGGCAAATTGCCTGCATCGGCCAAGGTTTGACCACCGACGGAGAGGTGCATGACCTTGGCGGCTGTGTCGTGACGCCGGGGTTGGTCAATACCCACCACCATCTCTACCAGACACTGACCCGAGCTGTTCCCGCGGGCCAGGATGCGCTGCTGTTTGGCTGGCTGCAGACGCTCTATCCGATTTGGGCGCGGTTCGGTCCCGACGAGATGTTCACTTCGGCTCAGATCGGTCTGGCCGAGTTGGCCTTGTCGGGCTGTACACTCAGTTCCGACCATCTGTACCTGTATCCGAATGGGTCACGCTTGGATGACACGATCGCGGCCGCTGCGGAGGTGGGGCTGCGGTTCCACCCGACCCGCGGCGCGATGAGCATCGGCGAAAGCGACGGCGGTCTGCCGCCCGATACGTTGGTCGAGGCCGAGGCCGACATCCTGAATGACATGATCCGTGTGGTCGATGCGTTCCATGACCCGTCCGAAGGCTCAATGTGCAGGGTTGGACTTGCGCCCTGTTCGCCCTTCTCGGTCAGTCGGGATCTGATGCGCGACGCCGCACTGCTGGCACGGGACAAGGGGGTCATGCTGCACACCCATCTGGCGGAAAACGACGAGGATATCCTGTATTCCGAATCCCAGTTCGGCTGTCGACCCGGCCAGTATGCCGAGGAACTTGGCTGGACCGGCCCCGATGTCTGGCACGCCCATTGCGTGAAGCTGGACGGGGCAGAGATCGACCTGTTCTCGCGGTCACGCACCGGGGTGGCGCACTGTCCCTGTTCGAATTGCCGTCTGGGCTCGGGGATCGCGCCGGTGCGCGCGATGCGTGACAACGGGGTAAGGGTTGGCTTGGGCGTTGACGGTTCCGCAAGCAACGACAGCGGCAACCTGATGGCCGAGGCGCGGCAGGCGATGCTACTGCAACGTGTGGCGAACGGTGCCGATGCCATGTCGGCGCGCGAAGCTCTGGAAATCGCGACGCGGGGTGGGGCGGACGTGCTGAACCGGCCGGACTGCGGCCGCCTGATGCCGGGCAAACGCGCGGATATCGCTGTTTGGGACACAAGGGGTGTGGAATGCGCGGGCAGTTGGGACCCGGCCGCCTTGCTGCTGGCAGGTCCGGTGCACGTCAAACACCTGTTTGTCGAGGGGCGACAGGTCGTCCGGGACGGCAACATTGCCACATTCGACCTGCCGCGCGCGATCGAACGGCAGAACAGGTTGGCCCTCGCATTGCAGGGCTGATCTGCCTTCAGGTCGAAACGCGCCGTCCGCCGATCCACACATCGGCGATGGCGCGGTCATCTCCCATCATTATTGTCGGGAACACCGCCTCCCAAAGGGACTGGGCATTGGCCTCTCGCTGGGCAATCGCGGGGGTCGAGGCGAGGTCGAGCACGATCAGGTCCGCCTCCATTCCGGGGGCGATATTGCCGATGCGGTCGTCCATCCGCAGCGACCGGGCCGAGCCTGCGGTGCCCAGCCACAGCAGTTGCGCCGGGTGCAGCGGATGTCCGCGCAATTGGCCGATTTCATAGGCGGCCGCCATGGTCCGCAACATGGAAAAGCTGGACCCGCCGCCGGTGTCGGTTGCCAGGCCGATACGATGGCCATCCCGCATCAGCCCGTGCAAATCGAACAGACCCGAACCGATGAAAGTGTTCGAGGTGGGGCAATGGATCAGCGACGCATCGACCTCACGCAGGCGGTCTCGCTCGCGCGGTTCCAGATGGATCACGTGACCATAGAGGCCGTTCGCGCCGAGCAGTCCGAATTTTTCATAGGTGTCCAAGTAGTCGCGCGCCTCGGGGAACAGCGACCGAACCCATTCGATTTCGTCCGTCTGCTCGCTGAGATGCGTCTGCATGAGGCAATCTGGGTGTTCTGCCCACAGCGCACCCATCGCCTCAAGTTGTTCGGGGGTCGAGGTCGGGGAAAACCGCGGCGTGATCGCATAGGAAATCCGGTCGACACCTTGCCATTTTCCGATCAGAGCCTTCGACTGGTCATAGGCTGTTTGGGCCGTGTCCCGAAGACCTTCGGGCGCGTTGCGGTCCATGCAGGTCTTCCCGGCCACGACACGCTGACCGCGCTGCTGGGCGGCCGTGAAAAAGGCATCGACGCTTTCGGGATGAATGGTGCAGAAACTGCACATGGTCGTGGTGCCGTGTGCGGCGGTCAGGTCAAGATATCGGTTCGAAATCTCGGCAGCGTAGTCTGCATCACCGAACTTCATCTCTTCTGGAAAAGTGTAGGTGTTCAGCCAATCAATCAGCCGTTTGCCCCAACTCGCGATCATCGCCGTCTGGGGGTAGTGGACATGGGGGTCGATGAAACCAGCCAGGATCAGGTTTTCGCCATGGTGATGAATGGCCGCCTCGGGGTGCGCGGTTTGCAAATCAGCGGTACTTCCCAACTCCCGGATTTTCCCGCCCTCGATCAGAACGGCTTCGTGCAGCCGGACCGCCTGATCCGGTTGCGTTTCGAAGGGGGAGTGTTCGAAACTCAGTACGCGCCCTGTCAGAAGCTTCTTTTGCGCCATCCGCCGTGATCTCCGCCTTGGTGAATCCGGCTTGCAGCATAGGCATGTGAAAGATGCGGGTAAATCGCGCCATTGTCATTGTTTTCCGGTAGCAGCTTCTTCTATTTAGGGGCCAATTCCCAGAACAAGGGGCAGCGCATGACGACCGGCACCGAAGACAACAGAACCGACCCCTCCCGCGATGACGACGTCTATGCGCTGGACCGGCGAACGGTGGCCGCAATCCTTTACGCCGTGGATGTCGAGGATCGCGAGAAGCTGATCGAGCTGATGGAGCCGCTGCACGCGGCCGATATTGCCGACCTTCTGGAACAGATCAACCCCTACGACCGGGCGCGGCTGATCCGCCTGTATGACCGGGAATTCGACGGGGACATTCTGTCTGAACTGGACGAATCCGTCCGCGAAGAGGTCATTGGAGTTCTGCGACCCGACGTTCTGGCCGAAGCGGTCCGCGAGATGGAAAGCGACGATGTCGTGGACCTTCTGGAGGATCTGGAGGAGCCGCAGCAGGAAGCGGTGCTGGAGGCCCTTGAGGCCTCGGAACGCATCGCTGCCCTGCAGGCGCTGGCCTATCCTGAGAACTCGGCAGGCCGACTGATGCAGCGCGAGGTGGTCATGGCTCCCGATCATTGGACGGTCGGGCAGGCGATCGACTACATGCGCTCGCAGGACGATCTGCCCGAGCAGTTTTATCACGTTGTTCTGGTCGATCCGCGGCTGAAGCCGGTGGCGCAAGTCATGTTGGGCAAGTTGATGGCCGCGCGGCGCGATACCAAGTTGCAGGACATCGCCGAGGACGAGTTCCACGTCATCCCGGTCGATCAGGATGAAGAAGACGTTGCCTATGCTTTCAACCAATACCACCTGATTTCCGCGCCGGTGGTGGACAGTGACAAACGGCTGGTCGGGGTCATCACGATTGACGACGCGATGGCCGTTCTGGATGAAGAAATCGAGGAAGACATGCTGCGACTGGCAGGTGTCAGTGATGACAGCTCGATTTCAGACAGTGTTGCAGCAACCAGTCGTCGTCGTTTGCCCTGGCTGACGGTCAACCTGTGTACCGCAATTTGTGCCTCGCTGGTGATTTCACAGTTCGAGGCGGCAATCGAGCAGATCGTGGCGCTGGCAATTCTGATGCCCATCGTTGCCTCGATGGGTGGCAACGCCGGAACACAGTCGCTGACCGTTGCCGTGCGGGCGTTGGCGACCCGCGACCTGACGGGCTCGAACGTGGCGCGAGTCATCCGCCGAGAATTGCTGGTGGGCATGTTGAATGGGCTGTGTTTCGCCATCGTTCTGGGGACGGTGGGGATGATGTGGTTTGAATCCCCGCTGCTGGGTGTCGTGATCGGTTCCGCCTTGGTCGTGAACATGATCATCGCCGGGTTCGCGGGTACGGTAGTACCGGTGGTGCTGGATCGCCTGGGTGTAGACCCGGCATTGGCCTCGGGAACCTTCGTTACGACGACGACGGATGTGATGGGGTTCTTCATCTTTCTAGGGCTTGCAAGCGTGGTGCTGCTGTGACCGATCTGACCGAAATCAAGGCCGCAGCGCGCAAGGCTGCCTTTGCCCGACGCAAAGCGGCCTTTGACGCGGGGCCGCCGGCCGCCGCGGGCCGCCTGTCCGAGGTGCTGGCCGGATTTCGTGGGGTTCCGCTGACTGGCTACATGCCGATCCGCACCGAAATCGACCCTCTGCCCGCGATGGCCGAGGCCGCAGCCTATGGTCCCGTGGGTGTTCCGGTCATCCAAGGCGCCGGACGGCCTCTGCGGTTTTCGCGCTGGACACCCGAAGGGCCGCTGAAAGATGGTCCATTTGGCGCCAAGGTGCCCGAGACGGACGACTATTTTGACCCTGAAATCCTGATCGTGCCCCTTGTGGCATTCGATCCGCAAGGCGGGCGATTGGGCTATGGGGGCGGGTTTTATGACCGCACGCTAGAAGGGCTACGCGCCAAACACCCGACATTGGCCATCGGTTTCGCCTTCGACGCGCAAGAGGCCGAAGCCTTGCCGCTGGAACCGACGGACCAGCCGCTGGACATGATCGTTACCGAGACCAGGGTCCTGACGTTTTAGGCGTCAGTTCTCAAAGTGGCTCCGCAGATAGTCCCAGGCATCAACCTCGGTTCCATCCTCAAGGATGCACACGCCGTATTCCGATCCATCGGAGTTCTTGCGGATCTGATACTCGCCGCCGTTTTCGATGCAGAAGGTCGCAGCCGGATTTGCCATTGTGGTCTTGGTTGTCGCGTGAGCAAAGCTGCCCGAGATAGCGAGAGAGACAGCTGCGGTCAGGACTATGCGTTTCATCGAAATCTCCGAGTGAAAAAAAACCGGTTGCGCCAGAATTGCAGGTTTCCACCGGAATTCAACCCGCATGCGGCCCGCGAATTGCATCGTTCCGCCTTGTTATTGCCGTTTGCAGGGCCTAGGACCGCGATATGAGAATCTTGTTCCTGGGTGACGTGATGGGGCGCGCGGGCCGCGCCGCAGTTCAACAGCATCTGCCCCGTCTGCGCGACGAGTGGCGGCTGGATTTCGTGGTGGTCAACGGCGAGAATGCCTCGAACGGCATGGGGTTGACCGGCGATCATGCCAAGCTGCTGCTGGAGTCGGGCGCAGATTGTCTGACGTTGGGCGACCACGCTTTCGACCAGAAAGACATGCTGCAATTCATCGAACGCGAACCCCGGATCGTGCGCCCTGTGAATTTCGCCAAGGGTGCTCCCGGTCGCGGACATCGACTGTTCACCGCGCCGGGCGGACGCAAGGTGTTGGTGGTTCAGGTGCTGGGACAGGTGTTCATGAAACGGCCGTTCGACGATCCGTTCTCGGCGGTGGAACCGATCCTGAAGTCCCACCCGCGGGGCGGTCAGGCGCAGGCCATCATCGTGGACATGCATTGCGAGGCGACTTCGGAGAAGATGGCCATGGGCCACTACTGCGACGGACGCGCCAGCCTTGTCGTGGGAACCCATACCCATGTTCCGACCGCCGATGCCCAGATCCTGCCCGGCGGTACCGCTTACCTGACCGATGCGGGCATGTGCGGCGACTATGACTCGGTGATCGGAATGGACAAGCAGGAGCCGATGCGCCGCTTCATCACGGGGATGCCCAAGGCTCGGTTCACCCCGGCCAATGGCGAAGCGACGCTTAGCGGCGTTTTCGTAGAAACTGATGACCGTGACGGGCAAGCCAAGACGATCAGCATGGTCCGGGTTGGCGGGCGCCTGCAGCAGGCAGCACCGTGAACGCACGTCAGGCTTGCTCTGCAGCCTGCAATACGTGAAACTGATCCACAGGCGCTTGGGCCGGGGCAGGTTTCGGACAGAACACCACGAATGCAACTCCTTCAATTGTCAGATATGGGCAGCGCGATACTTGCGCTGGCGGTTGTTGCGGGCATGTTCATCATGTTCATGCGCGAGGTCTATCCGACCGAGGTCGTTGCCATAGGCGGCGTTTCGGTGATGCTGGTCACCGGCGTGCTTCCCTACCAAAGCGCACTGGCGGTTCTGTCGAACCCGGCGCCCTGGACCATCGCGGCGATGTTCATCATCATGGGCGCCCTCGTCCGGACCGGTGCCCTGCACGCCTTTACAGCGACGGCGCAGAAACAGGCGCAGGTCAACCCGCGCATTGCCATCGGTTTGCTGATGGCATTTGTCGTCCTGGCCTCGGCGGTCGTGTCGAACACGCCCGTCGTCGTCGTGATGATCCCGGTGTTCATCCAGATTGCCCGCACGCTGAATATTTCAGCGTCGAAGCTGCTGATCCCGCTCAGCTACGCTGCGATTCTCGGCGGGACGCTGACCCTGATCGGAACCTCGACGAACCTGTTGGTCGATGGTGTGGCCCGGGCACAGGGCCTGCCGGCCTTCACGATTTTCGAGGTCACGCCGTTGGGCATCATTCTTGTCATCTACGGCATGATTTACCTGCGCTTCATCGCGCCGCGCCTTCTTCCCGAGCGTGACAGCATGGCAACCATGCTCAGCGATCGGTCGAAGATGAAATTCTTCACCGAAGCAGTCATTCCGCCCGACAGCAACCTGATCGGCCGTGAAGTGACCGGCGTGCAGCTGTTCAAACGTCCAGGCGTGCGGCTCATCGACGTGATACGCGGCGACGAGTCGTTGCGGCGGAACCTGAAAGGGGTCGAACTGAAGGTCGGTGACCGCGTGGTGTTGCGCACGGAAATGACCGAGCTGCTGAGCCTGCAAAGCAACAAGGAACTCAAGCGCGTTGATCAAGTTTCGGCGGTCGAAACACGTACGGTTGAGGTTCTGATCACCCCCGGTTGTCGCATGGTCGGGCGCACATTGGGTGCGTTGCGGCTGCGTCGTCGCTATGGGGTTTACGTCTTGGCCGTGCACCGGCGAAATCAGAATATCGGGGGGCAACTTGACGATCTGGTCGTCCGGGTCGGTGATACGCTGCTGCTCGAAGGCTCGCCGGCCGATATCAGCAAACTGGCTGCCGACATGGACATGGTCGACGTCACCCAGCCGTCGGCCCGCGCCTTCCGGCGCGGTCATGCTCCGATCGCGATTGCTGCGCTGATTGGGATCGTGGTGTTGGCGGCGCTCGGCGTGGCGCCGATTTTCCTGCTGTCGATTCTGGCGGTTGCGGTTGTGCTGCTGACGCGATGCATCGACGCGGACGAGGCGTTTTCCTTTGTCGAAGGCCGTCTGCTAGCGCTGATCTTTGCCATGCTGGCGATCGGGGCTGCGCTGGACAGCTCGGGTGCGGTCACCCTGATCGCCAACGCGATTGCACCGTCCTTTGCCAACCTGCCGCCGTTCCTCATCGTCTGGGCGATCTATCTGCTGACCTCTGTGCTGACGGAACTGGTCTCGAACAACGCGGTGGCGGTTGTCGTGACGCCGATCGCCATCGGTCTGGCGCAGGCTGTGGGGGTGGATCCGCGGCCGCTGGTGGTTGCGGTGATGGTCGCGGCTTCGGCCTCGTTTGCAACGCCGATCGGGTATCAGACCAACATGATGGTCTACGGCCCCGGCGGGTACCGGTTCACGGACTTCATGAAGGTCGGGATTCCGCTGAACCTGACGGTTGGATTGCTGGCTTCGCTGATCATCCCCTTCCTCTGGCCGCTTTGATCTCCGGCACGAATTTGCCGCTTGGAACTGAAAAACCTTGTAAATCGCGCTGATGTCCCGATCTTTTGTGCTGGAAACTGGTGACAAAGGGATCGGACAATGCAAACCGCAAAAAGCCTGCTGGCAGGAACCGCGTTGTGGGCAGCCGTGTGGGGCGCCGCCCAGGCGGGGACCGTCGAGGGAACAGCCACATATCGCGAACGTATCGCGGTTCCGCCCGGGGCAACCCTGTTCGTCGAACTGCAGGACGTTTCACTGGCTGACGCGCCAGCCGTCACGCTGGCTGCGCAGCGCTATGCTTTGACGGGCGTGCCTGCCCAGTTCGCGCTGACCTATGACGACGCGTTGATTCAGGATCGGCACCGCTATGTGGTGCGAGCCTCGGTGCATCAGGACGGCAAGCTGCTGTTCACCACCGATACCGCTTACCCGGTTCTGACCAACGACGCCGGAAACTCGGTCGATCTGGTCATGGTCAAGGTGCAGGAACGGGGTGCGGCGATGCTTGAGAACACGCAATGGACCGCAACCGAGGTGAACGGCGTTGCGCTGGACACCGAGAAACGCCCGCAGATTACCTTTGCCGAGGGCGGAGCCTTTGGGGGAACAGGCGGTTGCAACCGGTTCAGCGGACAGGCCGAGATATCGGGCAAGTCGATTTCCTTCCCCGACAACATGGCCGCCACTCTGATGGCCTGCCCGCCGCCGCTGGACGAGGTTGAGCGGGAATTCCTTGCCGCTCTGCCAAAGGTCGCAAGCTTTGTTCAGCGCGGGGACACTCTGGTTCTTCTCGATGCGGCAGGTGAACCGGTTCTGCAGTTCCGCCGCGACCAATAATGCCCAAGGGCCGTCAGGCGACGGCCCTCGACCGCCCGGCATTGCGGCCCGAGAAGATGCATCCGCCCAGGAACGTGCCCTCGAGCGCGTTGTAGCCGTGATAGCCCCCGCCGCCGAAACCCGCGACTTCGCCGGCCGCGAACAGGCCGGGCACCATGTGGCCGTCCGCCCCGATCATCTGACTGTCCAGATTGGTCTGCAAACCACCCAGCGTCTTGCGGGTCAGCACATGCAGCTTGACCGCGATCAGCGGGCCGTTTTTCGGATCGAGGAACTTGTGCGGTTTGGCGGTGCGGATCAGCTTGTCACCGCGATAGTTCCGCGCCGCCAGGATCGCCATCATCTGAGCATCTTTCGAGAACGGATTGTCCACCTGTGAATCGCGGGCTTCGATCTGGGCGCGCAGATGCGCCTCGTCGATCAGGCCGCCGCCCAGATGGTTCATCCCGTTCACCAGTTCGGTCAGCGTGTTGGCGACAACGAAATCCTCGCCCTTTTCCTTGAACGCTTCGACCGGCCCGGTGGCCTTCGACCCCGAAAGGACCCGCTGACGGATCACTTCCTTCCAACTGCCCGAGGTGAAATCGGGGTTCTGTTCAGACCCGGACAGCGCGAATTCTTTCTTGATGACCTTCTGGGTCAGAACGAACCAACTGTATTCATAGCCGGTTTTCAGGATCTCGCGCAGGGTGCCCAGCGTGTCGAACCCGGGCAGGCAGGGGGGCTGCAGCCGGTTGCCGCGCGCATCGAACCACATGGAGCTGGGGCCGGGCAGGATGCGGATACCATGCGCGGGCCAGATCGGGTCCCAGTTGCGCACGCCTTCGGTGTAGTGCCACATTCGGTCGCCGTTGATCACGTGGCCGCCGGCCTTTTCACTGATCGCGATCATCCGACCATCCACATGGAAGGGCACACCCGCCACCATGTCCTTGGGCGGTTCGCCCAGGCGGTCGCGGGGCCAACTCTGGCGCACCATCTCGAAATTGCCGCCGATCCCGCCCGAGGTGACGATGACCGATGGGGCGTAGACCTCGAACTCGCCCACTTCGTCGCGGTTGGTCTTGCCGCCGCGCTGGGCCGCGTCATCGGCCAGAACCTCGCCCGAGACGCCCTTGGCCTCGCCGTTCTGCATGATGATGTGACTGACCTGATGGCGGAACTTCAACTGGATCAGGCCGGCGCTGACATGCTCGCGGACCCGGCGGATGAAATGCTCCAGCACGCCCGGGCCGGTGCCCCAGGTGATATGGAACCGCGGGACCGAGTTGCCGTGACCGTCGGCATAGGACCCGCCGCGTTCCGCCCAGCCGACCACGGGAAACCAGCGCAGGCCCATCTGGTGCAGCCAGGGGCGCATCTCGCCGGCGGCGAATTCGACATAGGCCTCGGCCCATTTGCGGGGCCAGGCGTCCTCGTCCCGGTCGAACTGGGCGCTGCCCATCCAGTCGCGCAGGGCCAGGTCGCGGCTGTCGCGGATACCCATACGGCGCTGCTCGGGCGTGTCGACCATGAACAGGCCGCCAAGGCTCCAGAATGCCTGACCGCCCAGGAAATGCTCGGGTTCCTGGTCCAGCACGATCACCTTCTTGCCGCGGTCACCCAGTTCGGCTGCCGCGGCCAGCCCGGCCAGCCCGCCGCCCACGACGATCGCATCAGCAGTGTTTTCGGTCATGCTCTGTCCTTTCAGCGGTTGCGGTACCAGGCGATGAAGGGGATCGCGACGGCGTACATTGTGATCCCGTAGACGGCCGAGGGCAGGGCCAGCGGGCTGAAGCCGCTTTCGGTTCCCGTGATCAGGGCCGCCAGCGTGATGCCTAGGGTCGAGTTCTGGATGCCGGTTTCGATCGAGATGGTCTTGGCCTCATTCCACGACAGTTTCGCCGCCCGCGCCAGCCCCAATCCGATCAGCAGCAGCGCGAGGTTCAGCGAGATCAGCCCGGCGCCCATGATGCCCAGATTGTCGACGAACAGTTGCCAGTTTCCAGCCAGCGCAGCGATCACGATCAGCACGAACAGGATGGTGGCCAGTTTCGAAAGGGGGCCGTCGATCCGGTTGGCAAAACCGGTTGCAAAATGGCGCAGGCCAACGCCGATGGCGACGGGCAGGGTGGTGATCAGGAACATCGCCAGCGCCAAACCGCTGATCGACACCTCGGGCGCGTCTTCGCCCATGAAGTGGTCGATCGACCAGGCCGCCAGAACCGGCACCGTGACGATCGACAGCAGGCTGATCACCGCCGTCAGGCTGACCGACAGCGCCACATCGGCCTTCGCCAGCTTCGACAGAATGTTGCTGGTGACACCGCCCGGGCAAAAGCTGAGCAGCATGAACCCGACCGCAATCGCTGGCGGCAGCGCGAACAGCTTGACCGTGACGAAGGCCGCGACCGGCAGCAGAACGACCTGGCAGACCGCGCCGATCGCAAACGGATAACGCCGACTGATCACGCGCCGGAAATCCGCCGCCTCAAGCCCGATGCCCAAAGACAGCATGATGATGGCCAGCGAAACCGGCAGGCCCACGTTTATCAGAAGATCCAAAACAACCCCTCCCAAAGTCGTTTCGGTCCAACCTAAGCGCGCGGTCCCCGGTCAGGCAACCGCGCCGTTGGGTCACCCGTAGCGCTGGGCGAAACGGCGCAGGATTTCGCCGGGCTGCGTGACCTCGGCCGCGTGGCAGCGTTCGATCAGCGGCTGGGCGTCCTCGGGACGGAAATAGCCGTGGTCCTTGTAGATGTGGATGCGCTGCTCAAAGTCCTTGGCGTCGGCTTCGGGGTGGAACTGCGTGGCATAGACATTCTGGCCCCAGCGGATCATCTGGAACGGGCAGGGGTCTGACGCGACCAGATGCACGCAGCCCGCGGGCAGGGCCTGCACTGCCTCTTTGTGGCCGACGAAGGCATCGAATTCGGGTTCGAGACCGGCGGTCAGCGGGTCGCGGGCGCCATCCTCGGTCAGGTGGCAGCGCGACGGACCTACCGGCTCGCCATAGCGGTCCTTGCTGACCGGCGCGCCCAGATGCGCGGCCAGAATACCCAGGCCATAACAGCAGCCCATGAAAGGATGATCGTGCGCCGTGATCTGCGGCATCAGCCCCATGATCGCACCCTCGATCCGGGCATCCATCTGAGATTTGCTGGCCGGGTCGTCGCTGACGCAGCCCGGCCCGCCGCCCACGATCACGCCGGCATAGTCGGTCACGTCAAGACCTCCGGGCAGGGCCTCGCAATCCAGCCGGATGCGGTGGGTGCGCTCGGGCGTCAGCCCGGACCGGTTCAGGATCGAGGCATATTCGGCATCCGAGGCATCGGTCTCGGCGCGCAGCTGCAGGATCAGAAAGCGTTTCATGCGCTGCCCTTAGCGCGCGGTCCGCCGGTCACGCAAGCCCTCACAGCGGCCAGAACACGAGGATCGCCGGCACCGAAACCGCCACGATCAGAATTTCCAGGGGCAGACCCATGCGCCAATAATCGCCAAAACGATAGCCGCCGGGCCCCAGCACCAGCGTATTGTTCTTGTGCCCGATCGGGGTGAGGAACGCCGCCGAGGCGGCCACCGCGACCGTCATCAGGAAGGGATCGGGCGAAACCTCGAGCGTGCGCGCCATCTGGATGCCCACCGGCGCGGCCACGATTGCGGTTGCGGTGTTGTTCAGCACGTCCGACAGCGTCATGGTCACGACCATCAGAACCGTCAGAATGGCCCAGGCCGGCAGGCCGTCGGTCAGTTGGACCAGCGCATTCGCGATCAGTTCCGTCCCGCCCGAGCTTTCCAGCGCGCTGCCCAGCGGAATCATCGAGCCTAGCAGGACCACGACCGGCCATTCGATCTGATTGTAGATCTCGGTAATCGGGATGATCTTGGTCAGGACATAGGCGATCACTACAAGCCCCAGCGCAATGGGCAGGTAGATCAGGCCGATGCTGGCGGCCAGAACGGCAGCGGCGAACAGGCCGATGGCCAGCCACGCTTTGTCATTCGCGGTCACGTTCAGGCCGCGTTGGGCCAGAGGCAGGCAGCCGAGCCACTCGGTCACGTCCGCGCCCCGGTCGCGCGGGCACAGCAACAGCAGGATGTCGCCCGGCTGTACCTCGGTCTTGCGGACCTGTTGGGTGATGCGCCGGCCTTGGCGGGAAATGCCCATCAGGATCGTGTTCTGCCGCCAGGCCAGCCCCAGCCCCTGTGCCGTACGGCCATTGATGCGGGCGCTTTCGGGTACGACGACTTCGATCACCTCCAACCCGTCGCCGGCCGCGGTCAGCAGCTCTTGCCGGCGGGCATCCGAGAAATCCAGGTTCAGCGCGGCGCGGAACTCGTCCAGCGCCTCGGGGCTGGCTTCCAGCACCAGCGCGTCACCTTCCTGAAGGATCGCGTTTGCCGCCCGGCCATAGCGGCGCTTGCCGTCCCGGATCAGGCCGATGATGGCGACGTCGGATTTCTCGGCCACCTCGTCCAGCTCGGCGACGCGTTTGCCGATATGGGGTGACTCGGCCGGGATTGTCAGTTCGGCGATGTATTCCGCCAGCGTTTCCGAACTCTCGGTCTGTTCGCCGCGGTTGGGGATCAGCCGCCAGCCGATCAGGGCGACGAAGGCCAGACCTGCGATGGCCGCCAGCCCGCCAACCGGGGCGAAATCGAACATGTGGAACGGCTCGCCCAGGGTTTCCTGCCGGATCGACGCGATGATGATGTTGGGCGGTGTGCCGATCAATGTTGCCATGCCGCCCAGAATGGTGGCAAAGCTCAGCGGCATCAGCGTCAGCCCAACTGAACGTCCGGCCTTTCGCGCGGTCTGAATGTCGACAGGCATCAGCAGCGCAAGCGCCGCCACGTTGTTCATGAAGGCGGATAGTACGGCTCCGATCCCACCCATCAGTGCGATATGCGCGCCGAGGCCCCGCGAGGCATCGACCAGCGTGCGGGTGATCAGGAACACCGCACCCGACCGCACCAACCCGGCCGAGACCACAAGCACCAGCGCCACTATGATCGTGGCCGGATGGCCGAACCCTGCAAAGGCTTTGTCAACCGGCACAACACCCAGTATCACGCCGACCATCAAGGCGGCAAACGCCACAAGGTCATAGCGGAACCGACCCCACAGCAGCAGACCGAATACGGTAATAAAGAGTGCAAAGAGAATGATCTGATCTGTCGTCATTGGGCCACCATAAACGCGCTGACTGCACGAGCAAGCGGGTGTCTTGATCCTTTGCCCCGCAAACGTCTATATGTGCGCCGAATACGCAATCACGATTACGAGGACGCAACATGGCAGGCCACTCAAAATGGGCCAACATCCAGCACCGCAAGGGGCGCCAGGACGCCGCGCGGTCCAAGCTGTTTTCCAAGCTGTCGAAAGAGATCACCGTGGCCGCCAAGATGGGCGACCCCGATCCCGACAAGAACCCGCGCTTGCGTCTGGCGGTCAAAGAGGCCAAGTCGAACTCGGTGCCGAAGGACGTGATCGAACGCGCGATCAAGAAATCCCAGGCGGGCGACGGTGAGGATTACGAAGAAATCCGGTACGAAGGCTATGGTCCCAACGGTGTGGCCGTGATCGTCGAGGCGATGACCGACAACCGCAACCGTACTGCGTCGAACGTGCGTTCGACCTTTTCCAAGAATGGCGGAAACCTGGGCGAGACCGGCTCAGTCGGGTTCATGTTCGACCGGAAGGGCGAAGTGATTTATCCCGCATCGGCGGGCGATGCCGACACGATCTTCGAGGCGGCCATCGAGGCTGGGGCCGAGGATGTGGAGAGCTCGGAAGACGGTCATATCATCTGGTGTGCGGATACCGACCTGAACGAAGTGTCCAGCGCGCTCGAGGCGGCTCTGGGTGAATCTGAATCCACCAAGCTGGTGTGGAAACCCACCACCACCACCGAATTGGGCCTTGAGGACATGCAGCGCCTGATGAAGCTGGTGGAAGCACTTGAGGACGATGACGACGTTCAACGCGTGACCACCAATTTCGAGGCCACCGACGAGGTGATGGCGCAACTCTAAGCGCCGCTCTCGGTTGTTTTTGGAGCCCGGCCGAACACGGCCGGGTTTCTTTTTTTGACCGCGGCTCACTTGGTCCTTGGCGCATGTGGGTCCTGCGCATACCCTTGGGGTTGAACCGCGCGGAAAGGAGCTGGCAGAGACCTTGCGACAGACGGGTCGGGGCCGGCACGACAGGACATGACAGGCAAATCCACGGAATTGGAGCGGCGAAATGTGCCGGTTCTGGCAAGCCAAAGCGTGCTGTCCCAGGTGGCGTGGACGATGGGCAGCCCTTCGATCGTATTGCCGTTTCTGGCGGTCTCACTGGAAATGCCCATGTTTCTTGCCGGGGCGCTGGTTTCCGTGCGTCAGGCAGGCAACATGATTTCGGACATGTTCTTTGCGGTCCCTGTGTCCGCGAAGCAGCAAAAGAAACGTTCCATCGCCCTGACCGAGATCGCGATTGGTGCGTGCCTCCTGGCAGCGATCGTGGTTGCGGCGATCGGGGGCTCGCCCATGGTGGCTGCGGCCTTCGTCTTGGCCTTCTTTGCAATCGGTATGATCGAAGAGGTCCAGGCGCTGATGTTCACTGACCTTTGGGGGGATCACCTGCGCTCGAAATCCCGGATCTGGATGAGCTATCTTCAACTGGGGGCAGGGGGGCTTGGGGCCATCGGGCTGACACTGACGTTGCATCATCTGACTTCGGACAACCCGCCATTCTCACGTCACTCGACCGTAATCGCGGTGTCTGCCGGGTTCTTTGTGCTGTCCGGATTGTCCATTCTTGCCCTGGCGGAACTGTCGCGGTCGCAACCCCAGGCGCAAACCGGTCGCCGAGCGGCGGGGCAGTTCCTGTTGGACGCTCGGGCCATGTTCGAATTCGCCTGGTTCCGGCGGTATCTGACCATGCGGCTGCCGCTGGTCGGGGTTTCTCTGTCGGTGCCGTTCTTTGCATTGATCGCAGCCGAGGCGCATCATGGTTCGGCCAAGGGGCTAACGGCGTTGATCATTTCGTCGGCGACCGGCTATCTGGTCGCCGCGCCCCTGTGGCAGCTCGTGAACATGAAATCACACCGGGCGGTCATGGTGGCCGGGTCGTTGATGGTGGGGGTGACGGGCGTCGTTCTGGTTGCGGTTCACTATTTGCATCTTGACCACGACGTTCACCTGCACGCGATCGCCCTGTTCGTGGCGACCGTCGCGACAACCGGCATCGGCAGTGCACGCAAGCTGTATTTCATCGACACCGCGCCCAAGGAACAGCGGGTCAAGGCGTCTGCCGCGATCAAGAGCATTTGCAGACTCGTGGCGATTGTCGGGTCGGCCGGGTTGGCGGCGGTTGCGCATATGAACGAGGTCGCACTGGCGGTCGCTTTCCTCACCCTGTGCAGCTTCTGGTCCGCAATCGCATGCTATCGTCTGGTCACGCCGCAGCCGAAGGATGCGGAACACGCCACCTGAGCCATCGATCACAGCATGGTGTTACGGGTTTGCCAGCACTTGCGCCGCAACTTTCCGGACCGCTCGCGTCAACGGTGAAAGCGCCGGTGCAAGGATACGCCCGACCTGCCAGGTCAGAGGCACATCCAACGGGGTGTTGGGCGCAAGCTCGCGCAGACGGCCATCCGCGATCGCGCTTTGGACCAGATGCGCGGGGTTCATCCCCCAACCCAAACCTGCGGCAGCAGCGGCTACGAACCCGTGAGACGAGGGCAGAAAGTGGGTCGGCGGAGACAGCCGGCTACCCGTTTGCGCATGTATCCAGGCCTTTTGCAGGGCATCCTTCCTGTTGAAGGTCAGGCAGGGTGCCTGCGACAGGCTCTGAGCATTCACTCCGCCAGAGAACCAACGAGCCATGAACTCGGGGCTTGCCGTCGGCAGGTATCTGAGCGTGCCGAGGGCAATGGAATCGCATCCCGGGACGGTTTGCCCGCCCACCGAGATGGCGGCGCTGACATCCCCGCGCCGCAGCCATTCAGCCGAGTGATCCTGATCGTCGATCACAAGGTCAAACAGCATATCATCAACGGCTGCCATCGCGTCTATGAACCAGGTGGAAAGAACATCCGCCGGAACCGCGATCCTGACTCGGGTGGGGCCTGTGCCCTGTTCCAGCGAAAGCTCGCGATTGAGTTGCGCCTCAAGCAGGCCGATGTCTTCGGCATGGCGGGCAAGCCGCAAGCCAGCCGGGGTTCCGGTGCAGGGTGTGCCGCGGTGAATCAACGATACGCCGACCCGATCCTCCAGCGCCTTGATCCGTTGCGAAATCGCAGATGGCGTTACCGCCAGTTCAGCGGCGGCGGCGTCAAAGCTGCCATGCCGCAGAATAGCGGCCAACGCGGCCAGGTGATGTGGGTCCAAGTGCATTAGAAAAACTAATTATGGCTCATTTTCTTTAATTTGATACATGCGTATCTGTCGCGTAGTCAACGGACCTGAACAGGAGGGTCCATGTCTACATCCGTCATCGCTGGCTTTGCGCTTGGCTTCAGTTTGATCCTGGCAATCGGCGCTCAGAATGCGTTTGTCCTCAGACAAGGGCTCCGGCGCGAGCATGTTTTTGTGTTGTGCCTGACATGCGCCGTGTCGGACGCCATTCTGATCGCCGCAGGTGTCGCGGGCTTCGGCAGCCTGGCAACCGCGGCGCCTTGGTTCGAGCCGATGATGCGATACGGCGGCGCGCTGTTCTTGACGTGGTACGGACTGCGCAGTCTGGCGTCAGCCTGGCGCGGCGGCGCCGCGCTTGAGGTCGGAGAGGCGAAGCGTACAAGTCTGCGCGCGGCCTTGCTGACCGTTCTGGCCTTCACCTGGCTCAATCCGCACGTCTATCTGGACACGGTGGTGCTGATCGGTTCGATTTCGGCGCAGTATGAAGACCGGATGGGTTTCGCCATCGGCGCCATGTCCGCCAGTTTCGTTTTCTTCTTCTCTCTGGGATATGGGTCCCGGGTGCTGTCTCCCATTTTCGCAAGGCCCAGGGCATGGCAGGTGCTGGATGTGCTGATTGGTATCGTCATGTTGGCGATCGCCTGGAAGCTGGTCGCAATGTAGAGGCTTGTTCGTCGCCGGGTTTCCGTGTTCAACCGGACCCATGACAACGATCGCCACCCAATCCCGCCCGCTTGCCGGAATGTTCTGGATGTTCAGCGCTGGGCTGTCTTTTGTGGCGATGACAGCCTTGGTCAAATCTCTGGGTACCTCGATGGATCCGATTGAGGCTGCGTTCCTGCGTTATGCTTTGGGGTTGGTCTTTCTGCTGCCAGCCATGCGGGCGATCCTGACCACGCATCTGACCCGCCGGCATATCGCCTTGTTTGGACTGCGTGGGGCCATACATGCGGTCGGGGTCATGTTGTGGTTCTTTGCGATGACCCGTATCCCGCTGGCGGAAGTGACTGCGATGAACTACCTGACGCCGGTCTATGTGACCTTGGGCGCCGCGCTTTTTCTGGGCGAGACGATGGCCTTTCGCCGTATCGCGGCCGTGCTTGTCGCCATCGTGGGCGCTGTAATCATTCTACGACCCGGGTTCCGCGAGATTTCCGCCGGACATCTGGCGATGCTGGGCACCTCGCTGATGTTGGGGGGGTCGTACCTGCTGGCCAAAGCGATGGTGCAGGACGTGCGGCCTTCGGTCGTTGTGGCGCATCTGTCGATCTGGACGACGTTGTTTCTTATCCCTTTTGCGATCGCCGTCTGGACTCCGCCCAGCCTGCGCGACATCGGCGTGCTGTTCATGATCGCCAGTTTTGCAACGGCGGGGCACTATTTCATGACCTTGGCTTTGCAGGCTGCACCCGTCGCGGTGACCCAGCCGGTCACCTTCCTGCAGCTGATCTGGGCCACGCTTCTGGGTGCGCTTGTGTTTCAAGAGGGCATCGATATCTGGGTCGTCGCTGGGGGGACGCTGATCCTCGCAGCGGTCAGTTTCATAACCTGGCGCGAAGCCGTCCTGAACCGCAGTGGCTTGACCCCTCCAAGCCTTGCCCCCAAGCTGTAACCGCCCCGGAGCCCCCAAGGGCAACGTTATTGATTGACGAGTCAATAAAAAGCCCTTAGCGTTTGTTCTGTTGAGACTAGGTTTGGGGGCGGTTATGCCAAAACTCGGAATGGAGCCGATCCGGCGCGATGCGATCGTCAGGGCGACGATTGCCGAGTTGGGGTCCAAGAAGTCCCTGGATGTAACCGTCAGTCAGATCGCCAAACGCGCCGGCATGTCCAGCGCCCTCGCGCACCATTACTTCGGGGGGAAAGACCAGATCTTTCTGGCGGCGATGCGGCGCATCCTTGGCGATTTCGGCGCCGAAGCCCGAACCGAACTGAAGGCCGCGGCCCCGGATCAGCGCGCCCAGGCCATCATCCGCGCCTGTTTCGCGCCGTCCTGCTTTACCCCCGACGTGATCGCCGCGTGGATGACCTTTTACGTTCTGGCCCAGACCAACGATGACGCGCTGCGCCTGTGGCAGATCTATCAGGCGCGGATCCGGTCGAACCTGATCCACGCGTTGCGCCCGCTGATGAAGGACCCGGTCGAAGCGGCCGAGAACATGATCGCTCTGATCGACGGTCTGTACATCCGCGCCGCTTTGTCCGCGCCCGAGGAACCGCAACTGGCGGTTACCCACGCCATGCGCGTCCTGACGACCTTGCTCGAGGCCGAAAAATGACACGACCCAACATTCTGATCCTGATGGTGGATCAGCTCAACGGTACCCTCTTTCCCGACGGTCCCGCCGAGTGGCTGCACGCGCCTAACCTCAAGAAGCTGGCGGCGCGGTCAACGCGGTTTGCCAACGCTTACACGGCCTCACCGCTGTGTGCGCCGGGGCGGGCCAGCTTCATGTCGGGCCAGTTACCCTCGCGCACGGGCGTCTATGACAACGCGGCCGAGTTCCGCAGCGACATCCCCACCTATGCCCATCACCTGCGCCGCGCGGGCTATTACACCTGCCTGTCGGGCAAGATGCATTTCGTTGGCCCCGACCAGCTGCACGGGTTCGAGGACCGCCTGACCACCGACATCTATCCGGCCGATTTCGGCTGGACCCCGGATTACCGCAAACCGGGCGAGCGCATTGACTGGTGGTATCACAACATGGGTTCGGTCACCGGGGCGGGCGTGGCCGAGATCACCAACCAGATGGAGTATGATGACGAGGTCGCCTATCACGCCAAGGCCAAGCTGTATGATTTGGCCCGTGGCAATGATGACCGCCCGTGGTGCGTGACCGTCAGCTTCACCCACCCGCACGACCCCTATGTTGCACGGCGCAAATTCTGGGACCTGTACGAGGAATGCGAGCACCTGCTGCCGCAGGTTCCCGATCTGGGCTATGACAACCAGGATCCACATTCCCAGCGCATCTTCGATGCCAATGACTGGCGCAGTTTCGACATCACCGAAGAAGACATCCGCCGCTCGCGCCGGGCCTATTTCGCCAACATCACCTATCTGGACGACAAGATCGGCGAGATCCTCGAAGTGCTGGAGGCCACCCGGCAGGAGGCGATAATCCTCTTCGTCTCGGACCACGGCGACATGCTGGGCGAGCGGGGCCTTTGGTTCAAGATGAACTTCTACGAAGGCTCGGCCCGGGTGCCGCTGATGATCTCGGCGCCGGGTCTGCCGACGGGCCGCATCGACACCCCGGTTTCAACGATAGACGTGACCCCGACGCTGGGTGAACTGGCGGGGGTGGACATGGCGGAGATCGCTCCGTGGACGGATGGCGAAAGCCTGGTGCCGCTGGCCAACGGCACCGAGCGCGCGGCGCCGGTTCTGATGGAATACGCGGCCGAGGCGTCTTATGCGCCGCTGGTGTCGATGCGCTATGGCAAGTGGAAATACAACCGCTGCGCGCTGGACCCCGATCAGCTGTTCGACCTCGAGGCCGACCCGCACGAGCTGGAAAACCTGGCCGGCAAGCCCGAACACGCCGGCACGCTGCAGACCTTGCGCACCAAGTCCGAGGCCCGTTGGGATCTGGACCGGTTCGACGCCGAGGTGCGCGCCAGCCAGGCGCGCCGCTGGGTCGTGTACGAGGCGCTGCGGCAGGGCGGCTATTACCCGTGGGATTATCAGCCGCTGCAGCAAGCGTCCGAGCGCTACATGCGCAACCACATGAATCTGGACAACCTTGAGGAAAGCCAGCGCTTCCCGCGCGGCGAATGACCTCTTTCGAATTTTGAAGATACGCCCACCGGTGGCAACGCACGGGACATCCGGCGCCACCGGTTGGGGCCAATGGAGACACGACCATGGAAGCAGAATTCGTCATCGTCGGCGCCGGATCCGCCGGATGTGCGATGGCCTATCGTCTCAGCGAGGCAGGGGCCTCGGTTTTGGTGATCGAGCACGGCGGCACCGATGCCGGGCCGTTCATCCAGATGCCGGCGGCGCTGAGTTATCCGATGAACATGCCGATCTATGACTGGGGTTATCAGTCCGAGCCCGAACCCCACCTGAACAACCGGCGGCTGGCCTGCCCGCGTGGCAAGGTGATCGGGGGGTCGTCCTCGATCAATGGGATGGTCTATGTGCGCGGCCATGCGCGCGACTTTGACACCTGGGCCGATATGGGCGCGGATGGCTGGTCCTTTGCGGATGTTCTGCCTTATTTCAAACGGATGGAAAGCTGGCACGACGGTGGCCATGGCGGTGACCCGAAATGGCGCGGAACCGACGGCCCGCTGCATGTGTCGCGAGGGCCGCGCAAGAACCCTCTGTTCAAGGCCTTCGTCGAGGCCGGGCGGCAGGCGGGGTACGAGCTGACCGACGACTACAACGGCGAGAAACAGGAAGGCTTCGGCCCGATGGAGCAGACCGTCTGGAAAGGGCGGCGCTGGTCGGCGGCCAATGCCTATCTGAAGCCCGCGCTGAAACGGCCAAACTGTGACATCGTCCGGGGCCTCGCCACGCGCGTCGTGATCGAGGGCGGCCGCGCAACCGGGGTTGAACTGATCCGCGGTGGCCGCACGCAGATCGTGCGCGCCCGGCGCGAGGTGGTGCTGGCGGCCTCGTCGATCAACTCGCCCAAGCTTCTGATGTTGTCGGGGATCGGACCGGCCGCGCATCTGGCCGAGCACGGCATCGACGTGGTCGCCGACCGGCCCGGCGTGGGCGCGAACCTGCAGGATCACCTGGAACTGTATATCCAGCAGGCCTCGCTGCAGCCGATCACGCTGTACAAATACTGGAACCTGTTCGGCAAGGGCCTGATCGGGGCGCAGTGGCTGTTCACCAAGACCGGCCTTGGCGCGTCGAACCAATTTGAAAGCGCGGCGTTCATCCGGTCGAAGCCGGGGGTCGAGTACCCGGATATCCAGTACCACTTCCTGCCCATCGCCGTGCGCTATGACGGCAAGGCCGCAGCCGAGGGGCACGGCTTCCAGGCGCATGTGGGGCCGATGCGCTCACCCTCGCGCGGGGCGGTGACGCTGCGCTCGGCCAAGCCTGAGGACGCGCCGGTGATCCGCTTCAACTACATGAGCACCGAGCAGGACTGGGACGATTTCCGCACCTGTATCCGCCTGACCCGCGAGATTTTCGGCCAGGACGCGTTCAAGCCCTATGCGGGCAAGGAGATCCAGCCTGGTGCGGACGTGCAGACAGATGAAGAACTGAACGCCTTCATCGCCGAACATGCCGAGAGCGCCTATCATCCCTGCGGCACCTGCCGGATGGGGCGGGCGGACGACCCGAACGCGGTCGTCGACCCGCAGGGCCGTGTCATCGGGGTGGATGGGCTGCGCGTGGCGGACAGTTCGGTGTTCCCGCAGATCACCAACGGCAACCTGAACGCGCCGTCGATCATGGTGGGCGAAAAGATGTCGGATCATTTGCTGGGCAAAGACCCGCTGCCCCGGTCCAATGACCGGCCGTGGATCCACCCCAAATGGGCCGAGGCGCAGCGTTGAATGCATTGTCGGTAAGGGGGATGCGACCGCGAGGGAAACATTCCCCTTCCAATTGATCCGAGTCAAAGTCAGCTTTGGTATTAGGGTCTAGCTGTAGTGCGAAACCAAACTCAAGGAGCGAGCAGGAATGTCCCATACCCCGCATGAACTGGCCGAGGAATTCCCGGACAAGGTTGAACTGATGAGCCAGCTCAAGCAGACCGATGCCCATTTCGCCCGGCTTGCGGACGAATATCACGAACTCAACCGTATGGTGCATCGGGCGGAAACCAATGTTGAGCCGATGGAAGACCTGGCCGAGGGCGAACTGCGCAAAAAGCGGGCCGCGCTCAAGGATCAGATCTGGTCGATCCTGAGCAAAGCGTGAACGAAAAGGGGCGGGAACTGATCCTGCCCTTTTCCGTTTTTTGGGCTCAGGTGACTTCGTAGGGCAGCGTGCCGCGCGTGTGGGCGTCGATCTTCAGTCGGCGCTCCAGCGGTGGGACGGACCGTTGGTGGCAGGTCTGGCGTTCGCAGATGCGGCAGGAAATCCCGATCGGCTCGTAGGCGCTGGTGTTGTTGATATCCAGATTGTCGGCATAGACCAGTGCTTCGGCGTGCCGGACCTCACACCCGAGGGCGATGGCATAACGGCGCACTGGCGCACCGAAGGACCCGCCCGATTTCGACACGTCCCGCGCGATCGAGATATACCGAACCCCGTCGGGTGTTTCCGCCAATTGCAGCAGGAAATGACCGGGCGTTTCGAAGGCCCGGTGCACGTTCCAAAGCGGGCAGGCCCCGCCGAACCGCGCAAATTGTAGCCGGGTGGCCGAATGGCGTTTGGTGATCGTGCCCGCCTGATCGACCCGCACAAAGAAGAACGGGATGCCCTTGGCGCCCGGTCGCTGCAGCGTGGACAAGCGGTGGGCGACTTGTTCGATCGAAGCGCCGAACCGGTTGCTCAGCAATTCAAGATCGTGCCGGTCCTCCTGCGCCGCTGACAGAAAGGCAGTGTAGGGCATCAGCGACGCGCCGGCGAAATAGTTTGCGAGGCCGATCTTGGCGATCGAGCGGGCTTCGTCGCTTTGAAACTTGGCAAAGTCCAGCGTGGCTTCGAGCAATTTGTCCTGGCTGATCAGTGCGACCTGCAGCAGCAGTTGAAAGACCTGGGTCTGCGGCGCAGCGCGCGAGGACAGGCGTAGAGTTTTTGTAGCGTTGTCATAGCTGCGCAGGGCGGGAATGTCTTCGAACATCACCTGAACCCCGCGTTCCTTCAGGCTGTCCAGTGCTGCCTGCCGAATGCCTCCCGGTCCTTCGGCGCGGGCGGCGAACCGTTCAGCGGCCCGATCGACCGCGTCGATGTAGTTGTCGCAGTAGTGAAAGAAATCGCGCACCTCTTCCCACGGGCTGGCCTGAATGCGGGCATCCTCGCGTCCGAGGGCCTCGTCCAGCGAGGCGAGCCTCTCGTGGGTCTGCCGGTAAGCTTTGTGCAGCTCGATGAAGGACCGCGCCAATGCGGGGGCATTGGACGCCGTTAGCCGCAGGTCCGCCAGAGGGGGGATGGCATCCGCGAAGACAGGATCGGCCAACGCCTCGCGCATGTCCGAGACCAGACGCTCGCTGTCGCCGGTGCTCAGCTCGGTTACATCCATGCCGAATTCCTGCGCCAGCGCCAGAACAACCGTGGTCGAGATCGGCCGGTTGTTGTTTTCCATCTGGTTCAGATAGGGCAGGGAAACACCCAGCTTGGCGGCAAATTCCTTTTGCGTCAGCGTCAGACGCGTCCGCATTTCGCGCAGCTTTGCACCTGCGTAGAGTTTCTGAGTGGCCATCGGGTTTTCTTTGCAGTTATTCCGCCTGCGCAGGCTAACTTTGCAAAGTCCCGGGTGCAAGATGGCTAGATGCCGAGTTGACGTTCCCGCCAGATCACGCTGCTGATCGCGACGATGGCCAGAACCGATGTGGCCAACATCAACCACAACAGCGGCATGGCGCCGGTTTCATTGGTCAGCATCGCACCGGCCAGGGCGCTGAGAGCTGCGCCGCCGCCCAGCATGATCGCGCCGCTTAGCCCGGATGCGGTCGCAGCCAGATGTGGCCGCACGGACAGCGATCCGGCGGTTGCATTCGGGATCGACATGCCGTTGCCCAGGCCGACGAATGTCATGAACCCGAAAAAGCTGAGCGCCGAGCCCCAGCCCGC
Organism: Ruegeria sp. BC2; assembly: GCF_056539245.1. NCBI lineage: Bacteria > Pseudomonadati > Pseudomonadota > Alphaproteobacteria > Rhodobacterales > Roseobacteraceae > Ruegeria > Ruegeria sp. BC2. Next base: position 409,281 of record NZ_JBQFUQ010000001.1, read on the forward strand.
CAGAAACAGAACCGCCGACAACGCGACGCCGATTGCGTTCAGCCAGCAGCCCCAGCGCACCATCCGGTTCACGCCATAGCGTACCGAGTACCGGCCGCTGATGAAGTTCCCGAAGAAGTAACCGACGGCAGGGGCGCCGAAATAGATTCCGACTTCGGCGGCGGTCAGGCCAAAGATCTCGGTGCCGATGAAAGGCGCGCCACCCAGATAGGCGAAGAACGCGCCAGACGACAACGCGGATGACAGCGAATACCCCCAGAACCGCGGAGAGGTCAGCAGTTCTGGATACTCCCGAAACTGTTGGATCAGGGTTTTGCCGCTCTTGGCCGAGGTTTCTCCGAAGTCATGATAGGTCAGCGCCAGCGCGAAGGCGGCCAGTCCGAAAGGCAGCCAGAAATTGGCCTTCCAGCCAAAGCTTTCCTCCAGAACGCCCCCGATTGCGGGTCCGATCATCGGCACGACGGCCATGCCCATGGTGACGTAACCGATCATGGATGCGGCCTGATCCTGGTCATACATGTCGCGTACCGCTGCGCGGCTGAGGACGATCCCCACGACGATAACGGCCTGCCCCATGCGGAAGGCAAGAAATGTCTCGACGTTTGGGGCGTAGATGCACCCCAGCGTTGCCAGCAGAAACAGCACCAGCCCCCACAGCAGCACCGGCCGCCGCCCGGCCTTGTCGGCGATCGGACCGATCAGAATCTGCAGAACGGCGTTGATCAGCAGATACAACGCAATCGACAGCTGCATGACCTTGTAGTCGGCCTCAAAATACACCGCCATGAAAGGCAGGCTGGGAAGGAACAGGTTCATGCTGAGTGCCGACAATCCCGACAGCAGGACAAGCGTTAGCAGCTTGGGCGGAGAGCGGTGCGTAGAAGTGGAACTGAACTGCATGGTTCACTCATAATTCCGGTATTCGGTAAAGGCCATGCCGATGCACAAATATTAACTGATTTGCAATTCCCAGAAATGTAATTGCCAAAAATTTGCAAATTTGCCGAAAAGGCCTTTGGGTGATGCGGAGCAATCTATATTGTCGCCACAAATTTGACAGGGGAAAATCGTGATGAAGGACATCCTTGCCGAGCTTGAAAACCGCCGTGAGGACGCGCGCCTGGGTGGCGGGCAAAAACGGATCGATGCGCAGCATGCGCGGGGCAAGCTGACGGCGCGCGAGCGGATCGAGCTGCTGGTCGATGAGGGCAGCTTTGAAGAGTTCGACATGTTCGTGACCCATCGCTGCACCGATTTCGGCATGGAAAAACAAAAACCTGCGGGCGACGGTGTCGTGACCGGATGGGGCACGATCAATGGCCGCATGGTCTATGTGTTCAGCCAGGACTTTACGGTGTTTGGCGGTTCTCTGTCGGAAACGCATGCGCAGAAGATCTGCAAGATCATGGATATGGCGATGCAGAACGGCGCGCCTGTAATTGGCATCAACGACTCGGGTGGTGCGCGAATCCAGGAAGGCGTCGCCTCGCTGGCGGGCTATGCCGAGGTATTCCAGCGTAACATCATGGCCTCGGGTGTGGTGCCGCAGATCTCGGTGATCATGGGCCCCTGTGCGGGCGGTGCGGTCTACAGCCCGGCGATGACCGACTTCATCTTCATGGTCAAGGACACGTCGTACATGTTCGTGACCGGCCCCGACGTGGTGAAGACCGTCACCAACGAGGTCGTCACCGCCGAAGAACTGGGCGGGGCGTCGACCCATACCAAGAAGTCCAGTGTGGCTGATGGCGCTTTCGAAAACGATGTCGAGGCGCTGGCCGAGGTGCGGCGACTGGTGGACTTCCTGCCGCTCAACAACCGGGAAAAGCCGCCCGTGCGCCCGTTCTTTGACGAGCCGGGGCGGATCGAGACTTCTCTGGACACGCTGGTCCCGGAAAACCCCAACACCCCCTACGACATGAAGGAACTAATCACCAAGGTAGCCGATGAGGGTGATTTCTACGAAATCCAGGAGGATTTCGCGAAGAACATCATCACTGGCTTCATTCGGCTTGAGGGGCAGACCGTCGGCGTGGTGGCAAACCAGCCGATGGTTCTGGCGGGGTGTCTGGACATTGACAGCAGCCGCAAGGCCGCACGGTTTGTACGGTTCTGCGACTGTTTTGAGATTCCGATCCTGACCCTGGTGGACGTTCCCGGCTTTTTGCCCGGCACCAGTCAGGAATATGGCGGTGTCATCAAACATGGCGCCAAACTGTTGTTTGCCTATGGCGAAGCGACTGTGCCCAAGGTGACCGTGATCACCCGCAAGGCTTACGGCGGCGCCTATGACGTCATGGCGTCAAAGCACCTGCGCGGTGATTTCAACTATGCCTGGCCCACCGCCGAAATCGCGGTGATGGGCGCGAAGGGTGCAACCGAAATCATCCACCGCGCCGATCTGGGAGACCCGGATAAGATCGCGAAGCACACTCAGGACTATGAGGATCGGTTCGCCAACCCGTTTGTCGCCGCCGAACGCGGCTTCATCGACGAGGTGATCATGCCGCACTCGACGCGCCGCCGTGTGTCGCGGGCCTTTGCCAGCCTGCGTAACAAGCAGCTGAAGAACCCTTGGAAGAAACACGACAACATTCCGCTGTAATCCGCCGGGGCGCTTTGCCCCGGTTCGATCCACGAATGTTCCCGATTGACCGCTGACACAAAACCGTTTCATGATCCCAGCCACCAGATACGGAACAGCGCAGGAGATGATCCTGGCGCCTGCGACCCCGGAAGGAGGAGCCTGCCTGTGGCAGGTCCGGGGTCGCGCTCTTGTTCTGGCTTTCATGTGTTTTGGATCGCCCGGTTTCGCGCAGGACGGGAACCTGTTGCCGGTTCCATCCGGCCAGCCGGTGACACTTGAGGACGTTCTGGTCGATACCAACCCGGGCGAACTCTGGCTGCGGTTTCGATTTGTCGCGCCCAAGATTGGCGATGAGGTGGGCGGTATCGGCTATGACGTGGCCGCGACCGACATGGAGCATCTGTGTCAGACACTGGCCATTCCTTATGTCGCGCACCATCAACTCAGCCCGGCGCGGGTCGTGATCTCGCTGTCCGACCGCCCGGTGGAATTCGGCAACTCGTCTCCGGACGCGACGCAGTATTTTGAAGCCTACCGGTTGGAGCAATCCGCATGTATCTGGGAGGGACTCTGAACATGATTTCCCGATCTCATGTCGTCGGAGCATTCCGAGAAACTGATGCGGCTTTGGAGATACGCATGACACATTCATCCCTGCGCGGGTGCCCGTCGCGGACCGGTTTTTTGAACGAGGTGCCGGCATGTTGAAGCACCGTGGATTCCCCGGACGGCTGCCGGGAACCGATTTCCAGTTCACGATCCGCCGGGCAAACCCCAAGGGCGTGACGCCATTGACCCGCCGTGAACGCTATCGGGACCGAAAAGCCGCGGACAAGCGTGCCGATACGGCATTCCTCGAAGCTTTGTGGGAGCATTTCGGGGATCAGCCGTTTGAACGCGGAAATCTGGACGCTGGTCGCCTCAGCTGGCTGTTTGGGCGCGAGGTCGTGCCTGCCGAGGATCCGTTCGATCCGGCCAGCTATGATGCGTTGCTGAAGATCGACTTTGAGACCGCGCGGCAATCTTTCCCCGATATCTTCGGTGGGGAGGCGTAGTTCAGCATGAGCCTTCAGCCAAATATCATGGGTTCATCTGCTTGGAGCGCGATCCGGCGGCGACCGGGTATGCGGTCCAGTCGGCGCCCAGTGATGGCTGAAGTCTGTGCCGGAACCCGTTGCAAACCGGGCTCTTTCGGCACGAACCTGCGCGCCGTTTCCGGGAATGGGCAATTTCCAGCCGGAATTTCCGGCGTTGCAATTGATCCGTTGGCGGCCGCATTTTTGCTGTGCAAGGTGATCGGGCCGTGCGGCTCGACTTTGCCTGCGCCGCACATGCACCTACTATTCCGTACCCCTTCCTTCCGCGGGCAGGACCGTGTTTCCAACACAGACCTGCCCGCGCTTTTCTTTGCCCGAACTGCGGAGCCAAGGCGGCAAAAACCTGCGCAAAGCCCTGTTTCACCCCGTTTGATATTGAATAACAAAGCCCGTTTCAGGCATTTGCTGTTCAATTCGACAAGAAACCAAAAGGGGCAGTATACATGCGAATCTCACGAGTTTTCCTTGCGCTCGCAACCTGTGGCGGGTTGGCAGCCTGCGGTGATTCAACCGGGGAACAGGCGCTGCTTGGCGGCGGTGTCGGGGCTGTCGGAGCTGCGGTTCTCAGCGCGGATCCGATCCTTGGCGCTGCGGTCGGTGCAGCCGGCAACGTGCTGTATTGCAAGACGCAAAACAACTGTAACTGATACCGGTTTTCCGGGGCGCGCGCCGTCCCGGTCATCATCTGACGGAACGCCGTTGCGGGGCATCAGCCCGGCAACGGCGTTTTCGTTTGTCCAGAACACAAAGACAGAGGACGTTCCATGTTCAACAAGATCCTGATCGCCAACCGAGGCGAGATTGCCTGCCGGGTCATCAAGACCGCTCGGAAAATGGGAATCGGCACTGTCGCCATCTACTCGGATGCCGACAAGCACGCGTTGCATGTGGAAATGGCCGACGAGGCGGTTCACATCGGCCCCCCGCCGGCGAACCAGTCCTACATCGTGATCGACAAGGTGATGGACGCCATCCGCCAGACCGGCGCGCAGGCGGTGCATCCCGGCTATGGCTTCCTGTCCGAAAACGCGAAATTCGCCGAAGCGCTCGAGGCCGAAGGCGTTGTGTTCGTGGGACCCCCGAAAGGGGCGATCGAGGCCATGGGTGACAAGATCACTTCGAAGAAGATCGCGCAGGAGGCCGATGTCAGCACCGTTCCCGGATACATGGGCCTGATCGAGGATGCGGACGAGGCGGTGAAGATCAGCCAGCAGATCGGCTATCCGGTTATGATCAAGGCCAGCGCCGGCGGCGGCGGCAAGGGCATGCGCATCGCCTGGAACGACGAGGAGGCGCGCGAGGGTTTTCAAAGCTCGAAGAACGAGGCGGCGAATTCCTTCGGCGATGACCGGATCTTCATCGAGAAATTCGTGACGCAACCGCGCCACATCGAAATTCAGGTTCTGTGCGACACCCATGGCAACGGCATCTATCTGGGCGAGCGGGAATGCTCGATCCAGCGCCGCAACCAGAAAGTGGTGGAAGAGGCCCCGTCGCCCTTCCTGGATGAGGCGACCCGCCGCGCGATGGGCGAGCAGGCCGTGGCGCTGGCCAAGGCCGTGGGGTACGCCAGCGCGGGCACGGTGGAATTCATCGTGGATGGCGATAAGAATTTCTACTTCCTGGAAATGAACACCCGCCTGCAGGTGGAACACCCAGTGACCGAGCTGATCACCGGTGTCGATCTGGTCGAACAGATGATCCGCGTCGCCGCAGGCGAGCCGCTGTCGATCACCCAGGACGACGTCAAGCTGACCGGTTGGGCGATCGAGAACCGGCTGTATGCTGAGGATCCTTATCGCAACTTCCTGCCCTCGATCGGGCGGCTGACTCGCTATCGTCCACCGCAGGAGGTGGCCGCGGGGCCGCTGCTGGAAAACGGCAAATGGCAGGGCGATGCGCCCAGTGGCGAGACAGCCGTGCGCAACGATACCGGCGTCTATGAGGGCGGCGAGATCAGCATGTATTATGACCCGATGATCGCCAAGCTGTGCACCTGGGCGCCGACCCGTGAGCAGGCGATCGAGGCGATGCGCGTGGCGCTGGACAGTTTCGAGGTCGAAGGCATCGGCCACAACCTGCCGTTCCTGTCGGCGGTGATGGATCATCCGAAATTCGTCAGTGGTGACATGACCACCGCCTTCATCGCCGAGGAATACCCCGATGGGTTCAACGGTGTCGAACTGCCCGAAGGCGACCTGCGCCGAATCGCGGCCTCGTGCGCGGCGATGCACCGGGTGGCCGAAATCCGCCGCACCCGCGTTTCGGGCCGAATGGACAACCACGAACGCAAAGTCGGCAAGCGCTGGGTGGTCACGCTGCAGGGTCAGGAATATGCCGTGCAGGTGAATGCAGACCGCGACGGTGCCACGGTCAAGTTCGAGGACGGCGCCGCCCTGCGCGTCAGTTCGGACTGGACGCCCGGCGACCAGCTTGCGGTTCTGGACGTGGACGGCAGCCCGCTTGTGTTGAAGGTGGGCAAGATCTCGGGCGGGTTCCGCATCCGCAACCGGGGGGCAGACCTGAAGGTGCATGTGCGCCGGCCGCGCGCGGCCGAACTGGCCAAGCTGATGCCCGAGAAATTGCCGCCAGACACCTCTAAGATGCTGCTGTGCCCGATGCCGGGCCTGATCGTGAAGATCGATGTCGAGGTCGGCCAAGAGGTGCAGGAAGGTCAGGCGCTGTGCACGGTCGAGGCGATGAAGATGGAGAACATCCTGCGCGCCGAGCGCCGGGGCGTGGTGTCCAAGATCAACGCCGGTCCGGGTGACAGCCTGGCCGTCGATGACGTGATCATGGAGTTCGAATAACGCCCATGTGCGCTTGCCCGGAAAATGTGGGTTTTGCCCGTTTGGCCGCCATCTGCGCCGTCGGTGCGGATGGGGCGGGCGTGGCAGACCCCTTGCGCCGGGCGGGTCTGGGTCGTCAGCGCGCCTCGCGCCGCTCGCGGACTTCGCGCTCGCGCAGGGGGGTCTTGTCGATGGACCGGCTGATCTCGCGCACGCTCCACGGCGTGGGTTTGCGCAGTTTCACCACCCCGTCCTTGTCGACGAAGACCATCGCGAACCCGCGCGGGCGCAGTTGCGTCCGGATCGGGGATCGCGCCGAAGGGTCGGTGTCGGTCAGCACGATGACATCCCGGTCACGCATCATGTCTTCGCCCTCCAGCAACATGTCGATCTGCTGCTGGAACCGGGGATCGGCCGGCGTATCGGCGAACACCACTATGGGGCGGTGTGTCCACAGAAACTCGTTCAGATCGCTGTCTCCGGCTGGCCGGATATACGCGGTTTCATCCGGGGCCGCACCGTCGGCGGCGACGGCAGTCACAGGCAAAAAAGCTGACAAAACAAGGGCAAGCGTGCGGGTCATGTGGTCTCCTGTTCCATTGAATATAGACCCAGTTGCCGCGAATGCGACCGGCGAAAAGCGTGCGACGATCAAAAAATTGAATGATCGAACCTGCCGTGCGCCGGGTCGGCCCCTCCTTATTCATACCCAGCCCCTCGGCGCGCCATTCGGGCCCGCGACGGGAACAGACAAGAGGATTACGCTATGACCGACACGAAGGATTGGCGCGCCCTGGCCGAAAAGGAGTTGCGTGGGCGCCCTGTCGAAGACCTCACCAAGACGACGCTGGAGGGGATCGAGGTCAAGCCGCTGTATACGCAGGACGACATCGAGAACCTGCCGCATATCGGGTCGCTGCCAGGCTTCGGGCCGTTCACACGCGGTGTGAAGGCAACCATGTATGCCGGGCGTCCGTGGACCATCCGCCAATATGCGGGTTTTTCCACGGCGGAAGAATCGAATGCGTTCTACCGCCGCAACCTCGCGGCCGGTCAGCAGGGCGTTTCGGTCGCGTTTGATCTGGCCACGCACCGCGGCTACGACAGCGACCACCCGCGCGTGGTGGGTGATGTGGGCAAGGCCGGTGTTGCCATCGACAGCGTCGAGGACATGAAGGTCCTGTTCGATGGCATTCCGCTGGATCAGGTCTCGGTTTCGATGACGATGAACGGCGCGGTGATCCCGATCCTGGCCAATTTCATCGTCACCGGCGAAGAGCAGGGCCATGACAAGTCGGTTCTGGCGGGCACCATTCAGAATGACATTCTGAAAGAGTTCATGGTCCGCAACACCTATATCTACCCGCCCGAGCCCTCGATGCGGATCATCTCGGACATCATCGAGTACACCTCGAACGAGATGCCCAAGTTCAACTCGATCTCGATCTCGGGCTACCACATGCAGGAGGCCGGGGCGAACCTGGTGCAGGAGCTGGCCTATACCCTGGCCGATGGGCGCGAATATGTGCGCGCAGCCATCGACGCGGGAATGGACGTGGACAAGTTCGCTGGCCGTCTGTCGTTCTTCTTTGCCATCGGCATGAACTTTTTCATGGAGATCGCCAAGCTGCGCGCCGCGCGTACTCTGTGGCACCGGGTGATGACCGAATTCGGGGCCAAGTCGGACCGCTCGAAGATGCTGCGCACCCATTGCCAGACCTCGGGCGTTTCGCTGCAGGAGCAAGACCCGTACAACAACGTGATCCGCACCGCATATGAGGCGATGAGCGCGGTGTTGGGTGGCACACAGTCGCTGCATACCAACGCGCTGGACGAAGCGATTGCTCTGCCTACCGATTTCTCGGCCCGCATTGCGCGGAATACACAGTTGGTGTTGCAGGAAGAAACCGGCGTTACCGATGTGGTCGATCCGTTGGCCGGCTCCTACTATGTGGAAAGCCTGACCAATGAGCTGGTCGAAAAAGCCTGGGACCTGATGGAAGAGGTCGAGGAGATGGGCGGCATGACCAAGGCGGTTGCCAGCGGCATGCCCAAGCTGCGGATCGAGGAAAGCGCCGCGCGCCGTCAGGCCATGATCGACCGTGGCGAAGAAGTAATCGTCGGCGTCAACAAATACCGCAAGGAAAAGGAAGACCCGATCGAGATCCTCGAGGTCGACAACCAGGCCGTCCGCGAGGCGCAGATCGCTCGGCTGGAACGCATCCGCACGACCCGGGACGAGGCCGCCTGTCAGGCTGCGTTGGACGAACTGACCCGGCGCGCGAAAGAGGGGGGCAACTTGCTGGAAGCCGCCGTCGAGGCCGCGCGTGCCCGCGCAACCGTAGGAGAGATCAGCATGGCAATGGAAAAGGAATTCGGCCGTCATCGGGCCGAAGTGAAAACGCTGGCTGGTGTCTATGGCGCAGCTTACGAAGGTGACGAGGGCTTTGCCGCCATCCAGAAATCGATCGAGGAATTTGCCGAGGAAGAGGGCCGCCGCCCGCGTCTTCTGGTGGTCAAGATGGGCCAGGACGGTCACGACCGCGGAGCCAAGGTGATCGCCACCGCGTTCGCCGATATCGGTTTCGACGTGGACGTCGGTCCGCTGTTCCAGACCCCGGCCGAAGCCGCGCAGGACGCGATCGACAATGACGTGCATGTGGTTGGCATTTCCAGCCAGGCGGCGGGCCACAAGACGCTGGCACCGCAATTGGTGGAAGAACTGAAGAAGGCGGGCGCCGAGGATATCATCGTGATTTGTGGTGGCGTCATCCCCCAGCAGGATTATCAGTTCTTGTATGATCACGGGGTCAAGGCCATCTTCGGGCCGGGGACCAACATCCCCGAGGCGGCGCAGGACATTCTGCGCCTGATCCGCGAGGCGCGCGCCTGATCTGTGACTATGGGGGGGCTTTCTGCCCCCTTGTGCGCGATGCCTGCGGCCTCGGGCATTCAACCGCTGGGATGTTTGGTGTCAGATGAAGTGCCCAAGTCGGACTTTTCATGGTATCCGATGGCATGAGGTCGGTTTTGGACGCTGGAGGCGCAATAATGGAGCTTGATCATCTGGCGGTGGCCGCGTCGACTTTGGACGAGGCGGTCGCGCATGTAGAGCAGGCCTTGGGTATTCCGATGATGCCCGGTGGCAAACATGGAAAATTCGGCACCTACAACAAGCTTCTTGGGCTGGACGAGGGCCTGTATCTTGAAGCGATCGCGATTGACCCGGAAGCTGCCGATCCTGGGCGGCCACGTTGGTTTGATCTTGATCGTTTCTCGGGGCCGCCGCGGCTCAGCAACTGGGTCTGTCAGGTTTCGGATCTGCAGGCCTATGTCGATGGATTCTCAATCGACATAGGCGATATCCATGACCTTGATCGTGGTGCCTTGCGGTGGAAGATGGCGGTGCCGGGATCGGGGCGTTTGCCGTTCGACAACCTGTTTCCCGCCTTGATTCAATGGCAAGGTGACTTGCATCCGGCTGGCATGCTGCGGGCCAGTGGCTGCCACCTGCGGCGGCTGGTGGTCTATCACCCGGACGCGCTGGATTTGGCGCAATTGCTCGGTCCGCTCGACAAGGTTGTTTTTGATTCCGGACCTGCAGCTCTGCGGGCTGAATTTGAAACGCCGCACGGACCGCGGGTACTGGAATGATCATTCGCCCGGCTCTGCCCCGGGATGCGGCTGAAATTGCGGAGATCACCAATTCGATCATCCGCGAGACGCTGATCACGTTTACCACGACCGAGCGAAGCCACGAAGAAATCGCGCGCGATATCGACGAGCGAGGGCTGGCGTTCCAAGTTGCCGAGCTTGACGGCCGTGTCGCGGGATATGCGACTTATGGCCGTTTTCGCTCGGGTCCCGGATATGCGCACAGCCGGGAACACACCATCCTGCTGGCTCCTGAAGGCCGGGGGCGGGGCGCGGGTCGCGCGCTGATCCGAGCCTTGGAGGAGGTGGCGCGATCGCAAGGCGTGCATGTTCTGGTCGCTGGAATCTCGGCCGAGAACCCGGGCGCGATTTCCTTTCATGCGGCGGTCGGTTTTGAGGCGGTCGGCCGAATGCCGGAAGTTGGTCATAAATGGGGGCGTTGGCTGGATCTTGTGCTGATGCAGAAAATTCTGGCCCCGGAATGAATGGTCGCACCTGACAGTCCGTACTCGGCGCGCTAGTGTGCGCTCATGTCGATCTGGTCCCGCATATCCGAGGCGCTGAGCGCGCTTGCCAAAGGTGAAAGCCTGACGGCCGTTTTTGAGAAGCTACGCACGCCGCCCGAACGTTCGGTGGCCTTCGCGATTGCTGTGATCGCCTTGGGCGCAAAGATGGCCAAGGCGGACGGGCAGGTGACCCGCGACGAGGTGACCGCTTTTCGCGAGGTGTTTCGTATTCCGCCGGAGGAAGAGGCCGGCGCGGCGCGCGTGTTCAACATGGCCCGGACGGATGTGGCCGGGTATCAGGAATACGCACGCAAGATCGCGCGCATGTTCGCCGAAGACAGCACCACCCTGTGCGACCTCATGGAGGGGCTGTTTCACATCGCCATGGCGGACGGGTTCTATCACCCCAACGAGAACGAGTTTCTGGAGGATGTGGCGCGGATTTTTGGCCAGACCGATGCACAGTTCAAAGCCCTGCGTGCGCGCTTCGTTCCAGATGCGCCCAAGGATCCCTACACCGTTCTGGGCGTGACCCCTGACACTCCACTACCCGAGATCCAAAAAATCTGGCGCAGGCTCGTGCGTGACACACATCCAGATGCGATGATGGCCCGTGGTGTTCCCGAAGAAGCAATTCGCCTTGCCGAAAAAAAGATGATCGACATCAACCGCGCCTGGGATGAAATCAACGGCGCGCGGGTCTGAGACGATGCGTCTGGCGACCTACAACATTGAATGGTTCGCCAATTTGTTCGACCGCAATGATGAACTGGTTGTCGATGACAGCTGGTCGGGCCGGCACAATGTCACCAAGGCACAGCAGATCGAGGCCATTGCGACGGTGCTGACGGCCGTCGACGCCGACGCCATGCTGATCGTCGAGGCGCCGAATACGGGCAAATCGCAAAACACGGTGCGCGCCTTGCAGCATTTCGCCGAGACGTTCGATCTGCGTACATCCAATGCGATCATGGGTTTCGCCAACGATACGCATCAAGAACTGGCCCTCTTGTATGATCCCGAGGCCCTGACCGCCCGGCACGACCCGAAAGGAGTGCAAGATGGCGGCCACGATCCCGACGATCTCCCACGCTTTGACCGCGAGTTTCGGATCGATCTGGACATTGACGCGACCGAGGATCTGGTGCGGTTTTCAAAACCACCCATGGAACTGGCGGTCCGAACCCGGGCCGGGTTCGAGTTCCGGTTGATCGGTGCACATCTGAAGTCCAAGGCACCGCACGGTGCCCAATCGCGCGACGAAGCCTTGCGCATCTCTATCGCCAACCGCCGCAAGCAGTTGGCGCAGGCTGTGTGGCTGTCGCGTCGGGTGCGCGCGCACATAGCCGCTGCTGAACCGGTGATCTTGCTGGGCGATTTGAATGACGGGCCGGGATTGGATGAATTCGAACATCTTTTCGGGCGGTCATCGGTGGAAATCCTTCTGGAAACCGGCCTGTACGATCCGCATCCCGCACAGGCGCTTCGACCTCGGCCGGGGTGGATCCCATCGACCGCGCGCTTTGCCCGCCCGAAGGAAGGCCAATATCTTGAGGCTTTGTTGGACTACATCATGATCAGCGAGGATCTGAGGGTCCGCAATCCGGTCTGGCGCATCTGGCACCCGTTCCGGGACGAACACTGCTGGACGGTGCCAGAGTTGCGCGATGCCTTGGTCACGGCCTCAGATCATTTTCCGGTGACGCTGGACATCGACATCTGACCCTTTCAACAACTGTTCCCGCCCCTTATATTTCAGGTCATGAAACGATTGATGCTGATAGGTGCCACGGCCCTTTTTGCCGCGCCGGCCGCGGCCCAGGACGAAGGCGGTAAGTCCCTGATGGAGCAGGGGGCCGAGCTGTTCTTCGAAGGCCTGCGAAAGGAAATGGAGCCCGCGCTCGAGGATCTTCTGGGGCTTGCCGAGCAATTCGGCCCGGCCATGCAGTCCTTTGTTGAGGAGATGGGCCCGGCCCTTGCCGAGATCGGCGGCAAGGTCAAGGACTGGAGCGCCTATGAGGCGCCCGAAATGCTGCCCAATGGCGACATTATCATCCGCAGGAAACCGGACGCCCCCGACCAGCCCGATGAGGTTGCTCCCAAGGAGGACGACGAAGGTGCAACCGATATCTGATCGTCCGGATCAGCCCTGCATTTTGACTATCGGGCGTGATTTGAGCGCGTTCGCCAGTGACTCGAATCTTGCCTCGGCCACTTCGTTGAACAAAGGGCTGAGCGACTTGGGCAGGTAAAACTCCAGTTCGCGCTTCTTGGGGTAGAACCGCAGCTTGCCAGTGGCCGCGTCGTTCTGCATCCACAGCATTGCGCCGAAACGCATGGCCTTTCCCAGAATCTCGGCCTGCTTCTGGTCGCGCTCGTCCAGCAGTTCGTACAGAGGGGCGAAGCGGTTGCCCTCTCGCTTGTTCCGGTAACGATGCTGCAGGGCAAGTCCGATGAAGACACGTTCCGAGTGTTTCAGGCCGCCCAGGTTGGCGCGAGTCACATTGTCGAAACAGACCTCGGCCCGATAATCGGGGTGGGCGCGCCAGCTGACATCGTGCAACAGGCAGGCCGCCTTGATCAGCCGAACTCGGGCAGGAGGGGCGGACCGGAACAGCGGCATCACGAAATCATAAAGATGCGGCCCGAAACCGGGCAGCCGAGCGTCCTTTTGCTCCGAGAACCGGCAGGCCTCGATCAACGGGTCGCAATCCCGCAGAATCTGCGGCATCTGCTCATACAGCAGGCCCTCGCGGATACCATAGCTGGATATTGCGATGTCTTTGGGTTTGAAGGTGCGGATCAGCCGCGACAGCACGTCCATGGCATACGGAATCAGGGCCATCCGCGAGCTTGAGACCCCAGCCTGAGAGCGCAGGTGTTCGTGGTCGCCCTTTTCGATGTATTTGATCGTTTCGCGCACCTGCTTGGTGGTCATGCGGTATTCGTGCAGCACGTTCAGCGGATATCCGCGGCGCAGCATGTCCAACCTTGCAAAGGCTCGCCAGCTTCCGCCGACCAGGAACAGTCGGTCGCGCTGCGGCCCCATCTGGTCACGAAGCGCCTCGAGTGTTTCCTTGATGTGGGCTTTGCGGGCGCGGCGTCCGCCCTTGATATCCCGGAGTTTGAGCGGCCCCAGCGACGAGGACACGCACCGTCCGACCGATCCGCCGCCGATCTCTGCCAGCTCCATGGACGAACCACCGATGTCGCAGATCAGGCCGTAGGCGCCGGGCCAGCCCAGCAGGACACCCTGTGCCGACAATCGGGCCTCTTCCTCGCCGTCGATGACCGAGATATGCAGCCCTGTCTCGGCCAGAACCTCCTGACAGAACTCCGGACCGTCTTCCGCCTCGCGCACTGCGGCGGTGGCCACAACGTGCAGTCCGGGAAGGCCAAGATCGCGGGACAGGTGCTCAAAGCGCCGCAGCGCCGCCAGCGCACGTACGCGACCGCGCGGGTTCAGCCTGCCGGTTTCCGACAGCCCGGCGCCAAGCTCGCACATGACTTTTTCGTTGTAGAAATATGCGGGAGACCGGGCCGCGCCGTCAAAGATAACCATCCGGACCGAGTTCGACCCGACATCCACCACGCCAACGCGCGAGAGATCGCGGATTCCCGGATGGTCGAACAGCGGTTTTCCGAATGGTCCCCAGTCCGGGATCCTTGCAGCGCTCTGTTCCATGATCTCCCCAACGTTGCCTCGCGCAGGATGCGAAATCGGACCCCACGGGTCAATCACCGGAAACCGCCGTGTCGATTTCGTTGTTCAGAACGCGCACGGCCAAGGTCCGTGTGATCTCGCGCTTTTCGGCCAAGGCGACCTGATCCAGTTGGGCCACCACGTCGGCTGCGGTTTCAAACCGGCGATCCATGTGCTTGACGAGGTAGGCGATGACGTCCGGCCCCGGGTTCAACTGTCGGTCGACGAACAGCTTGGCCAGAACCGCGCACAGCAAGGCATCATCGGGCGGATCAAGCGCCACATGATGGGCACCTTCCACCCGGCTTTGCAGGTCTGCCAGCGGCAGTTCCCAGTATTTGGGGGCAAGGCGCCCGGTCATCAGCAGGGCATGCCCCTCGGCCAGAACCAGATTGTGGAGGTGAAACAGGGTTTTCTGCTGGTCTATATCCCCGGCGATCATCGGGATGTCCTCGACCGCCACGGGACTTTGCGCAAGTGCGGGAACATCTTCGTGTTTCAGATCAGCGGCCTGCACGATACGCCCGCCTGTCTCGGCGGCCCAGACATGCGCAAGATGGGTTTTACCTGATCCGGCGGGGCCGCTCAGGACCAGCTTGTTGCCCGGCCAAGAATTGGCCGAGATCATTGCGACGGCCAGCGCATTCGCAGGGGATACGAAAAAATCCTCGCGCCCCAGCGCGGTCATCGCCGGAAGATCAAAGCTCAGCTGTTTGGCCATTCACTCGCTTTCCGGATCCAGCTCATCACGCCCCGTGTACAGGCGGCTTGTCAGATATTGCGAAGTTCCGAAACGTGCAAGCACGCCCAAGGCCGCAGCGACTGGAACGGCGATCAGCATGCCGACGAACCCGAACAGCGCGCCAAAAACGGACAAGGCCAGAAGCAACCAGACCGGGTGAAGGCCAACCGAGTCACCAACCAGTTTGGGCGTCAGGAAATTGCCTTCGACGACTTGGCCGATGGCGAATATCCCGGCCACCAGACCGATCGAGGCCCAGTCACCCCAGAATTGGAACAGCGCCAGGCCAATGGCCAGCGTACCGCCGATCAATGCGCCCAGATAGGGAATGAAGGTGACCAACCCGGCGATGAAACCGACCACCAGGCCGAATTGAAGGCCGACGATCATCAAGGCAACGGCGTAGTAGGTGCCCAGGATAAGGCAAACCGTACCCATGCCGCGCACGAACGAGGCAAGCACAGCGTCAATATCGGCCGCCAGCTTGCGGATCGTCGGCGCATGGTCCCGGGGCAGCAGATCGTTGATCCGGGCGATCATCCGGTCCCAGTCCAGCAAAAGGTAGACGGCCACCACGGGCACAATCACCAGAAGGACCACGATGTTCACCGCTGACCCGACCGAGGCCATGACCGTTTCGAGGATGTCGCCTGTTTTGCCCTTCAGCGTATCGCCCATTGATAGAAGGAACTGGTGGGTGTTCGATTCCCGGTCCAGCAGCGACGGGAATTGCCGCTCGACGAAGGCTCGCAATTCCTGGAACAGGCTGGGCAGTACGTCCACCAGATCGATCAGCTGAGTGATCAGGGCCGGAACCACCATCAGGATCATCAAGGCAAAGGCAAGAATGCTGAAGACGGTAATGATCGCCGTCGCAGCCGCGCGCGAAAGCCCCATGTTCTCCAGCCGATCGGCTACGGGATCCAGGAAATAGGCCACTGCGCCGCCGATCACGAATGGCAGCAGAACGTCGCCCAGCAGCCACAACAGCAATATGAATATCGCAGCGGCGATGCCCCAATATCTGAATTGATCCCGAACCGGCAACGCCATCGCGGCCTCCTGACTGCGTCGTTGCCCTTGTTCTTGGCTGATGAAGGCCCGCGATGCAAGCGGTTCATGGATCAGTGTTTTTGTGTCTCAGTCGTGCAGAGTGCCCAGTTCCGGCGTGTCTTCGGCGGCGGTCTCGTCGGACCAGTTGGTGCGCCAGATCTCGGCGGACCAGTGACCGCAATGTACGGACGGGCGGTCAAATCCCGGCAGCGGCGGCAGCAGCGGAGAAACCACCACGTCGTGCCGTGGTACCGCGAAATAGGGAAAAGAGTAGCGCTCCTTTCCCGATCGGTTGACCACGCGGTGCGGGGTCGATTTCAGGCGGCCACCGGACCAGAGCTCGAGCATGTCCCCGATGTTGACGACAAACCCACCGGTTGGGCAGTCGGGAGTGATCCAGCCGCCGCCCCGCGTCTGGACCTCCAGCCCACCCACCGGGTCAGGGGCGATGATGGTCAACGCGTCAGTGTCCTTGTGGGGGTGGATGCCATAGCCGCCATCTTCCGGGTCCTGCGGCGGGTAGTGCAGCAAAGTCATGTTGGTCAACGGGTCGCGGAACGCATTCCGCAGGCTGCCCGCAGGCAGTTCCAGCCCGGCCTCCAACGCGCCCAGCAAGCTGTCGGCCACCTGATCCAATCGCGCCCAGTATTCAAGGATGATGCCCTGCGCATCCGGTACCTCTGCGGGCCAGAGGTTGGGTCCGTAAAGCGCGCAAACCCGGCGGATGGGCGCATCCTCGGCCACTTCGTGGTGCAACTTGTAGCCCTCATACTTGTCCGCATGTCCCGACCCGTCATTGGGGGTGAAGAACCCCATCGGGATATATCCGCGATAGTTCTCGCGGGTGATCGCCTGCTGCCATTTGCTGGCTTCGTCCACGTCGAAGATTGCGCGAACGCAAACCCGGACCCGCTCGACCAGCTCTGGCGGGATGCCGGTGCCGGTGATCGAAAGGAAACCTATCCCGGTGCACGCATCCATAACCTGCTGGACGATGTTTCCGTGGTCAGGATGGGCCTCCTGCATCAAAGGCGCAATGTCGATCGTCGGGATGCGTTCCATCAGTGGATCCTCACGCCTTGTCTGTCCAATTCGGAATGAACCGGGGTCAGGTTCAATTCGGACAGCTCTTGATTGCTTTTCAGTGCGATGGCGGCCGCGATGCCGGCCCCTTGGCCCATCACCGCGCAGCAGGCCATGTTGCGTGTCGCCGCGTGGGCGATGCGGTCGGCCCCGTGAGACCGGCCAGCCACCAGCAGCCCGCGCACCCCCTTGGGCAGCATCGAGCGGTAGGGTACCTGCATGTAGCGCCCGGTGGTGGGCAGGATCAGGATGCCGAAACCGTCGATGAACTCGGGGTAGATGCCGATCGTGTCCTCGAACCGGCCCTGATGGCGCACATCGTCCTCGGTCATGTTGTAGACCGCGTCGATCTTGCGGGTGTCACGGATGCCGATGGTCATGCCGAAGTTGCGCAGCCGTGCGTTTTCGCATCCGGGCATGAACCGACGCAGAGCGTCAATCGCCAGCATGGTCTGGCGGCGGCCCTCGATCTCGCCCCTGGTCAGGCTGTCCGGGTCCGTCCCGTCGATCCCGGCCAGGTGGATCAGGTTCATATAGGTCAGCTCGCCCGTGTCATGCATTGCACCCCAGGTGCCCGCGATTGTGTTCAGGTGCGCCGGAATGAGGCCTTGGTCGATGGCCTGCTGGAACGGCTTGTAGACGAAGGGCGAGAACATGTCGTCCTCTTTGCCGCTGGTCTCGATGTTCCATTCACCGCCGCCGCCCCAGTCCTTGTAGGTCTGCGGGTCGGCCTTTACGCCATCCATGAAGGCGCGCTTGTCGACCCCGGCCAAGTGGAACATGACCGAGGCCGCCATCATCTGTTCCGGCTCGGTCTTGCGGGTCGGTGCGCCGGCACGGTGGGCCACGTCGGCATCACCCGTGGCGTCGATCACGATGCGGGCAAGGATTGCCTCGCGCCCCGCCTTCGACTCGGTGATCACACCAGTGATCCGGTCGCCGTCCATGATCGGGGCCACGAACTGGCGATGCAGCATCGGGCGGACAGCGGCCTCTTCCACCAACCGGTCGGCCACCAGCTTGAAACCCTCGCTGTCCAACTCATAGCTCAGCGATTGGCTTTCCGGGACCGCCGCGCCCATCTCCTTGGCGCGTTGCTCGAACTCCCATCCGATGCCGCCGGCCTCGATGGTCTTGTCGTGCCGGTACCAGGCAAAGCCCTCGACCCCGACAGCGGTGATATTGCCGCCCATGCAGCCGAAACGGTCCAGCAGAGCGACCTCGGCCCCGGCGCGCGCGGCAGCAAGCGCCGCGGCCAGCCCTGCCGGGCCAGAGCCCACCACCAATACGTCAGTCTTGTGCACCACGGGGATGTCTCGGGCGGGTTCGCGGATGGTCTGCATCGGGGCCTCGTCTTCAGAAGTTTTCCCACTGTTTCGAGACCTGATTGGCGGGTCAATCAAAATTCCGACTGACCTGAGGTCGCAAATCCGCCATTGCCCGATTGCCCCCGGCGGGGCTTTCGCATAATCACGTGGCCGTGGAATTCTCACCTGCAAGGTAAAAACATGCGCCTCAGCCGTTACTTTCTGCCCGTACTCAAGGAAAACCCGTCCGAGGCCCAGATCGTCAGCCACCGGCTGATGCTGCGCGCCGGGATGATCAAGCAGGCTGCCGCCGGGATCTATTCGTGGCTGCCGCTGGGTTTCAAGGTGCTGCGCAAGCTGGAAAACATTGTGCACGAGGAACAGATCCGCGCCGGGCACATTCCGATCCAGATGCCGATCCTGCAATCCGCCGATCTGTGGCGGGAATCCGGGCGTTATGATGATTACGGTCAGGAAATGCTGCGTATGCAGGACCGCCACGGCCGCGATATGCTCTATACCCCCACCGCCGAGGAACTGGTCACCGACATCTTCCGCGGTCACGTCAGCAGCTACAAGGACCTGCCGCTGACCCTGTACCAGATCCAGTGGAAGTTCCGCGACGAGATCCGCCCCCGTTTCGGCGTGATGCGCGGCCGCGAATTTTACATGAAGGACGGCTACAATTTCGACCTGACGAAAGAAGACGCGCTGCACGCCTACAACCGCCACCTGGTCAGCTATCTGCGCACCTATGAACGCATGGGGCTGCAGGCGATCCCGATGCGCGCGGACAGCGGCCCGATCGGCGGTGACGACACGCATGAATTTCTGGTGTTGGCCGATACCGGCGAATCCGAGGTGTTCTATGACAGCGCGGTTACTGATATCCGTCTGGGCGAGCGCGACATCGACTATGACGACAAGGCCCAGTGCCAGGCGATCATGGAGGAGTTCACCTCGCTCTATGCCCGCACGGACGAAACCCATGACGAGGCCCTGTTCCAGCAGGTGCCCGAGGAACGCCGCCGCAGCGCGCGTGGCATCGAGGTTGGGCAGATCTTCTATTTCGGCACCAAGTATTCCGAGCCGATGGGCGCCACGGTGCAAGGCCCCGACGGCAAGCAGGTTCCGGTGCACATGGGCAGCCACGGCATCGGCGTCAGCCGCCTGATCGGTGCGATTATCGAGGCCAGCCACGACGACAAGGGCATCATCTGGCCCGAGGGTGTGACGCCGTTCCACTGCGGCATCGTCAACCTGAAACAGGGCGATGACGAGGCCGACGCGGCCTGCGACAAGATCTACAAGGCGCTGACCGCGCTGGGGCTCGAGCCGCTCTATGACGACCGCAACGAGCGGGCAGGGGGCAAGTTCGCCACGATGGATCTAATCGGCCTGCCCTGGCGCATCACCGTCGGCCCGCGCGGGTTGAAGAACGGAGTGGTCGAGTTGACCAGCCGCCGCACCGGCGAAAGCGAAGAACTGAGCCCCGAGGCCGCCGTAACCCGCATTGCCGAGATCTATGAGCGCACCGTCTGAAACCGGTGACGCGCCGCTGATCTCGGTGATCACGGCGACTTGGAACCTGATGTCCCAAGGGCGCCAGGACACATTTCGCCGCGTCATCGATTGCATGGCGCGGCAGAATTGCGACCGTTCCGAGCACATTATTCAGGACGGAGCATCGACGGACGGGACGGTCAAATTCATTCAGGATTTGATCGCCGACGCTCCGCGCACGCGGCTGATCAGTGAACCGGACCAAGGCCTGTACGACGCGATGAATCGCGGCGTCAAAGCCGCACGCGGCGAATACGTGCTGTTCCTCAATTCCGACGACTCATTGGCAGCGGATGATGTTCTGAACCGGGCGGCCGAGCGATTGACCGCGACCCACCCCGACTATCTTTTTGGGTCAACCCTGCACCGGTCCGCTGACGGCGGGGAAAAGATGGAAAAACGGATGTCGGTCAAAGCCATCCTCCAGCGTATGCCGTTTTGCCATAATTCTGTTTTTTTGAGACGAGATGTTTTTCAGGAATTGGGGGGACACGACACACAGTTTCGCATCGCCGCGGACTACGACCTGATGCTGCGACTGGTTGCCGGGGGCTATCGCGGCGAAAGGATGGATGAGCCGATTTCATTGTTCTGGGACCGGGGCGAGACCAGCGACCAGCAAGCGACGGGGCAGGACTATGCCCGAGTCTGGCAACGGTTCTTTGCCGATTATCGTGCGGCACAAGGATTGGATCTGGATGATTTCGCGGAGTTCTATCGCCGCGGGCATATGCCGGCAAACCTGCTCATCGAGGTGCTGAGGCGCCCGGAAACGCCACTGCCGATCCGGCGGGCCGCCAAACACGGCCTTGCCAAGTCTCTACGCAGGTCCGTCCAGTTCTGGCGGCGGTACTAGGACCCGCCCGTCGCCGGACGCGCGCGAAGTAGTTCCCCATCCGCCCTGTCACCTCGGGCGACTACGACGGGGCGGCCCATACGCCGGACCAGATCCTTCAATTCGATGTCCAGGAACCGCAACCCGCAAAGCCGTTTGCCGGTCGCGCGGTCCATCAGGCACATGCGCCCGCTTTGGAATGCCAGGCGATAGCCTTTTTCGCGCAGCGTGTCGGCTAGACTGGCCCAACTGGCCGCACCGGCAAACAGCGGTCGGATGACGGCCCGCAGCAACGCTGCGGTTTCGCAATCCATGTCCTGAGAAGTGATCGTCGTGGCTGGCGCACCAACCTGTTCAATTTCCTTTTCAATATTCATGAGCGACCCCCGCTCTTTAAAATGTATTCCCCCACAATCAGGGTGCCAAAATTTCTTAAAAGAAGCAAAATGCGAAACAAAGTTGCTGTGAAAATGTTGCATTTCAAGTTCAGTTTAATGTCTGAACCTCACATTGACTTCATACCTGAAACAATAAGGGCCTGTCTGTGATGGGCTTCACAACCAGCGGTATAATCGTCTTTCGAAAATCATCCGCTGCTGGAATTTGCGCCCGATGGCTGATTCTGCGCCAACACGGCAAAGCGGATTTGGCGGCCGGTCGAGAAGCTGATACAGCGGCGCCAAGTGATTATGAAAGGCAACCCGACCGTGCTGAGTTTTGCCACGATAGTGTATTCCAAGGATTACCCGCTGCTCGAGTTGCAGGCGCGTTCTTTTGCGCGATTTGCTGATCCGGCCAAGGTTGCATCCATCCATGTTGTCCTGAATGACGTCGACGAAACCGCATTGCGGGCGCGTATCGAGCCCATATTGGCGGCCTACGGTCCTTTGCAATCCAAGGTTCGGGTCGTCGGGGGCGATGACCTTCTGCTTGGGGCAGGTCAATGCGCCTGGCGTTCACTGGGCGACCGGCTTCTGATTGAAGGACGGCACCGTATCCCTTTCGTGCGAAAGGGGGGCTGGCGCGGCAACAACGGATACCGCGCGCAGCAGGTGCTCAAGCTGGGTGCCGCACGGATCGCCGAGGCGGAGCAGATGGTTATCCTGGACACCAAAAACCTGTTTCTGCGGACTTTCACTGAGTCAGAGTTCTTTTCGGATGGCGGAGCCGCCCGGCTTCCGTTCATTTCGGTCAACAGCGACTTTCACCGCAACTGGCTGCAGCAGAGCCTGGACGCTTTGCAGGTCACCGTTCCGGATATCGAGGCTTTGAAGACCACGACGTTTTCGACGCCGTTCCCGGTGCGTAGGTCGTTGGTTCTGGAGATGTTGGACGAGATCAACGAACGCTACGGTTCGGTGCAGTCGCTCTTCGGATCGCGCCGGAGACCCTCGGAATTCATGCTGCTGAATGCGTTTTGTCTCCGGTCGGATCTGGCTTTGCGCCCGTGGTTCGAGGACGCACCCAGCACCGCGCTGGGGCTTTGGCCGACCTATTCGCAACAGAAGCTGGAAGACCTGATCGCCAGGATCGACGAACCGGAACTGTTGAGCCTTGGTCTACACAACCGGGCGGTTTCCATGCTGACGCCTGAAACCCAAGATCGTTTGTTCGATGCCTTGGCGCGTCGGGGGATCAGTGATCGTGAGACGACCCAGTCCGTGCTGAGTGCAACTGCGTCGCTGGCCGGTTGAACGGGCGCGTACATCCAGAACCGGCTTGACCATCCAGCCAAATCCCGAAAATGTCCCCATCACAGATTTGCCGGAGCAGGAATGGCCAGAACACCCCCTCCCTTTGCCGCATTCGAATGGAAGATCGCTTGGCGCTATCTGCGCGCCCGGCGTGCCGAAGGCGGTGTAAGCGTGATGACCTGGATCTCGTTGATCGGGATCACGCTGGCCGTGTTCGCGCTGATCGCCACGCTGGCGGTCCGGTCAGGGTTCCGGTCCGAATTCGTGGGCACCATTCTTGGGGCCAACGCTCATGTAACAGTCTACTCGGCCGGCGAACTGGACGCGCAAGGGCAGGTTGATCGCACCATAGTTGATTTCGACGCCATGGCCGAGCGCATCGCGCGGGTGCCGGGCGTTCAACGCGCTGCGCCGCTGGTCAAGGGGCAGGTCCTGATCACCAACCGCGATCGCAGCAGCGGGGTCGAGGTGTTCGGTATCCGCCCTGACGATCTCTACAGCCTGCCCGGTATTGCCGAAAGCGATCAGGCTTACGGCGACCTGTCCCGGTTCGAGGAGGGGATCGCCATCGGTTCGGGCGTGGCCCGCGCCATCGGTGCAACGGTGGGGGATCGGGTCAAGCTGACCTCGCCCAACGGGGTCAAGACCGCCTTTGGCACGTCGCCCCGCGTGAATGCCTATGAGGTCGTCTACGTGTTTTCGGCCGGGCGCTATGACATCGACCGCACCCGCGTCTACATGCCGTTTTCCGAAGCGCAGAGCTTTTTCAATCGCGAGGGCGTCGCCGACGAGATCGAAGTGATGGTCGACCGCCCCGAGGACCTGAACCCCATCCTGATCCCGATCCTCGAGGCGGCGGGAGAACGCTCGCAGATCTGGACATGGCAGGATGCCTCAGGCGGTTTTCTGCGCGCGCTCGAGGTCGAGGACAACGTGATGTTCATCATCCTGTCGATCCTCGTGCTGATCGCCGCAATGAACATCGTCTCGGGGCTGATCATGCTGGTGAAAAACAAGGGCCGCGACATCGGCATCCTGCGCACTATCGGGCTGAGCGAGGGTTCGGTGCTGCGGGTGTTCTTCATCTGTGGCGCCTTCACCGGGATCATAGGCACCGCGATGGGCGTCATCCTGGGCTGCCTGTTCGCGCTCTATATCGATCCGATCTTCTCTTTCGTGAACTACGTGATGGGCGGCGGCGTTTGGGATCCGGCGATCCGCGGCATCTATGCCCTGCCGGCCGAGCTGCACTTGTCGGACGTGCTCAAGGCGGTTGGGCTGTCGCTGGGCCTATCCTTCTTCGTGACTTATTTCCCGGCCCGCCGTGCGGCGCGGCTGAACCCGGTCGAGGCGCTGCGCTATGAATGATGTCACCTTGCGTCTGACCGGCCTGACCAAGACCTATCTGAAAGGCACGCCCGCCGAGGTGCAGGTGCTGCGCGGCGCCGATCTGGAGCTGCGGGCGGGCGAGGCGGTGGCGCTTGTGGCGCCTTCGGGTGCGGGCAAGTCGACCCTTCTGCATATCGCCGGTCTTCTGGATGCGCCGGATTCAGGGACGGTCGAAATCGGCGGGCAGGACGCGACCGGCATGGGCGACCGTACCCGCACCGCGATGCGGCGGCGGGATGTAGGTTTTGTCTATCAGTTTCATCACCTGCTGCCGGAGTTCACCGCGCTGGAAAACGTCGTGCTTCCGCAATTGGCCAACGGGGTGTCCGAGAGGGCGGCCAAGGCCCGCGCGATGGATCTGCTGGGACGTGTCGGCGTCGCCGACCGTGCCGACCACCGCCCGGCGGCCCTGTCGGGGGGCGAGCAGCAGCGGGTGGCTTTCTGCCGGGCTCTGGCCAATGAACCGCGTGTCCTGCTGGCGGACGAGCCAACAGGGAATCTGGACCCGGGTACCTCGGATCAGGTCTTTGCCGCGCTGATGGATCTGGTGCGCGAGTCCGGCCTGTCGGCGTTGATTGCCACGCACAACTTTGACCTGGCGGCGCGGATGGACCGGATGCTGCGGCTGGACGGGGGTGTGCTCAGGCCAGCTGAGTGATCGCCACGCCCACGGCCATCACCGCGATCCCGCCGGCGCGCATCAGGGTCAGCGGCGTGACCTGCGCGCCGAAAAGGCCGAAATGGTCGATGGCCGCGGTGCTGACCAACTGGCCCAACAGCACGAAGAACACCGCGTTGCCGACGCCGAAATGCGGTGCGACGTGGGTAATGGATAGCACGTAGAAGGCAATCAGAACCCCACCCAACAGCAGATGTTTCGGGGTCTGCGCAACCTTTGCCAAAGCTTGTGTTCCGGGGAACAGCAGCATCACCAGCGCCGAAGACCCAAACGCCACGGCAAACAGGATGACCGCAGCGGTGGTGGGCGAGCCGATCAGTTTTCCGAGCGCCGCATTCAGCGCGGCGAGAATCGGAACTCCGATCCCGGCGGCGAGCATGATGGCTGCATAATGTGTCATGGCCCGGACCCCTTAGCCGATTTCGTTGATCTGGATCATTGCGGGTCGTAACGGTTCGGGCAACCCTGCTTTTGGCGTTAGAGCGGAGGAACGCAATGAAACTTTTGACGTTTACGGCCTTGGCCATGGCGGGTACGATATCCGCCACAGGTGCTGAAGCCCAGGATGCCGAAACCGGGGAGCAGCTTTACCTGCACCATTGCGCCACCTGTCATGGACTGGATGCGACTGGACATGGGCCAATGGCCGGCGTGCTGTTGATCCAACCTACCAATCTGAAGACGCTTGGGGACGCGGGCGTTAAATTTCCGACCGCGCGTGTGGTGCAGCGGATAGACGGCCGTGATCCTCTGGTCAGCCATGGCAGTCCAATGCCGGTCTACGGGCCATATTTCGAAGGGCAGGACACCGCCATCAAGACAGATGCCGGCCAGCCGATCCTGACCAGCAAGCCGATTGCCGATCTGGTCGCGTATCTAAAGACCTTGCAAGGCAAGTGAACCTCATCGGCAGATGCCTTCCACCTTGGCGCCGCTCCAAGGGATGACCACGTCGCTTTCTCGCCGGGCACCCGGCAGTTTTTCCGGGTCGAAATGCTTGGCCAGCATGTCATGCAAACGCTGGGTCCGCGGGGCGTCCGGATCCAATGCGCGGCAGCAGACATATTCCTCGACGATGGCGCCCTGCTGTTCAAACCCGTAGTCCAGAAAATCGGCCGAGTTATCCAGATCGAACAGGTAAGGATCCTTGCGGCCACCATGTTCGGCAGCCGCCCGCAACGGGTGATAGCCGGTGGTTTTCCTGTTCTGCCATTGCCAGACATGGGTCAGTTCATGGGCAAAGATCATGGCGGCCACAAGGTTCATCTGGTCGGGGTACCGCGCCATGTAGTCGTCAAGATACCAGTCCTTGGTGAAGTATACCCGGTTGAACAGCGCGATCGCCGCCGGTTTTCCGGTTACGATCTCGTCCTTGACCGGCGGCAGGATACGCTCGCGGCAAGCCAGCCTCGGTCTGGCTTTTCGTTCGTAGGTGATGGAGGCGACCGGCGCGCCTTCGACCAGCCGAACCCGGTCAAGATCCAGCGTTTCGCCTTGAACCTTGCTTGCAAAGGCGCGCTCGTTCTCGGTCAGAGGGCGACCGCAGGACAACAGAGCAAGAAAAAGCAGGATCGAAATCAACCGGACCATGACCAAACCCTAGCCCGCTGTGGTTCGGTCGCAAGCGATTCTAGAGGCTCATCGCAAGCACCCGGCTGATTTCGGTCAACGACCTGCCGGATTGACGCATCCAGGTGTTGAAGGCGTCCTGTACCGCAGCCATCGCTTTCTTGGAGGTGGCTGGCTTGTCGATGACGCCTTCGGCGATCAAACGGGCGGTTACGTCGCGTGACAGGATAAAGCTGTCTCTGCCGGCAAAACGCATCGCATACTGCGCTGAAGCCCCGCCCAACCGAGAACCACGTTTTGCGAGCATGTCCAAAAGTCCGACATAGTCGGTCGATGGCCAGCCGCCCAACACTTTGCCAACGCCGCCTTCCGTGCGGAGTTCCATAAGAAACGCTGCGTTGTCGCGTACGGTGGCGATCTTGGTTCCGTTGCGCACGATGCGCGTGTCCTGCAACAGCGCGTCGAATTTCTCATCATCCATGAAGGCGCAGCGCCCGACGTCGAACCCGTCAAAGGCCGCCTCGAAACCGTCCCACTTGGCCTCGATGACTTTCCAATTGAAGCCAGCCTGAAAGATGCATTTTGTGATTGTCGAAAGCCACCGATCCTCTGGCAGGGCGGCCAATTCCTCGGCGGATTTGGGCTTGGACAGTTTGTCTTCAAGCGCGTGCGGTCCGCCGTGCCGGTCGGCCGCCAGCCCATAGATCTCATCGAAATGGTGCATCGCAAAGCTCCCTTCGCGCCAAATGTTGCCAATTTGTTCCACTCAATGCAAGGGCGGCGGCCGAGTATGGTCTGCCATTTGGGCAAAACAGTCGGAAAATCAGGAATTTGCCCCATCGTCACAAGAAATACTCGACAAACGACCCCAATTGGGTTTGTGATTGACTCGTCAATCAATGTCCGGTCCGCGAAACCTCGGGCAAGCCGCCCCACGACACGAGGGCGCAAGGGGAATGAAATGCGGTACCAAGGCCGATTATTGGGAATGACGCGAACTGTTCGCTTTCCTTTTCCGGCCAAATTTGTGCATGTTGCGACATGGTATTGTCGTTAGACAAGTCAGCCGGCGGGCATGTTTCCGCCGGGGTGGGCAAAACAAAGAAACAGGGAGAAAATCCATGAAAAAACTGAATGTAAGCCTTCTGGCGATCATGGTCGCTGGCGCCGCGCACGCGGCTGACATGGGCGCGGTGGACGAGCCGATCAAACTGGCGATCAACGAGTGGACGGGCCAGCACGTCACCACGCATGTCGCTGCAGAGATGCTCAAGGCCGCCGGTTACCAGGTCGAATTCGTCACCGCGGGCATGTTGAACCAGTTCCAGGCGCTGGCTGACGGGGACATCGATGCCACGCTCGAGATCTGGTCGTCGAACGTGTCGGACGAATACGCCAAGAAAGTCGAAGAGGGCACCGTGGTCGAAATCGGCGACCTTGGCCTCGATGCGAAGGAAGGCATCGCATATCCGGCCCATGTCGCCGACCTGTGCCCGGGTCTGCCCGCGTGGGAAGCGCTGAAGGACTGCGCGCAAAACTTTGCGACGGCTGAGACCCTGCCGATGGGACGCCTGGTCGACTATCCGGCTGACTGGGGTACGCCCGGGGCAGACCGCATGGTCGGGCTTGAACTGCCGTTCAAGGCTATTCCTGCCGGGTCCGAGGGCGCGCTGATTGCCGAACTCCGCGCTTCGACCGAACGCAAATCGCCTCTGCTGATCACCTTCTGGCAACCGCATTGGGCCATGTCGGCCTATGATGTGAAATTCGTTGAGTTGCCGCCGGGTGAGGACGCCTGCTTCAACGATCCGGCCTGGGGGCCAAACCCCAATGCCGTCAATGACTGCGATTTCTCGCCCTCGCGGATCTTCAAAGCCGGTTGGAGCGGTCTGGCGGACAAGTGGCCTGCCGCCTATGAAATCCTGAGCAACTATCAACTGGCGGTCGAAGACCAGCAGCCGATGATGGGTGCGATCGATGTCGACGGCGGCAAGGTCGAAGAGGTTGTCGCGGCCTGGATGGCGGACAACGAAGACAAGTGGCGTCCGGTCGTGGACGCGGCAACGAAGTGAGCCACCTAAGTGACTGACGCGAATACGCCAGCCATTGCCTGCCAGTCTCTCTGGCAGGTTTTTGGCCAAGGCGCAGAAAAAGCCCTGACCGACGCGTTGTCTCGGTCAGGGAACGACGCCGACAAGGCCGCCGCCGATTTGCGCGGACAGGGGTTCATCCCGGCTGTTCAGGATGCAAATTTCGAAGTCCGCGATGGTGAATTGTTCGTCATCATGGGTCTGTCGGGGTCCGGCAAGTCGACCCTGATCCGCTGCATCTCGCAACTGTTGCCCGGAACGGGTGGCGAGATCCGCATCGACGGCGACAACGTGATGGGTGCCCCGAAGAAGCAGCTGACCGAACTGCGCCGCAAGAAACTGGGCATGGTGTTCCAACATTTCGGACTGTTCCCGCACATGACGGTGGCAGAGAACGTCGCCTATCCGCTACGCGTGCAGGGTGTGGGCCGCAAAGAACGTCTGGCCCGCGCGCAGGAAGTCATTTCGCTGGTGGGGCTTGAGGGCCGCGAGGACAGCTTTCCTCGGCAGCTTTCGGGCGGTCAGCGTCAGCGCGTGGGCATCGCCCGGTCTTTGGCAGTAAACCCCGACATCTGGTTCTTGGACGAGCCGTTCTCGGCCTTGGACCCGTTGATCCGGCGGCAGCTGCAGGACGAATTCCTGCGCATTCAGGCGACGCTGAAGAAATCCATCGTCTTCATCACGCATGATATTCAAGAAGCGCTAAAGCTGGCGGACCGCATCGCAATCATGCGGGACGGCAAGATTGTGCAGATCGGCACGCCGACGGATATCGTTCTGCGCCCCGTCGACGACTATGTGCGCGAGTTCTCAAAGGACGTGGCCAAGGGCCAGCACGCCAAAGTCGCCTCGGTCATGCAAGCGGGCGAGGCCGAGCGCGGTCCCGATGACCCTGGCCTGACAACAAAGATGACATTGGACGCGGCGCTGGCGCGCTGTATGGCATTGTACGAGCCCGTGCCGGTGCATGACGAAACCGGCGCGATCGTCGGCACCGTGCACCCCTCGGATCTGGCCGCAGCCCTGCAGGTGGATGACGCATGACCGTCGTCGCCGATGTTCCCAAACCCACTCGGATTCACCTGACAGCCGGAGCGCAGGCGGCCCTGATCACGCTGATCGTGGGCGCGCTGTGTCTGGCGCTTGAGCCGCACGCGCCCTGGCTCGTCAAATGGCCCGCGACGTGGGAGGTGCCGGCCACGCAATGGGTGGGTGCCTTCCTCGACTGGCTTCTGAACGCGATCAAACCGGCGGCCCGGCTGTTTTCCGACCTTATGGCCTATCCGATGAACTGGGCCAATTTCGTGCTGGGCAATACGCCCTGGCCAATTCTGATCGGGCTGGTGACGGCACTCGGCTGGTATCTGGGCGGGTTGCCCATGGCCGCGCTGGGCTTTCTGGGCCTCAGCTTCGTGCTGGCCTCGGGTTATTGGGCCGAGAGCATGAACACCTTGGCGCTGGTGGCCGTTTCGGTCCCGGTCGCGCTGATCGTCGGCAGTGCAATTGGCATTCTGGCCAACGAAGTGCCGCGGGTGAAATCGGCCGTTCAGGCGGTGTTGGACATCATGCAGACGGTGCCGACCTTTGCCTATCTGACACCGTTGCTCCTGCTGTTCGGGTTTGGCCCCGTGGTGGGCCTGATCGCCTCGGCCATCTATGCAGCGCCGCCGATGGCGCGAAACGTGATGCTGGGGCTGGAGCGCGTGGAGCCCGAGATCAAGGAAGCCGCCATCATGTCGGGCGGCACCCGGTTCCAGCAGCTGTTCCAGGTGGAAATCCCGGCGGCGGCGACGCAGATCATGGTGGGTGTGAACCAGTGTCTGATGGCGGCCCTGTCAATGGTGATCATCGCTGCGGTCATCGGCGGGTTCAACGATATCGGCTGGGAGGTCCTGCTGACCATGCGCAAGGCGCAGTTCGGCGAATCTCTGCTGGCCGGCATGGTGATCGTTGTCTTTGCCGTGGTGATCGACCGCATGAGCGGCACGCTCGCCGCTGAACGCCAGCGCCATGACAACCGCGTCGTCTGGGCGGTTCTTGGCTTTGCGGTCCTGTTCACGCTGCTGTTCTGGGCACGGCTACCCAACCCGTCCGAACTGACGCTGCTGGATCCGGTCGCGCAGGCGGTGGACAGCGGCCTGACAGCCTTTACCCAGAATAACGGACCGTGGCTGGATTCGCTCAAGAACAACTCGATGTTCTATGTGCTGCTGCCGCTGCGGATCGGTCTGGATCAGGCGGTTTTGCCTTTTACCTGGGGGTTCCAGTGGACCCCGGCCATGAGCTATGGCCTGTTTGCGGCCGGTGCGGTGATCGCCTTGCTGATGGCGTGGCGTGGGCACCTGACTGGCGGTCTGGTCACGCTGATCCTGATCGGCATGCTCGAGACCGGCATCGCGAACCTGCCATGGCCCTTCGTTCTGACCGGCGCGGCGGCGTTGGGCTGGGTGGCGGGCGGTTGGCGTCTGGCGGCGCTGTCGGTGGCGCTGCTGAGCACGATCCTGATCTCGGGCCTGTGGGAGAGGGCGCTGCTGTCGCTTTATCTCAGCGGTGCGGCGGTGTTTTTCTGCGCCGTCGTCGGCGGGCTGATCGGCCTCGCCAGCGCGGTCTGGTCGCCGGTCTGGAAGATCGTGCGCCCGATCTGCGACATGCTGCAGACGATCCCCCTGTTCGTGTTCCTGATCCCGGTGCTGATGGTGTTCCAGATCGGCGAATTCTCGGCCTTTTTGGCGATCTGCGCCTATGCGATCGTGCCGATGATCCGCTACACCCGTCACGGGCTGGTCAACACCCCGGACGAGATGATGGAGGCCGCGATCTCGAGCGGCGCGACCGAGTGGCAGATCATGCGCGACGTGCGTGCGCCCTACGCTGCGCCCACGATCCTGCTGGGGCTGAACCAGACGATCCTCTATGCCTTTGCGATGCTGGTGATCGCAGCTCTGATCGGCACGACCGGTCTGGGCCAGTCGATCTATCTGGCGCTGGGGCAGGCGGATGTGGGGCTGGGCATTTCGGCCGGGGCGGCGATGGCCATCCTGGCGCTGATCGCCGACCGCATGGTTCAGGGCTTTGCCGAAGAACGCCGCAAGGCGTTGGGCCTGTAACCCTGGATCGGGGGCGGTGCAGCTGCCCCCGACCACACTTGATTTTGGACAAGGACCGGGGCCGTTTCCCCCGGTATTCCGGGCGCAAAACAGGCGGAGATGACCATGGCCGGTTGGGGCGCTTATGTTGCTGCACTTCTGATCTTTCTGCTCAGCCACGCCATTCCGGCGCGTCCGGCCGTGCGCGGGCGGCTGATCGGGTTGATGGGACGCGGGCCTTATTTCGCAGTCTATTCGGCGCTGTCGCTGGCGGTTTTGGCTTGGCTGATCGTGGCCGCGGCCAAAGCGCCCTATGTCGAGGTCATCCCGCCGCTGGCGATCCTGCGCTGGGTGCCGTTGCTTGTGATGCCCCTCGTCTGCTTGCTGGCGGTGGCCGGGCTGGCGGCGACCAACCCGTTTTCCTTCGGCGGCCTGGGGCGCTGCCCGTTCAACCCCGATGAGCCCGGCATCCTGCGCACCACCCGCCACCCGATCCTGCTGGCGATGATTTTGTGGGCGCTGGCGCATCTACTGGCCAATGGCAGCCTAGCGCATGTGGTTCTGTTCGGACTGTTCGCGGGTTTCGCATGGATGGGCATGGCCCTGATCGATAGGCGCAAGGCGCGCGAGATGGGGGCCGATTGGCCGCGCTTGTCGCGCAACACGGCACGCCTTTCGCTGCGATCGCCAAGCCCCTGGCCGAGGCCTTTGGTCTGGTTGGTGGCTGGGCTGGCCTATGCCGCGCTGTTGCACATGCACGCGCCGGTGATCGGAGTGTCTCCGCTGCCTTGATGCGGGTGCTGGAAGGGGCGCCCCATGCGTGCTAATTGAAACAACAAGATGAAACCCAGAAAGGTCTGCCGATGCACTTGGCCTACGTCACCACCACCGATCGCGGCGCAACCGACCGCCTGCTGAGCGCGGTAGCCGAACGTCTGCTGGCCAAGGGCGCCCGTCTGGCCGGTGTGGTTCAGACCAACACCGAATGCGCCGACAGCAGCAAATGCGACATGGACCTGCGCGTGCTGCCGGATGGCGAGACCATCCGTATCTCGCAATCGCTGGGCAGCCAATCGCGCGGGTGCCGGTTGGACCCCGCCGCGTTGGAGCATGCGGTGGGCTATGTGACTGCTTCGCTGGCCGACCGTCCGCAACTGCTGATCGTCAACAAGTTCGGCAAGCACGAGGCCGATGGCCGCGGGTTCCGCCCCGTCATCGCCGAAGCGCTGGCGCTGGATATCCCGGTGCTGGTCGGGGTCAACGGCCTGAACCGTGACAAGTTCGTGGATTTCACCGATGGTTCTGCGCAGTCGCTTGAACCCGATTTGGACACCATCGAGGCCTGGTTCGACAGCGTCGCCAACCTGCGGCCTGCGGCCGAATAACTGCTTTCCCGACGTAACGTCCTGAAAACCGGGCTTGTTCCCTGTCGCCCCGGCTGCAATCCTCTGCCCCGGATGGGAGGAGGATCAGCCATGTGGCAGAACTGGGCAGGCAACCAGACAAGCCAAATACGGCCCAAGCGGCCGATCACGACCGAAGACCTACAGCAACTGATCGCCTCGGCCGAAACCCTGCGTCCGGTCGGGGCAGGGCATTCCTTCACACCGCTGGTTCCAGGGGCGCAACAGATCATTGACCTGACCGCCTTGGACCTGCCCGCCGTAACAAGGGTCGACGACGGGCGGGCCTGGGTCAACGCCAATGCCCGGCTGCGCGATCTGTCACCGGCATTGGCCCGGCACGGCACGGCCTTCCGCAACTTGGGTGATATCAACGTGCAGACTCTGGCCGGCGCGGCGGCCACGGCAACCCACGGCACCGGGCGCACCCTGCCGTGCCTGTCTGCCGAGATCACTGCAGCCCGGCTGATCGGCGCTGACGGACAGACCCTGACCACCGACGACATTCCACTGAACATGGTGCAGGTATCGTTGGGGATGCTGGGCATCGTGACCGAGGCGCAGATCAACGTCGTGCCGAAATACAACCTGCGCCGCCGGGTGCGTCTGTCAGACCTGCAGGACACACTGGAGCGCATGCACCAGCATTGGGACGAAAACAGGAATTTCGAGTTCTTCTACATCCCCTTCACCGGCAAGACCGTTGAAATCCGGCATGACATAACCGACGCGACCGAGACCCGCGCGCCGCGCGATCTGGACATGATCGCCGTCAAGGTTCTGAAGCTGGCGCGCAATGCGGGCCGGCTCAGCCCCGGTTTGCGGCGCGCCCTGCTGCGTCTGCTGACCTTGGCCCAATCCGACGAGGACTACACTGGCGAAAGCTGGCGTGTGTTGTGCAGCGACCGGCATATCCGGTTCAAGGAAATGGAATACCACCTGCCGCCGGAAAACGCCCGTGACGTGCTGTCAGAGCTGATCCGACGGTTGGAGCGTGACCACGCCGACATCTATTTCCCGATCGAGGTGCGGCAGACCGCAGGCGACGACGGCTGCCTGTCACCGTTCCGGGGTGGCCCGCGGGTATCGGTCGCCATCCACACCGATGCGAAGGAAGGCCATCTGCGCTATTTCGAGGCGATGGAGCCGCTGTTCCTGCAGGCCGGCGGCCGCCCCCATTGGGGCAAGTTGCACAGCCTGACCTATTCCGATCTGTCGCGCCTCTATCCCGATTTCGATGCATTCTGCACATTGCGTGAACGGCTGGACCCAAAGGGCAAGTTCCTGACACCCGCGCTGGCCCGGATGTTTCGCCCATGACTGCAGAGTATCTTGAACATCTCGCTCAAGCGCTACGCGATCATGGTGTCGATCGGCCGGTTGCCGTCGTCGATCTGGACCGGGTCGAGGCGAATTGTGACGCTGCCCGCGCGGGGTTGGGCCACGGCCTGCAGGTCCGGTTGGTGGCCAAATCGCTGCCGTGCCTGCCTCTGCTGGACCATATCCGCGCCCGGATTCCGACATCGGGCCTGATGAGCTTTTCCGAACCCATGTTGTCGGCCCTGCTGGCCGCCGAGCCGGAAACCGATCACCTGCTGGGCAAGCCGCTGCCGGTGACGGCCGCCCGGCGGATTCTTGAGACGCATCCTGACGCTGCCCGGCGGGTGCAGTGGCTGATCGACACGCCACAGCGGCTGGACGCATATCTGTCGCTTGCCGCTGACACGGGCCAAACCCTGCGCCTGTCGCTCGAGATCGACGTGGGCCTGCATCGCGGCGGGTTGACCCCCGATCAGGTCGCAGGCGTCGCGGCACGGATCGCGGATCGCGCCCATGTCACACTGTCGGGCGTGATGGGGTACGAGGTGCATCTGGCCAAACTGCCTGCGCTGCTCCGACGCCGCGCGCGGCGAGCCAGTGCGAAAGCATATGAACGGGCGGTCGCTGCACTCGGGCAGGGGGCGCAGGGGCTGTGCCTGAACACTGGTGGCAGCCTGACCTTTCAGGACCCGGCCACGCGGAGCCTGGCGACCGAGGTCGCCTTTGGGTCGGTTCTAGTGAAGCCTTCGGATTTTGACCATGCATCGACCGGGGCGTTTCTGCCTGCCCTGTTCCTGGCCTCGCCGATCCTCAAAGTGATGCCGCGCAACCCGGTGCCGGGGATCGACCTGCCCGGACTGCACCGGACCAACCTCGCCATTTCCGGCGGACATTACCTGGCCAGCCCCGTTTGGCCGGAAGGTTTCGGTTATTCCGGCGTGTTCGGGCGATCAAGCAATCAAGAGGTCTGGGTGGGTCCCAAAACAACCAGGGCGCAGCCCGGCGATATCGCCTTGCTGCGCCCCAGTCAGAGTGAAGCGGTTTTGAACCAGTTCGGCACGGTTCTGGCACTGCGGCAGGGGCGGGTCGTGGCCGAATGGGCCTGCCTGCCCAACTGACGCGGGTCAGATCGCCAGATATTCCTCGCGCAGCTGGGTGTTTTCCAGCACTTCGTCGGCGGTGCCGTCAAACACGATGCAGCCGGTGTCCAGAATGATTGCCCGGTCGGCCAGTTGCAGCGCGCGCACCGCGTTCTGTTCGACGATGATGGTGGTCATGCCCTGCTGCTTGATGTGGATCAGCGTCTTTTCGATCTCGTCCACGATCACCGGGGCCAGCCCCTCGTAGGGTTCGTCCAGCAGCAGCACCTTGATGTCCCGGGCCAACGCACGGGCGATGGACAGCATCTGCTGTTCGCCGCCCGAAAGGGTCACACCTTCTTGCTTGCGCCGTTCGCCCAGACGCGGGAACAGCTCGTAGATCCGTTCCAGCGACCAGCCGATCGGCGGGGCGATCTGGGCCAGCTGCAGGTTCTCCTCGACCGTCAGGCCGGGGATGATCCGCCGATCCTCGGGCACAAGGCCCAACCCGGCCGCGGCGGCCTCGTAACTGGTCATGTTGTGCAGTGGCTTGTGGTCCAGCCAGATTTCGCCGTGGCGCACCTCGGGCTCGCCCACGCGCGCGATCGAGCGCAGGGTCGAAGTCTTTCCGGCCCCGTTCCGCCCCAGCAGGGCCAGGATCTCGCCCTCGTGGACGTTGAAGCTGACGCCTTGGACGATGTAGCTTTCGCCATAATACGAATGCATGTCCCACACCGACAGAAACGCGGGCGCGGTGCTGGCCATGTTGGCGTTTTTCGAAAAGTCAGGTTTCTCGTTCATAGCTTTTCCTCACGCCGCCTCGCCCAGATAGGCCTCTCGGACCTTGGGGTTTCCGCGGATGTTTTCGGGGGTGTCCTCGACCAGCGGCGTGCCCTGCGCCAGAACGGTGATCCGCTCGGCCAGGCTGAACACCACATGCATGTCGTGCTCGATGATCGCGATGGTGATGTCGCGTTCATCCTTGATCTGTTTCAGCAGGTCGATGGTGTTGTTGGTGTCGGCCCGTGCCATGCCGGCCGTAGGCTCGTCCAGCAGCAGCAGGCGCGGCTTCTGGCTGAGGCACATGCCGATCTCGAGCCGCCGCTTGTCGCCGCGCGACAGCGAGGCTGAATGCATGTGCCGCTTGTCGGCCATGTTCATCTCTTCCAGCATGGCCTCGGCCTGTTCCACCACCTCTTTTTCGTTGGCGATGGTTTCGTAGGCGTGCATGCGGAATGCCCCGTCGCGCATCGCGAAGATCGGGATCAGCATGTTTTCCATCACGGTCAGCTCGCCAAAGATCTCGGGTGTCTGGAAAACCCGGCTGATGCCCATCTGGTTGATCTGGTACGGCTCGCGCCCCAGCACCGACTGGTTGTCGAACAAGACCGAACCGGTATCCGGGATCAGTTTGCCCACCAGGCAGTTCAGCAGGGTGGACTTGCCCGCCCCGTTGGGGCCGATGATCGCATGGACCGAGTTTTCCTCGACGCTCAGGTTCACGTCCGTCAGGGCCTTGAGGCCGCCGAAGCGCTTGCTGACATCTTTTACTTTCAGAATTGCCATTGACGCGTTTCCTTATTCTGCCGGCTCGGTTTTGCCCTCGCGGGTGTCATCCCCGCCAACGCTTTTGCGGCGGATCCAGTTCAGCAACCGCTGACCGCCCTCGACCAGCCCGCCGGGCAGGTAGATAACCACCAGCATGAACAGGATGCCCAGGGTCAGGTGCCAGCCCTTGCCGATGAACGGGTGGATGATGAACACCACCGCGTCCTCAAGCCCGTCAGGCAGGAACGCGAACCAGCTGTGCAGCACGTTGTCGTTGATCTTCGAGAAGATGTTCTCGAAATACTTGATGAAACCCGCGCCCAGAACCGGCCCGATTAGAGTACCGGTGCCGCCCAGGATGGTCATCAGAACGACCTCGCCCGAGGCGGTCCACTGCATCCGTTCAGCTCCGGCCAGCGGGTCCATCGCCGCCATCAGGCCACCGGCCAGACCGGCATACATGCCCGAGATCACGAAAGCGGCCAGAGTGTAGGGCTTGGAGTTCAGCCCGGTATAGTTCATCCGCTGCTGGTTCGACTTCACCGCCCGCAGCATCATGCCGAAGGGCGAGCGGAAGATGCGGATCGCCAGGTAGAACACCACCATCATGATCACTGCGCACAGATAGTAGCCCGCGTTGAAGTCAAAGCTCCACGCGCCCACATCCATCGTGTAGGTCGCGCGCATCGGCAGTCCGAACAGATGCGGCAAATCGGGCGCATTGGCCCCCTGCAGGATCTGCGGGTCGTCGGCATAGACCTGCAGGCCGGTTTCCCCGTTGGTCAGGTTGAACTTGGGGTTCGACAGCACCGAATAGGCCAGCGCAAAGCTCATCTGCGCGAAGGCCAGCGTCAGGATCGAGAAGTAGATCCCCGACCGACGCAGGCTGACATAGCCGATCAGCACCGAGAACAGCCCTGCGACCACGACGCTCAGCGCGATGGCCGGGATGACGTTGTAGCTGAGCAGCTTGAACATCCAGACGGCCGAGTAGGAACCCACCCCAAGAAAGGCCGCGTGGCCGAAGGACAGGTATCCGGTCAGGCCGAACAGAATGTTGAACCCGATGGCAAAGATGCCGAAGATCACGAACCGCTGCATCAGGTCCGGATAGCCCGCGTTGAACTGCGCCATGGCGCTGTCAGTGGGGAAGGGGTTCAGGATGAAGGGGGCCAGCAGCGTCAGGATTGCGACGACGATCAGCAGGCTTGTGTCTTTTTTGTTTAGTCCCAGCATGGGTTATTCCTCCATCACGCCTTTGCGGCCCATCAGACCCCGCGGACGGGTCAGAAGAACGATGATGGCGACAAGGTAGATGATGATCTGGTTGATGCCCGGGATCGTGGTGGTCGCCCAGGTGGTCGAGGCAAAGCTTTCAAGGATGCCCAGAAGGAACCCGGCCAGAACGGCGCCGGGCAGCGAGCCCATGCCGCCGACCACGACGACCACGAAGCTGAGCACAAGGAAATCCATGCCCATGTGATAGTTGGGCGGGTTCAGCGGGCCGTACATTACGCCTGCCAGACCGGCCACCGCGGCGGCGATCCCGAACATGATGGTGAACCGCCGGTCGATGTTGATGCCCAGAAGGCCCACGGTCTCCCGGTCGGCCATTCCGGCGCGCACGACCATGCCGAAGGTGGTGAACTGCAGGAACGAGAACACGCCCCCGATGATCACGACCGCGAACAGGAAATAGACCAGACGCCAGATCGGATAGATGATCGCGTTGGGATCGAACCCCAGCGCCACGCCCAGATCGACGGACCCGCTCAGTGCCGCAGGCGGCGGGGTCTGGATCGGGTTGGCGCCGAAGAAATACTTGATGATCTCTTGCAGAACGATGGCCAGGCCGAAGGTCACAAGGATCTGATCTGCATGGGGACGCTTGTAGAAATGCTTGATCAGGCCGCGTTCCATCACGTAGCCGACCATCAACATGATCGGGATGGCAAACAGGATGGCCAGTGGCACGGACCAGTCGATGATGGTCGCGCCCAGTTCGGGGCCGAACCAGCTTTCGACATAGGGGGTCTTCACCTTCAGCGGGTTGCCCAGAAAGTCTGTTTGGGTTTCGTCGACCACCTCGTAGCTGAGGTTGAAGATCTTCTGAAGCGTGACGGCACAGAAGGCGCCGATCATGAACAGGGCCCCGTGGGCAAAGTTCACCACGCCGAGCGTGCCGAAGATCAGCGTCAACCCCAGCGCGATCAGCGCATAGGCCGAGCCCTTGTCCAGCCCGTTCAGAATTTGCAGTAGGATTGCGTCCATTGTCCTTACCTTTGACTGGTCCCGGCAGCTCTCCCCGGTCGTCTGACCGGAGAGAGCCGTTTTGAGGACTCAGGGGTTTTCTTGCGAAAAACCGAGTGTCGGGGTTACGCGCCCGGGTTGCACTTGCCCAGTTCGCCGCCGGCGAACATCGGGTGATCCGGATCGTACTCGACCTGCGCCCGCGGAGTGATCTCGACGATCTCCAGCGTGTCATAGGCGTTGGTCGGGTTTTCGTTGCCGCGCACGACCAGCACATCCTTGAAGCACTGGTGGTCGGCACCGCGATACCAGGTCGGGCCGTTGCCCAGACCGTCGAACTCGAAGTCCTCGAGAGCTTCGACCACGCCGCACGGGTTGAAGGTGCCTGCGCGCTCGCAGGCATCCGCGTACAGCAGTACCTGGGCATAGCAAGTCTGAGCCGAGTTCGACGGCGGCTTGCCGTACTTCTCGCCGAAGGACTTCACGAAGGCCTTGGTGCCCTCATCCTGCAGCTGCCAGTTCCAGTTCATCGAACCCAGAACGCCTTTGATGTTCTCGCCAGCGCCGGCGGCCATCAGTTCCGAGTACAGCGGAACGACGATCTTGAAGTCCTTGCCGTTTACGACCTTGTCCAGCAGACCGAACTGGATCGCGTTGGTCAGCGAGTTGACCATGTTGCCGCCGTAGTGGTTCAGAACCAGCACGTCCGCGCCCGAGTTCAGAACCGGCGCGATGTAGGACGAGAAGTCGGTCGAGGCCAGCGGGGTCTTGACGGTGTTGACCGTCTCCCAGCCCATCGCCTCGGTCGACGCCACGATCGACTCTTCCTGGGTCCAGCCCCAGTTGTAGTCGGCGGTCAGGTGATAGGCGCGGCGTTCGGTACCCATCTCCTTGGCCAGCACCGGCGCCAGAGCGGCACCCGACATGTAGGCGTTGAAGAAGTGACGGAAGCCGTTCGCCTTCTTGTCCTTGCCGGTAGTGTCGTTGGCGTGCGTCAGGCCGGCCATGAAGATCACGCCCGCCTCCTGGCAGAGGCCCTGAACGGCCACGGCCACGCCCGAGGACGAACCGCCGTTGATCATGATCGCGCCGTCTTTTTCGATCATCGACTTAGCCGATGCACGGGCAGCGTCGGACTTGGTCTGCGTGTCGCCGGTGACGAACTCGACCTTCTTGCCAAGGATGCCGTTCCCTTTCAGCGCCTTCGACGTGAAGGTGTTCAGGCAGCCGCCGTCGCCTTCACCATTCAGATGCTCGACCGCCAGCTGCTGCGCCAGCAGTTCGTCATTGCCTTCTTCGGCATAGGGGCCGGTCTGCGGCACGTTGAAGCCCAGCGTGACTGATCCGCCAGTGGGTTCGTTGGTATAAGCCGCGGCCGACGAGGCCGTGAAGATCGTCGGCAATGCCAGACCGGCGCTTGTGACGGCACCAGACTTCAGCACGCCGCGACGCGTGACAGATTTGTTTGACATGAATTCCTCCCAATTAGCAGGCTACGCCCTCGGGCTCCTCTTCCGTCGGGTAAAACGCAACCTGCGCAGGGCAAGTATGAGGGGCAGAATGAAAATTCCCCAACAAGTCCCTAGAAATGAAATATTATTTTGTAAATTCTTGAACTCTTTGATTTATGAATTTGTAAATTTTTGGAACTGGAAGATGATAAGCTGCTCATTAGAAAGGATGAGTCAGAAAATCCCGTTTCGATACAAGCATCGGGTGTCTCGACGCAACCGCCAGTCCCACGCCGTCCGATGTCCGGCCGTTGATGCTCGGGGCATCGCATGATCTCCGGGCACTCAACCTTTGCCTGAATTTCCTCGCAGAATCGAGGGCAAACGCAAGGGACCACCTGGACAAATCCGGTGTGCAATATCCATCTGTGTTCTGATTTGCGGAAGAAAATGGTGGGCGACCCTGGAATCGAACCAGGCGTGCGTCTCCGCGAGGGAGTTACAGTCCCCTGCCACACCTTGCGGCCTGTCGCCCACTGTCAGGCGTTGCACCTGACGTGGAGGCGTGATTACTAGCGCTCAAAAGGAGCGTCAACAGGAAAATTCCGCTTTGGCGCAGGAAACATTGTTCCCGGCCCGGAGGCCAGTAAAATGAAGAAACCGAAGTGGGTGATCGAGAAAGAGCAGGCGCGCAAAGCGGCGGCTTCCGAAACCGTTTGGTTGTTCGGATTGCACGCCGTGCGTGATGCGTTGATGAACCCCAAACGGCAGAAACTGCGCCTGATCGTGACCCGCAACGCACAGGACAAGCTGGCGGATGCGATCGCGGAATCGGGCATGCAGGCTGAGCTCGTCGATCCGCGAAAATTCAACGCGCCAATCGACTCGGGCTCGGTGCACCAAGGCGCGGCGCTTGAAGTCAAGCCGCTGGAATGGGGCGGTCTGGCCGAGAATTGCATCGGGCGCGAAAACCCTCGGGTGCTGCTGTTGGACCGCGTGACCGATCCGCACAATGTGGGCGCGATTCTGCGCTCGGCCGAGGTTCTTGGCGCCAGCGCGGTCATCGGCACGCGCCACCACTCGGCGCCGGAAACCGGTGCGCTGGCCAAGACCGCCAGCGGTGCGTTGGAACGCCAGCCCTATCTGCGGGTGCGTAACCTGGCTGATGCGATCGTCGAGTTGCAGAATATGGGGTTCCTGGTTCTGGGCTTGGATGGTGAGGCCGAACAGACCATCGAGGCCGCTTTGGAGGGCAAGCGCGATCGGCCGGTTGCGCTGGTTCTGGGCGCCGAGGGGCCGGGGTTGCGGCAAAAGACCAAGGAAACGGTGGATATGCTTGTCAAAATTGACGCAGCGGGCGGTTTCGGATCGCTGAACGTCTCAAATGCCGCGGCGATTGCCCTATATGCTTCTCAGCCGCATTGAGAGGAGAGACCCATTCCCGCCCCATCCAAGATTGCTACGTGCTGCTACTGCGGAACCCGCGCGGCGCTGGTCCTCAAGGGGCGCCAGCGGCACGAACTCTGCTGTTCCAGTTGCGGTGCCCCGTTGCATAACCTGAAGATGATCCCTGTAAAAAAGGCTTCGGATCCACAGCCGCGACACAGCATTCCAATGCAAAAGCCCAAAAAGAAGAGCTACAAGAAAAGGAAAAAAGGCCTTTTCTCGCGCGTTCTGGACGAAGCTTGGGATGTGATCGAGGACGTGTTCGACTGAGCCCTTTCCGACACGACCCTTCACAACTGCGTCAAATGGGTTTCGCGGCGCGTCAAAAGTTGCATCTTATAGCGTCTGTAAAACACAACCCGTGAAATCTGATGCTATCCCGACGATCCGTACTTGCCGGTCTTACCTTTTCAATCGCTTGTCCGCTGACATTGCGGGCGCAGACCGCCCCGGTATTCTACTCCGCAAAAGGTGCGGCCATTACCGGTTATGACGCGGTCAGCTATTTTCGAGATGGCGGCCCGGTTCAAGGGCGACCCGACATTGCGGTGATGTGGAAGGGCGCTACCTGGCGGTTTGCCTCGCAGGAGAACCGAGAGGCGTTCGAACTTAATCCGCGTGCCTACGCGCCGAGGTTCGGCGGATATTGCGCCTATGCCATGGCCTATGGCGAGCTCACCAGCACGGACCCGATGGCGTGGAAAATCGTAGGCGGCAGGCTGTATCTGACGCATTCCCTCGAGATCGAAAGGATGTGGCTGACGGACACGACCGGCTTCATCCAGAAAGCCGAGAAAAACTGGCCGGCGATCCTGTACGGTTGACAGGCAGATTTCCGCTTATCCGCTCGTGTCACCACAAAAATGCGCGCGACCTCTTTTTTTTCCGAAACTCATGCCTAAATGTCACAGTGACCGCGGAACGGAACTGCCGCGGGTCATTTCACTGTCCCTCGTTCCAACAACTGGCGCCCAAGGTATCCTTGGGCGCTTTTTTCTTTTCCAAGTCACGGCTAGGCTGCAGCCATGACTGAGTATTCCGATGACTTCCTCAGATCCGTCCTGAAACGCACCAAGGTGGTTGCGGTCGTTGGCGTGTCGATGAACCCGGTGCGGCCCAGCTACTATGTTGCGCGCTATCTGTCGCTCAAGGGGTACAGGGTGATTCCGGTCAATCCCGGCCATGCCGGAGCCGAACTTTTTGGTGAAACCGTTCGGGCTTCGTTGTCCGAAATCAGTGAACCCGTTGACATGGTAGATATTTTTCGCAGGTCCGAAGCCGTTCCTCCGATCGTGGATGAAGCGCTGGCTGCATTTTCCGACCTGCGCACGATCTGGATGCAGATCGGTGTTGAAAACGCCGAGGCCGCGGCGGTGGCGCAGGCGCGCGGTGTCGATGTCGTCATGAATCGCTGCCCCAAGATCGAATATCAGCGCCTGTTCGGCGAGCTGCGCATGGGCGGGTTCGCCACCGGCATCATCTCATCAAAACTCTGACCGCTCAGTTCACCGCAACGGCGTTGATTTCCGCAAGCTGCTCTTGCCGCCGTTTCTCCAGCACGATGTCGCGCGGGACCCAGTCATAGCGTGTGTCCTCGCGCAATGGACTCCAAAACAGGACCCCTCCATAACGCCATGGGTCCAGAACGACACCGTCGTACATCGAATCACCGCGTCGGCTGATTATTGCCGTGCTGTGATCGATTCGGAACGGGTTGTCGGCGTTGGCGATCGCGCGGTGCAGGGTCAGCGTGCGAAAGTTCTCCTGCTTCAAGCGCCGTTCGATGTCTTCGGCCCAGTGCCAGCACAGCCCGCGCGGGCGCAGCCCTTTGTTGACCTTGGCGTTATGGATCAGAGGGGGGTCTGTGATCTGGTATTCCTGCGCCAGCTGCGCGGTATAGGCATAGGTGACGCGGGCCGCGCGCTGGGCCTCTTCCGGGTCGACCTCGGGCCCCAGCGCCTGGATCTGGGCTGCAAGCCGCGCGACGTCGTCGCTGCGAGCGGGCGGCGCGGATGAGCATGCGCCAAGCCCCAGAATGGCCAGCGTCGTCAGTGCCCAGATCATGGGTTTGAACATGCCTGTGTCCCTCGTCGCCCCTGCGCCCGGCAGGCGCTTCGGTCAATCAGTATAGGGCGCGGACGCTATTGGTGAAAGCCGGGTCTCAGCCCCGGTCGCGTGCGGCCTTTTCGGCGATGCCGCTGGTGCCCTGCCGCCTGGCAAGCTCGGCCAGAACGTCTTCCAGCGCCACGTCGCGCGCGGCCAGCATGACCAGCAGGTGATACAGCACATCGGCGACCTCGGATGTCAGCCGGTCGCGGTCACCCTTCACGGCTTCGATGATCGCCTCCACGGCCTCTTCGCCAAACTTCTCGGCGCATTTCTCGGGGCCTTTGGACAGCAGCTTGGCGGTCCAGCTTGATTCGGGGTCCGCGTCCTTGC
This sequence comes from Ruegeria sp. BC2, assembly GCF_056539245.1. Lineage (NCBI taxonomy): Bacteria > Pseudomonadati > Pseudomonadota > Alphaproteobacteria > Rhodobacterales > Roseobacteraceae > Ruegeria > Ruegeria sp. BC2. The sequence continues at coordinate 453,643 of NZ_JBQFUQ010000001.1, forward strand.
GGGATGCGATCGTGGCGGCCAGCTCGTTCAGTATGCTCATGTCAGCCTCATGGGGATACCCGCGGATGCCATGTGCTCTTTGGCCTCGCGGATCGTGTATTCGCCGAAGTGAAAGATCGAGGCCGCAAGCACCGCGCTGGCTCCGCCTTCGGTCACGCCTTCGACCAAATGATCCAGATTGCCCACGCCGCCCGAGGCGATCACCGGCACGTCGACCGCGTCCGAGATCGCGCGGGTGAGCGGAATGTTGAACCCCGCCTTTGTGCCGTCGCGGTCCATCGAGGTCAGCAGAATCTCACCCGCGCCCGTGGCGACGACGGTCTTGGCGAATTCGACGGCGTCGATGCCGGTGGGTTTGCGTCCGCCGTGGGTGAAGATCTCCCATTTGCCGGGGCTGACGGTTTTGGCGTCGATGGCGCAGACGATGCACTGGCTGCCGAACTGGTCGGCAGCCTCGGCGATCACGTCGGGGTTCGCCACGGCGGCCGAGTTGAAGCTGACCTTGTCGGCCCCGGCCAGCAGCAGCGCGCGCACGTCTTCCTTGGTGCGCACGCCGCCACCCACCGTCAACGGTACGAAGCACTGCTCGGCCGTGCGCTGAACCACGTCGAACATGGTGCCGCGGTTTTCGTGGGTGGCGTGGATGTCGAGAAAGCAGATCTCGTCAGCGCCGGCGGCGTCATAGGCCTTGGCCGATTCCACCGGATCGCCCGCGTCGCGCAGGCCCACGAAATTCACGCCCTTGACCACGCGGCCATCGGCGACATCCAGACAGGGAATGATGCGGGTTTTCAGCATGGTTTGTCCTTTGTTGCCGCACCTCTACCGGCAAAGCCCCGCCGATGCCAGAGTTGTGATTGTCCTGCGCCCGGAACCTCGTGAAACTGAAGCGGATTTCAGCAGGAGGTGAAAACCATGCGCAACTTGTTTCTTACAACCGCTTTCATTCTGTCCGGTGCGACTTGGGCGATGGCTGACGACATCATCAAGGTTCCCACCGACAAATCCGTGACCGAGGCCATCGACGCGCTGCAGGCCGCCGTCGAAAATGCGGGCGCGACCGTGTTTGCCCGCGTTGACCACGCGGCCGGTGCGCACAAGGTCGACATGACGATACCGCCCAATCAGGTGTTGATCTTTGGAAACCCGGCCCTGGGAACGCCAGCCATGCAGATCGACCCGCGTGCGGGATTGTTCCTTCCGCTCAAGGTGCAGGCCTATGAGGATGCCGACGGCCAGGTCTGGTTGGCCTACGAGGATCCCAAGGAAACCATGGACGAGCTTGATGCGGTGGAAAAATCCCCGGTGATCGACAAGATGCGCGGTGCGTTGAGCAAGCTTACGGATGCCGCAGCCAACTGATCGGCGTCATACCCGAGAGGCGCGCGCGATCCGTTTCATGCAATTGCGCACGATCAGAATGTGAAAGGGCATGATCACCGTCAAATAGATCCGTCCCAAACGATTGTGAGTCCGCACCCAGGTTGCCATGATTATGCGGTCTTTGTCGCGATGCACGGCGATGCGGAAATCCAGATGGCGGTCATCGATTCCCACGATGACCTCTGTCTCATCCCTATTGGTCACGGGAAAAACCGCGCTGGTGCCTGCGTCGGGCGAGCCATTGTCGGAGTTCAAGTGCTTGCCTCCCTTCAAGCCGAATGGGGCAACGATTGCGTTCCGGATTCCCATCAGGATCTTCACCCACCCCGGCATGGTCAGACCGATTTTCATTGCGTCAAACGGTGCAAGGTCGCTTTGGACCGAGTACCCATCAACGAAATCACCCGGAGTGTACAGCGACCACAATTCAGACTGCTCGGGCAGAACCTGTTTGCGGACCGCTTGCAATACCCTAACCCTTCAAAGCCGCCAGAGCTTCGCGCAGATCCAGCGCGCCGTCATAGAGCGCGCGGCCTGAAATCGCGCCGTTCAAATTTGCGCCGCAGTCGCGCAGGGCAATCAGGTCGTCCAGCGAGCTGACCCCGCCGCTGGCGATCACCGGGATCGAGACTGCCCGGGCCAAATCGGCCGTGGCCTCGACATTGGGGCCTTGCATCGCGCCGTCGCGGTTGATGTCGGTGTAGATGATCGCTGCCACGCCCGCGTCTTCGAAGCTGCGCGCCAGGTCGGTCACCATCACGTCGGTTTCCTCGGCCCAACCCTTGGTGGCTACGCGTCCGTTGCGTGCGTCGATGCCGACGGCGACCTGGCCGGGAAAGGCCTTGGCTGCCTGACGGACCAGATCGGGGTTTTCCACCGCAACCGTGCCCAGAATCACCCGGGCCAGCCCTTTGTCCAGCCAGGTCTCGATGGTGGCCATGTCGCGGATGCCGCCGCCCAGCTGGGCCGGCACGTCGCAAGATTTCAGGATCGCCTCGACCGGGGCGCCGTTCACGGGTTCCCCGGCGAAAGCGCCGTTCAGGTCCACCAGATGCAGCCATTCGCAGCCGGCTTCGACAAAGGCGCGAGCCTGGGCGGCGGGGTCTTCGTTGAAGACCGTGGCCTTGTCCATCTCGCCGCGCAGAAGGCGCACGGCCTGGCCGTCTTTCAGGTCGATAGCGGGATAGAGGATCATGTCGGGCGGCCTTTTCGTGACTGGTACTGGCGCGGGATATGGCACAGGCGGGGCAGGGGATGCAACGCGACGCAAAGTCAATCTTGCCCGAACCAGTGCTGGCGGTCAGACTGCCTGCAAATCAGGGAGGATACCATGAACAAACTTGCTCTGGCCGCTGCGGCGGCACTTGTCACTTTGGCCACCGGCGCACGGGCGGATGACCCGGTCGACGGGCTTTGGAAAACCCAGCCGGGCGATACCGGCGGATATCTGCACGTCTCGATCGGGCCCTGTGGCAGTGCCGTTTGCGGCACCATCGACAGCGCCTTTGACAAGGACGGAAACCAGCAACTGGATTACGAGAATCTTGGCAAGAAGATCATCTGGGACATGGTCGCGGATGGCGGCGGCAGCTATAGCGGCGGCAAGATCTGGGCGCCGGACCGGGACAAGACCTACAATTCCAAGATGTCGCTTGACGGTCAGAACAAGCTGACGGTCAAGGGTTGCGTCGCGGGCGGCCTGATCTGCCGCGGCCAGGCCTGGACCCGCGTGCAGTAACCGGTCAGGGGGCCCAGGTCAGGAAGTTTCCGATCATCCGCAGGCCCACATCCTGGCTTTTTTCAGGGTGAAACTGCATTCCGATCATCGTGTCGCGGCCGATCACGGCCGTGACCGGCCCGCCATAGTCCACATGGGCCAGACGTTGCGCCGGGTCAGCAACGCGGAAATGGTAGGAGTGGACGAAATAGACGTGGTCGCCTGAGGCGACGCCGTTGAACACCGGGTGCTCGCTCTCGATCACCAGATCGTTCCACCCCATATGCGGAACCTTCAGCGCCCGGTCTTCGGGCTCGATCCGCACCACATCTCCGGTCACCCAATTCAGGCCCGGCGTGTCGGTATATTCACGGCCCGTGGTCGCCATCAGCTGCATGCCGACGCAGATGCCCAAAAACGGGCGGCCCTTCTGCTCGACCGCTTCGACCATCGCGTCGTGAATGCCCCTGTGCCCGCGCAGCTCGGCCGCGCAGGCGGGAAAGGCGCCGTCGCCGGGCAGCACCAGCCGGTCGGCGCGCGCGACCACATCGGCATCCGAGGTCACGACGACCTCACCCGCGTCCAGCTCGCGCGCCATGCGTTGAAACGCCTTTTCCGCCGAGTGCAGGTTGCCGCTTTCGTAGTCGATGATCGCGGTCAGCATCTATAGCGCGCCCTTGGTGGACGGAATCGCATCCCCCTTGCGCGGGTCGGTCTCGACCGCATGACGCAGGGCGCGGGCGACGGCCTTGAACGCCGCTTCGGCGATGTGGTGGCTGTTGAAACCGTGCAACTGGTCGATATGCAGAGTGATGCCGCCATGGGTGGCCAGCGCCTGAAAGAACTCGCGCACCAACTCGGTGTCGAAACTGCCGATCTTGGGTGTCGGCAGGTTCACGTTCCACACCAGAAACGGTCGGCCCGACAGGTCCAGTGCGCAGCGCACCTGCGCATCGTCCATCGGCAGGTGGCACTCGCCGTACCGCCGGATGCCTTTCTTGTCCCCCAGGGCCTGCGTCAGCGCCTGACCCAGTGCGATGCCGGTGTCCTCGACCGTGTGGTGGTCGTCGATGTGATAGTCGCCTTTGGCCCGGATCGTCATGTCGATCAGCGAATGGCGCGCCAACTGGTCCAGCATGTGATCGAAGAACCCCACACCGGTCTGGTTGTCATAGGTGCCGGTGCCGTCGAGGTTGACCTCGACCGTAATCGCGGTCTCGGCGGTTTTGCGGCTGATCGAAGCTGTGCGCATTGGCGAAATCCTCTTGCTACAGGGGCGCTTATAGACGGGGACGGGCGGCCTTATCCAGCCCGATCATTGCAATCGCAGCAAACTGTTGCAGGGGATTGCGCCCGGGCGCGGGGCGTGCCAGCCTGCGCCAAACGGAAGCAACAAGGCCACGAAATGTCCACCTGCGTTTTCATCCAGATCCGCTGCAAGCCCGGCACCACCTACAAGGTGGCCGAAGAGATCGCTCTGCGCGAAATCCACTCGGAACTCTACTCCACCAGTGGTGAATATGACCTGCTGCTCAAGCTTTACATCCCCGAAACCGAGGATGTTGGCCATTTCATAAATGAACACCTTCTGGTCATTCCGAACATCGAACGGTCGTTGACAACAATGACCTTCAGGGCGTTCTAAGGCTCAGCCAAGTTCGAACGTCGTCACGCCGAACACGCGGTTCAGGTCGATATCCGGCTCGTGGTCGGAATACATGCGCGCGGTTTCAAAGACTTTTTCCAGGCCCAAAGCGTCAGCCAGTGCAAAGGCCGCTGCGTTGGGCTGTGGCATGTCGACATAGACCTCAGAACTGTGGTGATCAGCGGGAACTTCGGCCAGGACCGCAGCCAGAAGCGCCTGCGCGATGTCCGGATCGTCGGCGAACAGCGGCCCCACCTTGTAGCCATTCAGGCAGGAGCGCAGAGTTGCATACCCGGCGATGCGACCTTTCTGGATACAAACACGCGAGATGTGGCCCGGTGCGCTCAGCCACTCCGTCAGAAAGGCATCCCGATGCGCGGGGAACAGGGCACGGTCATAGATGCGAAGGTCTTCGGACAGGCCACCGAGGGGCGCAACCTCGATACTGGTCTTGGGTAGGCTGGAGAGGATGCCTGACACTGTGCCGGAGAACCGATAATTGTTGTAGGCGAAGACAAAGCCCGACTTGCGGTAGTTGTCCTGTTGTTCGACCACCCCGTCCAAACCCATGTTTCGCCCCGTACAATGCGCCAGGGCGTGCTGGGCGATTTCCAGACCATGACCGGATCCGCGAAACTCGGGCCGCACGATATAGAAACCCAGAAACGAAAACGCGTCGTCGTAGTTCACGGCTGAAACCGAGGCGATCATCTCGCCATCCAGAAACCCGCCCAGAAATCCGTCGGGGTCGGTCGAGCGGAAACAGATTGCGTCCTCATGACCCGGGTTCCAGCCCTCGCGCCCGGCCCAATCCACTGCGTGGCGCAGTTCTTCGGCGGTCAGCGTGCGAATTTGGTAGTCTGACATCGGGGCATCCATCTGACTGCTGCATGTCAGAACAGAATGGCGCAGGACCGACCGATCCGCCAGTGCTTGTTGTGGGAAGGTGGATATCTGGAGCGGGCGATGAGATTCGAACTCACGACCCTAACCTTGGCAAGGTTATGCTCTACCCCTGAGCTACGCCCGCAATCAGATATCTTGTGCGACCTTTCGGTCCTCGTTGGAGCGGGCGATGAGATTCGAACTCACGACCCTAACCTTGGCAAGGTTATGCTCTACCCCTGAGCTACGCCCGCGCCGTCGAGTGAGGCGTGAACTATAAATTCTGGCGGAAAGCTGCAAGAGGAAAAACGCACTTGGCCGGAAAAAAATTTGCGACGGAACAGGTGTGCTGAGCCGTTGAAACCTACAGCCACGGATATTGACAACGGTGGAGACGGAGGGATGAACAAGGTTGAGAACATAAAACTGACTGCGTTGGTCGGAGCCATGCTTCTGAGCCTCTTTGCAGGTCAGTTGAGAAACGAGCAAGCCTATGAAGTTAATGATATTTTCAAACTGCCGCCCGAGGTCAATTCTCTCGAACTGAGTGGATAACAGCGGTTTCGTTCGAAGGCCAAATTTTGCCGTATTCGATAACTAGTATATGCATAATGCGAAATTTCTGCTCAAACTTGTGCTGGTTGGCGCAAGTATTTGGATACCTAAGAGGGGATTGGCATGCACTGGTTTATTTCTATGTCACGGGTTGTGGCGACATCTTTGTTGCTGACCGGGGCAGTTAGCTTCGTTGCGGTGTTGGCTACGCCAGATATCGCCATAGCCAAGAACGGGAATGGCAATGGAGGCGGAAATGGTAACGGTGGTGGAAACGGAAATAGTAACGGTGGCGGCAACGGAAATGGCAAAAGCGCCGAAAAATCCAGTGCCAGCCTCGGAGGATCTGCGCGCAGCACGAAGGGTGGGTCCGGCCAGGGCAAGGGTTTTCTCGCCGGTCTCGGTCTCGCTAAACCAAAGGCACAACGAAAGAACACCAAAACTACATCACGGACCAAAGGGCAGAACGGTTTTGCAGCCAAACTCGACGAATTCTTCACTGGAAAAAAGAAAGTCGAGAAGCCGATCCGTAAAGCGCGGGTAGCGGCGGCAGTTGTCGAGGAGCCGTATGTCAAACCAATCAAGCACGGCAAAATCGCGTCCGAGCTCAAGGGCTTGAATGCCGCGCACGCCAGCCAGACTGCCCTGATGAATGCGGCCCCGAACAGCATGCCGGGCAAGCTTTACAGCTATCAGCAGAGTATACTTGGTTTCTCTGGCGCGACAGAGGAGCTTGAAATGCGCGAACAGGAATTGTCCGAACTGGAAGGTCTGACCGAAGCGGAGATCGAGGACCAATTTGCGCCAACTGAAGAAGAAGCAGCCGAGGGCATCACCGCACAGGACAAATACGAGGATGCCGTGGCCGAAGCGGAGCAGGCTGTGACCGAAGCCGAAGAAGCCTTGGCAGGGGCGGACGATCCGCAGGAAGCACTGGATACCCTGACCGGTGGCCGTGACTTGTCCGATCCGGCTCTTCATGAACTGCACGATTTGTTGGGCTTGCCAGCGCCGATCGAGGAAGAGGTTTCGATTGACAGCACGCCGGAACAGTTGCCGCAACAGCCTGTCGCGGAGTCCAGCGACGGTTGAACTAGCCCGCTCGGATGAAAAAAGGCGCGCCTGATGGCGCGCCTTTCTGTGTTTTAACGGTTTTATTCCAACTCGACCAAAAGATCCTTGGCGTCGATCTGGCCGCCGGGCTGGACATGCACCGCCTTCACGGTTGCGTCGCGTTCGGCATGGATGCCGGTTTCCATTTTCATGGCTTCGATCGTCAGCAGAAGGTCGCCTTCTTTGACCTCCTGCCCGGCGGTGACGGCGACAGTCGAAACCACGCCCGGCATTGGCGCGCCGACATGGTTGGCGTTTCCGACCTCGGCCTTAGGGCGCTGGGCGGTCGAAGCTTGCACAAGGCGGTTGGGCACCCGGATGACGCGCGGTTGGCCATTGAGTTCAAAGAACACTTTGACCTCGCCATTCTCGTCCGTCTCCCCAATAGCCTGGCAGCGGATTTCCAGCGTTTTGCCCGGGTCGATCTCGGCCGAGATCTCCTCTCCCGGCTCCATTCCGTAAAAGAAGGTGCGGGTGGGCAGGGTTCGTACCGGGCCATAGATGCGGTGACGGCCCATGTAGTCCAGGAACACCTTGGGATACATCAGGTATCCGTTCAGGTCCTCGTCATCGACCTCCATGCCTTCCAGCTGTTTCGAGAGCTCCGCGCGGGTGGCCTCCAAATCAACCGGAGGCACGTCTTTGCCCGGCCGTTCGGTGTTCGGCTTTTCGCCTTTCAGCACCTTGGTCACGATCGTCTCGGGGAAACCGCCCGGAGGCTGGCCCAGATTGCCGCGCATCATGTCGATGACTGAATCGGGGAAGGCCACGTCGGTCGAGGGATCCTCGACCTGCTGGCGGGTCAGGCCCTGGCTGACCATCATCAGCGCCATATCGCCCACCACTTTCGAGGACGGCGTCACCTTGACGATGTCACCGAACATCTGGTTCACGTCCGCATACATCTGCGCTACCTCGTGCCAGCGTTCCTCCAGCCCCATCGAGCGCGCCTGCGCCTTGAGGTTGGTGAACTGGCCGCCCGGCATCTCGTGTAGATAGACCTCGGAGGCGGGGGCCTGCAGACCGGATTCGAAGGCCGCGTACTGGCCGCGCACCGCCTCGAAATAGTCGCTGATTTCGCGGATCGCCTTCACGTCCAACCCGGTGTCGCGGTCGGTGTGGCGCAGGGCCTCGACCACGGTGCCCAGCGTCGCCTGGCTGGTATTGCCCGAGAAGCTGTCCATCGCGCAATCCACCACGTCCACGCCCGCCTCGCTGGCGGACAGGATGGTGGCGCTGGCGATGCCGGCGGTGTCGTGGGTGTGGAAATGGATCGGCAGGCCGACCTCTTCCTTCAGGGCGCGGATCAGCACCCGCGCGGCGGCGGGTTTCAGCAGGCCTGCCATGTCTTTCAGGCCCAGAACATGGGCACCGGCGTCGCGCAACTCCTTGGCCATGCCGACATAGTATTTCAGGTCATACTTGGCGCGATTCGGATCAAGGATATCGCCGGTATAGCAGACGGTGCCTTCGCAGATCTTGCCGTTCTCGATCACCGCGTCCATCGCCACGCGCATGTTCTCGACCCAGTTCAGCGAGTCGAAGACGCGGAACACGTCGATATTCTTGGCGGCCTGGCGCACGAATTCCTGCACCACGTTGTCGGGATAATTGGTATAGCCCACCCCATTGGCGCCGCGCAGCAGCATCTGGGTCATCAGGTTGGGCATGGCCTCGCGCAGGTCGCGCAGGCGCTGCCACGGGCATTCCTGCAAAAAGCGATAAGCCACGTCGAACGTTGCCCCACCCCAGCATTCGACAGAGAACAGCTGCGGCAGGTTAGCGGCATAGCTGGGTGCCACGCGGATCATGTCGATCGAGCGCATGCGGGTGGCCAGCAGCGACTGGTGCCCGTCGCGCATGGTGGTGTCGGTAATCAGCAACTGGCGCTGGGCCTTCATCCAGTCGGCCACGGCCTGCGGGCCCTTCTGCTCCAGCAGGTTGCGCGTGCCCATCAGCGGTTCGGCTTTGGGTGCGGGGGGCTTGGGTTCTTTCAGGTCGGCACGTGGGCGCGGGCGATCCTTGGTCTCGGGGTGCCCGTTGACCGTGATGTCGGCGATATAGGTCAGAACCTTGGTGCCCCGGTCGCGGCGCTTCTTGAACTGGAACAGCTCGGGCGTCTCGTCGATGAACTTGGTGGTGTATTCGTTCGACAGGAAGGTCGGGTGCTTCAGCAGGTTTTCGACAAAGGCGATGTTGGTGGAAACACCGCGCACGCGGAACTCTCGTAGGGCGCGGTCCATCCGGGCAATCGCCTTTTCCGGCGTCGGCGCCCAGGCGGTGACCTTGGTCAGCAACGAGTCGTAATACCGCGTGATCACCCCGCCGGCATAGGCCGTGCCGCCATCCAGCCGGATGCCCATGCCCGTGGCCGAACGATAGGCCGTGATGCGCCCATAGTCGGGGATGAAGTTGTTGAGCGGGTCTTCGGTGGTCACGCGCGTCTGCAGCGCGTGGCCGTTCAGGCGGATTTCGTCCTGGCTGGCCTTGCCGGTGGCCTCGGCCAGGGTCTTGCCCTCGGCGATCAGGATCTGCGCCTGCACGATGTCGATGCCGGTGACCTCTTCGGTCACGGTGTGTTCGACCTGGACGCGGGGGTTCACCTCGATGAAATAGAACTTGCCGGTCTCCATATCCATCAGGAATTCGACCGTGCCGGCGCATTCATAGTTCACATGCGCACAGATGCGGCGGCCCAGGTCGCAGATCTCGGCGCGTTGCTCTTCGGTCAGATAGGGGGCAGGGGCGCGTTCCACGACCTTCTGGTTTCGGCGCTGAACCGAGCAGTCGCGTTCATACAGGTGATAGATCTGCCCGTGTTTGTCGCCCAGGATCTGCACCTCGACATGGCGGGCGCGGGTGATCATCTTTTCCAGATAGCCCTCACCATTGCCGAATGCGGCCTCGGCCTCGCGGCGGCCTTCCAGAACCTTTTCTTCCGACTCGTCTTCGGAATAGATCGGGCGCATCCCCCGGCCGCCGCCGCCCCAGGACGCTTTGAGCATCAGCGGATAGCCGATCTCGGCCGCTTCCTTGCGGATCGCGTCCATGTCATCGCCCAGCACTTCGGTCGCCGGGATCACCGGCACACCGGCGGCAATCGCCACCTTGCGTGCGCTGGCCTTGTCGCCCAGGGCGCGCATGGTTTCGGCCTTGGGGCCGATGAAGGTGATACCGTTCTGCACGCAGGCATCCACGAAATCGGGGTTTTCCGACAGCAGGCCATAGCCCGGGTGGATAGCGTCAGCGCCGCTTTCCTTGGCGACGCGGATGATCTCGTCGATCGACAGATAGGCCGCGACCGGGCCCAGACCCTCGCCGATTCGATACGCCTCGTCCGCCTTGAACCGGTGCAGGCCCAGCTTGTCCTCCTCGGCATAGACGGCAACGGTGCGTTTGCCCATCTCGTTCGCGGCGCGCATCACGCGAATGGCAATCTCACCCCTGTTGGCGATCAGGATTTTCTTGAAGTCAGTCATGGCAAGTCCCGGTCTTTTGCATTTGGCCGTGTTAATAGACCGAGATTACGCGCAGATATATCTGTAGTTCTGGGTAGAACCGGCATGTTATCGCTCGCAAACGCCGCCTATTGCGGCGTTTTATGGCACATGCTGCATCGCGGCATCAATGTTTGCGTTAACATCCGGCAGATCTTTTAGCGTTGCGGCACCCAATTGTCCCATATTTGCAAGCATGTCCTGTCGCAGAATATCAATGACATGGGTCGGTCCGCGCGCGCCCAATGCTGCAACGCCATAGAGGAACGCCCGCCCCAGCATGACCAGATCGGCGCCCAAGGCGCGCGCCCGCAGAATGTCCAGCCCGCCCGAAACACCGCTGTCGAAGATCAGCGGCAGGTCGGTCGCGGCGCGGATGGCGGGCAGCATGTCGATGCTGGCCGGCGCGCCATCGAACTGGCGGCCGCCGTGATTCGAGACCCAAAGCGCGTCGATCCCAGCCTGTTTCAGCCGCTCGGCATCCTCGGGGCGCAGCACGCCCTTTATGATGAACGGCCCCTGCCAGTGGTCGCGCAGCCACTTGACGTAATCCATGCCCGGAGAGGTCCTGAGCAGGTACCCGATATGCGCCGTGGGCGGCAGATTGGCGGTGCCGTCGATATATTTGTCCAGCGTGCGCATCCGGGGCTTGCCGTGACGCGCCATGCCCCAGGCCCAGGCCGGACGGGCGGCGATCTGCGCCAGCAGGCGCGGCGTCAGGCGCGGCGGATGGGTCAGGCCCGAGCGGGTTTGCCGTTCCCGGCGCGAGGCCACGGGCACATCGACGGTCAGCACCAGCGTGCCGAACCCGGCGGACCGGGCGCGGGACAGCAGGTCGGCGCGAATCTCCGGGTCCTTGGGCGGGTACAGCTGGAACCAGGCGTCGGGTCCGATATGCGGGGCCATGTCCTCGGGGCTTTGACTGGCGACAGTGGACAGAACATACGGAATGCCCGCCTGCGCCGCGGCGCGCGCCATCAGCGCTTCGGCCCCCGGCCAGACCAGTCCGCACATCCCGATCGGGGCCATGCCGAAGGGCAGCGGATGGTCGCGCCCCAGAAAGCGGGTGCTGGTGTCGAATTCCAGCGGGCCTTTCAGGATGGCGGGCAGAAACCCGATGCGGTCCAGCGCCGCCCGGTTGCGTTTCAGCGCGGTCTCGGCCCCGGTGCCGCTGTCGACATAGTCCCAGACAAAGTGCGGCAGCCGACGGCGTGCGCGGCGCTTCAGATCCTCGATGCCTGGATAGGTGCTGTGCAGGTCCATGCTGATTGATCCGACCTGAGGCCCGATTCGGCAAGGGTTTCAATCGGATGCAGCCCGCACCTGACGGCTCAACCAGCGCAACGAAAGAAATTCGTAAGACCGTGCGAACAAGCCGTGAACAAACCCTTTCCCTCGGCGCGCTTCCGGCTTAGTTTGGGCGCATGAGCAGTTTCGATGAAAATGACGCCTTCGAAGGCGCCTCGCTGTCGGCCCGCGCCATGGCCGCGCTTCGGCCCGAGGTGGACTACTTGAATGAATTGAACCCGGCGCAGCGGGAAGCGGTCGAGCTGTTGGATGGCCCGATCCTGATGCTGGCCGGGGCGGGCACCGGCAAGACCAAGGCCCTGACCACCCGCATCGCGCATCTGCTGAACATCGGGCGGGCCCGCCCGAACGAGATTCTGGCCGTGACCTTCACCAACAAGGCCGCGCGCGAGATGAAGGAACGGGTCGGCCGCCTGCTGGGCCAGCCCGCCGAGGGCATGCCGTGGCTGGGCACCTTCCACTCGATCTGCGTCAAGCTGCTGCGCCGCCATGCGGAACTGGCGGGGCTGAAGTCGAACTTCACCATCCTCGACACCGACGACCAGTTGCGATTGCTCAAGCAGTTGGTGCAGGCCGCCAATATCGACGACAAGCGCTGGCCTGCGCGGATGCTGGCCGGCATCATCGACGACTGGAAGAACCGCGCCCTGACGCCCGACAAGGTGCCCGCCGCCGATGCCGGGGCCTACAACAACAAGGGCGTCGAGCTTTACGCTCAATACCAGACCCGCCTGCGAGAGTTGAACGCGGTGGATTTCGGCGACCTGCTGTTGCACATGGTCACCATCTTCCAGACCCACCCGGACGTGCTGGAGCAATACCAGCGCTGGTTCCGCTATATCTTGGTGGACGAGTATCAGGACACCAATATCGCCCAGTACCTGTGGCTGCGGCTGTTGGCCGGTGGGCACAAGAATATCTGCTGCGTGGGGGACGACGACCAGTCGATCTATGGCTGGCGCGGGGCCGAGGTGGGCAACATCCTGCGTTTTGAGAAAGACTTTCCCGGCGCCCACGTGGTGCGGCTGGAGCAGAACTACCGCTCGACCCCGCATATTCTGGCCGCCGCCTCGAACGTGATCCGTGGCAATGAAAGCCGTCTGGGAAAGGAGTTGTGGACCGACAAGCCCGGGGGCGAAAAGGTCCGCCTGATCGGCCACTGGGATGGTGAGGAGGAGGCCCGTTGGATCGGCGAAGAGATCGACGCCATGCAGGGCGGCACCCGTGGCGTGCGACCGATGAACTTGGACGAAATCGCCATCCTCGTGCGCGCCAGTCACCAGATGCGCGCCTTCGAGGACCGGTTCCTGACCATCGGCCTGCCCTACAAGGTGATCGGCGGCCCGCGATTCTACGAACGGATGGAGATCCGCGATGCCATGGCCTATTTCCGGCTGGTGGTCAGCCCCGAGGACGATCTGGCTTTCGAGCGGATCGTGAACACGCCCAAGCGCGGCTTGGGCGACAAGGCGCAGCAGACGATCCAGCGCACCGCGCGCGAACATGGCGTGTCGCTGGTTCAGGGCGCGCGGATCGCTGTGGAGCAAGGGCTGATCAAGGGCAAGGGCGGCGCGGCTCTGCGTGAACTGGTAGAAGGGCTGGCGCGCTGGAACGCGATGACCCGCGGCCCCCGGATCGAGATCGAGGATGATGCGGTCATCGACGACGGAACCGCGCCCGTGCGCTATGGCCCGCCCGAGGTGTCGCATATCGAACTGGCGCAGATCGTGCTGGACGAATCCGGCTATACCGCCCACTGGCAGAACGACAAGACGCCGGAGGCTCCGGGGCGGTTGGAAAACCTGAAGGAACTGGTCAACCAGCTGGACAATTTCGAGAACCTGCAAGGGTTCCTGGAGCATGTCAGCCTGGTGATGGACAACGAACAGGACAGCGGCGGGCCCAAGGTCTCGATCATGACCCTGCACGCGGCCAAGGGGCTGGAGTTTCCGGCCGTGTTCCTGCCGGGGTGGGAGGACGGTCTGTTCCCCTCGCAACGGTCGATGGACGAATCCGGCCTCAAGGGGCTCGAGGAGGAACGGCGGCTGGCCTATGTGGGCATCACCCGCGCCGAAGAGGTCTGCACCATTTCCTTCGCCGCCAACCGGCGGGTGTTCGGGCAGTGGCAGAACGCGATGCCCTCGCGCTTCATCGACGAATTGCCCGAGGATCATGTTGAGGTTTTGCCCGGGGCAGGTTTGCACGGCAACCGGCAGATGTCGGCAGGCATCGAGACCCGCGCGGCGCAGGCCAATGTCTACAACTCGCCGGGCTGGAAACGGATGCAGGCGCGGCAGGGGCAATACGGCATGTCGCAGCCGCGTGAATCCCGCAACACCGTGATCGACGCGACCGCCGTGGCCAGCTTTACCCTGGGCGAGCGGGTGTTCCACCAGAAGTTCGGCTATGGCGGCGTGGTCGGGATCGAGGGGGACAAGGTCGAGGTCGAGTTCGACAAGGCCGGAACCAAGAAGGTCGTCGCGCAGTATCTATCCGCAAAAGACGACGTGCCGTTCTGATCCAGCGGAATGTGCCTCCCGGCACATGCTCGACTTTTTTGTTTGGCGCCCGGTCCTGCCCGTGGCGCCTTTTTCATGCCGAATGAAAAAAACGGCGGTTCCCAGGGAGGAGGAGGGAACCGCCGTTCTTGTCAACATCAGAGCAGGGAGGAGGAGAGCCCCGATGTATCCGAACCCGGGTTTTCCCCGGTATCTGAAGCGCGCGGTGACACCAGGGAGGAGGAAGGGTGCCACCGCGCTCTTTTCACATCGGGAAGGGAGGAGGAGAACCCGATGTATGCGTTTCCGGGTCTGGCCCGGTATTCGAAGGGCGCGGTGGCATCAGGGAGGAGGAAGATGCCACCGCGCGCTTTCAACATCAGAGCAGGGAGGAGGAGAGCCCCGATGTATCAGCATCCGGCAGGTTGAGGCCGGTATAGGGTGCGGCAGCATCAGGGAGGAGGAGAGATGCTGCCGCTGAAATACAGGTCCTATGGGAGGAGGAGTGGACCTGATCTCGGTGTTTCGTGGCGCTCAGCGCGCGAATTGTTCTTCGGCGGCCTGCATGGCCAAGCGACGGATCATGGAACGGTGAAGGCCCAGATCGGCCAGCTCACGGTCCGACAGTTCCGACAGTTCGTTTACCGTCTGGCGGTACACGCGATAGCGTGCGATACGGGTTTTCATGGTTTCGATCAGAGAGGCGAAACCAAATGTCGATGCGCTCTTGTCTGCGCTGTTGGTGCTTGCGACTGCCATGTTCGTTACCCAATCATCTGTCGTTTCCGCCGCGATGTTCCGGCGCTTGCTTGAGACTGAAGATAGGCAAATGCTGCGATTGCACAATACCGGACAGGATCAATGCTGCTATGCAGCAAGTGCATAGATTGACTGCCGGAATCCAGACACCCGAAAATATGCCTTTAAAATATGGATATTTTCGTTAGCGCGAACTGCGGGGCATTGCTCGGGTCTGGCTGCCGCCCATCATTTTGATGAAAATTTGCGCGCGTAAACGTGGAATTTGTGCGGTTCAGGATTGCGCGATTTTTGTGCGTCTGGGTCAACTCCCGATTTGGGTGGGGTCATGGGACTTTGTGGGACTGGCGGGAATTGGTGGGAAATCCGGGGCGGTCTCTCTCGGGTTCGGCCTGGATCGCAGGGTGATTCGGCGCCATTTGGTCGAAAAAGTGAGGGGTGTTGGGTGGAATCAGGGTTATCATGCAAGAAATGTGGGAAATCGTGGGAAAATTTTGGCCGCGCTGAATCTGTCTATATGTTGTGTTTGAATATTGTGCGGCGTCTATCTGTGGTCATTTTTCATGTTTGCGTAAGAATTTCCACTGCTGTAGCTTTCCGAATCTGACCTTCTTGGGAAAAAATCTCATTGATTTCCATGAATTCCCATGGCATCCCTTATTCATCCGATGAGGACGAGGCACATGGGGCGCCAAACGACCCCGAACCAAAAAACAAACAGGTTTCATACAGGCATCTCGCTTTCATCACTCAAGAGATCCGGCGCGCGGGCGAGCAGACATCCCCCCAGGTGGCGCGCGCAGCTGGACATCCCGCACAGCGGGTCAATGCGGCGGGTTGATCAGTGGCAGCAGATCAACCCGCCGTTTTTCATCCGGGGGAAGACGTAGGTGGGGCGCAAGCGAAAGGGACAGTCGTCTTGGCGCGCAGGTTTAGAGGTGAAAGCCACCACAAGGTGGACGCGAAGGGCAGGGTGTCGATCCCGGCCTCGTTTCGCCGTGTGCTCGAGGCCTCGGACCCCAACTGGCAGCCCGGTGACAATCCTGAACTGGTGATCGTTTACGGTGACCACCGCCGCAAATACCTTGAATGCTATACTATGGAGGCGATCGACGAGGTCGACGCCAAGATCGACGCGCTGCCGCGCGGCTCGATGCAGCGCAAGATGTTGCAGCGCCTGTTCCACGGGCAGTCTTTCCCGACCAATGTCGATGAAACGGGTCGCCTGGTGTTGCCGGCCAAGCTGCGCAACAAGATCGGGCTGGAGGGCGAGGCGTTCTTTATCGCCGCGGGCGACACGTTCCAGATCTGGAAGCCCGAGACATACGAGGCCGAGGAACTGGCCGCCACCGAAGACTGGTTGGACGAACTGCCCGAGGATTTCGATCCGATGCAGTTCCTTGACGGCATCGAAGGTGCGTGACGGCATGGCCGGCGCGGATCACACTTCATCTGACAAACCCCATATTCCCGTTCTGCTGCGCCCGTTGCTGGACGCGGTTCATCCGGTATCCGGCACCTGGCTGGATGGTACCTTTGGTGCGGGCGGCTATACCCGGGGTTTGCTTGAGGCTGGCGCCGACAAGGTAATCGGCGTCGATCGCGATCCATTGGCCTTTGAAATGGCGGCGGATTGGGCAGCCGAATATGGCGACCGGCTGGCGATGCAACCGGGTGTTTTCTCGCGCATGGATGAATATGCCAGCGACCTCGACGGCGTGGTGCTGGACCTTGGTGTCTCGTCCATGCAGTTGGATCAGGCCGAGCGCGGCTTTTCCTTCATGAAAGACGGCCCGCTGGACATGCGCATGAGCCAGGAGGGCGAAAGCGCAGCTGATCTGGTCAACACTGCGACCGAGGAGCAATTGGCCGACATCCTGTTCCACTATGGTGAGGAGCGGGCCAGCCGCCGCATCGCACGCGCCATCGTCAAGGCCCGTGCCGAGTCGCCCATCACCACCACCCTGCGTCTGGCCGAGATCGTCGAATCCTGCCTGCCCCGCGCCAAGCCCGGCCAGTCCCATCCGGCCACCCGGTCGTTCCAGGCGCTGCGCATTGCGGTGAATGCCGAATACGAGGAATTGTTTCAGGGCCTGATGGCCGCCGAGCGCGCGTTGAAGCCGGGCGGACAACTGGCCGTGGTCACTTTCCACTCGGTCGAGGACCGGATGGTCAAACGCTTTTTCCAGTCGCGCGCGGGCAAGACCGGACGCGCCAATCGCTATGCGCCCGAAATCCAGCAGGATCAGCCGCAATTCACATTGAAGACCCGCAAGGCCATCGGCCCCGACCCGCAGGAGTTGCAGGACAACCCGCGTGCGCGCTCGGCCAAGTTGCGGGTTGCTGTTCGTACCGATGCTCCGGCGGGGGAAATTGATGCCCGCGCCATCGGCATGCCCATGATCGGGGGAAAGGCAAGATGAAGAGTATTCTGTTTGTATTGACCGCCTTGGGTGTTTTCGGCCTGGCCTTGTGGGCCTATCAGGAAAACTACCGCACCCAGCAGGTACTGAAGGAAACCCAATCCCTGCAGCACCAGATCGGCGCGGCGCAGGCCCGGCTGGCTGTATTGCAGGCCGAATGGGCCTATCTGAACCGCCCGGACCGACTGCGTGAACTGGCCGACCTGAATTTCGAGCGTCTTGCCCTGCTGCCGCTGCGCGCCGAGCAGTTCGGACGTGCCGACCAGATCGCCTATGCCGAGGATCCCGACCTGCCCATCGCCGACCCGATCGAATTGCAGGCGATCACCGACACCCAGGCCCTGGGCGAGGTGCAGATCCCATGACGCGCACACCGCTCCGCCCGCTTGCCCGCATCCTCGAGGCCCGCGCCCGCGGGGAAAACCCCAAGGTGATCGAACGCGAGAACATCCGCCGCCGCCACGAAGAGATGAAGGACCGCGCCCGCGCCCGCGCCGAGGGGCGGTTGCTGGTGCTCAGCGCGTTTTTCTTTGCGGCATTTGCCATTGTCGGGTTCCGGATGGGCGCATTGGCTACTTCGGAGGCGCAAGAGCCGCTAGCGAGCGCCCCGGGCGCGTCGATTGCCATGCAGCGGGCGAATATCGTGGACCGCGAAGGCCGAATCCTTGCGACCAACCTTGATACCTACTCCGTTTATGCCCAGCCCCCGCTGATGATCGACCCGATCGCGGCCGCGGAAAAGCTGGTGGCGATCTTCCCGGATCTGGACAAAGAGCGGTTGGTCAAGGACTTCACCGGCAAGCGTAAATTCCTCTGGATCAAAAAACGTATTTCACCGGAACAAAAACAGGCGGTGCATGACATCGGCGATCCGGGCATCCTGTTCGGCCCGCGCGAAATGCGGCTCTATCCCAACGGCCGGCTGGCCGCGCATATCCTTGGCGGTTCAGGCTTTGGGCGCGAAGGCGTCTCGGCTGCCGAGGTGATCGGTGTGGCCGGGGTGGAAAAACAGTTCGATGACTATCTGCGCGACCCGGCCAACGGAACCAAGCCGCTGCAGCTGTCGCTTGACCTGACCGTTCAGGCGGCGGTGGAACAGGTGCTGGACGGCGGCATGAAGATCATGAACGCAAAGGGCGCCTCGGCGGTTCTGATGAACGCCCATACCGGCGAAGTGATTGCTGCCGCCTCGTTGCCCTCGTTCGACCCGAACGACCGTCCGCGCCCGCCGACCTCGGGCTTTGACCCCTCGGACAGCCCTCTGTTCAACCGCTATGTGCAGGGCGTGTACGAATTGGGGTCGATCTTCAAGATCTTCACTGCCGCGCAAGCGGTCGATCTGGGGCTGGTGAATGCAGACACGATCATCGACACCTCGGGCCCGATGAAGATCGGGCGTTTCCCGATCGGCGAATTCAACGGCAAGAATTACGGCAAGATCAGCGTGGCCGATGTGATTGTGCACAGCTCGAACCGCGGCACGGGGCGGTTGGCGCTGCAGATCGGCGCCGAGCGCCAGCAACAGTTCCTGGACGCGCTGGGCATGTTCGACCCCACCCCGTTCGAGATCGTCGAGGCCAAGGGCGGGGTGCCGCTCAAGCCCAAGAAGTGGGGCGAATTGAGCACCGTCACCATTTCCTACGGCCACGGCCTGTCGACCAGCCCGATGCATCTGGCGGCGGGCTATGCGGCCATCGCCAATGGCGGGCATTATGTCAGCCCCACGATCTTGCGCCGCAACGGGCCGCAATACGGGCCGCGCGTGATGTCAGAAAACGCGGCCAAACAATCGCTGATGATGCTTCGCAAAGTGGTGACGGACGGAACCGCCAGCTTTGGCGACGTTCCGGGCTATGCCGTGGCCGGCAAGACCGGCACCGCCGACAAGCCCAAGCCGCGCGGCGGGTACTATGATGACAAGGTGATCGCCACCTTCGCCTCGGTCTTTCCGGCCTACGATCCGAAATATGTTCTGATCGTGGCGCTGGACGAACCGTCGATCCTGGCCTACGGCGAAAAGCGCCGCACGGCAGGCTGGACGGCGGTACCCGTAGCGGCCGAGTTGATCGGCCGCATCGCGCCGCTGCTGGGCTTGCGTCCGCGGCTTGAGCCTGAGGATCGCGCTGCTATAACGCTGACCTCGAATTAGGCAGTCCGACAGAGGTGGGTCATGGGCGCAAGGTCAAAGAAACTCAGCCAGCTGGCCCTGACCGCGCGCGGCGGTGCCGACCCGGAGATTACCGGGCTGGCCGTGGACAGCCGTCAGGTCAAGGACGGCTTTTTGTTCGCGGCGCTGCCGGGGTCGCGCGTGCATGGCGGCGAATTCATCCAATACGCCCTACGCATGGGGGCCGCGGCCATCCTGACCGATGCCGAAGGCGCGCGGATCGCCGCTGATGAACTGGCCGCCTCGGACGCCGCCCTGGTGGTGGTGCAGGACCCGCGTCAGACCTTGGCATACACCGCCGCATTGTGGTTCGGGGCGCAGCCGCGCACCATGGTGGCGGTCACCGGCACCAACGGCAAGACCTCGATTTCAACCTTCGTGCGCCAGATCTGGACCGAGTTGGGACACATGGCCGTCAACCTCGGCACCACAGGGGTCGAGGGCGCGTGGACGGCACCGCTGGCCCACACGACGCCCGAACCCATCACCCTGCATCGCTGTCTGGCCGAGGCCGCCGAGGCCGGCGTGACCCACGCCGCGATGGAGGCCTCGTCGCATGGTCTGGAACAGCGCCGGCTGGACGGCGTGCATCTGACGGCGGCGGGGTTTTCGAATTTCACCCAGGATCACCTGGACTATCACGCGACGTTCGAGGCGTATTTCGCCGCCAAGGCCGGCCTGTTCGACCGGGTTCTGCCGCAGGACGGAACGGCCGTGATCAACATGGATGATCCGAAAGGCGTCGCGATCCGTGATATCGCGCAAGCACGCGGTCAGACAGTTCTGACCGTGGGCAGCGGGGATGTCGATCTTTGCCTGTTGAATCAACGGTTCGACGCCACCGGGCAGGATCTGCGCTTTGCCTGGCGCGGCAAGACCTTCCAGACCCGGCTGAACCTGATCGGCGGGTTCCAGGCGGAAAACGTCCTGCTGGCCTGCGGGCTGGTCATTGCCAGCGGAGACGAGCCCGACCATGTCTTCGACACGTTGCCGCATCTGACTACGGTGCGGGGGCGGATGCAGTTGGCCGCGACCCGCGGCAACGGGGCTGCGGTATTCGTCGACTACGCGCACACGCCCGATGCTGTGGCCACCGCGTTGCAGGCACTGCGTCCGCATGTGATGGGCCGGTTGATCGCCATCGTCGGCGCGGGCGGCGACCGCGACGCGACCAAGCGCCCGCTGATGGGCCGCGCCGCGGTCGAGAACGCCGATATCGTCTTTGTCACCGACGACAACCCACGCTCGGAAGACCCCGCAGCCATCCGCGCCGCGGTGATGGCCGGGGCCCCCGACGCAACCGAGGTTGCCGACCGGGCAGAGGCCATCCTGCGCGGCATCGATGCATTGCAGCCGGGCGATGCGCTGCTGATCGCGGGCAAGGGGCACGAGACCGGGCAAATCGTGGGTGACCAGGTTCTGCCCTTCGATGATGTGGAGCAGGCCAGCATCGCCGTGGCCGCACTGGACGGGAGGGTCGCATGACGCTCTGGACCGCATCCGAGGCCGCCGCCGCGACGGGCGGACGGGCCACGACCGACTGGCAGGCGGGCGGCGTGTCCATCGATACGCGCACGCTGCAACCGGGCGACCTGTTCGTGGCGTTGAAGGCGGCGCGCGACGGGCATGATTTCGTGGCGCAGGCGCTGGAAAAAGGGGCTGCCGCCGCGCTGGTGACGCACATCCCGGACGACGTGGCCGCCGATGCGCCACTGCTGATCGTCGATGTCGTGCAGACCGCGCTCGAGGCGTTGGGCCGCGCCGCCCGTGACCGGTGCAAGGCCCGCGTGGTTGGGGTGACGGGAAGTGTCGGCAAGACCTCGACCAAGGAGATGCTGGCGACCATCCTGTCGGATCAGGGCCGCACCCATGCCAGCGTCGCCAGCTACAACAACCATTGGGGCGTGCCGCTGACTCTGGCCCGGATGCCGCGCGACACCGAATATGCGGTGATCGAGATCGGCATGAACCACCCCGGCGAAATTGCACCCCTGGCGCGACAGGCCCGCCCGCATGTGGCGCTGGTCACCACCGTCGCCGCGGTTCACCTTGAGGCGTTCGAGTCGGTTGCCGGCATCGCTCACGAAAAGGCCGCCATCTTTGATGGGCTGGAGGCCGGCGGCACCGCCATCGTGAACGCCGACCTGGATCATACCGTCATCCTGCGCACCTGCGCTGCCCGGCATGGCGCGGTGATCGTGGATTTCGGCCGCACCGCATCGGATTATCGGCTGACCGGCGTGACCCAGTCGCCCACGGACATCCACGTGACCGCCGAGGCCATGGGCCAGCCATTCGCTTTCGACGTGCAATCTGCGGGGACGCATTTTGCCATGAACGGTCTAGGCGCGCTGGCTGCCTGCGTCGCGCTGGGTGTCGATCTGGACGCGGCCATCACCGGCCTCGCCAAATGGGCGCCGGTCACGGGGCGGGGCGTGCGCGAGATGCTGGCCCTGCCGGATGGCGGGCAGATCGAACTGCTGGATGATAGTTACAACGCCAATCCGACCTCGATGGCGGCGGCGCTGGATGTGCTGGCGGCAGCGCAGAGCGAAAGGCGCATCGCCTTTCTGGGCGACATGAAGGAGCTGGGTCCAAAAGAGCGCGCCATGCACGCAGGGCTGGCCGATGTGCCGGCCATGGCACGGATCGACAAGGTGCATTGCATCGGTCCGTTGATGCGGGCGCTGCACGAGGCGTTGCCCGAGGACAAGCGCGGGCTGTGGTTCGAGACCAGCGCCGAAATGGTTCAAGAGCTTCCGCAGCTGGTTCGGGCGGGCGATGCCATGTTGGCCAAAGGCTCGCTCAGCATGGCGCTGGCACGGATTGTTGACGGTTTGCGGAAAATGGGGCAAGTGGGCGCGCTTGATGCATGACCACCCATGACCGCGGTGTGAGAAAGGTTTTGTAATGCTCTATTGGTTGACCAGCCTGTCGGACGGAGGGGATTTCTTCAACCTCTTCCGCTACATCACGTTCCGCGCAGGCGGCGCCTTTCTGACGGCCCTGATCTTTGGCTTCCTGTTCGGCAAGCCGTTGATCAATGTGCTGCGCCGGAAACAAGGCAAGGGTCAGCCAATTCGGGATGACGGCCCCGAGGGTCACTTTAACAAGGCCGGCACGCCCACGATGGGCGGGCTGCTGATTGTCGGTGCTCTGGTGACGTCCACGCTGATTTGGGCGCGGTGGGACAATCCCTATGTCTGGATGGTTCTGTTCGTCACGCTGGCCTACGCAGCCATCGGATTTGCGGACGACTATGCCAAGGTATCGAAGCAGAATACCAAGGGCGTTTCAGGCAAAATGCGCCTGGCTTTGGGCATCATTATTGCCGCGCTGGCCGCGCTGTGGGCGACGCTGCACCACCCGGAGATGCTGCAGAACCAGCTGGCCGTGCCGATCTTCAAGGACACGCTGATCAATCTGGGTATCTTCTACATTCCGTTCTCGATCGTGGTGATCGTGGGGGCTGCAAATGCCGTTAACCTGACCGACGGGCTGGACGGGCTGGCCATCATGCCCGCGATGATCGCGGCCTCGACTTTGGGCGTGATCGCCTATGCGGTGGGTCGCGTCGACTTTACCGAATACCTGGACGTGCACTATGTCCCCGGCACGGGTGAGATCCTTATATTCACCGCCGCATTGTTTGGCGGCGGGCTTGGGTTCCTGTGGTACAACGCCCCGCCAGCGGCGGTGTTCATGGGGGATACCGGCTCGCTGGCCCTCGGCGGCGCACTGGGCGCCATCGCCGTTGCCACCAAGCACGAGCTGGTTCTGGCCATCGTCGGCGGCCTGTTCGTGGTGGAGGCGCTAAGCGTGATCATCCAGGTGCTGTATTTCAAACGCACAGGGCGGCGGGTGTTCCTGATGGCGCCGATCCATCACCACTATGAGAAGAAGGGCTGGGCCGAGCCAACCATCGTGATCCGGTTCTGGATCATCTCGCTGATCCTGGCGATGATTGGCCTTGCGACACTGAAAGTACGGTAAGGCTCCCGCCGGGCGCGGTGGGCCTGCGGCCCGCCTGTACCCGTTGGGCCCGGCTCGCGCCGAGGGCGCGAGCCTGACGCCGCCCTTGCCAAGGGTCAATTCTTCGGTACAGGGTGGCGGCGCATTGGCAGATGGAAGAAGGTGCGCGGCATGATCCCGGTCAAAGGGTTTTCAGGACATAAGGTTGCGGTTCTGGGGCTGGGGCGGTCGGGCCTGGCCACGGCGCGCGCATTGCGGGCCGGCGGAGCCGAGCCGGTGTGCTGGGATGACAACCCCGCCGCGCGCGAAAAGGCCGAGGCCGAGGGGTTCATGTGTCAGGACCTGCGGCGGGAAGGCGCCTTTGACGCGATCGCCACCTTGATCGTATCGCCCGGCATTCCCCATCTTTATCCCGAACCCAACCCGGTTGTTGCCGCCGCGCTGCAGGCCGGCGTTCCGGTCGACAATGACATTGGTCTGTTCTTCCGCTCGCTGGGCGGTGCCGAATGGGACAAGTTCGATGTGCCGCCGCGTGTGGTCGCCGTCACCGGCTCGAACGGGAAGTCGACCACGGCGGCGCTGATCCACCATATCCTGACCCAATCGGGGCGCGAGGCGCAGCTGGCGGGCAATATCGGGCGCGGCGTGCTGGATATCGAGCCCGGCGGCGACGGATCAGTGGTGGTGCTGGAGCTTTCCAGCTATCAGACCGAGCTGGCGCGTGCGCTGACGCCCGATGTGGCGGTGTTCACCAATCTCTCGCCCGACCATCTGGACCGGCATGGGGGCATGGGCGGCTATTTCGCCGCCAAACGCCGCCTGTTCTCAGAAGGCGGTCCCGACCGTGCCGTGATCGGCGTGGACGAGATCGAAGGCGCGTTTCTAGCCGGTCAACTGGCCGAAGGGCCGGGCGACGACCGGGTGATCCGCGTCTCGGTGGCGCGCAAATTGGCCGGCCCGGGCTGGCAGGTCTTTGCCCGCAAGGGGTTCCTCTCGGAATACCGCAAGGGGCGCCAGGCCGCTTCGATCGACCTGCGCGGCATCAAGGGCCTGCCCGGAACCCACAACCACCAAAACGCGTGCTCGGCCTATGCCGCCTGCCGCGCGCTGGGCCTGGCGCCCAAGTTGATCGAGGACGCGCTGCACAGCTATCCAGGCTTGCCGCACCGCAGCCAGATCATCGCTGAGGCAAACGGTGTGACATTCGTGAATGACTCCAAGGCCACCAATGTCGACAGCGCGGCCAAGGCGCTGGGCGCGTTCAAAAAAATCCGCTGGATCTGCGGCGGGCTTGAGAAAGAGGGGGGTATCGCCGCGCTGAACGACGCGACCGACGAGGTTCTGTGCGCCTATGTGATCGGGCGCGAGGCGGCCGGCTTCGCCATGCAGTTGTCGGTTGAGGCCCGCGTTTGCACCACAATGGCCGAGGCAGTCGAACAGGCCATGCGCGACGCCGCGCCGGGTGAAACCGTGCTGCTGGCGCCCGCGGCGGCCAGTTTCGACCAGTACGACAATTTCGAACAGCGCGGCGACGATTTCGTGGCGCAGGTTCAAAAGCGGCTTTGAACTGTACATTTGCAATGAACCGCCGGTTGGGCCAAATTGAAGTGCTATCAGCTTGACGCACCAGAATTAATGATTTTGTTACCCTAGGAATTCAACACGAGGTTAAGACCATGCTGAACCGCAAGCTTTCAATGATCCTGCCGGCCATCCTGGTGGCAGGGGCCTGCACGAACACAGGCGCGAACTACCAACCCATTGTGGATGGACCCGTCAGCCCGAACTACAACGCAGACCTGGCGCAGTGTCAGGCCGTAGCGCGGCAGCAGGGCACGATCGACAGCAATACCGCTGGGGCGGCGGCCATTGGCGCGGCGGGTGCTGCGGGCACCAAAGCCATCATCGACGACAGCGCAAGCGATCTGGGCCGTGCGGCCGTAGCTGGCGCACTGGTGGGGGCAGGCGCCAGCGCTCTGCAAAACACCCAGAAGCAGGAAGTCATCGTCCGCAACTGCATGCGCGGCCGCGGCTACAACGTCGTAGGCTAAAGGCGACCGGCGATCGCAATTCCGGCGGCGTGGCCCGAGGACCACGCCCACTGGAAATTGTATCCGCCCAGCCATCCGGTGACATCCACCGCTTCACCAATCGCATAGAGGCCGGGGACATCCCTGGCCTCCATCGTTTTGGAAGACAGGCTGGCCGTATCGATGCCGCCCAAGGTGACCTCGGCGGTGCGGTACCCTTCGGTGCCCGAGGGGGTCAGCGCCCAGTCGCTCAGCGCATCGGTCAGCGCTTGCAGCGCCGCATCCGACTGATCGGCCAAGTTGCCACGCATCGGGATCTGGGCGCTCAGATACTCGACCAGCCGGGCGGGCAGTTGGCGCGCGAGTTCGGTGGTCAGGGCCTTGCGGCCCGCGCTTTGCCGCCGTTCGCGCAGCAGGTCGAACAGGGGCAGCTCGGGGATCAGGTTGACCCGGATCGCCTCGCCCTCGCGCCAGTATGAGGACAGTTGCAGCACCGCCGGCCCGCTCAGGCCGCGGTGGGTGAACAGCAGCGCCTCGTCGAAACTCGTACGATCGTTCGACAGTCGCGCGGGGACGGACACACCGGACAGGTCTTTGAACCGCCCATCGGGGAAGGTGAACGGCACCAATGCGGCACGGGTCTCGGTGACGTGCAATCCGAACTGCGCGGCGATGTCATAGGCCAGCCCGGTCGCACCCATCTTGGGGATGGATCTTCCGCCGGTGGCCAACACCACGTTGGCACAGGTCAGGTCATATCGCTTACCCTCGCGCTCGACCACCAGTTCAAAGCCGAATTCGGTCTTGCGCAGACCGCGCAGCGACGTGTGCAACCACAGCTCTGCGCCCGCGCGGTCCATCTCGGCCAGCAGCATGGCGATGATCTGCTTCGATGAGCCGTCGCAGAACAGCTGCCCCAGCGTCTTTTCATGCCAGGCGATGCCGTGACGGCCTACAAGGTCGATGAAGTCCCACTGGGTGTATCGCGCCAGCGCCGATTTGCAGAAATGCGGGTTCTGCGACAGGAAGTTCTGTGGTCCGGCGTAGAGGTTTGTGAAGTTGCACCGCCCCCCGCCCGAGATGCGGATCTTTTCCCCCGGCGCCTTGGCGTGATCGATCACCAGCACACGCCCGCCGCAATGGGCGGCGCACATCATGCCGGCGGCTCCGGCGCCCAGTATGATCGTGTCAAATCGCATCCCTCGCCCTTGGCGCGGATTGACGCCAATGACAAGAGGAAGAGGCTGGCCTGAGGGGCATTTTCCCTGTAGACTCTCAAACAGATCCCGAAAACGGGACGGTAACGAGGCAGATAGTGGCGGTATCTCATGACTGAGATGGTGTATGGCGCGGTCCAGGACCAGCGCGGTGAACCGATCCTTCCGAAATGGTGGCGGACGATTGACCGCTGGACGATGTCCTGCGTGCTGATCCTTTTTGCGATCGGGCTTCTGTTGGGGCTGGCCTCGTCGCCGCCGTTGGCGCAGCGCAATGGGTTCGATCCGTTCCACTATGTCGAGCGTCAGGCCCTTTTCGGTGTGTTGGCGCTGATCGCGATGATGCTGACCTCGATGATGTCACCCACCTTGGTGCGTCGGTTGGCGGTGCTGGGCTTTCTGGCCTCATTTGTTGCGCTGGCCTTTCTGCCGGTCTTCGGGACCGATTTCGGCAAGGGTGCGGTGCGTTGGTATTCGCTGGGCTTCGCCTCGCTGCAACCGTCCGAATTTCTGAAGCCGGGCTTCATTGTCGTGGCCGCCTGGCTGCTGGCCGCAGCGCAGGAGATCAATGGCCCGCCAGGGCGGTTGTGGTCGTTTGCGCTGTGTATGTCGATCGTTGGCATGTTGGTGATGCAGCCTGATTTCGGTCAGGCCTGTCTAATCCTGTTCGGTTGGGGCGTGATGTATTTCGTGGCGGGTGCACCGATGTTCCTGCTGCTGGGAATGGCCGGAGCGGTGGTCTTGGGTGGCATGTTCGCCTACGCCAATTCTGAACACTTCGCCCGGCGCATCGATGGTTTCCTGAATCAAGAGGTCGATCCGACGACCCAGTTGGGCTATGCCACCAACGCAATCCGCGAAGGCGGGCTGTTTGGCGTTGGGGTTGGCGAGGGGCAGGTGAAATGGTCGCTGCCCGATGCACATACCGATTTCATCATCGCCGTCGCGGCAGAAGAATACGGTCTGATCCTGGTGCTGATCATCATCGCGCTTTATTCAATCATCGTGGTACGGTCCCTGCTGCGCCTGATGCGCGAGCGTGACATGTTCACCCGGTTGGCAGGCACGGGACTGGCTTGCATGTTCGGTGTGCAGGCGATGATCAACATGGGCGTCGCTGTGCGCCTGCTGCCGGCCAAGGGCATGACGCTGCCTTTCGTCAGCTACGGCGGCTCGTCGTTGATTGCGGGTGGTATTGCGTTGGGGATGCTGCTGGCGTTCACGCGGTCGCGGCCCCAGGGCGAGCTGGGCGACATTCTGCGCGGACGAGGCTGATGACGAACCCCTATTTGCTGATTGCGGCTGGTGGAACCGGGGGCCACATGTTCCCCGCCCAGGCGCTGGCCGAGGCCATGCTGAACAAGGGTTGGCGCGTGCGCCTGTCCACCGACGCGCGCGGCGCGCGTTATACGGGCGGCTTCCCGCATTCCACCGAGATCGTCGAGGTCTCCTCGGCCACCTTCGCACGCGGCGGGCTGGCGGCCAAGGCGCTGGCCGGCCCGCGGATCGCAGCCGGAGTTGCCGGGATGACGGCCCAGTTGCTGCGCGACAAGCCGGACGTGGTGGTGGGGTTCGGCGGCTATCCGTCGATCCCGGCACTGAGCGCGGCAGTGATGCTGCGTCTGCCCCGCATGATTCACGAACAGAACGGCGTTCTGGGGCGTGTGAACCAGTTGTTCGCCACGCGCGTTGCGCATGTGGCCTGCGGCGTCTGGCCCACCGACCTGCCCGAAGGCGCTCACGGCATCCACACCGGCAACCCGGTCCGTGCTGCCGTTCTGGAACGCGCCGCCGCGCCTTACATCCCGCCCGGAGATTACCCGATGTCGGTGCTCGTGATGGGCGGCAGCCAAGGCGCCCGCATCCTCAGCGACGTGGTGCCCGGCGCCATCGCCGCACTGCCCGAGAGCCTGCGCCAGTATATCCGTGTTTCGCATCAGGCGCGCGAAGAGGATGCCGAGCGGGTCACCGCCTTCTACGCCGACCACGGGATTCTGGCCGAGGTCCACCCCTTTTTCCACGACGTCCCCCGCCGCATGTCCGAGGCGCAATTGGTGATCAGCCGCTCGGGCGCCTCCAGTGTGGCCGACATTTCGGTGATCGGGCGGCCCTCGATCCTGATCCCCTTCGCCGCCGCAGCGGGCGATCACCAGACCGCCAATGCGCGCGGACTGGTACAGGCGGGCGGTGCGATCATGATCCCCGAAAATGCGCTTGACGTTCCCGCCCTGACCGAGCAAATCGCACTGGTTCTGACCAACCCCGAAGCCGCACAGAAAATGGCCCATGCCGCCCTGTCGGTCGGGGCGCCCGACGCGACCGAGCGTCTGGTGGCCCTTGTCGAACAGCTGGCGCAGAAGGAGACCCCATGAATCCAGCAACCAAACTGCCGCAGGATGTCGGACCGATCCATTTCGTGGGCATCGGCGGCATCGGGATGTCGGGCATCGCCGAGGTGCTGCTGAACCTTGGGTACCAGGTGCAGGGATCCGATCTGAAAGCCTCGAAGATTACCGACCGTCTGGCGTCGCTAGGGGCCGAGATCTTTGTGGGTCAGCGGGCTGAGAACCTCGACAACGCGGCCGTCGTGGTCGTGTCGACCGCGATCAAGCCGGGCAACCCTGAACTGGACGGCGCGCGTGCGCTGGGCCTGCCGGTTGTGCGCCGTGCCGACATGCTGGCCGAGCTGATGCGGCTGAAATCCAACATCGCCATCGCCGGAACCCACGGCAAGACCACGACCACCACGATGATGGCCGAGCTGATGGTGGCGGGCGATTTCGACCCGACCGTCATCAACGGCGGCGTGATCCATGCCTACGGCTCGAACGCGCGGATGGGGCAGGGCGAGTGGATGGTGGTCGAGGCCGACGAGTCCGACGGCTCGTTCAACCGGCTGCCCGCGACCATCGCCATCGTCACCAATATCGACCCCGAGCATATGGAGCATTGGGGCGATTTCGACCGGCTGCGCGCGGGCTTTCATGATTTCGTCTCGAACATCCCGTTCTACGGTCTGGCGGTGTGCTGCACCGACCATGCCGAGGTTCAGGCGCTGGTCGGCCGCATCACCGACCGCCGTGTGCGCACCTATGGGTTCAACGCCCAGGCTGACGTGCGTGCGGTCAACCTGACCTACAAGGGCGGCATTGCGCATTTCGACATCCACCTGCAATACGAGGATACCGTGATCGAGGGTTGCACCCTGCCGATGCCGGGCGATCACAACGTCTCGAACGCGCTGTCGGCCGTGGCCGTGGCCCGTCATCTGGGCATGAAAACCGCTGAAATCCGCGACGCGCTGGCCAATTTCGGCGGCGTCAACCGCCGCTTTACCAAGGTGGGCGAGGTGAACGGCGTCACCATCATCGACGACTACGGCCACCACCCGGTGGAAATCGCGGCGGTGCTCAAGGCCGCGCGCCAGGCGACCGAAGGCCGCGTGATCGCCGTTCACCAGCCGCACCGCTATTCGCGCCTGTCCAACCTGTTCGACGATTTCTGCGCCTGTTTCAACGATGCCGATGTCGTGGCCATTGCCGAGGTCTTCTCTGCCGGAGAGGACCCGATCGAAGGCGCCAGCCGCGATGATCTGGTGCAGGGTCTGATCCGTCACGGCCACCGCCACGCACGCGCGCTGCTGGACGAAGGCGACCTGGAGCGTCTGGTCCGCGAACAGGCCCGGCCTGGCGACATGGTCGTCTGCTTGGGCGCTGGCACCATCAGTGCCTGGGCCAATGCGCTGCCTGACCGGCTGAAGGTAAAACAAGCCGTTTGACGTTAGCAGGCATTTGGGTGCACAACTTGCGGATGTGTCGCTGCCCTGGTGCGTGACTCATTTGCGGAGAGAACCATGGATTATTCCGTCATCTTTGCCGCCCTTTGGGTGATCTGCGCCACTGTCGTGGCGCTGTTGCCGATGCGCCTGCAATTCCCGCCGGGCATCGTGCTGCTGATCTGCGCGCCGGTTCTGATCGTCTGGCTGGGTGTGGTACATGGCTGGCTGATCGGAGCGCTGGCCTTTGCCGGGTTCGTATCGATGTTCCGCAACCCCATCCGGTTTTACTGGCGCAAATGGTCGGGCCGCGAGGTGGGGCAATGAGCTGGTCTATCGCCCTTGCCGCCCTTTGGGGCGTCGCCGCCAATGTGCTGGCCATGATCCCCAGCAAGGACAACCACTGGACCCGCGCCTATGCGCTGATCGCGGTGGGCATTCCGATCTTGGGTTATGTCACCTACGAAAACGGCCCGTGGGTTGGCCTGTTCGTTCTGGCCGCCGGCATGTCAGTGCTGCGATGGCCGGTGATCTACCTTGGGCGGTGGCTGCGGCGGCGGATTTGACCCTGCGGCTTGGAACGGGCTTGCCACGCCCCGCCGAATCCGCGATCTAGCCTCAATGACCACTTTGCCAACGCCTCAAGGCCGCCTGACGGCGAACCGACCACTGAACGACCTCACATGGCTGCGAGTCGGCGGCCCGGCGGATTATCTGTTTCAGCCGGCTGACCTTGAGGATTTGCAGGCTTTCCTGCATCATCTTCCGGCCGAGGTGCCGGTGTTTCCCATGGGCGTAGGCTCGAACCTGATCGTGCGCGACGGGGGCTTGCGGGCCGTTGTGATCCGGCTGGGGCGCGGCTTCAACGGCATCGCGGTCGACGGCACCACCGTCACCGCGGGGGCAGCCGCGCTGGATGCGCATGTGGCGCGCAAGGCGGCGGATGCGGGGGTGGACCTCACCTTTCTGCGGACGATTCCGGGTTCCATCGGTGGGGCCGTGCGGATGAACGCCGGCTGCTATGGCAGCTACACGGCGGATGTTCTGAAATCGGCTACGATCGTCACCCGGCAGGGCGAGTTGGTCGAGCTAACGCCGGCCGACCTGAACTTCCGCTATCGCCAGTCCGATCTGCCCGAGGGTGCGGTGCTGGTGTCGGCCACGTTCCAGGGCCCGGCGGGTGACCCGGCCGACCTGCACGCCCGGATGGAGGCGCAGCTGAAAAAGCGAGACGAGACCCAGCCCACCAAGGACCGCAGCGCCGGGTCGACCTTCCGCAATCCGGCCGGGTTTTCCTCGACCGGGCGGGCAGACGATGTGCACGACCTGAAGGCCTGGAAGGTGATCGACGACGCCGGAATGCGCGGCGCCCTGCGCGGGGGCGCACAGATGAGCCCCAAGCATTCGAATTTCCTGATCAACACCGGAAACGCCACCGCCGCCGACCTCGAAGGGCTGGGCGAAGAGGTGCGAAAAAAGGTTTACGAAACAAGCGGGATCACGCTAGAGTGGGAAATCATGCGGGTCGGTGATCCGCTGACAGATTAAAGCCCCGACCGTCAGACCAAAACAGGCAAATTCAGGCGACGGATCAAAGGCATAACGAAATACGGACCACCAGATAAGGTCCGGGGACATTGAGGCGCACGAACGTGGGTAGGTCGAGCAGGACAAACCCCAAAGTGGCGGTATTGATGGGTGGCCCCTCGGCGGAGCGCGAGGTGTCTCTCAGCAGCGGGCGCGAATGCGCAGCCGCCCTTGTGGGAGAAGGGATCGAGGTCGTCGAACTGGACGCCGGTCCAGACCTTTGTGCGCGTTTGCAGGACATCAAACCCGACGTGGTCTTCAACGCCTTGCATGGCCGCTGGGGCGAGGACGGTTGCGTGCAGGGTCTGCTGGAGTGGCTGAGGATGCCCTACACGCATTCCGGCGTGTTGGCCTCGGCGCTGGCCATGGACAAGCAACGCAGCAAAGAGGTTTTTCGCGCGGCCGGACTGCCTGTAGCCGACAGCGCGATCGTTCCGAAATCGGACGTGATGGCGGGGCACGTCATGCCCGCGCCATATGTGGTCAAGCCCAACAACGAAGGCTCGAGCGTCGGGATCTATCTGGTGTTCGAAGGGTCGAACGGCCCGCCGCAGCTGTCGGAGGACATGCCCGAACAGGTCATGGTCGAACAATACGTCGCCGGGCGCGAGCTGACGGTAACCGTGATGGGCGACCGCGCCCTGACCGTGACCGAGATCCTGACCGACGGCTGGTATGACTACGACGCCAAATACAAGCCCGGCGGATCGCGCCACGTGCTGCCTGCCGACATTCCGCCGCGGATCTTCGAGCTATGCATGGATTATGCCCTGCGCGCCCACCAGGTTCTGGGGTGCCGGGGCGTCAGCCGTACCGATTACCGCTGGGACGAGGCCCGGGGCGAAGAGGGCCTGTTCCTGCTGGAGACCAACACCCAGCCGGGTATGACCCCCACCTCGCTGGTGCCTGAACAAGCCGCGCATCTGGGCATGACCTTCGGTCAGCTCTGCGCCTGGATGGTCGAGGACGCCTCATGCGACCGCTGACCGCCACTCGTGCGCCGGTGATCCACCGCACCAAGCCTCTGTCCGGACCTGATGCCGAGTTTCAGTCTGCGGACGCCGACGCCGTCCGTGCTGAGCCCAAATTGCGGTTGCGCGGTGGTCGGTTCTTCCGCCGTGGCAAGGGCCGTGCGGACCCGGCACCGTCGCGGTTTAGTTATCGGTTCCAGCGATGGATGCTGACGCCGGGAATCCGGCTGGGGGTCAAGATCGGAGTGCCGCTCTGCGCGGTCGTGGCCACGGTTGGGCTCTACTTCGCGGCCGAAGAGCGGCGAGAAGCGGTTCGGGCGCAGGTGGACAACTTGATCACGTCGTTCCAGGAGCGTCCTGAATTCATGGTCAAGCTCATGGCGATCGACGGGGCGGGGGCCGGCCTTGCTGACGACATCCGCGAAGTCGTGCCTTTGGACTTCCCGCTCAGCTCCTGGGATCTGGATGTCGAGCAGATCCGGGACACGATCACCGGCTTGGACCCGGTCAAATCGGCGACCGTGCGGATCCGTCCGGGCGGCATTCTGCAGGTCGATGTTGTCGAACGTCAGCCCGTGATCGTCTGGCGCACCCGTGAAGGCATCCAGCTGTTGGACGAAACGGGCACCCACGTGGCCGAGATCGCGGCTCGGACCGAGCGCTCCGATCTTCCGCTGATTGCCGGTCAGGGTGCAGATCAGCATGTGGCCGAGGCGCTGGAGCTTCTGGCCACTGCGCGCAGCCTGGGCAGCCGGGTGCGCGGTCTGGTCCGCGTCGGCGAGCGGCGCTGGGACCTGGTTCTGGACCGAGGCCAACGGGTCATGCTGCCGACGGAACGTCCGGTGCGCGCGCTCGAGCGTGTTCTGGCGGTGAACGAGGTGCAGGACCTTCTGGAACGGGATGTTGCCGTGGTCGATATGCGCATAGGGGCGCGGCCGACCATTCGGATGACAGAAGCCGCCAGCGCAGACTGGTGGAATACAAAAGTGACTATGGGTAACGGGCAGTAATACGATGATGACGGATCTCTACCAGTCTCAACGCGCAATGCGCCAGATGCGCAGGCAGGCCATGCAACGCGGTGTCGTTGCGATCCTGGATGTCGGAAGTTCCAAGATCGCCTGTCTTGTTCTGCGGTTTGATGGGTCGGCGCGGCTCAGCGAGGACAACTCGATCGGGTCCATGGCCGGGCAGACCGGGTTCCGGGTGATCGGTGCGGCGACGACCCGATCGCGCGGGGTGCGCTTTGGTGAGATCACGGCCATGCAGGAAACCGAGCGCGCCATCCGCACCGCGCTGCAGGCTGCTCAGAAGATGGCCGATATCCGGGTAGACCATGTGATCGCCTGTTTCTCGGGGGCAAACCCTCGGTCTTATGGGCTGGATGCGCAGGTGGATCTGGACGGTCAGCTGGTGACCGAGGCCGAGATCGGTCGTGTCCTGAACGCCTGCGATGTCCCGGACTATGGGGCAGGGCGCGAGGTGCTGCATGCACAACCTGTGAACTTCGCTCTGGACAACCGATCTGGCTTGATCGACCCGCGGGGGCAGATGGGTCAGACGCTTGCGGTCGACATGCACATGTTGACGGTCGATGCGGTGGCGATTCAGAACATCGTTCGTTGCGTCAAGCGGTGCGACCTAGAATTGGCTGGCATCGCGAACTCAGCCTATGTGTCGGGGATTTCTGCGCTGGTAGAGGACGAACAGGAACTTGGAGCGGCCTGTATCGACATGGGCGGTGGGTCCACCGGCGTTTCGATCTTCATCAAAAAGCACATGATCTATGCCGACAGCGTCCGCATGGGCGGTGATCATGTCACCAGTGACATTTCGATGGGGCTTGGTGTGTCCGCCTCGGTTGCCGAGCGGATCAAGACCTTCAATGGCGGGGTTCACGCCACCGGAGCCGATGACCGCGACATGATCGACATTGGCGGCGACACCGGGGATTGGGAACACGACCGGCGTACCGTCAGCCGTGCCGAGCTGATCGGCATCATGCGCCCGCGAGTCGAGGAAATCCTCGAGGAAGTCCGCGTTCGGCTGGACGCTGCAGGGTTCGAACATATGCCAAGCCAACAGATCGTTTTGACCGGTGGAGCCAGTCAGATCCCCGGTCTGGATGGGCTGGCCAGCCGGATACTAGGTCAGCGGGTGCGTCTGGGCCGACCGCTGCGTGTGCATGGGTTGCCGCAATCTGCGACAGGCCCGGGGTTCTCGTCGGCGGTTGGTCTTGCGCTGTTTGCGGCGCATCCGCAGGATGAATGGTGGGACTTTGAAATCCCGGTCGATACCTACGCAGCACGGCCATTCAAGCGTGCCGTGCGTTGGTTCCGTGACAACTGGTAGGTTCCTGCTTCGGGCTGCGGTGTTTTGCGCAGCCTGGGTTCCGGCTGCGGCTGTCGCGCAGACCCTTATCTCGCCCGAAGCATTCCTGGACGCGGTGGTCGGAAAGACCGTCACGTTCCACGAATTGACCAGCGGTATGCTTGTCGGCACCGAGGAGTTCCTCAGCCCAACCCGCTCGGTCTGGCGGCGAGAGGGCGAGGGCTGTGTCTATGGACAGATCACGACGCCTGACGGCAAGCTGTGTTTCCTCTATGACACCGAGCCCGGCCCGGTATGCTGGTGGCCATTCGAGCATGATGGGCGGTTGCTGGTCAGGATCGCGCGGCTGGGGGATGGCGAAATCCAGGAAGTCAGCGGATTTTCGGACGACGGCCTGGATTGTCCTTCCGTTCCCGTCAGCTGAAAATTCCGGTTGCGGTGCAGGGATTTATCCCTCAGAATATCAACAAGGCCCGTCAGAGGCTCGTCGGCAGGACCCGAGCAGTCAGCCGCAGTTTGAACAGGATGTCCAGCATCGCACCCGCCAAATCAGGCTGGGGGTTTTCGCGTGTGTGGTGGTCTGTCCGCCCTGAACCGCTAGATTTGCGCAGTCGGGCGAAATGCCGCGAAAAACCGCCTTATTTCTTCCATATTTTGTGGATTCACGCGATTTTTGGCGTGACGTTTGACGTTTGGAAAGGTAGAATCACAAGCGGATAGGCAAGAAAAACACCGCTTTGCGGGATCATAAATACAGGCGGACAGAGCATGACATTGAATCTTTCGATGCCCGGGCACGACGAACTCAAGCCTCGGATTACGGTATTTGGCGTAGGCGGTGCAGGTGGAAACGCCGTCAACAACATGATTGAAAAACAACTCGACGGCGTTGACTTCGTGGTAGCCAACACGGACGCGCAGGCACTGCAGCAAAGCCGCTCGTCGGCGCGGGTGCAACTGGGCATCAAGGTAACCGAGGGTCTGGGCGCAGGCGCCCGCGCATCGGTCGGCGCCGCCGCCGCCGAAGAAAGCATCGAACAGATCGTCGATCACCTGGCCGGCGCGCATATGTGCTTCATCACCGCCGGCATGGGCGGGGGCACCGGCACCGGCGCCGCTCCGATCATCGCGCAGGCTGCGCGTGAACTGGGTGTGTTGACCGTGGGCGTAGTGACCAAACCGTTCCAGTTCGAAGGCGCCAAGCGGATGCGCCAGGCCGAGGACGGCGTCGAGGCGTTGCAGAAGGTCGTCGATACACTGATCATCATCCCGAACCAGAACCTGTTCCGTCTGGCCAATGAAAAGACCACGTTCACCGAGGCCTTCTCGATGGCCGATGACGTGCTGTACCAGGGCGTCAAGGGCGTGACCGACCTGATGGTGCGTCCGGGCCTGATCAACCTCGACTTCGCCGACGTCCGCGCGGTGATGGACGAGATGGGCAAGGCCATGATGGGTACGGGCGAGGCCGAGGGCGAAGATCGCGCCATCCAGGCCGCGGAAAAGGCCATCGCCAACCCGCTGCTGGACGAAATCAGCCTCAAGGGCGCCAAGGGCGTATTGATCAACATCACCGGCAGCCATGACCTGACTCTGTTCGAACTGGACGAAGCCGCCAACCGCATCCGCGAGGAAGTGGACCCCGAGGCCAACATCATTGTCGGATCCACTCTGGACCCCGAGATGGAAGGCAAGATGCGCGTGTCGGTCGTGGCAACCGGCATCGACGCCAGCGAAAGCGGCTCAGAGGCACCGGCTCCGCGCCGGTCCATGTCCGCTCCTCTGACCCGTACCGTATCGGCGGAAGAAGAAGCAGCACAGCCGGCTCCGGTCGCGGCGGAAGTTGCTGAACCGGCTCCGCAGCCCGAAGCTCCGCGCGAACCGTCTCTGTTTGAAGCGGCCGAAGAGCCTTCGCACACGACTTTGCAATTCGGTCAAGGCGCGGATGAGGCTGTCGAGGACGATGACGACGGGCTGCCTCCTCCGGCCTATCAGCCACGCAGCGGCGAGTTCGATCCGCAGCCCGAGCCGGCCGAACGCCCGGCGGAAAGTTATCAGCCGCAACAGGTGCCGCATACTCCTGGAACGCCTTCGCCTGCCGCGCTGGAACGGCTGCAGGCAGCTGTTCAGAATGTACCGACTTCGGCCCAGCGTCTGACCGCGTCGCGCCCGCAGGAACCGGCGCCGCAGCGCCAGCCCGCCGCCGAGGAACGGCCGCGGTTCGGGTTCAACCGTTTGATCGACCGGATGACTGGGCACGCCCCGGATACCCCCGCTCAACCGGCCCGGCAACAGCCTGCGATGCGCCAGACTGACGCTACGGCACCCTCGCATGAAGAGGTCGATCCCGAGCAGGAGCGGATCGAAATTCCGGCTTTTCTGCGCCGTCAGGCCAACTGATCGCGGTAACAATATCCACTCACGGGGTCGCCGAAAGGCGGCCCTTTTTCCTTTTGATGCAAACGTTTAAGTGCCAGTAAGCAGGGTTTTGCCGATCTGTTGCAGAACTGTTTCATTCAGTTACAAAGAGTGAGTTGAGCCTTGACCCGCGCTTCCTTAACTGAGGGTGCAACACAGCCGGAAAAGGCTGGACACCGCTCACCGAGGTTCAATTTGCAACAGACGCTCAAATCTTCGATCACGTTCAAAGGCGTGGGCCTGCACAGCGGCAAGCCCGCGACGATGGTTCTGAAACCGGCAGCTGCCGGTCACGGGATCTGGTTCAAGCGGACCGATATCGAACTGGGCAATGCGTTGATCCCGGCCATTTACGATGTGGTCGAAAGAACCCAACTATGTACGCGCCTGGTCAATGACGCCGGCGTTTCGGTGTCGACCGTCGAGCACATCATGGCCGCGCTGGCAGGGTGCGGGATCCACAACGCATTGATCGAGATTGATGGACCCGAAGTTCCCATCATGGACGGTTCTTCGATCGACTTCGTGCGCGGTATCATCGCCAAGGGTGTCCGCCGTCAGGCCAGCCCGGTTCTGGCGTATGAGGTCCTCAAGCCGGTCGTGGCCGAGCGGGAAGGTGCCCGTGCCTCGATCCGGCCGGCTGACGGTTTGATCATCGAGTTCCACATCGATTTCGAAGACACTGCGATCGGCAGCCAGTCGAAGATCCTGGATATGCGCAACGGGTCGTTTGCTCGGGAACTGTCCGACTGCCGGACCTTCTGCCGCCGAACCGATGTCGAGGCGATGCGCGAAAACGGTCTGGCCTTGGGCGGCACTCTGGAGAATGCGGTTGTTGTTCAAGGGGCCGAGGTGCTGACACCGGGTGGCTTCCGTCACCAGGATGAAGCCGTGCGCCACAAAATGCTGGACGCGTTGGGAGACCTGTATCTGGCCGGCGGCCCGATCTTTGGTCACTTCGTCGGCGAGAAATCCGGCCATGCCATGACCAACACATTGCTGCGCAAGCTGTTCGAGACGCCTGGCGCCGTGCGTCCGGTGCTGTGCACGCCTGAGCAAGCCGCACAACTTCCCGGGCAAGGGTTGGTCTGGGACGAAATCCCCGAAGTTGCCTGATCCGGCACGGCCCGGCGACAAATCGGTCGCGGGGCCGATAAGGCGTTTTGCACCGGAATTTTATGTGCTAGACCAAAGCTCAATCCGGGGTTACCCAAAGAGACAAGACGACTAGGATGGGCGGTATGGTTGGCACCAAAGCGGCAGTCAGGCTTGCGGGCGCGATTCTTCTGGCAGCTACTTTGACGGCCTGCGGCAACGCGGGTGGCCTGTTTGGTAACAAGGGCGCTGACAAGTCCCAGAACCTTGAAGGCTTTACGCCCGAGCAGATCTACACCCGTGGCGAATACGAGCTTGCGCAGAATCGTCCCGCAGATGCGGCCTGGTACTTTTCCGAAGTCGAACGGCTTTATCCCTATTCCGACTGGGCCAAGCGGTCACTGATCATGCAGGCTTTCGCGTTCCACTCGGACAAGGAGTATGAAGAAAGCCGCGCCGCCGCGCAGCGGTATATCGACTTCTACCCAACCGACGAAGACGCAGCTTATGCGCAGTACCTTCTGGCGCTCAGCTACTATGACCAGATCGACGAGGTCGGCCGCGACCAGGGTCTGACCTTCCAGGCATTGCAGGCGCTGCGCACCGTGATCGAGGTCTATCCCGACAGCGAATACGCCACCTCGGCGGTGCTGAAATTCGATCTGGCCTTCGACCATTTGGCGGGCAAGGAAATGGAGATTGGGCGCTATTACCTGCGTCAGGATCACTATACCGCGGCCATCAACCGTTTCCGTGTCGTGGTCGAGGATTTCCAGACCACCAGCCACACAGCCGAGGCGCTGTACCGCTTGGTCGAGGCTTATCTGGCCTTGGGTCTGGTCGACGAGGCTCAATCGGCCGGCGCGATTCTGGGCTACAACTACCAGTCGTCTGAATGGTACGACGCGGCTTACAAGCTGCTGACCTCGCGTGGGCTCGAACTAAAGAGCCGCGGCAACAACTGGCTCAGCACGATCTACCGCCAGACGATCAAGGGCCAGTGGTTGTAATCGCCATGGTCACAGGCTTGGGACGCTGACGACCCGATGCTGCGCGCCCTTGATATCCGCGATATGCTGATCATCGACCGGCTGGAATTGACCTTTCAGCCGGGCTTGAACGCGCTGACCGGCGAGACGGGGGCGGGCAAGTCGATCCTGCTCGACTCGCTGGGCTTTGTGCTGGGCTGGCGCGGTCGGGCCGAACTGGTCCGGCAGGGGGCCGCGCAGGGCGAGGTCGTGGCCGAGTTCGAACTGCCCGAGGGTCATCCCGCCCATGCGATCCTGACCGAGGCCGGTTTGCCCGGCGGGTCGGAACTGATCCTGCGCCGCGTCAACACTGCCGAGGGGCGCAAAACCGCCTGGGTCAATGACCGCCGCTGCTCGGGCGAGGTGCTGCGGGCGCTGTCGGAAACCTTGGTCGAACTGCACGGACAGCATGATGACCGGGGCCTTCTGAACCCGCGCGGCCATCGCGGCATGCTGGACGTCTATGCGGGGGCCGAGCCGCAATTGACCGCCGTACGCGCCACCTGGACCGAGATGGCGCGGGCCCGCAAGGCCCTGGCCGAGACCGAGGCCGCCGTGGCCGCCGTGCGCAGCGAAGAAGAATTTCTGCGGCATTCCGTGGCCGAACTCGACAAACTTGATCCGCAGCCGGGCGAGGACGCCGAACTCGACGCGCGCCGCCGGATGATGCAGGGGGCCGAGCGCATCCGCGACGACGTGGCTCGTGCCTTTGCCCTGCTGGGCGGTGACGGGGCCGAAGGTGCGCTGGCGGATGCCGTGCGCTGGCTGGAAGGTGTCGCCGACCGGGCCGAGGGCCAACTGGACGAGCCGATCGCCGCCCTGGGGCGCGCCCTGATTGAACTGGGCGAGGCGCAGGACGGCGTGACCGCATGCCTTGAGGCGCTTGACTTCAACCCGGCCGAGTTGGAGCAGACCGAGGAACGTCTGTTCGCCATCCGCGCGCTGGCCCGCAAACATGACGTGGCCCCCGATGATCTGAGCGGTTACGCTGACACGCTGCGCGCCCGTCTGGGCCAGCTTGAGGCCGGAGACGCCGACTTGGCCGACCGTCGCGCTGCGGTTCAGGCCGCGCAGGCCGCCTATGACGCGGCCGCCGAGGCACTCAGCGCCCTGCGGCGTGAGGCCGCCGGTCGGCTGGACGCGGCGGTGATGGCCGAGCTTGCGCCGCTGAAGATGGAGCGCGCGGTGTTCCAAACCCAGATCACGCCCGCTGAACCCGGACCCGATGGGCAGGACGCCGTGGCGTTCACCGTGGCCACCAACCCGGGTGCGCCGTCGGGGCCGCTGAACAAGATCGCGTCGGGCGGAGAACTCAGCCGCTTTCTGCTGGCGCTCAAGGTGTGCCTGTCGGGCGATGACAGCACCCGGACAATGATCTTTGACGAAATCGACCGCGGGGTGGGCGGCGCCACCGCGGACGCCGTGGGCCGCAGGCTTGCTGCGCTGGCGCAGGGCGGGCAGGTGCTGGTGGTAACCCATTCTCCGCAGGTCGCGGCCCGCGCGGCGCATCACTGGCGGGTTCAGAAGCACGTGACCGACGGGCAGACCCTGTCCACTGTCCTGCCGCTGTCCGAACCGGACCGGATCGACGAGATCGCACGCATGGTCTCGGGCGACGTCATCACGGATGAAGCCCGCGCGGCCGCCCGTTCGTTGTTGCAAGCCTGATGCAGCCGGGCGGCGACACTTGCCTTCAATATCTTGTCAGCCGACTTTTCTAAGCGCCCGGCGTGGCTTAGTAAGGGATACCTGTTTATCCACAAAGCCCCATGACACAATCAACCCGAACCGTCCTGCGCACTCAGCTCAACCAGGCCCTGGCCGCGCTCAAGGACGCGTGGCGGGTACTGCGGCACCGCGGGCCAAGCCAGATCCAGTTCTGGTTCATCGCGCTGGTGATCGGGATCACGGCGGGCTTCATGGCTTTGGGATTTCGCAAGGGGATCGCGGCCCTGCAAGCGCTGGTCTATCAGACCGACGACATCCTGTTTCTGCACAGCTTTGCCGAGAAGCTGCACTGGGCCTGGATTTTGGCGATCCCCAC
The DNA here is from genome assembly GCF_056539245.1 of Ruegeria sp. BC2. Classification (NCBI taxonomy): domain Bacteria; kingdom Pseudomonadati; phylum Pseudomonadota; class Alphaproteobacteria; order Rhodobacterales; family Roseobacteraceae; genus Ruegeria; species Ruegeria sp. BC2. The sequence continues at coordinate 496,061 of NZ_JBQFUQ010000001.1, forward strand.
GGTTGGAGGGCTGGTCGTCGGGATCATCCTGCACCGCTTTACCGATGACGGGAGAGTTCGGTCTGTCGCCGATGTGATCGAAGGATCCGCGATCAGTGATGGCCGGGTCGAAACCAAAGCAGGGGTCGCGTCGTTTTTTGCCTCGCTGATCACGCTCAGCACGGGCGGGTCGACGGGCCGGGAAGGACCTGTCGTGCACATGGCCGGCGTGATTTCAACCTGGGTGTGCCAGCGTATCAACGCGGATGGAATAACCGGCCGCGACCTCCTGGGCTGCGCCGTGGCCGCCGCTGTATCGGCCAGCTTCAACGCCCCGATCGCCGGAGCGCTGTTCGCGCTGGAAGTCGTGCTTCGCCATTTTGCAGTCCACGCATTTGCACCGATCGTGATCGCGTCGGTGGCCGGCACTGTCATCAACCGGCTGGCATATGGCGATGTGACAGAGTTTGTCTTGGATACGCCCGGATCCCTGCAATTCTACGTCGAACTTCCGGCCTTTTTGATCCTTGGGCTGATCTGCGGGCTGGTCTCGCTTCTGCTGATGCGGTCGATCTTTTTTGCCGAAGATTTCGGCAATCACGTGCAGGCGCGCCTGTCGCTGCCGCGCTGGCTGCGACCCGCCGTGTCCGGCGCGATGCTGGGCGTGCTGGCGGTGTGGTTTCCGCATATCATCGGCGTCGGATACGAGACGACCATCCGTGCCCTGACCGGAGATCTGGTGCTGACTACGGCCATACTGTTTGCAGTGATGAAAACCGTGGCAGTGGCCATAACCATGGGTGGTCGTATGGGCGGAGGGGTATTTTCTCCGTCGTTGATGATCGGCGCGCTGACTGGCCTTGCCTTTGGCCTGATCGCCACAGGCTTTCTGCCAAGCGTGTCGGGCACGCATACGCTATATGCTTTTGCCGGCATGGGTGCTGTCGCGGCGGCGGTTCTGGGCGCTCCGATCTCGACCACGCTGATTGTGTTCGAACTGACCGGAGACTGGCAGATCGGCCTTGCCGTGATGGTCTCGGTGTCCATGTCCACGGCGTTGGCCTCGCGCCTTGTGGACCGGTCCTTCTTCCTGACCCAGCTCGAGCGCCGGGGGGTACACCTGGCCGCCGGGCCACAGGCTTATTTGCTGGCGATGCTGCGCGCCGGGGCCGTGATGCGCCCGCTGGGAGATCCGAATACGGCAAGCAGGGAGGAGGTTCAGGAGATGATCGAGCAGGGCCTGTGCGTCCGGGCCAGCGCAACCCTCGAGGCGGCAATGCCGTATTTCGATCGAGACGGAGTCACCTGGCTCCCGGTGGTTGTTCGGGATGACGACGGGGTCGAAAACCCGGTCGGAGCCTTGTACCACGTGGACGCATTGAAGGCGTACAACCGTGCACTGGCCGCAACAGCGGCCGAGGAACACTCATGACGAAGCAGTGGCAGGCCAGCCACTGAGAGTTTCTCTTTGATTTTGACACCTTGTCAAAAGGTGAGAACATTCTAGCCTGATTGAAGGATTATCCTTGATAGTCACTTTTATGGAGGTCTGAACATGTCTTTCGAACGGATTTCTTTGCTGACTGTGGTGGTTGCGGTTTCGATGATTGGTGCTGTCCCCGCGCGGGCGCAGGAGGCTCCGTACGTGACCGGATTTCTCGGTATCACCGATATGGGCGACTATGATTTTGATTATTTCCAGACAGTTCCTTCGGTCGTGGTTGGCCAAGGCACCATCACAACCGACAATGGTGTAACCTACGGTCTGGCCGTCGGACTGCGTGTCGCGCCAAATCTGCGGGCCGAGTTCGAACTTTCATATGCTTCGAATGATACCAAGGAAATCGGCCGCCCGTTTACTCAGTATGACGGAAGCTTTGATGCGACCTTCGGGATGGCAAACCTTTGGTATGACGTCCCGGTTCAGGGCAGGTTCAAGCCCTATGTTGGTGGCGGGCTCGGGTTTGCGCGCGTGTCCCATGACGGTCAGTCTGGTGCTGGCGTCACATTGGTCGATGACAGTGACACCGCCATTGCGGGGCAATTGGGGTTTGGCGGACGCTTTCAGGTAGGGGAACGCGGGAACATTGACATCGGGTACCGCTACAAGACGACCGGCGATCTTGATTTCACCACGACCCAAGTGTTCATCCCGACAGATCTCGCGAATGGCCGCTACTCTTCGCACTCGCTCATTCTCGGATACAGCTACAGTTTCTGACAGACGTAGTTGAGGGCCAGGTTTGTCCAGCCCTCAAATCTGTTCGACCTTCACCGATTCCAGCGGGTAGAAAGCAAGGTAGCCTTTGATTTCGGCAACGGCGGGAATTGGATCTTCATAGCTCCAGACCGCATTCTGCGTCACGCTCGACTTGTTGACGATCGAGTAGTGCGTAGCATCGCCTTTGTGCGGGCAATGGGTCAACTTGTCGGTCTTGTCCAGAAAGGCCATCGCGATGTCTGCGCGTGGAAAGTAGATGACGGGAGCCAGATCGCCTTCCAACAGTTCCAGGGCGTTGGTCGTTTCGCCCAGAATCGCGCCACCGGACCTGACGCACCACTTGCCAGGTGCTTTGCGGATCTTGATGTAGTCTGTCATGTCTGCTCCTTCCCTCGTCGTCGCGGCCTCGTTGTGGTCAGGCCTTCGCCTATGCCCATAATATGTGACAAACGGGTGTCACAAGGGCGCGGTTGCGGCATCCAACCACAGTTGCGCGGCATGTGACAGTCTTGGCCGGACTTTTTCCGCCACGTCCCGGTGATACGCGTTCAACCAATCACGCTCGGCAGTGGTCAGCATGTCGACGACGATCAGGCGTCGATCGATGGGGACATATGTCAGTGTCCGCCAGCACAGCATCGCGCGCTCGGGGTCTGCGCCGGGTAGGGCGGGGGCCTCCTCAACAACCAGCAGGTTCTCAATCCGAATGCCGAAGGCACCTTCGCGGTAGTAACCCGGTTCGTTCGACAGGATCATCCCGGGCTCGAGCGGAACGTGGCTGACCCGCGCCAGGCGCTGTGGCCCTTCGTGAACGCTCAGGTATGCGCCGACACCGTGGCCGACGCCGTGATTGAAATCCTGGCCCGCGGCCCACAAAGGTGCCCGGGCGATGCACTCGATGTCTCGACCGGCCAGACCAACGGGCCAGCGCAGTTGCGACATCGCGATCATTCCCCTCAGAACCCGGGTAAAGCAGGTTTTTTCCTCGTCTCCCACCGTGCCGATGGGGATCGTCCGGGTGATGTCCGTGGTGCCATCCAGATACTGCCCGCCGCTGTCCAGAACCAGAATATGACCGTCCTCAAGCCGGCTGTCGGTTTCCTCGGTCACTCTATAGTGCATGATGGCGCCGTTTGGCCCGGTGCCCGCAATGGTGTCGAACGAGATATCCTGCAACGCATTGTCGCGCCGCCGGTTCTCCTCCAGCCGTGTGACCACCCGCGTTTCGGTCACGCTGCCGGGGGGTTGGGCATCCAGCCAGCACAGAGTTTCGATGACGGCGGCGGCGTCACGAAGATGCGCGGCGGCGCTGCCGGCAATTTCGGCTTCGTTCTTGCAGGCCTTCGGCCGGGCGCAGGGATCGCCACCGTCCACAGCCCGGTCGCCAAGCACATCGGCAACGGCTTGCGGCAGAGTTCCCATGTCCACTTGCACCGCGCCCTCAAGCGCCGCAACAGCGTTCAGGAACGCGTCGGGTTCGTGGATCGAAACCCGCGGCCCGAGATGCTCGTCCATCCCCTTCAGCTTTTTAGCGGCCATGAACAGGTCCACGTGCCCGTCGGCCTGCAAAATCGCAAATCCATGCGCAACCGGGTTATACGGAATGTCTGACCCGCGGATGTTCAGCAGCCACATGATCGAGTCCGGCAACGTGATGACGGCAGCCGACCTCCCGTTCTGAGCCAGCGCCGAAGCCAGCCGCGAGACCTTGCTTTCGGCGCTTTCGCCTGCAAATTCCAGCGGGTGCACCTTGACCGGGTTCATCGGCGGTGGTGGCTGGTCGGACCAGATGCGGTCCACAAGATTGTCTGAAGGAACCAATTCGATCCCGCTATTCTGCAGCTCGGCCCGGGTTGCGGTGATCTGTCCGGCGGAATGCAGCCACGGATCGAACGCCACCTTCCCTCCATCGGGCAGCTGCTGCTTTAACCACGCCGAAAGGCTTACGTCGGGCCACGGTACCGGCGTGAAATCGGACGCCACCTGCGCCTTGACCTGAGTGCGATACCGTCCGTCCACAAATACGCCGGCCACGTTTCGCAGCGCTGCGCAGAACCCGGCAGAACCAGTGAATCCGGTCAGCCATGCCAGCCGCCCGTCGCGGGCGGCCACATATTCGCCCTGATGCGCGTCGGCACGCGGGACGATGAAGCCATCCAGTCCTTCGCGCTCCAATTCTTTGCGCAACGCCGCCAAACGTGGCGGCCCCTGTTCGGGCCGCGCCGTGACTTCGAAAGACTGGAACATCTGCTTCTCCTTCGGCTCGCTACAGGTCTTGTTCGCCTGCCTTCACCTATCTTTGAAATGCTCCCGCTAGAGGCAAGACCGGCCTCAGCCGGCCTTTTTCATGCCCATCACGCGGGCCCGCGCGCGCGGGTCGCTGTCGAACAGCGCGGCCAATTGCTCGGTCATCGCTCCTGCCAGCTGTTCGACATCGGTGATCGTGACCGCGCGATCATAATAGCGGGTGACGTCGTGGCCGATGCCGATGGCCAGCAACTCGACCATCTTGCGCTTTTCGACCATGGCGATGACGTCGCGCAGATGTTTCTCAAGGTAGTTGGCGGGGTTCACGCTGAGCGTTGAATCATCGACCGGAGCGCCATCCGAGATCACCATCAGGATTTTGCGCTGTTCACGACGCGCCAGCATCCGGCGGTGCGCCCATTCCAGCGCCTCGCCGTCAATGTTTTCCTTCAGCAGGCCTTCTTTCATCATCAGGCCAAGGTTGGGCCGTGCGCGGCGCCAAGGCGCGTCGGCGCCCTTGTAGACGATGTGGCGCAGGTCATTCAGGCGGCCGGGTTGCTGCGGTCTGCCGTCGTTGAGCCACGCCTCACGCGCTTGTCCACCCTTCCATGCCCGCGTCGTGAAGCCCAAGATCTCGACCTTCACGTTGCACCGTTCCAGCGTGCGGGCCAAAACATCGGCGCAGATCGCTGCAATGGAAATCGGCCGTCCACGCATCGAGCCAGAATTGTCCAGCAACAGCGTCACCACGGTGTCGCGGAACTCGGTATCCTTCTCGACCTTGAAGCTGAGCGGTGTCGTGGGGTTGGCTACCACCCGCGCCAGCCGACCGGCATCCAGAATGCCCTCTTCGCGGTCAAACTCCCAGCTGCGGTTCTGCTGTGCCTGAAGGCGGCGCTGCAGCTTGTTGGCCAAGCGGCTTACAGCGCCCTTCAGCGGCTCGAGCTGCTGATCCAGATAGGCGCGCAGCCGTTCCAGTTCGGCGGGTTCGGCAAGGTCCTCGGCCGCAATCTCTTCGTCATGTGTGTTCAGGTAGACCATGTAGTCCGGATCGGCCTCGGAGGCGGGCGGAGGGGCAGGCGGCTCCAAAGGCGCTTCGCCCTCGGGCATCTCGGCTTCTTCACCCATCTCGTCCTCGGCCATCTCGTCCATCGAGACCTGCGCCTGAGACTGATCCTGTTGCTCTTCCTGAGTTTGCTCGGGCGTCGCGTCGGCGTTCTGTTCGTCTTGGTCGTCCTGGCCGGTGCTGTCCGGATCGGGCTGTTCTTCGGCGTCTTCCTCGGCCTGATCTTCCTGATCTTCGTCCAGTTCGTCCGGGTCGTCACCCAACTGGTCACCATAGCCCAGATCCTTGATCATCTGGCGGGCGAATTTGGCGAATTCGGCCTGATCCGAGAGCACCTCGTCGAGATTCTCCAACACCCCGCCGGCCTGTTCCTCGATGAATCCGCGCCACAGGTTCATGACGTTCTCGGCTGCAGCGGGCAGATCACGCCCGGTCGCCAGATGACGGATCAGATAACCCGCCGCCACCGCAAGCGGTGCCTCCGAGGGTTGCTTGCATTGGTCATATCCGCGCCGCAACGCCTCGTGGCCGATCTTGACGTCAATGTTCGAAGCCGTGCCGGGCATGTCCCGGGCGCCCATCGCTTCGCACCGGGCGGTTTCCATCGCTTCATAGAGGTCGCGCGCCATATCTCCCGGAGGCGCATATCGTGCATGCGTCGCATCGTCATGGTAGCGACGGTTCAGCGCCAGGGCATCTGCGGTGCCCCGCGCCAAAAGAACCTCTTCGCGTGTCATTCGGCGTGACACCTGCGGCAGGCGCATCGAGTCTCCGGACAGGCCCGACGGGTCGACGGAATAGCTTACCGACAACTCGGGATCATCGGCCATGACCTTGGTCGCCTCGGCCAGAGCCTTCTTGAACGGATCAGCAGGGTTGTCGTTCTTCTGCGCCATATCTATCAGCCCTCACTCACGCCCTTAGGCCCGACGCCCGGTTAAAGTGGCCGGACCCCGTCTTCATCTGGCCCCCGATGTCCCCGCCGGGGGCGTTGCGCCCGATCTGGGCGCAATCGATGCCATCAACCCAGGCTCACGCTGGCCGCGCTTTCCGGCAGTTCTTCGTCAAAACAACGCTGATAGAACTCGGCAACGGTCTGCCGTTCCAACTCGTCGCATTTGTTCAGGAAAGACAGGCGGAAGGCGTAGCCCACGTCGCGGAAGATCTCGGCGTTCTGCGCCCAGTTGATAACGGTACGCGGGCTCATCACGGTCGACAGATCGCCGTTCATGAACGCCGTCCGGGTCAGGTCGGCAACGGTGACCATCTGGCTGACGGTCTTGCGGCCCTTTTCGGTGTTGTAGTGCGGTGCCTTTGACAGAACGATCATCACCTCGGCGTCGTGGCTGAGGTAGTTCAGCGTCGCCACCAGCGACCAGCGGTCCATCTGGGCCTGGTTGATCTGCTGAACGCCATGATACAGGCCGGTGGTGTCACCAAGGCCCACGGTGTTGGCGGTGGCGAACAGGCGGAAATAGGGGTTCGGCGTGATGATCTCGTTCTGGTCCAGCAAGGTCAGCTTGCCGTCATGCTCCAGAACCCGCTGGATCACGAACATCACGTCGGCGCGGCCGGCGTCGTATTCGTCGAACACGATGGCCACCGGGTTGCGCAGCGCCCAGGGCAGGATGCCCTCGTGGAACTCGGTCACCTGTTTGCCATCGCGCAGCTTGATCGCATCCTTGCCGATCAGGTCGATCCGGCTGATGTGGCTGTCCAGATTGACGCGCACGGCAGGCCAGTTCAGTCGCGCAGCGACTTGCTCGATATGGGTCGATTTGCCGGTGCCGTGATAGCCTTGGATCATCACCCGGCGGTTGTGGGTGAACCCGGCCAGAATTGCCAGCGTGGTTTCGGGATCAAATTTGTAAGTAGGGTCGATTGCCGGCACGCGGTCGCTGCTTTCGGCGAACCCTTTGACGGACATATTGCTGTCGATCCCGAACACGTCACGGACCGAGATCTCTTCGGTGGGTTTTGCGTTGATATCGGTCGATCCGTCAGCCATGCGCCTTGTCCTTATCCTTTGGCCCGTTTTGCCGGGTTTGAACCAGTGTGTGGTGCAACATATTGCAGACAAGGGCAAGGGAAAGCCGTTCGCGCCGTCGCGTAGTCCGGTGTTTCTTTGAAACTGGCTCTATGCACGGGCGGTCGGCCGCGGATGGGCGGGATAACCGGAAGTCCGCACCATGCGGTTCCCAGATCATCCAAGTGTGCACCGGCGTAGTTGGGGTCGGACGTAAGAAATAAACACTCGCTGGCAATCCGGATTGGTCGGGATTTCGGCGCCGGGCAACACTCAAAACCGCCCAATCGGGCCGACACTAGGCAAAATAAATTCAAACAATATAATACCTTCAGTTCTTGGTTTGAGCGGGACGCGCGCTGTCATGCAAATCGCCGCCGGTGTGGCGGTGTACTAGGGCGCAACCCGGCGGGTGTTTGCATGGTTTCGACCCCAATTGATCCGTTTGACGCGGTCCTTCTGACCATATCAGGGGACACATCAGGCACGGTGACGGGTGAGCCCCCTTTGCCGGCGACGGGCGAGCTGGACGGAACAATTGGTGTCCCGAACCCTGGGTGGACGCCATTTGCCACTTTCTGGGAGATTTCGACGCCGCCGCAGTTCGGTACGGCATCAATCACGCTGGTCAGCGGGCAATGGACCTATGAGGTGGACCCCGCCTACTACGACAGCCTCGATCCCGGCACGTATACCGACACTTTTGTCGTGCGCGGTGTCGGCACCGCGTTCAACCCGGGTGGGGAACTGGTCGGTGGCGAGGCGTTTCAGACCATCACCATCGAGATCGAGGTCGTCTGCTTTGCCTTGGGTACTCTGATTGAAACCCCAACCGGGCCAGTGCCGGTGGATCAACTGGAACCCGGAGATCTGGTTCTTACGATGGATCGCGGGGCGCAGCCGGTTCGATGGGCGGAATCCGCGCGTATTTCAACGGATCAGCTGGACCAAAGCCCGCATCTCTGCCCGATCGAAATTGCGCCGGGCGCGCTTGGGCCGAACCGACCATCCAGACCGCTGCGGGTATCTCCACAGCACCGCATGTTGCTGGACGGCCCGCTGGTAGAATTGTTGTTCGGCGAGTCCGAGGCCTTGGTTGCGGCCTGCCATCTGGTCGGCCTGCCCGGAATTCGCTGGGTCCGTCCGCGTGATGGCGTGACCTATGTGCATGTCCTGCTGGACCATCACGAAATTCTGTTCGCAGAAGGTGCGCCCGCCGAAAGCCTGTTTCTGGGAGAAGAGGCGCTGACAACGCTCAGCTCGGACGGGTTGCAGGAACTGGCCGACATTTTCGGGGACCGGTTGAACGCGCTGGTCGATGGGTTCCCAAACCTCGCGCGCAGGGCGCTCAAACGGTTCGAGGCGCAGGTCTTCCTGTCCGAATACGCCCAAGCAACGGACCGGTCCGCCGCGGCGGCCGAACTTATTTGAAGTTTCTGCTGTCCTTGATTTGATCCCAGGCCCAGACGACTTCCTGCAGCTGTTCTTCCTGGCTGCGGTCGCCGCCGTTCATGTCCGGGTGCAGCACCTTGATCAGCTTTTTGTAGGCTTTGCGAACCTCGGCCTTGGTCCAGGTGTCCTTGGCTTCGAGGATTTCGATCGCACGACGCTCAGTAGGCGGCAGACGACGGCCTGTTGCGGCCCGACCGGGGTTCTTGGTCGCGTTTTCGCCCAGAACCTGATGCGGATCTTCGATGCCAAGCCGGGCCCAAGCCCGCGCCTCGGGATCGCCCATCGGCTTGGTTTCGCGCTCCCACACTTTGTCTTTCGACCGTTGGGCGTTCAGTTCGGCCTCGGTGGTGCCGTCGAAGAAATTCCACTTCTGGTTATATTCGCGCACGTGCTGCTGGCAGAACCAGAAAAAGTCGTCCAGCACATCCGGTGCCTTGGGCGCGCGGAACTTGCCGGCTTCCTGGCATCCTTCGTGGTCACAGACCCGGGTCGAGGTCTCGGACGCGCCCGACATGCCCCGACGCCCGCGCGGGTTTTTCTTCTTGGCGCTGGACACCGACATGTCGAATCCGAAGGGATCTGGTTTCACCATATGCTCATCCTCATGAACGCGTCTTTTCGACTCGGAGGCAGCAGTTTAATCTAAGTGATCGAAAGTAGAAGAGGGGCGCGGCAAAATAATTGCCGCTGAGCGTAAAAATGACCGTGACCGACGAAATCCGCCAGCGACTTCAGGCCGAGTTCAACCCGCGTGAGCTGGAAGTCGTGGATGACAGTGAACGCCATCGCGGCCACGCTGGGTTTCAGGAAGGCGGCGAAAGCCACTTCAACGTCCGCATTCGCGCTGCCGCGTTTCAGGGGCAGTCCCGCGTTGCGCGCCACCGGGCCGTTCACAAGGCCCTGGGCGACATCGTTCCGCGCATCCACGCCCTGGCTTTGGACATCGGTGACTGAAGCCTTCAGCCCGACTTTTTCGATTATTGTCGGTTTTTTCCAATAATCTGCTATGTTTCCCGTGATTTGCGCGGAGGAAACTATGGAACAGATGAGCCACGCCGTTCGTACGGTGCTGTCAAAATACGCAACCTTTCAGGGGCGCGCGCCGCGCTCCGAGTTCTGGTGGTGGGTGTTGGCGATCTTTCTGGTGCTGATTGTCACTCGTCTGATCGACGGGGCGTTGGTGGCCCCTTTGCTGGGGTTCAGCGCATTCGCGCCCGAAGCTGGTCAGCCGTTGTCATTTCTTGTGGCGCTGGGCGTGATCGTGCCGAACATCGCTGTGGGCGTGCGGCGTCTGCATGACACCGGGCGGTCCGGTTGGTGGATCCTGATCGGTCTGATTCCGCTGATCGGTACGCTGATCCTTCTGTATTTCTACATTCAACCCAGCGAGCCGGCCGAAAACGCCTATGGTGCCGCGCCGGCCTGACGGGGCCTTCGCCTAGCTGTCGGGCTTTTCTTTCTCTTCCTCGGCATCCGCTTTGGGGGCATCTTCTGACTTGCCCGGCTTCAGCGTCAGCGGCGGGTCGTCATGATCCTGCGCGATGCGGGCCGGAGCCTCGACTTGACCCGCCGCAGCCGCATCGTCCGGGCCAGGAACCGGCCGTGCCAGAGGAGTGTCATCCGCTTCTGGCGGGGTCAGGAGTGCGGCGACGTCGTCGTTGGCGACTTCGGTTTCGACCGCACGGCGAAACACCAGAACATTGCGCCAGTTTTCGGCGGACCCGGTCAGGCCGACCCGCTCCTCGCTGGGCAGCAGCTCTGCGCGCTGGTACTCCCAGCCTTTCGCACCCAACTCGTTCAGCAATTGCTCGATGGTGACGGCAAACCGGCCCTCGGGTGTTTTGACCCCCTTGGCTTTGGTGCCTTTCTTGGGGGCCGGGACGACCTTGTATTCGTAACGCTGCATCAATGGTTCCTGAACTGGTGTTGGCGGGCAATGTATCGTTCCGTCAGGGACGGGGAACAGAAAACTTCGCGCCCCGGCGAATTTCAGCCTCGACTGTGGCTTTCCCCCTGCGTCGCCTTCGAAGCGATCTTCAGGCAAAGCTCGGTCGCCACCGCCATGTCCTGGACCGAGATCCACTCCAGCGGCCCGTGGATGCATTGCATCCCGGTAAAGATGTTGGGGCAGGGGGTGCCAAACTCGGTCAGGCGCGACCCGTCGGTGCCGCCGCGGATCGGAACCGAGACCGGCTCGATCCCCATGTCGCGGCAGGCTTCGCGCGCCAGATCTACCGGTGTCATGTCCTTTTCCAGCCAATAGCGCATGTTGCGGTACTGGTGGCTGATCTCGACGCTGATCTTGGCGCGCGGTTCGCTGGCCTGTACTGCATCACAGACCTTGCGCACCAGTTCGCCCTTGGCTTCCAGCCCGTCCATCTCGAAATCGCGCAGGATCAGCTTGATCTCCATCTCGGACGAGCCGCCGTTCATATCGGTCACGTGGATGAACCCTCCGCGCCCGTCGGTGACTTCGGGGGTCATGGTGGCCTGCGGCAGCGTCTGCACGATCTTGGCGGCCAGGTGGGTCGCGTTCACCATCTTGTCCTTGGCCAGGCCCGGGTGAATCGAAACGCCCTCGATCCGGATCACCGCCCGGTCAGCCGAGAAGCTCTCGTACTCGATCTCGCCCAGTTGCTGACCATCCAGCGTATAGGCGAAGTCGGCGCCCAGATCCTTGGGAAGCACTTCGGTTACGCCCCGGCCGATTTCCTCGTCGGGGGTAAAGGCGATGCGGATCGGTCCATGCGCGATCGTCCGATCGGCCAGCAGGTGCCGGGCCATCGTCACGATGATCGACACGCCCGCCTTGTCGTCGCCGCCCAGCAGCGTGGCGCCCGAGGCGGTGATCAGGTCGTCACCGACCTTGCTGGCCAGATAGGGATGCTCGGCCGGGGACAGCACCAGTGACGGATCGTCGGGAAAGGTAATGTCGCCGCCATTGTAGCCTTTGATGACTCGCGGTTTGACCCCGGTCGCGTTGAACTGCGGTGCAGTGTCCACATGGGCCAGAAAGCCGATAGTCGGCCCCGGCGCGGTGCCCGGAATGGTGGCCAGAACGACGCCATAGTCCGTCATGGTCACATCCTGCGCGCCCATTTCGGTCAGCTCCTGCCGCAGCAGGTTCAGCATGTCGTACTGGATTTCCGTGCTGGGGGTGGTGCGCGAGTTTTCGTCGCTCTGGCTGTCGATGGACGCATAGCGGACCAGCCGGTCCTCTAGCTCCTGGTCAAATCTGTTCTGCATGGCACCTCACCTCTCTGGCCAAGACAAAGGCCGCAACCCGCGGCCCGAGTCAAGCGCTGCCCCGGGCCCGGAAAGCGTCAAGAGCTCCGGGTAAAGCTTTGTGCAGGCCGGGCAAACCCAGTTGCCCGGCCTGTACAAACCGAAAGACCTTATTGGCCCAGCTTCTGCGCAACCAACTGGTTGACCGCCTTGGGGTTGGCCTTGCCGCCGGTGGCCTTCATCACCTGTCCGACGAACCAGCCGGCCAGTTTCGGGTTCACCTTGGCCTTCTCGACCTGGGCCGGGTTGGCAGCGATGATTTCGTCTAGCGCGGCCTCGATGGCACCGGTGTCGGTCACCTGCTTCATGCCGCGCTCTTCGACGATCTGCGCCGGGTCGCCGCCTTCGGTATAGACGATCTCGAACAGGTCCTTGGCGATCTTGCCCGAGATGGCGTCCGAGGCGATCAGGTCGATGATCTCACCCAGCTGCGCGGGCGAAACCGGCGAGTCGGTGATGTCGCGGTCGTCTTTCTTCAGGCGGCCGAACAGCTCGTTGATGACCCAGTTCGCGGCCAGCTTGCCGTTGCGACCCTTGGCGACCTCTTCGAAGTACACGGCCGATTCAACCTCGGCGGTCAGCACCGAGGCGTCATAGTCAGTCAGGCCAAAATCGTTGATGAAACGGGCCTTTTTCTCGTCCGGCAGCTCGGGCAGCTTGGCGGCGATGTCATCGACCCAAGCCTGCTCGATCTCAAGCGGCAGCAGGTCGGGGTCCGGGAAATAGCGATAGTCGTGCGCCTCTTCCTTGGACCGCATCGAGCGCGTCTCGCCCTTGTCGGGGTCATACAGGCGGGTCTCCTGCTCGACCTTGCCGCCGGCCTCGACGATGGCGATCTGGCGACGCGCCTCGACCTCGATGGCCTGCTGGATGAAACGCATCGAGTTCATGTTCTTGATCTCGCAACGCGTGCCCAAGTGCGAAAAGTCCTGCGTTTCCATGTATTTCTCATAGTCGCCCGGACGGCAGATCGACACGTTCACGTCGGCCCGCAGATTGCCGTTCTGCATGTTGCCGTCGCAGGTGCCAAGGTAACGCATGATCTGGCGCAGCTTGGCGATGTAGGCGGCGGCCTCTTCCGGGCCGCGGATGTCGGGGCGGCTGACGATCTCCATCAGGCAGACGCCGGTGCGGTTCAGGTCGACGAAGGACATGTTCGGATCCATGTCGTGGATCGATTTGCCTGCGTCCTGTTCCATGTGGATACGCTCGATGCGCACCATGCGCGCGGTGCCGTCGCCCAGTTCCACCAGAACTTCGCCTTCGCCCACGATCGGGTGATACAGCTGGGAAATCTGGTAGCCCTGTGGCAGGTCGGGATAGAAATAGTTCTTGCGGTCAAAGGCCGATTTCAGGTTGATCTGCGCTTTCAGGCCAAGACCCGTGCGCACTGCCTGTTCCACGCAGAATTCGTTGATCACCGGCAGCATGCCCGGCATGGCCGCATCCACGAAAGACACGTTCGAGTTCGGCTCGGCCCCGAATTTGGTCGATGCCCCCGAGAACAGCTTGGCATTGGACGAGACCTGCGCGTGCACCTCCATCCCGATCACCAGTTCCCAGTCGTGTTTGGCACCGGCGATGGTCTTGGGTTTGGGCAGTTCATAGGTCAAGTCGAGCATGGCGCGCCTCATTTCCGCAGAAGTTCAGGCATGGGTATTATGCCCGGCAAGGCCAAGGGGCAAGGGGCAAAGGGTGCCGAGACGCAATTCTCAGTGGCTGGTCAGTTGCAGACCTGAAGGCGTGAAGGTCACGTCGGTCCCGTTGCGCAATTCCTCGCGGAACAGATCACCGATGGCGCGCAAGGCGTCACGCTGTCCACGTGCCGCGAACCGCTCGGGTGAGTTGACGCGGACCGAGTTGTTGAACCCGTTGGCCGCGTGGGCCCAGATAAGCGGGTGCAGTTCGGTCAAATGATCGCGGATCAGCCATTGGGCGGCCTCCCGGATTTGGGACCGGACCAGATCGGCCTTGTCATCCAGACCGAACCCATTCTGCACCGTGATCGCGCAATACGAGGCCAGCAGATTGATCGTTTGCTGGTCCGGCATCCGTTGCACAATGTCGCGCAGACCTTCCAGAAAATACTCGACGTCCAGCCGCGCGCAGGCTTGTTCATCCAAGGCAATTGCGTCGAACTGAACCCACGTGTATCCGCCGGCACCCCACGTGTCGCGCGTGTTCGCGGCATTGCGCAGCGCCTGCACCTCAAGCTCTTCATAGCTGCCGAACCATCGCGGCAGCAGGTGGCTGCCCATCGCGCGCATGTGTCGATGGTTTCGCGGATCCAGCGAAATAAGGCGTTCGTACTGATCCGCCACCCGGGCCCGCTGGGTGCGCTGACCAGCCAGCAGGGCACAGTCGGCGGCGGCGACCACAGGGCTGTCCGGCAGCGCCATTCGGCATTGGGGCAGGATGGCTGCGGCCCGGTCGAAATGTGCAGCACAGCGTGAACGATGCAGCGGCGGCAGCGCCGCGTCCAGAGCCGTGCCACGCCACGCCCATGCCAGATCGATGTGGGCCAGGGCGACGATGAGAGCAATCATCGGATCATCGGGATGATCTTGTTTCACACCCTCAAGCTCGGAAATACCGCCTAGCAGGTCGTACTCGGCGATCGCACAGCCGTCGGACAGCGCGTGTTCGGCGGCCAGGACAACATCCGATCGCGCGCCAAACGCCAGAAGATCGGCGATGGGCAGCCCGTCCGGGGCTGTTGTCCGGGCTTGGTCCGCGGCCCGGATCTCGGCTGACAGTTCGGCCCAACGATCCTGCCGAGCAAGATGGCGCCCGCGTTCGATCATGTCCCGCCCGATCAGGTCAGCCGCACCCAGTTCCGCAACGGGAATATTGAGACGCCCGACATCTTCCAGACAGCGGGAACCCGCGTCCGAAACCGGAGCCACGTGACTTGATATGGGATTGATACGGGCAAGACCTGCCCAGAACGACCGGAACATCGAAAACACTCGAAACTGTACAAACTTGTTAACTAACGATGAATTCTGAACCGGAATTGTGACCAGTTCAAGGATTCTAACATTAAACTTTCTGCTTCAATGGATCAGACAGGATCAATCGACGCGGATTCCGTGAATCGTTTCAGAATACCGTGAAATGGTGTCGGTCAACCCGAAACCCAGCCTGTTGCAGCGCCTGTTCCAGCTGCTTGTGCGGCGGCAGAGCTTCGTCGGGCAGGCGCAGGCGTTTGCCGTTGGTCAGGATGATCGACACACGCACCGAGAAGTCCCAGCGTGTGTCGAAGCGGAAGAAGTCGATCTCGGTCAGGTCGATCTCGCCCTGCCGCGCGCCCGAATGCCAGCTCAGTTTGGCCGGGTCCAGGTTCAGCCCGGCATCGGTGTCGCGCAACACGTCCCACAACGCGGGCAGGGTGCCCAGAGCCAGCAACCCGATCAGCCACCATGCCGCGTCGAAAACCAGAACAAGTGCCAGCAGCCCCGCGTAGACAGCGGCCAGAATGGCGATGCTGCGGGGCGACCGGTTGTGTCGGGTAAAGCGGAACCCGGAGCCCTCGGGCGCCGTCATGCCCCGAGGATGCGCGAGATCATCTCGGTCGTGTCGCGCGACAGGTTCGGGGTTTCGGCGATGCGGGTCAGTTGGGCGCGGATCAGGTCCTGACGGTCGGCGTCATAGCGTTTCCAGGTCTGGAAGGCGGTGCACATGCGCGCGGTGGTCTGCGGGTTGACCGGGTCCAACCGGATCAGCCAGTCGGCCAGCAGGGCGTAGGCCTCGCCGCTGGCGTGGTGGAACCCGGCATGGTTCATTGCCAGCCCACCCATCAGCGCACGGAACCGGTTGGGGTTCTTCCAGTTGAAATCCGGATGCTCGGACAGGGCGCGGGCGATCCGCGGCGCATCGTCCGGGGCGGCCAGCGAGGCCTGAAGCCCGAACCATTTGTCCAACACCAGCCGGTCATGGCGCCACTGGTCGTAGAATGCCGCCAGTTCCGCCTGACCTTTGCCGGCACGCAGCAGGCAGGACAGGGCGCTGAGCTGCAGGGTCATGTTGTCGGCCTTGGCATAGACCTCGGCCGCCATCGCCCCGCCGTCCAGTCGGGTGGTCAGCGCCAGCGCGGCGCTGCCCAGGGCGCGCTTGCCCGCCTGTTCGGCATCGGGCGAATAGGGGCCGTCGACCAGCGCCTCGGAGTGCAGGCGGGGCAGCAGGTCCTGCATGTGTTGGGCGGTGGCCTGACGCAGGGTCTCGACCGCGCGCCAGATCGCCATCGGGTCGGGCGTTTCGCCCTGTTCGTGCAGCGCGGCGGCCAGTTCCGATTGGGTCGGCAGGCCCAGCATCAGCGCGCGATAGGCCGGGTCCAGATCGGCGTCGCGCAGAACCGCCAGCAGGCCCTCCAGGTATTCGGCATCGGGGGCCGCGTCCTGGGTGATCATGCGCAGCAGGGTATCCTGCGCCAGCGTCCGTCCGGCCTCCCAGCGGTTGAACGGATCAGTGTCATGGGCCAACAAAAACGCGCGTTCGGCGTTTGGGCGGTCGTGTTCAAGGATCACCGGCGCCGAGAACTCCCGCAGGATCGAGGCGACGGGCCGCGCGGCCAGCCCCTCGAAGGTGAAGCTCTGGCGCGCTTCGGTCAGTTCCAGCACCTCCGTGCCGCGCACCTCGTCGCCATTCGGACCCAGCAGGCCCACGGCCACGGGGATCACCTGCGGCAGCTTCTCGGGCTGGCCGGGCGTGGCTGGGGTGCTCTGAGACAGGGTCAGGGTATAGGTGCCGTCGGCCCAATCCTCCTCGACCTTCACCCGGGGCGTGCCAGACTGGCTGTACCACCGCTTGAACTGTGTCAGGTCGCGGCCGGTCGTGTCCTCGAACACTTTCAGCCAGTCCTCGATCGTGCAGGCCTGCCCGTCATGGCGTTCGAAATACAGATCCAGCGCTTTGGAATAGGCCTCGTCCCCCACCAGCGTATTCAGCATGCCGATCACCTCGGCGCCTTTTTCATAGACGGTCGCGGTGTAGAAGTTGTTGATCTCTTGAAAGCTTTCGGGGCGCACGGGGTGCGACAGCGGCCCGTTGTCCTCGGGGAACTGGCGCGCGCGTAGGTCGATCACGTCATGGATGCGCTTGACCGCGGCCGAGCGCATGTCCGAGGTGAACTGTGCGTCGCGGAACACGGTCAGCCCCTCTTTCAGGCACAGTTGGAACCAGTCGCGGCAAGTGATGCGGTTGCCGGTCCAGTTGTGGAAATATTCATGCGCGATGATCGCCTCGATCCGTTCGAAATTGGCATCGGTCGAGGTTTCAGGGCTGGCCAGTACCGCCGACGAGTTGAAGATGTTCAGCCCCTTGTTCTCCATCGCGCCCATGTTGAAATCATCGACGGCGACGATGTTGAACACGTCCAGATCGTATTCGCGGCCATAGACATCCTCGTCCCATTTCATCGACCGCTTCAGGGCCTCCATGCCAAAGGCGCATTTACCCTCGTCCGCGGGGCGGACCCAGAGGTTTAGATCGACATGCCGCCCCGAGCGGGTGGTGAAGCTGTCGGAATGGGCAACCAGGTCTCCGGCGACCAGAGCGAACAGATAGGCGGGCTTGGGCCAGGGGTCGGTCCATTCGGCCCAGCCTTCGCCCTTGCCCGTCGGGTTGCCGTTGGACAGCAGCACCGGCAGGTCGCCGTTGATGCGCACGGTGAAGGTGGACATCACGTCGGGACGGTCGGGATAGAAGGTGATCTTGCGGAACCCCTCGGCCTCGCACTGGGTGCAATACATGCCGTTGGACATGTAGAGCCCTTCCAGCGCGGTGTTGTTGCCGGGGTCGATCTCGACCTCGGCCTCCCAGACGAAGGGGGCATCGGGGACGCTGGCGGTCAGGCCCTTGTCGGTGACGTCAGGAGTGATCGGGGTGCCGTCGATGCTGGCGCGGATCAGCTTCAGCTCTTCACCGTGCAAAAAGAAGGTGCGGTCGGTGGCCTGCGGATTGGGCCGGAACGCGATGCGCGATGTCACGCGCGTTGCATGCGGGGCCAGATCGAAGGTCAGGTGAACGCTGTCGACCAGAAAACCTAAGGGCGAATAGTCGGACAGGTAGATCGTGGTGGGGGCGGCGTCGCGCATCTGGGGCCTCGTGTCGGTATGTTCCCGCGCGACGTTAGGAGGATCGCAGTGGCGCTGCAAGCAGGCGGGTCGGGGCGGCATTACCTTGCACGGTTTGAAGCTGTTTCAGGCGGAATTGAAAGGCGGATTGATGCAGCGGCAAGTTGCCTATCGGAAACAATGCCCCTAATTGATGACTGCATACAACGGCACACGAAGGGCAGGAGATTCGAGTCATGAGCGGCAGAGCTATCCGGAGCGGATTGGACGTAGATCAGGTTCTGATCGATTTCATCGAGGAACGCGCGATTCCCGGAACCGGCGTTGAGCCCGACGCATTCTGGGCTGGTCTTTCGCGGATGGTGTCCGAGTTTGGCCCGAAAAACCGCGACCTGCTGCAAAAGCGTTCGGATATCCAGGGCAGTGTCGACGCGTGGCACCTTGCGCGCAAGGGGCAGCCCATCGACATGACCGAGTATCAGGCGTTCCTGCGCGAAATCGGTTATCTGCTGGATGAAGGCCCCGATTTCCAGATCGACACGGCGAATGTCGACCCCGAGATTGCCGCGACGCCCGGCCCGCAGCTGGTGGTGCCGATCACCAATGCGCGTTTTGCCCTGAACGCGGCCAACGCCCGCTGGGGCAGCCTGTATGACGCGCTGTATGGCACCGACGCGATGGGCGACCTGCCGCAGAAGGGCGGCTATGACGCGGCCCGCGGTGCGCGGGTGATCGCGTGGGCTAAGGCGTTTCTGGACGAGGCCGTGCCGCTGGCCCAAGGCAGCTGGGCCGATGTGTCCGGTCTGAAGGTCGAAGGCGGCGCATTGGTCCCGGCGCTGGTTGATCCCGGGAAATTCGTGGGCTTCGGCGGCGCGGTCGAGGCCCCGGACTTCGTGCTGCTGCAGAACAACGGTTTGCACGTCCAGATCATGATCGACCCGTCCAGCACCATTGGCGCCTCGGACCCGGCGGGCATTTCCGATGTGCGCCTGGAGTCGGCCCTGTCCACCATCATGGACTGCGAAGACTCGGTGGCCTGTGTCGATGCCGAGGACAAGGTCGTGGCCTACGGCAACTGGCTGGGCCTGATGAAGGGTGACCTGACCGAAGAGGTCACGAAGGGCGGCCGGACATTTACCCGCAAACTGGCGGAGGACATCGCCTTTACCCGGCCCGACGGATCGGCCGGCAGCCTGAAGGGCCGGTCGCTGATGCTGGTGCGCAATGTGGGCCACCTGATGACCAACCCCGCCGTGCTGGACGCCGAGGGCAACGAGATCGGCGAGGGGTTGATGGACGCGCTGTGCACCACGCTGATCGCGATGCACGACCTGCAGCGCGATGGCGGCAACTCGGTCCACGGCTCGGTCTATGTGGTCAAGCCCAAGATGCACGGACCCGAAGAGGTGGCGTTCTCGGTCGAAATCTTCGACATGGTCGAGGACATTATGGGCCTGCCGCGCAACACCGTGAAGCTGGGCATCATGGATGAGGAACGCCGGACTTCGGTAAACCTCAAGGAGTGCATCCGCGCCGCGAAATCGCGCGTGGCCTTCATCAATACCGGGTTCCTCGACCGGACGGGGGACGAAATCCACACCTCGATGGAGGCCGGGCCGATGCTGCCCAAGGGCGACATGAAGAATACGCCCTGGATCCAGTCCTACGAGGATCGCAATGTCGATATCGGGCTCGCCTGTGGGCTGAAGGGCCGGGCGCAGATCGGCAAGGGTATGTGGGCCATGCCCGACCGGATGGGCGAGATGCTTGCGGCCAAGATCGGCCACCCCATGGCCGGTGCGACCTGCGCCTGGGTGCCGTCGCCCACCGCAGCGACCCTGCACGCGACCCACTACCACAAGGTGGATGTTCTGGCCCGTCAGGATGAGATCGCCGCTGGAGGCCCGCGCGGCACGCTTGACGATCTGCTGACCATCCCGCTGCTGGGCGGCCGCAACCTCAGCGACGATGAAATCACCCGCGAGATCGAGAACAACGCGCAGGGCATCTTGGGCTATGTCGTGCGCTGGGTCGATCAGGGCGTCGGCTGCTCGAAGGTGCCCGACATCAACGACGTAGGTCTAATGGAAGATCGCGCCACCTGCCGGATTTCAAGCCAGGCGCTGGCCAACTGGCTGCATCACGACGTGATCGGCGCCGATCAGGTGATGGCGGCGATGAAGAAGATGGCCGCCGTGGTTGACCGCCAGAACGCAAGCGACCCGGCCTATCGGCCCATGGCGCCGGGGTTCGACGGCATCGCCTTCCAGGCCGCCTGTGATCTGGTGTTCAAGGGGCGGGTGCAGCCCTCGGGCTATACCGAGCCGGTCCTGCATGCGCGGCGGCTGGAACTGAAGGCCCGTCAGGGCTAGAACCGGGACAGACCACCGCAGACAGAGGACAAAATCATGTCGGTTTCACTCAGAAAGGCCCGCACCATCATTCGCAAAACCCTTGAGAAAGGGCGCGAGATGGACCTGAAACCCCTGTCGGTGGTGGTGCTGGACGCCGGTGGCCATGTCATCGCGTTCGAGCGCGAGGACGGTGCCGCCCCAGGCCGGTTTGCGATTGCTCATGGCAAGGCCTATGGATCGGTCATGCTGGGCATGGCAGGCACCGCCCAGATGAAGCGGGCCGAGGCGCAGGCCTATTTCATGGCTGCGGTGAACGGGGTTTATGGCGGGCAGGTCGTTCCGGTTCCGGGCGGCGTACTGCTGCGCGACCGCAAGGGCGCAGTGATCGGTGCCGTCGGGGTAACCGGAGACACCTCGGACAACGACGCCGCTGCCGCCATGGCCGGGATCGAGGCCGCCGGGCTGACCGGCGAGACCTGATCTGCACAAGCGCCGTCCCGCCGCGGCCGCCTGTTTCGGGAAATTCGTCCCGCGCTCTGCGGAAATCGGGAACAATATGTGCGTATCTGAACACGTCCTTGCGCCATGGTGCAGGGCGTGTTTTCTTGCACGTTATTGAAGGGGCGGATAATTTCCGACCAGTTCAAGTAAAACAGCAAGGTAGCACAATGTCCCGACCCGTCGTTGGCATCATCGGCAATTCGTATCTGATGAACGACCAGTACCCCACCCATGCCGGGGGGACGATGAATTCGGACGCGGTCGCGAATGTCTCGAACTGTCTGCCGCTGCTGATCCCGGCCGATCCGCGCTATGTCGACGTGACCGAGTTGCTTGAGGTGTGCGACGGGTTCTTGCTGACCGGTGGCCGCCCCAACGTTCACCCCGAGGAATACGGCGAGTCGGCAACTGACGCACATGGCGAATTCGACCGGGCGCGCGATGCGATCACCCTGCCGCTGGTACGGGCCTGCGTGGAACGCGGCCAGCCCTTTCTGGGCATCTGCCGGGGCTTCCAGGAGGTCAACGTGGCCATGGGCGGCACTCTGTACCCGGAAATCCGCGATCTGCCCGGCCGGATGAACCACCGCATGCCGCCCGATGGCACGCTGGAAGAGAAATTCGCCCTGCGCCATGTGGTCAAGCTGACCGAGGGCGGGGTGTTCCACCGCCTGTTCGGTGCCAGTGAGGTGATGACCAATACGCTGCACGGGCAGGGCATCAAGACGGTGGGCAAGGGCGTGGTGATCGACGGCCACGCGCCGGATGGTACGCCCGAGGCGATCTATATCCAGGATGCGCCCGGGTTCACCCTGTCGGTGCAATGGCACCCGGAATGGGATGCCGCGAATGACCCGGTGTCGCGGCCTCTGTTTCAGGCTTTCGGCGACGCGGTGCGGGCTTGGTCGGCAAGTGCAATGCCGACGCCGGTGCGGCAATCGGCTTGACAATCGGCTCTCGGATTTCTTCAAAAGACCGGCGCGGCAATCACCGCGCCGGTCTTTTTTCGTTTCACACCAGCAGGTTGAACTGTTTGTTGAGCGGCAGAGTCCGGGCGCGCTGGCCGGTCAGATCGAACAGCGCGTTGCCCAGCGCCGGCATCGAGGGCGGCGTGCCGGGTTCACCCGCGCCCCCCATGAAGCGGTTGGTTTCCAGCACTTGAACCTCAACCTGCGGCGCGGTGTGCATGCGCAGCGCGTCATAGTCGGGGAAGTTCATCTGTTCGACCTCGCCATCGGCGAAGGTGATCTCGCCGTAACAAGCCGCCGACAGGCCATACATCATGCCGCCGAACATTTGCGCCTTGACGTTTTCGGAGTCCAGCGCAAGCCCCATGTCGCAGGCGATCCAAGCCTTGCTGATGCGGATGGTGCCGTCTTCTTCGACCACCTCGATCACCTGCGCGACAGGGGTGCCGAAGCTGTAAGTTAGGGCCACGCCGCGGCCCACACCATCGGGGGTCTTGCCCGTCCAGCCGGACATGTCGCGCACCGCCTCAAGGCACCCGGCCGAGGGCGCGTGTTCGTCGCGCATCAGCTCCAGCCGAAACTCCAGCGGGTCGCGTCCGGCGGCATGGGCCATCTCGTCGATGAAGGTCTCGTGGAAGAAACCGTTGTGGCTGTTGCCGACCGAGCGCCAGAAACCCACCGGGATCTTCAGGTCGGCGATATGGCCGCTCATGCGATAGTTGGGCACCGCGTAGGGCTGGTTGAAGAACCCTTCGACCAGAACCTTGTCCGGGCCAGCGCCGGGCATTCCGGTATAGCGCTCAACGGCTTGCTGCGTGCAGGACTGCGCGGCGACCGCACCATCGATGAGCACTGCTTTGCCATCCTGAACCGCACCGCGCATCCGCGCCATCGCACCGGGGCGGTAGTAGTCGTGACGCATATCTTCTTCGCGGCTCCAGGTGGTCTGGACCGGAGTGCCGGGCATCGCCATGGCCATTTTGGTGGCGATGTCGCCGAAATCCAGCTCTCCGCGGCGACCAAACCCGCCGCCCAGATAGGTGGTGTGGATTTGGACGGCTTCGGTGTCCAAACTGGCCGTGTTGGCAACGCGGAACTGGATCAGCGTGGGGGCCTGGTTGCCGCACCACAGTTCCAAGGCGTCGCCGGTGAACAGCGCGGTGGCGTTCATCGGTTCCATCGTGGCGTGGGCCAGGTAGGGGACAGTGTATTCAGCGTCGATCACGGTCGCGTCTTCGGGAACGATGCTGACATCGCCGTCATCGCGCATGGTCGAGTTCGGATCCGCGTCGAAGGCCTTGGCGATCTCGGCAAAGATGGCGTCGGTTTCGGGCGGATAGGGGGCCTCGCCCCAATCGACGTCGATGGCCTCGACCGCCTGGTTGGCAAGCCAGGTGTTGGTGGCGATCACCGCAACACCGTTGCCCAGATCGACAACCTTTTCGACACCAGGCATTGCCTTGGCGGCGCTGTCGTCAAAGCCGTTCATCTGGCCGCCCAGCTTGGGGTTCATCCGGACGCTGGCGAATTTCATGCCGGGCAGGCGCACGTCAACGCCGAACTGGGCGGTGCCGGTAGCCTTTTCCACCATGTCCAGACGCGGCAGGGTCCGGCCCAGATAACGCCACTCGGACGGGTCGCGCAGCTCTGCCTCAATCGGTTCCATCTGAGCCACGTCTGCAGCCAGGTCGGTATAGGCGATCTTGCTGTCATCAGGCGCGATGACATGGCCCGAAGCGGTCTTCAACTGAGCCCGATCCACCCCCAGTCGGTCGGCGGCGGCCTGTTTCAGCGTCTCGCGGGCGGAGGCACCAGCCGCGCGCATTCGCTCGAACCCGTCCTTCATCGAGGTCGAGCCGCCGGTGACCTGCAGGCTGAGCGCTTTGCCGATCACGCCAAGGGCCTCGCCCAGATTGTGCTGGAAGTTCGAGACGTCATAGCCCTTGTTGGGCAGGCTCTCGCCGATCAGGGCCGAGTTGTAATAAGCCGCCGCCGCGGGTCCGTGCAGAACGGTGACCTGATCCAGATCCACGTCCAGTTCCTCGGCAATCAGGGCAGCCCATGTGGTTTTCACGCCCTGGCCCATCTCGGCGCGGGGCGCAAACAGGGTCACGCCGTTCTGGTCGATCAGGATGAAGGGGTTCAGGGCCGCTTCGCCGTCGCCCGGTTTCAGCGGGTTCTTGGCGGGGCGGTTGACGTAATAGACGCCGAAAGCCACGCCACCGACGATGGCGGCTGATCCGATCAGGAAGGTGCGGCGCAGGATTTTTCCGATGCTGGCCATGGATCAGGCCTCCTTCAGCTTGGCGGCGGCGTCGTGGATCGCGGCGCGGATGCGGGGGTAGGTGCCGCAGCGGCACAGGTTGCCCTGCATCGCCTCGTCGATTTCTTCGTCAGAGGGGGCAGGGTTTTCGGCCAGCAGCGCGGCGGCCTGCATGATCTGCCCCGACTGGCAATAGCCGCATTGCGCGACCTGATGGTCGACCCAGGCTTGCTGGATCGTGGCCAAGTTGTCGGGCGTCCCCAACCCTTCGATCGTGGTGACCTCGCCCCAGACATCGGACAGGGCAACCTGGCACGAGCGGACGGCCTCGCCGTCGATCTGCACCGTGCAGGCTCCGCAGGCGGCCACACCGCAGCCGAATTTGGTTCCGGTCAGGCCCACCTCGTCGCGCAGCACCCACAGAAGGGGGACATCGTCGGGCAGATCGACCTGATGTGGCTTTCCGTTGATCGTCAGCGTGGTCGCCATGGCGTACCTCTTTTGGCTGTGGCTGGTTTCTGACATAATTGATGAAAAATGTCAGTGCGTCAATTGACAATTTCGCGCGAAACTGTCAGAGGTCAATTCATGGCGGAAAAACTGGATGATACACGGGCAAAGGCGATCCTGACTTCGGCGTTTCAGGCCTTTTCCGCCTATGGGTTCCGCAAGACCTCGATGGATGACATAGCGCGTGGCGCGGGCATGTCCCGTCCAGCGGTCTATCTGCATTACAAGAACAAAGAGGCCATCGTTCGCAGCCTGACACAGGCGCATTACGCCGAAAAGATCGCGGCGGTGGCACATGCGCTGCAGGGCGACGGAGCGGTGTCCGAGATCCTGGCGCGGGCGATTGACGCGCAGATCGCCGGGATGGCGGCCATACTGGCCTCGCCGCATGGGCTGGAGATGCTGGATACCAGCAAGTCCACCGCTGCCGACATCGTGGCCGAGGGCGAGGCGGCGCTGGCGGATCTCTACGCTGAATGGCTAAAGCGCGAACTGGCGGCCGGTCGCGTGCGCCTGCCGGACGGTCCGGCCGAGACCGCGCGGACCATCACCGCCGCACTGAAGGGGATCAAGATGACCGCCTCGAACGCTGATGAGTTCGAGCAGCGCATCAGCCAGTTGTCCGCACTGATCGGCGCGGGGCTTGAGGTCAGGTAACCCGCTGCCGGATCTTGTATTCCGGCTTGTCCCACAAACGGTTCTGCATGATGTCGGTCAGGATTTCGACGGCGCGCGTCACGTCGCCTTCGTCGATATACAGCGGCGTGAAGCCGAACCGCATGATGTCGGGCGCGCGGAAATCCCCGATCACACCGCGGGCGATCAGGGCCTGCATCGCCGCGTACCCGTCGGCAAACCGGAACGAGACCTGGCTGCCACGCATCGCGGGGTCGCGGGGGCTGGCCAGTTCCAGATCGTGGCAGGTGGCCTCGACCTGCTGGATGAACTGTTCGGTCAGGGCGATGGACTTGGCGCGCACATCATCCATGTCGGCCATGTCCCAGATATCCATCGCCGCGGCCAGCGCGGTCATCTGGATCACCGGTGGCGTGCCGACGCGCATGCGCTCGATGCCTGCGCCGGGGCGATAGTCCAGATCGAAGGCAAACGGCGCCTCGTGTCCCAGCCAGCCCGACAGGGCCGGGCGCGCGGTGTCCGCCCATTTCGGCGCGACATAGATGAAGGCCGGGGCGCCCGGACCACCGTTGAGGTATTTATAGGTGCACCCGACCGCGAAATCGGCGTTGCAGCCGGCCAGGTCCACCGGGATGGCCCCGGCTGAGTGGGCCAGATCCCACACCGTGATGACGCCGCGCGCATGGGCCAGCTCGGTCAGCGCCTTCATGTCGTGCCTGCGGCCGGTGCGATAGTCGACTTCGGTCAGCATCAGCACGGCGACTTCATCGGTAATGTGCTCGGCCACGGTCTCGGGGTCCACGACCCGAAGCTCGTACTCCTCGCCCAGCGAGCGCAGCAGCCCGTCAGCCATGTAGAGATCGGAAGGGAAGTTGCCATTGTCCGACAGGACCACCTTGCGCCCCGGGTTCAGCTCCAACGCCGAGGCAACCGCCTGAAAGACCTTGATCGACAGCGTGTCGCCGACCACGACCGTGCCGGGCGCGGCGCCGATCAGGCGGCCGATCCGATCGCCCAGGTCGGTCGGCATGCCCATCCATCCGGCTTTGTTCCACCCGGTGATCAGCATCTCGCCCCATTCCTCGGTCAGCATCTTCTGCACCTTTGCGGCCGCCGTCTTGGGCAGAGGGCCCAGCGAGTTGCCGTCCAGATACAGCACTCCTTCCGGCAGGTGGAACATGGCTTTGGTGGCGGCGAAGTCGGTCATGATAAATCCCGGTGTTTTCTTGTGTCCGAACCGGGGTATCGGATCGGTGCCGGGCTGTCCACGCCCGCCTGTTTGTGGCCCGGGTGCACAATATTCGGCCGCAAGGCCAAGATGCTTTGCCATCGGGGTCTGAAAGCGGTAGGACTTGGCCCGGAAGCGACATGTGTCGGTACATGTCGTCGTTCAAAAGGGATGCTCATGCGCCGTATCGACGTACCGCCACTGTGGCTTTTGGGCTTCGCGGTGTTGGCCTGGTTGCAGGGCCGTTATCTGTCGCTCGGCCTGTCGCTGGAAGGCGGGTTGACCGACCTGCTAAGCGGGTTGCTGATTGGTGGGGGTATCCTGCTGGCGGTTCTGGCCATCGTAGAATTCCGCCGTCACCGTACGACGGTCATTCCGCATGAAACTCCCACCGCAATGGTGCAGTCGGGCATCTACAAACGCAGCCGCAATCCGATCTATCTGGGCGATGTCCTGATCCTTGCCGGGTTGATCCTGCGCTTTGATGCCGTGCTGTCGCTGGTTTTGGTTCCGGTCTTCGTCTGGGTATTGGAACGGCGGTTCATCCTGCCCGAAGAGGACCGCCTGCGCCGCACCTTCCGTGCGGATTTCGCGCGTTATGAACGCAAAACCCGTCGGTGGATCTGAAATGCGCCGACCCGTGACACAACGTAATGAATGCTGCGCTTGCGAAATAATGTTGCGCAGGATAGACCTTTGCTTAACAAACAATACCGACCACCCGCTCGGTCAGAGTGAAAATTAGGGGGACTTGCCGGTGAAAATAGGCACGCCAAAGGAAATACTGAAAGGCGAGAACCGGGTCGCGATGACTCCGGAGTCAGCCGTGCAGCTGCAGAAATTGGGCTACGAATGCGCCATCGAGAAGGGGGCTGGTGCTGCCGCCGGTTTCTCTGACGAGGCTTACGAGGCCGTCGGGGTCGAAATCGTCAAGACAGCCGCCTCTTTGTGGAAATCGTCGGACATCATCGCCAAGGTGCGCGTGCCCACCGAGACCGAAATGAAGCGTCTGACCAAGGGCAAGACGCTGATCTCGTTCTTCAACCCGGCCGGGAACGAAGAAGGGATGGAATTGGCGAAAGCCAAGGGCGCCAATGTCATCGCGATGGAGATGGTGCCCCGCATCAGCCGCGCGCAGAAGATGGACGCTTTGTCTTCGATGGCCAACATCGCCGGGTACCGTGCGGTGATCGAGGCGGGCAACAACTTTGGCCGTTTCTTCACCGGCCAGGTGACGGCCGCGGGCAAGGTGCCGCCGGCCAAGGTTCTGATCGTTGGTGCCGGCGTGGCAGGTCTGGCCGCCATCGGGACGTCGACGTCGCTTGGCGCGATCACCTATGCGTTCGATGTGCGCCCCGAGGTCGCTGAACAGGTCGAGTCGATGGGCGCCGAATTCGTCTATCTGGACTTTGAAGAGGAACAGCAGGATGGGTCGGCCACCGGTGGGTATGCTTCGGTTCAGTCCGAGGAGTTCCGCAATGCGCAGCTGGCCAAGTTCCGCGAGCTTGCGCCCGAGATGGACATCGTCATCACTACGGCCCTGATCCCCAACCGCCCGGCCCCCAAGCTGTGGCTTGAGGATATGGTCAAGGCGATGAAGCCCGGCTCGGTCATTGTGGACCTTGCGGCCGAGCGTGGAGGCAATGTCGAAGGCACCGTGCCGGATGAAAAGGTTGTGACCGACAATGGCGTGACCATCATCGGCTATACCGACTTCCCCAGCCGGATGGCGGCGCAGTCCTCGTCGCTTTATGCGACCAACATCCGTCACATGATGACTGACCTGACGCCCGACAAGGACGGTCAGATCAATCACAACATGGAAGATGACGTGATCCGTGGCGCGACCGTCACCTACGAAGGTGAGATCACTTTCCCGCCGCCACCGCCCAAGGTGCAGGCCATCGCGGCCAAACCCAAGGCCGAGGTCAAGGAACTGACGCCCGAAGAAAAGCGCGCGCAAGAGATTGCGGCCTTCAAGGCGCAGACCAAGCAGCAGGTCACCCTGCTGGGCGTGGGCGGAGCGCTGATGTTGCTGGTGGGGCTGGTGGCTCCTGCCAGCTTCATGCAGCATTTCATCGTCTTCGTGCTGGCCGTTTTCGTGGGCTTCCAGGTGATCTGGAACGTCAGCCAC
Source organism: Ruegeria sp. BC2 (assembly GCF_056539245.1). Taxonomy (NCBI): domain Bacteria; kingdom Pseudomonadati; phylum Pseudomonadota; class Alphaproteobacteria; order Rhodobacterales; family Roseobacteraceae; genus Ruegeria; species Ruegeria sp. BC2. The sequence continues at coordinate 525,005 of NZ_JBQFUQ010000001.1, forward strand.
AGCCTGCACACACCGTTGATGGCGATCACCAACGCGATTTCCTCGATCATCATCGTGGGCGCGTTGATGCAGATCGGGTCGGGGTCTTTCCTCGTCATTCTGCTGGCGGCGCTGTCGATCTTCATGGCCGGGATCAACATCTTCGGCGGTTTCCTCGTAACCCGGCGCATGCTCGCCATGTTCCAGAAATCTTAAGGAGGCCGGGCACATGGAATTTGGCTTCACCACTGCCGCCTATGTCGTTGCGGCTGTTCTGTTCATCCTTTCGCTCGGCGGCCTGTCGAACCAGGAAAGCGCCAAGCGCGCGGTCTGGTACGGCATCGTCGGCATGGCACTGGCTGTTTTTGCCACGCTGGTCGGTCCCGGGTCGGGCCTGTGGCTGCTGTCGCTGCTGCTGATCATCGGCGGTGGTCTGATCGGTCAATACGTGGCGCAGCGCGTCCAGATGACCGAGATGCCGCAGCTTGTGGCCGCCATGCATTCGCTGGTGGGTCTGGCGGCGGTTTTCGTCGGGTACAACGCCCATTTCGAGATCAAGAATGTCGCCGAAGTCTTTGCGATCGTTGACGCGGCCAAGGATGCCGACCTGTCGGATCTGGGCGCCTTCGCGAAACTGATCGCCAAGAAAACTCCGGCCGAGCTGGCCATTCTGCATGTCGAGCTGTTCCTGGGCATCTTCATCGGTGCGATTACCTTTACCGGTTCGGTCGTGGCCTATGGAAAGCTGGCCGGCAAGGTCACCTCGGCGGCCACCAAGCTGCCGGGCGGGCATGCGCTGAACGCGGCGGCGGCTGGCCTCTCGCTGATCTGTCTGATCTGGTACACCGCTTCGGGTGGCTTCTTCCCGCTGTTCCTGATGACGCTGGCGGCGCTGTTCATCGGCTATCACCTGATCATGGGCATCGGCGGCGCCGACATGCCGGTGGTGGTGTCGATGCTGAACAGCTACTCGGGCTGGGCGGCGGCCGCGATCGGCTTCAGCCTTGGCAACGACCTGCTGATCGTGGTCGGCGCGCTGGTTGGCTCGTCGGGTGCGATCCTGTCCTACATCATGTGCAAGGCGATGAACCGTCACTTTGTCAGCGTGATCCTAGGCGGCTTTGGCGGCACTTCGGGGCCCCAGATGGAGGTCGAAGGCGAACAGGTGGCGATCGACGCCGACGGTGTTGCAGCAGCGTTGAACGATGCCGACAGCGTCATCATCATCCCCGGCTACGGAATGGCGGTGGCGCAGGCGCAGCAATCGGTCAGCGAACTGGTCCGCAAGCTGCGCGCGAAGGGCAAGAATGTGCGCTTTGCCATCCACCCCGTCGCGGGCCGTCTTCCGGGCCACATGAACGTGCTGCTGGCCGAGGCCAAAGTGCCCTATGACATCGTGCTGGAGATGGACGAGATCAACGACGATTTCCCGGAAACGGATGTGGCGATCGTCATTGGCTCGAACGACATCGTGAACCCGGCCGCACAGGAAGACCCGAACAGCCCCATTGCCGGGATGCCGGTTCTGGAATGCTGGAAGGCCAAGCAGGTGATCGTCTCGAAACGCGGGCAGGGCACCGGGTATTCGGGCATCGAAAACCCGCTGTTCTACAAGGAAAACACCCGCATGTTCTATGGCGACGCCAAGCAGTCGCTGGACAAGCTGCTGCCAATGATCGACTGATCTGTGGCTCATATCCTTGGAAAAGGCGCCCTTCGCGGGCGCCTTTTTCCGTTTCAGGGTATGATGCCGTATCAACCCCAATCGGCAGGAGGTGTTCCATGCATAAGGTAAACGGCATCGGCGGCGTGTTCTTCCGCGCCCGAGACCCGAAGGCTCTGTCGCAATGGTACGAGACCCATCTGGGCGTCAATCACTATGACCCGGTCCCGTGGAAGCAGCGCGAAGGCTACACCGTGTTTGCCCCTTTCGCCGCAGATACGGACTATTTCGGCGATGCGGCTCAGCAATGGATGATCAATTTCCGCGTCGACGATCTGGCGGCCATGGTCGACCAGCTGCGTGCGGCTGGAATCGAGGTGGAGACCCGTGACGAATGGAACAGCGAGATCGGAAAATTCTCCCGCCTGCACGACCCCGAGGGCAATCCGATCGAGCTCTGGCAGCCAAATCAATGAGATAGCCGGCTTGTATACCGCGGTATCCATGTAAGTATATGAAATAAAAAGATAATTGATGAAATGCTTCGGTGTCGTATAGTGCCCGGAACACAAGGAGCCGCTCATGACGCCAATCCAGGATCATCCGCTGCGCTATGCGCTGGCCAATGAATTGCACGCGCGGCCGTTCCCCGTGGCGCAGGCGCCGTGCACGGTTGTATTCCTTGCGATCAAAAAACCGGTCGCCGCGGTGGCGCGCGACCGAGCCAAAGATATGGCTCACCTGATCGACCTGTTGGACCGCCACGGGGCGCAGCATCCGCAGCCCGATGCCACCCACTATGCCGGCCAGATCGGGCGGCACTGGTTGAAGTGGGAGCACCACACGGAATTCGTGACCTATACGGCCATCACTCAGAATGTCAGCGAGCGCGCGTTCAACCCCGCCGATTTCGAGGTGTTCCCCCCTGACTGGCTGATGGCCAGTCCGGGCCAGCGCGTGACCTCGATCATGCTGCGGGTGGTGCCGCGCCCGGATGACGGGGCCACGCAAGCCGCGCTGGCGGATTGGTTCGAACCGGAAAGCCTGGCGGTGTCGCGGGTGCTGGACGACTCGGCGATTTGCGCCAGCGATTTTCGCATCGACCCGGCAGGCCACATGCGGTTTGCCCTGTTCGTGTCCGAGGGCACCGGGCGCAGGCGCACCGGCCGGATCATCCAGCGCTTGTGCGAGATCGAGACTTACAAGGCAATGTCCATGTTGGGCTTTGCCCGGGTTAAGGCCCTGATGCCCCAGATCGGCGAGTTGGACCGGCAACTGACCCAGTTGATGGGCGAGATGACCAAGGATACGACCCATCCCGACGATCTGCTGCCGCAATTGCTGGCCACCTCGACCGAGCTCGAGACGCTGTCGGCGCGTTCGGCCTTTCGCTTTGCCGCGACGGGGGCCTATGAGGCCATCGTGCACCAGAGGATCGAGGCGCTGCGCGAGGATCGCTTTCACGGGCGTCAGACATTCGCCGATTTCATGATGCGCCGCTACGACCCGGCCATGCGCACGGTCAAGGCAACCGAACGGCGGCTGCAGGCGCTTTCGGATCGGGCCATTCGGGCCGGTGACCTGCTGCGAACGCGCGTCGATGTCGAACGCAGCGCGCAGAACCAGGCATTGTTGGAGAGCATGGACCGCCGGGCGGATCTGGCCTTGCGCCTGCAGCACACGGTCGAAGGTCTGTCGGTGGTCGCCATCAGCTATTATGCGGTGTCTCTGGTCAGCTACCTGCTGTACCCGTTGACCAATGCGGGGATCAGCAAGGGGATGCTGACCGCAGGCGTGACGCTGCCTGTAGTGGCGCTTGTCTGGCTGGCCGTGCGCCGCATCCGCCGCAAGCTGGAATAGCGCGGCTTGCCAACCGACGCGCTGCCTGTATTGCTGCTAGGCAGATCTTTCGCAGGCGGGGCAGATTTCATGATCGGATTGGTTTCAGCCTGGCGGGCCGTGGCCGCCATGTTCATCCTGAACGGCGCCCTGTTCGGCATCTGGGCCTCGCGCATTCCGGCCGTCCGTGACCGTCTGGGGCTGAGCCACGAGGAGCTTGGTTATGGCCTGTTGTTCATGGCGGCCGGGGCGGTGTGTTCCTTTCCAGTCACCGGACGCCTGACCGACAGGTTTGGCGCGGTGACCGTGACGCGGGTGATCGCGGTTCTGTACACAGCCTCACTGATCCTTCTTGCGGCCGCCGACAGCTTCGCCATGCTGGCTGCGTTCCTGTTCATCTTCGGGGCCTTCCACGGCTCAATGGATGTGGCCATGAACGCCTGGGCCGCCGAGGTCGAGCAGACCTATGCCAAACCGGTGATGTCCTCGTTTCACGCGATGTGGAGCCTCGGCGCCGGGTTGGGTGCGCTCAGCGGCTATGGCGCGGTTCAGCTGCAGCTTGACGTGTTGCCGCATTTCCTGCTGGCCGGCGGGGCAACCGTCGCGCTGGCGCTTGCCCTGTCCTGGGTCCGATGGACGTCGCGGCGGGTGCAGTCTGACGCCAACGCGATCTTTGCCTTGCCCAGCGGCGTTCTGGTTCTGGTCGGGCTGACCGCGATGTGCGGCGCGTTGGGCGAGGGGGCAGTAGCTGACTGGAGCGCCATCTTTCTGCGGGATGTCACGGGTGTGGCTGAAAGCGTTGCGGCCTTGGGCTATGCCGTCTTTTCGGTGTCCATGGTTACCGTGCGGCTGCTAGGCGGCCTCGTGATCGCCCGATTCGGCCCAGTGCCCGTGGCCCGGGTCAGCGGAGCCTGCGCGGCCGTGGGCGTATTCCTGGTGGTATCGGCCGGCGGCGCGATCGGGGCGCTGGCTGGATTCGCGATGATGGGCGTGGGCTATGCGGTGATCATGCCGCTGGCCTTCAGCCGGGCGGCGAATGACCCGCATGTCCCACCGGGGCAGGCCATCGCCAGTGTCGCCACTTTGGGGTACGGAGGTCTGCTGATCGGTCCGCCGCTTATCGGGCTTCTGGCGGGGATCCTGTCACTGCGGCTGGCGTTTGCCGTCCTGCTGCCGCTGGCGGTGGTGATCGTGGTGTTGGCCGGCGCGCTCAGGCGCGCCGACTGACTTTGGATCAGCGTCCGCGGATACGCGGATCGAGCGCATCGCGCAGGCCGTCGCCCAGGTAGTTCACGCTGAGAACGGTCAGCGAGATCGCCAGGCCGGGCCAGAACACACGCTCGGGGTATTGCTGCAGATAGTCGACGCCATCGAACAGTAGCCGGCCCCAGGTGGGGAAGTCAGGCGGGAAGCCCAGCCCCAGGAAGGACAGCGCGCTTTCGGTGATGATCGCCGTGGCGATGCCCAGCGTGGCCGACACCATGATCGGCGACAGCACGTTGGGCAGGATGTGCCGTGTGATGATCTGCGTGTTGCTGGTGCCGATCGAGCGGGCGGCCAGAACGAACTCGCGTTCCTTGATCGCCAAAACGTCACCGCGCACGATCCGCGCCGTGGGCATCCACGAGGTGATGCCGATGGCGCAGACGATCAGGATGAAGATCCCACGCTCGAGCCCGAATGCAGCGGACAGAGGCTCGCGGAACAGCAGCATCATCACCAGCAGCAGCGGCAGCAGCGGCAGGGCCAGGAACAGGTCGGTCAGGCGCATCAGCGGCCCGTCCAGCCGTTTGAAGAACCCGGCAACCACGCCGATGAACGACCCCAAAAACAGCGCCAGCAGCATCGCAGTGATGCCGACCGATACCGAGGTCTGCCCCCCCGACATCATTCGCGCCATGATGTCCCGGCCCAGCTGATCGGTGCCGAACGGATGGGCCCAGCTGGGCCCCTGGTTTCGGGCACGGATGTCGATCTGGGTCGGGTCGATGGTCCACAGGAACGGGCCAAGGTAAACGGCCGCGACGATGAAGATGAACAGCATCGCGCCGATCATGGCGCCCTTGTGGGTCTTAAACTGGTCCCACACGTCGCGCCACTGGCTGCGGGGCGGGGTGGTCAGTTCTTCCATTACATCGGCAGTCGGCAAGGCCGTCGAGGCCGGCGCAAGGCCCTCATCAGGGACCAGCGTGTCTGATTGATTGTGATCAGTCATAGCGGATCCTCGGGTCCAGAATGCCGTAAAGAACGTCCGCGATCAGGTTGAACAGGACGATCAGCACGGCAAAGATGAAGGTCAGCGTCTGCACCATCGGCAAGTCATTGGCCTGAATGGCGCCGATCAGCAGCTGGCCGATGCCGTTCACCTTGAACACCTGCTCGGTGATGATCGCGCCACCAAAGATCGCCGGAATACCCAGAGCGATCACGGTAACCACCGGGATCATCGAGTTGCGCAGGACATGTACCATGACGACGGTGTATTCGCTCAGACCCTTGGCGCGGGCGGTACGGACGTAATCCTGGTTGAGGTTGTCCAGCATCGAGGCGCGCATGAACCGGCTGAGCTGCGCGGTGATCTGCAGCGCCAGCACCATCACGGGCATGATCATCTGTTTCAGCTGAATGACGAAGCTGTCCCAGTCATTGACCACATGCGTCGTGTCATAGATCGACGGGAACCAGCCCAACTGGACCGAGAAGATCACGATCACCAGCACCCCCGAGAAGAACGGCGGAACCGAGAAGCCGACCATCGACACGAAGGTGCCCATCTGGTCGAACCAGGAATACTGGCGATAGGCCGAATAGATACCGATGGGCAGGGCGATCAGGATGGCGACCACATAGGCGGTGCCGACAACCCACAGGGTCTGCGGGATACGCTGAACGACGATATCCATGACGGGCGAGCGGGTCTGCCACGAAATCACACGCAGGTCACCTTCGGAAAAGGTGGTACCAAAGATGTGGTCGACCAAAACCTGCGGTTCGATCCAGAAGAACTGCACGATCCATTTCCAGAACCGGACATGCATCGGCTGGCCGAGGCCAAGCGCCTCGCGCATCTTCTCTTTGACTTCGGGCGGAACGGTAAGCGGAACCTGTGCCATCGGATCGCCGGGGGCGAGCTCGAGCAGCAGGAAGATGACGAGGCTGATGAACAAGAGCGTCGGAACGGCCAGGATCAGTCGTCGAATGGTGAAGTTGAGCATTAAGAGGCGCCTTTATATGCGTCTTCTTGTTGGTGGAACTTGCGAAAGACCGCGCCCCGATACAGATCGGGACGCGGCTGTGCAAGGCTAGCGCTTAGGAACCGGTCTTGCGGTACCAGTCAGCGATGTTCCACAGTTCGCTGTCCCACACGTTCAGGACGACACCGCCCAGAGTGTTTGCGTGGGCCGACAGACGACCACGGTGGACCAGCGGGATCATGCCGCCGTTCTGAACCATGATGTCGTTCAGCTGCTTCGCGATTTCGGCGCGCTGCTCCAGACCGGCGGTCTGCGCCAGTTGGGCGTGCAGCTTGTCGAACTCTTCGTTGCAGAAGCGGCTGATGTTCTCACCCTGCCACTGGGTCTCGGGACGCGGTGCCTTGTCGCACAGGCCGTTGCCCAGATAGCTTTGCGGGTCGGTGCCGTTGAAGGTGTTGGCGTACATCTCGACGTCGGCATAGAACTTCTGGAACGTGTCGGGCGAGCCCGGGTCACCACCGAAGAAGACCGAAGCGTTGATGTTGCGCAGTTCGGTTTCAATGCCGATCTGGCTCCACCATTCCTTGATCAGCGCCTGGAAGTCCTGACGGACGGCGTTGGTCGAAGTCTGATAGACGACCTTCAGCGGAACGCCATCCTTCTCGCGGACGCCGTCGCCGTCGGTGTCGACGATGCCGGCATCATCCAGCAGTTTCTTGGCGCCTTCGATATCCTGCGTGTCGCAGGTCATCGAGGTCGAGTTGAACGCAGCCGGAGCCGGCACCCAGTTGCAGGTCACTTTACCCGCCTGGCCATAGCCGATCTCAACAAGCAGCGGGCGGTCGATTGCCATCGACATAGCCTTGTACACCGCCGGATCCTTCAGGAACGGGTGCGGGTGCTTGGCCGTCGAACGCTCGCCTTCCGGCAGTTCGGGCGACGGGTTGGTCTGGTTCAGCATGATGCGCTCGACCAGCGGGCCGAAGCCTGCCACCGGAGTGCCTTTGCCGCCTTCCTGCATCTGCGCGATCACTTCGGGCGCCAGCTGCAGGTTCCAGGCATAGTCGAACTCGCCGGTTTCCATCACGGCGCGACCGGCCGCGGTCGCATCGCCGCCGCCCTTGAAGGTCACGGTTGCGAAGGCCGGTTTCGCCGGGTCACGATAGTTGTCGTTGGCCTTGAAGGTGATCACGTCGTTCGGCTTGAACTCGGTGACGACAAACGGGCCAGTGCCGATCGGGTTGAAGTTCTGCTCGGTGCATTCCGGAGCTTTCGCGCCCATGCAGTCCGCGAACTGAGCGGCCTGAATGATCGGGCTTTCGCCGCCGACGAACGGACCGTAGGGGAACGGGGTCGGCTTGTCGAAAGTGACCTTGACGGTCAGATCATCCACAGCTTCGACGCTGGTGACGCCTTCGAACTTGGTCACCTGCGCACAGCCACCTTCGGGGTCCATGCAGTAATCGGCGGTGAATTTCACGTCGGCCGAGGTGAACGGCGTGCCATCCGACCAGGTGATCCCCGGAGCGATCTTCCACGTGATCGAGGTGAGGTCCTCGCTCACGCCGCCGTTTTCGACGGTCGGGATTTCGGCTGCCAGATACGGCACCATGTTGCCGTCCTGGTCGTAGCGGGCCAGGGGTTCGATCACCAGCGAGGCCGCTTCGACGTCTTTGGTGCCGCCCGACAGGAACGGGTTCAGGATCGAGGGTGCTTGCCAATAGATGATGCTGACGTTGCCGTCCGATCCGCGCTCGGCCATGGCCATCGGGGCCATCGCCGTGCTTGCAATCGCACCAAGCAAAAGGGTTTTGATTTTCATCATACACTCCTTGTTGGACACATTCGTGTCTCGATTTTCTCCGCAAGGCCTGCGGATTTGGCGTTGCCGTGCCGGGCTCAAGCCACTGAAACAAAAGACAATTGCGCAAATGTCTGCGCACTACGCCCAATTTCTCGGCACGGTTACGCGGGGTATCGAAACAGAGTTTGCAGAAATTGCAAGCCTTGCCGCAGCGAAACTGGCAATGCGTTTGACTTTTCCTGTCAGCCCGCCTTAGCGTTCGGCAATCAAAACACTCATGCAGCCAAGGGGAGCGCTCGCGTGCTGGATCAGCCTATCGCCCAGATCAGGGAACTTCGGGTCGAATTCCAAACCAAGGATGGGCCCGTCGTCGGGGTCGAGGATGTCTCGTTCGAGGTCCGTCCGGGCGAAACCGTCTGCATCGTGGGCGAATCGGGATCGGGCAAGTCCGTATCTTCGTTGTCATTGATGCGCCTTGTTGAATTCGGCGGGGGTGAAATCGCCGGCGGACAGTTGATTTTCGACCGTAACGACGGGACCGAGCTGGATCTGGCCAAGGCCGATCAGGACCTCATGAAGCAGATTCGTGGCAATGAAATCGGGATGATCTTTCAGGAGCCGATGACGGCGCTGAACCCCGTTTTCACGGTCGGGCGACAGCTGACCGAAGGGCTGCGGATTCACAAGGATATGTCCAAGTCCCAGGCCGAAGCACGCGCCTTGGAACTGCTGAAACAGGTCCGCATCCCCGAGCCCGAGCGGCGACTCAAGCAGTATCCGCACGAATTGTCGGGCGGGATGCGCCAGCGGGTTGTGATCGCAATGGCCATGGCCTGCGAGCCGCGCCTGCTGATCGCCGATGAACCCACCACGGCTCTGGACGTGACGATCCAGGCCGAGATCCTCGCCTTGATGGACCGGCTGAAGCGTGAAACCGGCACGGCGGTCATGTTCATCACCCATGACATGGCCGTGGTCGCCCAGATGGCCGACAGGGTCGTCGTCATGTACCGCGGCAACAAGGTCGAAGAGGGCACCGTCACCGAGATTTTCGAGAATCCCCAGCATGACTACACCAAGGCTCTGCTGGCCGCGGTGCCCAAGCTGGGTGAGATGCGCGGAAAATCCGCCCCCGAGCCGATGAAGTTGCTGGGTGTCGAAGGTCAGAAGATCGCCCCGATTCCCGGAACCGAGGATGTATTGCTGTCAGTCCGGAACCTGACCACGCGGTTCCCGGTAAAAGGCGGGATCCTGCGCCGCACCATTTCGAATGTGCACGCGGTCGAAGACGTCTCGTTCACCCTGAACAAAGGGCAGACGCTGAGCCTCGTCGGCGAGTCGGGTTGTGGAAAATCTTCGGCCGGACGCTCGATCCTGCGGTTGATCGAGCCCATGGCGGGTGAAATCAGTCTTGATGGCATGGACATCATGAAGCTGGACCAGAAGGGCCTGCGCAAGGCCCGCCTGGACATGCAGATGATCTTTCAGGACCCATTCGCATCGCTGAACCCGCAGATGCAGTTGGTTGATCAGGTGGCCGAGCCGATGCGCAACTATGGCGTGGCATCGGGGTCGGAACTGCAGGACCGGGTCGCACAGCTGTTCGACAAGGTGCACCTGCCACGCAGCTTCATGCGCCGGTTCCCGCACGAAATGTCGGGTGGGCAGCGGCAGCGAATTGCGATTGCCCGGGCGCTGGCCCTGAACCCGAAACTGATCATTGCGGACGAAGCCGTTTCCGCGCTGGACGTTTCTGTTCAGGCGCAGGTTCTGAACCTGATGATGGAATTGCAGTCCGAACTTGGCCTGAGCTATCTGTTTATCAGCCACGACATGGCCGTGGTTGAGCGGGTCAGCCACCACGTGGGTGTGATGTATCTGGGCCGGATCGTCGAACTGGGCCCACGGGCGCGTGTTTTTGAGAACCCGCAGCACCCCTATACGCAGGCATTGATGAAGGCGGTTCCGATCGCCGATCCCAATCAGCGCAAGTCGGAAAAAGATCTGAATTTCAAACCGATCCCGTCTCCAATTCACCCAATCGGCTATGAGCCTGCGCCTTCGGAATACCGCGAGGTCGAGCCGGGTCACTTCATTCTGACGACCGACAGCGGTTACTGACCCATATGCCACAGCGCCTGACTCCGCTTGAGATCATGACCAAGCTGATCTCGTTTCCCACCGTCAGCCGCGACAGCAACCTGCCGCTGATCGACTGGGTCGAAGACTACCTGAACGGCCACGGTATCCGCGCCAACCGATGGCCGGATCCGGACCAGCCGCACAAGGCGGCCCTGTTTGCCCATGTCGGCCCCTGGGAGGAAGGCGCGGTCGTGCTTTCCGGTCACACGGATGTGGTGCCGGTGGACGGACAACCCTGGGACAGCGACCCGTTTGTCGTGACCGAACGGGACGGCAAGTATTTCGGACGTGGTACCTGTGACATGAAGGGCTTTGACGCCCTCGCCATCTGGGCGCTGGTCGAGGCGCAATACGCCGACGTCAAGCGCCCGCTGCAATTGGCGCTGAGTTTTGACGAGGAGGTCGGCTGCACCGGTGCGCCGCCCATGATCGTCGCCATGCAGGAGGTTCTGCCCAAGGGCTCGGCCGTGGTGGTGGGCGAGCCGTCGATGATGCAGGCCGTCACCGGCCACAAGGGCGGCTTCGGCTTTGATACCCACGTGGTTGGATACGAGGTGCACAGTTCGATCATGCATACCGGTGTCAATGCGATAATGTATGCCGCGCCGCTGATCGACTGGGCAAATGCGCAGAACGACATCAACATGGCGGCGGACCCCAGCGATATCGCGGCAGTCTTTGATCCTCCTTGGACAACCTGTCACGTGGGCATGATCAAGGGCGGCACTGCGCACAACATAACGGCCAAGGATTGCCGTTTCATGATGGATTTCCGGGTCGTCCCCGGCGAGCAGGCATCAGCTTGGAAAGAAGCCTATCTGGAACAGGTAAGAGTGGCGGAAAGGAAGATGCAGCAAGTGCATCCGGACGCCCATATCGAGGTGAAGGCCAGCTTTGCCGTTCCGGCTTTGGTCCCGGAAACCGATGGCGAAGCCGAGACACTGGTGCGTGCCCTTACGGGCGACAACGCTACCCATGTCGTCAGCTATGGCACCGAAGCCGGTCAGTTTCAGGAAGCCGGTTACTCAGCCGTGATCTGTGGGCCCGGAGATATCGCCCAGGCGCACCAGCCGAACGAATACATCACGATCGCTCAGTTCAACGCCGGCCATGACTTCATGCAGCGTCTGGTCTACAAACTGGCGGTGTGACCCAAAAGAGGCACTGGAAACTCAGGATTTCAGTCAGAAGCTCGGAGAGTTGAACATGCCGGTCAAAAACAGACTTGCCGAAATGCACGCCGAGATCACCAAGTGGCGGCGGCACCTGCATGCGCATCCCGAGTTGATGTACGACGTGCATGAAACCGCCGGCTTCGTTGTCGACCGACTCAAGGCGTTCGGTGTCGATGAAATCACGCCGGGTATAGGTAAAACCGGTGTCGTGGCCGTGATCCGAGGGCGGACGGACACGCTGGGGCGGGTGATCGGGTTGCGGGCCGACATGGATGCCTTGCCGATCAACGAGGCGACCGGACTGGACTATGCCTCGACCGTGCCGGGCAAGATGCATGCCTGCGGGCATGACGGGCACACGTCGATCTTGCTCGGCGCTGCGCAATACCTTGCCGAGACGCGCAATTTCGACGGAACGGTGGTTCTGATCTTTCAACCGGCCGAAGAAGGCGGGGCCGGCGGTCTGGCCATGTGCCGCGATGGGCTTATGAATCGCTGGGGCATTCAGGAAGTCTACGGCTTGCACAACATGCCCGGCCTGCCTGTCGGAAAGTTCGCAATCCGGCCCGGCGCGCTTCTGGCGTCGTCGGACGAGTTCGAGATTGTCGTGACCGGCAAAGGTGGCCACGCCGCCGCACCGCATGAAGCCATCGACACAACCTTGGTGGCATCGCATATCGTGGTTGCGCTGCAATCGGTTGTATCCCGCACCGTTGATCCAATCCGACGGGTGGTGCTGACGGTGGGGACGTTTGAAACTGACAGCGTCGCCTCGAACGTGATTGCGCACACGGTCCGGCTGCAGGGCACGGTTCGCACACTGGACCCGGAATACCGTGGCATCGCCGAGGAGCGCGTGCGCCGGATCGCCGAAGACACAGCCTCGGCTTTTGGCGCCAAAGCCCGCGTGACCTGGACGCCCGGCTACCCGGTGACGGTGAATTCCGAGGCGGAAACGGCCTTCGCCGCCGAAGCCGCCGAGGCGGTGGCAGGCAAGGTCAATGACGCAACGGATCCGATCATGCCGTCCGAAGACTTCGCCTACATGCTTGAAGAACGGCCCGGAGCCTACATCTTCTTGGGGAACGGCGACACGGCCATGTGCCACCATCCCGAATACAATTTCGACGACCAGGCCATTCCGGCCGGATGCAGCTGGTTCGCCGAGCTCGTCGAACGACGAATGCCCATCGCCTGAAACAGGAAAGACAGTCATGCCGATCAAGAACCGTTTTGCCGAAATGCACCCCGAAATCACCGGTTGGCGGCGCGACATACATCAACACCCCGAAATTCTCTACGATACCCATCGGACCAGCGCATTGGTTGCGGAAAAACTGAAAGAGTTCGGTTGCGACGATGTCGTGACCGGAATTGGCCGGACCGGGGTAGTCGGCGTGATCAAGGGCAGGACCGACACCCAAGGCCGGGTGATTGGTCTGCGGGCCGATATGGATGCGCTGCCAATGCAGGAGCAGACGGGAGCGGAATATGCCTCCAAGACTGCGGGCGCCATGCATGCCTGTGGCCATGACGGTCACACTGCGATGGTTCTGGGCTCCGCCAAATATCTGGCCGAGACCCGAAACTTCGATGGGACCGCGATCGTGATCTTTCAACCGGCCGAAGAAGGCGGCAACGGTGCTGAAGCCATGTGCCAGGACGGTTTGATGGACCGCTTCGGCATCCAGGAAGTCTATGCGATGCACAACGTGCCGGGCCTGCCGACCGGGCAGTTTGCCATTCGCTCCGGGCCTCTGCTGGCGGCGGCGGACGAGTTTGACATCCATCTTGAAGGCCGCGGCGGTCATGCCGCCAAGCCGCAGGAAACCGTGGATACTACGGTCATGCTGTCGCAACTGATCGTGGCCCTGCAGACCATCGTTTCGCGCAACGCCGACCCGATCTTGCAGGCCGTTCTGTCGGTCACGGCGGTCGAGACCTCGTCGAATGCGTTCAACGTGATCCCGCAATCGGCTCGGCTGCGCGGCACCGTGCGCACCCATTCGAACGAGATGCGCGACCTGATCGAACTGCGACTGAATGAAGTTGTGCAAGGTGTCGCGGCGACCATGGGTGGCACCGCCACGGTGACCTACTCGCGCGGCGTTCCGGTCACGATCAACGCGGAAGAGCAGACCGGATATGCAGAATCCGCGGCAATTGCCGTCGGTGGCAGCTGTGCCGAAGCACCGATGGTGATGGGGGGCGAAGACTTCTCGTTCATGTTGCAGGAACGTCCCGGCGCCTTCATAGTCTTGGGAAATGGCGACAGCGCCGGGCTTCACCATCCCGAATACGATTTCAATGACGAGATCATTCCGATCGGATGCTCGTGGTTTGCAGAGATGGTCGAACGCCGGATGCCGGTGGCCTGAGATTTTTTTAGGAGAGAAGACGAAGATGCCAGTGAAGAACCGCTTTGCCGAATTGCAGGATGAAATCACCGCCTGGCGGCGTGATATTCACGAGAATCCTGAAATTCTTTTCGATACGCATCGCACCAGTGCGCTGGTTGCGGAAAAGCTGAAAGAATTCGGCTGCGACGAGGTGGTCACGGGGATTGGCCGCACCGGAGTTGTCGGGGTGATCAAAGGCAAGGCCGACACCAAGGGGAAGGTGATCGGATTGCGGGCGGATATGGACGCTTTGCCGATCCACGAGGCGACGGGGTTGGACTATGCTTCGAAAACGCCGGGTGCGATGCATGCCTGCGGCCATGACGGCCACACCGCCATGCTGCTGGGGGCGGCCAAATACCTGTCCGAAACGCGCAATTTCGACGGAACCGTCGTTGTGATCTTCCAACCCGCCGAGGAGGGCGGCGGCGGCGGCCGCGAGATGTGCGAAGACAACCTGATGGAGCGTTGGGGCATTCAGGAAGTCTACGGAATGCACAATTGGCCCGGTAAGCCTGTGGGCAGCTTCTCGATCCGGCCGGGGGCGTTCTTCGCGGCGACTGATCAGTTCGATATCACGTTCGAAGGTCGCGGAGGTCATGCCGCCAAACCGCATGAAACCGTAGACACCACTGTCATGACAGCGCAGGCGGTTCTGGCGTTGCAGACCATCGCGTCGCGCAATGCCGATCCGATCGATCAGGTCGTTGTTTCGGTCACCTCGTTCGAGACCTCGTCGAAGGCGTTCAACGTGATCCCGCAGAAAGTGCAGATCAAGGGCACCGTGCGCACGATGAGCAAAGAGATGCGCGACCTTGCTGAGCAGCGCATCAACGAAATCTGCTCGGGCGTCGCCGCGACATTCGGCGGTACTGCCGATGTCACTTATATCCGGGGCTATCCGGTCATGATCAACAGCGACGAGCAGACCGAATTCGCCGCCGAGGTCGCCCGCTCGATCTCAGGGGCCTGCGAGGAGGCACCTTTGGTCATGGGCGGCGAAGACTTCGCCTACATGCTGGAAGAGCGTCCCGGTGCCTATATCCTGGTGGGCAATGGCGACACGGCGATGGTCCACCATCCTGAATACAACTTCAACGACGAGGCGATCCCTGCCGGTTGCAGCTGGTGGGCCGAGATCGTCGAACAGCGGATGCCCGCAGCCTGACACCGTGGCGGGGGCGCAGGCCCCCGCTGCCGCTTGCGGTCAGTTGAGGCCCAGCTTGTCGCATAGCGTATCCACAACCGAATCCAGCTCCGATTTCTGGGTGTTCACGCAGGATTGCGCCGCCGCTTGCGCCGCTGACAGCGCCGATCTGTCCGACAGCCAGGGCTCGACCGCCTTGGCCAATTCCGGCGCCGAAGCGACTTCTACCGCCCCGCCGCTGTCCACCAGCGGGGCAAATGTCTCGGCGAAATTGTAGTAACCCGGCCCGGTGATCACCGCTGCGCCAGCCTGAGCCGGCTCGAACGGGTTGTGGCCGCCGATCTCTTTCAGCGACCCGCCCAGAAACACGATAGGGCACAAAGCGTACCACGTTCCGGTTTCGCCCAGCGTATCGGCCACATAGACCTGCGTGTCGTCGGTGATCGGCTGCCCGGCGCTGCGCAGAGCATGGCTTTGACCCGCGGCATCGATCAGGGCGCAGACCTCGGCCCGTCGTTCGGGGTGGCGGGGGATCAGCAGCAGCAGCAGGTCGGGCCAGCGATTCAGCAATTCGGCATGGGCGGCCAGAACGGTCTCCTCCTCGCCCGCATGGGTCGAGCTGGCGATCCAGACCGGCCGCGCGCCGATCTGCGCGCGGATCTGCGTCAGCGTGTCCTGATCCACCGGCAGCGGATCGGACATGGCCTTGAGGTTGGTTCCGGGCTGCACCAGATCGGCGGGTGCGCCCATGGCGATCAGGTTTGCGGCCGTGCGGTCGTTTTGCGTCAGGAACAGGCGGAACTGGCCTAGGACAAAGCGGGCGGTGTCGGGGCGCTTCTTCCACCCGGCCACCGATTTCTCGGACAGGCGTGCGTTCAGCAGGGCAAGGGGCGTCCCGCGCCGGGCGGTCTCGACGATCAGCCGTGGCCAGATCTCGCTTTCGACGAAGACACCGGCATCGGGCCGCCAGTGATCCAGAAACCGCGCCACCGGTCCGGCGCTGTCCAGAGGGGGGTATTGGTGGCGGGTGCGCGGCGGCAGGCGTTTTTCCACCAGCGCCGCCGAGGTCGGGGTGCCAGAGGTGATCAGAAACTGCGCATCCTCAATCCGTTCGCTCATACGCTTGATCAGGCTCAGAACCGACAGGCTCTCGCCCACGCTGGCCGCATGGAACCAGATCAGCCGACCGTCGGGCCGGGGCTGGCTCGCATGGCCCAGCCGCTCGCGCTGACGGACCTCGGAAACACCCGCCGTCTGCAGCTTGGCGCGAACGGTGCGCCAGGCCAATGGCATGGCGATGGACGTCAACGCGCAGTACATACGGTACAGCGTCGTGGGTTGCCCCGACTGGTCTGCCATGTCAGCCGCCCGTGTGGCTCATGTGACGGCTCATCTGGCCATCGATCTTCTGGCGGGAATAGTCGAAATCATGGCCCTTGGGCTTGAGGGTAATCGCCGCGCGGATCGCCTGTTCCAGTGGCTCTTCACTGTTGGGGTGGTCGCGCAGAGGGGCGCGCAAGTCGGCCATGTCCTCTTGCCCCAGGCACATGTACAACTCGCCCGTGCAGGTCAGGCGTACCCGGTTGCAACTTTCACAGAAATTATGGCTGAGCGGCGTGATGAAGCCGATCTTCTGCCCGGTTTCCTCCAACCGGACATAGCGCGCCGGTCCGCCCGTGCGCTCGGCCAGATCGGTGACGGTATAGTGGTTTTCGTACTCGGCCCGCACGTCTTTCAGCGACCAGTACTGGTCCAGCCGGTCCTCGTTGCCGATGTCACCCATGGGCATGACCTCGATCCAGGTCAGGTCCATGTCGCGCTCGGCGCACCAGCGGGTGATCTTGGGCAGTTCTTCCTCGTTGAACCCTTTCAGGGCCACCGCGTTGATCTTGATGCGCAACCCGGCCTTCTGCGCGGCATCGATCCCGCCCAGGACCTGTTTCAAGCGACCCCAACGGGTGATCTTGGCGAACTTGTCCTCGTCCAGCGTGTCGAGCGAGACATTCACCCGCCGCACCCCGGCGGCATACAGATCGTCGGCGAACCGGGCCAGTTGCGAGCCATTGGTGGTCAGCGTCAGCTCTTTCAGTGCGCCGCTGTCCAGGTGCCGGGTCATCGAGTCGAAGAACCCCATGATCCCACGGCGCACAAGCGGCTCGCCCCCCGTGATCCGCAGCTTTTCCACGCCCAGCCGGACGAAGGTCGAACACATCCGGTCCAGCTCTTCCAGCGTCAGCAGCTCTTTCTTGGGCAGAAAGGTCATGTTTTCGGACATGCAGTAGACACAGCGGAAATCACAGCGGTCCGTGACGGAGACGCGGAGATAGGTGATTGCGCGGGCAAACGGGTCGATCAGCGGAGCAGTCATGCCCAATAGGTAAAGCGCACGGTGCCTTGCGACAAGTCAGAACTGCGCTTGAGGGGTGGAACGCGGGCGCGGGCAGGGGTAGGCTAGTCGGATGCGATACCTGTTTGTCATTATTCCTGCGTTTCTGACCGGCTGTGATGCGGTGCGGCAAGGACTTGATCGCGCGCCGGATGCGGAACCTGCGCAGACGACAGAAACCGCCGCTGCGACCGAAGAGGTGGAAGCAACGCCTGTTGCGGCCGTGAACACCGGATGGGCCGGCGCCAAGACAACGATTGCCGGACTGGGCGATCCGAACAAGCCCGGACGCTGGCTTGAAACACCGTTGGTCGAAACTGAGATCAATGGCCGGGTGGTCGTGCCCAAGACGGGCGCGCAGGCCTATATCACACTTGTACCGGCGCCCTCAGGCGGCAGCCGCCTGTCGGTTGAGGCGATGCGTGCGCTGCTGGTGCCGTTTGACGAGCTGGTCGAACTGGACGTTTATTCCAACTGATCTTTCAGGTACTTGCCGGCCTCTTTGCGGGCAAAGGGCTTCATCGCGTCTGCATGCGAAGCCAGAAACGCCCGGACCCGGTCGGGGTCGTGTTTGGACAGGTCGCGCAGCCACCAGGCCACCGCTTTCTGTATGAACCAGTCGCGATCGGGGACATAGCCGGCGGCCCACCCCAGGATGCGGTCGCGGCACTGAAGGTCTTCGGGCTTGGGGTGGTTCTGCTTGGTCCAGGGCAGGGTGGCGACCAGTGCCGCGCGCCGGGTCCACATGTGATCCGAGGTGGTCCAGTTTTCGACCTGGTCCAGCCGCGAAGGGTCAGCCCACAGGCGCTTTTGCATGGCCATACTGGCATGATCGGCCACCGCCCAGGCGTCGAAATCGGGCAGCCAGCTTTGCAGCAGGTCCCAAACCGCCTGATCGGGGCGGATGCGCGCCTGCGTCAGTAGCTTGGCGGCGGCCAGCCGGGCCTCGTGGATGTTGGTCTGCCACAGATGATCGGCCAGCGCGATACGGGCGTCCACGTCCATCTGTTGCCGCCAGCTTTTGGTCAGATCATTCAGCACCGGGTTCGGTACACCAAGATAGGGGCGATCGACCTTGTGATAGGCCGCCATCTGGGCGGCCCGGTCCGGGTCGGCATACGCCTTGATCTGGACCAGAGGGCTGTCCGACATCGCGGCTTACTCGACCGTGACGGATTTCGCCAGGTTGCGCGGCTGGTCCACATCGGTGCCCTTGGCGACCGCCGTGTGATAGGCCAGCAGCTGCGCGGGCACCGAATACAGGATCGGCGCGACCGAGGCGTGGGCATGCGGCATTCGGATCGTGCTCCAGACCCCGTCCTTGGCCTCGGCGATCCCGTCGTCGTCCGAGACCAGAATGACCTTGCCCTTGCGCGCCATGACCTCCTGCATGTTCGACACGGTCTTGTCGAACACCGCATCGCGGGGTGCCATGACCACCACCGGCATGTGTTTGTCGATCAGGGCGATGGGGCCGTGCTTCAACTCGCCCGAGGCATAACCTTCGGCGTGGATATAGCTGATTTCCTTGAGTTTCAGCGCGCCTTCAAGGGCCAGCGGGTACATCAGGCCGCGCCCCAGGAACAGAACGTCGCGTGCCTCGGACAGGCGCTGCGCGGATTTCCGGATCGCCTCCTCCTGGTCCAGCGCGGCGTTCAGTAGCGTCGGCAGGCCGCGCAGCGCGGCGGCGTGATCGGCCAGCGCATCGTCGTCCAGCGTGCCCCGGTCGGCCGCGGCTTTGAGCGCCAGCATCAGCAGAACGCTCAGCTGGCAGGTGAAGGCTTTGGTCGAGGCCACACCGATCTCGACCCCGGCATGGATGGGCAGTGCCACGTCGCTTTCCCGCGCGATCGAGCTTTCGGGGACATTGACCACCGACACGATCTTGTCGGCCTTGCCTTCGCAATAGCGCAGCGCGGCCAGGGTGTCGGCGGTTTCGCCCGACTGGCTGACGAACAGGGCCAGCGTGCGGTCGGTGATCGGCGGTTCGCGATAGCGGAACTCGCTGGCGATATCGACCTCGACGGGCATCCGGGCCAGTTGCTCGAACCAGTATTTGGCGGTCAGACAGGCATAGAAGGCCGTGCCGCAGGCCACCATGGTCAGGCGGTCCAGCTTGGAGAAATCAAGATCCGCGTCCGGCAGAACCACCCGGTCGCTGCCGGTGGGCAGGTACGAGCGGATCGCCTCGGCCACCACCACCGGCTGTTCGGCGATTTCCTTACCCATGAAATGCTTGTGCCCGCCCTTGTCGGTCCGGGTCTGATCCAGCTGGACCTTGCGGATCTCGCGATTTGCGATCTCGCCCGCCTCGTTGCGGATCTCGACCGAAGTGCGGGTGACCACGGCGCGGTCGCCTTCTTCCAGATAGGTGATCCGGTCGGTCAGCGGCGCCAGTGCGATGGCGTCCGAGCCCACGAACATCTCGCCATCCCCGTGCCCGATGGCCAGCGGCGAGCCCTTGCGGGCGGCGACGATCAGGTCATCCTCGCCGTCGAACAGGAAGGCCAGCGCAAAGGCGCCTTGCAGCCGGTCGATGGTCTTGAAGGCGGCCTCGACCGGGCTCAGCCCCGATTTCATGTAGAATTCGGTCATCAACGCGACGGTTTCGGTGTCGGTCTCGGTCTGGAAATCGATTCCGTTCTCGGCCAGTTCGGCCCGCAGCTCGCGATAGTTTTCGACGATGCCGTTGTGGACCACGGCAACCGGTCCGGCCTGATGCGGGTGCGCGTTGCTGACCGAGGGTGCGCCATGGGTCGCCCACCGCGTGTGCCCGATGCCCGACTTGCCGGGCAGGGGGTCATGCACCAGCAGGTCGCTGAGATTGACCAGCTTGCCCACCGCGCGCCGACGGCCCAGCTTGCCGCCGTTTACGGTTGCGATGCCCGCACTGTCATAGCCGCGGTATTCCAGCCGCTTCAGCGCTTCGACCAGGATGGGCGCCGCTTCGTGCTTGCCCAATACGCCAACAATTCCACACATTTACTCAGGCTCCCTTGTCCCGGCGTGCCTTTTTCGCCTTCAGCATCTCGAACAGCTTGCGGGCATAGCCCGGTTTGTTTTCCTGTTTGGCGCGACCCACCGCCAGGGCGTCGGGGTCGATGTCGCGGGTCACGATGGTGCCCGTGGCCGTCATCGCGCCGCTGCCCACGGTGACCGGGGCCACCAGCATGGTGTTCGAGCCGACAAAGACGTTCTCGCCGATCACCGTGCGGTGCTTCATCACGCCGTCATAGTTGCAGGTGATGGTGCCCGCGCCGATATTCGTGCCCGCGCCGACCAACGCATCGCCGATATAGCTTAGGTGATTGACCTTGGCGCCCTCGGCGATTTCGGCATTCTTGATCTCGACGAAATTGCCGATACGGGTGTTCTCGGCCAATTCCGCCCCCGGGCGCAGCCGGGCATAGGGGCCGACCACGGCGCCGCGGCTGACATGGCAGCCCTCGAGGTGCGAAAACGCCCGGATCGTCGCGCCGCTTTCGACCGTGACGCCGGGGCCGAAGACCACGTTGGGTTCGATCACCGTGTCGCGACCGATCACCGTGTCGGCGGCCAGATAGACCGTCTCGGGGGCCATCAATGTGACGCCCAGATCCAGCAGTTCGGCCCGGGCGCGGGCCTGGAACACGGCATCGGCCGCGGCCAGATCGGCGCGCGAGTTCACGCCCAGCGTCTGCGCCTCGTCGCACGAAACGGCTGTGACCTTCAGGCCGCGGTCGCGCGCGATCTCGACCACGTCGGTCAGGTAGTATTCGCCCGACGCGTTGTCGTTTCCGACCGCGTCGATCAGGTCGAACAGGGTGCTCGCGTCACAGGCCAGAAGGCCCGAGTTGCAGAAGGTTATGGCGCGTTCTTCATCTGACGCGTCCTTGAACTCGACAATCCGTTCAAGGGCGTCGCCCTTCATCACCAAACGGCCATACCGGGCCGGGTCTACGGCCTCGAAACCCAGGATCACCAGATCGTTGTCAGCCCGCGCGGCGATCATGCGCTCCAGCGTGTCGGGCTGAAGAAACGGGGTATCGCCGTACAGAACGACCACGTCACCGGTGAACCCTTCCAGCGCCGCGCGCGCCTGGGCGACGGCATGGGCGGTGCCCAGTTGCTGGTCCTGCACGACGATGCGCGCGTCTTCATCCTCGGCCTGCGCGACTTTGGCCACCGCCTCAGCGCCGTGGCCGGTGACGATGACCGTGCGTTCGGGTGCGAGAGCCGACCCGGCGCGCATGGCGTGCACCAGCATCGGAACCTGGGCGATCGGGTGCAGAACCTTTGGGATATCCGAATTCATCCGGGTGCCTTTTCCGGCGGCAAGGATGACAAGGGCAGTGCTCATGAATGCGTTTTCTCTTTTGTTTTGTCGCGGTCCGTTTTATCCGCTGAGGGCAAAGGCGCAAGCCGTTCGGCCATCAAACAAGATTGCCGTTTGCAACACGACATGGCGGAAAACTGCCGAGCAAGGAGACAGAATGCGCACGGTCATCTTCGATCTGGACGGGACTTTGGCCGATACGTCGGGCGATCTGCTGGCGGCGGCCAACCATTGTTTCCGGCAGATGGGGCATGGCGACGTGCTGGTGCACGGGCAGGATGCGGCGGTGGCTTTGCGCGGCGGGCGGATGATGCTGACCCACGGGCTGAAACGCGTGGGCGCCTATGACGAAGAGACCGTGAACGCCTATTACCCGGTCCTGCTCGAGGCCTATGGGCAGGCGATCGACACCCACACCACCTTCTATCCCGGCGCGCTGCAGGCGGTCGAGGCGCTGAAGGCCGCCGGATACGGTGTCGGCATCTGCACCAACAAGCCCGAGGCGCTGGCCGAGCTGCTGATGACGCGGCTGGGAGCGCGGGCGTTGTTCGGCTCGTTGGTGGGGGCGGACACGCTGCCGGTGCGCAAGCCCGACCCCGCGCCGCTGCGTGAAGCGGCGCGCCGGGCCGGCGGGCTTCCCGACCACTGCATACTGGTGGGCGACTCGGATACCGACCGTAACACGGCCCTCGCCGCAGGGGTGCCTTCGATCCTTGTGACCTTCGGCCCGTCCGGTGATGACATGGCCGCACTGCAGCCCGATGCGCTGCTGCACCATTTCGACGATCTGCCCGCAATCGTGGCCGAGCTTGTGGGCGCGGCGGCCTGATCTCTTGACCCGCGCTGCGACTGGCCCCACAAACGACGCCATGACCGAGCGATTTTCTGGCAGTTTCACCCAGCAGGAGCCGATCCCCGACGAGGCGATCGAGGCGGCGCTGGCTGTTCTGCGTCACGGGCGGTTGCACCGCTACAACGTGGCCCCCGGAGAGCTGAGCGAAACCGCCCTGTTGGAACAGGAATTTGCCGCGCAGATGGGTGCGAAATACTGTCTGGCCGTGTCGTCGGGCGGCTATGCGCTGGCCACGGCCCTGCGTGCCGTGGGTGTCCAGCCGGGAGATGCGGTTCTGACCAACGCCTTCACGCTGGCCCCGGTGCCGGGGGCGATCGCCTCGGTCAATGCGCGCCCGGTTTTCGTGGGCGTGACCGAGGGGCTGACCATCGATCTGGACGATCTGGCGGCCAAGATGGACCGCGCCAAGGTTCTGATGCTCAGCCACATGCGCGGGCATCTGTGTGACATGGACCGGTTGATGCAGATGTGCGACGCCGCCGGGGTGACGGTGATCGAGGATTGCGCCCACACGATGGGCGCCGCCTGGCGCGGACAGTTGTCCGGCCGTCAGGGGGCGATCGGCTGCTATTCCTGCCAGACCTACAAACATGTGAACTCGGGCGAGGGTGGTCTGTTGATCACCGATGACGAGATGCTGGCGGCCAAGGCCACGATGCTGTCGGGCTCGTACATGCTGTACGAACGCCACCTTGCGGCGCCGGGTCCCGAGGTGTTCGAGCGGATCAAGTACACCACGCCAAACGTGTCGGGGCGGATGGACAATCTGCGCGCGGCGATCCTGCGCCCCCAGTTGCGCGATCTGGATCGGCAGGTGCGGCGCTGGAACGAACGCTATGCCGAGATCGAGGCGGGTCTGCGCGGCACACCCGGCCTGACCATCGTCGAGCGGCCTGCCGAGGAGAGCTATGTCGGCTCGTCGATCCAGTTTCTTCTACTGGATTGGGCGTCTGAGCAGATCGCCGAGGTTTTGCGGCGCTGCGCAGATCGCGGGGTCGAGCTGAAATGGTTCGGCGGGGCTGAGCCAACCGGGTTCACCTCGCGCTATGACAGCTGGCGCTATGCCGAGTCGGAGCGGATGCCCGAGACCGACCGGATTCTGCGCGGGATCATCGACATGCGCGTTCCGCTGACCTTCTCGCTGGACGATTGCCGTCTGATTGCCGGCATCATCCGCGCCGAGGTCGGCGCTGTTTTCCAACGGTAACTCAATCGAGTGCGCCATGCGGCGCACGCTCGAACCCTGCACAAGCCGCCTTGGGGCGGCTTTTTCATTTGGGTCACGCGATGATTGACCGCGCGGGGAAAGGTCTGTATCAGTTTATTGAACACCTGTTCATTAACGCGAAAGAGGAGAGCGCGGATGTTCACGGCGACAATGCAATTCGATCTGGGTGAAGATGTGAACGCGCTGCGCGAGATGGTGCACCGCTGGGCGCAGGAGCGGGTCAAGCCGGTGGCGGCCGAGATCGACAAGACCAACGCCTTTCCCAACGAGCTGTGGAAGGAAATGGGTGAACTCGGTCTGCTGGGCGTAACCGTTCCCGAACAGTATGGAGGCGCCGAAATGACCTATCTGGCGCATACGATCGCGGTTGAAGAAATCGCACGCGCCTCGGCATCGGTGGCGCTGTCCTACGGGGCGCATTCCAACCTATGCGTCAACCAGATCAAGCTGAACGGCACTGAAGAGCAGAAGCAAAAATACCTGCCGCGCCTGATTTCGGGCGAACACGTAGGTGCCCTTGCCATGTCGGAACCCGGCGCGGGGTCGGATGTTGTGTCGATGAAACTGCGGGCGGAAAAGCGCAACGACCATTACCGCCTGAACGGCAACAAATACTGGATCACCAACGGTCCGGATGCCGATACGCTGGTCGTCTATGCCAAGACCGACCCGGAGGCCGGGTCCAAGGGCATCACCGCCTTCCTGATCGAGAAAGAGATGAAAGGGTTCTCGACCTCGCCCCATTTCGACAAGCTGGGCATGCGCGGGTCGAACACGGCCGAGCTGATCTTTGAAGATGTCGAGGTGCCCTTCGAGAACGTGCTGGGCGAAGAAGGCAAAGGCGTTGCGGTTCTGATGTCGGGCCTCGACTATGAGCGCGTGGTGCTGGCCGGCATCGGCACCGGCATCATGGCTGCCTGCCTGGACGAGATCATGCCCTATCTGGCCGAGCGCAAGCAGTTCGGCAAACCGATCGGAACCTTCCAGCTGATGCAGGGCAAGATCGCCGACATGTACACCGCGATGAACTCGGCCCGGGCCTATGTCTACGAGGTGGCCAAAGCCTGTGACCGGGGCGACGTGACCCGGCAGGATGCGGCGGCGTGCTGCCTCTATGCATCCGAGCAGGCGATGGTGCAGGCGCATCAGGCCGTTCAGGCCATGGGCGGGGCCGGGTTCCTGGCGGATGCGCCGGTTAGCCGGATCTTCCGCGATGCCAAGCTGATGGAGATCGGCGCGGGCACCAGCGAGATCCGCCGGATGCTGATCGGCCGCGAATTGATGAACGAAATGCTCTGAAGAAAAACGCCTCGCCGACGAGGTCACGGCGAGGCGTATCCGATCGAAGGATCAGAAGCGATGGACGTAGGACACGCCAACCAGCCACGGATCGATCTCGGCCTTGCCGATGTCGGCTCCGTTGAGGGTGACGTCCGAGTCGATGTCGAACCAGCGGACGTTCAGGCGAACCGCGCCCTTGTCCGTGACCATGTAGTCCAGGCCGGCCTGCAGCGACACGCCGAACGAGTCGTCGACCTTCAGATCGCCCAGCGGCGATTCCTCGTCAAAGAACACGGTGTAGTTCAAACCGGCGCCGACATAAGGTTTCCAGGCGCTGCTGGTTGCAAAGTGGTAGTTCAGCGACAGTGTGGGCGGCAGGTGCTTGACGCTGCCCGCGTCGACACTTCCGCCCAGCGTGATGTCATGGCTGAACGGCGTTGCGGCCAAAAGCTCGATGCCCAGATTGTCACGAATGAAATACTCGGCGGTGAAGATCGGGCGGGTGTCCGAGTCGACGTCGGCGCTGAAGCCGGCGAGGGATCCGTTGTCGGATTTCGGGTCGAGGTAGCCGATACCGACACCAACGGTCCAGTCTCCCTGAGACTGGGCGAATGCGGGGGCCGAAACAGCGGCCAACGCGGTGGAAAGGGTGAGGATGGCGAGTTTGCTGGTCATGTTCTTGCCTTTGGTTTTGTGTGCAAGCCGACCATGCCTGAAGGACGGGGCGGCCACTCTGATCTGCATCAAGTTTCGTTGATGTTCGATATTCAATTTGGCGCGGCAAGTCGCTTAAATTTAAGGGAAAAACGCCATGCGTCCCGCTGAGGTCATACCGGGTTTGCGGTCTGGTGGCAGCTGGGACATTCCGCCCAGGCTGAACATGGCACGTCAGTGCCTGTCGCGGCCTAGTGAGCAGGTGGCGATCCTCGATCTGTCTTCCGAGGCTACGACCGAGGTCACCTATGGTGAACTGGAACAAATGACCGACCGGCTGGCGCGCGGGTTGCTGGGCAGGGTGCAACCCGGCGACCGGGTCGGCGTCCTGCTCAGCCAGTCGCCGTGGTGCGCGGCGGCGCATCTGGCCATCTGGAAGATTGGGGCAATCTCGGTGCCGTTGTTCAAGCTGTTCAAACGCGATGCCCTGGCCTCGCGCCTCGGCGATGCGGGGGCCGGGTATGTGCTGACCGACGGCGAGGGCGCCGGTATGCTGGGTGATCTGGCGCAGCCGCTGATCGTGTCCGAGCTTGGGGCGGACGGGCCTGCCGTGGATTTTGCTGACACCGGTCCCGAGGATCTGGCGGTGCTGATCTATACCTCGGGCACGACGGGCAAGCCCAAGGGCGCGCTGCACGGGCACCGGGTGCTGACCGGGCATCTGCCGGGCGTTTCGATCAGCCACAACCACCTGCGCGCGGGCGACTGCCTGTGGACGCCGGCCGACTGGGCCTGGATCGGCGGGTTGTTCGACGTGCTGATGCCGGGGCTGGCGCTGGGCATTCCGGTCGTTGCCGCGCGGCTCGACAAGTTCACCCCCGAGGCCTGCGCGGACGTGATCGCGCGCGGCGGCGTGCGCAACGTTTTCTTTCCGCCCACGGCCCTGCGGATGCTCAAGGCCGCGGATGTGACGATCCCCGGCCTGCGGTCCGTGGCTTCGGGCGGAGAGCCGCTGGGCGCGGAAATGCTGGCGTGGGGACAGCGGGCCTTTGGTCTGACGATCAACGAATTCTATGGCCAGACCGAATGCAATATGGTGGTTTCCTCCTGCGCCGAGGATTTCCCCGCGCGCCCGGGCTGCATCGGCAAACCGGTGCCGGGGCATGAGGTCGCGGTGATAGACGCTGACGGCAACCCGACCGACGCCGAGGGTGATGTGGCCATCCGGCGCGGCTCAGCCTCGATGCTGCTGGAATACTGGAACAACCCGCAGGCCACGGCCGAGAAGTTTCGCGGCGATTGGCTGATCACCGGTGACCGCGGCGTGTGGGAGGACGACTATCTGCGCTTTGTCGGCCGCGAGGATGACGTGATCACCTCGGCCGGCTACCGCATCGGCCCGGCCGAGATCGAGGATTGCCTGCTGACCCATCCGGCGGTGGCCACCGTGGGCGTGGTCGGCAAACCTGATCCGCTGCGGACCGAGATCGTGAAGGCCTATGTGGTGTTGAAACCGGGGTCCGAGGCCTCGGAGCAAGAGCTACAGGATTGGGTCAAGGACCGTCTGGCGCATTATTCCTACCCGCGAGAGGTGGCTTTTGTGCAAGACTTGCCTTTGACCGTGACGGGAAAAGTCATTCGCAAGGAATTGAAACGTCGCGCGTCCGAGGAGATGTGCCATGGCAGATAAATCCAGCGTCCGGACCGGAATCGAGTTCAGCGCGACAGTCATCGCGGTCATCGGGGCCGTGTGGGCCGGAAAGACCTATTTCGAAACGTGGATGCACGACACGATCGACAAGGCGGTCGAAGAAAAGATCGCCGTCATCGAAAAACTGCAATTGGCCGACCTTCTGGTTTTATACGGCTACCCGGATGAGGCCATCTCGGAATTGCGCAAGATCGCCGATCGGGTCGCCAGGCTGGACGCCGATGACAAACGAAAGATCGCCTTTTACGACAACTATCTGGATGCGGTGGCCGATTCCGACGGCACCCTGAAATTCGAACCGGAAATCCGGATGTTGCACTCGGTTTTCAGCAATGAAATGCAGACCGACGGCTGGCATGACGAGAAGCTGGCCTATGTCGCGATGTTCCTGCCCGAGGCGCAGGCGGATGATGGATATTTCGACCGTCAGGTCGTTGGGCGGCTCAAACTTGCGGTCAACCAGTACGAGGCCGATGACGACCTTGAGAGCCTGGCAGGCGCCTACCGCAACCTGTCGCTGGCCTATCTGTGCCGGGGTGAACAGGACCAGGCCGTCGAGGCGATGGAAATGGCGGCCGAGATGCAGCCGTTCGAGTATTATTTCATGGTTCCGATGTGGGACCTTGAGGACTTCCTCGAAGAGCCGGAAATCAAGAAGCTGGACACCGTCTGCTCCAGCAACGTGTCGCAGGGCTATGCGCGCATCATGCAGAGCTTTGGCGTCAGCGAAAACCCCGTTCGCGAATTTCTGAGAGAGTATACCAGATGAAGCTGCGATCTTCCGCTTTGCCCTCGTCCGATGGCTTCAAGCAAAACCGTGCCGCGCACCTTGAGGCGCTGGCGCAGATCTCCGAGGCCGCCGAGGCCGCGCGCATGGGTGGGGGCGAGAAATCGCGCGAACGCCATGTGTCGCGGGGCAAGATGCTGCCCCGGCGGCGGGTGGCCAACCTGCTGGATCCGGGGTCTCCGTTTCTGGAAATCGGCGCGACGGCGGCGCATGGCATGTACGGTGGCGCGGCCCCCTGTGCCGGCGTGATCGCGGGGATCGGCCGGGTGCAGGGGCAAGAGGTCATGGTGGTCTGCAACGACGCGACCGTGAAGGGCGGTACCTATTATCCGATGACGGTCAAAAAGCACCTGCGCGCGCAGGAGATCGCCGAGGAAAACCATCTGCCCTGCATCTATCTCGTGGATAGCGGCGGCGCGAACCTGCCCAACCAGGACGAGGTCTTTCCCGACCGCGACCATTTCGGCCGCATCTTCTACAACCAGGCACGGATGAGCGCCAAGGGCATCCCGCAGATTGCCGTGGTGATGGGCTCGTGCACCGCGGGCGGCGCCTATGTGCCGGCCATGTCCGATGTGACGATCATCGTCAAGGAACAGGGCACGATCTTTCTGGCCGGCCCGCCGCTGGTCAAGGCGGCGACGGGCGAGGTCGTCAGCGCCGAGGATCTGGGCGGCGGCGATGTGCACACGCGCCTGTCCGGCGTGGCCGACTATCTGGCCGAGGACGACGCGCACGCGCTGGCTCTGGCCCGCCGGGCGGTTGGGTCGCTGAACCGACACAGGCCGCAGACGGTGGATTGGGCCAGCCCCGAAGACCCGGCTTATGACCCCGAGGAAATTCTGGGCGTCGTCCCGGCCGATCTACGCACCCCGTATGACATCCGCGAGGTGATCGCGCGCTTGGTCGATGGCTCGCGCTTTGACGAGTTCAAGCCTCGGTTCGGTGAAACGTTGGTGACCGGCTTTGCCCATGTCAAAGGCTGCCCCGTCGGCATCGTCGCCAACAATGGCGTGCTGTTTTCCGAGGCCGCGCAGAAGGGCGCGCATTTCGTCGAATTGTGCAGCCAGCGCAAGATCCCGCTGGTCTTCCTGCAAAACATCACCGGGTTCATGGTCGGCCGCAAATATGAGAACGAAGGCATCGCGCGCCACGGCGCCAAGATGGTGACGGCGGTGGCTTCGACCAATGTGCCCAAGATCACCATGCTGGTGGGCGGCTCTTTCGGGGCCGGGAACTATGGCATGGCGGGCCGCGCCTATCAGCCACGGTTCCTGTGGACGTGGCCGAACAGCCGTATCTCGGTCATGGGCGGCGAGCAGGCCGCCGGTGTTCTGGCTACGGTCAAACGCGACGGGATTGAACGGCAGGGTGGCACATGGTCGGCCGAAGAAGAGGCCGAATTCAAACGCCCGACGCTGGAAATGTTCGAGGAACAGTCGCACCCGCTTTATGCCTCTGCCCGGCTATGGGATGACGGCATCATCGACCCGCGGAAAAGCCGCGACGTGCTGGCCCTGTCGCTGAGCGCCGCGTTGAACGCCCCGATTGCGGACACGCGCTTTGGCGTGTTCCGGATGTAGAAGGGGCGGTTCGATGCTGGAAAGCTTGAAAGAAAGATATCCGGGGGCCGAGACCTTTCAGTTTGGCGACAACCGCGCATTGTGCGACGAATTGCTGGCTCTGGTCCGCTCGGGGCACAAGACCGCGACATGTGGCGCGTTGCGTGACTTTACGGCGGGTGGCGAGGCGATGCCGCAGGCAGGCCGCCGCGACATCGCCCTGGACTGGGACGGACGGCCCGCGCTGGTCATCGAAACGGTCGAGGTGACGGTCCGGCGCTATTGCGATGTGGACGAGGCATTTGCCCTGGCCGAGGGCGAAAACGACAGCCTGGAAGGCTGGCGCGAGGATCATCGCAGATATTTCGAACGAAACGGCGGCTTCGACCCGAAGATGGAGTTGGTCTGCGAACGGTTTCGCCTTGTGGAAGATCTGGCAGGGAAAGGGTAACGGCCATGTTTGACAAGATCCTGATTGCCAACCGGGGCGAGATTGCCTGCCGGGTCATCGAAACCGCGCACAAGATGGGCGTGGCCTGCGTTGCCGTGTACTCGGATGCGGACACGGCCGCCAAACATGTGCAGATGGCGGATGAGGCCGTACATATCGGCGGGGCGGCTCCGGCCGACAGCTATCTGAAGGGGGACGTGATTATTCAGGCCGCGCTGGATACGGGCGCGCAGGCGATCCACCCCGGCTATGGGTTTCTGTCCGAGAACCCCGATTTCGTGGATGCGGTTCAGGCGGCGGGCCTGACCTTTATCGGCCCATCGGCGGATGCGATCCGCAAGATGGGCCTGAAGGATGCCGCCAAGGCGCTGATGGAGCAGGCCGGCGTCCCGGTCGTACCCGGCTATCACGGCGACAACCAGGACCCCGAGCATCTGGCCGGTGCGGCCGACACGATCGGCTATCCGGTTCTGATCAAGGCGGTGGCCGGCGGTGGTGGCAAGGGGATGCGGCTGGTCGAGAAACCCGCGGATTTCGCGGCCGCCCTGGACAGTGCCCGGGGCGAGGCCAAGACCGCCTTTGGCAATGATGCCGTTCTGGTCGAGAAATTCGTGGCCAAGCCTCGCCACATCGAGGTTCAGGTCTTTGGCGACGGCACCCATGCAGTGCATCTGTTCGAGCGTGACTGCTCGCTGCAGCGCCGCCACCAGAAGGTGATCGAGGAAGCACCGGCCCCCGGAATGACGCCCGAGATGCGCGAAGCGATGGGGCAGGCGGGCGTGCGCGCGGCCGAGGCTATCGGCTACAAGGGCGCGGGCACGGTCGAGTTCATCGTCGATGCCTCGGACGGGCTGCGCCCCGACCGGTTCTGGTTCATGGAGATGAACACCCGCCTGCAGGTCGAACACCCGGTGACCGAGGCCATCACCGGCATCGACCTGGTCGAATGGCAGTTGCGGGTTGCGGCGGGGGAAAGCCTCCCAAAACAGCAGAGCGAGTTGTCGATCAATGGCCATGCCTTCGAGGCCCGGCTCTATGCCGAGGACGTACCCAAAGGGTTCCTGCCCGCGACGGGCACCCTGACCCATCTGGAGTTTCCGCACGGCTGCCGCGCCGACAGCGGCGTGCGGGCGGGCGACACGATCAGCCCATGGTATGACCCGATGATCGCCAAGGTGATCGTGCACGGCCCGACCCGCGCGGTGGCGTTGGAACAACTGCACCGCGCGCTGCGCCAAACGCAGGTGGCGGGAACCGTCACCAACCTGTCTTTCCTGGGCGCACTGACCCGGCACGCCGGGTTTGCGGCAGGCGATGTCGATACCGGGTTGATCGGCCGCGATCTCGACGATCTGGTGCGCGAAACCGCCGTCAGCCCGGCAATGACCGTTGCGGCCGCGATGGCCGCGACCGGACTGGACAAACCCGCCGAGGACACCGGGTTTACCCTCTGGGCCCCGCTGCACCGGGCGCTTCAGCTGAAGCGCGACGGCGAGGTTCTGGATCTGGACGTCCAGGTCGCAGGGCCGGACCGACAGGACTGGCAGGTTAGCGGGACCACCGTGATCGCCGAACGGGTCAATGGGCGCTGGATCATCGACGGCCAGCCGATGCCGCCGGTTGCGATTGCAGGCCACGATGTCACCGTGTTCGACGCCTATGGCGTGAGCTTCGAGGTACTGGACCCGCTGGACCGCGACGTCAGCGCCGCCGGTGATACCAACGTGGTCGAGGCTCCGATGCCTGGGCTGGTCAAGGCGGTATTCGCCGCGCCGGGACAGGCGGTGAAGGAGGGCGACCGGCTGGCCATACTCGAGGCGATGAAGATGGAGCATTCGCTGCTGGCCGCCCGCGACGGTGTCGTGGCCGAGGTTCTGGCCGAGGCCGGATCGCAGGTCGAGGCCGGCGCGGCGCTGGTCCGGCTGGAAGACGACTGAAACCCTGAACGCCCGCCCTGAACGGGGCGGGCCGGGACTGAACAGGAGGGCACCGCCATGGCGGAACGTGTCGAGATTTTCGAAGTGGGGCCGCGCGACGGGCTGCAGAACGAAAAGCGCGAAATCCCGGTTTCCGAGAAGATCGCGCTGGTCGACTGCCTCAGCCGGGCGGGGTTCAGCCGGATCGAGGTGGCCAGTTTCGTTTCGCCCAAATGGGTGCCGCAGATGGCCGGCAGCGCCGAGGTTCTGGCCGGGATCACCCGCGCCCCCGGCGTGCGCTATGCCGCGCTGACCCCGAACATGCGCGGCTATGAGGACGCGCTGGCTGCCGGGGCGGATGAAATCGCGGTGTTTGCCTCGGCGTCGGAGGGGTTTTCCAAGGCCAACATCAACGCGACCATCGCCGAATCCATCGAGCGGTTCGTCCCGATCCTCGAGGCGGCGCGCCATATCGACCTGCCGGTGCGCGGCTATGTTTCCTGCGTGACCGACTGCCCCTATGACGGGCCGACTCCGCCCGCCAAAGTGGCCGAGGTGGCCGACCTGCTGTTCTCGCACGGCTGTTACGAGATCTCGCTGGGCGACACGATCGGGCAGGGGACACCCGACAGCATCGCGCGGATGCTGCTGGCAGTGCGTGAATATGTGCCCGCGACCCGCCTGGCCGGCCATTTTCATGACACCAACGGGCGCGCGATCGACAATATCGACGCGTCGCTTGCGCTGGGCATTCGAGTATTCGACGCAGCCGTAGGCGGATTGGGCGGCTGCCCCTACGCGCCGGGCGCGGCCGGGAATGTGGCAACCGAAGCCGTGGCCGCGCATCTGGAGCGGCTGGGCTATGACACCGGACTGGACGCCGCTGTGCTGAACCAAGCGGCGGAAATGGCCCGCGCGATGCGGGCGGGATAAGAGGCTGACATGTTTGAAACCATCTCGATTTCCACCGATTTGCGCGGCGTTGCCACGCTGACGCTGAACCGACCGGAAAAACACAACGCGATGTCGGCGCAGATGATCGCCGAGTTGACGCAGGCCGCCGTGCAGCTGGGGGAAACCAACGACGTGCGCATCGTAGTTCTGACCGGCGCAGGCAAAAGCTTCTGCGCCGGGGGCGACCTGGGCTGGATGCAGGCCCAGATGGCCGCCGACCCCGAGACCCGCTTTGTCGAGGCGCGCAAGCTGGCTGAGATGCTGAACGCCCTGAACTCCCTGCCCAAGCCGTTGATCGGCGCGCTGCAGGGCAACACCTTTGGCGGGGGTGTCGGGATGGCGTCGGTTTGCGACGTGGCCATCGGCGTGGACAGCCTGAAAATGGGTCTGACCGAAACCCGGCTGGGACTGATCCCGGCCACTATCGGGCCCTATGTCATCGCCCGCATGGGCGAGGCCCGCGCGCGGCGCGTGTTCATGTCGGCCCGTCTTTTTGATGCGGCCGAGGCGGTAGAACTTGGCCTGTTGGCGCGGGACGTTCCGGCAGATGAGTTGGATGCCGCGATCGAAGCCGAAGTGCAGCCTTATCTGTCCTGTGCGCCGGGCGCCGTGGCCTCGGCAAAGGCGTTGGTTCGGGACCTCGGGCCGCGCATCGACGCCGCGGTGATCGACCACACGATCCGGGCGCTGGTCGACCGCTGGGAAACGGACGAGGCGCATGAGGGAATCAGCGCTTTTTTCGACAAGCGAAAACCTTCATGGAATAGTAAGGTTTGACCGCCCGCGGCCATTTGAAGCCAAGGGCTTGCGCCTAATGCAGCGCTGGGCGTCGGCAAGCCGAATATTCGGTGCCATGCGCGCTTCTGCTCGGTTGACCCTCTGACCCCGCGCGGATAGAGAATGTCCAGTCAACACGCCAATTGACGGCGCGTCTCGTTCGGGATGCGCAGGAAAGGAGCCACTCGTGGAAGAGCTGTTGCGGGAATATCTCCCGATCCTGGTGTTTCTAGCCGTCGCCGTGGGCCTTGGAATCGTCCTGATTCTGGCCGCCGTCGTTCTGGCTGTCCGCAATCCCGACCCCGAAAAGGTCAGCGCCTATGAATGCGGGTTCAACGCGTTCGACGATGCGCGGATGAAGTTCGATGTCCGATTCTATCTGGTGTCGATCCTGTTCATCATCTTCGACCTCGAGATTGCGTTCCTGTTTCCCTGGGCCGTGGGCTTCAAGGACATCAGCGATGTCGGCTTCTGGTCGATGATGGTGTTCCTGGGCGTTCTGACCATCGGCTTTGCCTATGAATGGAAGAAGGGGGCCCTGGAATGGGAGTGATGACGGGTGCAAACACCGCGGGCGTCGACAAGGAAGCCGCCACTCAGGCCCTGAACGCCGAGCTGCAGGACAAAGGGTTCCTGCTGACCTCGTCCGAGGACATCATCAACTGGGCGCGCACCGGCTCGCTGCACTGGATGACCTTTGGTCTGGCCTGCTGCGCGGTCGAGATGATGCACACCTCGATGCCGCGCTACGACGCCGAACGCTTCGGCATCGCGCCGCGCGCATCCCCGCGCCAGTCGGACGTGATGATCGTGGCCGGTACGCTGACCAACAAGATGGCCCCGGCGCTGCGCAAGGTCTATGACCAGATGCCCGAGCCGCGCTATGTGATCTCGATGGGATCCTGCGCCAATGGTGGTGGCTATTACCACTATTCCTATTCCGTCGTGCGTGGTTGCGACCGCATCGTTCCGGTGGACATCTATGTGCCCGGCTGCCCGCCGACGGCCGAGGCGCTGCTGTACGGTCTGCTGCAGCTGCAGCGCAAGATCCGCCGCACCGGCACCATCGTCCGCTGAGGAGGGACCGAGATGAGCGAAGCACTCAAGGAACTCGGCACGCATATCGAGCTGAAGCGCACGGACTGTGTTCTGTCATGGAGCGTAGCCCATGACGAGCTGACGGTTGATGTTGCGCCCTCGAGCCTGGTGGAGTTTGTCGAGTTTCTGAAAACGGATCAGAACTGCAAGTTTTCGACCTTGGTCGACATTACCGGAGTTGATTACCCCGAACGTGCCAAACGGTTCGACGTGGTTTACCACTTTCTTTCGATGTACCAGAACCAGCGTATCCGTATCCGGATTTCGGTGCGCGAGGAAGACATGGTTCCGTCGATCGTCGATGTGCACCCCTCGGCCAACTGGTTCGAGCGTGAAGTGTTCGACATGTTCGGCATCCTGTTCTCGGGCCACCCGGACCTGCGTCGCATCCTGACCGACTATGGCTTCCGCGGCTATCCGCTGCGCAAGGATTTTCCGACTACCGGGTATATCGAAGTCCGCTACGACGAAGCGCAGAAACGGGTCGTGTACGAACCGGTCTCGCTGGTTCAGGAGTATCGCCAGTTTGATTTCATGAGCCCGTGGGAAGGTGCGAACTATGTTCTGCCGGGGGATGAAAAACAGGAGACCTGACAATGGGTGGCATCTGGTGGCTGATCCTTTCTGCACTGACCATCATTCCGATGGTGAAGATTTTGCCGTTTTTCGGGATCAACAAATACTGGTGCCTTCTTTGCCTGGTCCCATTCGGCACGATCGCGTTGCTGTGGTGGGTCGGGTTGAAACTGCAGGAACTGGAGCGCCGCTGAGATGGTCATGCTGCTGGGGGAACTGATTGCGTTGGGTGCGCTGGGGGTCCTGCTGGCGGGGGCCGCAGCCAAAGCGCTTGAGGCGGAAAAGGTCCGGGTTCGGGCCGAAGCGAAAAAGAAACGAGGGCGTTGATGGACGGCTCAAGATACGATGACGGCAGCACGGACGCGCTGAGCGGAGAACAGAAGATCCGCAATTTCAACATCAACTTCGGCCCGCAGCACCCTGCGGCGCACGGAGTTTTGCGTCTTGTGCTTGAGCTGGACGGCGAGATCGTCGAGCGTTGCGACCCACATATCGGCCTGCTGCACCGCGGTACCGAAAAGCTGATGGAAAGCCGGACGTATCTGCAGAACCTGCCATATTTCGACCGGTTGGACTATGTGGCGCCGATGAACCAGGAACATGCCTGGTGCCTGGCCATCGAAAAGCTGACCGGCGTCGGAGTTCCGCGCCGGGCCTCGTTGATCCGGGTCCTGTATTCCGAGATTGGGCGCGTTTTGAACCATCTGCTCAACGTGACCACGCAGGCGATGGACGTGGGCGCGCTGACCCCGCCGCTGTGGGGCTTTGAAGAGCGCGAAAAGCTGATGGTGTTCTACGAGCGTGCCTGCGGTGCGCGCCTGCACGCGGCCTATTTCCGCCCCGGCGGTGTGCATCAGGACTTGCCGCCCGAGTTGCTGGATGACATCGAGACCTGGAGCCACGAGTTCCCCGCCGTTCTGGACGACATTGACGGGCTGCTGACCGAGAACCGCATCTTCAAACAGCGCAACTGCGACATCGGCGTGGTCACCGAGGAGGATATCCAGCAATACGGCTTCTCGGGCGTGATGGTGCGCGGATCGGGCTTGGCCTGGGACCTGCGTCGCGCGCAACCCTATGAATGCTACGACGAGTTTGAGTTCCAGATCCCCGTTGGCAAGAACGGGGACTGCTACGATCGTTACCTGGTGCGGATGGAAGAAATGCGCCAGTCGGTGTCGATCATCCGGCAGGCCATCGCCAAGCTGCGCGACTGCCCGGGCGACATTTTGGCCCGCGGCAAGATCACCCCGCCGAAACGCTCGGACATGAAGACCTCGATGGAGAGCCTGATCCATCACTTCAAACTTTACACCGAAGGCTTCCACGTCCCCGCAGGCGAAGTCTATGCCGCCGTCGAAGCGCCCAAAGGCGAGTTCGGCGTCTATCTGGTCGCCGACGGCACCAACAAGCCGTACCGCGCCAAGCTGCGTGCGCCCGGTTTCCTGCACCTACAAGCCATGGACCACGTCGCCAAGGGCCACCAACTGGCCGACGTCGCTGCCATCATTGGCACCATGGACGTCGTATTTGGAGAGATTGACCGCTAATGCTCCGCCGTCTTCATCCCGAACAACCCGAAAGCTTTGCCTTCACCGCCGCCAACCAGCAATGGGCCGAAGCGCAGATCACCAAATACCCCGAGGGCCGTCAGGCCAGCGCGGTCATCCCGCTGCTCTGGCGCGCGCAAGAGCAGGAGGGTTGGCTGAGCCGCCCGGCGATTGAAACCGTCGCTGACATGCTGGGCATGTCCTACATCCGGGTGCTTGAGGTTGCGTCCTTCTACTTCATGTTCCAGCTGCAACCGGTTGGTTCCATTTCGCATATTCAGGTTTGTGGCACGACGTCCTGCATGATCTGCGGGGCCGAGGATCTGATTGCTGTCTGCCGCGAAAAGATCGCGCCCAAGCCGCACCAGCTGTCGGCGGACGGCAAGCTGAGCTGGGAAGAGGTCGAGTGCCTGGGTTCCTGCACCAACGCGCCGATGGCACAGATCGGTAAAGACTATTACGAGGACCTGACCGCCGAGAGTTTTGGTCGGATCATTGATGAACTGGCCGCTGGCAAGGTTCCGGAGCCCGGGCCCCAGAATGGGCGCTATGCGGCCGAGCCTCTGGGCGGGGTGACCAGCCTGAAGGACTACGAGGGTGGCAAGGCAAAGCACAATGCCAGTGTACAACTGGCGACGGAACTGGGCGATACCGTCAAGCGCATCGACGGAAACGAGGTTCCGATACTAACGCCATGGTTGGGCAAGGATGGCAAGGCCGCCGGAGCGAAAGCCGCACCCAAGCCGCCGAAGGTGCCAGAGCAGGGCAAACCAGCCGCCCGTCAGGCCGCGCCCAAGAAATCCGCCAAGGCGGAGCCATCTTCGCCCGAGGGCGCCGCGGCCAAGCCAGAAGCGACTGAGGCTCAGCCCGAAACGCTGAGCGGTGCGCGCGGCGGCAAGCCCGACGACCTCAAGCTGCTGAAAGGTGTGGGGCCGAAGCTCGAGCAGACGCTGAACGAGCTCGGGTTCTACCACTTCGATCAGATCGCAGCTTGGACGCCAGAACATGTGGCCTGGGTTGATGCCCGGCTGAAGTTCAAGGGCCGGATCGAACGCGACGGTTGGATCGAGCAGGCGGCCAAGCTGGCTGCTGGCGAGGAAACCGAATTTGCCAAACGTGCCAAGCAAGACGGCACCTACGAAGACTGAGAGACGGTGCCCGATACGGGCATCGGAGTGTGATGGACAAGGACAAGGAACAGGCCATCGCCCGCAAGGGCCGACATATTGGCGTGGTCATCGCGGTGACCATGCTTTTGTGGCTTGCCATGACCCTGTTCATCGGCCCGGCGCTGGAGCTGCCGGGACGCTTTGCGCTGCTGTTTGATTTCGCCGCGATCGCGGCGTTCATCTATGCGGGCGTCAACATATTTCAACTCTGGCGCATGCGTCAGGACAGCTGAAGGTAACACGCGATGCTGAAGGATCAGGACCGGATCTTTACCAACATCTACGGGATGCACGAGCGCACCTTGAAGGGCGCTCAGGCCCGGGGGCATTGGGACGGCACTGCTGGCCTGATGGAGAAGGGTCGCGACTGGATCATCCAGACGATGAAAGACTCAGGGTTGCGCGGGCGCGGCGGTGCGGGCTTCCCGACCGGCCTGAAATGGTCGTTCATGCCGAAGGAAAGCGATGGCCGCCCGTCCTATCTGGTCGTAAACGCCGACGAATCCGAACCGGGCACCTGCAAGGACCGCGAGATCATGCGCCACGATCCGCACACGCTGATCGAAGGCTGCCTGATTGCGTCTTTCGCGATGAATGCGCACACCTGCTACATCTACCTGCGCGGCGAGTACATTCGTGAGCGCGAGGCGCTGCAGGCTGCAATCGACGAGGCCTATGATGCGGGCCTGCTGGGCAAGAACGCCGCTGGATCAGGATGGGATTTCGACCTTTTCCTGCATCACGGGGCAGGCGCCTATATCTGTGGCGAGGAAACCGCGCTGATCGAAAGCCTGGAAGGCAAGAAGGGCATGCCGCGCATGAAGCCGCCGTTCCCGGCGGGGGCGGGTCTGTATGGCTGCCCGACCACGGTGAACAACGTGGAATCCATCGCCGTCGTGCCTACGATCCTGCGGCGTGGTGCCGACTGGTTCGCCGGTTTCGGTCGCCAGAACAACGCGGGCACCAAGCTGTTTGCCGTCTCGGGTCACGTCAATACCCCCTGTGTGGTCGAAGAGGCGATGTCGATCAGCTTTGAAGAATTGATCGAGACCCATTGCGGTGGCATCCGCGGCGGGTGGGACAACCTGTTGGCCGTGATCCCCGGTGGATCGTCCGTGCCTTGCGTGCGCGGCGAGAACATGCGCGACGCGATAATGGATTTCGACTATCTGCGGAACGACCTGGGCTCG
Source organism: Ruegeria sp. BC2 (assembly GCF_056539245.1). Taxonomy (NCBI): domain Bacteria; kingdom Pseudomonadati; phylum Pseudomonadota; class Alphaproteobacteria; order Rhodobacterales; family Roseobacteraceae; genus Ruegeria; species Ruegeria sp. BC2. The sequence continues at coordinate 564,805 of NZ_JBQFUQ010000001.1, forward strand.
GGGCTTGGCACGGCGGCGGTGATCGTGATGGACAAGTCCACCGACATCATCAAGGCCATCTGGCGGCTGTCGAAATTCTACAAGCACGAAAGCTGCGGCCAGTGCACGCCCTGCCGCGAAGGCACGGGCTGGATGATGCGGGTGATGGACCGCCTGGTGCGCGGCGAGGCCGAACTGGAAGAGATCGACATGCTGTTCGAGGTGACCAAGCAGGTCGAAGGCCATACGATCTGTGCGCTGGGTGACGCGGCCGCATGGCCGATCCAGGGCCTGATCCGCAACTTCCGCGAAGAAATCGAAGACCGCATCAAGGCTCAGAAATCGGGCCGTATGGGTGCGATGGCGGCGGAGTGACGATGATGGAAGCCTATGCAGAGTATTCCCATGCGATTGCGTCTTTGGTGATTTTCACACTGGTCGTTTTGTTCCTGTCGCCGTTTTCGGCACTGGCGAAACAGGGCAAAGGGCTGGCTCCCGGCGCGACCCCCGACCAGGACTACGCCGACAAGGCCTATCGCCTGAACCGTGCCTACCTGAACGGCACCGAGACTTTGCCCGCGTTTCTGACCGTTACTGTGGCGGCCATTCTGTTGGGTGCCAGCCCGTTCTGGGTGAACTGGCTGGCCGCGATTGCCTTGGTCGCGCGACTGGTGATGCTTGTCGTACACATTCAAGGCGTCGGCAAACCGCATAGCGGTATTCGTTCTGTCCTTTATGTGGTGGCGTGGGCCTGCATGTTCGTGATTGGGATCCTTGCATTGGTGGCTGCGTTCTGATGGCCGTCACACTTGTTGATATCACCGCGAACCTGCGCCGCCCGGCTGTCGGTGTCCTTGTTCTGCTGACGCTGCTTTCGGCCTGCGGGACAGCGCCAACCAGTGACCGGATCCTGTTTGACGGCAAGTCGTTTCGGGCCAAGGCAAAGCCGGTCGACAAGAAACGGTCGCCTGCGGATTTCACCGTGACGATCAAAGGCGTGTCGGCTTCGCTGGACGGCGCGCGCGAGGCTGGTCGGTACGAGGGCACCCGGTTCTGCATTCAGAATTTCGGTTCCTCCCGCATTGCGTGGAAGGTTGGTCCTGACACCGAACCGCAGAACCTGCGCGTCGAAAACGACAGCCTGACATTTGCCGGAGCCTGTCAACGACCATGAGCTTCGCTATTGCATATCCTGCGCAGATCGGACGGTCGTTATTGCATAACAGCCGTGCCGCGGAACGTCTTGGGGAACCCAAGACGAAAGGATATGTCATGAAACTTGTGAAACTTGCCGCATTTGCCTGTGCGATGGCGTTGCCCGTCTCGGCGGACGCCAAACCGCCCTTGCGCGAAGTCAAGGAAATCGACAACGAGCTCTACTACATCGCCATCGCAAATGAGATCTCGGAATACTGCCCGTCGATCAGTGGGCGGCGTATGAAGGCAATCGGCGTGATGTGGAGCCTGCGGTCCAAGGCCAACAGCCTGGGTTATTCGGACGGCGAGATCCGGGCCTATGTCGAGTCGGATTCCGAAAAGGCGCGGATGCGGGCCAAAGGCGAGAAATACCTCGCGCAGAACGGCGTGAGCTACGGAAAAGCTGAAACATTCTGTGCCCTGGGGCGCAAGGAAATCGAACGAAACAGCGCCATTGGCGTGTATTTGAGGGCGAACTAGACCATGTCTGACCTCCGCAAGATCGTAATCGACGACAAGGAAATCGAAGTCGATGGCGCGATGACCCTGATCCAGGCCTGCGAACAGGCCGGGGTCGAGGTGCCACGGTTCTGCTATCATGAGCGCCTGTCGATTGCCGGTAACTGCCGCATGTGCCTGGTCGAGGTCGTGGGCGGGCCGCCCAAGCCCGCCGCTTCGTGCGCGATGCAGGTCCGCGATCTGCGCCCTGGGCCGGAGGGTCAACCGCCCGTGGTCAAGACCAACTCTCCCATGGTCAAGAAGGCCCGGGAAGGGGTCATGGAGTTTCTGCTGATCAACCACCCCTTGGATTGCCCGATCTGTGACCAGGGCGGTGAATGCGATCTGCAGGACCAGGCAATGGCCTACGGTATGTCGGCCAGCCGGTTCAAAGAAGCCAAGCGGGCCGTGGATGATCTGGATCTTGGCCCGCTGGTTGGTACGGCCATGACCCGCTGTATCAGCTGCACCCGCTGTGTGCGTTTCACGACCGAGATCGCGGGTATAGACCAGATGGGTCAGACGGGTCGGGGCGAGGATGCGGAAATTACCTCATACCTGAACCAGACCCTGGATTCGAACCTGCAGGGCAACATCATTGACCTGTGTCCGGTGGGGGCGCTGACTTCCAAGCCTTATGCCTTTACCGCACGCCCCTGGGAACTGACAAAGACCGAAACCATCGACGTGATGGATGCGCTGGGATCGAACATTCGTGTCGATACCAAGGGCCGCGAAGTGATGCGCATTCTGCCGCGCAACCATGATGGCGTGAACGAAGAGTGGATCTCGGACAAGACGCGTTTCGTCTGGGACGGTTTGCGCCGTCAACGTCTGGACACGCCCTATATCCGTGAAAACGGTCGCCTGCGCGCCGCCAGCTGGCCCGAGGCTTTGGCCACCGCCGCAGCGGCGATGAAGGGCAAGAAGGTTGCCGGTCTGATCGGCGATCTGGTTCCTGTCGAAGCCGCCTTTGCGTTGAAGCAGATGATCGAGGGGCTGGGTGGAAAGGTCGAATGCCGAACCGACAATGCCCGCCTGCCTATCGGCAACCGTTCGGGCTATGTCGGCAATGTGACGATCGAGGAGATCGACACGGCGAAAGAGATCATCCTGATCGGCACCAACCCGCGGGACGAGGCCCCGGTGCTGAATGCGCGCATCCGCAAGGCGTGGCTGGCGGGCGCCGATGTCAAATTGATCGGCCCGGCCGTTGATCTGACTTATGATTACGAGCACCTCGGCACCAACCGCGATGCGCTGGCCAAGGCCAAGGCAAGCAGCGAAGCCGTTGTGATCGTCGGACAGGGCGCCGTGTCCGAGGCAGACGGTCTGGCCGTTTTGGCCGCCGCGCGCGCGCTGTCGGGTCGGATGCTTGTTCTGCACACTGCAGCGGCCCGCGTTGGTGCGATGGATGTGGGTGCCGCGACGGAGGGTGGCCTTGAGGCTGCAATCGACGGCGCCGAGGTGATCTTCAACCTGGGCGCGGACGAGGTCGATATAGATGCGGGTCCATTCGTCATCTACCAGGGCAGCCACGGAGACCGCGGTGCGCACCGCGCCGACGTCATCCTGCCAGGCGCAGCCTATACCGAGGAAAACGGTCTGTTCGTCAACACCGAGGGTCGCCCTCAATTGGCGATGCGCGCCGGATTTGCGCCGGGTGAAGCCAAGGAAAACTGGGCGATCCTGCGGGCGCTTTCGGCGGAGTTGGGCGAGAAACTTCCTTATGACACGTTGGCCCAGCTGCGGCAAAAGCTGATCGAAGCAGTGCCGCATCTGGCCGCGATCGACCAAGTGCCCGAGAACGAAGAACAGGCAATCGAGGCCGGACCTTTGGGGCAGGCCGATTTCCGGACCGTGATCAAGGATTTCTATCTGACCAACCCGATTGCAAGAGCCTCGCAGTTGATGGCCGAGCTTTCGGCGCTGGCCAAGGCGCGCGGTGACCAAAAGATTGCCGCGGAATGAGGTTTGCAACGACCATAAAACGCAAAGCGGGCGGAAGCCCGAGCTCGTTTTTCCGAGAGGAGATACGAGGGGCGTGGTCGTGTGTTTTGCCGAATGAAATGAAGGAAAAAGGTGGCGTGCAGGCAGCGGATGCTGTTTACACCAACTCGCCAAACCAATCGCAGGCGACGCGAGTCTCCGACCGGCCGGTCGGGCCTCGCGATGGCAGCGGAAAACGGAATACCCACGGTGTGAGGACCAATGGCTGAATTCTTTGACACCCCAGGCGGAATAGCCCTGATCATATTGGCGCAGGTGCTGGCCGTCGTGGCCTTCGTGATGATCTCGCTGTTGTTTCTGGTCTATGGCGACCGCAAGATCTGGGCCGCGGTCCAGATGCGTCGCGGCCCCAACGTGGTTGGCGTTTACGGCCTGCTGCAATCGGTGGCGGACGCGCTGAAATACGTCGTCAAAGAGGTGGTGATCCCTGCCGGCGCGGACCGGACTGTGTTCATCCTGGCGCCGCTGACGTCGTTCGTGCTGGCCATGATCGCCTGGGCGGTCATTCCGTTCAATGACGGCTGGGTCCTGTCCGACATCAACGTGGCTATCCTCTATGTGTTCGCGGTGTCCTCGCTCGAGGTGTACGGTGTGATCATGGGCGGATGGGCGTCGAACTCGAAATACCCGTTCCTGGGCTCGTTGCGCTCGGCCGCGCAGATGATTTCGTATGAGGTTTCGATCGGCCTGATCATCATCGGGGTGATCATTTCGACCGGGTCGATGAATTTTGGTGACATCGTGCGGGCGCAGGATGGCTCGTTCGGGTTCTTCAGCTGGTACTGGCTGCCGCATTTCCCGATGGTCTTCCTGTTCTTCATCTCGGCCCTGGCCGAGACCAACCGCCCGCCGTTCGACCTTCCGGAAGCGGAATCGGAACTGGTCGCAGGCTATCAGGTCGAATACTCGGCAACGCCCTTCCTGCTGTTCATGGCGGGCGAATACATCGCCATCTTCCTGATGTGCGCGCTGACCACGCTGCTGTTCTTCGGCGGCTGGCTGTCGCCGATCCCCGGCCTGCCCGATGGCGTGCTGTGGATGGTCGCCAAGATGGCGTTCTTCTTCTTCCTCTTCGCGATGGTCAAGGCGATCACGCCCCGCTACCGCTATGACCAGCTGATGCGGCTGGGCTGGAAAGTGTTCCTGCCGTTCAGCCTGGTGTGGGTGGTGTTCGTGGCCTTTGCGGCGAAATTCGACTGGTTCTGGGGTGCATTCGCCCGTTGGAGCGTAGGAGGCTGACAATGGCAAATATCGACTATACCCGCGCGGCCAAATACTTCCTCCTGCAGGATATCTGGGTCGGCATGAAGCTGGGGTTGAAGTACTTCTTCGCCCCCAAGGCCACCGTGAACTACCCGCACGAAAAGGGCCCGCTGTCGCCCCGGTTCCGCGGTGAACACGCCCTGCGCCGTTACCCCAACGGCGAGGAGCGCTGCATCGCCTGCAAATTGTGCGAAGCTGTGTGCCCCGCGCAGGCCATCACAATCGACGCCGAACCGCGCCAGGACGGCAGCCGCCGTACCACGCGCTATGACATCGACATGACCAAGTGCATCTACTGCGGCTTCTGCCAAGAGGCCTGCCCGGTCGATGCCATCGTCGAAGGACCTAATTTCGAATTCGCCACGGAAACCCGCGAAGAGCTGTTCTATGACAAGCAGAAGCTGCTGGACAACGGTGAACGCTGGGAAGCCGAGATCGCCCGCAATCTGGAACTGGACGCGCCCTACCGATGAGCGATCCGACGAAAAACCCATTCGAGCAGATGCTCAGACAGGCGCATGACATGGCCAAGGCGTTCAACCCGGCGCTGGAGAGCTATTCGCCCGTCGACGCGATGCGCGGCTTCGAGGCGTTGTGGCCGACCATGCCCAAGGAGGTCATGGAGATGATGTTCGGCAACACCGTCAATCCGGGCGGACTGGATGCCAAGACCCGCCTGTTGCTGACGCTGGCCGGGCTGACCTGTCAGGGCGCACAGGCCGACACGGCCCTGCGCCAGACGGTACGCCATGCCATCGAGGCAGGGGCCAAGAAACAAGAGATCGTGGAAACGATCGGTCAGATGTCGGTCTTTGCCGGCATCCCGGCCATGACCCGGGCGCTGGAACTGGCGCAGGAGGCCATGGGCGAAAACGAGGAAGATGACCAATGAGCGTATTTGCCTTTTACCTCTTTGCCATCAGCGCCATCACCGGCGGGCTGTTCACCGTGATCAGCCGGCAGCCGGTGCATTCGGTGCTGTGGCTGATCCTGGCCTTCCTTTCGTCGGCGGGACTGTTCGTGCTGCTGGGGGCGGAATTCGTCGCCATGCTGCTGATCATCGTCTATGTCGGCGCGGTGGCGGTGCTGTTCCTGTTCGTGGTGATGATGCTGGACGTGGACTTTGCCGAGCTCAAGGCCGAGATGGCGCGCTACATGCCTCTGGCCCTGCTGATCGGTCTGGTCATCCTGATGCAGTTCGTCATGGCCTTTGGCGCCTGGGACAGCGCACAAGGCGCGGCGGCCAACCTGGCCCAGCCGATCCCTGCCGACCGCCACAACACCGAGGCACTGGGTGTCATCCTTTACGATCAATACTTCCTTTTGTTCCAACTGGCAGGCCTGATCCTGCTGGTGGCCATGATCGGCGCCATTGTGCTGACGCTGCGCCACCGCAAGGACATCAAGCGTCAGGACATCGTCGGCCAGATGATGCGTGACCCGGCCAAGGCGATGGAGTTGAAGGACGTGAAACCGGGGCAGGGACTTTGAGACGATGATCGGACTTGAACACTATCTTACCGTCGCGGCGACGCTGTTCGTCATCGGCATCTTCGGTCTCTTCCTGAACCGCAAGAACGTCATCATCCTGCTGATGAGCATCGAACTGATGCTGTTGGCGGTGAACATCAACCTCGTGGCGTTTTCCAGCTTTCTCGGCGATCTGGTCGGGCAGGTGTTTACGCTGTTCGTGCTGACCGTGGCCGCGGCCGAGGCTGCGATCGGGCTGGCCATTCTGGTCTGCTTCTTCCGCAACCGCGGCACTATCGCGGTTGAAGACGTCAACATGATGAAGGGGTAAGGGATCATGGAAACCACAATCCTCTTTGCCCCGCTCGTGGGCGCGCTGATCTGCGGCTTCGGCTGGAAGTTCATCGGCGAAAAGGCCGCGCTGTGGACGGCCACGGGCCTGCTGTTCCTGGCCTGTCTGCTGTCGTGGATCGTCTTCTTCAGCTTTGACGGACAGACCCAGCAGATCGAGATCATGCGCTGGATCGAGAGCGGCTCGCTGTCGACCTCATGGGCCATTCGTCTGGACCGGCTGACCGCCATAATGCTGATCGTCGTCACCACGGTTTCGGCGCTCGTGCACCTTTATTCGTTCGGCTACATGGATCACGATCCACAGTGGCGCGAGGGCGAAAGCTACAAGCCGCGCTTCTTTGCCTATCTGTCCTTCTTCACCTTCGCCATGCTTATGCTGGTGACGGCCGACAACCTCGTACAGATGTTCTTCGGCTGGGAAGGCGTGGGCGTCGCGTCGTACCTGCTGATCGGTTTCTACTACCGCAAACCTTCAGCTAATGCGGCGGCGATGAAAGCGTTCATCGTCAACCGTGTGGGCGACTTCGGCTTCGCGCTTGGGATATTTGCGCTGTTCTTCCTGACCGACAGCATCAACTTCTCGGATATCTTTGCCGCTGCACCCCAGCTGGCAGAAACGCAACTGACCTTCCTGTGGGGCGAATGGACCGCGATCGAGGTCATCTGCGTGCTACTGTTCATCGGTGCGATGGGCAAGTCGGCGCAGTTGATCCTGCACACCTGGTTGCCGGACGCGATGGAGGGCCCGACGCCCGTGTCGGCGCTGATCCACGCGGCCACCATGGTGACGGCCGGTGTGTTCCTGGTTTGCCGCATGTCGCCGCTGATGGAGTTCGCGCCAGGAGCAACCGGGTTCGTCACCGTGCTGGGGGCTGCCACCGCTTTCTTTGCCGCGACCGTGGGCTTGGTGCAGACGGACATCAAACGCGTGATCGCCTATTCGACCTGCTCGCAGCTGGGCTACATGTTCGTGGCCGCGGGCGTGGGCATGTATTCGGCGGCGATGTTCCACCTGTTCACGCATGCCTTCTTCAAGGCGCTCTTGTTCCTGGGGGCGGGTTCGGTGATCCACGCCATGCACCACGAACAGGACATGATGAACTATGGCAACCTGCGCAAGAAGATCCCCTATACCTTCTGGGCGATGATGATCGGTACCCTGGCCATCACCGGTGTCGGCATCCCGCTGACCACGATCGGCTTTGCTGGCTTCTTGTCCAAGGATGCCATCATCGAAAGCGCCTATGCCGGCGGATCGGCCTTCGGGTTCTGGGCGCTGGTGATCGCGGCCGCGATGACCTCGTTCTACAGCTGGCGCTTGATCTTCCTGACCTTCTATGGCGAGGAGCGGGGCGACAAGCACACGCATGAGCACGCGCATGAAAGCCCGATGGTCATGCTGGTGCCGCTGGGTGTTCTGTCGCTGGGCGCCGTGTTCGCGGGTATGATCTGGTACAACAACTTCTTCGGTCACGCCGATCAGGTGGGCAAGTTCTATGGCATTCCGGTTGCCGAGGCGCATGCCGACGCCGGTGACCATGCCAAGGCCGATGAACATGGCGACGACACGCATGCCACCGAATCCCATGGCGACGAGGCTGCGCATGATGACAAGGCGAAGGGCGGAGATCACCACTATGCCTTTGTCGGCAAACCGGGCGAGGGTGCGCTGTACATCGCGCCGGACAATCATGTTCTGGACGATGCGCATGCGGCGCCGAAATGGGTCAAATTCTCGCCGTTCGTCGCGATGCTTCTGGGCTTTGGGCTGGCCTACCTGTTCTACATCGTGAACCCGGCGCTGCCGGGTCGCCTGGCCGAGAACCAGCGTCCGCTGTACCTGTTCCTCAAGAACAAGTGGTACTTTGACGAAATCTACGACGCGATCCTTGTCAAACCGACTGTGGCCCTTGGCCGGTTCCTGTGGAAGGGCGGTGACGGCAAGACGATCGACGGTTTCCTGAACGGAGTAGCAATGGGCGTCGTTCCCTTCTTCACCCGCCTCGCAGGCAAGGCGCAGACGGGCTACATCTTCACTTACGCCTTCTGGATGGTTCTGGGGATCGCCGCCCTGGTCACCTGGATGTCGATCGGCGGAGGCGCAAACTGATGGACAATATCCTATCCATTGTAACGTTCATTCCGGCCATTTCCGCCGGTCTGATGGCGCTGTTCCTGCACGGGAACGATGTGGCCGCACAGCGCAATGCCAAGTGGATCGCGCTGGTTGCGACCACCGTGACCTTCCTTGTTTCGATCGGGATTTACACCGAGTTCGACCCATCGAACACCGGCTTCCAGATGGTGGAAGAGGGTCAGTGGCTGCTGGGCCTGAAGTACAAGATGGGCGTGGATGGCATCAGCGTTCTGTTCGTGCTGCTGACCACCTTCATCATGCCGCTGACCATCTTGGCCAGCTGGAACGTGACCGACCGGGTCAAGGAATACATGATCGCCTTCCTGCTTCTGGAAACGCTGATGCTCGGCGTGTTCATGGCGCTGGATCTGGTGCTGTTCTACCTGTTCTTCGAAGCCGGGCTGATCCCGATGTTCCTGATCATCGGGATCTGGGGCGGCAAGGACCGGATCTACGCCAGCTTCAAGTTCTTCCTCTACACCTTCCTCGGCTCGGTTCTGATGCTGGTGGCGATGGTAGCGATGTATGCGGATGCAGGCACAACGGACATTGCCGCGCTCATGACGCACCAGTTCTCGTCCGAGAGCTTCAGCGTGCTGGGTGTCCACGTTGTCGGCGGTATGCAGACGCTGATGTTCCTCGCGTTCTTTGCGTCCTTCGCGGTGAAGATGCCGATGTGGCCCGTGCACACCTGGTTGCCAGACGCGCACGTTCAGGCACCGACGGCGGGCTCGGTCGTGCTGGCGGCAATTCTGCTGAAGATGGGTGGCTATGGTTTCCTGCGTTTTAGCTTGCCCATGTTCCCTGTCGGGTCGGCCGTGATGACCGATCTGGTGCTGTGGCTGTCGGCAATCGCCGTGGTCTATACCTCGTTGGTGGCGCTGGTGCAGGAGGACATGAAAAAGCTGATCGCCTATTCTTCGGTCGCGCATATGGGTTTTGTGACCATGGGCATCTTTGCCGCCAACCAGCAGGGCATCGACGGGGCGATCTTCCAGATGCTCAGCCACGGGTTCATCTCGGCCGCGCTGTTCCTTTGTGTTGGCGTGATCTACGACCGGATGCACACCCGCGACATCGAGGCCTATGGCGGCCTGGTGATCCGGATGCCGGCCTATGCGTTGGTGTTCATGCTGTTCACCATGGCCAATGTGGGCCTGCCGGGCACCAGCGGGTTCATCGGCGAATTCCTAACGCTGATGGGCACCTTCCAGGTCAACACCTGGGTGACCGCAGTGGCGGCCAGCGGTGTGATCTTCTCGGCAGCTTATGCGCTGTGGCTGTATCGCCGCGTGGTCTTTGGCGACCTGATCAAGGAAAGCCTCAAGTCGATCACCGACATGAGCACACGCGAGCGTCTGATCTTTGCGCCGCTGATCGTCATGACCATCCTGCTGGGCGTCTATCCGTCGCTGGTCACCGACGTGATCGGCAATTCGACCGCCGCGCTGATTTCGAACTATGACACGGCTCTGGCCGCGGCCGAGGCCGCGACCCAGGTCGCTTCGCACTAAGGGAGCTTTGGAGACATGATCCAGGCTGATCTCACTGTAATTCTGCCGGAAATCATTCTGGCGATCTATGCGATGGCGGCGCTGATCGGAGCTGTCTACACCAGCAAGGACGCGCTGGCTCCGGTTCTGGTCTGGACGACGGCCGGACTGATGGCGGCGCTGTCGTTCTGGATTGCGTCGAACGGCTCGGGGACCAACGTGGCCTTCAACGGCATGTTCATCGACGACGGGTTCGCCCGATTTGCAAAGGTCGCAATTCTGCTATCTGCCGCAGCGGTTCTGGTCATGAGCCAGGAATACATGGCGCGCCGGAACCTGCTGCGTTTCGAGTATCCATTGCTGGTGGCTTTGGCAGCGGTCGGCATGATGATGATGGTCAGCGCCGGCGATCTGATGTCGCTCTATATGGGTCTCGAGCTACAGTCGCTGTCTCTGTATGTCGTGGCGGCCCTGCGCCGTGACAGCGCCAAATCGACCGAGGCAGGGCTGAAGTATTTCGTTCTGGGTGCGCTCAGTTCGGGATTGCTGCTGTTCGGCGCATCTCTGGTCTATGGATTCACCGGTACGACGCTGTTCTCGGGCATCATCAACACGGTGCACCACGGAGATGTCTCCGTTGGCCTTCTGTTCGGCCTTGTTCTGCTGATCTCGGGTCTGGCATTCAAGATCTCGGCGGTTCCGTTCCACATGTGGACACCGGACGTTTACGAGGGCTCGCCCACTCCGGTGACGGCTTTCTTTGCAACCGCACCCAAAGTTGCAGCGATGGCCTTGTTCGCGCGCGTTCTGCATGATGCGTTCGGCGGTGCCATCGCGGACTGGCAGCAGGTGATCGTGCTGCTTTCGGTCCTGTCGATGTTGCTGGGGGCCGTGGCTGCCATCGGGCAGCGCGACATCAAACGGCTGATGGCCTATTCGTCAATTGCACATATGGGGTACGCGCTGATCGGTCTGGCCGCAGGCACCGAATTGGGTGTCAAAGCGATGCTGATGTATCTGGCGATCTATGTGACCATGAATATCGGCACCTTCGCCTTCATCCTGATGATGGAGCGCGACGGCAAGCCGGTGACAGACATCGACGCCCTGCGCCAGTATTCCAAGCGGGACCCGGGCAAGGCGCTGGCAGTGCTGATCCTGATGTTCAGCCTTGCCGGCGTACCGCCAATGCTGGGGTTCTTCGCCAAGTTCGGCGTCTGGCAGGCCGGTGTGCAAGCTGACCTGATTGGGTTGGTTATTGCATCGGCAATCGCCTCGGTGATCGGTGCCTTCTACTACCTGCGGATCGTCTTCTACATGTATTTCGGCGACGAAAACGAAGATCCGATCGAAACCCGCTCGACCCCGGTATTGTGGGTTGCTCTGATGGGGTCGGCCGCATTGATGTTGATCGGTGTGGTCTACCAGTTCGGGATCGAGGGCGCAGCGGCAGCCGCGGCGACGACGCTTGTCAACTGACCGTTTCAACAAAATCTGGAAAGGGGCTCGGCCATCAGGCCGGGCCTTTTTGGCATGAGCACCTGGCCCCAAGGATATGGTCTGCATATCCTGCAGGAAGTTGACAGCACCCTGAATGAGGCCGCGCGGATCGCACCCACTGCAACAGGTCCGGTCTGGATCATGGCGCATCATCAAACCGCCGCGCGTGGCAGGCGCGGCCGGGCGTGGTCCAACCCCCAGGGCAACCTGGCAGCAACCTTGTTGCTGCGGCCTGAGGGCAATCCAGAGCAGGCAGCCCTTCGCAGCTTTGTGGCGGCGCTGGCGCTTTTTGATGCCTGTGTCTCGGTCACCGGTCGCGCACAGGGGTTCGCATTGAAATGGCCGAATGACGTGTTGTTGAACGGCGGGAAACTGGCCGGCATCCTGTTGGAAAGCACAGGGCAGGGGCGCGACGTATCTCACCTTGCGATCGGCATCGGGGTGAACCTCGCAGACGCGCCTGATCCTGACTCAGTCGAGCAGGAGGCTCTGCGGCCCGTTTCGTTGTTGTCGGAAACCGGGGCTCAGGTGTCCGCCGAGGACTTTCTGACCGAACTCGCCGATGCCTACGCGAAGCTCGAAGATCAGTTTGTTACCTACGGGTTTGAACCGATCCGCAAAGCGTGGCTGGCCCGGGCCGCGAAGCTGGGCGAGGTGATTACCGCGCGCACAGGTGCTTCGGAAACCGTCGGGACCTTTGAAACGGTGGACGCGGGCGGCAACCTTGTCCTAAACACCGCCAAGGGCCGCGTCAGCATTCCGGCGGCAGACGTCTATTTCTGAAAGGGGCGCATATGCTTCTGGCCATTGACTGCGGCAACACGAACACCGTTTTCTCGATCTGGGATGGCGAGAAATTCCTATGTACGCTGCGCACCTCGACCCATCATGCCCGCACGGCCGATGCCTATTTCACCTGGTACTCGACCCTCGTGAAACATTACAGGATCGAAGCTGACATCACCGACGTCATCATCGCCTCGACCGTGCCGCGGGTGGTGTTCAACCTGCGCGTCTTTGCCGACCGGTTCTTTGGATGCCGGCCGTTGGTGGTGGGCAAGCCCGATTGCGAGTTGCCGGTGGCGCCGCGCGTTGATGAAGGGACGATTCCCGGTCCGGACCGTCTGGCGAATGCGGCCGGTGCCTTTGATCGGCACGGCGGGAATGTCGTGGTGGTGGATTTCGGGACCGCCACGAATTTCGATGTGGTCGCAGCTGATGGCGCCTATGTCGGGGGGGTAATCGCCCCCGGCGTGAACCTCAGCCTCGAGGCCTTGCACCAGGGCGCTGCAGCTCTGCCGCATATCGACGTGACGCGTCCCGAGAAAGTCATCGGCACAAACACGGTTGGATGTATCCAGTCAGGTGTGTATTGGGGGTATTCCGGCCTCATCGAAGGTTTGATCGACAGGATCAAGGCGGAATACGGAATGCCCATGAAGGTCATAGGGACGGGCGGTCTTGCACCGCTATTCGATCAGGCCGATGTGGGCTTTGATGCAATTGAAGACGATCTGACGATGCACGGGCTTACCGTGATCCATCGCTACAACAAGGATACTGGCTCGGCATGAGCAGCGAAAGACTGATCTACTTGCCGCTCGGCGGCGCGGGCGAAATCGGTATGAACGCCTATGTCTACGGCTATGGCAAACCCGGTCAGGAACGCCTGATCCTGGTCGATCTGGGCGTGACCTTTCCCGACATGGATACAACGCCGGGCGTCGATCTGATTTACGCCGACATTTCGTGGTTGAAGGAACGTGCGGATCGGCTTGAGGCGATCTTCGTCACCCATGCGCACGAGGATCACGTCGGCGCCGTGGCCCATTGTCATGAGGCCCTTGGCGCGCCGGTCTACGCGCGTGCCTTCACCGCAAATATCGCGCGCCGCAAAATGGAAGATGCCGGACATCCGCCCGAAGCCGTGCGCACCGTTTCCGCCTGGCCCGAGCAGATCAAGGCTGGTCCGTTTACGGTCGGGTTCCTGCCCGTTTCGCATTCGATCCCCGAGAGTGCGGCGCTGGTGATCGACACGCCGGCTGGCCGTGTCGTGCATACCGGTGATTTCAAACTGGACACCAATCCGGTTGTGGGCGAACCGTTTGATCCCGATCTTTGGGCCGAAGTGGCCAAGCCCGGGGTCAAGGCGTTGGTTTGTGACAGCACCAACGTGTTTTCCTCGCATCCCGGTCGCTCGGAGTCGGAGGTTGGGCCGGCCATCACCCAATTGGTCGAGGACGCGACTGGTATGGTGGTTGCAACGACCTTTGCGTCGAATGTCGCGCGGGTCAAAACGCTGGCCGAGGCCGGGCATCGGGCGGGTCGTTCGGTGGTTCTGTTGGGCCGGGCCATGCGCCGCATGATCGAGGCTGCGACTGAAACCGGTATCCTGTCTGATTTTCCCCGCGTGATCAGCGCTGAGGAAGCCTTGGATCTGCCCCGCCAGAACCTGATGCTGATCGTCACCGGCAGCCAGGGTGAGCGCCGCGCGGCCAGCGCGCAGTTGGCGCGCGGCAAATACCGGGGGATCGAGCTGAAGGATGGCGACCTGTTCCTTTTCTCCTCGAAGACCATTCCGGGGAATGAACGCGGTGTGATCCGCATCATGAACCAACTGAGCGAAAAAGGCGTCGACGTGGTCGATGACAGCGCTGGCCTGTACCACGTTTCCGGCCACGCCAACCGCCCCGATCTTGAGCAGATGCATGCCTTGGTCGATCCTCAGATCGTCGTTCCAATGCACGGTGAACACAGGCATCTGCGGGAACACGCAAAGCTGGCCAGGGCCGCAGGTCGTGCCGGAGTTCTGGCGGTGAATGGAACGATGCTGGATCTGTCGGGGAACGCGCCCGAGGTCGTGGATTATGTCGAGACCGGCCGGACCTACCTGGACGGTTCCGTCAAGATTGGCGCGCTGGACGGTGTGGTGCGGGACCGTATCCGCATGGCTCTGAACGGGCACGTGACCGTAACTGTCATCCTGGACGAAGACGACGAGCCACTGGGCGAACCTTGGTGCGATACCATGGGGCTGCCGGAAACCGGCGTGTCGCGGGCCGGATTGATTGAGGTGCTGGAAGAGGACCTGAACCAGTTCCTGATGCGAGCTGAGGTCAAAACGCTGCGGGACGATGACAAGCTGGAAGAAGCCATGCGTCGCATCGTTCGACAAAGTGCGCAGATCGAAATCGGCAAAAAGCCCGAAGTCACGGTTGTGATAAGCCGAATGAAATAAGGCGGCTCAGTCTGTTTCGGGCATCGGGTGGCCCTTGAGGCGCTGGAACAGACTGGCTTCTTCGTTGTTCAGAAAGAACGGCACAGAGTCGGGGGGCGTTGTATCTGATACGCGCGCCTCGACTTCCGACAGAACAACCTCGGTGATGAACGGCAAGTCGAACTCCCGCGCCTGTTCCAGCGGAATCCACTGTAGATGTGACAGTTCATCCGAGGCCAGGCCGAAATCGTCCAGATCACTGGCGATCGCATCTGCGTCCAAAAGAAAAAACCGGGCGTCGAACCGGCGTGGACGTCCGGGCGGGGTAACCGCGCGGAACACGAACTGCAGCGCTTCGGCCGACGGAATGTAGCCTCTTTCCGCGAAGCCGGTCCAGCCATGTGGAACCGGACCCGGCCAGGTGTCGCGGACACCGAGGATAAGGCCGGTCTCCTCCCACAACTCGCGAATTGCCGCTGCCGCCAGTGGCACATGCAGTCCGGCAGGAGCCTGATCGCTCAGCCTTTGTTGGCAAATCTCGGGAACCGGAGTGGCCAGCGGAACTTGCGCGTCCTCTGCATCCACGGCACCCCCCGGAAATACGAACTTGTTCGGCATGAAGGCCGCCGCGGCACCACGTTGGCCCATCAGAATCGACGGGGTTCGAAAACGGTCGCGCAAAACGATGATCGTCGCGGCGTCGCGAATTGCGGATTTGTCCACGGTCATGAGAAGCTCAGCTGCATTGACGGGTCACTTGCCGTCGTCGAACCCGTGCATCTTCCGGGCCCATTGAAAGCCGACGACCGCTCCTTTGAGCCTGGGCAGAAGGAACAGCGACAGGGCAACGCAAGCTATCGAAAAGCCGATTGCCATGGCCCACGGAGACGGGCGCAGGCCGACGTATGTGACATGCAGCGCCGGAGCCAGAAGGTGTCCGACCAGCAGAATGGTCAAGTAGGCCGGTCCGTCATCCGCCCTGTGGTGAAACAATTCCTGACCGCAGTTTGCGCAGGTATCATTCACCTTCAGATAGCTGTGCAACAGCTTGCCTTTGCCGCAATTGGGGCATTTGCACCGGAACCCTTTCACGATGGCGGGCCACGTGGGGCGTTCCTCCTGAGAGAGGGTGTCGATGGTTTGATCTGTCATCTTGATACTCGCGCTCGGATTTCGGGGATATTGCGCTTGTTTCATCCCGCAGAAAAGGGGGGTGCGTCGCTTTGCACCGACCCTCTCGAAAATATTGACCGGAAATGCAGGTTTCAATGCCGGAAAAAATTCTCGGGCAGCGACGGAAACTTTGCCGGGCTGCGTTTGAATGAATGTAAGCAGCGGCACAGGGCCGCGACAACAAAGGAAACGAGCAATGAAGAGCGCAAAATTTATCTCGGCCATCATTCTGTCTGCAGTTGCCGTCACCGGGACGGCTGCGCTGGCCAAAGGACCTCGCGACCGTGAACCGGTCAGCTTTCAGGAGCTGGATGCCAACGGTGACGGCCAGGTGACCAAGGCCGAGATGGAGGCCCATCGCCTGCAGAAGTTCACCTCGGCCGATACCGACGGTGACGGAAAAATCAGCGTCGAAGAAATGCAGGCCGAGGCCCAGAAGAAGGCAAACGACCGCGTTTCCGACATGTTCGAGCGTCATGATGCCGACAAAGACGGCTTTCTGACTGCGGACGAGTTGCCGAAACCGCGCCGGGCTGACAAGATGTTTGACCGCCTTGATGCGGATGGAAACGGATCTCTGTCCGAGCAGGAGTTCGCCAATGCACGGGATGGAATGGGTCGGCACCACAAGAAGGGTGACCGCCCGGACCCAGACAACAACTGACGCAGGATGAAGGACGTGCCGTCCTCTGCGCATACTGTCCGCGGCGACACGGTCGCCGTGGATGCCCGCAGCGACGACGTGTTGCTGAAACGGTTTGCCGAAGGCGACGCTCAGGCAGCACGCCTGTTGACCGATCGGTTGGGGCCGCGGTGCTATTCGGTTGCTCTGCGCATGTTGAACAATACGGCAGAGGCCGAAGACGTAACCCAGGAAGCGATGCTTCGGCTGTGGAAAGTGGCGGCGGACTGGGTTCCGGGGCAGGCCAAGATCTCGACCTGGTTGTACCGCGTGGTCTTGAACCTGTGTGTCGATCTGCGGCGGAAGAAAACGGCAGGCACATTGGACGATGTGCCAGAGCCTGAGGACGACCAGCCCAGTGTCGTGGACCGTATGCAGCAAAACGCTCGCGTGGATGCGTTGCAATCGGCCTTGGCACAATTGCCGGAACGGCAGCGCGAAGCTGTCATTCTCAGGCATATCGAGGAGTTGTCCAATCCGGAAATCGCGGGAATCATGAGGATTTCCGTAGAAGCGGTAGAAAGCCTTGTTGCCCGCGGAAAGCGGTCGTTGACGGCCATACTGTCAGGCCGTCAGGAAGAGTTGGGGTATGACCATGTCTGACCAAGATACAGAACTGGATCTTTTGTTTGCCGAGGCACGGCAGGCACATGTTGATCTGCCCGACGATTTGGCCGTTCGTATCCTGACGGATGCCGAGGCCATCCGGCTTGCGGCGACAAAAACAGCGAAACCCAAGTCACAAGGGTTTCTGGGCAATCTGATTGCCGGTCTCGGGGGCTGGCAGGCGCTCAGCGGGCTTGCGGCGGCCAGCGTGGTTGGCGCATGGGTCGGCTTTGCCGCGCCGTCCTTTCTGCCGGACCCGGCGAATTACATAATGACCCAGGATGCATCCTACATGGTCGCCAATCTCGGTCTCGAGGCCGCGTTTCTGGAGGAAGCGGAATGAATGAAGACGTCAAACCCCCACGGCGCTGGGTGCCTGTGCTGCTGATTGTATCCCTTGGCCTGAACCTGCTGGTCGCCGGAGTGATCATCGGGACTGCGCTGAGGTTTCACGGTGTGCGGGACGATGTTCCTCCAGGATTTGGGCCTGCCCTGTACCGCGCTCTTCCTGATCCGGAACGCAAGGCGCTGAGAGGCGATCTGGCCGACAAGCATCGGCGCGGGGCCGAGAAAAGGTCTCGTGATTTCAAGGCGCTTGGCAAGGCACTGCGGGCCATTCCGTTCGACCGCGATGAAGTCCAGAGCCTGCTGGAAGAACAAGCCAGGGCGAATGACGAAATCCAGGCAGCACTGCAAGAGCAATGGCTGGCTCGGGTTTCGGCCATGTCCGACGAAGAACGAAAAGCTTATGCAGACCGCTTGGAAGACGTGTTGAAGCGGCGCCCGGATCCCAAGAAACGCAAGGACTGACCTGCTTAGGCCGCGTTCTGTTTCATCCACACCTGGTTCCGGCCGGCCTGTTTGGCCGCGTAAAGCGCCTTGTCCGCGCATTTGATCAGGCTTTCGGCCGACAGTGAGCCGTCCGGAATTGGGGAGAAGGGTGGCTCGCATACCTTCAGCCCGATGCTGACCGTCACCGGAAGCCGGGCAGGAATGTCCGGCAGGACGATCGGTACGCTGCTGACGCCGCTGCAAATATCGGCCGCCCTCTTGAGCGCCTTTTCGCGGGTCGCGTTTGGCAGTCCGAACAGGAATTCCTCTCCTCCGATGCGGGCGAGGAAACCGTCAGGTCCGAAAGCGCGCTTCATCCGTTTTCCGGCCTCGACCAAAACCCTGTCACCGGCACTGTGGCCGTAACGGTCATTGATGGATTTGAAATGGTCCAGGTCGGCCAGCATGATCGCAAAA
The DNA here is from genome assembly GCF_056539245.1 of Ruegeria sp. BC2. Taxonomy (NCBI): domain Bacteria; kingdom Pseudomonadati; phylum Pseudomonadota; class Alphaproteobacteria; order Rhodobacterales; family Roseobacteraceae; genus Ruegeria; species Ruegeria sp. BC2. The sequence continues at coordinate 583,632 of NZ_JBQFUQ010000001.1, forward strand.
CCCCGCTGTTTGTGCACCGAACTGTGCAGCAATTGGTCCATCGCGGTCTGTGCGAAACGACGGTTGTTCAGGCCCGTCAGCGTGTCGATCCACGATTCCTCAAGCCCACGGCGCAACGAGTCGCGCATTTGCTCGTCATGCGCCTTGCGTGCAATCAACGCCTCGACCCGAAGCGATACTTCGTCAGGGCAGAACCCTCCGAGGCAAATCGCATCGGCGCCGCGATCCAGGGCCTCGGCGGCAAGAGTGGCGTTGTCATCGGGAATGATTCCGATCAGAGCGGTCCGCCGAGTGCCGGTGCGGGATTTGAGGTCGGCCAACATGTTCAGGCCGGATGGATCGCTGTTCAATTCGACAACAATCGCGTCAGGTATGGTGCCGGACAAGACTCCGCTGAGGTTGGGCAGGGTATGGCTGCACACCGAATGCTGCGTTCGTCCGTTCAGGGCCTTGTGCCACAGCGTGCGAGTACGTGCGGTGTGGGCCAAGACGGCGATCTGACCATGCCGCGCGGGCGTGATCATTGCAGCGGGGGCCTCGGCAAACCCCACGGATTGAGGGTTGCCACTGTTCTTCAGATCCTGAGTTTCCGCACGGGCGCGCAGCAGGCTTCGCACACGCGCCAGCAACAGCGTATCTTTGAACGGATAGGCCAGAACGTCATCCAGCCCCTCGGACAGGTTCCGCAGCCGGGCGGTCCGATCGTTCTGAGGCGCAATCGCGACCACAGGGACATCCTGCAGGGCCGGAACGGAAAGCATCAGTCTTTTGACGTCGCCCGCGTCTCCGTCGGGTAGTGTCTGGGCCGTCAGCACCAGATCCGGCCGGGTCCGCCGCAGCAACGCCCCAAGACCAGCCAGCTTCTCGCCCTGCACGACATGATACCACGCCGCCGTCAGCTGCACCTTCAGCATGATGCGATTGGTCGAGACCCCGTCGAGGACAAGGATGGTTCCCTGCACGGACATTGTTTTCACCGTAGATTGCATGCCTTGCCAAAGTGTTTATGAGTCTGGTTAACAAACCCTTTCCAAATCTTCGAACCGGGGCCTGATCATGCCGATCTCTGCCGAATTCGCCGAAACTCTGGCCTTGAAAGCGCTTGGGTGGCTTGTTGGGAACGATGAATTGTTGCCTGTTTTCCTTGGTTCGACCGGCGCGTCGACGGATGACCTGAGGGACCGCGCCACAGAGCCCGAGTTTCTTGCTTCGGTGCTGGAATTTCTGATGCTTGACGATTCGTGGGTGTTGGCCTTTTGTGACGCAAACGCTGTCCCCTACGATCAACCGGCCCAAGCCCGAAGCGTCCTGTCAGGCGGCGCGGATGTTCATTGGACCTGAACGGGTCCGCGCAGGAGCAAGAATGCATGTCGATTGATGCGCTGGTTTTTGACAAGGACGGAACCCTGTTTGATTTCGCCGCCACGTGGGGGGCGTTCGGCAAGGCGGTGCTGCTGCGTCTGAGCGAGGGCGACAATGCGCGTGCGTCCGTGCTTGGAAAGAGCATTGGCTTTGACTTCGCGACAGAGACCTATTCCGAAGACAGTATCGTGATCGCTGGCACCGTCGACGAGGTCGCTGACGCGTTGTTCCCCGACCTTGACGGCTGGTCCCGCGAGGATCTGATTCAGACCTTGAATGTGGCTTCTGCTCATGCGCCTCAGGTCGAGGCCGTTGCGCTTGCACCTTTTCTGCAATCCCTGAAAGACGCCGGCAAGAAGCTGGGTGTTGCGACCAATGACGGCGAGATGCCGGCGAAACGGCACCTGGCCTCGGTCGGAATCGAGACCTATTTCGATTTCATTGCGGGGTATGACAGTGGCCACGGGTTCAAGCCCGGGCCCGGCCAGCTGTTGGCCTTTGCCCAACATGTTGGCGTCGCACCGAACCGGATCGCCATGGTCGGCGACAGTCTGCACGATCTGGAGGCCGGTCGCGCCGCCGGCATGACCACGATCGGTGTTCTGACCGGATTGGCCAGGGTTGAGGATCTTGCACCGATGGCAGATGTCGTTCTTCCCGATATCAGCCACATCCCCGGCTGGCTGAAACTTCGTTAAAGCGCCTTGCCTGAAAATCGGCGGTTCATGAGTTGAAACCGACCTTGGCTGTCGCAGACAGAGCGGCCAGAGGCCGGACTTCGGGTCTTGTTTGAGAGTAGCAAACGCCGGAGGAACAGATGGCCGACACGAATACTCGCAAGCGCAGGGGTGGTGGACGCGCAGGCGCTGCAGCGCGCCGAGGTGCGGCAGTCATCGACCAGATGCCATGGAATCCGCCGATCAACATCGATCGGCCAACCGAACCGTTGGGCCCCGAGGGCGTCGAAGCCATCCATGACGGTGCCATGCGTATTCTCGAGGAAATCGGCATCGAGTTCTACAATCAAGAAGCTTTGGAGATCCTGCGTGAAGCTGGATGTATCATCAATGGCGACAACGTGCGCATGGGACGTGACTTCGTCATGGAAATGGTCGCCAAGGCGCCGTCGACCTTTACCATCACGCCGCGCAACCCGAACCACACGATCGAGATCGGCGGCAATACGATGTTGTTCGGAAATGTCTCGTCACCGCCGAACTACTGGGACATGGAGATCGGCAAGAAGGTTCCCGGCAACCGGGAAATGTGCCGGAACCTGTTGAAGTTGACGCAGTATTTCAACTGCATCCACTTTGCCGGGGGCTACCCGGTCGAGCCGGTTGACCTGCACGCCAGCGTCCGGCACCTGGATGTCCTGTATGACAAGCTGACGCTGACGGACAAGGCGATGCATGCCTATTCGCTGGGCAAAGAGCGCGTAGAGGATGTCATGGAAATGGTGCGCATCGCAGGCGGGCTCAGCCACGAGGAATTCGAGGCGTCGCCGCGCATGTACACCAACATCAACTCGACCTCGCCTCTGAAACACGACCACCCGATGATCGACGGGTGCCTGCGGCTGGCCCGGCGGGGGCAGGCCATCGTCGTCACGCCGTTCACTTTGGCGGGGGCGATGGCCCCGGTAACGATGGCCGGGGCCGTTGCGCAGTCGTTGGCCGAGGCGCTGTGTGCGATTGCCTTGTTCCAGTACGTCCGGCCGGGCATCCCATGTGTCATCGGGACATTCACCTCGAATGTCGACATGAAGTCCGGTGCGCCTGCGTTTGGCACGCCTGAATACATCCGGTCGACCCAGATGACCGGCCAGATGGCGCGGTTCTATGGGCTGCCCTTGCGCTCGTCCGGTGTCTGCGCGGCCAATGTGCCGGACGGCCAAGCCGTCTGGGAGACGTCGAATTCACTCTGGGCGGCGGTGCAGTCGGGGACCAACATGGTCTATCACGCGGCCGGATGGCTGGAGGGCGGCCTGATCGCGAGCCCGGAGAAGTTCATCATGGACTGCGAGATATTGCAGCAAATCCAAAGATATATGCAGCCCGAGATCTGCGCCACAGGCCCGGACGAAATCGCACTGGAAGCCATCCGCGCGGTCGGGAACGATGGGCACTTCTTTGGCATCCAACACACCCAGGATCGCTATACCACCGCGTTCTATCAACCTTTCCTGAGCGATTGGAAAAACTACGAGGGTTGGGAAGTCGCGGGTGGGATCTGGACAGCCGAACGGGCGCATCTGATGTTCAAGGAGATCATCAACAGCTTTGAGGCTCCGCCCATGGATGAGGCGATCCGAGAGGAACTGGCTGACTTCGTCGCACGTCGCAAAGCCGAAGGGGGCGCGCCGACCGATTTCTGATAGCGCACCACCGGGCAGGCAGCCGGAATGGCAAGATGTCTCAGCCTGAGATTTTCGTGAATTTTCCGCATCTTGAACTGCCGCATTTGGCCTTTGTTAAGATCTTTGAGGTGGGATTGGGCATGAAACCTTTTTGAGGGCATTCATGCACGGATTGATCAACAGGGCCGTTCAATCGTTTGTATGCGCGACCTATGGGCGTGAGCGCTGGCTTCGGGCGACCGAGGCCGCTGAACTTGGGTTCGCCGAGTTCGAAGCAATGCTCGTCTACGACCGGGAAAAGTCATATCGCCTGCTGGACGTGGTCTGCGATCAATTGAACCGTTCGCGGGACGAGTTTCTGGAAGATCTCGGAACCTATCTGGTCTCACACCCCAACATGGAAGGATTGCGGCGCCTTCTGCGCTTTGGCGGCGTTACCTATGTCGAGTTTCTGCAGTCTTTGGATGATCTGGCCGACCGGGTCAAACTGGCGGTCTCTGACCTTGAATTGCCTGCCCTGGAACTGCTGGAGCGTTCGCCCACAGAATTCGAACTGCGCTGCCATCCCGGGCTGGATGGGTATGCCAATGTCATGATCGGGATCTTGCGAGCAATGGCGGACGACTATGGCGCGCTCGTGATTCTGACGCATGCCGGGCAGAGGGGCGGGGTGGACGTCATCTCGATGGTTCTGGTCGAAAGCGCCTTTGCCGAGGGTCGTCACTTTGATCTGGGGGCGCGGAACTGATGATGGATCTGGATCAACTGGGCAGGATGTTGGAGACGTTGTGCCCGATGTTCACCTTGGTGGATCAGGATGGGCGTATCCTTCAGGTCGGGCCGACACTGCAAAAACTGCGCCCCGACCAGCCGTTGGTTGGCAGCGAGTTTCTGGAAATATTTGAACTGGTAAGGCCCAGAACCGTGACGACTATGCCGGCGTTGATGGCGACGGCAGGTACCAAGCTTCATCTCAAGCTTCACGATGAACCGCGCACAGCATTGAAGGGTTTGGTGGCGCCGCTGCCTGACGATGCAGGCGCGGTTATCAACCTGTCCTTCGGGATCTCGATCCTGGACGCTGTACGGGATTATGCACTGACAAGTGCGGATTTCTCGGGAACCGACCTCGCAATTGAATTGCTCTACCTGGTCGAAGCCAAGTCTGCGGCGATGGAGGCTTCGAGGTCGTTGAACCTGCGGCTTCAGGGGGCAATGCTTGCGGCCGAGGAACAGGCCTATACGGATACTCTGACCGGCCTCAAGAACCGGCGCGCGATGGACCACATTCTCGAGCATTTGGTTTCAACGAAATCCACTTTTGCGTTGATGCATCTGGACCTTGATTTCTTCAAAGCCGTGAACGACGAATTGGGGCATGCCGCGGGCGACTATGTGCTGTCCCAGGCCGCCCGGATCATGCTGGAAGAAACCCGCAGCGACGACACGGTCGCCCGGATCGGCGGCGATGAATTTGTTCTGATATTCAAAAGCCTGTCGAGCAGGGCTCAGCTTGAACGGATCGCCAATCGCCTGATTGGCCGCCTTCAGAAACCGATGGTTTTCGAGGGCGAGACCTGCGCGATTTCGGCGAGCATCGGGACCGCACTTACGTCACAGTTTCTGTCCCCGAAACCGGCTGAGATTCTGCACGCGGCGGATTTGGCACTTTACGAGGCCAAGCGAAACGGTCGGTCGTGCCATCGCTTCTATTCCGAAGAGGCGCGGGCACCGGAGTAGACCGGTGCGTCGGTAGGCTGGTTGCTTGACTACTCAGCGAAAGCCCCGTCCAATGTCTGCGCGATGTGCGACTGGATTTCATCCAACTCGCCGACGACAGGCAGCACCGGGCCACGAAATGCGGCCTTGCCCAGCTCGGCGGGAATATCATCCAACACGTGGCCTCCGGTGCAGGCAAAGAACGGCAGGCAGATCGCATGATCCCCGGTCATTTGGGCGGCGACACTGATCGATGGGGGTTCTTCGACAAATCCACAGCGGATTGATTTCAGTGATATCAACCCGGCCAAACGGTCAGCGAATTCGTGGGTGACGGCTGCCGGGTTGCGGCTGCGGCCTGAGCCGTGTGCGGCAATAAGCAGATCCGTGGACGTGGTGCTCCAACCATGCTCGTCGATCAAAGGTTGCAGGGCGCGCGCCACCAGGTTGGGTAGCTGCGGGTCAACGCCCAGCGGGTCGAGTTGCCGAACTGCGCGCCCTTCAAGGCGTTTGGGAAGCGCAGAAGTCACGAACCACCCTTTCGCCATGAACAATGGAAAAATCGCGCTGCCGTCCGGAATCTCATCAAGGAGCTTTTCCAGCGCGCCTGGCGCGGCGAGGGTCGCCGATCTGACTGTGACTCTATCCGTCAGTTGATCGATCCGAGCGGCCAGTCTGGCCAGAGATGCCTCGGCCGGGTCTGGGTCGGACGGTTGGCCATGAGCTACGATGACGGCAGTCGGCATGCTGGGGCTTCCTTGTTCTGTTTCGGGATAGGTGTGGCGCCCTCCCGCAAAGTCAATTCGTCTTTATCCGAGCAACGTCAACCACATCCATACCGTAAGAATGGACACGCCTGTGCCAATCAACACCGAAGAGGCGGCAACTCGTTTGGCCCGGCCATACATGTTGGCGAAGATGTAGGCGTTGAATCCGGGCGCCATCGCCGCATTCAGAACGCCCGAGCGGAAAAGATCTTGCGGCAGGGCGGTCGCTGTACCGAACAACCAGACCAGGCTTGGATGCAGAACAAGTGAAACGCAGCAAACATAGCCGATTGTCCGCAGGTCACCTTCGGGCTTGTACTTGACCAGAACTCCGCCCAGAGCGAATAGGGCGCCGGGCAGTGCTGCGCGTGTCACCAGGCTCAGGGCCTCGTCTGCCACAGCCGGAATTCCGATGCCCGTGAGATTGACGATGAAGCCCAGAGCGATGCCCAGGATTAGCGCGTTCTTGAACATTGCCGAAAGCACCGATCGGGCCATGCGCATACCGCCATTGCCTCGGTTGCGGATGACCTCCATCACGGTTATGCCGACGCAGTAGCAGAACGGCGAGTGGAACGCGATGATCGCATAGTTTCCGGTCAGGTTGTCGGGCCCATAGGCGCGTTCGGTGATCGGCAGGCCCAGCAGGACCGAGTTCGAAAACAGGCAGCAGAACCCGATCGCGACGCAGTCTTCCCATTCGCGCTTGAATATCAGGCGAGCGCCAAATACCCCCGCAAGGAAACACAGAGCTGCGGCAGTATAGAAACTGCCCAGAAGGCGCGGGTCAAAGCTGGCGCTCAGGTCCAGATGGGCGATGGCCAGAAACAGCAGGCAGGGGATTGCGAACCCCTGCGTGAACTTCATCAACCCGTCAATATGAACTTCTTTGAAGTAGCCCGTCAGCGTCGAGACATAACCAGCCCCAATCACAAGAAAGACCGGAAGGATGACGTCGATCAGGCTTTGCAACATGTCACGACCTCAATCCAGGCTGTTCGGTCAGAGCTGGGGGAAGCGCGTGCAATCCGATGTCCTAAAATGGCTGCCGGATCACCATGCCGTCATAGGCAGGCTCGACATGGTCCGGGGTCTCGGCATCGACGGCTGCATAGTCCAGATCGATGTGCATATTGGTCAGAACTGCCCGAGCCGGCTTTAGCTGTTCGATCCAGCCAAGGGTCTTTTCCAGGTGGGCATGGGTCGGATGCGGGTTCCGGCGCAGCGCGTCGATCACGAGGCAGTCCAATCCTTGAAGCTCGGGCCAGGCATCATCGTAGATTTCCGCAACATCAGGCAGATAGGCCAGGTTATTCATACGAAAACCAAGCGCATCGATCGATCCGTGGTTCACCTTGAACGGGCGAAACGGGATTGACCCTCCTGGACCGTCTATCGCGAACGGGCCGTCAATTGTCTTCAGGTCGAGGATCGGTGGATAGGGCGAGCCTTCGGGTTGAATGAACGCGTAGCCGAACCGCCCCAGCAATGCGTTTTGCGTGTCGCCATCCGCCCAAACGGGCACCCGCGTGCGCATGTTGAAAACGATCATGCGCAGGTCGTCGATGCCGTGCACATGATCGGCATGTGAGTGTGTGTAGACAACGGCGTCGAGGCGTCCGGTTCCGGTGTCCAGCAGTTGGCTGCGCATGTCCGGGGTCGTGTCGATCAGAACCGAGGTCGTGCCGTCCGGCCCGTCCCGTTCAACCAGCATCGAGCATCGGCGGCGGATATTGCGCGGATTTTGCGGGTCACAGTCTCCCCAATGCCCACCCAACCGGGGGACACCGCCAGAGGAGCCACAGCCCAGGATCGTGAACCGCAGCATGCTCATGCGGCAACCGGGTAGGCGGCCGCCTTCGCAAACAGTCGATCAAAATTCACTTGGGTCTGCGCGGCGAAATCCGGGTAGTCCAGGCCGAACAGTTCGGCGCCGACCCGGGCGGTGAAAGCGGTATAGCCGGGCTCGTTCCGCTTGCCCCGGTGCGGCGGCGGGGCCAGGTATGGTGCGTCGGTCTCTACCAGAATTCGATCGACGGGCGCCGCAGCAAAGATATCCCTCAGATCTTGGCTTTTTGGAAAGGCCGCGATGCCGGACATGGAGAGGTAGAACCCCAAATCCAACGCCGCCCGCGCCAGTTCGGCCGAAGACGAGAAGCAATGCATCACACAGGAGTAAGGTGCGTTCCGAAACTCGTCCTGCAGGATCGCCGCCATGTCCTCGTCGGCTGCACGGGCGTGAATGATCAGCGGCAGGCCTGTACTTTGGGCGGCCTGAATGTGAACCCTCAACGAGCGTTTTTGTATTTCGGCGCTGTCGGCGGTGTAGTGATAGTCCAACCCGGTTTCGCCGATGCCGACAAATTTCGGATGTCGGGACAATGCGACGAGTTCGTCGACGCTCGCCAGTGGCTCTTCGGACGCGCTCATGGGATGGGTGCCCGCAGCGTAGAAAACCGGGGCATATGTTTCGGCGATCGCGCGCACGGTCGGCTCATTGCGCAGACGTGTGCAGATCGTCACCATGCGTGTCACGCCCACTTCGGCCGCACGAGCGATGATTGCGTCCAACTGGCCGTCGAAATCCGGGAAATCCAGATGGCAATGGCTGTCAGTGATTGCGGGAGGTTGGGGCGTGTCGCTCATCTGCTCGGACCGGCGGTTTCCTGAATCTTGAACACCGTATCTAGGACGACGGCGACAGGGTCAAGGTTCACCGCCTGCCCGTGCCGTGCACGGGCCGTGATGATGGATGCGGCCTCGGCCCAGCCCAAGGCTTGTGGGCGCGAGGATGACAGGCGCAACAGCACTTCGGCTTCGTTTGGCGCAGCTTCGGGCTGCGGAGGCGCGCCGGTCGCACCGGTTAGAGCAAGGCGAGACAGAGCGATGTCAATCAGATTTAGAAGCAGGTCATAACGCTCGGCTGCTCCGCGTTGCGCGGCCGCTTCGGCCAAAGCCAGCGCGCGCTGGCGGTCGAGGCGGGGCAGGGTGCCAAGTATCTGGATCAGCTCAGCATAGATCTCCATCCCGCCCAGATTGATCAGCCTTACCGCGTCGCCCACGGATCCGGCGGCCAAAGCCGCGAGGTGATCGGATTGCGGAGGCAACTCGGCCCCGGTCTGTGCCAGCGCCGATTTCATGTCCTCCGGCGACAGCGGTGACAGGCGCAGGGTACGGCACCGCGAGCGGATCGTCGGCAACAGCCGTGACGGCTGATGCGAAACCAGCAGCAGTGCCGTGCGGGCAGGGGGCTCTTCGAGCATTTTCAACAACGCGTTTGCGGCGCTGACATTCATTTCGTCCGCCGCATCCACGATAACCACGCGGCGCCCTCCGTCCGCTGAACTGAGGCCGAAAAAGCGCCCCAATTTTCGGATGTCATCGACAACGATCTCGTTGCGCAGGCGGCCCTGATCATTCAGGGATCTGGTGATCGCGGCCAGACCGGGTTCGGCCCCCGCCAGCATTCGCGCTGCAACCGGGTGGTCCGGCGCGATGTCGAGTGTCGTCGGAGCCTCGGGCGCGCCGAACAGCCCGTCATCCTGCTGCAGCGGCGTGGCCAGCAGAAACCGCGCGATGCGCCATGCCAGGGTCGCTTTACCCACGCCACGAGGGCCGGTCAGAAGCCACGCGTGATGCAGCCGGTCAGACGCAAAAGCGGTCAGGAAGGCTTGCTCGGCCGCATCCTGTCCAAACAGCCTGCGTGTCTCGCGCGGGTGAAGCGCGCCGGGCGCCTGGTCCGGTGTGGGTGTGTCGTCGCTCATTCGTGAATTACCGCAGAACCTTCAGGACGGTTTCTCTCACATCCACGGCCACGCTGTCCACGTCGCGATTGCCATCGATCACACGGAACCGGTCCTTGAACTCGTCCGCCAGCGCAAGGAAACCCGAGCGCATACGTTTTTGAAGGGCCGGACCAAAATCCTCGAACCGCTCTTCGGTGCCTTGCCGGCCTTTGGCGCGGGATAGCCCGATTTCCGGATCCATATCGATCAGCAAGGTCAGATCTGGCTCGCGGCCGATCATCAGGCCGTGGAGTTGGTCCACCAACGCGCGCAGATCTCCGCGCGACAGGCCCTGATACATTCGGGTGCTGTCGGCGAACCTGTCGCAAATCACGATCTTACCCGCATTCAAGGCCGGTTCGATCGTGCGCTCCAAATGATCGCGTCGTGCGGCCGTGAACAGAAGAATTTCGGTTTCCGCCGACCACCTGTCGGGATCGCCTTCCAGGACCAGACGGCGAATTTCCTCGCCCCCGGGCGAACCGCCCGGCTCGCGCGTCAGAACAACGTCATGTCCGACCGCCTCGAGGCTTTCTGCCAGCCTGCGGGCCTGCGTGGACTTGCCCGAACCGTCGATCCCCTCGAATGTCAGGAACAGACCGCGCGGGCTCACATCGACTCCAGTGGGGTATTGATCATGTCTTTCAGGACGATGCCGCCCACGGTCATCAGCCGCACCAAAAACCCGCCCATCGCCACATCCTCGGCCGCGACAAGGGGGCGCCGGATTTCGGGCAAACCTTCGGGTTGTATCACAAGTTCGGCCAGTTGTTGGCCCTTGGCGATCGGAGCGTTGATCGGGCCTTGATACACGACTTCGGCCTGCACGTTCTGATCGCCCAGAACGGGAAACAGAAGGGTGAGGTCACCGCCGGGCACAAGCCCAACCGTCTTTTGCGCGCCCATCCACACTTTGGCCTGTGCTATCGGCGTTTCGGCGTTGGCAACTGTCCTCTCGATAAAATTTCGAAACGACCAGTTAACCACGGCCTCAGCCTCCTCTGCCCGGCGAGAGATGCTGTCGAGCCCGGAAAGAACGAAGACCACCCGGCGATCGCCTTGCTTGGCCGATCCGACAAGGCCATAGCCTGCCTCTTGCGTGTGGCCGGTCTTCAGGCCATCGGCACCGATATCCAGTTTCAGCAACGGGTTGCGGTTGTTCACGTTCGACGGGGCACGGCCGTCGAATTCGAAGGTTTCCTCGGCAAACAGCGGATAGTATTCGGGAAAATCGGTGATCAGCCTGTCGGCCAGTACGGCCAGATCATGAACCGACATCATGTGACCCGCAGCAGGCCAGCCGTTCGAGTTGGTGAAGTTCGAGTAGTTCATGCCCATCTGCCTGGCGCGTTGGGTCATGTAACGCGCAAAGCCGGCCTCGGTACCGTCCGGGCTGAGCGCTTCGGCGATCACGACACAGGCGTCATTGCCGGACAGGACGATGATGCCTCGCAGCAGGTCCTCGACCCGGACCCGGTCCTGCGTGTTCAGGAACATGGTCGAGCCGCCATAGCTCATGGCATGTTCCGAGACCGGAAGCGTTTCATCCAGCGTCAGTCGACCGTCGCGCAGAGCTTCGAATGCCACGTAGAGCGTCATCAGCTTGGACATCGATGCTGGTGGAAGCGGTTCATCGGCATTCTTCGACAACAGCACAGTGCCTGTCGTTTGATCGATCACGTAGGCCGCGCGCGCGGACGTGTCGAAGGCGTGAACCGGCAGGGCCAGCAGGGCAAGGCCCGCGGCCAGAACAGCCGATTTGAGTGAGGTCAGCATTGGACCCTCCTGTTCAGTTCTTCACGATAAAGGCATCGGTAAAGCCCAGGTCTTTCATATCTCCGAGGATCGCCTTGCGTTCGGCGCGGGTTGTGGCAGGGCCGACCAATACACGCCAGACCGACTTGCCCGCCGACTCCAGTTCCAGAACTTCGGCCGCCAATCCGTTCGTGCGGACCTTTTCGGCCGCGGCTTTCGCATTCGCTTCAACCCCGAACGTTCCGATCTGAACATAGGGTTTGGTCAGGTTCGACGATGCGGCTGTGGCACTGGCCGCCGCAGCCGGCGTCGGCTCGGATGCGTCAATGGCGGCCGCTGCACCTGCGATCGGGTCCAATGGCGTCTCGGTAATTTCATTGGGATCTTTCTTCTGCCACCACTTGCGTTTTTTCTGGGCGGGTGGCGGTGCGACGACCGGATCCGTCAATGCAGCGGTCGCGGACGCATCTGCCGCTTCCTCAATCGCGGGCGCAGTTTCTTCGGCGGCGGCGCTTGCGGCCGCTCCGGCCGCGGCAGCACCGGCGACCACGGCACCGGTGTTTTCAGGTGTCTTTTTCTGCCACCATTTCCGCTTGGCCGGCTTTTCTTCGGCACTTTCGTCGGGTCCGGCCGCTGTGGCTTCTTCGGCTGCGGTTGCTTCGGCGGCGCTTGCAGTTTCTTCGGTTGGGGCTGCTTCGGGTTCCGGCGCTGGCTCCGGCTCGATCGTTTCGCGGCGGAGTGCGACCACCTGCAGACGGGCAGGAGCGCCGGCAAGCATTCCCAGTTTTTCAGCCGCTGCCGAGGACACCTGAAGGGCCGGCCCGGGCAGGTTTCGTTCCCGGCGGAACAAGGCGCCCGTCACGGTCTTGTTGTTGCTTGTATTCTTGATAGCGACCCGCTCGGGCTGAGACGCGCTGGGGTGTGCCACCCAGATGCCACCCAACGACGGACGCCCATCCCAGAGCCCGGCCTCGGTCACTTCGAAGACGTCCGGCGCTTCAACATCGCGCTGAGAGCCGCTGGCGACTTCGGGGAACAGTTCCGTGGTGTTGCTTTGGGGCTGCCCATCGTCACTGGCTGCCTCAGAGGAAGACTTGCCTGCGTTCAAAGCTTCGTCACATCCCGTCAGCGCAGTCATTGCAACAACCAGCACCGCCAACGGCCGCGGTCCAAAGCGTGTCTCTGTCGCTCGCTTCATATTGTGTTATCCCTTGCCTGTAGGGCCTTTGCGTGGCTGGCCCCAACCGCGGTTCGACCGGTTCTTTTGCCGGCCTCCTGCAGTCATCGCGCAAATCATAACCTGCGGGTTGTTTCAAGGAAAGACCGCGGGTCCGGCTTCGGCAAGAAATCCCTCTTTTGGACTTGCCACCAACCGATGTTCGTCCTAGACCGCTGCCTGCGCCGGGGAGGTGGCAGAGTGGTCGAATGCGGCGGTCTTGAAAACCGTTGGGCGTGAGAGCGTCCCCAGGGTTCGAATCCCTGTCTCCCCGCCACCCATTCCCGTCTCACTCCATGGATACTTTCTGTCCCGGATTTCTGCCGATATTTCAGCGGTTTACCATACCCGTTTTCTATCAGAGACGATCTAGCAAGCACAACTAGGGCACGGATCTGACCCGAGTCTCAGTTCCGTAGTTTCGCGGGGTCGCTTTGGGCGGATTTTCCCTGATAACAGGGAGTTTACAGGGAATTTCGGCATTTTTGGCGGAAATTCCTGATTTCGCCTTTGTGATAAGGGCGTGATATCAATGATTTACGCCCTAAATTCCCTAAGCTGTGGAACAGGGAATTTTTTTCACGGTAACAGGGAAGTTCTGCGTTGGAACAGGGACGTCGCACCGGGTATCAGGGAAGCCGGAATTTCGGAGAGTTTCAGAAGCCGAAGATCCGCTCTTGCTCCGCCCAATCCAGCGGGTGGGTGACGCTGACCAGGCGCTTGAGGGTAAGCTTCGGCGGCTGGCTGCCGTCGAGAATCGCGGCCTGGATCTTCGGCGACAGGAAGGCGAGTTGGGCGCGGGTGCGGATGAAGGAGGCGGGCACCTGTTCCCGGCGCGCGATGTCGACCAGCTGGACGCCACTTTTCAGATTACGGACCCAGCCATGGGCGCGGATCAGCATGGAGCGGAGATGCGGATCCGGGTGAGGCTGCACATCGCTGGCGATGATCTTGGCTTCGACGCCGCGGCGCCGCAGGTCGAAAAGCGCTTCGATTCTCAGCAGGTCGGGGTTCAGATCGTCTGGCGAATGGCCAAGCGTGCTTGCCAGGGCCTTGCCGTCCAGGTCGAGGCAGATCCGCCCGCGCTTGAGCGTGCCGGAGGCAAGCAGGCCGGCGCAAATCGTTCCGCCGGTGTCACGGAGCCGGGTGGCCAGTTCTGCGACCGCGGACTTGATTACAGATGCGGGCCCGGCCTCGGGCCGCGCCAGAAGCCGGTGCGATGCGGATCCCTCTTGCAGATGTGTGATCACAATGTTGATGACCGCCGTCTCCAATGCTGGACCTGATAATCGCCAACCGGTGGGATCCGTGCCCCCGGAGATCAGCCTGTTGGAGACGTAGTAGCGTAGCCGTCGGCCCTTGCGGGTGGTGTGGGTCGGTGTGAGCCGGTCGCCGGTGTCATCCCGCAGCTTGCCGGTCAGCCAGGCGCCGGGGGCCGTCCCTCTGAATGGAGCGTCGGGTGAGGGTTGCGCGCGGGACCGTTTTGAGGCTTGCCGCATCCTCTCCTGCACCCGCTCCCACAGGTCCTCGCCGATGATCGCCGGGTGCTGGCCGGGCCAGAGCTTGTCCTTGTGGCGGATCTGGCCGCGATAGACCGGGTTGCGCAGCAGGTAGTAGATCTGGCCGCGCGACAGCAGGCAATTGCCCCTGACGGTGCCATCAGCTCGGACAACCCGTTTCGAGCGCAATCCCTCGGCAGCGGCCCGCTCCGCCACCCGGCGCAGGCAGCGCAGTTCCGCGTAGAGATCAAAGAGGCGCCGGACGGTGCTGGCCTCTTCCTGGTTCACCACCAGCGTGCGGGCTTTGGGATCAGGGTGGCGGTCGAAACCCAAGGGCAGGTTGCCGCCCATCCAGAGGCCTTTCTTCTTGGAGGCGGCGATCTTGTCGCGGATGCGCTCGGCCGTCACCTCGCGTTCGAACTGGGCAAAGGACAGCAGCACGTTCAGGGTCAGTCGACCCATGGATGACGAGGTGTTGAAGGACTGCGTCACCGAGACGAAGGAGCAGTTGGCCTGTTCGAGCCGCTCGACGAGCTTGGCGAAGTCGGTGAGTGAGCGGGTCAACCGGTCGATCTTGTAGACCACCACCATGTCGATGCGCCCGGCATCGATCTCTTCCAGAAGCCGCTGCAGGGCAGGGCGTTCGAGCGTGCCGCCGGAGAGGCCGCCGTCGTCGTATCGCTGTGGCAGCAGTGACCAGCCCTCGTGACGCTGGCTAGCGACGTAGGCGGCGCAGGCCTCGTGTTGCGCATCCAGCGAGTTGAAGTCTTGGTCCAGCCCGTCCTCGGAGGACTTGCGGGTGTAGATGGCGCAGCGGACTTTGCGACGCGGGCTCATCTGGCGCCCTTTCCAGTGAGACCGAAGAAACGGGGGCCGGACCAGTGCGCCCCGGTGATCTCGCGGGCGATGGCCGAAAGCGAGCGGTAGGCGCGACCGTTCCAAACAAAGCCGTCCTCGGTGACATCGACCACGCGGGTCACCCCGTTCCATTCGCGCAGCAGGCGTCCCCCGGGTTTGAGGGCAGGGGGCGTCGGCCGTGGCTTTTGGTCCGCCCCCTCGTCCAGCGCAGCCGTCACCTTCCGGGAGAGCCCGCCATGACGGCGGGCCTGCAGTTCGAAGGCGAGGAAGCGGCGCAGGAAGGGCTGGCTCAGCATTGCCGGGGCAGGGCGGTCGAACAGCTGCTGCCAGAGCAACAGCAAGCCCTTCCGATCCATCGCTTCCAGCTCGGCGATTTCCGCTGGGAAGGTCATGCCTGCGCCTCCGCCTCGGCAACGAGGTGGTAGGTGGCCGGCGCGCCCGGTTTGTCCGATGCTCGGCGTTCGATCGTTGCGCCTTTCTTGCGCAACATGCTGAGGGCGGCCCGGGCCGAGTGTTGCTGCCAGCCGGTGGCCTTGCAGATGTCCGCGAGGCTGGCACCTGCGGGGCGGCGAAGCAGGGTTTGCACCCTATCGGTCTTGGTGTGTTTGGTTTTGGGCATGTCTGGTCTCCTCGTGTTCAGGGGGGCGGGATGCCGTGCCCCGGTACCGAGGTGAGCCCGAACATGTCGGGCGTGGGACCAGTGATGCGTGGTTCGCACCGGTAGTCCAGCCTGAATCCGCTGGCGCTAACGAAGAATCGTGGGTGTCTTAACGCACTGGAAAAAAACAAAAACTTGCTTCTTGATGGTTGGGTGATTATATTCGGGGTGCCTCACGCAGGACCTTCAAATCCTGCCAGAAGCACTCACCGGGTCCGAGCGCCCAAAGGGAGCATCGAAAGAGGCAATGAACCGGATCGCTGGATCCGGGGAGTTGCTGTTCGTGCTCTCTCCGAATTCCCCGAAGCGGTCCATTCGATCCCCGGCTGTTGCGACAGCCCAGATGAATGGAGGCGCGCATGCGTACCCAATCCCAACCCCGCGATGCCGCAGCGGTCTTGTCAGAAGAACTTTACTTGAGCGGGGCAGGGCGGTTGCATAGCATTTAAGAATGACCAAACCTGCCTCCTTCAAATACTTCAAAACCAGCCCCGAAATCATCCGCCTGGCGGTGATGCTGTACATCCGATTTCCACTCTCGCTTCGGAATGTCGAAGATCTCCTGCATGAACGTGGGATCGATGTAAGCCATGAGACAGTCCGCTATTGGTGGAATAGGTTCGGCCCGATGTTCGCCGCTGAGATCAGACGGAAGCGTGTGCAGCAACTCCGAACCTTTTCAAAACGGAAGTGGCACGTGGACGAGGTCTTTGTGAAAGTGAATGGCAAACGGCATTATCTTTGGCGCGCTGTGGATGACGAAGGCGAGGTGCTGGAAGCAGTTGTAACGAAGCGCCGTAACAAAGCTGCAGCACTGAAATTTCTCAAGAAATTGATGAAGCGGCACGGTTGCGCCGAAGAGATCGTCACAGATCGCTTCGCCTCCTACAAGGCGGCACTCAGAAAAGTGGGCGCGCTCGAAAAACAACAGACGGGCAGGTGGCTCAACAACCGCGTCGAGAATTCGCACCTGCCGTTTCGACGACGCGAACGCGCGATGCAGCGTTTCAAGCGCATGCGAAGTCTACAGAAATTCGCCTCCGTCCATTCTTCCGTCTACAACCACTTCAACCGGGAAAGATCGCTAGTCAGTCGAGATACCTTCAAGCTGACCCGCGCCGCCGCTCTTAGCGAGTGGCGTCAGCTTTGTTCCGGATAGGTTCGCGGTTTTCGCAGCAAACTGAGACTGGTTCGAATTAGTCTGACAGCACCGGAGGCGTAGTGGCTGGGGCTGGTGGCAGGCTCGCGCGTAGGGATGACGGTACTATCACGTTTGTGGCAGACGAACACGAAGCGGTGACGCGAAATCTCCCTTTCGGTCCCAAAGCTTTCGTGCGCGCACGGTCATCTTGGCAAGATATGGGTTCTGGAGGTCTGTTTCGCCAACAAGAATGACCAGATGCGCCTGTGCACGTGACGCAGCTACGTTCATCAAGCGGCGTCCAGTCTCGCTATTCAGAAAGGGGCTCCCAGCATCCACTGGATCGAAGATCACGATTTTTCGCTCGCTGCCTTGCGCCCGGTGAACCGTACTGACCGGGACTGCCCGTTGTCCCTGGCGGCCAAGCATCGATCTGATCAATGCGCGCTGAGCACGAAATGGTGTTAGGATCAAAACGTCGTTAGGTTCGACGTAGGATCCCAACAGCTCGTGAACCAGGGCCGCGGCAATTTCTGCCGATGCGTACCGGATCTTGCCATTATAGCGCTTTGACCAAGTGGACTCTCCGGCGCGGTCGTCCACGAGAACGCGCGGTATCTCTCGCCCGTCTAGAAACCACGGAGATCGAGCCAACTTCCATTCGGGATCTCGAGCGGCTTTTGGGCACACCACGAGTTCATCACCGTAGAAAGTGTGCGAAACAATACCGCAGACGCCTTGGCACATTCTGGACTGCTCATTCAGAAAGACGCTTTGGGCGTCTTTGAAAACGTCGAACGCCGTCTTGCCCAGGACAGCCTGGGCTAACGGATCAGCACTTTGAACGAATGGTGCCAGCTGTTGAGGATCCCCGGCAAAGGTGCAGCATTTCGCCAAACTGGCGACCATCAAAGCCGCGGGCAGCATGATCTGACTAGCTTCGCCAGCTATGGCAAAGTGCCAAGAGCCGCCGCCTGAATTTGCCACGCTTTCGAAGTGTAAAATCAGAGGGTTGGTCGTGATCGCGACCACCCGTGATGTTGCGGAAATGTGCGCGACGTCGGTTTTCAGTTTCGCCCGGGCAGCATCCAGCTTCTCTTTCCAAAGGACGAATCGTTCTATGTCGTTCTTCGGGGGTTCCTCGAGTTCTAGGGTCAGGATGCATTGATTTTCGCTTCGTTGCGTGATTCACGGCTCGAAAAACGGAGCGGTGTCATGTGCGACCTTTATTGGCTAACCGACGAGCAGATGGCCAAGCTTGCCCCCTTTTTCCCTAAGTCGCACGGCAAGCCTCGAGTTGATGACAGAAGGGTGTTGAGCGGGATTATCTTCGTCAATCGCAATGGATTGCGCTGGCGAGACGCCCCGGAAGCGTATGGGCCGCACAAAACGCTTTACAGCCGGTGGAAGCGTTGGAGCGAGAAAGGCATCTTCGCGCTGATGATGGCCGGCCTGGCCGCCGAGCACGGCGAAAAGGGGACTGTCATGATTGACGCGGCCTATCTCAAAGCCCACCGCACCGCGACCAGTATGGCCGCGAAAAAGGGGGGCGTGGACGCCTGATCGGCAGAACCAAGGGCGGTATGAATACCAAGCTGCATGCCATTTGTGATAGCAAAGGTCGCCCGCTCAACCTGTTCGTTACCGCCGGCCAGGTCAGCGATTACATCGGTGCTCGGGCTCTGCTCAGCAGCATACCAAACGTGGATTGGCTGCTCGGGGATCGCGGCTATGACGCCGACTGGTTCCGAGAAGCGCTAACAGACAAAGGGATACGCGCCTGCATCCCAGGCCGTAAGCAACGCAAGACACCGGTCAAATACGACAAGCGCAGGTACAAACGCCGCAACCGGATCGAGATCATGTTCGGCAGGCTCAAGGATTGGAGGCGCGTGGCGACACGCTACGACCGTTGTCCCAAGGTATTCCTATCAGCCATCGCACTCGCGGCAACCATTATGTACTGGTTATGAATCCTGACCCTAAAGATGGGCGTGAACAACCGAAAGCGCGTGATTGAGAGTGTTCACTGCGAACTCTCTTTGGCTTTCCGGATCATTTAGAGGCAAACCTGCATCTTCCTGTTCTGGCTTGTCGCCCACAGGAAACTTTTCGCCTTCCAATACTGTTCCCCAAACCTGAATGTCCTTGATTGCCATGGGATCCACCGTCAATGGGTTGTCATCCAAAATAGTGAAGTTCGCACGCTTGCCAGGTTCGATACTGCCAAGGTCCCGTTCAAGACGATGAGAATAGGCGGCGTTGATTGTCACTCCACGCAAGGCCTCTTCGACCGGGACCGTCTGATCCTGTCCTGCTACCCGACCGGAACTCGTCACGCGGTTCACCGCACACCACATTAGGAACAATGGATCACCGGGCGCCATCGGCATATCGGAATGCAATGACCAGGATACGCCCGCTCGATCCAGATCTCCAAGACGGACCATCTCATTGGCGCGTTCAGGACCAAGACCGGTTTTACTGTATTGGTCCGCAAGTGCCGTAACGTAGTAGGGATTTGCAGAAACAATCGCACCCAGACGTTTGATACGATCGACCTGATCGGGCGCACTCACAGCAAAGTGCACGATCACCGTTCTATGATCGAAACGCGGGTTTCTGCGTAAGTTTCGCTCTAAGGCGTTCAATACACGGTCCAACCCGGCGTCACCGTTGACGTGAATATGAACTTGGTAGCCGGCGTCCCAATAGGTTTGAAACGCGCGTTCAAAGGCCGGCAGGTCCATCATCCACTCGCCATGGTAATCGCCAAGCGGATCGTCCCTCAGTTGAATGGCAAGGGAATATATCGCACCGTCCGCAAAAAGCTTGACGCTGCCTTTGGACATACTGGTCTTGCCACCATACCAGTCGACAAGTGCTTCTGTCTGTTCGATCACATCTTCAGCATTGTCATATTTGGCGATCAGGCTTTTTCCATCTGGAATGAAGCTCCACCGAAACGGCATTGAGGGTGCGGAGAATACAGCGTTCACCGCATCCTGAACCGGGCGTGCGAGAATGCCGCCGGGCTCGTTGCCGTAGGTCACGCCTTTCGCATGCAAATAATCGCGCATGGTCTCCAAACCAGCGCGAAACTTTTCAGGGGTCGCCACGTATGGCGCAATCAAAGGCAGAACTGCAAACAAACCCTGTTCCCAGAAGTGCCCATGCTCAAAGCTGGATTGCATCTTTTCTGAGTCGGACCAAGCGTCCATGACCTCCTCGGTAACGCCTGCGGCCTCCATTGCAGCTGAATTCAGGATGAATTCGTGGCAAGAGCGTGCCCACACAAAGATAG
This sequence comes from Ruegeria sp. BC2, assembly GCF_056539245.1. Lineage (NCBI taxonomy): Bacteria > Pseudomonadati > Pseudomonadota > Alphaproteobacteria > Rhodobacterales > Roseobacteraceae > Ruegeria > Ruegeria sp. BC2. The sequence goes on from NZ_JBQFUQ010000001.1 coordinate 604,055, forward strand.
GTCGTTCGCTGCTGATCTGGTCAAGGTCCGACCGTGTCAATGGACCATAAAATGCAGCGTGGTATCCCCATGTCATGACAGGGGTGTCCGGGTCTTGCTGACCATCAACAGCTTCAGATAACCGTGCCAGAAAGTCATCCTTGTCCACAACGGCGCGTGATAAACCTTGTGGCAAGTCCCAGTCCTCTATCGAAAGAATGACGGACGAAAGGCTCAAGCCGCCCAAAACTGGGTGATCATGCTGGGCGATAAAGCCGGGAACGATGATGTGGTCGGCGAATGTGTCATCAACGGTGAAGGGCTGTTCACCAATCGCCTCTTGAACTTGCTCTCTAGTGCCGGTCGCCAAAACCCGACTGTTTACAACAGCAACGGCTTCGGCGCTTGGAAGGTCGGGATCAAGTGTGACGATCTCGCGCGCCGTAAAAATCGTGACTTCATCAAGATCGAGTATCGCTCCGCCAAGATCGGTCAGCGTGCCTTCTTGCCCGAACAATGTACTCGGAGCAACGAGGATCGTCGTGCTCGTCAAGAAGGACCTAATAAATGCCCGTCTGGAGGTGCTTCCCATGGTGGATGCCTTTCCCTAATGCACTTAACTAACACAAAATACGCAGATGTTTTCAATGCGGTTAACCAAAAGACGCCCGTAAGCCGCACCAGAAGAAACGCTATTCAGAGTTTTGCTGACTTGGAGTCCTTCGAACCGCAGTTCTTGATGGAGGCCAATCGAAGCATTCAGCCTCTGTCTTCCCCAAGCTGTCTTTGGGTTCGATCCGGTTACTCGCTCCATTGCGACCAATGTCTGTTTTGTCCGCAGAGCAGTCATTCGTCCAAACTCTACGAGCACTGCTCGGAGTCATAATCTGACACTCACCATCGAGTATGCTAAGCTGGATCGTGCGAGGCACACATACATTCAGAAACCGCATCTTTGGGAGGATGGATGTATGATCATGCGCATTTTTCAGGTGACAACGCGGCCGGGAAAAGAAGAGGAATTTGGCCGCTTTTTTCGCGGCACTGCGATCCCGTTGATGAAAAACACCCCTGGAATCGTGCACCTTCTTCCGGGAGCGCCGAGAGAGGATACGCCACGAGAGTTCAGTTTCGTTATGGTTTGGGAGAGCTTGGAGGCACTGAAGTCGTTTGTGGGAGAAAACTACCAAAGCCCGCACATCGATCCGATAGAAGCTGACCTCGTCGAGTCTCGATCCATCAAGCACTATGACTTGGTCGACGGCTAATCGCGAACGGGAGGATCAGGATGTCGAAGGGTAGGGGAAAATCGCTGCCAGAACGCTTCCTTGGTCTGAACGAACCGAAGGCTGAGGACTTGGCAGCCTTGGAACTCCGGTTGCGGGAGGCGCTGGATCGGCAAAAGGCGACCGCCAAAATCCTGGAGGTCGTCAACAGCTCTATCAAAGACCCTCAACCTGTCTTCAACTCGATTGTTGAAGCGGGTCAAACGCTGTTCCCAAAGTCGACAGTCAGCATTGGATTACAGGACGGCGACAAACTGATTTTGGGAGCAATTTCTGGTCCCGAACCGGGTGGCGTCGAGGCTTGGCGGCGTCGCTTTCCGGCGCCAATTCATCCAGAAACAATCCATGGCCATGTCATTTTGAACGGCGAGGCGATTGATCTGCCGGACGTCGCCGCATCGAAAGACAGGTTCCGTATAGGGGCTGGAAACTTCCTCGCCTCAGGGTTTCAGGCAGTCACCATGGTGCCAATTTCACAAGGAGGACAAACTGTTGGAGCTCTCGCCGTGTTGAGGCATTCAACCGGAAGACTTCAAAAAGAGCAGTTCGATATTCTCACAACATTTGCGGCACAAGCGAACATCGCCTTGGACAACTTGCACTTGCTGAGCCAGATGCGTGAGGCGAATGACACTTTGACACACGTGTCCAAACAGCTTGCCAAATACATGCCACCCCAACTCTACGAGTCAATCATTGCCGGCGACCAACACGCGGCTATCGAAAGCCGCCGCCGAAAGCTCACGATCTTCTTCTCAGACATCGTCGACTTCTCCGAAATCACAGATCATCTCGAAGCCGAGGAGTTGACTACTTTGTTGAATGAGTATCTTTCAGCAATGTCCGAAATCGCCCTGAAGCACGGCGCATATTTCGACAAGTTTGTCGGTGACGCCATGATGCTGTACTTTGGCGAACCCGAAAGCCTCGGGGTAGAAGAAGATGCCGCTGCATGTGTGCGAATGGCAATAGATATGCAACGCAAGCTTGGCCACTTACAAACGGAATGGCAGCGCAAAGGATTGATCGATCGACCATTTCGCGCTCGCATGGGTATTAACACCGGTTACTGCACTACTGGAAACTTCGGCTCGGAAGACCGGATGGACTACACTGCTATCGGACGCGAAGTGAACCTTGCTGCGAGACTTGAGGCCGAGTGTGATCCAGGAGGTCTCTTACTCGCTGCCGAAACCTATTCTTTGGAAAAAGACTGGCTTCCGGTTGAGGAACGAGAGCCTGTTCGAGTGAAGGGATTTCAAAACCCCATTCGCACGTATGCTGCGACCGCTATTTATGAAAGTGCCGACCGCGATTGCCGCATTATTCACGAGGAAGATGAAGGCTTTTCTCTTACAGTTGATCGTGCTCGCATAAGCAAGGGGGCAATCCTCCGACTAAAGTCCGTTGTTTCAGATCTGGACGACTAGTCAAATTTTCGGTCACGGCAGCTCAGTCCAAAACCTGTGACATCACATATCAAAAATGGCTGCACGACAGCCAATTTCCCGCCACGCTGCGACGCCAGGACGGGCTTCATTGAGAAATCGCGTGTGCAAAAGACCGCTTTCACGCGTACAAGTGGGAACCAATGGCAAAGCCAACCACACTTCACAAGATGGTGAGTAGCAGGCTTGGCAGTCCAGAGCGATGAGTTGCACTAATCGCACCGTGTACTGTGCTAAAAAAGGGCGAACTCGTATCACTTACAGCATCGGGGCATTCGTCATGCGCTTTTCTCTCACCATCGCAACACTCGTTGTCTTGGCCACTCAGTCTTTTGCGCAAGACTCCGTTCTTATCGGGGACGCCCCGCTTCCTGCCGACATTGTAATTGATGTAACGCCAGATTCTCCTTTTCTTGGAATTTGGACGGGGAGATGGGATTCTCGGAGAAGTCATATCCTCGTCGTCGAAAGCCGAGATGAGGATGGGTTGTTCAATGTTGTTTACTCGGTCGGACGTGGCCAGCATGGCCGCGGAAACTGGTTCCGGAGCAAAGCACGTTTAGACGGAAGCACGTTGGTGTTCACCGACAATGACTTCGGGGCGCGCTATTCAATTTCGGGTACGGGGCGACTGCGGGGCATCTATCCAACCGAGGACCGCGTCGCAATACTCGAGCGACAAACCCTCTCAGAAGTCCTCGCGACGGCGACCCGCCAGTGGTTTGAGGTTGGAACGCGAGACTTCCTTACGACGGAACTCCGAGAGGACGGCGCAACAGTCGAGCTTGCTGTGGCTATCTATCGACCTCCTGGTGATGGGCCTTTCCCGTTGGCTCTCGTTCATCACGGCTCAACCGGCTCTGGAACCGATCCGCAGGCTTTTGATCGGTTCTTTTCCAACGACTGGCTTGCGGACGTTCTGAACTCACACGGTTGGATCGCTGCGTTCCCACAGCGCCGCGGTCGGGGTGGGTCCGACGGATTGTATGACGAGGGCTTTGCTGAAGATCGGACCGAGGGCTATTCGACGGAGGCCCGGCTATCTTTGGCAGGGGCGGAACGTGCGCTGATGGATGCAAAAGCAGCGCTGCATGCGTTGCAGGAACGACCGGATGTGAGTGATGGATCGGTTCTACTGATTGGTTTCTCGCGCGGGGGCATTGTTGCCCTTATGCAGGCTGGCGACGATCCGGGAAACACCGCTGGTGTGATCAACTTCGTTGGGGGATGGATGGCAGAGGGCTACGGTGATCCCCAAATCAATCCGACGCTCTTTCGACGTGTTGGATCATTCGATGGGCCGGTGCTTTCCATCTATGGGGAAGATGACATGTTCTACAGCATCGAGCATTCCCTATCCAACCTCGCCGAAATGGAAGCGATGGGTGCCAATAGTGAGACTCATATCGTGGCCGTTCCTGGCTACAACAAAGGTCATTGGGTATTGTGGTGGCCGATACTCTGGGAAGAGATCGTCAGCGACTACATCCGGCGCCTCCAGGATCAACGTTGAAACAATGAATTGGACTGCGACCCTGTTATCTCCGCGTTTTTTGCCGGATGCTTCGGTGAATTTCCGTTTCTGTCTGGAAGCAAGTTTTACCGATATGATTGGAATTGCAGCTTCTGTCTGCCGAGAAGCCAAACACTGAGTCTTGCGGGAAAACCGCTACGAGCCCGAAGCAGACCGTTGTCATTCTAATGCCTGCATCTCAAAACGCACATCAAAGCATGTTTGCAAAAGGCTCATGCAATTGAGCTTTACGTGACAATTCCGTAGGAAAAGACCTCTAAGTCTTTATCAAAACCCCGCAATGAATGCCGCCCCAATTTATGTGGCTCTTCAGATACCAAGCTGACAAAGTCGCCAGTTGCCAAAAGCCGCGCATCCAGTTTTCGCGTCAAGCCTTCTAACCGGCTGACTATCGCAACTGATGTGCCGGTAACCGTAAAATCCAAGCGCTTTTCAGTGCCAACATTCCCGTACACGGCCGCACCAGTGTGCAAACCAATCCCAAACTCAGCACGGTCTGATGGATCAAGCTCTTTATGCCTTTGGAACGCTTCTCGCGCCGCCGACAGGGCAGCTTCGCACATGTCTTCGGGTAGTCTTCGTTGGCCATCAAAAGGAAAGATCGCAAGCAACCCATCGCCAACGAATTTCAGAACCTCTCCGCCGTGGTCGTGTACCGCCCCGCCGACGCAGTCGAAGAATTGGTTGACGGTCGCGACATATTTTTCCGGTGACAGGCGCTGGCTCAAAGCCGTAGACCCGTGTATGTCACTGAACAATAGAGCGCAGTCAATTTTGCTGACATCTCCCCGGGCTATTTGACCGTTCAATACAGATCGACCGGACACCTTGCCCAAGTAAACCTCCATCAACTCAGCTGCCAGGAACTGCTCTGACAGAACACGCGCTGTACCAAGCAAAGGTAGAGACAGTCGCGACAGACCATCTACCTCACGGTCTGTGAAACCAGAACGACGCTTTGTAGCAAAAGAGACTGACGCCCCCAAAGCCCACTCGGCCTTGCCGTCAAATACAACGGTACGATTGCCGAATGGTGCACTGAATACGACGTAGTCGGTGACACCTGCCTCAGCGAGTTTTTGGAATAGCGGAAATCTGTCACGGGTCGCTTCGTCAGTCAGATCTGCTCGCATGAAAGGAAACTTGATCGAGCCGTTCGTAAGGTCGTCCGCCAAGTCCCAGACTTCCTTGTTGAAGTGCTGTTTCGCTATCTCATTGGCCAATTTCGAGTTCTCTCCGAAGGGTGCTTTGTCGAAGAGATCAGTTGTCACCGAGCTTCGTGGAAGAACAGTCCATTCAATTCGATGGTTGGAAGCATCCCATGTTGCGTCGAGCAATCCAATTACAGGGTGCATCATCAGGCGGCCCAAGGAAACACGCGAAACCGGCACGCCACCATCGATCAGCCTGTGACTTAGCTGCTCGACTAGCCCGCCAAGGTCGGCATCAAAAAAGGCCAGCTTCTGCAACCAATCTGCAATGCGGTCGAAAACATCCGCCATAACGTACACCTCTGTCACCATCTTGTTACAGCCGGAGGCTCATGTCATTGGGTTTGTCTTCGAACTCTCATTTCTCTTGCAATGGGTTTGCTAATTCTCACACGCGTACGCTCACGATTTTCAGACGAACGTCAGGTTCGAGTCCTCCTCAGACCTTGATCGCGTGCTCAGCATAGACAACGATTGGCTTGGTCTCTCGGCTGCATTCGACGACAAAGCAAAAGCATGTTTAAGGTTGTCAGCCCGCTTCGCACAATGGAGAATCAAATGCGTCGATCGAACCTGATGCTGCAAATAACTATGGGGGTAATGGGGGGTGCTGCATCTTCCCAACCGCTCTTTGAGTATTCCAAGGCCTTCAATCCTTCCAGCGAAACGGCAATGGCGATTACCGGGCCAGTAATCTTGTCTACCAAGCGGATAGTCTTCGAGACCGGCGCTTCTCTTGATCTCGAGGTTCATGACGCCAAGAGTTCAGGTAATTGGGGCGTGTCTGGTGACGTGCCTATTGCTCAGGTATTCCGGGTATCAGGTGACGTCGGACCGTTGCGTCAGGGAAACACGCTTTGTGGAGACCAGCCAATCACATTTATGGCGGCCTGGAACGAAGAAAGTTCTGGGTTCGACTATCTCGGCATCGCTATGTTTACGGGTGCGGCAGCGCCTACAAGCGTTGATGACCAGACTATTTGTGCGACCTATTTCTACTCGATGGATGTTTCGGGCTAATTCAGAAGTTGTCCGAGGCTAGCCACTTCGTCCGCAAAGTAGTCACTCAGTGAAGACGCAGCGAACAGAGGATGTGAGCCCCAAGTGACCGATGCTGCGCGATCGACCGACGGCGGCTGTGCGCAGAAAGTTGACTTTGCAAAGTTTCGCGCTCGTCCTTTCGAGGATGAATATCAACTGGCAAATTTCTGCCGGAGATCCGGCTGGGCTCTTTTCATTACCCATTAGATCGCCTTAAAACTATCCGACCCCTCAAACCGTCAATGTAATGTCTTGAAGAACAGCGACAGCAAAGCGAATACGAAACGGCCGTGCCTGCACGGTAATGCTCGCGCTGCGTTTGCGATGGGGCTTTTTGCTCTTGTTTCTGCCTGCGCTCAGGCCCCAAGCGGCGCGGATCTCGATCCAGAACGTCAGGCCATGGCGTTGCGCGAGGTCTCTCAAAAACAAGCTCGAGGGCAAAGGGTATGGTGCGTACCCTACGCACGTAACCTCAGCGGTATCGAAATTCGCGGAAACGCCAAGGACTGGTGGGGCAAGGCGCGCAATACCTTTGAGCGAGGCAATGAACCGGTTGTTGGTGCGGTCATGTCATTTCGAGCAACCCGAGGGATGCCGCTTGGTCACGTGGCTGTCGTATCCGATGTCGTCACTGACAGAGAAGTCATCGTGAACCACGCCAACTGGCACCGCAACAAGGTATCATTGAAAATGGGCGTCAAGGATGTATCCAAAAACAATGATTGGACATTGGTCCGCGTTGAAAGTCATCCGGGCCGGTATGGCAGCTTCTACCCGGTGAACGGGTTCATTTACCCCAAAGTTGGGGAATAGATTAATTCAATTGTGAACCGCACACTGTGGGTATCCGACGGATGGGTCACAAGCGGCTCAGTTGTTCACGCGGGACAGTGACGGAAAAGGTCCGCAAACCGGATAATCGTCGCGTTAGAGCGAATGACCGCATCGAGCCCTCAGTAGAAGTGAAGAATTTACGCTGCGAGCGCTCGCAGCAAAATTACCCACCGCATCGCCGAAAATCACCCGCCGCATGACAGAGGAAAATGCGAACGTTCAGGCAGAACGCAGCGAGTTTGCGATCCGGAATGACTGGGTCACGGACCAAAACAACCGTTCTCGAATTACTATGCAGCCAGTAAGTTGGATGCAAAATTGCAAAAGCTCGCGGCCGTTCACTCCGCCCTCTAAAATCACTTCAACCTGTAGCAATCTCATACCAATCGAGACACCTTGAAGCTGACATGCAACGCTACCCTCGGCGAATGGCGCGAGCTTGGTGCAGCAAAAAGGCAGCTATTTGGGGCTGGCCGAGAATGCTTTGAGTTTGTTTGATGACGCTCTCTCGAAGCTTTTGAACACCGAAGCGACGACAGATTTTTTGCCGTCGCTTCGCCATTCCGCCAACTCAATTCAGGACTTTAGGTAGGTGTTAAACCAATCAATGGTGCGGTCCCAGGCCAAGTTTGCCATTTCCTCGTCATACCGAGGCGTACTGTCGTTATGAAAGCCGTGGTTGGCATTTTCGTACATGTAGGCCTCGTAAACCTTATTGTTGGATTGCAGCGCAGCTTCGAATTCCGGCCAACCTGCGTTGATGCGTTCATCAAGCTCGCCCATCTGAATCAGCAACGGCGCCTGAATTTTAGCCACATCCTCAGCGGCCGGCTGGCGGCCATAGAATGGCACGCCGGCGGCCAATTCGGGGTAGGCCACTGCAATTGCGCTGACCACACCACCGCCATAGCAGAAACCCACAGCGCCAACTTTCCCAGTACAGTCTTCCCGGTTCAACAGGTATTCGAAGCCATTGAAGAAGTCATTCATCAGCTCAATCCGGTCGACTGTCTTCTGCAACTCGCGCCCATCTGCGTCGTTGCCGGGGTATCCGCCAACCGACGTTAGGCCGTCAGGAGCCAGTGCCATAAAGCCTGCTTTCGCCAAGCGACGCGCCACATCTTCGATGTAGGGATTCAGGCCGCGGTTTTCGTGTATCACGAGCACCCCGGGCAGGGGTTCTTCCACACCAGCGGGACGAACAAGGTAGCCTCGGACATCACCCGTTCCGTTCGGAGAGGGGTAGGTTATGTAGTCTGCGTGGATATCGGGATCGTTGAACGACACCTGCTGTGCCAGCGCATAGTTCGGGCTGAGCATGTTCAATAACGCGGCAGCCGTTAAGCCGCCAACCGCGAATTTTCCGGCGCGGTCCAGAAATTGGCGTTTGGTGATCTTTCCGTGCGCATAATAGTCGTACAGATCCAGCAGTTCCTGATCGAAGTCTTTTGCTGTCATGCGAGTCATGGTCAATCTCCTGATGAGGTGGCGATTCAATCCGTGGGATACTATCAGTTCAAAGGGTTATGGTTTGTTCGAAGTTCTAGGCAGGTCGGCTAAGGTATTGCCGTAGCGGGTTCCTTCTTCGTGTGCTGATCGCGCAGAACGTTCTTTTGGACTTTTCCCATGGTGTTTCGTGGCAACTCTTGGACGAGTTCGTACCGACGCGGATGTTTGAAGCGCGACAGCCTTTCCCTGATGATTGATGCAATCTGATCCGTGTCGAGTTCTACGCCTGGCTCAGCAACCAGAGCGGCAATGATCTCTTCCCCGAAGTCGTTATCAGGGACGCCAAAGACTGCCGACTCCAGTACGCCATCGATGTCGTTTAAAACGTCTTCGATTTCCTTGGGGTAGACGTTGTAACCGCCAGTAATGATGAGGTCTTTTGAACGACCTACAATCGACAGGTAGCCATCCTCGCTGTATTTGCCCAGATCCCCGGTGATAAAGAACCCATTCTCGCGAAGTTCTGCAGCGGTTTTTTCGGGCATCTGCCAATAGCCTTGGAAAACATTAGGGCCGCGTATCTCGATCATTCCAACCGCCCCTCTGGGCAGTTGCTCACCGGTTTCAGGATCAGTGACGATCACCTCGATGCCGGGCAATGCCATGCCAACAGTTCCTGCGCGACGTTCGCCAGTATAAGGGTTCGAGGTGTTCATGTTTGTCTCGGTCATACCGTAGCGCTCCAGGATGCGGTGGCCTGTGCGCGCTTCGAACGCCTGATGGGTTTCGGACAGCAATGGGGCAGAGCCCGACACGAACAACCGCATGTTCGCCGCCGTCTCTTTGGTGAAACCGTCATCTGCCAGCAATCGAGTGTAGAAAGTTGGGACGCCCATTAGAAGGGTTGAATGCGGTAATTCCTCCAAGATCATTCCAATGTCGAATTTTTCCATCAGCCGAACCTCGGACCCGGCGACTAGTGACGTGTTCATCGCCACGAAAAGCCCGTGCGTGTGAAAGATCGGCAGCGCGTGAACCAAGCGATCGTTGTTTGTCATACCCCACAAATCCGCGAGAGCTTGTGCATTGGTCAAAAGGTTCTGGTGGCTCAACATTGCGCCCTTAGAGCGACCCGTGGTTCCCGACGTATAAAGCAAAGCCGCAAGGTCGTCCGGGGCGCGATCAACGGTTTCAAACTCGCGGGGCTGCGCGTCAGCTTGGCGGCTTAAGCTTGATATTTCACCGCCAAGGGTAAGCAGCCTTGCGCCATACCGATCCGCCAATGTTTTGATCTCAGCTTCGTCGTTGTCGTCGCAGACGATCACCGCAGGCTGGGCGTCAGATGCGAAGTAGTCCAATTCTGCCATTGTGTAAGCAGTGTTTAGCGGCAAATAGACAGCACCTGCCTGAACTGAAGCAGCATAGAGTGCAACCGTATCGGCCAACTTTGGGGCCTGCACAACGATGCGGTCGCCAGGAGAAACTCCACTTTTCTGCAAAACATGCGCGATCTGCGCAGCGCGTTTCAGAAACGCGTCATATGACACTACTTTTCCGTCATCGAGTAGCAGGAACGGAGCCTCGTTTCCCGCGTGGTGGGCAAACAAGCTGTCATAAAGTGTGTTAGTCACGCTGGATTTTCCTCTGGTCTGGGCGCAAGTACTGCGGTTGAAGCCGCGCGCACGGAACGCGAGGTTTCGATTGTGGCGTGCGTCACAAATTCTTCGTGGTGACGTTCAGTCTTTTTTAAGTCGTAGAGGTAATTGACCATTGCGCCGCCGGATTGGGATCGTCCGTTCTGTGACGGATCGGCCCCGGCATGCAGTTCGTGAAGCTCGGCTCCATTGCCCAGATGAAAGCGGGCCACTGGGTCCAGCGGCATCCCATCTTCGCGCTTGGCGTGTAACAGGTATCGGGCGGCCATCGCCCGCACGTCCTGCGGAGGGGCTGTTCCCGCAATTACGGCTTCGGCAGCATGGCCATGCTCGGAATGTCCTGTTTCGCCAGCTAACCACCGGTTCATACCGGGTATCGGAGACAAGGTCACAAATGTGTCGAGGCCCGGAAGCTCTCGCGAAAGTTCGGTCACAACCTGTTTGATCAGCAGGTTTCCAAAGCTGATTCCCGTTAGCCCCCTTTGGCAGTTTGAAATTGAGTAGAATGCGGCGATTTTGGCCTGTTCTGGTTCGATCGGTTCTCGAACTTCGGACAAAAGCACATCAATCGCGTTCGGAATTTCAGTCGTCAAAGCAACTTCGACAAAAATCAGCGGTTCATCCGGCATTGAGGGATGAAAAAATGCAAAACAGCGACGGTCGGGCGGGAAAAGCCGGCGCCGCAAGTCGTCCAGATCATGAATCTGATGGACGGCCTCATACGCGACGATCTTGTCCAGAACGCGGGCTGGTGTATCCCAGCTGATTTGTTTGAGGACCAGAAAACCCCGGTTGAACCAGCTTCGCAGTAAATGCACGAAATCTACATCTGTGCGCTTGAGTTCGGGGTTGGATTTGAGATAACGCAGCAGGTCAACGCGCATTGCCACAAGCTCTTGCGTCGCGCCGGACGGTTGATTCAGACGGCGCAGCAATTCTTGCCGTTTGGGTTCAGCCGCCTCGCTAAGCCTTTTGTAAAGATCGACACTTCTACACTCGGCATAACGACGCGCCGTCTCAGACAGTTGATCCGCGTCTAACTCAAGCTGGTCATTCAAATAAGCGAAGAAGTCCAGTTTTTCCGGGTCGTCCAAGGTCTGGTATCGATCCAGTATCGTTGATGCGAGTGCGAAACCTGATACTTCACCTTCCGCAGACAAGAGTGCTTCACATAGCTCTGATATGGATCGCTTGTCATCCTTGCCCCGCTTTTTGCCGGGGCGGTCGAACAGCTGATCAAGCAAATCGCCCAGAAACCAGTTCCGCTGCATTTCACGACTCCATCTGACTGCTCAGATACTCACCGGTTCGACGGTAATGATCGATCAAATGCCGCGTTGCGCTATCTGCATCGCGATCCAGTGCTGCGTCCAGTATTTCCTGATGCTCTGCGTTGATATCGCGCTTTTTGTAACTCGACCCGCCAGCCGCCAGATATCGATAGCGGATGTTCAGGTCGTAGAGCTGCGAGCAATACCGCAAGAGTAAAGGAAGCCTCGCATTGTCCAACAAGGCCATGTGAAACGCCTTGTGTGCGTCTTCAAAGTAGTGTTCCCCTTTTTGGCTCGCCTTTTTCATATGGTGGTGCCGCAAAACAAGCCTGTCTTCCCAGGCTGAGTCTGCATTGGCGATGGACTTGCGCAACGCGGTTTCTTCAAGACCGCATCGCAACATAAGGATTTCCTCGAAGTTGCATTTGCTTACTGGTGCAGCCCTGAATCCGCGCTGGTCAATTCGTTCCACCAACATATCCGATGTCAAAAGGCTTAGAGCTTCGCGAACCGGGCTTGCGCCGGTCTCAAGGAGCCCACGGAGCAGTTCGATCTTGAGCTTTTGGCCGGGCGGCAGCTCGCCAGTCAGGATCATTTCGCGCAGCTTTCGATACGCACCATGAGTGGCGGATGTCTCTTTGCCCTCGGTATCAAGCATGGCATCCATGTCTGGCATTCCCTTCTTCGTGGTGCAGTCTACTCGGAGCTCTTAACTGAGCGTGCTCGTTCCAGTCGATAGCCTGATTGTGATGTTCAGCGAGCCCTCGTTTACCAACCATCGCCGCATTACAAAGCTGCGTGCCCCGCTTTTGTGCATCGGGTCATCTTCTGCCAGCTTTCGGGCGGCTTCGAGACTGTCGGCCCTATAGATGATGAGGCCAATCCCCTGCATATGCTCGCCGGTTTCATCCGACATGGGGCCTGCAAAAGCCAGTTGCCCCGAATGTTCAAGCTGCGCCTGATACGCCAGGTGATCTGGCAATGAAGCTTTTACATCTTCGGGCGCTTTGGCTGGCCTGCTCAGCGCGACGTAAAGCTCCAACGCAAGCGCACCGCGGCTTTTTGCTTCTGATTTGTAGTCTGCCCAAGCAACCATTCGCGGCCTCCAAGAAAATCGATATTATTTGACATATTGCAAAATAGTCGGCAAAAATCAAGCAAGCTAACATGGAAGGTGACAATGAAATACCTGGTGGGAGAGACTTCGGAAGGCACAGCGGTTTTTGCCGTGAACGGTGAAAACGCAGTGAATCTAACGGCTTTGGACCCTGCCGTCGGTTCCGACTTGATGGGTTTGATCAGCAAGCCTGGCCTGGCCGACTCGCTGGTTGAAAAAATCACCTCGGCAGATAGTGTGCCGTTATCCTCAGTCACACCGGCGTTGCCCGTGGCGTCACCCGGCACGATCATTTGTATGGGTTTGAACTATACGGATCACATCAAAGAGGGCGGCTACGACATCCCCGAATATCCAACGCTGTTCATGCGCGGTAAGAATTCGATCATGGCGGCGGGCCAGCCTATGGTGCGGCCTGCGTGTTCGGAAAAACTCGACTACGAAGCCGAGCTTATGCTGATCGTTGGAAAACGCGGCCGCCATATCTCGGAGCAGGACGCGCTGGATTATGTCTTTGGCTACACTGTATTCAACGATGGTTCGCTGCGGGACTATCAGCGCAAAACCGTTCAGTGGACGCCCGGCAAAAACTTTGATGACACGGGCGCGATCGGTCCTTTCACCGTGACGCCGGATGAGTTGCCGGAAGGGGCATCAGGTCTGAAGATCGAAAGCCGTGTGGGCGATGAAATCCTGCAAAGCTCGAATACGGCCAATATGATTTGGGGTGTCCGGCAGGTAATTGCGACGATTTCGGAATATACCACTTTGGAGCCGGGGGATCTGATTGCGCTGGGCACGCCGCCTGGTGTGGGACACGCCAAAAAGCCCAACCCCCGTTGGTTGAAGCCCGGCGAAACCGTTGAGGTCGAGATTGAAGGCATTGGAATTTGCGCCAGCCCAGTCATTGACGAAAAAGACGCCAAGTCCAAGGTGGCCGCAGCATGACCGCACCAACCGGGGCAGAGCTGGAAGCACTTCGCGCCAAGGCGCAGCAAGATCATCGTGATCTGCGCCAGCGCATTCCGCGTTTGTCCGACGATGCAATTGCCTTGATCCTTCGCGAGTCCAGGTCTCACTATGCGTGGACCGACCAGCCAGTTTCTGACGATCTGCTCGAAGAGATTTATGACATCACGATCAACGGCGCGACCAGCATGAATACGCTGCCCGCCCGCTTCGTTTTCGTGAAAAGTGCCGAGGGAAAAGAGCGGCTTGCCAAGTCGTTGAAGCCAAAGAACGTTCCAAAAATGATGGATGCGCCGGTCACGGCGATCATTGCCTATGACATGGACTTCTGGAAGGAATTGCCTTTTCTTTTCCCGCACGAAGACCGACGGCCATTGTTTGAGAACAATCCCGAATATGTGGCCGATACAGCTTTTCGCAACGGAACGCTTCAGGGCGCTTATTTCATGATCGCCGCCCGAGCTGTCGGGTTGGATGTCGGCGCGATGTCCGGCTTTTCGAACAAGATCGTCGACGAGGAGTTCTTTGCAGGAACAACGCTCAAGTCGAACTTTTTGTGCAATCTGGGCTACGCAGATGAAACGGGACTGTTTCACAAGCTGCCTCGCTTCCCATTCGAAAAGGTTTGCTCTTATGCATGAGGAGGTGACCCAGTGGCCATGAAAGTGAAACCTGTCGTCACGTACCGCACGACAGCTCAATGCCCGACGCACGCGCGGACCGAGATTCCCATTCGTGATTTAGATGTTGTCGTAGACGAACCGGTCGAACGGGGCGGAACAAATCTTGGCCCGTCTCCGACCGAAACCGCAATGGCAGCGCTGATCGCCTGCACCAACGTCATCGGGCACAAGAATGCGCATCGTTTGGGAGTTGATCTTGGCACAGTGACGATAGACGCGAAATGCAGGTTGGATCGCCGTGGTGTCCTAATGGAAGAAGAGATCGATGTTCCGTTTCCGGAAATTGAACTCACCGTGAATTGTGAAACGCCCGCCAGTCAGGAGGAGCTGACACGCGTGGGTGAGGAAACGGCCAAATACTGTGCCATCGCAAAGCTGTTCGAAGCGGCAGGCACTGACCTGACCGTCAACTGGGTCAAAACAAGCAGCTAAAAGTCAACAGACCCGACTTTCTGGGAGGAAAGCAATGAAAAACTGGACCAAACGCAGCCTTGTTGCGGCTGCTGTGGCAAGCGTCATGGCGATGCCTGCCAAGGCGGAAGAGACCATTTCAGCCGTTGTGATTGATGGGTACCCAGATCGGGCCCTATGGGTGAAGGAATTCACCAATTTCTTCATTCCAGAAGTGGACAAGCGGCTGGCTGAGTCCGGTAACTACAAGATGAGCTGGCAAGAGAACTATGGCGGTTCGATCGTCAAGCCAAAGGGTGTTTTGGAAGGTGTCCAGCTTGGCCTTGGAGATATTGGGATCGTCACAACGATCTTCCATTCTTCAAAGCTTCCTAGTCAGGGTATCTCGGGTTCGACGCCCTTCGTTGCATCCGACGCCCGTGCTGTGGCCAAAGCCGTGGATGAAATCGCGCGTGAGTTCCCGGCGATGCAAAATGAGTTTGCCGCGCAGAACCAGGTTTACCTGGCAACTGGCGTCGTGCTCGATACCTATCAGGTTTTCTGTACAGAGCCGGTTTCGGCTGTTTCAGATCTGGAAGGCCGGAAAGTGGCCGGAGCTGGACTGAACCTCAGATATCTTGAAGGCATCAAAGACGCGGCCGGGGTACGTGGTGGCCTGACCGATTTCTACAATATGCTTCAAACTGGCCTGGTCGATTGTGCGATGCTTTGGCCGGAGGCTGCCAAAACATTCAAGATCGCCGAAGTAGCTCCTTACATGCTCAAAGCTGACTTGGGTGCGGTGAATTCCAAGACGATAACTGTGAATTCTGACTATTGGGCAAAGTTGCCGGACGAAGTCAAAGACGTTCTTAAGGCCGTTGCCATCGACTACCGTGATCATGTGGCCGGTATCGCTATGGACCGCGCCGCGGCCTCAAGGGATGCCTATACCGAAGCCGGCGGAACGATTGTCGAAGTTTCGGACGAAGAACGAGCGGCTTGGGCCAACGCCATGCCAAATGTTGCACAGGAATGGGCAGCCACCCTGAATGAAAACGGAGAACAAGGCGACGCGATTTTGGCCGCTTACCTCGGCAAGCTGCAGGACGCGGGTTTCACCGGAGTTCGTGACTGGACGGCCAAATAACTGGCTGGCGATCCACGAAAGGGGCCTTTCATGCTGAAGACCGCAGTTGCTGGCTTGTCGCGGGTCGCCAATTCGCTTGCAATCGCCGCCAACGCATTGGGTACGCTTGTCGTCCTGGCGTTGGTGGTCATTCTGAATGTTGACGTCATTGCGCGGGGCCTGTTTTCGGCCCCACTACGCGGAACCTACGAGATGGTGCAATTCTCGGTCGTGATGATCGTGTTCCTGCAGCTGGCCGATGTGGTCAGAGTGGATCGATTGACGCGCTCGGACGGGTTTTTGAACCTGCTACACCATCGTCGCCCCGGTCTGACAGCCAACCTGAGGCGCATCATCAACGCGATTTCCGCAATCTTCATGGCCCTGATCGCTTATGTAACCTTCCCAGAATTTTTTCATATGTGGGAGACACAGGACTACTTCGGAGTACCGGGTCTTTTCACATTGCCTTGGTGGCCGGTCAAACTGGTCATCGCGTGCGGTACTGCGCTTGCCTGCGTGATCTTCCTGCTCAAGGTCGTCACGGCGCAGGACCGCCCGCAACTTGTCCGCACCCCAGAGCATGACGAGGCTGCAGAATGACCCCGATCGAGATTGGCCTGATCTCGGTCATCGCCATCGTCTTTCTGATTTACGCGGGTGTTTACATTCCTATCGCTCTGGGTGTGGTCTCGTTCGTGTCGATCTGGCTGATGCGGGACAACTTCACGCTTGCGCTCAACCTGTTGAAAGTGGCGGTTGGCGATAGCGCGATGGAGTATAGTTTTGCGACCATCCCGCTGTTTACCTTTATGGGGCTCATCGTTTCAAAAGCGGGACTAGGTAGGGATATTTACGAGGTCATGACCATGCGATTTCGCAAGGTCAAAGGCGGTATCGGAATGGCGACCGTCGGAGCAAATGCCGTGTTTGCGGCCGTTACCGGGTCGTCCATTGCGTCCGCATCAGTGTTCACCAAAGTCTCGGTCCCGCAAATGATGGCGCAGGCATATAATCCACGTTTTGCGGTTGGGGTTGTAGCCGGGTCTTCGGTCTTGGGGATGATCATCCCGCCGTCGGCAATGCTGATCATCTATTCCTTCGTGGCCGAACAATCCGTTGGGGACATGTTCCTGGCGGGGGTCATTCCAGGGATTATGCTGGCAATCGCTTATGTCGGCGCGATTTGGGTCATGGGGCGCTTCACCCCAGCTTTCGTCGGTGGTCGTGTTGTTGAAGACACCGAGTGGATGTCAGGACGCGAGATCGCCTCCAAGACACTGCCGACACTGTTCATCATTACCATCGTGCTTGGTGGTATCTACACGGGTTGGTTGACGGCAGTAGAAGCAGGGGCCGCCGGGGCTTTCGTTGCGCTAATCATAGCGGTTGCCCGCAAGTCTATGTCTCCGCGCGCATTCTGGGACGCGTTGCTGGAAACCGGGCACATCACGGCGGCGATCCTGTTCCTGATTACGGCGGCTTCAATATACAGTCGAATGCTGGGACTGGCGGGGTTGCCCAATCAACTTCAGGACTTGCTTGCAGGGAATTCCGCGTCCTTTTGGTCGATCATGCTGCTTTATGTTCTTCTGATGCTGTTCCTGGGAACGCTGCTCGACACGGCGTCGATCATTCTTATCGTTGTTCCGTTGTTCCTACCTATGGCCGAGGCGCTGGATATGTCGCTGATCTGGTTCGGCATTATCACCGTGGTCGGAGCCGAAATCGGGCTTTTGACACCGCCTTTAGGCATATCCTGCTTTGTCATAAAATCCACGATCAACGACGACCGCATATCACTCAAAGACGTGTTCATGGGCGCACTTCCCTTTGCGTTTGTGATGCTGATCGTTCTGTTCATTCTGATCGAGTTCCCGATCCTCAGCCTTGCCCTGATTTAAGGAGGCCAAGATGCGCTCTGTCACCAAAGACAATATCACTGACGTCTTCATGGGGTACCTGTCCAAAGACTCCGATCCACGAATGCGCGAGATCATGGGCTCTCTGGTCAAACACCTGCACGATTTCGCACGGGAAACCAACCTGACGCATGACGAGTGGCGCGCTGGGATTGCGTTTCTGGAAGGCTGCGCCGCGGTGGAAACCGAGGATAGGCATGAATTCGTGCTAGCCTCGGACGTGTTGGGCCTGTCGTCATTGGTTGACATGCTGCATTCCAGCCCTGACGCGACCAGTTCGTCTGTGTTGGGGCCGTTTCACGTCTCAGGCGCACCCCCGCTGCCGATCGGTGGCGATATGAAACGTCACTACGGCGGGCCGGTCCTTCTTGCTGAAGGCGTGGTCCGGGATACAAAGGGCAATCCGATTGCGGGTGCCGAGCTCGACATCTGGCAAACCGCACCAAACGGGCTCTACGCCAGTCAGGATGAGGAACAGGATATCTACTCTTTTCATGGCTTGATGACGGTCGGCTCAGATGGCCGTTACGCTTTCACCACGGTCAAACCAGTGGAATACACGGTGCCATCTGATGGGCCAGTCGGAGACATTCTGCGAGCCTGTGGTCGCCATCCCTGGCGACCGTCGCACCTGCATTACATCGTCAAAGCTCCCGGTTATCGCACTTTGGTGACCGAGATATTTCCCGACGATGATCCCTATCTGGATGAAGACACGGTGTTTGGCGTGCGCGACGATCTGGTGATGACATATGTTGAACGCCCGGCTTCTGAATTTCCTGATGGCATGGAGCTTTCTGGTAAGATCCATGAACCTTTCTTGCATGTGAATTTCGACGTGACGCTTGCCAAGGACTGATTGATAGATAGGAGGCTTGAGGTGCTGAAACGTATCTTCATTTTGGGCGCTGCGCTGTTTTGCAGTGCCGCCATCGCACAAGAGCGCCCCATCTTCGACACGCATATTCATTACAGCCACGACGCCGTCGAACTGGTGCCACCAGAACAGGTGGCTAAAATCCTTCGGGATGCGGGCGTGCGGAAAGCGCTAGTTTCCAGCTCGGACGACAATGGCACTCAGCTGTTGTTGGACGCGGCACCGGACATCGTCGTTCCAGCGTTGCGCCCGTACCGTCGTCGCGGTGAAATCAACACCTGGATGCACGATGAAACTGTAATTGATTATCTGGAAGAAAACCTGGCCAAAAACGACTACGAAGCTATCGGCGAGTTTCACGCTTACGGCGAAGATATCAAAACGCCGGTCATCCAGCGTATGATTGCACTGGCCAAAGAGCGGAACCTCATTCTACACCACCACGGTGATCGAGAGGCAGTTGACCTGATCTTCGAGACTTGGCCAGAGGCGCGGGTTTTGTGGGCGCATTCTGGCTTTGACGACCCGGCCAGCGTGTCTGACGCTTTGGACACTTATCCCAGGCTTTGGGCGGACTTGGCTTTTCGGTCGGATATGGTTTCACGCGGCCGTTTAGACCCGGATTGGAAGGCCGCGTTCGAGGTGCATCCCGATCGGTTCATGGTTGGCACGGACACATTTGCGCCGGAACGTTGGTACTACGTTGGCCCGCACGCAGATTTTTCGCGTGAATGGCTGGATCTGCTGCCGGAACGGATCGCAGACAACATCGCCTATGCCAACGCTGAACGTTTGCTGGCATCAGAATGATCCGCTGGGTTATATGGCTTCTTGCTTCATCGGGCGCAGCAATTGCTTGTGACGCTGTGGGGCAACGCATGGGGTCGGAAGCCCCAGATGCGCCTGCGGTTTATTTGGCTGTCAGCGAAATTCCGTTGGCCCAACCGTTTTCCGTTCTGATTTCAGTCTGCAGTGAAGCAACAGCACATGAGGTGCGTGTTGATGCAATCATGCCCGCTCATCAGCACGGTTTGAATTACGTTCCCGAAGTTTCGGCATTGGGCGATGGAATGTTCCGGGTCGATGATTTGCTGTTTCACATGCCGGGACTCTGGGAGCTGCAGGCTGACGTTCATATCGGAGGGCGATCGCTGTCCTACACGTCAGAGATTACGCTCAAATGAAGTTCTGGGCTTTAACCGCGCTAATGGCGCTTCCGGTTGCTGTACACTCAGAAATTCTATTGTCCGAAGAGGAAATACAGCAAACGCTTTCCTTCGGGCCATGGCCGCCAACATACAAGCCAGACCCCAGCAATCGCGTTTCAGGTGACTCAAGAGCTATTTTGCTCGGCGCGGCTTTGTTCAACGATCCGGTGCTGTCGGTAGACGGCGCTTTTTCTTGTGCGAGTTGTCACGACCCCGAACAGGCATTTACAACATCCGAGGCGCGGGCGCTCGGCCGTGTCAGGTTGGATCGGAACACCCCATCCCTGAGAAACCTTGCGAGTCTGCGCTGGTACGGTTGGGGTGGCAAGAGCGATAGTCTCTGGGCAGCAAGTCTGCATCCGATCATCGAAGAACAAGAGATGGCTCACAGCAGCGAAAGTCTAAAGGCGGCAATTTCCGAGAGTTCTTATGTTGCTGATTTTGAGTCCATTTTCGGCAATATCCGAAGTCAAGACCCGGAGTTGGTCCTGGTCAACACGGCCAAGTCTCTATCAGCCTATTTGGAGACGCTTAGAACCGAGCGGACACAATTTGACAGTTTCCGCGATGCGCTGGAACGCGGAGATCTGTTGGCGGCTGCGAACTATCCCGAAGCTGCTCAGAGAGGTCTAAAGCTCTTTCTGGGGCGCGGGAAATGTGCCCTTTGCCACAATGGCCCGGCATTATCCAACAATGAATTTCACGACGCCGGTGTGCCTTACTTCCTAAGCGAAACCGAAGTCGATGAAGGACGGTTCGGCGGGTTGAACTTCCTATTTTCAAGCGTCTACACACTGGACGGGGAATGGAACGACGATCCCGCCAAGCAAGGTGCGTGGGCGGTTCGCAGTGTGCATAGGCGTCATTCTGATTTTGGGACCTTTCGTACGCCAAGTTTGCGGGGTGTGGCTGAAACTCCGCCCTATATGCACGACGGCAGTTTGATCGACTTGGACTCGGTGGTCCGGCACTACAGCGAGCTTGATACCGAACGGCTGCATGCCGACGGTGAGGCCATACTCTCAGAACTGAGCTTGTCCGAGCAGGAGATCGCTGATCTCGTTTTGTTTTTGGAGACTCTGTCCGGCGTTACATGGCCTTGAGATACTCCAATTCGGCCAAAGCGCCGCCTGAGTTATGTGGCACGCCGAATTTGGCTGACCTCATCTCCAGGTCAGAGGGTGTGGCCATTGGCCCATCCCGGTCACCTTCAGGCCAATCCGCCCCGCTGGTTCAAGCGAGGAGAGTCAACCTTGTTCCGGATAGGTTCGTGGTTGCCGAGGTAAACTGAGACTGGTTCGAATGCGCCTGACAGCGCCGCCACTCACTCCCGCCTTTCTGCACTGATTTTTTCGCCACGGGTTTCTGTGGGTGGTACCGTGGGCTGTGCCGCTCTACCTTGATCAGAGAAAGCGCGATATGGAGACTGCGGCCGTTTATCCGAAGCGTGCAGTGTTTACCTAAATCCTTCGCCGTCCATTCATCACTCTGCAGCAATTTCAAGCAGGAGCGTCATCTCTACACACGAGTGAATTTCAAGCGTATCCGCAAGGCCGCTCTCGCCGAGCGGCCTCAACGTTGCATGGCCAAAAAAGGGCAGTGCCACGGACAATGTGGAGACCGGTGCTCATCCGCCTACACCTCCATGCATCCTGTTCAATTGAATTTATTTAGTATGAACTCTGCTTCCACGATGTTGACTGAAAGATAGGATCGTCCATCTGGGCGCTGGCCAGACAGGAAACCTTTCGCGATCTCTACTCAGACAACACTGCGCCATTCAGGTCAAAGTGCATTGGGAACAATGCGCGCAGAAACCGGAAAACAATTCTCATTGCTTCGTCGCGGTCAAAGGAATCCGGGTGGAGTAGGTAATCAGTCCACATGCCTTCGAGCATTGCGAGTGTGCCGTGCGTGGCGTCCCTGGCAACTTGATTAGGGTGGTCCGTGCCAGTTTCTTTTGCAATTCGAGCGAAAGCGTTGAAAACCAAGTTCCGAAGCTTGGCGTCGCGGGTATCTGAAAACGCAGCGATTGCTGCTCTGTTTCGGGCCTCGCCTCGAAATGCGTACCAAATGGAGACGTTTTTCTTGTTGAGAATGGTTTCACTCAAGTCGCCCCGAACAATCATCTCAATATGTTCCTGTCCGGTTTGCCCGGTCGCTTCCAACAAGTCATAAATGCCGTTGTAGTATTGTTCAGATGAATAGCGGGCGGCTTCGTCGACCAAGTTGTCTTTCCCACCAAAATGAAGATGAATCATGCCGCGGGACAGCTTGGCGCGTTGAATGATTTCGCTGACTGAGGTCTCGGAAATCCCTTTCTCTGCCACCGAGTCGAGTACGGCCTCGATCAGAGAAAGGCGATTTCGTTCGCGTATTTCTTGTCGTCTTCCGGTCATATGATTAGGCGGCTCTATTTGTTTTCAGTCTTTTGCGGTGGCGTCTAGTGGCCGATGCGAAATTGGCCAGCCTCTATGTCGAAATAATCAGTTGACACAACTAGTGCAAAAATCCCAGATTTAAATGGACGATTGTCCATTTTGTGATCGACTGTTGTCACAGCATCGAAAACGACATTCAGCAGGGAAGCATGGCAGGAGCACTACGAAGTGAGACGGGCAAGGGCCTAGCACTTAGCGCGCCTGCGACGCTCTACGTGGGGCTGCTTGTAGCCGTGCCGCTCTGTATTCTTGTCGCCTACAGTTTTTGGACCCAGACATATGTCCAGATTGACCGGACATTGACTTGGGCGAATTACCAAGAGGCGTTTACTGACCCCTTGGTTCGACACCTAATGATCCGTTCGGTTGCAATTGCGGGCGCGGTGACATTGGTAACGGTTTGTCTGGCCTACCCGATTGCCTACTTCATTGCGTTTCGTACGCAAAAGAAGACCCTCTGGCTGCTGCTGATCACTATTCCTTTTTGGAGCAGCTACCTTCTGCGCGTGTTCAGTTGGAAACTCATTCTTGGTTTCAACGGGGTGTTGAACTCGGCGCTGATTTCATTGGGTTTGATACAAGAACCACTGACATTCCTGCTCTACAATGAGTTTGCTGTGGTCCTTACGCTCGCCCACGCCTGGGCACCTTTTGCCATCCTGCCGATCTATGTATCGCTGCAAAAGATTGACCGCAGCCTTTTGGAGGCCGCAACAGACCTTGGCTGCAGTAAGTTGGAGCGCTTTGTACGTGTGACGCTGCCCCTGACGGTGCCGGGGATCATCGCGGCCTGCCTGATCATTTTCATCCCAACCGTCGGCGATTACGTCACTCCGGCCTTGGTCGGTGGATCGCAGGGAAAAATGGTCGCGAACTTGATCCAGGTGCAGTTTGGCGCCGCCAATAATTGGCCGTTGGGTGCAACTCTGTCTCTTCTCGCCATGCTTTCGGTCGGCTGCGTTGCGATCCTGTTCGTGGTGGTCGTCACCGCATTGGGTCGGAGGATCAGATGACCAGGGTATTTCGCATCTCATGGTTGCTGGTTTACGCGATTGCCTACCTGGTGTTTCTCTATCTGCCGGTTTTGCTGTTGCCGCTGTTTTCGTTCAATGACGGAACCATCGTGGCGTTCCCGCTTAAAGGTTTCACTTTGAAATGGTACGCGCAGTTGGGTCAGCAAGACACGCTGTTGCAAGCCATGGTGAATTCGCTGATCGTCGGCAGTGTGACCGCCGTGATGGCAACTTCTCTGGGTCTCTTTGCAGCTCGCGCTTATGTCCGTTATCGCTTCACGGGGCGTGAGTTGTCCGAGGGACTGGTCATGCTTCCACTGGTCATTCCCGGCATCATCGTTGCCAGTTCAATGCTGGTTCTGTTCATCAGCATCGGGCTGAAACCATCGCTGACCACCGTGATCCTTGGGCATGTGTTTGTGGCGCTGCCCTTTTCCGTTTCGATCATGAAGTCTGCGTTTGACGATTTCGACCAGTCCCTGGAGGAGGCCGCGTTCGATCTTGGTGAAAGCGTTGTTGGAACGTTTCGACGTGTTACCCTGCCAATCGTCGCGCCGGGTATCATTGCCAGCCTGTTGGTCACCTTTACAGTGTCGTTTGACGAGTTCGTCCTGGCCTTTTTTCTATCCGGAAACAGCCCAACACTGCCGGTCTATATCTGGAGCCAGATCCGCTTCCCGGCAAAATTGCCCAACACGTTGGCACTGGGGTCGCTGCTTTTACTGTCATCGGTCCTGCTGCTGTTGATTGCCGAGTATTTCCGCCGCCGTTCCATCCAGTCCTCAGATTGAAGCCAAAGGAAACAAGTAAGATGAGCGAACAGAACATCATCGAAATTCGGGGCGTAGAAAAACGCTTTGGTTCCTTTGTGGCTGTGTCTGATCTGAACCTGACCTTGAAAGAAGGTGAGTTCTTTTCGCTGCTTGGTCCTTCGGGCTGCGGCAAGACAACGGCATTGCGCATCATCGCGGGTTTTCAGGATCACGAAGAAGGCGAGATCCGGATCGATGGTCGAACAATGGGAGAGGTGCCAGCCAACAAGCGTCCCACCAATATGGTGTTCCAAAGCTATGCGATCTTTCCGCACCTGAACGTCGGCGACAATGTTGGCTTCGGATTACGCAAAACAAAGCTGTCTAGGAGGGAAATCAAAGAGCGCGTTGCCGAAGCGCTTGAGATGGTTGAGCTTGGCGGCCTGCAGGACCGAAAAGCTAACGAATTGTCGGGAGGCCAGCGGCAACGTGTGGCACTCGCCCGGGCACTCGTTATGCGGCCTAAGGTATTGCTATTGGATGAACCGTTGTCTGCGTTGGACAAAAACCTGCGCGAAACGATGCAGTTGGAGATGCGACGCCTTCAACAGAAGCTTGGAATTACTTTCGTCATGGTCACGCATGACCAGTACGAGGCGATGACCATGTCCGACCGCATCGGCGTCATGTTCGCCGGGCAGCTCAAGCAGGTGGATAAGCCAGAGGTCCTGTATTCCCAACCCTGCAACCGGGAAGTGGCTTCTTTCATCGGTGGAATGAACTTTCTGGATGCCGAAGTGACTTCGGAGAATTCTGAAACGCTCGAAGTCAACGTCAACGGCTTTGGGAAGATGGAAATCGGGGTGAACCCCAACGTCCAGGTGCATGACAAGGAACTTCTTGTCGGGGTTCGACCTGAGCAACTGGAAATCAGCTCGGAAAAGCCGGATGGCTACGATGCTCTTGTTAAGGGCGAGGTTTCGGACGTCGCCTTTTATGGTGAGAGTGTCCACTACTATGTGCGCGTCGACGGTCTGAAAGACAGCATCGCCGTCGCAGTACCAAACTACTTTCACACGGTCGATCACACGCGCGGCGATACCGTCTGGCTTGGCGTTCAAAGCGCCTCGGTGATTGACTTGGGTAAACGTGAATCTTTGGGAGGAGAACAATGATCAAAACAGCATCACTTACGGCAGCAGTAGTTGCCACCTTTACCGCGGGCCAAGCTCTGGCGAACGCCGCTGACCTGACCGTTTTTGACTGGTCCGGATATGAGGATCAGGGTTTCTACGGCGATTATGTCGAAAAGTACGGTGGGGCGCCCAGCTACACCTATTTTGGCAGCGTGGAAGAAGCGTTCACCAAGCTTCAATCCGGGTTTGAAGCCGATTTGGCTCACCCCTGCACAGATGCCCTGAGGAAATGGGTGGCGGCAGATTTGATCAAGCCAATCGACACCAGCAAGCTGGAGAATTGGGACAAGTTGATGCCCAAGATCAAAGAGGTCGATGGCATCACGATCGATGGGCAGACCTACATGGTGCCGTTTGAGTGGGGCAACACTGGCCTGATCTATCGCACCGATATGATTTCGGCGGATGATGTTTCGCTGCAATTGCTTGCAGATCCCGCCTATCAGGGCAAAGTCGCCATTCCGGACGCCGCTTCCAGTGCCTTTGCAATGGCAGCCTTGGCGACCGGAGCGTCCAGCTATACCGATATGAGTGACGAGGAATTCCAAAAAGCGGCGGACTATCTGCGCGCGGTTCATCCGAACGTGCGGTTTTATTGGTCTGATGCCGGCCAACTGGATCAGGCAATTGCCAGCGGTGAGGTCACGCTGGGTTGGGGATGGAACCAATCGGAACTGAACCTGATCTGGAACGAAACCCCAGCAGTCATGATGCGTGATGTGGACAAAGGCATCGCGACCTGGGTCTGCGGTTATGTACATCTGAAATCTGCGAAGCAGTCGGATGAGCAGGTCTATGACATGCTGAACGCGCTCAGCTCCGCGGCAAGTGGGAAGTACATCATTGAAAGCTGGGGGTACGCCCACGCCAATGAAGACGCTTTTGCACAGGCAGACCCGGAGTTGATCGAGACTTACGGGTTCTCGGATGTGGACAGCTTCTTTGAAGGCAGCTTGTTCTTTGACGCCGTTAACCCCGAGTTGGAGGCGAAGATGTTGAAGGAATTCGAGCGCATCAAAGCGGGCTTCTAAAGGCGCTCTTACAACACAGCCGGGAATGGTGGGGATGTAGAAACCCTTCCATTCCCACGAAACCATTTCCGATTTTCTTGGAGGAAGCGCGGCAATGTCAGGCGCTGACGGATATTCTGTACTCTTTGAACCGGTTCAAATTGGGCCAGTGACGGCTCGAAACCGGTTCTATCAAGTGCCCCACTGCAACGGCATGGGGCACTTGCGACCGCAGGCCGAGGCCGCCATGCGGGCAATGAAGGCCGAGGGTGGTTGGGCCGTCGTCTCCAACCAGGAGACGGAAATTCACCCGACTTCCGACCTGTCCCCGTTTGCCGAAAACCGACTTTGGGATGAGCGGGATATCCCGGCGCTGCGCCTGATGACCGAGGCGGTGCATGGAAAGGGGTCTTTGGCGGCTATTGAATTGGCGCATAACGGTCACCACGCGCAAAATCATCTGAGCCGGGCCCCTTTGCTGGCGCCTTCAGAACTTGCCTTGCAAACTGCTTATCCCAAGCAATCCAGGGCGATGGATAAGGCGGACATTCGTGAATTTCGCAAGTGGCATCGCGCAGCGGCTCGCCGTTCGCGCGAAGCCGGGTTCGACATCGTGTATGTATATGCCGGGCATCACATGACCTTGCCTCATCATTTCCTGCTGCCACAGTTCAATGATCGAACGGATGAGTATGGAGGTTCACTGGAGAACCGGGTGCGGCTAACCCGCGAGCTTCTTGAAGAAACCAAGGAAGAGGTTGGAGACGATTGCGCCATTGCCCTGCGATTTGCGGTTGACGAAATGCTCGGGGCAGACGGCATGCAAGCGCAGGAAGAAGGCCGTGCTGTAGTCGAGTTGCTGGCCGAGCTTCCTGACCTTTGGGATGTTAACGTGGCAGATTGGAGCAACGACTCTGCAACTACCCGGTTCGAGCCCCGCGACGGCTTTCAAACCTCATATATCGAATTCGTGAAACAGGTGACTTCCAAACCTGTTGTTGGCGTCGGGCGTCTTACGTCGCCGGATTTGATGGCGTCACTGGTCAGGAAAGGCATTCTTGATTTTATCGGCGCGGCGAGGCCATCCATCGCTGATCCGTTTCTGCCCAACAAAATCAAGGAAGGTCGCATCGAAGAAATCCGTGAGTGCATCGGTTGCAATATCTGTGTTTCATCCGACTCTCTCGGTGTCCCCATACGCTGCACACAAAACCCGACCATGGGCGAAGAGTGGCGGCGGAAATGGCATCCAGAGTTCATTGAGCGTCGGGGGAAAGAGAAAACTGCGCTCGTTGTGGGCAGCGGACCAGCCGGACTTGAATGTGCCATGCAATTGGCGCGGCGGGGATACGAGGTAACTCTCGCGGAAGCCAAGCAAGAGCTTGGCGGCCGTGTCTTGCAGGAGTCTGGTCTGACCGGGCTGTCCGCTTGGAAACGCGTCACAGATCACAGGATTTATGACCTTAGGCAAAGAGGGAACGTTCAACTGTTCACCGACAGCCTGTTGTCAGCAACCGAGGTTGTCGAGCTGGCTATTCCGAACGTCTTTGTCGCAACTGGCGCAAAATGGCGACGAGACGGGCGCGGGAAATCTGGATTTCACGGCGTATCAATAAGCGCCGGCGCTCAGGTATTTACGCCGGATGACATCATGTCAGGGACACTGCCGGGGAGCGGTCCGGTTTTGGTCTACGATGATGAACAGGCATATCTCGGTGGTGTATTGGCGGATCATCTGGCTCGGGCTGGACATGAGGTCGTCTTTGTAACCCCGGCTTCAATGGTTTCGCCGTTTACTGAACTAACGCTGGAACAAACTCGAGTACAACGCAGTCTTCTGGAGGGCGGCGTTCAACTGGTCCTGTCTCATACATTGGACAACGTGGCGCCGGGGCAGGCGACCGTGCGATGTGCGTACACGGGACAAGAACAGACCAAAGAATGTGGTTCAGTTGTGTTGGTGACGCAGCGCGCGCGCGAAACCAACCTCTACGATGAGCTGCGCAGCTTGGCCAACAACCCGCTGACTACGCTGGAATTGATCGGAGATGCAGAAAACCCCGGCTTGATCGCGGACGCAGTATATTCGGGTCACATGGCTGCTCGGAATTTTGAACGCGAGGCGGGCGAAATTGACCGCGAATTTTTTCGTCGGGAACTCGTTTCCCTTGAACTTGTATGAGGTGCGCCATGCCAAAAGATGATTTGCAAGTTATGCGCGACTTGATGGGCTCGCAACGTGAAGGGTTCGCCTTGCCTCGTCACTTCTACACGTCTCAAGCCGTATACGAGAACGATATCAGTGCGTTCTGGAACCGAAACTGGATCTGGGTCGGCCATGTTAGCCAGGTCCCTGAGCCGGGTGATTATTTCCTGTTCGACTATGGACCCGAGTCCATCATCATCGTTCGGGATCGTGAAGGCGAAGTGCGCGGGCATCTGAACGTATGCCGCCATCGTGGATCGCGGGTTTGCATCGAACGGAAAGGCAAAGCCCGCAACTTCATATGTCCGTATCACGCGTGGACTTTCGACTTGAACGGCAAACTGCGGAACGGTCGATCAATGGGATCGGGTTTTGATCCGGGCCAGTATGGGTTGTTCCCGGTTCAGGTGAAGATATACCAAGGTCTGATATTCGCCTGTGCAGCCGCGAATGCACCACCTCTGGATGCCGCGTTGGAGCGACTCGCCCCACTTTCAAAGCCGTTTGACTTTGAAAATCTGAAGGTCGCTCATGAAGCCTCGTATCCGGTTCCCGCGAACTGGAAACTGGCCTTGGAAAACTATCTGGAGTGCTATCACTGCGCCCCGTCTCATCAGGACTATTCGCGCAGTCACTCGTTGAAAGATCCTGCTCAAGTTCTTGAGTTCAGTGGCGCTCTTCACGAGCGGATGGACGAAGTCGGAGTTCCCTTGGAGGAATTGGACCTGACCGGAGAAAACGCGTTCGCGCCGGGTGCAGATGTCTATTGGCGGCGCTACCCGCTGTTTCCCGGGTATTTGACGGGCAGCAAGGATGGTACGCCTTTGGCTCCCGCTCTTGGAGAGCTAAAGGGTCACGACGGCGGTGCCACCGATCTGGGGATCGGGACTTTGAACTACTTCCTCGTTTATGCAGATCACATGGTCGGCTACCGGTTCGTTCCGCGCGCCCTGCAGGAAACGGATATTCAGATCGTTTGGTATGTGCGCGGCGATGCTCGAGAGGGTCGTGACTACGATAAGGACGCGTTGACATGGCTCTGGCATGTCACGTCGCTCGATGATGAGCGGATCATCCGTCACAATCAGGAAGGTGTGAACTCCCACCATTTCGTGCCGGGACCGCTGTCCGAGATGGAGTGGAGCATTCCTGGTTTCTATCGCAACTACTTCAGCATGATCTGACACGCTCAGAATTCGGAGAAACACCATGACAGAGTTAACGAAGCGCAGATCAAGACGGCGCGGGGGCGGGCGTGAGGCGCGCGCGGCCGTGCGAACCAGCAATGTCGCTTCGCAGGCAATCTGGCCGGGCATTGCCGGAGGAAGATACAAGCCCCTTTCGGACGCTGACATGGCCAGCATTCATGAAGCCGCCCTGAGTATTCTGGAGCGTACGGGCGTCGGTGATCCAACACAGGAAGTTCTTGATCTCGTGCTGCCCAAAGGGGCGACGGTGAACGAGCACGGCAGGCTATGCTTTCCTCGGGCCTTGATGGAAGACCTGTTGGCCACGGCCGCAAGCGAATTCTATGTCCATGCACGCGGATCTCGGGCCGGAAAGGACGATATGCACTGCACCAAGGACAAGGTGTATTACGCAAATTCCGGTACGGCGGTGACAACGTTTGACGCGGAAACGCGCAGTTACCGACCATCAACGCTCAAGGATATCTACGATTTCACCCGACTTGTAGACCGGCTCGACAACATTCACATGACCGGTGATACGGTTCTGGCAACGGATGTCCCGCAGGACTACGAGCATGACATGAGCATGCTATACGCCATTCTGGCGGGAAGCGAGAAACCGTCCTGCCTGACATTCCGCACGCGCGAACACATAAAAGACGCCATTCATATGTTCGATTTGGCATCGGGCGGGGAGGGAAAGTTCCTTGAAAAGCCTTCGGTGATTTTTGGAGGCTGTCCCATCGTCTCACCGCTTCGGTTCGGGCGGGAAAACCTGGAAATTCTGATTGATACTGCAAAAATGGGCCTTGTCTGCGACCTTGCCGTTCCGCCACAAGCCGGAGCCACGTCACCAGCGCCATTGGCCGGCACGCTGGCGCAGGCGGTGGCCGAGACCCTTTCCTGCGTGGCCGTTGCCAACCTGATCAACCCAGGAACACCTGTCGTCTTTGCGGCTTGGCCGTTCATTACTGATCTGCGCACTGGATCGTTTACTGGCGGAAGTGGCGAACAGGCTTTGATTTCAGCCGCTGCTATTCAGATGGGCAACTTCTACAACCTACCAACCAGCGTCGGATGTGGAATGACGGATTCCAAAATCCCCGATGCGCAATATGGGCTGGAAAAAGCGCTTACCTTCGCTTTGGCGGCCCATGCGGGAGCAAACCGG
The DNA here is from genome assembly GCF_056539245.1 of Ruegeria sp. BC2. Lineage (NCBI taxonomy): Bacteria > Pseudomonadati > Pseudomonadota > Alphaproteobacteria > Rhodobacterales > Roseobacteraceae > Ruegeria > Ruegeria sp. BC2. The sequence goes on from NZ_JBQFUQ010000001.1 coordinate 635,037, forward strand.
TTGTGCGAGTTTGGTGGAATGCTCGGCAGCCTGATGGGCTGTAGCTTTGAGTCAATGGTGATCGACAACGAGGTAGCGGGCATGATCTCTCGAACACTGCGCGGGATCGAGGTGAGTGACGATACGCTTTCGGTCGACGTCATCCATGAATGCGCAATAGATCCCGGTCATTTCCTTGGTAATGCGCAGACCTTGCAATACATGGAGACCGAGTATGTCTACCCAACCTTGATGGATCGGGAGCTTACCGACACTTGGGAGAAGGCAGGCCGTCAGGATATGTTCGAGCGGAGCAGGTCGGTTGTGAACGATATCCTATCCAATCACTACCCGAACTACTTTGGCAGCAAGGCTGATGAAGAGGTTCGATCCAAGTTTCCGATCAAGTTGCCGCCTGAAGAAATGCGGGCTGGGTGAGCGTAGCAGGTCGCGGTAGGGGCTCGCCACTTGCAAGGTTGCGAGGCCACCCCGAAGCCATTCCTAAGTTCTCAACGCATTCTGGCGCGTCAGGTCCTCGGTCGCCAGCCGGATGCCCTTTTCAAGGATGTCGAACATCTGGTTCAACTCGTCTTCCGAAATGATCAACGGCGGAGAAAACACACACATATTGATGATTGGCCGCAGGATCAGTCCGTTCTCCTGACAATGATGATCGATCAATGCGCCAACTGATTTATCAAGATCCAGCAAGTTATCGGCTTTGGCGTCCGCAACACACTCAACGCATCCAACCAGCCCCATACCGCGGGCATCACCGACGAGCGGCAATTCAGCTAGGGCCTGAAGGCGTTCTGCGAACAGCGGCGTGATCGCGCGGACATGCTCAAGAACGCCGTCACGCTCCATGATTTCGATCGTCTTCAAACCGGCCGCCGCGCTTACTGGGTGGCCCGAATAGGTGAAGCCATTAGAAAAGGTAGCGTCCTGGGCGTGTTCGCCGCTTATTTCTGCTATCAGCCGATCAGAAATGATGCAGGCCCCCATCGGCACATACCCTGAAGTCATTCCCTTAGCGCAGGTGATGATATCCGGCTGAATACCGAAGACGGCTTCGGACGCAAACCAATGCCCAAGCCGTCCGAACCCAGTCACAACCTCGTCCGAGATATACAGGACATCGTACTTTCGGCAGATTTCCAGACAGCGCAGATGATATCCCGGTGGAGGTACGATGACACCTCCAGAGCACAAGATCGGTTCAGCGATGAAAGCTGCGACCTTGTCTGCTCCGGTCTGCAGGATCATGTTTTCCAGATCCGCTATTTTTTCGTCCAGAAAGTCGTCGACTGTCTGCTCGGGGCGACGCGTATAAGGATTCACATTCGGCAGGAAGCGCGTCAGGTGACTTGCCTGGTCCAGCCAACCTTTGTCTCGCTCTTTTCCGGACACTGAGGCCGCCAGGTAGGTCGATCCGTGATAGGCTTTCTGCCGCGATATCACGATCTTCTTTTCAGGCTTGCCCAGAAGGTTGTTGCGAAACTGCACAAACCGAAGAGCGGAATCCACGGCGGTTGAGCCACCTGTCGTGAAGAACACATGGTTCAGGTCGCCCGGCGTCCTCTTGGCGATCTCATGCGCCAACCGGGCGGGGGCTGAGTTGGCATTGTTGAAGGGCGAAAAATACGCCATCTCTTTCGCCTGCTGGGCCATGGCATCGGCAATTTCAGTGTTTCCATAGCCCAATTGCATACACCACATGCCAGCAGGGCCGTCTATTAGGCGCTTTCCGTCCTCAGTGAAGACGTGAACGCCCAGGCCGCTTTCTGCAAAGGTGCGTTCGTTTTGGCCCAAACATGACATTCCCTCCCACGGGTGCAGGAAATGTTCGTTATCCCACTCGCGAATGGACCGAAAGTCAGAGTTGGAAAGGGTCATGCAGCGTCTCTATGAAATGGAAATCACAAAATGAACAAACATTTATTCAATGTCAATTCTTGAACTTTCGCTCTGCTAAATGCGAGAAGACAAAGGGCGACCACCCAGCGGAGGACAAACAAGATTACTCTCGAGCCTGATATCCCAACCAATGCCCGTGATCTGGGTAAGCTGCAGAACCGAAAGCAGTTGATCCAAGCGGCTGCAGAGGCCATCTACAAGTACGGAATTCGCGGCACGACCTCGGCGAGAATCCAAGAGTTGTCAGGACTGTCGCAAGGGATGGTAAACCTACACTTTGGCTCCAAAGAAAAGCTTCTGCTTGCGGTGGCTGAGGAATTGTCAGTCCGCTACGCGGAGCAGTGGAAGGTCATCGCAGCCAATCCCGAGTTGGACCCGGCAGACAAGTTAATCTCTTTCATTAAGGCAGACTTCGATCCCTTGGTCCTAAATGCACGGGACGTCGCAATTTGGTTTTCCTTCCGGGCCGAAGCGCTCTCGAACCCGAAGGTATTTCCTTTCATCGACTCGCGAGACAAAGGTTTCAGGGCGGCGATACTGGAGCTGTTGGAGCAAATAAAGGTTGAAGGCCAGTACGATGACGTAGACGCCAATCTTGCAACAGACGCATTGGTTGCTTTGCTGGAAGGGCTCTGGACCGACTACCACTTGCACTCAGAGATCTTCAAACCTTCGGAGGCTTTGAGGATCTGCCTGTTTGTACTGCAATCGATGTTTCCAAAACACTTTAGCAACCAAAAGATCTAAGGATGAAGGTGGCTTTTGAAAATAGGAACCTACCGAGGTCAATCCCTAATCCGTCCGTGTCTCGTGAATGAATCGCCGCAAGTCATTATTCATTGGTTGGGCCCATAAGACGCACATGAGCAATGCAAAACACCAAATAGCAGCGCGCCGATGATCAGCGAACTAGCCGAAGCTTCCAACCCGCGGCCGCGCGCGATCAGCAAGATTCCAATAACAAAGTCAGTAAAAATCCCGAGATGATAGTATGAGTTGCGCCGGCATCTTCAATCCCACCGGTTATGACCGTTTTCACAACAACGACATCAGCGTCGGCATATGTAGCAAGAAGTCTCATGGTTGGGGGCAGGACCGCCAAACTGGCACCAACCTCATTGGCTGCTCCTAACGGTGTCGGACGTTCGTCAGAACTGCCGCTATGACCGGGTCACGGACAAAGTTCTAGGATTCTTCAAACAGATCGGTCATCCGTAGGATTGCACTACACGGCCGTCGAGAGTGGGAAGGAGTACTTTTCTTCTCTTCCGAAAGTGTAGTGACTCAATTCAAGGCCTCCCTACATGCTGAGAAGGCCGTTACGGCTCACCGGTGTCCAGAAACCCTCCGGTGGAGCCTTTCTGTGTGTCTGACGGTATCGTTTCCAAGGCTACGTTGCTGGATGCTCGGGTGCGTCACCCAAAGCCAATAGTAAAAGGATGGCCAAAAGCGGTGATCCAACCAGACCGATCAGGAACCAAATCAAACCGGATCGGTTGCGCCGCCCCGCCATCGTGATCGGCAGGATATAAAGCCAGATCACGCCAACCAGCAAGGCTAGCATAAATATCAGTTGGATAACCGGTGCGTCCATCAATTTTCGCCTTTCATATCTTGACGCCATGTATAACACGGCTGATCCGGTTTGACAGACGGTGGCCCGAATGTGCTCTTGGGCAAATAAAGTAACTCCCGACATTGGTCCCGGGCGTCCTGGCACTCTCCCGGTGGCTTCCTTGGCGATTAAACGGTGTAGTCCCAATGGTTAGAGCGTTCCGGAGCGCACAGTGGCAAGGTCGGGAATGCGGACAAACTTTCTGTGCGTTGAGGGAACCCTCTAAGTCTAGCCAATATCGGCAGATTGGCCATATATCAGTAGTTTTCTACCAAGACGTTTTTCTGTTGGTCACTTGACTAAAGAAAAGACCGCTTTCCGATCTGAACTGCCAATCTCGCTCAAAGCTTCACCCGCAGCACTGCTGGGCTGGGTGATAGCTAGAATAGTGTGCGGCGTGACAACGGACTCCTTGACTTTCCCACTCTACTCAAAATCCTTGCAGTCAATGAGGGGGAGAGGTTGTGCAAGCTGAGGGATTTGTCAAAGGGCGGCCGATTGACCTGGCAGTATTGGACTACGGGCTGTTCAAGGTTCATTCCACGGGTCGCATCATTGGGATCTGCGGCTTTCTGATCCGGACGGATCTGGGAGAAGCCATACTCATCGACACCGGGTTTCCCGAAAAATATGCGACCGATACCGAAGCCGCGGTAAAAGAAGATCTTTTGTATGAGTTTGGCGAAGTCCTGAAATGTGAACCGGAAAACCTGCCGCGCGCGCAACTGGCAAAGCTCGGTCTCATTCCATCAGACATTACGTTGCAGATTTGTACCCACACTCATATCGACCATATCGGGGCATTGGGCGACTTTCCTGGCATTCCGATCCTAATATCTTCCGTGGAGCGGGCTCTGCCTCGTCCATTGTATTGGGGCGGTGTGCGGCCTTTGGAGTGGCCCGATCGGGATTACCTCTTGGTTGATGGCGACGTAGAGATTGGACCAGGTATCCTGGTATTGGCGGCACCCGGTCATGCACCAGGCCAGATCGCCCTGATGGTCGATCTTCCCTCGGGTCCGGTTTTGCTCACCAGTGACGCGATATCCCGACCGTCAGAAATCGATGAGAAATTTGCAGGGTCATGGGATGAAGATGCTGCGATTGCCAGCGCAGACAGGTTGATGCGCCTAGCATCCGAGCGAAACGCCTTTGTGATCTATGGGCATTGTCCAAAACAATGGCCTGTTCTGAAGAAAGCTCCAGAGGTCTACCGTTGACCCACCCAGTGGTCCACTTTTCCCGAAATGGATTGTTCTTCCTGAAAGCTACCTGACGTCCCGCCCTTGATTCAGAATGATTACATTTCCGCTGGTAACGTCACCGGCCGGTGAAATGAGAAAACTGACCCAAGAGGCGATTTGCTCGGGCTGCATCGCCCGACCATGCGGCATGGCGTTAACGGCTTTCTCCAAGACTTCCTCAGACAAGACATTGAACAAGGGCGTCTCGGTCATGGCTGGCGCCAGCGAGTTCACACAGATTTTTTCCTTTGCGTATCGACGGGCGAGGTCTTTCGTAAGGGAATCCATCGCCGCCTTTGATGCCCGGTAGTGCGGAGGGTCAAATACATCGAAATTGTAAGCTCCGTTTGATGAGATATTCACAATCTTTTTGACGCCCTCGCGTTCCAACATCAATCGGACAGCCTGCTGGCAACAATGGAACGCAGAGTTGAAATTGATTGCCATCTGCCTTTCCAGTTCCTCGGGCGGTATATGCGGGAAGTCGGACATGAAGCAGGTGCCAGCGTTGTTCACCAAAGCATCGAGGCCGCCATAAGCTGACTTTATGCCATCAAAGGTCTGGGCGATTGCAATTGGATCCGTCAAGTCAACGCAGATTGGTGTGAAATTTGAACCTAACTCTGCCGCCAGTTCATCCAAACCCTTCTCGTTGAGGTCCAGTCCAAAGACGTGGAACTCACATGTCTGTAATTGGCGGCAGATAGCCTGTCCCATCCCCCCCGCGGCACCAGTCACAACGGCTGTTTTCATAGTAACTCCTCGAACCTTGGCGAAACAGTGGATATCTTGAACTACAGAAGGAAACCCGCAACGCCGGTTTCTGCAAGCATGGATAGTCAATCTCGCAAATATTCAGCGTGCGTCCGGGTTGGGCTCGGAGTTGGACCTTGCGATGTCATTCTTCCGCGCTTTGTTGCCGTATGTGCCTTTCGACGTTGCAACTGAAACAAATGGCAGCATGGTCCGCAAAGCAGACGTTCAAGCAAGTTGCAGCGAATGACCGGTTTGAGCCCATACCGCCCAAGATGCCGCACTATGGCGAAGGTCTGCTTTTGCGCTTGGTCGGCTTCATTATGCTTCCGCGTGCTTATGGTCGGTCATTTCCCGACGCTCAGCCAAGGCTTGGCGCACAATTTGGAAGGCAGACGACAGAAAAAGCCCGGCCATGACGGTTGCCACGACAAGATCAGGCCAACCTGTTGCCGTTCCCCAGACGCCAAGTGCTGCAAACATCACAGCCACGTTCCCAATCGCGTCATTGCGCGAACACAGCCAAACTGACCGAACATTGGCATCACCATCTTTGTAGCGGACCAAAAGCAAGACGCTTGCTAGATTTGTAAGCAACGCAAGAAAGCCAACGCCCCCCATGATCTCTGCAGTTGGAACGCCAACATAGAAGACGCGATAGACAGTCGATCCGAACACCCAAAGGCCCATCATCAGAAGGCTGATGCCTTTGAACAGCGCTGCATTCGTTCTTGCGCGGAGAGAGGCCCCGATAACAGCAAGCGAAATTCCGTAGGTGAGCGCATCGCCTGCGAAGTCGAGTGCGTCTGCCTGCAGCGCTTGGGATTTGGCCAAATGACCCGCTGTCATCTCGACGAAGAACATCGTCGCGTTGAGCGCGATCACGATCCAGAGTCGTCTTTTGTAGTCATCTGAAACACCGTCAAACTTGGCGTCATGTCCGCAGCAACCAGCCATGGGAATCCTCTTTCATCTTTAGTTGTTCATACTGTAATGTCTCTAGCAACTAGAGGTTCAAGAGGTTTCTCCATGTTTTCCATTGGCGAGCTTTCTAAGCGCACAAAGGTCAAAGTTCCGACCATCCGGTACTACGAGGAAATGGGACTACTACCCGAGGCAGAGCGCACGTCAGGCAACCAAAGACGATACGATCAAGCTGGGTTAGAGCGGCTGAGCTTCATTCGCCACGCGCGTGATCTTGGGTTTTCAATTGAAGCAATTTCTTCGCTGATCGAATTGCAAGAGCACCCCGACCGGTCGTGCGAGGCTGCGACGGATATCGCAACATCTCAACTTGAAGAGGTCCGCGCCAAGATCAAACGCCTCCGAACACTTGAAAAGGAACTCAGCCGGATATCAAAGGGCTGCAATGGTGAAGGCGTTTCCGAAGACTGCTACGTATTAGCATCGTTGGCCGACCATGACTTGTGCGACCGAGACCACTAAAACACCGAGAAAGCGGACATTTGACCGCCAAAAGTCAACGGCAGCTTAGTCCGCAGAGCAGACGAACGTCGCATGTCTTTTCAGTGTCTGCTGTGCGGACCTAATATGTCGTTGGTGTGATCTGCTCAAACGACCGCTTTGTGCGAATTGCAAATGAGCGAAAGCACCTCGGGAGGGTTGCAAATCTGGCATCAGGTCGAAAGAGCGTGGCAATCGCTTAACGAAGCGGACAATTATCCAGACTCTGAGCAACGCAGTTCCCGTCAACGCTATCTGGATTTACTTACCGGACTATGAAGCTTGATTATTGCGGTTTGTGTTCGTCTCGTCTGAGTAATAGACACTTGATGCGGTGTTCTTTGGGAGAGTGGCTGTCCTCCTGAAGACCCCTGTCGCTTGTGGTTAGCAAATCAATACCAGGTTGAACGATTGACATGCATTCGCAGTTGGTATGCTATCCGCAACCATAACGTTAACAGAAATTTGCGACACGGTATCGTGAATTCAATGCGGTTAAACGGCTGCAACATGGGAGAAAATAATGAAAAATCCAATACTCGTACTGACGCTTTTGATGACGACGACGTCTTTGGCCAGTGCCGAAACTCTGCGTTGGGCGCGCTCGGGGGATGCGCTGACGCTCGACCCGCATTCGCAGAACGAAGGGCCGACGCATACCGTGCGCCACCAGATGTATGAACCTCTGATCATTCGGGATACGAGCGGTGCGTTTGAGCCTGCGCTGGCGACCGATTGGGCCCCCAGCGAGAGCGATCCGAATGTCTGGGTGTTCAACCTGCGTCAGGGCGTGAAATTCCATGACGGCGCCGATTTCACTGCAGAAGACGTGGTGTTCAGCATCAACCGTGCGAAGCAGCCGAACTCGGACATGAAAGAACTGATCAATTCGATTGTCGAGGTGCGCGCTGTCGACGACCACACGATCGAGATCGAGACGGACGGTCCGAACCCCATTCTGCCTGCGAACCTCACCGACCTGTTCATCATGGACAAGGGCTGGACCGAGGCGAATAACGCGGTCAACGTTCAGGACTTTGAAGGCGGTGAGATCACCTTTGCGACCGTCAATGTGAATGGAACCGGCCCCTACAAACTGGTCAGCCGCGAACCGGACGTCAAAACGGTGATGGAGCGGAACGAAGATTATTGGGGGCGTGATCAGTTCCCGATGGCGATCAGCGAAATCATCTATACCCCGATCCAGAATGACGCGACCCGCGTTGCGGCGATGCTGTCGGGCGAGGTGAACTTCCTTCAGGATATGCCGGTGCAGGACCTGGACCGGGTGAATGCCGTCGACGGTTTGGTCGTCAAACAAGCGCCGCAAAACCGGGTGATCTTCTTTGGAATGAACCAGGGCGCGGACGACATCGAGGCAGATAACGTCGATGGCAAGAACCCACTTGCCGACGTCCGCGTTCGTCGGGCCATGTCCAAAGCGATCAATCGAGATGCCATCCAACAGGTGGTCATGCGCGGTCAGTCGCAACCTGCCGGGATGATCGCCCCGCCGTTCGTGAACGGCTGGACTGCCGAGATGGACAGTGAAAGCAGCACGGATGTTGAAGGTGCAAAGGCGCTTTTGGCCGAAGCGGGTTATCCGGACGGATTCTCGATCCGGCTGGATTGTCCCAACGACCGGTACATCAATGACGAAGGTATCTGTCAGGCCGCTGTCGGGATGCTGGGTCAGATTGGCATCACTGTGAATCTGGATGCCAAACCGAAAGCACAACATTTCCCGCTGATCACGGACGGAAAGACCGATTTCTACATGCTGGGTTGGGGCGTTCCGACGTATGACTCGGAATACATCTTCAACTTCCTGGTCCATGGTCGTGAAAGCGACATCGGGACGTGGAACGGCACCGGGTATGACAATGATGAGTTGGATGCCAAGATCAAGTCGCTGGCCTCGAACACGGATCTCGTCGCGCGAGATCAAGCGATCGCCGAGATCTGGCGCGTGGTGCAGGATGAACAGCTGTATATCCCGATCCACCATCAAGTGTTGAACTGGGGTATGGCTGAAAACCTGGACATCAACGTTGATCCCGAAGATCAGCCTATGGTCAAGCATTTTGGCCTGAAGTAAGAAACGTGGCCGGGCCTCGGGATGCGAGGCCCGCCACCAAAGAGTGGGAGCTATCATGAAACGTCTGACCACTGCCGCGCTATTCTGCGCGCTTGCCTTGCCCGTCGCAGGCGAAGAGTTCACGTTTGCCGTTACAACGGACCCGCAAACAATGGATCCGCATGCCGTCAACTCTGCCCCGGTTCTAGGTTTCTTGAATAACGTCTACGAAGGGCTTGTGCGCAGGGGCAAGGACATGACCATTGAACCGGCGCTGGCCACGAGTTGGGAGACCATCGGGGATGGAGCCGGATGGCGGTTCAAACTGCGCGAGGGCGTAACGTTTCATGATGGTTCTGAATTCAATGCGGATGACGTGATCTTCTCGTACCAGCGGGCGTCTGACGAAAATTCGGACACCCGCAGCTGGTTCGCGCCCGTCAGCGAGGTGGTGAAAGTTGACGACTATACCGTCGATGTCATGACCACTGCGCCGAACCCGATTTTCCCGGACAGCATTGCCAACTGGATGATCATGGATAGCGGCTGGGCCGAGGCAAACGACGCAGCACTCCCTGACAAAGAATCGGGCAACTATGCGACCCTGAACGCCAATGGCACCGGTGCTTTCCGAGTCACCGCGCGAGAGCCGGGCCTGCGCACTGTTCTGGAGCCGTTCGACGGCTGGTGGGACACAGCAGAACACAACCTGACCCGCGCTGAATTGGTGCCAATCCAAAACCCGGCAACCGCTCTGGCGGCTTTGTTGTCCGGAGATGTCGACTTCATCAACCCGGTCCCAATTCAGGATGTGGCTCGGTTGCAAGGCAGTCCGGATGTGAAGGTCATTCAGGGCGTCGAAGCGCGCGTGATCATGCTGGGGTTTGATCAGCAGGAAGGCTCGAGCGAAGCCGGGCAGGGTGGCTCGGACCTTTTCCGGGATGTGCGCGTCCGCGAGGCGGTAGCAAAGGCAGTCAACGTTCCAGCCATCCTGCAAACCATCATGCGCGGCAATGCTGAGGTGGCGAGCCAGTTGGTCAGTCCCGCGATGCGTGGCTATTCGGCTGCGAATGCGGACCCCTATGGCTACGATCCCGAGGGTGCCAAAGCTTTGCTGGCCGAGGCTGGCGCTGAGGGGGCTGAGATCAGCTTTAAATGCCCCAACAATCGCTACCTGAACGACGAAGCCGTTTGCCAGGCGATCACCGCCATGCTGTCTCAGGCCGGGCTGAACGTGACGCTCGATGCGATGCCGGTTCAGAACTACTGGCCTGAACTGCGGGCCGACAACTTTGATATGTATCTGTTGGGTTGGTCACCCGGTACGTTCGATGCCGAGCATCCCGTGCGTTTCCTCGCTTCGACCCCAAATGAGGAAAAGAAGTTGGGGTCGTGGAACTTTGGCGGCTATTCGAACGCTCGCGTGGATGAATTGCTGCCGCTGATCCAGTCCGAGATTGACGAACCCACACGTCAGGCAATGCTGGACGAGGTGGCAGGTATCCTGCACGATGAGGTGGCCTATGTACCGCTTTACGTTCAACCGCTGGTCTGGGGCGCGCGCAGCAATATCGAGCTGACACAACGGCCCGACAACTTCTTCCTTCTGCGCTGGGTAACGGTCAACTAAATGCTGTCATACATTATCAGGCGTGTGGCTCAGTCGGCGCTGGTTCTGTTCGTCGTGGGCCTGGTCGCCTTTTCCATGTTCCGCTTTGTCGGAGATCCGATCGACAACATGCTGGGGCAAGAGCGGACCATGGAAGATGTGGAACGTCTGCGGTCGCAGTTGGGGCTCGATCAGCCGTTTCCGGTGCAATATGTGAAGTTTTTGCAGGAAGCGGTACAGGGCAATTTCGGCGTCAGCTTCCGTCAAGGGCGTCCGGTCGCGGAAATCCTGGCCGAACGCGCTCCGGCAACGTTGGAACTGGCGCTGGTCTCAGCCGTGTTTGCCATAGTCTTGGGCATCGCGCTGGGTGTGTTCACCGCAATCCGGCGAGACGGGTTTGCAGCGAATTTCATCATGTCAGCATCTCTGATCGGGGTGTCCCTGCCGACATTCCTGATCGGAATCCTGTTGATTTACATCTTCTCGGTCGAACTTGGCTGGCTGCCCAGCTTTGGGCGCGGAGAAGTCGTAGACCTGGGTTGGTGGAGCACCGGCTTGCTGACAAGCAGTGGCCTCAAGGCGCTGATCCTGCCAGCGATTACATTGGGTCTATACCAAATGACCCTCATCATGCGGCTGGTGCGCTCCGAGATGTTGGAAGTACTCCGGCAAGACTATATCCGCTTTGCTCGCGCCCGTGGGCTGAGTGACCGGACCATCAATTTCCGCCATGCGCTGAAGAATACTATGGTCCCGGTCATTACCATTATCGGCCTGCAACTGGGCGCCATCATCGCGTTTGCCATCATCACCGAGACAGTGTTTCAGTGGCCGGGCCTGGGCCTTCTGTTCATCAATGCAATCCAATTCGTGGATATCCCTGTCATGGCAGCATACCTGATGATGATCTCGGTCATCTTTGTCACCATCAACCTTGCGGTCGATATCCTTTACGCCTTCATCGACCCGCGCCTGAGGGTCAGCGCATGAGCCGTGTGAAACGCATTCTGGACAGCGACCAGTTCTACGCCTTCCGCCGCTCGCCTGTCGCCATGGTGTCGGCGACAGTGGCATTGATCCTGATCCTGGCCACGATCCTCGCACCACTGATTGCGCCGACAAACCCGTTTGATCCGGCCAGCCTGAACCTGATGAACGGCTTCACCCCGCCGATGGAACCCAATGCCTTTACAGGCGAAACCTTCCTGATGGGCACAGACGATCAGGGGCGTGATGTGTTCTCGACCATCCTCTACGGAATGCGGATCTCGCTATTCGTTGGGGTGGCGGCCGTTCTGTTCGCGATGGTTCTGGGGATCATTCTGGGCCTGTTATCAGGGTATTTCGGCGGTTGGACCGAAACCATCATCATGCGCACGGCGGATGTGCAGCTGACTTTCCCATCGATCCTTCTGGCCATGCTGATCTTTGGGATCGCCAAAGGCATTACCCCGGTGGAGTATCGCGACCAGATGGCGATCTGGGTGCTGATCCTGGCCATTGGACTGTCCGATTGGGTGCAGTTCGCTCGTGTCGTCCGGGGCGCAACGTTGGTTGAGAAGAACAAAGATTACGTCGCCGCCGCGCGCATCATCGGACAAAGCCCGCTGACCATCATGCTGCGCCATATCCTGCCCAATGTACTGTCACCGGTGCTGGTGATCGCGACTATCTCATTGGCGCTGGCGATCATTGCCGAGGCGACGCTCAGTTTCCTTGGCGTTGGCGCGCCACCGACCCAGCCCTCGCTGGGGACGCTGATCCGCATTGGGCAGGGATTCCTGTTCTCGGGCGAGTGGTGGATCCTGTTCTTCCCGGCCTGCACCCTGCTGGCACTGGCGCTGAGTGTGAACCTGCTGGGCGACTGGCTGCGTGACGTTCTGAACCCGAGGCTGAAATGACCGATCCCGTTCTTTCGATCCGCAACCTGACAGTGGAAATCCCCACACGCCACGGCATCTTCAAGCCGGTCGAGCATGTGACCTACGACCTGCATCCTGGCGAGATCCGGGGCGTTGTCGGCGAAAGCGGTGCTGGCAAGTCCATGACCGGCAACGCCGTGATCGGCCTTCTGGACCCCCCGGCCCATGTCTCCGAAGGTGAGGTCTGGCTGAACGGTCGCCGGATTGACGAACTGGACGCCGAGGACAAACGCCGAATCCGGGGCAAAGAGATCGGGATGATCTTTCAGGACCCGCTAACCTCGCTGAACCCGTTGTTCACAGTGGGTGAGCAATTGGTCGAGACGATCCAGCTTCACCTCGGCCTGTCCGCTTCCGAGGCCAAAAAACGCGCCATTTCTCTGCTGGATCGCGTGTCCATCCCCGACCCGGCGGACCGTTTCAACCAGTATCCGCACCAGTTTTCCGGTGGGATGCGTCAGCGGGTGGTAATCGCGCTTGCACTCTGTACCGAGCCCAGCGTTCTGATCGCGGACGAACCCACAACGGCCTTGGATGTGTCTGTCCAAGCGCAGGTGTTGGATCTGATCAAGGAACTGGCGAAAGAGCGTCAGGTCGGCGTGATCCTCGTTACCCACGATATGGGCGTTATCGCCGACACCACGGACTCGGTTACCGTGATGTATTCCGGTCATGTGGTTGAAAGCGGAACGACCGATCAGATCCTCGGCGCACCGAAACATGAGTATACCAAATCTCTGATTGCCGCCGTGCCGCGCCCGCACACCAAAGTAGAGCGTTTCCCAGTGGTCAATTATGGCGAGCGGGAAAGAACCTTCAAGATCGACGATCTGGCGGCCCATTGGGAAAAGACCGATCTGTCGAAATCCGGCAAACTGCTGGAAATCGAAAGCATTACTAAAACGTTCCTCCAAAAGGGCGGGCTGCTGCCCTCGCAACGCAAGTACTTCACTGCCGTCGATCAGGTGAGTTTCGACATTCGCGACGGTGAGGTTTTTGGCCTTGTCGGCGAAAGTGGCTCTGGCAAGTCTACAGTCGCCCGGATGATTGGAACACTCTATCCTGTGGACGGTGGTCGGGTGATCTTTGATGGCGAAGACGTCACAGTGATGGAGGCAGAGGCCCTGCAAGCCTACCGCCGCCAGATCCAGATGATCTTTCAAGACCCGTTCTCCAGCCTAAATCCCCGCATGAGGGTCGGGGACCTCGTTGCCGAGCCCATCCATCATCACAAAATCCTGCCCAAGCCCGCAATTGAACCGCGCGTGCGCGAACTGCTTGACTGGGTTGGCCTGGCCAAGGACGCGTGGCGCAAGTATCCACACGAGTTTTCCGGTGGGCAGCGTCAGCGCATTTGTATTGCTCGCGCCCTCGCAACTCAGCCCCGTTTTCTGATCTGCGATGAGCCGACCAGCGCCCTGGACGTATCCATTCAGGCGCAAATCCTGAACATTCTCAAAGACCTGCAGGAGCATCTGGGCCTGACTATGCTCTTTATCAGCCATGATCTTCCTGTCGTACGTCAGATGTGTGACCGGGTGGGCGTGATGCGGCATGGGAAGCTGCTTGAGGTTCAGGAGACGGACGCGTTGTTCGAAGCTCCCGAGCATCCGTATACACGGGAACTATTGGATTTGATGCCACGGCTAAAGCAATTGGCATAACCTTAACGGTTTGGTCTTGCATCGGTTTTCCAGAAGAAGTTGTTTGAGAGGTACGCGCGCAAGCAATCAACGGTAGTTTGAATTCAAACACCGACTTGAATTGGCTCCATCGCAAGGCGTCTAGTATTCGTTGTCGACCCAATTTCGGACCTGGACGAAGCTAGATGAAATGCAATCTCGATCAATGAGGTCTGCGTCGAGGTCACAGCCGACGGCAGCAATACGGTTTGCGACTTCAGAATTCAGGATACCCCTTGAAAGACAGCTTTCCGCGCCTCACCAAACATCTCGACACGGCAGTACGCGAGACTTGTAGGGGACTAGGTGTCGGTCATTGGTTTCAAACCGAGCGGCTACGGCACACACCCCCTATGCCGGACCAAAGCATCGGAGAACTGACCTCAGAAACAAGTCTGCGGCTGGATTCCAACCAATACACTGTCCACTAGCGCGCATAAGCGCTGAGTTCCGGACCTTGCAGAGCGGAAAATATCCGCTCTGCAGTTCCTGAATAGAATCTGCAGGTGGCTAGAAAGGGTTTGCCTGCTTGCCGCCGAACGCAAACGGCACTCCGTCCGGATCACACAGGATGGGGATTTGAGCTTGAACGGATTCGCTTAAGTTCAAGGAGGCCGGATGCGCCCCTTTGGTTTCAGCGGCACGGAAGGCGTCAGGGACTGAAGCAACTTTTAGGCTCTGTACCCAAGATGCGTTTGAGGCGGTTGCCCAAGTCGCGGCATGCTGGATTGCAACAAGACGGCCCCGAGGCCCGAGGAGAGTGGCGCAATCCTGGTCCCGGTCGGGAGACACCTGCCATCCGAAGAGTTCGATGTAGAACGCTTGCGGAAAGTCATCACCGTTGCCGATATACACTTCAGGGCCAAACTGCCGTCTCGGCACGGGGAAACTGTGCCGAGACAGCGAAATCCCCACCAACGCGCCGAGCGGATCGCGAACGAGTGCGTTGCGCCCGACGCCCGGCACCTCGAATGGCTCCCGAACAACTTGGCCTCCGAGCGTGTCGACGCGCTTGGCCGCCAGGTCCACGTCGGGGACCTCGATGTAGGCGACCCAGCCATTCGCTTGTTCCGGCGGCGTCTCGATTAACCCCGCGCCCGCTTCGTCACCGGAGAGGGCGAGGACGAAATCCTGCTCGCCGCCACCCCATGCAAAATCCGATGCCCGCTCGACTTCATAAGACCAGTCGGCGACGTGCTGGTAGAATGCCATTGAGCGCGCCCTGTCCGGTGTGAATAGGTCATGCCATACGATTTGACCGGCTTTCGACTGTGTCATCGCCTTACTTCCTGACATCTTTGAGTTTTTTGACTCCGCGGACCATCTTCCCAAACGCCTTGTCGCGCGACCTGCGTTCCGCAAGACTCGCCGAGTTAAACGCATCTTCGGCCATGAGCTTGCGCCATCTGCGAAGCCGATCGCTATCAAGAACACCCTCATCGATAGCCTTCAGAACAGCGCATTCCGGCTCAGAATCGTGCTGACAGTTCTTGAATCGACACTGCGCGGCCAACTCCTGAATGTCGGCGAAAAGATCATTGATACCTTCCGCTGCATCGGTGAGCTGCAGTTCCCGCATGCCCGGAGTGTCCAAGACCAGACAGCCATTGGGCATCGCATGAAGCTCGCGCCGCGTTGTCGTATGCCGCCCCTTTGCGTCGTCCTCACGAATGGTTTGGGTTTCAATGGACTGACTCTCGAGCAGCGCATTGGCCAACGTTGATTTACCAACACCAGATGAGCCGAGAAACGCCACCGTCTTGCCGGGTTTGCACCAGGGAAGCAGTTTTGTCCGGGGCGCGTCTCCGCGGGCGTCAAGGGCGACCACGTCGATCATGTCCGATACCGCGCGAGCCGCGTCGACATAGTTCTGCGGGTCTGTCACGAGGTCGGTCTTTGTGACGACGATGACGGGTGTCATCCGTGCCTCAAAAGCCAGAGCTGCATAGCGTTCGAGCCGGGCCACCTTGAAGTCCTGATTGCAAGACGTGACGATAAAGGCCGTATCAATGTTCGCCGCGATCAGTTGTTCCTGCCGGTCGGTTCCGGGCGCACGCCGCTTTATGAGGCTTGTGCGCTCAAGAACCCGACTGGAGCGCGGACGTGTGGAGTCCAGCATCAGCCAGTCTCCGACAGTTGCGTCGGCTCCCGGCGGAAGTACCGTATCTATGCCGTCACCGACGACATGCAGCCCATTGCGATGCACTTCGACAACGCGAACGGGAGGTGTCGCCGACAAGTCCTCTACGCTGATCTGTTGGGCGAAAAACGGTTGCCATCCCAATGCCTGAAGAGGGCTGGGATTGGCGTGCGATCCGGCGTCGCTTGCGCGAAGCGGAAGGAAGTCGGAGTAATCCCTTGTCATAGGGTGTTCACTTTCATGTCTCTGGCCCAGGTCAGATTTGGGCGCTGATGGTAGGAAAGAGTGCGCACATCAAAACACTCCGTCGGCAACAAAGCGACGGCGGTGCTTCAGATTTTGAATATGCTCCGGGAGGCGCGCTGCCTCCCTTCCTTACCGGGACATAAAATCTCCATTTCCGATTAAGTGCACATAGGAAGACCGCGGGCAGAACACAACAGTTGACCGGTGATTTGGCGCACTTCGTCACTTCTCTGCAGCAACCGTTCAACACGAAGAAGAGTGTGTGAGCTTTACCCGCGTAGCAGCCTTTTGTGCTAGAAACAGCAGTTGACGGCACCGGGTCAAAATTTCCCCAAGGTCCTCCTTGGGCCGTTATCACACACCGCAACAAGCTGAATAGTAGGTGGCTTCGTCCGCAATGCGCTTGTCGAATTGGACTATAAGCGACTGCTCCGAGCCATAATCTGACACTCGGTATCGAGTACGCTAAGCTGGATCGTGCGAGGCACACATACATTCAGAAACTGCACCTTTGGGAGGACGGATGTATGATCATGCGAATTTTTCAGGTGACGACGCGGTCAGGTAAAGAAGACGAGTTTGGCCGCTTTTTTCGCGACACTGCGATCCCGTTGATGAAAAGCACCCCTGGAATCGTGCATCTTTTTCCGGGCGCGCCGAGAGGGTGGTCTTGACCCCTGAAACTGGTCCGAACCGAGTGCGAAATTTTGGGTATATTTCTGGCAACAAGGGAGTCTGGCGATACCGAAGAAACCATTCAGCGACGAACAGATTGTCTTTCGATTGTGGACAGGGCGCTTCGTCAGCCGAAAAAATTTTCAGTCGTGACCGGCTGGCTGGCTTTGAGCCGCAATTCCTCTGGAACGACACTACTTCAGGAAACCTCCCCACCTTTCTCGGAACATACTTGCATTCTTGCCTCTTGGCGTAGTCACCTATGGGTGACGAGCGGAGGAAGTCGATGAAGCCTTGGACAATCATGTTTTGTGCGTTCTGCACATTCGCTCTTGTCGCTTGTGCCCCAAAAGTTCGTACATATGAGAAAACCAATTCGGTTTCATTCTCGGCAAGGACAAACAGCACACTTGGGCAGACGGCGACCCGGCTTGGGGACCCCAACGACGGCCGGTCCGGTGTCAAATTGATCAGCGACGGCGAACAAGCCTTGGTGTCACGGCTTCTACTCGCTGCAGCGGCTGAACAATCGATCGACGCTCAATACTACCTTTTGAATAACGACCCGACAGGTCACCTCTTTGCGGCCAGCCTTTTGCAGGCGGCGGATCGAGGCGTACGTGTTCGCTTGCTTTTGGATGACATGGACACATCCGGATACGACGCGATGACAGCCGCATTGGACTACCACGAGAATATTGAAATCCGTCTGTTCAATCCTTTCTGGCGCGACCAAAGCCTGATCATTGCCGGGCTCACGGATTTCAAGCGGATCAATCGCAGAATGCACAATAAGTCGATGACCGCAGACAACGTGTTCACAATTGTCGGTGGCCGGAATATCGGCGCCGAGTACTTCCTGGCACGGGAGGAAATGAACTATGCGGATCTGGATGTTCTGGCAGCCGGTCCTGTCGTAAATGAAGTTTCACACAGCTTTGACGAATATTGGAACAGTGAGTTCGCGGTTCCGGCCCGCGTGGTCGTCGGGCAACCTGAAGAATTTTCGCTTGGCCAAGCGCGAAGCAGACTGAATGAGCTTGTGGAGGCGGCAAAGCAGACCCAGTACGGCGAAGCTCTCAGAAAATCCGCAAGGGAGAATTTTGCAGACGGAACGCTTTCCTTGGATTGGGTGCCCGCAAAACTCTACGCCGATCCGCCTTCCAAAGCCGCAGGGCTTGATAACTCAGATCCAATTCTTGCGTCGCAACTGCTGCCGTATTTCGAAGGTGCTGACAGGGAGGTCAATATCGTTTCGGCCTACTTCGTGCCACGCAACAACGGCGTGAAGTGGATGACCGAACTGGAAAATCGAGGTGTCGAAGTCAAAGTCGTAACCAACTCGCTTGCTTCAAACGACGTAGCACCAGTCTATGCGCACTACGCCAAAAAACGCCGGGCGTTGCTGCGCGGTGGGGTCGAGCTTTATGAATTGCGACCTGACGCTTATCAGGTCCAACGTCGTGGAATAAACTGGGCTCAATCTCGGTCCGGTCTTCATTCCAAAGCGTTCGCTGTCGATGACAGATATCTGTTTGTCGGTTCGTTCAATTGGGACCCTCGTTCAGTCAACATAAACACAGAAATGGGCATTCTCATCGACTCTCCGGCGTTGACCGCACAAACCATGGGTGCTTTGGACGATGCGCTTCCAGCATATACATATCATGTGACGCTGGAGAGTGCTGGCCAACTCAAATGGAGAACCCGGGGCGAGAACGGAGAAATCCTTGAATATGACTCAGAGCCAACGGGTTCGGCTTGGGATCATATCGTAGCTGGATTTTTCAGTATTTTGCCAATCGGCTCTCAGCTTTAGTAGCGTGGGAGAAGGTCCGTTCCTCTACTGTGCTGTTGACGTTCTATCAATTGCATCGCGCTTGTGGCAGTCTTCTTCGCATTTGAAGAAAAGTGGATAAGCAGGAGGGGCACATGGAAATTCGAACCACATCCGGGCGCGGCCGTTTATATGACAGCGTCCTGGACACGGTCGGCAACACGCCGTGCATTCGCATCAACAAAATCGCTCCGGCCAACGTGACGGTCTACGTCAAGTTTGAAGCCTTCAACCCCGCGGGCTCGGTCAAGGACCGCCTTGCGCTGAACATCATCGAAGCGGGCGAAAGGGAAGGTCGGCTGAAACCCGGGCAAACGGTCGTCGAGGCTACCTCGGGAAATACCGGGATAGGTCTTGCGATGGTATGTGCCGCAAAGGGTTATCCGCTTGTGGTCACTATGGCTGACAGCTTCTCGGTGGAACGCCGCCGGTTGATGCGGTTTCTTGGGGCCAAGGTTGTGCTGACGCCTCGTGCGCTCAAGGGTTTTGGGATGTACTCCAAGGCCAAGGAGTTGGCCGAGGCAAATGGCTGGTTTCTCGCCAGCCAATTCGAGACAAGCGCCAACGCCGACATCCACGAGGCCACGACAGCGAGGGAAATACTCAGTGATTTCGAAGGAGAGCGGCTTGACTACTGGATCACCGGTTATGGAACAGGCGGTACCGTTTCGGGCGTGTCGCGCGTGCTCAAGCGCGATCGCCCTGACACCAAGATCATCCTGACCGAGCCTGCAAACGCTGCGATTGTCGGGTCTGGCTACGTGAACACCCGCAATGAGGCCCATCAGCCTACTGAGAGCCATCCGGCTTTCGAGCCGCATCCCATTCAGGGTTGGACGCCCGATTTCATCCCGTATGTGCTTCAGGAAGCTCTGGACAATGCTTATTATGATGAACTGCTTCCCGTCGCCGGAGCGGACGGTATCACCTGGTCCAGGCGTCTGGCCGCAGAGGAGGGGATTTTCACCGGAATCTCAGGGGGGTCCACATTTGCCATCGCAATGGAAGTGGCCAAAAGCGCCCCGGACGGATCGGTGATGCTGGTGATGCTGCCCGACACAGGCGAACGGTATCTTTCGACACCGCTCTTTGATGGGATTGCCGAAGATATGACGGATGAGGAACGAGCGATTTCCATGTCGACACCAACGGCGCAAATGCCGTCTGAGTGAGCCAGGTCTCGTTGCTAATTTATCCGGGTTTTAGAACGTTCGATCTGTAGCGTTGATGCCGTATGAAAGTCTGCGGACAGCGTGGTTGCCGCAATGCATGGCCAGACGGTCAAACGATCCGGTTGGGTTGCGATTCAGAAGTTGAGCGGACTTCAACCGATGGCCGCCGAGTTTCCTGTGTCAAAGCCGCGTCTGTGCGGTGGAATGCTGACCTGAAGCGTCGATCGACAAAGCGTATCGTTGACAATAGATTTGCTTCTTCGAGGGAAGTACAGAATTTGCACCGTCAACTGAAAGGCTTTTGGGTGCCCTTGTGCAAGGCGGATTGGGGGATCCAGCACCTCCGCGATCTCAGGCTGGCGTGGCATCACCTTTTGGGGCGCTCGATGGGCGTCATGTTGTCTCAGGAAATCGCCTGCCACAGCCGCCCTTCGGATCGCTGCAACTTGGTTTCTGGAACGTGAAGCCGCACAAGGGTTTGAGCACTGCGCCGCCGTCGCCGCGCAAAGCAAACTGGCTGCAATAAACGCCGGCCTGGACGCGATGCACTCTTGGTCCGGAGAGCAGAACCTCAGCCAAATCCGGCAGGAAACACTTGTGCTTTGGGGCGATCGGGATCGGACTTATCCATGGAGCCAGACGCATATGCTTTGGCAAGAAATCTCCAAGACCTCGCTTGCGGTCGTGCCGGGTTGCGCCCATGCGGTTCATGCCGAGAAAACTGAACTATTCCAGCTTCTGGTCTCCGACTTTCTGGAGTGATGGGCACTGCAGGCGGCAGGGCGCTCTGCAGGAAACAGCCGAGTTCGGGCTGTTGAAGTTTCATTGGCGTTTATTCAAGAGCCAAGCGGGTTTATCTTCGTGCCAGTCGCAGCGCACGGGTTTTCCGCGCAGGGCCAGAAAGACCTATGTGAATCGCTCGTGGCTTGATTTGACGGCGACACGGAGCCCACACTCAAGTCTCACGAAACGCTTTCGCAAAGTAGTCACTGAACGGTTTGATCAGGTAGGCAATCGGTGTTCTGTCCTGCGTCCGTATGAAGGTTTCGACCGGCATTCCAGGGACCAGAGGTGTTTCCGCGGGCAGTTTTTTTTGCTCTCCGGCATTCAGTGCGATCTCGGCCGTGTAGTAAGTCTGGTTTGTCGAAGCCTCCTCGAACGCATCCGCAGAAACCAAGGTGACCCGTCCTGTCAATTCGGGCGTTTTGCGCTGATCCATGGCAGAAAAGCGCAAAACGACATCTTGTCCGACGAACATCTGGTCGACGTGAATGGGGTCGACGCGGGCACTTATGATCAGCGGACGATCCTGCGGAACCAGGTACAATACCGGTTCAGCCGGTTTCACAACCGCGCCAAGGCTGAAGATGTTCAATCCATGTACGACCCCAGAGACCGGCGCCGTGATTTCAAGGTTGGCGATACGCTCTGCGATATTCGTCGTTTCCTCGCGTAATTCCAGTTCCCGATACCGCAGGTCCCTGAGGCGGGTAATGGCATCTTCGCGGCGTTTGCTTTGCAACTTGAGGATTTGAATCTCGATTTCGGTCTTTCGCCCCTCGGATTCCGCGATACGGGCAGTCAGATCACCCATCGTGCCGCTCAGGCGTGCTTCTTCCCGTTGCAATGACAGAACGCGGGATGCGGGGGCCAACCCGCGTTCAAACAAGGACTCCTGATCCGTCAGTTCCTTTCGTATCAGGTCCAGCTGGGTGGCAAGCGCCAGTTTTTGAGCATCAATCCCGACAATCTGACTGTCGATCTGACCAACCCTTTTGAGTTGCTGATCAATCTCCTGCGCGATGGATTGCTTGCGCGCCACGAACAATCGTTCCTGCCCATAGACCAAGTCCGCGATGTCGATGTCCAAAGATGCGGCTTGCTGAAGTATGGGATCAAATCTGATTTCTTCGGTTCCGTCTCTTTCCGCCTCAAGACGACCACGGCGGGCCATAAGTTCGTAAAGCTCTTTTTCGGCGATCGCCAATTTGGTGGCAAGGTCATTGGACGCCAGCTTGATCAGGACATCACCGGCCTCGACCAAGGACCCTTCGTCGACAAGTATCTCGGCGACCACGCCGCCATCGGGGTGTTCCACAACCTGTTGATTTTGATCGACTTCAATTCGACCGCTGGCAACGATTGCCCCGGCAATATTGGTCGTGAAGGACCAATATCCAAAGCCCCCAAGCAACAGCATCAGACCCACGAGGCCCACGAGCACTGGCCCGCGCGCTGACCAGGAAAGGGATGAGTTTACGTCGGACCGTTCCGGTTTCATTTCAGGCCTCCCTGTCTGGCGGTTTTTGCGATTTGTTCGTGGTTGATAACGAGTTTCCGAAGAACGTCTTTCTTGGCGCCGAAGTCCCGGACGGTGCCGTTTTCAAGCATTATCAGCTTGTCGCATTCCTGGATTGCGGCCGGTCGATGAGCCACGATCAACACGGATTTTCCGTTTGCCTTGAACTCTTCAATTGCGCGATTGACCGCGGCACTGCCTTCGACGTCGAGGTTTGAATTAGGTTCGTCCAGTACCAGCAGAACGGGGTCGCCGTACATTGCGCGGGCAAGGCCGATACGTTGCATCTGACCACCGGACAGTTGCCCTCCGTTTGCCGATACGTAGGTGTCGTAGCCATCAGCGAGCCGTAGTATCATCTCATGCGCATCTGCCTTCTTTGCGGCTGCCACGACAGCGGCATCGTCCGGCTCGGGCGCCATTCGGGCAATGTTTTCGGCAATGGTGCCGTCGAACAGCTGAAACCGCTGCGGAAGATAGCCGATGAGGCCGCCAAGTTCGGTCGAGCCGTATTGATCCAGCGCGGCGCCATCCAGCCGGATCGTGCCGCTGTGCGGACGCCATACGCCAGTCAAGGATCTGGCAAGTGTGGATTTCCCCGCGCCGGACGACCCAATCAAGCCAACTGCTTCGCCGGGGTTCACGTTGAAGGAAACGGATTTCAGAGCGGCTTGCCGTGAGTTCGGCGGAAAGACGGTCAGGTTTTGAACAACCAACTTGGCTTTGGGTTTCGGCAGTCGCGTATTCACACGTTCGGGGGGTACGGTGCCGAGCAGTTCGGCCAGATTGTCCCAGCCTCTTTTTGCGGTCTGAACCAACTGCCATTGCGCCACAAGCTGCTCCATCGGTGCCAGCGCCCGGCCCAGCAGGATTGAGCTGGCAATCATTGCGCCTGCAGTCAGTTCCCCCTGAAGCACAAGAAATGCACCGACACCAAGGATGGCCGACTGCAAAAACAACCGGAAAGTCTTTGTTACGTTGGCAAAGCTGCCGCTTACGTCAGCCGAGCGGATCTGCTCCTTCAGCGCCCGGTCGCGCAAGGCCTTCCACCGCGTGAAGGTCGCATCGCGCATACCCATCGCCTCAACGATTTCGGCTTCGTTCCGCAACTGGTTGGACATTGCTTCGGACGAGGCGACAGCGCGGCTGGCATTCGACATGGGCCGTGCCGAAAAAAATCGGTTCAAGCCGGTCAGTGCCAAGATGACCAAGCCACCCAGCGCGGCGACAGCACCAAGCCAAGGGTGGAATATCCAGATGCCCAAGAGGAAGACGGGAGTCCAAAACACGTCGAAAAAGGCCATTGGAACCGGAGAAGACAAAAGCCGCTGAACAGCCTCAAGATCGCGCAGGCCGGTTTCCGTTTGATCGTCCGGAGCGACCGAGGCTTTGCGCTGCACCGCCTCGAATACCCGACGGTCAAGCCGTGCCTGAAAACGTGCCGCGACGCGTCCGAAAATTGTTCCCCGAGCATATTCAAGCAGGCCCAGAATGCCGTACAAGAACGCAACAAGCACCGAGAGAGCGACCAGCGTTTCCACGGATCGGCTGCCCAAAACCCGGTCGTACACCTGCAGCATGTACAATGGCCCTGTCAGCATCAGAAGGTTGGTGAAGCAACTGAGAACACCGACAAAAACGTACAGCCGCCAGCTTTGCCGACGCACTTCGCGAAGTTCCTGACGCCCCGTTTCAACTACGAATTTGGGTTTTCCCATTGGCCGTCACCTTTGTTCTCAACTGATGATCGATACGCTGATCTGACCCGGTTGGATTTGTTTTTGGTTTCGGCCTCAGCGAGCCCGGGAACGCTCTACGCGCCACCGCCGGGGACATATCGTGATTCAGAAATATTTGATCCGAACGGCCTGTGCGCTCCGTACCAGCGGTAAGCCAATCGTTGGCTTGCAAATCTCAGGTGGAGGAAATTATGACGACAATTGCAGGAATTGCCGCAGGAAATCCAAGCTTTAGCATTCTTGTCGCAGCAATAGGTTTTATCGATGACCAGAAGGGGACTGACTACCTCGGTGTCCTCAGTGGAACGGCTGGTGACCCTTCTGCGACCTACACGGTTTTTGCCCCGACAAACGCGGCATTCGGGCAGCTCGCAGCTGATCTGGGTTTTGCGGGCGACGTTACTGACACCGCAGCCGTAACCGCATTTCTGACCTCTCTGAACGAAGATCCGGTCGAAACCGCAACGTTGCTTGAGACGATCGTCACCTATCATGTTGCAGCAGGCACCCAAGGTTCGTCCGAGATTGCGTCGGCGGGTTCGGTGACCTCACTTCAGGGCGGAGTGATCGATGCGTCCGAATTGCCGACACTTGGCGATCTGGAGCCGGACCTCATCAACCCGTCGCTGGTGCAGACAGACATCCAGGCGGACAATGGCGTGGTCCACGTGATTGATCGCGTTCTGCTGCCGATCGATCTGCCAGGCAATGACGCTCCGACGATCACCGAAACCGTTCTTGCGATAAGCGGTGCATCCGGCTTTGACGAAAACGGGGGTGATTTCGACATTCTTCGAGAAGCCCTGATCGCGGCTGATCTGGCGGGCGCCCTTAATGACCCGAATGCCGACCTGACCGCCTTTGCGCCGACCGATGACGCGTTTATCGCGCTCTCGAACTCGCTGGGATACGAAGGCAGCGATGAGGGCGGAGCGTTTGCATACCTTGTTGACGCACTGCGTTTGCTCAACGGCGGAAACGATCCCATCGAACTGTTGACGACGGTGCTGACATACCATGTCTCGGGTGAAAGCCTGCAGGCCAGCCAAGTTCTTGCGTCTGAGGAAATCGAAACGCTCCAGGGCGGAACGATTGGTGTGGATGCCGAGACCCTTACCCTAGTCGATGCCGATCCGGACGTTCAGGATCCAAGCCTCATCGCGACCGACATTCAGGCGTCTAACGGTGTGATCCATGTGTTGAACGGCGTTCTGCTGCCCGCCGATCTACTGCAATCTGACGGTTCAGGGGCAGTCGATTTCGTCATCGGAGACGATGGGCGCGAAGTCATCCGCACAGGTCGGGACAATGACCTGATCGATGCCAAGGGCGGCAACGATATCGTTTTCGCAGGAAGTGGTGACGATCTGGTTCTCGCCGGTGACGGTCGGGACAAGGTTTTCGGCGGCAAGGGTGACGACACCCTGAACGGCGAGGGTGGAAACGACATCATCTTCGGCGGCCGTGGAAATGACGAGATCGCGGGCGGTGCCGGAAACGACAAACTCATCGGCGGCTCGGGCTCTGACAGCTTCGTCTTCGAACAAGGCGGCGGACATGACACTGTGTTCGGCTTTCGCGCAGGTCGCGACAAGATCGACCTCAGCGCCTATGGCTTCACAGACTATGAGGAGGTCGAGGATGCGATCAGCGGCCGTTTCTTCAAGACCAAGATCGATTTGGGAGACACGGAAATCTCGTTGTTCGGCGTCCGCGCCAGCAGCCTAGACGAAGGTGATTTCATTCTCTGATAGGCTAGCCCGCCTGAACTGACCAAAACTGTTTGGGCGGGCTTTTCTTGTTGAAACGGCTTCACAATATTTTTCGGGAACAGTGTTTTCGGCGTGTGTGGCGATAGCCGGGGCAAACGCCGATACTTGCCTTAAGTTATTTATTTTCAACACTTTTAGCCTTTTGGCCTGCGTGCATCCTGCAAGACGCAGGCACCCAATCAAGGTCGA
The DNA here is from genome assembly GCF_056539245.1 of Ruegeria sp. BC2. Taxonomy (NCBI): domain Bacteria; kingdom Pseudomonadati; phylum Pseudomonadota; class Alphaproteobacteria; order Rhodobacterales; family Roseobacteraceae; genus Ruegeria; species Ruegeria sp. BC2. Next base: position 661,368 of record NZ_JBQFUQ010000001.1, read on the forward strand.
AAACTCGTGATTACAGCGGTGCCCGGCGAGGTCGGGCCACGCATCGCGCGAAGCTCACCGCTGGCATCCTCAAGGCGGACTTCTCTGGCCACCATCGGCTGTATGTCTACGTCACCCCGCTCGATCAGGCCAAGCAGACGCGGGTACTTCCAGGACGGCATGCCCCGGGTGCCAAAAACCGAGAGCTGTTTGGAATATATCGCGCGCATGTTCATGCGCATCCAACCGTCATCCGACGGCATCCCAATCTGCACATGACGGCCCAAGATCGCGAGGCACTCCAGTGAAGCGTTCGTCGTGGTTTCGATGCCCAGAGCTTCGATGGAAACTTGCGCTCCTCCACCGGTGATTTCCAGGATCGCGGTCGCCGCATCCTCTTTGGATGCATTGACCGTCGCGTCCGCGCCGTGGAGTTTTGCGTGCTCGAGTTTCTCATCGACCACATCCACCACGACAACCCGGCATCCTAGCATTTTCGCAAGCAAGAGGACAGACAGACCAATTCCTCCGGTTCCATGAACAGCAACCCATTCGCCCGCAGCAACGTCTGCTCGGTCCGTCAAAGCATGCCATGCGGTGGTGACGCGGCAGCCAAGGCCGGCGGCGAGGGCAGGGGAGAGTGTGTCTGGCAAGTGAACCAAGTTATGGTCAAAAGGCACCGCAACATATTCCGCATAGGCGCCCGGTGCGCCAAATCCGGGAACGATCTGGTTGGCGCAGGTATTCGACACTCCGGTTTGACAGGCATGGCAATTGCCGCAGCCCAGGATGAATGGGGCGATGAGGCGATCACCCACCTTGTGTTTCGCATTCGACCCGGCCTCGACAACGGTTCCACAGTACTCGTGCCCCAGAATGGAGCCGTTTTGAACTTTCGGGTGGGCACCGGACCAGCCGTGGTAGTCCGAGCGGCACACGCCGCAGGCGGCGACCTCCAAGACCACTCCGTTGTCGGGGCAGGTTGGGTCCGGTACCGTTTCAATCGAAAGGTCTTCGTTGAACTCTCTGACGACTGCAGCTCGCACTTCGCGCTCCCAAAATGGTTTCGTAGACCCAGAAATCCCGTCCGGTCAGAACTAGACGGGTCGGTCGCCTTTCACGGTTACACGCCGCCCTTTTCGTTCCGCGGGCCAATAGTCCCAGATGGCGCGATGCATACAGCAACGATTGTCCCAAAAGGCCATATCGTTGAGCGACCACCGGAACCGGATTTGATAGTTGATCTGTTCGGCATGCTCGAAAAGCATGTTGAGGATCGCCTCACTTTCCTTGTCCGACAAGCCGATAATCTTCGTTGTGAACGTTCGGTTGACGAACAGCGATTTTCGTCCTGTCTCGGGGTGAGTTCGGACGATCGGATGAATTGCTTCGGGGCAATCAATATCCGCGTCCTTTTGGCCCCGGTCGCTGTACCGGCCCTTGTAGATGTGTTCGGAGCTGTGGAGGGCGGACAGTCCGTCGAGCATGCTTTTGATCGGTTCGGACAGATCGTCGTAAGCCGCATACATATCGCTGAACATGGTGTCCCCGCCGCAAGGAGGGGCAATGTGGATCTGAAGCATTGTTCCCAATGGAGGCGTCTCATCACATGACACGTCCGAGTGCCAGAACTCACCGTTGGCTACCTTTGAATTTTTAGTGGCATGGATCTCGAATATCTCCGGATATCCTTCCATCGTTGGGGCTGCGGGGTGTGCGTGGAGCGGCCCGAAGCGTTTCCCAAACTCTATGTGCTGCGCAGGCGGTATCTCTTTCTGCTCTTTGAAGAACAGAACCTGATAGGTGTGAAAGGCATCGCGGATTTCGGCGAACTGGTCGTCGGGCACAGGCTGGCTCAAATCGACCCCGTAGATCTCGGCCCCGAGGTTCGGAGCGAAAGGCTTGGCAACGATGGACGTGTAGGAGTTGGACTTTGGGGCAACCATGGGGACCTCGGGGCGCTGTTTAATTGGTCTGTTTTACGCAGGGTACAGATCAAAAAATGTAAACAAAAACGAAAATGATTTGATCCATCGGTGAAAATCTCTCACCTTTCGTGGAAACGGACGAAGGTGGCGAGGTCTTTGGGATGAGCATTCGAGCGTTGCGAACTTTGATCGCAATACATCGGCATGGAAGCTTTCGAGCCGCATCGGAGGCCGAGCATCTGACGCCGTCGGCGGTAAGCCATCAGATGCGGAATCTTGAAACCATGTGGGGGCTTAACTTGTTTGACCGGTCGGCCAAGACACCCAGACTGACCAGTGCGGGGCTCATGCTTGTCGAAGAGGCGGCGGCGGTCGTTGCCGCGTATGATGGCCTAGCCGACAAGGTGAGATCGGACAAGGAACTTGCCGGCGAGATTATCTTGGGTGCAGTTCCAACGACTTTGACGGGTTTGGTGCCTGCTGCGTTATCAAGGCTGAAGTCAGAACATCCTGACGTGCGTGTCAGAATTGTTCCGGGCTTGACCAATCAGCTGCTGTTGCAACTGGACCGCAAGCAGGTTCACGCAGCAATCATCTCACGCCCGGATATCCTGCCGAAGTCGCTGGAGTTCTCGGAAATCGTGACCGAGAAACTGGTCCTGCTCGTCTCGGAAAACACTCCGGATCATTCTCCCGAAGAGCTTCTCGGCGCACTGCCGTTTATCCGGTTCACTCGCGACGCGGTTGTGGGGAGGCAGATCGAGACCTGGCTGCAAAGGATGGGCATAGAAGTCAAAGACGCCATGGAGCTTGAAAGCCTCGAGGCAATATCAAGCATGGTCGCCGCTGAACTCGGGGTCTCGATCATACCTGACAGTCGTCTGGCGTCTTATGACCATTTGCGGCTCAAAAAAATTCCTCTGGAGCAGTTCGGACCCCGACGCATCGTCGGTCTTGCGAGTGTGGCAATGTCACCCCGTGCCAGAATGGTAGACGCTGTCCGGGGTGCGCTGCTGGATGCGGTGGGAACCTAGTCGGTTCTCAGGCGGAGCCGTAGCCCCTGATTGCTTTCGAGAATTGCTTTGGTGGCTGCACGTCATTGACGCCAGAAGCCGGTAGAGTGGCGGCGATGATTTTCGCTGCACCCAGAACCAGTTTCGTCATCGACGGGCGGCTGCTGTTCGCTCGAAAACTGTGCATCTCTTGGAAGGCCGCCAACTGGAAAAGCCCGTACAACTTGCAAAGTTTGAATTGATCGTCACACTTCTCGTATGAGCGAGTATTTTGATGAGATGTTCAACGGCGACGGATCTCTCAGAGGTCCTTACGAAGAGATCGGACGTTGGTTCAATGCGGAAGATGTCTCACGGCTGAGGGCCAAACAGCGCGAAGCCGAAGAAGTTTTCAGGCTGACGGGGATTACTTTCAACGTCTACGGCAAGACCGAGGCCGAAGAACGTTTGATCCCATTTGATATCGTTCCGCGCGTGATTTCAGGGCGCGAATGGCAACGACTGGAACGTGGCATTGAACAGCGGGTTCGGGCGATCAATGCGTTTCTTCACGACATCTATCACCGTCAGGAAATCGTGCGTGCCGGTCGCGTGCCGGCAGAGATGATTGCCAGCAACGAAGCCTTCCTGCCGCAGATGTTGGGTGTCTCACCGCCGGGGCAGGTCTACACCCATGTGGTCGGCGTCGACCTGGTGCGTACCGGGCCAGACGAGTTCTTCGTTTTGGAAGACAACGCCCGTACGCCGTCCGGGGTCAGCTACATGCTCGAAAACCGGGAAACCATGCTGAAGATGTTCCCCGAGCTTTTCAGCGCGACGAATGTGCGCAATGTATCCGATTACCCCCGCAATCTGAGACGCTCGCTTGCGGCCAGTGCGCCGGCCTGCGCGGATGGCGAGCCGACCGTCGCGGTATTGACTCCGGGGATCTACAATTCAGCCTATTTTGAACATGCGTTTCTGGCCGATCAGATGGCCGTGGAACTGGTCGAGGGCCACGACCTGCGGGTTGTCGACGGGCGCGTCTGCATGCGTACCACGCGAGGTTACAAACCAATCGACGTTCTTTACCGCCGGGTTGACGATGATTTCCTGGACCCGCTGAATTTCAACCCGGGCAGCGCGCTGGGCGTTCCCGGCATTCTGGACGTCTATCGGGCTGGGGGCATCACGATCGCCAACGCGCCGGGCACGGGCATTGCCGATGACAAGGCGATCTATTCCTACATGCCTGAAATCGTTGAGTTCTACACGGGTGAGAAGCCTCTGCTCAAAAACGTTCCTACGTGGCGCTGCAGCGACCCCGAGTCGCTTTCCTACGTATTGGACAACCTGTCCGTTCTTGTCGTCAAAGAGGTGCACGGGTCGGGCGGCTATGGGATGCTGATCGGTCCGACCGCCAGCAAGAAAGAGATTGCGGCCTTCCGTGACAAGCTCAAGTCGCGGCCGTCGAACTATATCGCGCAGCCCACATTGTCTCTCTCGACAGTACCGATTTTCGCCCGTTCGGGACTTGCCCCCCGGCATGTCGATCTTCGGCCGTTTGTTCTGGTGTCCCCGGATGGGATCGAGATCACCCCCGGCGGCCTGACGCGCGTTGCGCTGAAAAAAGGGTCTCTGGTCGTGAATTCAAGCCAAGGCGGCGGGACCAAAGACACCTGGGTTCTGGAGGACTGACCATGCTGGGAAAAACTGCTGGCGGTTTGTTCTGGATGTCCCGGTATCTTGAGAGGGCGGAAAACACGGCCAGATTGCTTGAAACAGGTCAGAGGATGGCGCTGACCCGGACCAAGAATTCCGATGCGGAATGGGGCTCGGTTCTGAAAACCGCCGGCGTTTTCGGTGGTTACAGCGCCAAATATGATGAGATTTCAAAAGACAATGCCGTGGATTGGATGTTGCGAGATGTCGACAACCCATCCTCGATCAAGTCCGTCATCAAGCAGGCGCGAGACAACGCGCGCCTTGTTCGAACCGCATTGACCCATGATGTCTGGAGCGCGGTGAACGCCACATGGATGCAGATTGATCAAGCCATGAAGCGCCGCGTGAACGAGAGAGACCTGCCGGGGACGCTGGAGCTTATTCGTCAACAGGCGGCTCTGGTTCGTGGCGCAACGCTGGGGACCATGCTGCGCAACGATATTTTCGACTTCACCCGGATCGGCACCTTTGTCGAGCGGGCCGACAATACCGGGCGCATCCTGGACGTTAAGTACTATGTCCTTCTGCCCACGGCCTTTTCAGTCGGCTCGTCACTGGACAACATCCAATGGGAAAGCATCCTGCGGTCCGTGGGTGCGGGTGGTGGCTATCGCATGACCCACGGCCAGAATACCCGGCCGTCGGAAATTGCACAGTTTCTGATCCTTGATCAGCGGATGCCCCGCAGCCTGCATTTCTGCTGCAGGAAAATCCAAGAGAACCTTTCTTATCTCAGCAAAGACTATGGCTTTGCGGGGCCGTCGGTTACGGCGGCCAATGCGCTGTCCGAGAAGTACCTCGACCGGCAGATTTCCGATATCTTTGACCTTGGGCTGCACGAGTACATTCAGGACTTTTTGAAAGATCTCGGAGACTTGAGCCGCCAGATTGAAGTTGATTACCGGTTCTATGAGTGACCAATGAAACTGCATATTCGCCACGAGACACGATACGATTTCGACGCGCCGGTTCCCTTTGGCCTGCAGCAGCTGAGAAAGACGCCCAAATCCTTCCGCAATCAGAATATCCTCTCTTGGAGCACCGAAGTGACCGGGGGGCGCAAAGAGTTGAGCTTTGAGGACTACCATCGCAACACGGTGGAACTGATCAGTTTCGAAGCGAATACCCAAAGCATCTCATTGATCTCCGAAGGTTTTGTCGAGGTTGAAGACACGCATGGGGTGTTGGGACGTCACGAGGGCTCGACGCCGTTGTGGCTTTTTCAGCGGAGCACGCCTTTGACAACGCCGGGCAAGGGGGTTGCAGACGTGATTGCCGCTTTGCCGGATGGTGAGCCGCTTGAGCGGATGCATGCCCTGTCCGAAAGCGTTCGGGCTCAGGTCTCCTACGAAGTGGGAGGCTCGCACCCGGACTGGAGCGCAGAAGACGCTCTCAAGGCCGGGCGCGGCGTGTGCCAGGACCATGCGCATGTGTTCATCACCTGTGCGCGGAAGATCGGTGTGCCGGCCCGCTATGTCTCGGGTTACCTGATGATGAACGAAACCGAATTGCAAGATGCCACCCACGCGTGGGCCGAAGTTCATCTGGACGGGCTTGGGTGGGTTGGATTTGACGTGTCCAACGGGATTTCACCCGATGACAGATACGTGCGTGTCGCAACCGGTCTGGACTATGCCCAGGCGGCCCCGGTAATAGGAAACAGAATTGGGGCAGCGGGCGAGCAGTTGACGGTTCAATTGCAGGTCGCACAGCAGTAACGGAGAACCTGATGACCTATGCTGTGGGCATGCGGCTGAACCGCGGACTGGTTTTCATGTCTGACACGCGCACGAATGCAGGTGTCGACAACGTGTCCACCTTCAACAAGATGTTCAATTGGACCGTTGAAGGCGACCGTTCGATCACCTTGTTGACGGCCGGCAACTTGGCGACCACCCAAGCCACCATAAGCCTGCTGGAAGAACGTACAAAAGCCCCGGAAGACCGGTCGCCGTCGATCCTTGAGGCGCCGACGATGTTTCAGGTCGCCCAATTGGTTGCGGCAACGCTGAACGACGTCATTGAGGGGCATTCCCGAGCGGGCCAACAGGCAGACAGCGCCTTTCACGCGACCCTGATCCTGGGGGGGCAGATCAAAGGCGGCCCGTCGCGCCTGTTTCTGATCTATCCCGAGGGCAATTTCATCGAGGCCGGTGAGGATACCCCGTTCTTTCAGATCGGTGAGACGAAGTACGGCCGCCCCATACTGGTACGCGCGTTTGATCCGGACATGAGCTTTTCCGAAACGGTCAAGCTGTTGCTGGTCAGTTTCGATTCAACGATCAAGGCCAATCTGTCCGTCGGCGCACCGCTTGATCTGCTGCTTTATGAGGAAGACAGCCTTACGGCCGGCACGCGTTCAAGGTTCGAGCCCGACGATCAGTACTTTCGGACAATATCCGAAGGGTGGGGCGATGCGCTGAAGGCCGCCCTGTCAAAGCTTCCGGCATACGAAGCCTGACGAGCGAATTCTTGTGCTCCTGCTGGGCGCAGGTTTCAGGCTGCCAAACCCTCAGCAGCCATTTGACTCCGGGTCACTCAGATAGGCGATCATCTGTTCCAGGTCGCGGCGAATCCCGTGCAGGTCTTTGATCTTTTGATCCACATCGGCCAACTTGCTTCTTAGGTTCGCGATCACCTCGGGCCGCGGGATGGTGTTTTCCGGGTCTTCCGGTAGGAAGCGCTTGATTTCCGACAGAGAAAAGCCAAGCGACTTGCTCATTGCGATGGTCTTGATGCGCGAAATCATTGCGTCGGGATAGTCGCGATAACCGTTCTCCAGACGCTCGGGCGGTGGGATCAGGCCGTGTTTTTCGTAGAACCGAATGCTTGACGCTGACACGCCCGTGGATTCTGCCAATTTTCCGATCTTCATGCCCTTGACCTTCAACCATTGTCGAAGGTTTATATCACCTGGGATCGAGAAGAAAAGGATCCCAAGATGACTGTTTCACCGCTGTTTGAACCGCTCACATTGCCAAACGGCGCGGTTCTCAGAAACCGTCTGGCAAAAGCTGCAATGGAAGAAAGCCTGGCGGCTTTCGGGCAGGTGCCAGACGAGAAAATTCACCGGCTTTATCGCCGCTGGGCCGCGGGCGGCGCGGGCTTGTTGATTACTGGAAATGTAATGGTCTCGGCTGATGCGCTGTCCGGCCCCGCCAGCGTGGTTCTGGAAGACGGAACCGATCTTGCGCCTTTCCGGGAATGGGCCGAGGCAGGGCAGACGCGCGGCGGAGCAATCTGGTTGCAGATCAATCATCCCGGTCGTCAGGTCCTGGCGAGCCTGGGAGAAGAAACGGTGTCGGCGTCCGACGTTCCGGTCGAGATCCCCGGCATGTCCAAAAATTTCAACCCGCCGCGGGCCCTGACCGAGGCCGAAATCCAAGACCTGATTGCCCGTTTTGCTCGAACAGCCGCGTTGGCCGAAGAAGCAGGATTTGACGGCGTTCAGATACATGCCGCCCACGGCTATCTTATCAGCCAGTTTCTATCACCCTTGACCAATCGCCGTACCGACCATTGGGGCGGCTCTTTGGAGAATAGGGCGCGCTTCCTTTTTGAGGTCGTTCGCGCGATCCGGGCCAGCGTGTCCAGGAGTTTTACCGTTTCGGTGAAGCTGAACTCGGCTGATTTTCAGAAAGGTGGATTTGGGCAGGATGATGCCAAATGGGTGGTCAACCAACTTGGCGATATGGCTATTGATCTGGTCGAATTGTCCGGCGGTTCCTATGAGAGTCCGGCCATGCAGGGCAGGCAGGAGGATGGCACCAGCACGGCCCGGCGCGAAGCCTATTTTGTAGACTTCGCGCGGGAGATCGCTGCTGACGCGAAAATGCCGATCATGGTGACCGGCGGCATTCGCTCTCGGGCTGTTGCCGAGGATGCATTGGCCAACAACAGGGGCGGGATTGGCGTCTCGGTTCTGGGAGTGGCTCGCGCGATGGCGTTTGAACCTGATCTTGTCGAAAACTGGCGGAATGGCAAATCAGAGTCGGTCAATATCCCGGAAGTGTCTTGGAAAAACAAAAGGCTGGCGGGGTTCGCCTCGATGGTGCTGGCGTATTTCCAGCTTGAACGACTGGCAAATGGCAAGCCACCGAAAGTACCTCACTCGGCATTTCTCGCGCTGATGCGAAATCAGATGCGGGCGAAGCGATGGACGAAACGATACCGTTCCTGGCGCGATGCCCGGGCATGATGTGGTCAGGGAAGCCTAAAGCAGGGAGCCAACGGCGTTTGTGCGGGTAATCACCGTGTGGCGGCGCCTTTGACGCTTGGCTTCCGGCACCGACCGCAGGTGTTTCTGCCGTTGCCGCCAGAGTTGGAAATGGGCGCAACCTTACGCAGGTTGCGCCCGAATTTTTGCCTGCTCGCCGCTTCTAACCAAGCAACCCTGGCAGGGTCAGCGAGATCGCGGGCACAAAGGTGATCAGCATCAGAGCAACCAGAATTGCCAGGTAAAAGGGCCATATCGTCCGAACCGCCTTTTCCATCGGCAGTTTGCCAACGGCGCAGCCGACAAACAGGCAGGAGCCAACCGGAGGGGTGCACAGTCCCAGGCCTAGATTCACCAGCAAGATCATTCCGAACTGCAGGGGATCAATGCCAAGGCTGTTGGCAACCGGCAGGAAGATCGGCGTGCAGATCAGGATCAGGGCCGCCATGTCCATGATCATACCCAGAAGCAACAAAACCGCATTGATCATCAGCAGGATAAGGATCGGGTTTTCCGTCAGGCCTGTCAGCAGATCCACCGTTTTGTCCGGCACTCTGTAGAAGGTCAGCATGTAGGCAAAGGCGCCCGCGCAGGCGATCAGGATCATGACCATGGCCGTCGTACGTACGGCCGACGCAACCGCGATGCAGAACTTGTCCCAGGTGATGCTCCGGTAGACCACGAGCGTGACGACAAAGGCATAGATGGCGCCGAACGCCCCGGATTCGGTGACCGTGAAGATGCCTGACAGGACACCTCCGACGATGATCACGGCTGTCAGCAGCCCGGGGATCGCGCTGAGAAAGCTGATGACCAGAGCCTTCCAGCCCGGAAAGGTTTCGGCCTGATACCCTCGGCGCACCGCAACAAGATACGCGGCGACGGCTAGGCAGAGGCACATCAACACGCCCGGAACTACACCCGCGAGGAAAAGCTTCGAGATCGAAATGCCGCCCCCCGCTGCTATGGCGAAGATGATCATGTTGTGGCTGGGAGGGATGATGATCCCTGCGATCGACGATGTGACCGTCACATTGACCGCATAATCCGCGTCGTAGCCTTTCTCTTTCATCACGGGAACAAGAATTGAGCCGAGAGCAGATATGTCGGCGATGGCCGATCCGGAAATTCCACCAAACAACATCGACGAAAACACATTCACGATGCCCAAGCCCCCACGAACGGCGCCGACCGCGGCTGACGCGAACCGCACCAGACGCATGGCGATCCCGCCGTGGAACATCAGTTCGCCGGCGAAGATGAAAAACGGGATTGCCATCAACGAGAAAACGTTGATGCCCGAGATGATCCGCTGGAACCCGATCATCAGCGGCAAACCTTCGAACCAGAAGGCCGAGATGGCGGCAATGCCCAAGGCGAATGCCACGGGTGTTCCGATCAGTACACACAGGGCGAAGACGCCAAGCAAAAGAAGAATTCCCATGATCCGCCTCTATTCGATGCTGTCTTTTCGCTCGTCAAAACCGACGCAGAGGCGGATCAGGTGACCAACGGAAAACACAAGGATAAGGCCCCCGCCAATGGTCAGGGGCAATGACCGCAAGCCTTCTGGAACCTGGATCAAGGGGATGAGCGACCCCCATTTGAACATCGTAAGCCGCGCCCCGAACACCAGCATCAGAGCACCGAATCCGGCCATGATCACATCCGTGCAAACGACCAGAGCCGTCCTGACTCGTCGCGGAACGGCCGAGCGCACGAGAGACACGGACAAATGCGTGTTGTCGTGCACACCGACAGCCGCTCCGATGAACGCGATCGTCATGACTAGCAGCAGGGCGACCTGCTCGACCCACGTTGGCGTTGCGTTCAGGACGTAGCGGCCGAAGACGAGCCAGCCGAATATGATGGTGACCACGACCAGCGCGACACCGGTCACGATCCGGCATGCATCGGCGATGCGGTCGAGGATCCGGACCATAGTGCGCACTGAGGACGGGGGCGGAGATGTATTGCTCATAAGCCTGAAACTCTTGATCAGATGTCCGGCCCCGCATTGGCATGGCCGGACTGTATCAGATCCGATACGGTTCGATCACTCGGTCGCCTGGATGGTTTCAACCAATGGGCGGAGGTCAGGGTTGGTTGCGAAATAGGCCTCGTAGACCGGGGCCATCGCGGCCTGGAACGGCGCTTTGTCGGCCACTTCGTTCACTACCACACCCGCAGCCTCGACCGCCGCGCGGCTGGCCGCTTCACGCTCGGCCCACAATTGCCGCTGCAACTCGGCGGACTCTTGCGCCGCCTCTCTGACTGCGGCCTGTAGTTCGGGCGACAAGGCGTTGAATTTGTCGGTGTTGACGCACACGCATTCAGGGATGATCAGGTGCTGGGACAGCGAGTAATAGCCGGCAACCTCGAAATGGCCGGTCGACTCGTAGGACGGCCAGTTGTTCTCGGCGCCATCGACGACCCCGGTCTTCAGGGCCTGATAAACCTCGGCGAAGGCCATGGGCGAGGGGTTGCCGCCAAGTTCGGCAATCATGCCGGTGAACAGATCGTTGTTCATGACCCGCACTTTCATGCCCTGGACATCGGCCGGGGTATTGATCGGCTTGGTCCCGTTGTAGAAGGATCGGGCGCCGGCGTCATACCAGGCAAGCGGGGTCAATCCCTTGGCTGCCATACCGGCCGCGATCGCGGCACCGCCCTCGCTGTCCAGAACGCGGAACATGTGTGGGACGTCCTTGAAGATGAAGGGCAATGAAACGACATTTGCCTCGGCGACAATCGGGCCAATCGGACCCAGGTTGAAATTTCCGACCTCCAAGGCGCCAGCGCGGACCTGTTCGACCGCATCGGGCTGGCTGCCCAATGTGCCGCCGTGGAACATTTGCAGGTTGATTTCACCGCCGGTCTTTTCGGTGACCAGTTCGGCGAATTTGTCCATCGCGACAGTATTCGGGTAGCCGTCTGCGTGGATGTTCCACCCGCGCCAATCCTCGGCCAAAGATGCGCTGCCGGTCATGACGACCATGGCTGCGGCGCCGATCAGTGTTTTTGTAAGTTTGGTGTTCATGCTTTCCTCCCTAGAAGCAGACAGATGTTTTTGGTGATCGGTCGGAGCCGGCTATGAAAAGAGCAGGCCTCCGTTGATGTCGATGTTCGCGCCCGTAATGAAAGCGGCGGCGTCCGAGGCCAGAAACGCGACGAGGTTTGCCACATCCTCGGACGTGCCTTCGCGTTTCAGCGGTGTGGCGCTGGCCACGTTGGTGCGGACTTCGGTCTTGGTGAAGACATTGTGGAAGTCTGTGTCGATCATGCCCGGGCAAACCGAATTGATCCGGATCTCGGGCCCCAGTTCCTTGGCCAGCCCACGTGTCATCGTCATGACCGCCCCCTTCGAGGCCGCATAGGCGACCGCGCCCGGACCACCGCCGTCACGACCCGCCTGACTGGCGAACCCGACGATCGCGCCGCCTTTTTTCATGTGCGGCAACACCGACTGAACGGCGCGGGCAAAAGAAGTGGTGTTCAGGTCCATAACGTAACGCCAGTGGTCCATGTCCATATCGGACAGGGTCTTTCGGGCCACCAACCCTCCGGTCACGTGGACAAGAATGTCGATCCGGGGCCCGAAAGCGGCAATCGTTTCTGAGACCAGCCTGTCCACATCTGCGCCAGACGTCATGTCGCCCTGTACGGCAATCGCCTGGCCGCCGGCAGCCGTTATCTCCTGGACCGCCGACACTGCACCCGTAGATGAGCTGTGATAGTTGATTGCGACCGACGCTCCGGCCTCGGCCATTTTCAGAACGCAGGCACGGCCGATGTCCCGTCCGCCGCCGGTCACGATCGCAACCTTCCCTGCAAGGTCCCGGTTCAGGCCAATCTGTTCAGCGTTCAATTCGGTCATTCTCTTGTCCCTTTGGATCCCCGGTCAGCCTGCCGGCGCGCCCGTTCCGATATTTGAGTTCGAACCGGCATGAAGCAGTATTGCGTATTTTAGTCGACTAGGATACTAGTATTGTCAACAACTTTGTTTGAGGGTCACAAAGGGCATCGCACGGCGCGTGCCAAAATAATTGGCTGGAGTTACATTGAGGAGTATCGAGGGAGGGGCCTCGAGCCACGGAAAACCACCCGAGTTGGTCATGCGCAGAAAAAAGGCAAGAAATGCAAATTATTACGGACAAGATCGAGCGGCGCACAACCACTGACATCGTTTATGAGAGCCTGTACGAGGCGATCGTTTCGCTTGAAATTCTGCCGGGGACGAAACTGTCCGAAGCAGACATCGCAAAGAAGTTTGAGGTGTCCAGGCAGCCGGTCCGCGATGCTTTCAACAGGCTCGAGGCGCAGGATTTGCTGCTGATCCGTCCTCAGAAAGCCACTCGGGTCCGCAGCTTTTCAATGGAACGGATCGGTCATGCACGCTTTGTTCGCCTGGCCGTCGAGTTGGAGGTGGTGCGCGCTGCATGCCAGGTCTGGAGGCCCGAGTACTCGAAGTTGCTGGAAGACAACCTCAAGCGGCAGAAAGACGTGGTTTCAAGGAACGAGGCCGAAGAGTTTCATCAACTCGACTATGACTTTCATCGGTTGATATGCGAGCTGAGCGGCAACCCGCTGGCCTTTGACACGATTCAGGAATGCAAAAGAAAGATCGACCGCCTGTGCGTTCTGAGCCTTGGGCGCGAGAGCGAGGCCGAGACTCTGGTTCGGGATCATGTGGCGCTGGCCAAGGCGCTTGCAGACCGCGACGAGGCGGTGGCGAGCGAAACCATTCGCCGTCATCTGGGCCGTATCGACAAGACCATCGAAGAGGTTCACGCGAAACATGCCGAGTATTTCGAGTGAAATGAACGCCGCCACCTGACCGAGGACACTGCATCATGACCAATAGCTATCCGATTATGTCGCCCGCCCCGGGCGTCACGCGCCAGGTTTTGGCAGATCACGAAGACCTCATGATGGTGTCCTTCCGGTTTGAAGAAGGTGCCGAAGGCGCGCTGCACGACCACCCGCATGTGCAGTCGACATTTGTGCGGTCCGGGCGGTTCAATTTCGTCATCGGAGATCAGGAGCGAGAGCTGGGGCCCGGTGACAGCCTGATCATTCCGTCCGGCGTTAGCCATGGTTGTGTTTGCCTGGCGGCCGGAGAGTTGATCGACTGTTTCACGCCCAGGCGGGACGACTTTCTGTAAGGCGCATTCCGCGAGCGCTCTTGCCGTGGCCCGCGATTACTTTGACCCCATGAGGCCGGGTAACCTGTTTTGTGGCAAAACGGGCCGGGCAGGGGGCATGTCATCGCGCCGGATATCGGATCAACAGGCAGCGGCCCCGCAGCTTGGGCTAGGAATTGCGGTCCTCGCGTGCTGATCCAATGCCAAGGATCAGGTCAGCGCATCGTTCGCCCAGAATCATGGCGGGTGCGTTTGTGTTGCCTGCGTTGATGTCCGGCACGGCGGACATGTCGCACACCCGCAAGCCCTCGATTCCGCGCACGCGCATTCTGGGGTCCAACACGGCCATTCCATCACCGTCCCGGCCCATTCTGGCCGTGCCCGCCGGGTGATAGTTGGTTTTCACGAACCGTTTGCAATGTGCTCGCAGCGTCTGGTCGTCGTCCGCCGTCGGAATCACGATTTCGCGGATCCTTTGTGCAAGCGGGCCCGAGGTGAATGCTCGACGAAAGAAACGCTGCCCCAGGATCATCTCCTGCATGTCGTCTTCATGCTTCAGAAGATTCGGCGAAACTACTGGCATGGCGTCGGGGTCTGCCGAGCGAAGCCGAACCTCTCCGCGTGATTTCGGTTTGACCACGACAGTCGTGACGGTCAGGCCAAAGTCATCTTGCACCTCGTCAAGCGCGTCGCGATCCAGATAGACGATGGGAACGCAAAATGCCTGAATGGTCGGTTCTCCATCAGGGTTCGACGGATTGACGAACGCGCCGGCTTCTACCCCGGCCGAAGTCACCGGGCCGCTGCCGAACAGCTTGAACTGGATGCCGTTGCGCAGCATCCGCCAGCCCTCACCTTGTTTGAAATATCCGTAGGGGCCGTTGGCAAAGGCGGTGATCGGAACTTCGGGGTGGTCGATCAGGTTTTGGCCGACCCCGGGCAATGGGCAGACCACGGGAATATCGTGTTCAGCAAGATGTGCATCCGGTCCGATACCCGACAGCATTAGAATTTTCGGCGTGACGAGGGCGCCAGCCGCAAGCACAACCTCACCATCACATCGGACGGTGTGGGACCCGCGTTTGTCTCGATACTGCACGCCGACGGCCCGGTCGTTTTCGATGATGACTTTGCTGACCTTTGCGCCCAACCGGACGGTCAAATTCGGGTTCGCCTCAAGTGGAGCGAGGAAAGCGTAAGCTGACGAGCTGCGCTTCCCGGCGCGATTGGTGAACTGATAGAACCCGACGCCGCGCTGCGATGCGCCGTTGAAGTCCGTGTTGAATGGTTCGCCAAGGGCTTGCACCGACTGAACGAACCAACGGGACATGTCGTCGATATGCCCCGGATCCGAGACCTGCACCGGACCGTCGCTGCCATGCAGGTCGTTGTGCAGCCTGTTGTTGCCTTCCATCCTGCGGAAATAAGGCAGCACATCATCCCATCCCCAACCGACGCCGTCGTTGGTCTGTCGCAGCAGGTCGTTCCATGCGTCATAGTCAGAAGGTCGACCGCGCATATAGACCTGCGCATTCACCGACGACCCGCCGCCCAGAACGTTGGCCTGCGGAATGTCATGCACGCGGCCGTCCAGGTGGCCCTGCGGTTCGGTCTGGTGGTAGGTCATGAACTTGGACCCGTTGATCATCTTGAAGATACCCGGCGGCATGTCCAGCAGTGGATGGCGATGCGAATGCCCCGCCTCCAGCACCAGAACCCTGCACTTGCCTTTGTTGACCAGCCGCGCTGCTACCGCGGCGCCGGCCGAGCCGCCGCCGATGACGATGTGATCGAAGGTTTCCGTCATGATTTCGCCTTCAGGTCCGGCGTTTGGGCTCGCTGATCGAGTCGCGCTCGACCAGTTCGCATTCCAGCTTCACGAGTGGATGCCGCTGACCGTCCGTCGGTCCATGGAACAGCTGTTCGACGACCCAGCGTCCCATCGCCCGGGTGGGAAGGATCATCGACGTCAGGGGCGGCGACAGGTGCCGCGCGGTTTCGTCATCGTCAAATCCGATGACTGAAATGTCCTCGGGGATGGACAGGCCAAGTTCCTTGAGAGCCTCATAGCAGCCGATGGCCATGCGGTCATTCTGGCAGAAAATGGCGGTTGGCGGAGAGGGCAGGTCCATCAATTCGCGCGTGGCGGCGTAGCCTGCGCTGGGCAGCCAGTTGCCCTCGATGACCAAATCCTCGTCAAATGGGATGTCGGCGGAAGCCAGGGCGTTTCTGTACCCGGTCGTACGCCCGGCGGCGCATTCCATGAACGGCTCGCCGGTGATGGTGGCAATTCGTTTGTGCCCGGCCTTGATCAGGGCGTTGGTCGCCGTATGTCCGGCAGCGACTTCGCCGGGGATCACCGCAGGAAAAGAGAGGTCGTCGCAAAAGCAGTTCAACAGCAGAACCGGAGTGGCCGTCTGCCTGAGGATCTCCGGCACGACCACCCGCCGCGTAAAAACGGTCGCGTAGATGATGCCTGCAACCTGTTGGTCGAGGAAATACCTCAGCGTTCTGGGCTCGACCTCGGGGTCGTTTTGTGTTTCGGCCAGCAACACAAGGTTTCCGGTGTCCCGAACGGCCTGTTTTACCCCGTTGAACGCGTTCACCATCTCGGGGCTCGACGCCAGATCATCCACGACGAAAGCTATGGTTCCGTCCAGCGCCGCGGGCCGGCGCGCGCTGTCCTGGGGTTTCCTGAGTTGAGAGGGCATGGCGTATCCAAGCGTGTTGGCGGCATCCAGGACCCGTTGCTTGGTATCCTCGGAGATCTTGACGGAATCATTCTTGTTGAGAACCAGCGATACTGTCGTCTGCGAACACCCGGCGACGCGCGCAATGTCGTGCATCGTCACGCGCTGCCGGCCCGCGACTCGTCCTACACCCCTGTGCTGCCCGGCTTTGTTCGCTTGATCGTTCATCGCTCAACCTTTTTGTTCGCATCCTTTTTATCGACTATGCGGAGGGTGCGCAACTAATATTAGTAGGTGATAATTAATATTAGTGTTGACGAAATAATATTATTAGTGTTTTGATCGGCGGTGCGGTCGCCATTGTGGTCTGGCCGAGCAAGTGCGGGAGGCGAAATTGCGGTCTGTAGTGGGGGAGTTGGGTCAAGTCGTTCGCCATTCGATGTTCATCGATGGCCGCTTTGCCGACTTTGACGCGGACGCGGTCGATGTCGAAAACCCTGCAAATGAAGAGATCGTAGCACAGGTTCCAGATGGTGGTGCCATGCATGCCGATGCGGCGGTCGAGGCGGCCCGCAGGGCTTTTGGCGCGTGGTCTGCGCGCCCGGCGATCGAGCGGGCGCAAATGGTCCGAAAGCTCGCCGAGGCCATCCGGGTCGACGCCGCGCGTCTGGCTGCTTTGATCACAGCCGAGCAGGGCAAGCCGATCTCGCAGGCCCGAGGTGAAGTGGATGCCGCCGCTACCTTTCTTTGCCATGCAGCTGAAGAGGCCCGGCGGATTTCGGGAGACATAGTGGCCTCGGACAACAGGTCCGAAGAAATCCAGATTCGGCGCCATCCCTATGGGGTTGTCGTTGCGCTGACGGCCTGGAACTATCCCTTGGCATTGGCCGCCAGAAAAATCGGGCCAGCGCTGGTCGCGGGCAACACCGTTGTTTTGTTGGGGCATGAAATCACGCCGCTGTCGGGTCTTGCGATTGCCGAACTTGCGGACAAGGTCGGCTTTCCGCCCGGAGTTCTGAATGTTCTTACGGGGAAAGGGCCGGTGGTTGGGCAGCGGTTGGTCGAACACCCCGATACGTCGCTGATCACGATGACCGGCAGCACGCGCGCCGGGAAAGAGATTTTTCGCACAGCGGCCGACCGGATCAAGGTTGTCCGGCTCGAGCTTGGGGGCAAGGCTCCGTTCATCGTGATGGAGGATGCGGATGTTGACGCCGCCGTTTCGGCCGCCATTGCCGCCCGGTTTGCCAATTGCGGCCAGATCTGCACCTGCAACGAGCGTATGTATCTGCATCGCGGCATTGCAGATCAATTCTTGGAAAAATTCGTGTCAGAAGCCCGCGCATTGTCGATCGGGGATCCGATGGAGGACTGCGATCTGGGGCCCAAAGTCAGCAAGGTCGAAGTGACCAAGGTCGCCGAAATCATCCAACGCAGCATCGCAGAGGGTGCCACGGTGCATCTCCAAGGTGGGCCTTTGACGGACGGCGCGCACGGCAAAGGGCACTGGATGTCCCCGACCGTTCTTGAGGTCTCCGACAACGGCAATGCCGCGATGCAGGAGGAGGTCTTTGGTCCCGTGGCGACAGCCATGCGAGTCGATGATTTTGATCAGGCGATAGCCTTGGCGAATGACACGTCATTCGGGCTGTCCGCCTATCTCTTTACGGCATCGCACCGCCGATTGATGGAGGCCCCGAGCCGTTTGAAGTTCGGCGAACTGTACCTGAACCGTTCGAACGGCGAAGCCGTGCAGGGGTTTCACACTGGTTGGGGGCTGTCCGGGGTTGGGGGCGAAGACGGCGCCTATGGCTTCGATGGCTATCTGAGGAAACAGACGACTTACATGAATTGGGCATGACCTGAAAACTCGCGGTCAAAACGGAGGCGACCGCACCAATGGAGGAGGAATAACCATGAAACGAAGAACTCTTTTGATCTCGACGGTTGTCGCAGGTGCGCTGTTGGGCACCACGGCGATGGCACAGGATCTGCCGCCGCTTGAGCAGAAAGATCGCTACAAGGTCGGCTTTGCGCAGATGGAGTCGAACAATCCCTGGCGCATTGCCGAGACGAAATCGTTCCATGACACGGCCGAGGCCTGCGGCTGGGATCTTATCGCGACGGATGCGGCCGGATCTGCGGCCAAGCAGGTTGCGGATGTGGACAGCATGATCGCCCAAGGCATCGACGTCCTGTTCCTGCCCCCGCGGGAAGAAAAGCCGCTGATCCCGGCCGTTATGAAGGCTCGTGCCGCCGGCATTCCGACCTTTCTGGTGGACCGCTCGGTTGATCCGGCCGTCGCCAAGCCGGGCGAACATTTCGTGGCATTCCTTGGATCGGACTTCATTGATCAGGGCAACCGGGCCGCGCAATGGCTGATGGAAAATTTCGAGGGCGACAAAGGCATCATCGTCCAGTTGGAAGGCACGACAGGGTCCTCGCCTGCAAATGACCGCAAAAAGGGTTTCGACGACGCGATCGCAGCGGATGACCGTTTTGAGATCGTGGCCTCTCAGACCGGGGACTTTGCACGCGACCTGGGTCGTCAGGTGATGGAAACCCTGCTGCAGGCGCATCCCGACGTGAACGTGGTCTACGCCCACAATGACGAGATGGCGATCGGCGCGATCCAGGCTCTGGAACTGGCGGGCCGCAAGCCCGGCGAGGACGTGACCATCGTTTCGATCGACGGGACACGCGATGCGCTACAAGCCATCATCGACGGCAAGATGGGCGTCACGGTCGAAAGCTCGCCCTTCTTCGGCCCACTGGCCTGTGAAGTCATGAAGAAATACGCGGCTGGCGAGGCGATCCCGGAATGGGTGAAAGTCGAAGATCGCATCTTTACCAAGGACAACGCGGCCGATCACATCGACGAAGCCTATTGATTCTCCCTGGTGGGTGGTGCTGGCTTGTGGTCGGCGCCGCCTGCAAGCAATCGGAGGAAGACATCTCATGAATGCGCTCGTCTCGATGTCGGGAATTGAAAAGTCCTTTGCCGGCGTACCGGCACTCAGCCAGGCCAGCCTGAAGATCGCACCGGGCGAGGTTCATGCGCTGATCGGTCAGAACGGTGCCGGCAAATCGACGATGATCAAGGTCCTGACCGGAGTTTACGACCGGGATGCCGGCGACGTGCATCTGGCGGGTGTGCCGAGCCGCATCTCCACTCCGCGCGAAGCGCAGGAATCCGGAATTGCCACGATCTATCAAGAGCTCAACCTGGTGCCGCTGCGGTCAGTGACCGAGAACATCATCTTGGGGTACGAGCCCAAACGTCTTGGCTTTCTGGTCGACTGGCGCGAAGGCAACAGGCGCGCACGCGAGGTTCTTGCGCGCTTTGGCATAGATATCGACGTGACCGAGCCGCTGGGAAATTTCTCGACGGCGATCCAGCAATTGGTTGCGATTGCGCGGGCTGTGTCATTGGACGCAAAGCTGGTGATCATGGACGAACCCACCTCGTCATTGGATGCCAGCGAGGTCGAGGTTCTGTTCGGTGTGGTGCGCGAGTTAAAGAAACAGGGCGTTTCCGTCCTGTATGTCTCGCATTTTCTCGATGAGCTGTTCCAGATCTGCGACCGGGTCACAACGATGCGAGACGGCCGCACAGTCAGCACGCGCAACGTGCAGGACACGACCAAACTGGAAATGATCGCGGACATGCTGGGCCGCAACAAGGACGAGATCGCGGCAGACGGGCTCACGGACTTCGCCGGCGCTAAGGCCAAGAAAGGCGATATCGTTTTGCGGGCTGTCTCTGTCTCGACAGGCCCGCGACTGACGCATTTCGACCTCACGCTCCACCGCGGGGAGATCGTTGGGCTGGGCGGGCTTCTGGGCTCTGGCCGGACAGAGGCTGCGCGCGCGTTGTTCGGTGTGGACGGGGCCCGCAGCGGCGCAATCGGGCTGCACGGTGCGGTCGGGCAACCGTCCGGACCGGGTGACGCGATCGCAAACGGGGTCGGCTTTCTGACCGAAGATCGCAAGGCCGAAGGGATCATTCCTGACATGTCCGTGCGCGAGAACATGACGCTGGCCCTGCTGCCGAAACTGGCCAGCCGTGGTCAGATCGACTTTGCCCGCGAGCGCGAGATCGTTCAGGCCTTCATCGACGATCTGGGTATCAAGGCGGCGCATATGGACCAACCCATTCGCGAGTTGTCCGGCGGCAACCAGCAGAAGGTACTCCTTGCCCGTTGGCTGGCGACGCAGCCAGACATCCTGATACTGGACGAACCGACCCGAGGCGTGGATGTCGGCGCCAAGCGAGAGATCCAATCTTTCATTCGGTCTTATGTCGAAAAGGGGTTCGGCGTTGTCCTCATCAGTTCGGAATTCGAAGAACTGGTGGAAGGCGCTGACCGCATCGTGGTCATGCACGAGGGGCGCTCGGTCAAGGAACTGACCAACCCCGGGATTACCGAGAATATACTGGTGCGCGCGCTTGCGCATCATGAAGAAGGAACTGGTTCATGGACCGCGCAATGAAGTTGCCGCAACGGGTCGCATCGATGCCCTTTCGCTTTCATGGCGGCATCGCCGCGTTGGTCGCCCTGCTGGTGTTCAATGCGTTTTTCACCCCAAATTTCCTGCAGCTGCAGACCCTGTTCGTGAATATCAGTCAGGTTGCCACGATCGCCATCGTGGCCATGGGCATGACGCTGGTCATCGCCACGGGTGGGATCGATCTGTCGGTTGGCGCGGTCATGGCTTTGGCCGGGGCGCTGGCTCCACTGATCTTTCTGTCGGATCTGGGCGCCGCCAATCCGATGCTTGGCGTCACTTTGGCCATTGTCCTGCCGCTGCTCGTCGCGGGTTTATGCGGGGTATTCAACGGCGTGATGGTTGCTGTGTTGAACGTGCAGCCCATCGTTGCGACGCTCATTCTCTTCATCTCTGGTCGGGGTATTGCCCAAGTCTTGACGAACGGGAACCTGCAGACATTTTCCAACCCTTCATTCAGTTATCTTGGAACCGGCAAGGTGCTTGGCTTGCCGTTCCAGGGGTGGCTGGCGCTGGCGATTGCCTGTGTGCTGTTTTGGGTGATCACCAGAACCACTTGGGGCCGCTACCTGCTGGCGATCGGCGGCAATGAACGTGCGGCCTATCTGGCGGGTGGTCCCGTCCGGCGGGTCAAGATCGGGGCCTATGTCATCTGCGCGGTGCTTGCAGGCCTGGCCGGTCTGATCGTGGTTGCGATCAACTCGGCCTCGGACGCCGCGCGCAACGGCAATCTGATGGAGCTTGATGCCATCGCGGCCGCTGTCGTTGGCGGGGCTCTTTTGCAAGGCGGGCGGGCGCCGATCTTTGGCGCCATTCTGGGTGCCGTGATCATCCAGTTGGTCAAATATACATTGTTGGCCAACGGGGTAGAGGACGAAGTTGCACTGATCGCCAAAGCCGTCATCATAATCCTGGCCGTTTGGGTCCAGCAGTTCCGGAGGGCTTGATCGATGTTGGATGAAACGGCTTTTGACCTGCGAAAGTACCTTCGGCGCAATTCGGCCTCGGTGACGGTGTGGATCGCACTGCTGGCTTTGATTCTGTTCGGGCTGATGCGCTATGACAACTTTGGCAGCGCCTACAACTTCTCGTCTTTCCTGAACTACAACGCGATGTTCATCGCGATCGCGCTGGGCATGTGTTTCGTGATCATGACCGGCGGGATTGATCTGTCGGTTGGATCCGTGGCGGCCTTTACATCGGTCGTTGCGGCTTATCTCAGCCCATACGGGATTCAGGTTGCGCTGCCGGGGGCCGTGCTTGCCGGGGTGGGCTTCGGGGCGATCAACGCCTTTTGCATTATCGTCCTTCGGATCCCGCCCTTCATCGCCACGCTGGCGACCATGTTGGCCGCTAAAGGCGGCGCATTGGTGATTTCGGGCGCCCAGACAATTTCGGTTGATTGGGGGTCGAACTTCACCAAGCTTGGTATGGGGCAGGCGTTCGGCCTGTTTCCATGGGCAATCGTCATCGTGGCCGGACTGACGCTGGCACTTTGGCTGGTGCTGGAAAGAACAACCATCGGGCGGACCGTTTTGGCGATCGGGGGCAGCGAGGATGCCTCGAACCTCATGGGTCTGAAGGTGAATCGCGCCAAGGCTTTCGTCTACCTGCTTTCGGGCGGCTGCGCAGGGCTGGCTGGCGTCTTTCTGGCCTCGGGTTTTGGAGCAGGACAACCCCTTGAGGGTATTGGCTGGGAATTGTCGGCCATCGCGTCCGTCGTTGTGGGCGGTACCTTGTTGACAGGTGGGATGGGGTCGATCCCTGCGACCGTGGCCGGAGCGCTTTTGCTGGGTCTGGTTTTCAACGTTCTGAACTTTGAAAACGGTCAGGGCACCATCAGTTTCAGCGCCTACTGGCAGATGGTCATACGTGGAGGCTTTCTTTTTGCGGTCATCCTTTTACAGTCTCGGGTTATTGCCAGGCAGCAGAAGGTCTTGGGTTCGTGAATCGCATAGAAAGTGTTTCAGCGCGGCTGTTCAACGTCCCGCTCGCCGAAGTCCTGGTCGATGCCAAACACGGGGATCACACGTTCTTTCAATTGATCACCGTCACCATTCAAACGTCGGATGGGGTCGAGGGGGTTGGGTACACCTATACGGGCGGCAAGGGCGGTCATGCCATCTTGGCGATGATCCAGCATGACCTAGCGCCGTTCCTGGTTGGACAAGACGCCGAACAGATCGAAAGCCTGTACGATGCCATGCAGTGGCATGTGCACTACGTTGCGCGGGGCGGGATCGCCTCGTTCGCCATCTCGGCCGTGGATATTGCCCTTTGGGACATTCGTGGCAGAACGCAGAATGCACCGCTGTGGCAAATGGCTGGTGGAGCGTCCAAACGTTGCAAGGCCTACGCCGGCGGGATCGACCTGAATTTCTCGCTGGAGAAACTGCTGCGGCAGACCGAAGGCTACCTTGCGCGTGGGTTCAACGCGGTCAAGATCAAGGTTGGGCAACCGGATCTCGCCGATGATCTGGCGCGCGCACGGGCGGTGCGCGCGATGCTGGGGCCGGACCGGTTCTTCATGGTCGACGCGAATTACTCCATGAGCGTCGAGCAGGCCATCGTGGCAGCCCGAGGGTTTGCCGACTGCGATATCCTGTGGTTCGAGGAGCCGACAATTCCAGACGATTACAAAGGCTATGGCCGAATTGCCGAAGCCACGGGTGTTCCCCTTGCCATGGGTGAAAACCTGCACACGATTCACGAATTCGAGTACGCCTTCGACGACGCAAAGCTGAGTTTCATTCAACCCGATGCCTCAAACTGTGGCGGGATTACCGGCTGGTTGCGCGTGGCCGCGCTAAGCGCCCAGCACGGCATTCCGGTTTGTAGCCATGGTATGCAGGAGCTGCACGTCAGCCTTGTTTCTGCGCAACCCAATGCGGGTTGGCTGGAAGTACACTCATTCCCGATAGACCAGTACACGACCCGTCCGCTTGTCGTGGAAGACTGCCTGGCCGTGGCCCCGGATACGCCGGGGACCGGAGTGGAATTCGACTGGGACAAACTGAATGCGGAACACAAGGAGATGCATACATGACGACCCAGACGATCTCTGCGGCGTACTACAGGGGCAACAAGAGCTTTGCCGTGGAACAGGCCCAGGCGACGGCTCCGGGCCCCGGCGAGGCCGCCATTCGCGTTGCGTATTGCGGGATTTGCGGGACGGATATGCACGTCTACCACGGCAACATGGATGCCCGTGTCGGTCTGAACCGGGTAATCGGGCACGAGATGTCCGGTGTCGTCGAAGCGGTGGGCGAGGGCGTCGATACGGTAAAACCCGGCCAGAAGGTCGTGGTCCGACCGCTGGATCACTGCGGAGAATGCCCGGCCTGCAAACGGGGGCATCAGCATATCTGCCAGAACCTCAAATTTCTCGGCCTCGATACCGATGGTGCCATGCAAGAGATCTGGACCGTTCCGGCCCACACCTTGCACGTTCTACCGGATGACTTGCGCATGGATCACGCGGCGCTGATCGAGCCGGTCGCCGTTGCTTGCCACGATGTGCGGCTGTCTGGACTGCAGCCTGGCGAGGACGTCGTCGTCATCGGCGGTGGCCCGATCGGCATCCTGGTTGCCATGGTTGCGCGGGACGCGGGCGGAAACGTCGTGATTTCCGAAGTGAATCCGAACCGTCTGGCGATCGCAGAAAAACTTGGCTTTGATACGATCAACCCAACTGAGACCGATCTGGTGTCCACAATCAACGCGCGCACGGGCGACAAAGGGGCGGATGTGGTTTTCGAGGTATCGGGAACGCAGCCCGGTGTTGATGCGATGACCGCCGTTGCCGCGACGCGGGCTCGGATCGTGATGGTCGCGATCCATGCTCAAAAGCCCCAGATCGACCTGTTCCAATTCTTCTGGCGAGAGCTGCAACTGATCGGTGCTCGGGTCTATGAGCCGGAGGATTACGATAAGGCGATCGCAGTTGTCGCCTCGGGCGGAGTGGACGCGGATGTCGTGATCACTGATGTCAGCCCTCTGGCAGACATTCAGGCCGCGTTCGAAGCACTGGATCGCAGCCCAACCGCAATGAAAAGCCTGATCGAAGTAGGACCGCGTTCATGAGTGTTTTGCAAAGTTTCGACCTGACGGGAAAAACGGCACTTGTGACCGGGTGCAAACGCGGCATCGGGCGTGGCATGGCCGAGGCATTGGCATCGGCCGGAGCCGATATCATCGGAGTGTCGGCCTCGCTCGAGCTGTCCGGGTCAGAGGTCGAAAAAGTGGTCACGGCGATGGGGCGCAGGTTCCGGGCTTACCAATGCGACTTCACGGACCGCTCCGCGCTGCATGGGTTCATTGATCAGTTGAGGGCCGACGGGCAAACCCCTGATATCCTTGTCAACAATGCCGGCACGATCAAACGCAAGCCAGCCGCCGAACACCCGGACGACTGGTGGGACGAAGTGATTGAGGTCAACCTGTCCTCGCAGTTCGTCCTGTCCCGCGAGATCGGCAAGGACATGCTGGCGCGCGGCTCGGGCAAGATCATCTTCACCGCCTCGCTACTGACGTTTCAAGGCGGCATCACCGTGCCGGGCTACGCGGCCTCGAAAGGCGGGATTGGACAGCTGACCAAAGCTCTGGCCAATGAATGGGCCGGGCAGGGTGTGAACGTGAATGCGATCGCCCCCGGCTATATCGCGACCGACAACACCCAAGCCCTGCAGGACGATCCGGTTCGGTCGAAGTCGATCCTGGAACGAACACCCCAGGGCCGTTGGGGAACGCCAGGTGATTTTGCCGGACCTGTGGTCTTTCTGGCTTCTGCAGCGTCGGACTACGTCAACGGTGAAATCCTTGTTGTCGACGGGGGCTGGATGGGGCGGTAGCACCGTCAACGCTCCATGTGACCCAAGGCCTCAAGTCCCGATGTAGTGCACCTTCAATCGTCGTGTCTTGGGTGCCTCGCGATGTTCGAACAGGTACAGGCTTTGTACGCGACCCAGCGGAAGCTGTCCCTGTTCGACCGGGATCGACACCTGCGTTTGCGTCAACAGCGCCCGCAGGTGCGATGGCGCGTTGTCGTCTTCGCTCGGGCGGTGGTGATACTTGCCTGGTGACTTGGGGACCAGTTCTTCGAAGAACCTCTCGATATCCTTAACCACCTCGGGATCGGCATTGGCCTGCACCAACAGCGCGGCACCGGTGTGGACGCACCAAAGGGTCAGCAGGCCCGAGACAAACTCATGTTCGGAAACCGCACGCTGAACCACCCCGCTGATGTCGGTCAGGGATTTGCCGGGCGTTTCAATGGACAATTCAAAAAACTCTTGCTTCATCCATCAGATCCTTTCCTTGATTTTGCGGGAGTGTGCCCAGCTTTCCGCGCCCCATTCGGCATTCAACTTGGAGGCTTAAGTATCTGATTTGTAACACTCTAGAGCTTTCATTCATGCAAACAGGCTTTTGAACTTGTCTATGCACAGACGAAACCCATCTTCGAAATTTCCGTTGCCGGGATGATAAACGCTTTCGAAGGAAATCACGCCTTCATAGCCGTCGGATCTGAGCGCGTCCGCGATGGGTTGGAACAGAGGCGCAAGCTGACCTTCCCCCATGCGGCGCACTTCCAGCGTTGCCCGCGGTGTATCGACCTTTACGTCCTTGATGTGAATGTGCCCCAGATAGCCGCCGCGCAGTTCTTCGTAACCGTCCGGGTATGCCAGTTCATGGCACCAGCAGTTGTTTCCGGGGTCCCAAAGAACTTTCAGCGCATCCTTTGCATCCAACTCGTCGATCAGTTTGCGGGCGGTATAGTTCGAATTGACCAGCGTGCCGTTTCCGGTTTCCACGACAAGCGTCACGCCCTCAGCCCTGGCCAGTTCAACCGCCGGCGCGATCAGCGGTGGCATCGAGTCCCATACCCCATGCGCCACGTTCCACTTCTCGGCGCCGTTTTTTCCCCAGAGTATCTGCTCTTTTCGTTGGGTCATGATCCGAACCAGCGGAGACCCCATGACATGCGCCATGTCGATCACGCGTTTCAAGGCGTCCATGTGTCGGGTGTGCAGCTCGTCACCGGGCCTGTTGGCAGCTGTCATCCCCGCGAAGATATGGCGCGACAGACAGGACACAGGCTTGCCCCGGTCGCGCAAGAGCGCGTCGATTTCGGCAATTTCCTGCGGGGAATGGTCCCCGACCTCGGTGTCGCCTACGAACTGAAGTTCTGCATAGTCCAGACCGAATTCGTCCATCACGTCCACGGCATGCCGCAGATCGCGGGAAATGCCGTCGCAAATCACACCTAATTTCATGTCCGGTCCCCTCAGCGATGCAATTCTGCGCCAACGATCTCTTCGATGACGCGGGTACACACCCAGTTGTCGCCGTTCGGGTATTTGGTTTTTCCGGCGTGAAAGATCTGCATAGCGGATGATGCTGTGTGCATGGGAACGCCCAACGCACCGGCCAGTGCCAGAGAGATCGTCAGGTCCTTGTGCATGGTTGCGATGTGGCTGCCAGTAGCCTCGAACTTGCGATCAATGATGTTTTCAAGGGCGGTATTCACCACACCGCACCCCGCGCTAGAGGATGAGAACACGTCAAGCAATGCTTGACCGCTGACACCGGCTTTGGCCGCCAGGGCCGCAGCCTCGAATGTGGCGGAAAAGATCGATCCGATTAGGGATTGCAGGCAGGCTTTCACGGTTTGCCCGTCGCCGGCGTTTGCTCCGACCCGGTGAATGGTTGCCGACACTGCCTGCATGACTTCGGCATTTCGGTCCAGCACATCCGAAGCTCCGGCAGCCATCATCGTCAATGTGCCGTTCTGCGCGCCGGGAAACCCACCCGAGACCGGAGTGTCGATCAGGTGGATGCCCGAACCTTCCATGTCTTGCCCGATCGCGCTTGCTTCGGCCGGGGTAATGGTCGCCGACAGGATGACCGTTCCGCCTTCGGCCATGTTCGCAACCAGTCCGTTTTCTCCCAGAATGACATCGCGGGCCTGATCTCCGTTCATCACCATGACAAACACGCTGGCGGCATGACGGCCGACCTGTCCCACGCTGTCCTTAGGCAGGCCGCCCATGTCGGTAAATGCCGTCATACGCGTCTCACTCAAGTCGAAACCAGATGTTTCAAAGCCATTCTTGATCAGGTTCTTGGCAAGGCCGCTGCCCATGTCGCCAAGACCGATTACGCCTGCTGTTTTCATTTGGACTCCTCCCGTTTTTCCGCCATTTCGCTATGGCAGACGTTTCGAAAAATGATGCTCAATTGCATCGGTTTTCGCGGGAGTTTCACGCGTCTAAAACAGACGTCGGGCGAGTCCGGAAGACACCCCGCTGCCCGTTTACGTACCGTAAGTAAACGAAGAATGCGGCGTTCAGGCAAGCAAAGAAGTGGTGCGGCGGAAAGAAACCGCCTGATCCGACGCGTTACAAGAACGCCGCCATGATGCCGCGCAGTTCGGCCAACCCGCGCATTCGTCCGATCAGTGGATAGCCGGGAGTGCTGTGTCCGCCCAGATCGCTCAGCAGCTCTTGTCCGTGGTCGGGTCGCATCGGAATTTGCCAGTCGTCTCGCCCTTGGGATTTGCGGCGGCGTTGTTCGTCCATCAGCTCGCGAATGGTTCCGACCATGTCGGTGTCGCCCTCCAGATGCGGAGCCTCATAGAAATCCGGCTTTTGGCTGTCCGACCCCGCGATGCGCCGGGTGTTTCGCAAGTGAACAAAGTGAATCCGGCCGCCATGCCGGCGCACGAACTCCGGCCCATCGAATTCAGGGGAAACACCCAGCGATCCGGTACACAAGGTTGCGCCGTTCGCGGGCATATCAACCGCATCCAGTACGGCGCCGTAGTCCTCGGTGCTGGACATGATCCTTGGAAGACCGAGCAACGAGAAGGGCGGATCATCGGGATGACAGCACAAGCGCAGCCCCAATTGTTGGGCGACCGGGGCGACCTCAGACAGGAAGTCGATGAGGTTTGCGCGCAGTCGGTCACAGTCTATCTCGGCATATGTCTGCAGCAAGCCGCGTACGTCCTCTACGCTCCACTGATCGTTGGCGCCGGGCAGCCCCGCGGTGACATTGTGCTGCAACTGGGCCTTGGAGACATCCGACATGCGCGAAAAGCGATCTTTGGCCGCTTGCTGGACGGTGTTGGAATAGTCTTCGGACGCGCCCGGACGTTCGAGAATATGTATGTCAAAAACTGCGAAATCGGTCAGGTCGAACAGCATGGCCGTTCCGCCATGCGGCTGTGGGGCACGAAGGGCGGTGCGCGTCCAATCCAGGATCGGCATGAAGTTGTAGCAAACAACTTTGATGCCACTGGCGGATAGAGCCCTGAGGCTGGACTTGTACGCCTGCAGATGCTCGGCCATGTCCGCCGACTGCGTCTTGATCGCCTCGGAGACTGGCAGGCTTTCGACAACGTCCCAACTGTACCCGGCCGCGGCCAGAACGGCCTGCCGGTCGGCGATGCTCAGTTCATCCCAAGGCTGTCCGGGCGGGATGTGATGCAGCGCGGTGACGATTCCCTGAACCCCGACTTGATGGAGATCGGCCAATGCGATCGGATCCTCGGGTCCGAACCAACGCCAGCATTGTTTCATGGCAGCCATCCTTCATAAAGTGGGTGATCGGGCCTGATGGGAAGGGCAACGCGCTGCCCGGTGCGCGCCGCGTGATAAATCGCCGTCACAAGGCCGATGGACGCAGCGCCATCCTTCAGCGTAACGGCCGAATTTGCCTGGGACCGCAGCGCCTTGCCGACTTCGGCAAAAAACCCTTCGAACCCCGTTGGCTCGGCAGCGGCGGCTGCAAGAGCCGCGTCGATAGCGGCTTGATCCGCCGGGTCCCGCGCGACGAATGACCAGGGCGTTTGACCCGGGGCATAGGGTTCGGTGCCAGAGGTGGCGGTCAATTTTTCAAATACGAACCGCAGGCGGGTTTCATCCGTGGCAGCGCCCAAGGTGATGTTGCTTGTGCACAAGGCTCCGGAAGCCATGCCAAAGCAGATTGCGGCACAGTCTTCGGTCTCGATCGGGTTGACCCGCGTTGTGGTCATTGCAGACACCCAGGCGATATTGCCCGCGATATGTGTCAGCAGATCATGGTTGTGGATGGCATGGCCCAGCACTGCGCCGCCGCGTTCGCCGGCCCAAGTTCCACGCCACGGCACCGCGTAATAGTCTGCCCCTCGGGACCAATGGGTTTCAAGCGCGGCAGTTTGGACCGCTCCGGTCAGGCCTGCGCGTTGCAGGTGGCGCAGTTGGGCCAGTGACGGGCCCCACCGGTATTGAAAAACCGGAAACACATGCTTGCCCGCGTTGCGTGCGGCTGCCGTGATCCGATCCACATCCCGCATCGAGGTCGCAAGAGGCTTTTCGCAGACAACGTGTTTTCCTGCGGCCAGTGCCGCAAGCGTGGTTGGTACATGCAGATGCGGCGGCAGGCAGATGTCGATGACATCAATCGCCGAATCATCCAGAGCATCCTGAATGTTGGTCAATGCTCGAAAACCCGAGTTCTGCTGTATCTGTTCGATCCGGTCGATATTCTGGTCGACCACGGCGGCTACGCAAAAGGTGCGGTCAAGCCGTTCCAGAGCGTCCAGATGTTGCGCACCGATACCTGCACCAAGGATCGCAACGTTGATCATCTGCGTTCCGCCATTTCCTGCGCGCGCAGTGCCAGTTCCATGACCGTAAAGCAGTGGGTCTGCGTCATTGCGGTTTCGGTCCGGTTGAGGATGTCATCGGCCAGGCGCGCAAAGTAGGGAAGGCCGGCGTCGGATGCGTCGATCTTTTGGCAGGTTTCTCCGTTGACGAGGATCAGATGATCTGTCCCCGTGGCTCCACCCACGTCGACGTATTTCCGCAACTCGATATAGCCTTCGGTGCCCAGGATCGTCAGACGACCATCCCCCCAGTTTGGCAGGGCATCTGGCGTGAACCAGTCAACCCGGATGTACCCGGTGCCATTCTCGCCGCGCAGATTGACCTCGCCGAAATCCTGCAATCCGGGATCCTTCGGGTTTGCGTAGTTCGCCACATAGGCGTTCGTGATTTCTGCGCTTTTTGAACCTGTGTAATGCAGGAACTGATCGATCTGATGTGAGGCGATGTCGGTCAGAATGCCGCCATAGCGGTCACGCCGGAAGAACCATTCCGGCCGGGTTGCCCGGTTCAATCGGTGCGGGCCAAGTCCGACCGTCTGGACCACGCGCCCGATGGCACCGGCCTCGACCAGCTCGGTGGCCCGGGTGCTGACGGGCGTTTCGAACCGTTCCGAGAAGTTCACCGACCAGATCCGACCGGTGTCCGCAACCGTTCGCTTGATCTGGTCCAGTTGCTCGAACGTCGTGCAGCCCGGCTTGTCGCTCATGACATCCATGCCGTTCTGCATCGCGCGGACCGCCAACGCGGCCCTATCTGCCGGTATCGCTGAAATCAGCGCCAGATCCGCCCCGCTAGTCAGGGCGTCTTCCAGTCGGGCCAGCCGCGGAATATCGGGAAACCTTTTTACGTATCCCGCCAGCGTCTCCGGATCGCCCTGTGTCCAATAGCCAACGCAGTCCACGCCGATTTTGCGCATGTTTTCCGTCATGCCATAGATATGGCGATGGTCCAGGCCAAGGGCGACGCAGGTCAGGCTCATGAGATGACTCGTGTTTTCTGGCCGGTTCGATTGGCGATCTGCATCGCGTCGATGACGGCGTGGGTCAAAAGGGCACTGCGTCCGGTGGCCATAGGTTGCGTTCCACTGGAAACGGCCTTGGCGAAGTCCTCGATGACCGCCTGGTGCCACGCATGCGTGAACGCCATGGGATCGGCCCCTCCGCCTGTGGCGGCGGTTTCGCCGACCGAGGATTCCCGGCCGTCGAAAGTGGTCACGGTCAGGACACCTGACTCCAGATGCGCTTTGGCGTGCGTGCCCTGGATCGTGATGGACTCAGCAGCCCCGGGATATTCGGCGGTAGTTGCCATCAACGTTCCCACCGCGCCGTTGTCCATTTCAAAGATTGCACCCGCCCAATCCTCGGCCTCGAGGTTGTGTAGTGGAGTTTTTCTCATCACGGCCTGAATGTCCGAGATCGGCCCCAGCAGCCACATCGCAAGGTCAAGCGTGTGGATCGCCTGCGAGATCATGACGCCGCCACCGTCGCGTGCATAAGTGCCGCGCCCTGGCTCGTCATAGTAGCTCTGATCACGCCACCAGGGGACACGGATCTCGACCGTGGCGATCGTGCCCAGTTCCCCCTGTTCGATGGCCGACTTCAGCGCCTGCGAGGCGGCGCGGGCGCGGTGCTGAAAAACGATGCCCAGCGGTACGCCAGACACCTCGCACTGCTCGACAATGGCTTTCGCGGCGCCCAGCGTTCTTTCGATAGGCTTTTCCATCAGGATCGGTTTCGACGCGCTCGAAAGACTCCGAACCAACTCTGTGCGCTGATCGGGTGGGGTTGCGATGATCGCAAAGTCGACCTGTGGGTCGTTTGCGATTTCCTCGACCGAGACGAATGCGCGGGTCTCGTTTCGCCGCGCGAACGCAGCTGCCTTGTCGGGATTGCGCCCAAGGACTCCGGCAAGACTGAGGCCTTGATCCGATGCCCGAATGGCGGCGACATGCGTGCCGGAAACCATCCCCAAACCAATCAGCGCAATATTCATTCAATCCCCCGGATCACCCGGTCAGTCTGCGGGTTTGAACGGGAAAGATGCAACCATTAAAAACTGTGTTAACAATTGCGGGCAGCAGTATCGGAGGCAAAATTGACTGGCAATTTGAATGGGATGGCAGAAGACCTGTACCTGGGCATCAAGGACCTGCCGATCGTGTCTCCGCATGGTCACTGCGATCCGGGGTGGTTTGCATCCGATGCGCCGTTTCCCAACCCGGCAGAGCTGTTGGTGGTTCCCGACCATTACGTGTTCCGTATGCTCTATTCGCAGGGCGTTCCCTTGTCGGAACTCGGCGTTGGGGAAGAGGGGCGAAAGAAGGATCCTCGCGCCGTTTTCCGCACATTTGCCGAACATTGGCATCTGTTTCTGGGAACGCCTTCCCGGATCTGGATGAACTACGTGCTGCATGAAACGCTGGGCGTGTCTGAAGAGTTGTCTTCGCGCACGGCAGATCTGATCTACGACAAGATCGCGGAAAAGTTGGCGCAACCCGATTTTCGCCCAAGGGCATTATTCGACAGGTTCGGGATCGAGGTTCTGGCCACTACGGATTCGGCTCTCGACACTCTCACATGGCATCAGGAGATCCGTGCAAGCGGTTGGGGCGGGCGGGTTGTTCCGACGTTCCGCCCAGACGGGGTCTTGGATGGGGCGGACCCGGAGTTCGTAAAGAACCTGGACAAGTTGGCCGAGCTGACAGGCTGCGATCTGGGCAGCTATGATGGCTATCTCAACGCGCTGCGGATGCGGCGGGCTTATTTCATCCAACTGGGCTGTACCGCCACCGACCACGGTATCGAACGTGTACAGACCGTGTGGCTTGAGGACCCAGATGCGCTGTACCAGCGGCTGAGACGGCGGGAAGGGACCGAACAGGACGCCCGCCGTTTCTACGGGCATATGCTGATCGAAATGGCGCAGATGTCTGTCGATGATGGTCTGACCATGCAGATACATGCGGGCAGCAAACGCAACACGAACAACGCGGTAATGCGGGATTTCGGACGGGACAAGGGGGCCGACATTCCAATCGCGATGGATTGGGTCACGGGCCTTGAGGCGCTGTTGAACCGGGTCGGAAACTCAGCGGAACTGCGCATCATACTCTTTACATTGGACGAAGGCACCTACGCCCGTGAACTGGC
This sequence comes from Ruegeria sp. BC2, assembly GCF_056539245.1. Taxonomy (NCBI): domain Bacteria; kingdom Pseudomonadati; phylum Pseudomonadota; class Alphaproteobacteria; order Rhodobacterales; family Roseobacteraceae; genus Ruegeria; species Ruegeria sp. BC2. Next base: position 695,350 of record NZ_JBQFUQ010000001.1, read on the forward strand.
CCCTATGGCGGGACATTGGCCGTGCCTTCGGATCGGGCCGCCTTGGTGGTTCCACGACAGTCCGGCCGGGATTGCGCGGTATTTTGATCAGGTCGTTGAAACGGCCGGGTATTACAATCTGGCCGGGTTCAATGACGACACACGGGCTTTTCTGTCCATTCCTGCACGACACGACCTCTGGCGGCGGGGCGTGGCGATTCATTTGGCCGAGCAGGTTGCGCGCGGTTACTTCGGTCGGGACAGTGCCGAGCATCTTGCACGGTTGTTGGCGGTCGATCTGGCGAAACAGGTTTATGGATTGCAGAGTTAGATGGGGACAATTCTTCACTTCGGCCTCGGAAACTTTGCCCGGGCGCATTTGCTGGACTACACCGATCAAGCGGGTGGATGGGACGTTGTCGGCGTCAGCCTGCGTTCATCCTCGGTTCGGGATGGATTGGCAGGACAGGGTTTCAAGTACGATCTGTGCGTACAGGGGCAGGGCGTCCGGCGCATCAAAGCTCTGCGCGACGTTCTGGTCGCGCCCGAGGATCGTGCAGCGATTTTCGATGTGATGGCGGATGCCGAGATCATTTCGGCGACCGTGACCGAGAAAGGTTATCATCTGGATGCCGCGGGCAAGCTGAACCTCCAGGACCCGGCGATTGCCGCCGATCTGGCGGGGCAGGGGCCCGCGACTCTGATCGGGTTTCTTGCCTTTGGTCTTGCGGAACGGCGCAAGCCAGTGACGGTGCTGAGCTGCGACAATCGTATGGAAAATGGCAAAACGCTCGAGACGGCCGTTTTCGGTTTCGCGAAAGCAGCCGGTCTGGACGTCAATTGGGACGCCGTTCGCTTTCCCAACGCGATGGTCGACCGGATCACCCCGGCCACCACGGACGCCGTTCGCGCAATCAGCGGTGACCCAATGGCCGTTCCGACCGAGGCGTTCTCTGAGTGGGTGATCGAAGACAATTTTGCCGGACCGCATCCGGATTGGCCGGGCGTGCAACTGGTCGATGACGTGGCCCCGCACGAGATGCGAAAGCTGCGCATGTTGAACGGGGCCCATTCCCTGTTGGCTTATGCCGGGTTGGAGCGGGGCCTGACCTACGTCCACGAAGCGGTTCGAGACCCGGTTCTGCGCCCGCTGGTTTGCGAGTTGATGAAGGATGCGGGCACAACGCTACCCGCCGCGGTGCAAGCACAGGTTCCGGACTATGCCGAGGCTCTGTTGCACCGCTTTAAAAACCCCGAGTTGGCGCATCGTCTGGACCAAATCGCGATGGATGGAAGCCAGAAGCTGCCGTATCGGTTTGTTCCCACACTTCGTGAGACCGGCTCTCAGGCGGTGATTGCGGGGATGCGGGCCTGGGTCTCGTATTGCATGTCCGAGACCGCCAAAGGTCGGGCGCTGAACGATCCTTGCGCGTCGGAAATCGCTTTGGCTGCCAAGCAGCCGGATCCGCTAGTGCCGCTTTTGCGTCTTGTCGGAGCCGAGGATCTCGCGCCGCTTATCCGGGAATGATCGCGCCGCGGAACTGAACAACGGTGGATGCCAGATGGTGTCCAGCCATCAGGGCCTCGGCCTGTGATTTCCCAGTCAGCAACGCCGCAAGGTACCCACCGTTGAAACTGTCGCCCGCCGCGGTCGTATCCACCACGTTTTTGGCAGGCTTATAGGTTTGGTCAATGCACTGACCAATGGACAGGGGGCCATTCTCTCCGCGCTTCAACGCGCCGATTCCGTGATGACCCGCAAAGCGCGCCGCCACCTGTTCGGCGCTTTCCCCGAACAGTGCCATCTCGTCGTCGATGGATGGCAGGGCAATGTCCGCACGCCGCCAAAGCCGTTGGTTGATCTGCCGGGCGTGTTCAACGCTATCCCAAAGACGCGGACGAAAGTTGCTGTCATAGACCAACCGGACTGAAGCGCCGTCGAGCCAGTCCAGAAGCGCAAGCCTTACCGAATGCGGAAGAATGGCCACGGAAATCCCCGACAAGTACAGCACGTCATAGCCGTTCAACGAGCTAAAGTCGTGATTGGCAAAAAGCTGACGAGCGGCCGCTTCGCTGCGCCAATAGGTAAAGCTGCGTTCACCGTCCGCAGAGGTCGTGATCGCGTACAGGCCCGGAGAGGCGTTCGGAATGATGTGGATGCCGGATGTCCCGATACCATGGCTGGCGATGAAGTCCGCTATGCGCCCCGAGAACGGGTCGTCGCCCAAACATGTCACATACTCCACCTGCAGATCAGGCGCTGCGCGGTGCATGTAGATGGCCGTGTTCAACGTATCCCCCGCGACACCCACCTTCGCGCCGGTTTCCAGCATGGACAATTCAATCATTGCTTCGCCGATGCAGGCAATTCGCGTCATTTCTTTTCTCTTTTCCAGATGATGAGACCGGCAACCATGATCAGAGCAGCCCCTGCCAACGTGAATGCGTCCGGTACTGTGTCAAAGAACAGATAACCCCAGATCGCAACATATATCAGGAACGAATAGGTAAATGGCATCAGCTGGTTCGCCGTTCCGAACCGATGCGCGTTTGTCAGCAGTTGATGCCCGGACCACCCAAAGACGCCAAGACTGATCAGGACGATCAGGCTCCAGGTGTTTTCCGGTTGGATCCAAAACCAGATGGCGAACGGCAGCAGGACCACCGTCCCAGTAAGCCCGAGGTAGAATTGCATGGTGTCCACGGCAACAACCCCCGACAGCCTGCGCGTCATGATCGAGTACAAAGCCAACGCGGTGGCATTGTAGACGATCAGCAGCATGGTCGGATGAAAGGCCGAACCAAACGGCCGCACGACAACCAACACCCCTAGGAAGCCCAGGATGATGGCCGTCCAACGCCATGGGCCCACGCTTTCTTTCAACACAAAGACGGACAGAAAGCACACAATGACCGGGCTGGAAAACATGATTGCCGACACGACGGTCAGGGGCAAAAACCGCAGGGCATAAAAATTGAAAACGGTTGCTGAGATCAGCAGTAAGGCCCGGCTAATGACCTGCCATGGATGGTCGGTCTTGAACCGGCTGGCCTCAATTCCGCCCTTGGCGATCACGCCCACAGAGATCACGAAGTGCCCTGCATAACGCATGAAAGCCAACTGAAATGCCGGCACGCCGGCCAACGCCAACCATTTGGCCCCAAGGTCCACCAGCGAAAAGAACAGCCACGCCGTCAGCATCAGCACGATGCCGAGGCGCGGCAGATCCGCAGTGGGGTTGGCGGTGACGGCCATCGATCAGGTGTTGAAACGTTTGACGTAGTAGTCAACCATCTGGCTGACCATGTCATCCGCCTGACCGTGGTCGCGCGCGTCGTTCAGCGCGGAAAGCGCACCCTGCGACATCACGCTGGTAACGCCGGCGTCGCGCGCCATTCGCTCATAATACCCAAGGTCTTTTGCCGCGTTCTTGATGGCAAAAGCCAGCTGGTTTGGATCATTCTCGACACCGTAGGCTTTGACGAAATCCATCATTCCGGAATGCAGCGGCCCCGCGGCCATAACGTCATACAGCTGCTTGCGGTTAACGCCGGTGATGTCAGCCATGGCAAAGGCTTCGGCCATCGCGTTCGCGACCGTCATGCCGAAGAAGTTGTTGATCAGCTTGATCGTATGTCCCGATCCGACAGGGCCCAGGTAGAAGACGTTTTCGCCCAGATCCTTCAGTGTCGGCTCGGCCTTGTCGAAGGCAGCCTTGTCGCCGGACGTCATGATGTTGAGCTTGCCTTCCAGCGCATGCGACGGCGTCCGGCCAAGTGGCGCGTCAAGGTAGCTTCCGCCGGCTGCGGCAACCTCCTCGGCCAGGGCGCGTGTACTGCCCGGAAGCGAGGTGCCAAAGTCGATGACGATCGCCCCGGGCTTCAGTCCCGCGATCACTCCATCAGCACCGCGCATTCGGCCCTCGACCTGCTCAGACGTTCCCATGCACAGCATCACGATGTCGCTGGCCTGAGCCAACTCCCGCGCGTTTTGCGCCTCGCGGGCGCCCCGGTCAATCGCGGCATCCAGATGTGTGCGGTCGCGGTTTCCCAACACCGTGACCGAGTATCCCTGGTCCAACAGCCGGCTCACCATGGCTCCGCCCATGAGTCCAAGGCCGATAAACCCAATTGATGGTTTGCTCATTGGTTTCCCTTTCCGTGAATAAGTCTGGTTATCATTCTTGTGTCTGTCGCGGGCGGATTTGCAGTCTGATTGCTCATATTGCCCGGGGAATAGTCATTGGTCTTTTGAATGGTCCGAAATTTTGCCCTGCCGCGTCTCAGTCAGGCCGGCGCCCGCGCTCGAGCGGTTCGCGCCTTCAGCTCCTGTTCGATGCGTGATGTGACTTCGAGCGTCCGGGCTGCATCCTCGACGTCGATCAAAGGTGGGGCGCCATCGATCACGTCAAGGAAGTGATCCAGTTGCGCCTCCAGCGGCGTGCGTGTCTGGTCCGGCCTTGGAATTTGGTCTTTTTGGGCCGCAGTACCCCAATCTTGTCCGCGCCACAGGGTCATGGATGGAAAACTGACGGCGCCCCTGGTTCCCGTGATCCACATCATGTCCTGATGGGACGTGCCGATGTTCGGGTTTTCGCCGGTTCCGGCTTCAAACCCCCAAGGGCTGGGCGCGGTGTCGGCAAAGCTGATGGTACCCGTCGCGCCGTTTTCGAATGCGATCGCGACAGCGCCGCTTTCGATCCGATCCGATCCGCGGATCGACGCGCCGGGCAGGGCGACAACCTCCGAGATTTCTCCGATCACAAAGCGCAGGACATCGATATCATGCACGAGATTGATCATCACCGGGCTGCCGTCGGAAGTCCGCCAGTTCTGTTCAAAATAGCTGTCGGGTTTACGCATGGCCCACAGCAACGAGACGTTGATGACTCGTCCGATCGTACCTTGCGCGATCACCTCCTTCAGGTGCTGCAAGGTTGTGTGGTACCGCCTATGATGGCCAACCAGGCTGCGGACATTGGCCTCGCTAACGGCCGTCTTAAGGCGCAGGGCATCATCGACCGATGCGGCAACCGGCTTTTCGATCAGCATATTCCAACCACGGGACGCGGCCAGAATGCCATGTTCGGCATGCAGGCGGGTCGGCGTCGCGATGATGACGCCATCCACTGTGTCCTGCACCTCGTCCATACTGGCAAAACGCGGCGCGTCGATCTGGATCGAGCCATCCGGATCGGCCAACCCGACCAACGTGCAGCCGGGATGCTCAATGACGGCGCGGACGTGGCGGATACCGATCAATCCGCCGCCGGCTACGAGGATCCGTTTCACATCACCGCTCCGATTTGCCAGGGAACAAATTCGTAGTCACCCAAGCCCTGCGCCTCGGACTTGGTCCGCGCGCCCGAGGCGACTTGGAGCAGCCGTCGGTATATCTCCTGTCCTTTTTCTTCGACGCTGACGCCTTTGGTCAGAATGTCGCCCGCGTCCACGTCCATGTCTTCGGGCATGCACCTCGCCAATTCGGAATTGGTGGCGATTTTCAGCGTCGGCGCCGGTTTGGACCCAAAGGCCGACCCGCGCCCCGTGGTGAAACACACAAGGTTGCACCCGGCCGCGATCTGCCCGGTCACCGAGGCCGGGTCGTATCCGGGGCTGTCCATGAAGGTGAAGCCTTTGGCGGTGATGGGTTCGGCGTATTTGAATACACCGTTCAAAGGGGTGGTTCCGCCCTTCGCCGCAGCCCCCAGCGATTTCTCGAGGATGGTCGTCAGACCCCCTTTCTTGTTGCCGGGGCTGGGGTTGTTGTCCATCGAACCGTGATTGCGGGCGGTGTAGTCCTGCCACCAATCGATCAGTCCGATCAGTTTTTCCCCAGTTGCGCGGTCAAGGGCACGGCGGGTCAGAAGATGTTCGGCTCCGTAGATTTCGGGCGTCTCCGCAAGGACACCCGTGCCACCTTGAGCGACCAACAGGTCGCAGGCATGTCCGAGCGCCGGGTTCGCGGTCACACCTGACCAAGCGTCCGATCCACCACATTGCAGCGCAACCATCAGTTCAGACGCCGGGGCTTCTCTGCGCTTTGCCTCATTGGCAATCGGCAGCATCTGGTTGATCTTGCTGATGCCCATCTCCACGGTCCGGCGCAATCCGGCGACGTTCTGGATGTTCATCGTCTGGAAGGTTGGACTCTGCTTCAACCCATATGCGTCCAGCAGCCAGTCGATCTGGTTCATCTCGCAGCCCAGACCGACCATCAGAACGGCAGCGTGATTGGGATGTTTCGCAAACCCCCACATGACCCGTTGAAGAGCTTCGAAACCGTCGCCGGAATCGGCCATTCCGCAGCCCGTTCCGTGGACAAAGGCCACTACGCCGTCGACGTTCGGAAACTCGGCCAGCTTGTCCGGCGTGAAGTGGTTGGCGATCATGCGGGCCGCCGTAGCAGAACAGTTCACGGTGGTCAGAACCGCGATGTAATTGCGCGTGCCGACCCGACCGCTGTCCCGATGGTAGCCCATGAATGTATCGACCGAGGTGGCGGGTCTCATAGGCCTGTGATCCGTCGCAAACTCATAGTCCACGCTGGTGTTTCGGAACTCGACATTATGGGTGTGTACATGATCGCCGGGGTGGATCGGTTGGGTGGCGTAACCAATGATCTGGGCGTATTTTCTGACCGGATCGCCGGGTGCAAGGGTCGCCGTGGCGACCTTGTGGCCCGATGGGATGCGCGCATTGGTCGTGACGCCTTCGACCACACTGCCGGCCTCCAGCAGCCGAGTTGCAACCACCACGCTATCCGTTCGATCTAAACGTACAAAAGTCATAATCAGCTTTCCTGGCGGCTGCAGCTAGGCGCAGAACGGCGAGTCCGATGTCCACCGGTGAATATCTATATGCGGCTGTCCAGACAGCTTTGCTCGCGCCGCCTCCCAATTGGATTTGCAGACACGCCAATCCCGCAGCTCGGTTTCGGGGCGCGATCTGGACCTTGCGATGAAGCTGGGGAAATGGTCTCGACCGGTGGGCTGGCCTGCCGCACTGAAGCGGATGTCGAACGACCAGCGGAACCGGTCCGTTTCGTTGACCAACGACGCATGTGGCGTCAGAGGATGAAACAGGATGACCCCGCCTGCCTTAACGGGCAAGGGCACGGCTCGCTCTTCGTCAATGAATCCGTCGGCAATGCCTGTCTGCGTCCGCGCGCAATGCGGCAGGATGGATTGGCCCTTTGCCTTAGGCAGCACTTGCAGGCAGCCGTTTTCGACCGTTGCATCGTTGACGGCAATCCAGACCGTGACCATGTCGGTCTGGTCCGCATCCTCCAACGCAACTGCCCGGTCCTGATGCCAGTCCGTTGCGGTTATATGCGCCCGCACCTCGTCCTTGGACAGCTTGAGGGCAGGGGGCTTCAGCCGAACGTGCTGGATCGGATTGCTGACCAACTCTGGCCCGATCAACTGCTCGACGATGTCAAGCATGGGCTGGGCCGTCAGCAAGTCGAACACTGCGGGTCCTATATGGAACGGTGTGTCAGCCATGATCCGGTCGCCGGGCAATGAGATGTCCAGCGGCTGGAAATAGTCGCAACCGGCCTGATAAGCGGACAGAAGTTTGTCCCAGAATGACATCCCGGATGGTTCGTCCTTGACCAGCCCTTTTTCGTACCAACCGTCAAAGAGCCGGTTCAGGACATCCGAGTATTCGGCTTGCACCCGATCAAGGACGTCACCGGGAATTACATCCTCGACCACGAGGTATCCGTCCGTCTGGAACTTGCCAATCTGATCTTGTGTCAGCATGGGTTCGACCTCACAACAACAGCGCGATGATGCCCGGCCAGATCAGAAGAACGGAAAGTGCCAGCAGCTGGATCCCGATGAATGGCAGGAAGCCGCGGAAGATATCCGTCAGGCTGATATGCGGCGGGGCGACCGATTTCAGGTAGAACGCCGCCGGGCCGAACGGGGGCGACAGGAAGCTGACCTGCATGTTCATACAGAACACGACGCCAAACCAGATCGCGACATGACTGGGCTGCAACTGGCCGATGATTCCGATTTCTTCGATGGGAAGGCGCAGGACGATCGGCAGAAAGACCGGGATGATCAAAAGCACGATGCCGACCCAATCCATGAACGCGCCCATGAACAGCAGGATCAGCATCATCACCAGAATGACCAGCATCGTCGGCAGGTCCTGCCCGACGATCAGGTCGGCCACGTATTGAGGTCCGCCGGCAATGGTGTAGGCACCCGCCAGCGCGGCGGCGCCGATGGTGACCCAGATGATGGTGCCTGTGGATTTCAGCGTCCGCATCAAGCTGTCCCAAACCAACTCGAACGATCCTTCGCCCCGCAGGATGGCGATGATCAGAACGGCGAAGGCGCCCATGCCTGCAGCCTCGGTGATGCCTGTGATCCCGCCATAGATCGAGCCGAGTACGACGCCGATGACGACCAGCGGCGCGACGAGGCCTTTGCCCATTTCCCAGCCGATTTTGGCGCGCTCTCTGCCAAAGACGAAGAAGATCAGCAGAAGGGCTATGATCGTAATACCGGCAAACCAGGGCAGGTAGTCAGCTGTCCCCAATCGCGCGGGCTCGCCCTGGCTGGCAGCGTTCGAGCCGGAAAGCTCGAAAAACGCGGCCCGGATAAACAGAACGGTGGAAAATCCGGCGACGACGATGCTCATGAAGGCGGCAAACAGTTTGCGTTTTTCGGCCGGTTCGGGGTCGTTCGGATCCGGTTCCGGCAGCGGCGCGTGATGAGGATTCAACTGCGTGCGAATGATGATGTACAGGATGATCATCGAGGCCAGCATGAAGCCCGGAATAAAAGATGCGGTGAACAGCGACTTGATCGAGGTTTCGGTGATCAGCCCATAGATGATCAGAACGATCGAGGGCGGGATCATGGTCCCCAGCGACCCTGAGGCGCAGATGACGCCGATCGCGAGGTTCTGATCGTAGCCGAGGCGCAGCATCTGGGGCAGGGCGATCAGACCCAGCAGGACAACCTCACCACCGATGATGCCGGACATGGCCGCCATGATCACCGCCATGATCGAGGTCACGATCGCAATGCCGCCGCGCGTTCTGGACAGCCAGACATTCAGCGACGAATACATGTCGCGCGCGATCCCGGATCGCTCCAGCAGCGATGCCATGAAGATGAACAATGGCACGGATATGAGCACGTAGTCCGTTAAGAGCCCATATATCTTCTGCGCCAGAATATAGAGTGGCCCTGTCCCCGGGCGTCCGGTCAGAATGCCGTCACCGAATGAAAACGGGTTCAAAAGAAGTGTCGGCTCGAACTTCAGAACAAGAACCAGAACCGCAAGCGAGGCCGAGGCCAGGCCCAGGGGCATCCCGATCGCCAGAAGCACGATCAGGGCGACCATCAGGATGAGTGAGATCGTTCCAATATCCATCAGTCTTGTCCCACCGCTCGTTTGATCATTTCAATTTCGTCTTCGTCCGGTTCATCCGTGTGGATTTCCGGTTCTTTGTTCCAATCCGCGATCAGGTTCAGAACGGCCTGCATGGCGACCAGGGTGATCACGATCAGGACCATGGGCTGCAACGTCGCCGGGATCGGCGGGTTGAAGGCCGAGCCATAAAGCTCCCATTTGTAGAGTTTGTTGACGAAAACCTGCTGATAGCTGCCGTAGACCAGAAAGAACGCGAACATCACGATCAGGATGGTCGAGATCGTGTCGAACACCCGCTGCAACCAGCGGGGAACCGCATCATACAGCAGAAAGATCCGGATATGGCTGCGTTGCTGCATGGCATAGTAGCCGGACATCAGGAACACGAAGCTGGCGAACCACAGCGTCATCTCGTTGGCCCATTCGGTCGGCTTTTCGAGGATGTAGCGCATGAACACTTCGTACAGCATCACCACCGTCATGATGGCGATCATCATCATCGTGACCCGGCCGATGAACAGGGCGAAGCGGTCCATCGCAGTCGTGCCCTCGTATTCCATCGCGGCCGGCTGGACGGTCTTGGTTCCGATCACCGCAAGGATCGGCAGCAGTATCAGCGCGCCGATATCGACAATATCGACAAATCCGCCGAAAACCCCGGTCATTTCGGGCGTCACGTCGCTGCGCAGATAGATTTCCGTTACCTGGCTTTTCAGAGATTCGGACGTGTAGGGCAGCCAGTCCAACAGGAAGGCCGGCAAATGCCAGACGAGCCAACTGGCCGTTGCGACGAAGGCGAGCGGGATGAGCCACTCCAGTATTCCGCCTGAGTTTTTTTGCATCACGTAGCCCTCGTCCTTATCCGTCGATCCGGTGGTGATCGATAAATTCCAGGTCCGGCTCGACGCCCAATCCGGGGCCGGTCGGGATCGTCACGCGGCCGTTGTTGGCCTTGACTTGTTTCTGTATCTCCAGCGGAACGGTCAGCAGATCGTCGCGGAATTTGTTGTCCGTGGTGTCGAATTCCAACATCGGTTCCCAAGGGTGCAGACCGCCCGGCATTGCCGGCATTGCCGCGAGCAGATGCAGGTTGGTGGCCACAGCAACCGCACTTCCCCAGACGTGATTGACGACCGGGGTGAAGTGTGCGTGGCACAGCGCAAGTACCCGCAAATACTCAGAGATTCCGCCCAACGCGCATACTTCGGGCTGAGCGATATCGACACTGCGGTTTTCGAGAAGCGCGCGCCATGCCCAGCGATTGAACACAGCCTCGCCGCCGGAGATATTGACCTTCAGCCCCGCGCGCAGTTCGCGATAGCCATCAAGATCCTCAGGGGCCACCGGTTCTTCAAACCAATAGGCGTCAAGCTCTTCCAAGGCGCGGCCCAAATAAAACGCGTCCGAGGTCGTGTAGGCATGATTTGCGTCGACCATGAAGGGGAAGTCTTCGCCAACCCCGCGACGCACCGCCTCGCAAAGCTGCACGTCCGGTTTGGGTCCGAACCCGGTCTTCATCTTGGTGGCGACAAACCCCATGTCCCTGATCGTTGCGGCTTCGTCCTCGAACCGGGCGGCAAGGTCGGCGATCGGCTCATCCCGCAGCATCATCCCGTAGCCGTAGCAGGGAACGCTTGTCCGATGCGCGCCGCCGATGAGTTTGTACAGCGGCAAACCGGCCACCTTGCCGACGATGTCCCACAGGGCGATGTCCAGGCCGGACAGCGCCTGTATCGGCATTCCGCCTTGCCCATGATCTCGCAGAAGGTTGTACACCTTGTGCCAGATCACGTCCTTGTCCAAAGGGTCCAGCCCCAGAACCATCGGCTGAATGACCTGTTCAACGATGGATTTGTTGGCTCTTGCTACGTTGCCGGGGCCAAAACACTCTCCCCAGCCGGTCACGCCTTCGTCGGTTTGAACCTCGACCAGATGGGTTGTGCGCTTGTCATAATACTGCTGCGAATACCCCAGGACTTCGGGCATCTCGTACTGCAGTACATGGCTGGTGATCTTGGTGATTTTCATGAAATGCAGGATCCCGGGCACATTCGGAGAGGCCGTCAGCACGGCCTTTCCGATTGTCGTTGAGTGGCCGAAGCCCGATTATTGCATTGCGCCCAGATCGCGCAGGAAGTTGATGTGGCTTTCCAACAGCGCCTTGGCCTCTGGGGTCGTGGCGAACTCGGTCCACCCGACCTGAACGGCTGCGCGGTAGGCGGCCAGATCTTCCGGCGACCACTCATACAGCTGAACGCCTTTGGCCTTCAGGTCCTTGGCGGTCTGAGCGTTCTGCACTTCGTTGATCGTCGCATTGTGCAGCGCCAGGCTGTCCATCGCGACTTCCATGATCTTTTTGTGATGTGCAGGCATCGCGTCCCAAACGTCCTTGCGGCAGGCCAGGTGGTCTGCGGGCATCGAGTGGAAGCCGGGATAGTTCGTGTGACCGGCGATTTCGTACAGACCCAGACCCACGTTGTTGGTCAGGTTCGCAGCATCCGCGCCGTCGATGATGCCGGTTTCCAGAGCGGTGAAGATTTCGTTGAAGTCCATCACGATCGGCGATGCGCCCAACTCGGCAAAGACCTTGGTGGCCAGGCCCGGGGGCGAACGGAATTTCCAGTCTTTGAAGTCATCGACCTTGGCGATCGGCTTGGTCGAGGCCAGAGATTCCGGCCCCGGGATCCACCAGCCGATGAATTCCATGTCGTAGCCGTTGTACAGGTCATTGACGGCATCTCTGCCGCCACCGTGCAGCAGCCATGCCATTTGCTGATAGGGGTTCTGGTAACCGCCCAGCAGATCGCCCGCGAACTGGAAGGCCGGGTTCTTACCGGTCTGATAGCCGCCGCCGGTCATGTCGCAGTCGAGGATGCCTGTCGCCGCGGCATCGAAGGTTTCGACCGATTTGACCACCGAGGACGAGTAGAACATCTCGACTTCGATTTCGCCGTTCGACATTTCCTGGATGTCTTCGACGTATTTTGCCGCCATCTGCCCGGACAGCGTCTCGGGCGAGAAATGGGTTTGAATTCTCAGCTTGGTCGTTTCAGCCACCGCGAAACCGGCCGCCATCGTCGTTGCTACGGCCGCAACAGCCGCTGTCTTGACTATTTTCATATTGTCCTCCCAGACGTTGAGCAGTGCGCCGGGTAGGAGATCTTGCCGCCTCCCTTGTCGACACGCTGCTAGACGTTAAGCGGTCGAATCGAATGCAACAAGTAAAATATGAAATTTTCAAGAAATTCGAGATTCTTGCAATAAATCGAAAATATGATTAGGACACTAAGTGGCCAGACCTGAAAGGTGCAAACCGGAATGAATGAAGAAGTAGATATTTATCAGCACCTTAAAATGCGTCTGATCTCGAACGGATTCGAGCATGGTGCCAAGGTTCGGGCCGAAGAGTTGCGCAAGGACTATGGGTGCTCGGCCAGCACGGTTCGCGAAGTTCTTTTTCGTTTGTCATCGGTGGGTTTGGTGGACTTTCAGGAGCAGAAGGGCTTTCGCGTCCCGAAGCGTTCGCCGAAAAAACTGATCGAGCTGACCCACATCCGCGTTTTGCTGGAGGGAGAAGGCACCGCAATGTCGATCCGCAACGGCGGGGTGGATTGGGAAGCCAGGCTGACCGCGGCGCATCACAAGCTGAGCCATATCGAAAAGCGCATTCATGCCACCGACGACCCCAGCGAGCTGATCGAGATCTGGTTTGCCTCGGAAAAGGAATTCCATCAAACGCTGATCTCGGCCTGCGGATCGGAAACGTTGAAGCAGATGCACGGCCGAATTTACGCGCAATTCCGGCAGCAGCTGATGGTGGCGGACCGGCGGTTCGAGTTCATCTCCGAGAACATCCGGCATCACGCCGACATCCTCGAGGCCGCATTGTCCGGCGATGAGCAACTGACCAAGCAGAAGATTCATGACCACCTCAAGCGCCATCTGACAGGCAAGACGATGGGCGATTAAACGCGGAAGTCATCCTCAAGATAAGCGCGGATGATGTCTTCAAAGCTCGACTCTGCGCGGAAGCCCAGCTCAAGCGCGCGGTCGGTTTGAAAGTCGCGTGGCCAGCCTTTGACAATGCGCTCTATGTCCGGGTCGGGAACATGCTTTATCAGGTTGACCGCGTCTTGACCGGCGACAGTGCGGAGAGCTTCGATCTGTTCGGCGACCGTACAACTGATGCCGGGCATGTTCAGGGCGCGCCGGTCGTTCAGCAGCTTCGTATCAAGATCGGCCGCGCGGGTCAGAAATCTTGCCGCTGCCCGAGGGCTGGCGTGCCAGTGGCGAACGGTGTCGTCGACCGGCAGAACCGCCTCAAGCCCGTTCAGGGGCTCTCGAATGATACCCGAAAAGAAGGAGGAAGCGGCGGCATTTGCCTTGCCAGGCCGCACGCACAGCGTCGGCAGACGCAGGGAGATGCCGTCGATGTATCCTTTTCGACTGAAGTCGGAAATCATCAACTCGGACGCAGCCTTCTGCGCCCCGTAGCTGGTCAGAGGGGCGCATAGGAATTCATCGTCGATCCTTGCGGGGAAAGGGGCGCCAAAGACGGCTATGGACGAAGCGAAGACCAGCCGCGGGCGGTAGGCGCCGCTGGTGGCGTTATGCTCGTCCTTCAATGCGTTCAACAGTGCCCAGGTCGTCATCAAGTTGACGTCCCAACCAAGGTCAAAATCAGCTTCTGCCTGACCCGAGACAATCGCGGCCAGATGAAAGATCACGTCAGGGCGCTGAGCTGCCAGAAGCTTGGCCGAGTTCTGGGCCGCGATGTCGCCAACGATTTGTTCTCCCGGTGCACCCTCGACCGGAAATGAAAGGTCGAACAGTGATACACGGGCGTCCGGACCAAAGGTCTGCTCGGCCGAAATGTGATGCGCCAGCTTCTGACCCAGCATTCCACCGCCGCCGATGATGAGGATATGCGTCACGACATGCCATTCCGTTTTCTGAGCTCGAGGTAGAGCGCAGAGTGATCCAGCTCGGCCCCATCCATTTCGTTTATCAGGTATTCGAACCGGTCGCGTACGGCTTGCGTATTGGGCAGTTCCAGGCCGAGACCGCGTGCCTCAGCCAAGGTGTTGTCCAGATCCTTCAGCTGAAATTTCGAGAGTCCGCCTGGAACGAAATCCCGGTTGGACATGCGTTCTCCGTGCTGTTGCAGGATCACGCTGTCGGCAAACCCACCGCGCAGCGCGGCGCGCAAAGCAGCCGGGTCTGCGCCACCTTGTTCGGCCAGCAGGGTTGCCTCGGCAACGGCGGAAATTGTGACGGCGACGATCGTCTGATTGGCCAGTTTGCACAATTGACCTGCGCCGCTGGGGCCGACATGCACGGGGCGCCCCATGGCGGAAAGGACTGGCAGTACCTCCTGCATGACGCCCTCGTCGCCCCCCACCATGATCGCCAGCGAGCCCGCCTCGGCCCCCCTGGTGCCACCGGAAACCGGGGCATCCAGATGCCGCAGGCCGAGGGTTTCGAGATGGGCAGACTGCGCGCGGGCATGTTCAGGCTTGGCGCTGGACATGTCGATCCAGACGGCGCCAGGTTTAAGCTGGTCGCAGAAAGAAGGGTCTTCCAGCAGCGCGCCGGTTGCGTATCCGTCGGACAGCATGGTCACGATCACATCGGCTTGGGCAACCGCTTGGGCCGGGGTGTCCGCAACTGTAGCACCTTGGTCCGCCAATGGTCGTGCCTTTTCGGCGCTGCGGTTCCAAACGGTCAGGGGAAAGCCTGCCGCAAGCAGGTTTCGTGCCATCGGCGCCCCCATTAGGCCGGTGCCCAAAAGGGTCACTTTGCGCTTTTCGCTCATACTTGCTTATCCTCCTTCGGGCCGCACCACGCATGGTTATAGCCAAACCAAAATCTCTGTCATACGCTAACGGCATCAAGTTCCTGCGCCAAAGCCTGTCGCGTGTCCATGCAGAATTTTTTGGTGCTGCCCGGTCGCACTCGGGTCCGGGGTCGTGGTGTTTGATCGCAAGTAGTGAAAGGTAAATTTTACATATGTCAGAAAGACTTGTGGGGAAGCGCGTCCTTGTGACGGCCGCCGGACAGGGTATCGGGCGTGCCAGCGCAATCGCAATGGCGCGCGAAGGGGCGCAGGTGTTTGCGACGGATATCAACCTCGAAAACCTTTCTTCGATTCGGTCCGAGAATCTCGAAAATATCGAAATTTTCGAGATGAACGTCACCGATGACGCCAGCGTCTCTCAGGGGGTTGAGCGGGCAAATCCGGACGTGTTGTTCAACTGTGCGGGCTTCGTGCATCACGGGACCATCCTGGACGCCACCGATGAGGAGTGGGATTTTGCGATGGACCTCAACGTGCGGTCCATGATGCGCACAACGAAGGCTGTGCTGCCGGGGATGGTCGAACGGGGCGGCGGCTCGATCATCAACATGTCTTCCGCTCTGGGGTCGATCATCGGCGCGCCCAACCGCTTTGTCTATGGTGTGACCAAAGCAGCGGTCGTGGGGCTGACGAAATCGGTTGCGGTTGATTTCATCACGAAGGGCATTCGCTGCAACTGCATCTGCCCCGGAACGGTCGACAGCCCCAGTTGGCGCGATCGGGTCGAGGCCTTGGCCCAAGAGCTGGGCAGCAGGGAAGAGGCCATGGCGCAGTTCGTGGCCCGCCAGCCCATGGGCCGCGTCGCCAAGGCGGAAGAAATAGCGGCACTGGTCGTCTACCTGGCAAGCGATGAGAGTGCTTTCACCACAGGACATACACACATAATCGATGGGGGGTGGTCAGGCCAATGACGAAGATAACAAAGGACGATCTGCGGTCGCGGAAATGGTTCATGAACTCGGAGAACCTCGAGATGACCGCACTGTATCTGGAGCGGTATCTCAACTACGGCCTGACCCGCGCCGAGCTTCAATCCGGCAAGCCAATCATCGGCATTGCGCAAACGGGTAGCGATCTCAGCCCGTGCAACCGCCACCACCTGGAATTGTCCAAACGTGTGCGCGACGGGATCATCGCGGCCGGTGGCACGTGCATCGAAATTCCGGTGCACCCGATTCAGGAAACGGGTAAGCGGCCGACTGCCTCGCTGGATCGCAATCTGGCCTATCTTTCGCTGGTCGAGAGCTTGTTTGGTTACCCGATCGACGGCGTGGTGCTGAACATCGGTTGCGACAAGACCACGCCGGCGCTGTTGATGGCGGCCGCCACCGTCAATATCCCGGCAATCGCTCTGTCCGTCGGCCCGATGTTGAACGGCTGGTGGAAGGGCGAGCGCGCAGGGTCGGGAACCGTGATCTGGAAGGCTCGGGAAGACCTTGCTGCCGGTGAAATCGACACTGATGAGTTCATGGAGATTGCAGCGGCTTCCGCGCCTTCGGTTGGCTATTGCAACACGATGGGAACGGCGACCACGATGAATTCGCTGGCCGAAGCCTTGGGAATGCAACTGCCCGGGGCCGCCGCGATACCGGCCCCGTACCGGGAGCGCGGGCAGATCAGCTATGAAACCGGAAAGCGCATCGTCGAGATGGTGTGGGAGGATCTGCGCCCAAGCGATGTCATGACGCGGGCGGCATTCGAAAATGCGATCGTCATCAACTCGGCGATCGGTGGATCGACGAACGCGCCGATCCATTTGAACGCGATCGCCCGGCACCTTGGCGTTCCTCTCAACAACGATGACTGGCAAAGCCTGGGTCACGACGTACCGCTGCTGGTCAACATGCAGCCGGCCGGAAAATACCTTGGAGAAGATTACCAGCGCGCCGGCGGTGTCCCTGCCGTGGTCGGTGAGTTGATTGATGCCGGATTGCTGCCCAACCCCGATGCGCTGACGGTCAACGGCCAGTCGATGGGCGAGAACTGCGGGACACGCCGGTCGCTGAACGACGACGTGATCAAGCCGGTGAGAAATCCGGTCAAGCATCAGGCCGGGTTCATCAACCTCTCGGGCAACCTGTTCGAAAGCGCGATCATGAAGACATCGGTGATCTCGTCCGCTTTCCGCGAGGCCTACCTGTCGAACCCGGATGACCCCAATGCATTCGAGGGCCGGGCGGTCGTTTTTGACGGGCCTGAGGACTTTCATCACCGCATCGATGATCCGGCAGAAAACATCGATGCAGACTGTATCCTGATCATGCGCGGTGCCGGACCCAAGGGTTACCCGGGCGCGGCCGAGGTGGTGAACATGCGGCCGCCCTCATACCTGTTGAAACAAGGGGTCGAGGCGCTGCCCTGCATCGGTGATGGGCGCCAGTCCGGCACGTCCGGAAGCCCGTCGATCCTGAACGCCTCGCCCGAGGCGGCCGAAGGCGGCGGGCTGGCGCTGGTGCGAAATGGCGACCGGTTGCGCATCGATCTGGGCAAAGGGACGGCGGATATGCTTGTTCCGCTGGAGGAGCTGCATGAACGCGCCCGCGAACTGGAAGCTGCAGGTGGCTATTCGGTCCCGCCCGACCAGTCACCGTGGCAGGAGATCTTCCGCGAGAAGGTCGATCGTCTGGATCGCGGCATGACGCTGAAGGGCGCCGACAAATTCAGGGACATCGCGCGGCAATTCCTGCCGCGGGACAATCACTAAAAGGAACCGAAATGAAACTTGTTCGCTACGGAGCCGCAGGGTCGGAAAAGCCTGCGTTGGTCGACTCTGCGGGTCAATTGCGGGATTTGTCCGCCCATGTCACCGATATCACCGGTGAAACGCTGGGCGACGCCGTGCTGGACAGGCTGCGCGCAATTGATCCCGAAAGCCTGCCGATTGTTGAAGGGGATCCGCGGATCGGAGCTTGCGTGGGCAAGATCGGAAAATTTCTGTGCATCGGACTGAACTACTCGGACCATGCTGCCGAAACGGGCGCGGATATTCCCAAGCATCCGATCCTTTTCTTCAAGGCAAATTCCGCCATCGTGGGGCCTTATGATGACGTTGTGATGCCGCGCGGGTCCACCCATACCGATTGGGAATGCGAGTTGGGTGTGGTGATCGGCAAAACGGCGAAATACGTCTCCAAGGCTGATGCTTTGGACTATGTCGCCGGTTATTGCATCGTCAATGACGTGTCCGAGCGGCATTTCCAGACGCAACTGACCGGACAATGGACCAAGGGCAAGTCCTGCGACACGTTCGGTCCGACCGGCCCGTGGCTGGGCACCCGCGATGAGGTTCCCGATCCTCAGGCGCTGGGCATGTCCCTGGATGTGAACGGTCAGCGTATGCAGACCGGAAACACGGCCACCATGATCTTTACCGTTGCCGAGATCATCGAGCATCTGAGCCAGTTGTTCACTCTTCATCCCGGTGATGTGATTTCGACCGGCACACCGCCCGGGGTCGGCATGGGGATCAAGCCCGATCCGGTCTATTTGAAGAAGGGCGACGTGATGGAACTGAGGATCGACGGGCTGGGCACGCAGCGGCAGAAGGTCAGTCAGGATGACTGAGCTGTTGCAGATCGGCGGGATTACCGACCGGATGAAAGATCGGCTGTCTACTGCATTTGATATTCGCCAGCTGGACGATTTTGATGCCGCGCGCGTCACGCATGTGGTCACGAACGGACATGACGGCGTGCCGCCCGACCTGATGGCCCAACTGACAAACCTGAAGATGATCAGCGTCTATGGGGTTGGATATGATGCGATCGATGCAACGGCTGCTGCAGCCCGCGGAGTTGTCGTCACGCACACACCGAATGTGCTGAACAACGAGGTCGCAACCACCGCCGTTCTGCTGATGCTGACCTGCTACCGAGAGCTTGTGCGCGACCATGAATACGTCCGGTCGGGACGATGGGAAACAGAAGGCAATGCCCCTTTGACCCGATCAGCCGACAATCAAAAGGTTGGGATTCTGGGGCTTGGTCGTATCGGCCAGGCGATTGCAGACAAACTGGCGCCGTGGTCGCCCGAAATCTTTTATCACACCCGCAGTCCCAAGGATGTGCCATACCGGTATTTCGACAATCTGGTCGACATGGCCGAACACGTGGATGTGCTGATTTGCATAACACCGGGCGGGCCGTCGACCAACAAGCTGGTCAACGCCGAGGTGATGCGGGCGTTGGGGGGCAGGGGCACGCTGATCAATGTCAGCCGAGGGTCCGTTGTTGACGAGGCGGCTTTGATTGAAGCGCTGCAAAGCGGTGCGCTTGGCTGGGCAGGGCTGGATGTTTTCGAGGATGAACCTCGCGTTCCACAAGCGTTGCGCGAGTTGCCAAACGTGGTTCTGTTGCCGCATGCGGGCAGTGCTACTGTCGAAACGCGTGCCGCGATGGGTGATCTGACGGTCGACAATCTGTTGCAACATCTCAAGGACGGATCGGTTCTGACCGCCGTGCCAGAATGCAAAGATCTGTGAATTGACCGCTTGGGCGCTCAGAACCCGTTGACCCGCTCGATCAGCCAATAGAGCGATATGCAGCCGATGGCATAGCCTGTTACGGGGGTGGCCAAGTGGGTCACCCAACCGGCGTTCCGTGGCGTGATAAGGCGCCACATCGCAATCAGAAGCGCGAGCACTGCGATAAAGGCAAGCTGACCGGCCTCGACGCCGATGTTGAAAGCCAGCAGCGCTGCAGGGATCTCTTGCGAAGGCAGGCCGATTTCAGCCAGAGCACCGGCAAAGCCAAGCCCATGCAGCAGGCCGAAACTGAAGCAGACGATCCACGGGTATTGCTCGGATAACCGCAGCTCGCCCTCTTTGTGCCTCAGGATTTCCAGAGCAAGGAATACGATGGACAAGGCAATAACGGCTTCGACGGGGCCGGCGGGCACGTTGAGAAACCCAAGCGTCGCCATCGCCAGCGTCAGCGAATGCGCGACTGTAAACGCGGTGATCGCACCGACCAACCGCCATGGGTTCCGCACCAGAACAAAAAGCGCAAAGACGAACAACAGGTGGTCCCAGCCGCCCAGAATGTGTTCGAAACCAAGCAGAAAGTAGCTGCTGAAAACCGACCAGATCGTAGGCTCCGCCGGAACCATCAATTCGGCCTCATCAGGCGTAAATCTGAGCGTCACGGGTTCAGTGTTCAGCGGTCGAACGCGCAGCAAGACATCGTTCTGCTGGCGCTCCAACCCGTCTATGGCCACAACATGGCCCGCGATTTCGGCATCACATTCTGCAATCCAAGAAGACACCCAAGCCTGGTTTTCCGCTGTTGGCTCCGGGCCATTTGCCGGCGCGCAATGGTCGGGCAGAACCGCATCGATCTCCATGGGTTGTCCGTTCACGTCGGGAATACGCCAAAGGATTCTCCAGGTGCCCGGCGCCAGTTCGTTCAGGTCCAGATAGCCGGGGTCAAGCGCGTGTGCTCGACCGAATTGTGGAACCATGCCCAGCCAGAAAGCCAGCAGAACAAAGAAGACCGTCTTCACGAGCCGCCCTCTGTGGTTTCGGGTGCCTCGACACGGTACCGGGCGGCGAGGCTTTCGTATTGAGCCTGCGCCAGGTCCTGAGCCTTCGCCCTGCGCCAATCGTTCAGAACGGAGTCGTAAATCTCGGCGAGCGGCGGAAGATAACCGGGCTTTGCTTCGGTCACGCGGACAAGATGTTGCCCGTATCCCGAGTTGATCGGACCGATCCAAATCATCGGCTCGCTCCCGTCAAGCTGTGACGCAAACCCGCGACCAAAGGTTGTGTCGATTGCACCCGCGGCTGTCAGTGGCATCGACCGCGCCAGCAAGGACGAAACGCCAAGGCCGGACCAATCCGCGCCACCGTTCAGCGCCTGCAGAGTATCGTCGACGACGTCCGGGTCTGGGGCATCACCCAGATAGATCTGATCAAACGCGATCAGGGTAGGGGTCGTGAAGCGGTCTGCGTTCTGGGCCAGATGCTCTTCTAAAACAGCCTCCTCGGGGGCGACCGAGGACGCAATTGCGGTAGTCAGAAACTCCATTTTTCGGGCAAGGCGGGCCCGGATCACCTGATCACCACGGTCCAAGCCCAGCTTTCGGGCCTCGCGCACAAGAATTTCTTCGCGGGTCCAGGAATCGATCAGCGCCTGCAACTCGGCGTCGGTGGGTTGGCGTTTCCAGCTGGCCTCGAACCGTGTTCTCAAAAGCGCGATGTCGTCGCTGTCTATTGTGATCGTTTCGGCCTCTTCCGGGGGCTCGGCCTCGTCGGATACAAGATAGAACCAGCCGAAAATGGCCAGCCCGATCAGAATGAAATGGAACAGCGGTTCTTTGTAAAAGCGCATGAAAGATCTGACCTGCTGGCAATTCGATACCCGATCGTTGATCCCAACGGCCCGTCATGTCAAATCGCCGATTTCAACTTGGGTGAAGATGTTGCAGCAACGACCCCGGCCCAAGGGCGCGATCCCACGCCCCCGGTTTCGGTCTTGGTTCATTCGCTGGCAGGCGTGTACCAGATCGGTGACGAATACGCACGTTCCTGATGGATCAACTGGGCCTCGGCCGGCAGATCGATTCCAAAACGAAGCTTGTCGTACAGCACCCAGCGCGGGGTCGGGATTTCCAGAACCCGCACGTAGTAGAATGCCCGCGCGTTGGGATCGAAGTCGGGATCCGTCCAAACGGTCACCAATTCCGATGCGCCGATCGAGTTGCTCCAGCTGGCGGTATCCAGATCGACGGTATTGCCGACTTCGGGAAGGTTGCCATTGGCATCCAGCGCACGATCGTCGGACCAGGCCACGTTGTAGACCTTTTCCTGAAGCGCGCCGTCTGCATCCAACCAGCCCTTGACGACCTGAACTCGATCAAGATTCGCACCGACGGGGTCGCGCAGCGCGCCGATCAGGAAAGTCGGTGCGCCTTCACCCTCGGGCGGACGCAGGTCACCGCCCATCGGCACGCCTTTGGTGTATCCCACATCGGCCACCAGACGCGTCAGCAGGTCGGACTCATCGAAATCCCATCCGCCGAAGAAACGAAGCCCGATGCGAGGCCCAGTCGTGGCGTATGTCTCGCGTCGCTTGAACGCGTCGAAAATGGCCGAGCGCGTATTCTCGGACGCCCAGACTGCGGTATAGCCCGATGCGACCAGCGTATGCCCCTCAAAGGCGCCCAGATCGCTTTCGACAAACGGGTGCAGAACGCGCGTAGCCGACGGCTCAGCGCTTACGGATTTGCCGAAATAGTTGTCTTCCTCGGCCGTTGCCAGCGACGTATGGCTGTCCGTCGCGCCGCCCATCCCGAACTTGTAGGGGTTCACGCCAAATTTCTCTTCAAGCATCAGCCCGCGCTTCAGCGCCTCGCGCGCGTATTCGCCGGCCAGCATGTCATCGGTTTTCAGCTCGGAGATATCGAGGTTCCCGACATCCCAGTTTTCATAGTCGGCAAATGGGTCGTCAGGGCTGAGATAGGGATGGGCTTCGCCGTCACCCTTGATCTGGGTGACCTCGTAATGCGGTTCCCACTTGGCGCGGTTCTGTACGTATTCCTCATCCACCTTGCCGCCGTGATAGGTGTCTTCGGTCGGGAACATCCAGCCGTTCGACAGATTGCCGTTATGCGCGAAAGCAACGGCACGGCCTCCGGTCTTGGCCTGGTACTCCTCGAGCCACTCGTAAAGTGCCTTCGGATCCGTGTTCCCATAGGGGGGCTGCGTGACCGGCGGCACCATCTGCAACGCACGGATCGGGCCATCGCGCAGCATGACGTTTCTATGCAGGTTGAATCCCTTGGGCACCGAGGTCCATTCGAAACCGATGAACGCTGTGAAATTGCCCGGGTCGTTGTGTCGTTCTGCGGCCATCACGATATGTTCCCAGGTAAACGCAAAGGCGTCCGCTCCGGGGCTGTATGATTCAAGCAGGTCTTCCGGAAGGGTCATCTGCGAGAAATTGGAAATGATGTCGAACGCCGCTTTGGCAGCTTCGTCCCCGCCCGCAGAGTATCCTTCGTACCATTCCAGACCCTTGGGATGTGCCAAGACCCCCGGCTTTCCGGCCTGCAGGTCCGGGGCAAACCCCATCAGGTCGGTGTGATCCGTGAGAACCATCCAATCCAGTGGGCGCGCAAGCCGAACCGGCTGTCCTGTCGACGAGATGACCTGTTGGCCTTTGGCAAATCGCCAGGCGTCATCCGGCAGCAGCGTGTTCCCGAACGTACCGGCGTCCAGTGACAACCCGGTGTGCAGGTGCGTGTCCCCCCAAAGAGGGCGCTCCGGGAATGTCCGGTTGGCATAGGGCGAGAACGGACGCTCGGCAAAGGTACCCTCTGCGGCTTCCTTGGTCGGCACAGCGTCGGCGAGAACGCCTGCCGGGCCGAGTGTCAGCAGCATTGAACAGACGTAGAGTCGCAGCATGAGAACCTCCCAATTCAACAGCTTCGAATTCAAAGAAACGGTTTTATGTCATAACATTCTAATATGACGATAGCATGCGAGTGGGGCCGACTGTCAATTCTGCCGGGTTCAGGAAGCCAGAAAAGCCTTGCACTCACGGAAGGGCGGGAGCCTTCGCCGCCGGTCTGTTTAAGTACGATCCGAAGAGTGCCGTGACTAAGGTGCGTCCGAGATTATCCGCGGTTTGGCCAGGCGGCTTTCCAGAAGATCTCCCGTCTCTTCGGCGATCGGGTAGGCCACAAAGGCCAGCGCCGCGTTGATTTGCTTCAATAGGCGCAGCGTCTCCTGGTGAATATTGGTTGTTTCGATGCTGGCCGGACCCCGACTTTGCAGGCGCTTCAGGTGTCGCTCCTGCAGGTATTGCTCTTCGATCCGGATGCGATCCTTTTCGGCGACCAATTGGCGGGCCGCCTCAGCGTCGCCGGTGGTCAGAATGCTCAGAGCCAACTGGCCGTTCGTTGTGATCTGATCGTGGAATTGTTCAATGTCGGTCAGACCTTCCTTGGAAAATGTGATGCCCTCGTCAGCCATTTTCTTCGCCAGGGCCACAAGGTTGACCGCGATCCGGTCGGCGGCCTCTTCAAGGTTGTTGGCCATCGACACCAGCTCGAGTGTCTTTTTCTCCTGCTGAGGTGTCAGATCGCCTTCCCGCAGTCGCGAGACGTAGATTTTGATGTCAAAATGCATGCGGTCGACATCGTTTTCCCGCAATTCGATGGTGCGGGCAAGTTCGGGGTCCCAGTTCCGGAACAGGTGAATGGTCGGCACCAGCATCGCCTGAACCGTTTCAGCCATGCGCAGCAGTTCGCGCTGTGCGCAGGCCAGCGCCAGAGGCACGTGGTCCAGTGCGCTGGGGTCCAATGCCGTCACGTTGTCGGCGGTGATGCTGGAGTGGCGGGGAACGAACGTGTCGGCCAACCGGATCAGCAGGTTGGTGAACGGCAGCGCAACGACCAGAAGGGCGACATTCATCGCAATGTGCAGCATCACCACCTGTAGACCGGGCGCTGTGCCGAACGCGGATATGTTCAGTACGCCGGTCAGCAGCAGGGCCAGCGCCACCAAAGTGACACAGGCCCGAGCCACCAGGTTGGCAAGGACGATCAACTTGGCCGGGCGCTCCTGCGACCAGAGCAGGGCGAATGAGATCACGGCGCCACCGAGATTGGCACCGATGACCAGTGCGGCGGCCACCGTGCCGCCAACCAGTGCTGACGCCGCGAATGTGGCAAAGGTCAGCACCGCGGCAAGGCTGGAATGCATGAGCCACGCCAGAATTGCGCCGACCACATAGGCGCTGATCAAGTCACTTTGAAAATATGCGGCAATGCTTTGAACGATTGGGCTGGCCCCGATTGGCACTGTGGCTTCGCGGATCATTCCAAGCGACAACAGCACCAGGGCAAAACCGATGGTGATGCGCCCGATTTGTTTCGTCCGCCGTCGACCGGCTTTCAAAAACACCACGACGCCGACCAGCAATGCGAATGGCATCACCGCCTGGACGGGCAGGGTCAGCACCTTTGCCATCAGGGCGGATCCCACCTCTGCCCCCAGCAGCAGCGCAAGGGCCGAGGGTGGGGCCAGCATGCCCGATACCGCGAATCCGGCTCCGATCAATGCAACTGCAGTCGAGCTTTGCATAAGCATCGCTGCCATACCGCCACCCAATGCAGCGGAGATTCGGTTTTCAGACAGGATTTTCAGGCCGCGTTTCAACTCGGGCAGGAACGCTCGTTCCACTCCGGTCCGGATCAACCGGACAGACCACAAAAGCAGGGCGACGCCGGCCGCCAGATGGGTGGCCAGCACGATCATGCGTTCAATACCTTGTTTGCGCTGCGCCGTTGCATGGCCAACATTTTGCCTTCCACAATGGGGTGAGTCCGACGATTTTCATCACCAGTTCGAGGGCAATGCAACAAAATATTTGCAAAAATGAGGTAAACGCCACAAAAGTTGATTATCGTCTAGCCGGGTCAATGAGATGTCAAAGGCCAAAACACGTCAGAAACACAGCAAGAAAGGGCGGGATCGGCTGAAAAAGTCCGATCGTCGCCAACGTATCCTGCTTGAGCTCAAGCTGCGCCCGCACGTGCGCATCAGTGATCTGGCCCGCAGTTTCGACGTATCCACTGAGACCGTCCGCAGGGATTTTGACGCGCTGGCCGAAGACGGCCTGATTGCGCGTGCGCACGGTGGCGCGTCGGCGCCGGTGCAAGGGCATTATCTCAGCCTGGACGAGCGCAATGTGGCCCGGGTTGCCGAACGCGAGCGGATAGGAAACGCCGCCGCTGGCCTTGTGCGTGAAGGTGAGACGGTGATGATCGACTCGGGCTCGACAACCGCTCAACTGGCGCGCTCATTGGCATATCGCGACATACGGTGCACTGTCATCACGAATTCTATTCCGGTGGCCGTGACACTGGGCGGCAGCGCGGCCGAGGTGATTGTTTGCCCCGGTGCTTATCTTGCCGCCGAGGCTGCCGTCGTTGGTTACGAAACGCTGGAGTTTCTGGGCCGGTTCAACGTCGATCGCTGCATGATCGGCGCGTCGGGATTGTCCGATGATGGCCCCAGCGAGCCGATCGGTGATATCGCCGCCGTCAAACGCGCGATGCTGGGCCGTTCTGCGGAACGCCATCTTCTGCTGGATGCCCAGAAGTTCAATCACAAGCAGTTGCACAAAGTGTGCGAACTGTCGGATTTGGACACGTTGATCGTCGACACGGTCCCGCCAAGCCAGTTGGCAGTGGCGCTGGGCGTGTCAGATGTCGAACTGTTGATCGCCGATCCTGCGCCCGAGCAGGCTTTGGCCTGAACCGTTGGGGTCCAGCCCGGGCCAGGACCAGCAGCGCAGAAGGCTAGGGGGCGCGACTGCGGTCTAAAACCTTGGCGCTGCCTTACCCCTAAGAAGCGTAGTCCGGCCGGGATCATCCCGACCGGATTGCCTGGGTATCAGGCCTCTTGCAGTAGCCGTTCGCTGATCTCCCACAGCTTTTCGGCTGATGCGTCATCGCACGCATGTGCGTTGACACCGAAATATCGGGCCGTCGGGCTGTTGGGGTCGGTCGGGGTAGCAATGTCAGCGTCCTCGCAATAAACCCCCGGTTTGCCAACCAGCTTTGGCGAAGTCGCCGCCCAAACCGTTGTTGACGCGCCCTGTTCTGGCGTCTTGAAACCCTCCTTGGCCAATTCGGACGGTTCGCCATCCGCGTTCAGCCAACCCAGTGCGATCATCTCTTCCTTCGGCAGGTGCCGTTGCAAAGGGGTGAAGATCCCACCGGGATGTACCGAAAACGCCAACCCGCCGGTCTCTGCCAAACGGCGCGACAGTGAGTTGGCAAACAACGCATTTGCGGTCTTTGCTTGGCCATAGGCCTGCCATTTGTCGTAGTCCGTCTTTTCGAACTGGATATCATCCCAATGCACGTCGCAAATCTTGTGTGCGGTCGAGGAAAGAGCAACGACCCGCGCGCCCGGCGTTTGCTCCAAAAGCGGCAGCAGCAACTTGGTCAGGGCAAAGTGGCCCATGTGGCAGATACCGAATTGGGATTCCCAACCGGGTCCAACACGGGCCTCGGGGCACGCCATGATCCCGGCGTTGTTGATCAGCAGATCCAGGTTTTGCAGGTCGCTGGATACCGTTTCGGTAAACCGTCGGACCGAACCAAGATCCGCCAGGTCCATCGGTGCGGTTCTGACATTGCCATCCACGCTCGCCAGGCTCTCTTGCGCTTTGGCTTCCGACCGTACTGGAACGATCACCGCGGCCCCCTTGTCGGCAAGGGCGCGGACGGTTTCGAGGCCAATACCGCTGTAGCCACCGGTTACGATTGCGGTCTTTCCGGTCAGGTCGATATCGGCCAGCACTTCGGCCGCCGTGCTTTTTGCGTGAAATCCTGAATTTGTAGGAACTTGGTCGGGAACTGCCATCAGGTATCCTTGCGATTTCGGGGGCAACATCGCCCGGTTGCATCATGGATGAACCTAACCTGTCCGCCTCGGGTGGGACACAGAGCTTCCTCCTCAACTCTTGCTCGATTCTCCGAAACCCAAGAGCAAAGCCTGCAGCTCAGGTCACGTGATCCCGGGTCAGTTCTCGGGGCGGAACGCCAAATTTCTTGGCGAACTCACGGCTAAATTGGGCCGGGCTTTCATACCCAACTGCATGCGCAACACTCGATACAGGCGTTCCCGTCTGCTGAAGCAGTTGGAAGGCCTCGGTCAGGCGTAGGTCTTTCTGGAACTGCAGCGGACTGTTGGCCGTCACCCGTTTGAAGGCGTCATAGAATACCGACGCGCTCATGCCCGAGATCGCGGCAAGGTCCGAGGCTTTGATCGTCGAGCGGTACTCTTTGCGGATATGCGCGATTGCCTTGGCAACCTGGTTGGCCTTGCTGTCCGCGCGGATGATACGGCGCAGCGCGCGCCCTTTGTCGCTGCGCAGAACCCGGAAATAAACCTCGCGGACGGCGGCGGCCCCCAGCGTTTGCTCTGCGATCGGATCTCGACGCAGACGGAAAAGACGTGTAAATGAATCAATAACTTCCGCGTCGGCCTGACCGCTTTCCAAGGCCGGACCCGCATCGTCCAGCGAGGTGCCGCCCATGTCGGTGTAGACGCCCCGCAATACGCGCATGTCGATGCCGATATACAGGGCGATGTAGGGGTGTTCGGGCGAGGCATCCACAAGGCCCGAGACCATTGGCAGGGCGCTTCCCACGACAATGACGTCCCCTGCGTCATAACGGACATGCTCGGTTCCGTACTGCACCGACTTGCTGCCCTGAAGCACCAGCCCGATCATGGGCTCAACGACCGAGCATGACGGGCGTTTGGATTGGCGCGTCTGGGCCAATACCATGTCCCGCACACCACAGGGCCAAAAGCCGTCATCCAGCTGGGCCTCGGTAATCAGCGCCTTGGCGTCGTCAAGGAGTCTCTGCAGTTCCAATGGGGTCTCTCCGGCCAGTCTGCCAAGACTACAACCTGCATTTTTCCGCACAAGAGTTTTGGTCTGACATTCGGAGGATCAGGCAAGTTCGCCGGAGAAACAGCTGACTGAATTTCCAGAGGCGTGCGGTTGACCGTCGCTGCCGAGATTGGGGGGCATCTGATCTGACCGGTCTAAGCACAAAGGTAACAGTGTTCGCAGCCTGATTGCTGCTAAGAGAACCCAGGCGAATTGTCCGAAGGGGCAGACCGGCTGCTATTCCGCCGCCGAAATCTCCCACGGTGGGCGATAGATGCAATCAGCCAGTGTTGCCCGGTTCAGGTCGTCAAAAAACGCTTGCTCGGCTTGCTTCAGCCGATCCTTCAAAAGGCAGCTTGGAGTCAGAGTGCACGCACTGCCATCGGCCGAGAAACACTCAACGATTGGTTGCCCGGTCTCCAGAGTGCGCACTACGTCGCCCAAGCGGATGTCCGACGCCGGGCGAGACAGGACGGCCCCGCCGCCACCGCCCCGTCGCGTTTTGAGGTATCCGGCATTGGCCAGCGCCGAAATGACCTTGGCGAGATGGGCGCGTGACACCTTGAATTCATCCGCCAGTTCGCCGGTTGAAAACGGGCGGTCCGGGCTGCCAGCCAGCCGCATCAGAATGCGGAGACCATAGTCAGTGAATGAGGTGAGGCGCATGGTCGCGTTTTCCAATCGGTATTTTCTATGCGTATTAGCAAAACAGAATGCGCAAATCAAATTCCGATTCGAGATGCTCGGGTCGTGAACCCTGAAAGCACGGACCATGACGAACTTCGATATGCACGAAGCTGATCTTGAGACAGACGCTCTAATTGATCACATCCTCACACGGTATCACGAAACACACCGGACCGAGCTTGAACAGCTTCAACATCTTGCCGAACGCGTGGCCTTGGTTCACCGAGACGACCCCCAAGCCCCCCGAGGGTTGGTCCGCGCCCTGGCCGAACTGGCGGCCGAAACGGAAACGCACATGGCAAAAGAAGAGATCGTCCTGTTTCCCGCCATGCGCATGGGCGGCATGGAAGGTATCGAAAACCCGATCCGGGTTATGCGCGCCGATCACGATGGCCACGCCGAGAGTATCGCTCTGATCCGGCATGTCACCCATGACCTGACACCGCCCGCACATGCCTGCGGGTCTTGGCGACGGCTTTACGATGGGCTGCGGAACCTTTTGGCGGATCTTGACCGGCACATGATGCTTGAAAACCAGGTCCTGTTTCCACGGTTCGAACGGTAGAGGGGATCAATCATGCTTCTTGCAGGTGTCGACGCAAGTGAGGCAGGCGGAACGGATCATTTGCTGGCGACAGTGGCCGCGCGATTGCAGGAAGAAGGTCTGTGCTTGCTCGGAGCGTTGCGTGTGAACATTCCGGATACTGGCGCCCAGTTTTGTGAGACAACGCTTGGACTGCTGCCGCATGGTCCCAATATCCGGATCACGCAGGATCTGGGTTCGGGCTCAGGCGCGTGTCGCATGGACGCCGGTGCGATCGAAGACGTGGTCGGCATCGCGACCGCTCGGTTGCGAGATGACGGTTGCGACATCGTTCTGCTGAACAAATTTGGTCTCAGTGAGGCCGAGGGGCGCGGATTTCGCACCCTCATTGCCGAGGCCTTGGCGCGGGATATTCCGGTCCTGATCGGCGTGAGCAAAACCCATCGCGCCGCCTTCGATCAGTTTGCCGGAGGAACCGCCAAACTCCTGCCGCCCATCGAGGACGTTGTGGTCGAATGGTGCCGATGCTCCATCGCGCAAGGCCGAAACACGGCGGCACCGGGTTGAACCCGCACAAATACAACAGCCAAACGGATGAGGCAGTACATGCAGCATATGGTGAGCCCAACACAGACAACGAACAGGCCAAGGCCGCCGGGACAGGCAATCGTTTCGCGTTTGGCCAGTTTGGCGGTTCAGCCCATTCTCGCGCGGGTGGTCCGTAGGGTCGCGCAGGAACACCCTGCGCTGTTTGCCCGACTTGGCCCGTATCAAAGCGCCGATTTCCTGATCGACCCGATCGAGCTGCCGTTCGCGCTGCATCTGCGTCCGGATCCTCAAAACCTGAGCTTTCGTGCCGTACCGCGGTCGATGCTGCCTGACGCAACAGCCATTATCCGAGGGCGGTTCCTGCTGCTGTTGGAGCTGGTTGATGCGGAACAGGACGGCGACGCGGCCTTTTTCTCGCGCGATCTGGAGATCACTGGAGATACCGAGGCCGTCGTCCGTTTGCGCAATGCATTGGACGACATGGATGGATCCATCGCTCAGGAGGCTGCGGACATGTTCGGCCCGCCTGGCCGCGCGATCCTGTCCCGGTTGCGTCGAAATTACCAAGAAGTAGAAGGAGCTACTGCTTCATGAGCCTCGCCGAATTGATATGCCCCGCCGGAACTCCCGCTGCCCTGCGCACAGCGGTCGATGCCGGGGCCGACGCCGTCTATTGCGGCTTTCAGGACGCCACCAACGCCCGGAATTTTCCGGGGCTGAATTTCACGCCGCAGGAATTGGAGGAGGCGGTCGCTTATGCCCATGCCAAGGGTGCCAAGGTCCTTCTGGCACTCAACACTTATCCCCCGGCGGGCAAGGTCGACCTTTGGCGGCACGCTGCCGACACCGGTGCGCGGATCGGCGTTGATGCCTTCATCGTGGCTGATATGGGCGTGGCCGACTACATCGCCCGAACCCATCCACAGATGCGCTTGCACCTGTCGGTACAGGCTGCAGCGTCGTCACCCGAGGCGATCCGCTACTATTGCGAGAATTTCGGTGTCAAACGCGTGGTCCTGCCCCGTATTTTGACCATCCCCGAAATCCAGCAGATCCGAAAAGAAATCCCCTGTGAGATCGAAACCTTCATCTTCGGAAATCACGGTCTGATGGTCGAAGGGCGCTGCAGCCTGACGAATTATCTGACTGGGCAGTCCACGAACCTCGATGGCGTCTGTTCGCCGGCGTCCGACGTGGAGTACGTGCGCGATGCCGATGGTTCGATGTCATCGAAGTTGGCTGGCTTTACCATCGACCGGTTCGGGCCAGATGAGAAGGCCGGTTATCCGACGATTTGCAAAGGCCGCTATCAGGTCGCACATCGTCCGGACGGGTACTATGCGTTCGAGGAACCGATCAGCCTGAACCTAGCCCGCCTTCTGCCTGAGTTGATCGATGCCGGGGTGCATGCGTTCAAGATCGAAGGGCGGCAAAGGTCCAAGAGTTATGTCCGGTCCGTGGTGTCTGCATTTCGAAACGCTGTCGACGATATCCGGGCGGGTCGCGAAGCGGATATCGGGAACCTCGTCGCACTGACCGAGGGTCAGAAACAGACGCAAGGCGCTTTTGCCACGAAGAAATGGCGGTGAAACGATGACGAAACTTACATTGGGCCCGATCGCCTATCACTGGTCGGCTGACCAACGCCGGGATTTCTATGCGCGTGTCGCCGACGAAGCTCCGGTGGATGAGGTCTATCTGGGCGAGGTCATCTGTTCAAAACGCGCCCCGTTTCAAGAGGCCGAACTGCCGTCCATCATCGAAAGGCTCGAACGCGCGGGTAAAAAGGTGATTTTGTCCTCCTTGGCCGAAGTGATGCTGAAGCGAGAGCGCAAGGCCACCGAAGACCTGTCTGAGATGGAGTCGCCCGAGATCGAAATCAACAACGCTGCGGGACTGTATGCACGCGGTACGCGACCGCATCGCATCGGCCCATTCATGAATGCCTATAACGAGGCCACAATCCGCTGGATGGCGTCAAAGGGGGCGACGCATGTCTGCCTGCCCACCGAGTTGCCAGCGCCCTCGATCGCCGTCGCGGCGCGAATGGCGCGCGACTTGGGTCTCGGGGTTGAAGTGCAGGTCTTTGGCCGGGCGTCGCTGGCCGTTTCGGCGCGGTGCTATCACGCGCGCTCGCACGGGCGGACAAAGGACAATTGCCAATTCGTCTGCGAAGAAGACCCCGACGGGATGCCACTGTGTACGAGGGATGAGCAGCCGATCCTGCGCATCAACGGGATCCAGACCCAATCCGAAGGGTATCTGATCCTGCTGCAGGAACTGCCCCAACTGGTTGCCGATGGTGTGAGCCATCTGCGATTGATGCCGCAGGCCGTGGACATGGTCGCCGTCGCCGAGGTTTACCGGGCGGTGCTGGATCAAAGCATGTCGACCGTGGCGGCCGAAGCCCGGTTGCAGCAGGTTTGTGCGGATACGCCGTTCAGCAATGGGTTCTACCACGGTCAGGCCGGCTACCGCAGGATAGCCCAGGCGTCCCTTGCATGATCGGAAACCATGCTGTCCTCGCCTCATCGGATAATGTTTCCTGCGGCGGGGGCGGCTGCCCTTCTGGGGGTGAGCGGCCTGTTTCTGGGGCAGGATTTCATCACCCATTGGTCGCCGTTGCCGGGGCTGTACGCCTGGCATGCGCATGAAATGCTGTTCGGCTTCGTCGGTGCGGCATTCGCGGGCTATTCGCTTACGGCGATGCGCAGCTGGCCTGGGAGCTATATTGTCACGCCGACCGGCAGTTTGTTGCTGTTCGCGCTTTGGGCGATGTCCCGATTGGCTGCCATCGGCGCGCTTGGAAGCGAACCCATGTTCATCGTCCCAACGGGCACGGCGTTCTTGCTCTTTCTCGCCGGTCGTCTCGCTTGGGCTGCACTGCGCGAGCGCGCGGTTGCCGGAGGGCTTCAGGCGCTTTTCGCCCTTTTGTTGTTCATCTGCCAGATTGCCTTTCTAACTGGGTCTGCGCCGTCCTTCTCCTCAGTTTTGCTTGTGGCACTTTTGGTGTCGGTTGTCGGTGGGCGCATGATCGCTGCTTTCACATGGAATTGGACGCACCAAAGCCCAACCGCCGCGCAAAAGTTTCGGTGCGCGAGGGCATTGGGGGACGCTTCGGCGGCAGCTCTGGCTTTGACTGCGGTGCTTTTCGGACTTGTTTCCGTCGCCGATGGTCCGCTTATCGGCGTCCTTCTTGTGATCTGCACCGGGTGCGAAGGTGGGCGTCTGTGGCTCTGGCATTCAACGGCAGTTCTTCAGGATGGATTGCTGGCGATGCTTCATATTGCCTTTGCGTGGTTGCCCGCTGGTCTGTCCCTGTTGGCGGCTTCGCTGTACTTCCCCGACTTGCTGGCGGCCCATGATGCGTTGCACGTTCTGACGGTCGGAGCGGTCAGCTGCGCGATCTATGCCGTAGCTGCCCGTGCGGTCGCGCGCCGTTGCGGCCGGCTGCGCCCCAGTGCGATCGATAGTATTGTATACGCTTTGCTGTGCCTTGCCGCGGTTTTGCGGACGTCCTCTGCAGACGTACCCGCGGCCCTGGCTTGGGGAGCGTGTTGGGCGGTGTTCCTCTGGCGGCACGTCCAAGCGCTGGGCCGCCCGCTCGAGCGACCCGTGTTCAGCGGTCGGGCCAGCAACAGGATGGATCCGGGTGTTGCCGATCAGTTGCCCTGATTGCGTGCCTCGAGCCGTTCAAGGTTCACGACGGTCGACAACATCAGCCGGTCATGGCTCCAATCCTGAGTCTGGCGGATCGTGGCTGCACCCAAGGCCAGCAGAACAGCAAACAGCAGGGCCGAACCCATGAAGATTGCCGGCAACGGTGCCGAGAACGAGGGCGCATCAGCCAGCGCGATCACGCGCTGTTTCAGAACCCGTTTTGCCTTGCCACCCGAGACCAGCGCCACGTTCAAAACCCGTGGCCGGCCTTGTGCGACGGTGCGGGCGCAATAGTCCAGCAGACAGTCGGTATAGTCGCGCGCGTCGATCCCGCGCCGGGTGACGACGGACTGGTCGCAGGCCAGTTCGCGCAATCGGCTGAACTGGTATTTCAAAACCCAGTAGGCGGGGTTCCAGAACAGCAGCGGTCGCACGGCCTCAAACGCAATCTCCCATTCGACATCCCGGGCGCGAACGTGCTGCAATTCATGCGCCAGGGCAAATCGCAGTTCACGGGGGGTGTCCAACAGATGGCTGGGCAGAACGACATGGCGGCGACGCGCCCCGCGTACGGCAAATGGAACCGTGATCCGATCGGACAAGCGGATGTCCACGTTGGCCGAACGCCGCCACAGGAAGCTGGATACCACCGTATCGCGGATCGCCAGCGCATCCCGGACGGTGCGGACCAGCATCCGGGCGGCGGCCAGGGCCAGCAGCACCAGCACGGCCGTCACAAGGGCGCTTTGTCCGGACAGAACCGTGTCAACCCAACGTTCGCGCGTGTTCAGCAGAGCTTCGAATTGTGTAGCCGGCATCGCGATTTCACCGCGCAAATACGCCGCTACTGCAATATCACCGATGGAAACGGCCTGACCCGGCCAGAAAAAACCGGCGGCTGCCGTGACCCCAAGGGCCAGAACAGGGCTGAGCATGACGCAGACGCACAGAACCTTCAACACGCGCAGCTGTGTCATGTAGTCGTGCCGAAGGCGCGTTCGGGCAACGGCCATGCGGGCGCCCAACCAGATGAGTACCGAAAGAACCAGCACCACGTTCAGGTCGAGAAATACATCGAGAACCGGTTTAACCGCTGTCATTTTGCAGTCTCCTCTCTACCAGTGCTCGAATTTCCTCCAGATCAGCTTCGGTCAGGCCGGCGTCATCGACAAGACGTGCCACCAGCGAGGCCGGGGTGTCATCGAACAACGTGCGGGACAGGTTCTGCAGCGACCGCGCCTGATAGGTGTCTTTTTCAAGCAGCGGGCGGTAGATCAGGGTTTTGCCGTCCTTGCGGCTTTGGACAAAACCCTTTTCATCCAGGATGCGCAGGATCGTTGCGCCCGAGGTATAGGCCAGGTTCCGCTCGGGCGGCAGCCGGTCCAGCACGTCGCGTACCGAGCCTTCGCCAAGTGCCCAGAGTTCGTTCATGAACTCCAGTTCGACCTCGGTCAGCAGATTTCCTGTCTTTCTCTTTCGCATCGGTCTCGGTGTCACCATTTTGCCTGTTATGCTTGCTAGACAAGCATCCTTTCGCGGTTACGCAAAGCCTAAACTTTCCAGAAAACGAAAATGCCCCAGCCGATCGACAG
Organism: Ruegeria sp. BC2; assembly: GCF_056539245.1. Taxonomy (NCBI): domain Bacteria; kingdom Pseudomonadati; phylum Pseudomonadota; class Alphaproteobacteria; order Rhodobacterales; family Roseobacteraceae; genus Ruegeria; species Ruegeria sp. BC2. The sequence continues at coordinate 731,032 of NZ_JBQFUQ010000001.1, forward strand.
GAAAAGCGGGGTCCAGACCGGTTGGCCGACCAGCCCCAGCCAGGCCAGAAAGATGTAGGCCGAACCCAGCAGGGTGATGAACAGCCGGTCGCCCAACGTGGTGGTCAGGCCCAGCACGCCCCGGCGTTCGATCCCGTCGCGGAACTTGACCACCTCGAGCACGCCGATCAGGGCGATGGCCGAAAAGATGCCCACGAAAACCGCCAGCGTTGCCGGGGTCCAGGCCATCCAGAAGTCTGGCCACAGCGGGTCGGTCCAGGAAAAGCCCTTGGGTTCTTCCTGACCGACATTGCCCCAGCCGGCCTTGGCTTGCGCCAGCGCCGATGACGGGGCGAGCAGGGAAAGGGAGAGAAGGAGTTTGCGCATGTCGAACCTCATACACGTCCCATCGCGAAGCCGCGCGCGATGTAGTTGCGGACAAACCAGATGACTATGGCGCCGGGGATGATGGTCAGGGTGCCGGCGGCGGCCAGCAGGCCCAGCTCGTAGCCGGCGCTGGACGCGGTGCGGGTCATCACGGCGGCGATGGGTTTGGCCTCGACCGCCGTCAGGGTCTTGGCCAGCAGCATTTCCACCCACGAGAACATGAAGCAGAAGAACGCCGCCACGCCGACGCCCGCCTTGATATTGGGCAGGAAGATCGTGACGAAGAACCGCGGGAAGGAATAGCCGTCGACATAGGCGGTTTCATCCAGCTCTTTCGGAATGCCGCGCATGAAGCCTTCCAAGATCCACACCGCCAGCGGCACGTTGAACAGCGTGTGCGCCAGCGCCACAGCCAGGTAGGTGTCGAATAGATGGATCGACGAATACAGCTGGAAGAAGGGCAGGGCGAACACGGCCGCCGGGGCCATGCGGTTGGTCAGCAGCCAGAAAAACAGCTGCTTGTCGCCCAGGAACCGATAGCGCGAGAACGCGTAGGCCGCGGGCAAGGCCACGCAGACCGAAAGCACCGTGTTGATCGTCACGTAGGTGATCGAGTTGATATAGCCCCAATACCACGTCGGATCGGTGAAGATGGTGATGTAATTCTCCAGCGTAAAGGTCTGGGGAAAAAGGGAAAAGCCTGACAGGATCTCGTTCGTGGTCTTGAAGGACATCGCCACCAGCCAATAGATTGGCAGCATCAGGAACGCGATATACAGGATCGGGATGAGAGACCGCTTCTTCATTGCGCGTCATCCTTTGTCATGAGGGTGTAGAAGACCCAGGAAACCAGCAGCGTGATGGCGAAATAGATCAGGCTCATCGCGGCCGCGGGGCCAAGGTCGAACTGTCCCAGCGCGATCTTCACCAGGTCGATCGACAGCAGAGTGGTCGAGTTGCCGGGGCCGCCCCCGGTCAAAACGAAGGGTTCGGTGTAGATGTTGAAACTGTCCATGAACCGCAGCAGCACCGCGATGGTCAGAACCGTCTTCATCTTGGGCAGCTGGATATAGCGGAACACCGACCAGGGGCTTGCCCCGTCGATCTTGGCCGCCTGGTAATAGGCGTCAGGGATCGAAACCAGACCAGCATAGCACAGCAGCACCATCAACGAGGTCCAGTGCCAGACATCCATCACCACGATGGTGATCCAGGCCGACAGCGGCTGTTGGGTCATGTCATAGTTGATGCCCAGCACGTCGTTCAGGAAATACCCCAGCAGGCCGATCTTGGGCAGGGTGAAGATGTTCCACATCGAGCCGACCACGTTCCACGGGATCAGCATCGGCAGGGCCATCAGGACCAGGCAGACCGGCACCCAAAAGCCCTTGCGCGGCATCGACAAGGCCACGATGATGCCCAGCGGCACCTCGATCATCAGGATCAGCGCGGTGAACAGGAACTGCCGCCCCAGCGCCGCCTGGAACCGGTCGGACCGCAGGATCTGTTCGAACCAGCCCAGCCCTTCCCAGAAGAACTGGTTGTTGCCAAAGGTTTCCTGCACCGAGTAGTTGACCACCGTCATCATCGGCACCAGCGCGTTGAACGCCACCAGCGCCAGCACCGGCAGGACAAAGAACCACGCTTTCTGGTTTTCCGTTCTCATCGGGCGCGCTCCTCGGTTGCGATCCAGCCGTCGCGATACACGCGCGTCTGTTCAGGTTTGAATTTCAGAAAGACTTGCGATCCGGGCTCGGGGGGCGCGTGTTCGGTCACCGCCTTCAACGCGGTGTTGCCGACCATGGCACTGACCACAAAATGCCGGCCGATATCGGCCACCTTGGTGACATGGGCCGGAATGCCCTCGGGGCCGAAACCCACATATTCGGGCCGGATGCCCAGATCTGTGCGGCCGCCACTGCCGCTGACCGGACCTTCCAGCGCCACCTCGTGCCCTTCGAACAGGGCGCGGTCGCCGCGGGCCTCGCAGGGCAGTACGTTCATGCCGGGCGAGCCGATGAAATGGCCCACGAACGTGTGCTGCGGGCGTTCGAACAGCTCGACCGGGGTGCCGATCTGGACCACTTCGCCTTCCTGCATCACCACGACCTCGTCGGCGAAGGTCAGCGCTTCGGTCTGGTCGTGGGTGACATAGATCATCGTCGCCTTGACGCGCTGGTGCAGCTCTTTCAGCTTGGACCGCAGCTTCCATTTCAGATGCGGGTCGATCACGGTCAATGGCTCGTCGAACATCACCGCGTTCACGTCGTCGCGGACCAGACCGCGCCCCATCGAGATCTTCTGCTTGTTGTCCGGGCTGAGGCCGCTCGCGCGGGTGTTCAGCATGTCGGTGACATCCAGCATCTCGGCGATCTCGTCGACGCGGCGCTTGATCGTCGCGGGATCGACGCCGCGGTTCTTGAGCGGAAAGGCCAGGTTTTCGCCCACGGTCATCGTGTCGTAGATCACCGGGAACTGGAACACCTGCGCGATGTTGCGCTGATCGGGGGGCAGGGCGGTCACGTCGCGGTCGTCGAACAGGATCTGCCCCTCGGATGGGGTCAGCAGCCCCGAGATGATGTTCAGCAGCGTGGACTTGCCGCAGCCCGATGGCCCCAGCAGAGCATAGGCCCCGCCATCACGCCAGGTCACGTCGATCTCCTTCAGCGCATAGTCCTGCGGGCCTTGCGGCGACGGCATGTAGCTGTGTTTGAGGTTTGCAAGCTTGATCTGTGCCATGTCAGGCCACCCTTTTGCCGTCTTGGCCGAAATACCGGCAATGGGCCGGGTTCATGTAGAATGTGTGGTCCTCGCCCACCTGATAGGGGTGGACCCCTGCGGCCAGAGACACCCAGGCGTCCTCGCCATGCTGGAAATGCGCGCTGGAGTCGGACCCGGACAGCTCGGTCACGATCACGCGCCCGGTCAGTTCGACATCATCGGCCGATGCGCGCACGGGGGTGACGCGGTGCGGGCGCACGGCGACCTTGTATTCCCCGTCGGACAGGCTGATGCCTTCGCTCAGCCGCCATGTGCCGCCACCGGCCAACTGAACCTGGCCACCGGTGATCGTGACGCGGGCCACGTTGATGGGCGGATCGGAGAACACCCGCGCGGCCGCGAGGTTTTCCGGGTTGCGATAGATGTCCGCGGTCGGGCCGAACTGGGTCACGCGGCCGTCTTCCATCAAGGCGGTGTAGCCGCCCAGCAGCAGCGCCTCTTCGGGTTCGGAGGTGGCATAGACCACCACGGCGCCGCGCCCGGCGAACAGCTCGGGCAGTTGCTCGCGCAGTTCCTCGCGCAGCTTGTAGTCCAGATTGGCCAGCGGCTCGTCCAGGAACACGGCGCGGCTGTCCTTGGCGATGGCGCGGGCCAGTGCGGTGCGTTGCTGTTGACCGCCCGACAGTTCATGCGGACGACGGTGCAGCATCGGGCGCAGTTGCAGCAGGTCAGCGGCTTCTTCCACGCGGCCTTCGATCTCGGATTGCGCCATTCCGGCCACGCGCAGGGGCGAGGCGATGTTGTCGAATACAGTCATATGCGGGTAGTTCACGAAGAACTGGTGCACGAGGCTGATCTTGCGTTTTTGTGTGCTCAGCCGGGTCACGTCCTGCCCATCCATCAGGACCTTGCCCGAGGCAATCGGATCCAGGCCGGCCATCATCTTGATCAGAGAGGTCTTGCCCGACCCGGTCGCGCCCAGCAGCACGTTGAAATGGCCGGTCTGCAGCGTCAGGGACGTGGGTTTGATATGGGTAACGGTGCCGACCCGCTTGGTTGCGTTTTGTAGTTCGATCATGTCCGTGGGTTCCGATCCCGCAGCGCGTGGCAACGCTGTTTGGTCTTGGTTGGTAAGGGGCGCCGGTACCGGCGCCCCCCGGGGAGTAGTGGCTTACTGGGACTGCCAGCGTGCCACCAGTTCGTCGTAGTTGACGGTCTGGCCTTGCGGCTTCTCGTTCTCCAGCTTGGCTTTCGGCGCGCCCGGCTTCTCCAGCCAGAAGGCCGGATCCTGCGGTTCGTTCAGGCGCGGACCACAGCCGCCATAGACACCGGCGCTTTCATCCGCGGCCTGCATGCGGGCCATGGTGATGTCCATCTCTTCAGCCAGACGGTCCATCGCCTCTTGCGGGGTGAAGGCGCCCGAGTTCACGTCACCGATCTGCTGCCACCAGATTTGGGCCAGCTTCGGATAGTCGGGAACGTTGATGCCGGTCGGCGACCAGGCCACACGGTCGGGCGAGCGATAGAACTCGACCAGACCACCCAGCTTGGGTGCGCGTTCGGTGAAGGACTCGTGGTTGACCGAGCTGTCGCGGATGAAGGTCAGGCCCACATGGGACTTCTTCACATCGACAGTCTTGGACGTCACGAACTGAGCGTACAGCCACGCGGCCTGTGCCCGATCCGACGGGGTGGACTTCAGGAAAGTCCACGATCCCACGTCCTGATAGCCAACCTTCTGGCCTTCTTCCCAATAGGGGCCATGCGGGCTGGGCGCCATCCGCCACAGCGGGTTGCCCTCATCATCGACGGTATTGTTGCCTTCGGACTTGGGCTTGACCATGTCGGCGGTAAAGGCCGTGTACCAGAAAATCTGCTGGGCCACGTTGCCTTGCGACAGAGCGGGCAGCGACTGGTAGAAGTCGTAGGACGCCGCACCCGGAGGCGCATAGGCCCGCAACCACTCGTCCCATTTGCGGATCGCGTAAACGGCCGCCGGGCCGTTTGCGGCACCACCCCGCGACACCGAGGCGCCGACCGGGTTACAAGTGCCCGCTTCCATGCGGATGCCCCATTCGTCGACGGGCACACCGTTCGGCTCGCCCTTGTCGCCGGCACCGGCCATCGACAGCCAGGCGTCGGTCATCCGCCAGCCAAGGTCAGGCGCGCGCTTGCCGTAGTCCATGTGGCCATAGATCGCGACACCGTCGACTTCCTTCACGTCATTGGTGAAGAATTCGGCGATATCCTCGTAGGCAGACCAGTTGACCGGAACGCCCAGATCATAGCCGTATTTTTCCTTGAATGCGGCCTTGTTGGCTTCGTCATCGAACCAGTCCTTGCGGAACCAGTACAGGTTGGCGAATTGCTGGTCGGGCAGCTGGTACAGCTTGCCGTCGGGACCGGTGGTGAACTGGATACCCATGAAGTCATCCAGGTCCAGCGTCGGCGAGGTTGTCGCCGCCCAATCACCCGCCATCATGTCCGACAGGGGATAGGCCAGTTGCAGGCGCGAGTGCGTACCGATCAAGTCACTGTCGTTGACATAGCCGTCATACAGGTTCCGTCCGGTCTGCATCTGCGTCTGAACGGCCTGAACGACCTCACCTTCACCCAGGATCTGGTGGTTGACCTTGATGCCGGTGATTTCCTCGAACGCCTTCGTCAGAACTTCGGATTCATACGAGTGGGTCGGGATACCTTCGGACAGAACGTTGATCTCCATCCCGGCATACGGTTCGGCAGCCTTGATGAACCACTGCATTTCCGCCATCTGCTCGTCTTTCGACAAGGTGGATGGTTGGAATTCGTCGTCGACCCAGCGCTGTGCTGCGGCTTCGTCGGCCCAAACAGGACCGTGCCCCGCAATGACGGCAGCCGCCGCCACTGCGGACAAAAGATGTTTCCGCATCTTTCTCCTCCCAAAATTTATGGTTCTCCGGCGCGAACCGGATGACGAACAGCATCAGCGATTTTTCGCGAGTCTGTCAAACTAAAAAATTAGTAAATGGCGAAATTGGCCTGTTCGACCCAACGAATTCAACGACTATAGCATTGAAAATATATGGTTTTTAACCCACTCGACGTGGCGTCATCTGCCAGGCGAAAAGAGCATGCCGATCACGCTTCGTTATGGATTTTTTGGCGTCACCGCTTGGTCGAGCTGCAAATCTGGATGCAGAAAGGCGCCGCAGTAGTAGCGCGCGATTTGCGTTTCTCAGGGGTGAAAATGGCAGCCCGTAGGGGAATCGAACCCCTCTTTCCAGGTTGAAAACCTGGCGTCCTAACCGATAGACGAACGGGCCACGTCAGCATTGCCCAAGCACAAGTGGCAGCCCGTAGGGGAATCGAACCCCTCTTTCCAGGTTGAAAACCTGGCGTCCTAACCGATAGACGAACGGGCCACGCTGGCTTGTGGAGGGCCTTTTACGGATTACGCCCCCCACCCGCAAGACGAAAAACGCACGGCCAGGAAACTTTTTTGCGGGTCAAAAAAGGCAGTGGCGTCAGCGGTCAATTTGCATCGGCCGCGTCTTCCAGGCGCAACTGCACGCTTTGCCTTCCACCCCATGTATTGACCTCGAGCCGACCGGCAAAATGGAACCGCGCGCCACCGTGATTTGACAGCCTTTCGCCCATCGGTCCGTCAAAGGCACCAAATGCAATCGCGTCCAGCCCACCACCCATTCCGTCCGACAGCGACAGCTTCAGATGGGTTTCTCCGACCCGCTTGGCAAAGCGGACCTGCAGGTCGGGCATTGCAAATCGAGGGGCAGGGGCCCCGGCGCCAAATGGGCCGGCCTGCTCGATCTTTTCGATCAGATCAACCGAGGCCGCCCCGGGCATCAGCGCGCCATCCAGCTTGAGGTCGGCCGGACCGGCTTGGCCCGCCCCCTGTTTCGCCAGCAACTCCGACAGTCTCTCCATCGCCGGTTCCAGCTGGTCGCGCATCACGGTCAGACCTGCAGCCATCTTGTGACCGCCGCCCTTGACCAACAAACCCTCGGCGGCCAACCGGTGGATTGATGCGCCAAGATCGACACCCGAGACCGAACGGCCCGAGCCTTTGCCTTCGTCACCGTCGAAACCAATCACGACGGCGGGACGGTTCGACGCCTCTTTCAGGCGAGCCGCCACGATCCCTACGACGCCGGGATGCCAGCCGTCACCTGCGGCCCACACCAGCGGCGCATCCAGTCCACGTTCTTCGGCCTGCGCCAGCGCTGCGGCGCGGACCGCATTTTCGATGTCGCGCCTTTCGGTATTCAGGTCATCAAGGCGCCGGGACAAGGCCTCGGCCTCGGTCACCCAGTCGGTGCTGAGCAGCCGCGCGCCGAGGTCTGCCTGCCCAACCCGACCGCCGGCATTGATGCGCGGCCCAAGCAGAAAACCCAGATGGTAACTGTTGGGCGCCGAATCCATGCGCGCCACTTCGGACAGCGCAACCAGTCCGGGGCGTTGCCGCTGCCCCATCACTTTCAAACCCTGCTGAACCAGCGCCCTGTTGATCCCGATCAGAGGTGCCACGTCTGCCACGGTCGCCAGCGCGACCAAGTCCAGCATCGCCATCAGGTTAGGGCCTTGGGCGTTGGCCTCGCGCAGTTGGCGCCCGGCCTCAACCAGCATCAGAAAGACCACGGTTGCAGCACACAGATGGGCCAGGTCACCGCGTTCATCCTGGCGGTTGGGGTTCACCACGGCCACGCAATCCGGCAGCGTTTCGGCGCCCAGGTGGTGATCGAGAACGATCACATCGGCCCCCTTGGCGGCGGCAATTGCTTCGTGGCTGAGCGTGCCGCAGTCAACGCAGATGATCAGATCATGCGTTTCAGCAAGCTGGCTCATGGCGGGGGCGTTGGGGCCATAGCCCTCGTCGATACGATCAGGCACATACAAGGTCGCCTTACGCCCCATCTGCCTGAGCCAAACCAGCAACAGGGCTGCCGAGCTTCCACCGTCGACGTCATAATCGGCGAAAACGGCGATGCGCTGGTTGTCCCGCACCGCTTTCAGGAACCGCGTTGCGGCGATCTCCATGTCGCGCAGGCTGCGAGGATCGGGAAGAAGGTCGCGCAGTTTTGGAGACAGAAAGCTCTCGGCCTCCATCGGCGGGACACCGCGCCGTGCCAGCACCTGGCACAGGGGGCGGGGCAGGTCGGTCTGCTGGGCCAGCATCTCGGCGGCCCGGTCCAATTCAGGCGATGGACCAATCCACCGGCGGCCCGTCAACGACTGTTCAACACCCAGAAAGCTCAATGCACTTCTCCTAAAAAGGGCCGAATCCTGTCGGACCCGGCCCTTGAACGGTTGTGTCTGCGGGGCCCCTCAGCCTTCGACATGCGGCCAAATGGGGGTGCGGTAGGACATGCGCCGCACCGATCCGGTTTTCGAGCGCATCAGCAGGGTCGTCGTCTCGACCCAACCCGGTTCCCGCTTGATCCGCGGCAGCAGCGACCCGCCGGTGACACCGGTCGCCGCAAAGATCACATCGGCGGTGACCATCTCGTCGCGGGCATAGACACGATCAAGATCGGTAATACCGGCTTTGGCCGCCCGACCGCGTTCATCATCATTGCGGAACATCAGACGGCCAAAGATCTGGCCACCCATGCATTTCAGCGCGGCGGCCGCCAGAACGCCTTCGGGCGCGCCACCCTGGCCCATGTACATGTCGATGCCGGTCGTCTCGGACTCGGCACAGTGCATGACGCCTGCAACGTCACCGTCGGTGATCAGGCGGATCGCAGCGCCGGTTTCGCGCACCTCGGCGATCATCGCCTCATGGCGCGGACGTTCCAGTATGCAAACGGTAATGTCCTCGGGGGTGCATCCTTTGGCCTTGGCCAGTGCCTCGACCCTTTCCCGCGGGGACATGTCCAGTGTCACCACGTTCTCGGGGAAGCCCGGCCCGATCGCCAGCTTGTCCATGTAGACGTCTGGCGCGTGCAGCATCGAACCGCGCGGACCCATCGCGATGACGGTCAAGGCGTTGGGCATATCTTTTGCGGTCAGCGTCGTACCCTCGAGCGGGTCCAGAGCGATGTCCACGCCCGGGCCGTTGCCGGTGCCGACCTCTTCGCCGATATACAGCATCGGCGCTTCGTCGCGTTCGCCTTCACCGATGACTACCACGCCAGCGATATCCAGCAGGTTCAGCTGTTCACGCATCGCGTTGACCGCGGCCTGGTCGGCGGCTTTCTCGTCTCCGCGTCCGACCAGCGAGGCCGAGGCCAGAGCGGCCTGCTCAGCCACGCGCGCAAGTCCAAGGGACAGAAGGCGGTCGTTGAAATCGATTTTGGCAGCGCTCATGCGATGTAATCCTTTGGTAAAGCGAAGACGTCCTGACTGGCATAGCCTGCTCGTGGCGCAGGCCGCAAGGGTTCAAACCTGCTCGATACGCAGAGCTACCGGTTCGCCCGCAACCACATCCGTGGTGCGCAAGTCCTCCAACGCAACGTCCAGCGTGGCGCGTGTGGTCTTGTGTGTAACGATCAGTACCGGTGCCGTGTCCTCGGCATGTGCGTATTGGCGCATCCGGTCGATTGAAACGCCGGCATTGCCCAGAATCGCGGCCACCTTGGCCAGCGCACCTGGTTTGTCCAGCAATGCAAGGCGCAGATAATAAGGGGCAGGCAGGCCGGTGATTGCGGGCTTGGAGTCGACCAGCGACGTGGCGGGTTGACCAAAGGTGGAAATCCGCAGGCCCCGCGCCAGGTCGCAAACATCCCCCATCACCGCACTGGCCGTCGGGCCTTCGCCAGCGCCGGGTCCGCGCAAAACGATCTGTTCGACGGCGTCGCCCTCAATGACCACCATGTTCGTGCCGCCTTCCAGCTGCCCCAAAGGCGAGTCACTGGGTACCAGGCAGGGTTGCATCCGTTGTTCAAGCCCGCGCGGCGTGCGCTGCGCAACGCCCAACAGCTTGATGCGGTAGCCCATATCGTCGGCCTGATGGATGTCATCCAGGCTGATATGCTGAATGCCCTCGATCTCAATCCCGTCGAAATTCGGCTTTGTTCCAAACGCGATAGAGGCCAACAGCGCCAACTTGTGCGCCGCGTCGATGCCGCCAACGTCAAGGTTGGGATCCGCTTCGAGATACCCCAACTGAGCGCACTCCTCGAACAGGGCGTTGTAGCCCAATCCCTGCGACTGCATTCGGGTCAGGATATAGTTGCAGGTGCCATTCATCACGCCCATGACGCGCTTGATGTCATTCCCGGCCAACCCTTCGGTCAGGGATTTTATGACCGGAATTCCTCCGGCCACGGCGGCCTCGAACCGGATCACGCGGCTCGCGGCTTCGGCCTGTTCCGCCAATGCCTGGCCGTGAATGGCCAGCAGCGCCTTGTTTGCGGTGACCACATCCTTGCCGCTGGCCAACGCCGCCTCAACCGAAGCCTTTGCCGGGCCATTTTCACCCCCCATCAGTTCGACGAACACATCGATGTCGTCGCGCTTGGCCAAGGCCACAGGGTCGGTTTCCCACGCGAAGCCGGACAGGTTCACCCCGCGATCTTTGGCGGCGTCGCGCGCCGAAACGGCAACGATCTCGATCGGACGACCAGTGCGTGCTTGGAGCAATTCGGCATGACGGCGCACGATCTTGACGACGCCCACACCCACGGTTCCCAAGCCAGCAATTCCAAGCCGTAGCGCCTGTGTCATTCCGTGGGTTCCTTTCCGCTCGAAGTCTGCCTGTTGGACGCAAGGTCCTTTGTCGGCTGCCATAGCTGGTTCAACGCGGCGGTGCAATCCGTCAGGGACAGAGTTGTTGCGCAGTGGGCGAGCGTACGGGGCTTACTGGGTCTCGGCGTTCTGGAGTGCCTGTGCCTTTTGCGACAGCCGCTCGGCCCGTTGTTCCAATTCTTCTTCCACGGCGGCTGCCTCGTTCACCGGGTCGACGGGCGGCACGTTGACCTGGGTCAACGGGATCAGCTTGGGGTAGGGCGCGGCCTTTACCGAGGCTGCTTCGCTTCCCTCCAACTCGGGAATATCTGCGCACGCGGCCAAGAGGAGCAGCGGCAGGATGACGGAAACAGCTTTCATTTTGCGACCCGAACAGTGAGGAACCTGAACGTGATGCACTTTTTGCATGAACGGTTCAAGCTGGGTTCTATATGAACGTACGTTCATATACGATGGATCCATGGCACGTACTCAAGGCTCTCACTCCGATATCACCGGGCCCCGTATCCGCGAGGCTGCCCTGGGATTGTTTGCACGGCATGGCTATGCCGCTGTTTCCATGCGTCAAATCGCGGGGGAGGTCGGAGTGCAGGCCGGTGCGCTTTACAATTACACTCCGGACAAGCAAAGCCTTCTGTTCCGCCTGATGCAGGACCACATGCAAGAGCTGCTGGCGGCCTATGAAGCGTTGGAACCACAGGTGGATGCATTGGGCGCCCTGCGGCAATTCGTGGGTTTCCACATCCGGTTTCACATGCAGCGACCGGACGAAGTGTTCATCGCCTACATGGAACTGCGAAACCTGACGCCTGAAAACTTCGCCGAAATCGAAAAGCTGCGCCGAAGGTATGAGGATGCGTTGCAGAGCATCCTGCTGGCCGGCCAGAAGGACGGCCTGTTCTCGGTTCAGGATGCGAAGATCGCGACGCTGGCGGTGATTGCCATGCTGAATGGTGTCATGACGTGGTACCGGGCCGGTGGACGGCTGTCGCTGGACGAGGTCGAGCAGATCTATTGGGATATGGTACGCAAAGCGGTCGCGGCCTGAATGGCCGCGCCCTGTTACCGGCTGTCTGTAGTCAGTGCGCCGGCTTGATGAAAGTACCGTTGCGCAACTCCCGAAACGCCTGCTCGAGTTCGGCGCGCGTGTTCATCACGATCGGGCCATGCCACGCTACCGGTTCATTGATTGGCGCACCCGAGATCAACAGGAATCGCACGCCTTCAGGCCCGGCCTGAACGGTTATTTCGTCTCCGGTACCAAAGCGCACCAGCGTCCGGTTGCCCGACATGTCGCGAATGTTCAGCTCTTGCCCGGCGACTTCCTTCTCAAGCAGAACGCCGGTTGGTTGCGAGGCATCGGCGAAAGCGGCCTGCCCATCGAAAACATAGGCGAAAGCACGGCGATAAGTATCTATCTTGAATGTCTTTTTCACCCCTGCAGGAATCGATACGTCCAGGTATTGCGGGTCCGCGGCGATACCGTCCACCGGCCCGGTCTTGCCCCAGAACTTGCCGACGATGACCCGCACGGTGGTGCCATCATCATCGATCACTTCGGGAATGTCCTTGCCCTGAACGTCCTGGTACCGAGGAGCCGTCATCTTTTGAGCCGAGGGCAAGTTGCCCCACAGCTGAAACCCATGCATCTGCCCGGATGCATTTCCCTTGGGCATTTCCTGATGCAGAATTCCGGACCCCGCCGTCATCCACTGGACGTCTCCGGCACCCAGTTGGCCGCTGTTGCCCAGCGAGTCGCTGTGATCGACGGTTCCCGACAGCACGTATGTGATGGTTTCAATGCCGCGGTGGGGATGCCAGGGAAAGCCGGCCTGGTAGTCCTGCGGGTGCTCGTTGCGGAAGTCATCAAACAAAAGGAAAGGATCCAGTTCGGACGGATCCTGAAATCCAAAAGCGCGGTGAAGCTTTACACCAGCGCCTTCCATCGTCGGAACGGCCTTGCGGGTTTCGAGTGTTGGTCTGAGCGACATTTGGATCTCCTGTCTCTGGACCCGTTATCTAATTTTCGCTGAAGTACGGTCAATTCGCGAGAAAGCACTGCCTCTGTGCAAAATTGCGCCGGGTGCGTCTTGGCCTGTTGCTTGTCGCTGAAAGCGGGTATGGGGGGCAGGCAAAGGCGGAGTTGGAAATGCAAGAAGACGTACTGGCAACGATTCAGGCTTCATCGGCACGGCGGTGGATGGGCGTGGGAATGCTCGTCACCGTGGGCGCGTTCGTGACTTATGTCGCCCTGGCCGCACCGCCCGCGCCGGAATGGCAGCTGTTCCTGTTCGTGGTCGGAGGTGGCGCGCTTTGGCTTGCGCATCGCGTCTGGCATGCGACCGCGGATCGGATCGAGCTGACGCGCACGGAATTGCGGACAGGCAGCGGCAAGCTGATTGCCGAGGTTGGTGAAATCGAAGGGGTGGATCGGGGTGTGTTCGCCTTCAAACCGTCAAACGGCTTTCTGCTGACGACCCGTAGCAAACGGGGCAGGGCTTGGGCCCCGGGCCTTTGGTGGCGCGTCGGGCGACGTATTGGCGTCGGCGGCATGACGTCCGCCGCTGAGACCAAGTTCCTGTCAGAAATGCTTTCCGCGATGCTGGCCGAGGCCGAATAGCTCTCAGCACCCGCCCGGTGCGTCGATCTTGTCGTAGACGCGCGGGTGGGTGAATACGAAATTGTCCATGGCAAATTCGTTTTCGCCGTATCCAATGCGGAAGGGACGGCGATAGAAGTCCTTCACTTCGACCAGGATCATCTTGCCGTTGTCCGGCATGATGGGCAGCTTGTCCCGGATTTCGCTGATGGTGCCGTCGGTCCACGCCTCAAAGCTTTCGCCGCGAATACAGGACCACTGCACATAGTGCCGGTCATCCGGCAGGTCGAAGCGAAGGAACGAGATGCGCATCGACACGTCGGAACGGTCTGACATCATCTGCTGAAGCAGGTCGTACAGCGTATCCATATAGGTCGCGTTGATGTCATTGCGTTCGCGGGAAATGACGTCGGCGATTGCATAAGACGCCTTGAGATTCCGCGAGCTCTGCTTGTATCCGTCGAAGAACGTATAGGATGCACACATGCCCCAGAAGAGCAGGGGATAGATCATCACGGCCTCGATACTGATCACGCCGGATTCCTTGCGGGAAAACCGTTTCAGATACCGGACAGCCAGCGAGAAGATTGAGCGATCAGGTCGGTTCATAGACAAACACCGTTGTTGCGTGCAGTTCGTACATACCGTTGGGCTTTTTTCGCGCGATGGCGCCCAGAATGGTACCCCACCACAGCGGCTTTACCTCGACGCAGGCGCGGACGATCATCAGTTCGTCCGACGTACCCGGCTCGAAGATCTGGCTGTTGCGGATCGTTGCGGGGGTATCGATACAGTAGGGGTTGGGATCCAGCGTGTTGCCCATAAACGGGTCTACGCGGGTCATTTCCAGGATCAGGTTCTCCTTGCACTCAGGAATGTAGCCTGCCTTGTCGCAGACGATGTCCTTCAACAGAGTGTGGGTCCAGCCGTCCTGAACGTTGGTGGTATACTTTTCGAGGTTGTTCAGGCGAACGTCGCGGATCGTTTCGTCCAGGCCACGCTCGAGGTTGGCGTGGTTGAAGGCCCCGATCCCGACTTCGACGGCCGAATAGGTCGTCATGATGAAGATGGGGAACCAGAAGACGAACTCGATCGTCGCCATCCCATCTTCTTTCCGCCGGAACGTGCGGAATTTATGAAGCAAACGCTTGATCATTGAGTCAGCCTCAGATTGCGGATGGTCGATCCGATCGATGCAAATACGTCGACGATTTCGTCACCGGTCGCCTCGTAATAGGCGCCATCATCGCTTTTGCAGTCTTTCAGAAGGGCCTTGCCCTGATCGGGAGCTTCGAAAGCGATAGTGAAGACTACGATGCCATTGGCGCGAGCGGCGGCACACATTGCGCGCGCGCGCGGATCCTTGGTGCCCGACCCGATCGAAGTGACCGCGTTGTTGTACCAGGTGTTGCCTTTCGTGCTCCCCAGCGCTTCGCGGAACAGGTCGCGGATCGCGCGACGGGTCGTGCGTTCCCAGACCTGAACCCAGGTCAGGTTGACCGATGTCGCGGGGTCGCCATTGTTGTCCAGAACAGTGCGGGTCTCGCTTCTGCTGTAGTCAAAGTTGTAGCAGACGCCGCCGGACCGGTAGGTGCACCGATAGACAGTATACTCGTCGTTGCCATAGGGATCGTCCTGCCAGATCTCGCGACCCCAGTACCAACCCTTGCTGCTGTCCCATTCGGTATAATCGACATCGTGCCAGAAGTACTTCTCGGTCTCGTAGTCATAGGTCGAATAGGTGGACTTTTTGGCATTCCACCACAGAATGGACGTACCCTCACGGTAGGGGTCGTTTACCATGTACTGAGTGGTGTTCGCGCCGTCCGTCATCAACACCAGAACCTTCATCGAGTCGTTGCTGGAGTAGCTGTTGGGACGGGTGGCGAACTCTGCAGGCACTTCATCACCCGCCAGACGTGCGATCACCGGCTGAATGCTTTCGTCAAGCAGGGCAAGACCCCATTTCAGACCGACGTCGATCGACGTGTTTCCGCCGGCCGTAAAACTTTCGATGTGATCTTTGAGAACCTGCGGATCCTTTTGCAGGACCGAGACCTCACGGTTGGCGAGTTCGTCACAGACTTCGCTGTAGACGTAGCCGTTGCTGGGGCGCCGGTCATAGGTGCTCCACGGCGTGAAGTGCAGTGTGCGTTGGCGGATCGTATCGGGGTCCAGCGCGGTGGTGTTGAACTCGCTGCTGGTGAAGTTGATGCAGTTTGCCCGGTTATTGGTGCCGGTCGTGCTGAATTCGTCCATCAGATAGTCGGGCAGCGACACCTGAGTTGCGTAGGGGATGATCGAGATCGACAGCTTCCCGTCCTCGGTCTTGTCCGCCATCTCTTGCACGAAGTTTTTGGCTGCCACTTTCAGGTTGGCCAGGCGATTGTAGCTGTTCATCGAGCCAGAGACGTCGAGGACCAAAGAAATCTCAACATCATCAATGGCTTCTTCGGCAACGCTGGTTGCCGCGCTCACGATCGAGTCAACATCCCACCACTGCATGAAGTGCATGCCGACATCCATCTGGGCGCTCGCTTGGACCTTGCGGTAGCCTTCGATCGTAACGGCGGTCGCGCCGCAGACATTGGGTTCCACGATCGGGTCACCAACCAGGTACTGGTCCAAGCCTTCCTTCGCGAGGTAGTCGACGACTACGTCCTTGGGGCAAAGGTCCTGGTCCAGGTCGGCCGCCGCCAGTACGGCGCGGTCCAGAGCATATTGCAGGCGCGCACGTTCGCGATCGTACCGCATAACGTCCACGGCGAAGCCCGCCGCGGTGAAGATGATCATCAGAAGGAAGAGGGCGAAGATGGTCATCGTCCCGCTTTCCGAGGTCGCGAAAGACTCGACGGCGCCCCGGCAGCGGTCTGCGTGGCGCGGTTTCCCCGACCGGGTCGATGTCCATTCAAAATTGCGCATAACGAAATCCTTTTGCCGGCCAAAAGCAGCGAAGCCAGTTCTTCGGAACTTTAATAATTTAGATGTGGATCGTGGCGAGAATTGGGCGTGATCGTCACTATGGTGCTCTTTTTGAATGAAAATCGGCGGCAGTCTGGCTGGGAGGGGCATCTTTGTTTCGTTGCTCGGGACAATTTCTGGAAATCGTAAATGTCCGCGACTCGGCTCGGTTGGTCGAAACGCGCTGTTCATAAATTGATGAAAAAAAGTGCAAATCTCGATTGCAGCCGCTTGCCAAGGGTGCGACAAAACGTCATGACGCTCGACGTCAACCGGCATGGAGGATTTTATGACGGCCATCAAGGAACCCAGCTTTCGGGAGAGTGTAGATCTGATGTTCAACAGGGCGGCTGCCCTGATGGATCTTCCACCCGGGCTTGAGGAAAAGATCCGGGTCTGCAATGCGACCTACACCGTTCGGTTTGGCGTGCGTCTGCGGGGGCAGATCCATACTTTCACCGGCTATCGCTCGGTTCATTCCGAGCATATGGAGCCGGTAAAGGGCGGTATCCGCTATGCGATGGCCGTGAACCAGGACGAGGTCGAGGCGCTTGCTGCGCTGATGACCTACAAGTGTGCTCTGGTCGAGGCGCCTTTCGGCGGGTCCAAGGGTGGCCTACGCATCGACCCGCGCAAATACGAAGAGCATGAGCTGGAGCAGATCACCCGCCGTTTCGCCTATGAGTTGGCCAAGCGCGACCTGATCAACCCGTCGCAGAACGTCCCGGCCCCCGACATGGGCACCGGCGAGCGTGAAATGGCTTGGATGGCTGACCAGTATGCGCGGATGAACACCACAGACATCAACGCGCGGGCCTGTGTGACCGGCAAGCCGTTGAATGCCGGCGGTATCTCGGGCCGGGTCGAGGCGACGGGGCGTGGCATCCAATACGCGCTGCGAGAATTCTTCCGGCATCCGGACGACGTCAAAAAGGCTGGCATGTCAGGCTCGCTGGACGGCAAGCGGGTCATCGTTCAAGGCCTCGGCAACGTGGGTTATCACGCGGCCAAGTTCCTGAGTGAGGAAGACGGCTCTCTGGTTGTGGGCATCATCGAACGTGACGGTGCGATCTATAACCCCGAGGGGATCGACGTCGAAGCGGTTCACCAGTGGATCGTCAAACATGGCGGCGTGAACGGCTACCCGGATGCTACGCACACCGCCGAGGGCACTGCTGTGCTGGAAGAGGAATGTGACATTCTGATCCCGGCCGCGCTGGAGGGCGTGATCAACCTGTCCAATGCCGAGCGCATCAAGGCGCCGTTGATCATCGAGGCCGCGAACGGCCCGGTGACCGCAGGGGCCGACGAAGTGCTGCGCAAGAAGGGCACCGTGATTATTCCTGACATGTATGCGAACGCTGGCGGTGTGACGGTATCGTATTTCGAGTGGGTCAAGAACCTCAGCCACATCCGTTTTGGCCGGATGCAGCGCCGTCAGGAAGAGGCGCGGCACGAGCTGATCGTGAAAGAGCTGGAGCGGCTGGACCGCTATCTTGGCGATGCATGGTCGATGTCTCCGGACTTCAAGGCCAAGTACCTCAAGGGCGCGGATGAGCTTGAGCTGGTGCGCTCGGGCCTGGATGACACGATGCGCATCGCCTACCAGGCCATGAGCGAGGTCTGGCACGATCGCGACGACGTCGATGACCTCCGCACCGCGGCTTACATCGTGTCCATCGACCGTGTGGCCAAGAGCTATCGGGCCAAGGGTCTCTGACGTCTCGGAAACCGGGCAATCGGGCTTTGACAAAAAGTCCGGTTGCCGCACATCCTGCGCTGGAGTTCAGGCAGTGAAACCAGCGAGGATCTCATGCAAATTACCCGTTCTGTAGCTTGGGCCGCGGCGTTTGGGGCCGCGACCCTGGCGCTTGCGACTGCTGCCATTGCCCAACCCCGGCAGGGATGGACGCCGACTGTGGAAGGGTTGGCTGTCTATCAGGGCAGCGCCGATCTTGAGGACGGTGGTGATTTCAGCGCATCGCGCGCATTTCTGCGGGCAGGCGGCATTTACAGCTATGGCGACGGGTCTTTTGTGGGTTTGCTGGCGAGTTTCGGTCAGTTTTCCTACGATTTCGGGTTGCCCGGAAACCAGCCGTGGGACGACATCCGCGACATTCGCCTGAGCGTTCCATTGCGTTTCACTCTGGACAACGGGGCTGCGGTGATCGTCTCGCCCCAATTGAGATGGGACTATGAGACCGGCGCCAGTGCCTCGGACGGTTTCACCTATGGTGCTTTCGCCGGCATTTCATGGGCGGTGGACCCCAATCTGCGCATCGGCCCGGCATTTGGCGTGTTCTCCGAGGTTGGAACCAATGATCTCGAAGTCTTTCCCGCGCTTCTGGTCGACTGGACCTTTGCCGAGCGCTGGCGTCTGAGCACCGGGCGCGCGTTGGGGGCCACTCAAGGCCCCGGGGTCACGCTGGAATACAAGGCTTCTGAAAGTGTCAGCGTGGGGCTTGCCGTTCGGTCCGAGAGGGTCCGCTTTCAGTTGAACGATAACGGGTTGGCACCGGGCGGCGTAGGCGAGGACAGCAGCATCCCGGTTGTTCTGTCGGTTGAATACGCGCCAAACCCCGGAGTTTCGCTGTCGGCATTTGCGGGCGCCGAGTTTGACGGCGAGTTGCGCCTGGACAACGCAGCAGGGCAAGAGGTCAGCCGGCAGGGCTATGATACCGCTCCGATCGCTGGCTTTGCCTTCCGTCTGCGGTTCTGAAGGCGATTTCGTTTGCGACCGGTTTGGTCGCGCGTTGACAAGTTCTTGTCGAAAACGGATGCGGAGCCCCGAGCCCGGATTGCTACTCCTGTTGGAAGTTGGTTTGATGCCAGCAAACCCGCAGGGAGATCTGAATGCGCTTTTCCGGCTTTCGCGTCCTGAAGGAAGGACTGACGGGCAACAAGGGTTGGACGGCGCATTGGCGTGATCCCGAGCCCAAAGCCGAGTACGACATCGTCATCATCGGCGGTGGGGGGCATGGTCTCAGCACCGCGTACTATCTGGCGAAAGAACACGGCCTGACAAATGTCGCCGTGCTGGAAAAGGGTTATATCGGCGGCGGCAATGTGGGGCGCAACACGACGATCGTGCGCGCCAACTATTTTCTGCAAGGAAATTCCGAGTTCTATTCACATTCCCTCAAGCTGTGGGAGGGGTTGGAAGAGGACCTGAACTACAACGTGATGCATTCGCAGCGGGGCATCATCAACCTGTTCCATTCAGACGGGCAGCGGGACGCGGCCGCGCGCCGGGGCAACATGATGATCAGCCAGGGCGACGATGCCATCCTGCTGGACCGCGATGCACTACGCGAGATGCTGCCCTATCTGAACTATGACGATCTGCGCTTTCCCATCTATGGCGGTCTGTACCATCCGCGTGGCGGCACGGCCCGGCATGATGCCGTGGCCTGGGGCTATGCCCGCGGGGCGGACCAGCGCGGGGTGGATCTGATCCAGAATTGCGAGGTCACCGGCATCGACATCGAAAACGGCGCCGTGCGCGGGGTGCAGACGACGCGCGGGGCGATCCGGGCCAGGAAGGTCGGGATCGTGGTTGCGGGCCGGTCCAGTCAGGTCGCGGCGATGGCCGGGATGCGTTTGCCGATCGAAAGCCACGTGCTGCAGGCCTTCGTGACCGAAGGGCTGAAGCCCTGTATCGACCATGTCGTGACCTTCGGCATGGGGCATTTCTACATCAGCCAATCCGACAAGGGCGGGCTGGTGTTCGGCGGCGACCTGGATTTCTATGCCTCCTACGCGGCGCGGGGCAATCTGCCGACGGTCGAAAGCGTGATGGAAGCCGGCGTGGCCCTGATGCCGATGATCGGCAAAGCCCGGGTGCTGCGGTCCTGGGGCGGGATCATGGACATGTCGCCGGACGGGTCGCCGATCATCGACCGCACCCCTATCGACGGGCTGTACCTGAACTGCGGCTGGAACTACGGCGGGTTCAAGGCGGTTCCGGGCTCGGGCAACGTGTTTGCCCACCTGATGGCCACCGACCGGTACCACGAGAACGCGACAGGGTTCCGGCTGGATCGTTTCCGCACCGGGCGCGGGATCATCGATGAAGAGGGCAAGGGCTCTCAGCACAATCTGCATTAGGGGCGGGCCGGGATGTTTCGTTCGAATATTTGTGAAAGCCAGGAGGCGCGGCCATGAGGATCACCTGTCCCTATTGCGGCGAGCGCGACCGCCGCGAGTTCTACTATCGCGGGGCCGCCGTCGATCTGGACCGGCCCGCCCCGGATGCCGGGCCTGACGCTTGGGACGATTTCGTCTATCAGCGCGACAATCCGGCGGGCGAGACGCGGGATCTATGGTATCACGAGGGCGGCTGCGGCGCATGGATCGTCGTGACACGCAACACGCTGACCCACGAAATTTCGGCGACCGAACCTGCGTCCGGGGGCAAACGATGAGGGTCGCTGGCAGGGGGCTGATCGACCGCGGCACACCGGTCGAATTTTCCTTTGACGGCATCCGGTATTCGGGCTTTCAGGGCGACACGCTGGCCTCGGCGCTGCTGGCCAATGGCGTGCGCCTGATGGGGCGGTCGTTCAAGTATCATCGCCCGCGCGGCGTCCTGACCGCCGGCAGCGAAGAACCGAATGCGCTGGTCACCATCGGCCGAGACGCCGCGCAGGACCCGAATGTGCGGGCCACGATGCAAGAGATCTATCCAGGCCTTGAGGCGCGCAGCCAGAACCGCTGGCCCAGCCTGAATTTCGACGTGATGGCGGTGAACGATCTGGCCGCGCCCTTCCTGGGCGCGGGCTTCTACTACAAGACCTTCATGTGGCCCCGCAGCTTCTGGGAGAAGCTGTACGAGCCGATGATCCGCCGCGCCGCGGGGTTGGGCGCGCTGTCCGGGCAGGCCAACGTCGACACGTATGAAAGCGCCTATGCCTTCTGCGACCTGCTGGTGATCGGGGCTGGCCCGGCGGGTTTGATGGCCGCCTTGACGGCCGGCCGGGCCGGGGCGGATGTCATTCTGGCCGATGAAAGCAACCAGATGGGCGGGCGTCTGCTGGCCGAAACGCTCGAGGTGGATGGCAAGCCGGGTCAAGTCTGGGCAGACGAGGTTCTGGCCGAGCTGCGGGCGATGGACAATGTGCGGTTGATGACCCGCACGACCGTTGCGGGTGCCTACGACCAGGGCACCTTTGTCGCGCTCGAACGGGTCTTGCACCATACGAGCGACCGTCCCGCCGGTGCGCCGCTGGAAACCTATTGGAGGATCGCCGCCCGCCGCTCGGTTCTGGCCGCCGGGGCGCTGGAACGCCCGGTGGCGTTTCGAAACAATGACCGGCCCGGCATCATGACCGCCGGGGCCGTGCGAGCCTATCTGAACCGCTGGGGCGTCGCGGCCGGCCGGAGTGTCACGGTCTTCGGCAACACCGATGACATCCACCGAACGGCCCGCGACCTGCTGGCCGCAGGTGTTCACGTGGCCGCCGTGATAGACAGCCGCCATGACGGGCCGGTGTCGACCGACTATCCGGTGCTGCGCGGGGCGCAGGTCTGTGGCAGTTCGGGGCGCAAGGGGCTGGAGTCGATAACCGTGCGCCGCGCCAGCGGAGAAGAGCGCATTCAGACCGATTGTCTGGCGATGACCGGCGGATGGAACCCCTCGGTCCACCTGACCTGCCACATGAAC
The DNA here is from genome assembly GCF_056539245.1 of Ruegeria sp. BC2. NCBI lineage: Bacteria > Pseudomonadati > Pseudomonadota > Alphaproteobacteria > Rhodobacterales > Roseobacteraceae > Ruegeria > Ruegeria sp. BC2. The sequence goes on from NZ_JBQFUQ010000001.1 coordinate 753,030, forward strand.
GGGCGACCGACCTGGCGGCGTGACATTGCCGCCTTCGTGCCCACGCCGGGCGCCGTGCCCGGGATGCGCACGGCCGGGGCCTGCAACGGCGCGTTCTCGACCGCCGCCTGTCTGCGCGAGGGCATTTCGGCTGCGACCGAGGCGCTGGATGATCTGGGCCTCAAGGCGCCCAAGCCCGAGCCGCCGCAGGCCGAGGATCAGCCCTATGAAATCGCGCAACTGTGGGCGGTGCCGGGCAAGGGGCGCGCGTGGCTGGATTTCCAGAACGACGTAACCGTCAAGGACGTCAAGCAGGCCGCGACCGAGAATTTCCGCTCGGTCGAGCACATGAAGCGTTATACCACGCAGGGCATGGCCACCGATCAGGGCAAGAACTCGAATGTCGCCGCGCTGGCCATTCTTGCGGATGCCACCGGGCGGGCGATCCCCGAGACCGGAACCACCACCTTCCGCCCGCCTTACGCGCCGGTCGCCATCGCCGCGCTGGGCGCGGGGGCCGAGGGGGCGGGGTTCAAGCCGCAGCGCTTCACCACCTCGCACAAGGCATCGGTGGCGCGCGGGGCGCCGATGGTCGAGGCGGGGCTGTGGTATCGGCCCAGCTATTTCCCGCAGCCGGGCGAGACCACCTGGCGCCAGTCCTGCAACCGCGAGGTTCAGATGGTGCGCACGGCGGTCGGCGTGTGCGATGTCTCGACCCTGGGCAAGATCGACATTCAGGGGCGCGACGCCGCGCAGTTTCTGGATTTCGTCTATACCAACACGTTTTCGACACTGAAGGTCGGGCGCGTGCGCTATGGGCTGATGCTGCGCGAGGACGGGTTCGTCATGGATGACGGCACCACCGCGCGATTGGGTGACAGTCATTTCCTGATGACCACCACGACCGCCGCCGCCGGTGATGTGATGAAACATCTGGAATTCGTGCGTCAGGGTCTGCGGCCCGATTGGGACGTGTCGCTGGTTTCGGTGACGGAACAGTGGGCGCAATTCGCCGTGGCCGGCCCCAAATCGCGCGAGGTGCTGAACGGCGTGCTGGACACCCCGCTGGATGATGCCGCGTGGCCGTTCATGTCCTGCGGGCCGGTGTCGGTTATGGGGGTGCCGGGGCGGCTGTTCCGAATCTCGTTCTCGGGCGAACACGCCTATGAAATCGCCGTGCCTGCCCGGTATGGGGCCAGCCTGTTCGACATCCTGACCCAACGGGCCGAGGCGCTGGGTGGTGGCCTCTATGGGATGGAGGCGCTGAACGTCCTGCGGATCGAGAAGGGGTTCATCACCCATGCCGAAATCCACGGGCGGACCACGGCCTTTGACATCGGGATGGGCCGGATGGTGTCGCAGAAAAAGGACTGCATCGGCAAGACTATGTCCGAACGTCCGGGGCTTGAGGAGCCGGGGCGCGAGCGGTTGGTCGGGATCAAACCCATCGGGGAAAGCCGCCAGTTGCTGGCCGGCGCCCATCTGTACAACGAAGAGGCTGCGCCGGTGCGTACCAACGATCAGGGCTATGTGACCTCGGTCTGCTACTCGCCGACGCTGGGCGGCATGCTGGGGCTGGCGTTTCTGGCCGATGGCCCCGACCGTCATGGCGAGATCGTCAAAATGGTCGATCACCTGCGCGGCGTGACCACGCTGTGCGAGGTGACGGACCCGGTGTTCTTTGATCCAGAGGGAGAGCGTGTGCGTGGATAAGCTGATTGCCCAGACCCCGTGTGACGGGCTGCTGCCGCTGACCATCGGAACGGTCTCGGTCACCGAGGTTGATCCGGGCGCGATACATGCGGTTTCGGCTTCTCGAGGGCAGACCAAAGCACTGTCCGAGGCGATGAAGGCGGCGCATGGCATGGCGCTGCCGGCCCCGAACCGGGCCACCGGGAAGTCGGGCGCGCGTGCGGTCTGGTTCGGCCCGGGTCAGGCCATGCTGATCGGCCCCACGCCAGACCCGTCGCTGTCCGCCCACGCCGCGGTCGTCGACCAGTCTGATGCCTGGGCCGTGGTGCGGCTTGAGGGCGACGGGGCCGAGGATGTCCTGGCCCGTCTGGTGCCCGTCGATCTGCGCCCGCAGCACTTCAAGCGCGGACATACGGCGCGCACGCTGCTGTTTCACATGACGGCGTCGATCACTCGAGTTGGCGAAAAAGCTATTCAGATCATGGTGTTCCGGTCGATGGTCACATCGTTGGCGCATGATCTGCAGAGGGCAATGGAAGGTGTGGCAGCACGCGGTTAGACTGTTGCAAAGAACTGATTCCAAGGGGACCTTATGCTGCGCATCGCACTTGCCGCCACACTGCTTGCCACACCGCTGGCTGCCGCTGAAACCAAGGAGCAAAGCTGCCGCTATCAAGCAGACGTTGTGGCGGCGGTACAAAAAGCCCGTCTTGATCGCGTGAAAGAACGGGACGTTCCGGAAGCGGTGGCCGAGGCCGGCCCAACCTGGCCCGAGAACTACAACGCTGCGATCCCGTTGATCACACCGTGGGTCTATGAGCAGAAGATGCGCGACATCCGCAAAAAAGACCTTGGCGCCGCCTGGATGGAGCTGTGCCTGCAGCAGTAATCCACAGGGCCGCGAATTGGCTGTGGACAAAGGCCTGCCGCGCCCTTGGCGGGCGGCCCGGTTTCTGCCATGTATGACACATGTCTTTGCCCCCTGGATTTCTGGATGAGCTGCGCACCCGTCTGAGCCTGTCTCAGGTCGTCGGACGCAAGGTCATGTGGGACAACCGCAAGTCCAATCCGGGCAAGGGCGACATGTGGGCGCCATGCCCGTTCCATCACGAAAAAACCGCCTCGTTCCATGTGGATGACCAGAAGGGGTTCTATTACTGCTTCGGGTGTCACGCCAAGGGCGACGCGATCAGCTTTGTGAAGGAAACCGAGAACGTCTCGTTCATCGAGGCGGTCGAGATCCTGGCGCGCGAAGCCGGATTGCCGATGCCCGCGCGCGACCCAAAGGCGCAGGAAAAGCAGGACCATCGGGCGCAATTGGCCGATGTCATGGAGCAGGCGGTACAGTTCTTTCGCCTGCAACTCAAGACCGGGGCAGGGGCCGAGGCGCGCGCCTATATGGACCGCCGCGGTCTGGACGCTCAGGCGTTGGATCGCTGGGAAATCGGGTTTGCGCCCGATGGCTGGCAGGCGTTGTGGGACTATCTGCGCGGCAAGAACGTGGCCGAGGACCTGATCCTGGGCGCCGGTCTGGCCAAGCCGTCGAACAAGGGCAAAAAGCCCTATGACACCTTCCGCAACCGCATCATGTTCCCGATCCGCGATCCGCGCGGCCGGTGCATCGCGTTCGGCGGGCGGGCGATGGACCCCAATGACAACGCCAAATATCTGAACTCGCCCGAGACCGCGCTGTTCGACAAGGGGCGAAGCCTCTACAACCACGGACCGGCCCGTCAGGCGGCGGGCAAGGGGCAACCGCTGATCGTGACCGAGGGCTATATGGATGTGATTGCCCTGTCCGAGGCAGGCTTCGGCGCCTCCGTCGCGCCGCTGGGCACCGCGATCACAGAACACCAGCTGCACATGCTGTGGCGCATCTCCGACGAGCCGATCATCGCGCTGGATGGCGACACGGCCGGTATGCGTGCGGCGATGCGGGCCATCGACCTGGCGCTGCCGTTGCTGGTGGCCGGCAAGTCTCTGCGGTTTGCCCTGATGCCCGAGGGCAAGGACCCCGACGATCTGCTGCGCGCCGAAGGCCCGGCGGCGGTTCAGGCGGTGCTGGACGCGGCCATTCCGATGGTCAGGCTTCTGTGGCGGCGCGAGACCGAGGGCAAGGTGTTCGACAGCCCCGAGCGCAAGGCGGCCCTCGACAAGGCGCTGCGCGAAAAGATCCAACTGATCCGCGATCCTTCGATCCGGTCGCATTACGGGCAGGAAATCAAGGATCTCCGCTGGCAACTCTTCCGCCCGCAGCGGCAAGGGGCAGGGGCTCGAAACTGGCAGCCGAAAGGCAAATGGCAACCGCCAAAACCGTCGGCAACGCCCGATGCGCGGGCCTCGTTCCTTGCGTCCTCGGAGAATGCGGATATCCAACTGCGTGAAGCGGCAATCCTTGCGATTGCAATCCTGAACCCCGAGGTCGTCGTTCAATTCGAGCACCAACTGGAAGAGATGGAATGCCTGAACACCGATCACGCGGCCCTGCGCGATGCAATCCTGCGGCACGCGATCGACGATCCCGACAACCTGAAAGAGCACATTGTTCAGTCTTTGGGGCCGGCCCCTCTTGAAAACCTGCTGGCCCTTCGCCATGTCGCTGTAATCCCCTGTGTGCACAAACCGGGCGACGTCGAAAAGGCTCAGATGACTCTGGCCGAGGAACTCGCAAAAATCAAAGCGCTCCGGGGGCTGGATGCCGAGATTGCCGAAGCCGAAGAGGAGTTGTCCGATCTGGCGGACGAAGCGTTAACGTTCCGGTTGGCCCAGGCCGCCGAAGAACGCAACCGCGCAAGCCGCAGCCAGAACGAGGACAGGGCCGTTTTCGACATTGCTGACAACGGGGCGCGAATCAATCGTGACGAGAAAGACGCGTTTCAGGCGATCATGTCCGGCATCAAGTTCGAGCGGAAACGCCGCTGAAGTGGTGTTTTCATAAAGCACTGGAAAAGAAAAACGGGTAAACGGGTGGCCGAATCACTTCTACGCGCTAATGATTCGGTTCCAACGAATCACCCATCCCTGCAGGAGCACTGAATGGCCGCCAAGGATACCAACGAGGAACGGAAGTCCGACGACCAGGAACAGGAAATCTCGCTGGACATGAGCCAGGCCCAGGTCAAGAAGATGATCGCCGAGGCTCGCGAGAAAGGCTACATCACTTACGATCAGCTCAACCAGGTCCTGCCGCCGGATCAGGTCAGTTCGGAACAGATCGAGGACGTCATGTCGATGCTGTCCGAGATGGGCATCAACATCATCGAAGACGAAGAGGCCGAAGAGGAAGAGCAGAAGGGCTCGACCGATCTGGTCACCACCGACAGTAACCGAGAGGTTGCGCTGGCCGGTGCGCAAACCGAAAAGCTGGACCGGACCGATGACCCGGTGCGCATGTATCTGCGCGAGATGGGGTCGGTAGAATTGCTGAGCCGCGAGGGCGAAATCGCCATCGCGAAACGGATCGAAGCCGGTCGCAACACCATGATCCTCGGGCTTTGCGAAAGCCCGCTGACCTTCCAGGCGATCTCGATCTGGCATGACGAACTGTTGTCCGAGGACATCCTGCTGCGCGATGTCATCGATCTGGAAGCGACGTTCGGCAATCAGATGGACGAGGATGGCGACGTAGAAGAGCCGGTGGTGGATACTTCGGCTGTCACGGCCGCCAAGCCCGCCAAGGACACGGGTCCCGAACTGGATGCTGACGGCAACCCGATTGCCAACGACGATGACGATGATGAAGACGATCAGGCGAACATGTCTTTGGCCGCGATGGAAGCGGCACTGAAAGATCAGGTTCTGACTCAGCTTGAGCGGATCTCGACGGATTTCGCAAAGCTCTCGGAGATGCAGGACAGCCGGATATCGGCAACTCTGAACGAGGATGGGTCGTTCAGCGACAAGGATGAGCAGACCTATCAAAAGCTGCGCGCCGAGATCGTTGAACTGGTGAATGGCCTGCATCTGCACAACAACCGGATCGAAGCCCTGATCGATCAGTTGTACGGCATCAACAAAAGGGTGATGTCGCTGGACAGTGCCATGGTGAAGCTGGCCGACCAGGCCCGCATCAACCGCCGTGAGTTCATTGACGAGTATCGCGGTCGTGAACTTGATCCCAACTGGCTGTCCGACATGGCTCAAAAGCCGGGCCGGGGCTGGCAAATGTTCATCGAACGCTCGTCGGACAAGGTCGAGGAACTTCGCAACGACATGGCGCAGATCGGTCAGTATGTCGGTCTGGACATCAGCGAATTCCGCCGCATCGTGCAGCAGGTCCAGAAGGGCGAGAAAGAGGCGCGTCAGGCCAAGAAGGAAATGGTCGAGGCCAACCTGCGCCTGGTGATCTCGATCGCTAAGAAATACACCAACCGTGGCCTGCAATTCCTTGATCTCATTCAGGAAGGCAACATCGGCCTGATGAAGGCGGTGGACAAGTTCGAATACCGCCGTGGCTACAAGTTCTCGACCTATGCGACCTGGTGGATCCGTCAAGCGATCACGCGCTCGATCGCGGATCAGGCGCGCACCATCCGTATTCCGGTGCACATGATCGAGACGATCAACAAGCTGGTGCGGACTGGCCGCCAGATGCTGCACGAGATCGGACGCGAGCCGACGCCGGAAGAACTGGCCGAAAAGCTTCAGATGCCGCTTGAAAAGGTCCGCAAGGTGATGAAGATCGCCAAGGAGCCGATTTCTCTGGAAACCCCGATCGGCGACGAGGAAGACAGCCAGCTGGGCGATTTCATCGAGGACAAGAATGCGGTGCTGCCGCTGGATAGTGCCATTCAGGAAAACCTTAAGGAAACCACCACGCGGGTACTGGCCTCGCTTACCCCGCGCGAGGAGCGGGTTCTGCGGATGCGTTTCGGCATCGGCATGAACACCGATCACACGCTGGAAGAGGTCGGCCAGCAGTTCAGCGTGACGCGCGAACGTATCCGGCAGATCGAAGCCAAGGCGCTGCGTAAGCTGAAACATCCCAGCCGAAGCCGAAAGCTGCGGTCCTTCCTGGATCAGTGATCAAAAAAGGCGCCTCGACCGAGGCGCCTTTTTTCATTTGCACGGCGGTTTGGTTCACGACGGCCAAACGTGAATTCAATTTGGCGGGAATTCGCAAGTGGTCAGGTCCTTCGCGGACCATATCGCTCGTGTCCACTCATGGGACAGGTCGGGGCGAGGCGGCAACGCTGATGACCCCCGGCCGCTTGTCAGGCAAGCTTTCTGCGCCGGGACTGATCCTTGAACGCGCTGGGAGATTGCCCGGTCCAGCGTTTGAAGGCAGTCGAAAACGCCGCCTGGTCTGCGTAGCCAAGGCTGTACGAGATCTCAGAAAGGCCCATGTCGTTCTTCAGAAACGTTCTGGCGAGGTCGCAGCGCAGGTCGTCGACAATTTCGCGAAAGCTGGTGCCTTCCTCGGTCAGGCGCCGACCGAATGTCCGCGGGCTCATGCCCAGATCCTTGGCGACCTGTTCGGCGCGGGCGATGGCTCCCGGAAGCGATTGGGTGATCCGCCCTTCGACCCGCGACCGCAATGTCTGTTTTTCGTCGCTGTTTTCATGCAGCAGACGGTCACCATATTCCATCAGGTGCTGTCGCAAGCTGGGGTCGTAGGTCGGGACGGGCACGTCGAGCGTTGATTGCGGCAAAATGATCTCGAGCTTTTCCGCGCCAAACACCACCGGGAATTTGCCGAGTTTGGAATAGTCTTCCTCTCGCGCGCCGACCTTGTGCTGAAACCGTAGTTCGATCGGTTGGATCGGGATCCCCGTCAGAGCACGCAGGCGGGCAATGCAGGCAAACATGAGGAACTCGGTTCGCCGGTGGTACCGCGAAAAGCTTGGGTCCTTCCACCTGGCCTCGATGGTTGCCGAATTTCCGGACTCATACAGCCTCACGGCGATGGCCGGATCAATCAGCCGGTGGAAGTGGTTGGCGTTCTCCAGTACCTGCCGGAGATCCCGGGAATACTTGCTGATATAAGCGGTCAGGCTAGAAGTTGCGCTGAACTGCAAGCCCGTTCGCGCGCCGAACAGGATGTCGTTGAGTTCATCGCAAGCGTGGCGGGCAAACAAGGCCTCGCTATGGGCACTGTACAACTTTGCAGGCGGCGCGAGGTCTTGCGCACTCAGCCCGCTTTTGGCGAGGACTCGAACGACCGTATCAGTATTCCCTGCCTGATCCTGCAACGCGGACGCCAGCAGCTGAATTCTGGCGATATCGACTTGCATGCCACGCTCCGGAACCCACTGAATTGGCCGGATTATGTAGCGAATTTTGTCATTTGCATAGTTTTTGTGAGGTGACCGTTTCCACACAGGGTCAGACACGGCGCACTTACGTGCACCGGAAATGGCTTCAGATCACAAAGACGTGGCCGGGCAAAGAAAGACTCGATGGTACGGCCGTCATAGATCAGCCGCGTGCCGGGTCAGTCCCGTGGGGATCGGGCAGAGCCGAAGGATTTGGTCACACCAACCGATCTGTGGCTCCCCGGCACACATTGAATGCATGTCCCAGTTCCCCGGACGCAAGGCACCACTCGCGTGCGCACTGTTCCTGAAATCATCGTGAACGACGCTGTTCTGGGCTTGGTGAAAAACTAGGCTATGATGCGTGTCGAAATCAGGGAAGATATTTGCAATGAAACATATTCTGACATGCGCCGCGTTGGCGGCAATGGTTGCAGCCGCTCCGGTCGAGACTGACGCCGCCCCGAACGGGTACCGGACCGAGCCGATGAACAGCACCGATTTTGAGGTCATCCCCCGCGCCCGGCAGGACGTTGATGGGTATTGGTGCGCGGCGGCGGATTTTGCTCGGCGCAAACTGGGGGCTGGCTGGCAGCAGCGGATTTACGTTTTGCGCGGCTATGGGCCCAGTGTGACAACCGGGCGTCGGACCGCCGTGCAGTTTTCGATCAAACCGCCGACAGGCGGCGTGCCACAGCAACCCAGCGTAGTGGTTTCGGGATTTCAACCGGGCTACAGCATGTCGGTTCAAGGTGCGAACGCCCGGTGCAACGTGCGCCCGTTCTTCAACTGACGCAAACAGGGCCACCCGGTTGATGCAGGCCGAATTCACCATCGAAACCCGAGGGCAGGGGCTGTACGAGTTCACCTCCGACATCCGTGACTGGCTGTCCGCAAGTGGGGCCGACGGATTGCTGACGCTGTTCGTCCGCCACACATCTTGTTCACTGTTGATACAGGAAAACGCGGATCCCGAGGTTCAGACGGACCTGCAGGCATTTTTCTCGCGGCTGGTTCCGCCCACAGATCATCCGTCGATGTCTTATCTGAAACATACGTATGAAGGGCCCGATGACATGCCGGCCCATATCAAGGCGGCTATGATGCCGGTCTCGCTTTCGATCCCGGTCCGACGTGGGCAACCTGCCTTGGGAACATGGCAGGGTATCTACCTGTTCGAACACCGGACCGCGCCCCATGTTCGCCGAGTTGCGGCGCATTTTGGGTGACCCTGTATGTAGCGGTTGAAATTTCCGACTACCCAAACTCTAGCGGCTGCCCTATAGTTGTGGATAAGTTGGCCACAGCGCTGACAAAAAGAGGCGGAACAAGGGACGAGGAGACGGCGGATGCGCTGCCCGTTTTGCGGAAATATCGATACTCAGGTCAAGGACTCACGTCCGGCAGAAGATCACGTGGCCATCCGCAGGCGTCGGTTCTGCCCCGCGTGTGGGGGCCGTTTCACCACCTATGAGCGGGTACAGTTGCGTGACCTTGTGGTCATCAAGACAAATGGCAAACGCGAGGATTTCGACCGGGACAAACTGGAACGGTCAATCCGTATTTCGATGCAGAAGCGCCCGATTGATCCGGACCGCATCGACCAGATGATATCCGGCATCGTGCGGCGCCTGGAAAGCATGGGTGAGACCGACATTCCGTCCAACAAGATCGGCGAGATCGTCATGGAAGCTCTGGCGCGGATCGACACCGTCGCCTATGTTCGCTTTGCGAGCGTATACAAGAATTTCCAGGCGGCCGATGATTTCGAGGAGTTCGTCCACGAACTGCGCCCGCCGCAGCCATCGACTGACGAGTGACCGAAACAGACAAGCGATACATGGCGCTGGCCCTGTCCTTGGGGCGGCGCGGACAAGGATCTTGCTGGCCCAACCCCGCGGTCGGATGCGTTCTGGTGAAAAACGGCCGGATCGTCGGGCGCGGGTGGACGCAGCCCGGCGGTCGCCCTCATGCGGAAACCGAAGCTCTGGCCCAGGCCTGCGAACAGGCGCGTGGCGCGACCGCTTATGTCTCGCTGGAGCCATGTTCGCATCACGGCAAGACGCCACCTTGTGCTCAGGCTTTGATCGACGCCGGAGTAGCTCGCGTCGTTTCGGCGATCGAGGACAGCGATCCGCGCGTCGCGGGGCAGGGTTTTGCCATGTTGCGCGATGCGGGGATTGAGGTCACGACCGGGGTTCTGAGCGATCAGGCGGCAATGGATCACGCGGGCTTTTTCATGAAGACCGAGCAAGGCCGACCCTTCGTGACGCTGAAACTTGCCAGCAGCTTTGATGGACGGATCGCAACCGAGACCGGGCAGAGCAAGTGGATCACCGGCCCCGAGGCCCGCCGGGCGGTGCATGCCATGCGTGCGCGGCACGATGCGGTGATGGTCGGCGCGGGCACCGCGCGGGCCGACGATCCTTCGCTGACGGTTCGTGATCTGGGTATCGACCGGCAGCCCGTGCGTGTCGTGGTTTCACGTCACCTCGAATTGCCTTTGCTCAGCCAGTTGGCCCGAACCGCCTCTGATATTCCCGTTTGGTTGTGCCACGGCCCGTCGCCCGATCCCGAGCGTGCCGCGGCGTGGCAGGGACTGGGCGCACGGCTGATATCCTGCGCTTTGCAGGATCACCGGATCGATGCTGCAGACATGCTCCACCAATTGGGGCAGGCCGGTCTGACCCGGGTTTTCTGCGAGGGGGGCTCGGCTCTGGCCGCGTCCCTGCTGGCAAATGATCTGGTCGACGAGTTGGTCGGTTTCAGCGCGGGCTTGGCCATCGGGGCCGAAGGCTTGCCCGCCATTGGCGCCATGGGGCTTGAGGACCTGGGCGACGCGCCTCGATTTGCGCTGGTCGAAACCCGGGACTTGGGTGGCGATGTTCTGCATGTCTGGCGCAGGCCGGTCCGCTAGCGGCGAGCCCTAGCGCCACAGGTTCGCATGTGTTGCAAAAGCCCCCTGAAGCTTGGCCAGCAGCCGGATTGCCGGCCCAGCAGGTGAAATCGGGCCCTGCGCCAAACGTTCTGCGACAACCTCCGCCGGGCAGGCATCGCGAGTGACTGGATCGAAATACCGTGGATAGTCGATGAGCGTGGCGTAGGCCAGGCCCAGCACCGTCGGTCGCGCGCCTCGGCGTGCCGGGACCGATCCGAGGTCGGTCGTCAGACCCCAGCCGGCGTAGAACGGGGCCCCAAGCGTAGTGACCTTTATCCCGCGCAGCAGAGCTTCGAACCCAAGCAGTGAGGTCATAGTCCAGACCTCCTGAACCTCCGGCAGAACCAGTGCCGGGTCGACCTCGTAGAGGACGACATCGGCCAAACCCTCGGCGTCTATTCGACCGTCCCGAAGCCCGGCCTCAACATCCGGATGCGGTTTGTAGATCAGAACTGCGTCGGGATTGGCCGCGCGAACGGTGCTCAGCAACTCGAGATTTGTGCGGACCGTGCTGGTGCCCAACCGGATCGAGGCGTCATCCTCTACTTGGCCAGGTACAAGAATACGGTGCCCGTCCGGTAGGGGCGGGCAACTGCCGCCCGTATTGTATTTGCTTAGTCCCGCCGCGGTGAGTTGCGTCACCAGGCGGCGTATCCGTATCTCCTGATCGGGTCGCAACTCTTCGCGAGCGGTGATCAGTTCTTCCAGACGGCTGGGTCGGGTGGGGTCGTAGTAAATTCCAAGGTCGTCGGTCACCAGTGAAAGCGGCGGCACAAGGTTGGCCCCCAACCCGCGCGAGCGCAAAAAACCGTCTTCGACGCGGACCACATCTTCGGCTTCCAGATCACGATTGGCCCAGACCATATGCGGCCTGTCGGAAGCCGAGGGTCGCTCCGGCACGAAACGGACTTTTTTCCACTTCCCGAAGGTTTGCTGAATATGCCTGCGTTTCCACAGGCGCATTCCAGACGCTGTCCAGCCGTGCCTGTCCTGTCGCCAGGCGCGGCTCTGGGCCTCAAGCGTATCCAGCACCGTTTCAAGCTCACACAGCTGGTCGCGATAGGGATCGTACCACGTCGGGTACAGTATCATGGCGGCAGCGAATAGTTGAGCGCGGGTCAGATTGCGCTGCCGGCGCGGCAGAGGCATCTCGTCCTGCGTCAGACCCCACCCGGCATAGAAGGGTTGCCCAAAAACCCTAGGTTTGTGACCGGCCAGAATGGCCTCAAACCCCAGTTGCGAGGACAGGGTATAGACCCCAATCGCGCCTTCCAGCAACGACCAGGGGCTGATCTGATCCGCCAACAGGGAGACGCGGTCAGTTTCGTCATCCGCCGAGAAAAAACCGCGCCGATGACCCTGCAGTGTTTCCGGGTGGGTCTTGATGATCACACGCGCGCCGGGGTTTTCCTCTTGGGCCATGATCAGCATTTCGAGAAACCGCGCAGGGTCGCCCCGGCTTGCCGTAACCGCCGCATCGCCCTGTATCTGATCGACAACGAGCACATAGCCCGGATCCGGGGGTGCGATATCCGGGTCGCAGGCCGAATACTTGCTCAGATGCGATTCCTTCAGCCGTGCGATCGCGCCGCGCGCCCGATCCAGCAGGGCGGTGTCATCCAGCGGGTGCGTAGCCAGCAGAGTTTCGAGGTCCGAAGGCTGTGACGGATCGAAATGCATCGCACGTCGTTCCAGAAGCAGGCCCAGTGGCGGCTCGTGATCGCGCCCCGGCAGCAGGGATCGAAGGAATGCATCCTCGACCCGCAACAGCGGGATATCCCGGTCCTTTGCAACTCGGGTTCCGCGGTGCGCGGTCGGGCTTTCGCCCCAGATGCCCACCATGTCGCCCGAACGCGGAAGCCCAACGCGAATGTCGAATCCCGCCAGCGACAAGATGCGTCGGACCCTGCGTTGGGCCAGAAACCCACCATTGTAGACATACAGGCGCGTTCGATCCTCGGCGTCCGCAGTGTCGGCGCCGGGAATCATGCCTCAGTTTCCGGTCAGCGTGGCGACGTTTGCAACTGGTGTCAGACCACCGGCAATCAGCGAAATCGACTTGGTCCACTGTGCATACGGGGCTTCGGTCACGTAAATCGTGTCGTCGTCGCGGATCACGAAATCACGTGCCACAAACAGACCGTTGGGCGCCGTGAGGTTCAGCAGGTAGATCACGCGTTGTTCGCCCTGAAGGTTCGGCTGGCCCAGCACTTTGCGTGCGATATCTTCGCGCTCGTCCCTCAGAACGAAGATCCCTGTGGGATCCGAGGATAGCGACTGCAAGCCGCCGACCTGCGCCAGCGCTTCCAGCGCGGACAGATCCTGACTGTCGAAGGCGACCCGGGATTGCCCACCCGTGGCCCCCAGCGCGATATACGACCGGGTGTCCTGTTCGACCAGGATGCGATCACCACCGCGCAGAGCGATGTCGGTTTCAGGATTGCGGAACAGATCGTCATACCACACGGTGCCACGCTGATTGCCGCGGATCACCGTGACCAGCGCAATATCCGGGGCGACCGCCACGCCACCGGCCCTTGCTAGCATCGTCGAAAGCGTGCGGGTCGGGCGCTCGATCGGATAGATGCCAGAGGCACCGATCGTACCGGTTACCGAGACCGTCGCACCGTCACCCGCCACGCGGCGGATCTGAACCTGCGGATCAGGCGTCTGCTCGCGCAGCTTTTCCGCAATCAGCGAGCGTAGCTGCTCGGGCGTGTTGCCCGAGGCGCGCAAGCGGCCGGCATAGGGCACGAAAATAAAGCCTTCGCTGTCGACCTGAACCTCATCGAGATTGGTCGATGGGCCGGTTTCACCAGCCAGCAGACCGTCGTCGACGTTTTCCCAGATGGTCAGGCCAAGCACGTCGCCGGGACGAATGGTGTCGGATGTTACGCTTTGTGCTGACCGGAAGGCGGGCGGAAAGCCAAACTGTGGAACCGCAGAGGTGACGTGGGCCACCCGGTCATCAACTTCGACCACGTGGGCGTTGCCGCCATTGACTGTCGAGCCCGCAAGAATTTCGGTTTTGTTCGGCCCGGCCTTGGGCAGTTGGCACGCTGTCAGAAGGCCAATGGCTGCAACGAGGGACAACCCTCGTATCCATCGAGTAGGGAAACGCTGCACTGCCGAAATACCTCGAGTTTCGTATGTAGTCTTTTGGTTTACGGTCAAACTAGCGGTTTCAAACTTCAAGTTCCAGCCAGCGAAGCACCGTGTCATTCAACGATTTTCAACTGTGGCGTGATGGTCGCGATTCCGGTCAGCGCGGCCTGATAAGGGTCGCGAGCCTGCAGCATCATGTCAGCGACTCGCCGCAGCAACTGGCGCCGTCCGCCGCGCGAGTAATAGCCGCCCGGCACCTGGCTGGTTTCCAACAGGAATTGGCGGTATGCCCGATAGGCCTCCGTGTCAGGTTTTTGCGGGTGCCTGAAAAATTCGTCAATCGGTTGATGCGAGACCAGTTCAGGCTTGTCGTAGACCGACTTTCCAAAGACACGCAGAGGGATGCCACGCCATAGAGCCTGCTGCCCGGCGGTGGAATTGATAGTCAGGGCCGAGCTCGCGTGATCCAGAAGTCGCGCCAGCTTTCCCCCGGGCACGTAATGCACGCGATCCGAGATGCCCAGTTCGCGCGCAAGTGCTTGGACGCGTCTTCTCAGCGGCTCGCGCTGGTTCTCAAGGGGATGTTCCTTGATGACCAGGCGGTGGTGGGACGGAGCGCCCTTGGCGAACCCTTCCATCACCGGGGTGATGAAATCGGCCATGCATGAAAAATCCGAATGCGCCTGGACGGAACTGTCGTGCCCCAGTTGCAGCAGCACCAGATGATACGGGAACCCGCCGCGCCTTACGCGCCAGGTGGCGAGAACGCGCTGCAACCGATGGATCGGCATGAGCGCCAAACGTTTGAAATACAGTTTGAATTCCTTTGAGACGTGCACTTCTCGGTGCGGGCGGAAATTTCGGTACCCGCGGTTCGCACACAGAACGAACCAGTGGTACAGTGCGCCGTAGAAAATGTGTTGCCGCATATCCCCCCAATGTGACGGGGGTGGGGGCGTTTTGGCGCCCGAGCTTTGCAACGCTTGCTGCATCTGGGCGATTTCCAGATCCATCAGGCGAGAATGTCCGTTTGACCCATTGCGTTCATAGGTGACCCACCAAGGTCGAAGGTACCCTTCCTCGAACACATGAACACGGATGCCGTGGCTTCGCGCCGTACGGATCGCGTCGGCGTGCACCGGGCGAACATCGCCATAAAGCACGATGTCGGTAACACCGCGCGACAGGATGATGTTCGTCAGGCTTTCCGGCCAGTTTTCTAGCCCGCCGCGATAGGGGATATAGCTAGCGCGATCGAACCAAAAGGCCTGGTCCCCGGCGTTGAACCCGACACGCCACACCTGCGCGCCAGCCGCGCGCAACATGCGACCCAGGCCGCTGAAGAACGGCCCATGCGGCCCCTGCAGAAACAGGAATACGCGATTGTCGGAGTTGTCCTTCGGTTGCCTCATGCCAGATGCTCGAATTCTGGTTGCCCGTGTTTTATTGAACAAACTATGCCTTTTTGCGGCCAGCCGGGCAAGGCAGGGCTTGCTCCGCCCGCCACTTGGCCTTACCTCGGCGTGGATTGCATGGCACAGCTTAGGCGCAGAGGGTTAACGGAATGTTTACTGGGATCGTCACCGATATCGGCACAATCATCGAGTTGGAGCAGCAGGGCGATCTGCGTGCGCGCATTCGGACAGGCTATGATACATCCGGCATAGATATTGGTGCGTCGATCGCCAGCGACGGGGTTTGCCTGACAGTCATCGCGCTGGGTGATGACTGGTACGATGTTCAGATCAGCGCCGAGACCGTTTCCAAAACCAATCTGGACGGCTGGAAGGTGGGCTCAAGGGTCAACCTTGAACGGGCCTTGAAGGTGGGTGACGAATTGGGTGGCCATATCGTATCGGGACACGTGGATGGCGTCGCAGAGATCGTCGCGATGGCCGAAGAAGGAGACAGCACCCGCGTAACCCTGCGCGCGCCCAAGGATTTAGCGCGCTTCATCGCGCCCAAGGGCTCGGTTGCTCTGAACGGCACTTCGCTTACGGTCAACGATGTCGACGGTTGCGATTTCGGGATCAACTTCATTCCTCATACCAAAGAGGTGACGACCTGGGGCGCGGCGAAGGTCGGAGATCGGGTCAATCTGGAAATCGACACGCTCGCCCGGTACGTGGCCCGTCTGGCCGAGGTTTCGTGATCGCCAGCGAAGAAATTGCGTCGCGTTAGATACGGCCCACTTCGTTTGCGGACTGGCCTTTGTGCGCGCGCTGGTCTATCCCGCGATGCAACACCTGCTCTGTGAAAGGCTGCCCCATGAGCTTTGAAACACCCGGACCGGTCGAGGCCCAGCTGCGCGACGCGATCAGCCCGATCGAAGAGATCATCGAAGAGGCGCGCCAGGGCCGGATGTACATCCTGGTCGACCACGAGGACCGCGAAAACGAAGGCGACCTGGTGATCCCGGCGGAATTCGCCGATGCCGAGGCGATCAATTTCATGGCCACCCATGGCCGCGGCCTGATCTGCCTGCCGATGACGGCCGAGCGGATCGACCGGCTGGGCCTGCCGATGATGGCCGTGAACAACTCGTCGCGGCACGAAACCGCCTTTACCGTCTCGATCGAGGCACGCGAAGGCGTCAGCACCGGGATCTCGGCCGCCGACCGGGCGCTGACCATCGCCACCGCGATCAACGAACAGAACACCATGGCGCATCTGGCCACGCCCGGCCATGTCTTTCCGCTGCGCGCCAAGCGGGGCGGGGTGCTTGTGCGCGCCGGCCACACCGAGGCCGCCGTGGACATTTCGCGCCTGGCCGGGCTGAACCCCTCGGGCGTGATCTGCGAGATCATGAAGCCCGACGGCACCATGGCCCGGCTGCCCGATCTGGTCGAGTTCGCCAAGGAGCACGGTCTAAAGATCGGCACCATCAGCGACCTGATTTCGTACCGCGCGCGCCACGACAATCTGGTGGTCGAGACCGCGCGCCGGATGGTCACGTCTGAATATGGCGGCGAGTGGGAGATGCGGATCTTCACCGATCAGACCCACGGGATTGAGCATTTGGTGATGATCAAGGGCGACATCAGCACGCCCGAGCCCGTACTGACCCGCACCCACGCGCTGCACGAGGCCTCGGACATTCTGGGTCTTGGCCCGAAATCGCCGCAGGAACTGCCGCGCGCGATGGAAAAGATTGCCGCCGAGGGGCGGGGCGTGGTCTGCCTGTTCCGCAACCCGCGCAACTCGCTGTACGCAGCCGAGGACGAAGGCCCGCGCACCATCAAGCAAACCGGTCTGGGCGCGCAGATCCTGTCCAAGATGGGCATAAAGGAACTGGTGCTGCTGACCGACTCGCCGCAGACGAAATACCTGGGTCTGGACGCCTTTGGTCTGTCCATCGTCGGGACCCGCTCGATTTTCAAGGATGACTGAGCATGGCTGAGCAAGACAAACACGGCGTTCTGCCGACCCCGAAATTCGAGGACCCGGTCAAGCTGCTGATCGTCGTGGCCCCGTTCTATCGCGCCATCGCCGACGACCTGGTTCGCGGCGCCAAGGCCGAAATCGAGGCCGCCGGCGGCAGCTGCGAGGTGGTCGAGGTGCCCGGTGCGCTCGAGATCCCGACGGCGATTGCCATGGCCGACCGCCAGTGCAACTTTGACGGCTACGTCGCACTGGGCTGCGTGATCCGGGGCGAGACCACGCATTACGAAACCGTCTGCAACGATTCCAGCCGCGCAATCCAACTGCTGGGCCTGCAGGGCCTGTGCATCGGCAACGGCATCCTGACGGTTGAAAATGACGCGCAGGCCGAAGTGCGCGCGAATCCTGAAAAGATGAACAAAGGTGGCGGCGCGGCGGCTGCGGCCTTGCATCTGATCGCACTCAGACGTAAGTGGGGCGCTTCGAAAAAGGGCGTCGGATTCAAGCCGCCGTCCGAGTCCATCCTCGTGGCGGGCGACAGCAACGGATCAACGACAGCATGACCCAGACAGACACGCCGAAACCGGCAAACCGGAAACGCCTGATGAAATCCGCCGCGCGGCTGTATGCCGTGCAGGCGCTGTTCCAGATGGAGCAGTCGGGCCAGACGACCGAGCAGGTGGTCAACGAGTTTCTGGATCACCGGTTCGGCGCGGTCTACGAGGGCGACGAGATGCTGGAAGGCGACAGCGCGCTGTTTCGCAAGCTGGTGGATGACGCGGTGAACTATCAAGCGCCGATCGACCAGATGACCGACCGTGCGCTGGTGGCTAAGTGGCCGATTTCGCGTATCGACCCGACCCTGCGAGCGCTGTTCCGTGCGGCCGGGGCCGAGCTGAGCCAGAGCGACACGCCGCCCAAAGTGGTCATCACCGAATTCGTCGACGTGGCGCGCGCCTTCTTCCCCGAAGGGAAAGAGCCGAAATTCGTCAACGCGGTTCTGGATCACATGGCGCGCGAAGCCAAGCCCGAGGCGTTCTGACGCGCCAAGGGCGATTTTACCCGGCATGAAATTGCGCTAGACTCCTGTCATGTGAAGGAGGTGCGTCATGCCGAAACTGATCCGTCTTTACATTACCCAAGTCGCACTGGGATTCGTGATCTCGGCTGTGTTTGTCGCGGTGCTGCTGCTGTTGAACGTAGCCAACCTACGCAACCTCATCACCGGGTCCGACATTGGCTTTGTCGCGCTGATCATGATCTGGTTCATGAACGGGATCGTCTTTGCAGGCGTCCAATTCGCCTATGCGATCATGAGCATGGCTGAAAAGCCCAAAGGCCCGCGCGGAGGCACCCCGGTCGCGGTCAAGTTGGAACCCGTGCGCGTCGAAGCGCGCCGGTCGTGATGGGCCAGAGCCGCTTTGCGCTTGTTTTGACCAATTTGTCGACAGCCACAGCCCTTTGCGCGTGAACACTTTCGCATCTATTGAGCCGGAATTGTCGCAATCGAGTGCTCAACTGTTCCCGGAAGAAGACTGGGGAAACCTCTCTACGGCGGTATTTCCCACGCGTCGGGTTTGAGGACAATCCCCTGATCGGAAGGCGGCGGGACCACCAGGCAACCGTGCGGTTTTGATTCCCGAGGACCTGTATGTACAGGTGGGCGCCAGGTAATCGGGCCAGGACCCGAACAGAGCCAGCTCCCTCGGAATTGCTTAAGGCCACCGGAATGCTACCAGTCACGAGAAGGGCAGAACCCGCCAAGGGCGTAAGTAGGGCGCAACACTGAGTTTCACAAGGGGCTTGCACAACAGTTTTTGGTCTGGGTCGTGAGGAAGCTGATTGTGGGGGCAAATCCTGGGCATGGGGGCCGGGTAAAATCCGGGATGATGATCAACACCTGCCAACTTGACAATTTGTTCACTAATTGTTCACACTCTGCGCATGACAGTTGAACTTCAGCCCGGACAAAGACTGGCAAGGGGTGTCTCTAGACACCTTGTGACGCACGGCTTTGTTTCGATTGAGGAATTCGTCCCGACCCGCGGGTTGCGCGTTGACCTCATGGGGTTGGGGCCCAAGGGCGAGCTTTGGGTGATCGAGTGCAAGTCCAGCCGGGCGGACTATATGTCCGATTCGAAGTGGCAGGGTTATCTGGATTGGTGCGACCGCTTCTTCTGGGCGGTGGACACGGACTTTCCCACCGAGCTGCTGCCCGCTGAAACCGGACTTATCATTGCGGATGCTTATGACGCCGAGATCGTACGCATGTCCCCCGAGACCAAGTTGGCCGGGGCAAGACGCAAAAAGATGATCCAGAAATTTGCCATGGACGCCGCGCGGCGGTTGCATGGCCTGCGTGATCCACGGCTTTGATTTCAGCCTTTGACGGCGCGTGCGGCTTGTGCCGCGGCGCGGATCTCGTCGGCGATTTCCTCGGCCTCTTCCGGGTCGAAATCCATGGGGATTTCAAGCTCGCCCGCCTCGATGAACAGGCGCACCATTCCATGGTCGGTCGGACCGATCTGAAGGTTCGCTTCGATGTCACGTTCGGTATTGATGCCCATTCTCGCCTCCGGGGACTGAGCGTTTCTGCTAGCCTGCAACGCAATGGGAATCAAGCGGAGTGTGTGGCCGATGCTGCAAGGGGACAATGCTGAGATCCGGCCGTTTCGCGAAGATGACCGCGATTGGCTGGTCGAGCGCCACGGAACACTTTACGCGCGGGATGAAGGATTTGACGAGAGCTTCGCTCCGCTGGTGGCCCGTATTCTGGACGAATTTGTCGCCGGGCGTGATCCCCAACGCGAGAGGGGATGGATCGTTGAAAGTGACGGAAAGCGCCTTGGTAGTATTTTCTGTGTCGCGCAGGATGAAACTACCGCCAAACTGCGGCTTTTTTTGCTGGAACCCGACGCGCGGGGCAGGGGACTTGGGGCGCGGCTTTTGATGACATGCATGGATTTTGCACGATCCGCGGGCTATGCGTCGATGGTGTTGTGGACCCACGAAAGCCACAGGGCTGCCTGCAAGCTGTACCAAGCGTATGGATGGCGCCTGACCGACAGCAAACCGGTTCATTCCTTCGGCGTCGATCTCATCGAACAAAGCTGGTCAATTCGACTTTAAGGCTCTTGCAATCCCCGAACGCGTTCGTTAAATCGCCCCTCACGAGTGCCGCCTTAGCTCAGTTGGTTAGAGCGCTGGATTGTGGATCCAGAGGTCCCCTGTTCAAGCCAGGGAGGCGGTACCATCTTCCCTCGACAAGACTGCTCGCCCGCAGCTTTTGACGTGCGCTGTTTTTCCGTTGGTAGGGTTGGGATTAACGAGGCCGGTCGCAAGAGATTTGCGGTGCAACTGGCGGAATTAGTTTGGTTTTTACTGGTCCCTTTTACGCCGTAACCCAAAATTCTGGGATTATTTGAGAGGGCAATCGACTCCAGATGGGACCTGTTGTCTGCTTCCGTGGTGCTTAGGGCGCTTGCGTCCGAAGGTCGGTTACACGTGTAGCGGTGCACCAGTGGGCCCAGACATTCCCCCGTACGGAATTCGACCCTCGCAGCATTGGTGCGCTTTGTGTAAGAAGAAGGTCAAAGGCAGTTCGGGAACAGGCGTAAATGTCTCAGACCATTACCGTATTCACGACGATGAAAAACGAAGGCCCCTACATGCTGGAGTGGGTCGCATTTCATCGGACTTTGGGCGTCGATCACTTTGTGATCTTCACCAATGACTGCGAGGACGGTACCGACAGAATTGCACAACGGCTTGAGCAGATGGGTTTGGCCTCCCACGTCCCAAATGCTGTGCCTGAGGGTGGAAACCCCCAGCACCAGATGCTCCGGCGGGCACGGCGACATCCCAAGGTCAAAGAAGCCGATTGGCTGATGTGCCTTGATGTCGATGAGTTTTGGAACATTCGATGCGGCGACAACAGCTTCGCGGCCTTGATTGATGCCGTTGAACAGAAGGCAGGACAATCGGTGGACGCCATTTCGTTCGCATGGCGGTTGTTTGGGACGTCGGGCAATATCAGTTTTGACGACACGCCCGTGACACGGTCATTTTGCATGGCGGATCAGGAGTTTCCCTATCATTCGGGCCGCGCATATGGTCTGAAAACGCTGTTTCGGAACAATGGCAAGTTCACTCGGTTCGGACCGCACAGACCCAAGGGCATTGAAGAGGGCAAAGAGGCCGACGTCGCATGGTCGGACGCGGGCGGAAATCTGTTTCCGGCCGAGAATGTCGGCTGGCGCGCTTGGCGGAATTTCGACCATTCCTTCGGACGGCTCCATCATTATTCCGTTCGATCTCTGGATGGCTTTCTTATCAAGCGGGACCGGGGACGGACCAACCACGTAAAGGTGGATCAGGGGCAATCCTACTGGTCGGACATGAATGCTAACAAGGTTCAGGACACCTCGATCCAGCCGATCGCCCAGCGTGCAGCACCGTTGCTCGACGAGCTCAAATCGGACCCCGAACTGCGCGAATTGCATGAACAGGCCTGCGACTGGCACCGCGCCAAGATAGCCGAGATCAAGTTGCGCCCCGATTGGGTGGAGTTCCGGTCTTGGCTGGCCGACAATCTGGTGTGACGGCCATGGCGGACGATCTGACCAAAGCACAGCTGCAACCTGACCACCCGGATCGGAAGACCGGCTATGAACGCATTCTGACCGATCCGCCTCCGCCTTGGTTTGTCGAGATTTACCCCGGCGGGGACGGGACGGGGTTTCTGCAAAAGCTCGACCGCCATTCGGTTCTATTCCACCAGCGTGACCCGGCGCGGCTGGTCATCAGTTTTGACAATATTGCAAATGCCAACGACCTGTCCTTTGCCCGCGAGCCGTGGGGCTGGAAGTTTTTCCGGGACGAGGGGTGGTCCCATCTGGGCGTGATCGCCCGCACAAAGGCATGGTATCGCGACCCCGAAATCATCGGTTATTTCGAGGACAAGGCGCGCGAGGGGTTTTTTGACAAGTTCGATCAGGTCGTGTTTGCCGGGGCGTCCATGGGAGGGTTCGCCGCGTTGACCTTCTCAGCACTGGTTCCGGGTGCGATCGTCATTGCTTTCAATCCTCAGACCACATTGGACGAGCGGCGGGTCCCTTGGGAAACTCGCTATCGATTCGGTCGTGTCCAGGACTGGGATCTGCCGCTGAGTGACGCTGTCGAAACCGTTCAGGCCGCCGCCCGGGCCTATGTGTTTTACGACCCGTTCTTTGACTTGGACAGGCAACAGGTCACACGGCTGCAGGGCGGCAATGTCGTTCTTCTCAAAACCTGGTTCGCCAACCACTTCGCCGCACCAATGCTGCGGAAACTCAATCTTTTGAAGCCGGTGATGCAGCAGGCGATGCGTGGGACCCTGGAGCCGTCCGAGTACTACAAGATGATGCGTGCCCGCCGGAGACTGCCGATCTACATGCGCGGTATTGAAGCCGTGGGCGAAGAGCGTCACCCAAAGCTGGTAATGGCCGCCCGCCAGCGGTTCCGGGCCATGCGCCGGGCTATGGCGGCAGGGGACGCGTCATGACGCCCAAACGGGGCGTGTTCATCGGCCAGCGCAAGGACCGCATGGGTGCCCGACTGCTGATGATGCTGACCTGCATACGCCTGGCCGAGGATTTTGACGCGGATTATCGGGTCAACTGGTTTCCACCGGGGGCCGATGCCCCAGAACTGGACAACCCGGAAGAGCTGTTCGATCCCGAATGGATCAAGTCTCACTTTCTGGATCAGAAAACCCACGATCAGCTGTCGAAGAATGGGCTGCCGGTCTGGAGCTTTTTGGGCGACGCGACGCCCGATCGGCTGACGGCGCATCTGGCCGCTGGCCGCTCGGTCTTGGTCGAAGAGGGGTTCGAAGTCCTTGCCTTTCCTTGGGAGGATATTGAGGCGATCCGCCCGCGCTACCGCGAGTTCATTCACCGTATCGGGTTCACTCCGCAAATCCGGCACATCATGGAGCTTGCCGATGCAAGGCTCTCGGGGCAGGGCGTTTCTGCCTACCATATCCGGCGCGGTGACATCCTGAACGCGCTGCCCTGGAAGCACACCACCTGGCCGGCAAAGGTCGAGCCGGAAGAACTCTACGATATGCATCTTTCCAAGAGGCTGGACCGGCCCGCGATCATGTTCTCGGACCAGCCCGAGCTGATTGCGCGGTTTCAAAAGCGTTATCCGAACCTGATGCAGATGTCCGACATTGCGGAACTGTCTGGAATGACCCGAGCACAGCGCGACTTTCTCGAGCTTTATGCGATGTCCCGGGCCGAACAGGTGATCGCTCCGTTCATCTCGGCCTTTTCCATGGCGGCTGCACGGATATCGGGGCAGCAAAGACTGGTATTCCGCGATGTCCTGACCGAGGCCGAATTGGACGAGGCGAACGAAACCGTCATCCGGCGCGTGGCGCAAGGCCCCGAGACTTTTCTGAACCCATCCGAGGCCGCCCATGTCTATGCCAAGGCTGCGCAATATCTGTGCGCCCAGGATCGGTGCCAAGAAGCTTTTGATCTGGGCCTGCCGATCCTCGATGCCGGGGCGGACAACGCTTTTCTGCCCCTGCTGCAGGCGTTGAACGCGTTCTATCTGGGCAAGTGGAAGGAAAGCGAGCAGCTGGCCCGGGACGGGTTGGAAAACCCGCATCTTTGGCCCGAAGATCACGCGGTTCTGACCGCATTGCGGGGGGCCATTCTTGGCGCCAGAAAGAAACGATGGGCTGCCGGGCGTCACTTTGCAAAAGCTTTTTGGGCCAAGCCTTTGCGACCCGATGTTGTGGTTTTGGGTTCGCGCATGCTGTACCGCGATCAACTGCCCGTTCGACTGTTTCCGCCCGTGGATTGGGCCCTGCAGCGCAGGCTGCGCCAACGTCGGTTTCCGCCGTTCAACAACCTGTACCTTGTCCAGCATAAGGTGATCGTGAGGGCGCCCTGCAATTTCGACATGATCCTGCTTGATTGGTCCGATCTTTCCCTGGACCAGCGCGCCAGGCGGCTGCAGGACAGCGGTCCGCGCCTGCAAGCTTTGTGGGCCGGGCTGACTGCGATCGACGACGTGCCGGAACAGGACCCCGCTGTGGAAAGCCTGTCATCGTTGCTGCAATGGCACATGGGCGAGGTTGCCGTCGAGACGGCAATTGATGCCGCCCGGGACGTGGTTCTTCGGTGCCCTGACAACCCCCTGTACTACAAACGTCTTGCCGAGCTCTATGCGGATGCAGGTGACCGACGTCAGGCGCGATTGACTATGGCCGAGGCGCTGGCTTGTGACCCTGACAGCGCGTTTCTGGTTTTCGCGATGGGGCAACTCTTGGCGCGCATCGGCGCCGAAGAGCAGGCCGAGGCGCAGATCCTGCACGCGGCCGAGCTGGACGACATCACCGCCGCCATTCAAGGGGCCGCGGGTCAGATTTGCCTGAAGCGCGGCGAAAAACAGCGCGCGCAGGTGTTTCTGCAACGGGCCAAGGCGTTGTGCCCAACCTACAAACGGTTCTCCAACCAGCTCAAAAGGGCAGAGGGGTAACATGCGGGCCTTTCGCAATATCCAGCACCATTCAGGGTCATCTGTGTGCAAACACGCCCAAGGTTTCGACTTGGTCACCGCCTGCAATGGAATTACTCTGGCGGACAAACACTGGTCTTGCGTGCCCGCGCCCGGCCTGCAAGGCGCCAAAAACTGAGGCAAAAATGGTCGATCAGCCCCCCCGCTTTGTCAGCGTTACCCCGATGAAGAACGAAGGCCCGTTCGTTCTGGAATGGGTCGCGCACAATCAGGCTATTGGCATCGACCAGATGGTCGTGATGACGAATGACTGCACGGACGGGACGGATGCGCTGCTCGAGCGGCTGGACCAGCGCGGGGTTCTGATCCATGTGGACAACAATTCCCGCCGCGCAACAAGCCCTCAGAAACGCGCGTACAAACGCTTTTTGCAGATGGACATCGCGGGGCCTGAAGACTGGGTGATCGTGATCGACGCCGACGAGCAAATCAATGTGAAGACGGGTGACAACACACTGAAATCATTGGTTGATGCTGTGCCTGATGCCAAGATGATTTCAATGACCTGGCGGTTGTTCGGCAATGCCGGAGTGGTTCAATACGAAGACAGGTTCCTGTCCGAGCAATTCCGCCGTGCTGCCCCCGAACGCAAGCCCAGACCGGCGCAGGCATGGGGGCTGAAGACGATGTTCCAGCGGCGCTTGTGGGATGCGATCGGTGTTCACCGCCCCAAACGTCCGACGGTCGACCGCATGGAAGACTGCCATTGGTACAATGGTTCGGGTCAGCCAATGCCCGAGCGTTATTTTACAAGCAGTTGGCGGTCGGCGCGGGACTCGGTCGGATATGACCTTGTGCAACTCAACCATTATGCTCTGAAGTCCTGCGAGAGCTACTTGGTCAAGAAAGTGCGGGGACGGGCTCATCACACGGGCGACAGCCTCGGCTTGGAATACTGGAACATCATGAACCAGAATGCGGTGGTCGAGACTTCGATCGATGCGATTGCCGCACGCAAGCGGGACTGTTTCGACGACCTGATGTCGGATCCTGAAACGGCTCGCTTGCACCACCAGTCCTGCGAACTGCACCGCAAACAGATATCGGAACTGCTGGGCACGTCCGAGATGCAGGAGTTGATGCATCAGATGACCACGCAGGCCGATACCATGACAAGAGGCGCGACCTGATGCTGTGGTTGCATTTGGGGATGCCGAAGACCGGGACGACGGCCTTGCAGTCCTATCTGCGCAACAATGCGTCGGCCTTGTCGGATGCCGGGCTCAGATACATGGAGGCCGGACGTCGCAGACCGGAAGGCGACGATCGCCCGAAGGTCAGCCATAACCTGTTGGCGTTCCACATGAACCAGTCCGCAGAGCCGATGGACAAGTACCGTGAGGCCGTTGCGCGCGAGTATGAGGCACATGGCAGCAAGGCCTGCCTGATGTCGTCGGAAATGTTCTATTCGGCCGATCTGGAACGGCTTGCGCAGCTCTTTACCGAAATACCTGCACGCGAAATGCGTGTGGTATTCTATTGTCGCCGCTACTCCGATTTCTTTGAGGCGGATTACAAGCAGCGGGCCAAAAATGGCCGTTTGCCAGCCGACGGTTCAGCTTCGATTCGGGACCGGTTGGCGAAGATCGAGGCCGAGCCTCACTCGGTTTCTTTTTCCGGCGCGGTTTCGCGTATCCGCAACGCGTTCCCGGGTGTAACGGTTGTGCCGGCACTCTATGACCGCGAGGAAATGTTGAATGGTAATATCGTCGATGACTTCCTGAACAGACTGGGCGTGTCGCGACCCGGAGGGGAGGTTGCCAGTGAGCCTGCCAATCCAACACTGTCCCGCGCCGCCAGTGAAGCCTTTGGCGTCGTCACGCGAGCCATCGGGCGCAAGCGTAGCCGCCAATTGCGTCGTCAGGTGCCTAAAGAACCCATCATGTTCCGGCGCCACGACGTTCTGGAACCCGAGGAACGGGCATGGCTTGATACCTACTTGACCGAAGCCGACGAAGGATTTCGGGCTGAGTTCTTTCCCGACAGGGACACTCTGTTCAAGCCGGTCTGGCTGAACCCGGACGAAGTCAGGTTTCGTCGTGATGCGCCGGACGAGATCGTTGCGTTCAAGCAGGCTGCAGAAATCGTGTTCAGAATGGCCTTGGGTGAATAGGCTGGCGGCGCCACAGGCTCAATCAAGCGAGATCTGCTGCCGTTGCTTCCCGGTGGTCTTGTCGAAGATCAGGATGCGGTTGTCATCGGTCACCACGGCGAACCAGTTGTTTCCGATGGTCACGGCTTGGGCCTTTGCACCGTCCGGCAGTTCGATCTGATCGGGCAGGGTGGGGGTCCGGTCGGATAGACGGATGACAATCAGGGCGAATGTCACTAGAACCCCGCCAATCATCACCGCGGTCAGCAGCATGACCATGCGGCGCAGAAGGCGCAGCTGAGGCGTTTCCTGCGGTTCTTGGGGATCTGAAGGGACAGTCATGGGCACCCGGCAAATAGACTTCGTTATCGCGGACGCTCCGCCGCCCCGCCTTGATAAGGCGCTTTCGCGGGATGTTCCAGCAGATGAAAACCTGTCGCGTACCCGGCTGGCCCGGCTGATCGAAGAGGGCGCGGTTCTGGTCGACGGCAAGGTCGTGCTCGACGCCAAAGCCAAAGTGCCGGAAGGCGCTGTTGTGTCCATAACCGTCTCCGAAGCGGACGAGAGTCACATCGGGGCCGAGGACATTCCGCTGGACATCGTGCATGAAGACGCTGACCTGATCGTGATCAACAAGCCTGCGGGCATGGTTGTCCACCCGGCACCGGGATCGCCCAACGGTACTTTGGTGAACGCCCTGCTGCACCACTGTGGCGAGGAATTGTCGGGGGTAGGCGGGGTCAAGCGACCGGGCATCGTGCACCGGATCGACAAGGATACCAGCGGGTTGCTGGTGGTTGCCAAAACGGACGCCGCCCACCAGGGGCTGGCGGCCCAGTTCGAGGCGCACAGCGTCGAGCGATACTATCGCGCGGTCTGCTATGGCGTTCCGGATGCCAATGACCCGCGGCTGCGCGGTGTCAAAGGCGTGAGTTTTGAGCCCGGCAACGTGATGCGCATCACAACGCAACTGGCCCGGCACAAGCACGATCGGCAGAAGCAGGCGGTGCTTTTCCATGGCGGGCGCCATGCCGTGACGCGTGCGCGCGTCGTTGACGTGTTCGGACAACCCGGTGCGGTATCATTGATGGAGTGCTGGCTGGAAACCGGACGCACCCACCAGATTCGGGTGCACATGGCACATGTGGGCCACGGCTTGGTGGGCGACCCGGTCTATGGCGGCAAGCGTAAACTGTCGGCCCGGTCGTTTGATGCAGACGCTGCGGAGGCGGTGCGAGCGTTCCCGCGCCAAGCCCTGCACGCGGCCGTCCTGGGCTTTGTTCATCCCGTTTCCGGCGAGAAAATGCGTTTTGAGGCAGCATTGCCGCAAGATATCGAGGCACTCATCTCGGTTCTGAAACAACCTGCAAAGTCTCGTGACTAAGACTTTCTTAGCTTTCCTTTATCGTTCCTTAATCCCAGACTGTTAACACCTGCTCTTGAATGGTCCTGAACGTGGCCCCATATCCATGTTAAGGGCGTAAACATTTGTCCAAGGGACGTGATACATGGCAAATTACAAAAATCTTCCCGTGCCTACGCCAGAAGGTGGGCTGAACCGGTATCTTCAGGAAATCCGCAAATTCCCCCTGCTGGAGCCGGAAGAGGAGTACATGCTGGCCAAACGTTGGGTCGAAGAGCAGGACACCGAAGCGGCGCACAAGATGGTGACATCGCATCTGCGACTGGCCGCCAAGATCGCCATGGGCTATCGCGGCTATGGTTTGCCGCAGGCCGAGGTGATTTCCGAGGCCAATGTGGGCCTGATGCAAGCCGTCAAGCGGTTTGATCCTGAAAAAGGCTTCCGTTTGGCGACCTATGCGATGTGGTGGATCCGCGCCTCGATCCAGGAATACATTCTGAGATCCTGGTCGCTGGTGAAACTGGGCACCACCTCGGCGCAGAAAAAGCTGTTCTTCAACCTGCGCAAGGCGAAAGCACGGATTGGCGCGTTGGAGGAGGGCGACCTGCACCCGGACAATGTCAAGCGGATCGCCAATGACTTGGGCGTGACCGAAGAAGAGGTCATCAGCATGAACCGCCGCATGTCGGGTGGGGATGCGTCGCTGAACGCCACGGTCGGGTCCGAGGGCGAAGGCACCATGCAGTGGCAGGACTGGCTGGAAGACGAAGATGCCGACCAGGCCGGCGACTATGAGGCCCGCGAAGAGCTTGAGGTTCGTCGCGAGTTGCTGACCGAGGCGCTGGACGTTCTGAACGACCGCGAAAAGGACATCCTGACCCAGCGCCGGTTGATGGATCAGCCCGTGACGCTCGAGGAACTGAGTACGCAGTACAATGTCAGCCGCGAACGCATCCGTCAGATCGAGGTGCGCGCCTTTGAAAAGCTGCAGAAAAAGATGCGTGAGTTGGCGCGTGAAAAGGGCATGCTGGCCACCGCCTGATCACGGCAATCCGATGAACAAGCGGCCCGGGGAAACCCGGGCCGTTTTTATTCGCCACGTCCTACTGCAGCTGTTGGCGGAATACCCGTACCATGTTTTCGCCCATGACCTTGCGGATCTGCGCTTCGGTCAGGCCTTCGTCCAACAAGGCCGAGGTCAGCGCCGCCAGTTCCGACGTGTCGAATGCGGTCTCGACCGAGCCGTCATAGTCGGACCCCAGTGCCACATGATCTTCCCCGACCGTCTCGATGGCTGCCTTGATCATTTTGGCAATCCCCGCCGGGGCGATGTCGCCGCAAGTGACGTCGGCCCAGTATCCCATCCCGATGACACCGCCGGTCGCCGCGATTTCCTTCATCAGGTCATCGGGATAGTTGCGCTTGACCGGGCAGAACCCGTGAAGACCGCCATGGCTGACGATCAGCGGTTCGTCGGTCATGGCCAGCACGTCGCGCGCCACTTGCGGGCTGGAATGGGCCAGGTCGATCACCACCGGGCGCTTGGCCAATTCGGCCACCACCTGCCGCCCGAATTCGGTCAGGCCCGTGTTCCCGGTGCCGTGAAGCGAGCCGCCCAGTTCGTTGTCAAAGAAATGCTGAAGCCCGAACACCCTGTGGCCCGCCTCGAATATCGGGTCGAGATTGGCCAGATCGCCCTCCAGCGGATGGGCGCCTTCGATCCCCAGAATGCCACCCACGACCTGTTCGCCGCGCGCGCCGGCGTCGAGCACCGCATCCAGATCCGCGCGGGTCTTGATGACCTTGAGATGTCCGCTTGAGGCGGCCTCGAACCGGTGCAGTTTCTCGGCCTGATAAATCGCGCGTTCTTTCAAGCTGTCCCAGGTGCGCAGCGGCCAAAGCTGACCGATGGCCAGCAGGGTGATGTTGTCGAACGCCTCGGCCGAGTTTGCCTCGTAATTCTGCCCGGCCGGTGATTTGGTCACGGCGGTGAACACCTGCAGGGCCACGTTGCCTTCGATCAGCCGGGGAATATCCACCTGGCCGCGGGTTCCGCGCTCGGTCAGGTCGCGGCTCCACAACAGCGGGTCGGCATGCAGGTCGCCCACGATCAGGGTTTCGTGCAGGGCCGTGGCGGTGTCGGACACCGGGAATGGGTCGTGGTCGATCACGTTGTTGCGCGCGTTTTCAACATATGGCGGCACTACCACGAAAAATATCACGGCCCCGATGACGACCACAGCCGCCGTGAGGCCTACCAGCCATTTCAGAAATCTTCTCACGTTAGTCCCTCCCGTTTGTCATGCGCAGATTACGGGTGTCCCGCGCACAGAAAAGCCTGACTTGGCGTCGCTTGGCTGATACAGAAGGCGCAACAGATGTTGGCGCAAACATTTCAGCGCGGAACATGGTCAAATACGGAGGAAACCATGCACAATCCGGTTCAATGGGGCATTCTGGGGGCGGCGAAATTCGCACGCCAATTCATGGGTCCGGCGATCCATGCGGCCTCGGGCGCGCGTTTGTCTGCTTTGGCGACTTCGGATCCGGCGAAAGCCGGTCCATTCCAAGACTTCTGCCCGGACCTTACGGTCTTTGACGACTATGACGCGCTGCTGGCTTCGCCCGAAATCGAGGCGGTCTATATCCCTCTGCCGAACCACCTGCATGTGGAATGGAGCTTGAAAGCGCTGGACGCTGGCAAGCACGTTCTGTGTGAAAAGCCCATGACCATGCGCGCCGAGGAGTTCGAGACCCTGATCCACAAGCGTGACCAGACCGGGTTGCTAGCGGCCGAGGCCTACATGATCGTGCACCACCCGCAGTGGCAGCATGTGCGCGACCTGATCGCCGACGGCGCCATCGGGGATCTGGTGCATGTCACGGGCGCATTCAGCTTCGACAACCGCACCGACACCGGCAATATCCGCAACCGCGCCGAAACCGGCGGCGGCGGGCTGCGCGACATCGGCGTCTACGTCATCGGGTCGGCCCGTTTTGCGACGGGGCAGGAACCGGACACCGTGCAATCGGCCATCCGTTGGGAAGATGGCATCGACGCGTTCACGGAAATTCGCGCGCAGTTTCCGGGCTTTACCTATTCGGCCTATGTCTCGATCCGAATGCATCCGCATCAAGAAATGGTCTTTCACGGCGAACGCGGCCTTATCCGCCTGACCGCGCCGTTCAACGCGCGGGTGTTTGGCGAGGCTCGGGTCGAGCTGCACCGCCCGGGTTTGGAAGTTCTGGTGACGCGCTTCCCAGCCGACGATCACTACAAGCTGCAGGTCGAGGCGTTTTGCCGGTCCGTTCGCGCGGGCGACGAATACCCGTGTCCGCTCGAATTCTCGCGCGGGACGCAGGCGATGATCGACCGGGTGTTCGACTGCGCAACGCCGCTCTGACTTGCGTGATCAGCCGCCCCACGCCTAAACTGGTGAGCACCTGAACAGGAGGGGGCCATGGCCGGAGGCTGGGCGCGCGACGGCGCTGTAAGTGAACAGATCGAGGCTTCGATTTCAGACGAGCTGGCACGGATGCAGGCGAAAAAGCGTCCGGTCGGTGAAAGTCTGACCCATTGTGCAGAGTGCGAAGAACCGATCCCCGAGAAGCGCCGACTGGCGATCCCCGGGGTCAAGCTGTGTCTGGATTGCCAGCAAGAGCGTGATGGTGCTTTCAAGGCCCGCGGCGGTATCAATCGGCGCGGCTCCAAGGACAGCCAGCTCAAGTGAAGGGGCCCGGCAAAGACGGCGGTTCCCTTTTTCAGAATGGCTTGTTTCTTGGGTTCATGGCCGCATTTCTTTGGGGCACGCACAGCGTCATCGTGCGCTACCTGACCGGAGATCTGGGTGGCATGCAAATTGCCACAACTAGGCTGTTCATAGCTGCTTTGGCCATCTACGGCATGTTGCGTGCGATGAATGCGCCGGTTTCCGTCCAGCTCCGGGATTGGAACTTCCGTCTTGCGGTTTTGGCGACCGTCATCAACTATATTCTGTTTCATATCGGGCTTGAACACACCGGTGCAGGCAGTGCGATGGTGTTGGAAAATACCGCGCCGTTCTTTGTTCTGGTTTTCTTGTATTTCTTCGCCGACACCCCTGTTGGAAAAACCGATGTTCTGGCGACCCTTCTGGCCATCTTGGGGGTCTTTCTTACGGTTTTCCGCGATTTCGAAGGCGGCGGGGACCCGGTTCTGGGGGATATGATGGAAATTGGGGCCGGGGTCAGCTGGGCCGTGTTCCTGATCGCCAGCAGCCGGGCCATGCGCGCGTCGAAATCGACGGCCGAGCGTCTGAATTTCCTGTTTGGTGTGTTCCTGTGCTCGGCCGTGATTCTGCTTCCGCTGTCCGTTTTTGCACTGCGGATGCCATCCGGCAGCGATTTGGTGTTTTTGGTTTTGCTGGGCGTTTTCCCGACTGCGTTGGCCTACTACCTTTGGTACGAGGCCGCCGCGCGTGTATCGACGTTGACCGCGACCCTTTTGTTCGCCGCCTCGGTGGTGTTCACCTTCGTCAATTCGGCAATTTTTCTGGGGGCACCGATCACCCCAATGGCTGCGATTGGGGCGGGATTGATCGTATTCGCGGTGTTCCTCACGACCAGAAAAAACTAGGCGACAGCCGGAACGGGGTTATCGGCGGCGCCACCAGCGCCGCAGCAGGTTGACGTCCATGGCGGCAACCATGATGCCCAAGGGGATCATCCAAAACCCCAGAACAGGAAGGAAGCCGAAGACGCCTGCGACGATCAACAAAAGTCCCACGACAAACCGCAGCCCCCGCGGGACATTGCGGCGGATCCGGGCAAGAACAGGGCGCAGGCGGTCCTTGATGGCCCGCCAGCGCCCCTTGTCGGTTGGGTCTGTCACCCCTCCAGGGCCTCCAGTTCGTCGATCATCCCCGAGATCATCGACAGGCCCTTGTCCCAGAATTTCGGGTCGCTGGCATCCAACCCGAACGGGGCCAGCAGCTCTTTGTGGTGCTTGGAGCCGCCCGCGCGGAGCATCTCGAAGTACTTTTCCTCGAACCCGTCCGCGCCGCTTTCATAGACCGAGTAGAGCGCGTTCACCAACCCGTCGCCGAAAGCATAGGCGTAGACATAGAAGGGCGAATGAACAAAGTGCGGGATATAGGCCCAAAAGGTCTCGTACCCATCCATGAATTCAAACGCCGGGCCAAGGCTTTCGGCCTGAACGCTCATCCACAAGGCATTGATGTCGTCCGGCGTCAGTTCGCCCTCGCGGCGGGCGGCGTGCAGCTTGCATTCAAAGTCGTAGAAGGCGATCTGGCGGATCACCGTGTTGATCATGTCCTCGACCTTGCCGGCCAGCAGAACCTTGCGCTGCTCGGGCGTTTCGGCCTGATCCAGCATCTTGCGGAAGGTCAGCATCTCGCCGAAGACGCTGGCGGTTTCAGCCAGCGTCAGGGGGGTCGAGGACAGCATCTCGCCCTGACCGGCGGCCAACACCTGATGCACGCCGTGGCCCAACTCGTGCGCAAGCGTCATCACGTCGCGCGGTTTGCCCAGGTAGTTGAGCATCACGTAAGGATGCACCTCGGTCACGGTGGGGTGCGCGAAGGCGCCCGGAGCCTTGCCCGGTTTCACCGCCGCGTCGATCCAGCCTTTCGAAAAGAACGGTGCTGCAATCTCGGCCATGCGGGGATCGAAAGCGGCATAAGCCTCCATCACGGTCTTCTCGGCGTCCTCCCACGACACGGTGCGGGTGTCTTCCATCGGCAGCGGCGCGTTGCGGTCCCAGACCTGCATCACATCCAGACCCAACCATTTGCGCTTGAGCTCGTAATACCGGTGGCTGAGCTTGGGGTAGGCGGCCACGACCGCCTCGCGCAGGGCTTCGACCACCTCGGGTTCGACATCGTTCGCCAGGTGCCGCGCGGTCTGCGGGGTCGGCATCTTGCGCCAGCGGTCGATGATTTCCTTTTCCTTGGCCTGCGTGTTGTGGACGCGGGCAAAGGTTTTGACGTTGTCCTGAAACACGCGGGCCAGTTCGCGGGCCGCGGCCTCGCGTTTGGACCGGTCCTGTTCGGTCAGCAGGTTCAGGGTGCCTTCGATGTTCAGCTCTTCACCGTTCACGGTAAAGGTCAGCCCGGCGATGGTTTCGTCGAACAGCCGTTCCCACGCGTCGCCGACCACCCCCAGATCATGCAGGAATTTCTCCAGCTCGTCAGACAGTTGATAGGGCTTCATCGCGCGGATGCGGCGGAAGACGGGCTCGTACCGGGCGAGGTCCGCGTTGGCCTTGAAATGAGCGGCCAGCACGTCGTCGTCGATGCGGTTGATCTCGAGCGTGAAGAACACCAGCGGCGTGGTGAACAACGTGACCTTCTCCTGCATGTCCGACAGGAACTTGGCGCGCTCGGCATCGGTGGTCAGTTGGTAATAACGCAGCCCGGCAAAGGACATGATGCGCCCGGCGACGGCGTTGATCTTTTCGTTGCGCTGGACACAGGTCAGCAGGCCCTGCGCATCCAGATCGGCCAGCTTGCCTTCGTAATCGGCGGCAAAAGCCGCGCATTCCTGCTCCAGCCACTCAAGATCGCGGGTCAGTTCCGGCGCGTCCTGTCCCTTGTACAGATCGTCCAGGTTCCATTCCGGCAGGTTGCCAAGATTGTCGGCGCCGCCACCGGCATTTGCGTCTCGGACGGGGAAGGGAAGCTCGTGCATGGAACACCTCGATTGTCTGCGTTGGATCACATCTAGGCGCAGGGCGCACGGATCACAAGCAGCCGAGGTGTCAGCGCGTCATCGCAAGTTCGGGTGTCTGCCCGTTGGCGGCGGCCGAGAAATGCGCGGCCATCTCCTCGAATACGGGGCCGCGGACCTCGGGCGGTTCCATCATCACCTCGTGTTCGCCGTCAGGGATCTCGACCAACCGGCCGCTGGGCCAGTTCGCCATCCGCGCCCGGATCGCCTTGCGGTCCACGATCTGCTCGTGGCTGCCAAGATAGGTCAGACAGGGAATGTCGGGGGCGGTCTGCGCCATCAGCCAGGCGCATTCGTCCAGTGCCTCGCGTAGCCAGATGGTGGACGGCGCACCCAAGGCCAGTTCAGGATGCGCTTTCAATTGATCCTGCATCATCCGGTACATCCCGGGGTCGCGGGTCAGCGCGTTGCCCTCGAAAGGCTGGATCAGAACATAGCTTTCCAGTGACGTGGTCGGAGGCGTCTTTTCGCCCAGCCCGATCCGCGGCCCCCAATAGGCGGTCAGACGGCTGAGCGGTTTCATGAGTGGGGTGAAGAAAATGCCCCACATCGGACCGGTGAAGGCACAAGAGGCAAATAGGCCGGTTTCCAGAACCGCGCGCATCCCGATCGCGCCGCCCATCGAATGGCCGATCACGTGCCAGGGTTTCGGCAGGCCAAGCTGCTCGGCCAGTTTCAGCGTTTCGCGCACGTCCTGCTGATAGTCGGTAAACTTGTCCACATGGCCAACGCGCGGATCTTCCAGCAACCTGTCAGCCAGACCCTGTCCGCGCCAATCCACGGCCAGTACGGCAAAGCCGCGTTGTACGAACTCACCCGCTGCATTGCCATATTTTTCAATATATTCCGTGCGGCCGGGAAAGATCATCACCGTCCCGGTCGCCTCACCTTCGGGGCGCCAGTGGCCCACGCGAATGCGTGTGCCGTCGCATGTGGTCAACCAGTGCGCGGCGCCGCCCGCGGGACCGCCGGCCACATCTTCAAAGAACGGGGCCGGCGACAAATCCATCAGGCCAGCACCGAGGCAAGCTTCATGGCAACACCCATGTCGCCGTCGACGCTCAGCTTGCCAGCCATGAACGCACCCGTGGGGTTCAGCTCACCGCTGAGGATCTGCTCGAACGTTTCCGCGTCGGCGCTCAGGGTGACTTCGGCGTCCTCGTCGCTGACCCGCGCGCCATTTTCATCCAACACGATCGAGCCGAGGTCGGCGATGGCGAATTTCGCCGACGAGTCGAAATCGCCGCCCGACAGTTTTTCGTTCAGCGCGGCTGCCGCTTTTTCAAGAGTGTCGCTCATGGTCTTCCTCATTTGTTAGTGCGCCGTGAATGGACATCCGCGGTCGCAACGCTACACTGATCATTGTTATGAGCATTGCAATCAACAATCTCAAAGGTACCGTTGCGGCATTTGCCCTCCTAGTCATGTATTCCACCACTGGGATTGCGCAACAGGCCGATTTGCGGGACGAAGCCGAGCTGCTGCGGCAGCTTGCCGAAGCGTCGCCCGAGCAGGCAGCCGGTCTGGATCGGCAACTTCAGTCGCTGTGGTCGCAATCAGGGTCTGCCTCGGCTGATCTGCTGCTTGAGCGCGGACGCGAAGCACTGGACGAGGGCAATGTCGAAGCCGCGTTGGACCATCTGACGGCACTGACGGACCATGCGCCCGATTTCGCAGAAGGTTGGCATGTGCGCGCCTCCGTGTTTTTTGGGCTGGAGCGGTTCGGCATGGCGGCTGCCGATCTTGAGCACGCGCTTGCGTTGAACCCTAACAATTACGAAGCCATCTACGGGCTTGGCCTGATCTTTGAGGTGCTGGGTCAGCCCGAACAGGCCTATGACGCCTATTCCCGCGCGCTGGCTATACATCCCCATCACGAAGAAGTAACCAATGCCGTGAATCGGCTGAAACCGCAGATTGCGGGCAAGGCGCTTTAAGGTCCGGGCAGGGGGCAAAGGTGAACGGGGCATCCCGAATCGTGGCCGTACTTGGCCCGACCAACACAGGCAAAACCCACTATGCCATCGAACGCATGCTGGGGCACCGGACCGGTGTCATCGGCCTGCCGCTGCGGCTGCTTGCGCGCGAGGTCTATGACAAGATCGTCGCCATCCGCGGCCCCTCGGTGGTGGCTCTTGTGACGGGCGAGGAACGCATCGTTCCGCCGCGCACGCAATACTGGGTCTGCACGGTCGAGGCGATGCCCGAGGGGATGGGCACCGATTTCGTGGCCATCGACGAAATCCAGCTGTGCGCCGACCCCGAGCGCGGTCATGTGTTTACCGACCGGCTGCTGCGGATGCGCGGCACGCACGAGACACTTTTTCTGGGTGCCGACACGATGCGCGGCCCGATCGCGGCGCTGGTGCCGCAGGCGCAGTTTGCTCGGCGCGAGCGGATGTCGCAACTGGTCTACACCGGATCCAGGAAGATCAGCCGTATGCCGCCGCGCAGCGCGATCGTCGGGTTCTCGGTCGAGAACGTCTATGCCATTGCCGAGCTTCTGCGGCGGCAAAAGGGTGGGGCGGCCGTGGTCATGGGCGCGCTCAGCCCGCGCACGCGGAATGCGCAGGTCGCGCTGTACCAGAATGGCGAGGTCGACTATCTGGTCGCCACCGATGCCATCGGTATGGGTCTGAACCTCGATGTGAACCATGTGGCGTTTTCGTCCCTGTCCAAATTCGATGGCAGGCGTATGCGGCCGCTGGCTCCGAACGAACTGGCCCAGATCGCCGGGCGCGCCGGGCGCGGCATGTCGGATGGTACCTTCGGCGTGACGGGCGAGGCATCGCCGATGGACGAAGGCGTGGCGCAGGCCATCATGGACAGCCGGTTCACGCCGATGAAAAAGCTGAACTGGCGGAATGCCGCCTTGCGGTTCGGCTCGGTCGATGCCCTGATCGACTCGCTCGAGGCCAGCCCGGACAACGAGCATTTGGTCAAAGCCCGGCCCGCAGACGACCTGAACGCGCTCAAGTCGCTGGCCCAGGTGCCCGAGGTTGCAGCCCGTGCCGGCGATGGTCCGTCGATCCGCCTGTTGTGGGATGTTTGCCGAATCCCCGACTTTCGGGGCATCAGCAATGCGGAACATGCCAGCCTGCTCGAATCGATCTTCGGACATCTGCACGAACGCGGCACGATCCCCGAGGATTTTCTGGCGCGCCAGATCCGCCGGATCGACAGAACCGACGGCGATATTGATGCACTGTCCAAAAGGTTGGCATATATTCGCACGTGGACATATGTTGCGCAACGAAACGGCTGGGTGCGCGACGAATCCCATTGGCGCGCGGAAACCCGCGCTGTAGAAGACAGGGTGTCAGACGCTTTGCATGAATGTCTGACGCAAAGATTTGTGGACCGGCGTACATCTGTTCTCTTGCGCCGGCTCAAACAGAAGGAGGCCCTTTTGGCCGAAGTGAATGACAAGGGTGAAGTGACCGTCGAAGGCGAATTCGTCGGTCGTTTGGAAGGGTTCCGGTTCATCCCGGACAAAAGCGCGCAGGGAACCGAGGCGAAAGCGCTCAAATCGGCCTCACTGCAAGCACTCGCGCCGCAATTCCATCTGCGTGCCGATCGCTTCTACAATGCGCCCGATACCGAAATTGATTTTACCGATCAGGGTGGCCTGATGTGGGGCGAATATGCCGTGGGCAAGCTGGTTGCCGGGGCCGAACCGCTCAAACCGATGGTCGAAGTGTTCGTGGACGAGGCCGCAGGGCCGGAGGTTGAGCAGAAGGTGCAGCGCCGCCTGCAACACTTCATCGACCGCAAGATCGCGGCGCTGTTCGAACCCCTGCTGAACCTGTCGCGCGACGAAGAATTGACCGGGTTGGCCAAGGGATTTGCCTTCCGTATGGTCGAGGCGTTGGGCATCCTGCCGCGCGCCGGAGTCGCACAAGAGGTCAAGGATCTGGACCAGGACGCCCGTGGCGCGCTGCGCAAGCATGGCATCCGGTTCGGCCAGTTCACCATCTTCATGCCGCTGCTGCTGAAGCCTGCCCCGACGCGCCTGCGTCTGGTGTTGTGGGCCCTGGCAAATGGACTTCAGGAGTTTCCCGAAGCGCCGCCGCCGGGCTTGGTGACGGTGCCCGTCGCCAAGGGCGCGCCGGAGGGCTATGACACCATGTGCGGCTACCGCAATGCGGGCGAGCGTTCGATCCGTATCGACATGTTGGAGCGTCTGGCCGACATGCTGCGCGCCGAAGACAGCCGGGGCGGTTTCGAAGCCAAGGCGGACATGTTGTCGATCACCGGCATGACGCTGGAACAGTTCGCCGACCTGATGCAGGGGCTGGGCTACAAGGCCGAGCGCGGTGAACGGACCAAGATCAAACCGGCTCAGCCGACCGAGCAACCACCGGCGGCAACCGCCGAAGCTCCGGCCGAGACCGCCGAAGCAGAGGCGCAGTCGGATTTGGCCGTCGCCGCCGAGGCGCCAGCCGAGGCTACCGACAGCACCGAGGCTGAAGCCGAGGCCACGGCCGCAGACCCGGCATCGGACGAACCCGAAGTCGAGGTGTTCTACACCTTTACCTGGGGCCGTCAGGCCAACCGGGGGCCACGTGGTGACCAACGGCAGGGTCGGAGCAAACCGGGCGGGAAGCCTCGGGATGGTCGCGGCAAGCCGCAGGGCAAGAAGGGCGGCAAACCGCAAGGGGCCAAGACCTTCTCGTCCCGGCCGCCCAAAAAGGAAAAGGCGATTGATCCCGACAACCCGTTTGCCGCTGCGCTGATGGGTCTGAAGGACGGCAACTGATCGCTGATGGCCGACGCACCGGCCAAGCTGCGGATCGACAAGTGGCTGTGGCATGCGCGGTTTTTCAAGACCCGCAGCCTGGCCGCCAAACAGGTCAGCGGCGGGCATGTGCGCATCAACGGTGACCGGGCCCAGAAGCCGGCGCAAACCGTCGGGCCCGGTGACGTTCTGACTTTCGCTCAGGGGCGGGTTATTCGCGTGGTTCAGGTCGAAATCCTGGGCGCGCGACGCGGCCCGGCGGTCGAGGCGCGGACGCTGTACACGGATTTGACTGAAGAGAAGGATAATCCGCCACAAAATCCGGGTTTCGAAGGAAAAGGTCGTCCGACCAAGAAGGATCGGCGCGCGCTTGATCTTTCTCGCACCCCCAAGGGCTGATCTTCTCTTGAAGATGGGGGCAGACTGAATTAGCTAGTCGCCCAAACCTCTGACGGGAATTGGACCATGACCTACGTTGTCACCGAGAACTGTATCGCCTGCAAATACACCGACTGCGTCGAGGTATGCCCGGTGGATTGCTTCTATGAAGGTGAAAATACCCTGGTCATCCATCCGGATGAATGCATCGATTGCGGCGTGTGCGAGCCGGAATGCCCGGCGGACGCCATTCGCCCCGATACCGAGCCGGGAATGGAGCGGTGGGTCGAATTCAACCGCAAATATGCCGAACAATGGCCGGTTATCGTAACCAAGAAAGACCCGCTTCCGGGCGCCGAGGAGCGCGACGGTGAAGAGGGCAAGATGGAGAAATACTTCTCCGAGGCACCGGGCGAGGGCGGCTGAGCGATTCGGGTCGCAAAACCCGAAAGACTGCCGTAAGTTTTTGCCTTAATGCGCTGAAAAAATTCACAAATTCCGAACCGAAGGCCCCGTCCGCTTTCAGGTGTCTTAATTTTGTGATATACTCTTATGGCAAATGATGATCGAGATGGGGACGACTCCGTAAGTATGCTCACTTTGGAGTTCTGAGTTTTTGACATGTAATCAGCCTGACAGGGGTCGCGGGTGACCCCGGTTAGGTTTTTTGTCGCTTTTTTCCCGCTCTGCAACCAAGGAAACACGTGCATGACAAAGTCGAAGAAGCTTGAGTTCCGTCCGAACGACTATGTTGTCTACCCTGCACATGGGGTCGGGCAAATCATATCGATTGAAGAACAGGAAGTCGCTGGATACTCGCTCGAGCTGTTCGTCATCTCATTCGAGAAAGACAAGATGACCCTAAGGGTGCCGACCAACAAGATCACTGAATCCGGCCTGCGTTCGCTGAGCTCGCCCGATGTGATCAGCCAGGCGATGAAGACTCTGAAGGGCAAAGCCAAGGTAAAGCGTGCCATGTGGTCGCGCCGGGCGCAGGAATACGAACAGAAGATCAATTCGGGTGACCTGATCTCGATCGCCGAGGTGGTGCGTGACCTGCACCGCACCGACGACCAGCGTGAGCAGAGCTATTCCGAGCGTCAGCTCTATGAAGCCGCGCTTGAGCGTCTGACGCGCGAAGTTGCGGCCGTGTCCGGTTCGGACGAAATCGCAGCGGCCAAGCAGGTGGACGAAGTCCTGACCTCGCGCGCGGCCTGATCGGGCTTTGAAGCAACACCAAAGGGCCGCTCTGGTTTCAGAGCGGCCTTTTTCATGGTCGATCGCTTGGTTCGCGCCGCCTTTCCCGCTAATTTCCCAGTCATTGGAACCGTATACGGGTCAGTCATGAAGCAGACGGTCAAGGCACTCTATATCGGCAGAGGGGCGGTTTCGGTCTGGTTCCGGTACTGTCTGATCCTGTTCGACCTTGCCTCGATCGTGTTTTTCGTGGCGACGGCGAACATTCCGCACGGCCCCGGATTGATTGCAGTCAGCTGGGCGGTGGGGCTGATCATTCTGCTGGATTTCTCGGCTCGGATGTGGATCGCGAAAGACCGCAAGAAGCTGCTGTTCAAAATCTACACGCTTGCGGATCTGGTCGTGATCGCCTCGCTGATCCTTGACCCTTTCCTGACCGGCAGCCTTGCGTTCCTGCGGATTCTGCGCGCGCTGCGGCTGATCCATTCCTATCACCTGTTGCATGATCTGCGCCGCGACAGTGAGTTTTTCCGAACCCACGAGGATGCGGTCATCGCGGCCGTGAACCTGCTGGTGTTCATTTTCGCGACATCCACCGCCGTACTGGTTTTCTATATCCCCGAGGACAGCCAGACCCCGTATATCGATGCGCTGTATTTCACGATGGCGACACTGACCACGACGGGTTTCGGCGACATCACACTGAACTCTCCGGGCGGCAAGCTGTTTTCCGTGTTTATAATGGTGGTCGGTGTGGCGCTGTTCGTGCGCCTGGCTCAGGCCATTTTCATGCCACAGAAAGTACGCCACAAGTGTCCCAATTGCGGCCTGTTTCGGCACGACCCGGATGCCGTACACTGCAAGCACTGCGGTGAGACACTACGGATCAAGACCGGCGGCGTCGGCTAGAGCAGGGCGGCAACGGCCAGTAGGAAAGCAACCTCGGACAGCTGTTGAGAAGCCCCCAGGATATCACCGGTCTGACCGCCAATCTTGGCTTTGGCTATGATTGCCAGACCCACGGTTGCGGCTACCGCACAGGCGACGGGCAGAAGGGCGGTCCAGCCTAGAAGAGCCAGAGAGAAAACTAAAGCCAGCCCGAGACCGGCTGCAACCGACAAAGACGGAGGGGCGCCGACGCTATGGCTCAGCCCGCTGCCGCGGGCGTTCGGTAGGCCCGCCATCAATGGTGGCATCACCGCACGGGAAAACACAGCTGCCGCCAGAATTCCGGCCGGACTTCCTGCCGCCAATAGTGTTGCAACCGCCGAGATCCTGAGCAGTTGAATGACCAACAAGGCCAACACCCCATAGGTGCCGATTTGGCTGTCCTTCATGATCTCGAGTCTGCGTTCGGGTGTATATCCGCCCCACAGCCCGTCCGCGGTGTCGGCCAGCCCGTCCTCGTGCATGGCTCCGGTCGCAGCGATCAGAACGGCGACAGCAAGGACAGCGCTGACTGTCCCGGAAAGGCCCACGGCCATCGCCGACCAGCCTACGATGCAGCCCAAGCCGCCAACAACCAGCCCGGCCGCAGGAAAGGCCCAAGCTGCTTTGGACTGTCGCTCGAAGAGCGATTTGGGCAGCACGGGCAATGGCAGCCGCGTCAAAAGAACCAGAACCAGCGGCACGTCCCATGGCGAAAAGGTTCGAGTGTCGTTTTTGTGCACTTGCGCGCCTTTCGAGGGGTTGTTGCTTTGCCTGCTTCGGTTAAACACGCAGGACCACTCCGATGCAACGAGGCTTTGAATGCTGCCTGAACTCAATGATCTGAATACCTTCCGCGACGCCCTGCGCAATGCTCCGGGGCCGGATGAGGCTGCAAGGCAAGGGGCTGCCGACCGCAACGGACAGCTGACCAAGCCGCCGGGTGCGTTGGGCCGGCTCGAGGATCTGGCGATCTGGTATGCCGGTTGGCGTGGGGATGCCCGGCCACAGATCGAGGCACCTCAGGTGATTGTATTTGCCGGCAATCACGGCGTGACGGCGCAGGGGGTCTCGGCCTTTCCGCCCGAGGTTACGGTTCAGATGGTCATGAACTTCGAGCACGGAGGCGCGGCCATCAACCAATTGGCCAAAGCGGCCGGGGCCAAGATGACGGTCCACGCGCTGGACCTGGATCGGCCGACGGCCGACTTCACAATGGCCCCGGCAATGTCCGAGGACGAGCTTCTGACCGCTTTGCAGACCGGCTGGAACGCCGTTGATCCCACCGCAGACCTTCTGGTCGTGGGCGAAATGGGCATTGGCAACACCACCCCTGCCGCGGCCATCGCCTGCGCGTTGTTCGGCGGAGATGCCGCTGATTGGACTGGGCGTGGAACCGGTGTGGACGATGCGGGCCTTGCCAACAAGACGCGCGTCGTTGCCGAAGGTGTTGCGCTGCACGGAGCATCTGACGACGGGCTTGAGATCCTGCGGTGTTTGGGAGGGCGCGAGATCGCGGCCATGGCAGGGGCCATTGCAGCCGCCCGAATTCTGCGCATCCCGGTCATTCTGGATGGGTTCATCTGCACCTCGGCTGCGGCTTGCCTCGATCGTCTGGCGCCGGGAGCGCTGGACCATGCCGTTGCTGGCCACCAGAGTGCGGAAGGTGCGCACGCGGCCATGCTGACCAAGCTGGACAAAGCGCCCTTGCTGAGCCTCGGGCTGCGG
Organism: Ruegeria sp. BC2; assembly: GCF_056539245.1. Lineage (NCBI taxonomy): Bacteria > Pseudomonadati > Pseudomonadota > Alphaproteobacteria > Rhodobacterales > Roseobacteraceae > Ruegeria > Ruegeria sp. BC2. The sequence goes on from NZ_JBQFUQ010000001.1 coordinate 797,100, forward strand.
CTGGGCGAAGGGTCGGGGGCCGCGCTGGCCATCAATATCCTGAAAAGCGCCGTCGCTTGCCATTCGGGTATGGCCACCTTTGCCGAAGCCGGTGTGTCGGACGGTTGAGCTCGGCTGACCCGGGATATCCCCGGGTCAGGCTGACTTCTTTTCGTTCTTTTCGGCCAGTTCCAGCAGGGCGGTCTCGAGGTCCTTCTCCAACTCGCGCGCGCGTTCGATGTACTTTTTGTTCTCGGCCGTCGGCATGCCGGGAACCCAGAGTTCAGCCAATTCGCGAATTGCCTGCCGATCGTGGTGATAGAAGGTCTGCTGTGCTTGCGCGGCCTCGTATTCGCTCAAACCAATGTTCTCCAGCACATAACGCCCGGCCCGCAGAGAGCTGTCGAACAGCTCACGCACGATGTCATCAGCGCCGGCCTGATACAGCTCGTACACATGGGTCCGGTCATGCGCGCGGGCGACGATGTGAAGGTCGGGGCGCTGCCGGCGGGCGTAGCCGACCAATCGGGTCACTTCCTTGCGGTTGTCCATCGCGGCCACCAAAACGGAAGCCTTTTCAAGGCCCGCAGCCCGCAGCAATTCGGGACGCGTCGGATCACCCAAGAATCCTTTGACGCCGAACCGACGCATCAGCTGGATCGTTTCGATATTGTGGTCCAGCACCACCGTCTTGAACCCGCTGGCGCGCACCAGCCGGTTGACGATCTGTCCGAACCGCCCAATTCCCGCAATGATGACGGGACCTTTTTCGTCTATTTCCTCGGGTTCAATCTCGGGTGAGTTGTCGCGGATGTGGCGCGAAAGGTAGTCATAGATGATGAACAGAAGCGGTGTGATCAGCATGGTCAGGGCAATGATCATCAACAGCTTCTGCGACAGGGCCGGGGGAATGACATTCTGCTTGGTCGAAAAGGCCAGCAGCACGAAGCCGAACTCACCCGCCTGAGCCAAACCCAGCGTGAACAGCCAATGGTCGCGGCTGCGCAACTTGAATGCACGACCAACGGCATACAGGATCAGGCCCTTGACCAGGATCACCAGCAGGGCCAGTCCGATCAGGTCGAACGGGTCGTTGAAAAAGTACCCGACGTCGATCCCGGCCCCGACCGTGATGAAGAACAGGCCCAGCAGCAATCCCTTGAACGGCTCAAGGTCGCTTTCCATCTCGTGCCGAAACTCGGAACTGGCCAGGACGACGCCAGCGAGGAAGGCGCCCAACGCCGGGGACAGGCCCACCAGCGTCATCAGGAACGAGATCCCTACTACGATCATCAGGGCCAACGCCGTGTACATCTCGCGCAGGCGGGTGGTGTGGATGAACCGGAACAAGGGACGGGTCAGGTAGACGCCTACCACGATCACGAATGCGATCGCACCCAATGTCACCAGCGTCACCGCCCATCCGGGCAGGCCATCGACCAATGACAACGTATGGTGCGCGTCGCCGTGCCCGTCGCCGCCGCGCGTGATTGATCCGTCATCCTCGATGAAGATGCTGGCCGGCATGGCCAGCAGTGGCAGAAACGCCAGGATCGGAATCACGGCGATATCCTGAGTCAGAAGGACCGAGAACGTGGATCGCCCGCCGTTTGTGCGCATCAAGCCTTTTTCCGACAGCGTCTGGAGCACGATGGCGGTTGAAGACAGGGACAGTGTCAGGCCCACGGCCAAGGCAACTGACCACGGTTGACCCGTGTAGAAGGTAACCGCTGCAATCACGACCGTAGAGAGCGAGATCTGCAGTCCACCAAGCCCCAGCAACCGGTGCCTCATATCCCAAAGTGCGCGGGGTTCCAGCTCGAGCCCGATCAGGAACAGCATCATGACGACGCCAAATTCCGCGACATGTTGCAAGTCCTTGGTTTCCGCGCCCACGAGCCCAAGGATCGGACCGATGGCGATGCCGGCGGCGAGATATCCGAGGACTGACCCCAGCCCAAGCCGCGCCGACAGGGGGACGGCGATCACGGCGGCTGCCAGATAGATCGAAGCCTGGTACAGGAACTCGTTCATCTTCTTCCTTTCCTTGCCGTCAGGTCGGCAGCGGAGCGTCGCGTTTCAGCTGGTCCATAACGATCTGGCTTTGCACCCGTGCTACCGCAGGATGGGGCAGTATCACCTCGTGAAGCAAGGTGTTGAGCGCGGAAAGATCCTCGCAATAGACATGGAGCAGATAGTCTGCCTCGCCAGTCATCGTCCAGGCGCTGGTGATTTCCGGGCGGGTTTCCACCATGCGCGCAAAACTGGATGACTGTTCGGGGCCGTGGGTGCCGAGGTGAACTTGAACGAAGCCCTGAACCTGCAGCCCAAGTTTGCGCGGATCGAGCCGCGCCGCGTAGCCAGTGATATAGCCTTCGGCCTCCAGCCGCTGACGGCGGCGCCCGGCCTGGCTGGGGGAAAGGTTCAGCATTTCGCCCAACTGATGCGCGGTCAGGTGCGCGTCTTTTTGCAGCGCGGCCAACAGGCGAGTATCGGTTGCGTCCGGCATGTGCGGAGATTCTCACATTTTTCGGGTTCTGGTGCGGAGTTTTCGCAGGCTTCTGTAGTTTACATGAAAAGAATGCGCAAAAACAGCGCTGAAAAAGGCGTATTCTTGAATCAGCAAAGAATTTCCTGTTTCAAGAGGACAAGCCATGGGCCCTTTCCCGCACAACGCCCCGAAATCCGTGATCAGCGCCGAGAACCCCGCCGGCACAGATGGGTTTGAATTTGTTGAATTCGCGCATCCCGAACCGCAGGAGCTGCGCGACCTGTTCGCCAAGATGGGTTTTGAAAAGGTTGCGCACCACAAGACCAAACCGCTGATCGAGCTGTGGCAGCAGGGCGATGTGACCTACATCCTGAACGCGGACCCCGACAGCTTTGCTGCGAAATTCGTGGAAGAGCATGGCCCCTGTGCCCCGTCGATGGGCTGGCGGGTCGTGGATGCGCAAAAGGCCTATGACCATGCCGTGTCGAAGGGGGCCGAACCCTATGATGCGGCCGACAAGACCATGGATGTGCCCGCGATCAAGGGTATCGGCGGGTCGCTGATCTATTTCATCGACCAGTATTACGAAACCTCGCCCTACAATCAGGAATTCGAGTGGCTGAAGCAGTCCAAACCGCGCGGCGTCGGTTTCTATTACCTCGATCACCTGACGCACAATGTCTTCAAGGGCAACATGGACAAGTGGTTCAAGTTCTACGGCGATCTGTTCAACTTCCGCGAAATCCGCTTCTTCGACATCCAGGGCAAATATACCGGCTTGCTCAGCCGTGCATTGACCTCGCCCTGCGGCCGTATCCGGATTCCGATCAACGAAGACCGCGGCGAGACCGGTCAGATCGTATCCTACCTGAAGAAGTACAAGGGTGAGGGCATCCAGCACATCGCCGTCGGCAGCGAGAACATCTATGACTCGACCGATGCAATCGCCGAACGAGGGCTGAAGTTCATGCCCGGTCCCAACGATGCCTATTATGATATGTCCTTCGACCGCGTGAAGGGCCATGACGAGCCGGTGGATCGCATGAAGAAGCACGGCATCCTCATCGATGGTGAAGGCGTGGTGGACGGCGGCGAGACCAAGATCCTGCTGCAGATCTTCTCGAAAACCGTGATTGGTCCGATCTTCTTCGAGTTCATCCAGCGCAAAGGCGATGACGGCTTTGGCGAAGGCAATTTCAAGGCTCTGTTCGAATCGATCGAGCGTGAGCAGATTGAATCCGGAGAGATTTCTGCCGCCTGATGCAGACCCAGAGTTTGGAACCCGGCCTGCCGGGTTCCATTTTTCCGAAACGCGGCGAGCTTTATCCGCGGGGCATCTTCAACGTGACGTTGCGGCCGCCTTTCTGATAACGAAGCTCGCTGTCGCCGATCGCGACGACTTTGCCGCCGTCAATCCGATCTCCCACTTTCAGCTTCTTGTACCGACCGCTTGGTAGCCGGACCAAAGCGCGCCGATTGGCCGGCGTACCGTAAACGCCGATCAGGTTCAGACGCCGCAGATTCAATGCATTGTCAATCGTGGCCTGGCGCGCCACCGAGGCCCGGCTGGGTATCTTTGGTGCGACGGTTGTGGGTTTGAACGATCCCGCTTCATCGTCATCCGTCTTTGCTACCGCTGCGGTCGACGCCAGAGTGGCCGAGCCGGTTGTTGCTTTTCGGGCCGCCAGAGCGGCCACTGTCGACGGGCGAACGCGGGGGCGGGGGACGCGCACCACGGCCAATGCGGTTGGCGTGCGGTCCACCGCCGCACGCTCTTGGATCGACGCCGGCCTGGATTTCGGGCGAATGACCGCCAGCTCGTCCACCGTCCGGCCGCCCAACTGCCCACGCTCAAAGTTCTCAACCAGCGTTTCCGGGCGTAGGCGCGGACGCAGGCCAGCCAGCCTTGTATCGTCGTCCGTGGCAGTCGGGTCGGTTTCGAACCTGACCGGCACCTCGGGCGGAACCGACGACGGGCGGCCGAGGAACACAAGGATTCCGTCAGGGTTCAACGTCCCCTCGGGTGTCGGAGTGACAAGGCCACGGTCATCAAGGTCAAAACGACTGCCCGCGACATTGGGCAGACCGACCGTGGCCACCGGCTCGTCGGTATCAAAGCTCTCTTCGGCAGGAAGCGCCACGGCATCCTGCGACAGCTCCGCCTGATCAACGGACGACAGGTATACGTCCTCGGGCACCTCGGGGTCTGGCACCGGCAGCGGATCGGGCGCGGTGATCGTCAGGCCAGAGGCTTCTTCGAAATCCTCGGCACTTTCCGGATCGCGTTCGACCTGCTCGACGGGCGAGGGCGCAACATTCAATGCTTCCAGAATTGCCTGATCCGTCGGCGTCAATTCGGGGGGCGTGGGTGTCTCCGGCTCGACCAGGGGAGTGTTGGCTTCAAACGTCAGGTCTTCGTCGGTCAATGCCTCGGGGTCGGACGTGTCCTCGGGCTGAGGAGCGACTTCTGCATGTCCTTCAGCTTCGGTCTCGGTCAGCGGTGGGGCGGCGATAGAAATCGGCGCAGGTGCCGTTTCGACGACCGGCGCAGTCGCCACAGGGCTGCCAGTTTCGTCTGACCCCGACCAGATCAATGCGACAACGGCCAGCGCGACGGCGCCCGCCGCAGCTGCACCAATGTAGCGAACCGGTATGCCGGAGTTTGATGCCGCAGGATTCTGTGAGGCGGTTTCAGTCGCTTCTATCGGCGATACGAATACGCCCGGCTGAGCCGGTTCAGCAATCGGATGCGCCTGAGGCGAGGGGGCCGGATCGGGTTCCGATGCCTGCGAAGCCTGAGGCGCGGGTTCTGCGTCCTCGGCCGGCGCGACAGTATCAATCTCCTCGGCCGTTGGCTCGGGCGGCGGTGTGACGGATGTCGCGCGCTCGGCAAACTCGAACTCTCCGGTACCTGTCCAAGGCGCGTCGGGGGCCAATGTTGCAGCGAACCGGACAGGCACGAACCCGTAGCGACTGGCAAAGGCTCGAGCCTCTTCTATCGTCTCTTTCGCCACGGCAGCGACCAGAAGATCCGACCCATCCGCACGGAGGTCGTACATCAACTCTGCAATCTCACAGCCCGTGGCCTGAGCCAATTCCGCCTCGACCACTTGCGTCACGTCGGAGTCGTCTGTGCTGGTGACCGTGAGGTAGCGCACGTGGTCCGAGGGAATCACGACCGTACAGCTGAGATCATTGGCCAGCGCGAAACCTCGACCGCGAAGCTCGTTCAACTGTTCGGAAAAATCCGGCGCGTCCAGTGATACGGTGCCGATGCCAAACCATTCGTCATCCGAATAGTGCAGCAGAGTGATCCCGTTATCCGAAAGAGACAGCGCAAAAGCGGGTTTCATTATTCAATGGTGCCGTAATTGTCTGAACCAAAGCAAACGCCCTTGCGTCCGCGCACCGAGATTAAAGCAGGAACCCGCCGAGGGAAAGGAAAAGGCAAAATCTCCCCTTGTCCGGCGAAGGCTTGCCAACCCATCTTTGATCTCAGAAAACAGGAGAGATCACATTGAAGACATTTGCTTTTTTGGCGGCGGTATTGGCGGCGACAGTTGCCGTGGCCGCCCATGCGGAAGAACGTCGCATCCAGGTTTACGGAACCGGAACAGCCGAGGCCGCGCCGGATATGGCAACCATCACGGTGGGGGTGACAAATCAAGACGCGCAGGCTTCGGCAGCAATGCAGGCGACCTCGGACGCGGTTGCCAACGTCCTGAGCCGCCTGAGTGAGATGGGGATCGAATCGCGCGACCTGCAGACCCGCGATCTGTCCCTCTCCCCGGTCTGGTCCGGGCGGGGCAACGCGGATGGCGAAGCACCGAGGATCACTGGCTTCGTTGCGTCGAACCGTGTGTTCGTGCGGGTCAGAAATCTGGATGATCTGGGGCAAATCATGGATGCGGTCATTCAGGATGGCGCGAATGATTTTGGTGGTTTGACCTTCACGGTTCAGGATCCCAAGCCGCTTGAAGCGAAGGCGCGCGCCCAAGCCGTCGCCGATGCGAGAGCCAAGGCCGAACAATTGGCTCAGGCCGCCGGTGTCACCTTGGGTTCAGTCGTGTCGATCAACGAGCAGGGCGGGGGCATTCGCCCAATGCCCCAGATGCGCGAGATGGCCATGGCCGATTCGGGCGGGGTGCCGGTCGCCGGTGGCGAGGTTTCGGTCTCGGTCACCGTGTCGATGGAGTTTGATATTTCCGAGTGATGTCAGCTTTAGCTGCGGGCCATCAGCGGTTTACGTTGTTGGCCTGCGGCATCGAAATTCTCGGGTGACAGCCAGGTTTCGAACGCCTGCCGGATGCGTGGCCAGTCCGTGTCGACGATCGAAAACCACGCCGTGTCGCGGTTGCGCCCCTTGTAATGGGTGGCTTGCCGAAATTCGCCTTCGAAGACAAAACCCAACCGTTCGGCGGCCCGGCGCGACGGGGCATTCAGCGCATCGCATTTCCATTCGTAGCGGCGATAGCCCAACTCATCGAACACGCGGCGCATCATCAGGAACATCGTCTCGGTCGCGACCGGCGTGCGCTGCATCAACGGCGAAAAGTGGATGTGTCCCACCTCGATCACGCCGGCATTGCCGTCGATACGCAGGTAGGACGCCATCCCGACGGCCTGTCCGTCTTGGTCCAGAACCGTGTGGAACAGCGGATCGTCCCCCGTGCAGGTCTGGGCCAGCCAGGCGGCGAACCCCGCTTGCGAGTCGAACGGGCCGTAGGGCAGGTAGGTCCAGTTGCGCCCGTCGGTATCGGCAACAAACGCCCGGAACAGGCCGGGCGCATGCGCATTCACATCCAAGGGCACCACGCGGCAAAACCGCCCGTGCATGGGCGCGCGGGGCGGGGCCGGGCGCGGGAACTCCCCCGCAACCGGCAGGCCCACGGGCTGGCCCAATGCGTTGATCCGGTGCCCTGGCATTTCGGACTAGGCGCAGGCCTTGGAGAGCGCCTGATCGAGATCGGCGATCAGATCGTCGGCATCCTCGATCCCGATCGACACCCGCACCACGTTCGGCCCGGCACCGGCGGCCTCTTGCTGTTCGGGCGTCAGTTGCCGGTGCGTGGTCGAGGCCGAATGGATGATCAGCGACCGGGCATCGCCCAGGTTGGCGACGTGGCTGAAGATCTCAAGCGCGTTCACCAGCTTGACGCACGCGTCATAGCCGCCCTTGACGGCAAAGGTGAACAGGGCCCCGGCGCCTTTTCGGTAATGCTTCTTGACCCGGTCGTGATAGGGCGACGAGGGCAGGCCTGCATAGGTCACATAGTCCACGCGGTCGTCTTTCTCGAGCCAGGCAGCGATCTTCTCGGCGTTTTCGACATGGCGCTGCATGCGCAGGCTCAGCGTCTCGATCCCCATCAGCGTGTAATGCGCCGCCTGCGGGTTCATCGTCATGCCCAGATCGCGCAGGCCCACGGCGATACCGTGGAAGGTGAAGGCCAGCGGGCCGAAGGTTTCGTGGAACTTGAGGCCGTGATAGGCAGGCTCCGGCGCGCTGAGCGAGGGAAACTTGTCATTGGCGGACCAGTCGAACTTGCCCGAATCCACGATGCAGCCGCCGGTCACCGTGCCATTGCCGGTCAGGTACTTGGTGGTCGAATGCACGACCAGCGTGGCGCCATGCTCGATCGGGCGGCACAGATAGGGGGTGGCCGAGGTGTTGTCGACGATTAGCGGAATACCGGCGGCATCGGCCACATCGGCCAGTGCGCGGATATCGGTGACATAGCCGCCCGGATTGGCGATGGATTCGCAGAACACCGCGCGGGTATCGTCGTCGATGGCGGCCTTCACCGCATCCAGATCATCGGTATCGACGAACTTGGCTGTCCAGCCAAAGCGCTTGATGGTCTGGCTGAACTGCGTGACCGTCCCGCCATACAGCCGGGTCGAGGCGACCACGTTGCAGCCCGGCCCCATCAGCGGGAACAGCGCCATGATCTGCGCCGCGTGCCCCGAAGAGCAGCACACCGCGCCAACGCCACCTTCCAGCGTCGCCACCCGTTCCTGCAGAACTGCCACCGTGGGGTTGGTCAGGCGCGAATAGATATAGCCGACCTCTTGCAGGTTGAACAAAGCGGCCGCGTGATCGGCATCGCGGAACACATAGGCCGTGGTCTGATAGATCGGGGTCTGGCGCGCGCCGGTCGCCGGATCAGGGCGGGCGCCCGCGTGAATTTGCAGCGTGTCAAAACCATAGGTGGGGCCGTCGGACATCCGTCACTCTCCTGTTGGGAATATGCGTCGCAGAATCTCTAGGCGATTGCCGGGCCCGGCACAATGTCCGCGTCAGCGCAGCCACAGCCCCTTGTTCTTGATGACCTTGCGGATGGCCTGTTCGCGCTGGGGCAGGTTGTCCCGGTCGAACATGGCGCGGATCTTGGCGCCCTTGCCCTGATAGACCAGCCGTTTCAGCGGATCATAGTTCTTGAGCACCTTCTTGACCTTGTTGGGCGCGGCGACGGTTTCCAGCACCTCGACCACCCGGTCGCTTTCGCGCGCATAGAGCAGCGGGAACAGGCGATAGTGGCAGCTGACCGAGCCATCCAGCAGGCCCACGGGCAGAACATCGCGCCCGCCGCCAAGCGCGTGGACGACCAGCGGAAGCGCCGCCTGATCCAGCCACGGGTCCAGGTTCTGGCCGGTCAGGGCGGGGATCTCTTCATCCCGGATCGTGCGCGCATAGTCCAGAAACCGCGCGCCGAATTGGCGGGGGCATTTGTAGAAGAAATAGCCCGCATTGAAATACAGGTACCGCCGCCAGTATTCCGCCGGTTGGGTCGGGTCGATCGAGCTTTGGAAATCCAGCCCGAACCGGTCATAAAGCGCCCGCCAGATGCCGTCGAAGCCAGGCCCGTACAGGGTTGGCTTGGGCCAGGTGCCCTCGACCTTCTGCGATGCGCCGGGCCGGTCGAAATCGAACGGCACCGCGGCTAGGTCGCCGGTGATCAGCGTGTCGGTGTCGAAGAACACAAAGGGCTCACCCTCGGGCAGGGCAGCCAGCGCTTCGATCTTGTTGCCGTAGGGATAGCTTTCGCCGAACACCTCAGACGAAAAGGGCAGGATCTCGGCATCGAGCTGTTTCAGCGCCTTCAGAACATCCTCGTTGCGGATGCTCGGGTCCTGGCTCCAGCGCGGGCCGGGTTGCGGAACGCCCACGAACAGGCGGCCCGAAAATCCGGGCGCGGAATGGCGCAGCGAGGCGGCGAACAGAACGGCTTCGTATTGCAGGCGGTTGTTTTGCCCGATGATCAGGATGTTGAATTTCTGCCGGTCTGCCTGCATCTGCGCCTTCCGTTCGGGGCCTTTGCACGCCCCTTGCCGTTGGTTTCGACCTACAGCATCGCTGAACCTGCGTCAAAACCGTTGACACCGCGTGTTTGAAATCGGGCCCGTCACGCCCATGTTGATGGAGGAGACCAGACAGGAGCGCGACATGCGGATCAATGCGGATTTCACCCAGCGGGTGGCGGTTCACTTCGACCAGACCGAGTGGGTGGCGTCTCCCGCCGCCGGGGTCGAGCGCAAGATGCTGGACCGGATCGGCGACGAGGTGGCGCGCGCCACGACCATCGTGCGCTTTGCCCCCGGCAGCGCCTTTGCCGCCCACACCCATGACGGGGGCGAGGAATACCTGGTTCTGGACGGCGTTTTCCAGGACGAGACCGGAGATTTCCCGGTGGGCAGCTATGTCCGCAACCCGCCGACCTCGTCGCATACGCCCTCGGCCAGCCAAGGCGCGACGATCCTGGTCAAACTGCACCAGTTCGACCCGAACGACCGCACCACCGTGCGCCGCTCGATCAACGGTGCGGACCACGTGCCGCTGTTCAAGGACGACCATGAAGCGGTCGAAATGCGCAGTTGGCCGCCCGGTCAGGTCGTACCGATTGACGCACCCGGCGGGGCCGAGGTCTTTGTGATCGACGGCGGTTTCACCGAACAAGGCGAGGATTTCGCACGATGGGACTGGCTGCGTCTGCCGCCCGGAACGCGCACCGAATTGCGGGCAGGACCGGATGGCGCCCGCGTCTGGATGAAGTCAGGCCACCTGTCCGGCATGGTCTGAGGCCGGTTTCGCCTGAAAAACGGGCAAATGCCGCCAAAAAACCGGGTCATTCGGCCCGGTTTTCGCTTTTTTGACTATTTGGCAAATTTTACCAATTGATAAAATTTTTGTTTGTGGCAAGCTGGTCTCAATAACAAACATATCTACAGGGAGTAGAGTGATGGCACAGGGCCAGATGGCACCCGGCATCGTCGCCGGGCGGCTTTCCAGCGATGAGCTGACCTCGAATTTCACCGATCTGCATCCGCCTCTGGCGCCGCACGAGGCCGCCGTGGCCGCCGATCGGTGTTATTTCTGCTATGACGCGCCGTGCGTGACGGCCTGTCCGACCGACATCGATATCCCGCTGTTCATCCGGCAGATTCAGGCCGGGCAACCGGAATCGGCGGCCAAGACGATCCTCGATCAGAACATCCTGGGCGGCATGTGCGCCCGTGTGTGTCCGACCGAAACGCTGTGCGAGGAAGCCTGCGTGCGCGAAACGGCCGAGGGCAAGCCGGTCGAGATAGGGCGCTTGCAGCGGTATGCGACCGACACGCTGATGCAGGCCGGTGTGCACCCGTTCACACGCGCGGCCCCCACCGGCAAGACCGTTGCCGTAATCGGGGCAGGGCCGGCGGGGCTGGCCTGTGCGCATCGGCTGGCGATGTTGGGCCATGACGTGGTTATCCATGAGGCGAAACCCAAACCCGGCGGGCTGAACGAGTACGGGATCGCCGCATACAAGGCGACCAATGACTTTGCCCAGGCCGAGGTGGACTGGCTGCTGAAGATCGGCGGCATCGCGATTGAAACCGGCTCGGTTCTGGGCGACACGATCTCGTTGGACGGATTGTTGGAGGCCTACGACGCAGTCTTCCTGTCAATCGGCCTTGCAGGCGTCAACGCCTTGCGCGCGCAAGGGTCGGACAAGGACGGCGTCAGGAACGCTGTCGACTTCATCGCAGATGTTCGGCAAGCATCCGATTTGGCAAAACTGCCGGTAGGCCGAAACGTGGTGATTATCGGCGGTGGAATGACGGCCGTGGATGCCGCGGTGAAATCCAAGCTGCTGGGCGCCGAACATGTGACCATCGCCTATCGCCGCGGTCGTGACGCAATGGGCGCCAGCCGCTACGAACAGGATCTGGCCGCATCGCACGGCGTCCGAATTCTATGCAACGTTCAGCCGGTGGCAATTCACGGAAACGGAGCGGCGGCCGAGATCGAACTGGAGTATACTGCCACCGTAGATGGCACGTTGACCGGCACGGGCGAAACCATTCGCCTGCCTGCTGATCAGGTTCTGAAGGCGATCGGTCAGACCTTGGATGGTGCTCCGGAAGGTTTGGAACTCGACGGCAACAAGATCGCCGTTGACGCAACCGGGCGCACCTCGGTTCCCGGGGTCTGGGCCGGCGGAGACTGTGCCGCAGGTGGCGAGGATCTGACCGTGACCGCCGTGGCCGAGGGCCGCGATGCCGCGATGGACATTCACGCCAGCCTGAGTGCCTGAGCAGGGCGTCGGCGCGTGAATATGTGTGACAAGACGAAGATGCATCTTCGCATCAGGGAGGCCGGATAAATGGCTGATTTGAAAACGAACTTTTTGGGTATCGAAAGCCCCAACCCCTATTGGCTGGCCTCGGCGCCGCCGACCGACAAGGAATACAACGTCCGGCGTGCCTTCGAGGCCGGATGGGGTGGCGTCGTGTGGAAAACGCTGGGGTCCGAAGGGCCGCCGGTGGTCAACGTGAATGGCCCCCGGTACGGGGCGATCTACGGGGCCGACCGGCGTCTGCTGGGCCTCAACAACATCGAACTGATCACCGACCGGCCGCTCGAGGTGAATCTCGAGGAGATGGCCCGCGTCAAGGCGGATTACCCGGATCGCGCCCTGATCGCCTCGATCATGGTGCCGTGCGAGGAGGAGGCGTGGAAAGCCATCCTGCCGCGCGTGGCCGAAACCGGCGCCGACGGGATCGAGCTGAACTTCGGCTGCCCGCACGGGATGAGCGAGCGCGGTATGGGCTCGGCCGTGGGGCAGGTGCCCGAATACATCGAAATGGTCACCCGCTGGTGCAAGAAGTACTATGACCGCCCGGTGATCGTGAAGCTGACGCCCAACATCACCGACATTCGCAAGCCGGCGGCTGCGGCCAAGAATGGCGGGGCCGATGCGGTGTCGCTGATCAACACGATCAACTCGATCACCAGCGTCAATCTGGACACGTTCAGCCCCGAGCCCTCGATCGACGGCAAGGGCAGCCACGGCGGCTATTGCGGCCCGGCGGTCAAGCCCATCGCCCTGTCGATGGTCTCCGAGATCGCCCGCGCCGAGGCGACCCAAGGCCTGCCGATCTCGGGCATCGGCGGGGTGACCACATGGCGCGACGCGGCCGAGTTCATGGCGCTGGGCTGCGGTACGGTGCAGGTATGCACCGCGGCGATGACCTATGGGTTCAAGATCATCGACGAACTGACGGCGGGCCTGTCGCAGTGGATGGACGAGAAGGGCTACTCCGACGTCTCCGAAATCGTCGGGCGCGCCGTCCCGAACGTGACCGACTGGCAGTATCTGAACCTGAACTACGTCGCCAAGGCCAAGATCGATCAGGATCAGTGCATCAAGTGCGGCCGTTGCTATGCGGCCTGCGAGGACACCAGCCACCAAGCCATTTCCATGTCGTCCGACCGCGTGTTCGAGGTGATCGACGAGGAATGCGTAGCCTGCAACCTTTGCGTGGATGTTTGCCCGGTCGAGGGCTGCATCTCGATGGTGCCGATGGCTGCGGGCGAGGTCGATCCGCGCACCGGCAAAGTGGTGCAGCCGGACTATGCCAACTGGACGACCCACCCGAACAACCCGATGGCGAAGGCCGCCGAGTGACCGGCGTCAGATCACGCAAAAGGGGCCGCGCTGCGGCCCTTTTTTCATGGGGTCAGCAGTTTGCGGTACAGGGTGTCGATAAAAGGCGCGGCCCCTTCGAACGGGTCTTCGTCGCCCAGGATCGCGCGCACCTGAACATCGAAATCCGCATAGTGCTGGGTCAGTGCCCAGATCGAAAAGATCAGGTGATGCGGGTGCAGGCGTGCGATTTTGCCTTGGTCCATCCAGTGCGTCAGAACGGCCGCCTTCTGGTCGACCAGAGCCTTCAGATCGTTCGACAGGGCGTCATGTATGCGGGGCGCGCCCTGCACCAGCTCGTTCGCGAACAAGCGGCTTTCGCGCGGCAACTCGCGGCTCATCTGCAGCTTGCGCTTGATGTACGAGAGGATCTCCTCCATCGGCTCGCCGTTTTCGTCAAGATCGTGCAGCGGCGCCAGCCAGGTATCCAGAAGACCGGACAGAAGCGCGGTGTGGATCGCCTCTTTGGACGGGAAATAATATAAAAGGTTCGGCTTGCTCAGCCCGGCCTCGGCCGCGATCTGATCGACGGTCGCCCCGCGAAAGCCGTGGGCCGAAAACACGTTCAGCGCGGCCTCGAGAATCGCGGCGCGGTTCTTTTTCTGAATTCGGGTCGGGGCGCGGTCTTTGGGCATGTTTGCAGGGCGTCTCTTTTTCGAACAAGCAGGTGTTGAATATGCCGATTTTTGCATCGGTGCGATGCAATTTCTTGACTGATGTCGAACCCGTGATAGCGTGAGTTTGACCAGATGGTCAAATCAAGACACCAAAAGCGAGCCAAATCGCAAGCAACAGGGAAGACGAACATGGCAGCTCCGGCGCAGAATCTCAGGATCAATGGCGACAGGTTGTGGGACAGCCTGATGGAGATGGCCAAGATCGGCCCGGGCGTTGCCGGCGGCAACAACCGCCAGACCCTGACCGACGAGGATGCCGAGGGCCGCGCGCTGTTCCAGAAATGGTGCGAAGAGGCGGGCTGTACCATGGGCCTTGACCAGATGGGCAACATGTTCGCCATGCGCCCCGGCACCGACCCCGAGGCGCTGCCGGTCTATGTCGGCTCGCACCTGGATACGCAGCCGACCGGCGGCAAGTATGACGGGGTGCTGGGGGTTCTGGGTGCGCTCGAGATCATTCGCACACTGAACGATCTGGGCATCAAGACCAGACACCCGATCGTGGCCACCAACTGGACCAACGAAGAGGGCACCCGGTTCGCCCCCGCCATGCTGGCCTCGGGCGTATTCGCGGGGATGCACACGCAGGACTGGGCCTATGACCGCGAAGACGCCGAGGGCAAGAAGTTCGGCGACGAATTGCAGCGAATTGGCTGGCGCGGCGACGAAGAGGTCGGGGCCCGCAAGATGCATGCTTTCTTTGAGCTGCATATCGAACAGGGCCCGATCCTCGAGGCAGAGGGCAAGGATATCGGCGTCGTCACCCATGGGCAGGGCCTCAGCTGGACCCAGGTGACCGTGACCGGCAAGGACGCGCATACCGGCTCGACCCCGATGCCGATGCGCAAGAATGCCGGGCTGGCGATGGCGTGCATTCTTGAAAAGGTGGACGAGATCGCCTGGTCGCACGCGCCCCATGCCGTGGGGGCTGCCGGGCATATCGACGTCTATCCGAACTCGCGCAACGTGATCCCGGGCAAGGTGGTGTTCACGGTCGATTTCCGCTCGCCCGAGTTGGACGTCATCAAGGACATGGAAAACCGCCTGCGTGTCGCTGCCGAGGACATCGTGGATGAGATGGGCCTGCAGGTCGAGTTCGAGAAGGTCGGCGGGTTCGACCCGGTGAAATTCGACGAAACCTGCGTCGCCGCCGTGCGCAACGCGGCCGAGCGGCTGGGCTATTCGCACACCAACATCATCTCGGGCGCGGGGCACGATGCCTGCTGGATCAACCGCGTGGCGCCGACCGCGATGGTGATGTGCCCCTGCGTGGATGGCCTGAGCCACAACGAGGCCGAGGAAATCAGCAAGGAATGGGCAACCGCCGGGGCGGATGTTCTGTTCCACGCGGTCGTGGAGACGGCGGAGATCGTGGAATGAACAAGCCATACGTTGTGCCCGGCGCGGTATTGGCTTTTCTCGCGGCGGTAGCGTTGATCGGGTACATTTTCTTTGTTGTTCCAATAGTTGCATCATTTGGAGCAATTCCTGTCATGATGACCAATCCACCGGCATTGGTGCTAGGTGTGCTCGGGCTTCTACTGCTACGGCGGGTGCCTATCCTGTTTCTAATTCCGGCCTTGGCGCTCGGCTGCGTCGCTATTGATTACATTTTGCTGTCCGACCACTGGGAGCGTTTGGGGATACAGCGCAATCATGGTTTGGCATTTCTGCGATACACCGCTGGCTTTGGCCTGTTTCTTTCGTTTGCAGCCATCGTTCTCACAAAGCTTTGGGGAGATAATCAATGAGCACAGTCATCAAGAACGGAACCGTCGTCACTGCGGATCTGACCTACAAGGCCGACGTCAAGATCGAAGGCGGCGTGATCACCGAGATCGGGCCGGATCTGAAGGGGGACGAGCAACTGGACGCGACCGGCTGTTATGTCATGCCCGGCGGGATCGACCCGCACACGCATCTGGAAATGCCGTTCATGGGAACCTATTCCAGCGATGACTTCGAAAGCGGCACCCGCGCGGCGCTGGCTGGCGGCACGACCATGGTGGTGGATTTCGCCCTGCCGAACCCGGGCGAAAGCCTTTTGGATGCGCTCAAACGCTGGGACAACAAATCGACCCGCGCAAATTGCGACTATTCCTTCCACATGGCCGTGACGTGGTGGGGCGAACAGGTGTTCGACGATCTGAAAACCGTGATCGAACAGCGGGGCATCAACACGTTCAAGCATTTCATGGCCTACAAAGGCGCACTGATGGTCAATGACGATGAGCTGTTTGCCTCGTTCAAGCGGCTGGCCGAGCTGGGCGGGATCGCGATGGTCCATGCCGAAAACGGCGACGTGGTGGCCGAGTTGCAGGCCAAGCTGCTGGCCGAAGGCAATACCGGCCCCGAGGCCCATGCCTATTCGCGCCCGCCGCAGGTCGAGGGCGAGGCCACCAACCGCGCCATCATGATCGCCGACATGGCCGGTGTGCCGCTCTATGTGGTGCACACCTCGTGCGAAGAGGCGCATGAGGCCATCCGCCGGGCTCGGATGCAGGGCAAGCGCGTCTGGGGCGAGCCTCTGATCCAGCACCTGACGCTGGACGACAGCGAATATGCGCATCCCGATTGGGATCACGCCGCGCGCCGGGTGATGAGCCCGCCGTTCCGCAACAAGCAGCACCAGGACAGCCTGTGGGCGGGGCTGCAGTCAGGCTCGCTGAGCGTGGTGGCCACCGATCACTGCGCCTTCACGACCGAGCAGAAACGGTTCGGCGTGGGCGATTTCACCAAGATACCCAACGGCACGGGCGGCCTTGAGGATCGGATGCCGATGCTGTGGACCCATGGCGTGGCGACCGGGCGGCTGACGCCGAACGAATTCGTGGCCGTGACTTCAACAAATATCGCCAAGATATTGAATTGCTATCCGAAAAAGGGCGCCGTTCTGGTGGGCGCAGATGCCGATCTGGTGGTGTGGGACCCGGACAAGACCAAGACCATAAGTGCGGCGACGCAGCAGTCGGCGATCGACTACAACGTGTTCGAGGGGCACGCGGTCAAGGGCCTGCCGCGCTTTACCCTGACCCGTGGACAGGTCGCGGTGCATGATGGCGAGATTCGCACGCAGGAAGGCCATGGCAAATTCGTCGCGCGCGAGGCCAACACCACCGTGAACAAGGCGCTGAGCACCTGGAAAGAGCTGACCGCCCCGCGCCCGGTTGAGAGGTCGGGCATCCCGGCGACGGGGGTATGATGCACAAAGGTTACCGAACGGGCAAAAAAGCCAAAACTTCAAGGCAGTAGGATGACATCGGAAAGCAATACCCAGCCCGTGATCGAGGCAAAGAACCTCGACCTGACCTTCCAGACCAATGACGGACCCGTGCACGCCCTCAAGGACGTCAACCTGGCGGTCGACAAGGGCGAATTCGTCAGTTTCATCGGCCCTTCGGGCTGCGGAAAAACGACCTTCCTGCGCTGTGTCGCTGCGCTGGAAACGCCTACGGGCGGCACGCTGACCGTCAACGGCATGACCCCGGACGAGGCCCGCCGGAACCGGGCCTATGGCTATGTGTTCCAGGCGGCGGGCCTGTACCCGTGGCGGACCATCGCCAAGAACATCAAACTGCCGCTCGAGATCATGGGATATTCGGCTCAGGAACAGGAAGAACGTGTAAAGAACGTTCTGGAACTTGTTGATCTAGCAGGGTTTGGTGCAAAATTCCCCTGGCAGCTGTCGGGTGGGATGCAGCAACGGGCCAGCATCGCGCGGGCGCTGGCCTTCGACGCCGATATCCTGTTGATGGACGAGCCTTTCGGCGCGCTGGACGAGATCGTGCGCGATCACCTGAACGAACAGCTTCTGGCGCTGTGGGCGCGCACCGGCAAGACGATCGGGTTTGTCACCCACTCGATCCCCGAGGCGGTGTATCTGAGCACCAAGATCGTGGTCATGAGCCCGCGCCCCGGGCGGATCACCGATGTGATCGACAGCCCTCTGCCCAAGGAACGGCCGCTGGACATTCGCGACACGCCCGAATTCATCGAGGTCGCGCATCGCGTGCGCGAAGGGCTGCGCGCCGGGCATGGGGACGATGTGTGATGGGCAGGGATGACATCAGACGCGCGACCGAGGCGGATGTGCCAGCCTGCGCGGCGGTGGTCTCGGCCTGGGTCCGCCAGACCGAGTGGATGACGGATGAACTGCCCCAGCAGGAATTGGAGGCGCTGATCGCGCAAGCTTTCCCGGACCGCGAGATGTGGGTCGTCGGCGAACCCGTCGATTGCTACATGTCGGTCGATCCCGCGGTGCAGAAGGTCGGCGCGCTGTATTGCCTTCGGACCGGGCAGGGCATCGGCAAGCGCTTGCTGGACCGGGCAAAACAGGGGCGCAGCTTTCTGTGGCTGACGGCCCATCAACCGAATGCCGCCGCGCAACGCTTCTATCGCCGCGAGGGGTTTGTCGAAACCGGGACCGAGGCCGCAACGCCGCCCGAGACCGTTCCCGTGGTGCGGATGGAGTGGCACGCATGAAGCAGCTTGTTGCCGTTCTGACCGTTTTGCTGGCCATCATCGTCATCTGGTACGCGGCATGCATTCCGATGAACATCAAGGGCGTCCTGACCGAACAGGAACGCGCCGGGGCCGAAGTGGTTCCGCCTTCGGCCAAAGACCGCCGCGACATGGGGGAAATCGGTCTGGCGCTGCGCAACAGTTTTGCCGTTCCGGCGACTTGGGCGCAGGATCGGCCGCGTCTGCCTGCGCCGCATCAGGTGGGCATCGAGCTGTGGGAGACCACGGTTCAAAAGAAGATCACCTCGAAACGGTCGCTGGTCTATCACGGCTGGGTGACGCTCAGCGCGACGATTCTGGGCTTTGCCATCGGCACGGGGCTGGGCATCCTGCTGGCTGTGGGGATCGTGCACAGCCGGGTGATGGACCTGTCGGTCATGCCTTGGGCCATCGTCAGCCAAACCATCCCCATCATCGCGCTGGCGCCGATGATCATCGTGGTGCTGTATTCGATCGGCATTCAGGGAATCATCCCCAAGGCGGTGATCTCGGCCTATCTGAGCTTCTTCCCGGTGGTCGTGGGCATGGTCAAGGGCCTGCGCAGCCCTGATGCGATGCAGCTGGACCTGCTGCGCACCTACAACGCCAGTAAGGGTCAGGTATTCTGGAAACTGCGCCTGCCGGCCTCGATGCCCTATCTGTTCGCCTCTCTCAAGATCGGGATCGCCGCGTCGCTGGTGGGGGCCATCGTCGGCGAACTGCCGACTGGCGCCGTGGCGGGGCTGGGCGCGCGTCTGCTGGCCGGCAGCTACTATGGCCAGACGGTGCAGATCTGGTCGGCGCTGTTTGCCGCGGCTATTCTGGCGGCCTGTCTGGTGGGCCTGCTGGGCCTGGTCGAGCGGGCGGTGTTGAAACGCATGGGGATGGCGCAATGATGATGGTCGGTCTTGCAATCCTTTTGTGGCTGGCCGGTTGGTGGCTGAACACCCGCCTGGCCAGCGGACCTTATGCCGACACGCGGGCGGTGCGCATTCTTGCGCCGCTGATCTTCGGCCTGACCGTCATCGGGGTGTGGGAATTGCTGGTGCGCGGGCTCGAGGTGCCTCTGGTGATCCTGCCCGCGCCTTCGGTGATCTGGGACCGGTTCTGGGACAGCCTGCCGATCTTGTGGGCCGATTTCGTGCAGACCATCATCAAGGGCGCGCTCAGCGGCTATGTGATCGGATGTGGCGCTGCCTTCCTGATGGCAATCGCCGTGGACCGGTGGGACTTCCTGCGCCTGGGCTTGCTGCCGGTGGGCAATTTCGTGGCCGCGCTGCCGATCGTGGGCACCGCGCCGATCCTGGTGATGTGGTTCGGGTTCGACTGGCATTCGAAGGCGGCCGTTGTGGTGGTGATGGTCTTTTTCCCGATGCTGGTGAACACGGTGGCCGGCCTGCGCGAGGCCACCGCAATGCAGCGCGACCTGATGGAGACCTATGCCGCAAGCTATTGGCAGAGCTTCCTCAAACTGCGGCTGCCCGCGGCCATGCCGTTCATTTTCAACGGATTGAAAATTTCCACCACGCTGGCCCTGATCGGCGCTATCGTGGCAGAGTTCTTCGGCTCGCCCACTTTGGGCATGGGGTTCCGGATCTCGACCAGTGTCGGGCAATTGTCGCTGGACATGGTCTGGGCGGAAATCGTGGTCGCGGCGCTGGCCGGGACCGCCTTCTACGGTCTGGTCGCCATGGTCGAGAAATTGGTGACCTTCTGGCACCCCTCGCAGCGGGGATAAATCATTCAAAAGACCCCGAAAACGGGGCGCAACAACAACTAGGAGAAATGAAGATGAAGAAGTTAATCAGCGGGGCAATCACGGCCCTGGCCCTGACGGCCGGAACGGCCTTTGCGGCGGACGAAGTGACGTTGCAATTGAAGTGGGTCACGCAGGCCCAGTTCGCGGGCTACTACGTCGCCAAGGACAAGGGGTTCTACGAAGAAGAGGGGCTGGACGTCACCATCCTGCCCGGCGGCCCCGACATCGCGCCAACGCAGGTGATCGCGGGCGGTGGCGCTGACGTCACCGTGGAATGGATGCCCGCCGCCCTGGCTGCGCGCGAAAAGGGCCTGCCGCTGGTCAACATTGCGCAGCCCTTCAAAAGCTCGGGCATGATGCTGACCTGCTGGAAGGATGCGGGCATTTCCTCGCCCGAGGACCTCAAGAACCGCACGCTGGGCGTCTGGTTTTTCGGCAATGAGTTTCCGTTCATGAGCTGGATGAGCCAGTTGGGCATCGACACCAGCGGCAAGAGCGAAAACGGTGTCGAGGTTCTGAAACAGGGCTTCAACGTCGATCCGCTGCTGCAGCGTCAGGCCGATTGCATCAGCACCATGACCTACAATGAATACTGGCAGGTGATCGACGCCGGCGTCAGCCCCGACGAGTTGGTGACCTTCAAGTATGAAGACCAGGGCGTGGCCACGCTGGAAGATGGCCTGTACGTGCTTGAAGAAAACCTCAGCGACCCGGCCTTCGTCGACAAGATGGAACGCTTTGTGCGCGCTTCGATGAAAGGCTGGAAATACGCCGAGGAGAACCCGGACGAAGCCGCTGAAATCGTGTTGGAAAACGATGCGACCGGTGCCCAGACCGAGGAACACCAGAAGCGCATGATGGGCGAGATCGCCAAGCTGACCGCAGGTTCGAACGGCGCGTTGGATCCGGCTGATTTCGAGCGCACGGTGAATACGCTGCTGGCCGGCGGCTCGGATCCGGTGATCACCAAAAAGCCGGAAGGCGCGTGGACCAGCCAGATCACGGATGCAGCCCTGAACTGATTAGTTATACCATGACAACAATTCAGCGCGGCCCCCTGTGGGCCGCGTTTGTTTTTGCGGATGTCGGAATTTAACTGTCTTCAGAAGCAGTTTCCTCTATTATTCCTGTAAGATTTTGCGATCCCTACGGAAATTGGTGAATGTGGGAAATAAATGCAGGATTTTGCATCACAATTCAGCCAAGCCGGCCACCTGATCCTGACCGGGGATCCGGACCTTTGGGCGATCGTGATGCTGTCGCTGCAAGTTTCGGTGCTGGCTGTGTTGATTTCAGCCGTAATCGGGATGCCGGTTGGCGCCGCCTTGGCGGTGGCCCGCTTTCCTGGACGGCGCGCGTTGATCATTCTGATGAACGCTCTGATGGGCTTTCCCCCGGTTGTCGTCGGCCTGCTGGTCTACCTGATGCTGTCCCGTTCGGGTCCGCTGGGCGTGCTGGAGCTTTTGTATACGCCGACCGCCATGATCATAGCCCAAACAGTGCTGGTGACCCCGATCGTCGCGGCGCTGACACGGCAGGTGATCGAGATGCTGGCCGAGGAATATTCGGAACAGTTGCGCTCGTTGGGAGTGTCGCGGTTGGCCTCGGTGCCGGTGCTGTTGTGGGATGCGCGTCTGGCGTTGGTGACTGCCTTGCTGGCCGGGTTTGGACGTGCCATCGCCGAAGTCGGCGCGGTGATCATCGTCGGCGGCAACATCAACCACGTGACGCGGGTCATGACGACGACGATTGCGTTGGAGACCTCGAAGGGAAATCTGGCCTTGGCGCTGGCCTTGGGGACGATCCTGATCGGAATTGCCGTGGCCGTGAATGCGGCAGTCAGCGCATTGACGCTTCGGACCGAGCAGGAAGGGTTGCGCCATGCGTGATCTGATGCCGGACATGCCCAATTGTCTGCAGGCCGATGGGTTGCGAGTGGAACGCAATGGCAAGCTGTTGCTGGATGTTCCGCAGCTGATGATGGATGGTCCGGGACCGACTTTGATCCTTGGGCCGAACGGTGCTGGCAAAAGCCTGCTGCTGCGTTGCCTGCATGGTTTGATCAAGGCCGATGCGGGGCAGGTTCTGCAGGATGGCGGAGTTCTGAATGCGGCCCACAAGGCCCGGCAGGCCATGGTGTTTCAGCAACCGGTTCTGCTGCGTCGTTCGGTGTCTGCCAATCTGGACTTTGTTTTGAAACGGTTGGGGCTCGGCAGGACTGCTCGGAAAAACCGGATCCAGGAACTTCTGGCCGAAGGAGGGCTTGAGACCAAGGCTCGGCAGTCGGCGCGCTCGCTGTCGGGTGGCGAGGCACAGCGTCTGGCCATTCTTCGCGCGCTTGCGCTTGGTCCCGAGACCCTGTTCCTGGACGAACCCACCAGCGCCCTCGATCCCGCGGCGACCCAAATGATCGAGGCGATGATCCTGCGCGCCTCGGCCCGGGGGGTGCGGATCGTGATGGTTACCCACGACGTCGGGCAAGCCCGTCGGCTGGCGGCGGATATAGTGATGATGCAGGGCGGGCGCGTGGTCGAGCATGGCGCCGCCAAACAGGTGCTGGAAGCGCCACAATGTCAGGCATCGCGCCAGTATCTGGCGGGATGGCTAGTCACATAACAACAACTGGAGGCAATCCATGTTTCGCGCAGCAATCAAAAGCGCAATGATCCTGTTCGGGCTGTTCGCCGGTCCGGCAGCGGCCGAAGAACCATTCATTGTCGTGCAGTCCACGACATCGACGCAGAATTCCGGCCTTCTGGACTTTATCCTTCCGGGGTTCGAGGCGGAGAGCGGGATCGATGTCCGTGTTGTGGCCGTAGGGACAGGGCAGGCGATTCGAAATGCGATCAACGGCGACGGTGACGTTCTGCTGGTGCATGCCAAGCCAGCGGAAGAGCAATTCGTGGCCGACGGCTGGGGTGTCGAGCGGCGGGACGTGATGTACAACGATTTTGTCTTGGTGGGGCCGAAATCGGACCCGGCCAAGATCAAAGGCGGCGACGACGCAGTGGCCGCGTTGGCAGCGATCGCGCAGGCCAAAGCTCCGTTCGCGTCGCGCGCGGATGACAGCGGGACCCACAAGGCGGAGAAGGCTCTTTGGAGCCTGTCCGGAACGGACCCGACCTTGTCTTCGGGCGAGTGGTACCGCGAGACCGGGTCGGGCATGGGTGCGACGCTCAACCTGGCTGCGGGCATGGATGCCTATGCTCTGACCGATAGGGCCACATGGCTGTCGTTCGGCAACAAGGGAAACCTTGAGGTTCTGGTCGAAGGCGATCCTCGGTTGTTCAATCAATACGGAGTGATCCTCGTGAACCCCGAAAAACATCCGCGGGTCCGGGCGGCCGCGGGAAGAAGGTTCATCGACTGGCTCACTGGCCCCGACGGTCAGGAAGCGATCGCGGCGTACAAATTGAACGGTGAGCAGCTCTTTTTTCCGAACGCGCAGCAATAGGGCCGGTCAGTCACTTGCGCCGTTGTGATGGATCTGTCCCAAGCCGGACAGATCGTATCCGCCCAATTCATCTGCGCGACGCCTGAATTTGTCCGTTCCCATGAAAGTCAGCAGTTTCTGCATCGGCGGATCGAAACAGGACCGCCGCCAGATGGCGAGGTCGAGACGTTCGGAATGGGTCGGAATGAAGCCCAACCCGTAGAGGCGCGCCAAGGCTCCGATGCCGAATCCTGCCTCGGCCTTGCGGTCATGCAGAGCGATTGCCAGTTCCTCTTCGGTGCGGGCGCAAGTCGGCAGGGCGTCAAGGTCGGCGCGGCTCAGACCGCAGCTCTCCAACTGGGCATCGAACAAGTGCTGACTGGCGGCACTGTCCTGCCGCAGCACGACACAGCGGCCTTTCAGGTCACCAAAATCGGAAATACCCTGAACCCCGGGGGCCAGCAACAGGCCGCGCTGGCGGCTTGCGACCTCGTACAGTACCACGGGCGCCTCTCCCAGCGCATCGCGGACGGAATTGACGTTGAACCCGCCCGGTTCATGGATGTGCAGTACCGCGGCTTGTGCGTCACGTCGCGCAAGGCGGTTCAGCCCGTCGAATGAGCCGTCGTAATAGGTGGCCAACCCCGAGCCGCTTTCGCGGAGTGCCCAATCCAAAAGGGGGTCATGGCTGCCAGCCACGATGTCGGGCAGGGGCGGTTTGACCGTGTCCGGCCCGGTACGCGACGCATTGAGCCAGGCCAGTACCTCGGCCCGGGGAAAGAGAAGTTTGCCCATCGCTTTCACGCAGGGCACTTCGCCCGAAGACGCCAGATCATAGGCCTTGCGTTCGCCAATGCGCAGCAGGTCCGCCAACTCTCGTGTGGTCAGGAATTCGGACATTCAGTCTAGTCGCACCGAGGAGCCGGTCTGTGTCTCGGCCGCTGAGTGTCCGAGTTGCTGCAATACCATCGGTGCGGCGGCAGTAATGACGACCATTGCGGCGGCAGCTGCAAGAAAGGCTTTCATCTTATCCTCCGGCTTAGTCTGCGGGCGCTGTCGCGCTGCGCAGAAATTCAATCAGGTCGGTGCGGTCCTGCGCCTGCGCGATCCGCTGCATCGGCATCTTCGACCCCGGAATGTAGTGGTCCGGTCCCTGATCGAAAAGAGCGTTTATCGTCTGTTCGTTCCAAATGATATCAGACCCTTGCAGCGTTTCCGAGTAGATGTAGCCAGGCAGTGTCCCGGCCTGACGCCCGAATACGCCATGCAGGGTCGGTCCGGCCCGGCGCTGATCGTCCGGCGTCAGGCTGTGGCAGATCGAGCATTTCCGGGCGAACTGCCGTTCTCCATTTTGCATTTCTTCGGGGTCCTTCAGGAAACTCGGCTCTTGGCTGGCCATCCGTTCCCGTGACCCCAGCGCGGCCACCGGCCAGCTGTACATGGCCTGATCCAGCCCGCCTGCGTGCAGGTTTTTACCATCGGGGGAAAAGGCCAGTGCCCAGACCGGGCCGCGTAGCGTTGCCCGGAAATCCTGCGCGATCCGCCAGTCCTGCGTGTCGATGACCATGATGTAGCCCTCACCATCGCCAACCGCCAGTAGCGACCGATCCGGGCTGAGGGCGAGCGCAAGGATCGGGCGGCGGTCCAGCGTGAAATCACGCTCGGCCCCGGTGGTCAGGTCCAGAATGCGGGTTACGCCATCGACCGCGCCATATGCGATCCAACCGTCTTGCGCGTTCAGGACCAGTTCGTTGATGCCGAAACCATGCTCGACCAGTCGCGCGGTTTCGGCCCCGGTCGTCACGTCCCAGACCCGCAAGCTGCCGTCGACCCCGGCGGAGTACAGCGACCGTCCGTCCGGCGCGAAGGCCACCGCGTTGACGCCGCTGCCCGTCGGGCCCAGCAGCTTGGCCGCACCGCCTTGGGTTGGCCACAGGCCGATGGTCCCATCCCAACTGGCAGTCGCCACAAGGGTCTTTGAGGCAGCAAGCCCGACGACCTTGCCCTTGTGCTGACCAACGACCTGTCCACCGGGCCAACGGCGCAGGGTAAAGTCGTCGCCGGCCGAATAGATCGCGGTGCCGTTGAACACCACCGCGTTCACGGCAGCCTCGTGACCCTCCAGCCAGTCCGGCTGCTGCCCGGACCACAGGCCCACGGAATTGTCGAAACTGGCGGTGGCAATTCGCCCGTCCGGGGCTGCGGCGATGTCCATGATCGGTCCGCCATGGCCCTTGAGCGTGTAGAAATCCGCCGCCAGCGGCAGCGGCAGCAGGGCCAGTGCCAAAGCCAGCCCGCGCATCTATTCGGCAGGCGAGGCCGAGCCGTCGCTGGCCTCCTGTGCCTTTACCTCTTCCAGCCACAGCGAATGGTGCTCGCGCGCCCATTGCTCTTCGACCTCGCCGGTACCCATGGCGTCAAACGCGCCCTCCATGCCGACCGAGCCGAGGTAGATATGCGCCAGAATGATGGCGATGAAGGCATAGGCGACCATAACGTGCCAGATCTGGGCATATTGCATCTCTTCCTGCGGAGACATCTGCGTGGGCAGGTCCAACCCTATCAGTTGAGGCAACCCGGTCGCGTTGGCGATCGAAAACGTCTTGGCGAACATCGGAAGCTCGAACGGGAACAGCAGCGACAGACCCGACAGGCTGATCGAGACGCCAAGCAGGATGCACAGCCAGAAAATGATCTTTTGACCAGCGTTGAATTTCTTGGCCGGGGGGTGGCTGCCTTTGGTGAACAATCCGCCGCCCGCCGCCAGCCATTTCAGGTCGGTCCGGTTGGGGATGTTGTGGGCGATCCAGTTCACGGTGATGATGATCAATCCCAGCATGAAGGCCCAGGCCAGATTGTTGTGCAGCCACTTGCAGCCTTGCGCGATGGTGGCGAACCCTTCCTTGCCGAACAGGGGGATCAGGAAATCCCGGCCGTAGAGCGTCAGCAGGCCGGTCAATCCAAGTATCAGGAACGAGCCGGCAAACAGCCAGTGCCCGAACCTTTCAAATCCTGAAAACCGGGTGACCGTGCGGCCCGTTTTCTCGCCGTCGATGCGAATGCGGCCGCGGATCAGGAAAAACAGCAGCAGAACGACCAGCATCCCGCCCAGAATATAGGTTCCGTATTCGCGCAGCGGACCAGTGCGAAAAGTCCACCACCACATGCCGCCATCCTGGATCAACACGCCGGCAGCCGGCCCTTTGGTCGACACGGTGACATCGGCTGAGCCATAACGGATGGCGCGATACACATCGCTGTCCGAAGCCACGCCGCGCGTGCCCAACTGACCCAGCAGACCTTCGGCGTTGCCTTGCCCGGTATTCTCGGAGCGATAGCTGTTGTCGACCTTCTCACCGCGTTGCCGGGCCAGAATATCCTCGAGCGTCGTGGCGCCACCGGTCTGCGCGCGCGGGGCAGCGGCTGGTTCGTCTGTGCCGGTCGTGTCTTGTGCAAGCGCGCCCTGCGCGATCCCAAGTGTCAACGTCAAAGCCAGAAAAATGCGCAGCATCGGAACCTCGGTATCAATCCAAAATCGGGTGACCCACCGGGGCGGGTCACCCGTGTTGTCAGGCTGAGGTCTCAGCCGTCCTTCTGGTCGTAGGCCGTGCCCCAACCCCAGGCGCCCGAACCAAACCCGCGCGCCACGACGCGTTCGCGGTAGATGGCCGAGACCACGTCGCCGTCCCCGGCAAGCAGGGCCTTGGTCGAGCACATCTCGGCGCAGATGGGCAGTTTGCCTTCGGCGATCCGGTTGCGGCCGTATTTGGCGAACTCTGCGGTCGAGTGCGTTTCCTCGGGACCGCCGGCGCAGAAGGTACATTTGTCCATCTTGCCGCGCGATCCGAAGTTGCCGGCCTGCGGGTATTGCGGCGCGCCGAAGGGGCACGCATAGAAGCAATAGCCGCAGCCGATGCACAGGTCCTTGGAGTGCAGGACGACGCCTTCTTCGTTCTGATAGAAGCAGTCGACCGGGCACACAGCCATGCAGGGCGCATCCGAACAATGCATGCAGGCGACCGAGATCGAGCGTTCACCCGGTTTGCCGTCATTGATCGTCACCACCCGGCGGCGGTTGATGCCCCACGGAACCTCGTGTTCGTTCTTGCACGCAGTCACGCAGGCGTTGCACTCGATGCAGCGTTCAGCGTCGCAGAGAAACTTTGCTCTAGCCATTGTCGTCCTCCTTACGCTGCCCAGATCTTGCAGAGAGTCGCTTTGGTCTCCTGCATCTGGGTCACTGAATCATAGCCATAGGTCTGGGCGGTGTTGGTGCTTTCACCCAGCACGTACGGGTCGGCGCCTTTCGGGTATTTCTCCCTCAGGTCCGCGCCCTGGAAATGGCCGCCAAAGTGGAAGGGCATGAAGGCCACGCCGGCACCGACCCTTTCGGTCAGCATCGCCATCACCTTGACCTTGCCACCCTCGGGACCTTCGACCCAGACCTGCGATCCGTCGCGAATGCCAAGGTTGTTGGCGTCACGCGGATTGATCTCGACGAACATGTCCTGCTGCAGCTCGGCCAGCCACGGGTTCGACCGTGTCTCGTCGCCGCCACCTTCATATTCGACCAGACGACCTGACGTCAGGATTATCGGGTAATCCTTTGAAAAGTCGTTCTTCTGGATCGAAGCATACAAGGTCGGAAGGCGATAGGCCTGGCGGTCCTCGTAGGTGGGATAGTCGGCCACCAGATCGCGCCGCGGCGTGTACAGCGGCTCGCGGTGCAGCGGGATCGGATCCGGGAAGGTCCAGACCACGGTGCGGGCCTTGGCGTTGCCGAAGGGCGCACAGCCATGCTTGATGGCCACCCGCTGGATGCCGCCCGACAGGTCGGTCTTCCAGTTGGTCTTGGGCCCGGCCACGGCGTCGATGGCCGCGCGTTCCTCGGCCGTCAGGTCGCCATCCCAGCCCAGATCCATCAGCATCTGCATCGTGAACTCGGGGTATCCGTCCTGGATTTCCGAACCCACGCTGTAGACCCCTTCGGCCAGCAGGTTCTGACCGTCACGCTCGACGCCGAAACGCGCGCGGAAGGTCAGGCCGCCCTCGGCCACCGGTTTGGACATGTCATAGAGGTTTGGCGTCCCCGGATGCCCCATCTCGGCGGTGCCCCAGCAGGGCCACGGCAGACCGTAGTATTCGCCGTCATTCGGACCGCCCACGGCCTGCAGCGTCGTTCTGTCGAACGTGTGCTGGTTGGCCATATGGCTTTTGATCCGCTCTGGCGACTGACCGGTATAGCCGATCGTCCACAGCCCCGCGTTGAACTCGCGCGTGATGCTTTCGACATTCGGGGTTTCGGGGTCCTCCATCTCGATATTGCGGAAGAACCGATCCGCCCAGCCGAATTTGTTGGCGAACTTGGCCATGATGACCTCGTCCGGCAGGCTTTCGAACAGCGGATCGACCACCTTGTCGCGCCACTGCAGCGAGCGGTTCGAGGCCGTGACCGAGCCACGGGTTTCGAACTGCGTGCAGGCCGGCAGCAGATAGACGCCATCGGTCCGGTCATGCAGGACGGCGGAAACGGTGGGATACGGGTCGATCACGACCAGCATGTCCAGCTTTTCCATCGCCGTCTTCATTTCGACCATCCGGGTCTGCGAGTTGGGCGCGTGGCCCCACAGAACCATGGCGCGGACGTTGTTGGGCTGATCCATGTTCTCGGGATCTTCCAGAACACCGTCGATCCAGCGCGAAACCGGGATGCCCCGTTCGTTCTGCAGCGACTTGTCCTTGCCGTCCTTGTCCTTGACCATTGCGAACTGGCCAGCCAGCCACTCCGGTTCCTCGCCCCAGACGCGGGCCCAGTGACCCCATGCGCCTGCGGACAGGCCGTAATAGCCGGGCAGGGTGTGGGACAGAACGCCCAGATCGGTTGCGCCCTGCACGTTGTCATGGCCGCGGAAGATGTTGGTGCCGCCACCAGAAGTGCCCATGTTGCCCAACGCCAGCTGCAGCACGCAATAGGCGCGCGTGTTGTTGTTGCCGTTGGTGTGCTGGGTGCCGCCCATGCACCAGATCACGGTGCCGGGACGGTTGTTGGCCAGCGTCCGCGCCACGCGCTTGAGCTGCGATCCCGGCACGCCGGTGACGCGCTCGGTCTCTTCAGGGGTCCAGTTGGCGACCTCCTCGCGGATCTGGTCCATGCCCCAGACACGGGTGCGGATGAACTCTTTGTCTTCCCAGCTGTTGTCGAAGATGTGCCACAGGATGCCCCAGATCAGCGCCACGTCGGTGCCAGGGCGGAATCGGACATATTCGTCGGCATGGGCCGCGGTGCGCGTAAAGCGCGGATCGCAGACGATCAGCGGGGCGTTGTTCTGCTCTTTCGCGCGCAGAACATGCAGCAGCGAGACGGGGTGCGCCTCGGCCGGGTTGCCGCCGATGATGAAGATAGCCTTGGAATTGTGGATGTCGTTGTAGCTGTTGGTCATGGCGCCGTAGCCCCATGTATTCGCAACGCCCGCAACGGTGGTCGAGTGGCAAATCCGCGCCTGGTGGTCCACGTTGTTGGTGCCCCAGTAGGCCGCGAACTTGCGGAACAGATAGGCCTGTTCGTTGTTGTGTTTGGCCGAACCCAACCAATAGACGCTGTCAGGCCCGCTTTCCTCGCGGATGCTCATCATGCCGTTGCCGATCTCGTCGATCGCCTGTTCCCAGCTGATGCGCTTCCACTCGCCACCCTCTTTCTTCATCGGGTATTTCAGGCGGCGTTCGCCATGGGCGTGTTCACGGACAGCGGCCCCCTTGGCACAGTGAGCGCCCAGGTTGAACGGGCTGTCCCAACCGGGTTCCTGCCCGATCCAGACGCCATTCTGCACTTCGGCAACCACGGTACAGCCGACCGAGCAATGCGTGCAGACGGATTTGATGTTCTCGACAGCCGTGTTGGCTGCGGTCTGGGCGCTGGCGGGCGACACGGTTCCGCCCGTGGCGCTGATCGCGGCCAGGCCGCCGATCGTCAGGCCCGAGCCACGCAGGAACGCGCGGCGATCGACGCTCTTTTCGCCGATTTGGGACAGGATACTTGTCCGCTGGGGGCGTCTCGCAACCCCGTTGGTCTTTTTCCTAAGCATTTCCTTCCTCCCTTGCTGGCCATGTTGATCATGGCTGGCTTGGTGTTTCGAAATCGACGTCAGGGCCAATCGCAACCGTCAGCCGAGTGTGACCACGTCCGGACCGATGCCGGGCGTCGCCGGGGCGGCCTAGAAGCGCGCGCTGTCGAAATAGGCGCGGGTGTGCGCCGTGTCCTGAATGCGGGTCTCGTCCGAGGGTTGCTCGGCCGCTTCGGCCTCGGTTCCCAGGCTGGCCGCTGCAACGGCTGCCGGGGCCGCGGTGCCCGCCAGTTTCAGGAAGTCGCGGCGGCTGGCGCCGGTCTCCTTGGTCTTGCTCATGGGATCCTCCTTTCCCATTTGCGGTTCAGCGCCCACCGGACGCCAGCGAATGACGGCCGCCTAGTGCGTCGTCATGCGGAAGGCCTCGCGTTCGATCTCCATGAAGACCCGGCCGGCTGTGCCGACCGAGGCATAGAGAACCGAATGTTCGGCTGCTTCCAGGTCCGAGAAAAAGTGCTCGGCCCAGGGGCCGATATGCTTGTTCCAGAACGTCTTTTGATCTTCCAACGCGGCCGGGCCGCCGAAACGGCCGACGATCATGCCGCCCATCATCTCCATCAACGAGGCGATGTTGTCTTCGGGTTCGAACACGTTTGCCGCTCGGGTGATACCCCGCGCCGCCATGTCGTTGCGCAGCTGCGCCAGCGGTTTCTCGTTCAGGAACCCGGTCAGGTAGAAGCTGGCATAGGGCAGCAGTTCTCCGCGCCCCAGCCCGATGAACAATGCGTTGAACTCGCGCTCGGCCGCTTCGGGCTTGGTCACTTTGGCCACGCGGGCCATGGCCTGAATGGCCTGGCCTAGATCGGTCTCGTCCCCCGACAACGCCGCGATCTGGCTCAGCAGGGTCTGGTCGGGCGGTGTTGCCAGAAGCAGGCCCAGAAAGTTGTAGAAATCCGCGCGCAGACGGTCCTCGGGGGAAATATCGAACGTCTGCGGGTCGCGAATGTTCATCGGGTCATCCTTCGAATTCAAATTTCATGCGCCGCGGGGCCGGGGGGCGTTCGTCCTCATCCGGTTGGATGGCGTCTGCCACTTCGACAGGGGGCGCCGGCTCGGCCTCAGGCCCGGGCGTTTCGGTAGTCGGCTCGGCTTGGGCCTCGACCGGGTGTTCATCGGTGTCCGTCTGCTCGGCCAGCGCCTCGATATGGCGCAACATGCCTTTGCCCACCTGATAAGCCGTCTGCAGGTTTTCGACCACGCAGGCGGCGTCGGTGTAGTCCTCACCGTAATCGACCAGCCCGTCCACATTCGCCAGTACCGGGTTCAACCGCCACAAGCGCCGCAAGGCGCGGCGGCGCAGACGGTCCGGCACGGCCTTGTCCATGAAGCCCGAAACATCGTCGCCCGCCTGCAGCAGGTCCGGGTCGGGCAGGTCAAGCTCGGCCAAAATCTCGGCGTCGGTCTTTTCTTCCAGTTCGGCCTGCTGCGCGGCGATCTCCTGCGCGGTCAGGGCCTCTCGTTCGGCCTGCGCTTCGGCCTCCACGGCGGCCTTGCGGCGCGACCAGAAATCCTGTCGGGCGCTCATTGCACGGCCCTCCGCGGGGCGCGGTAGACATCCGAGGTCTGCCGAATGCGCGCATCGCCCTTGCCATCTTCTACAAGATCCACCCGTTTCTTGTCGCGGCGGCGTTTGATGAACACCTCATCGCGGTGATGGGCCAGAGTGAAATCGCGCACCCAAGCAATCAGGCCTTCGGTCATCGGGATCTTTTCCACGATCTCTTCGCCGGTATCGGCATAGTCCTGCCCCTCGTAGGGCGAGGCGGTGATCAGAAACGCGTTCAGCGGGCGATCACCTTCGGCATCGTCACGCAGGACAAGATACAGCGATGGCTGGCTGTCCGAGAGATTCGCCATATAGGCCTCGGTTTCGTCGGACCAGAGTTTCAAGGGCAGGGTGGCGGCGTGGTATTCGACCGCGTCGCCCTCGCGGCGCAGTTCGACCCAGTCGGCGGGCGGGGCGCCGGGCAGCACCGCGACAGCGCGCCAATTCCACCGGGCCCAGCGAGTGACCCCCGGTGTCTTGCGCACGACGACGCCAACCGGCATTTCGATCTGTTTTGCGGCCTCGGCCACTTTGATCCTCCCCGGAAAAGCTCTCCCCTGCCTTCCCTTAGGTTCACTATGGTACACAAATGGGCCACGTGCCAAGTCCGCAGCGGCCTGATATGGTCGTGATCTGGAAAAAAATCGTCGCAAATGGGTCGCGGCGACGATCAACCGACTTTGGCGGGCGAGGCAGAGTTTCTGACCAGAACCGGCCGCCACACGTTGCATGGGCGGCGTTTGGGTCTAAGGTTAGGGGCAAGGAAGAGATGGTTAGGGGCAAGGAAGAGATGCGGGGGGAACATGGTCACCAAATTGGTCTTGTGCGATTGCGCCGGAAGTCAGGCCCAGGACGGGCAGGGGATATCGGACGCCTGCGGTGCTGAATGCAGCAGGGTCCACACGGCGCTGTGCACCTCCGAACTGACCGCTGCGGCCAAGCTGATGCAGTCGGATGACCAGATCGTCATCGCCTGCGGTCAAGAAGCCCAAGTGTTTCAAGAACTGGCCGAGGAACTGGGCGTGGATCACCCCGGCTTTGTCGATCTGCGCGACCGGGCCGGCTGGTCCGAGCAAGGGCGGTCGGCGATGCCCAAGATGGCGGCGCTGGCGGCCGAGGCTCTGTTGCAACAGCCGATCACGCCCAGCGTGGATGTCATCAGCGAAGGCACCGCCTGCATCATCGGGCCGGGCGAGGTTGCGTTTGACCTTGCACAGCGACTGTCGGACACGATGGCGGTGACGGTGGTCGTCACCGATGACGCGCAGCCTGACAGCCGGGCCTATGACGTGGTGCGCGCGCGGGTCCGGTCGGTCTCGGGGGCGCTGGGCGGGTTCACCCTGCGGTTGGATGCGTTGCAGCAGATTGATCCGGCCGGACGCGGTCCCTTTGCCTGGACCCCGCCGCGCGACGGTGCGGTGTCGGCCTGCGATGTGCTGATCGATCTGGCGGGGGGTACGCCCTTCGTGACGGCCCCCGACAAGCGCGAAGGCTACCTGCGCGCCGATCCGCGCGATGCGGTGGCGGTTGCCCGGTTGGCCTTTGACGCGGCGCAGCTGGTCGGGACCTTCGAAAAGCCGCTGTATGTCCGGCTCGAAGAGACCCTGTGCGCCCATTCGCGGGCCGACCAGGTGGGCTGTTCCAACTGTCTGGATATCTGCCCCACCGGGGCCATAACCCCGGCCGGAGACCACGTGGCCATAGACCCGATGGTCTGCGCGGGCTGCGGTGAATGCGCGGCCCTGTGCCCCTCGACCGCGATCAGCTACGAGGATCCGCCGTTGGCGGCCCTGCTGGCGCGGATGCAGACCTTGGCGGCGACCTACCGTCGGGCCGGAGGGAGCGCCCCGCGCCTGTTGGTACATGATGCCCACGGGGCCGAGATGATCCGGCTGGCCGCGCGGTTCGGGCGCGGGCTGCCCGCCGATGTGATTCCGCTGGAGCTGGGTGTGGTGTCCGGCTTTGGACATGCCGAGATGCTGGCTGCCTTGGCTCATGGCTTTGCCCGGGTCGACATCCTGCTGGCCCCGACGACCGAGCGGGATGCGTTGGACCGCGAACTGCCGCTGGCGCTGGCCATCGCCGGAGCGGACGTCGTCGGAGTGATCGACGAAGCCGATCCGGATGCGCTGGCCGATCTGCTCTATGCGCAGGACGTGCCGCAGCCACTGGCACAACCGGTTCTGCCGCTGGGCAACCGGCGCCAGATCACGCGGTTGGCGGCGCAGGCGCTGCGCCCCGATGCGTCTCAGCCGCTGCCCCTGCCGGAACACGCGCCCTATGGCGCGGTGGCGGTGTACACCGAAGCCTGCACCCTTTGCCTGAGTTGCGTGTCGCTGTGCCCGTCAGGCGCATTGATCGACAACCCCGACATGCCACAGCTGAACTTTCAGCAGGATGCCTGCCTGCAATGCGGGCTGTGCAAGACCATCTGTCCCGAAAGCGCGATCACCCTGGTGCCCGAACTGGACCTGAGCGACCGTGCGCTGTCGCCGCGTGTTCTGAACGAGGAAGAGCCCTTTGCCTGCATCGAATGCGGTGGACTGTTCGGGGTGAAATCGACGGTCGAGCGGATCATGGAGAAGCTGGCCGGCAGCCACCCGATGTTCGCCTCGTCCGAGCAGGCGAAGATGATCCAGATGTGTGACGATTGCCGTGTGCAGGCGCAGTTCCACAGTCAGGACAACCCATTTACCTCAAAGCCCAAGCCCAAGGTCGTCACCACCGATGACTACTTCAGCAAGCGCAAGGATCACTGAAGCTTGAGCGGGGCCCCCAGATCGGCCGCGCGGATGACCGAGACATAGGCGAGGATCGCCTCAACCTCGTCCTGCGTGAGCGTTACCGGATGAATGGGCGGGGGGCGTTCGGGGTCGAAGGGCGCAGTGATCCCTTCGATCTGTGTAAAGGACGGGTGCGGGTTCAGGGCAAAGAATGCCTGGAACCGGTTCGACCAGTCCGGCATCGCGCGCAGCACCGCGAAGGACGGCGTGGAGCCCAACCCGTTCATCCGGTTCTGAGGGCCGATCACATGACAGCGCCCGCAATGGGTCAGCGACAGCTTTTCACCCAGCAAGGCGTCGCCTTCGATGGCATCCGATTCGGGCGCAGCGACCATTTCGAAACTGGCCGAGAACGGGCCGCCCTCGGTCGGTGCAAAACTTTCGACGGTGCGTTTGCCCACGTCGGACAACAGCCAATCCTGAAAGCGGGCCTGCCGCGGGTCGTCCTGAACGCGCAGGTGATAGATGTTGCCGCCGCGCTGAAACACCGGCTGTCCCGGTGGCCCGACCGTCAGAACCATCGCGCCACCTTCATCCGCGACAACCCGGATTCCGGTCTTGAGCGAGAAGCGCGGAAGAATATGTTTCAAAAGACCCGAGCGTGCGACATCGTCCGGCGCGGCCAGACCAATCTCCTCCTGCGACCAAGAGGGGCTGGCGAAGAGCGTCAGGCTCAGGCACAAAAGAACAAAGCGCATGGCTCAGCCTAACGGTGACAGGGCGAATGCGTCAAATGAACGAACAAGACGGAGACACACGGCGATGAGCGGCGATTACAACATGTCGATGCGCAAATTCCTCAAACAGGTTGGCGTGACCAGCCAGCAGGCCATCGAAGATGCGCTGCGCAAGGCGGGCGATCCGGCGGGCAAAAGCTTTGAGGCCAAGATGGTCCTGACGATCAACGGGCTGGATGTCGAACACGTGGTGACAGGCCAGATCAAGGACGGCGACGCATGAGCATCCGCGACGCGGTTCTGGCGAACCTGAAAAAGATCACCGACCCGGTTTCGGGGCAGGACATCGTCAGCGCGGGCGTGGTCCGCGCGCTGAATGTCGAGGGCGACACCGTGCGCTTCGTTCTCGAGATCGACCCCAAGTACGCCGAAAAGATGGAGCCGGTGCGCGCCACCGCCGAAAAGGCGGCGCAGATGGTCGACGGGGTGGCCAAGGTCTCGGCCCTGCTGACCGCGCATTCTGACAAGGCGCCGCCGGATTTGAAACCCAAGCCCAAGCCCTCGCAGACCGGGCCGCAGGCGGTGCCGGGGGTTGACCGGATCATCGCCGTGGCCTCGGGCAAGGGCGGGGTTGGAAAGTCCACCGTCTCGGCCAACCTGGCCTGTGCGCTGGCGGCCGAAGGGCGACGGGTCGGTCTGCTGGATGCCGATGTCTATGGCCCTTCGCAGCCGCGCATGCTGGGCGTGTCCGGTCGACCCGCCAGCCCCGATGGCAAAACCATCCTGCCGCTGCGCAATCACGGCGTCATCATGATGTCGATGGGGTTGATGACCAATGAAGGTCAGGCGGTGGTCTGGCGTGGCCCGATGCTGATGGGCGCGCTGCAGCAGATGATGAGCCAGGTGCAGTGGGGCGCACTGGACGTGCTGATCGTAGACCTGCCGCCCGGCACCGGTGACGTACAACTGACGCTGAGCCAGAAGTTCAAAGTGGACGGGGCGATCGTCGTGTCGACACCGCAGGACGTCGCCCTGATCGACGCGCGCAAGGGCATCGACATGTTCCGCCAGTTGAAAACACCGATCGTCGGCATGATCGAGAACATGTCCACGCATATCTGCTCGAACTGCGGGCACGAGGAACATGTGTTCGGCCATGGGGGCGTCGCCGCCGAAGCCGCCGAACTGGGTGTGCCGTTGCTGGGAGAAATCCCGCTGCATCTGGATATCCGCGTGGCTGCTGATGGCGGGGCGCCGATCGTGGTCAGCAAACCCGACAGCCCGCAGGCCGAGGCCTTCCGCAAGATCGCCCGCGACCTGATCGCCGCAGGCAAGGCATGACGCAGCCGGTCTTTCCCCCATTGCTGTCCGGGCACCCGGTGCAGGGTGGGGAAGACCCGTTCGACCATGCGCAGGCCATGGCGGCGCTGGGCTGCGATGCGGGCAGCGTCGTCTACAACATCCAGGCGGATCGCCTGCGCGCGGCCATCGTCTTTGCGCCCGAGGTGCCCTTGCAGGACGCCATGACCATGCTGCCGCTGTGCGCCGTCGGGTTCCAGAACGCGCTGGGCGCGCTGGCTCCGCCCGAGGTGGCGGTGCATCTGGGCTGGGATGGTCCGATTTTCGTCAACGGGGCCCGGTGTGGCCGGTTCCGTGTGACAGCGTCGACCTCGGATCCGGAAACCGTGCCCGACTGGCTGGTCGTCGGCTGGGAACTGGCCTTGCTGCAAACAGGGGACGAGCCCGGCAAATCGCCCGATGTGACAGCCCTGTATGACGAAGGCTGCGCCGATGTGCCCCCGGTGCAGCTGGTCGAAAGCTGGTCGCGTCACATGCTGACCTGGCTGAACCGCTGGACCGAGGATGGCAACGCACCCTTGCACGGGGAATGGATGGGCTTGCTGCAGGGCGTCGGAGAGCCCTATGGTGATCGCGGCGTGTTTCTTGGGGCCGATGAGCGGTTCGGCATGCTGCTGCGGGACGGGGCGGATACGCAGATCGTTCCCTTGACCCATCTGCTGGAGGACGTCCATTGAACCTGGCCCGCGCCATCCATTTCGACGAAAGCGACCTGAACGTCTTCCACTCGCCGGCCCGAACGGGCGAATGGTGCATCTCGGGCGGGTTCGAGTTTTCGAACTGGGGCGAGGCCGACCTGGCCGGCAAGGCGCGCCAGGCCTTTGCCAACGGGTGGCTGGGGCTTGAAACCTTCGGGCGCGTGACCTTCGTGGCGGTGACGCAGATCGAACCGGCCGAAATGGAGCGGCTGGCCACCAACCTGGCCGAGCATTTCGTGCGCCTTTACGGCGCGCCCTCGGTCGAGGCGGCGCTGGACGTGGCCCGGGCCGAGTTGGCCCATATGTCCGAGATGTGTGACGATCATGCCCCCAACACCCTGCTGACCGTTGCCCGCAGCCTGACCGAGTCCGGCGTTCACGAGGCTTTTCGCGTGATCACGCCGCAAGAGGCCGAGTTGGAGGCCTTTGCCGTGCACGGGTCATTGGACGAGTGATTACAAGAGGTCGGCAAAACCGCCGAACTGTCCGCGCTTGAAGATCAGGCCCTTGCCGGTGCGGTACATGACCTGTTCGACCTCTCCCACGAGAATCAGATGATCCCCGGCCTCGTGGCGGGCAGACAATGTGCAGTCAAATCGGGCCAGACACTGGCTCAGCTGCGGCCGACCCTTGTGATCCGGGGACCAGTCTGCATGCGAGAAATCGAGGCCATTGCGGGCAAAACGAAGGGCCAGATCCTGCTGATCCTCGGCCACGACATGGATCGAGTAATGTTGCGCCGCTTGAAAGGCCCCATAACGGTTTGACTCTTTTGCCAGACACCACAGGACCAATGGTGGATCCAGCGACACTGATGCAAACGAGTTGACGGTGATGGCCGAGGGACCGTCCGGGGTGCTGGTCGTGACAACCGTGACCCCAGTGCCAAAGCACCCGAGAGCCTCGCGGAAGGCCATGCTTTGATCGGGTCCGGGTTTGAATGTTCTTTCGGTCATCGCGCGCTCGTTTGGTGGCCGGGCACGGGGTGCCATGCCGCAGCAGAATTGTCCACGAAAAGCTGTATCGCGATCAATAGGCCGAGTCAGTTCAGGTCTTCCAACAGCCGGCCGTGCTTGCGGGTTTCTGCAATTACGTCGCCGAAGGTCTGCATTCCGCGCGCAGCCAGCATCGGCAGCATGCGCACCAACGCTTCAGCCGTCGCAACCGCATCCCCCAAGGCCGTATGGCGGAGCGTCTCGGGAATTTCCACGCCCAGTCTTTCGCACAAAGCGTCGAGTGTATGGGTTTCGCTGGCTCCGAACAGAACCGCCGACAGCAGAACCGTGTCCAGGATGGGGTGATCCCACGTCACTTCCATGCGCTTGGCATGACGGCGCAGAAACGCCATGTCGAATGGTGCGTTATGCGCCACGATCACGGCATCACGGGCGAAGTGGTGGAACATGCGCCCGGCTTGCGCGATATCGGGCGCGTCCTGCACCATACGGTCACTGACCTTGTGAACCTTGGTCGAAGCGGGTGGGATCGGAATGCCCGGATTGACCAGCGTGTCCAGCCGCTCGCCCTCGACGATGCGCCCCTTGACGACACGGACGGCACCGATCTGCACGATCTCGTCCTTGTGCGGCAGCAAACCGGTGGTTTCGGTGTCGAAGACCACAAAGCACAGTTGCGATAGCGGGCGGTTTTCGAACGCCTCGTCGCCTGGGGTGTCCAGAAGATCGAAATCATAGACCAGAGGGCGTGCGGCCTCGGGCGGGATGCGGGCGACGCTGTCTTCGAAGATCAGCATATAGCCCGGCGCATCGCCCAGCGGTTTCATGCGTGCCGTGTAGGTTTGGCGCCCGTCCACGCTGGCGAGGGTGCAATAGACATCCATGCCGGTTTTCCCCAGCTTCTCATAAGCGTCCAGCAGAGGTTTGCGTTCGAGATAGTCGAACAGCGAGGCGTTCAAGCGGGGATGGGCGATCTGCGCCAGAACCTCGGCGGCCTGCGCGTCATACAGAACGATCTGATGGTTTGGCCCCGCCAGCAGCATCGCGACCGGGATCTCGGACAGAAGCGCGGTCAGACGTTCCTTCTCTGACGCGAGATGCGCGGTTTCGGCGGCAACGGCCTCAGCGGTCGACAAGGCGGTGCTGGCAAGCCGTTCGGCCAGGCTGGCGGCGGCGGGGGCCAGATCACCCAAATAGCGTGCCGCCTGCAGGTCGAGATCGGTATCCACCCCCGCATGTGCACGTGCGCGCAGCTGCGCCGACAGGCGTTCGATCGGTTTGGCCACGTTGTCGTCGAACAGCAACCAGACACCGACAACCAGCCCAAGCAAGCCAAACGAGATCAGCAGGCCGCTGAACACGAAGGCGCTGGTCATGTCCGCGGGATCGGCCCGGCGCAGGCCAAGCCAAAGGGCGATCAGGGTGATGGCGATGCCTCCCGCCGCAAGCAAGCAGAAGAACAGAAAAATTCTCAGGCGCAGGCTCAGGCGGGTCAGCATGGTCAGGCCTCACAAGTGGCTGAGACCACCGGATCATCCGCGCCAACCGGCACCCAATCGGCACCGACCAGACGCCCATCATCCGAGAACTCGGCCCCATCGGCCAGACTTGCCCGGCTGTGCTCGGCGCAGTTCACAGCGATCGGCATCTTGGATACCGGCGCCCAGCGGCCAAAGAAGTACAGGTCGATCAGGCGCTGATCCGGCACCTGCGCATTGGTCCGCAACGAAGCCGTATCGACGGCCGCGAACCGGTCGACATAGGGAACGGCATAGGTCCAGGGGCGATAGAGCGCGCGGCTTTCGACCTCTTGAACGACGGTCAGGCCCTCGGGCAGGGCGTCCCGGGTGCGGTCGTACCACGAATACTCGCTGACGATCGTGACCGCGATCATGCCCAAACCGGCCGCAACCGGAGCCGACCATTTCGGCAGGCGGCCACCGGTCAGCCGGTTCAAACCCATCACGAGGCCCGCGATGGCAAAACCCGCAAAGATCGTGCCGATCAGCTCAAGAAACATCTTCCTCCTCCGTTCTTCCTGGCCTGGGGCTTTACCCCAGCATCCCCTTGCCGTGCCCGACCGCGGATTGCATCGTTTTTACCACGACAAACGCGTCCCGAAGATGACTTCGCTCAAAGTCCGACAATTCCGACGGCGCAAGATAGTTGTCGGGCTTGTCGCCATTCCTGATCTGTTTGACCTGATGGTTCAACCGGGTTTCCGCGATCAGGTCATAGGCATCCATCAGGTCCCGCGCGCCCGACGGGCTGAGCACCCCGGCGGCCTCGGCGGCCTTGAGGCGCGCGCGGGTGTTCACCTCGGTCAATTCACCCTGCAGGCTGTAGACGCGGCCCAGATCGACCACCGGGACCACGCCGTTGTGTTTGAGATCCAGCGTGTTGCGATGCTCGCCCGAGCGGATCGTGGCGATCCCGCGCAGCAGGCCCAGCGGCGGCGTGTGCTTCAGAGAATTCGAAATCATGTGCGCCACGAAGATCGAGTTCGCCCGAGCCGCGCGCAGGGTTTCGGCCTGCAGGTCTGAAAACAGATCGAACCGGCCACCGATGGGGCGCAGGTCGAACATGACCGAGGCCAGCATCTGCGCCTCGGGGTTGGGCTTGGCGAGCCAGCCGTTGAAATAGTCGCGCCAGACCCTGACCGGCTGCCGCCAGCGCGGATTGGTCGCCATCATGTCGCCGGGGCAATAGAAATACCCGCAGGTATCCAGCCCATCGGACACGAATTTGGCCAGCGCCTCGAAATAGGGCAGGTCGGCATCGGTGACGCTGTCATCCAGCATCAGGCAATTGTCCTGATCGGACACGCCCGTCTGCTCCTGCCGCCCCTGCGAGCCGCAGGCCAGCCAAAGATAGGGGACGGGCGCCGGGCCGAGTTTCTGCTCGGCCAGCGCCAGCAGCCGGCGCGTCGCGGCGTCAGCGATGTCGGTGATCAGGCGGGTGACGATTTCGTGCCGGTTGCCCGCCGCCACCAGTTGCACCAGCAGGTTCGGGATCTCGGCCGTGACCGCGGCCATCTCGGTCGCCGACCCGGCCTGCGCGATGCGGCCGACCAGCTCGGCCGAGCTGACGGCCTGGAACCGGGTCAGGTCGGTCTGGGTGACCATTCCGACCAGACGCCCACCCTCGGTGATGGGGATATGACCGATACCGCGTTCCAGCATCGCGTGCAGCACGTCCGAGCCGATGTCGCCGGGCGACAGGGTCAGCGGGTCCGGGGTCATGATCTGTGACACCGGGGTCGTCGGGGGCAGGGCGCCCGCCACGACCTTGCCCGACAGGTCCCGAACCGTGGCAATGCCGCGCAACGCGCCGCGCTGGGTGATGCAGACCGACGAAATGCCCCGGTCGCGCATCAGGCGCGCGGCTTCCTGAACGGTCGTGTCCGGGGTGCAGGTGGCCGGCTTGCGCGCCATCAGAGTCTCGACACGGGTGGTGGCCAGTGATTGCTGTTCAGGTCGCGCGGGGCGGGCCCGGTTGAAGAATTTGGCGACGACGACGTGACGCTGGAGCAGATCGGAAAACAGGTCGGTGCGGATGATCAGCAGAACCGAGGGCGCGTCAGCCGTTGCCGTGGTCACCGCCCGCCCGTCGCGCATCAGTCCACGCTCGCCGAACGAGTTGCGCAGGCCCAGATGGGATACGACCGCGCCGTTTTCGTCGGTGATCTCGACCTGGCCTTCGTAGATGATCAACAGGCCGGGCAACTGCGCGCCGCGGTGATAGATGACGGTGCCCTTTGCGATCTCGCGCGCTTCGATCCGGGCGGCGATGTCAGCTAGCTCCTCGACCGGCAGCGCGTCATACGGGTGCACGGATTTCAGAAACCGGGTGATCTGATCAAGTGAAAGCGCCATGGGGTCGCCTGTCCGCTTCAATGAAAAGCCCCGCCCGGGGTTTAGCCGGGCGGGAAAAGTTGGTCGAGGGAAGCGGCCCGTGATGCATCATCGCGGACCGCATCCGGCTCAGTGGTCCTGAGCCGCGCCCGCACCACGGGGAATGCGCACGCTTTCGACCAGATCCTTGATCTCCTGCGGGGTTTCCTTGGTCATGCCGGCCACCACATAGGCGACGCCGAAGTTGACCATGGCGCCGATCGCTCCGAACGAGGTCGATTTGATCGGACCCAGCAGCGGGTCTGCATCGGTGAACGAGTTGGTGCCCGGAATGAACAGCCAGCCCTTGTGCAGGAAGATGTAGACCAGGGTGACGGTCAGACCAGCCAGCATGCCCGCGACTGCGCCGGTGTTGTTGATGCGGGTCGAGAAGATCCCCATCATCAGCGCCGGGAAGATCGAGGCCGCCGCCAGACCGAAGGCCAACGCCACGGTTTGCGCCGCAAAGCCCGGAGGGTTGAGGCCCAGATAGGTGGCAACCACGATGGCCACGGCCATTGCGATCCGCGCCGCCAGAAGCTCGCCCTTTTCCGAGATGCTCGGGTTGATCGA
Organism: Ruegeria sp. BC2; assembly: GCF_056539245.1. Taxonomy (NCBI): domain Bacteria; kingdom Pseudomonadati; phylum Pseudomonadota; class Alphaproteobacteria; order Rhodobacterales; family Roseobacteraceae; genus Ruegeria; species Ruegeria sp. BC2. Next base: position 840,509 of record NZ_JBQFUQ010000001.1, read on the forward strand.
GCCCTTGATCAGGTCGTGCGACACGGCCGACGAGATCGCCAGCAGCAGGCCCGCAGCAGTCGAAAGCGCGGCCGCAAGACCACCGGCCGCGACCAGACCGATCACCCAACCCGGCAGGTTGGCGATTTCGGGGTTGGCCAGAACCAGGATGTCGCGGTTGAACTTGGTCAACTCGTTGCCGACCCAGCCCTTTTCTTCGGCAAGTGCCTGCATGTCGGCATTCTTGTCGTTGTAGTACTGGATCTTGCCGTCGCCGTTCTTGTCTTCCCAGTCCAGCAGGCCGGTTTTCTGCCAGGTGGCCATCCAGTCATACCGGGCATCGTTGTCGATCTGCTCAAGCGAAACAGCGCCGCCTTCGATACCGCCGTTCGGCCACATCATGTCGGTGATATTCAGACGGGCCATGGCACCAACCGCAGGGGCGGTCAGGTACAGCAGCGCGATGAACACCAGCGCCCAACCGGCCGACCAGCGGGCGTCCGACACTTTGGGAACGGTGAAGAAGCGCATGATGACGTGCGGCAGGCCGGCGGTGCCGATCATCAGCGACAGGGTGAACAGAACCATGTTCAGCGTGTTCGAATGATGAGCGGTGTATTCCGCAAAGCCCAGCTCGGCCACGATGGCATCCAGCTTGGTCAGCAGCGGCTCACCGCCGGCGGTGTCGCCGAACAGGCCCAGGGCCGGGATCGGGTTGCCGGTCAGCTGCAGCGAGATGAAGATCGCCGGAATGGTGTAGGCGGTGATCAGCACGCAGTACTGAGCGACCTGGGTATAGGTCACACCCTTCATACCGCCGAACACCGCATAGGCGAACACGACGCCCGCGCCGATCAGCAGACCGGTGGTGTTCGACACTTCCAGAAAGCGGCCGAAGGCCACGCCCACGCCGGTCATCTGGCCGATCACGTAGGTGACCGAGGCCACGATCAGACAGATCACCGCCACGACGCGCGCGGTCTGGCTGTAGAAGCGATCGCCGATGAATTCGGACACGGTGAACTTGCCGAACTTGCGCAGATAGGGCGCAAGCAGAAGCGCCAGCAGCACGTAGCCGCCGGTCCAGCCCATCAGGAACGAGCTGTTGTCATAGCCGGTAAAGGCAATAAGGCCCGCCATCGAGATGAACGAGGCCGCCGACATCCAGTCAGCCGCTGTCGCCATACCGTTGGTGACCGGGTGAATGCCGCGACCGGCGGCGTAGAATTCCGACGTGGACCCCGCGCGGGCCCAGATCGCGATGCCGATGTAGAGCGCAAAGGACGCGCCCACAAACAGCAGGTTGATGGTAAACTGATCCATTGTCCTCTGGCTCCCTTATTCTTCTTCGACGCCGTATTCGGCATCCAGTTTGTTCATGCGCCAGGCGTAGAAGAAGATCAGCGCCAGAAAGACCAGGATCGATCCCTGTTGCGCGAACCAGAAGCCCAGGTCGGTGCCGCCGACGGCGATGCCCGACAGCAACGGGCGCAGCAGAATGCCGAACCCGAAAGACACCAGCGCCCAGATGATGAGGCTGATGTAGATGAGACGCAGGTTTGCCTGCCAATAGCCCTTGTCGGACTCGGCAGTCTGCGCGGAGTTTGTTGAATTATCCGCCATTGCGGTTTCCTCCTTGGTTCCTCCAGGGCGGCCCGGTGCATTTGTCCTCCGGCGTATGGCCGCCATTCGATTGCGCCGAGCGCCGCGATGGCGCCAGGCAAAGCTTCTCCGGTCCGCCAGAGCGGTTCCGTTGAAGAAACTCGTGTCGGGGTCAGTGCCCGCTTTGGGGAGTCCTCTTCCCCTTACCGCATCGCGTCGCCCACGATGCTTTCCAGGCCACGGGCGATCTGATCGATCTGCCCCATGGCATCCAGTTTTCTGAGTACGCCGCGATCCTTGTAGTAGTCGATCAAAGGCGCGGTTTGTTCGTGATAGGCCTCCAGCCGGGACGCCACGGTTTCGGCATTGTCATCGGCGCGGCGGCTGAATTCCGTGCTGCCGCACTTGTCACAAACACCGTCCACCTTCGGCTGCTTGTACTGATCGTGGTAGCCTTCACCGCACATTGCGCAGGTGTAGCGTCCGGCGATCCGGGTGACCATCTCGGCGTCCTCAACCTCGAGGCTGATGGCCGCATTCACCTTCTGTCCGTTTTCGGCCAGCAGCTTGTCCAGCGCTTCGGCCTGAACCGTGGTGCGGGGAAACCCATCCAGGATGACACCGCGCGCGCAATCGGGCTCGGCAATGCGATCGCGCAGGATTGCGATGACGATGTCGTCGCTGACCAGGTCGCCGGCTTCCATCACTGCTTTCGCGGCCTTTCCGGCCTCGGTTCCGGCAGCAACCGCTGCGCGCAGCAGGTCGCCCGTGCTGAGCTGCACCAGGCCGAATTTCTGTTCCAGCATTCGCGCCTGTGTGCCCTTCCCGGCACCCGGAGGGCCGAGAAGGATCAGGACAGCGGGTTTTGTGATTGTTTCAGCCTGCATCACGCCCTCACTTGTTGGCCCGGTTGGCGATCAGATCTTCGACGACGGACGGGTCGGCCAGGGTCGAGGTATCGCCCAGCGAGCCGAAGTCGTTCTCGGCGATCTTGCGCAGAATGCGGCGCATGATCTTGCCCGACCGGGTCTTGGGCAGGCCCGGAGCCCACTGGATCACGTCGGGGCTGGCGATCGGTCCGATTTCTGTCCGGACCCATGTGCGGAGCTCTTTCAGCAATTCATCCGAGGGCTCTCGGTCATTCATCAGAGTGACGTAGCAATAGATGCCTTGGCCCTTGATTTCATGGGGATAACCAACGACGGCCGCTTCGGCGACGGCGGCGTGAGCCACCAGCGCGCTTTCGACTTCGGCGGTGCCCATGCGGTGGCCCGAGACGTTGATGACATCATCGACGCGGCCCGTGATCCAGTAATCGCCATCTTCGTCGCGGCGGCAGCCGTCACCGGTGAAGTAATACCCCTTGTAGTCCGAGAAATAGGTCTTCTCGAACCGCTCATGGTCGCCCCAGACGGTACGCATTTGGCCCGGCCAGCTGTCCTTGATGCACAGCACGCCTTCGACTCCGTTTCCGGTGATTTCGACACCCGACTGCGGATCCAGCACGACGGGTTGAACGCCAAAGAAGGGCTTCATCGCCGAGCCGGGCTTGGTCGCATGCGCGCCGGGCAGGGGGGTCATCATGTGGCCACCGGTCTCGGTCTGCCACCAGGTGTCAACGATCGGGCATTTGCCCTTGCCGACCACGTCATTGTACCAGTTCCAGGCTTCGGGGTTGATGGGTTCGCCCACCGTGCCGAGTGTTTTCAGGGAACTCAGGTCGCATTTTTCTACGAACTCGTTGCCCTGACCCATAAGCGCGCGGATCGCGGTCGGTGCCGTGTAGAACTGGTTGACCTTGTGCTTCTCGCAAACCTGCCAGAACCGCGAGGCGTCGGGATAGGTCGGCACGCCTTCGAACATCAGTGTGGTCGCGCCATTGGCCAGCGGGCCGTAGACGATGTAGCTGTGGCCAGTGACCCAGCCCACATCGGCGGTGCACCAGTAGATGTCGCCGTCATGATAGTCGAAGGTGATTTCGTGGGTCATCGCGGCGTAAACCAGATACCCACCCGTGGTGTGCACCACACCTTTCGGCTGTCCGGTCGAGCCAGAGGTGTAGAGGATGAACAGCGGGTCTTCGGCGTTCATCTCGGCCGGCGCACAGTAATCGTCGGCCTCCAGCGCCATTTCGTTGTAGTCGTAGTCGCGCCCGTCGATCCAGGTGGTCTGGCCACCGGTGCGCTTGACCACCAGACACTTTACCGTGTCCTTGCAGTGCAGCAGGGCGGCGTCGGCGTTCGATTTCAGCGGAGTTTTGCGGCCTCCGCGCGGGGCCTCGTCGGCGGTGATGATGACCTTGGCGTCACAACCGTTGACCCGAGCGGCCAGCGCGTCGGGCGAGAAGCCGGCAAACACGATCGAGTGGATCGCGCCGATGCGGGCACAGGCGAGCATGGCATAGGCGGCCTCGGGGATCATCGGCAGATAGATGACGACCCGGTCGCCTTTGCGCACGCCCATCGATTCCAGAATGTTCGCCATGCGGCAGGTGCGGCGGTGCAGCTCGGCATAGGTGATGTGCTGGGCTTCGTCGTTCGGATCATCCGGTTCCCAGATGATCGCGGTCTGATCGCCGCGGGTCTTCAGGTGACGGTCCAGACAGTTGGCCGAGACGTTCAGCGTGCCGTCGGCATACCAGTTGATCTTGACCGAGCCGAAATCGTAGTTGACGTCCTTGACCTGGGTGTAGGGCTTGATCCAGTCGATCCGCTTGCCATGCTCACCCCAGAATTTCACGGGGTCGTTGACAGATGCCTCGTACATCTGGGTGTATTTTTCGGCATCGACATGAGCGCGAGCGACGGTTTCTGCGGATGGCGGAAATACCTTGGCTTCTGCCTGGGCAGCGGTGGTCATTCTGAGGCTCCTCCCTCTGACTGGACTTCAGGTGGACCGAGTTTGCCCAATTGATTGGCATTGTCGATCCGTTTCCTCCCCGGTCGGGATAATACGCCTTCGAGAAAAGAAAGAAATAAATTGCCGTAATCCTTGGATTTGTTTGTAAACAACTTTCCGTTTCTGGGGGCGTTTTGTAAATTCGTTAGGCTTGAGTTTGCGATAACATGATAAAAAACAATTATTTAAAGATCTAATGGTTGTTAACGGTCCAGAGCGACACCTTTTCTCCTGTGGGTCGACCGTGTCGGCGGGGCTTTCTGAGCCATGCAGAAATCAGCGCTTTCACGGGTGTACCATTCGGGCGGCGGGGCTTGGCACGTGTCGATGTTGGCGCTAGCTTGACTCGCAAGCGCCCCGGGAGGGGGTGCACCAATGGGAGAGATCATTATGAACAAGATGTTGAGCGGAGCGGCCATCGCCGCCCTTGGCGTTGCTTTTGTCACCGAGGCGGCTGCGACCGAGTGGAATGCCTCGGTCTGGGGCAAGCGCCGCGCCTTCACCGAACATGTTGAGAAACTGGCCGAGCTGGTCAGTGAGAAAACCGATGGCGCATTCACCATCAACGTCAGCTATGGCGGCCTTTCCAAGCCCAAGGAAAACCTGGACGGCATCGAAATCGGCGCCTTCGAGATGGCCCAATTCTGCGCTGGTTACCATCGCGACAAGAACCGCGCGATCACCGTTCTGGAACTGCCGTTTCTGGGCGTGAACACACTGGATGAGGAAGTGGCCGTCAGCCACGCGGTCTACGATCACCCTGCGGTCAAGGAAGAGATGGCTCAGTGGAACGCTCGGATCCTCATGACCTCGCCGATGCCGCAGTACAATCTGGTCGGGACAGGCGAGCCGCGTGACGAACTGGCAGAGTTTGAAGGTATGCGCGTTCGTGCGACCGGGGGCCTTGGTCAGGCGTTCGAGGCCGTTGGTGCCGTTCCGACATCGGTTCCGGCGACCGAAGCCTATAATGCGATGCAGTCCGGTGTCGTGGACACCGTCGCTTTTGCTCAGCACGCACACCTGTCGTTCGGCACCATCAATGAGGCCGACTGGTGGACCGCGAACCTGAACCCCGGCACGGTGAACTGCCCGGTGGTCGTGAACATCGACGCCTATGAAGCACTGCCGCCTGAGCACCGTGAGGCGCTGGACAGCTCGATCGACGAGGCGATTGACCACTACCTGACCAACTACGGTGAGCTACTGAAAAAGTGGGATGGCGTGCTCGAAGAAAAGGGCGTTCAGAAAGTGATGATCGATGACTCCGTTCTGGACGAGTTCCGTGCCAAGGCGGCCGACCCGATCCGCGACCAGTGGATTGCTGACATGTCCGCCCAAGGCCTGCCGGCGCAGGATCTTTACGACCTGGTGCAGGCAACGCTGAAGCAGCAGCGCGGCGGCAACTGATAAAAAACAGCCGGGGGCTGAAACGCCCCCGGACTCATCTGGAACAGGGGACAACCGGATGGCAGGACACGCCACGGTATTGGAGGACGGCAGCCTCCTGAGCCGTCTCGACCGGCAATTGCTGCGACTTGAACGATTTCTGGCCCTTCTCAGTGGCATCGCCGTTTTCGGTTTGATGGTGTTGGCTGTTGTGTCCGTCAGCGGACGCAACGCGATCAACGCCCCATTGCCGGGCTATGTCGACTGGATCGAGCAGGCCATGCCTCTGATCGCGTTTCTTGGCATTTCCTACGTGCAGCGAGACGGCGGGCACATCCGCATGGACATCGTGATCGCACGGTTGCACGGGCGCGCAATGTGGCTGTTCGAGCTGATTTCGGTCGTACTGATCCTGGTCCTGATGTTGGCTTTGGTTTGGGGCAGTTGGTCCCATTTCGATCGATCGTTTGATTTCGGCGCACCGATGTGGAGCCGTGACAGCTCGATCGACATCGGTATTCCGATCTGGCCCGCCAAGCTGTTGGCGCCAGTTGCCTTCTCCGTTTTGTGTCTGCGGTTGTGTCTCCAGATCTGGGGGTATGGTCGGGCGTTCCTGTTGGGGCTGGAATCTCCGGTTGCGGTGCCGCTGATTCAGGACGCCGCCGCGCAGGCCGCGGCCGAAGCCGAGCAGTTTGAGAGGCAGGACTGACAAATGGACACGATTGAAATCGGTCTGTGGGTCACGGGCGGCCTGCTGGTTCTTGTCGTCGCGGGCATGCGCGTTGCGTTTGCCGCAGGCCTCGCAGGGTTGGTGGGGCTGGTCTGGATATTTTGGGCCAAGTTCGGATATGACCCGGATCGGTTTGGCAAGGCTTTGACCGTTGCCGTCAAGACGGCGGGGCAGGTGCCGCATTCCAAAGTGGCCTCGCACACGCTCAGCCTGATCCCAACTTTCATCCTGATCGGATACTTGGCCTATTACGCGGGTTTGACCCGGGCTTTGTTCGAAGCGGCCAAGCGCTGGGTCGCCTGGGTGCCGGGCGGTTTGGCAGTGTCCACGGTTTTCGCGACGGCTGGCTTTGCAGCCGTGTCAGGCGCGTCGGTGGCGACGTCGGCGGTCTTTGCCCGCATTGCCATCCCCGAGATGCTGGACGTCGGCTACAACAAAAGGTTTGCCGCAGGCGTCGTGGCCGCAGGTGGTACTTTGGCGTCGCTGATCCCACCTTCCGCGATCCTCGTGATCTATGCGATCATCGTCGAGCAGGACGTGGGCAAACTGCTGCTCGCCGGGTTCATCCCCGGTGCGTTTTCGGCGGTGATCTACGGACTGCTGATCATCGGTATCGCGGTTTTCTTCAAAAACGTGGGTCCGCCGGTGCGGGGCTTTACCTGGAAACAGCGCTTTGCCGCGTTGCCCGGTGCGCTGCCGATCTTCGCGGTAATCCTGATCATCATCTGTTTTGTCTACAACCCATTTGGTGACAAGGCGTGGGGAACGCCGACCGAAGGCGGCGCAATCGGTGCATTCATCGTGTTCTGCTTTGCTCTGTTTCACGGCATGCGCTGGACCGAGCTGAAGTCGGCGCTGTTGGAAACCGCCAAGCTGACGGCGATGATCTTCTCGATCATCTGGGGTGTCTTGATCTACGTGCGCTTTCTGGGTTTTGCCGACCTGCCGGGGGCGTTCTCGGATTGGATCACTTCCCTCCATATGTCACCCATGCTGATCCTGATCTGTATCCTGTTGGCCTATGCCGTGCTTGGCATGTTCATGGATGCAATCGGGATGCTGCTGCTGACTCTTCCGGTGGTCTATCCTGCCGTCATGGCCTTGAACGGGGGCGAGGCGGTAAGCGCGGCCGACAGCACATTCGGCATGTCGGGCCCCATGTGCGCGATCTGGTTTGGTATTCTGGTGGTCAAGATGGCCGAGTTCTGTCTGATCACGCCGCCAATCGGCCTGAACTGCTTCGTGGTCGCCGGCGTGCGCCCGGACCTGAGCGTTCAGGACGTGTTCAAGGGCGTGGCTCCGTTCTTCGTCGCTGATGCGGTGACGATTGCGCTGCTGGTCGCGTTTCCGGCGATCGTTCTGTATCTGCCATCGCTTGCCGGCTGAGGTTTTGGGCAATCCAGGCACGGGCTTTGATGCGTGGCTCTGCCGCGCGCATAGAAAGTTCGGGCGGCACGAAGTCTCGGTGCCTCAGTGGACCCAATACCTCAGTGTCGCAAAGACTGAACGGGGGCAGCGCCCCCATCCGGCCTAACCGCAAAACGGGGCGATACGGCTCACTTGGCCCGCATGAGCATGCCAAACAGGTCGCGCGGATCGTCCGGGTCCGCCAGCATGTCCAGGGGCTCGAAAAACTCGGTTCCCTCGATCGCGCGCTTGACGTAGCGCAGAGCCGAGAAGTCCTCGATCGCGAAACCGACGCTGTCGAACAGAGTGATCTGCCGGTCGTCACGGCGACCTTCGGCCTGACCGGTGATGACCTGCCACATCTCGGTGACCGGGTGGTCAGGGTCCAGAGCCTGAATTTCACCTTCGATCCGGGTCTGCTCGGGGTATTCCACGAAAATGTCGGACCGCAGAAGAATGTCGCGATGCAATTCGGTCTTGCCGGGGCAGTCGCCGCCGATCGCGTTAATGTGCACGCCCGGGCCGACCATGTTGTCGGTCAGGATCGTGGCGTATTTCTTGTCGGCGGTGCAGGTGGTGATGATCTGCGCGCCCTCAATCGCCTCTTCGGCCGAGCGGCACGAAACCACCTTCAACCCGGTCCCTTGCAGATTGGCCGCGCATTTCGCGGTGGCGGCGGGATCGATGTCGTAAAGGCGAACGGTATCAATCCCGCCCATGGCCTTGAAGGCCAGGCATTGGAATTCGGACTGCGCGCCATTGCCGATCATCGCCATCGTGGACGCATTCTTGGGGGCTAGGTACTTGCCGACCAGCGCCGAGGTTGCCGCGGTGCGCAGCGCCGTCAGCATCGTCATCTCGGTCAACAGGGTCGGATACCCGGTGTACACGTCCGCAAGCAGGCCGAACGCCGTGACGGTCTGCAGGCCCTCGGATGTGTTCTTGGGGTGGCCGTTCACATATTTGAACCCATAGGCCTCGCCGTCCGAGGTCGGCATCAGTTCGATCACGCCATGTGGGGAATGGGCCGGGATGCGCGGGGTCTTGTCAAAGCTCTCCCACCGTTTGAAGTCGTCCTCGATCTGGGCGGCGATCTCGGTGATCATTCTTTCGACACCGATGTGGTGAATCAGCCGCATCATGTTGTCGACGGATACGAAGGGAACAAGCGCCTTGTCGGAAGGTTGCATGGGGTCTCTCCTAGCGGCGTGACAGGTGGATGCCTGCGATCATGCAGCGCACCGACCCGCCGGCGGTTTCGATGGTGGGAACGGACAACGGCAGGGGCGTCGCGCTGTCCTGGAAGATGTCGATCTGATCCGGGCGCAGCGCGGCCAAAGCCCGCCTGGACAGCGCCAGAACCAGCCCGTCGCGGCCTGTCAGTTCGATGGCGTTACCGGCAAATTCGGCGATCTGGTCGTGGGTCAGGTCGATCACCGTGCGGCCGGATTCCTCGAGCCGCGCCCGAACGGTCGCGCGCCGCTCGGGGTCGGTGATCATGTCCAGACAGATCAGGGCGTAATGCGTGCCGATCCCCATCAGAACATTTGTGTGATAGACATCGCGGCCTTGCGCGTCGCGGGCCTCGAAGGCGATGGGCTCGTAGTTGAAATGGGTGCAGAACCGTTCCAGCAGCACCGGGTCGGCGCGGTTGGATTTGACGGTATAGGCAATGCGCCCGACGTGATCGAGCACCATCGCACCGGTGCCCTCCAGCGCGAGGTTGTCCTGCTCGAGCCCGGAATAGTCGATCACGTCCTGTACGCGATAGTCGCGTTTCAGCATCTCGATCACATCCATCCGCCGTTCGCGCCGGCGCGAGGGGACGAACATCGGATAGATCGCCACGTGTCCGCCCGGATGGGTCGAGAACCAGTTGTTCGGAAACACGCTGTCGGGCGTGTCGTTGTCACCGAAATCGTCGAACACATGCACGGTGACGCCGGCGTTGCGCAGTTGCTCGACCGCGCGGTCATGCTCGTCGCGGGCGGCGGCCGAGGTCGCCTCGGCCGAGCGGTTGGCCAGCGTCTGGAACGCATTGTCGTCACGGGTTTCGGGGTTCGAGGCAAAGGCGTGTGGCTGGATCATGACAACGGCCGAGGGGGCCTGAAGGGAATGCATCAGAAGCTCCGGGTAATGCGGTCGAAGATGCGGCGCCCAAGCAACGAGGCGGCCAGGTCGACCATCAGTTTCGCGGTACGGCCGCGCTCATCCAGGAAAGGATTCAGCTCGACCAGGTCCAGCGAGCAGACCAGCCCACTTTCGTGCAGCAGTTCCATGGCCAGATGCGCTTCGCGTTCGGTGGCGCCACCGGGAACGGTGGTGCCGACGGCCGGCGCGATGGCGGGGTCAAGGAAATCCACGTCCAGCGAGACATGCAGAATACCGTTCGCGGCACGGACGCGTTCCAGAAAGGCCATCAGCGGGGCCTTGATGCCGTGTTCGTCGATGCTGCGCATGTCGGCCAGCATGGCGCGGTCTTTCTCAAGCGCGGCGCGCTCGGCCGGGTCAACGGAACGCAGGCCGATCATGCCGACGCGGTCCGTGGGTATCGGAGCATCCAAAGCGGGGAAAGCGTCGAACCCGGGCTGACCGGTGAAATAGGCGACCGGAGTGCCATGCAGGTTGCCGCTGCCGGTGCTGTTGGGCGTGTGGAAATCGCTGTGCGCGTCCAGCCAAAGCACGAATAGTGGGCGCCCGATCTGCTGCGCATGGGCGGCCATGCCAGAGACCGTGCCCATCGACAGGGCGTGGTCCCCGCCCATGAAAATCGGCAGACCTTGTTGGGCCGCCTGTTGCGCGACCCGGATCAAAGCCCGCGTCCAACCTACGCATTCGGGTAGGGCAAAGAGGTGATCATGTTGCGGCATGTCGACTGTGTCCGGGCGGGTGTCGCCAAAGTCTGTGACCGTGTGCCCGAGGTCTGACAGCGCCTCGGCGATTCCGGCCACCCGGTACGCGTCGGGTCCCATCCGGCAACCCTGTCGCCGCTTGCCGACGTCCATGCCGGCACCAACGAGAATGACTGATTTGGTATCCATACGTTCATTTAGCGGTGCAATGCGGGTTGCGTGAAGGAGGCAAAATGCTCAAAATGAAATCTGAGGATCCAAAATGGAAACACGGAATGGACGATCTGGACAGCCGCTTGCTCAGCGCCCTTCACCGAGATGCTCGCGCGTCCCTGTCAGAGCTTGCAGAAGTGCTGGGTGTAACGCGGACGACCGTGCGCAGCCGGCTGCAGCGGCTCAAGCAATCGGGTGAGATTGTGGGCTTTACTGTCCTGACCCGTCGGGACGTCGCGCAAAGCCCTGTGCGCGGGCTGATGATGCTGGAAATCGAAGGGCGCGGGACCGAGCGCATCATGGCCCGGATCGCGGCGATGCGGCAGGTGCGGGCGGTGCATTCCACCAATGGCGGATGGGACCTGATCGCCGAGATCGGGACCGAGACGCTGGCCGAACTGGACGAGGTTCTGTTCCAGATCCGCCGCATCGAAGGCGTGACCCGCTCCGAGACCAATCTGCTTCTGTCCACCCGAAAAGGCCGCTTTTGAACCGCCCGCCATTCACCAGCGCGGCATAGCTTTGAATACCAAACGATTTGTGCAAGAGTTTTCCCGCAGGCTTGATCAGGCCCATGGGCAGGGAAATCAATATGAGCACAGCAGACCCAGGCGAAAACTCGCGGGCGGAAATCCTGATTGCCCGGGTGACCGGTCTGTTGGAGCAGCCGATCGTCAGGTTGGCGATACCTGTTGTGATAACGCTGATCGCGTTGACGGTGCTGCACGACCTGTCGAGCCATGTGAAATGGTCGGACGTGCAATCTGACATTGCCGGAACGTCTTGGCGGGTGATGTTCCTTGCCGTTTTCTGGACGGCCTTCAGTTTTCTGTCTCTGTCCTTCTATGACGTCTTCGCCGTGCAGAGCGTGGCGGGGGGAACGGTCCCCCTTCGCATCGCGGCCATGGCTGGTGCCAGCGGCTATGCGGTGTCGAATTGCCTTGGTTTTTCGTACATCACGGGCACGGCGATCCGCTATCGGATCTATGCGTCGCTGGGGTTGGATCTGGGACGGGTCGCGGGCGTGATCGCCACATCATGGGTGGCCTTCTGGATGGGCCTTATCCTGATCCTCGGCGGAATGATGACGCTTCATCCGGACGGGATCGCCCAAGCGCTGCCGATCAGTGGAACGCTTGAAACGGTCATCGGGGTTGCCCTGCTGGTCGGTCTACTGGTGCTGTTTGTATGGCTGGCCAAAGGCGGGCGTCGGCTTTCCTTTGGCGGGGTGGGATTTGACCTGCCCGGAGGCAAGTTGGCCAGCCTTTTGACGCTGGCGGCAATCGGGGATCTGTTCGGCGCGTCGATGGCTCTTTATGTTCTGATGCCCGACGATCTGGGCGTCGGTTATCCCTATTTCTTCACCATCTATATCTGCGCAATCGCAGTTGGGATTCTCAGCCACGCCCCGGGCGGAATCGGTGTGTTCGAGGCCACGTTGATCGCCGGGCTGGGGGCCTCGGGCCGGTCGGACGTGATTGCCGCCTTGCTGCTCTACCGGGTTGTCTACACGTTTTTGCCATTTGCCATCGCAAGCCTGTCGATCGCCGTCGCTTCGGCGCTGGCACACCGGCATCACATCAGCGGCGCGGCCACCTGGTTTTACCGGGCCGTCCGGCCAATCGTGCCGATGGTGGCTGCCGGTATCGCGGCAGTGGCCGGTGTGGTTCTTCTGGTGTCTGGCACCTTGCCGGCCAGCTCGACGAAGCTGGGAATCCTGCGCGAGTTTCTGCCCCTGTCCTTCGTCGAGGCATCGCATCTGGCCGGAAGCGCCATCGGCGTTCTGCTGCTGCTTGTGGCGCGGGGGCTGTACCGCAAGCTGTACCGGGCATGGATCGTTGCCATGATCCTGATGCTGGCCGGGTTCTTTGCGTCACTGGCCAAGGGGCTGGATACGCATGAGGCCATCGGAATGCTTGCAGCCATCGGTTTGTTGGCCCTGTTTCGGGGGGCTTTCTACCGGGTCAGCGGCGCCTCTATCCTCCGACTGAACATTCCCTGGCTGGTCAGTCTGATCGCGTTGCTGGCGGTGATCTTCTGGATCGGGTTGTTTGCCTATTCCCATGTCGAATACGAAAATGCGTTGTGGTGGGAGTTTGCATGGAATGGCGATGCCTCGCGGTTCCTACGCTCCAGCATGGTGGTGGCGGTCATCGTCGGGGTGGTGGCCGTGAACTCGTTGTTCGGACGCACGATCCCCGCACGTCAGCGCACCGAGATCCCTGCGGCGGTCGAACGTCTGGCGCTGGTCAGCGAAGACACCGAGGCGCAGATCAGCCTGACCGGCGACAAGCAGTTCCTGGTCGCGCCGGATGAAAGCGCCTTTCTGGCCTATGCCGATTCCGGCAACGCGTTGATCAGCAAGGGCGAGCCTGTCGGCGATGAGGCCGCCGGCCAGCAACTGATTTGGCAGTTGCGCGAAATGGCCGATGCCGAAGGCAAGCTCTGCGCATTTTACAGCGTGTCCACCAAGTATCTGCCTACGTTTCTGGACCTCGGGTTGTCGATCCTCAAGATCGGTGAGGTCGCCCGGGTTCCGCTGAAGGACTTCACGCTGGACGGCAAATCCCGCAAGCGGTTCCGTCAGGCCCGGAACCGGGCCGAGCGTGAAGGATATGTCTTCGAGATCATTCCCAAAGAACAGCTTGCACCGGTCCTGCCCGAGCTGCGCCAGATCTCGGATCACTGGCTGGAAGGCAAGGCGGGCGCGGAAAAGGGTTTTGCCCTGGGCGGGTTCGACGAGCAGTATTTGTCCTATTTCGACCATGCGGTTCTGAAGAACGGCGAGACTGGCAGCATCGTGGCTTTTGCCAACCTGTTTCAGGGCGGCAACAAGTCGGAATTGTCGCTGGATCTGATGCGGTACGAGCCCGACTGCCCCAGCTTTGTCATGGATGCTCTGTTCGCCGAGATGATGAACTGGGGCGCCGGCCAAGGGTTTCATTGGTTCTCATTGGGGGCCGCGCCGTTTTCCGGGATCGAGAACCGGCAACTCGCCTCGCTCTGGAACCGGATCGGCGGCTTCGTGTACGAGCACGGCGAGCAGTTCTATCACTTCGAGGGGCTGCGCGCCTTCAAGCAAAAGTTCGACCCGGAGTGGAGCCCCAACTATCTGGCCAGCCCAGGCGGTCTGGCCGCGCCGCGCATCCTGTACGAGGTGAACATCCTGATCTCTGGAGGCCTGACGGGCCTAACGAAATAGCGCCTAGTTCAGACTTGCGCGTGTTGGGTCCTGCTGCAGCAGGTCCCCCCAATCGGTGCGATAGGACATCTCGGCCAGTACGGTTTCCGGCAGAAACTCCTGATTCTGACGGATCTGCCAGCCCCCGCCCAGACCCTTGTAGACCGCGACCAGATTCGACGACACCTGCTGGCGCGCCTCGATCAGGTTGGCTTGCGAGCGCAGTAGCGCGGTCTGCGTGTTCAGCACGCGGGAATAGTCTGCGATGCCGTCGCGATACTGGCTGACGGCGATGTCGGCAGCTTTGCGCGCTGCGTCGACGCTGCGTTGGTAGAACGTCACCTGTTTGCGCGCCTGGGCATAGGCGACCATGGCGCTTTCGACCTCGGAATAGGCGGTCAGCACGGTGTTCTGATAGTTGGCGATCAGCGCCTGATAGGCGGCGTCCTGCGCGCGCACGTTGTTCTTGATCCGCCCATAGTTCAGAACGTTCCAGACCACGCCGGCGCTGGCCAGACCCGTGGTGCTGTTGGAACTAAACAGGTCGCGCCCGCCCGACGCCTGCAGGCCGATCGAGCCCGACAAGATGAACTGCGGATACAGGTCCGCCATGGCAATGCCCACCTGCGCCGATTGCGTGGCTGCGGCCAGTTCTGCGGCGCGAACGTCGGGGCGGCGGCGCAGCAGTTCGGCCGGAACGCCGACTGCGACGTTCGATCTTGCTGACGGAATCCGCCCGGACGTTCCCAGCAGACCGGTCATGCGCGACGGTGTCGTGCCCAGCAGAACCGCCAGCGCGTTCTTGGCCTGCTGCAGATCGCTTTCCAGCGTCGGCACCAGCGCCTTGGTGTTGTTCAGCAGGGCGGTGGATTCCTGCACATCCAATTCCGTCGTCACACCATTGTTGAACCGCAACTGGGTCAGATCATTGGCTTCCTGCTGCAGCTTGATGTTCTCGCGTGCGACGGCCAGCGACTCCTGCAGCGCGCGGATGTTGATGTACAGCGCGGCCACATCGCCCGTCAGCGTCACCAGCGCGTCGTCATAGTTGGCGACTTGCAGTGCCAGGTTCGATCGCGCCGCCTGCACGCCGCGCCGCTGCGCGCCCCAGACGTCCAGTTCCCACTGGGCGTCAAATCCCACCTGCGACGTCGAAAACTCGGTATCCAGCGGAATGATCCGGTTGATATCGGCAATGGGACCGAGGTTGTCGCTGATCCGGCGCCGCTCCAATGATCCGCCCACGGCCTGAGATTGCGGATAGAGCTCGCCGAAGGCGATGCCCAGTTGCGCGCGGGCCTGCAACACGCGCGCGCCTGCGACCTGAAGCGTCAGGTTCTGGGCATAGGCCTCGGCCACCAGCTTGTTCAGGGTCGGGTCATTGAAGCTCTGCCACCATTTGACCACGGGGGCGCTGCGTGATGTCAGACCGCTGGCCTGGCTGGCGCTGGGGCTGTTGGCCTCCATCCACTGTTTCACGACCGGCGAGTTGGGGCGCACGAAATCCGGCCCGACCGGGGTGCATGCAAACAGCAACGCGGCGCTCAGCGCGGTGCCAACCAACATGTGGCGGCGGTTTCGTGGCCTGCGCGGATGGTCCGGGTTCATGTGTGTCATGCTCAGATATCCAACGGTCGGATGAAGTTGGCGAAGGAATAGAGGCGGATGTTGATGCGGCGCAGAAACTCGAAGCTTGTGCCTTGCCCGGTATAGATGGCCACGGCCGCGTGCCCGCCAGCGGGGAAGGTATGCCCTTCGGGGACGTCGACTGAAACCTGCACCGCGATGCGCCCGGGAATTTTAGGCAGCTCGAACCCCGGCAGGCGGCCAGAAGGCAGGTATTGCCCCTGCCGGGTGGCCCACCAGATGGCCTCGACCCTGCCGGTCAGAATTTCACCCGGGTACAGGTCCAGCGCGACCTCGACAGGCTGACCGGGTTCGACGAATTTCAGGTTCTGCTGGCGGTATGTGGCCAGGATATAGGGCGAATCCTCAGTCACGAAACTGGCGATGGCCCCAAGTCGGATATCACCGACCACAAGGCCGGGACGGGCCTGTTGCGAGACGATCATACCGTTCTCAGGAGCGTAGATCGTTGTATTGTCGAGGAAATACTGTGCTTCGGCCAGCTGCGCCTTGGCCTGAAGGATACCGGTGTTCACTCCGTCGATCTGTGATTCCTGCGCAAGTTGCGCCTTTCTTAGATTGGCCTCAGCCTGTTTGACCGCAGCCTGATCTTCGGTCACTTGTTCGTTCCAGCGATCCAGCTCGTCCTGACGCGCACCCCCGGCAGGCACCAGGTTTTCATAGCGCGCCTTCTGCGTCATCGCATAAGCCAGCTGGGCATTGGCGCGCTCCACCGCCTCGGTCGAGGCGATCACGTCCTGTTCAAGGATTTTGGCGTTCTGCTCCGCAGCCACCAGTTGGGCCTGCGCGTTCTCGACGGCCAGCTTGAACACCGTGTCATCAAACCGGTACAGCGGATCGCCCTTGGTGATGGGCGTGTTGGGTTCGACCAAGACCTCGGTCAGGATGGTCGGTTGGGTCAGTTTCGGGACGATCTGGATGGTGGACCGCACTACGTGGCTGTCGATCGAGAAGGGTTGGAAGAACCGGAGCGCGACCAGGAAGATCAGCAGCAGATGGGCGCCGACCCAGAACGACACGATCCCCCAGACAATGTTGAACTTGAGCCATTGTGCTTTGAAGAAAATGAACCAGACAAAAATGATGTAGAAAAGCGTGATGCCGAGGGCGACGAACATAGTGGTGGATTTCCTTCGGCGTCAGGTTTTCTGTGGGTCGTCTGCAGCAGGGGCCCGGTACTCGTCCTTGACCCGCCCGCCAAGGCGCTCGATCTCCTTGCGGATCGCTTCGCGCTCGCCCTCGGGCAAGCGGCGGATGTCCACGGTCATGCCATCATGGTAGGCCCAGATAAAGGCGTGCACCCAGGGGATGATCGCCAGAAACCCCATCCATCCCATCAGTTTGACGGCTTCGGCATGGGGGTGGTTCCGTTTGATTGCGATGCGGCCGGGCAGGCCCATGATGAACAGAAACAAGGCCATGACCGCCGCCAGCAGTAGGATCAGCGCTACGAATGTCAGGTAGTCATAATAGCCCAGCGGCTGCCCCAGTAGTCCCATCGTCGCGCCTCCTGTCTGGACGGTTGCCCCATCCTCAGTTGTTGGTGTCCAGTTCGTCAATCAATTTGTAGCTGGTCGGCGGGTCGGCGCAGATGCCCGGACCGCATTCCAACAGCGTCGAACCGGCGTTCAGCACCGCAAGACCCAGCATGATGAAGAACGCGACCTTTGCCAATGTGCTGCCGCCAAAGCGTGGTTCCGCGCGCGTGTCCGAGACATACTGTTTCTCGAACATCAGCATGATGGCGGTGCCCAACAGGATCAGGAAAAAGCAGATGGCAGCCCAAGTATAGTAGTGCAGGCCCAACACAGGAGAGCCATAGTGCCCGGTTCCCGGCACGATGTGCAGAAGGATCTGCCGCACCGACACGCTGCCGCCGTAGAGGGCCGCAATCAGCATGATCGCATAGTGTTGGGGCCGCGGGCCATAAAGCAGGTTCAGGCCCAGACCAACACCAACCGCGACGAAGCCAACTCGCTGCAACAGGCAGAGCGGGCAGGGCAGTTCATACAGCTTGAGCTGGTAGACATAGGCCAGCAGCAGAACAAGGCTGACGGCCAGCATTCCCAGGGCATTCAGAGTACGGGACAGTTCAGGTGTCATGATCGTCCCTTTCTACAACTGAATTGTCAGTTGGCTGGTGGCGTGAAACTTGAGCCAATAGACGCTCAACGCCAGCGTGAGAAAGAAAACCACGTTCCCGGCCTTTGTCCGTCCAAAGTAATTCAGCGCCATAACGGCTGTAAGTAACGCAAATAAAAGCGCGATCATGGCTCGGTCCTCCCCTCCCGTGCAACGATTGCAATGGTGGTGATACTGTCAGGCCCGCTGCCATCTGGCAAGTTTTGGGATCGTCCGTTCGCCTTAAGTGCGAGCGAACCCTAGCGGCACACCACCAATTGGGTCTGCCATTCGCGGCAGCACGCAGCCAGTTCGGATGTGACGGGTGCGTCTGTATAGAACGTGTCGATTTCGGACAATGACGTGATGCGGGCCGGGGCCGACCGCTGGAATTTCGAGTGATCGGCAACAAGGCTGGTATGCCGCGCCTGCGCGATGATTGTCTGGCTGACGTTCACTTCCTGAAAATCGAAATCCAGCAGATCGCCTTCGCTATCCAACGCAGAACACCCTATGACCGCGTAGTCAAACTTGAACTGACGAATGGTCGAGACTGTCAGATTACCGATCAGGCCCCCATCTGATCGGCGCAGAACACCACCAGCGACCACGATCTCGCATTCAGGGTTTTCGACCAGAATGTTGGCCACGTTCATATTGTTGGTCACGACCATCAGGTTCTTGTGGGTCACAAGTTGCCGTGCCACGGCCTCGGTCGAGGTGCCGATATTCATGAACACCGATGCTCCGTCCGGTATGTCGGCGGCACACCGTTTGGCAATGCGTGTCTTGGCTTCGTCGTTCAGTCCGCGGCGGTCTTCGTAACCGATATTCGAAACGCCCGACCTCAGAACCGCGCCCCCGTGAACGCGGTCCAGCATCCCGGCATCGGACAGTTCCGACAGGTCCCGACGAATGGTCTGGACAGTGACATTGAACCGCTCGGCCAGATCCTCGACCGCGACACGTCCGTTTTGCTTGGCAAGGCTCAGGATGTCGGATTGGCGAAAGGACAGGGACATATTCGGCTCCGCGGGTGTGGCTCTGTTCGTTTTTGTTCTTTTTGGGCATCGAGCGCAAGCCTGATGTTTTCTTGACTGGGTGCCGAAGGAGAAAGAAGTGAACGACGATCAAGTTGCACGAGATGCGACAAAGCGAACAAAAACGAAAATCGAAATTGACTAAACGAGTGTCGGTCGCGTTAATGCGCGCGACCCTTTTGCAAATGGAATCATCAAACATGGAACAGTCGGACACCCAGATCACCGATCTTTTCATCATCGGTGGCGGCATCAATGGCTGCGGCATCGCGCGCGACGCGGCCGGGCGCGGGTCGAGCGTCACGCTTGCCGAGATGAACGATCTGGCCTCGGCCACCTCGTCAGCCTCGACCAAGCTGTTTCACGGAGGGCTGCGCTATCTGGAGTATTTCGAGTTCCGTCTGGTCCGCGAGGCCCTGATCGAACGTGAAACGCTTTTGCGTGCCATGCCGCATATCAGTTGGCCGATGCGGTTCATTCTGCCGTATCACCCGGACATGCGGTTTGACTCTGAAACGCCCACGTCGCGCTTGTTGGGGACGGTCATGCCGTGGATGAAGGGGCGGCGGCCTGCCTGGCTGATCCGTTTGGGGCTGTTCATGTATGACAACCTAGGCGGCCGGAAGATCCTGCCGGGAACAAGTTCATTGAACCTGCGCACGGCGCCCGAGGGTGCGCCGCTGCAGGACAAGTTCGAAACCGCGTATGAGTATTCCGATTGCTGGGTCGAGGATTCAAGGCTGGTGATCTTGAACGCACGCGATGCAGAGGCACGCGGCGCGCGGATCTTGGTGGGCACCAAGGTTCTGTCGGCCGAACGCAGCGAAGATGTTTGGCAGATCACCGTGCAGGATTGCGAAAGCGGTGAAACCCGTGAACTGCGCGCGCGGATGCTGATCAATGCGGGCGGGCCGTGGGTTGGAGACATCATTCGGACCAAGATCCGTTCGAACTCACGCGAGGGCGTGCGGCTGGTGCGCGGCAGCCATATCGTGACGCCGCGTCTCTACGACCATGACAAATGTTACTTCTTCCAAGGTGAGGACGGGCGCATCATCTTCGCCATTCCCTATGAGCAGGACTTTACACTGATCGGGACCACTGATCAGGACCACCCCGATCCGTCCGAGCCGCCCGTCTGCACCGAGGCCGAGCAGGATTATCTGTGCGCCTTCGCGTCCAAGTACTTCAAGAAGCCGGTGTCGCGTGACGATATTGTCTGGACCTATTCCGGCGTGCGCCCGCTGTATGATGATGGCGCCCAAAGCGCCACGGCAGCTACGCGGGACTACACATTGAAAGTGGACGCCGAGGGCGGCGCGCCGGTCCTCAACGTGTTTGGTGGCAAGATCACAACCTATCGCCGCCTTGCCGAAAGCGCGATGGAGAAGGTGGCCGAGCACTTCCCAGACCTCTCTGGCCCTTGGACTGCGGGAGTTGCTCTGCCGGGCGGGGATTTCCCGGTCGACGGGGTCGAGGCACTGGTTGCCGGATTGAAGGCCGACTATGGGTTCCTCACCGACAAATGGGCGCACCGTCTGGTACATGCGTACGGCACCGAAGCACGCATCATCCTCGGGAACGCGGTCCAGGCCGATGATCTGGGCGTCGATTTTGGCGCGACCCTGACCGAGCGTGAGCTCGAATGGCTGATGGACAAGGAATATGCCCGTACAGCGCAGGATGTGATCTGGCGTCGAAACAAACTGGGACTGCGCCTGAAACCCGAGGAGGTTGAGCAGATCGAGGCCTGGATGCAGAAGCGTCGTCGGCAATAACTGAAAACCGCTCAGTGACCCACCAAAGAAAAACGCCCCGCGGATGTCGCGGGGCGTTTCTTTTTTCTGTCGGTCAGGCCGCCTTTTCAGAAGGATCGGGATCCTTGTTCGTGCCCTTGATCCACTCTCGCATGCTCTGCATCACCGCATAGAGGACCGGCACCAGGATCACCCCGAACAGTGTCGCGGCGAGCATCCCGCCAAATACGGCCACACCAATCGCCTTCTGGCTGGCGGCACCAGCACCGCTGGCTGCCAGCAGGGGCACAACGCCCAGCAGGAAGGACAGCGCGGTCATCATGACGGCCCGGAAACGCTGATGCGCGGCCTCGGCGGCAGCGTCCTTGACAGACAGCCCCTTGGCTCGCTGCTCCATCGCGAATTCCACGATCAGGATACCGTTCTTTGACGCAAGCCCCACCAGCATGATCATCCCGATCTGCGTGTACAGGTTGATGTCACTGCCCACGATCGCCACCGCCGCAACCGCGCCGAACAGGGCCACGATCACCGACAGCAGGATCGAGACCGGCATCGTCCAGCTTTCGTATTGTCCGACCAGGAACAAATACCCGAATAGGATCGCCAGCCCCAGGATCACCACGACCAGCCCGCCGGATGCCAGCTGTTGTTGGGCGGTTCCGGTCCATTCAAAGGCATATCCCGGGGGCAGGGCGGTCGCCGACTCTTCTGTCATCACGGTGATTGCGTCACCGGTCGACAGACCTTCTGCCGGAACCGCCGTCACCGTCGCGGAACGGAACAGGTTGTGGCGTTTCAACAGAACCGGGCCAAGCACGTTTTCGACGTCGATGAGCGTTCCCAGCGGGACCATCTCACCGGTGTTCGAGCGGACGTACAGGTTCGAGATGTCCTCGACATTGTCACGATACGACCCTTCGGCTTGGATCATCACGCGATAGACGCGGCCGAACAGATTGAAGTCGTTCACATAGTACGAGCCAAGCTGAGCCTGCATGGTCTGGAAGATTTCGGCGACCGATACGTTCAGCGTTTTTGCCTTTTCCCGATCCAGATCCACGAACAGCTGCGGGACGTTGGCCCGGAAAGTCGTGTAGGCTTGGCCGATTTCAGGCCGCTGGTTGGCCGCGTAGACAAAGGATCCCACGGCCGAGGCCAAATCCTGCGGCGAGCCGCCTCCGGTTTGTTGAACCTCCATTTCCACGCCCGCCGACATGCCAAGACCTTGGATCGGTGGCGGGTTGAACGCGACGATCGAGGCGGCGGATTCGCCGTTGGCGATGGCCAGTACCTTCTGCAGGATGGCGTCCGCCGTCAGATCCTCGTCTTGCCGTTCATCCCAGTTGTCGAGGTTGACGAAAACAGCAGCACCGTTGGTGATGGTTCCGTTCAGCAGTGAGAAACCGTTGATCAGAACGGTATTCGCCACGCCCGGAATCTCGCGGATCTGGTCATCGACACGTTTGGATACCGCCTCGGTTCTCTCCAGTGTGGCCGCGTCGGGCAATTGGATGTCGACGAACAGATAGCCGTTGTCCTCAAGCGGCAGGAACCCGCTGGAGGTGTTCGACATGATCGTCACGCCGCCAAAGGCAAACCCCGCGATGATCCCAAGCGAGACCACGGGGATGATCAGCAGCTTGCGTACGATGGACACATAGCCTGCGCGCATCGTCCCGATGAATTTCTCGAACACCGCCAGCAGACCCTTGGGTGGGCCTGAACGTGCCTGAAGGACCAAACCGCACAGCGCCGGGGACAAGGTCAGCGCATTGATGGACGAGATGACGACGGCGGTCGAGATCGTAACCGCGAACTGTGAATACAGCCGCCCCGAGATACCGGGCATGAAGGTCACGGGGACGAACACGGCCAGCAGAACCAAAGTTGTCGCAATGACGGGGCCAGTAATCTGCCCCATGGCCTTGCGGGTCGCTTCGGCCGGCGGCAGGCCTTCCTCGGCGATGATCCGTTCCACGTTCTCGACGACCACAATCGCGTCGTCGACCACGATCCCGATGGCCAGCACGAGTGCGAAAAGCGAGATTGTGTTCAGCGACATCCCGAACAGCAGCAGGAACGCAAATGTCCCGATCAATGAGACCGGAATCGCCACGGCCGGAATGATTGTCGCCCGCCAACTGCCCAAGAAGATGAACACGACCGAGATCACCAGAATGAAGGTCAGGATCAGCGTTGACACCACGTCGTTCAGCGACTGTTCGACGAAGTCCGTAGTGTTGAAGGGAACCGCATATTCCACATCGGTCGGGAAGGACCGTGAAAGACGCTCCAGTTCGGCTTCGACGCGGTCGGACACGGCCAGCGCGTTGGCGCCCGGCGCTTGGTAGATGCCGATTACCGTCGCCGGAACGGCCTGAAAATAGCCCGATGCGGCATAGTATTCCGCCCCCAGTTCGACACGCGCAATGTCACGGACCCGCACGATCGAGCCGGCGTCGCCGGTCCGAATGACGATATCGCCAAACTCCTTGGCCGATGTCAGGCGGCCTTTGGTCTTGATCGTGTACTGAAAGGTCTGGCCTTCAGGCACCGGCGGGGCGCCGATCGAGCCAGCGGAAACCTCGATATTCTGTTCGCGAATGGCCGAGATCACGTCACCCGGCGTGATGGACAGAGCGGCCATTTTGTCGGGGTCCATCCAGATACGCATCGCGTATTCCAGGTTGGTCAGAACGTCGGCCTTGCCCACGCCCTGCACCCGCGCCAGCGCATCCTTGAGGTTGATCGACGCGTAGTTCGACAGAAACACGCTGTCATAGGTACCGTTGGGCGAGGTCAGCGTGACCAGCAACAGCATGTTCGTCGACGCTTTCTGCGTCACCACCCCCGACGAGGTAACTTCGGTCGGCAGCGAGGACATGGCCTGAGCCACACGGTTTTGCACGTTGACTGATGCGATGTCGGGGTCGGTGCCCACCTCGAACGTGATGTTCAGCGAATACGAGCCGTTGTCCGAGGATGTGGACGTCATGTAGATCATGTCGTCCACGCCGTTGACCTGCGCTTCGATCGGCGCGGCAACCGTGTTTTCAACTGTTTCGGCGTTGGCGCCGGTGTAGGTCGTCGTGACGCTGACCACCGGCGGCGTAATGTCCGGGAATTGGGCAACCGGCAGGACCATGTAGCCAATCGCCCCCATGATTGTCAGCACAAGCGAGATCACAAGTGCCAGCTTGGGCCGGCTGATGAACAGGGCGGAAAACATCAGTTATTCTCCCGGCTGTTCAGAGGCGACAACGGCGTCAACGGCAACACCCGGGCGCACCCTTTGCAGCCCTTCCACGATGACGCTTTCGCCCTCTCGCAGACCTTCCTTGACGATCACGGCAGAACCGACCGTGTCGCCGGTCGTGATGTAGCGCTGTTCGACCATCTGCTTGTCGTTGACGACCAGCACAAACTCTCCGCGTTGATCCCGCTGCAGGGCAGCTTGAGGGATCAGCACTTCAAGCGTGGGTTCAAGCGCTTCGATGTGAACGTTCAGAAAGGCGCCATCCACGATCAGACGTTTGTCGTTTGCAAACTCGGCGCGCAGGGTGATCGCGCCGGTCAACGGGTCGATCCGGTTGTCCACGAACACGATCTTGCCGGTTTCTTCCAGCTCGGTACCATTGGGCAGCGTAAGCCGGACAACCGGGCTCTTGTTGCTTTCAGCAAGGGTGGAGGCGGTCTCACCAACGGTCTGAAGAACGGAGGTGAACTGCTTTTCATTCAACGAGAAATTCACGTAAATCGGCGCTTCGCTGATCAGGTTGACCAGCGGTTCCGTGTTGGGGCCGACCACGTCGCCGACGCTTGTGCTGATCCGACCGATCCGGCCGGAAAACGGCGCGTGGATCTGTGTGTAGTCCAGATCAAGCTGCGCCTGTTGAATGGCTGCGTTGGCCGCTTTGACTTCGGCTTCGGCCACCAGCTCGTTCGCACGGGCAATGTCGCGCTCGGATTCCGGCGTTGCGTCTCGCCTGTACAGTTCTTCCTTGCGGGCCAGGTCGACCTTGGCCAGTTCCAGATTGGCTTCGGCCCGATCAAGATCCGCTTTTCGGGCGTCCAGCGTGGCCTGGTACAGGTCGGGCTCAATGGTAAACAGCAGATCACCCTCGTTGACCAACGAGCCTTCTTCGACATTCCGGCTTTCAAGGAAACCGCTGACCCGTGCGATGATGTCCACGTTGTCCGTGGCTTCGGCCCGCCCGATAAAAACAGCCTCCTCGGTGATTTCCTGTGTGTATGCGGCCGCAATCGAAACCTTGGGCGGCGGTGCATCCGACTGATCCTGGGCAAATGCGACCGGTGTAAACGCAAGGCATGCCAGCAGTGTCGCGCAAAGGCCGAGACGCGAGAGCGTTCGATTGCTGGTCGTGTGGGTAAGCGTCTTTTCAACGGTCATTGCGAGTGCCTCATTCAAACCGGGATTTGGGTCGAGCCGGACCGTTCCTGAAGCCCGAGTCGACTAAACTCCAAGTCAGGATGGAGGCATTGTTGAAAATTCTCAAGTATTTGAATTTTAAACGCTCGAACCCTGTCCGGGGATGTCTCGGTCGTCGAACCAATTTCGTCCGACGATTTCATCGGATCGGTCGGGTCAGTTGGCTGAAAAAAAGGGGGCCGCCGGCCCCCTTGCTGTACTCAGCTCCGCACTCCGGCAAAGTGTGTTTGCCAATCTTCGCGCTGTTCGTCGGTGATCTTGGCGAACAGAACGTCCGGCACCGTGAATGCGTGTCCGGCGGGCAGGGCGTTCAGCGCGGCCTCCACGTCCTCGGGCCAGCTGGTATCGAGCGTGTTCATCGCGCTCAGCATTCTGGCCGAGGTTTCAGGGATGAACGGCGCGCTGAGTACCGCATAAAGCCGGATCAGGTTCAGGCCCAGCCGCACCTGCGCGGCGGCCTGTTCCGGGTCTTCTTTGAAAGTGGACCAAGGCGCAGCGGCCTGCAGGTATTCGTTGCCCGCAACCCAGATCGCACGCAGTTCCTGCGCCGATTTGCGGACCTCCATCGCCTCCATGTGCGCCTCGTAGGCGCGAATGCGCTTGGTCAGTTCCTCGATCAGCGCCTGTTCGCGTTCACCGTATTCGCCACCGGACGGAACCTCTTCACCGAATTTCGAGCGGCAGAACTTGGTGATCCGGCTGACGAAATTGCCCAACACGTCCGCCAGGTCCTTGTTGACCGATTGCTGGAAGTTCTCCCAGGTGAATTCGCTGTCGCTGCTTTCGGGCGCATGGCTCAGCAGCCACCAGCGCCAGTAGTCGGCGGGCAGGATGTCCAGCGCCTGGTCCATGAAGACGCCGCGGCCCTGGCTGGTCGAGAACTGTCCGCCGTCATAGTTCAGATAGTTGAACGACTTCAGGTGATCGACCAGCTTCCACGGCTCACCCGAGCCGAGGATGGTGGCCGGGAAGGACAGGGTGTGGAACGGCACGTTGTCCTTGCCCATGAACTGCACATAACGCACGTCGTCGGCGCCCTTGTCGGTGCGCCACCAGCGTTCCCATTCCGCATCCGGCTTGCCGTGGGCGTCGGCCCATTCCTTGGCGCAGGCGATGTATTCGACCGGCGCGTCGAACCAGACGTAGAAGACCTTGCCCTCCATGCCGGGCCAGTCCTCGTCGCCCTTCTTGACCGGGATGCCCCAGTCCAGGTCACGGGTGATGCCGCGGTCCTGCAGGCCGTCGCCGTCATGCAGCCATTTCTTGGCGATCGAGGTGGTCAGCACCGGCCAGTCGGTCTTGCTGTCGATCCAGGCGTCCAGCTGATCCTTCATCGCCGACTGGCGCAGATACAGGTGCTTGGTCTCGCGCACCTCAAGGTCGGTCGAGCCGGAAATGGCGCTGCGCGGGTCGATCAGGTCCGTCGGGTCCAGCTGCTTGGTGCAGTTTTCGCACTGGTCGCCGCGCGCCTTTTCGTAGCCGCAGTTGGGGCAGGTGCCTTCGATGTAGCGGTCGGGTAGGAAACGGCCGTCGGCGTTGGAATAGACCTGCTTTTCGGTCACTTCGCGGATCAGCCCGGCCTCGGCCAGCTTGCCGGCGAAATGCTGGGTCAGCTTGTGGTTCTGCGGGCTGGACGACCGGCCGAAGTGATCGAAGCTGAGGCCAAAGCGTTTGGCGATGTCGGCCTGCACCTCGTGCATCTCGGCGCAGTATTCGGCCACCGGCTTGCCCGCCTTGGCGGCGGCCAGTTCGGCCGGGGTGCCGTGTTCGTCGGTGGCACACAAGAACATGACCTCGTTTCCGCGGCCGCGCTGGTAGCGCGCGAACAGATCCGCCGGCAGCTGCGAGCCGATCAGGTTGCCAAGGTGCTTGATCCCGTTGATGTAGGGAATTGCCGAGGTAATGAGAATCCGAGCCATGTTTGGTTTCCGCCTAACTGTCTGCGCGCGCTCTATCAAACCGGATCGGGAAATCCCAGCCCCAGAATGCTATCGCCCTTCGCGCGAGCGTTTCAGCAGGCGGCCGATGGTGAAGGACGTGCGCGGCGCGTAGACGTAGTTGGTGCGTTCCTCGGGCGTCGGGCGCGAGCGCATCCGGGCCAGTCCAAAGATGATCAGGACCGCGTGGCCCAATGCCACGAAGGCAAACAGCGCGCCGGGGCCGAATTGCTCGATCAGCGTCGAGGAAACATAGGGCGAGGCGATAGCCCCCAGCGCATACCAGAACATCAGCGCCGCCGACAGTTCCACCCGCTGCTCGGTGGTGGCGAAGTCGTTGGCATGCGCGGATGAGATCGAGAAGATCGGAAAGGTCGTTATTCCGAACAACCCGGCAGCCAGCATGACGCCGACGGTGCCCGTGCCGCTGGCGGCCATGGTGATACTGCAACTGACAACGGCGGCAATCGACATCCAGATCAGCACCCAGCGGCGGTCGTATTTGTCGGCCAGCCACCCGACCGGATACTGCGCCAGCGCGCCGCCCAGAACAAAGGCCGCCAGAAAGAACGCGATCTGATCGACGCCCAGCCCAACCTCTTGTCCGTAGACGGGACCAACCATCCGGAACGAAGCAGAGCTGATGGCCGAGACGATCACTCCAGCCACCGCCAAGGGCGAGCAATGCCAGGCCAGCTTGGGCCGCAAACGCGGTGCGTCCGGGGTTTCGGGCTGGCTGGCGCGCGTCAGGGTCAGCGGCAGCAACGAGGCACAGCACAGGATGGCCAGCAGGTTGTAAGAGACATATGAGGCAGGTGGCAGAACGGCGATGATCAACTGCGCGCTGAGAGAGGCTCCCATATCGGCCAACCGATATGTGCCCATGGCGCGGCCGCGGGTTTCGTTGGTGACTTTGGCGTTCAGCCAGGCCTCGATAACCGTATAACAACCCGCCACGCAGGTGCCCGAGGCAATGCGCAGCGCGGCCCATGCATAGGGGTTTTCGGTCAGCGTGTGGCCAATCAGACCCATCGCACCCAGAGCAGTGCAGACCGCAAAGGCGCGCGAGTGCCCGATGGATCCCATCAACCTTGGCGCCCACCAGCATCCCGCGAAAAAGCCCAAAAAGTGAGCCGAGCCCAAAAGGCCGATCTGTTCGGTCGAAAACCCCAGCGTCAGGCCGGATATCGCGTCCAGGGGACCCACGCCGCCCGTGGAAAGCTGCAAAAGAATGACCGAAAGAAAAAGGGCGGCGAATGAGATGATGGTACGCATGGGTCCAGTAGATGTCCGAATGGCGCATGTCGATGCGCGCGGCTATTCGACTTTGTGGTGTCGTTTTCCGCCAGTTTCAGGGTTTTCTGCGAATTTCGGTTCGTATGTTCAATCCCACAGTTTCGTCGACCAGGTCCGCATAGCCGGTGGCGCCGAAATAGTTCCGGTTCAACGCGCCGGTCAAATGGATGAACAGCCGGTCCAGATCGTCCTTTGCGGAACCCGGCGGGCGATAAAGCGCGGCATCGAGAGTGATCGGACGAGTCACGTCGCGCACCGTCAAATCGCCGGTGACGGTCGCTCCGTCGGAAATGCGTCCGCCGGGGCCAAGGCTGACGGCCGTCGAGACGAAGTGGATAGATGGAAACCGCGCGGCATCCAACACGGATCGGCTTAGCATCGGGCCGCGTGCAAACGGCAGTTTCGTGCGTGCCTCGGCGACGTTCAGGACGACGTCGACCATGCTGTTGCGCAGGTTTTTCGTGTCCACCAGAACGTCAGCGGTCTGGATCGGCATGGTGCCGGTCTGGGCCGAGCCAGCCAGACCGAATGTGAATTCGATCAATGTCCCTTGTGGTTCAAGTATATACGGAACCGGGGCGGCCACGGCGTGCCGCACCAAGGGCAGCGATGCCAGCCCCGCCAGTACCAGAGTTCGGCGGGTCAGGCGGCTCATGCCGGAACCCGCCCCTGGCGCGGCCGCGAGCGCATCAGCAGTGTCGCAATAATGGCGATGTTCAGCCCGTTCCACAGGATCCCGTTCACGAAGGCCAGTTCATACTGCCCGGTCACGTCATAGATCCAGCCGGACATCCAGCCACCCAGCGCCATGCCCATGATCGTCATCATCATCACGAAACCGACCCGTGCCCCGGCTTCTTGCGGGGGCATGTATTCGCGGACGACCAGCGCATAGCTGGGCACGATGCCGCCCTGCGCCAGTCCGAACAACAGGCTGATGACATAGAGCGACACCATCCCGTCATAAGGCAGGAACAGGAACAGGGCGATGCATTGCAGGATCGACCCGATCAGCAACGTGTGAACGCCGCCCAACTTGTCTGCCACCAGCCCCGAGATGATCCGGCTGACGACACCGCCCATCAGCATGAGCGACAGCATCTCGGCCCCGACCGCCGGGCCATAGCCCAAGCCTACGCAGTAGGAGACGATGTGGACCTGCGGCATCGACATTGCGACGCAGCAGCCAATTCCGGCGAGGCCCAGAACATATTGCAGGGTCCGCGGCGACAGGCCGACGCTGCGCGCGTTGATCTGCGCGGCGGCTGCGGCGGTGCCATGCGCCTCAGCCGGGACCTGCCGGCGCAGCAGCAGCGACAGCGGGATGACAACGATCAGGGTGATGACCGCCAATGTCAGATAGACCTGCTGCCACCCGTCGCGGGCGAGGATACCGGACAGGAGCGTGGGCCAGATCGCGCCGGACAGATAGTTTCCGCTGGCCACCAGCGCCACGGCGATCCCGCGTCGGCGCAGGAACCAGTGCGAGATGTCGGCGATCAGCGGGCCGAACCCGACGGCGGTGCCCAGGCCCAGCAGCAGATGCGCCACCGACAGCATCGTGATCGTCGGCGCCCATGTCGCCAGCAGATAGCTGAGCGCGCTGAGGCCTGCGGCACCGATCAGCGCCTTGGTCACGCCCAGCCGGTCCACCACCTGACCCAGCCACATGTTGCCAAGCGCAAATCCGATCATGGCCAGCGTGTAGGGCATCGAGGCCTCGGCCCGGCTGGCGCCGAACTGGGTCTCGATCGCGGGCATCACCACGATCACCGCCCACATGCCCACATTGGCCACCGCCGCGATGGCCAGAGTGACCAGAAGGCGAAGCCAGGAATAGCGGCTGTCGTGGATCGGGTGGGTCATTTCGGCACGCTAGGGGGCGGGATGCGGTTTGACCAGTCACAACTTGCGTGATCCGGGGCCGGTCGGTCAGGCGCAGGTTTCCTCGACGCCGATCCGTTGCAGGTGCAGCCCGGTGCGCGGCGCGGTCTGGGTGGCGTGCCAGCTGACCGGGGGCAGGGCGCGGGCGCGGCGGCGGGTCAGGGTCCAGCGGCGGGTCTGGCCCGTGTGCGCCGGGGCCATGTGCCAGCGCGTCTCGATGCCCTGCGCGCCGCCGTCGCCCGGGGTCAGCAGCAGCCCCAGCGGGGCCTTACCCATCGTGCCCCCCTGTTCGGCGGCCAGATGCATCCGGCGCACCGGCGTCAGACCCGGTGCCCCCGGCAGATCGCCGACCACCAGCGGCACCGCCCCGCTGCGCAGCGCCTCTTCGATGCACCACAGCAGGTCCTCGGCCCGGGTGGGGCGGACGAACAGGAAACGGGCGGGATCGGCAAAGGGCATCATGCCGTCGGGGTTCAGCTGATCGGCCTCCCACGCGGGCGAGATCCACAGAACCGGCCCCTGCGCCTGACCGGCCAGCCACATGGCAAAGCTGCGCCGCGCGGGGCCGCAGGCCTCGTGCACGCGGGCCAGTTGTAGCGAAATCTCATCATGCAGGGTCAGCCCCGGCGCCGCGCGCGCCGGTTTGCGGCCAAGAAGATGCGTGGACATGGCCGAATGCTAGCATGTTCGCACTTTGTTCTCAATCCCGAAAGCCGCCATTCAGCGCGACAGGATCATCCGGCCGTCAGAAAACTGGATGTTGGAAAAACGGTGCAGGTAATCCATGCCCAGCAGGGACTGGTCCAGATCTCCTCCGTTGATCCATGCCGGAACATTTCGGTCTGTGATGGGTCCCAAAGCCAGGCTGTCGAGGCGCACAGGCGCAGTCTGGACCACCCCATTTGCGGTCGAGGCACGGCCGTGAAAGGTCAGCTGATCGGTATCGAACCCTACACGCTCCGCGTCCTGCGGGCTCAGCACGATCTGGCTGGCCCCGGTATCCACCAGGAATGTCACCGGTTTGCCATTCACCAGCATCGGCAAGTAGTAGTGCCCGTCGAACGAGCGGGGTACTTCGATCACATCTCCGGTCACGGACATCTGCGGAGATACGCCAACGGTCGAGCGGATGTCGCCCCAAAGGCCGACAACGGCAATGATCCCGATGAAGATGAAGACCCAGGCCATAGCCATCTGAAGGGTCTTCCCCAACGACTGCCGATTGTGAGTGAAGAACCACATCAGCAGTGCGGCTCCCAGCAGAACCAGATAGGCCAACCGTCCAAAATCGTTACTATCCATGCGGGCACCCGAAACCTTCTTTCATAAGGTCAATATGGGGTTTCAGGACGCGAACCCAAAGGCCTTGAGCCCGTCAAGAATGAACTGAACCGACAGCGCGGCCAGCAACATGCCCAGAAGGCGGGTCAGCACGGTCAGGCCGGTCTTGCCCAGAATGCGCGCGATCAGGCCGCTGGACAAGAAGAACAGCAATACAACCGCCATCACGGCAAGCATCACGCCGACAGCGGCAGCGATGCCCTGAATGCCGGGGTGCTCACCGGCCAGCAGGATGATCGTTGCGATCGATCCGGGCCCGGCCACCAGCGGAATGGCCAGTGGAAAGACCGAGGGGTCAGGGTGCTCTTCTTCTTCCGCTCGGTCCTCGCGCCGCTTGTTGCGCCGCTCGAACAGCATGTCGAGCGCGGTCAGAAACAGCAATGCGCCGCCAGCGACCTTGAAAGCCTCCATCGAGATGCCGACAAAACCGAGAACCGCCTCTCCGAAAGCGGCGAAGGCGATAAGGATGCCCGAAGCGGTCAGGCACGTGCGGTAGGCGACGCGGCGACGGGTGGCCGGGTCCATTCCTTGTGTCAGCGCGACGAAGATCGGTGCGGTGCCAAAGGGATCGATCACAACGAACAGGGTTGTGAACGCGGTTATGAAGAATGCCATTTCGATCATGCGGCGGCCTCTGCGCTTTCCAGCCGCTCGGCGGCGGCGACCCACAGCGCCTCGGCGCGGGACATGGCCTCGACCACCTCGGCGAATTTTCGGTTCCAGGTTTCCAGATCAGCGATCCGGTCATCTTCGTACAAGGCCGGGTCGGACAATTTGGCCGAGAGCTTTTCGTGCATGTCCGTCAATTTCTCCAGCCGTTCCTCGCATTTCCGCAGGTCGGCCCGAAGCGCCAGGATGGTGTCGCGAGAGGCGCGTTTGGGTTTGACGGCCGGTTTTTCCCGGGCCGGTGGTTTGTCGCGCGCCAGCAGCATCTGGCGATAGGCTTCCAGGTCGCCATCAAAGGGTTTGACCGTGCCGTCCGAGACCAGCCACAGCCGGTCGGCCACCAGCCCCAGCAGGTGCATGTCGTGGCTGACCAGAACCACAGCACCGGAATAGGCGGTCAGCGCCTCGACCAGGGCCTCGCGGCTTTCGATGTCCAGATGGTTGGTCGGCTCGTCGAGGATCAGCATGTGCGGCGCGTCGATCGTCGCGATCAGCAGCGACAGGCGCGCTTTCTGGCCGCCCGACAGCCGGCCCACCTCGGTTTCGGCCTGATCCGCGCCCAGCCCGAACCCGGCCAGACGCGCGCGCAGTTGGGCCGGGGTCTCGGTCGGGCGCAGGCGCCGCAGGTGATCCAGCGGGGTTTCGTCCACATGCAACTCATCCACCTGATGCTGGGCGAAATACCCGATGCGCAGCTTGCTGCTGCGAGTCATCTTGCCGGCCATCAGGGGCAACCGGTCCGACAGCAGCTTGGACAGTGTCGATTTTCCCTGACCGTTCTTCCCCAACAGCGCGATCCGGTCGTCCTGATCGATGCGCAGGTTCAGACGGCGCAGCACCGGCGTGTCGCCATAGCCGGTGACGCCGCCCTCAATCTGAATGATCGGGGGCGACAGTTCCTCGGGCTCGGGGAACGAGAAGGCGCGCAAGGCGGCCTCCTGCGGGGTCGAGATCAACTGGATCCGTTCGATCATCTTCAGCCGCGATTGTGCCTGAACGGCCTTGGACGCCTTGTAGCGGAACCGGTCAACGAAGCTTTGCAGATGGGCTATGCGGGCCTTGGCCTTGGCGTTTTCGGCCTCGGCCTGAGCCAGACGTTCGGCGCGGCGTTCGGCGAACTTGTCGTAGGGCACCGCGTAATAGGTCAGCTGGCGGTCTTCCAGATGCAGGATCGAGCCGACCGCCCGGTTCAGCAGGCCCCGGTCGTGGCTGATGACGATGACCGTATGCGGATATTTCGCCAGATAGCTTTCCAGCCACAGCGCGCCTTCAAGGTCCAGATAGTTGGTCGGTTCGTCCAGCAGCAGCAGGTCGGGCTGTGAGAAAAGAACCGCCGCCAGAGCGACCCGCATCCGCCAGCCGCCCGAGAAATCGGAGCAGGGCCGCTGCTGATCGGCATCGTCAAAGCCCAGCCCCTTG
Source organism: Ruegeria sp. BC2 (assembly GCF_056539245.1). NCBI lineage: Bacteria > Pseudomonadati > Pseudomonadota > Alphaproteobacteria > Rhodobacterales > Roseobacteraceae > Ruegeria > Ruegeria sp. BC2. The sequence goes on from NZ_JBQFUQ010000001.1 coordinate 874,318, forward strand.
AGGATCGTAGCCGCTCGGGCTTCGGCCGACCAGGCGTCGATATCGGCCAGCCGGGTCTGAATCTCGGCAATCCGGTCGGGGTCGGCGGCCTCCTGCGCTTCGGCCATCAGGGCGCTGCGCTCGGTGTCGGCGGCCAGGACCGTGTCGATCAGCGACACGTTTGACGAGGGCACCTCTTGTGACACACCGCCGATCCGCGCGCGTCGGGGCAGGGTGATGCTGCCCGATTCCAGCGCCAGCTCGCCCCGGATCAGGCGGAACAGAGTGGTCTTGCCGGTACCGTTGCGGCCGACCAGACCCACCTTGTGGCCTTCGGGAATGGTGGCGCTGGCGCCCTCGAACAGAGGGCGGCCTTCGACCGAATAGGTGATGTTCTCGATCCGTAGCATGGGCCGCTCTTAGCAGAGCGATACTGGCACCGCCAGACGCAAGCCATGTGCAAACCACATGCACTGTGCTAGCGCTTTTGCAGATGAACGAAATTCGGATGTTGAGATGCGGGCCGCACAAACTCCACCCTCTTTGGTGACCCTTGTCCTTGCGACCGGTCTGTCCGTGCTGTCGTTGAACATGTTCCTTCCGTCCCTTGCGAACATGGCGGTCGATTTTCGGGCGGATTATGCGCTGGTGAACCTGTCGATCGCAGCCTATCTGGCCGTGTCCGCCGTACTGCAACTGATCCTTGGGCCAATGTCCGACCGGTTCGGGCGCAGGCCGGTTCTTTTGACCTGCATGGCGGTCTTTGTGGCGGCGTCACTTGGCTGTGTTCTGGCGGAGTCGATCTGGACCTTTCTGGGGTTCCGTCTGATGCAGGCCGCCGTGGTCGGGGGCTCGGTGCTGTCTGCCGCGTCGATCCGCGACCAGTTTCCGCCCAACGAGGCCGCAAGCAAGCTGGGGTATGTCGCCATGGCAATGGCTTTGGCGCCGATGCTGGGCCCGATGCTGGGTGGCACTTTGGACATGCTGTTCGGGTGGCGGGCCGGGTTTGTCTTCTACACGGTTGCAGGGGCGGCTCTGCTGATGCTGCTCTGGGCGGATATGGGCGAGACCAACCACAACCGGTCCGCCACTTTTGCCGCGCAGATGCGCGAATACCCGCACCTGTTCCGTGCCCGGCGGTTCTGGGGCTACGCGTTGTGCGCGGCATTCTCGATCGGGGGGTTCTACAGTTTCATCACCGGGGCGCCCCTGGTGGCCGCCGCCTGGTTCGATCTGAGCCCCGCCACACTGGGCCTGGGGATCGGCATCATCACCGGCGGTTTCATGGTAGGCAATTTCGTAACGGGTCGGATCGCCGCGCGTACTCGGCTGACGACGATGATTCTGGCCGGGCGCATCATCGCCTCGGTCGGGCCGTTCTGCGGGCTTTTGCTGTTTTTAGGGGGGATGGGGTCGGTCTGGGTGTTTTTTGGATCAGCCATATTTGTTGGTTTTGGAAACGGTTTGACGAACGCCAACGCGTCTGCGGGCGTCATGTCGGTTCGACCGCAACTGGCCGGCAGCGCGGCGGGCCTGTCGGGCGCTCTGATCGTCGCGCTCGGTGCGGTCATCACTTCGATCACCGGAGCTGCGGTCAGCCCCGAAAACGGCCCGTATCTGGTGCTGTCGATGATGGCAGGCAGCAGCTTTCTGGGCCTTTTGGCCGTTCTGTATGTCCGTTGGGTGGATGCACGGGACCCGCTTCCCGACGCAATCTGACGCCCAAAGGCGCGATCGCGCCATCATTCCACTTTTCACGGGCGAAATACCGTGTTAGGCGGCGCGCGATGAATTTCGCGCGGCCCAGCCCGCGCCGTCAGACCAAGGAGAGGCCCGATATGGCACTGGAACGCACTTTTTCGATCATCAAGCCCGATGCAACCCGCCGCAACCTGACCGGCAAGATCAACGCCAAGTTCGAGGAAGCCGGCCTGCGCATCGTCGCGCAGAAGCGCATCCACATGACCAAGGAACAAGCCGGCAAGTTCTACGAAGTTCATGCCGAGCGTCCGTTCTATGACGAACTGTGCGCGTTCATGTCGTCGGCACCGGTTGTCGTTCAGGTTCTGGAAGGCGAAAACGCCATCGCCAAGAACCGTGAAGTCATGGGTGCAACCAACCCCGCCGATGCGGCACCGGGCACCATCCGCGCCGAATTTGCCGAGTCCGTCGGTGAGAACTCGGTTCACGGCTCGGACGCGCCGGAAACCGCAGCGGTTGAGATCGCATATTTCTTCTCGGGCATCGAACTGGTCGGCTAAGCCGCACCACGATACCTGTCGAGATTGCCGCGTCCGATTTCGGGCGCGGTTTTTTGTTGGTCAGACGGATTTCAGATCGTCAGGGCCGACACGTACACCGATGGCATCCAGATCCGCGACGATCCGGGACGCCGGAGCCTGGTTCGTTGACGATTTCAAAGCATCGAACCTTGCGCGCAGGGCTTTCTTTTCTTCGCCCTTGCAATCGTTCCAGGGGCGGCCCTGCAAGCCCATGACCAACACGTAATAGCCGATGAAATGAGGCCGGGTTCCGGCCTGTATCAGCCGGGCATAAGCCGCATCGGCACCAAGTTCGCGTAGCTCTTCGGCCGAGTGGATGCCCGCACGGGCACAGGCCTGCTCGAAAGCAGGTCCAAGATTGCGGATGGAAGACACAGGTTCGGGCATGTTTCTTTCTTAGCTTTGCCAGGGCGTGCTGTCACTGCCCGCCGGAACGTTGTGCGACGAATTCCGTTGCGCTAGGCATTGAGCGACGGGTCCGTGCAGGAGGGGGAAGGAATTGACAAGCGACATCAGCAATCTGGACCTGATGAACCCGCCCGAGGGCTTCATCGACAATCCCTTCCCGTATTATGATGCGCTGCTGTCTTCGGCGCCGGTTCTGGCGCAGCCCGATGGCTCGGTTCTATTGTCGCGGCACGCTGATCTGGACCGGATCTATCGGGACACGACCCTGTACTCGTCCGACAAAAAGGCCGTGTTCGGACCAAAGTTTGGTCCGGGATCACCATTGTTCGAGCATCACACCACCTCGCTGGTGTTCTCGGATCCGCCGTTGCACACGCGGGTTCGCAAAATCATGACTTCGGCCCTGACCCCGCGCGCCATCGCCCGGATGGAGCCCGGTTTGATCCAGACCGTCGATCGTTTGCTGGATCGCCTGGAAGACAATCGGCAAGTGGATCTGATCGAAGACTATGCCGCAACCATCCCGATCCAGATCATCGGAAACCTTCTGGACGTACCGGTGGACGAGCGCGAACCGCTGCGCGACTGGTCCCTGGCCATTCTTGGGGCGCTCGAACCGGCACTGAGCGCCAAGCAACTCGAGGACGGCCATGCGGCCGTTCGGGACTTCAAGGAGTATCTGGCCGATCTGGTGGCTCGGCGCAGGGCCACGCCCGGCGACCCCGAAACCGACGTATTGACCCGGTTGATCCGCGGTGAAGGGGCCGACGAAAAGCTGAATGAAATCGAGTTGCTTCAGAATTGCATCTTCATTCTGAATGCGGGTCATGAAACCACGACGAACCTGATCGGAAACGGGTTGGCCCTGCTGCATGACCACCCGGAGCAGCGTCAGCGGCTTATGGATGATCCAAGCCTGATCAATACGGCGGTCGAAGAAGTCTTGCGGTTCCGTTCACCCAACCAGTTCGGCAACCGGGAAACGACGGCTGACATCGTGATTGACGGGTGTCCGATTGCCAAGGGCACCAACCTTCATCTGTGTATCGGCGCTGCAAACAGGGATCCGGCCGTGTTCCCAGACCCGGGTTTGTTCGACATTTCGCGCAAACCGAACCGTCACCTTGCCTTTGCCGGTGGGCCGCACGTTTGCGCAGGTCTTACACTTGCGCGCCTTGAAGGGCGGGTCGCCCTGTCGCGGTTCGTGACACGGTTCCCAGATTTCCAACTGTCCGATGAACGTGTCAGAGGTGGGCGTATGCGGTTCCGCGGATATGCTTCCTTGCCCGCGTCCCTTTGATCGACAAAAGGGGTGGGGCGTTAACCTAGGGTTTTTGCGCCAGCTTCAGAACTGCCTTCAGCCCGGGATCCGCATTCTGGGCACTGAAGCCCCCGCCATGCATGCGGGTGATGGCCGCCACCAAAGCCAGTCCGAGGCCTGAGTTTCGGTCCGATCGCGCGGGATCGAGCGTGACGAAGGGCAGTTGAAGCTGCGACAGCATCTCGGCCGGCACGCCCGGGCCGCGGTCGCGGACACTCAGCAGGGCAAACGGGCCGTCTTCGCGCAGTTCGATGGAAATTGCAGTTCCTTGAGGGGCATAGCGCATGGCGTTTTCCAGAAGGTTCGACAGGGCCTGCGACAGCAAAGGGCGGTGCCCCATGATCGGAGCCGCCCGACCCGTGACCTCGAGGCGCACATCCTTGTCGGCCGCGACCGGTTCGTACAACTCCACGGCATCGTTGACCAAGCGCTCAAGGTCCACAGGTTCAAACTGCTCCCGCCCCAACCCCGCCTCGGCGCGTGAGATCTCGGTCAGCTGCCCGAGAACCCGCAACACGTGATCGATTTCGGCCGTTGCCCGGGCGATGTCGACCTCACGATCCAAGTCGCTTTTGCCTGGCTCGGCCAAGGCGACCACCCGCTGCTTCAACCGGGACAGAGGTGACCGCAGATCATGCGCGATCGAATTTGACGTGGTGCGCAAGTTGCTGACCAACTCTTCGATCCGGTCCAGCATGTTGTTCAATGTGCCTGCCATCTGGTCGAACTCGTCGCCGGTGCCACGCTGTGGCATTCGTTGGGACAGGTCGCCGGACACGATGGTTTCTGCGGTGTCGGCGATATCCTTCAGCCGCGAAAACACCAAACGGGTCAAAAGCCAACCGGTCAGAATGCTCAGCGCAAGGGCCGCGCCCAAGGCCAGCGCCACCGAATGAAACAGCACCCGGTCGAACTGCTGACGGGCGAGGGCGTCGCGGCCCACCAACAGCCGTTCGCCGCCGGGCAGCAAGATCGATGCGGCGGAGATCGGGACCAGCTGATCCGTCTCGGTTCTGCGCAGTTCCAGATCCACCCACCCACTGCCAGCGGCGATGCCTTCGGGCCATCGCTTGAGGTTGCCGGCCAAGGTTTTTCCCGAGCGGTCAGCCAACAGATAAAGCGCATCACGCTCGGACGCGGTCGGAAGCCGGCGTTCGATGGCCACCATCAGGCCGACTAGCCCCAGGCGTTCGTACTCGTCCGCCAGCCCGGTCAGTTCGGCGGACACGACAGATCGGGTTTCGCCTTCGATCGTGCGGTTGGCGGTGATATAGACCAGCAACAATACGGCCGCGGTCAGCAATGTGCTGAGCACCATGCTGGCCAGCACCAACCGTGTCCTGGAGTCCTTGAACGACAAGGGTGACTTAACCATCAGAAACCATGTAACCGGCCCCGCGCACGGTTTCGATCAGCGGTGGTTCACCACCTTCATCCAATTGCCGACGCAGTTTGGAGATGTGAACGTCGACGACGTTTGTGTTCGGGTCGAAATGATAGTCCCAGACACCTTCGAGAAGCATCGTCCTCGACACTACCCGGTTTTTCCGGCGAAGGAAGAATTCCAGAATCTGGAACTCTCTGGGCGTCAGGGTGATCTCGCGACCGTTGCGTGTGACCTTTCGGGTCAGCAGATCCATTTCAAGGTCGCGGCATTTGAGGGTCGGGGTTTCCTCGGATTCCTGAGGTCGGCGCAACAGGGCTTCGATCCGGGCATGAAGTTCCTGAAATGAGAAGGGCTTGACCAGATAGTCGTCGGCACCCGCATGCAGCCCTTTCACCCGCTCGTCCACGGCGCTCATGGCTGTCAGCATCAGAACCGGCGTCTTGACCCCGGCGGCGCGCATCGACTTGATCAGGGCCAGACCGTCCAGCCCGGGCAGCATCCTGTCCAGAACGACCGCATCAAATCCGCCGTCGGTCGCGTGGTACAAACCTTCGCGGCCGTCTTCGGCGCATTCGACGACATAACCCTCCTCGCCAAATCCCTTGGCGATGAAGTCCCGCGTGTCTTCATCATCCTCAACGATCAACAGACGTCTGCTCATGGTCGGATTTCCTTTCACTCAGGATATAATCACGTATGGACAGGTAAAAAAACTGCCGGGTGCGAAATCCGCACCCGGCAATCCCGACAGCACGTGGACAAATCGTGTCCGTCAGGAGATGCGCGCACCGGATATCCCCATCATGCGGTGCGCGCGGGACGCAGGTCAGGCGATCTCGACGGCGACGAAGATCTGATTGCCGCCGCGGTTGATCAGCATCAGCGCCGGATCGGTCTTCTGATCTTCGAGCGCGGATTTGAGCGCCTCGGGTGTTTCCACATCCTGGTTGCCCAGCTTCACGATCACGTCGCCCTGCCGCAGACCGGCCTTGGCCGCCGGACTGTCCGGCTTGAGCGAAGTCACGACCAGGCCGTGCACGTTCTCGGGAACTCCGATCTGCGCACGAGTCGCTTCGGACAGCGGTGCTACGGTGACACCCAGTGTCTTGCCCGCCACCGCGTCATCGGTCGGTTCCGCGTTTGTCGCCATCTGGGCCGAATGCTGCCCGATCGTGACGTTCAGGGTCTCTTCCTTGCCATTGCGCAGGACGGTGACCTTGCTGTCGGTTCCGACGGCTGTGGTGCCAACAAGCACCGGCAGTTCACTGCTCGAGTCGACCTGTTCGCCATTGAAGGCGATGATTACGTCGCCCTGTTGCAGCACTCCCTGAGCGGGGCTGTCCGGCAGAACCTCGGACACCAGTGCGCCGACAGTGCCATCGACACCCATCGCTGCGGCCAGTTCGGGGCTGATGTTCTGGATCGAGACACCCAGCCAGCCACGGCTGACCTGGCCATCGTCACGCAGGTCCGCAGCGATGTGCTCGACGATGTTCGAAGTCACGGCAAAGCCCAGTCCGACCGAACCGCCACTGGGCGAATAGATGGCCGAGTTCACCCCAACGACTTCGCCGTCCATGTTGAACAGGGGACCGCCCGAGTTGCCTTTGTTGATGGCCGCATCGGTCTGAATGAATTCAGCGTAGGGGCCTTCCGAGATATTGCGTCCCTTGGCGGAAACGATGCCGGTCGTGACGGTCGAACTCAGGCCGAAGGGGTTGCCGATGGCGACCACGTCTTCGCCCACGCGGATGTCGTCGCTGTCCCCCAGCGGGACCGGCTGCAGCGCCTCATCCGCGTCGATCTTGAGCAGCGCGATATCGGTCAGAGGATCGGTCCCCACGACTTCAGCCTCGTACGAGCGATCATCGCTCAGGCGCACGGTGATCTTGCTGGCTTTGTCGACGACGTGGTGGTTGGTGATGATATAGCCATCCTCATCCAGTACGAACCCGGACCCCAAGCCCTGACTGGGGCCACGGCGCGGGGCATCAAAGCCTTCGGGAATCCCGAAACGTTTGAAGAACTCACCAAAAGGCTGGCCTTCGAAATCAAACTCCTGGCCGCTCGCTGGCGACGGGGCTGCGTCGATCGAGGCGATGACGGTTACTACGGACGGTGAAACGGTCTCGACCAGATCCGCCAGGGCTTCGTCGGCCTGCGACGGAATGGCGGTCGCGGCCAGCAACGCCGCGCTCAGCGCGGTGGCGCCAAACAGCCCTGAGGTACGAGGAAGAATAAGGGGGGATTTGCGGATGCTCATGTTGACTAGGTCTCCTTGGTTCGGCGCTTGTTGATGTGCGCTTTGCAGGGAACATGAGCCGTCAGTCTTTGCGTTTTCTGACTGATCAATTAATAAATCTTAATTTTGCCACATTGCAGGCGTCTGGTAGCGCTCGCAATCCCGGGAATCGGCCGTGGGAGTTGCCGGTCGAATCGGTGGATTGTTGCCGAAATGAGGGTCAAACTCGCAAAAGCATTGAATTGAATCAAATTTGTTAACAGTCCGGCGGCGGTTTTTGACCGAATTTTTAGGGACACTCACAGGTTGCGCCACCGCCCTTTCAGAAGGCGGTATTTGTCTAATAGGTCTTTGCAAAAATGTCATTTTGATCGTTTAGCGCTAAAAATTTCTTGTCGTGGGTCAGCAATGGCAAAGCGCACGAACAACCTTGGGTAGATTTACGTGACGCGCGTTGTTGCGGAAATACCATCACGAATCCGGCAAAATTAACCGATTCAACCAATTTTACGTTGTTTGCACTGAACTTATCGGTGACGATGAACGTGCCCAAGTGAAAGGGGGGCCTGACAGCATCAAGGGGGTGCTTGAAGGCAGATCTCAGTCACCGGAAGCGCTGAGCGGCATGTTAACGAGGGGGTCTTGTTTCGGTTCGGCAGCACATTGGTCTGATGTCTTGACGACATCCGGGCCGCGTTTTCGGGATTGGTGAAAGTGGTAGTCCTGTTTTGGGCAACCGGCCCGGTCGTTCTCGACCGGGCCGCGTTACTTTTGGGATCTTTGCTTTTTACGCCATTCGGCCCACGCTTGGGGCGTATCCAGATCCAGAATAGCGTTCTGACCCGGCAAAGGCTGCAGGTGCACCTGGTCCAGATGCGCGAGTACGATGGTCTGTGCGCCGCCATCTCCGGTCAAATGCGCCAGATCAGCAAAGAGACTTCGGTCGAAGATTACAGGATGGCCTGGTACGCCGTCCGAGGACGCTCCGCGCCAGATCAGCTTGTCAGGATGTTCGGTGACCGACCGAAGGACCGCGCGCAGGTCGTCTGATGTCAGCTCCGGCAGATCGGCCAGCAGGATCATCGCTGCCCGGGCTGATACCGGCACCTGTGCGACGGCTCTGCGCAAACTGGCATTCATGCCTTCATCCGCATCGGGAACAGAAACAACCTCCAAGTCCATCCCGCTCAGAGCGGTGTGTCGTGGGTGAGGTGCCGGCGGCAGGGCGACGATGACCGGCCCGACAGCTCGTGCGGTTTCAGCCGAGCGTCGGATCAGTGGTTGACCGTCGACAATTTGCATCAACTTGTCCACTCCGCCCATACGGCGAGAGCTACCGGCGGCCAGCAAGATGACAGGGATATCCTCCATGCCGGCCACCTTGCCGCCAACCGGAACGGCTGTCACCCCCGCATACGCGCACGGTCGGGGTCAAATAGTGGGCTCGTCAGCATACGGGCCTTGCGCATCTGGCCCAGGATTTCAATTTCGACCGCCAAGCCGTCGGCCGCCAGTCCCGTTGGGAGGAAGCCCATGGCAACTGATTTCTGCGCGAAATGCGAATACCCGCCGGATGTGCAAAACCCAACGACCGCGCCATCGTGCCAGATGGGCTCGTAGGCGTTCACATCTGCGTCCTCGGCTTCGACCTCAAAGGCCACAAGCTTCCGGGCTGTTCCTTCAGCCCGCTCGGCCTCAGCGACAGCGCGCCCGATGAAATCGACGTTCTTGGAGAACGAGATGAATCGGTCCAGCCCGGTTTCAGCGGCTGTGTAGTCGGGTGAGAACTCGCGCATCCACGAGCCAAAGAACTTGTCCAGCCGCAGGCTCATCATCGCGCGCATACCGAAGGGGGTCATGCCGTGCGGTTGCCCGGCCTGCCACAGGGTCCACCAGAGTTGGCGCTGCGCCATCGGATCGCAGTAGATCTCGAACCCCAGATCACCGGTATAGCTGACCCGCTGCACGATGCAGTCGGTCATGCCGACGACCATCTGGCGCACGTCCATGAAGCGCATGTCGCCGATATCCTCGCGCGTGCAGGCGGCCAGAACCTCGCGTGCCTTGGGGCCTGCGATCTGGAAGCCGTTGCGGCGGTCAGAGATGTTTTCAACGGTTGCGCCGTCTTCCTGATGCTGCCGGAACCAGCGCATGTGGAAGTTTTGTGCGCCGTAGGAGGCGGTAAGCTGGAACTCTTCCTCGCCCAGGCAGGACACGGTGAAATCCCCGATCAGCTTGCCCTTGGGCGACAGCATCGGGGTCAGCGACAGGCGGCCCGGCTTGGGAATGCGCCCGGCCATGATCCGATCCAGCCAGTCGCGGGCGCGTGGACCTGTCACAAGGTATTTGCCGAAATTGTGCACTTCGTTGATGCCGACGCCTCCGCGCACGGCGCGCACCTCGCGGCCTGTTGCAGCAAAGGCGTCCGAGCGGCGGAAGGACGGGGTTTCATAGCCCGGCTCGCCCTCCTGCGCGAAATAGTTCGGAACCTCGAGCCCGTATTGCTGGCCCCAGACGGCGCCCAGATCGCTGAAGATGTCATACATCGGCGTGGTGCGGTTGGGCCGCGCGGCCGGCAGTTCCTCGTTGGGGTAGGCGACCGAGAAGCGTTTCTGATAGTTCTCGATCACCTTGGGGCGGGTATAGCCGGGGGTGATCCAGTCGCCGAACCGGGCCACGTCCATGGCAAAGACGTCGCGCTCGGGCTCGCCCTCGATCATCCATTGGGCCAGAGTCAGGCCGACGCCGCCGCCCTGGCTGAACCCGGCCATCACGCCGCAGGCCGACCAGTAGTTGCGCACGCCCGGCACCGGCCCGACCAGCGGGTTGCCGTCGGGGGCAAAGGTGAAGGGGCCGTGGATCACCGATTTCACACCCGCTTCGGCCAGAACCGGGAAGCGACGATAGGCAAATTCGATACTGTCGGTGATCTTGTCGAAATCGTCGGGCAGCAGCTCATGCCCGAACTCCCAGGGCGTTCCATCCACGGCCCAGGGCTTGCAGGGCTGTTCGTAGAACCCGATGCACAGGCCGCGCCCTTCTTGCCGCAGATAGCTTTCACCGGCCGGGTCCATGACGTGCGGATGCTCGCCGCCCGCGTCGATGATCGCCTCGATTTCGGGGATGTTGTCGGTGACGAGGTATTGATGCTCCATCGGGTGCAGCGGGAAGTAGATGCCCGCCATCGCGCCCACCTCGCGCGCCCAGAGGCCGCCGGCGTTGACGATATGCTCGGCGTGGATGGTGCCCTTGTCCGTCACAACGTCCCACGTGCCGTCGGGGCGCTGGTTGGTTTCACGCACCATGCAGTGGGTCTCGATCGTGGCGCCGCCCATCCGCGCGGCCTTGGCATAGGCGTGGGTCGTGCCCGAAGGGTCGAGGTGCCCGTCCAGCGGATCATAGAGCGCGCCGATGATGCCGTCGGTGTTGGTGATGGGGGCGATCTTCTTGATCTCGTCGGGGCCCACGATTTCGGTTTCCAGCCCCATGAAGCGATGCTTGGCGCGCTCGGCCAGCAGCATGTCGAACCGGTCCTGATTGTCGGCCAGCGTGATGCCGCCCACATGGTGCAGCCCGCAGGACATGCCGGTGATCTCTTCCAGTTCCTTGTACAGCCTGATGGTATAGCCCTGCAGCGCGGCCATGTTGGTGTCGCCGTTCAGCGTGTGGAACCCGCCCGCCGCGTGCCAGGTCGATCCGCTGGTCAATTCCGACCGTTCCAGCAGCATCACATCCGACCAGCCCAGCTTGGTCAGGTGATACAGCACCGAACACCCGACAACTCCACCGCCGATCACGGCAACCTGACACGTGGTTTTCATCCGCACCTCCTTGCGTCTGGCCCGAAGGTGCAGGGGTGCCGCGCCGGTATCTGTCACGAAAACGACCGAGTTTGTCGTTTCCGCCGGCCGTCCGTCAGAGCGGCCGCACCTTCAACCAGGTAATCCGGTTGCCCTCGCGCTCGACGACCTCGAACCGGAATCCGTGGAACGAGAATACCTGACCAACGGTCGGGATCATCTGCGCTTCGTGGATGACCAGCCCGGCAATGGTGTTGGCCTCGTCATCGGGCAGGTTCCAGTCCATCGCACGGTTCAGGTCGCGGATCGTCATCGAGCCTTCGACCAGATACTGACCGTCTTCGGTTCGCGTAACCGTCACGTCTTCGTCCACGTCGAATTCGTCGGCAATCTCGCCTACGATTTCTTCGAGGATGTCCTCGAGCGTGATCAAACCGCGCAACGAGCCGTATTCATCGACCACCAGCGCAAAATGGCTGTGCATGCGCAGGAATTCCCGCATTTGGTCGTCCAGCGTGGTGGTCTCCGGTACGAAATAGGGGGCGTTGGCTACTTTGAGGATGTCGAACGACTTCAGCCGGTCGGCACTGCCCTCGCCGCCGCCGGCCTGCGCGTACATGGCGCGGAACAGATCCTTGGCGTGCACGACGCCCACGATGTTCTCGGGCTGGCCACGGAACACCGGCAGGCGCGTGTGACGGCTTTCGAGGCATTGTTTCAGGATCGATTCAGGGTCTGCGTCCGCGTCGATCATCTCGATATTCGAGCGATGCAGCATGATTTCCTCGACCGTACGGTCGCCGAGATCAAGCGCACCCAGGATGCGGTCGCGGTCCTCTTTTTCCACGACGCCTTCGGAATGGCCCAGTTGCAGGGCGCCGGCGATCTCTTCACGCACGGCAAGGATGTTGCTGTCGGGGTCGATCTGAACCCCGAACAGGCGCAGGACCCCGCGCACCAGCAGGCGCACGGCGGCCACCACCGGCGAAAACACCGTAACGACAACACTGATCACCGGGGCGACGGCCGCGGCGGCCTTTTCGGCATTGGTAATCGCGTAGGTCTTGGGCAGTACCTCAGCAAAGACCAGAACAAGCAGGGTCATGACCAAGGTGGCCAGTGCCACGCCGCTTTCTCCGAAAAGTCGGGTGAACAAAGCCGTGGCCAGCGAGGCAGCAAGGATGTTGACGAGGTTGTTGCCCAGCAGAACCGAGCCGATCAGACGTTCGTTGTCATCAGTGATCTCCAGCGCCTTTTGCGCGCCGCGCGATCCTTTGTCGGCTTGCGCCCGCAGTTTACCCCGCGAAGACGCCGTCAGCGCTGTTTCAGACCCCGAGAAGAAGCCGGAGAGTACCAGCAGAAGCAGAATTGAGGCCGTAGTCAGCCAGAAGGCGCCATCGAGAAGAGAAGGGTCAGAGTCCATCGGTCCGTTTCAGGTATTGTTGATGCAATGGTTATGGGGGCGCAGATGCGCGCGATCAAGGGTTTGGCCCTAGTCTCGACCGTCATCCTTGGCAAGCGGGTGATGCTGCAACACCAGCTCCGACAGGCGCTCGTCCAGGACATGCGTATAGATTTCGGTCGTCGCGACGTCGGCGTGACCAAGCAGGGTCTGGATCGAACGCAAATCGGCCCCATTGGCCAAAAGATGCGTCGCAAAGGCATGGCGCAGCGTGTGTGGCGTGACTTTGTCGGGAGAAACACCACCTTGCACGGCCAGTTCCTTTATCAGAGCAAAGAACCGGTGACGGGTCAGGTGCCCTGATTTTCCACGCGAAGGAAACAGGAACCGGGACCGCTGGCCTCCGTTGGCGGCGGCTGCATCTTCGGCTTCGTCCCGGATGGTCAGCCATGCCGCCAAGGCATCGCGCGCAGGCGGTGACAGGGGCACCATGCGCTCCTTACCACCTTTGCCGAGAACCAGCAGCATACGTGGGTCGCCCCGGGCGGATGATACCGGCAGGGAAACAAGCTCGGTCACACGCATCCCGGTCGCATACAGAATTTCCATCAGGCAAGTGTTGCGCACCTTGTCTGCCGTACTGCGCCCTGTTTGTCTGGCCGCCTCAAGCAGGCGGTCGACTTCGGCCGCGTCCAGCGTCTTGGGCAGCCTTTTCTGGCGTCCCGGGCCTTTGATCTGGATGGCCGGATTGGTCGAGCGCCAGCCTTCTTCAAACGCGAAACGATACAATTGCTTGATGGCGGAGAGGCGGCGGGCGCGGGTCGCGCGCGAAAGGCCTTGTGCGTCACAGTCAATCAAGTAGGCCTCGATTATACTTTGGTCGGCGGCCTCGAACCCGGCATTTCGCCGAATGAGCCACGCGGCAAAGTCCTTCAGGTCCCGCCCATAGGCCAGCAAAGTGTTGGTTGCCGCCCCAAGTTCTGCGGCCTGCGCCTCGAGAAACGCGGAAATCCACAAGTCTTGTGTCGCCGGAGCGGACACTGTCAGGCCCCCTTCAGAACAAGCAACTGCAAGGCCGCGCGGCGCGCCGTGTCTTCCAGGCCGACATGTCGGAACACCGCGATGGCCGCAGTCAAGTCAACCAGATTGCCGCGCGCGCCATGCGCGAACATCTGCATGGCCTCAAGAATTGCCTCACCCAGACGGTTTGCTTCCAACATCGCGCGGATATCGGACGGGATCGGCGCCGACCATGCAAACCCTTCAGCAATGGCGTCAGCCATCGGTGAGGGCGAGTTCGAACGCTCGGGTTGGCCCGATGCCAAAGCAGCCAGAAAGGCATTGGCCTCGGGTCCGTCGGGGACAGATCGTGCGGCATCCTCGTACAACTCGGACAACAGCAGGATGCGCCAGCGCAGGTTCTCGGTGGTCGGGTCGGACAAATTGATCGGCATCAGGCGCTCGGCAAACAGTTCTGCAAAGGGCACTTCGAGCCCGACCGAACCCATTTCTGCCCAGACTTTCGGCAGGGTCTTGGATATTGCCTCGGGGCTTCCGGTCTCCAGCGCCGTTTCGAAACGCTGAACTGCCGAGACGCGATCCCAGACCGCGCCCGAAGCCGCAGGCGCGCGCTCGGTATAAAGGCCCAGCAGATGGTTCGGCGTAAGCGCGCCGATGCGGGTCAAGCGCTCGGCCGCTTCGATCTGGGCCTTCCAACCGGCAACATCGCGCAGGTCGGCATTGGCAAAGGCCCGCGGCAACGAGGCGGTCGGAAGTCGCTCGCCGATCGCTTCGAACAGGCGAAACGTCAGCGGGTCAGGGTCTTCGGGTTGCGGCAAATAGGCGGCGCCTTCGAACATCTCTGGGCTTAGGAAGCGATCCAGCAGATCGAGTTGCTCGGGCGGCAGTAATTCGAGCGCATGCGCCGCTTCGAGTGTCAGTGCGGCCGAAGCCCAGTCACCTCTGCGAGCCTTGCAGAAGACCTGCGCGGAATAATCCCGCGACAAATGCGGTTGAGCGATCAGCGCAGTGCAGCTGCGGTCTTCGTCGCCGGTCAATAGAGTTGCGTCAAACCATCGTTTGAACCGCTCAGGCGTATCGGTGGGGCCTGCAAGTTGCACCAAGGATTGCGTCGGATCGGCGGCACCCAGCTGCATCAGGCGATCCAGTCGCGCCAGCAGAAGTTGGTCTGGCTCATTGGAATTCGCCGGCGCTCGGGCCTCGGTCAGCAAAAGTGTGAACAACAGCCGCTGCATGGCAGGGTTCGATTTGACCGGCACGCGCGCGATGAGTTCGGCCAGCCGGGCCGGATCGCTGGGCAGCCACAGATCAACCGGCAGCCCGGTCGCGGACCCATCCACCAATCCCAACGGCGGCGACAGCGCCTCGAGCGGAGACACCTGGATGTCGGGCTGCAGGCCCGTATCGGTAACCGGCGGCTCGAGCAATACGGTCCCCGGCAACAGGTCAGGAGCTGTCTCCAGCCAGTCGATCGCGGATAGCGGCTGTTCGGTTTGTGCGGCGGCTTGGCCGGTCAGTGCAAGCGCCAGCACGACGGCCCTAGTTGACATCCAGAATTACCGGTTCGCTGATTTCGCTTTGCGGGGCCGAGAAATCGGCGCCGAAGAATGGGCCAAGATACGCATAGGCCACCAAGCCGATGAAAAGCAGGCAAATTAGGTACAACAGGAATTTGATCATACGGCCCATGGCTCAACGCTGCCTCAATTTTCGATTTTGGCCAAGTTATAACTGGCATTTTTCCCAAGATCACGTCATTCACAGGGAAATGAGCGAAATTAAGCATAACGTGGCGCCGGCCGGACAACGGCAGGTCTTTGACCTGCACAAAACGGTGGTTTTGGTCGGCATGATGGGCGCTGGCAAGACGGCCGTGGGGCGCGCTCTGGCCGCGCGCCTTGGTGTTCCATTCCTCGACAGTGACAGCGAGATCGAATCGGCTGCCAACATGACCATCCCCGAGATCTTTGAACGGGACGGCGAGCCGTTCTTTCGCACCAAAGAAAGCCAGGTCATCGGCCGTCTGCTGGACGAGGAAAAGGGTATCCTGTCGACCGGCGGTGGCGCTTTTCTGAGCAAAGAAAACCGGACGATGATCTCGGACCGTGGGGTTTCCGTATGGCTGTGCGCGGATCTGGATGTGTTGTGGAACCGGGTGCGCCACAAAGACACGCGACCCTTGCTGCGTACGCCTGATCCGTATGCAACGCTGCGTGACCTGTACGAGGCCCGCGTGCCGTTGTACGCACAGGCTGATCTGGTGGTGAATTCGGACGGCGACACCGCGATCGAGGATATGGTTGACCGGGTTCTGGAAAAGCTGATGACGCGCCCGGATGTATTGGAAGTCAAATAGATGCATCAGACAGTTAATGTTGATCTGGCCGAGCGGTCCTATGACGTGGAAATCGGGCCGGACCTGTTGGCTCAGGCCGGTGCGCGGATCAAACCCATGCTGCACCGTCCGCGCGTCGCGGTTCTGACCGATGAAACCGTGGCCGGTTTGCATCTGGATGCTTTGCGCAGCGGCCTGGCGTCCGCCGGGGTGGAAATGACCGCATTGGCTCTGCCCGCAGGTGAGGCGACCAAAAGCTGGCCGCATTTCGAGCGCGCCGTCGAATGGCTGCTGGCCGAAAAGATCGAACGGCGCGATATCGTCGTAGCCTTCGGCGGTGGAGTGATCGGAGATCTGGGGGGCTTTGCCGCCGCAGTGCTGCGTCGCGGTGTGCGCTTTGTGCAGATCCCAACCTCGCTTCTGGCGCAGGTCGACAGTTCCGTGGGGGGAAAAACCGGTATCAATGCTCCGCAAGGCAAAAACCTGATCGGTGCGTTTCATCAACCTTCGTTGGTTCTGGCTGATACCTCAGTGCTTGGCACCCTGACGGCGCGTGATTTTCTGGCCGGATATGGTGAAGTCGTAAAATATGGCCTTCTGGGGGATGCCAATTTCTTCGAATGGTTGGAGCGCAACGGCCCCGCGCTGTCGGCCGGGGACATGGCGACCCGGGTTCAGGCGGTCACCCGTTCGGTTCAGATGAAGGCCGACATCGTGGCCCGCGACGAGACTGAACAAGGCGACCGGGCGCTGTTGAACCTCGGGCATACGTTCTGCCACGCGCTTGAGGCGGCGACGGGCTATTCCGACCGGCTGCTGCATGGCGAGGGTGTTGCCATTGGCTGTGCCCTGGCGTTCGAGCTGTCGGCCCGCATGGGGCTGTGTTCCCAGGAAGACCCGAGCCGCGTCCGCGCTCACCTGAAGGCGATGGGCATGAAGACCGATCTGTCTGATATTCCGGGTGATCTGCCGAGCGCCGAAGATCTGGTCGAGCTTATGGCTCAGGACAAGAAGGTCGTTGACGGCCAGCTGCGTTTCATCCTGGCGCGTGGGATCGGGCAGGCCTTCGTCACGTCGGACGTGCCACGCGATGCCGTTCTGTCCGTTCTGCAGGATGCATTGGCAACGTGCTGATAAGCGGAGTCAGCGGCCCCGTATCACCATCAATTCGCCAATGTTTTCGCGGGTGATGTATCCGACCATCTGACCGGTCTTGGTGCAGACCGCCACGGCCGGTGCGCCACCATGGAGACCATCCAGAACGGCTTCGAGCCCACTGGTCAGGGCCACCCGGGGGATTTGCTCTTCCATGACCGAGGTCGCGGGTTCCGACCGGGGGTGATCGCCGGCTAGCGCGGCAAACAGCCGATTGCGGGTCACAAAGCCCAACAGCTGCCCGTCTGCGCCCAAAACCGGGAACTCGTGCTGAGTTGTCTGGATCACGGCCTGGGCCGCCGTTGCCAACGTGTCTTGGGGGGTCAGCGCGTGGAATTCAGTAATCATCGCGTCGCGAGCCAGCACGCGGCGCGCCACAGAGCGCATTGCTACATCCTGACTTTCTGCATTTGCTGCGATGAAGACGAAAACCGCGATCAGAACCAGGATCGGGTTACCGGTGCTGAGCCCCAGAAACCCGAACCCGACGGCCACGGCCTGGCCAGCAAAGGCAGCGGCCCGTGTGGCCCTGACCCTGTCCATCTTCAGGCAGAGCAGGGCGCGGAACACGCGGCCGCCGTCCATCGGAAACGCGGGGATCAGGTTGAACACCGCGAGGAACAGATTGACGTAGGCCAGCCGGCTCAGCAGGTCGACGCGGGTCGAGTCGATTTGCGCCAGCGTTTCAACCTGCATTCCCGCGCCCAGAAGGACCAGGATGCCCCAGATGACGACGTTGACCGCTGGACCAGCCAATGCGACGGCAACTTCTTGCATCGGCTTTTCCGGCATCCTCTCGAGGCGGGCCAAGCCGCCGATGGGCAGCAGAGTGATGTCAGGAGTGCGAATGCCATACCTGCGGGCCATCAGCGCATGACCGAACTCATGGGCAACCACGCAGGCAAACAACGCCAGAACAAAAACGATGTTGTCGATGGCTGCTGGCCACCCACCGTCAGAGTAGGCGGCAAAGCCGACCCAGGCCAGCAGCAGGAAGAAGGTGACATGGACCCTCAGTTCCGATCCGAGCAATCGGCCGACGGCGAAGGACCATGTCATGACGTGCCTCGCTGGAGATTAGAACGGGATTTCGTCGTCGTCGATGCCGCCTGATGCCGGTGCCGGTGCGCTGGACTGTGCGGCGTAGGGCTCGGAGTATCCGCCGCTGTCCTGGCCTCCTCCGTAACCGCTGCTTTGGCCGCCACCGTATCCGCCGCCCTCATTGCGACTGTCCAACAGGGTCAGTTCACCGCGGTAAGGGCGCAGAACGACTTCGGTGGAATAGCGATCCTGTCCGGACTGATCCTGCCACTTGCGCGTTTCCAGTTGGCCTTCGATGTAGACCTTTGACCCTTTGCGCAAATACTGCTCGGCGATGCGGACGAGCGGTTCGGAAAAAATAGCGACTGTGTGCCACTCGGTCCGTTCGCGGCGTTCACCGGTATTGCGGTCTTTCCAGTTCTCCGAGGTCGCGATCCGTAGGTTGCAGACCTTGCCACCGTTCTGAAACGACCGCACTTCGGGATCGCGCCCGAGATTGCCGACCAGAATGACTTTGTTGACTGAACCTGCCATGGATTTCCCCGTTTTTTGACTAGCTTGATGGCGCCCGAATCTGACGCTGAGTTCACCTGAAACCCTATACGTCCTGCGCCCGGGTTGGAACACGGTTGATGCCCGGAATGCCACCCGGAGAATCAGTGTTTCCTTAACCAAGCTTTCATTTCTGCCTGAAATACCTATAATCCGAATGATTGCTGAACGAGCGGGATTGCTTGAATGCGTTGTCTGTTAAGTGGTTTTTCAATTGCATGCCTCGTTCTGGCGTCGACGCCGCTGAGCGCAGATGTGCTGTCGACCAAGAATCGCAAAGATATCTTTTTGAAGCAGGCCAAGATATTGGACACGCGGGCCGCCAGCCAGTATCGCGACTCTGAACGGCTGAAACCGAAGACGCCGGACGGCAGTTTCAAAAAGCGCTATTCCGGCAAGTACCGTGGTGAATACCTTGCCATGGCGCGCCAGGCAGCGCGCAAGCACAACGTCCCGGAAGAACTGTTCCTGCGTCTGGTTCAACAGGAAAGCGGTTGGAACCCTCACGCCAAGTCGCACAAGGGCGCTTTGGGCCTCGCGCAGCTGATGCCCCAAACCGCCAGGCTGCTGAACGTGAACCCGCATGACCCGCAGCAAAACCTTGAAGGCGGTGCGCGGTATCTTTCGTGGCAATACCGCAAATTCAAGTCCTGGCGCCTCGCGCTGGCAGCTTACAACGCCGGCCCGCAAGCGGTGGAAAAGCATGGGGGCGTGCCGCCCTATGCCGAGACGCAGAATTACGTCAAAGTCATCTGGGGCGGCTGATACAATAGCTGCTCAAAAAAACGGGCCCAAGGCCGGTTTTTCTTTGGGCGATTACTCAGCCGCTATTTTGATAACCGGCTCCATCTTGGCCAGTGTTTCGGTGGACAGATGACACTTGATTTGGTGTCCGTCAGCCAGCGCCTGGACCGGCGGAACCTCTTTTTCGCACAATCCGCCCGCAACCTCGGACTTCCACCGGCACCGGGTTTGGAACGGACATCCGGGCGGCGGGTTCATCGCCGAAGGAATGTCGCCTTCAAGGACGATGTGTTTCTTTTCGACCGAGGTATCGGCGATTGGAACCGCGCTCAGCAGCGCCTCGGTATAGGGGTGATAGGGCGGCGAGAATACTTGATCGGTCGTGCCCAGTTCGACCACGTGGCCCAGATACATCACCATGACGCGGTCGCTGAGGTAGCGCACGATCGACAGGTCGTGGCTGATGAACAGCAGTGTCGTCTTGTGTTCGCGCTGGATCTCCATCAACAGATCGGTCACAGCTGCCTGCACCGACACATCCAATGCCGAGACCGGCTCGTCCGCGACGACGATCCGGGCGTCCCCGGCAAAGGCACGGGCTATCCCGACGCGCTGTTTCTGGCCGCCTGACAGTTGGCGCGGCATACGGTCGGCAAACGCGCGCGGAAGCTTCACCAAGTCCAGCAACTCGAGCATCCGTTGCTTGCGTTCGGCTTCCGAGTTTCCGACGCCGAAGATTTCCAGCGCGCGGATGATCTGACGTCCGACCGTCATCGAGGGGTTCAGCGTATCGAACGGATTTTGAAAGACCATCTGAACTTCGCCGACGGTCTTGGCATCCCGTTCTTCTATCGGCAGATGCTCGATATTGCGGTTGTCCAGTAGGATCTGCCCGTCGGTCGCCGTCTCCAATCCCATGAGGACCTTGGCAAACGTGGATTTGCCGCAGCCGGACTCGCCAACGATCGCCAGCGTTTCCGATTCATGTGCGTCGAAGCTGAGGGTTTCGTTGGCCTTGACCACTTTCTTTTCGCCCCCACCGAACAGAGCGTTTGCGGCCACCTCGTAGTATTTCTTGAGGTTGTCCATCTTCAAAACGGTCTTGCCGATCGGCGCTTTTTCTTTTTGCTCTGCAACCGTTATGGGCGCGTTCCAGTCGATTTCCTGAAACTTCAAGCAGCGCGTATGGTGGCGGTCATTGCCGGGGACCGGGAACATCTGAATGTCCTGCGCGTCACAGCGCCCTTCCTCGAAATAGTCGCATCGTGGGCCGAAATTGCAGCCGGGTGGGCGTTCGTGCGGCAACGGGAAGTTGCCCGGGATTGCCACCAGCGGGCGTGAATTCTTGTCCGCGCCGGGCAGGGGGATCGAGCGGAACAGCGCCTGGGTGTAGGGATGCTGCATCTCGTCAAAGACATCGTGGATCGAGCCACGTTCGACCGCCTCGCCGGAATACATCACGCACAACCGGTCACATGTTTCTAGCACCAAGCCAAGATTGTGCGAAATGAACAGCATCGAGGTGCCGTATTTCTTGCCCAGATCCTTGACCAGTTCCACCACGGCGGCCTCGACCGTCACGTCCAGCGCGGTTGTCGGTTCGTCCAGGATCAGAAGCGACGGCTTGGACATCAGCGCCATCGCGATCACGATGCGCTGCTGCTGGCCACCGGACAGCTGATGCGGAAAGCTGTTCAGCATCCGCTCGGGGTCCGGCAGGCGCACATCCGTCACCACTTCCAGAGCACGGGCATAGGCCTCTTCTTTGCTGACCCCTTCGTGGATCATCGGCACTTCCATCAGCTGTTTGCCGATCTTCATCGCCGGGTTCAAAGAAGCCATCGGCTCTTGATAGATCATCGCGATCTCATTGCCGCGAATATCCCGAAGTTCTTCCTTGCTCATCTCGCTAAGGTCACGGCCCTTGAATTTGATCGAGCCGCCAACGATCCGACCATTCTTGCCAAGGTCCTGCATGACACCCAAGGCGACCGTCGACTTGCCGCAGCCGGATTCACCGACCAGCCCGACAGCCTCGCCGGGCTGCACACTGACCGAAAAATCCATCACGGCCGGTATTTCCCGCAAGCGGGTAAAGAACGAAATCGAGAGCTTGTCGATTTCGAGGATCGGCCCGTCATAATCCGCCAGTTTGTTCATCTTGCTTGCTCCTCGCCAGCACTCGGGGAACCCCCTTCATCTGGCTAAAAATATCCTGGTGGGGGCCGGGGGCAGTCCCCCGGCCGCTTTCACATCAGTCCTTCAGGCTTTCTTCTCGCAGGCCATCCGCCAGCAGGTTCAATCCCAGAACCAGTGACAACAGCGCCAGTGCCGGCGGCAGTGCAGGGTGCAGGTAGATCGACAGCAGCTTGCGTCCTTCGTTGATCGTGGACCCCCAATCCGGGCTTTCCGGCGGCAGGCCCAGTCCAAAGAACCCCAAGGTCCCCAAGAGGATGGTCGTGTAGCCGATGCGCAGGCAGAAATCGACGATCAGCGGCCCGCGGGCGTTGGGCAGGATTTCCCAAAGCATGATGTACCAGGGGCCTTCGCCGCGCGTCTGCGCCGCGGCCACGTAATCGCGTGTCTTGATGTCCATGGCCAAGCCGCGCACGATGCGGAACACCGTGGGCGAGTTGACGAAGACAACCGAAACGAACACGACCAGGATGCCGCCCGGAATGTCGAACAGATCCAGATAGGTCGGCAGACCCCAGATGCTGTAGTCGTCCGTGCGGATGACGTATCCCCCGGTCGAGATCAGCGACAGGTACAGCCAGATCGCGATACCCAAGACGCCGATCAGCAGCGGCGTACGGAATTTCGGCCGGGTGTAGTAGCGCGAATTCAGTAGGACACCGATGAAGAGGATCGGGAACACGAACAGGACTGCGGCCATATAGTTCGGCACGCCGGTCGCGACGATTTCCGGTGTGACCAGCAGGTAGAACAGCAGGATGACCGGGAACGCCAGGATCAGATTGGCGAGGAACGACAGAAACGTATCCAGCCGTCCGCCATAGTACCCGGCGGGCAAGCCCAGCGTGATACCGACCATAAAGGCAAACATTGTGGCCAACGGAGCAATCTGTACGACGATCCACGCACCCTTGACCATGCGGCTGAATACGTCGCGGGCAAGGTTGTCGCCGCCCAGCAGATACCAGGCGAACTCACCGTCCTCGGCATTGGGCAGGGGGGTGCCGGGCACCTTGTTCTTCATGCCGGAAACTTGGACCAACGGATCGTGTGTCACGATCAGGTCCAAAGCCCCGAAGATGCCGGTGAAAACCCAGAACATGACCAGTCCAAAACCGATCATGCCGATCGGGCTGTCGAACAGCTTGCCGTACAGGCCAAGGCGCCGTTTGAAGGCAACCGACATCGCGAACAGAATGATCAGCGACAGCCAGACCGGCAGAAATTGCTGTGAGATCGCGCCGATAATCCCGGCCCCTGTGCCCAGGAATATTCCCAGAAGCAGGTAGGCGACCACCGTCGCGATACTGGCCAGGAAAGAATACCACAGCGCGGATTGCGTCAGGTTCCTGAGGCCACCGCCCGAACTGACGGTGCCATCCGCATTCACGCTGACTTGCGTCTCGGGCAGCAGAATGCTCGCCAGGATCCAGACAACGACGGATACGACCAGCGCAGCAAGGGCGATCATCATGATCGGGTTCAGAAAGGCGATAGAGCCAGTCCAGCTCAGAGGTTCCATGGTCTATCCTCCCTTATGAAATGCGGATGCGCGGGTTGAGGTAGACATAGCCGATATCCGAGATCAGCTGCGTCACGAGCACCACGAAGACCGACACGACCGAGATCGCCAGCAGAAGCTGGATGTCGTTGTTCCCCGCGGCCTGCACCAGCGCCCAGCCAAAACCTTTGTAGTTGAACAGGGTCTCGACGATCACGACGCCGTTCAGCAACCAAGGGAACTGCAGCATGATGACGGTGAAGGGCGCGATCAGCGCGTTGCGCAGGGCGTGCTTCAGAACGATATTCCCGAAGGACACACCTTTCAGGCGCGCGGTCCGAATGTATTGCGCGGTCATCACCTCGGTCATCGAGGCTCGGGTCATCCGCGCAATGTAGCCCATGCCGTAAAGGGCAATTGTCAGGACCGGCAGGAAGAAATTCTCGAAAGTCGGGTTTTCCATGGCCTGTGTGGCCGTGCCCTTGAACCATTTCAGACCCACGGTTGACGAGGTGAAGATAGCGATGAAGATCACGCCCGACACGTATTCCGGCGTGGCCGTCGTGATGATCGAAAACGTGGACAGGGACCGGTCCAGCGCAGACCCCTCGCGCATGCCGGCCAGCACACCAACCAATAGGGCGGTCGGGATCATCAGCACCAGCACCCAGAACATCAGGTAGCCGGTGTTGCCCAGACGCTTGCTGACGATCGTTCCGACCTCGTCCTTGAAGACGGTGGAATAGCCCCAGTCGCCCTGAAGAATGCCGCAATAGCGCGGTGTCGTTTCCGGAGTAGAGCCGGGACGAGTGCAACTCCCCACGAACTGACCATCCGGTAGCGTGTTGCTGAAACCGGGCACCACCCCCAGCCATTGGCCGTATTTGACCAGCGTGGGCTGCATGTATCCGCGGTTCTCAAGCCAGGTGACGACCTGTTCATCGGACATACGCTGGTTGCCCTGCGTCTTGGCCAGTTTTTCCAGGTTTGGATAGAGGTTGGTCAGGAAGAAGACCACGAAGGTCAGGCAGAGTGCCGTCAACAGCATCACGCCCAATCGTCGAAGGATGAAGAGTCCCATGTTGGCCCCTGTTGTTCGGGTTCTCCGCAGATCAGTGGACCATTTTCTGGCCTCGGACGTCCGACCCCGCGTCGGTGTGTCTGCGGCTGGAAAGGGGCGCCCGCATTCGGGCGCCCCTTGAAAGGTTCAGGTCGGGATCAGGCCGCCCAACCCCATTTATAGTGATGGTGTTCGAACGACACGTGCATGTCGGTTCCGACCAGACCGTCCTTCATGTGACGGTACAGCGACCGCCAATAGGGCTGGATGGTGACACCTTCTTCCTGGATCATTGCTTCGCCCTTGGCCACGATTTCGCGGCGCTTGTCGGCATCGGCAATGGCCAGAGCTTCGGTCAGCAGGGCGTCAAACTCGGCATTGGACCAGCCGAACTCGTTCCAGGCCTCGCCGGTGCGGTATGCCAGTGCCCAGATCTGAACGCCCAGCGGACGGTGGTTCCAGTTGGTCGAGCTGTAGGGGTATTTCGCCCAGTCGTTCCAGAACGTGTTGCCCGGCAGAACCGTCCGCTTGACCTTGATGCCCGCGTCGCGCAGCTGGGCTGCCACGGCATCGGTGGTGTTGCGGCGCCAGTCATCGTCGATCGAGATCAGCTCGTGTTCGAAATCGGCCATACCGGCCTCTTCCATCAGCTTGCGCGCGCCTTCCGGGTCAACTTTCTGCGGCGGCAGTTCGTAGTAATCCGGGTGGATCGGACCAACGTGGTGGTTTTCTGCAGGCGAGCCGCGACCACCGTAGCCAAGCTCGAGGCAGACCGAGTTGTCCACGGCCATCTGCAGCGCCTGACGCACACGTTTGTCGGCATAGACCTTCTTGCCGTCCACTTCCGCAAGCTGGTTCGGGCGGACCACGATGGTGTTCATCGTGACAACCTCGGACTTCACGTAGCCCAGGCTGTCCATCACGTCGATGAATTCACCAACCGATTCATACAGCATGTCGACTTCGTCCGATTCCAGAGCCGCCAGCCATGCCGACGGATCGGTGCCGTAGTCGATGTACTCAATGCGATCCAGGGCCGGACGACCGAATACGGCTTCGCCCCACCAGGTGTGGTTTTCGTTGCGCACAAGCGCGGCTTTCACACCCACTTCCAGCTCTTCGATCAGGTAGGGGCCGGTGCCCACGTTGTTTGTCAGGTCCGTTTCGCTGAACGAGCTGTGGATGATCGCGGCCGGATAGTCTGCCATGCCCGGGATCAACGAGATGTCCGAGTTCGGCAGGTTCAGCTTGACGGTGTGCGAGTCCACAACCTCGATCGCGCCTTCGATTGCCTGGCCGGTATCTGCGTCGACCAGCGTGGCAAAACGGCCTGCCATCGAGTTCGTTTCCGAGCTCTTGTCGCACCAGCGCGCGATGTTGCGTGCCACGTCTTCGGCGGTGAAATCGTCACCGTTGTTCCACTTGACGCCCTGACGCACCTTCAGCGTGTAGACGGTCGCATCGTCGTTGACTTCCCAGCCCTCCAGCAGCATGCCGCGGAATGTGCCGTCCGAGTTGTACTCGACCAGGTATTCCAGCGTGCCACGGGTGACGTTGGCGATCTGCGACCAGTCATAGGTGCGCGGATCCTTCAGCGCGCGAACTTCCTGCTGAACGCGCAGGGTGCCACCTTCTTTCTTGGCGTCTTCGCCCGCGGCCTTGGCGGGTGCGGTCAGGCCGACCATGCCGTATGCGGCCGCGGCAGTGACACCAAGGCTGGTCGTGCGCGTCAGAAACTCGCGGCGGCTCAGCTTGCCGTCCCGATATTCCTGGGCGTGCATTTCGGCAGCCCAGTGCATCGGTGCTCCGGTCAATGTCTTGGTTTTCATGGATGTCTCCCTGTGAGATTATTATGGGTATTTGTTGGTCCCCGTCGAAGCCAGACAGCGCCGAGCAAGGTCATTTTGGATGTGGTTTTTCGAATTCTGTGCATCCCCATGGGTTCATTCGGCACCAGATTCCAATTTAGGTCAATGTTCGAAATCGTCATCAAGTGCACAAAAACGACATTTGCAGAGAAACCTTAGCCGTGGTCGCCGGAGCTGGTATCGGCAAGTCTGATTCTGGAACTTGTGATTCCCTTTTCCGGCGGGTTTCGGTCGAAAACCCCTTATGTGGCTGAAAATAAAAGATTTCGGACGAGGTTTTGGTGCGATGTCAGTGATCCACTCAGCCTTGGCTCGGATCGACGTTATGCCATTGCTTCATCCGGGCACGGCACCACGTGCGCTGGCGTTTGGCGTACTGGCGTGTCGCAATCGTTGCTCTTTCGCGGGCCTCCGCCAAGGTCATTCGCCCCTCGATATGGGCCATCAACTCAGGTACTCCGATGGCCTTGCACGAGGGCAGGTTCGGGTCGTACCTGTTGCGCATCGCCGCAACTTCGTCCAGGGCACCTGCCTGCAACATCTGGTCAAAGCGCGAATTGATGCGCGTGATCAGCCAGTCTCGCTCGGGCGTCACGACGATCGGAAACGCTTGATTCAGGGGCAGCAGCGGTGGCGGCGTGTCGTCCTGCCAATCCGCCAGAGTCCGGCCCGTGGCTTGCTCGACCTCCCAGGCTCGTTGCACACGGGCGCGGTTGCGCGTGTCGATCCGGTCTCGTGTCCTTGGATCAATCCCGACCAGAAGCTCGGGCAGGGGGATCGCGTCCGCAGTCTTGCGCAACTCGGGCGGCGTTGCCGGGATGTTTGCCATACCTTCCGTCAGCGTCGAAAAGTAGAGACCTGTTCCGCCCACGATGATCGGACGCTGCGGCCCTGACAAATAAGTCCGCACCTCGCGCAGCCAGTGGCCGGCCGAATAGTCTTGATCAAAAGCGACATGGCCATAGAGAGCGTGTGGAGCCCGAGCTTCTTCGTCGATCGAGGGTCGGGCGGAAATGATGCGCCAGCAGTCATAAACCTGGCTGGCATCCGCATTGACGATGATCCCGCCCGCGTGTTCGGCAATCTCCAGTGCAAGGGCTGATTTGCCCGATGCGGTCGGCCCCATGATAAGGACCGGCAGATCGTCGGGAATGGGCGGCAGACTGTTCAGCAAATTGCACGCTGTGTTTTCAGCCATGAGTGTTTGCCCTGTTCCTTGACCATCCGCATTGAACCCGCGGTGGTTTTGCTTCATTTTGCGCCGGAAAACAAACCCGTGCCAGCCCGGAGCGCAACATGAGCCTTTCTTCCACCAACACAACTGCCGAAACCCCAAAAACGACATACAAACGCGTCATGTTGAAAATCTCGGGCGAGGCGCTGATGGGGGATCAGGGATTCGGGCTGCATCCGCCGACTGTCCAGCGCATCGCGCAGGAGGTGAAGTCGGTGCACGATCTCGGGGTCGAGATCTGCATGGTCATCGGCGGAGGGAATATCTTTCGCGGCCTGTCCGGTTCGGCCCAAGGGATGGAACGGACCACGGCCGACTACATGGGCATGTTGGCGACCGTGATGAACGCGCTGGCCATGCAATCCGCGCTTGAGGGCCTGGGTGTCTTCACCCGGGTGATCTCGGCCATCCGCATGGACGAGGTGTGCGAGCCCTATATTCGCCGCCGCGCTGTGCGCCACTTGGAAAAGAAACGGGTTTGCATCTTTGCGGCTGGAACCGGCAACCCGTACTTCACCACAGATACCGCAGCGACGTTGCGTGCCAACGAAATGACCTGCGAGGCCATCTTCATGGGCAAGAACGGGGTCGATGGCGTCTACGACAAGGACCCCAAGGTACATTCGGACGCTGTCCGCTATGACTCGGTGACCTATGACGACGTTCTCGCCAAGCGTTTGAAGGTCATGGATGCTTCGGCCATCGCTCTGGCGCGCGACAACAATCTGCCGCTGATCGTATTCGGACTGGACGAGCCTGGCGGGTTCCGCGGAATCCTGGCAGGCGAGGGGACCTATACCAAGGTTCAAGGCTAGCCAAAGACCCGACCCAACAGACCACATCAGTTTGCCTGACGCCCGACTCGGTTCGGACGTTAGGTAACCCAACGCCTTCCGGTCTGCTGAAAATGCTCGGTGTGACCGGTTTGCGTGTCGCTTTTGCCCGCCGGAAAGTCTCTGGCGGCAGACCGAAAAAGCGATCTTTCCCCGATCAAAAGCGCATTAAAATGAGAGGAGAGAGAATGTCCGACAATTCAGATGCCGACTACGAGGTCGGCCAGGACAATATCCAGATCATGGGGCTGGATATTCATAATCCGGTTTTTGCCGTGTCTGGCCTGACCATCATCGCCTTCGTCTTCTTTTCGCTGGTTTTCCGCGAGCAGGCTGCCGATTTCTTCGGCTGGTTGCGCCCCGCGCTGACCAACCAGTTCGACTGGGTATTCATGCTTTCGGCCAACATCTTCGTTGTATTTTCGTTGCTGCTGATCGTGACGCCGCTGGGCAAGATCCGGTTGGGCGGCGACGATGCGAAACCGGATTACAGCTATGCGGGTTGGTTCTCGATGCTGTTCGCCGCTGGCATGGGGATCGGGCTTGTTTTCTGGGGCGTGGCCGAGCCGATTTCGCACTATGGCGCATCACTTGGTGGTGTCGCCGTGGGAGAGGACGGTCTGCGCACCGACTGGGCACCGTTGGGCGCCGGGCTGGAGGATCCCGACGCATCGCGGAAGCTGGCGATGGCAGCCACGATCTTTCATTGGGGCATGCACCCCTGGGCGATCTATGCGGTCGTTGCGCTGGCCTTGGCATTCTTCAGCTTCAATCGCGGGCTGCCCCTGACGATGCGTTCGGTCTTTTATCCGCTGTTCGGCGAGGCCACTTGGGGTCCGCTGGGGCATGTCATCGATGTGCTTGCGGTCTTTGCGACCATCTTCGGTCTGGCGACCTCGCTCGGCCTAGGGGCGACACAGGCGCTGGCCGGTTTGAATTATCTGTTTGATGTTCCGGTGACGGACGGGATGAAAGTGCTGCTGATCGGCTTGATCACGGTCTTCGCCCTGATTTCGGTGATCGCCGGACTGGACAAAGGTGTCAAACGCCTGTCCGAGGCCAACATGGTACTGGCGGCGCTTCTTTTGTTGCTGGTCCTGATCGTGGGGCCGACCATGGCGATCCTGACCGGGTTCTTCGACAGCATGATCGAATATGTCGTTGCGCTGCCGGGCCTGTCCAATTGGGTTGGGCGCGAAGACACGAACTTCATGCAGGGCTGGACCACCTTCTACTGGGCTTGGTGGATCTCCTGGTCACCGTTCGTCGGCATGTTCATCGCACGTATCTCGCGCGGCCGAACGATCCGCGAGTTCGTGACCTGTGTCATCCTTATCCCGACGCTTGTCGGCGCCCTGTGGATGAGCGTTTTCGGCGGAGCTGCTCTGGATCAGGTCATGTCCGGCAATGGGCAGGCTCTGTCCGATGCGGCGCTGGAACTGAAGATGTTCAAGATGTTCGAGGCCTTCCCGATGGCTGGACTGCTGTCGTTCGTCGGTATCGTTCTGGTGGTTGTGTTCTTCGTCACAAGCTCGGATTCGGGGTCGCTGGTGATCGACACCATCACGGCTGGCGGCAAGACCAACGCTCCGACGGCTCAGCGCGTATTTTGGTGCGTGCTGGAAGGGGCCATCGCGGTCGTACTGCTGCTGGGCGGTGGGCTCGGCGCATTGCAGGCCGCGGCCATTGCCACCGGCTTTCCTTTTGCGATCGTGTTGGTTTTGATGTGCGTGTCCATCTTCATCGGTCTGGTGAACGAACGCCGACGCAACTGAACGTACCGCCACTGACAGAGGGCCCCGGTTACATCACCGGGGCCTTTTTTCATCTCTGACTGCCTTCGAAGAAGCCGACGGAATTGCCGTCGGGATCGACCGCATAGAAGAACCGACCGGCCGGGATCTGGATCGGATCCGAGACAACCTGACCCCCGGCAACCTTGACCCTGGCCATGATCTCTTCAGCCGTGCCCTCTGCGGCCAGATGAAGGGTTGGGCCGGTACCATCTTTTGCTGGCTTACCCGGATACAGATGCAAGGCCACGCCCGTTGCCGGGTCAGCGGGGCGGAACATGGCCATGGGGTTCGGGCCGGATGTGTCGACCGCAAGTTCTGCCCCCGTGGCGTGGGCATAGAATTCTACCGCCTTGTCCAAGTCGAAAACGGGCAGTTCGCCCCACACCAGAAAATCCTTCGGAAGATAACTCATCTGTAACCTCTCTTGTCTTGAGTGCCGTGAGTTTGGCATGCGCTGATGACAGAAGCTGGCATCAGACGCCCGGCTTGACCGCGCGGGGTTGGCCGGGCTAACTGACGGCGTTTGGTCCCGTCATTCTCGTGCGGGCTGCCGAACTGCCGCGGCGATACCCGTGGCTGGCTGGAAGACCTGCCATGTATCGGAGTTGTCCGGTGTCATGCGCGGGCGGAACTTCGGAACATTGGGCATGACAACAGAAGGATTGTGCGATGGGCACTCTGGATATTGACTTCGTTCGGGCGCAGTTTCCGGCTTTTTCCGAACCCAGCCTGAAAGGGCAGGCATTTTTTGAGAACGCGGGCGGCTCCTATACCTGCAAACCCGTTCTGGATCGGCTGACCCGCTTCTATACCCAGCGCAAGGTACAGCCATATGCGCCCTACGAGGCCAGCCGTCTGGCGGGCGAAGAGATGGATGAGGCACGTGTCCGGATGGCGGCTCTGCTGGGCGTGGACACCGACGAACTCAGCTTTGGCCCTTCGACCACGCAGAACACCTACGTACTGGCGCAGGCCTTTCGGCAGTGGATGAAACCGGGTGAAGCGATCGTGGTAACCAACCAGGACCATGAAGCCAACTCGGGGCCCTGGCGGCGCCTTGCCGAGGACGGCATCGAGGTTCGCGAATGGGAAATCGACCCGGAAACCGGTTCGTTGAATCCGTCCGATCTGGAAAATCTGCTGGACGACAAGGTGCGGCTGGTTTGCTTTCCCCACTGTTCCAACGTGATCGCCGAGATCAACCCGGTCACCGAAATCACGGCGATCGCGCATGCGGCCGGGGCATTTGTCTGCGTGGATGGTGTGTCCTACGCACCGCACGGCTTCCCGAACGTGGGGGACCTTGGGCCGGATATCTACCTGTTCTCGTCCTACAAGACCTACGGACCGCATCAGGGCTGCATGGTGATCCGGCGCACGCTGGGCGAGCTGCTGCCCAATCAGGGGCATTTCTTCAACGGAGACGTGCTGTACAAGCGGTTCACACCGGCCGGACCGGACCACGCTCAGATTGCCGCCAGCGCCGGCATGGCCGACTATGTCGAACAACTCTGCGACCACCACGGCGGCCCATCCTCGGGGGCTTCTGCGCGTGGTGCTTTTGTCCACGACCTGATGCGTGCGCACGAAGTTGAGCTTCTGCAGCCGCTTCTGGACGCGCTCAAGGATCGCAACGCGATGCGCCTGATCGGCCCGTTCGATGCCGAACGCCGGGCTCCGACCGTGGCCTTGGCCGTCAATCGCAACGCCGAAAGCGTCGCGGCTGATCTGTCCAAACACGGCATCATGGCCGGCGGTGGTGATTTCTACGCGGTTCGCCCGCTGACCGCCATGGGTGTCGATCTGGGGCAAGGTGTTCTACGGGTCAGTTTCACCCACTACACCTCGCGAAACGAGATCGACCAATTGCTCGAAGCATTTGACCGGGTTTTGTGATCCGGTAACAGTTCCGCCCCGTAGACATATGAAAACGGGGCGGAAATGGACAAAGAGCAGTCACCAATCATTTTGTGGTTCCGGCGTGATCTACGCCTGACTGACCACCCGGCTTTGGCTGCGGCAGCGCAGACAGGTCGACCTGTGATCCCTGTTTTTCTGCGAGATCAGCTGGTCGATGACTTGGGCGCGGCTCCGAAATGGCGGCTGGGCCTCGGCCTTGCCGCATTGTCTGACAGCCTCGAGCGCAAGGGCAGCAAGCTGATCCTGCGAAGCGGCCCGGCGCTGGCCGCGCTTGAAGACCTGATACGGGAAACAGGGGCAACTGATGTCTATTGGTCGCGGGCCTATGATCCCGAATCCATCGGGCGTGACACTAAGATAAAGGCTGCATTGTCCGCGCAGGGCGTAACCGCCAAGTCCTTTGCAGGGCATTTATTGTTCGAGCCCTGGACGGTTGCCACACAGGCGGGTCAGCCGTTTCGTGTTTTTACGCCCATGTGGCGGGCTGTGCGCGGGAGACAGGTCGACGCTCCCAAGCCGGCACCGTCGCGGATCGCGGCACCCCGATCATGGCCGCAGTCGGACGGGCTTGAGGCCTGGAACCTTGGCGCGGATATGCGTCGTGGCGCAACGGTCGTTCGGGCTCATGTCGAACCGGGCGAGGCCGCCGCATTTGCGCAGCTGGACGAATTCACCGAACGGCTCGACGCGTATCCCGCAAAACGCGACGATCTGGGCGATGACAGCACATCGGGACTATCCGAGTACCTTTCGTTGGGCGAGATCAGCCCGGCAACCATCTGGCATCGGGTCCAGAGCGCAGGGTTTTCCGGTTCATCCGGGGCCGAGGGCTTCTTGCGCCAACTTGTCTGGCGCGAGTTTGCATATCACCTGATGTACCACACACCGCATCTACTGAGCGCGAACTGGAAGCCGGAATGGGATGCGTTTCCGTGGAACACCGACGCCGACACCCCCGAAGTTCGAGCCTGGACAATGGCGCGAACGGGGATACCGGTGATAGATGCGGGCCTGCGGCAGATGTATGTCACCGGGCGGATGCACAACCGCGTCCGAATGATCGTCGCCAGCTACCTGACCAAGCACCTGATGACGCACTGGAAGATCGGCATGGATTGGTTTGCGGACTGTCTGGTCGATTGGGATCCGGCAGCGAATGCCATGGGGTGGCAGTGGGTTGCCGGGTCTGGGCCGGATGCCTCGCCGTTCTTTCGTATCTTCAACCCGCAGACCCAAGCCGAGAAGTTTGACCCCACGGGCGCCTATGTCCACCGGTGGCTGGCCGAAGGACAAAAGAACCCACCCGAGACGGCGCTTGCCTATTTCGATGCGGTGCCGGTGTCATGGGGACTGTCTCCGACGGATGCCTATCCTGATCCGGTCGTTGATCTGAAGGTTGGGCGACAGCGGGCGCTTGCCGCCTACGAAGGCCGAAAACACCAGTAAGGAATTGAAAACTTGCCAGAAACGGAATCCCGTCCTAGCCTGCTCCGACCACCGCACAGGGGAGAGCGGATGATCCTGACGACGACAGAGGGGCAGAAAAGCCTGCCCAGATATTTTTCGCAGGTCTTCAAGATGCTGCAGCGAATGGAGTCCGGACGGCTGGACATCGCGCTGCCGGACGGGCGCATTTTTCGCAACGAAGGCGCCAAGCCCGGACCTGTCGCCCGCGTTGATATTCACGACCCGGATGTATTCGCGCGGCTGATCCGTGAAGGCGAGCTCGGATTTTCCGACGCCTACCTTGAGGGTGGGTGGAGCACACCTGACCTGCGCGCCTTCATGGATCTTGTCCATCTGGGCACCGAGACGGTGTATGATGATTTCACTGGCAAGTTTTTGGTTCAGGCCTATGAGCGCCTGCGGTTCTGGCTGCACCGGAACAACCGAAAACAGGCCAAAAAGAACATTTCGTACCACTACGATCTGGGCAATGATTTCTACAGCCTGTGGCTGGACGAGACGATGACCTACTCCAGCGCGCTGTTCGAAACCGGTCAGGAAAGTCTGGAAAAGGCTCAGACGGCCAAATATGCCAGCCTGGTCGACGAGATGGGAGCAAAGCCGGGCGACCACATCCTTGAAATTGGCTGCGGTTGGGGTGGCTTTGCCGAATACGCCGCCAAGGAAAGAGACCTGAGGGTCACAGGCCTGACCATCAGTCAAGAACAGTTGAAGTATGCGACGCAACGCATAGAAAAAGCTGGTCTTTCCGACAAGGTGACCTTCAAGCTGCAGGACTATCGCGACGAGCGTGGGCAGTATGACGGCATTGCGTCGATCGAGATGTTCGAGGCCGTTGGGCAAAAGTACTGGCCGGTCTATTTTCAAACGGTCCGCGACCGGCTGAAGCCCGGCGCACGGGCCACGCTTCAGATCATAACAGTGGCCGACCGCCGCTGGGACGTCTACAAGAACGGTGTTGACTTTATCCAGAAATACATCTTTCCGGGCGGCATGTTGCCGGCCCCGACGGTGCTGAGGCAGGAAATCCAGCAGGCCGGTCTGGATGTGGTCAAGTCGAAGGAGTTCGGCCCAAGCTATGACCTGACCCTGCGGCGCTGGTACGACACGTTCAACGACAAATGGGACCAGGTTGCTGCGATGGGCTTTGATGAGCGTTTTCGCCGCATGTGGAATTATTATTTGACCGCCTGCGGCGCAGCCTTTGACACGGGCAATTGCGATGTGACACAGATCACCGTAGCAAAACCCAACTAACACACGGAAATACCGGAATGCCGACAGCCTCACGTCTTGTTGCCGCGCTCAGTCTCATGGTGGTGGCTTTCCTTGTGTCCGGCATGATCATCGACAACGGCGAAGAGGGAAAGGACTACGGCTACTTTACCTATGTGAACCTGGTCCTTGGTTTTTTGTGTGGTTGGGTCATCATGGGCAAACGGGCTGGCCGCGGCTGGACTGCAGCCGTGAACAATGGCCTGACCGGAGTGGTTTCTCTGGTGTTTTGGGGCCTGTTCGTTCAGGGCACGTACGAGATGTTCCGGCTTGCGATGCGTCACCGCTATGACGGTCCATTCGAAGCATTGCTGGCCATCTTCCAGATCGGTGTGGATTTCGGCAAGCAACTGATCTCGCCCGAGATCATCGCGACCTTGGCGATTGGTGCGCTGCTGTCCGGCCTGTTTACCGAAGGCGCCTCGCGGCGCTGGAACTGACGCCCTAGTCACGAGCCTACGATGACCCATCTGTTTTTCTACGGCACATTGCGGTATTTGCCGCTGCTTGAACTTGTTTTGGGTCGCTCGGGACAGGATCTTGCGGCCGAGCCGGCGATGCTGCCGGACCATGCGGTTCACGCGGTGCAGGACCAAGCCTTTCCGATGATCCTTGAGGCGCCCGGCGCAGCGGCACGGGGTATCTTGGTGCAGAACCTAACTGCGCAAGACATCAAACGGTTGGCCTTCTACGAAGGTGGGTTCGACTATGACCTGCACGTCAAAGAGGTCGTCCTTGAAGGCGGATTGACCGTTTCCGCCCAAGTCTTCTTTCCCGCCCCCGGGTTATGGACGCCGGCCGATCCCTGGTCGTTGGAAAAGTGGGTGTCCGAGTGGGGTGCGATGACCCTTTTGGCTGCGGATGAGGTCATGGGATATCTCGGCAAGGTTGATGCCTCTCGGATCGCGCGCAGCTTTCCTGCCATTCGTACCCGCGCGTGGGCCAAGCTTGCGGCGCAGCAACGAAAAACCGGGGATGGACGCAGCGCCGGCGATGATGTGATCGTTCACCGCCACACGCGCGCATACATCGACTATTTCGGGATGGAAGAAATCGAACTGCAGCACCGCCGATACGATGGGTCGATGGGGCCGGTTCTGAATCGGAATGGTTTGTTGCAGGGTGCTGCGGTCGTGGTGCTGCCGTATGATCCTCTGCGCGATACGGTCCTTTTGGTTGAGCAGTTCCGAACCCCGGTATTTTTGATCGATGACCCCGAGCCGTGGATGTGGGAGCCGGTTGCCGGCATGATCGACCCCGGAGAAACCCCTGATCAGGCGGCCCACAGGGAAGCCATGGAGGAGGCACAGGTGTCGTTCTCGCGGCTCGAATATGCAGGTGGCGCTTATTCTTCGAGCGGATCTTCCACCGAATACATCCACCTCTATGTTGGGATTGGAGACCTCACCGCCTCGATCAACAATGGTGGCTTGGCGACCGAGGGGGAGGACATTCGCAGCAGGATTCTGCCATATGCCGAATTCATGGATATGGTTGACCGGCATGTCTTCAAGGACCTTCCTCTATTGTCCCTGGCGCATTGGTTGGCACGCAACCGCGATCGGTTGCGGGGATGACTATCCCGCCTTGTGGTCGGCGCAGGGCACCTGTACATCTGCGAAAACGCCAATTTACAAGAGGGTGCCATGCGCATTGCACGAGACCTTGCTGACGCCGTAGGAAAAACTCCGTTGATCCGGCTGCGCCGTGTCAGCGAAGAAACCGGGTGCGAAATCCTTGGGAAGGCCGAGTTCATGAACCCCGGTCAGTCGGTCAAGGATCGCGCGGCGCTGTTCATCATTCGCGACGCCATTGCGCGCGGTGATCTCAAGCCCGGCGGGACGATTGTCGAGGGGACGGCGGGCAACACGGGCATCGGTCTGGCGCTGGTCGGCGCGTCGATGGGGTTCAAAACCGTGATCGTCATCCCGGAAACCCAATCCGAAGAGAAGAAGGACATGCTGCGCCTCGCCGGGGCTCAACTGGTTCAGGTTCCCGCTGCACCTTACCGGAATCCCAACAATTTTGTGCATTACTCTCGGCGACTGGCCGAGCAGTTGGCCAAGACCGAACCCAATGGTGCGATTTGGGCAAACCAGTTCGACAACGTCGCGAACCGTCAGGCACATGTCGAGACCACTGGGCCGGAAATCTGGGAGCAGACCGACGGCAAGGTCGATGGATTCATTTGCGCGGTCGGATCGGGCGGAACGCTGGCCGGTGTGGCCGAGGCTTTGCAGCCCAAGGGCGTCAAGATCGGTATCGCCGATCCGATGGGTGCGGGTCTCTATTCCTATTATACGACGGGTGAAATCGCGATGGAGGGTGGCTCGATCGCCGAGGGGATCGGCCAGGTCCGCATCACCAAAAACCTTGAAGGGTTCAAGCCCGACCACGCCTACCAGATTACGGACAACGAAGCGTTGCCCTATATCTTCGATCTTCTGCGCGAAGAGGGGTTGGTCATGGGTGGGTCCACCGCAATCAACATTGCCGGCGCCGTGAGGCTGGCCAAGGAAATGGGTCCGGGTCACACCATCGTCACCGTGTTGTGCGACTATGGCACGCGCTACCAGTCGAAACTGTTCAACCCCGACTTCCTGAGTGAAAAAGAGTTGCCGGTTCCAGAGTGGATGACCGAGGCCCCGCGCAGCATACCGGGTGTTTTTGAGGACGTATGATGCTGCGGCAGTTTCTCGTTTTACTGGCATTTGCGTTTGTGGTCGCATTTGGCGTCGCAGGCGGAGCCTCGGCGCAGCTGACCGACCGTCAGAGCGAGTACTACCAGGGATGGCTCAGCACCGCCGAGCGTGCCGAGAAGGTGATCGAAGCCAATCGGGCATCGAATGCCTCGATGGAGAAATTGCGCACTGAAATAAGTGGTTATCGGGACGACTTCAATCGCGCCCGAAGTGCGAACACGGATCGCATTCAAACGCTGGAAAGCCAGCTCAAGGCATTGGGGCCCAAACCCGATGACGGATCTTCGGAACCCGAAGACATCGCCAGCTTGCGAGAGAACCTCGAGCAGCAACTCAACGGCCTGAAGGTGCCGCGGATCATCTCGGAAGAGGCCTACAGCCGTGCCAACGGCCTGATCAGCGAAATCGACAAGATCATCCGTGAACGGCAGCGGAAAGAGTTTCTTGAGCGTGGGCCATCGCCGCTCAACCCCGCGCATTGGGCGCCTGCCTGGGTGGACGTAACCGAAGCTGGCCGTGCATTGACTAACGAGACGAAGGCCAACATGCGTTCGGCTGTTGTCCGTGAAAAGCTGAAAGAGAGCGGACTTGCCATCAGTATTCTGCTCGCGGTGGCCGCGATCCTGCTGCTGTTCGGGCGATCATGGTCGGAGAAAGCTGGGGATTATCTGCGGCGGTTCGGAGGTTCCGGGCGTGGCGTATGGACATTCGTCGTGTCGCTGTTCCGGATCATCCTGCCATGGTTCGGGGTTGCCATCATCGTTCAAGCGGTGGTCATGACCGGAGTACCGGGGTTGCGCGGCACATTGCTGATCCAGGAAATTCCGTATTGGGCCGCGATCATCCTGTTTTACGACTGGATCGGTCGTCAGGTCTATTTGATGGGCGAAGAACGGGGTTTCAAAGTCCTGTCGGCAAATACGATCAAGGAGCTGCGGGTTTATCTGGATCTGCTCGCGCTGATGCTGATCCTGCATGAACTGGGCCAATTGTTCGAACGGATCGAAAACACCTCCGAGGCTACTCGCGCCGTCGTTAGCTTCCCGGTCATACTCGTGACAGCCCTGTTGCTGCTGCGGATCCGCCAAATCCGCCGCCCTGAAGGATCCGAGGATGAGACTGAGCAGGGCCAGTCGGCACGGGCGGCAGGGTTCAGTCAGCTGGTTGAACTGCTCCGTCGGGCGCTGTTTTTCCTGGGCATCGCAAGCGTTGTCCTGGCTGCCATTGGCTATACCAATGCCGCCGAAGCGATCGTGTTCCCATCGGTCAAAACGCTGGTCCTGATAACGGCCATCGTCATCTTCCAGAGGTTCATCAGCTCGATCTATGGCTGGCTGACGGGGCAGGGCGACGCGGCCAGCGACTCGTTGTTCTCGGTGCTGGTCGGGTTCGTTCTGGCCATTCTGTCGTTGCCCATTCTGGCGCTGTATTGGGGCGCGCGCGACTCGGACCTGCGCGAGGCGTGGTCCCGGCTTCTGATGGGATTTGACATCGGCGGCGTGACGATCTCGCCCAGCAACTTCCTGACTTTCGCGGCCGTATTTGCGATCGGTTACATGCTGACGAGACTACTGCAGAGCGGTTTGCGTAACTCGTTGCTTCCCAAAACCAGCATCGATCCGGGGGGGCAGAACGCGATCGTCGCAGGAACGGGCTATGTGGGAATTTTCCTTGCAGCACTGGCTGCGATCATTGTCGCGGGCTTTGATCTGTCGTCACTGGCGATCGTCGCGGGTGCGTTGTCTGTGGGCATCGGTTTCGGATTGCAGACAATCGTGTCGAATTTTGTATCGGGCATCATCCTGTTGGTCGAACGGCCGATTGCCAAAGGGGACTGGATCGATGTCAACGGGATGATGGGTTATGTGCGCGACATCTCGGTGCGCTCGACACGGGTGGAAACCTTTGACCGGACCGATGTGATCGTTCCGAACTCGGACCTGATCAGCGGTGTGGTGACCAACTATACCCGCGGCAACACCATCGGACGGGTCATCGTTCCGGTTGGCGTCGCCTATGGGACCGACACTCGCAAGGTTGAGAAGATCCTGGGCGAAATCGCGAATGCGCATCCAATGGTGTTGGCCAACCCGGCACCCAACGTCGTGTTCCAGGGGTTTGGCGCGGACTCGCTGGATTTCGAAATCAGAGCGATCCTGCGTGACGTGAACTGGGTCTTGTCCGTAAAGTCGGACATGAACCACGAAATCAACCGGCGCTTCACCGAAGAAGGGATCGAGATTCCATTCGCGCAGCGCGATCTCTGGCTGCGCAACCCCGAGGTTCTGGTGCAACCGGCCAACAAGGCCGCCAAGCCCCAACAGCCGGATCAACAGGAACCTGTTAACACCGACGACGCAAGCTCGGCGCCGATGGGCCTGACCGAGGCGGACATGGACGGAGACAACGGCGAAGAGCTGTAGTCAGAGGACTACAGCAACATTTCGCCGGCTGGACGAGACCGAAGCGACCCCGCTCAATCGTTTGGGGTGGGGGAGCTTCGGGCAACTTGCGGATCCCCTGGATTTCCGCGCAATCGGCCCTTGCAAATCCCTGTTCGTTGGTCCAAATATCGCCGGCACGGAGAGGTGGCCGAGTGGTCGAAGGCGCACGCCTGGAAAGTGTGTAGGCGGGAAACCGTCTCCAGGGTTCGAATCCCTGTCTCTCCGCCATTCACCTTGAATACCCACAGTTTTTGCGCACCGCGCGGGATCGGCCGTTCTTTGACCCGGACACGTTGGGCGAACAAGTGTGGCGTGCTTGGATCCTTACAGTCGAGCGGTGATGGGTGGTGCCGGGGCTGTTACGTATCGGGGAACTGCACGGCCAGTTCTTTGCTTTTGGGAACGGCTTGGCAGGTCAAAACTTCACCGCGTGCGATGTCGTTCTGATCGAGGGCCATGTGCGCCCGCATTTGAACCTGACCCTCTGTCCGAATTGCGCGGCATGCGCCGCAGACGCCTGACTGGCAGCTGAAGGGCGGCGCCAGTCCCGCTGCAATGGCGGCCTCCAGGATCGTTTGCCCAGCCTCGATAGGCACATCGCGGGTTTTCCCATCCAGCGTCACCCTCGCTGTGGCCGCCATGCCGGATTGGTTCATGTCCTGAACTGGGTCGGCGCCGAAGCTTTCCATGTGGATGCGAGAATCGGGCACATCCAGCGCGTTCAGCGCTGCCCGAACGACTGAGTTCATGCTGCCAGGGCCGCATATCCAATACTGGACGTCCTGTGCGATGGGGGGTGACTCTTCGATTGCGGCCTTGATCGCATCCGAGTCAACGCGTCCGGTTCGCCAGGGGCTGAACCAGTTCAACAGCGATCGGGCAGACAAGACATGGCGCAAGGTGAACCGGTATGGGTTGGCCTCGACAAGGGCGTCCAGCGTTTCCCGAAACAGAATCTCATTCTCGGACCGGTTGCCGTAGATTAGATGGGCGACGGAATGTGGCTCGTGGTCAAGCACGGCTCGGATCATCGCATAAAGCGGAGTCAACCCGCTGCCCGCGCCAAAAAAGTAGTGCGTGCGTCGTGCAGTTGCGTTGGGTTCCAGCGTGAAGCGGCCAAAGGGTGGCATCGCCTCGACCGCATCTCCGGCGCGCAGGGTGTCGCCGATATGGTTCGACACCAATCCTTCGGAAACGCGTTTCACGGTGATCCGCAGCGCTTCGTCTGGCGGGTTTGAGATGGTGTAGCAGCGTCGCTGCTCTTTCCCGCTCAGGCCGAAGCGCAGTGTCAGATGTTGGCCGGGGGACCAGCGAAACAGCTCAGTCAGGGCTGGTGGTACGTCCAGCACGACGGTGGTTGCTTCGCCACCGATTTCAGGTCGGATTTCAGCCACGGACAAGGGGAAGAATTTGCGGGTCACGAGTGGTCCTTTCCTGAGCAAAAGACGGCCATCTTCAGTCAGCGATAATCCATGGTGGTGTGCAGTGCGCGGATCACCCATTTTCGGCCTTTGCGCGTCAGCGAAAAGCGGTCGGTTTGAGCCATCGTACCTGCGTGACCCTGCCAGTCGTACTTGACTGTGGTGACCGCTGTTGCCGTGGCGCTGCCCGGCTCTTCCGTGATCACGATCCGCGGGGGTGAGCGCTCTGTTTCCACATACCCCTGCAGCTCTGGGACAGGTTCAAAGCCGGGGTCGCCCTTTCGCTGGGCCCAATCGGCCACCGAATAGCTAAAGTGATTATCCGGCTGGCCCTGACCATATTTTACGGTGATCGTGTGGATCGCTTCGGGATCCCAGTCGCTCCACGCGATCTGAGAGTTGGGGACAGATAGCTGACGTTCGGCAACCGCCTTCGGGTCGCTGCCGGGCGCGGCGAGAGCCAGTCCGCCTGCCAGGGCGATCCCAACCAAGCTGGCAAGAATGCGAAGTCTCACAGGATGACCTTTGGGTTCTGGGCAGTTGGGCGCGGGATGATTGGTGCCGGCCCAGGGATGGCGTTTGGGGAGAGTGTTTTGGGCCTGGTCATGTCTCGGCCTCAGCTTTCGTCATGAAGTCCATAACAACTTGCTGATGCTGCAAAACCGGGCCTTCTCCGACAGAGGCGGGGCCGACTTCAAACAACGGGCTTGCCAAGGATTTCTGTTGCTGTTCGCAGGCATAGACATCTTCGGTCGTGAAATCGCCCGAGGCCATCGGATCATCTTTGCCCAACGCGTGGTCGCCTTTGTACTTCGTGCCACCGAAGTCACGCCAGAACGCGTAAGATGACCATTGCTGCCGCGAGTACTCCCACGCCGACGCGCTGGCCCATCGGGTGCGGTTTTCCACTCGCGTTCGGTCGGGCGCGAGTGGCGTGATGATGAAGATGTTCCAGCTGTCTTCACTGCCAGCCAAGCCAATGCCCGGAAACAGCATCGGCACCCAGGCGCCAACGTGCGGTTTCGGGATTACTCGCGGAGTGGGCAGGTTTTTCTCGAGCGCGCGGGCATAGTCTGACGCGGGCGGCTCCCAAAAATGATAGTGTGGACCTTTCCAGCCGTATTCTGCGCGACCGTGGTCATACATGTGAAGCGTGTTCGAATGCAGGTGGCTCAGGTGGAAGACGTCGATGTAGTTCTCAACCACGATCTTCCAGTTGGCGCGGATCTCATAGCTTTGGCGGGCTTCGCCGTATTCGACCAATTCTTCGGGCTTGTGCGGGCCCAGCAACGGATCCACGGGCCCGAACCACTCCGCAAGGCTCGGCGCCTGCGGGTTAGGGTGTACGAAGATCATCCCGCGCCAGAGATCGACGCTTGCGGGTTTCAACCCGAGGCAAGATTTGTCGATGCCGCCAGGATATTCGCGGTCTTCATCCGGGACCGAGATCAGGTTGCCTTCCAGATCGTAGGTCCAATCGTGATAGGGGCAGGTCAGTGCCTTCTGTGTTTTGCCCACTGCACGGATCAATTGGGTTCCGCGGTGACGGCAGATGTTGTGGAACGCCCGCAGCCGACGGTCGCGCCCCATTACGACGAAGATGTTGTGCAAACCTGCCTGGACCGAGATGTAATGTCCGGGCTCGGGTACATCCTCGGCAAACCCGGCATATCGCCAGGTGCGAGAGAAGATCAGTTCTTGCTCGCGGCCGTACCAGTCCTGCGCTGTATAGGCAGAGGCGGGAAGCCGGTGATACATTCGTGTCATGAAAACCTCTCAGACCAGTCAGGCCGGATAGTCGGCCGGTGCGATGTCGGCGGTAACCATCAGGCCGCCGAAGACCATCCAAAGAACAGTAACGGTCCAGAACAGGAGTGGATCGGTTTCGCGGTTGACGGTATTGATCAGGAAAGCTTGGCCGCTGCGGATCGACGGTATGGCCCACCAGAGGAATACCAGCCCCCAGGGCCATTGGAGCCCCAGCCATGTGGCCACCAAAAGAACGGGTAGGGCTGCGTAGTTGATCAGTCTGGGGAGATTGATCATGCGTCACTCTCCAAGCTTGCAAGCAACGCCAGCGCCGCCGCTTTCAGATCGTCGCGCCACTGAGCTGGCGGTGAAATCGGGACAAGCGCGTCGATGTTCTGAGCGCAAGCGGTTACTCCATGGGCGACGGCCCGAATGCGTTCGGGAGGTGCCGATGGATAGGCGCGGGCCAGATTGCCTTCGATGACGGCCAGAAAGTCGGCGTAGCTTTGGGTCAGTTTGGGGCCCAGGTCAG
The DNA here is from genome assembly GCF_056539245.1 of Ruegeria sp. BC2. NCBI lineage: Bacteria > Pseudomonadati > Pseudomonadota > Alphaproteobacteria > Rhodobacterales > Roseobacteraceae > Ruegeria > Ruegeria sp. BC2. The sequence goes on from NZ_JBQFUQ010000001.1 coordinate 917,984, forward strand.
GAATGCGTTCTGCGGCCGTTGCCAAAGCCTGCCAAGCCAGCATCAGCCGGGGATCATGGCCGTGCCCGTCGTCAAACAGGGCATCAATCAACTCAGATGGCTCACCCTGCGACCCGAAGTGAACCGAGACCGCCTCTGTCACTTCGGCAAAAGCGTTGATCACGTGGTCTGCCAATGCCGCCGTCATGTCATCCCGGTTTCCCAAGTAGTGGCGCAACAAGGGCCGTTTGACACCAGCCTCCGCCGCGATGCGTTCTTGTGTTGCGCCTTCCAGTCCGAAACGGGCCACACAGGTCAGGTAGGCATTGAGTATTTCAGCAGATCGTTGGTCTTTGAGCGTAGGCCGGGGCATTGGGGTTCCTTTATTGTCATTTTTGACAAATAACTATGGCGCGTAAGTTGTCAATAATGAAAATTAACAGAGCAGGGTTGAGGGCAGGCCAAAATCAGCCTGTCCCCGCTCAGGATTTGGCATGGTGGGATGGTCGACCGTGTCGGGTCTCGTCAGATCATTCGACCGTTTCGCGCAACTGCGTCCGCGACGACGCTCTCCCACGCGGAGTATACCCTCTCTGGAGAAAGAAGCGCCCTTAACTCATCAGATTCGTTTGCCATTCCCGCGCGGGCTGTCGGGTCATTGATCAGACGAATGGCGGCTTCTGCCAGTCCGGTGACGTCGCCGGTCGGAACCAGATAGCCATTTCGGCCGTGGCGGATGAATTCGGACGGACCATAGTTACAATCGAATGAGACGACCGGGATCCCGCTGACGACAGCTTCGGCGACAACATTGTGAAACCCTTCATACAGCGAAGACCCAACCACGACGTCGGCGTCGTTGGCCCAGTCGCCGGCCCGGGCCGTGTTGCCTGGCAAATGAACGCAGCCCTCAAGACCGAGAGACTTGCGCAATTGCTCGAGTGCGGGACGCTCGGGACCTTCACCGTAGATCGTCAGGGTGGTCCATGGGCACTCGGCATAGATCCTGGCCATGGTTTCCAGAAGAAGGTGAAAACCCTTCTGCGGCACCAGACGACCAACCGAGACCAGGTGACGCGCTTTTTCGGAGTTCGACACCTGCGCGCGTGTGAAAGGCTCGATCGGGTTCGGTATGACCCGACCGCGACGGCGGAGCGGGCCGGGCAGATCCGCCAGACCTTTTTGCGTCAATGCAACGACAGCCTTTGACCTTCGGCCCAGAACGGATTGCAGTCGCGCCCATCCGGGGTGTGCGTCCTGCAGACGTGGGTTGTTCCGTTCCGAAATGATGACCGGCAGCTTGGAGTCCAGTGTGGCGATCAAGGTGATTACATTCACTTTGGTCAGAAACGAAATCACGACATCGGGTCGTAGCTCGCGAATGACAGAACGGACGTGCGTGATCCTATTGAACTGTCCGCGCCTGCCGGACAGCGCGCTGGTCCGCACTTTTTCGTTCATCGAGAAATAGGGACCGTTTTCCGGCATGCTGAACGCCGTTGCGTGAACCTCGCAACCGCGTTCTACGAAATGGTTCGACAACATGGCGATGACTTTTTCCGCACCACCCGGACCGAACCCTGCCTGCACAAAAAGCAGCTTTAAACCATTCAACGACACAGTCCCCCGCCGAAAATGGTAATTTACGCAGGGTAATTGAGCAAGCTTGAGATGATCATTGCCAGAAATGGACGCAAAAGCTGGCGACAATAGCCGAAATCCGGCCGATTGGATCGCAAAGCGTGTTGTCAGGGCAGCGGGTGTTCGAACCGGCTACTTGCTGTGGCCTGTCATGTCGTACAGGGCTGAAATCTGTTCGGCGCTTAGCTGGCGAGGGTTCAGTCCTCGGGTCAACAGGGCGAGTTTTGCGGTTTCCTCCAGTTCCTCCATTGCGAAACTGGCCGCCCAGATGTCTTTGCCGGCAACCACAGGGCCGTGATTGGCCAGCAGCACCGCGCTGCGCTGTCCGGCCAGTCCCCGGACCGCATTTCCCATTTCAGGGTCGCCGGGCAGGAAGAATGGCAGTAATTTCACCCGACCGACCCGCATGATTGAATACGGGGTCAAAGGCGGCAGAACGTCTTCGGGGTCAACTTCGGGAAGCATGGACCAGGCCACCGAATGCGTCGAGTGGAGGTGGACCACAGCCCCGGTCTGCTGCCTTGTGTCGTAGAAGGCCGAGTGCAGAGGGACTTCCTTGGTCGGCAAGTCGCCATCAATGTGCTGAAACCGGGCATCCAGATGGCTGATCCGTGCCGGGTCGAGAAACCCCATCGAACTGCCGGTCGGCGTTACCAGGATCGTTCCGTCGGACAGCCGGGCCGAGATGTTGCCCGACGCGCCGCAGGTCAGTCCCCGGTCGAACATCGACTTTGCAAGCAGACAGATTTCTTCCCGCAGCTTCGCCGCCTCGCTCATTGTTGTTGCTCCATTCTGTTCAAGGCGTCCGCAAAGAAATCGGGGCCGCCGAAATTGCCCGATTTCAGCGCCAGTGCAACGGACGGGTTGCCGGCCAGGAGTACCATGGGAACGCCGGCTGCCAAGCGGGGGCCGATCTGCAACTGCTGTGCGCGCAGGCCCTGGACAACCGCGCCCGAAGTCTCACCCCCTGCAATGACCATCCGTCGGAAGCCCGCGGTCCGCAGGCTGCGGGAGAGATCAGAGAACAGGTTTTCGATCGCGGCAGATGCCTTTTCCTTGCCGAAGGAGCCCTGTGCTTGCCTCACGACTTGTGGATCGGCCGAAGAGTAGATCAGCGGCGGTTGTTTCTGCTCGAGCGCCCAGTTGACCAATTCTTCCACCGAGATCGAGCCGCTGACCGCGTCCCGCGCGGTGACCTCGCGGTGTGGGGCGATGTCCCGGTAGCGCGCGACTTGCTCTCGGGTGGCGCGACTGCAGGATCCTGACAGCACAATGCCGGGTCCGGACACGCCGTCCCACTGTGGGTGTCGCGGTTTGAAGCCAAAATTTTCTGGCAACCCAAGCGCGATCCCGGACCCGCCGCAAAGGAGCAGGGTATCGCGGGCAGCCTTGCCGATTTCCAGCAGGTCTGCGTCGCGGATCGCGTCGACAATCGTATGACCTTTGGCAGGCAGGGCAGACTGAATGGCTGCAGCCCCCTGCATGACCAACAAGGCGGCCACATGATGGACCGGACGGGCGGACTGAGCGGCCAGCAGACGCCGGAGATCAGGGTCGGTCATCGGAGTCAGTGGATGGTTCTGCATGCCGCTTTCATTCAACAGCTTGTCCTGCACGAACAGGTGCCCTTGGTAAACACTGCGCCCATTTTCGGGAAAAGCCGGACAGACGATCGTGGTCGGAGCGTTCAGCCTTTCCGTCAGCGCATCCAGAACCGGACCGATATTGCCCTTTGCGGTGCTGTCGAAGGTCGAACAGACCTTGAAGACGATTTGCTGCGCACCTTGGGATAGCAGCCAGTCACAGGCTGCCAGACTGTCGCGCACCGCCTCGTCAACCGGGGCCGTGCGTGACTTGAGCGCAACCACGGCCGCATCCAGATCCTGGTCCGCGTGGCCCTTTGGGATGCCAACAAACTGGCTGACGCGCATGCCGCCCTCAGCGAGGGTCAGGCCAATGTCGGATGCGCCGGTGAAATCATCGGCAATGACTCCGATCTTCATAGTTTGATCTCTCTGATTGGCCCCGTGTCCAAACGGTTGATGTGGTCGGCTGGTCCCGGGGCAAAAACGGACCGGACCAGCGGATCGTGGCCTGGGATGATCAGGCCAGGGGCAGACGCGAGGCTTTGCAGCTTGTCAAAGCCGTCCAGCATGTCCTGCAGGTCGACCACAATGGGAAATGGTTTTCGGGCCATGAAGTTCTCGTAGTAATGCGATGCGTCCGACGCCAAAACCATCCAGCCGCTGGCAGTTCGGACCCGTACGCATTGCAGCCCGCGGGAGTGGCCGCCGATGCAGTGGACCGTGACACCGTCGACCAACTCGGCGTCGCCGTCGTGGAAAACCACTTTGCCGGAATAAAGCCGCTTGACCGCCTCGCAGATATGACCGGCCGAAAATGGCGCGCGCAGAGTGTCGTGGCACATGCAGGGACCCGTGGCAAAGGCCATCTCGGCCGACTGCATATGCAACGTGGCGTTTGGAAACAGGTGCAGACCCCCTGCGTGGTCATAGTGCAGGTGCGTGACGATCACTTGCTGAATGGCCTCTGGCGCGATCCCGAAAGGCAGCAAGGCTTCACGCGGATCCATGGCAATAGGCCGTCCGCGGCTCAGCCCTTCGTCGGTGTCATACCCGGTATCCACCAGAATGACCTGCGTGCCGCGCCTGAGCAGCCACAGGTAGTAGTCCATGGCATGAGGAGCCGCGTGATCGTCATCCAAAATGAAGCTGTCAGCGCGGGTGCGGGCATTTCTGTCCGCATATTTGATGGCATAGACTTCCCAGTCGTTCATCGCATGACCTCGGAGAACGTGTTGACCTGCTTTCGGACCACCATATCCGAAACCGCCAGATCGAATGTCTTGAAATGCGGACTGTCCAAGTGGATCCTGAAAGCGTCGGCGTTCGAGTAGATCTCATACAGAAAAACGATGGCCGGATCGTCCCCTGCGCAGACGTCGAATTGCAGGCACCCGGGTTCGTCGCTCAACGACTTGCGCGCGTTGCCCAGCATCAGAGGCAGGAAACGCTCGCGTGTCCCGGGCTTCAACTCGAAGGTTACGGTAACGGCATACATCAGGCGGGCGCTCCTTTCAGACGGGCGAACAGGCGTTTGACCGGAGGCAATTGGCTGAGGATCAGCGCCAGGTTCAACACCAGCAGAATTGCTGCTCCGGGTCGAGAAACAAATACCGACAGATCGCCATCCGACAGGAACAGTGACCGGCGGAATGTCTCGTCGAACAACCCGCCAAGGATGACGCCAATGACCAGCGGCGCAATCGGATATTTCATCAGGTTCATGAAATACGCCACGAAGCCGACCCCCAGCATGAGGTAAAGGTCATTGATGCCGCCGCCCACACTGAACGACCCAATCGTGGTCAGAACCATCACGACGGGCAAGAAAACGGTTTGCGGGATTTTGAGAATCTTGATGAAGACCCGCGCGGTGAAAAGGCCCATCAGGAACATCGTCAACGATGCCAGCACCAGGATGGCCACGACCCGCAGGATGATTTCGGGGTCGATCGTGGGGCCGGGGATGACGTTGTTGATTTTGAACGCCCCCAGCAGCGCGGCCGCGGGTGGCGAGCCGGGGATGCCCAGCACCAACAGCGGGATCAGTGCGCCGCCGATGCAGGCGTTGTTGGCGGTCTCTGAACACAAAAGCCCGTCCAGTGAACCTTTGCCGAAGTTCTTCCCATCCTTCGAAACGGTTTTGCCGACACCGTAGCTGACCCATCCGGCAACATCCTCGCCGACGCCCGGCAGGGCACCAACGCCGGTGCCGATCACGCCGGACCTGCCGATGGTGGGCAGGTGACGGCGAACCGTCGAGAGATTTGGCAGGATCGAGCCTTTCAGAGCCATGACCTTGCCGGCTTCGACATGGCGCAGGCCTTCGATGATCTGAGGGATCGCGAACGCCCCCATGAGAACGGGCACCACCTGGAACCCGCTCATCATGTAGGACCAGCCGAAGGTGTAGCGGGGCTCGGACAGCAAAGGGTCAAGTCCGACCATGGCCATGGCAAGCCCGATCAGACCAGAAATCCACCCCTTCAGCACCAGGTCCTCGCTCATGAGCGTGCCAGACAGAAGGATACCGAACAGGGCCAGCAACGCCTTTTCGGGGCTGGCGATGTTCTTTGAAACAAGCAGCAGCGCCCAGACGAAGATCAGGAGCGTGAGTGTGCCGATGATGGTCCCGATGAAACTGGCCGTCGTCGTCAATCCAAGCGCCTCACCTCCGCGCCCGGCCTTGGCAAGCGGGTGACCGTCCATTGCGGTGGCGGCGCTGGCGGCGGTACCCGGGATGTTCAGCAGGATCGAGGGATAGGACCCGCCGTAAATCGCCCCCACATAAGCGCCCAGCAGCGCGATCAAAGAGTAGTCCAGCGGGATCTTGTTGCCGAAGAAACCGGTCAGAATGGTCACGGCAAGGGTCGCGGTCAGGCCGGGCAGGGCACCGAATGTGATGCCCAGAAAGACCGAGAAAACCAGATAGAGATAGGTCAGCGGATCGACGACCAGCGCAGTGAAGGCATGGCCGAAACCCGCCAGCTGAGACAAGACGAACTCCATGGTCTTAGCCTTTCCAGATCGGGCGGAGCGTCACGTAATAGTGGTACTCGATTTGTTGAAACAGCAGGCCACCACGGGCCGGAACATTCTGGCGAAATCCGAAGGCCATTGCGCAAACCAGGGTAAACGGGGCGAGGACGGCAATGTAGGGGACAACCCGCAAAAGCCGCTCGGACCGGGCTTTGATTAAAACCGGGATCGTCAGGGCAACCCAAATGCCCAACGTGATCCAGTCGTCCGCATGTGCGTTCCAGTCGGCTTGAGCAGGGTAGAGCAACCAGGATGTGAACCCAGCCAGGCAAACGGCGCCGCAGGCGATCATCGCGCGCCGCGGGTGCCTACCGTAATACCCAAATATGAGAGCGGTAATCAGAAGGCCGGAACACAGGATGAAATCGACGCGCGGCACCAGCCCGCCCACATAAGCCAGAAGGATCAGGCCAATGGTGGAAAACCGAAATGCTTCGTCAGGGTTCCAGCCGATGCCAGCCGCACCAAGGGCGTGCCGCGCCCCGCCGGACCGGACCGAAATCACGAACAGCGCGATCGAGAGGCACAACAGGCCCACAAAGATGAACAACGGAACAATGGCTGCTGAGTCGTACCATTGGGTACCGCTGACCCCCGCCTTGTTTTCACCCCACAAGGGGATGTCCATGGTCTTCCACAGAAAGAACACCGATGTCGCCCCCAAAACCAGCGACGCCCAGAAATCCCGTGCGCGCAGGACCAGAATGTCCTCAGCCTTTTCCAACTTTGCCCTCCCGTGCAAAAAAGGGGCGCGGAACCGCGCCCCCAAGATCGTTTGTCGCTCAGGGCTTCTCGATGCCCAGAGAGGCCGGATCGACGGTCGTCGCACCCAAATCTTGCAGGGTGTATGCAAAGGTGGATTCCAACGTCGAGAACAGCTTCTGCGCCTCGGGTCCGTACTGTCCGCCGATGTCATAATTGTTTGCCGCGGCCCAATCGGCCACGGCCTGCGAGGCCATGGCTTTCTGGAATGCTTCGGCCAGTTTTGCCTTTACATCGTCGCTTGCCGAATTGTGGACCGCAAAGCCGATTGCCTGTTTCAGCGGCAAATATTGGTCGAGCCCGTCATAGATGCCAAAGGCCGAAGGAACGGTCATTCCCGCGATTTCCGCGTTTTCAGGTGTCAGCATCGCCAGCGGGCGCAACTGTCCGCCTTCGATCAGCGGGGCCTGTTCCGCCAGCGAGGTCACGACCAGCGCAACTTCACCGGCGATGGCGGCCTCTTGCCCCGGAGCTGAGCCTTTGTAGGGGACGAATTTGAACTCGGCGCCCGAGCCCTTTTCAATGGCCAGCAGGTTCAGGTGGTGGATGGATCCCGCACCCGAGGCTGCCGCGGGGATGGTTCCGTGCGCGGCCTTCGCCGCGTCCACCAGCTCTTCAAGGCTGTTGTAGGGGCTGTCGGCGGGAACCGAGATCAAATCAGGCGAGCCGCCAACGATGAACGGATACCAGTAGTCGAACTTTTTGTCCCAGCCGCCCTGGACGGCGGCGGTCACGTTCGATTCGGAAAGTCCCACCAACGTATAGCCGTCATCAGGCTGGTTCATGACGTAGACCATTCCGTTTGAACCCGCCACGCCTCCGGTCTGGTTGATCACGTTGATCGACACCGGCAGATGTTTCTCCATCTCGGCCATGATCATCCGGTTGATGGTGTCGGTACCGCCTCCGGCGCCCCAGACGACGGCGGTGGTAATGTCCCGGTACGGATATTCCTGTGCGCTGACGAGCCCTGCGGCACCTGCCGACATTAGGGCGGCCGCTGCCAACCTTGCGATTTTCGACTTCATCTTTTCCTCCCAGATGCAGTGATGTGTTTGTTGTTGCATTTAATTGCGTATACGTTACACAATGCGTTGTCAACGACCGGAATTGATTTAAGGTCGAACGCAAGAACACAGGAAAAGGACGCAGGGCGCAGATGGCCGAGAAACTAGAGATTGCAGTGTTCCACGGGGACGGGATCGGCCCGGAAATCATGGCTCCGACGCTAAGCATCCTTGCGCAGCTGTCTGAGCAGACCGAGGACTATAGACTTGAGTTTCGGGAGGTTCCGGCCGGGGCAGCCCACTATGCGCAAACCGGAGAATCATTTCCGAAAACGTCAATGGATGCGGCGCGGCAGGCGGATGCCATTCTACTGTCCGCAATGGGTTTGCCGGACGTTCGGTACCCGGATGGGACCGAGATTTCACCTCAGATCGACCTCCGTAAGGCGTTGGGGCTGTTTGCCGGTGTGCGCCCTGTGCGGGTGAGAGCTGGGCAAGCAACACCGTTGGTCCTGCCGCCGGGTAAGGAAATTGACTTTGTTCTGATCCGCGAAAGCACTGAGGGGTTGTTTCACACCCAGGGGTGCGGAGTAGTGACCGAGGATGAGGCGCGCGAGACGCTGCTGATCACCCGAGAGGTCTGCGAAAAGCTGTTTCGGTTCACCTTCCAGTTGGCGCATGACCGAAAGGCATCCGGGCAGGGTCGGGGTCGTGTCACCTGTGTGGACAAGGCCAACGTCTTCCGTGCCTTTGCATTCTTCCGGGATCTGTTCGATGCCGAGGCTGAGCGTCACCCGGATTTGGTTGCGGATCATGCCTATGTGGATGCAACGGCCTTGTGGATGGTTCAGAAGCCTTGGGAATTTGATGTTGTTGTCACGGAAAACATGTTCGGAGACATCCTGTCTGACCTTGGGGCCGGTCTGATGGGAGGGCTGGGGCTGGCGCCCTCGGCTGACATTGGTCTGGATCATGCGGTGTTCCAGCCCTGTCACGGATCCGCCCCTGACATTGCCGGGGAAGGCATCGCCAATCCGTTTGCCATGTTCCAGTCGGCGGCGATGATGCTGGAATGGCTTGGGTTGCGGCATCAAAACCCCGCGTTGTCGCGCGATGGGCAACGGCTGCACGCGGCAGTCGACAGCGTCGTATCCGAGGGCCGAATTCTGACCCGTGATCTTGGCGGAGAAGCCGACACGCTGGCCGCAGCGCGGGCGGTGGCGGACAGGGTGTTTTTGGCGTGAGCAGCCAGCAGTTCATTCGTGTCGCCTGTGTCGGCGCCGGGTATTTCAGCCAGTTCCACTATGGCAGCTGGCGCCGCATACCGCAGGTTCAACTGGTCGCCGCATGTGATCGCGATCTCGAGAAGGCGGCCGCCACTGGGTTGCCTGCCTATGATGATCTGCCGTCGATGCTGGCCCGGGAATCTCCCCAGCTGTTGGACATAATCCTGCCGCCTGAGGGTCATGCCGACGCAATTCGTGCCGCGCTGGACGCAGGTGTGAGTTGGATCCTGTGCCAAAAACCGTTTTGTCTATCTCTGGCAGAAGCAGAGGCTGTTCTGCAGGATGCTCGGGATGCCGGAGCCACCGTCGTTGTCCACGAGAATTTTCGCTTTCAGCCGTGGTATCGGGTGATGAAGGACGCCCTGACACGCGGGGATATCGGGACGCCGTTGCAGGCCACGTTCCGGCTGCGCCCGGGCGACGGGCAGGGGCCGCGCGCCTATCTTGATCGGCAACCCTATTTTCAGAAAATGCCGCGTTTTCTGATCCACGAAACGGCGGTGCATTGGGTCGATACGTTCCGGTTCTTGTTCGGCAATCCGATCTCGGTTTATGCCGATCTGCGGCGGATAAACCCGGTCATTGCCGGAGAGGACGCAGGCTATGTCATCTTTGAGTTCGAAAACGGCTTGAGGGCCGTATTCGATGGCAACCGGAACCTGGATCATACCTCGGACAATCTGCGCCGCACCATGGGGGAGGCCCTGATCGAAGGCACCGGCGGAACGCTGACGATGGATGGTTTTGGCGCCGTTGGGCTGCGGGAATTCGGCAGCCAGAGCAGAGAGCAGTTGCTTGCACCCGATAAATGGGAGGGCTTTGGTGGCGATTGCGTGCACGCATTGCAGCAGCATGTCATATCCGGTCTTCTAAATGGAACGCATTTGGAAAATACTGGCCCGGACTATCTGGACGTTATCCGCATTGAACAGGCGATCTACAGATCTGATGCGGAGGGCAGGAAAATCGTTTTGGAGGCCGAATGAAAAACGAGACCGGCAAGGCTCTCTCGAATACTCAACGCGCGGTGCGGGACTTGCGGCGGATGATCCTGACCGGAGAGTTGGCTGCCGGCACCGACCATCTGGAAACCGAACTGGCCGAGCAGTTGGGGATGTCGCGCACGCCGGTTCGCGAAGCAGCGCTTATGTTGGAAAGCAAGGGCCTGCTGGAAATGCGGCCGCGCAAAGGGGTGCGGATCCTGCCGGTATCTCCGGATGACATGCGCGAGATCTATGACATTCTGACCGAGTTGGAGAGCCTTGCAGCCGAACGCGCGGCCCAGGCCGGATTTTCCGAGCAAGACCTTCAGCCGTTGGCGGACTCGATCGCCCAAATGGATCGCGCCATCGGTGACGAAGACCTGGAGGCATGGGCCAAGGCCGACGACCTGTTCCACCGCGAGCTTGTCCGATTGGGTGGCAACCGGCGGGTGGAAAGCATCGTGTCCATGATGAGCGACCAGGTCCGCAGGGCGCGGGCCTCGACCCTGTTCATCCGCCCGTTGCCGGTCAAGTCGAATGAGGATCACCGTGCGGTCTATACGGCAATCCGCGACGGCAAACCTGATGTGGCGCGCGACCGGCATCGCCAGCACCGGCTGCATGCCAAATCCGTCATCATCGACATCTTGGAAAAGCATCGGCTGAACAAGCTTTAGCCAGTCAGTTCGCTCACCCCGCTGGCCGTAGATCTGCCGGCGGTGCAATCTGGACTTCCGGTCCCAACTGGGGATATGGCCAATAAAGCGGCGCGCGATGCGAAAGGACTTCCGGTGCAGATAACCCAGCAGATGGCAGGCGACAGCGTCTATTACATCAATCTGGACCGTGTGCCCGAGCGCCGAGCGTTCATGGAAGCGCAGTTTCTGAAGGCGGGCCTTGTGGGTGCACATAGGATTAGCGCCACGGATGCCAGTCAGCCTGGCGCGTTGGAGCAAAACGGATATGTCGCGGGAACGGGAACGCGCTGGGGTCTGACGACCAGCGAAATCGCCTGTTTCGAAAGCCATAGATCGGTTTGGCAGCGGATCGCCAATCGGAACCTTCCAGCCGCTGTCGTCTTTGAGGATGATGTGGAAATGTCCTCTGACGCTGGGCGGGTGATCACCGAAGTGCTGAACCACCCGGAAGCCTATGATTGCGTCAAATTGGATTACTCGCCCCGGTCACTGCGCTTTGGGCCGGAGACCGGGATCGGAAATGTCCGCGTGCGCCCAATGTTGGAAATGGCGCCAAGTGCGGCGGCCTATGTTCTGTCACAGGTAGGCTGCCGCAAATTGTTGGCATGGTCGCAGAGATATTCTGACCATCTCGATGACTTTCTGTCCTTGCCGCGCAGGGATTGGAACATGTTTCAGTGCTTTCCGGCTGTTGGTGTCCAGATGATCTGGTCGGGACGGCAGGAGCAGATCGACGAACCGGTCAAAAGCAGCGAACGAACCCAAAGCGCAGCCACAAACAGCGGATTGGACAAGGGCCCCACGTGGTTTCGGCTGCGGCGCGAGCTTCAGTCGGCCGGCCGCAAACTGAAATGGAAGCTGGGCGGTCAGGCGCGGCTTGTCCAGCGCGGAGGCTTGGTGGACTTCATTCCCTGTGCCGACGATCTGATCGTGCGCCCTTGGTCCTGAAGTCTTTGAGCCGATGTTGAAAAACCGAGCGGTTCCAACCATCCGCGCCGGTCGCAAAGCGCATAAACGTTAACAAAACTCTCGATTTGATATAACCTCACAGTGTTATTGCGCGATTTTTTGGGGTTTTGGTGTGGGTCAAACGATTTACGAGAAATACGGCGGGTTCAAAACCATCAGCCGGATCGTGATGACATTTTACGAAATGGCATTGGAATCGGATGAGATCGGTGGCTACTTCGAAGACATCGACATGCCTCGGTTGATCGATCACCAAACCAAGTTCGTTTCGTCTTTGGTGGGTGGTCCAGCGTCTTTCAGTGATGATCGGATCGAGGCCGTGCATCGCCACCTCAACATCAGCCACGATGATTTCGACGAGATGGCTACGCTTTTCGGTGAAGCCCTTTCAATTCATGGAATGACCGAAGATGACGTGCAGGTCGCGCTGGCTGCGATCGAAGGCAAAAGGGCGATCATCGTTGCCCGGGATGCGGCATGAGCATCCTGGCCATCAACGAGCATCTGCTGCGTGCCATCGGGGTCGGTGTAGCGGTATTGCGGGCCTCGGACCTGACCTTCGTGTTCCACAATGGTCCATTCGCCGAATGGTTCGGCAAACCCGAGCCCGGCCAGACACTTTTGGATATATTGCCGGATCTCGACCAGCGCGAACTGGATGACGTCAAGCAATCGGGCCTGCGATACTCGGCCGAGCTGCAGATGAAGCCCAAGCGCCGCACGCTGATCTTCGCGGTGACGATTTCCTTGGCCAACGGGATGGATGAGCAGGTTTTGGTTGTCGAATGTCAGAACATCACGAAAATTCGTGAGCTGGAAAGCATGATCGACAGCTATTCGACCATGGTCGAGCGCAACACCCGCGAGTTGGAAAGAGAAAAGGAGCGGGTCGAACGGCTTTTGCTGAACCTGATGCCGCGTGCGGTTTATGAAGAGTTCAAAACCTTCGGCGTGGTGACGCCTCAGCTGTATGATCAGGTTTCCGTGGTCATGCTGGATTTCGTCGGCTTTACGGACTTTGCGGCAAAAACAGACCCTACGGTCACCCTCAGTGAGTTGAATGACATCTTCACCGCCTTCGATCGGATCGTCGAACAGTTCGGGTGTGAACGGATCAAGACGATCGGGGACGCTTATCTTGCGGTCTCAGGCATGCCCGACGCCACGCCTGACCATGCCACGGCGGTTGCGCATTGTGCGGTCCGATTTCTGCGGTATCTGGAACGGCGCAACGAAAGTCATCCGCACAAATGGCAGGCTCGGATCGGGCTTGGCATGGGGCCCGCCGTTGGGTCCGTGGTAGGGATTCAGAAATACGTCTATGACGTTTTCGGACCGGCCGTGAATATAGCATCGCGGTTGCAGGTCTTTGCGAACCCCATGAACATCGTTGCCCCGGAAGAGATGAAATATGCACTGATCGATGAATTTCAGGTCTCGGATCTGGGTCCGGTCGACATCAAGGGGATGGGCATGATGGATCTGATCAATGTCACCTCACGGCTGAACGCACCGCATGCCAGCCGAATGTTCTGACGATCATTCGTCGGGCGGAACCAGCCCCAACCCTCTGAGGTAAATGCCGATCCCGGATTCCAGCAGGTCTTCGGGCGGGAAAGGCGAGCTGGCCCCTGCATTGCGGGCATAAAGCTCGACGACACCATGGCTCATCGCCCAGATATGCGCGCTGAACATAGACGCCGGTGGGCGCTTTTCCGGCGGAATGTGTTCTGAAAGATCGGCCGCAGCCATTTCCAGAACCTCCTTTGCACGGTTGGCGGCCAGCGCGAGCTCGGGCGTCCGGTTGACCGAGATTCCGCTTTCGAACATCGAGATGTAATGGCCGGGATGCTTGCGCGCAAACGCCAGATATGCGCGCCCGGTCGCTTCGAAAGCGGCCAGCGCCGAGGGCTGCCCCTTGTCATAGGCATACTGCATGAGGTCCGCGAACATCTCGAACCCCTGACGGGCCGCCTCGGCGATCAGATCCTCGCGACCCTGATAGTGTCGGTAAACCGCGGCTGGGGTGACGCCGGCCCGTTTTGCGGCCTCAGACAATGTGAAGCCGGTCGGACCTTTTTCTTCGATCAGCGAGAGGGCGGCGTCGATCAGCGCCTGTTTCAGATTTCCATGGTGATAGCCGCGTTTGGTCATTCCGACGGCACCTGCCTGTGGTTGCGTGCTCTTTTACCAACCAGACATAATGCACGCGGCGCAGCAGGTCCAATCCCCGGGGCATGATCGGAGGGGCCACCGCTTGACCAAAGGCGCCCTAGACTACGCATCCCAGATTTCCGGTCCGCCACAAATCATCGGGTCGGGCTCTCCAACGGCTTCGGCGTCCTTTTCGTCATAGTCCAAGGTCGACAATACCGCCCGGATTGCCGCAAGCCGGGCGCGCTTCTTGTCGTCCGAACGGATGATCGTCCAAGGGCACAAATCGGAATGGGAGCGTGTCAGAGTTTCGGAAATCGACTGCGTGTATTCATCCCATTTGCCCAGACCGGCGATGTCGATAGGGCTCAGTTTCCATTGTTTCAGCGGGTCATTCTCGCGCGCGAGAAACCGATTGAGCTGTTCTGCGCGTCCGACGTTGAGCCAGAACTTGAAAAGGTGAATGCCGTCATGCACAAGCCCGATCTCCAGCGGCATGACTTGCCTGAAGAAGCGTTCCCGCTGGTCTGCGGTACAGAATCCAAAGACGTTTTCGACGACCCCCCGGTTGTACCAGCTGCGATCGAAGAAAACGATCTCGCCGGCTGATGGCAGGTGCTGGATGTACCGCTGGAAATACCATTGGCTGCGCTCGGCGTCGGAGGGTTTGCTGAGGGCGACATTGCGGGCGCCACGCGGGTTCAGGTTTTCCCGGAATCGCTTGATCGTACCGCCTTTGCCTGCTGCATCCCGGCCCTCGAACACGATCGCGATGCGTTGTCCGGTTTCCTTGACCCATGCCTGCATCTTGACCAGTTCGATCTGCAGGGCCTCCATCTGATTGTCATAGTCCTTGCGTTTCATCCTCTCCTGATAAGGGTAGCTGGGGTTGAGGATGTCGCCTTTTTCAGCGTCTTCGATGGCCTTTCGCACGCTCTCGGGAGCGTCGTTCCGAAAGTAGCTGTTGATTGCTCGGTCCGCTGCACGGGTCATGAGTTGCCTCGCCATAAAATCCAGTTTCTACTATGGATTACGGGCGGGGTTAACGCAAACCCGCTCGTTCCGCGGCACGTTCGACCGCAGCAGCAACTTCCGGAGCGTCCACCACCTGCGGCATGTGCCCCATGCCTTCAAGTTCAATCAGCTCAGCGCCGGGGATTTGTTCGATCAGCCGCTCGGAATGCCAGTCCAGACCAACTGTCGTATCTGCCGTACCATGCACGATTTCGGTGGGCACCGATATCTCAGGGTAGCGCGGTTGCAGTTCGGCAACTTCGTCCAGGAGGTTGGCCCGTTGTTTTGCGTTGGCATGCATCGACGACCGGCGAAGCGTCAGGGCCGGGCCAAAGTGCTCGGCATAGCCTTCGGGTGCCGTCTGGGGGGCAAAGACCGTATCCAGGGCCTTGTTGACGTACCAGTCCGGAACGTAGGCGGTGATCAACGGCAGGACGAGAGCATTTCCCCAGGCGGTCGAGGCAATGCGGTTGAAGGAATCGAGCGGAGTCTCCCATGGCACCGCAGCCGGGGCGATCAGGACCAGAGCCGAGATGTTGTCCGGTCGCGTCACAGCCCAGGCCAGTGATACCGAACCGCCATAGCTTTGACCGGCGACGATGGGTTTGTCGGCCCCCAGCATCGCGGCAGCTTTCTGCAGGATTTCTGCCTGCTCAACGATGGTTTCGCCAGCCGCCGAGAAGCTCTGAGAATAGCCCAGCCCCGGCCGGTCGAATACAATGACCCGGAAGGACTTTGCCAGCAACGGCGCCAGAGCAAACGTCATGTCCCGGGTATTGCCGCTGGACCCGTGGATCAGGACGACATCTGGGCCTTCGCCCATCACGACGGCATGTACAGTAACGCCGTCGACATCCAATACCTGACCCTCTGGCGGAAACGCGGCCTCGGCCCGTGCCTCATGGCGTGCGGCAAGCCAAGCCGTCAAAGCCGCAAAAAGGGCCGCAAACAGGCCCAGGTATATCAACGCCTTAATGACCAATTTTCGTCATGTCGAAAGGAGTGGTCTGGTAGATCTCGTTGATCCAGTTTCCATACAACAGATGCGCATGGCTGCGCCACCGGTTCTGAGGCGTGCGGGACGGGTCATCGTCGGGATAATAGTTGATCGGCACGTTGATCGGAGTGCCATTGGCCACGTCCCGGTCGTATTCCTGTTTCAGGGTGTCACTGTCGTATTCGAAGTGATTGAAGATATACAGCGCCCGGTTCTGCCGATCTTCAACCAGACACGGACCGACCTCGTCGCTGCCCATAAGGGTCACAAGCCCTTCGGCAGCATCTATTTCATCCTGACGGACTTCGGTCCAGCGACTGACCGGGATCACGCAGTCATCCGAGAAACCTCGAAGGAAAGGCGAGGCCGGTGACAGGTTCCGATGCCGGAAACACCCAAACGCCTTGGCGTCCAGCATATGTTTTTTGACCCCATGAAAGTGATAGATCATCGCCATACCACCCCAGCAAACGCCGAAGGTCGAATGCACATTGGTTTGGGTCCATTCAAACACCTCGGTCAGTTCGTCCCAATAGGTGACGTCCTGAAACTCCAAATGCTCGATGGGGGCGCCGGTGATGATCAGGCCGTCAAATTTCTGGTCCTTCACGTCCTGAAAGGGGCGGTAGAACTCTTCCATGTGTTCGGCCGCGGTGTTTTTGGTCTGATGCTCTGTCATGCGGATCAGGGACAACTCGATCTGCAGAGGCGTCGCGCCGATCAATCGGGCAAACTGGTTTTCGGTCTGGATTTTCTTCGGCATCAGGTTCAGCAACCCGATCTTCAGGGGCCGGATGTCCTGCCGTGCGGCCTGATCCTCGGCCATGACCATGACGCCCTCTTTCGTCAGAACGTCAAAGGCCGGGAGGTCGGACGGAATCTTGATAGGCATGAGGCGGACTTTTCCAGTTTCTTCTGAAGCGTTCTAGTTAGGACGCCGCGGCGCGGGTCTCAAGTGTGCTCTCGATCAACTCATCGAAATCACGGGCATCCCGCACTTTGCCGATTGCGTCGGCGGTAACGGTGACCCCCCAATTCTCAGCCATGGATTGGTATCTGGGCTGACGGTGGGCCAGGGCGCGGGCATAGGTCCAGCGGATGAAGTCGTCGGGATTGACCTCTGCCTCGGCGCAGCCGTGCTGATCAAGGTATTCCTGCCAGGTGCGCGTGAGGAAATCGGCCTGATACGACATCGGTTTGGGAGCCTTGTCGAACCGTCGGATCAGTTCGGCGGTGTGATCGTCGTCACCCTTGATCCAGACCATCAAGGTCTGGCGCGACAGTTCCGACAGGACGTGGTCGGAAGGGTTGTCAGGGTCCACCCATTCGCAGATTGACCCGCCGGTGTCACAGATAAAATGCGGGTACCCGTACAGACGCTGAGCGCGGTCAATGAAATATTCGGTGTCCAGCAGAGCGTGGATTTCGGCCTGGCGGAACTGCTCTTGTCGACGCCGATATTCCGGCATCGCCAGCCCACCTAGGGCCGGATTTCCGGGCTTGCCCAGATAGGCGGCGACCGGCGTCAGGTTTTCGAACGAAATGTTGGAACCGATATAGATCGAGTCAGAGAGCAGCAGATCCCGCAGAAAGGGAACTTTCATGGCCTCAGCCTTGGCGTTGTCGGTGATGTATTCACCCATGTAACGCGTGCCAATTCGATAATCGATCGAGTAGTGGAACCAGTCGCCCGAGTCGCGAAGGATGTTCGACACATAAGTCTTGCCTAAGCCGGACATGCCGAAAAACAGCACCTTTTTGCGCGCCGCTTCGCGCCAGTCCTTTGCCGACCTGTAGATCATGTGCAACCGTCCCTTGTTTTGTCCTAGCTAAATCGGCCCGGCGATGGCGTCAATCTCGGCCGCGGGCTCGGCTTAAGATCAATAACCCCAATGCAAGGATTGCAAAGCCGATGAAGGCATTCGGGGCAAGGGTTTCGTGCCGGACATAGGCGCCGAGCAGAATGGCGACCGGAGGGATGATCAGGGTGACCAGCAGCAGGTTGCCGCTGCCGGCAGCGGCCAGAACCCTGTAGTACAGCAGGTAGGCCCCAGCCGTAGCGACGAGTGCGTAATAAGCTACGGCGAGCCAAGTTGTCATAGGCAGGTCGAACGATGGCACACCGTCGACGACCAGCATTACCGGCAGCATGACGATGGTTGACCCGCTCAGCATTCCCGCCGCCGCAACCTGCGGCGCCAGGCCTGACAAGCGCAAACGGGCCCAGACAGCCGCCAGCGCATAGGATAAGGTCCCCGCCAGAATGGCCAACTGAGCAGCGCTTTGCAGGCTGAACCCAAGGAAATTGTGCAATCCGATTGCGGTGGAAACTCCGCCAAAGCCAAGTGCAACGCCCACGGCTCGACGTTTGGTCAGTCGCTCGTCGGGAAAGAACGCAGCAGCAACCAGAACACCGAAGATTGCCGTGGCAGCGTTCAAGATCGAGGTCAGACCGGTGTCGACATACAATTGGCCCCAGGCCATCAGCGAGAAGGGCAATACGTTGTTCAGCAGACCCATGACCAGAAAAGCACCCCAAATACGCGGGTCCCTCGGTATCGTTTCTCGGCTGAGGAGAACGACGGCCCAAAGTGCAAGCGCGGCCCAGAAAACGCGATGAAACACGGCCGTCATCACAGGTATCGTGTCCAGTGCGACGCGGATCGCCAGGAAGGACGCGCCCCAGATCAGTCCAAGAAGAATGAGCTCGAACCAAGCAAGCGCGGAGAGGGATTTTTGTTGCGTCATGGCTATTTCTTGCATGTTTCTGTTTGCCTCAGGCGGAATACTTGCATTCGGCAATTCGGTAAGCGACCCGGATCATGCGAAAAACCCCGCCACAAGGGCGGGGTTTTCCAATTCTGTATGAGCGTATCCCTTAGTTCAGGGCGTAGGTCACCTGAATACCAACGCTCCACGCGCTGTTTCCAGAGAAGTTCGCCCGCGCCGCGGGGCCAGCACCGTCAGCGGTTGCGTCGCCCAGATCGGTATAGCGAACGCCGCCCGAAATCTTGGCGCGTTCCATCGAGTAGGTGCCGCCAAGGCCAATGCTCCAGAACC
Source organism: Ruegeria sp. BC2 (assembly GCF_056539245.1). Lineage (NCBI taxonomy): Bacteria > Pseudomonadati > Pseudomonadota > Alphaproteobacteria > Rhodobacterales > Roseobacteraceae > Ruegeria > Ruegeria sp. BC2. Next base: position 937,156 of record NZ_JBQFUQ010000001.1, read on the forward strand.
CGTCGGTCGGACCCAGGTTGGAAACGGGCTCATTGGTTGCCGATTCATAGCCAAGGGTCACTGCGCCCGAGAACTGTTCGGAGAACTGGTAGCCAAGACCCAGCGAATAGGTCCAGGTCGGATCGTCATAGTCCACCAGCGCGCTGGTCGGCGGATAGTTCGGGGGATCGTAAACCGTTTGCGGCCAATCGACCCAGCGGATCGATCCGAACAGCAGTGTCTTGGGGGCAACGCCGGTCTGGAAGTCCAGGTTCACCGATTGCGGAGAAACGACCTCGCTGGAAGTGTCGAATGTCGCCACGGTTCCAGGCGGGATCGGCGGGATCGGGATTGGGTTCACCGACTCCGTTTGCGACAGGTCATGGGAAATTTTCGAGTTGTAGGTCAGCGCCACGCGCGCTGCGATCTCGGGCTTTTCCCAAGCCACACCTACGACGTAACCCAGCGCGGTATCCTTGTCGGCATTCACCTCGTAACCAGCCGCCGCCGGCACGGCAACGTCAGCGCTGAGCCGCTGAATACGCAGACCACCGATGGCGCTGAAGCCGCCGTCGAACTTGTAGCGCAACAAGGCAGTAATTGCCTCTGTGTCGGCTTTCGCGCGCAGAACGTCAGTGCGACCGCCCGGGATCGGATTCTGCGAGAGCGGGTAGTTCGAACCGTAGGCGATATCGGCACCGAACGGTTCGTCATAGATCAGCGCAAAGTCGAGCTGGTCGGTGAAGGCGTGCTTGTACGCGAGATGAGGCGAGAAGAAGTCGTTTGCAACGTTGCCCGAGTCCACGCCCAGCATTGTGCCGCTTACGCTTGGGTTGGTGTAGCCCAGGCGAAACTGTACGACGGAACCTTCCTCAAAAATAATGTTGATGCCTTGCCCACTACGGTCGATACCGCCGGCATGAGCGGCGGTCGCCCCTGCACAAAGCACGCACGCCTGTAACAGCGCTTTCTTCATGTATTCCTCCCTTTTCACTATCCGGCGCCACAGTATTGTCTTGTGAGTGTCAGTGGCGGTGATTTCTGTGACCATTATTCACGGGGAGTTTAAAAAAACGTCAACCACTGACCATACGTTAGTTTCTGCCAGTGACCGAACGTCAGTTTTTGTGTGTGGTTTTTGCCAGAGTGCCCGATCCCGCGCGGCCTTCGGACCAGACATTCAGGAATATGCCCGAGAAAATCACGACGGCGCCCAGCATGGTCCACTGATCTAAGGGTTCGTGATACAGCAGCATCCCAACAATGGCGATCGTCGGCAGGCGCGCGAAATCAAAGGGAATAACGACCGTGGCCGGAGCGATGGCAAGCGCGTTTGTAATGCAGAAATGGGCCAGCAGGCCGGCCAGCCCGACCAGCAACAACAGGGGCGCGCTTTGAGCGGTTGGCAGGACGATCAGCCCGTCCGCTCCAGCAACAGCAAGACCCATTGCGGCCTGCATCGTAGTCAGCCAGAAAACGATGCATCCGATGCTGGCGAACCCTGTCAGTTTCTTCGTCGAAATCGTTGTAAGCGCAAAGAAAACAGCCGAGGAGGCCGCTGCAAGAACACCGGGCGTGAGCGGTGTGGCTCCGGGTCGGGCGACGATCAATATGCCTGCGAAACCTATGATTGCCGACATGACCCGCGTGGGTGTCAGGCGTTCGCCCAGCAGAAGCGGAGACAGGAGTACGACCCATATCGGTTGCGTAAATTCCAACGCAAAAACCTGCGCCAGCGGGATGACGCTGACAGCGTAGAACCACAGGTTTTGGCCCGCAAAATGCAACGAGTTTCGAACCGCATGCAGGCCCAGACGTTGTGTTGATACCTGGTGCCATTTGCCGGTTGCCGTCAAAACGGCCGAAACGACGATGACGCCGACAATGCTGCGGTACATCATGATTTCAAACGTGTCGTGCGTCAGGCTAAGCTCGCGCCCGGCAACGGCCATTGACGAGAACGAAGCGATCGCCCCGGTCATCCACAGCGCGGTTTTGGCAATCATCGATTTGCTATCGCGCATGTTTCGATCCTTGGGCTGAGCGTGCGTTTGGCCACCGAACCAAAACCGACGCCGGTTCACAACAACAAAAAAGCCGGGTCAGTGCCCGGCTTTTGGTGTCATTCCCATTCGATCGTGCCCGGAGGCTTGGAGGTGATGTCATAGGTGCAGCGGTTGATGCCTTTGACCTCGTTGATGATCCGGGTGGCGGTTTCGCCCAGGAACTCGTGGGTGAAGAGATAGTAATCGGCCGTCATCCCAACGATCTCATTTAATCTGCGAACCGATGAGAACTCCGGAATGAACTTATACGGTTCTTTCTTGCGGACCTGCTATGCTATCAGTGTTCCAGCTGACCCGTGACGCGGATAGAGCCTATTGCAGAATAGGTTGTCGGAAAACGATCCATGAGGTCCGGGGGGAGGTAAACGTAAGAGACTGGCGCGTTCCCGATCATCGCGGCGACGAGGCAAAAGGAACTCGGGGCTCCGGCCATGATGATTTCATCACTCTGTGCCAGAGAAAACAGATCCAAATACTCAGTCGGAACAACGGAGTTCCGGTCGCGTTTTGAAACGGTGGCTACTTGCGACAGGCTTTCAGCTACGCGTTCGGCTAGCGCGGGTTCTTCCGAAAAAACGCGTGTTTCTCCGCCTTTCTTTGTCTTTCTGTATGCGACGGCTTTTTTAATATTTATCTCAAGCTGTTCGCGGGACTTCAGAAAATGTGGCCCACCTTTGGGATCGATCCGATCGGTCCCCCGAATGTGGATCGCCGATAAGCTTTCATTGGTTTTTGCCGGCAGGTCAAACAGAGGCGCTATTCCCCGGGCGCTTTCGCGGAGTGAATCAGAATCGGTTTCCTGACGAAATGTGGGAAGTTCTTTGATCCCGAAACATTTCTGGTACCCGATTTTGTCCTTCACCCTTGCCAAGAAGACATTGCAACGGGTCGCCGTGTGCAAAGTCAAAAACGGACTGGCAACGGAAAACAGAAGAGGATAGCGCCGGTCATCGCGACCGTTCAGATTGTTGAACAGATACCTGATTGTGGTTTCCGTGCGCTTAGCATAGGCACAAAGGACAATAATTTCTTCCAGCCGGTTACCCAGACCATCGTTGCGGCCGATATAAGTGATCCCGTTTTGGGGCATGGTCAAACCGTTAAGGTTCCGCAATGAGTTGGAAACATGGAATTCGAGCAGGTCACGCTTCGGTTGCTCTCACTTATTCCCACTCGATCGTGCCCGGAGGCTTGGAGGTGATGTCATAGGTGCAACGGTTGATGCCCTTGACCTCGTTGATGATCCGGGTGGCGGTTTCGCCCAGGAATTCGTGGGTGAACGGGTAGTAATCGGCCGTCATTCCATCAACCGAGGTCACCGCCCGCAAGGCGCAGGCATAGTCATAGGTGCGCCCGTCGCCCATCACGCCGACTGTGCGCACCGGAAGGATCGCGACGAAGGCCTGCCAGATCTCGTCATACAGGCCGTGCTTGCGGATCTGGTCGATATAGATCGCGTCGGCCTCGCGCAGGATTTCCAGCTTTTCGCGGGTGATCTCGCCCGGGCAGCGGATGGCCAGACCCGGTCCGGGGAAGGGGTGGCGGCCGATAAAGCTGGGCGGCAGGCCCAGTTCACGGCCCAGCGCGCGCACTTCGTCCTTGAACAGTTCACGCAGCGGCTCGACCAGTTTCAGGCCCATCTTTTCGGGCAGGCCGCCGACGTTGTGATGCGATTTGATCGTGACTGACGGGCCGCCGGAAAACGACACCGATTCAATGACATCGGGGTACAGCGTGCCCTGGGCCAGGAACTCGGCGCCCTCGATCGTGTCGGCGTGTTTCTGGAATACGTCGATGAACAGCTTGCCGATGATCTTGCGCTTGGTCTCGGGGTCCGAAACGCCTTCGAGCTCGCCCAGAAACAGCTCGCTTTCATCCGCGTGGATCAGTTGGATGTTGTAGTTGTCGCGGAACATCGAGACGACTTCCTGCGCCTCGTTCTTGCGCAGCAGGCCGTGATCGACGAAAACGCAGGTCAGCTGGTCGCCGATCGCCTCGTGGATCAGGATAGCGGCGACCGAGCTGTCGACACCGCCCGACAGACCGCAGATCACCTTCTTGTCGCCGACCTGTTCGCGGATCTTGCGGATCATCTCGTCGCGATAGGCGCCCATGGTCCAGTCGCCCTTGAACCCGGCCAGCTTCACGAAATTCTCGTACAGTTTTGCGCCCTTGGGGGTGTGGTGCACCTCGGGGTGGAACTGAACGGCATAGAAATGGCGGTCGGTATCGGCGGTGATCGCGAAGGGCGCGTTGGGCGAGGTGCCGAACACCTCGAACCCTGGTGCGATTTGGCTGACATGGTCGCCGTGGCTCATCCAGACCTGTTCGTTGCCATCGGTGAACCAGCCCTCGAGCAGGTCGAGCTTGCCGCGCGGCGTCACGAATGCCCGTCCGAACTCGGCGGTGCCGTGGCCGCTTTCGACCTTGCCGCCCAGCTGGTGCATCATGACCTGCTGGCCATAGCAGATGCCCAGGATCGGAACGCCATACTCGAATATCTCTTGCGGGACGCGCGGTGATCCCTCGCGGGTCACGCTGTCCGGCCCGCCCGAAAAGATGATGGCGCGCGGGGCCATGTCACGCACGAAATCCGTCGTGACGTTCTGGTAGGGGTGGATTTCGCAATAGACGTTCAACTCGCGCAGGCGGCGGGCGATCAGCTGCGTTACCTGGCTGCCGAAGTCGATGATCAGAAGGCGGTCATGGGATGTCTCGGTCATACCCGGCCTTTAGGTCGGAAGCCTTGCATGTGCAAGCGCCTTGACGTCATTTGGCGGGAAAGAGTGACGCGGAGCGCATTGAATGACCGGAATTTCGCTCAGAAGGGCTGTGGCAACCGATGCGGAGCCCATCCGCCGATGTATCGAAGCGGCCTATGCCGCAGCGCGCCAGTCCATTTCCGACCTGCCGGATGTGACCGAGGGGGTCGAGGAGGACATTCGCGACCGGAACGTCGTTGTGGCTGTGGATGAAACATCCCTGCAGGGTGTCGTGTTTTTTGGTTTCGAAAAAGAAACCGCGATGATCTTTAATCTGGCCGTTTCACCGGATGCGCAAGGGCGGGGCATTGCTCGTCGGCTGCTCAATTTCGTCGCGACAGAGGCTCGCGAAAACGGGGTTCGGAACATGCGCCTGACAACCCACCGCCTGATGGCGGACACCCGCGCGATGTACCGTCATCTTGGGTGGCAGGAGACCGGGCACGAGGGGAACAAGGTCTATTTCAGCAAACCAACCTGACGCCCCGCAAGGCCTGTTGCTGGTGCTGGATAGCGCGGAATATGTCGCTTTTCCCCCTATTGCGCCGGAATCCACATCTGATGAAGTCGCGGCATCTTGTAACAAGCAATCCAATCTAAACTTTCACACGGGATCATCTCATGACAGAGGCAAGCACCCGACGCAGAGCGCGTGGTGGCGGAGGCGCCGCCCGCCGGGCCGAGCGTACCGCGGTTCGGATCGAAACGGCGAAGTATATCGAACGCAACATTCCGAACTTCGAGATCCTCAATGACGAAGCGTTGGAGATCATCGAGGCCAATGCGGAAACCGTGCTGGAGGAGGTCGGCGTCAATTTCGTCGACAACCCCGCGGCGCTGGAACGCTGGCGCGATGCCGGGGCCGAGATCGATGGTGAGCGCGTTCGCATTCCGCGAGGTCTGGCCCGCGAACTGATCAAGACCGCGCCCAAGGAATTCACGCAGCACGCGCGCAACCCCGAAAAATCGGTGGTAATCGGCGGGCGCAACCTTGTGCTGGCGCCGGTCTACGGACCGCCTTTCGTGCGGGACGCACAGGGTGGCCGCCGCTATGCCACGATGGACGATTTCAACAAGTTCGTGAAACTGGCCTACATGTCCAAGTGGCTGCACCACTCGGGCGGCACGGTCTGCGAACCGACGGACGTTCCGGTTAACAAACGTCATCTGGACATGCTGATGGCGCATATGACGCTGTCTGACAAACCCTTCATGGGGTCGGTAACCGATCCCAGCCGGGCGCAGGATTCGGTCGAGATGTGCGAAATCCTGTTCGGCAAGGAGTTCGTGCAGGAAAACACCGTGATGACCTCGCTCACCAACATCAACTCGCCGATGACGTTCGACGACGTGATGATGGGGTCGCTGGAAGTCTATGCGCGCAACAATCAGGCCTGCATCATCTCGCCCTTCATCGTGGGCGGCGCGATGGCCCCGGTTTCGGTTGCTGGTACTCTGACGCAGGTGCTGGCCGAGGTGCTGGCCGGCATCGCCTACAGCCAGATCATCCGCCCGGGTGCACCGGCCATTTTTGGCGCATTCGTGTCGTCGATCGACATGAACTCTGGTGCACCGACTTTCGGCACGCCCGAAGCCGCGCACATCACCTATGGCGCCGGTCAGTTGGCGCGCCGTTTGGGTGTTCCATACCGCTCGGCCGGGTCGTTCTGCGGGTCCAAGCTTCCGGACGCGCAGGCGGCTTACGAGACTGCGAATTCGCTGAACATGGGTCTGCTGTCAGGCGTCAACTTCATGTTGCATGCATGTGGCTGGCTCGAAGGCGGTCTGGTTGCGGACTTCGAAAAATTCGTCATGGATGCCGATCAGTTGGGAGCGCTTCATGCGTTGGCCAAAGGGGTGGCCTATGATGAAAACGCGCAGGCCATGGACGCGATTCGTGAGGTGGGGCCCGGTGGTCACTATCTTGGTTGTGCGCACACCCAGGCCAATTTCCAAAGCGCCTTCTGGAAGACCGACCTGCTGGACTACAAACCCTTTGAAACATGGGAAGAAGAGGGTGCGCGGGACACGCGCATGCTGGCCTCGGCCCGGGTCGAGCATCTGCTGGCCAACTACCAGCAACCGCAACTCGACCCGGAAAAACTGGCGGCGCTAACCGCCTATGTCGAGGAAAAGAAAGCGTCCATGCCCGACGCCTTCACTTGACGACATGAAGTTCCGGGGCGCGGCTGGCTTGATGCAGTCGCGCCTCACCAATCAGTGCGATCAGTAGATCAAGGTGGCGCACCAGCGAATACGCGGCGTCGCCCGAGCGTCGTTGGTCGTCGACGCTCCGCTCCATCTCCAACAGTCGCATCAAGGCCACTCCGGTTCCCGGTATCGCGCCATAGCCAAACAGGCGCTGCAAGTGGCGGTCACGGTCGTATTCCTGTGCTCCGACCTTGGCTGCCCGAGACAGCAGCCGCGGGCGGCGGAGGGCGGTGATCATAGTCATCACGTCCTGCATTTCGGCTTTCCTCTGTTCAATTTTGCCTGCAGCAATTTTGCACAACCCAAGCGGGTGTTGCCGTGACTGGGTTCGCGCCGAACGATGGTTTCACGACTGTTTATCTTTTTGAATCAATTCTGGTCAGAGCCGTTGGAGGTTAACGAACGAGTAACGAAAGCAACTCTAGGTAGATTTGGTTAACACTTTATCCGACGGCGGACAGTGGCAGTTTGGTTGTCGACGAGGGCGAATAACGATGGAAAACAGCACCGCATTCACCGTTCCAGCTTGGGTTCCCGAAGGGGCACAGCGATACCTGGCCCATACCGAGGCGGGACGGTCGATCCGGGATCTGGCGCGGTCGGCAGGGTGTCACGCGTCAACCATTCTGCGACAGATCCGAAAGATCGAAATGCGCCGCGACGATCCCTTGGTGGATAAAGCACTGCAGTCGCTTGCCGAAACACACTTTCCCGGGGCGGGGAATGAAGCGGCCTCTGGTCCCTTGTTCGGCGTCGGAAACGATCCTCATGGCATTCCCAATGCGGAAGACGAGGCGTTCGAGCGCGAGGCTTTGCGGGTGCTGCGGCGCCTTTGCGAAACGGGTGCGGTTCTGGCCGTGGCCGAGGACATGGAAAAGGCGGTCGTGGTCCGCGACAGCGGCGAGGGCGGTACAGCTCGGACCGCCGTTGTTGATTGCAAGACCGCTCAGGCCCTGGCTCTGAAGGACTGGATCGTTTGTGACAATCCGGGGCGCGTGTCGCGTTACCGGATCACGCAAATGGGCCGAACCGCATTAAGCCAGTTGATTGCCGATGCCGAAAACCGCGCGCGGACACAGACAGAATATGGCATGGCCGAGGCACCGGCGAAGTTCAAAACGCGCAGTCAAGCCGACAAGAAGCGCCCACGGCGCATCCGCTATTGCGCAGCGGAGAGCCCCCTGATTGCATTGTCGCGCCGACGCGACCGGGATGGAAAGCCGTTTCTGGACGAAAGCCTCGTGCGCGCCGGAGAGCGATTGCGCGAGGATTTCGAGCTGGCCCAGATCGGACCGCGGGTCACGCAGAACTGGGACCGGTTCCTTACCGCTGGCGGTCGTGCGGGTTTCGAAGGCGATGCACTGGTTGGGCGCGGGTCGTCCGAGGCGCGTGATCGCGTGGCTCGGGCTTTGTCGGATCTGGGTCCGGGTCTGAGCGACGTTGCGCTGCGGTGTTGTTGCTATCTGGAAGGCCTGGAACTGGCCGAGAAACGGATGGGCTGGTCAGCACGTTCTGGGAAGATCGTGCTACGCATTGCGTTGCAGCGGCTCAAGCGCCATTACGAGAAGCAAGCAGAGTGTGACAGATTGATCGGCTGATACACCTTTGTTTCGATTGGCCGGAGTTGCGGAAAACGCAGCAGGTGATAATCAGGGGTTATGAATTTTACCCTCAGACAGCTGCAATACTTCCGCGCCGTGGCCGAGCAGCGCAACTTTGGCCGGGCCGCTCAGGTGTGTCATGTGTCTCAACCAGCACTATCGGTGCAGATCCGGGCGTTGGAAGACATCATGGGTGGGCCACTGTTTGAAAGGCGCGCCCGTGATGTTCTGCTGACACCGTTGGGACGCGATGCACTTGAGCAGGCACGGCGCATTTTGGGCGCGGCCGAGCGGTTGGATCGGTTCGCGCGTGACAACTCCACCGGGCATCGCAGTCTGTCGGTCGGCTTGATCCCGACGGTCGCACCGTATCTGCTGCCGGGTGTCTTGGCAGGTCTGCGGTCGGCGGATGTGTCCCTGCGCGTTCAGGTACGCGAAGCGCGCACCGAACGGTTGCTGTCGATGCTGAAAGCGGGCGAGATCGACGCCGCCGTACTGGCCCTGCCGGTGGGCGCGCGCGGCCTGGACGAGGTGCCGTTGTTCGAGGATCGCTTTCTGCTGGCTGGCAGCGAGACTCGCCTGAACAGCCTGACCGTCAGCCCCGACGCTCTGCGCCCGATCGACCTGAACGCGGCCCAACTGATGCTGCTGGAAGACGGGCACTGCCTGACGGATCAGGCGCTTGAGGTGTGCGGGCAGGACCGGACCAGCGCCCATATCAACATGGGCGCATCGTCTTTGGCCACGTTGTCGCGGTTGGTGGCCGAAGGGTTCGGCCTGACCTTGATTCCCGAGTTGGCGGCGCGTTCCGAGGCCGATGCCGTGCCGGGGCTGAAACTGCTGCGGTTCGGCGCCCCGGAGCCCGCGCGGCAGATCGGCCTCGTGCGGCGCGATTCGTCGGATGGGGCGGAGTGGTTCGATCAACTGGCCCAGGTGATCCGGCAGGTCGGCGAAAACATCGTTTCAGAAACCCGGAACTGAAAAGGGCCCGCGCGCGGCGAGCCCTTCGAATGGAGGCTGGTTGAAGGCTCAGGCCATTTCGGGCTGCTGCGCTTCTTCCAGGTGCTTCATCAGGTTTTCGGGCGACGAAACGCCATAGGGGTCCTCGGGGCAGTTGTCCATCAGGCCGGGCTCTTCGAACCAGGCCTCGACCACACCGTTGTTGATGATGGCGGCATAGCGCCACGAGCGCATACCAAAACCCAGATTGGCCTTGTCGACCAGCATGCCCATCTTGCGGGTGAACTCGCCCGAGCCATCGGGGATGACCTTGACGTTCTTCAGCCCCTGATCCTGCGCCCATTTGTTCATGACAAAGCTGTCATTGACCGACATGCAGTAGATCTCGTCGATGCCCTTGGCCTTGAACGCCTCGTAGTTGTTCTCGAACCCCGGCAGTTGGTAGGTCGAGCAGGTGGGCGTGAACGCACCAGGCAGCGAGAACAAGATGACCCGCTTGCCTGCGAAGTAGTCGGCCTTGGTCTTGTCTTCCCAGCGGAACGGGTTGGGCCCTTCGATCGAGTCGTCGCGCACGCGGGTGTGGAATGTCACGTCGGGCAGCTCGGCTCCGGTTTTCATGGGGCATCTCCTGTGATTCACATTTGTTCGGCCCGTGGGTTAAAACGATTCCAAACCGGCTTCAACACGGGATGTGCTGCGTTTGCGAATATCCTCTTGTCTGCGGAAATCATGTCGAAATTTGCGTTGATCTCCTAGAAAATCGCGCTCCTATTTTGCATCTGCGAAACGCTGACGCATGGCTGCTATGCACGGCTGGCGTAATACATCCGACCGGTTTATGTTATGCACCAACCAAATTGACCCAAAGTCAGGAAACCGGCCCCGTGCGCGATCTGAAAATCCCTGAACAACGTCACCCGGAAAAGGCGCATAAGCCCGACAATGCGCAGCCGAAAAAGCCCAACTGGATCCGGGTGAAGGCGCCCGGCGGTAAGGGCTATGCCGACACGCGCCGGATCATGCGCGACAACAACCTGGTCACCGTCTGCGAAGAGGCCGGCTGCCCGAATGTGGGCGAATGCTGGAGCCAGGGCCACGCGACCATGATGATCATGGGCGAGATCTGCACCCGCGGCTGCACCTTCTGCAACATCGCCACCGGTCGCCCCGATGCGTTGGATGCGTTCGAACCGGGCCGGGTGGCCCATGCGGTGGAAAAGCTGGGCCTGAACCATGTCGTCATCACCTCGGTCGACCGTGACGACCTGGCCGATGGCGGGGCCGAGCATTTCGCGCAGACCATCCGCGCGGTGCGTCACCGCTCGCCCAAGACCACGATCGAGATTCTGACCCCGGATTTCCTGAAATGCGATCCGTCGGTTCTGGAAACCGTGGTCGCGGCCAAGCCGGACGTGTTCAACCACAACCTTGAAACCGTGCCGGGCCTGTACCCCGAGGTGCGCCCGGGCGCGCGCTATTTCCACTCGCTGCGTCTGCTGCAGAGGGTCAAGGAACTGGACCCGTCGATCTTCACCAAGTCGGGTATCATGGTCGGACTGGGCGAGAACGAACAGCAGGTGCGCCAGGTCATGGACGACATGCGCGCCGCCGATATCGATTTCCTGACCATCGGCCAGTATCTGCAGCCCACGCCGAAACACCATCGCGTGGACCGCTTTGTCACGCCCGAAGAGTTTGCGGCCTATGAAAAAGCCGCCTACGGCAAAGGGTTCCTGATGGTTTCGGCCACGCCCTTGACCCGGTCGTCTTACCATGCGGGCGATGATTTCGCGCGCCTGCGGGCGGCGCGGCAGAAAAAGCTGGGGCAGGCGTGACGCCCGAACGGCTCGCGCAACTGACTGCGCTGCGCCACGCTTTGCACCAACGCCCCGAGGTTTCGGGTGAAGAGGCTGAAACAGCGGCATTCATAGCCGAGCAATTGCGCGGTGTGACCGGCCGGGTTCTGACCGGGATCGGTGGGTACGGGGTCGCGGCCGTGTTCGACTCGGGCCAGCCGGGGCCCACCGTGGGCATTCGCTGCGAACTGGACGCGCTGCCGATTTTGGAGATGCCGGGCAAACCCTGGTACTCGCAGGTTCCGGGCAAGGGTCATCTGTGCGGGCATGACGGCCATATGGCCATGGTTCTGGGCGTCGCGCAGGACCTGGCGCAAACGCCCGTGACACGCGGTCGGGTCGTGCTGATCTTCCAACCCGCCGAAGAGACCGGACAGGGCGCGCGCGACTTTCGGAACGACCCGCAATACGCTGAAATGCAGCCGGATTTCCTGTTCTCCCTGCATAACCTGCCGGGGCTAGACCTGGGAGCGGTCGAGCTGTGCTCTGGCCCGGCCAATTGCGCCTCGCGCGGGATGCGGGTGCGGCTGACGGGCAAGACCTCGCACGCGGCGGCTCCGCAGGACGGCCTGTCGCCGGCCTCGGCCATGGCGCAGTTGATGCCGGCCCTGACCGCCTTGGGGCCGGGCGGAGAGCTGACCGAGGATTACGCACTGACCACCGTCACCCACGCCCAACTGGGGGCCCCGACATTCGGGGTGGCGCCCGGCGAGGCCGAGATATGGGTCACGCTGCGCACCGTCTCGGACGCACGTATGGGACAACTGGTCGATCAGGCCCAGGCGCTGGTCCGCAAGGCCGCCGCCGACGAGGGACTGGGTGTCGAGATCACCTATGACGACGTGTTCGACGCTTGTGTCAACCACCCCGAGGCCGTACAGATCCTGGCTCATGCCTGCGCCCAGGCCGGGGTGCAACCGCGCCTGACCACCGTGCCGCAACGGTTCTCGGAGGATTTCGGGCAGTTCGCCAAAGGGTCGAAAACGGCCATGTTCTGGCTGGGGGCCGGGGTAGACCATCCGCAACTGCACAACCCCGACTATGATTTCCCCGATGCGCTGATCCCTGTCGGCGCGGGTATCTTTCTGGCGGCAATCCGTCAGGTGTTGGACGCGCCGGTCACGGCCTGAGCTTGCGCGGCTGGCTGGTTGCCCAATCGGGCCACCAGCCCATGTATTCAACGCCGGCAATCACCAGACACAGCAGGATCAGGCCCAGCACCAGCTTGACCCGCTGGTCCGAGGGCGGATTGCGCGCCCATCGGGACATTCGCAGAAGGTGGCGCAGGATCATGGGGCCTCGAATCCGCGGCGGGATCAGTCTTCGGTAAAGCGGACCTTGCCGATGAAGGGCAGGTTGCGGTTGCGTTGGGCATAGTCGATGCCATAGCCCACGACGAATTCGTCCGGGATTTCAAAGCCGATCCAATCGGCGCGGAAATCAACCTCGCGGCGGCTGGGTTTGTCCAGCAAGGCAATCGACTTGAGCCGTTTCGGCTGGCGGCTGCGCAGCAGGTTGGTGACGTGGTTCAGCGTGTGCCCCGTGTCGACGATATCTTCGACCACCAGTACGTCGCGCCCTTCAATTGCGCCGCGCAAGTCCTTGAGAATGCGAACTTCCCGGCTGCTTTCCATTGAATCGCCATACGAGGACGCCTCGAGGAAATCGACCTCGATCGGAAGGTCCAGTTCGCGCACCAGATCGGCAATGAAGACGAAGCTGCCGCGCAGCAGGCCTACGACCACCAGCTTGTCGGTATCGCCGAATTCGCGGGTGATTTCGCGGCACAATTCCTCGATCCGCGCCGCGATGGCCTTGGCCGAGATCATCTCATCTATCACATATGCGCGCTGGCTCATGGCTGCCCCCTTGATCTTTGGCGCGCAACATACGACATGACGCGCCATTGTCACGTTTCAAATGCCCAGGTTGCCATGCCCACTCATTCGGAAACCCGCCACCTCCCATACAGCGCGCAGCAGATGTATGATCTGGTTGCGGAAGTGGCGAAATACCCCGAGTTTCTGCCCTGGTGCGCGGCCGCGCGGATCCGGCGGACCTATGCGGCGGGCGAGGCGCAGGTGATGGAGGCCGATCTGGTGATCTCGTTCAAAGTGTTCCGCGAACGGTTCGGCAGCCGGGTGACGCTGTACCCCGAGCAGAAGAAGATCGACACCGAATACCTGGACGGTCCATTCAAATACATGAAATCCGACTGGCATTTCGAAGACGCCCCCGAGGGCGGCTGCAACGTATCCTTCCACGTGGATTTCGAGTTCAAGAACGCCGTGTTGCAGGGCATCATCGGCGTGGTCTTCAACGAGGCGATGCACCGGATCGTGCGCGCCTTCGAGCAGCGCGCGGTCAGCCTCTACGGCTGAGGGTTTACCCGGCGCGGGTGCACGTTAGACTGCGCCGCATGACTGAATTCACACGCACTCTTTCCGAATTCGCCGCAGGCCCGGTCAAGACAACCGCGCAGGCGCGGATCGTCACGTCTCTGTCCGCGCTCGACTGGCTGGCGGTTGGGCGCGCAGGGGTCAATGAACCGGTCTCGCGCATCCTGCGAAGGATGGTGCTGGACGAAGGCGGGGCCAGACAGGCCACCCTGTTCGGCGGCGGGGCCGCGCCGATGCGCGCTGCGGCTTTGGTCAACGGCACGGTGTCGCATGCGCTGGACTATGACGACACGCATTTCGCCCATATCGGCCACCCCTCGGTGGCGGTGTTTCCCGCCGCGCTGGCCGTGGCCGAATGGCAGGATCAGCCCATCGTCGATTTGCTCGAGGCGGCCTTGGTGGGGATGGAACTGTCCATCCGCATTGGCCTGTGGCTGGGGCGGGGGCATTATCAGGTCGGGTTTCACCAGACCGCGACGGCGGGGGCGTTCGGAGCGGCCGTGGCGGCCGCCCGCCTGCTGGGATTCGATCCGGCGGCCATGCGCCGGGTTCTGGGGCTGACCGCGACCCGGGCGGCGGGCCTCAAGGCGCAGTTTGGCACCATGGGCAAGCCCTACAATGCGGGGCAGGCGGCTTCGGTCGGGGTCGAGGCCGCGCTGCTGGTGCAGCGGGGGTTCGTTCCCAATCCCGATGCTCTGACCGGCCCGTTAGGGTTTGGCGCGACCCATCACGGTGCCGATGGCACAGGCACAGCTCTGTCGGGGCTTGGGGATGAGTGGCTGTTCGAAAGCGTCAGCCACAAGTTCCACGCCTGCTGCCACGGGCTGCACGCCGCGCTCGAGGCGGCGCGCGATCTGGACATCGCTGAACCCGAGGTGGCCGAGATCAAGATCCGCACCCATCCCCGATGGATGAGCGTCTGCAATCAGACCGCACCGACAACCGGGCTGGGCGCCAAGTTTTCCTATCGGACTGTGATCGCGATGCAGGCGCTAGGATACGATACGGCCCTGCCTGAAAGCTACACGGACAAGGTCTGCGCCGATCCGCGCCTGCAATCGCTGCGCGACCGGATCACGGTCGAAGCGGACGAAACGCTGTCCGAGACCGAGGCCCGCTTGGCGCTGCTGCGGCGGGACGGAGCGCGGCGCGAGACGACCCACGATCTGGCCGAGCCGATCTCGATTTCCGAACGTGAGGACCGGGTCCGTGACAAGGCCGCCAAACTGATCGACGCGGACGACGCGGATGCGATCTGGTCGATGCTGCGCACCGGCGGGCGCGCAGCGGATCTGGCGAAGCGGCTGGTCAATTAGACCACGCGCCAGTGCAGCGGGAAGCCGGGGTCGAACACGGTGACCGGGCCATCGCGCGTTTCGATCTTGTCGGGGTAGGTGACCGGTTCGCCCTTCTGCAGGGTGATGGTCTGATCGTTGACGGGCAGCCGGTAGAACCTTGGCCCGTTGACCGAGGTGAACCCTTCCAGCTTGTCCAGCGCACCCGCGCGGTCAAAGACCTCGGCCACCAGCGACATGGTGTTCGTGGCGGTGAAACATCCCGCGCAGCCGCAGGCCATTTCCTTGTTGGCATCCGTATGCGGGGCGCTGTCAGTCCCCAGAAAGAACCGTTCGTCGCCCGAGGTCGCGGCATCGACCAGCGCCTTGCGGTGCTCTTCGCGTTTGGCAACGGGCAGGCAGTAGTAGTGCGGCTTGATCCCGCCCACAAGGATGTGGTTGCGGTTGATGATCAGGTGATGCGCGGTGATCGTGGCGCCCAGGTCGGTTTCGTTCGCGCGCACATACTCCACGCCGTCGCGGGTGGTGATATGCTCCATCACCACGCGCAGGCCCGGCGTGGCCTTGCGGATCGGGTCCAGAACGCGGTCGATGAACACCGCCTCGCGGTCGAAGATGTCGATCTCGGCATCGGTAACCTCGCCATGCACGCAGAGCGGCAGGCCGATCTCGGCCATCCGGTCCAGCACGGGGCGCACCTTGTCGAAATCCCGCACACCCGAGGCCGAATTGGTCGTGGCCCCGGCCGGGTACAGCTTGACCGCCTTGACCAGACCGCTGGCATGGGCCGCGGCCATGTCGTCGGGGTCGGTATCCTCGGTCAGGTACAGGGTCATCAACGGCTCAAAGCTCATGCCTTCGGACAGGGCGGCCAGGATACGGTCGCGATAGGACGCGGCCTGAGCGCCGGTGACCACCGGGGGCACCAGGTTGGGCATGATGATGGCCCGCGCGAAATGGCGGGCGGTTTCGGGCAGGACGGCCTGCAGCATGGCGCCATCGCGCAGATGCAGGTGCCAGTCATCGGGGCGGCGGAGCGTCAGAGTATCGGTCATGGCGCCGGGCTAGCACAGGCCGGCCGCACGGGAAAGTGACAACAAACCTTGTCAGGCGACCAGATTGCCGCAAGTCCCGGAAAGATCACGGTCTTGACGCGCAGCGGCAGCCATGACCTGTTGTGCCAAGGGAGATTGAGACACATGAGCCAGCCAGATTCCATCGACGCCGTTCAGAAGATGCTGGGCGAACAGGGCTATGTCTGTGGCCGCGCCCTGGCCACCGTGGTGTTCCTGTCGCTGAGACTGGGCCGGCCGCTGTTTCTGGAAGGTGAAGCGGGCGTCGGCAAGACCGAGATCGCCAAGGCCCTGGCCTCTGGACTTGGCCGCCGCCTGATCCGGCTGCAATGCTATGAAGGGCTCGATGCGTCATCGGCCGTCTATGAATGGAACTTTCCCGCGCAGATGGTGGCCATCCGCACCGCCGAGGCGGTCGGCGGGTCCGACCGGAAGGGTCTGCAGGAGGAACTGTTTAGCGGCGACTATCTGATCCGCCGCCCGCTGCTCGAGGCGATGGAGCCCGACCCGGCTGGCCCGCCGGTGCTGCTGATCGACGAGTTGGACCGCACCGACGAACCGTTCGAGGCCTTCCTGCTGGAGGCACTGAGCGACTTCCAGGTGACGATCCCCGAGATCGGCACGATCAAGGCGCCCGAACCGCCTATCGTCATCGTCACGTCGAACCGCACGCGCGAGGTGCATGACGCGCTCAAGCGCCGCTGCCTTTACCACTGGGTCGATTACCCCGATTTCGACCGAGAGTTGGAGATCCTGCACGCCCGCGCGCCCGAGGCCGCCGAGGCGCTGAGCCGCGAGGTTGTGGCCTTTGTCCAGCATCTGCGCACCGAGGACCTGTTCAAGAAACCCGGCGTGGCCGAGACCATCGACTGGGCGAAGTGCCTGCTGGCGCTGGACGTGATCAACCTCAGCCCCGAGGTGATCGGCGACACGCTGGGCGCGATCCTGAAATACCAGGACGACATCCAGAAACTTCAAGGCTCCGAGGCCAAGCGCATTCTGGATCAGGCCAAAGCCACGCTCGAACCAGTCTGATGTCGTCGCGGCGCCAAAACACTCCGGGGGCCTAGCGATGGCCGAACAGCTTCCGCTGGATATCCCGGCCGATCCGAAACTGGCGCAGAACATCACCCATTTCGCGCGCGCCTTGCGCAAGGCCGGGCTGCCGATCGGCCCCGGCCGCGTGGTCGATGCCATCCGCGCGGTGCAGGCGGCGGGCTTTACCCGCAAGCAGGATTTCTATTGGACCCTGCACGCCTGTTTCGTGAACCGGCCCGAGCATCGCACCGTGTTTGCCCAGATCTTCCGCCTGTACTGGCGCGACCCGCGGTATCTTGAGCACATGATGTCGATGATGCTGCCGGCCATTCGTGGCGTTCAGGAGGAACGCATGGCCGAAGCGGGCGAAAAACGCGCGGCCGAGGCCCTGCTGGACGGTGTCGAACGGGACGAGCCCAAGGACGTCGAGCAAGAAGGCGAAAGCGAAATCGAGATTGATGCCACGCAGACCGCCTCGTCCGAGGAACGGCTGCGGTCGCTGGATTTCGAACAGATGAGCACCGCGGAAACCGCGCAGGCCAAGCGGATTCTGGCGCGGCTGAAATTGCCTGTGGACCCGATCGCCTCGCGCCGGGGGCAGGCCAGCCATCTGGGCCAGCGGATCGACCGGGCGCGCACCTTGCGCGCGGCCATGCGTCAGGGCGGCGAGATGCACCAGATCGCACTGGTCAAACCGAAACCGCGCTGGCCCAACTTGATCGCGCTGTGTGACATCTCGGGGTCGATGAGCCAGTACAGCCGGATCATCCTGCACTTTCTGCACACGGTCTCGAACGCCAAGGGGGCCGGCTGGGCCAAGGTGCATGCGTTCACCTTCGGCACGCGGCTGACGAACATCACGCGGCACCTGCATCAGCGCGACGTCGATGCCGCGCTGGCCGCCGCCGGGGCCGAGGCTCAGGATTGGGAGGGCGGCACGCGCATCGGCGAATGCCTGCACCAGTTCAACCGCGACTGGTCGCGCCGGGTGATGGGGCAGGGGGCCGTGGTGCTACTGATCACCGACGGGCTGGAACGGGGTGACCCCGATCTGCTGGAAAAAGAGATCGAACGCCTGCATCTGTCGGCCCGGCGGTTGATCTGGCTGAACCCGCTGCTGCGCTGGGACGGGTTCGCGCCAAAGGCGCAAGGCGTCGCCACCATGCTGCCGCATGTGGACAGCTTCCGTGCCGGTCATTCGATTGCATCGCTTGAGGATCTGGCCGCCGTGATTTCACGACCCGACGACCAGGGAGAGAAAGCGCGGTTGTTGGCCGCGCTTTCAGGCTAACGTTACTGCAGTTGCTTTTCGTTGCACTCGCGCGCCATTTCCATGGCCTTGTAGGTGCCGGTCAGATCGACGGTGAAGCCAAAGGACTTCTCGGGGAACACCGCCATGACCTTTTGCTTGGCCAGGTCGTCGGCGAATTGGGGGTCGTCCGACAGGACATAGCCGCCCGAATACCCCTTGGTGATGTTGCCCTTCATGCCGGTCGCCTCACCGACATACAGGTTGTCGCCCAGCAGGATCGCGACTGCCTCCTTGTCGCCGCGCTTGATGTCGGTTTCCGCCTTGGTAAACACACCGACATATCCAACGCTGCGGTCTTCGGTCAGACCCATCTGCACCACGTTCTCGGCATCATCGACCGCTTCGATCAGGCATGACTTCTTGTCCTTGTCGACAAAGACTTTCCAGCCCTCGACCTCTCCGTAGCGTTCGAAAGTGTCGGCCCAGGCGCTGCCTGCAATCAATGCCGCTGCGCCGATGGTTAGTGTAAATATCTGTTTCAAGACATTGTCTCCTTTACGAAATCTCTTGCGTCAATTCGGCCGCAAGTCGGGCCTGTCCGCAGGCTAGTCGGCGTCCGAAAAACAATCAAATGTTTGATTGTCTGTCGCGGACTTCGGCCGAAACCTGCCTTCTGCGTCACGTGAAGAACCAAGTTGGCAGGGTCGGTGCTCGAGATAATCCACCCGAGAACGCGCTCCTTGCTTTTCATCGCGTCAATCCTGCTTATGTTGATGCGAACCACCGCGGGAGGGTCCGATGGACAGATTTGACAACAGTCCGGAAACGGCATTGGCGTGGTTTCGCGAGGGTCGCGGTGCGGTTCTGGCGACGGTCGTCGAAACCTGGGGCAGCGCACCTCGGCGGGTGGGCGCTCAGTTGGTCATCAGCGGCGACGGCCGGATCGAGGGCTCGGTCTCGGGCGGATGTGTCGAAGGCGCGGTGATCGTCGAGGCGCTTGAAGCCATCGAAGAAGGCGAAGCGCGCCTGCTGGAATTCGGGGTCAGCGACGAGGATGCCTTTGCCGTCGGGCTGGCCTGCGGCGGCACGATCCGGGTTCTAGTCGAGCCGGTGGGCTCGGTCCTGCCCGAACTGATGCTGGCCGAACTGGTGGCGGCGCGGGCGCGGCGCGAGCCCGTGGCCTATGAGGTCAATGTCGAAACTGGCCACCGCGCGCTGCGGCGCAACGCCTATGCGGACCGGTTGCGCATGGATCGTTCAGGGTTCGAAGAAGACGGTCAGACCTTCGTGGCCGTGCACAACCCGCCCTTGCGGCTGATCGTGGTGGGCGCGGTCCATATCGCGCAGGCGCTGGTGCCGATGGCGCGGATCGCGGGCTATGACCCGATCATCATCGACCCGCGCGAGGCGTTTGCGTCCAAATCCCGCTTTCCCGGTGAAAAGTTGCTGACCGACTGGCCGGACGAGGCCGTGGCCAGCATCGGACTGGATGCGCGTACGGCGGTGGTTCTGCTGACCCACGACCCCAAGCTGGATGATCCGGCCCTGCAGGCTGCGCTGAACTCGGACGTGTTCTATATCGGCGCGCTGGGGTCGTCGCGCACCCATGCGAAACGGGTGCAGCGGATGACCGAGGCGGGCTTCTCGGCGGAACAGTTGCAGCGCATCCACGGGCCGATCGGCCTGGATATCGGCGCGGCCGGACCGGCCGAGATTGCCGTTGCGATCATCGCGCAGATGACGGCGGTGCTGCGGGGCAAGGCATGAAGTTCGGCCCTGTACCGGTTGCGGTCGCGAAGGGCGCGATCCTTGCGCATTCGGTCATGGCTGGCACGAAAAAGCTGCGCAAGGGACTGATGCTGGACGACACGCATGTCGCCCTTTTGGCCGAGGCGGGCGTGTACGAGGTGGTCGTTGCGCGGCTGGAACCCGGCGACTGTCACGAGGACGAGGCCGCGCGCCAATTGGCTGCGGCACTGACCCCGGATCCGAAGGGGGCCAACTTGCGCGTGACCGAGCCGTTTACAGGCCGCGTCAACCTAATTGCGGATCAAGCTGGGGTTGCCGCTCTGGACGTAGAGGCTCTGCTTGCGTTCAATCAGGTCAACCCGATGATCACTGTGGCCACCGTTCCTCAGCATCAGCAGATGGGTGCGGGTGGCATGGTCGCCACGATCAAGGTCATTTCCTACGCGGTGCCGCTGGCGGACGTTCAGCGCGCGGCCGAGCTGGCAAAAGGGGCCATTCGCCTGGCAGCGCCGAAGTTTGGCAGCGCCGGGTTGGTGGTGACCGACATTCCCGGCGGGCCGCCGAACGACAAGGGCATCGCCGCGATGCGCGGCCGGGTCGAGGCCCTGGGTCTGAGCCTGGAGGACGTGCAGATCGTTCCGCACGCGGTCGACGCTCTGGCGCAGGCATTGTCCCGGATGAACACCGATATCGTGATGATCCTTACCGGCTCGGCCACATCCGATGTCGAGGACGTGGCGCCTCAGGCTGTTCGGCGCGCGGGCGGGCAGGTGGACCGTTTCGGTATGCCGGTTGATCCGGGCAACCTGTTGTTTCTCGGGGTTTTGGGCAAGCGGCCGGTCATCGGTTTGCCGGGATGCGCACGTTCGCCCGCGTTGAATGGGGCTGACTGGGTGCTGTCTCGGGTCGCCTGCGGCATCCCGACCACCGGAGCCGATATCGCGGCGATGGGCGTCGGTGGTCTGCTCAAGGAAATCCCGACCCGTCCGCAACCTCGGGCTAAACGCAAAGTGACGTAACGGCAGTTTCGCCCCGTTGGCGACCTGCAATACATGTTGGCAGTTGGCTCCCAAGGGGCGGGTTGGAAACGGCCAAGTTTTTTGTTCTCAAACGACTTTTCCCGTGTTTAACTCGGGCCAAGGATAAATACGAAAATGGGAGGAACTTATGACACAGGTCTCAATGACCGTGAACGGAAAGACCGTGAGCGGTGATGTCGAAGGCCGGACGCTGCTGTCCAGCTTTCTGCGTGATCACCTGTCCCTGACCGGTACCCATGTGGGCTGTGACACGGCCCAATGCGGCGCCTGCGTGGTTCATGTGAACGGCGAGGCGGTGAAGTCCTGCAACATGCTGGCGCTCGAGGCGGATGGAGCAGAGGTTGGCACCATCGAAGGGCAGGCCAACCCGGACGGATCGCTGAACGTGATCCAGCAGGCGTTTCAGGATCATCACGGCCTGCAATGCGGTTTCTGCACGCCCGGCATGGTGATGTCGGCAGCGGCCCTGCTGAAGGAAAACCCGCGCCCGACCGAGGCCGAAATCCGCAAATACCTGGAAGGCAACCTGTGCCGCTGCACCGGGTACCACAACATCGTCAAGGCGATCATGGCCGCGTCCGGCCAGGACGTCAGCCACATCGCCGCCGAGTGATGCCGCTGCGGGCGTGACTGAGAACGCCCGTGGGATGACTGGGATGCACGCAAGCATCCGTTTATGGGAGGAGAACAAGCTATGCCCAAAGACAGTGGCATCGGAGCCAGTTCCAAGCGCCGCGAGGACGTGCGCTTTTTGACCGGAGCGGGCAATTACACCGACGACATCAACGTACGTGGTCAGGCCTATGTGTATTTTCTGCGATCCGACATCGCGCATGGCCGGATCAAAAGCATCGACACGTCCGCCGCCGAGTCCATGCCCGGCGTGGTCCGGGTGTTCACCGGCAAGGATTTCGAAGGCGTGGGCGGCATGCCCTGCGGCTGGGAGGTGACCGACAAGCACGGCGCACCCATGCAGGAACCGCCGCACCCGATCCTGGCGCAAGGCAAGGTACGCCATGTGGGCGACCCGATCGCGGCCGTCGTGGCCGACAGTCTTGAGCAGGCCCGCGACGCGGCCGAAGCGATCGACGTGGATATCGAGGAACTGCCTGCCGTTCTGGACATGAAAGCCGCCGCCGAAGAGGGCGCGCCGCTGGTCCATGACGATCTGAAAAACAACATCTGCTATGACTGGCAGTTGGGCGAGGCCGACGATGCCAAGGTGAACGAGGTTTTCGCCAATGCGGCGCATGTCACCACCTTGGAACTGGTGAACAACCGCCTGGTCGCCAACCCGATGGAGCCGCGCGTGGCCGTGGCGGAATACAGCCGGGGCACGGATGAATACACGCTTTATACCACCTCGCAGAACCCGCATGTGATCCGGCTGCTGATGTGCGCCTTCGTGCTGGGCCTGCCCGAGCACAAGGTCCGCGTCGTGGCGCCGGACGTAGGTGGCGGTTTTGGCACCAAGATCTTCCACTACGCGGAAGAGGCGTTCTGTACCTTCGCCGCCAAGGCCTGCAACCGTCCGGTCAAGTGGACGGCCAGCCGCTCCGAGGCGTTCATGTCGGATGCACAGGGCCGTGACCATGTCAGCAAGATCGAACTGGCGCTGGATGCCGACAACAATTTCGTCGGGCTGCGGACAAACACTTTTGCCAATCTGGGCGCGTATCTGTCGACGTTTTCCAGCTCGGTGCCGACCTGGCTGCACGGGACGCTGATGGCAGGCAACTACAAGACGCCGGTCATTCAGGTGAACGTGCGGGCGATGTTCACCAACACCGTGCCGGTGGATGCCTATCGCGGCGCAGGCCGCCCCGAGGCGACCTATCAGCTGGAGCGCGTGATCGACAAAGCCGCGCGCGAGCTGGGGGTCGACCCGGTGGCGCTGCGCCGGCAGAACTTCATCACGCAGTTCCCCTATGACACGCCTGTGGCGCTGACCTACGACACCGGCGACTACAACGGCACCATGGACAAGCTGGAGCAGGCCGCCGATTTCGCGGGCTTCCCGGCACGTCGCGCCGAAAGCGAGGCGCGGGGCAAGCTGCGCGGCCTGGGCGTGAACTGCTATATCGAGGCCTGCGGCATCGCGCCTTCGAACATCGTAGGCATGCTGGGGGCGCGTGCGGGCCTGTATGACGCGGCAACCGTTCGGGTGAACGCCACCGGCTCGATCAGCGTCATGGTCGGGGCGCACAGCCACGGGCAGGGGCACGAGACCGCCTTTCCGCAGGTCGTGGCCGACATGATCGGCATCGACGAGTCGATGGTCGAGATCGTGCACGGCGATACCTCGAAGATCCCGTTTGGCATGGGCACCTATGGGTCGCGCTCTCTCGCGGTCTGTGGATCGGCCATGGTCAAGGCGACCGAGAAGGTGATCGACAAGGCCAAGAAGATCGCGGCGCACCTGCTGGAGGCGTCCGAGGCCGATATCGAGCTTAAGGATGGCCAGTTCACCGTGGCCGGCACCGACAAGTCGGTGGCCTGGGGGGATGTGACCCTGACGGCCTATGTGCCGCACAACTTCCCGCTGGAGGTCGAGCCGGGGCTGGAGGAGACCGCGTTCTATGATCCGGCCAACTTCACCTTCCCGGCCGGCGCCTATGCCTGCGAGGTCGAGGTTGACCCTGAGACCGGGCAGGTGACCATCGAACGGTTCACCGCAGCGGATGATTTCGGCAACATCATCAACCCGATGATCGTTGACGGCCAGGTGCATGGCGGTATCGGGCAGGGGATCGGTCAGGCCCTGCTGGAAAACTGCGTCTATGACGAAAACGGCCAGCTGTTGAGCGCGTCCTTCATGGACTATGCCATGCCGCGGGCCGATGACGTGCCGTTCTATACCGTCGATCATTCCAGCCAGACGCCATGCACGCACAACCCGCTGGGCGTGAAGGGCTGCGGCGAGGCCGGGGCGATTGGATCGCCGCCTGCGGTGGTTAATGCCGTGATCGATGCGCTGCAATCGGGCGGCGAGGCGGTGGACCACATCGATATGCCGGTCAGCCCGTCGCGTGTTTGGGCGGCGATGAACAGCTGAGTGGAGAGGTTGGTGTGCGAGGGGCCAGCCCCTCGCGCTTCCTGGTCAATCAAATGCCAGATGAAGGGCGGTTCCGCGCCTTTCGGAAAGGAAAAGCGAAATGTACAATTTCGAGTTCAAGAACCCCTCGACCATTGCTGATGCGGTTGCCGCGTTGGCAGGAGAGGATGCACAGGCGTTGGGGGGCGGTCAGACCCTGATCCCGACGATGAAGCAAAGACTGGCCTCACCCGCGACGCTGGTGAGCCTGGGTGCCATTCCCGAGTTGAAGGGCGTCTGCATCGAAGATGATGGGTCGATTTCGATTGGAGCGGCGACCACGCATGCCACGGTAGCAGCAGAAGTTGCGGGCAAGTATCCCGCGCTGGCTGATCTGGCGGGGCATATCGGTGATCCTGCCGTTCGCAACAGAGGCACGATAGGCGGGTCACTGGCCAACAACGATCCGGCGGCCTGCTACCCCGCAGCTGCATTGGGGTCAGGCGCGACCATTCGTACAAATGCGCGCGAAATCGCCGCGGATGACTTCTTTCAGGGCATGTTCACGTCAGCGCTGGACGAGGGCGAGCTGATCACGACGGTCCGGTTCCCGGTACCGCAGGCAGCGAGTTACCAGAAGTTTCTGCAGCCTGCCTCGCGCTTTGCGCTGGTGGGTGTTTTCCTTGCCCGCTTCGCGGACGGGGTGCGCGTTGCCGTGACCGGAGCCAACGAAGACGGCGTGTTCCGTTGGAGCGAAGCCGAGCAGGCGCTGAGCAAGGAATTCCGGCCCGATGCCCTTATGGATCTTCGGGTCAACCCGATGAACATGATCGGAGATCTGCACGGCAGCAAAGACTACCGCGCGCACTTGGTGGGTGTCATGACCCGGCGGGCGGTTCAAGCCTGCATGTAACGCGGTCGCGGTGACTGCTTTGGGCCCCGGACGTGTTCCGGGGCCTATTTCTTTTTCGCGACACGCGGAAGCCTTTTGGGCTGCCAGTAGGCTCCGGCATCCTCGCGCGCTTTCTGATAGTCCTGAACCCGGTGATAAGCCGCGTCGCCCTTGACTGCGAAAAGGTGGCTTAGAAGAACCTCGAGAACGGCCATCGCTCCGGAGAAGCTGGAGAACTGATGCTGTGATCGGGTGCTGACGGTCAGCATCACGTCCGCCTCGACCCCCGGAGCAATGACATCGCTGTCGGCCAGCAGAACAACACGCATACCCTTTTCCCGGGCAGACCGGATGGCACGTATCGTGTCGGCCGAATAGGGATGAACGGTGATCGCGAACAGGCATTCGGTTTCGCTGGCGTTCAGAAGGTCGTCGATGGCCGATCCCATATGCCTGGGGATCAACTGCATTCCCGGGTGGGCCATACGTCCGGCGTAGTGGAAGTAATAGGCCAAGGCATAGCTTGCGCGGGTTGCAGTGACCAAGCACTGGGGAGCATCGGACATCAGGGTGACTGCGGATCTGACCTTGCCCGGATCCAGCTGGCGCAACGAACGTGACACCACGTTCATTTCGTTTCGCGCATAGCTGGCCTGTGCCGACGCAAAGGCATCGCCGGCATTCAACTGGGTCAGCCAATCCCGGCTGAGGCGGTCTTCGCTGTCTGTCACAAGATCCCTGCGGAAAGGGCGGCGAAAGGCTTCGAAGCCATCAAAACCAAGATGCTGCGCCAGCCGAACGATCACGTTTGTGCTGACGCCGATCTTTTTGGCAGACACGCGGATGGAGTCGATTCCGAAATCGCCCGGATGGTCGATGATGTATTTTGTTGCGGCCTGCAATTGGGCCGGCAAATGGTCGATCTCTCGGCGCAGCCGATCCATCAGGTAGTGAGTTGAGGGTGTCATGATGGTAGAAAAACAAATGTTATGATTATTACAAGAGAAAAACATCCTCGCACGAGCTAAGCACGCAAGAAACCGATAGGATGATTCAATGTCTGACACACAGGCTTCGTCGCTTCCGTATGTTTTGGTCGCACCGAACGGTGCGCGACGCAGTCATGCGGATCACCCCGCCTTGCCGGTTTCGACCGGTGAGATTGCGGAGACGGCCATTGCCTGCCACGCGGCCGGGGCAAACGGGTTGCACCTGCATGTCAGGGATGGGCAGGGCGCGCATTCTCTGGATGCAGGGCGCTATCGGGAGGCTATGGCCGAGCTTGCCCGAACCGTGCCCACTATGGATGTTCAGATCACGACCGAGGCCGCCGGTATCTTTGACGTTTCTGCGCAGTTGGAGTGCCTGCAGCAGGTGGCCCCGAAATGGGCCTCGATCTCGGTTCGGGAAATTGCGCGCGCGCCCGATCTGGCCCCGCGGGTCTATGCGCTGTGTGCGGAACAGGGAACTCGGGTGCAGCATATCCTCTACGATTCGACGGATGCGGATCTGCTGGAGCGATGGCAGTCGGATGGGATCGTGCGGCGCGAGCAGGAAGACCGCTTGCTGGTGCTGGGACGATATGCCATCGGGCAGGAATCCCAACCGGCGGACCTCGAGGCCTTTCCAGCTGCTCGTACGCCTTGGATGGTTTGTGCATTCGGGCGTCTGGAACACGCCTGTCTGGCGGCTGCGGCAGCTCGTGGCGGCGATGTCAGGGTCGGTTTTGAGAACAGCCTGACGAACTCGGATGGAACCCGATGGACGGACAACGCGGCCTCGGTTGCGGCTTTGATCGCTTTGCTGAAAGGACAATGATATGAGCCATGTTTTTCCGCGCCACACCAAGGCGGAATTGCCGGTCGCTGTCGGCGGTGATGGGTGTTATTTGATCGACGCGCAGGGCAAACGGTATCTCGACTGTGGGGATGCGGCCGTGTCGTGCCTGGGACATTCAAACCCGGCAGTGATCCACGCGGTGCAGGAGCAGGTCCAGAAGATCGCTTTTGCCCATACTGGTTTCATGACCTCAGAACCGGCCGAAGCCCTGGCAGATCTGCTGATCCAGCATGCGCCCGGATCGTTGGACCGGGTCTATTTCGTGTCCGGCGGGTCCGAGGCGACCGAGGCCGCGATCAAGCTGGCGCGCCAGTACTTCCTTGAAATCGGGCAGCCCGAGCGGTCTCGGGTTATCGCACGGCGGCAGAGCTATCATGGCAATACGCTGGGCGCGCTTTCAGCGGGCGGAAATGCATGGCGACGGGCTCAATTCGCTCCAATGCTGATCGAGATGAGCCATATCGCACCCTGCTACGAATATGCCGAAAAGCCCGCAGGCGAGAGCAGCTATGACTATGGCCAACGCGTGGCAAACGAGCTTGAGGTGGAGATCAAGCGGCTGGGACCCGAGACCGTGATGGCGTTTATGGCGGAACCGGTGGTCGGGGCCACATTGGGCGCCGTCCCCGCGGTCGAGGAGTATTTCCAGCGGATCCGCGAAATCTGTGATCAATACGGCGTGTTGTTGATCCTGGACGAGGTCATGTGCGGCATGGGCCGGACCGGCCATCTGTTTGCCTGCGACCACGATGGGGTGGCGCCGGATATTCTTTGCATCGCCAAGGGCTTGGGGGCCGGATATCAACCCATCGGTGCCACGCTGTGCACCGATCGGATTTATGACGCCATCCGAAATGGCTCGGGTTTCTTCCAGCACGGCCATACCTATGTCGGACACCCGGTGGCCACGGCTGCAGCCCTCGCAGTGGTGACAGAGCTTACCTCGCGCGATTTGCCGGCCCGTGCCCGCAACATGGGTGACAAACTGCAAGCCAAACTCGAAGCAGCCTTTGGCCAGCATCCCAATGTCGGGGACATCCGTGGCCGCGGCCTGTTCCGGGGCATCGAACTGGTGGCTGATAGAGATACGCGCGAACCGTTTGACCCGGCCCGGGGAGTGGCGGCCAAGATCAAGAAAGCCGCCGTCGAAGCGGGGTTGATCTGCTATCCGATGTCCGGAACACGCGACGGCAGGAGAGGCGACCATGTGCTTCTGGCCCCGCCATTCATCATCGAAGAGCCGCAGTTGGACGAATTGGTGGACAAGCTGTCGGTTGCGATTTCCAAAGCAATTTGACATGCCGTTCTGAATGTGACCCAAAAACAAAAAAGCTCCCTCGAACGAGGGAGCTTTGGTCACTCGGATCCAAGTGCCGTCACTTCTGGGGAAGCGGTCCGATCATCATGATCATCTGGCGGCCTTCCATCTTCGGCATGTTTTCGATCTTGCCGATTTCCTTGACGTCCTCCGCCACGCGCTCGAGCAGTTCGCGTCCCAGGTTCTGGTGCGCCATTTCCCGGCCGCGGAAGCGCAGGGTCACTTTGACCTTGTCGCCATTCTCGAGAAACTTGAAAACGTTCCGCATCTTGACGTCGTAATCATGCGTATCGGTGTTGGGCCGGAACTTGACCTCTTTCACCTCGATGATCTTCTGTTTCTTGCGGGCTTCGCTTTCGCGTTTCTGCTGCTCGTACTTGAACTTGCCAAAGTCCATGATCTTGCAGACCGGCGGATTCGCGTTGGGCGAGATCTCGACCAGATCAAGACCGGCATCGGCTGCCATCTGCATGGCCTTGGCGGGATGAACCACCCCGACATTCTCACCTTCGGCGCCGATCAGGCGAATTTCGGGGGCACGGATCTTTTCATTGACGCGCGGGCCGGTATCACGTTGTGGCGGCGCGTTGTGAGGTCTGCGGGCTATGGGTTCATTCCTTTGATAATTGCCGATTTCCGAGCCGGGAACTTAAACTGAGACGAAGGTTCTTTCAAGCGCCATATAGGTGCTATGACACGAAATTCGCACGTGTCGACGCGGTGCTCGGGCCGGCGGAACGGGCGTTCGCCGGCCCGGATCTCGGCTCAGCCGACAAAGGCTTTTTCGATCACGAATTCCTTGGGGTCCGAGTTCGCACCCTCGCGCAGGCCGAACTCTTCGAGAATGGCCTTGATGTCGTGGTTGAAGGCCAGGCTGCCGCAGACCATCGCTCGGTCGGTCTCGGGTTTGATGCCGCCTTCGATGCCCACGTCCTTGAAGACAGTTCCGTCCTTCAGCAGGTCGGTGATCCGGCCCATCTTGGGGCTCTGTTCGCGGGTGGTGGTCGGGTAATAGCGGATCTTGTCGGCGAAACCTTCGCCGATCAGTTCGGCCAGCAACTCGTCCTTGCGGATGTTCTCGATTAGCTGGCGGCCATATTCCAGCTCCGCCACCTCGCGGCAGGTGTGGGTGATGATGACCTCGTCGTAGTCCTCATAGGTCTGCGGCTCGCGCAGCAGCGAGGCAAAGGGGGCAAACCCTGTTCCGGTGGCAAAGAACCACAGGCGCTTGCCCGGCAGCAGTGCATCATGCACCAGCGTACCCACGGGTTTGGGCCGCAGAATGATCTGATCGCCGGGCTGGATGTGCTGCAGTTTCGAGGTCAGCGGGCCGTCCTGCACCTTGATCGAATAGAATTCCAGTTCCTCGTCCCACGACGGCGACGCGATCGAATAGGCGCGCAGCAACGGTTTTCCGTTGTCGCCCAAAAGGCCGATCATAACGAATTCGCCCGAGCGGAAGCGCAGCGATTGCGGACGCGTGACCTTGAACGAAAACAGGCGGTCGGTCCAGTGTTTCACTTCCAGAACGGTCTGGGCGTCCGGCAGGACGGGGGCCTTCACGGCGGTTGCTTCGGTCACGGGCTTCATCTCTGTCATCGTTTCACTACCGGTCTGGTAAACCGGCATCTCCGTTTAAGCTTTGATCCAGGTCAGGAAAAGGGGGCAGATTGCCCCGATCGTTGCGTCAGCCGCGCAGGCGGGCCTGATAATCGTGGTCCTGCCAGTTGGCGCGGGCCAGCCATTGGTCCTCGGGCTGGCGGGCGGCAAGGTCTGCGTCAATCTCGACCTCGTCGAAGCCGCTGCGCCGGGCCATCGCGTATTGGTCGGCCAACACGTGTCCCTTCGCGCGCAGGCGGCCTTCATAGCCCTTCAGGCGCAGCGTACGGGCAATGGTAAAGCCTCGGCCATCGGCAAAGGACGGAAAGTCGACGCGCACCATGCGCGTGTTTCCAAGCCGTTCGAACAATTCGTCGGGGTCCGTATCCGAGGTGACGTCCAGTGCGATCACATCGTTTGCGGCATCCTCAAGGGTGACAAAGCCGTCGGTCCAGTCATCAGGGGCAAAGCCCCGGTCATTCACGATCACGTTCATGTTTTCTCTCCGCTGCGTACCATTTTGCCGTCGACGAAATGGATGCCGCATTCTTCCTTGTTCTGATCGCGCCAGCGTCCGGCGCGGGGATCTTCGCCATCCTTCACCGGCGAGGTGCAGGGCGCACAGCCGATCGAGGGATAGCCCTTTGCCACCAACGGATGCCGGGGCAGGCGGTTTTCTTCCATGTAGGCGCGCACGTCCTGAGGCGCCCAATGCGCCAGAGGGTTCACCTTGATCCGGCCGGTGCCGTCCTCGACCTCGAAGAACTCGAGCGTGGCGCGGGTACCGGATTGGAACCGCTTTCGCCCTGTAATCCAGCCTTCATAGCCCGCCAAGGCCCGCTGCAAGGGGAAGGTCTTGCGCAGGTTGCAGCAGGCATCCATGTCGCGCAGCCGCAGTGCGCCATAGGGGTCTTCGCGCTGAATATCCTCGTCATCCGCGCGGATAATCTGGACGTTCTTCAAACCCAGACGCTCGCTGACCTCATGCTGGTATTCCAGCGTCTCGGTAAACAGCATCATCGTGTCGATGAACAGGACCGGCGTGGCCTTGTCGACCACGGCAGCCATGTGCAGCAACACCACCGACTCGGCACCGAAGCTGGAGACCAGCGCCAGGTTGCCTGCCTCCTCAAGCGCACCATGCATGACGTCATGTGCGCTGTGGTGGCGGAACCGGGCGTTCAGCGCCTCGACCTTTTTGGTCAGTTCGCGTCGTTCCCGGCCCAGTTCCGTCTGGATCAGGTCAAGCGGCATTGGCCCGCGCCTCGGGGTAGAGGGCCGCCTTGAACGGGGCCATTCCAACACGGCGGTAGGTTTCCAAAAAGGTCTCCTCGGCGCTTGCGCGCTGTTCCAGATAGGTTTCCACGATACGTTCGACCGCGGGCACGATCTCGTCATAGGCAAAGCCCGGACCGGTGCGGTCGCCGATGGCGGCCGTTTCGGTGGCGTCTCCGCCCAGCGTGATCTGGTAGTTCTCGACGCCCGCGCGATCCAGGCCCAGGATGCCGATGTGACCCACGTGGTGATGCCCGCAGGCGTTGATGCAGCCCGAGATCTTGATCTTCAGGTGGCCGATGTCGTGCTCCAGCTTCAGCTCGTCGAACCGGGTCGCGATCTGCTGCGCCACCGGGATCGAGCGGGCCGTCGCCAGCGCGCAATAGTCCATGCCGGGGCAGGCGATGATGTCGCTGATCAGACCGATATTCGCGGTGGCCAGGCTGTGCTCTTTCAGCTTGGCATGGATCGCGGGCAGGTCCGATTTGTGGACATGCGGCAGGATCACATTCTGCTCGTGGCTGATGCGCAGCTCGTCATAGGCGTATTGCTCGGCCAGATCGGCCATCACGCGCATTTGCTCGGCGGTCGCGTCACCTGGCGTCTGGCCGTGCTTCTTGATCGAGATCGTGACGATCGCGTGATCCGCCTGCTTGTGCGGCGCGATGTTGGTGTCGATCCACGACCGGAAGACCGGGTCGTTCGAATAGGCGCTCTCGAACGCCGCGACCGAACCTTCGCGGAAGGAGGGTGGGGCGAAATGCGCCTTGATCTGATCCAGCAGCGCGATGTCGGCGCCCTTGAACTGTGGGCGTACCTGCAGGAAGCGCTCGTTCACCTTGGCGCGGATCACGTCGATGCCGTGTTCATGCACGGTGATCTTGATGCGCGCCTTGTACTTGTTGTCGCGCCGGCCGATCTGGTTCCAGACCGAAACGGTGGCCTCCAGATAGGCCAGCAGATCGTCGAAGGCGACGAATTCGGACAGCTCCTTGCCGATCATCGGCGTGCGGCCCAGGCCGCCGCCCACCAAGACGCGGGCGCCCAGAACGCCGTCGCGCTCGACCAGTTGCAGGCCGATGTCATGGGCCTTGATCACGGCGCGGTCATGCTCGGACCCGGTGATCGCGATCTTGAACTTGCGCGGCATGAACTGAAATTCCGGGTGGTCGGTGGACCACTGGCGCAGCAGCTCGGCATAGGGGCGCGGGTCGGCGATTTCATCCGCGGCGGCACCGGCGAAATGGTCGGCGGTCACGTTGCGGATGGTGTTGCCGCTGGTTTGGATCGCATGCAGGCCGACCTCGGCCAGCGCGTCCAGCATGTCGGGCACGTCGCGCAGCTTGGGCCAGTTGTACTGGATGTTCTGGCGCGTGGTGAAATGGCCGTAGCCCTTGTCCCACTTCTCGGCCAGTAGGGCCAGTTGGCGCATCTGGGCGCTGTTGAGCGTGCCATAGGGGATGGCCACCCGCAGCATGTAGGCGTGCAGTTGCAGATACAGGCCGTTCATCAGGCGCAGGGGCTTGAACTCGTCCTCGGTCAGCGAGCCGTCGATGCGGCGTTCGACTTGGGCGCGGAACTGTGCGTTGCGCGCGGCCAGGAATGCTTTGTCAAACTCGGAGTAGCGATACATCTTTGGCTGTCCTTTGTTGCAGCCCCGGATCCGGGGCCTTTTTACGGGGAGAGAGGGGCCTGAGGTCAGACCCGGGGCTGCGGGGAAGATTCCTGTTTGCCGTGGGCATAGTTGGACGGACCAGTCCGGCGGAAGTCTTCCCGAAAATGGGTGGGTTCAGGACCGTTTTCGCCTGCAACGACGTCGGCGAGATAGGCACCTACGATCTTGTCGACTTGCTTCTGTGCATCCAGAAGACGCAGCTGAGCGTGCGCTTCGTCGGTGATCAGCTCGGCCTCGCGCAGATCGCGCGACCAACGGTCATCGGCGGTCAGATAGATCACGTCGCCTTCCAGCAGGTCATTTGCGGTAACGACTTTGGGGGTGAAAGCGCGGGCCATCAGGCAAGCTCCTTGTTGAATTCGGTGACGGCTTTGGCCGCGTCGCGCGGGGCCAGGCCATAGAATGTGAGTGCAGGACCGTCGAGGCCGGCAGCGGCGAGGTCTGCAGACAGTTGATCCAGCGTCGTGGCGACAACGCGCTGATCAGGTCGCGAGGCGTTTTCGACCAACGTGACCGGCGTGGCGCGATCGGCGCCGTGCATGATCAGGCGTCCTTGAATGAAGCGCGCGGATTTCTTGCCCATGTAGATGGCTGCAACAGACCCCGGTCGGGCCAGCGCAGCCCAGTCGTGATCGGCAAAGCCCTGCATGTCGTGCCCGGTCAGAAACCGGACCGAGGAGTTTCGGCCGCGTCGGGTCAAGCTTTGGCCAATTCCGGCCACCGCCGCCGAGGCAGCCGTAATGCCGGGAACGATCGTCCACGGGATACCGGCTGCGTCCAGTGCATCGATCTCTTCGTCCAGCCGGCCGAAAAGGGTCGCGTCACCGGATTTGAGGCGAACGACCCGTTGTCCCTTGAGCGCGTAGTCAACCAGCAATGCGTTGATGTCATCCTGCTTCCAGGACGGACCAAAGCCGGCCTTGCCCACGTCGACCAGCCGGGCGTTCTGTCCGGCCAGTTGCAAAACCTCTGGGCTGATCAGGCGATCATGCAAAACAACCTCGGCCCGCTGGAATGCGGACAGGGCCTTGAGAGTCAGCAATTCAGGATCACCGGGTCCCGCGCCGACGAAGTCGACCTGTCCCGTTTGTCCTTTTGTCTGCGTGGCCTTCATTGGGTAGCCCTGGCTGTTGTTTGACTTGGCCCTCAATATAGGAAATATTCCCGACCAGATGCCATATTGCCGAACAAATAAGGACAAGCGTTCTGAATTGCGCGGCAGGCGGAACATGGGTTTTCATTCGGAAGGAAAATTGGAATGTCGGTTCGAATAGACGACACGGATCGGAAAATTCTGGCCGAGCTGCAGCGAGACGCCAGTCAATCGCTGGACGAAATCGCGGCCAAAGTGGGCAGTTCAAAGACACCCGTTTGGAATCGGATCCGCAAGATGAAAGGGGCCGGAATCATCGGTCAGCAGACCGTTTTGCTGGACGCAGAGGCGCTGGGTTTCGAGGCGACGTTCTTTGTTCTGATCCGAACCTCCGAGCATGAGGCGGACTGGCAACGCAAGTTCCTGCAGGCCCTGCGTGATCGTCCCGAAGTTCAAGAGGCGCATCGTCTGGCTGGCGACATCGACTACATTCTGAAAGTTCGGGTCAGGAACGCACGGGCCTACGATGCGTTTTATCAGGCGCTGATCTCGGAAGTGCGCGTGCACAACGTCACCGCGCTGTTGTCGATGGAAGAAATCAAGTCGACCACCATGCTGCCCCTGAACGCCCTGGCCGACACCTGATCGGCGTTCAGGCTTGGACCATTAGTCGTGTCAGCCCGTGGAAATGGTAGGTGTTCGCATATTCCGGAGATTCGGCCAGTCGCAGGCCCGGACAGCGGTCAAAAAGAACCGGCAGAGCGATCCGCATTTCCAGCCGGGCCAGCGGAGCGCCGACGCAGAAATGCAAACCACCGCCAAAGCTCGCGTTGGCCTGAATGCTGCGGGTCGGGTCGAATTTGTCCGGGTCGGTCCAGACGTCCGGGTCACGGTTGGCGGCCCCGAGCATCAACGCCACCTGATCGCCGCGGGCAAACCGATGGCCAAAAACCTCGACGTCCTCATAGACATAGCGCGTGAACATATGTAGCGGCGGGTCGAAGCGCAGGATCTCCTCGACCGTCATGTCGATTGTGTCCGGGCCCAGGGCATCAGGGCTGGTTCCGGACTCCAAAAGCGTTTTGACGCCGTTGCCCAGCGAATGAACGGTCGCCTCATGGCCGGCGTTCAACAAAAGGATGCAAGTTGCGATCAATTCGTCGCGTGACAGTTTCTCGCCGTCTTCCTCTGCCGTGATCAAACGGGTGATCAGATCGTCTTTCGGTTCGGATCGGCGGTGAGAAACGTAGTCGTTCAGAAATGCCGAGAACTCGGCGGAGGCCTGCGCTGCCTGATCTTCGGTCTCACGGGTGCGGCTGGCCTGGTACATGGCGACCATGGCGTGGGACCACTGCAACAACTGCGGTGCCATGTTCTCGGGCACACCCAGCAGGCGGCAGATCGTGATCACCGGAACCTGCGTGCAATAGGCATCCAGAAGGTCGAATGGAGCATCGGGGAACGCGTCGATCAGGTCGTGACACAGCCTTTCGATGTCCGGTGCAAGCGCTCCGATAGCCCGCGAGGTAAAGGCGCGCAGAACCAGAGCGCGAAGGCGGGTATGGCGCGGAGGTTCGGCTTCGAGCAGCGAATGCGCTTCGACCGTCAGCCACGGTGCAAGGTGATCGGGGCCTTTTGTGGCCATCTCCGGCGGTACTTCACGTCCGAAACGCCGATCTCGCAAAAGCGCCTGGACCGCCGCGTGAGACATCGCCGCGGGCATGTCGTAGTCCCGCCAGTACACCAGGTCACCGTGATCGCGCGCTGCCCGGTAGAAAGGGTAGGGGTTTTGAACAAATTCGGGCTCGGTCGGAGATTGGTGCACGGTCTTCATGCGGCGCAGACTTGCCATGCGGCGCTGTGAATGCAAGACCCTGTTTCATGCAAAGGGTTTGGGTCACGATTGGTTTCCTGTTCGCGGTCGCGCTGTTGTCGGCGGCCGTCTGGTCTTATGGGTACCGGCAGGCGCTCTCTCAGCTTAGCGAGAAAGCCGAGGCCGATCTGGAGTTGGCGTCGGATCGTCTGAGCACTCAGTTGCAGGTCTATCAGGAACTTGCGGTGCTGATGGCCGAGCACCCGGCACTGCGGGCGTTGGACACCAGCGACCGGCGGCGGGCGGCGCAGGCGCTTCTGCTGGAGGTCGCGGACAAGACCTCGGCTGTGGATGTGCTTTATGCGGACAAGACCGGGCGCGTTCTGGCCGCTGCGCGGGACGTGGTGAATGGTAACATGGCTGACCAGCCCGCGTTTCAACGCGCGCTACACGGCGCTCTTGGCAGTTCGCACGGGGTTTTGCGCGACACTGGAAACCGGATCTATTCCTATGCGGCGCCTGCGTTTTCCGAAGATGGTCAGGTAACCGGAGCCCTGATGGTCATCGCGGATGTCGAAGACGTTGAAAGCACGTGGCGCGGCAGTACCGAGGCGGTGTTCTTCGTGGATCGTGCTGGCTCGGTCTTCATTTCCAACCGGTCCGAACTGCTGTTCTGGCAACGTCCGCCGGGACAGATCGGCTTGCAGCCTGCTGATGGCAAGCCGGGCGCGTTTTCGTCTACTCGCATGGGCCCGCACGAACTATGGTCGATCGGCTGGAGCCCGTACCTGCCGGATCGCGCCCTGCACCTGACCCGCGATCTGCCGGTGATCGGAATGACTGGCGAAGTCTTGATGGATGTGACGCCAGCACGACGTCTGGCCGGACTGCAGGCTGCCGCGGTCGCAGCGATCTGCCTTGCCTTCGGCGCGTTGCTGTTTTTGGCGACCGAGCGGAGGCGTACTCTGGCCGAAGCCAATGCGGTGCTGGAGAGCCGAGTGGCCCAGCGGACCCGCGCGTTGACGGCCGCCAACGTGGCGCTGCGCCGCGAGGTGGCCGAGCGGCAAGAGGCCGAAGCGGCGTTGAAACGCGCGCAGGACGATCTGGTTCAGGCCGGCAAGCTGAGCGCTTTGGGGAAAATGTCGGCAGGCATCAGCCACGAATTGAATCAGCCGTTGATGGCGATCCGGCAATACGCCGACAATGGCACGGCCTTTCTGGCGCAGGGCAAGCCTGAAAAGGCCCGCGAAAACCTGGGGCGTATCTCGGACATGGCTGCCCGTATGGCACGCATTATCAAGAACTTGCGAGCCTTTGCCCGCAATGAGAGCGAGCCGATGGGCAAGGTCGATCTGGTTCAGGTGCTCAATACGGCCGTCGAACTGACTGACGGTCGGTTGCGTTCGGACGGGGTCAAGCTGATCTGGCAGCCGCCCAATGCACCTGTCTTTGCCTGGGGTGGAGAGGTGCGGCTGGTGCAGGTCTTCGTCAATCTGATCACCAATGCCGCCGACGCGATGACAGGTCGCGAAACCCGAAGCCTGACGATCACGCTGACCCGTGGCGAGCGGTTGATGGTCGCGGTGCGCGATACCGGCCCGGGCATTCAGGATCCCGATCGTGTTTTTGAGCCATTCTATACGACCAAAACCGTTGGCTCATCCGAGGGAATGGGCCTTGGCCTTTCGATCTCATACGGTCTGGTCCAGAGTTTCGGAGGAGAGATACGCGGCGCGAACATGCCCGACGGAGCAGAATTCACCGTCGAATTGGAACCATTTGAGAAGGAAGCCGCGGCATGATCCGAACGGTTCTATTGGTCGATGATGACGCCGCCGTGCGCGAGGCGCTGGCCCAGACTCTGGAACTTGCGGACTATTCCGTAATTCCCGCTGGATCGTTTGTGGCTGCCAAAGACCATATCCGGGAAGATTTCCCAGGTGTGATTGTCTCGGATATTCGGATGCCGGGACGGGATGGGTTTCATCTTCTGTCCTATGCCCGCGAGGTCGACTCGGAGTTGCCGGTCGTTCTGCTGACCGGCGAAGGCGACATACCGATGGCGGTGCAGGCTATGGGGCAGGGCGCGTTCGACTTTCTTGAGAAGCCCTGCGCCGCCGCCGATCTGCTTGCGGTTCTGAGCCGTGCATTTGCCGCGCGCAGTCAGGTATTGGACCACCGGGCAGCCAAGCGCGAACTGGAGAAGGGTGATCCTGCGGCCCGCTTGTTGTTCGGTTTGTCACCGCAGGCTGATGCATTGCGGAACAGGGTGCGCAGCGTTGCCCCAACTCAGGCCGAAGTTCTGGTCACCGGACCGCCCGGCAGCGGCATTTCGAAAGTCGCCGAAGTCATCCATTTGATGTCACCCCGCGCGCAGGGGCCGTTCGTCAAGCGCCCGGCGTCAGGTTTGGGGGCGGATGCCTTGCAGGCGATATGCAAGGATGCGGCAGCCGGATCGTTGTTTCTGGATGAAGTCTCGGCCATGCCCGAGGCGACGCAATATGCGGCCCTGGAGATGATCGAAAACGGGCCCGGGGTCCGCATCATCGCCGGAACAACCGCGGATCTGGCCGAGATGGCGGCCGAGGGTCGGTTCAACGCAGATTTGTTCTATCGGTTGGACGTGATGCGGGTGCGCGTACCGTCTTTGGCCGAACGCCCCGAGGACATCCCGGTGATCTTTCGCCACTACGTCGCCCAGGCGGCCGAGCAGGCCGGGATCGCGGCACCGGATGTCTCCTCCGAACACTTGGCGTCATTGATGGCACGGGACTGGCCCGGCAACGCGCGTTCGCTGATGTCAGCGGCGATGCGTTTTGTTCTGGGGATGCCCGAGGACGTCGCCGCAGCGGCCGACCTTGGGCTGAACGAGCAGATGGCGCGCGTTGAGCGCTCGTTGCTGATCGCGGCCTTGGGTCGTCACAACGGAAGGGCGTCGGACGCGGCCAAATCCCTGAAACTGCCGCGCAAGACGTTCTACGACAAATTGGCCCGCTACGGCATACGCCCTGAAGACTATCGGCGCTGACGCGGAACGATTCGCCCGGTGATTCGATGTGTGTGTGGATTCCCGCACACTTGCGCATTTGGGTGTGCGGTTTCCCGCACAAATGTCTGCGATAACAAAATACTCATTGCGGATGTTCTATTTAAACTACGGAAAAGTAATTAGAAAATCTGTCTGCTACCAGCCGTTCTCGAATTGTTGAACGGTGTCCGTCGATTCGTTTCACTCTTGCGCATCCGGCATCCCCATGGATGTCAAAGGAAGTTTCTTTGGAAGTCTGGGAGGAAAAGACAGATGAAATTCCTGGCAACAGCCGCCACCGCGCTTGCGCTTTCCGTTACCGCAACAGCGGGCTTCGCTGCCTGTGACGATGGCGAGATCGTCGTCAAGTTCGCGCATGTGACGAACACCGACAAACACCCCAAGGGTATCGCCGCATCGCTGCTCGAGCAGCGCGTCAATGACGAGATGAACGGCGTCATGTGCATGGAGGTCTATCCGAACTCGACCTTGTACAACGACGACAAGGTTCTCGAGGCGATGCTGCAGGGCGACGTGCAACTGGCCGCCCCGTCGCTTTCGAAGTTCGAGAAGTTCACCAAGCAGTTCCGTCTGTTCGACCTGCCGTTCATGTTCAAGAACATCGACGCGGTTGATGCGTTCCAGGCCTCGGCGGATGGCCAGGCAATGAAGGATAGCATGCAGCGCCGCGGCCTGCAGGGTCTGGCGTTCTGGCACAACGGCATGAAGCAGATGTCGGCCAACAAGCCGCTGATCGATCCTTCGGACGCCAATGGCCTGAAATTCCGCGTTCAGTCTTCAGACGTGCTGGTTGCGCAGATGGAAGCCATCGGCGGTAGCCCGCAGAAAATGGCTTTCTCGGAGGTCTATGGTGCTCTGCAGCAGGGCGTTGTGGACGGTCAGGAGAACACGTGGTCGAACATCTACGGCAAGAAGTTCTTCGAAGTGCAGGATGGCATCACCGAAACCAACCACGGCATCATCGACTATCTGGTCGTGACTTCGGTCGACTGGCTGGACAGCCTGGATCCGGAAGTGCGCGAGCAGTTCCTGACGATCCTGGCCGAGGTGACCGAAGAGCGCAACAAAGAGGCGTTTGCGGTCAACGAAAAGGCCAAGCAGGCCATCATCGACGCGGGCGGAACGATCCGCGAGCTGACACCCGAGCAGCGTCAGGCCTGGGTTGATGCGATGAAGCCGGTTTGGGACAAGTTCTCCGGTGACGTTGGTCAAGACAAGATCGACGCCGCTCAGGCGATCAACGCCGGGTTCTGATCCGACACGCAGGTGTGCTCCGACGGTCGCAAGCCCGCCGGAGCACATACCAGGCGGGCCCAATCGCGCCCGCCACCTCGATAAATCAACAAAAATGGGGACAGAAAGATGTCTGGTGCGAAAACCGGCCCCGGTGGGCTGGTCGACCGAATCGAAGAAACCCTGATCGCGTTGCTTCTTGGCCTGATGACGGCCGTGACCTTTGCCAACGTGATTGCGCGTTTCGTCTTCAACTCCAACATCCTTTGGGCGCTAGAGCTGACCGTATTCACGTTCGGATGGCTGGTATTGCTGGGGGCGTCCTACGCCGTCAAAAAGCACGCGCATCTGGGTGTGGATGCCATCCTGAATATGCTACCACCGGCACCGCGCAGGGTATTGGCACTGATCGCGGTGGGGTGCTGCCTCGTATTCTCGCTGCTGCTGCTGAAGGGGTCCTACGACTACTGGGCGGTCTTTGCCGACCTGCCTCCGACCTCTGGACGCTGGTTCCCCACGGGCTTTGATTTCGACGCTCGTAGTCAGAGCTTCTACGAGGTGGACGACATCCCCATGGTCGCGCCGCTACGGTTCCTCGAAGACCTCATCAACTATGGCGAGTACTACGAGAAGCTGCCCAAGGTCGTGCCGTATTTCGTCCTGCCGCTGTCGATGCTGCTGCTGGTGATCCGCTTTGCCCAGGCCGGGCTGCAGATCCTGCGCGGTGAGGCCGACCGTATTGTCGCAAGCCACGAGGTTGAGGACGAGATCGAAGAAGTCCGGGCTCTTCAGGGAGAACACGACTGATGGATGTAGTACTACTTTTTGCCATGGTCGTGGGCCTGCTGCTGATCGGCGTTCCGATCGCAGTTGCCCTAGGGCTGAGCTCGACCCTGTTTCTTCTGATCTACTCGGACAGCTCGCTGGCTTCGGTTGCCGGGACCCTGTTCGAGGCGTTCGAGGGCCACTTTACCCTGCTGGCCATCCCGTTCTTCATCCTCGCATCGTCCTTCATGACGACCGGAGGGGTGGCGCGCCGGATCATTCGGTTCTCGATCGCCTGCGTTGGTCACCTGCCTGGCGGTCTGGCAATTGCGGGCGTGTTCGCATGTATGCTGTTCGCCGCGCTGTCAGGATCGTCCCCGGCCACCGTTGTTGCGATCGGTTCGATCGTGATCGCCGGTATGCGTCAGGTCGGCTATTCCAAGGAATTCGCAGCTGGCGTCATCTGTAACGCCGGTACGCTGGGTATCCTGATCCCGCCGTCGATCGTTATGGTTGTCTACGCGGCCGCGGTCGAAGTCTCGGTCGGCAGGATGTTCCTTGCCGGTGTCATTCCGGGACTCATGGCCGGGTTCATGCTGATGGTCACAATCTATGTGATGGCCAAGGTCAAGAACCTGCCGAAAGGTGATTGGAAAGGCTGGGGCGAGATATTTGCGTCCGCACGCGAAGCCGGTTGGGGTCTGTTCCTGATCGTCATCATCCTGGGCGGCATCTACGGGGGTATCTTCACACCGACCGAAGCGGCGGCGGTCGCGGCTGTATACGCCTTCTTCATCGCCAGCTTCGTCTACAAGGACATGGGGCCACTCAGCACCCAGGACGGTGAGCAAAACCTCTCGCTTGCGAAAAAGCCGCTGGCGCTGATCACGGCCTTTTTCCACCCCGACACCAAACATACGCTGTTTGAGGCCGGCAAGCTGACGGTCACCCTGCTTTTCGTCATCGCCAACGCGCTGATCCTCAAGCATGTTCTGACCGATGAGCAGGTGCCGCAACACATTGCCGGCGCGATGCTGTCGGCGGGGTTGGGGCCGATCACTTTCCTGATCGTGGTCAATGTGATCCTTCTGATCGGCGGTCAGTTCATGGAGCCTTCGGGCCTGCTGGTTATCGTGGCGCCGCTGGTGTTTCCGATTGCCATCGAACTGGGCATCGACCCGATCCATCTGGGCATCATCATGGTGGTGAACATGGAAATCGGGATGATCACGCCTCCGGTCGGTCTGAACCTGTTCGTTACGTCGGGCGTCGCGGGAATGCCGATGATGGCCGTCGTGCGCGCAGCACTGCCGTTCCTGGCCGTTCTGTTCGTCTTCCTGATCATGATCACGTATATCCCATGGCTGTCGACGGTGTTGCCCAACACCTTCATGGGCCCCGAGATCATTACGAACTAGACCATCGCAATCGATCCGAACCGGGCAACCGGTTCGGGTCACTATTTGCGCAGCCGGCTGACACCTGACAAGCCGGCACGCTGAATGGCCGGGCTTGAACTCACCACCGGTTCTTCCCACATAGTGACCGAGGACGACCTCCCCACCATGGGTGATCATTCGGGACGACCCGAATTTGATAGAGGTGTCCCCGATGTCCTGGATCTTTCTTCTTTTTGCCGGTTTGCTGGAAATCGTTTGGGCAGTTGCCATGAAGCAGTCTGCTGGATTCACGCGGCTCTGGCCGACCGTTGTAATGGGTGGAGCAATGGTTGGTTCGTTCGGTTTGCTGGCCCTGGCCATGCGCTCCTTGCCACTGGGAACCGCCTACGTGCTGTGGACGGGTATTGGCGCGGTCGGTGCGTTCCTGGTTGGTGTGATGTTTTTGGGCGAGGCACTGACCCCGCTGCGTGTCATCGCAGCGACACTGATCGTGTCCGGCATGGTCGCAATGAAACTTGCGTGACCGGCCCGTTGTTGACGCAGGCACCCGCGGTGGGCAGGCTGGAACCACCCTGATCACCGCAACCAACGAGTGCCGAAACATGCTGACCGATGATGACAAGCGCCTGATGCGCGTTGCCTACCAAGAAGCCAAAGCCGGTTTCGATGAGGGCGGTTGCCCGATCGGATCTGTACTGGCTCGGAACGGCACGATCATCTCGCAGGGCCGAAACCAAAGGGTTCAGCAGGGGGATCCGATCGCCCATGGCGAGATGGATGCGCTGCGCAAGGCAGGCCGGCAGAAGACGTACCGAGATACCGTTCTGTATACCACCCTGTCTCCGTGCATGATGTGCGCCGGAACGATCGTTCAGTTCGGCATCCCACGCGTGGTCATCGGTGACACGGAAAACTTCGGCGGCAACGAAGACTTCCTGCGCGATCATGGGGTCGAGGTTGTTTTGGCCGAAGACCCGGACTGCATTGCCCTGATGTGCAGGTTCGTGACAGAACAGCCTGAGCTTTGGGCCGAGGACATCGCGGACTGAGTGTGCGTGGACCGGTCAGGCCTGTCCCAGCGCTGAAATGATGCCCGAGAAATCGCGTGCCTTCAGGCTTGCACCGCCGACCAGCGCGCCGTCCACGTTTGACACTCCGAAAATCTCCGCCGCGTTGTCCGGCTTGACCGAACCGCCATAGAGCAAACGAACCGACCGGCCGACACCTTCGCCAAATCGCCGTTCAAGTCTGGCGCGAATGAAATCATGGACTTCGCCGATTTCTTCCAAAGTGGGAACCTTGCCGGTGCCGATGGCCCAGATCGGTTCGTAAGCCACGACGAGGTTCTCTCCGGTGGCAAGGTCCGGGATCGAACCGGACAACTGCCCGCCAATGATGTCGAGCGTATTGGCCGCTTCGCGCTGTTCAAGGCTTTCGCCGACGCAGATGATTGCGGTCAGGCCCGCGTTCATGGCCGCCCGGGCCTTGGCGCGGATATCGTCGTCTTTCTCGCCGTGGTCTTCGCGCCGTTCCGAATGCCCGACGATTACGCTGGTCGCGCCGGCGTCTTTCAGCATCTCGGCGCTCAGATCACCCGTATGGGCGCCCGAAACCTCGGCGTGGCAATCCTGTCCGCCGATGGCGACGCCCGAGCCTTGCACGGCTTGTGCGGCCCGGTGGATCAAAGTTGCCGGAGGGCAGATCAGAATATCGACCGTCGGAGAAGGGTGCGTTGCACTCAGCGTGTCCAACTCGGACAGAGCAGCTCCGGTTCCGTTCATTTTCCAGTTTCCGGCTGCCAGTCTGCGTCGCATAGCGGGGTCTCCGTGATCTTTCGTGCGTTTCTATCCAGTTAGCACCCGGATCAAGGTCTGACAATTGCGCTTGGGTGGCCGCGCGCTGGCGAGGCGCGCGACGGATCGATCTGGGTGGCCTCAACCAGACCGTGCCGGCGGCAGTTCACTTGTCCACAAAAACAAAAGTTGCAGGCTTTAGGAAACTCAGCGCTGTTCGGCCAGGTTTTCGTCGAACTTGATCGACTCGCCGCAGCCGCAGGCATCGACGACATTGGGATTTTTGAACTTGAACCCGGATTCCAGCAGTGAAACCTCGTAGTCGATCTCGGTTCCGAACAGAAACATCTGAGCCATCGGAGCGATCATGACCCGCGCCCCATCCTGTTCGACCACTTCGTCATGCGGGTCCGGCTGATCGACATACTCCATGGTATATTCCATACCGGCGCAGCCACCTTTCTTGACGCCAATCCGCAGACCGGCATGGCCACCCGACGTCATCAGGCGGAGGATCTGCTCTGCAGCTTTGGGCGTCATCGTCACGGCCTGTTTGCCGGGAATGCCGAACATCGTCGTCTCCATTTTCGCGCGTTATACCTAATCTAAGGCCCCGAGGGCCCGGGCTCAAGAGAGCGCAGAGCCACAAGTTTGCTCATCGCCGGTTTTGACCGTACCGTACGGGCAGAG
This sequence comes from Ruegeria sp. BC2, assembly GCF_056539245.1. Taxonomy (NCBI): domain Bacteria; kingdom Pseudomonadati; phylum Pseudomonadota; class Alphaproteobacteria; order Rhodobacterales; family Roseobacteraceae; genus Ruegeria; species Ruegeria sp. BC2. The sequence goes on from NZ_JBQFUQ010000001.1 coordinate 981,905, forward strand.
GGCAGGGTTTGCCGATGAGATCGAATTGACAGCAGAACAAGGTGGGTTTCGATGAGTTTGCGGATTTCAAATAAGTTTGGCTTTTGCCGGCAGGTTGCGTTTTTGGCTCTTCTGGTGGCCGGCAGTGCCGCTCACGCAGTAGGCGATCACAAGCGGCACCCGGTGAATTGCTCGACCGCCGAAGGCGACCTGCGTGCAATTGCGGCGGAAAAGAAACATGCCGAGGATCAGCAGGCGGAAAGTGTGGTCGCGATCACGCCGGCCGGGGCGCTGCTTGGATTGATCTCTGGAACAGAACAGAAGCGGTTGCAGATGCTGTCGGGTGACTATGTCAAGAAGCTGGACGACCGCGCCGCCGAGATCAAAGCACAGTGCAACGTGAAGTGAGTGCACCTCAGCGAGTAGAATAGGGCCGCTCTCGGGCAAGAACGGCCCAGTATTGCAGAGCCTCGGCAGGGGGGCGGTAGACGCTCCAACGTGGTCGCCATTGACTGCTGGAGCGATATTTGAGTTGCCGAGTTCCTGTGACGGGTCCGACTGCGAAGCCCGCGTTGTACTTGTTGCGCATCAACGTAACGGTTCGACGACCGATACGTGACAACTGGGTATCAGGTTTGTGACGTTTCCCGCGCGCTCAGCGCGGCAGGCGATTACATAAAGCCAAGTTCCAGCCTGGCTTCGTCGGACATCATCTCCATGCCCCACGGTGGTTCCCAGGTCAGTTCGACATCCACCTCCTTGACCCCGGCAACGGGCTCGATGGCCTCGACGATCCAGCCTGGCATGTCACCGGCCACTGGGCAGCCCGGAGCGGTCAGGGTCATGATGACTTTGACTGCGTTGTCGCTGCTGATGTCGATCGTGTAGATCAGTCCAAGATCATAGATATTGACCGGAATTTCAGGGTCATAGACGGTCCTGCAGGCCTCGACCACGGATTCGTACAGAGGGTGCTCAACGGTCGAAGGCGCAATCAGGGGCGTACCTTCAAGCTGTTCGCTGGGGTGGGTCATGAATGCCTCGGGTTGTTACCTGAGCAATTATATAGGGAAAGCTGAAGGCAGCGTCCAGAGGGGGTAGGGCGCCCCGCTACAGGGCGCCGCGCCGGTCAGTCGTTGATGTCATGGTCAAACGTCCTGACTTGCCCATGTGGCAGCGCGAACATGCGCCGCAGAACGAGCCATGCGATCAACGACAAGGTGGCGAAGATCAAAAGCAGGACGGGCAGGTTCGGCGCCAAGCCGGGGATGACCAGAAGGATGCCGGTGATAGCCGCGCCGATTGCGAAGCCAAGGAAGATGAAACCTGGCAAGGCCACTTCCAGAATGCCCAGCGCCAGTGCGGCTGCCAGCCATACCCACCACGTCAGCCAGAACGGATCTGCCATCATTTGCCTCCCTTGAGCATTTTGAAGGCGTCGCCAAACGCTTCGAGCGCATTTGCGGGCACGACGATCGTCTGGCTGCCTCCGCTTTTGCCCATCGCATTCAATGCCTCAACTTGTTTCAGCGCAACCTGATACTGGGCGGCTTCGATCCCGTTGTCCTGGATGGCCTTTGCGACGACGCCGGTTGCATAGGCTTCCGCGTCCGCCTGAACGCGACGCGCCTTGGCGGCTTGTTCCGCCGCATACAGCTCGGCGTCGGCCTGCAGTTCGACCGCGCGTTTCTGGCCCTCGGCTTCGGTTACCTGAGCGCGACGTGCGCGTTCGGCATTCAACTGCTGAAGCATGGCGTCGCGGGTCGCCTGATCCAGGTTCACGTCCAGAATTTCGGCGCGGGTTACCTCGATCCCCCAGTCGTCAACTGCGGTTTCGACGCTTTCTTGAATGCGTTCAATCAGTTGCGCGCGATTTGACTGAACTTCGTCCAGGTCCATTTTGCCGATTTCAGCCCGCACGATACCAGCGACGGTCGTTGCGATGGCGCCGTCGACGTCCCGAATGCGGTAGACGGTCTTTTCAGGCTCGAGGATACGGTAGAAGACCGAAGTATCGATCTGCACCAACACGTTGTCCTTGGTGATTGCATCCTGCGTCGCATTGGGCAGCTGACGTTCCAAGATGGATATCTTGTGGCGTGCAACGTCCAGAAAAGGAACGATAAAGTTGATCCCGGGGCCCAGCACAGAGTGGAGGCGTCCGAACCGTTCGACCACGTATTTCTCGGATTGTGGAACGATCTTGATACCCTTGAGGATGATGACGACGACCAAAGCCGCCCCAAGCAGGTAGATGATGTTCGATGATAGCAGTCCGATGATCTGGTCTTCGGTCATTTCTGTCCTCATTTTTTGTGTACGATGGTATACATTTGGGGATTGAAGGGCTGAATTTCAACTCAGCTATGAAATGAACCGAACAGGATATCCATGCAAGGTAATTGGGGCAAAGCACGGAGATTTCGGGTTGTGGCTGCTTTGCATCCGCCGTTGATTGCGCTATCGGGGCGAAATGAAACTGATTATCGACACTGACCCCGGCATCGACGATGCCATGGCGATCGCCTACGCCGCCGCCGCTCCGGAAATTGACCTGATCGGCCTGACTACGGTCTTTGGCAATACGCATGTCCAACAGTCCAGCCGGAACGCGCGGTTTCTGGCTCACAAGCTGGGGTTGGACATACCTGTGGCGCAGGGCGCAGCGTTTCCATGGGAAGCTGACGCACACACGCCCTCTAAGCACGTGCATGGGGATGAGGGTTTTGGCGATGTGGTCGATGTGCCCGAGATCGGCGCGAACCACGACCTGCGCGCAGCCGAGTTCCTGGTCGAGATGGCCCGGCGCCACAAGAAGGACCTGACGGTGTGTGCGGTTGGGCCGCTGACCAACATTGCCGATGCAATGCGTCTGGATCCGGATTTCGCTCAGAACATCGGCCAATTGGTCATCATGGGCGGAGCAGTCTTCTGTCCTGGCAACATCACCGAACACGCCGAGGCGAATATATATCACGATGTCAAAGCTGCAGACGAGGTGTTTGCCCAGCCCGCTCCGACGGTTCTGGTGGGTCTGGATGTGACCCTGAGAACGCTCTATCGCGCGGCTGATTTCGAGGAACTGGCACGACGTGCGCCTCAAATCGGTGGATTTCTGAACGATATCTCTCAGTTCTATCTGAATTTCTACCGCGATGTTGCCGGGTTGGACGGCTGCGGTCTTCATGACTCGACGGCCGTCATCGCCTGTTCGCACCGTGCGATGTTCGAAACTCAAAAAACAGGTTTGAAGGTAGTAACCGAGGGGCCCGAGGTTGGGGCAACCCGGCCGGACCCGTCTCGCCCACCATTGCAGGTGTGCTGTGACGTCGTTGGTCAGCAGGTGGTGGACCTGTTCACGCAAAGGGTTGCCAGCTTGCCCTGACGGGTTGCATTGCGCGCGCCGATCGGGCAAAGCCTGCCCGGTTCAGCGACCCGAGGCGATGACATGACCCAGCGTTTCTCATTCGAATTGAAGGCCACCGACGGCAAGGCCCGCACCGGCGTGATCCACACGCCGCGGGGCGAGGTGCGCACGCCGGCCTTCATGCCTGTGGGCACCGCCGCGACGGTCAAGGCGATGATGCCCGAAAGCGTGCGGGCCACCGGCGCCGACATCCTGCTGGGCAACACCTATCACCTGATGCTGCGGCCCACGGCCGAACGGATCGACCGCTTGGGCGGCCTGCACAAGTTCATGAACTGGGAGCGCCCGATCCTGACCGACTCGGGCGGGTTTCAGGTGATGTCCCTGGCGGGTCTGCGCAAGCTGACCGAGAAGGGCGTGACCTTCAAATCGCATATCGACGGTTCCAAACACGAGCTGACACCCGAGCGGTCGATGGAGATCCAGCGCCTGTTGGGGTCGGACATCGTGATGTGTTTCGACGAATGCCCCGCATTGCCTGCCGACCGCGACCGGATCGCCGAGTCGATGCGCCTGTCGATGCGATGGGCCGAACGGTCGCGCGAGGCGTTCGGCGACCGGCCCGGCCATGCGCTGTTCGGGATCATGCAGGGCGGGTTGGAGCGCGACCTACGCGAGGAAAGCGCCGAGGCGCTGAAGGCCATCGGGTTCGAGGGATATGCCGTTGGTGGCCTCGCGGTGGGCGAGGGGCAGGAGGCCATGTTCGACTGTCTGGACTATGCGCCTGATTTCCTGCCGACCGATAAGCCGCGCTATCTGATGGGCGTGGGCAAGCCCGACGACATCGTGGGCGCCGTGGCGCGCGGGATCGACATGATGGATTGCGTGCTGCCGTCGCGCTCGGGACGGACGGGGCAGGTGTTCACCCGCCGCGGCGTGGTGAACATCAAGAACGCCCGCCATGCCGACGATCCGCGCCCGTTGGACGAGCAGTGCACTTGCCCGGCCTGCTCGAATTACTCGCGTGCCTATCTGCACCATGTGTTCCGCGCCAACGAGATGATCTCGGGCATGCTGCTGACCTGGCACAATCTGCATTATTTCCAAGAGATCATGCAGTGCATGCGGGACGCCATCGCCGCCGGTGCATTCGAGGTCTGGCAGGCCGACTTCCATGCGCAGCGGGCGCTGGGTGATATCGAGCCGCTCTAACGGGCGTGTTGGGCGACCCAAGTCAAAATCAGTGGATATGTTGCCGCGATGCCTTGCAGTCGGGGAAACCTCGGGCCATTCTGATTTGTACAGGTAAGGCGACGAGGTTGAAATGGGGCGGTCCGCGCCCCACCTTTATCGTCCGAGAAAGGAGATGGCCGACGGCTGCCTGAAACAGGGGTCAGTGCCATCTTGCCAATGATAAGGATAGAGCATGCAAGAGCCTCTTAATTCCTCATACCCCGTTCTGCCGCTGCGCGACATTGTCGTGTTTCCGCACATGATCGTCCCGCTGTTCGTGGGGCGTGAAAAGTCGGTGCGCGCGCTGGAAGAGGTGATGCAGGATGACAAGCAAATTCTGCTGTCCAGTCAAGTTGACCCTTCCGTCGACGACCCGACCCAGGACGGTATCTACCGCAGCGGCGTTCTGGCAAATGTCCTGCAGCTGCTCAAGCTGCCCGATGGCACGGTCAAAGTGCTGGTCGAAGGGCAGGCACGCGTCAAGATTTCGGAGTTCATTGAGAATGAAGAATTCTTTGAGGCCCGCGCCGAATACCTGACCGAAATTCCCGGCGACGTTACGACGACGCAGGCGCTTTTGCGCACTGTCGCCGATGAGTTCGAGCGGTACGCCAAGGTTCGCAAAAACATCCCGGAAGAAGCCCTGACCGCTGTCAGTGAGACAACCGATCCGGCGAAACTGGCCGATTTGGTTTCGGGTCACCTTGGCATCGAGGTCGAACAGAAGCAGGACCTGCTGGAAACGCTCAGCATCAGCGAGCGTCTGGAAAAGGTCTATGGCCTGATGCAGGGCGAGATGTCGGTTCTTCAGGTCGAGAAGAAGATCAAGACCCGCGTCAAGTCGCAGATGGAGAAGACCCAGCGCGAATACTATCTGAATGAGCAGATGAAGGCCATTCAGAAGGAGCTGGGCGATGGCGAGGACGGCGCGAACGAGATCGCCGAGCTGGAAGCCAAGATCGCTGAGACCAAGCTTTCGAAAGAAGCCCGCGAAAAGGCGGAAGGCGAGCTTAAAAAGCTCAAGAACATGTCGCCGATGTCGGCCGAAGCGACCGTGGTGCGCAACTATCTGGATTGGATCCTGTCGCTGCCTTGGGGCACCAAGTCTCGGGTCAAGAAAGACCTTGGCCGGGCGCAGCAGATCCTCGATGCCGATCACTATGGCCTCGAAAAGGTCAAGGAGCGGATCGTCGAGTATCTGGCGGTTCAGCAGCGCTCGAAGAAGCTGAAAGGCCCGATCATGTGCCTTGTCGGCCCTCCGGGCGTGGGCAAGACCTCGCTTGGCAAGTCGGTCGCCAAGGCCACGGGGCGCGAGTTCATCCGCATCTCGTTGGGTGGGGTGCGCGATGAATCCGAGATTCGCGGCCACCGCCGGACCTATATCGGCTCGATGCCCGGCAAGATCATCCAGGCGCTGAAAAAGGCGAAAACCACGAACCCGCTGATCTTGCTCGATGAAATCGACAAGATGGGGCAGGATTTCCGTGGTGATCCGGCTTCGGCCATGCTCGAGGTGCTGGACCCGGAACAGAACAGCACGTTCATGGACCACTACCTTGAGGTCGAATATGACCTGTCGAACGTGATGTTCCTGACCACGTCGAACAGCTACAACATGCCTGGGCCGCTTCTGGACCGGATGGAGATCATCCCTCTGGCCGGCTACACCGAGGACGAAAAGCGCGAAATCGCGAAGCAGCACCTGATCTCGAAGCAGGTGAAGAACCACGGGCTGAAAGCCAAAGAGTTCGAGCTGACCGATGAGGCGCTGACCGCGATCATTCGCACCTATACCCGCGAGGCCGGTGTGCGGAATCTTGAGCGCGAGATTGCCAAGGTGGCGCGCAAATCGTTGACCCGGATCATCAAGAACGAGACCGACCGGGTTGTCGTGACGGCTGAGAACCTGCACGAGTTCCTGGGTGTACCCAAGTTCCGTTACGGTTTGGCTGAACAGGATGATCAGGTCGGCGTTGTGACCGGTCTGGCCTGGACCTCGGTCGGTGGCGACCTGCTGCATATCGAGGCGTTGAAGCTGCCAGGCAAGGGTCGGATGAAGACCACAGGCAAGCTGGGCGATGTGATGAAAGAATCCATCGATGCGGCTTCGTCCTATGTGCGGTCGATTTCGCCTCAGATCGGGGTCAAGCCGCCGCAGTTCGACAAGATCGACATCCATGTGCACGTGCCTGACGGCGCGACGCCCAAGGATGGACCCAGCGCCGGCCTGGCGATGGTGACTTCGATCGTGTCGGTTCTGACCGGTATCCCGGTCCGCAAGGACATCGCAATGACGGGCGAAGTGTCGCTGCGTGGTAACGCCATGCCGATCGGCGGGTTGAAGGAGAAACTGCTCGCAGCTCTGCGGGGTGGCATCAAGACGGTGCTTATTCCGGAAGAGAACGAGAAGGATCTGGCCGACATCCCCGAAAACGTGAAGGAAGGGCTGGAGATCATCCCGGTCAAGCACGTGTCCGAAGTTCTGGAGCGCGCACTGGTGCGCAAACCTGAGCCGATCGAATGGGACGAGGCCGCCGAAGAAGCCGCGGCCGCAGCGGCCAAGGCTTCGGAAAACAGTGGACCATCAGCCACGGCGCACTGATCTGAAAACAACGAGAAGGGCGGGGAATAATCCCCGCTCTTTCTGATTCAAAGCCCGATTACAGGTTTTGATGGGTCCAGAACTTCTTCCTCGTCTATGTAGCGCTGGAATTTCTCAGGGGGCAGGGCGGACCGGACTGCGATCCAAAAAATGGTCGATGACAGCAGGGTGCACAACAAGATGTCCCACCCGAACGGGATCAGGTGCAGCGCACCGTCTCCGAATTGACCAAGAAACGAGATCAACCCCAGTCCAGCCAGATAGGGCGCGAGCCACAAGGCCTGTTTGAGATCCATCTGTTCCAGGCGTCCCCGAAACCGCGCCAAAAGCAGGAGCAGTCCGATCAGAAGGGTGATGCCCAGGCGCCAGACCGTATCCCAGCCGCTCCAGTAGACGATCAGAGTTGCAATCGCAAAGGCCAGCATTCCGACAAAACCAACCGCTGGAACGCGGATCGAGCGGGGCCTGTCTGGCAATAGGCTGCGCAGGCATACAACGGCGATGGGGCCGACGGCGAAGGACAGGACGATCGCTGCCCCGTTCAGGGCGATCACCGTCTCAAAGGGAATGGTCAAAAGGAAAAGAGTGCCAATCAGGAAGTTGAGCACCAGCGCCCAGATGGGCACGCCAAATGCCGACAGGTGTTGGATGCGCGCGGGCAGAAACCCGTTCTGCGACAGTGCCATCGCGATCCGAGCGTTCGAGCCGGTGGCCACTAGGGCGTTTCCGAACGGTCCGATCACCGAGCCGACGTTTAGGATGCTGATGAACCACAATATCCCAACGGACATTATGACCCCGTCCAAAGGGCCTTCTCCGGCAAAACTCAGCTTGGCCCAGCCCTGCGCCAGCATCTGAGGGTCGAGCGAGCCGATGAAAGCGATCTGCAGGCCCAGATAGATCGCCGCACACATGATGATCGACAATACAAGCGCCGCCGGAATGTCGAATTTCGGGTTTCGCACCTCGCCTGCCATGTCGACCACATGCCTGAACCCGATGAACGAAAAGATTACCCCACCTGTCGAAACGGCGGCCATTATTCCCTTGAGCCCATACGGTGCGAACCCCTCGGGCTGCGTGAAGTTCTCGGCATTGAAACGTGAAAGGATCAGCACCACGGACAACAGGATTGGAATGGCCACTTTTGCGCTTGTTATCATTGTGTTGACCCGCGCAAAGAACTTTACGCCAAGCATGTTGATCAGGACGAAGAACACCATGAATGCCAAGGCCACAGCCTGTCCGGGCGCGGTCAGGTCACCAGATGGCGCATGCAGCCAGCGTGCATAGGGTGCGAGGTAGGACAGCATCGCCTCAACCTCGATCGGAGCGGTCGTGTTGTACCCGATCCAGGCAGTCCAACCCATCGTCATGGCGACGATATTGCCGTGTGAAAACTGCGGAACCCGAGCGATCCCTCCGGGGATCGGCAACATGGCAGAGATTTCGGCGAATGTGATGGCTAGAATGAACATTGCGACGGCCCCGATGACCCAGGACAAAACGGCCGCGGGGCCTGCGTGCTGAACGGCCAGAAGCGGCCCGAACAGCCATCCTGAGCCAATGATTCCTCCGACAGATATGAATGTTAGACCCACCAGGCCGATGTCGCGCTTTAGTTCGGCCATGCATGTCCCTGATTGCCATGCCGGTGCTGCACCGGCCCGAACTCAAGGATAGACGCCGAGTCTCATCCGTTTCAAGCGTTGAAAAAGTGAGGGAATGGTGGGTGATAAGAGATTTGAACTCCTGACATCTTCGATGTGAACGAAGCGCTCTACCACTGAGCTAATCACCCGTAGGGCGGCGTATTACAGTGCTTTTTATCCGGCTGCAAGAGGGGAGATACGCGGTATTTTCGCTATATCCGGACAAGACCGATTGGGTCCTGTGATTGGGCTTTTGCCCTGTCCGACAACTTTGGGCGTCTAACACGTAGCGCAGCCCAAATGCGGTCAATGCGGCGAGCCAGCTGCGCTAGATTGAAACCGGAACAAATGAAGCCTTGGTATGAACCAGACACTGATCGCTGAATTCGTTTCGGAACTAGGAAACGACTGCAACGGGGGGGACGGCTATGCAAGCCAAGCGAATTGTGTCGAGGGGGATTTTGCAGGGCAATTTGGTAGCAGTCGAAACCGCCGTCTGACTTTTCGTTGGCGAGGTCGCCGTTTTTTTATGGCTCGGCGATGGCAACCAAGGGTTAGGGTGTCTTCGCGCCGGCGCTATCCCAAAGGAGCATGCCAAACGCGCTCGCAAACAAATTTTCCCGTTCCTGCAAAAAACTTGAAAACGCCGCTTGACGATGCCCGGGCGTGGCCATAATACACCCCAACGTTCAGCAATGAACGGGCAGCGGGCGGTTGTAGCTCAGTTGGTTAGAGTACCGGCCTGTCACGCCGGGGGTCGCGGGTTCGAGCCCCGTCAACCGCGCCATCGCTGCCAGCCTTTGATCCGGGCAAACGGATCGACATAGACCCTAATGCGCGGTTGTAGCTCAGTTGGTTAGAGTACCGGCCTGTCACGCCGGGGGTCGCGGGTTCGAGCCCCGTCAACCGCGCCACTTCTCCTCAAAAGTCGTTGCGTTGCCTGTGGACACAGGGCTGCTTTTCTGGACAATCGGTCCCGGCAGGTAGCACGCAGTCGGGGTTTTCGATGGTCAGCTTGAACCGCGTCGTCATGGTTCGGGAAAGCAAGAAATGGATACGTAGTCTGGTTCCCGAGGCGCTGGACTGCGCCGAAATTTCGGGAAAATGGGGAACGCAGTTCGGATTCCGCAGCCATACCCAGATCTGGCATCGTAAACACGATATCTGCAAAGGCCCGCTGATGGATGAGCGCGCGGAGGTTCGGCAATTCGATCTCATACTCGCCAATCAGGTCTGGGAACATCTTGACCGTCCCTACGAAGCCACTCTGAACGTGCTGGAAATGCTGCGGCCGGGAGGTTGGTTCTGGTTGGCCGTGCCGTTCTTCATCCCGTTCCATGCCGCTCCGCACGACTGTTCGCGTTGGTCCGCGCGGGGATTGCGCAACTTGCTGACCGAATGCGGATTTGATCCGGGAAGTATACAGGCCGCGCAATGGGGCAACCGCCAGGCGGCTTTGCGGAACCTCGAGCAGGTGTGGCCGCCAGTCTATGACCCTGAAACCGACAGTCTGGAGAACGACCCGGATTTTCCGATCTGTGCCTGGGCCATGGCGCGAAAGCCCGAAGACGGGTGAATCAAGTGGAGAAAATCTGCTCGTTCACACTTTGTTCTAACTTTTCGGTTGGAGACTCAGTGTCGCTCGCCTATCTCTAGGACACTTGTGTGTTGGGGGCCTGAATGGCTGAGCTGAAGAATATCGAGGTGCGCGGCGCGCGCGAGCACAACCTGAAAAACATCGACGTGGACATTCCGCGCGATCAGCTGGTTGTCATCACGGGCCTGTCCGGGTCGGGCAAGTCGTCGCTGGCGTTCGACACGATCTATGCCGAAGGCCAGCGCCGCTATGTCGAAAGCCTGTCGGCCTATGCGCGCCAGTTTCTGGACATGATGGAAAAGCCCGATGTGGATCACATCAGCGGCCTGTCGCCGGCGATCTCGATCGAGCAGAAGACCACGTCGAAGAACCCGCGTTCGACCGTGGGAACGGTGACCGAGATCTATGACTATCTGCGCCTGCTGTTCGCGCGCGCAGGCACGCCCTACAGCCCTGCCACCGGTTTGCCGATCGAAGCCCAGCAGGTTCAGGACATGGTCGATCGGATCATGGCGATGGAGGAGGGCACCCGAGGCTATCTGCTGGCGCCCATCGTTCGCGACCGCAAGGGTGAGTACAAGAAAGAGTTTCTGGAACTGCGCAAGCAGGGGTTCCAGCGCGTCAAGGTCGATGGCCAGTTCTACGAACTGGACGAGCCGCCGACGCTGGACAAGAAGTTCCGCCATGACATCGACGTGGTTGTTGACCGGATCGTCGTGCGCGAGGGGATGGAGACCCGCCTGGCCGACAGCCTGCGCACCGCGCTGGACCTGGCCGATGGCATCGCGATACTGGAGACCGCCCCGCGCGAGGGCGAGCCCGAGCGCATCACGTTCTCCGAGAATTTTGCCTGTCCGGTCAGTGGGTTCACCATCCCCGAGATCGAGCCGCGCCTGTTTTCGTTCAACGCGCCCTTTGGGGCTTGCCCGGATTGCGACGGGCTGGGGGTCGAGCTGTTTTTCGATGAACGGCTTGTGGTGCCCGATCAGACCTTGAAACTGTATGACGGCGCACTGGCCCCATGGCGCAAGGGCAAGTCGCCCTATTTCCTGCAAACGATCGAGGCGATCGCGCGCCACTACGAGTTCGACAAGAACACGCCGTGGAAGGACCTTCCGGCGCATGTGCAGCAGGTGTTTCTGCATGGCTCGGGCGATGATGAAATCCAGTTCCGCTATGACGAAGGCGGACGGGTCTATCAGGTGACCCGCAGCTTTGAAGGCGTTATCCCGAACATGGAGCGCCGCTATCGCGAAACCGACAGCGCGTGGATCCGCGAGGAATTCGAACGGTATCAGAACAACCGTCCCTGCCACACTTGCGAGGGCTATCGCCTGCGCCCCGAGGCGTTGGCCGTCAAGATTGCAGGGCTGCATGTCGGTCAGGTGGTCGAAATGTCGATCAAAGAGGCTCTGGCCTGGGTCGAGGACGCGCCGAACCATCTGAGCGCCCAGAAAAACGAGATTGCCCGCGCGATTCTGAAAGAGATCCGCGAGCGGTTGGGGTTTCTGAATAACGTTGGTTTGGAATACCTTACGCTGTCTCGTTCAAGTGGCACCCTGTCAGGCGGCGAAAGCCAGCGCATTCGGCTGGCCAGCCAGATCGGCTCGGGCCTGACCGGCGTGCTTTACGTGCTGGACGAACCCTCGATCGGGTTGCATCAGCGCGACAATGACCGCCTTTTGGGCACCCTGAAGAACCTGCGCGATCAGGGCAACACTGTGATCGTCGTCGAGCATGACGAGGAAGCCATCCGCGAAGCCGACTATGTGTTCGACATCGGCCCCGGTGCCGGCGTGCATGGCGGGCAGGTGGTCAGCCACGGCACGCCCGAGCAGATCGCGGCCGATGCGGCCTCGATTACAGGGCAGTATCTGTCGGGGGTTCGGGAAATTCCGGTGCCCGCCGAGCGGCGCAAGGGGAACAAGAAAAAGGTAACGGTTGTAAAGGCTTCGGGCAACAACCTCAAAGACGTGACGGCCGAGTTTCCGCTGGGCAAGTTCGTCTGCGTGACCGGGGTGTCGGGCGGCGGCAAGTCGACCCTGACGATCGAGACGCTGTTCAAGACCGCCTCGATGCGTCTGAATGGTGCGCGTCAGACGCCTGCGCCCTGCGAAACGATCAAGGGGCTGGAACATCTGGACAAGGTGATCGACATCGACCAGCGGCCCATCGGGCGCACGCCACGGTCGAACCCGGCCACATATACCGGCGCCTTCACCCCGATCCGCGACTGGTTCGCCGGTCTGCCCGAGGCGAAGGCGCGGGGCTACAAGCCCGGGCGGTTCAGTTTCAACGTCAAGGGCGGACGCTGCGAGGCCTGTCAGGGCGACGGAGTCATCAAGATCGAGATGCATTTCCTGCCCGACGTCTATGTCACCTGCGAGACCTGCAAGGGCGCGCGTTACAACCGCGAGACGCTCGAGATCAAGTTCAAGGGCAAGTCCATCGCCGACGTGCTGGATATGACGGTCGAAGACGCGCAGGAGTTCTTCAAGGCCGTACCCTCGATCCGCGACAAGATGGATGCGCTGGCACGCGTGGGGCTGGGCTACATCAAGGTCGGCCAGCAGGCCACGACCCTGTCGGGCGGCGAGGCGCAGCGAGTCAAGCTTTCGAAAGAGCTGGCAAAACGTTCGACGGGCCGGACCCTGTACATTCTGGACGAGCCCACAACCGGCCTGCATTTCGAAGATGTGCGCAAGCTGTTGGAAGTGCTGCATGAACTGGTCGATCAGGGCAATACCGTCGTCGTGATCGAACACAATCTGGACGTGGTGAAAACCGCCGACTGGATCATCGACATCGGCCCTGAGGGTGGCGATGGCGGCGGCGAGATCGTTGCCGTGGGCGCCCCGGAAGAGGTCGCCGAATGCGAGCGCAGCCACACCGGGCGATACCTCAAGCCGATGCTGAACCCCGAACGCGTGGCGGCCGAATAGGCTGCCTGCGCGTCAGTACAGAATATCCGCCACCGCGCCGATAAGGTTCAGCACTTTGCGCGTATCGGGGTCGATTCTGTAGACGTAGTCGCCCGCGCGAACGTAGTTGCCGCCACGTTTCAGGCCATAGCGGTACGGATCGTCGATCCAGACATAGTCGCGATCAATCCGGTCTCCGACCTTGTACCAGTTCTTGGCCTGACCGGGCGGGACGCAGGGCACGGCCTTCTTGGCCAACCCGGGCGGGCAATTGGCAACGGATTTTGCGCCCTTCTGCGGGGCCACACGTTCGACCGAGAACGTGTCCTTGGTCTTTCCTTTGCCTTTGCTGTTGTCAGCCAGTGTCGCGACCGGGGTCAGTGACAGGCCGGCAAGCAGTGCAATATGCATAAGTGTCTTCATGGGCGGTTCCCCTCGGTTTGTCGCGCCGTCATGCCGCGTTTCCCGATATTTTGGAATGACCGCCCGAAGTGCAAGCCCTGGGCGGCGAAATGCCGCCCAAGCTCAGCTGCGGCCGCGCTTTTCGAACCGGGGCAGCATGGCCGAGAAATCCATTCCCTTGCCGTCTTCGGCTTCGACGAACTGTTCGTAAAGCGCAGTGGCGATCTGGCCCATCGGCGTGTCGGCGTCGGCGCTTTCGGCGGCCTGCTGGCTGAGCCGCAGGTCCTTGAGCATCAGCTCGGCAGCGAAACCGGGCTTGTAGCCGTTGTCCGCAGGTGACTGCGGCCCGACACCGGGGGCGGGGCAATAGGCGTTCATGCTCCAGCTGTAGCCCGACGAGGTGCTGACCACGTCGAACATCTTCTGCCGGTCCAGACCGAGCTTGTCGGCCAAGGCAAAGGCCTCGCAAGTGGCGATCATGGTGACACCCAGGATCATGTTGTTGCAGATCTTGGCGGCCTGACCGGCGCCCGCCGCGCCGCAATGCACCGCCTTCTGGCCCATGATGTCGAACAGCGGGGCCGCCTTGGCAAAGGCCGCGTCCGAGCCGCCGGCCATGAAGGTCAGCGTGCCCGCGGCCGCGCCACCGATTCCGCCCGAAACCGGCGCGTCCACGGCCAGAAGCCCGGCCTGTTCGGCCTGCTCCGCTACGGCGCGGGCGCTGTCCACATCGACGGTCGAACAGTCGATGAACACCGCGCCTTTCTCCATGTGCGGAATGATCTGATCGGCCACCGCGCGCAGAATGACGCCATTGGGCAGCATGGTGATGACCGCCTCGGCGCCGCGGACCGCATCAGTGGCCGTTTCGGCCTTGGTCACGCCCTCGACCGACACGCCCGCGGTGTCGAACCCGGTCACGTCGTGACCGGCCTTGGCCAGATTGGCCGCCATCGGCGCGCCCATGTTGCCCAGGCCAATGAATCCGATCTTCATGTTTCACTCCTCCTCGAATGTCAGCGTGTCCGCGCCCAGCGGCATCAGCATCCGTGATACCGCCGTGGCCGGCACGTTCATGTCCGCAAACTGCCTTTTCGGGTTGCGGTCCTTGTCGATGATCTGCGCCCGGATGCCCTCGAGAAAATCGCCGTGCTCCATCGATCGGAAGGTAAAGCGGTATTCCAGCTCCAGCGCCTTGCGCATGGTCAGGGCGGGGCCGCGCAGGCGGTGCAGCATCTCGATCGTGCAGGCCATGGACAGCGGCGAATTGCGGCCCATCGCCTCAAGCGCTCCACGGGTGAATTCGTTGTCGCCATTGCGCAGGTCGGTCAGCACGTCGCCCAGGGTTTCCCCACCGAAGAAACGGTCGATGTCGTCCTGCGGCAAGGTGCGGTCCGGGGCAGGGGCGGCGTGTTCGGCCAGCAGGTCGGCTTGGCCCGAGGCCTCGAGCATCTCGATCATATCGGGCCATTGCTCCTGCGGGATGAAGTGGTCGGCGAACCCGGCATAGATCGCGTCGCCCGGACCCATGCGCGCGCCAGTGACGCCCAGATATTCGCCCAGCCGCCCCGGCGCCAGCGCCAGCAGCAGCGACCCGCCCACATCCGGCACCAACCCGATCGAGCATTCGGGCATCGCGATCTTCGAGCTTTCGCCGACGATCCGGTGTGTCCCGTGACAGCCAATGCCTACGCCGCCGCCCATCGTAAAGCCTTGCAGGAAACTGACCACCGGCTTGGGATATTCAAAGATCATCGCGTTCAGGCGGTATTCATCGCGCCAGAACTTCTGCCCATAGGCATAGTCGCCCTTGGTGCCCGTTGTGTACAACTCGGCGATGTCTCCGCCCGCGCAAAAGGCCTTTTCGCCCTCGGCATCCAGGATGACCAGATCGACCTCGTCATCCTCGCGCCAATTGCGCAGGGCGGTGTCGATGGCCATGCACATCGCATAGCTCAGCGCATTCAGCGCCTTGGGCCGGGTCAGGGTGATCCGGCCGGCGCGGCCCGTGGTGCGAATGTCGATATCGGACATGAAAACCTCAGCGATGGGCGAGCAGTTGGCGGGCGACGATCACGCGCATGATCTCGTTCGTGCCTTCCAGAATTTGATGCACCCGCAGATCGCGCACAAGCTTTTCGATGCCGTAGTCGGCCAGATAGCCGTAGCCGCCATGCAGCTGCAGGCACTGATCGACCACTTTCGATCCGGTCTCGGTCACGAATTTCTTGGCCATCGCGCAGAATTTGGTGGCGTCGGGCGTGCCCTGATCCAGCTTCCATGCGGCCTGACGCAGGAAGGTGCGGGCGGCCTGCAGTTCGATCTCCATGTCGGCCAGCCGGAATTGCAGGGCTTGAAACTGGTCGATGGTCTGGCCGAAGGCCTTCCGCTCGGACATGTATTGCAGCGTCATATCCAGCCCCGCCTGCGCCGCGCCCAGCGAGCATGAGGCGATGTTCAGGCGCCCGCCATCCAGACCCATCATCGCGTATTTGAACCCGTCGCCCTCGGTCCCGACAAGGTTTTCGGCCGGGATCTTGCAGTCGTCGAACTGGACCTGCGCAGTGGGCTGGCTTTTCCAGCCCATCTTCTGTTCCAGCGCGCCGAAGCTGAGGCCCGGTGTGCCATCCTCGACATAGACGGTCGAGATCCCCTTGGGCCCGTCGCCGCCTGTGCGCACCATGCAGACATAGGCATCGGAATAGCCGCCGCCCGAGATGAAGGCCTTGGTGCCGTTCAGCGAATAGCCCTCGTTGGTCCGCTCGGCCCGCATCTTGAGCGCCGCCGCATCCGAGCCCGAGCCCGGTTCGGTCAGACAATAGCTGAGCACCGTGTTCAGGCTGAGAACGTCGGGCATGATGCGCGATTTCAGTTCGTCGCTGGCAAAGCTGTCCAGCATCTTGGCGCACATGTTGTGGATCGACAGAAAGGCCGCGACCGAGGGGCAGGCCATCGACAGCGCCTCGAACACCAGCGTGGCGTCCAGACGGGTCAGGCCCGAGCCGCCGCTTTCTTCGGACACGTACAGCCCGCCAAAGCCCAGTTCGCCGACCTTGGGCCACAGATCCTTGGGGATGGTGCCCTCGGCCTCCCACTGGCGGGCGAAAGGTGCGATCTGTTCTTGCCCGAACGCGTAGGCCATATCGAAAATGGCCGTCTGTTCCTCTGTCAGCGCGAAATCCATGGCCGGTCTCCCCCTTGTGGCGACGTGAATTGAACGACTGTTTATTTATTGCGCAATCCTTACAGAAATTTTTCACGCGGAGCAAACCCCGTGATGCACATGCGCCGGATTTGGGCGATTGCCAAAAGGCGGTTATGCTGAGCCATTCGTTTTATTGATTGATCGGAGTTGTGGATGTCGAATTACAAGATGGCCGTGGTTGCGATACACGGAATGGGCAGCCAGTCGGTCGGACCGAACCAGCCGTCCTCGGTGCCGACGTTTTCGAGCGACTTGCACGACCGGGTGGGGCGGCAGTTGGGCCAGGACATGAGCAAGGTTGCCTGGCACGAGGTGATCTGGGCGCAAATCCTGCAGGGCCGGCAGATGGACTATCTGAACAGCATAAGCCCCTATACGGGCTATGACCGCACGCGCCGTTTCGTTGTGTGCAACCTGTCTGACGCGGCATCCTATCGCCCGACCCCCGACGGCAGCGACAAGACCTATGCCGCGATCCATGAACGAGTTGCGCAGGTGATACGCATCGTCCGGTTTCAGATCGGCGAGCGTGCCCCCATCCTGATCGTCGCCCATTCCCTGGGTGGGCACATTATGTCGAACTACATCTATGACCTTCAGCGCCATCTGCGCCACGGTGGATTGCCGCAGCACGGCGTTCCGGTGGAGGACATGCAAACAGTGGCCGGGTTGGTCACGTTTGGCTGCAACATCCCGATCTTTCTGTTCGCCTATCCCGAACAGGACATCACGCCGATCCAACGCCCCAACCAGGAATTGCCACTGACCCTGCAATTCCATAACTGGTGGCAGAACTATTATGACAAGCACGACGTTCTTGGCTTTCCCCTCGGACCGATCGCGCCCAGCTATGGGCAGCTTGTCGGGACGGGTGAGATCACCGATCAGGCTATTCGGGTCGGGAATATCTTTACCGGATGGAATCCGTTTTCGCACAATGGGTATTGGAAAGCCCGCAGCCTGTACGAGCCCGTGGCCGACCGGATCAGACAGATCCTGAATGCGGTATGAGAGTCACAGATCAGCGTGGAATTCGTCAATCAGGTGTCGGACCACGGCCTGGCCTGGATCGTCGCCATTGGCCAGCGCTTCGGCGTGAACGCGACGCTGCCGCGTGGCCGAGGTACCGCTCTCGGCGATCTGACGCAAACGGGCCAACTCGGCCATGGTGCCCAATGCTTCGGCATCTTCGGCCAGCATGCCCATCAACTCGCCCATCAGGTCGGGCATCGGTTTGATCGAGCGGTCTCCGAAGTCGATCAGACCTTCGCCCACGCCGTAGCGCTGCGCGCGCCAACGGTTTTCGCCGATCAGGAACCGATCATATTGCCGCCAGCGCAGGTTGCGGTCTTTCAGACGGCAGAGCATTCGGGTCAGTGCCTGTACCATGGCCGCCAGCGACAGCGCGTGTTCCATGCGAGGCTGCACATCCATGATCCGCGTCTCGAGCGTCGGATAGCTGTGCGACGGTCGAAGGTCCCACCAGATTTTCGAGGTATCCTCGATTACGCCCAATTCGACCAGGACACCGGTGGTGCGCTCGTATTCGGACCAGCTGCCAAAAACAGGGGGCAGGCCGGTGCGGGGCAGGTTGTCGAACACCGTCAGGCGATACGAGGACAGCCCGGTATCCTGTCCGTTCCAGAAGGGTGATGAGGTTGAAAGCGCCAGGAGGTGGGGCAGGAAATAACATAGTTGCGGCAGGATATCGGCGCGCTGAGCGGGGTCGTCTACACCGACATGCACATGCATCCCGCAGATTAGCATGCGCCGGGCGACACCCCCCAGCGCGTGTTGCAGGTTGTCATACCGCTCTTTTCGCGTGTGGTGCTGGTCTTTCCAATCCGCAAACGGGTGGCAGGATACAGCGATGGGCGACAGGTTGTGCTCGGCAGCGCGCTTGGCGACACAGGACCTCAGCCGCCTGAGGTCCTCACGTGCGGACTTGACCGTCGTATGCGGGCGGGTCCCAACCTCGATCTGGCATTGCAGGAATTCCGGGCTGACCTGGCCTTCAAAATCCGCCTGGCAGGCCTGCATCAATGCCTCAGGCGCCTGAGCCAGCTGCAAGCTGTCGCGATCGACAAGCAGGTATTCCTCTTCGATGCCGATCGTGAAATCCTGCTGCATGTGCGGGCCTCCCGTTCCCTTTTGGGATCAGTGAATACGGAATCCGCTCTTTTGCCAAGGCTTTGGCGCCATCGACCTTGCGCTGACCCGTGCGCCAACGGTAAGCACCGCAGAAGCCAAACAGATAATCGGAGCCGTGTGTCGTGAAACCCAGGAAATTCCCGAAGCTCAATGCATTCTTGGACAGGTTCGGCACACGGTTGATCGACAAGGCCCCCGAGAGGGATGAGCGGGCACGGCTTGAAGCATTCGAGCGGGCAGGCGGCCTGACCCGACCGGCCTATGCCCTGTCACCCGGGATGGAAGGGTTCGATATTGCCGAACTGGTCTCCGAGTATGCGGTCCATGCCGAAGCACTGGCTGCTTTGAAGGATCCTGAGCGGAACCAGACCGGCTACCGGATCGGCAACGGGTACTACGACAGTCCGGACGCCGACGCCCTGTACTTGATGATCCGGCGGTTCAAGCCGAAACGTGTCGTTGAGGTCGGATGTGGAAACTCCACCCGTGTTACCCGGCAAGCCGTTCTTGATGGCGGCTTGGAAACCCGTATCACGGCGGTTGACCCGTATCCGCGCGCAGACATCGCGCATGTGGTTGATCAATTCGAACAGAAACGACTGGAAGAGGTCGACGCATCCGTGTTCGATCAGCTCGAGGCCGGTGACGTTCTTTTCATCGACTCGAGCCATGTCGTGCGCATGAGCAATGACGTAGCGCATCTGTTCTGCCGCATCATTCCGAACCTGAAATCAGGCGTCGTGATCCATGTCCACGATGTTTTTTTGCCCTATGAATATCCCAAGCGGTTTTTCTATGACTGCCCGGGTTGGGGCGAGCAGTACATGCTGCACGCGTTGCTGCAATCTGGTTCGTTTTCAATGCTTTGGCCCGGCTACTACCTTCAGCAGGCGCGTCCCGATGCCGTCGAAGCCTTGCCCTTTCTGACAGAAGGCCGAGCGCAGAGTATCTGGGTTCAGAAGCGGTAAAGCAGATTTTTTCGTGATCCGCTTTTCGAAAGCGCGCGTACCCCTTTCCATATCACGCTGGAGAGGAGACTAAACATGTTCCGTCGTACATTCATGGGTGCCGCAGCCGCCGTCGCACTCGCACTGCCGATGAAAGCCCAAGCTGCAGACATCGTGGACACCGCCGTTTCGGCAGGGTCGTTCAACACGCTGGTCGCCGCTGTGCAGGCCGCCGGTCTGGTGGACACGCTGAAGGGCAAAGGCCCTTACACGGTGTTCGCGCCCACCGATGAAGCGTTCGCCGCTCTGCCCGAGGGCACCGTCGAGACGCTGCTGATGCCCGAAAACAAGGATCAGCTGGTCGCCATCCTGACCTATCACGTTGTGCCGGCTAAGGTGATGTCGGGTGACATTGCAGGAAAGCGCGCGAAGGTCCTAACCGTTCAGGGCGAGCGTCTGAGCGTCAATGCCAAGAATGGCGTCAAGGTTGACGGAGCGAATGTCGTTCAGGCCGACATCGAAGCCAGCAACGGTGTCATCCACGTTGTCGACACGGTTCTGATCCCCGAGTAATCAAGCCACTCGCCACAAAATCGAAGCCCCGGTCGATCAGCCGGGGCTTTGTCGTTTCACAGCAGTCTGACTTTTGTTCCGATCTGGACCAGAGGATACAGTTCCTCGACATGCTGGTTGTACAACCCGATGCACCCGGATGAACTTTGGCGTCCGATCTTGCGGGTGTCATGTGTGCCATGCACCAGGTAAGCCGGCCAGGAAAGGTACATGGCGCGAGTGCCAAGTGGGTTGCCCGGATCTCCACCTTCCATGCGGACCGGCAGGTTGGGATCGCGCTCGCGCATCGATGCGGTCGGCGTCCAGCTGGGATTTTCCGCTTTGCGCACGACTTCGGTGTAGCCGCGTTTGGTCAGCTCTTCGCTCATGGGAACCGAGCTGGGGTACAGTTTGTAGGTACCGTCAGGACCCCAGTAATGCACCGCGCGGCTGGTTATGTCAGCCAGCAAGCAGCCCACGCCCAGTTCATCGAAGTGATCCTGCCAGTCCTGCTTGGAAAAGGACGATACGTTGCGGCGAACGGGAAGCTGAGTACTGATCGCCTCTTCGGTTTGAGGGAAGGCGTCCTGGCTCTGCGCCCGCAACAAAGTCGGCGACGCCAATACGGATGCTACCCCCAAAAGGGCAGAGCGGCGGGAAATTCTGGTTGTCACGATGGCCTCCTGGCGACTGACTGCTCGAATTTTCGGCCAATTTATGCCGGGCAGAGAGGTGAAGCCAGAGGTCGGTGCTGAAATTCTCGTGAACGCAGTCCGGCTTGCGCAGTTTTTTGCCAAGCAGAAGCTGCACAAGGTGACGGTTGACGGACTGGGTTTGCCTGCGGGCAAAAAGGCCGCCCCAATTTTGGGCGGCCTTTGATCTTTAAGTCAGGGTGTTAGTCCATCGCTTTGAAGTTGAACTCGCCACCTTCCTTGATGCCCGATGGCCAGCGCGACGTCACGGTCTTGGTGCGAGTGTAGAACTTGAAGCTGTCGGGGCCGTGCTGGTTCAGGTCTCCGAACATGGATTTCTTCCAGCCGCCGAAGGTGTGATAGGCCAGCGGTACCGGGATCGGGACGTTGATACCAACCATGCCGATATTGACCCGGCTGGCGAAATCACGGGCGGTGTCGCCGTCGCGGGTGAAGATCGCGGTGCCGTTGCCGTATTCATGGTCCATCGCCAGCTTAAGCGCCTCTTCGTAGGATCCGGCGCGGACGGTGGACAGAACGGGGCCGAAGATCTCCTGCTTGTAGATTTCCATGTCGGGGGTGACATGGTCGAACAGGTGGGGGCCAACAAAGAAACCGTCTTCATAGCCCTGCAGTTTGAAGTCGCGGTTGTCGACCACCAGCTTCGCGCCCTGTTCCACGCCCGAGTTGATCAGGCCCAGGATGCGTTCTTTGGCGGCGGCGGTCACGACCGGCCCCATGTCGACGTCGTCGCCGGCGGTATAGGGACCGACCTTCAGCTTCTCGATGCGCGGCACCAGCTTCTCGATCAACGCGTCAGCGGTTTCCTCGCCCACCGGAACGGCCACCGAAACGGCCATGCAGCGTTCGCCGGCAGCGCCGAAACCGGCGCCCACCAGCGCGTCGGCGGCCTGATCCAGGTCCGCGTCGGGCATGACGATCATGTGGTTCTTGGCCCCACCAAAGCACTGGGCGCGCTTGCCGTTCGCCGTGGCGCGCGAATAGATGTATTGTGCGATGGGGGTCGAGCCGACGAAGGACACACCCTGAATGATCTGGCTGTCCAGTAGGGTGTCCACGGCTTCCTTGTCGCCGTTGACGACCTGGAACACACCTTTGGGCAGACCGGCCTCGACGAACAGTTCGGCCAGCATCAGCGGCACCGATGGGTCACGTTCCGAGGGCTTCAGCACCACCGCGTTGCCGCAGGCGAGTGCAGGGCCGACATGCCACAGGGGCATCATGGCCGGGAAGTTGAACGGCATAATGGCGGCGACAACGCCCAGCGGCTGGCGCATGGAATACATGTCGATGCCGGGGCCCGCACTGTCGGTGAATTCACCCTTCAGCATCTGCGGGGCGCCGATACAGTATTCGATCACTTCAAGCCCGCGCTGCAGGTCGCCTTTGGCGTCGGGCAGTGTCTTGCCGTGCTCGCGGCTCAACGCTTCGGCCAGCTTGTCCATGTCGCGATGCATCAGGTGGACCATCTGCATCATCACGCGAGCGCGTTTTTGCGGGTTGGTCGCGCCCCATGCGGGCTGGGCTGCAGCGGCGTGTTCGATTGCTGCCGTCGTCTCGGCGGCGCTGGCCATCGGGCATTTGTACTGAACCTCGCCCGTGGCAGGGTTGTAGACGTCGTCAAATCGACCGGATGTGCCGGGCGTGTATTCGCCGTTGATGAAATGGGTCAGGTCTTGCATCGCAAACTCCTCCGCTGAATTTGCGCGCAGCATAGGCTTGCATAAATCTCATGAACAGAGGCAATATCCCAAAAGAGTTTTGCAAAAATGCAGGGGTGGGGATGGATCCGAACTGGGATGACATGCGCGTATTCCTCGCGGTTGCGCGTGAGGAAAGCCTGTCTTCGGCGGGGCGGTTATTAAAGATCGATCCGGCGACAGTCGGGCGGCGGGTTTCCCGGTTGGAAGCAGCACTGAAAGCGCCGCTTTTCACGAAGTCACCGCAGGGCTACGTACTGACCTCGGCCGGAGAGCGACTGTTCGAGCACGCTCAAGGCGCTGAAGAGGCGATGCGCGCAGCGGCTGGCGCGATGGAGGGCGCGACCAAGTCGCTGAGTGGTCAAATCCGGATTGGTGCTCCGGACGGAAGCGCCAACTATCTGCTGCCACAAGTCTGCGCCAAAATCAGCGACTCGAATCCCGACCTGGACATACAGATCCTGGCCTTGCCGCGGATCATCAACCTGTCGCGCCGCGAGGCGGATATGGCCATCACCGTCAGCGCCCCAACGGCCGGCAAGCTGCTGGTGCAAAAGATCAGCGACTACAAGCTGCATATGGTGGCAACAGCCGACTATCTTTCGCGGCATGGTCCCATTCGCTCGGTCAGTGAGCTGAAGGGTCACCGCATGATCGGTTATATCCCGGACATGATCTTCGACCGCGAGCTCGATTACCTCAACGATCTGGGTATTGATCGTGTCCCACTTGCATCGAACTCGGTCTCGGTGCAGTTGCGGCAAGCTTCGCTGGGTACCGGGGTATGTATCGCGCATGACTTCACATTGCCATTCCATCCTCAGCTGAAAAAAATTCTGACGGATCAAGTCAGTCTGACGCGCAGCTTTCACCTGGTTCGCCATCAGGGTGATCAACGCAACGAACGGTTGAACCGATTTGCAGAAGCGCTCAGCCGGGGAATTCGCGACGAAGTTGCGCGGCTGGAAGCCGAAGCCCAAGCTTGACAGGTTGATCTAATCGGGCAACGCTTTGGAAAACGGGAAAATTATTTCGGAGGTATTGCCCATGCTTGTACAGGCCATTCTGAAGTCCAAGTCGACGGACGGGGTTGTGACGGTGGCGCCTTCGATGACCGTGTCTGACGCGGCAAAGATTCTGGCCGATAAGCGCATTGGTACGGTGATCGTATCGGAGGACGATGGCGAAACCGCAGCCGGCATCCTCTCGGAACGCGATATCGTGCGGGAATTGGCCGCCAGTGGCAGCGGGTGCCTGACTCAACCGGTAAGCGCCTACATGACCAGGAAACTGGTGACCGCCACCCAACAGGACAAGGTGCAGGACGTTCTCGCTCGCATGACCGAAGGTCGGTTCCGCCACATGCCGATTGTCGAAGATGGCAAATTGATTGGGATCGTCACTCTGGGCGACGTCGTAAAAGCGCAATTGTCCGAACTGGCCATGGAAAAAGATGCCCTGCAGGGCATGATCATGGGGCACTAGTCCCATCTGACGACATTGCGGCCTCTTGCAGCTGCGGAAAACTTGTGTTTGCTTGCGCAGAAATTTTCTTGCTCAGGAGGGCGCGATGCGGGTTGGATTATATCCGGGAACCTTTGACCCCATCACCATGGGTCATATCGATATCATCCGCCGGGCAGCCATGCTGGTCGACAAGCTGGTGATTGGCGTCGCGATCAACCGCGACAAGGGTCCGTTGTTTTCGCTGGAAGAGCGGGTGGCCATGATCGAGGCAGAATGCGCCTACCTGACCGAACAGACCGGCACTGAAATTGTTGCGCATCCGTTCGAAAACCTGCTGATAGACTGCGCCCGGGACGTAGGGGCGCAGATCATCGTACGCGGCCTGCGTGCTGTTGCCGATTTCGAATATGAATTTCAGATGGTTGGGATGAACCGGGCGCTCGACGATTCGATCGAGACCGTGTTCCTGATGGCCGAAGCCCGACACCAGGCGATTGCCTCGAAACTGGTCAAGGAAATCGCCCGGCTGGGTGGGGACGTGTCGAAATTCGTCACGCCCCAGGTCAATATCGCACTGAAAGAGCGGTTAGGCTAGGGCGCCCATCGCGGCAGCGGTGTCCAGCATCCGGTTCGAGAAACCCCACTCGTTGTCATACCAGGCCAGAACACGGACCAGCGTGCCGTCGGTCACCTTGGTTTCGGCCAGCGACACGGTCGAGCTGTGGGAATCGTGGTTGAAATCGATCGAGATCAACGGGCGGGTTTCCGCAGCCAGAACGGTCGGGATCTTGGCCGCGGCCTCGGTGAACAGGGCGTTGACCTCGTCTTCGGTGGTGGGGCGCGATACCTCGACCACCAAGTCGACGACCGAGACATTCGGGGTGGGAACCCGGATCGCCTGACCGGTCAGCTTGCCCTGCAACTGCGGCAGAACCAGCCCCACGGCCGAGGCCGCGCCGGTGGTGGTCGGGATCATCGACAGGGCAGCCGCGCGCGACAGGTACGGGTCCTTTCCGGCAGTGTCATGCACCGGCTGGCTGGCGGTGTAGGCGTGCACCGTGGTCATGTTGCCGTGTACGATACCCAAGCCCGCATCCAGCGCGGCAGCGACCGGCGACAGGCAGTTGGTGGTGCAGGATGCGTTGGAAACCACGGTGTCGGCGGCGGTCAGATCGTGGTCGTTCACGCCGAACACCACGGTTTTAACCTCGCCATCCCCGCGCGCCGGCGCCGAGATCAGAACCTTTTTCGCGCCGTTCTTGAAATGGCGAGATGCAGCTTCGCGCGTGCGGAACACGCCGGTGCATTCCAGAACCACGTCGACGTCCGACCAATCAAGCGCCTCGGGGTCGCGCTCGCTGGTCAACCGGATCGGGCCGGCGCCTACGTCCAGCCCGGCCTCGGTCAGGGTGACCGGCTTGGTGTAGCGGCCATGCACGCTGTCGAACTCAAACAAATGCGCATTCATTTCAGGCTTGGCGAGGTCGTTGATCGCGACGATCTGCACATCCGTACGACCGCTTTCCATCAGGCCGCGCAGGACACCGCGCCCGATCCGTCCAAATCCGTTGATTGCAAGTTTGAGTGTCATGTCGCGCTCCGTCTGAATGGCCGCTAAGCCGCGATTGAAATCAGTTAGCGCTAACAAAGGCAGTCAGGCGAAAATGTCAAGCAAAACCTCTGTCAGCGCCAGAACGCGACCCAGTCGAGAAAGTCGTAGAACTTCTTGCCGAGGAACAGGAGGTGCTCGGTTCCAAACAGCGCGAAATCCAGCATCAGACCACCAAGGATGAGGACTCCCAGCCAGATCGCGATTTGGTTTGTCATTGCTGCTCCGAACAAAAAAGCCCGCCCAGATAACCTGAGCGGGCGACGCGGTTCAAGCGGTCTTGATGAGATCAGTTAAGCCGTCCCATGGCGACGGCCACATCGGCCATGCGTACTGAGAAGCCCCATTCGTTGTCGTACCACGCCAGCACGCGAACCATACGGCCGTCCACGACGCGGGTCTGGTCGGGCGCGAAGATCGAGCTTTCCTCGGTGTGGTTGAAATCGGTCGACACCAGGGGGGCGGGTTCATAGCCCAGGACGCGCTGCATCGGCCCCTTGGCGGCCTCGGCGACGATGGCGTTGACTTCGTCGACGGTCACTTCGCGCGCGGCGCGGAAGGTCAGGTCGACGGCGGACACGTTCGGCGTGGGCACGCGAATGGCCGAACCGTCCAGGCGCCCCTTGAGGTTCGGCAGAACCTCGCCCAGCGCCTTGGCGGCACCGGTGCTGGTGGGGATCATCGACATGGCGGCGGCGCGGGCGCGGTACAGGTCGCTGTGGCGGCGATCCAGCGTGGGCTGGTCGCCGGTATAGGCGTGGATCGTGGTCATGATGCCGTTTTCGATGCCGATGCCTTCGTCCAGAACCTTGGCAAGCGGGGCAAGGCAATTCGTGGTGCACGAGCCATTCGACACCATCCTGTCGTTGGCGGTCAGGCTGTTGTGGTTGACGCCGAACACGATCGTTTTGTCCACGTTCTTGCCCGGAGCCGACAGCAGAACCTTTTGAGCGCCACGTTCAAGGTGTGTTTTCGCCTTCAGCCCGTCGTTGAACTTGCCGGTGCATTCCAGAACGACGTCACAGCCTTCCCAGTCCAGCTCGTTCATGTCGTAGGTCGAGAACATCTGCATCGGCCCGCGACCCAGGTCCATCGTGTTGCCGCTGATCGAGACGTCGCGCGGAAAGCGGCCGTGGATGCTGTCGTATTTCAGCAGATGCGCCGAGGTTTCAAGCGGTCCGGTGGCGTTGACCTTGATCACTTCGATGTCGTTGCGGCCTGACGCGGCAATGTGCGACAGGGTACAGCGGCCGATGCGGCCAAAACCATTGATGCCGACCTTGATGGTCATGTGACGTCTCCAAATCCGCTTGTGTTCCGGGCGATATAGCGATGATCGGTCCATCTAAAAAGATAGAAAATACCATATTTGCAATGTGTTAGCGCAAACTTGGCGTGGTTGCGCTAACGCTTGCGCTAGCTGTCGGATCGGTTAGGGTCCAAAGTGCGACGGATGAACGGAAAGGATGCGGCATGAGCGGTTTGCTGGCCCTGTTGGACGATGTGGCGGGAATCGCCAAGGTGGCGGCGGCCTCGGTCGACGATGTTGCGGCGGCTGCCGGCAAGGCGGGGGCCAAGACCGCCGGTGTGATCATCGATGACGCGGCCGTTACGCCGAAATACGTCCAAGGGTTTGCTCCAGCGCGCGAGTTGCCGATCATCTGGCGCATCGCGCGCGGGTCGATGTTCAACAAGGTCATTCTGCTGCTGCCTGTGGCGCTGTTGCTGGCGAACTTCGCGCCGTGGCTGATAACGCCCTTGCTGATGATCGGCGGCTCATACCTGTGTTTCGAGGGCGCCGAGAAGATTTTTCACGTGCTGTTCCCGCATGGCAGCCACGTGATCGAAGAGGACATGAACGTCCGTGATCCGGGTCATCTGGAGGAGCAGAAGATCAAAGGGGCGATCAAGACCGATTTCATCCTGTCGGCCGAGATCATGACCATCGCTCTTTCTGCAATCGAGGCCCCGAATGTCTGGATGCAGGCGGCGACGCTGGCGGTTGTGGGGATCGGTGTCACGGTTGCCGTCTATGGCTCGGTCGCGTTGATCGTAAAAATGGACGATGTCGGTCTTTATCTGGCAAAGAACGCGCCGACACCGATTGGCCGCGGGCTGGGTCGCGGGCTGGTCAAGGCGATGCCAAAGGTCATGAAGACACTGTCGGTCGTGGGCACGGCGGCGATGCTGTGGGTTGGCGGCTCGATCATGATCCATGGACTCGAGGTGCTGGGCTTTGGCTGGCTCGGCCACCACATCCACGATTGGGCTTATGCGGCCGGTCATGCCGTGTCCGATCAATGGGCCGGCGCGGTGGAGTGGATCAGCAAGGCTGCGATGGACGGCGTGTTCGGGCTGGCCTGGGGGTTCGTTCTGATCCCGTTGGCGACCAAGGTCATCGCACCGCTGTGGCCCAAAAAGGCAGAGCAGACAGCCGACCATTGAGGCCCAAAAGAAAAGGGCGGCACGATGGCCGCCCTTTGATTGCTCGGATCGGCTGGATCAGCCCAGCAATTCCTTGACCTTGGCAACCGTCGCCTCGGCGGTGATGCCGAAATGCTTGTACAGTTCGCCTGCGGGAGCGGACGCGCCAAAGCTCGACATGCCGATGAAACCGGCCTTGGCCTCGCGGCCACGCTCGCCCAGCAGCCAGCGGTCCCAGCCGCCGGCACGGACGGCGGCCTCGATACCGACGCGGACGGGGCCGGCGGGCAGGACCTTCTTGCGATAGGCTTCGTCCTGCTCGGCGAACAGCTCCATGCAGGGCATCGAAACGACGCGGGTGCCGATCCCTTCGGCCTCGAGCATCGCCTTGGCCTCCATGGCCAGCGACACCTCGGACCCGGTGGCGATCAGGATCGCCTGACGCTTGCCCTCGGCCTCGGCCAGAACATAGGCGCCCTGGGCGGTCAGGTTCTTGGCCTTGTGCTGAGTGCGCACGGTCGGAACGCCCTGACGGGTCAGCGACAGGACCGAGGGGCTGTCCTTGAAGGTCAGCGCCAGTTCCCAGGCCTCGGCGGTTTCGACGGTGTCGGCAGGGCGGAACACATAGGTATTCGGCGTTGCGCGCGAGATCGCCAGATGCTCGACCGGCTGGTGCGTCGGGCCGTCTTCGCCCAGACCGATCGAGTCATGGGTCATCACGAAAACGCTGGGGATCTTCATCAGCGCGGCCAAACGCATCGACGGGCGCGCATAGTCGGTGAAGGCCATGAAAGTGCCGCCATAGGGGCGGATGCCACCATGCAGCGCCATGCCGTTCATCGCCGCGGCCATGCCGTGTTCACGGATGCCGTAGTGGATATAGCGGCCCTTGCGGTTTTCCGGCAAGAACACGCCCATATCGGCTGATTTGGTGTTGTTCGACCCGGTCAGGTCCGCCGAACCGCCGACCGTCTCGGTCATGATCGGGTTCACGACGTTCAGCACCTTTTCCGACGAGGCGCGGGTGGCCAGCTTGGGTTGATCCTCGGAAACCTGCTTTTTGAAGGCACGGATGGCGCCAGCCAGCTTCTTCGGCGCCTCGAACGCGTAGGCGCGGTTGAACTCGGCCTGCTTGCGCTCGGACAGTTGGGCAAAACGTTCTTCCCACGCCTTCCGTTCCATTGCGCCACGCGCGCCGATTGCTTCCCACGCGGATTTCACCTCGGTCGGAATTTCGAACGGTCCGTGCGGCCAGCCATATGCATCCTTGGCGGCCTGCAGCTGTTCGGCATCCGTCAACGCGCCGTGACCTTTCGAGGTATCCTGCGCGGCATGCCCCAGCGCGATGTGGCTTTCGCAGGCGATCATGGTCGGTTTCTTCGACGCTTTTGCCTGCACAATCGCCGCATCGATGGCCTTGGGGTCGTGGCCGTCAATCTCGATCACATGCCAGCCCGAAGCGGCGAACCGGCGCACCTGATCAGTACGGTCGGCAATGTCCACGGTGCCGTCGATGGTGATGTTGTTGTTGTCCCAGAACACGATCAGCTTGCTGAGCTCGTGCCGACCGGCCAGGGTGATGGCCTCCTGGCTGACACCTTCCATCAGGCAGCCGTCACCGGCGATCACATAGGTGTAGTGGTCGACAACCTTTTTGCCGTAATGAGCCCGCTGGATTTCTTCGGCCATCGCAAAACCGACGGCATTGGCAATTCCTTGCCCAAGAGGGCCAGTGGTGGTTTCGACACCGTCAATCAGGAAGTTTTCCGGGTGGCCGGCGGTTTTCGCGCCCAGTTGGCGGAAGTTTTTGATCTCGTCCAGAGTAACTGCGCTGTAGCCCGTCAGGTAGAGCAGGGAATAGATCAGCATCGAGCCATGGCCAGCCGACAGGATGAACCGGTCGCGGTCAGGCCAGTTTGGGGCCGAGGCGTCGAATTTCAGGTGTTTTTCAAACAACACGGTCGCGACGTCGGCCATGCCCATCGGCATTCCGGAATGGCCGGAATTGGCGGCGGCGACAGCATCAAGGGTCAGGGTGCGAATGGCCGCAGCCTTCGCCCAGTGTTCAGGGTTGGCATTGCGCAGCGCAGTCAGGTCCACGGGTGTTGTTCCTTTGGATTACGGCAGATTGCGGGCTGAATACCATCCACCCCCCAAAGTGCAAGCGGAACCCGGCGCGGCGCATTGCCATCGCTTCAAGAGTGTTGCTCAAGCCTTTGAAAGCAAAGAGTGGGTATTTTGGCGAACATTCCGTTAGACTAAGTACCGGTACGAGCCGTATTGATTCGGCCTTCGGAAAAACAGAACGAACCTTGGTAAAGAGGTGACAGGGGCAATGAGCCAGATCGAAGACTTACAGCGACGCATCATGGCCGCGATGGATCGGATTGGCACCGGGATCGAGGCGCTGCAATCGGCGGGTCCGGTCGCGGGCAGCGAAGATGGACAATTGCGCGCCGCTCTGGACGAGGAAAAGCTGGCCAATGCGCAATTGGAAGAGCGCCTGAAGTCTCTGAAAGAGCGGCACGACCAGGAAATCGACGCATTGCGCGCCCAGTTGGGCGAGTCCAATGCCAAACTGGCCACCGTCGAGGCCGCGCGTGCCGAACTGTCCGAAGCCAAGGCCGCGCTGGAAAATCAGGACGAAGTTGTAGCTCTGAAGGCCGAGATCTCCGAATTGCGGCGGCAGCTGGAGGATTCAGAGCGTATCCCCGAATTGAATGCCGAACTGGAAATGCTGCGGGCCGAACGCGCCAGCCACGGCGCAGCCATGTCGCGGCTTGATGACGACCTGCAGCGCTTGCGCAAGGCAAATGACCAATTGCGCGAAGCGGTCGACGAGTTGCGCAAGGCTGCCGAGGACGGCGTTCCCGATGCCGAGCTTCTGAACAAGGCAACCGTGGCCGAGCTGGAGGCCACCCGGGCCGCCCGCGCCACCGACGCGGCCGAGGCTCACGCGGTTCTGGCGCGGCTTGAGCCTTTGCTGACCCACGCCAACCTGGCCGAAGGAGAGGTAGAGTAATGCCCGAGGTTACCATTCATATTGGCGGGCGCGGATTTGAGGTTTCCTGCCAGGACGGCGAGGAACCGTTTCTGCACGCAGCCGCGAAGATGCTGGACGATGAGGCCCAGGTGATGGCCGACCAGATTGGCCGTATGCCCGAGTCGCGGATGCTGTTGATGGCGGGGCTAATGCTGGCCGACAAGGCGGCGGCCACCGAGGATCGCATCAAGACACTCGAGGCGAAGCTGGCCGAGGTTGAAGGCGAATTGGAGCGTATGCGCAGTGCGCCCGCGCCCGAGCCGGAACGGATCGAAGTGGCCGTTGTTCCGCCGTCGGTTACCGACACACTTGCAGAGATGGCGGCACGCGCCGAGGCGCTGGCCTCGGTGATCGAAGAGAAGAACGCGAGATGACACATTTGCGGAGTTTGTGCCTGGCGGCGTTGGTCGGGGCGGTCTCGGGCCCGGCATTGGCACAGATTGACATCCTATCGGTGACCTTCACCTGCGAGAGTGGCGTTGAGCTGCCCGTGACATACTTCAACCCCTCCGACGGCGAAGGGGCTGCGGCTATGATCGTCGATGGTCAGTTGATTGCGTTGCGTCAGGTCCAGAGCGGCTCGGGTATCCGTTACGAGTCGGTGAACGGGCAGGGTACGTATACCCTGCGGTCGAAAGGCTGGAACGCGATGGTCAGTTTCGCGGCGGCCGGAGCCACCGACGAAACCGAGATTTTGAAAGACTGTGTCAGCCGCTGAGCGGCTGATCAGGCGTTTGCCTCGCGGATTTTGTCGGCGGCTTCCTTGTTGTAGGCGACACCGTTTTCGTCGAAGAGCGTGTCCAGCTCTCCTGACAGGGTCATTTCCGTGATGATATCACAACCACCCACAAATTCGCCTTTGACGTAGAGTTGAGGCACGGTCGGCCAGTCCGAATAGTCCTTGATGCCCTGACGGATTTCCTCGTCCGCCAGTACGTTCACGTCGGTGTATTCGACACCCATATAGTTCAGAACACCGGCCACCCGAGATGAAAATCCGCACTGCGGCATTTCTTTGGTGCCCTTCATGTACAGCACCACATCGTTGCTTTTGACGGTTTCGTCGATCTGGGTCTTAACGTCGGTCATTTCGCGTTTCCTTGTTTACGTTCGTCCGTCTGTCGGGCGGTCATTTCGATTGGCGGCTGCGCCACCAGTTTCTTGGTTCAGTACGCTGGTTCATCGCACGAACCTCGTCGATTTCATTGACTTTTGTCACGCCGTCGGCTTCCCACGGTCTGCGTTTCATAGCGTTGGTGTCGGGGCGCATTTCCGACAGTCATCTTGTTCTGTTCCGATTCAGATAGGCTTCGAGCAGAGCCGCGGCAACCACCAGTCCGCCGACACATATTGCGATCCAGACAACCCAACCGATCATGTCACGTGACCGAATTGTCGGATGCCATCGGAATGCACAAGGCAGCGGGCGCCATCACCAGAGTGGGCATGGCACTGGCCGCCGCCGGCCTCATCACTCGGGTACTTTCGTGGTCAACGCCAGCGCGTGCAACTCGCCATCCGGGCCGTCCATCTTGCCCTTCAGCGCCGCATAGACGGCGCGCTGCTGCTGGACCCTGTTCTTCCCGCGAAAGCTTTCGTCCACGACCATGGCGGACATGTGTACGCCATCGGTGCCGCCGACCTGGATTTCTGCATTCGGAAAGGCTTCGCGCAGCAGATGTTCGATTTCGTGGGCGCTCATTGGCATTTAAGATACTCCTGAAGGTCTTTTCAAAGATGTAGAGCGATGCCGAAGCCCGCGCAAGGGTGTGCAGCGCCCTTGGAAAAGTCAGATCCCGCGCTGATCGAACAGCGCAGGATCCGAGTATGGTTCAGCGTCGTCGTGCTCAGGCGACAGCTTCGGCAAAACTGCTGCGATACATCGCTGAGAGTTCACTCAGAGGAGTTTCGGACGCGCCGATCCGCACGGTTTCTCCGGTAAAGCGACCGACCGAAACCAGCGGCACGCCAGCCTGGCCCGCCGCAATCATCAGCGCTTCGGCCTGATCGAAGTTGCAGGCCACCAGGTAACGGCCCTGATCCTCACCGAACAGGAACTCGGTCGGGGCGTCATCAAGATGCACACCCACGCCCGCGGCTTCGGCCAGTTCGAAGGCCGCCAGTGCAAGGCCGCCATCGCTCAGGTCAGTACAGGCCTTGATCATCTCGCGATTGGCCCGGATGAAGTCGCCGTTGCGCTTTTCCGCATCCAGATCCACATGCGGGGCGTCGCCGTCTTCGCGGTTGAAGACCTCGGCCAGCAGGGCGGATTGGCCCAGATGCCCCTTGGTTTCGCCGATCACCAGCGCAACGTGGCCTTCACGCACCTCGGTGCCGATGATTTCGTCGGCGTGCTGCAAAAGGCCGACGGCACCGATGGTCGGTGTGGGCAGGATCGCCTGACCGTCGGTTTCGTTGTAGAGCGACACGTTGCCCGAGACGATCGGCATATCCAGCGCGGCCACGGCGGCGCCGATGCCTTGGATGGCACCGACGAACTGGCCCATGATCTCGGGCTTTTCGGGGTTGCCGAAATTCAGGTTGTCAGTGGTGGCCAGCGGTTTGGCACCAACGGCGGTCAGGTTGCGATAGGCTTCGGCCACGGCCTGCTTGCCGCCTTCCTCGGGGTTGGCGCGCACGTATCGCGGGGTCACGTCCGAAGTGAAGGCCAGCACCTTGTCGGTGCCATGCACGCGCACCATGCCTGCACCAACGCCAGGCGTACGCGCCGTGTCAGCCATCACCATGGTGTCGTATTGCTCATAGACCCAGTGCTTGCTTGCGTAGTTAGGCGACGAGATCAGCGCACGCAGCCCGTCGATCGGGTCGATCTGCGGTACCTCGCCCAGATCTTCGGCCGCCGAGGTGGGGACCCAGGGGCGGTCGTATTCCGGTGCCGTTGATGCCAGTTTCGACAGCGGCAGGTCGGCCTTGATTTCGCCGTTGTGCATGATCAGGAACCGGTCTTCGGCGATGGTTTCACCGACGATGGCGAAATCCAGATCCCATTTCTCGAACACGGCGCGGGCTTCGGCCTCAAGCTCGGGCTTCAGCACCATCAGCATGCGTTCCTGGGACTCGGACAGCATCATCTCATAGGCCGTCATGATCTCTTCGCGCTGGGGCACGTTTTCCAGGTCCAGCCGGACACCCAGCCCGCCCTTGTCGCCCATCTCAACGGCCGAGCAGGTCAGGCCCGCCGCGCCCATGTCCTGAATCGAGATCACGGCGCCGGTCTGCATCAGTTCCAGCGTCGCCTCCATCAGGCGTTTTTCGGTGAAGGGGTCACCGACCTGCACGGTGGGGCGCTTTTCCTCGATCGTGTCGTCGAATTCGGCCGAGGCCATCGTGGCACCGCCCACGCCGTCGCGGCCCGTCTTGGCGCCCAGATAGACGACGGGCATGCCCACGCCCGACGCGGCCGAGTAGAAGATCTTGTCAGCATCCGCCAGCCCAGCGGCAAAGGCGTTTACGAGGCAGTTGCCGTTGTAGGCCGGGTGGAACCGAACTTCGCCGCCTACGGTCGGCACGCCGAAACAGTTTCCGTAGCCTCCGATGCCTTCGACCACGCCATTGACCAGCTGGCGGGTCTTGGGGTGGTCGGGTTCGCCGAAGGACAGCGCGTTCATCGCCGCGATGGGCCGCGCGCCCATGGTGAACACGTCGCGCAGGATGCCGCCCACGCCGGTTGCCGCCCCTTGATAGGGTTCGATGTACGACGGGTGGTTGTGGCTTTCCATTTTGAAGACCACGGCCTGCCCGTCGCCGATATCGACCACACCGGCGTTTTCACCGGGTCCGCAGATCACCTGAGGGCCCGAGGTGGGCAGGGTGCGCAACCATTTCTTCGAGGATTTGTAAGAACAGTGCTCGTTCCACATGGCCGAGAAAATCCCCAGCTCGGTAAAGGTCGGCTCGCGCCCGATAATCTCGAGGATCATGTCGTATTCTTCGGGTTTCAACCCGTGTGCGGCAATCAGATCCGGTGTGATGGCGGGCTCTTGCATCGTGTGTCCTGTTTCCAAGGTGGCCGGGATTGCGGGCCTTTTAGGGCAACCGGGCGATTTGGGAAAGGGTCAAGAGCGCGCAGCGAACAGGAACCCGCTATTTGCTGGCAGAAAGCAGCGATCTGCGACCGGGAAATGCAGGTCGCACCACCGGAATGACGGGGACAGCAGCGCGTGCGCCGCTGTCCCGCCGCCCTTATTGAGGCGGCTCTTCTTTCTTGTTCACGGCGTCGGCCGCGGCCGCGCCGATCGCCGCTTTCTGCTGTTCGGTCAGGTTTTCGGCCTCTTCCAAACCGGGGATCGCAACGCGCACCTCGCGGCGGGCAAAGTCGATCCCGTTCTCCTTGAAGGCGGCCTTGACCCGGTTGAAGATCTCCTTGCGCAGGGTGAACTGCTTGCCGGGCTTGGCCATGAACTTGCCGCGGATGATCATGCCGACATCGTCAAAGTCGAACACGCCCTGCGATTTGAAGGGCTGCAGGAAGCCATCCTTGTGGAGCGGGTCCTCCATCATCTCGGCGCCGATCTTCTTGAAGATCTTCTTGACCTTGTTTGGATCGGTGTCGAAGGGCACGGTGAATTTCAGCTTCATGATGACCCAGTCGCGGCTGTAGTTGGTCAGCTTCTGGATCTCGCCATAGGGAATGGTGTGCACCGGGCCACGATGGTGGCGCAGCTGCATGGAGCGGATCGAGATCTTTTCCACCGTGCCGGTGGTGCCACCCACATCGACATATTCACCCACTCGGAAAGCATCGTCGATCAGGAAGAAAATCCCGCCCACGATGTCCGAGACCAGTTTCTGCGCACCAAAGCCGATGGCCAGACCCAGGATACCAGCACCAGCCAGAAGCGGTGTGATGTCCAGGCCCAGTGCGCCCAACGCCAGCAAGGCAAAGATCACCGCGATGGCAACCTGAGCGGTCACGCGCAGCAACGGTAGAACCGTGGCAAGGCGCGAGCCGCCGGCACCGCCGCCTTCGCCGGCTTCCTCATCGGGGCTCTGCTCCGAAGCCGTCTGCTCTTTGGCAAGCCGGCGGTTGATCCAGAGCGAGACCACCTCGTTCAGGATGTAGCCGATTGCGATGATGATGAAGAACTGAACCAGTTTGCTGCCGGCTTCCGAGTCCCCGCCCGCAATATCCTGCAGGTCCAGATTCCAGGCATCCGCAATCATCAGAATGACCAGAATGCCGGCCAGAACGCGTCCGATGCGGATGTAGCTGCGTTTGGTCGATTTGTAGGCACGTTCCGCGATCGGACCATCGCCCATCATCGGCGGCAGCAGGTGCCGGGTCAGCCCTCGGATCAGCGTGTCGAGCGCCGGTGCGATCAACAGCCAGAACATCGTGACGAAATGCGCGCCTTCGGACAGAAGGGCAAACACGGCCGGATTACGCTGAGCGGCGAGGAACTCGACCAAAAGCCAGGTACCCGCCGACACGGCGATCGCAAAATACGGATAGTAGCGGGCGACTTCTTCGTCGAAATGGGTGCGATCCGGATCGGAACCACGCATCATGTCGGTCAGACCGTTGCGGGCCGTCCAAGCAATGACACCGACATAGATATGGATGGCGGTGTTCAGCCAGAAACCAAGGCGCGATTCACCCGGCATTACGCCATTCATCGCATTGAAATCCAGGATGAACAGGGTGAACCCGATCAATAGGAACAGGCCGATCAGGTTCCGATGCAGGTATTTTGCCCATTTGTCATTTACGTTGACCAGTCGCAGGTTGCTCTGCTTCGGGGCGAGAATGAAACGGGAAATCGCGGCTCCCAGGCGGGGGAACCAGATCAGGAAGAACACGAACGGTGCGGCCTGGGCAATCTGTTGTTCGTCCAGCAACCGACGCCCGACGAAAACCAGCGTGTAATAAAAGACAAGCAGCCCCAGAAACTCGACGCAGAAGCGCTTGAACAGAAAGACTACGGCGCCTTTTAGGTTGGTCGAGGCATCCCCATCGACGACTTTGATCCAACGGCGTGTCCAAAGGCCAACTGCGGTTTCTGCGGCATACCCGATTGCAAGCGCCAGGAAGGTGAACCCGAACAGGGTTGCCAGACCGCTTGCGCCAAACTTGTTTCCGAAATTGCTGAAGGCTTCGACCTGCGCCGAAACCAGCAGCGGAACCTTGCGGATGACATCCAGCCAAGACGCAGCCATGTCGCCCGCCGAGGATGAAATCGTTTGCAGCAGCCCCTTACGGGATGTCTGCGTTTCGGCCTGTTTCGCCGCGACCGCATCAAGCCGTTCCAGCAGAATGGCCCGGACCTGATCGTCAGACATTCTCGCCACCAGATCGTCGACCTGTTCGGGGGTCAGATCTTCGGGGATGGTCACATGGCTGGCGGTGGGTTCGCTGGTGCTCTGGGCCATGCTTGGCCGGGCCAGGAACGTGACGGATACCAACGCCATCAAAAACAGGCGGAGTAGGATGGTCATAAACTTTGTCCTCGAACACGAAATATTATGGTTTTTCGCGATCATAGGCCCGTTGGCAAAATAATTCCAAACGATTTGGCACCGCGCGCCGGGGTGCAGGCCAAAAAAAAGGCCGAGCACTAAGCTCGGCCGTAGTCCAACAGGGAGGTATGAAGATGATGAGCGTTTCAGCATCATCGCCTTCGAGTGCTCATTTAGGGATCACTCTGTGAACGATCAAGGTTTTTTGGGCGCATTGAGGGCATGTCCGCTATGCTGCGAGTGCATAGCTACAGTTTTCCCAGATGTTTCAGCTGCTTGCGATGCGCAATGATTTCATCCTGAACGAAGTCTCGGAACGCTGCGACCCGTTTTGAGTGCCTCAGTTCTTCAGGATAGGCCAAATATACCGGCACATTCGCCGTCTCGATGTCGGAGAGGATCGGGACCAGGTCAGGGAAATCCTCGGTCACGTAGTCGGGCAGGACGCCAATTCCGAGGTCATTGAGGACACCCTGCAGAACACCAAAGTAGTTGTTCACCGTCAGCAGTGAGCTGGGTTCGTAGGTCATAAGGTGACTGACCATCGACGCGCCAACGCCAACCTGGGGTGCGGAAGGGGTCTGACAGATCAGGCGGTGTTTCGAAATATCCTCCAGCGTCTGGGGCGCGCCTCCGTGCGAATCCAGATAGTTCTTGGTCGCGTACAACATCATTCGAACGGTCATCAGACGCTTGCGGACGAGATCGGCCTGACTGGGTTCCTTCATCCGGATAGCGACATCCGCTTCGCGCATCGGAAGATCCAGCACGCGTTCTTCGAGCATCAGGTCAATATTCAGGTCCGGATACTGCTCATACAGCTTGGGCAGGCGCGGCGCCAGCCACAGGGTCCCGAAGCCAAAAGTCGTGGTGACCCGCAGGACTCCAAAGACCTCATCCTCGCTGTCGCGGATTCGCGCTGCAGCAGCGTCCAGACGCTTGGACATGGCCGTTGTTGCATCGAACAGAAGCTCGCCCTGTTCCGTTAGAATCAGACCGCGGGCGTGGCGATGGAACAGTGTGGCACCCAGCGATTCCTCAAGTGCGCGAACCTGACGGCTGACGGCGGATTGGGACAGATTCAGCTTGTCGCCGGCATGCGTCAGGCTGCCGGCGTCAGCTACCGCGTGAAATATTCTGAGCTTGTCCCAATTCATCGTCGCAACTTTCGTTATCCTTTGGCAGCCCTATATGAAAGAGGTAACAAATTCCATATTCAAACGGGGAAATCGTTACAGAACAGGGGGAATTTTGTATACAGGTCAGAAATTATGACCTAAAATGACGTCAAATGCAGCACACTATTCCGACGTGGGGAGGCGTCTGATGAGTCAGCCAAAGATTTCGCTCAATGACCGTTTCGATCTGACCAAAAGCCCGGTGCTTTTGAATGGTACGCAGGCGCTTGTTCGTCTGATGATGATGCAGAAGGCACGCGATACCGCCGCCGGTCTAAACACTGCCGGTCTGGTCACCGGATACCGGGGGTCTCCGCTGGGTGCGGTCGATCTTCAAATGTCGCGCGCCGAAAAGCAATTGGCCGAGTGCGATGTGACCTTTCAATACGGTCTGAACGAGGACCTGGCCGCCACAGCCCTGTGGGGCAGCCAGCAGGCGGGTCTGCGCGGCGATGGAAAGTATGACGGCGTGTTCGGCCTGTGGTACGGCAAGGGGCCGGGTGTGGACCGGTCCGGCGATGTGATGCGTCACGCCAACATGGCCGGAACCGCCAAGCATGGTGGCGTCCTGATGGCGATGGGCGACGACCACACGGGCGAAAGCTCGACCGTGCTGCACCAGTCGGAATGGTCGATGGTTGATATGTACATGCCCGTCGTCAGTCCGGCCGGAGTGCAGGAAATCCTCGACTATGGGATCTACGGCTTTGCGCTCAGCCGGTTTGCTGGGGTCTGGGTCGGCCTCAAGACGATGAAGGACACGATCGAGGTGACCTCGGTCGTGGATGGCCGGCCTGACCGGATGCAACTGGTGACGCCGGAATTCGACATGCCCGAAGGTGGGCTGAACATCCGGCTGGGCGACACGCCGCACCTGCAGGAGGCGCGGATCATCGACTACAAGCGGTTCGCGGCCGAAGTGTTTTCACACGCCAACCGGATGGACCGGCGGGTCTGGGGCAAGCCGGGCGCCAAGATCGGCATTGCCGCGGCGGGCAAGAACTGGCTGGACCTGGTCCACGCCATGTCGCTACTGAACATCGACGAGGCCGAGGCCGAACGGCTCGGGATCACCACCTACAAGATCGGCCAGACCTTCCCGTTGGACATGAAGGGGTTCCATGATTGGGCCGAGGGGCTGGACCTGATCATCATCGTCGAAGAAAAGCGCAAGCTGATCGAAGTGCAGGTCAAAGAGGCGATCTTTGACGACCGTCGCGGACGTCGCGTGTACGGCTGGTACAAGGGCGGGGCAGGCACGCTGCACCGCGAAGAGCTGTTCCCGACCCGTGGTGCGCTTGATCCGATCATGATCGCCGAAAAGCTGGGCGAGATCTTCATCGAGGAAGGTCGCGAAACCGACGGTATTCGCGCAGGGCTGGCCAGCCTGCAAGAGGCGCGCCGCAACGACAACGCGCAGGAGATCGCGACACGGCTGCCGTATTTCTGCTCGGGCTGTCCGCACAATAGCTCGACCAAAGTGCCGGAGGGCAGCCGGGCCTATGCCGGGATCGGCTGTCACTACATGGTGCAATGGATGGATCGCGAGACCACCGGCTTTACCCAGATGGGCGGCGAAGGCGCCAACTGGATCGGTGAGGCGCCGTTTTCGACCACGAAGCATGTGTTCCAGAACCTGGGCGACGGCACCTACAACCACTCGGGCGTTCAAGCGATCCGGGCTGCGCTGGCGGCCGGAACCAACATTACCTTCAAGATCCTGTTCAACGACGCGGTCGCCATGACCGGCGGGCAGGAGAACGAGGGCCATCTGACCGCCGAGCGCATCGTGCGCGAGGTCAAATCAATGGGCGTGCAGCATGTGGCCGTCGTCTATGACGAAAAGGAAGACGTGAACTTCAAGGTGCTGCCCGGCGACGTGGAAACCCACGAACGGGCCGAGCTGATGGCGGTTCAGAACAAGTACCGCGAGATTGAAGGCGTGTCGGTCATCGTCTACGTCCAGACCTGCGCCGCCGAGAAACGCCGCCGCCGCAAGCGCGGGACCTTCCCGGACCCGGACAAGCGGGTGTTCATCAACTCGGACATCTGCGAGGGCTGCGGCGATTGCGGGGTGCAGTCGAACTGTGTCTCGATCGTGCCCAAGGAAACCGAGCTGGGCCGCAAGCGGGCGATCGACCAGTCCAGTTGCAACAAGGATTTCTCGTGCCTCAACGGGTTCTGCCCGTCCTTCGTCACGCTGGAAGGCGCCAAGATCCGCAAGGAAGCCACCACCGAAATCGACATCCCCCATCTGCCGCAGCCGGTACTGCCGCAGATCGAGGGCACGCATAACGTGGTCATCACCGGCGTCGGCGGCACCGGCGTCGTGACCATCGGGGCGGTTCTGG
Organism: Ruegeria sp. BC2; assembly: GCF_056539245.1. Lineage (NCBI taxonomy): Bacteria > Pseudomonadati > Pseudomonadota > Alphaproteobacteria > Rhodobacterales > Roseobacteraceae > Ruegeria > Ruegeria sp. BC2. The sequence goes on from NZ_JBQFUQ010000001.1 coordinate 1,023,475, forward strand.
CGCAGGCCGCGCAGATCGACGGCAAGGGCGCGGGCATGATGGAAATGGCCGGGCTGGCGCAGAAGGGGGGCGCGGTGCATATCCACTGTCGCCTGGCCAACAAGCCCGAAGACATCAGCGCCATCCGCGTGGCCACCGGCGAAGCGCATGCGCTGATCGGAGGCGACCTCGTGGTGTCGGCCGGGGCCAAGACGCTGGGCCTGACGCGCACTGGTCAGACCGGCGCGGTGGTCAACAGCCACGAGATCATAACTGGCGATTTCACCCGCAACACCGAGTTCCACATTCCGGTCGACCGGCTGGAACTGGCGCTGGAAGCGCGACTGAAGGACGGTCTTGCCCTGTTCGACGCGACCGAGTTGGCACGCGCGGTGATGGGCGATTCGATCTATTCCAACATGATGGTGTTCGGGGCGGCCTGGCAGCGGGGTCTGCTGCCTGTCAGCCACGAGGCGATCATGACCGCGATCGAGCTGAACGGCGCCGCGGTCGAGCGCAACAAGCGCGCCTTCGAGGTCGGCCGCTGGGCGGTTCTTCATCCCGAGGAAGTGGCGCGCATCGTGACCCCCACGGTGACCGAATTGCCCAAGACACCCGAGCAGGCCATCGCCTTCCGGGCCGATCATCTGGTGGCCTATCAGGGCAAACGGTTGTCCAGGCGCTATCTCAAGCTGGTCGAGTCGATCGAAGACCCGAAGGTCCGGGATGCAGTCGCGCGTGGGTATCACAAGCTGTTGTCCTACAAGGACGAATACGAGGTGGCCCGCCTGCTGCTGGACAGCCGCGACAAGGCCGCCGCCGAATTCGACGGCGACATCAAGATGACCTTCCACCTTGCTCCGCCGATTCTGGGGGGCAAAGGGCCGGACGGGCGTCCGCGCAAACGGCAATTCAGCGAATGGCTGCTGGGGCCGATGAAGGTTCTGGCCAAGCTGAAGGGGCTACGCGGCACGCCGCTGGACATCTTCGGCTATACCGCCGAGCGCCGAATGGAACGGGCCTTGATCCGTCAGTATGAGGCGGACATGAAAGAGGTTCTGCCCAAGCTGGATGACAACACCCGCGATGCGATTGTCGCGCTGGCGCGGTTGCCGCTGGACATCCGCGGTTTCGGTCCGGTATTGGCCGCCAACGAAGCCAAGGCCGCCAAGCGGCGCGAGGAACTTCTGGCCGTGATCCGGCAAGGAGGGACCGAGACGCTGGCCGCGGCCGAGTAACGTCATATCGGTGTCATGGAGGCGCGGTAGGGTTCCCGTCCGATGACGGCCACGCCGGAGACCCGTGATGAAATCACGTCGCCAAGTCGCTCGGGACATTTCCTACGCCCATTCTGCTGAAACGCGGGGTGGGCGCATGGTCATCAAACTGATGGAGAACACGACCGGTCGGCTGCGTCTGATCCGGCGCGCGGATGGTTACGAGCGCGAGGTCGCCAATGGCCGTGATTTCTGGTCGGTCATGGTCGAACGCTACGGGCTGAGCCTGAACGTGGTGGGCGGGGCGCTGTCAAACATCCCCAAGGACGGCCCGCTGATCCTGATCGCCAACCACCCCTACGGGATTCTTGATGGGTTGATGATGGGGCATGTGCTGTCCCAGACCCGCGGAGATTTCCGGATTCTGGCCAATCATGTGTTCCACAAGGCCGAGGATCTGAACCGTATCATCCTGCCGATCTCCTTCGATCAGACCAAAGAGGCGATGCGGCTGAACCTGCAGACCCGAAAAACCGCCCTGGATTATCTGGGTCAGGGTGGGGCAATCGGGATTTTTCCCGGTGGCACGGTCAGCACGGCGGCCCGACCGTTCGCGCACCCGATGGACCCGGGCTGGCGCGGATTCACCGCTCGGATGGTAGCCAAGTCAAAAGCGACCGTGGTGCCTTTGTTTTTCGATGGTCACACCTCGCGCCTGTTCCAGATTGCCAGCCATCTGCATGTGACGCTGCGCATGGGTTTGCTGATCAAAGAGTTCAAAAAGCGCGTCGATACCCCAGTGGATGTGGTCGTGGGGCAGCCCATCGGCCGCGACGTTCTGGACCCATTGGCCGGCGATACGCGCAAGATGATGGATTTCTTGCGCAAAGCCACGTATGAGCTGTCTCCGAAGCCGCTGAAGTCGTATGACTATGGCTATGAATTCGAGGAACGGCATCGCGCCTGAAGGGGCAAATGGCAGTAGGCATCTTTGATTCCGGATTGGGCGGGCTGACCGTCCTGAACTCCGCGCAGACACGTCTGCCGGAGGTGGATTTCCTGTATTACGCGGACAGCGCGCACGCGCCGTATGGCGTGCGCGACGCCGAGGATATCTACAACCTGACCCGAAACGCGGTGCAGGACCTGTGGTCGCGCGGCTGCGATCTGGTGATTCTGGCCTGCAACACGGCCAGCGCCGCGGCGCTGCGCCGGATGCAGGAAGAGGGCGTGCCCCAGGGCAAGCGCGTTCTGGGTGTGTTCGTCCCGCTGATCGAGGCGCTGACCGAGCGCCAGTGGGGCGACAACAGCCCCCCGCGCGAAGTGGCGGTCAAACATGTGGCTCTGTTTGCCACGCCGGCAACCGTGGCAAGCCGCGCGTTTCAGCGTGAACTGGCGTTCCGCGCCATCGGCGTCGATGTTGAGGCGCAGGCCTGCGGTGGCGTGGTCGATGCCATCGAGGACGGTGACATGATCCTGGCCGAAGCCCTTGTGCGGAGCCATGTGGACGCGTTGAAGCGCAAGATGCCGCAACCGCAGGCTGCGATCTTGGGCTGCACCCATTACCCCTTGATGGCCGAAGCCTTTCAGGCAGCGTTGGGACCGGACGTGCAAGTGTTCAGCCAAGGCGACCTGGTGGCCGAAAGCCTTGCGGATTATCTCCAGCGGCATCCGGATATGCTGGGCGGGGGTGAGGCGGGTTACCTGACCACAGGCAATCCGCAGAAGGTCAGTGACCGGGCAACGCAATTTCTCCGACGACAGATCACCTTCAAGGCCGCCTGACTTAGGTCAAGGACCGGCCCCTGTCATGAATTTATTCGGTACCTGTCATGTCGGCGGGTGCCAGACGTGTCACATAAATCTACGAGGTCTGACATGACCCACAAAATCGCAATCCTGGGCGCTTCGGGCTATACCGGTGCCGAACTGGTACGGCTGATCGCCGAGCACCCAAACATGGAAATCACCGCCCTGGCGGCCGAGCGCAAGGCCGGGCAGACCATGGCCGAGGTGTTTCCGCATCTGCGCCATCTGGATTTGCCGCGTCTGTGCAAGATTGAGCAGATTGACTTTGGCCAGATCGACCTGTGCTTTTGCGCGCTGCCGCACAAGACCAGCCAGGAGGTCATCCGGGATTTGCCCTCCGACCTCAAAATCGTTGATTTGTCGGCGGATTTCCGGCTGGCCGACCCCGATGAATACGAGAAATGGTACGGCAATCCGCATGCCGCACTCACGCATCAGGATGAGGCTGTCTACGGACTGACTGAGTTCTACCGTGAGGATATCCGCGCTGCGCGGCTGGTGGCTGGCACCGGGTGCAATGCTGCCACGGGGCAGTACGTGCTGCGGCCGTTGATCGCGGCCGGTGTTATCGACCTGGATGACATCATTCTTGATCTGAAATGCGCTGTCTCCGGGGCGGGGCGTGCGCTGAAAGAGAACCTTCTGCACGCCGAACTGAGCGAGGGCACCAACGCTTATGCCGTCGGCGGTACCCACCGGCATCTGGGCGAGTTCGATCAGGAGTTCTCGAAACTGGCGGGCCGCGCGGTTCACATCCAGTTTACGCCGCACCTGATCCCCGCGAACCGGGGCATTCTGGCGACCTCGTATGTGAAGGGTGATCCGCAGAGCGTTTATGAAACGCTGTGTGCAGCCTATTTAGACGAGCCTTTCATTCAGATGCTGCCCTTTGGCGACACACCTTCGACCCACCATGTGCGCGGATCGAACTTCTGCCACATCGGCGTCGTTGCTGACAGGATCGAACGGCGTGCCATCGTGATCGCGGCGCTGGACAACCTGACAAAAGGTAGCAGTGGGCAGGCCTTGCAGAACGCAAACCTGATGTTAGGTGAACCCGAAACGACGGGGCTTATGATGGCCCCACTGTTCCCATGAGGGCGAGATGAAGACGCTGAAGAAACGTCGTCGTGTACAGATCATTCTGTTGGCTTTTGTGGCTTTGGCCCTGGCGACGGGCTTGATCGGTTATGCCATGCGAGACGGGATCAACTATTTCCGCTCGCCCAGCCAGGTAATCGCCGAACCGCCGGCGCCGAACGAGGTGTTCCGCATCGGTGGCTTGGTCGAAGAAGGCTCGATCGTACGAGGGCAGGGTGAAACCGTACGGTTCACCGTCACCGACGGGGGTGAGAGTGTGAAGGTGGCCTTCACCGGTGTCTTGCCTGATCTGTTTTCCGAGGGTCAGGGGATGGTCGGCACCGGAAGCTACGTTGATGGCGTGTTCCAAGCCACTGAAATTCTGGCAAAACACGACGAGACCTATATGCCGAAAGAGGTCATCGATGCCTTGAAGGAGCAGGGCGTCTACGAAGAGCCGGCAGACAGTTGAGACAGGACAGCCTTCGGTAGGTTGCCTGAATGAGTGTTCAAGGGCGTTGCGCGATCTGGTCGTGCAGCGCCCTTCTTCGTTTCATGGATTTAAGGATTTCACCGGACCGTGGGCCGCATAGGAACACAGAGGTGCAGCATGCAGTCGGTTCAACAGATTGCCAACGAGATCATAGCCCGCGAGGGCGGTTTCGTCGATGATCCGGACGACCCCGGAGGGGCCACGAAATACGGTGTCACAATCCACACGATGCGACGGTTGGGCCTTGACCTGACGCGTGACGGCACTGTCGATCGCCGCGACGTGATGGCGCTAGGCCGGGATCAGGCCGTCGCGATTTTCATCACGCATTACTTTCAAAAGCCCGGTCTGGCACGGGTGCCCCACGTGCTGCAGCCGACGCTGTTCGATATGTACGTGAATGCGGGCGGACAGGCGGTGCGCATCCTGCAGCGTCTTTTGGTGCAGATGGGATTTTCGCTCGCCGTGGATGGCGTTTTGGGGCCGCGAACGGCTGGGGCGTGCGATCAGGCCGCAAAACCCGATCCGGTGGTGTTGCGCGACGCGTATGGGGTGGCACGAAGGAACTACTATTTCCGGCTTGCTGACCGACGTCCAGCCTTGCGCAAATACGTGCGCAGCCGCAACGGTGTGAAAGGGGGGTGGATCCGCCGGGCCGAGGAGTTTCTATCTCCGCCCTATCACCTGAGCATGGCCGAGTTTCAGCAAAGGATAGCCGCATGGGACTGATCGCAGGTGTTTTTGATCTTCTGTTCGGGGGTGGGCGCAACGTGGTGCGCGAAACTGCCGAGGTTTTCCGCGAGAACTCGGAGGCCGGTGCGGAACGCGCTGTTGCGCTGCGCGGACAGGCGATGAACCAGTTCGGCGCGGAATTCGAAGCTCCCCGCAAAGGCGGGTTTGACCGTTTCATGGACGGTTTGAATCGGTTGCCAAGGCCTACATTGGCGCTGGGGACATTGGGTCTGTTCGTGGCCGCGATGGTCGATCCATTGTGGTTTGCGGCGCGGATGCAGGGAATTGCGCTGGTGCCCGAGCCGCTGTGGTGGCTACTGGGCGTCATCGTGTCGTTCTATTTCGGAGCGCGGCACCAAGCGAAGGTTCAGGACCTTCAGCGTGATATCTCAGTTACGATGATGCGGGCGCCACAGGTCATGGCCAACTTGCAAGCTCTTCACGAGATGCGAGCGGAAAGTCCGGGGGCTGCCGATCCGGGGCCGGATGCCGAACTGACGGCCCAGGTGATCATCCCCGATCACAACCCGGCGCTTGAGGACTGGCGGCGTCTGCAGCGCGCCTGACCCGCGACACTATGTGCGCCTGATTGCGGCGAAAGTGATTGGCGCTTGCCCGGGCGCGGGATTATACCCGAGCCCATGATTACCGAGCTTGGACATTTCGCCCTCATCCTGGCCTTCATGGTGGCCATAGTTCAGACAGTCGTGCCATTGATCGGCGCCGCAAAACGCTGGCCGTCATGGATGCTGTTCTCGGAGCCCGCGGCTATTGCTCAATGTCTTCTGACAGGATTTGCCTTCGCTGCGCTGGTGTGGGCCTTTGCGACCTCGGATTTCTCGCTGCGTATCGTGGTGGAAAACAGCCACTCCCTGAAGCCGATGCTGTATAAGATCAGCGGAACCTGGGGAAACCACGAAGGCTCGATGCTGTTGTGGGTGCTGATCGTGGCGCTTTTTGGCGCAACGGCCGCACTTTTCGGCCAGGGTTTGCCACCCACGCTCAAGGCCCGTGTCTTGGCGATGCAGGCCGCAATCGGGGTGGCGTTCTACGCCTTCATCCTGTTTACGTCGAACCCGTTTGACAGGCTTCCCGTGGCGCCGTTTGACGGCCGCGATCTAAACCCCTTGCTGCAGGATCCCGGTTTGGCTTTCCATCCGCCGTTTCTGTACCTTGGATATGTGGGCCTGAGCATGGCATTCAGCTTTGCTGTCGCTGCCCTGATCGAGGGGCGGGTGGACGCGGCGTGGGGTCGTTGGGTTCGACCGTGGACCCTGGCAGCGTGGATATTCCTGACCATCGGCATCGCGTTGGGATCCTGGTGGGCCTATTACGAACTGGGTTGGGGCGGGTTCTGGTTCTGGGATCCTGTGGAAAACGCGTCTTTCATGCCGTGGCTCCTGGCCGCCGCCCTGTTGCACTCGGCCATCGTGGTCGAAAAGCGCGAAGCCTTGAAAAGCTGGACCATTCTGCTGGCGATCGTTGCGTTTGGCTTTTCGCTGATCGGAACGTTCATCGTTCGCTCAGGCCTTCTGACGTCGGTTCACGCCTTCGCAAACGATCCTGAGCGTGGTGTGTTCATCCTGTTCATTCTGGTGGCGTTCATCGGCGGAGCGCTGATCCTGTTCGCCGCCAGGGCGCAGGCGATGGAGGCCAAGGGGCTGTTCGGAATGGTCAGCCGTGAAAGCGCATTGGTGCTAAACAATATCCTGCTGGCTGTCAGCAGTTTTGTCGTGTTCTTCGGGACCCTGTGGCCGATGGTGGCTGAGATGATGTTCGACCGAAAGCTTTCGGTCGGGGCACCGTTCTTCAACGCGGCCTTTACGCCGTTCATGGTGGTGCTGGGCATTGCATTGCCGCTGGGCTCGATGCTGCCGTGGAAGCGCGGCAGGCTGGGCCGCGTCGCATGGCAGCTGCGCTATGCGTTTGTTCTGGCCGTTTCGCTGGCCGTACTGGTTTGGGTGCTGCAGACGGGCCGCAGCGCGCTCGGGCCGGTTGGTTTGTTCCTTGGCGCATGGATCACCTTCGGCGCCGCGGTCGATCTGTGGAGCCGCACGGGCCGCACCGGCGGCTTCCGGCGTCTGATGCGTCTGCCGGGTGCGGATTGGGGCAAGGCAATCGCCCATACCGGTCTGGGGGTCACGATCTTTGCGATTGCCGGCCTGACCGCCTGGGAGGTCGAGGACATCCGTGTTGCGCGTATCGGGGAAACCTTCGACGTGGGCGGTTTCTCGTTCACTTTGGACGGCGTGCGCGAAGTTGAGGGACCGAACTATTTCTCCACCATGGCCGATGTGCAGGTTCAAAAAGATGGTCGAGAGATTGCTACGCTGAACCCGGAAAAACGGACCTATCCGGTGGCCGCCATGCCCACGACCGAGGCCGCGATTGACTACCGTTTTCTGCGTGATGTCTACGTGGTCATCGGGGACCAGCAGGACGATGGCGGCTGGGTCATGCGTACCTACATAAAACCTCTTGCGAATTGGATTTGGGGAGGCTGCATACTGATGGCTCTGGGCGGATTGTTCAGCTTGTCCGACCGCCGCTTCCGGGTGGCCGCAGGCGCGCGCAAGGCTCCGGCAGGCGGGGTGCCAGCAGAATGAAACGTCTGATCGTTTTGCTGTTGTTGCTGGCATCGCCGCTGATGGCGGTCCAGCCGGATGAGGTGCTGGATGATCCGGTGCTTGAAGCCCGAGCACGAGACATCAGTACGGGCCTGCGTTGTCTGGTCTGTAGAAACGAAAGCATCGACGAAAGCAACGCGGAACTGGCCCGTGACCTGCGCATTTTGCTGCGCGAACGGCTTGTCGCGGGCGACACCGATGAAGAAGCGGTTGCCTATATCGTCGACCGCTACGGAGAATACGTGCTGCTCAAACCCACGACCACGGGGGCGAACCTTCTGTTGTGGCTGGCAGGGCCGGCCATGCTGTTGATTGCGGCGGGTCTGGGTTGGAACTTCCTGCGCGGTCGTGCGCGGGTTGAGGAGACCTCCGCCGTAGACGGATTGAGTGACGACGAGAAAGAGCGCCTGCGCCGGATTCTTGAAGACTGACGTGCGGTTTGCCTTTCCCTTGCGCGGCATTTGCGTCAGGGTTCGGGAAATTCTGCGCATGTGAGGACTTCATGGAATACGAAACGGTGCTTTTGGACATCACGGACGGTTTGGCTGTGGTCACGCTGAACCGGCCGGACAAGATGAACGCGCTTACAACGAAAATGCGCGCCGAGATTACCCATGCGATGAAAAAAGCCGCTCATGACGCGCGTGCAATCGTTCTGACGGGCGCGGGTCCGGCCTTTTGCTCCGGCCAGGATCTGGGCGATGCGTCCAGCACTGGCAAGATCGATTTGGAACGCGCGCTGCGCGACGAATATGAACCGATGCTGGAAGCTGTTCATGATTGTCCGGTGCCGACGATCGCGGCCGTGAACGGTCCCGCGGCGGGGGCAGGGGCCAACCTTGCCCTTTGTGCCGATGTGGTCATTGCGACCGAAAGCGCCTATTTCCTGCAGGCCTTTGCCCGGATCGGTCTTTTGCCGGACGCCGGCGGGACGTGGTTCATGCCGCGCCAGATGGGGCTGGCCAAAGCCATGGGTGCGGCCCTGTTCGCCGACAAGATTTCTGCGCGTCAGGCCGACCAATGGGGCATGATCTACGAGGCGGTTGCCGACGATGAATTCGCCTCGCATTGGCGCAAGCGCGCCGAGTACCTGGCCAAAGGGCCGACTGCGGGCTTTGCCGCGATCAAAAAGGCGATGAGAGGCACCTACGAAAACACATTGCCGCAACAACTGGCGACCGAGGCGCACCTGCAGGGGGAATGTGGTCGCACCCGCGACTTCGCCGAAGGCGTGGTGGCATTTCTGGAAAAACGCGCCCCCCGGTTCGAGGGGCGCTGAACATCAGGCCCGGCGGCGGCGGCGCGCGCGCCGTTTGGGCATCACCTCGTCCCCGGTTCCGTCACTGGCCGACGAGAAAGGCCCAAGGACTGCAGTAATTTGCTCGAGCGACGGACGGGCGCCACGGGGTTCAGTGTCCAGTGCCTTGCGCATCTCTCGCAGGTGCGCTGGCATGGTTCCGCAGCAACCGCCGATGATGGTCGCACCTGAATCCCGCGCCATGGCCGCGTAGCGACCCATCAGTTCGGGCGTGCCGTCATAGTGGATGTGGCCGTCGACATATTTCGGAATGCCAGCATTGCCCTTGGAGATCAGGGGGCGTTCGGTCCCCTGTGCGACAAATCCCAAAACCGTGCGCAGGATGTCGGATGCGCCGGTGCCGCAGTTGGCGCCAAAGGCGATCGGCGGGTTGGGCAGGGTTTCGACCAACTGCGCCAGATCGGCCGAGGTGACGCCCATCATGGTGCGCCCGGCGGTGTCAAAGCTCATGGTGCCGCACCAGGGCATGTCTGCCAGGGCAAAGGCCTCGGCCGCGGCGCGGAATTCCTCCGGCGCGCTGATCGTCTCCAGCCACAGAACATCCACGCCGCCTTCTTTCAGCGCCTCGGCCTGTTCGTGGAACATCTCGACCGCCTCGGCATGGGTAAGGCTGCCCACGGGTTCCAGGATTTCCCCGGTCGGGCCGACCGACCCGGCAACCACCACCGGGCGCCCGGCGGCATCCGCCACCTCGCGTGCCAGTTCGGCGCCAATGCGGTTCAACTCGGCCACGCGGGTGTGGGCGTCGTGCAGCTTCAGACGTGCAGCCGTTCCCCCGAATGTATTGGTCAGGAACAGGTCACTGCCCGCATCCACCGACCCCCGATACAGGGCGCGGATCTTGTCCGGCTGGTCGGTGTTCCACAGCTCGGGCGCGTCACCCGATTGCAGCCCCATGTTGAACAGGTTCGTTCCGGTGGCGCCGTCAGCAAGAATGGCGTCCTTCGTTTCCAGCAGTCTGGTCAGCGCGTTGGTCATTGGAGATGTCCGGAGTTGTGGCCCCGAGGGCCAAAAATTTAGACGCCCCGTGTCGCATGACCGGGACGTCAAATCAAATTCATAATACTCATGAAGATCATGAGGTGGGCGGCATGCCTCAGTTGGCTTCGCTCATCACCTGAGCTTTGGCCACTGGCAGCAGTTCCGCCATCTTGGCGCGGATTTCCTCGGGGCTGGACAGATCGCCCAGATCGGCGGCGACTTTGCGCACCACGTCTTCGTGGCCGGCCTCTTCGAAATCGGCGATCACGACGGATTTTGCATACTCGGCGGCCTCGTCGCCGCTTTTGCCCATTTTTTCCGCAGCCCACAGGCCCAGCAGCTTGTTGCAACGGGCTTGCGCCTTGAACTGCATTTCTTCGTCATGGGCGAATTTTGCTTCAAAGGCGTTTTCGCGTTCGTCGAACGTGGTCATGGGTGTTGGGCCTCTTCAAGTAAAAGTGTGTTTCCTGATGATATGACCATACGCGCTGCCGGGCGCAAGGTATTTGCGCTGCGTCAAAGCCTCTCGGATGCATGAACTTGCGGGAAAGGGGGGCTTGCACTATGAGAGCGCCAACGCGATGGGACTCATTCCCTCGCCCCAGCCTGGAAAGGTCGCACATGGCGCGTCGCAAGAAGATTTACGAAGGCAAGGCCAAGATCCTGTACGAAGGCCCGGAACCGGGCACGATCGTTCAGTATTTCAAAGATGACGCCACCGCGTTCAACGCGGAAAAGAAAGACGTGATCGACGGCAAGGGTGTTCTGAACAACCGCCTGAGCGAATTCTTCATGACCGGTCTGAACCAGATCGGCGTGCCGACCCATTTCATCCGCCGCCTGAACATGCGCGAACAGCTGGTTCGCAGCTGCGAGATCATCCCGCTTGAGGTGATCGTCCGCAACTATGCCGCCGGGTCGCTGTCGAAACGGCTGGGCATCGCCGAGGGCACGCAGTTGCCGCGTCCGATCGTGGAATACTGCTACAAGGACGACTCGCTGGGTGATCCACTGGTGACCGAGGAGCACATCGCCGCCTTCGGCTGGGCCAGCCAGCAGGACATGGACGACATCCTCAGCCTGGCGCTGCGGGTGAACGACTTCATGAGCGGCGTGATGCTAGCCGTCGGTATCCGTCTGGTCGACTTCAAGATCGAGATCGGCCGTGTCTACGAGGGTGACTTCCAGCGCCTGATCGTCGCTGATGAGATCAGCCCGGACAGCTGCCGCCTGTGGGACATCGAGACAGGCCAGAAACTGGACAAGGACGTGTTCCGCCGCGATCTGGGCAGCTTGACCGATGCCTATTCCGAGGTCGCTCGTCGCCTGGGCGTTCTGCCGAAAAGCAACGTGAGCAAGCCCACCCTGATCAACTGATCGCGCCGACTGGCAGGGCCTAACAAGGATGCGCTGCTCCTGTTCGGGGGCGGCGCATTTTTCATTGCGGGTTTGACAGGTCAGGCCCCCGTCACGCATCTTCGGGTTGACCGACCAACCCGGTCCGCTAACCAAGGTGGCACACTGAATGAGCGCGTTGTTCGATCAAGCGGTTTTCCTGAAGTTTCTGGCTGCCGTGCTGGCCATATTCAACCCGCTCTACAACATCCCGATTTTCCTGAGCATGACGCGCGACTGCACACCTGCCGAACGGCGCAGGGTAGCGATGATCGTGATGGCCTCGGTGACGGTGATCGCACTGATCTCGGTCGCTATAGGTGAAGAGGTGTTGGCTGTCTTCGGGATCGACGTTCCTTCGTTTCGCGTGGCCGGCGGGCTGATTATCTTCGGGATCGGCATGTCGATGCTGAACGCGCAAGACCGGGCGCCGGGCGATCAGGCGGCCGTGGTCGATGGTCACGCGCGCAAGTTGAACTTTGCCGTTGTTCCACTGGCGATCCCGTTGACGATTGGCCCGGGCACGATTGCCGTGACGATCGTGTTCTCGCATCAACTGTCGGATGGGGCCGAACTTGTGACCCTTGGCTCGGCGATCCTGATCGCCTGTTTCATCGTCGGGCTCGGCCTGTTGTTTGCTGACAGCATCTCGCGTCTTGTGGGTGAGACGATGATCAATGTGCTGACCCGGATCATGGCGATCCTGCTGGTTGCCGTGGCCGTCGAGATGGTTCTGACCGGCATCTTCAACGCGGTTGATGCACATTATCCCAGCCTGACCGGCAGCGCAGGCAATTGATTTCCTCAAGATGAACCGCCTGCGGTCATTCGACCGCATCACAAAGGCTTGTTCTGCGCGGTCAGTCGCGCTATCCCCCGCGCAACGGAACAGGCCCCGGCGCGGCGGGCCACAGGTGGAGTTGCGACGATGAAGGCACGGGTGCACGTAATGCTCAAGAACGGGGTTCTGGACCCTCAAGGCGAGGCTGTGCGCCACGCATTGGGCGCACTGGGTTTTGACAAGGTGCAGGGCGTGCGGCAGGGCAAGGTGATTGACCTGGAACTGGCCGATGGCGCGACCAAGGCCGATGTGGCCGAAATGTGCGAGAAGCTGTTGGCCAACACGGTCATCGAGCGTTACGAGATCGAACTGGTCTGAGTTCTCTGACCGTCATCCCCAAGGAGGGTTTCCCATGCGCGCAGCGGTTGTCGTTTTTCCGGGGTCTAACTGTGACCGGGATCTTGCCGTCGCCTTTGAGCAGGCCGGATTTCAGGTCGACATGGTCTGGCACAAGGATGCCCAACTGCCGCAGGGCGTGGATATCGTGGGCGTGCCGGGCGGGTTTTCCTACGGCGATTACCTGCGCTGCGGTGCGATTGCTGCGCAGTCTCCGATTTGCAAGGCAGTGGTCGAGCACACCGAACGAGGCGGCTATGCCATCGGCATCTGCAACGGGTTCCAGATCCTGACCGAGACCGGCATCCTGCCGGGCGCGCTGCTGCGCAATGCCGGCCTGAAATACATCTGTCGAACCGTCGGGCTGAAAGTTGCGACCAGCGACAGCGCCTTTACTCAGGGCTACAACGCCGGAGACGTGATTCAGATTCCGATCGCGCATCACGATGGCAACTACTTCGCTGATGACGAAACCATCGCCCGCCTGCAGGACGAGGATCGGATCGCCTTCAGCTACACCGACAACCCCAACGGCTCGCGCGGGGATATTGCCGGGATCCTGTCGCACAACCGGCGCGTGCTGGGCATGATGCCCCACCCCGAGCGGGCGGCGGACGAGGCCCATGGCGGCACCGACGGAGTGGCGCTCTTCCGCGCATTGTCGGGTGTGCTGACACCTGCGTGACTTGAGGTCGTGGGCGCGGAAGCGTAGCTTCGGTGCATGAGTTCCGACGCGCAATCAGGCTGGACAAATCTATTTGGCCGCGGTGCCCCTTTGGGGTGGCGCCTGCGGCTGGCTGTGTTCGTGTTGCTGGTTGCTGCTGCGGCGACGGTCTGGGTCACCAACAGCCTGCTGACCAATCGGTTCACGGAATCGACCCGAAACAGGGCTGAACTGCGTCTGGCGCTCTATTCCGGCAACCTGCTGAGCGAATTGCGTCGAAACGCCATCGTTCCACAATTGCTGGCCCGGGACCCGACTTTGATTTCGGCCTTGCAGTCAGCCGATTTTTCCCTGTCGACGCAGCGACTTCTGTCCTTTGTTGAGGAAATCGGGGCTGCGTCGCTGATGCTGCTGGATCGGGATGGTCGGGTCGTTGCCGCAACAGACCGCAATCGACTGGGCGAGTCCCATCGAAGTGACCCGTATTTCGTGAATGCCGTCAGGTCGAACGCGACGATCTTTTCCGAGATTGCCCGCGAGACCGGCAGTTATGGCTTTCTCTATTCCCGCAGGATTGAGGCCGGGTCGGAAATTCTGGGCGTGATTGTGGTCGAGGTTGATCTGCGCAAGTTCGAGAACGCATGGGCCGGGATCTCGGACGCGGTCATGGTGACCGACAGCACCGGAACGATCATTCTGTCGACCGAACCCCAGTGGCGCGGCCTGAACGAGACTGAGGCTTTGTTGCGGCAGCATCCGCAGGGTGCCATCCAGCGCGCAATTCGGGCGACTACCGATTGGACGGCCTTGCCGCCGGACGCCTATGTTGCGGGCGAGGCCGTGATGCGCATGGAGACCCGCATCCCGTTCCGCGGTTGGAAGATGACTTCGTTCACGACCTATTCCTCGATCCGCGAAAAGGTGAACAGCGTGCTGGCGCTCGAGATCATGGGGTTTGCGATTCTTCTTGCGCTGACCTTCTATGCACTGAGCCGCAGGGCCACGTTCCGCATGGCGCTGTTCCAACGCGAGTCGGCGGAGCTTCGCGCATTGAACGCAAGGCTGCAGCGCGAAATCGCCGAACGCGAACGGGTTGAAAAGACGCTGGAAGTGGCGGAACAGACGCTGGCCCAAAGCTCGAAGCTGGCAGCCTTGGGCGAGATGTCGGCGGCCGTCAGTCACGAGTTGAACCAGCCGTTGGCGGCGATGAAGACCTATCTGGCGGGCGCGCGGCTACTGCTGCGCCGAAACCGCCCCGAAGAGGCGCTGGCCAGCTTTGGTCGGATCGACGGTCTGATCGAGCGGATGGGCGCGATCACGCGGCAGCTCAAGTCTTATGCCCGAAAGGGCGCGGACGCGTTTTCGCCCGTAAATCTTGGGGAGGCGTTGGCCTCATCCCTGTCGATGATGGAACCGCAGCTGCGCCAGAGGCAGGTCAAGATCACCCAGATCCTGCCCGAAGAGCCGGTGATCGTGATGGGAGATCGGATGAGGATCGAACAGGTTATGGTCAACCTGTTGCGAAACGCGCTCGACGCCACCAAATCTGTTGCAGAGCCGGAGGTCGAGATCATTCTGGCCGCAGGCGAAACCGCCGTGCTGGCGGTGCGCGACAATGGCCACGGGATCGAGGATATCGAGAACCTGTTTGAGCCGTTCTACACCACCAAGCGACCCGGAGATGGGGTCGGCTTGGGTCTTGCCATCTCGTCCGGGATCGTGAACGACCATGGCGGACGGCTGACTGCGCGCAACGGCCAGAACGGCGGCGCGGTATTCGAGATGCAACTGCCCATTTTGGGACATGACGGCCTTGAGGCCGCAGAATAACGAGGACGTACCTATGGCACAGGCCATGAAAATTGCCATCGTGGATGATGAACAGGACATGCGCCAGTCGATCAGCCAATGGTTGGCGCTGTCCGGCTATGACACCGAAACCTTTGCAAGCGCCGAGGATGCGCTCAAGGTTCTGGGGCCGGATTACCCGGGGATCGTGATCTCGGACATCAAGATGCCCGGCATGGATGGTATTCAGCTTTTGAAAAAGCTGATGGGTGCCGACAGCACCTTGCCGGTGATCATGATTACCGGTCACGGCGACGTGCCAATGGCGGTCGAAGCGATGCGGGTGGGGGCGTTCGACTTTCTGGAAAAGCCGTTCAACCCCGATCGGATGTCGGAACTGGCCAAACGCGCCAGCAACGCTCGGCGTCTGACGCTGGACAACCGCGCCCTGCGGCGCGAGCTGTCGGGCGGCACGCAGATCATGAACAAGCTGATCGGCGCCAGCCCGGTGATGGAGCGCCTGCGTGAAGATATTCTCGACTTGGGCCAGGCCGACGGGCATGTGCTGATCGACGGCGAAACCGGCACCGGCAAGACCTTGGTGGCGCACGCGCTGCATGCAGTCGGCAGCCGGGCGGGCAAGAAATTCGTTCTGGTCTCTTGTGCCGCGCTGGAAGAGGAGGCGCTGGCCAAACGGCTGTTCGGCCCCATGATGCCCGAGGACACGCAACTGCCCGCCATCGAGGAAGCCCGCGGCGGCACTCTGGTGCTGGAGGATATCGAGGCGCTGAGCGACACGCTGCAGGCGCGGTTGCTGAGCGTGATGAACGAGCAGGGAACGCCGGCCGAGACCCGGATCGTTGCGATCTCAAACCTGCAGGAAGCCGGCAAGACCAGCGAGGACGTGCTGCGGCCGGATCTGTTCTATCGTCTGGCGGCGCTGCGGATCACCATGCCGCCGCTGCGGCAGCGGGGCGAGGATATTTTGACTCTGTTCACCCGGCTGAGCGAGCAGTTTGCCGAGGAATATGGTTGTGAGGCGCCGCAAGTCAGCGCCCAGGAGGCCGCGCAGCTGCTGCAGGCCCCGTGGCCGGGCAACGTGCGCCAGTTGATCAACATCGCCGAACGCGCGGTTCTGCAGTCGCGGCGCGGCTCGGGCACCATCGCGTCGCTGTTGATGTCCGATCACGAAGAGATGCAGCCGGTGATGACCACCGAGGGCAAGCCGCTGAAGGAATACGTTGAAGCGTTCGAACGGATGCTGATCGACAACACCATGCGGCGCCACAAGGGGTCCATCGCCTCGGTGATGGAGGAACTTTGCCTGCCGCGCCGGACTTTGAATGAAAAAATGGCCAAGTACGGGTTGCAACGGGCGGACTATCTGTAGGCGAGAGGCCAGTCCCTTTTTGGCCGTTCGGCCAAAGTACACCCGGGAAATTTGAAGCCGGAGGAAGCCCGACCTGTCCGTAGATCGGGCTCCTTTGCAGTTTGCCCATTGTGTTTTCCACAGGACTGCTTTTATTGTACCGGGACGGGTCGGGCGCATTTTTGTGCCTGAATGCCCCGAATCATTGAGTTTCGCTGCTTTGCTGCAGGTGGTGACCTTTCCCGCCCGGCCAAGCAGACCGATTGTGCCTCGTTCCGGGGCAGTAGAGAACCTGAGCCCGAATTTCGGGCGAAAGGAATAATGGGCAGGCAGCGGCGTGTTCGCGCCTGTCGGAGAAGAACCGCGATGACGCGCGCGCTACGATTGAGTATACGGGCAGGGGGCCACAGCGCCGATCCCTGCCGCGCGCCGTCCGTAATCGCCCAGACAAGACACCACCCCAGATGCGCCTGTCCGCCTGGACAGGTCAGCACAACGCGTTTGGCGCGGTGCACCAAGGACACATGGCAAAGAAAATGCTTATCGATGCCACCCACGCGGAGGAGACCCGCGTCGTGGTGGTGGACGGAAACAAGGTCGAGGAGTTCGATTTTGAATCCGAAAACAAACGCCAGCTTGCTGGCAACATCTACCTGGCAAAAGTAACGCGCGTCGAACCTTCGCTGCAGGCGGCCTTTGTTGACTACGGCGGGAACCGGCATGGCTTCCTTGCGTTCTCGGAAATCCATCCGGACTACTACCAGATTCCGGTCGCGGACCGCGAAGCCCTGATGGAGGAAGAGCGCGCCTACGCTGAGGCAATGAAGGCGCGGGACGAGGCCGAAGAATCCAAGCCCAAGAAGCGCCGCTCGCGGTCGCGTTCGAAGGCGGCAGAGGTCAAGACGGACGATCCGGTCGAAACGCTGGACGTATCCGCCGAGCCGACAGGCATGGAAACCATCGACCTGGTCGAGGAAGACGCCGCTGATCAGGATGTGCCCGAAGGCACGTCTCCGATGGAGACGGTCGCTGAAACTCCGGTCGAAGAGCCGAGTGGAGACGCGAGTGACGAACCAGCGGACGAAAAGGCCGAAGCCGAAGCAGACGCGGAACCCGTCGAAGCAGACGAGCCCGAAGCGGATCTAGCCGACGAAACCGACGTCGAAGCTGATGAGGCCAAGCCGGATGCGGCGGCCAAGGATGACACGATCGAGTCGGTTGCGGATGACGACGACAGCGAGGACATCCGTCCTCCGCGCAAACCACGCCCGCGCCGCTACAAGATTCAGGAAGTCATCAAGGTGCGCCAGGTTCTGTTGGTGCAGGTCGTCAAGGAAGAACGTGGCAACAAGGGTGCCGCGCTGACCACTTACCTGTCGCTGGCCGGCCGGTATTGTGTGTTGATGCCGAACACCGCGCGCGGGGGCGGCATCAGCCGCAAGATCACCAACGCCGCGGACCGCAAGAAGCTCAAGGAAATCGCATCCGAGATCGACGTGCCTATGGGCGCCGGTCTGATCATCCGTACAGCCGGCGCCAAGCGTACCAAGTCCGAGATCAAGCGCGACTACGAATACCTGCAGCGCCTGTGGGAGCAGATCCGCGAACTGACGCTCAAATCGATCGCTCCTGCGAAGATCTACGAGGAGGGCGATCTGATCAAACGGTCGATCCGTGATCTTTACAATCGGGACATCGACGAGGTTCTGGTCGAAGGCGAAGGTGGCTACCGCATCGCCAAAGACTTTATGAAGATGATCATGCCGTCGCACGCCAAGAACGTGAAGCGGTACGAGGATCAGTTGCCGCTGTTCGCGCGCTATCAGGTGGAAAGCTATCTGGCGGGGATGTTCAACCCGACGGTCCAGCTGAAATCGGGCGGGTATATCGTGATCGGCGTGACCGAGGCGTTGGTTGCCATCGACGTAAACTCGGGCCGGGCCACCAAGGAAGGCTCGATCGAGGAAACTGCGCTGAAGACCAACCTTGAAGCCGCCGAGGAAGTTGCACGCCAGCTGCGCCTGCGCGACCTGGCCGGTCTGATCGTCATCGACTTCATCGACATGGACGAGCGCAAGAACAACCTGGCGGTCGAAAAGCGCCTGAAGGACAAGCTGAAGACCGATCGGGCCCGTATTCAGGTCGGACGGATCTCGGGCTTTGGCCTGCTGGAGATGAGCCGCCAGCGCCTGCGCCCAGGAATGCTTGAGGCAACCACGCAGCCTTGCCCGTCCTGCCATGGCACCGGTCTGATCCGCTCGGACGACAACATGGCGCTGTCGATCCTGCGTCAGATCGAAGAGGAAGGGACACGCCGCCGCTCGCGCGAGGTGCTGGTGCGGTGTCCGGTCAGCATTGCGAACTTCCTGATGAACCAGAAGCGCGAGCATATCGCGCAGATCGAGGCCCGCTATGGCCTGTCGGTTCGGATCGAAGGCGACATTCATCTGGTCAGCCCTGACTTCTCGATGGAAAAGTTCAAGACGGCCAGCCGGATCGTTCCCGAAGCGTCTGCGCCGGTGGTGTCCGCGACGGCATCGCTGATGGATCTGGTGGATTCCGAGGACGAGGTTGAAGACAGCGCCGTCGAGCCGGAACTGGCGGAAGAGGAAGCTAAGCCGAAGCGCAAGCGCCGCCGGCGTCGCCGCAAGAAGAACGGCGGTAACGGCGAGCAGGCCGAGGCAACCAGTTCTGACGAAGATGCGGAAGACAAGGCGACCACCGAGGCGCAACCCGAGGAGTCCGGGACGGAAAAGACCGCAGAATCTGAATCCGATCCGGCTGAGACCGCAGAAGCTGGCGCCGAAAACGTGACCGAGGGTGAAGCGGAACAGGCCGAAGAAAAATCGGCCAAGCCCAAAAAACGTCGGGCACCGCGCCGCAAGAAGACGGCCGAGGTTGAAGAGGCGTCCGCGCCGGAACCCGAGGTAGCCGAGGAAACGGTTCAGGCGGCTGCAGAAACGCCTGCCGATGAGGCGTCTCCTGCTGAGGACAATGCCCCCGACGCGCAAGCTGAGGAGCCGGTTGAAGCGAGTGAGCCCGAGGTAGCGGCAGAAGTCGAAACGCCTGATGCCGAGCCCGTGGTGGAAGCGCCGGAAACGGCAACAGAAGAAAAAGCCGAGGACACCGCAGAGCCGGTGCTTGAGACGGTAGCGGAAGAACCCGAGCCGTCTCCGGCCAAGCCCAAACGGCGCGGTTGGTGGTCTCTGGGCCAATAAGACAACAAAGGCGGACAGTATTGTCCGCCTTTTTTTTCAGGTCCCGCCGTTTTTCCGAATGAGATAGACGTGGTGATCCGCAGCGTCTTCCATCCCGATCAGCTCGTGCCCGGACTCCGAGCAGAAATGAGGCACATCGACGATTGCGGCCGGATCGTCGGCAAGGACCCGGAGAAGGGAGCCCGCAGGCATGGCCTTGAGCCGTTTACGGGCTTTCAGGACGGGCAGGGGGCACAGCAGGCCCAATGCATCCAGTGTTTCGGCTTCTTGTGTCATGGCTCTCAGATATTTGCATGGCGCACAGCTGTCCAGCCGGCAACCACGAGGATGTGACCGAATGGCCCCGTGACGCGCCCCACCGGATATCCTATGTGCAGTGGCATGTTCGGAATCGATATCATCGACGCGGGGCTGCTGCCCGCCATGTTCATCGCGCTGGTCGGCGGGTTGATCAGTTTTCTGTCGCCCTGCGTGTTGCCGATCGTGCCGCCTTATCTGGCCTACATGAGCGGCGTGACCATTCACGAGATGCAGGATCAGGCGCAGGCTAGACGCAAGGCGACTCTGTCAGCGCTGTTCTTCGTTCTTGGACTGTCGACGGTGTTCCTGCTGCTGGGCTTCACGGCCTCGGCCTTCGGCGCATTCGTGCTGCAGAACCAGGAACTGTTCGCCAAGGCCTCGGGTCTGGTGGTGATCGTGTTCGGCCTGCATTTCCTGAACGTGTTCCGAATTCCGATCCTGGACCGCGAAGCGCGGCTCGAAACCGGGGACTCCGGCGGCTCGGTCTTCGGGGCTTACATCCTGGGGTTGGCTTTCGCATTCGGCTGGACCCCTTGCATCGGCCCCCAGCTTGGCGCGATTCTGTCGCTGGCCGCGTCCGAGGCCTCGGTGGCGCGGGGCACGCTGTTGCTGGGCGTCTACGCGGCGGGTCTGGGCATACCGTTCCTGCTGGCTGCGATGTTCCTGAACCGTTCAATGGCGGTGATGAACAAGCTGAAACCGCATATGGGAACGATCGAAAAAGTCATGGGTGGCTTGTTGCTGGTCGTCGGCATCATGCTGGTGACGGGTCTGTTCACCGAGTTCAGCTGGTGGCTGCTTGAGACGTTCCCGGCATTGGCCACTCTGGGCTGACGCGGCGCCCGGTCGCGATGATCGGGCCTTACCTTGGCCACATCGCTGCGCTAACCTGCCCGCAACAAGGGCAAAGGCATGAGCAGTCAGGTTCCGCAATCTGGGGTACAACGACGCCGGGTGTTCTATATCCCCGGCTATGATCCGATCCATCCCCGCCGCTATCGCGAACTCTATCGGAAAGAGGGGCGCGCGCAGTCAGCGATTTCCGGGTATCGGTTGGAGGTCTCGGCCAAGACGGGCGATGGCCCCTATGGCTGGCACGTCTGGTCTGAGCAGGACGGGGCCGAAGTGCAAACGGACGTCGAGGTTCTGGTCTGGTCCGACATCGTGCGCGACAGTATGGACAGCTCGATCCCGGCGACCTACTGGCAATTGCTGCGCACGGCGTGGATCTACATCTCGACCGGCACGCTGTGGCGGCTGATGCGCCTGCGCAAAGGGCCGGTGATCGCCGCACTCTATCCAGTGGCGATGTTGCTGGGGCAATTGGCGCTGGCGGGATTGGTCTTCTACGGTGTGGCAATGTTGTCCGCGTCCGCGATGCATTGGTTGGTTGAAGCTGTAGAAGGACCCGCGCTGTTCGGTCCCTATTTTGCGCCGCGGATGTATTTCTGCCTGGCGCTTGGCGTGTTGGCGGGTTGGTGGGTCTTGCGCTGGTTCCGCAAGATCGACAACCGCCTGTTCGCCTATTACCTGATGCACGACTATGCCTATTCTGCGCGGCTGCGGGGGGAAACACCGCCCGAGTTGCAGGCACGGTTGGACGCGTTCCGCGCCTTGGTCGCGGCGGCGCTGCGGTCGCCCGTCGATGAGGTTCTGGTGGTAGGCCACAGTTCCGGCGCGCATCTTGGCGTCTCGGTTCTGGCCGACCTGCTGCGGCGGGGCGAGGTGCCGCCGGATGGCCCGGTCCTGTCGTTCCTGACATTGGGGCAGGTGGTGCCGATGGTGTCATTCCTGCCGCGGGCCGACCGGTTGCGGGCCGACCTGCAGTTGCTGTCGCAGACCGGGCGGTTGACATGGGTCGACGTCTCGGCTCCCGGGGATGGCTGCGCCTTTGCCCTATGTGATCCGGTGGCGGTCAGTGGCGTTGCCGGGCCGGGCAAACGCTGGCCTCTGGTCCTGTCGGCCGCTTTCACGCAAACCCTGTCGCCTGAACGCTGGGCCGCGCTGCGCTGGCGGTTCTTCCGTCTGCATTTCCAGTATCTTTGCGCGTTCGACCGGCCTAGCGACTATGACTATTTCCGCATCACGGCCGGGCCGCTGACACTGGGCGCAAGGTTCGCAGGGCGGGCGCCGTCGAAATCGCGGATCGAGCGGGCAGTGTCCAAATACCGAACGGTGCGCGCATGACCCCGCCCAAACCGCCCGCCAGACCGGACAAGGTATCGCTGTGGCAATACCTGCGCCTGTTCCGGCGCGACATCCTGTCGGCCCAGCCGCAACGCCTGTACCGCGCCTGGATGGCCGAGTTTCGCACCCCGTTCTTCCGGTCCTACCTGATCAACCAGCCTGAGCTGATCGACCGGGTTCTGAAACACCGTCCTCAGGATTTCCCGAAATCCGGCCGGATCAGCGAAGGCCTGCGGCCCCTGCTAGGCCAATCGGTATTCCTGACCAACGGCGCGACCTGGGAGCGCCAACGCCGCATCATCGATCCGGCCTTCGAGGGCGGGCGGCTGAAACAGACCTTTCCCGCGATGCTGGCCTCGGCCGAGGCTTGCGCCGATCGCCTGCGCGACAGGACGGGCGTGCCGGTCGAGATCGAAGAGGTCACCAGCCATGCCGCCGCCGACGTGATCTTTCGCACCTTGTTCTCGGTGCCTATCGAGCACGAAATCGCCGCACAGGTGTTCGAGAAATTCCGCGCCTATCAGCGGCAGCAACCTTTGCTGAACCTTGCGGCTTTCGTGCCGCTGCCA
The DNA here is from genome assembly GCF_056539245.1 of Ruegeria sp. BC2. Classification (NCBI taxonomy): domain Bacteria; kingdom Pseudomonadati; phylum Pseudomonadota; class Alphaproteobacteria; order Rhodobacterales; family Roseobacteraceae; genus Ruegeria; species Ruegeria sp. BC2. The sequence continues at coordinate 1,046,378 of NZ_JBQFUQ010000001.1, forward strand.
GGCTGGGTGCCTCGGTTCCACCCGCGCAAGACCCGCCGTGCGGCGGCTGAAATCCGCGCCTTGATCGCCCGCCTGACCCGCGAGCGGGCCGCGCAGATCGCCGCCGGCACCGCGCCCGACGATCTGGCCACCAAGATCATGACCACGCCCGACCCCCTGACCGGGCAATGTTTCAACACCGATGAGATGATCGACCAGGTCGCCATCTTCTTTCTGGCCGGGCACGAGACCAGCGCCTCGGCCCTGGCATGGACGCTGTACCTGATGGCCGCCTATCCTGACTGGCAGGACCGCGTGGCCGAGGAAGCCCGCGCGCAGGATGAAATCAGTTTTGCCAGCATGTCCCGCCTCAAGCTCAGCCGGGATGTGTTCCGCGAGGCGCTGCGCCTCTATCCCCCGGTGCCGATGATGGTGCGCGAGGCCACATGCCCCGAACGTTTCCGCGACCGCGACGTGCCCAAGGGCGCTCAGATCGTGCTCAGCCCGTGGCACCTGCACCGACATGAACGGTTGTGGGAGGACCCCGACAGCTTTGACCCGTCCCGCTGGGCGACCGAAAACGGCAAAGCCTGCCATCGGGCGGCCTTCATCCCGTTTTCGGCCGGGCCGCGCGTCTGTACCGGGGCGGGGTTTGCGATGGTCGAGGGGCCGTTGATCCTGTCGACCCTGCTGCGCCGATACCGGTTCGAACCTGTCGAGGGCCGCTCCCCGGTCCCGGTGGCGCATCTGACGGTCCGGTCCCGCGACGGAATTTGGCTGCGTGTGGTTGAGCGCTAACAAACTATCATCGCCCCGCGCCATGCTGTATGCGGTTGGAAAAGCGGAATCATTACTGAACGGGAAAGTGTTATGTCCAAGGCTGAACAGCGCGAACAGATGATCAACGGTGCGGGTTTTATCGCGGCTTTGGATCAGAGCGGCGGCTCGACGCCCAAGGCGCTGGCGTTGTACGGGGTGCAGCCGTCCAACTATGGCTCGGACGAGGAAATGTTTGCCGAGATCCAGAAGATGCGCGCCCGGATCATCCTGGCCGATGACTTCACCCGCGACAAGGTGATCGGCGCGATCCTGTTCGAACGCACGCTGAGCGAGGAAATCGACGGTCGCAAGGTGGCCGATTACCTGTGGTCGGTCAAAGGCATCGTGCCGTTCCTCAAGATCGACAAGGGGCTGGAGGACACCGCCAACGGCGTGCAGCTGATGAAGCCCATCCCGGGCCTGGCCGAGACGCTGGCCAAGGCCGAAGGTGTGTTCGGCACCAAGGAACGCTCGGTCATCCACGAGGCCAATGCCGAGGGCATTGCCGCCGTGGTGAAACAGCAATTCGACGTGGCCCGCGAGGTGATCGCGGCCGGCATGGTTCCGATCATTGAACCCGAGGTGAACATCAAGTCGGACACCAAGGCCGAAGCGGAAGAGATCCTGAAAGCCGAAATCCTCAAGAACCTCGACGAGTTGGACGAGGGGCAGGACGTCATGCTGAAGCTGACCCTGCCCAGCAAGGCCAACCTGTATGACGAGGCCGCCGATCATCCGCGTGTTCTGCGGGTGGTGGCGCTGTCGGGCGGCTATTCGACCGACGAGGCCTGTGACTTGCTGGCGCAGAACGGCAAGATGATCGCCTCTTTCTCGCGCGCGCTGACCGAGGGGCTGTCGAAACAGCAGTCGGATGCCGAGTTCAACGCGGCCCTTGGCAGCAATATCGACAAGATCTACCGCGCCTCGGTCTGAGGTCAGACCGGTTTGATGAACGAGCGGCGCATCTGCGCCGCTTTTTCGCGCATGGCGCAGCCTGTGGCGTGGTCATTCACCAGCCCCATCGCCTGCATGAAGGCAAACACCGTGGTGGGGCCGACAAATTTCCACCCGCGCTTTTTCAGATCCTTGGACATGGCGACCGACTCGGGCGAAGTCGAGGCCGTCTGCGGCGCAGGAGGGGTCTCGGGCTCGAACCGCCAGACATAGGCCGCCAGCGAGCCGGCTTCGTCCACCAGCTCCTGTGCGCGGCGGGCGTTGTTGATCACCGCCTCGATCTTGCCGCGATGGCGGATGATACCGGGATCTTGCAGCAGGCGCTCGACGTCCGCTTCAGAAAAGACTGCCATCACGTTGAAATCAAAACCGGAAAAGGCTTTGCGGAAATTCTCGCGCTTGGCCAGAATGGTGCGCCAGCTGAGGCCGGATTGGAAGCTTTCAAGGCAGAGCTTCTCAAACAGGCGCTGGTCGTCACCTACTGGATAACCCCATTCATTGTCGTGATAGTCGAAGAATTCCGGCGCGGCCTGACACCAGCCGCAGCGCGGCCGGCCATCCGGTCCGGCAGCGAGTTCGCGCATCGAATGTACCCCTTTTGTTCGCCATCACCCTAGGCGCAGACGGATATCAGATCAAGGGTTGCGATCGGGTGACCGGTACCAGTTCAGAACAAAGACGCGAATGGCCGACGCCAATCCAGTCTCGGGGTCGCGCGCGAAATCAATTTCCGAGGCCAGCACATTGATCGGCAAGCCTTTTGCCTTGGCGATATCTCGGAACGCCTGCCAGAACTCATCCTCGAGTGAAACCGAAGTGCGGTGCCCCTTGAGGGTCAGCGAGCGTTTGACGGGCGGGCCGCTCATTCATCCAGCTCGTGATTGTCCAGATCGCGGCGGGCCCTATCGGCACGGGCCTCGTCCAGCTGCTTTTCCGCCTTGCTGCGCCCGAACGCCGCCGCGTTCCGGTCGGCGCGGGCCTTTTTCTCGGCCCGCGCCTTTTCCTTGCGATACCGGTTCAGATTGACCGGCTTGCCCATCAGTCCTTGGGCCCGATCATCTGCTCGGGGCGCACCACGGCGTCAAAGGTCGCCTCGTCGACGAAGCCCAGCTTGATGGCCTCTTCCTTCAGCGTGGTGCCGTTCTTGTGCGCAGTCTTGGCGACCGTGGTGGCGTTGTCATAGCCGATGGTGGGCGCCAGGGCGGTCACCAGCATCAACGATTCTTTCATCAGCTTGTCGATGCGCGCCTCGTTGGCCTTGGTGCCCAGCAGCATACGCTCGGTAAAGCTGTCCGTCGCGTCGCCCAGCAGCTGAATCGACTGCAGCAGGTTGTAGGCCATCATCGGGTTGTAGACGTTCAGCTCGAAATGGCCCTGGCTGCCGGCGAACTTGATCGCGGCGTCGTTGCCCATCACGTGGGCTGCGACCTGGGTCAGCGCCTCGGCCTGGGTCGGGTTGACCTTGCCCGGCATGATCGACGAGCCGGGTTCGTTCTCCGGCAGGATCAGTTCACCCAGACCCGAACGCGGCCCCGAGCCGAGGAAGCGGATGTCGTTGGCGATCTTGTAGCAGCTGCCCGCAACCGTGGCCAAGGCGCCCGACAGGAACACCATGGCGTCATGAGCGGCCAGCGACTCGAATTTGTTGGGCGCGGTGACGAAGGGCAGGCCGGTGATTTCGGCCATGTTGGCGGCAACGGCCTCGGCCCAGCCTTTCTGGGTGTTCAGCCCGGTGCCGACGGCGGTGCCGCCCTGCGCCAGCTCGTAGATGCCGGGCATGGCGGCATTTACGCGGGCGATACCCTGACGGATCTGATGGGCATAGCCGCTGAACTCCTGGCCCAGGGTCAGCGGAGTCGCGTCCTGCGTGTGGGTGCGACCGATCTTGATGATGTCCTTGAATTCCGCGGACTTCTGCTCGAGCCCGGCGGCGAGCTTCTCCAGCCCCGGCAGCAGCTTGTCACGCACGCTCATCGCGGTGGCGATGTGCATGGCGGTTGGGAAGGTGTCGTTCGACGATTGTCCCATGTTGCAGTGATCGTTCGGGTGTACCGGATCCTTCGAACCGATCACGCCGCCCAGGATCTCGATCGCGCGGTTCGCGATGACCTCGTTGGCGTTCATGTTCGACTGGGTGCCCGATCCGGTCTGCCAGACGACCAGAGGGAAATTGTCGTCGAACTTGCCCTCGATCACCTCGCCGGCGGCCTGGATGATGGCGTCGGCGATGCGTGCGTCCAGCCTGCCCGTGGCCTTGTTCTGCATGGCGCAGGCCTTCTTGACCACGCCCAGCGCGCGCACGATGGCGACGGGCTGCTTCTCCCATCCGATGGGGAAGTTCATGATCGAGCGCTGCGTCTGCGCCCCCCAATACTTGTCGGCAGGAACCTCGAGCGGGCCAAAACTGTCGGATTCGGTGCGGGTCTGAGACATCTGTCACTCCGTCTGGTATGCAGTCGCATGCCGTTTAACCGCAGCTAAGCTATGGTTCAATCGGCCAGTTGCGCGCACCTTAGTCCGAAGGGCAAAAAAGGTATAGCCATGCGGTGTGCGTCACTTTTCTTGGTTGGTCACAGGGACGTACCATTGTGCCCGTTCCCAGCTGAGCTAAGATATAGAAGGCAACCGCGGAGAAAGAACCATGAATCGCTCAGACCGGACCTCATTTTTCGCGCAAATGGCCCGATGGCTGTCGATACTGGCGTTTGGAATTTTGTTGGCGTCTCCGGGATGGGCGCAGGACATTGGTCCCTTTGTCGGCGACTATGTCGGATCTGCCGACGTGGTGGATGCAGACGGATCGTCGACCCCGCGCGACATGAGCGTTTCCATCGCAGAGACCGGCGAGGGGTTCGTGGTCAAGTGGAAGACTACCACCTACAAAGCCGACGGCCGGGTGAAAGAACAAAGCTTTTCGGTCGAGTTCCGACCTTCTGATCGGAACAACATCTATTCCGCAGCCATGAAGCGGAATGTCTTCGGTCATGAGGTTCCGCTGGACCCGATGAAGGGGGAACCCTTTGTCTGGGGGCGGATCGAAGGGGAAACACTGACCGTCTTCTCGCTGTTCATAGACGAGGACGGCGGGTACGAATTGCAGCAATATGACCGGACGCTGGCCGAGGGCGGGCTGAACCTGTCCTTTTCCCGGTTCAGAGATGGACAGAAGTCGCGTTCGGTCGAAACATTCCTGGAAAAACAATAGGCTCCGCCAAAAAAGCGAAGCCTCGTCCAATGGCCGCGAATTACTTGCGGAAGCTGTCCAGAGATACGATATCCGCATCGTGATGCGGCTCGTCGTCGGGTTCGACCTCGATCGACTCGGCCTCGATTTCCACCGGGTCCTCATCTTCTTCGTCCGAGCTTTCGAAGCGCAGCCCGAATTCGACCGACGGATCAACAAATGTCTGGATGGCCGAATAGGGGATATACAGCGGCTCCGGAGCGTCACCGAAATTGAGCGTGATGGCAAATCCGTCCTCGCCAACCTCGAGATTTTCGAACCAGTGCTGCACCACGATCGTCATCTCGTCAGGGTAGCGTTCACGCAGCCAGTCAGCTATTTCGACGCCGGGCTCTCGGGTATCGAACGTGATGAAGAAATGGTGCGCGCCGGGCAATCCGGTTTCGGAAACGCGCTTCAGAACAGTCTTGATCAGCCCGCGCATAGCGGTGTGCATCAAGTTGCCGTAGTCAATGCCTTGCGACATGTGTCATCCTCGAAAGTGGTTATCCCAAGCATAAGGGATTTGATCGGAAACGAAAGAGCGGGTTGCGTCTGATTGTTCAAACCAGATGCAGGATTGCGCCTGCACCTATCATGATGCCCAGCGTCGTTGCCAGACCGGTTTTTCTTATGAAAATCAAGACTCCGGCAAGGCATGTCAATCCAACGGCTGCGATGTCCAAGGTCGAAAAAACCGGAATGGGCAGTGAGATCGGACCAAACTCGACTTTTCCGATGGTTCCAAACAGGACGTGCAGTCCGAACCACACCGACAGGTTGAGAATCACACCGACGACCGCCGCGGTAATTGCGCGCAATGCTTCCGACAGTCTCGGTCTTTGCGCTATGACGTCCAGGTAAGGCGCGGCAACGAATATCCACAGGAAGCACGGAACGAAGGTCGCCCACAGCGCAACGACCCCGGCTGCCAGCGCAAGGGGCATCCCGCCCGCCAATTGCCCGGCGAGCATGGCGACGAATTGTGTGACCAGTATCAATGGGCCGGGGGTGGTTTCTGCCAGTCCCAGCGCATCTATCATCTGATCGGTAGAGATCCATTGATGGTTCTCGACGACCGTCTGGGTCATGTAGGCCAGCACCGCATAGGCCCCGCCGAAAGTGACTACTGCCAATCGTGCAAAGAACCAGCCCAGATCGCTTAGCAACGTCTGGCCGGAAAGGGTCAACAACACCAGCGGAGCCAACCAAAGAAACAGCCAGAGCGCTGCGGTCCGCGCGGGCCGAGCCAAGGCGGTATCGACATTCTGCGAAACTGAAGGCTGCTCTGAAGGCTTGCGTGAAAAGCCCCAGACAGCCGCGGCCAGAATGATCAGGGGGAAAGGTAGATTCAGAGCGAAGATCGCCAGGAACGCCAGTATCGCAAGAATCCCGGGCTCTGCCCCAGATAGAGTTTTGCGAGAAAGATTGAGCACCGCCTGGAGAACGATCACGATAACCGTGGCCTTGATCCCGAGAAATGCAGCCTGGACCAGGGGAAGGTCTCCGTAGGCAGCATACAGGCCGACCAGCACGGATATCACCAGCGCTCCGGGCAGAACGAACAGGCCGCCGGCAATCAGCCCGCCCGGCACCCCCCGCAGCCGCCAACCGGCATAGGTGGCCAGTTGCATGGCTTCGGGGCCGGGCAGCAACATGCACAACGACAGCGCGCGCAGAAAGCTCTGCTCATCCAACCATGGCCGCCGTTCGACCAATTCCTGGTGCATCAATGAGATCTGTGCCGCTGGGCCACCAAATGAGAGGAGGCCGATGCGGCCGAACACCCGGACCTGTTCTGACAGTGAGGGGTTCACTACAGGGGATCCGCCCTGCATGCGCCGGTTTCGGCGGTCCTCGGGCGGCTCCATCCGATATTCGGAGCATAGGTGCCGATCCAACCACCAGCGATCATTGGAAATTGCGCAGCCATGGCATGTGCCCCTTTGGATTTGGAGACATGCGAACCCGGGCTGCCGCCGGGCAGGGCGTTCACATGCTGACCCCGTGTGCTCTTGCTACTCGGGGTCAGCACGCGCGGTCAAGAACCGGTTCAGGCCCAGTCCAGCCGTTGCCCTGTCATGCAAACGGGCAAGGTATCCTGCGGGAACTGGCCGAGCTGTTCGAACAGGGAAACGAAGTCGAACTGGTTGTAGGCTTCGACCATCTTGTCACCTTTGAAGCGCGCCATAACTTGGCCTGTGACCTCCAAGGGCGCGCCGTTGTCCGCCCGCGAGGTCCGCACATGCAAAACAGCTGACGCCCAATCGCCATTTTCGATAATTTTGGGCAAATCCACCTGAATTTCGCCCAGAACGTGCCGAAAGGCCATGACCAGGTCGCGAAAGTCGTCCGCGCCGACCTGCATTTCGGGTATCAGCCCCTCGGCCATCGTTTCCGGGGCAAAATACTGGTCGATCGCGTCAATATTGCCTTTTTCCCAAACCTCGGAATACCAGGCCCTGAGTATCTCTGAATGAGTCATCCCAACTCTCCTGTCTGTCTTCCGCTACTTTGAATGACAGGAGTGAACAGTTTCTGAATGGCGGCCAAATTCGGTGCAAAAACTCAGACAAAATCTTGGGAAATGCAGGTTTCTGTTGCCAGGTACCTGCGAACCCCGCCTTACGCGGCTAGGCGCAAGGACTTAAGTTTCGGTCTGGTTACTGCTTACGCAGCAACGGCAACCGGAGCACGATTGTCATTTGCAATTGTACTGTTTTCGCCGGTAACGGTGGCAGACAGCCGAGACAAAGCTAACCCCTTTAGACGTTCGTCGATCCTATTTCGGCCCCATGATCCCCAAATGAAGGATGTATGGTGGAGCCGCCGGGTACCGCCCCCGGGTCCGATCCGCTTATTACGAGCGCGTTTATGTCCATAGTCCCGAAGGACAGGATTTATATAGGTGAGGATATTTGCGGATGCAAACCCTCAAAGCGCGGGATCATGGCGATTTTTCCAACCTTTCACGCGGGCTTGAAGAGGTTGGCTGCGATCAGCCAAATTGCCAGCACCAGCTCGATTCCGCCGAAGGTCAACGCCTTGGCCAAGGGGGGATTGTCCAGCAAAACGGACACGAACCGACCCAGCGCCGCGCCCGCATAGACAACGCCCAACATCGCGTAGGCCATCGGGTGGTTCAGCCACAATACAGCGATGCCGGTCACGACGAACAACCCGCCGACCGAGGCCCGCATTTCACTGAGGCCCATCGTGCTGTTGGTGGGCGCAAGGTCCAGCGAGGCCGCCGTCCAGGCCGGAGCCAGAAAGCCGAACAGGCCAAAGCCGATGGTCAGAAGGGCTGCGATGATGTTGAGTGTTCCGGTCATGGGGGCCTCGCGTTTCAAATGCCTGTCCGTCGAACCTAATCTGTTTCGGGGCAGGGGGAAGACCTCAGATTGCGGCCCACAGGCCGAGCACACCCACAAGGATCAGGCTGAGCGCCCAGACCATTTCCAGGTTGAACCAGCTGCGAGACAGAAACTGCAGGCCCAGCCAGCGATAGACCGCGAAGGCCAGCGCACCGCCGCCCAGCATCATAGCGCCCGTATGGACCGCGGCCACAGCCAGGACCAGCAGGCCATTGGTGCCCATGATCTCTGACACGGCTCTGTGGCCGGTATCCAGCTCGTCCAGCCCGCACAGGCCCAGATAGATCGGGACCAGCATCAGCGCCGCACCATGCGCCAACGCCACCAGAAACGACCACAGCGCCAGCCGACTGGGCGGTACGCGCGCCAGAAACCGTGGGTGGCGCCGGGTGATCGCGATGTAGAGGCCCATAGCGATCACGATCAGGGCCGCTCCGATCCGGATTTCGCGCTGATAGTCTACAAGGATGGTCATCAGCGCAAAGGGCAGCAAAACACCCAGCATCGCCACAAAATGCCCGCCCGCCAGCGCTGCCAACGCGCGCCAGAGAGCGGATTGGCGTTGCTCCATCAATGCCGCCGACACGGCCAACGGCCAGCCCATACCGGGGTTCAACCCGTGATAGGCACCGCTCAGAACAACGGCCAGCCAGAGGCCGGCCGTCGATGTCATCAAGACGTCCAATTCAGACCGAAGGGTAGCAGAAACTGTCGGTGGAGCAGTCTCCTCCCTCAAGCCGGATCTGGTGGCTGCGATACCCTTTCGGAAAATCCACCCAGAAATCCTTGTCCAGTGTCAGGCCGCCTTTTTCGCCTACATCCGCCTTGACCATCGCAGCGCCGCGATCGCCGGGATAGAATTGGTCATCCCACGTGGAATAAAGCGAATTGGTCCAGTAGACGCGTTTGCCGTCACGGCTGATCTCGACCATCTGCGGGCCATAACCAAAGTCCTTGCCGTTGGGATGCTTGGTTTTCTTGACGATTCCGCCGATCTCGACCTTGCCGGCCAGCTTGGGCTTCATCGGGTCCGAAACATCGTATTGGTGCATTTCACCGGTGCCCCAACACGCGACGTACAGGTATTTGTCGTCCAGACTCAGGTCGATGTCGGTGACCAGAGGAGGCACCGCCGAGAACCCTTTGAGCAGATCGGGAAGATCATCCGGATCAGCGGGTTGCGGGTCGATCATGATGGTCTTTTTGGCCTCGAAACTGCCATCCTTGTTGCGCCACCAGGTAAAGATCGCACCCTGAAGGTTGGTGGTGTCGACCACCACGCCGCAGAACCCGTATTGCTTGACCGGGTCATGCGCCGGCCGGATTTCCAGCGCCATCTGGTGGTTCTCGCCCAAGTCGATGGTCTGGATGTTGGTGCGGTCGCGCAGGTTCCAGAAATGGATCCGGTGGCCATATTTGTTCGACAGAAGATCTTCGGCCACGATCCCGTTTTCGAATTGCGGGGGCAGACCCCATTCGGAACTGACCATGTAGTCCCGCGGCAGGTTCCACCAGAAATCATAGTGCTTGTCCTGCACGCCGCGCTCGATCTCGTAACGCCCGATGATGTCGAAGGTCTCGCAATCCATGATGAAGATGCCCGGAGGTCCATCGGTGCCATCCGGTCCGCCACCGCCCAAGGTGCTGACATAGATACCTTCGGGTCCGCAATGGATCGTGTGGGGGCGGGAATACCCCGTCTTTGCAAAGACTTCTTCGGGCTCGATGATCTTGTGGATTTTGGCCTTCAGCGGCTCTTTCACGTCAATCACGTAGATCCGGCTGGAACGGATACCGGGGATGATCAGGTACCGGCGCTCAAGAAAAGCGTGGCCGGTCAGCGGAGACAGGGCCGAGGAGCAGGCGTTCCATCCGAAATGGTGAAACTCGTCGCCCTTGTTGGGCATCATCACCTTGTGAACGATCTTTCCGTAATCGCCCGAAGTTGGGTCGACATTCACAACCGCCAAGCCATCGGGCTGCGAAAAATCGGGGCTGAGCATCAGCGTGAAGGCCAAGGTTTCGGGCGGGGCCTCCATGGCCATCTTGGCGGATGGATAGAATGTTGGATCCGGTCTTTTGTTCATAACGTCCTCCCGTAAGTCATTGAAAATCAATTTTATTGAGAGTGCCGGTCTTCCCGCCGGATGATGGTCTGCCTGCTCGAGTGTCCTTTCCGTTGATGTGATGCGTCAAGAAGAATTCAGAGTGTCTTCAGGCCGGTTTCCGCCGACGTTCGGCCACATCATGGGCCAGGCGGCGTGTGTAGGTTTCCAGCTCGACCAGAGCGGCGTCGACTGTTTCGGCGTCCTGCGCCTCCAGCGCGTCGGCGATCTTGCTGTGAAGGCGGATGATCTCTTCACGCGAGCGGGCGGTGAAGGTGATCATGTTCATCAGGGGCTGCATCGCCTCGACCGCGCCGGCCAGCTGATAGGACAGGACAGGGTTGCCCGCACCATCGACCAGCGCCCGGTGAAAGGCCACGTCCGAGGCGCAGAAGGCCTCATCCGTCAAACCGGGTTGCGCCTGACGGAAGATTTCCGCGCGCATGGTGGCCAATTGATCGGCGGTGCGCCGCTGGGCCGACAGGGGCGCGCAAGCCCGTTCCAACGCATAGCGGGCCTCGCAAGCGGTGTCGAAGCTGACCTCGTTCATCGAAAGCAGCAGCGTCGAAGTCGTGATCTGCTGAGAATAGGCGTCCGGGAAACTCAGCCGGTTGACGAAAGCACCCCCCGTCGCGCCGCGCTGGGTGCGGATCAACGATTGCGCCGCCAGCCGTTTCAGCGCCTCGCGCACGGTGGGGCGTGAGACCTGGAACTGGTCCGCCAGTTCGGATTCAGAGGGCAGGCGCTCGTCCACGATCAGCTCTCCTGATACGATGGCATCGCGGATGGCTTGGGCGATCTGTGCGGACAAGTCGGTGCTTTTCTGAGGATCGATTTTCATCTTCTGCAGGCCGCCGTGAAAAATTTATTTGTCTGACATTTAAAAGTCTGACATTTGAAAAGCAAGCACCGAGTCGGGAGGGAACATGAGTCGGGCACTTCTTCGCAGCGGTTTGTGGCTGGGCTTTTTCGTCCTGATCCTGTGGGCTTGGTGGGTGATGTACACCATGAGCCGCGACATGGGCGTCGATTGGATTGGCCGACCCGGGCCAATGGCAGATGCGATGCGTGCGATGGATCCCCGTATGGACATGTACATGCCGATGGCCGAGTTCGGCCCGCTGTTCGTGATGTGGGCGATCATGATGGCCGCGATGATGCTTCCGACTTTGGTTCCAACACTGAGAAGCTATGAGGATTTGATCCAGAGCGCCAATGGAACAAGGCTTGGGTGGGTCGGCGTTCTGTTGGGTTACTTCGTGGTTTGGGCCGGGTTCGCCGCGTTGATCACAGGTGTTCAGCTGGCTTTGTTGTTCGGGGGCGTGATCGACATGCTGGGCATTGCCAAGTCTCCGCTTTTTGCCGCCGGTCTTCTGATTGCCGTCGGTGCCTTTCAATTCACGCGCGCCAAGGAGGTGTGCCACGGGGTGTGTCATGCACCCATGACCTATTTCCTTGGACACTGGCGCACCGGCTTCTCTGGCGGTCTGCGCATGGGGCTGGGGCTGGGCGCCTTTTGTGTCGGCTGCTGCTGGGGGTTCATGGCGCTTGGCTTTGTCGGAGGCGTGATGAGCCTGCTGTGGATGGGTTTGGCGACCCTGTTCATGGTGTTGGAGAAATTGCCCCAGATCGGTCATGTTCTGACTCGGCCGCTGGGTTTCGCTTTGATTGCAGGTGGCCTTGGGCTGCTGATCTACCCAATTGCATACGGAGGATAAGCCGATGGCAAAAAACAGAAAACCCGATGCCGACAAGCTGCCGGTCAGTCAGCGAATTGATAGCCGGATGCCCAATCCCAAGCGGCGCGAGATGAGCCCGACGGACTGGGCCATCAAGGGTGAGCTTATCCTGAACTGCTCCTGCGACGTGTTCTGCCCCTGCGTGGTTTCGCTGGGGGCGCACCCTCCGACCGAAGGGCATTGTCATGCCTGGATGGGCGTGATCATCGACGAGGGACACTATGAAGGTGAGGACCTGTCGGGTCTGAACGTTGGTCTGCTGGTCGATATTCCGGGCCGGATGGGCGAAGGCCAGTGGAAGGTCGCCGCGTACGTGGATGAGCGCGCAAGTGGCAAGGCGTACAACGGTCTGCTGCAGATTTTCAGCGGGCAGGCCGGTGGCACCACTGGGCTGTTCACGATGCTGGTGAGTGAAATCATCGGGGCCGAGCGTGCTCCGGTGCAGATCGAGCGCGACGGCAACAAACGCCGCATCGTCATCGGCCGCAAGATCCAGGGTGAGATCGAGATGCTGGCAGGCAAAGATCCCGAGCATCCGGTCATGGTGTCCAATTCCAAGTATTGGATGGGCCCGGACATCATCGTGGCGCGTGGCACCAAGTCGAAGGTGCGCGATTATGGTCGTGTCTGGGATTTCGGCGGCAAATCTGCCGAAATCTGCCCGATCGACTGGCACGGACCCAAGTGATGATCACCGGCGCCTATGCACAGCAGATGGCCCGCTATAACCGCTGGCAGAACAGCCAGTTGGCGGGCTTTCTTCAAGAGCTTTCGCCCGAGGAATTGACCCGGGAACGCGGCGCATTTTTCGGGTCGATCCTGGGGACTGCCAACCATCTGTTGTGGGGCGACTGGATTTGGGTGTCGCGGTTCGACAAAGGTCCGGGGCCTGAAAGCAATCCGCACCGCAAGGGCGGCGGTATACACGAGAGCGTCCACCTGAGTCCGGATCTAGCGCACTGGCTTCCACTGCGCGAGACCATCGATGCGCGGATCGATGCTTGGGTTGAAACTCTGGGCGACGAGCCAATCTCGGGTCCGTTCACCTGGTATTCCGCGGCAAAAGAAGAAGACATTACATTACCTTACGCTGTGTGTGTGATGCATTTTTTCAATCATCAAACGCATCACCGGGGACAAATCCACAAAATGCTGACCGAGGCCGGGTCTGGGGCCCCGGTCAGTGATCTCGTTTTCTTGCCCGAGGAGGTCTAAGTGCCACAGATTTCTTTGTCGCGCCGGCTGCGGCGCACGCCGTTCTCCGACGGGGTCGAGGCGGCCGGTGTCAAAGGTTATACCGTGTACAACCGGATGTTGCTGCCCACGGTATTTGAAAGCGTCGAGGCCGACTATCGGCATCTCAAAACCCACGTGCAGGTCTGGGACGTATCATGCGAGCGGCAGGTCGAACTGCGCGGTCCCGATGCGGCGCGGCTGATGCAGATGCTGACCCCGCGCGACCTGCGCGGCATGTTGCCGGGCCAGTGCTACTATGTGCCGATCGTGGACGAAACCGGGGGAATGCTGAACGATCCCGTGGCGGTGAAACTGGCGGATGACCGCTGGTGGATTTCGATCGCAGACAGTGATTTGCTGTTGTGGGTCAAAGGCTTGGCCAACGGATATCGACTGGATGTTCTGGTGGATGAGCCGGACGTGTCGCCCTTGGCGGTGCAGGGACCCAAGTCGGATGACCTGATGGCGCGGGTCTTTGGCGACCGGGTGCGTGATATCCGCTTCTTCAAGTTCGACATGTTCCAGTTCGAGGGGCGTGATCTGGCGATTGCGCGGTCGGGCTATTCCAAACAGGGCGGGTTCGAGATCTATGTCGAAGGCGGCGACGTCGGCATGCCCTTGTGGAATGCGCTTTTCGCCGCCGGAGAGGACCTGCAGGTTCGGGCGGGCTGCCCCAACCTGATCGAGCGGATCGAGGGCGGGTTGCTGTCTTACGGCAATGACATGACCGATGACAACACGCCCCATGAATGCGGGTTGGGCAAGTTCTGCAACACGCATACGGCCATTGGCTGCATCGGGCGGGATGCGCTGTTGCGGGTGGCCAAAGAGGGGCCGGTTCAGCAAATCCGTCCGATCGCGATCGAGGGCGACGCGGTGCCCCCCTGCGATCGGCCGTGGCCGATCTATGGCGGCGGCAAGCGTGTGGGCCAGGTGACCTCGGCTACCTGGTCGCCGGATTTTCAAACCAACGTGTCGATCGGTATGCTGCGGCTGAGCCATTGGGATCCGGGAACGCAGGTTGAAGTCGAAACGCCGTCTGGAATGCGGACTGCAATCGTGCAGGACAAGTTCTGGATTTGAGCCGGGAAGGGCGCGCGGGACGCGCCCGAGAAGCATATGGGCCAGATGACAGATCGGTTGGGCCACGGTCAATGAAAGGAATTGGAATATGTTCAACGCTTTGGTGATGGAAAAGGACGAGGAAAGCGGACTGGCCAGCCCGGTCATCAAGCAGATTTCGGAAGATGACTTGCCGCATGGTGAAGTGCGTGTGGCCGTCGAGTTCTCGACCGTCAACTACAAGGATGGTTTGTGCATGTCGCCCAAGGGCGGCGGTCTGGTCCGAAATTATCCGCATGTGCCCGGGATCGACTATGCTGGAACTGTCGAAGAATCCTCGGACGACCGGTACAAACCCGGCGACAAGGTCGTGCTGACCGGTTGGCGCGTGGGTGAGGCGCATTGGGGCGGATACGCCCAGAAGGCCAGCGCGCTGGCCGACTGGCTCGTCCCTCTGCCCGAGGGGTTGAGCACGCGCCAGGCCATGGCCGTGGGAACTGCCGGTTTTACCGCGATGCTGGCGGTGATGGCGCTGGAAGATCACGGTCTGACGCCCGACCGCGGGCCGGTTCTGGTAACCGGTGCAGCCGGGGGCGTCGGCTCGGTCGCCACGGCGATTTTGGCCAATCTGGGATACGAAGTTGCGGCAGTGACCGGGCGGCCTGAAACCGAAGGCTATCTGAAGGCGCTTGGTGCGACGTCGATCGTGCCGCGTGACGAGTTGAACGAAACCACCAAACGTCCGCTGGAAAGCGAAACCTGGGCTGGCTGCGTTGATGCCGTAGGGGGCGCAATGCTGGCGCGCGTACTGGGTCAGATGAAGTATGGCGCCTCGGTGGCAGCGGTCGGTCTGGCCGGT
Organism: Ruegeria sp. BC2; assembly: GCF_056539245.1. Classification (NCBI taxonomy): domain Bacteria; kingdom Pseudomonadati; phylum Pseudomonadota; class Alphaproteobacteria; order Rhodobacterales; family Roseobacteraceae; genus Ruegeria; species Ruegeria sp. BC2. The sequence continues at coordinate 1,061,728 of NZ_JBQFUQ010000001.1, forward strand.
GGCGCGGGCTTGCCGGCGACCGTCATTCCGTTCCTGCTGCGCGGAGTCAACCTGTTGGGTATCGACAGCGTGATGCAGCCGTTCGACAACCGACTGCGGGCCTGGCAGCGGGTGGCTTCGGATCTGCCGATGGACAAGCTGGAAGCGATGATTCAGCCGGCCACTCTGAATGATCTTCCGAAGCTGGGTGCCGACATCCTCAACGGTCAGGTCAAGGGACGCGTGGTCGTTGACCTGAACGCCTGAGCCTTAGTTTTTTCTGTGCCAGACCGGCCCGCCACAGGGTCGGTCTTTTTTGTTTGGGGGATCGGTTTTTTCGCGGAAACAACTCTGGTCATTGCCACATTTCCCGATCATGATTGCTATACATCCCAGGTGCGATGGCGTAAGAGCCATTCCAACATCACCTGAAGACGGGGAGTGAGCAGCATGTCTGACGATTTTGAACTGGACACCGATGATTTGAAACGCCGCATGGATGGCGCGATGGCCAACCTCAGAACCGAATTCGCGTCGCTGCGCACCGGGCGTGCGTCGGCTTCGATGCTCGAGCCGGTTATGGTGGATGCGTATGGGTCGATGACACCGATCAACCAGGTCGGCACTGTAAACGTTCCCGAGCCGCGCATGGTCACCGTGAATGTTTGGGACAAGTCTTTGGTCGGCAAAGTGGAAAAGGCGATCCGGGAAAGCGGACTGGGCATCAACCCGCAGCTGAACGGAACGATCATCATGCTGCCTATCCCCGAGCTGAACGAAGAGCGCCGCCGCGAGCTGGGCAAAGTGGCCGGGCAATACGCCGAACACGCCCGCGTTGCCATTCGCAACGTGCGCCGCGATGGCATGGATCAGATCAAGAAAGCCAAGGCCGACGGCCTGTCGGAAGACGATCAGAAGTTCTGGGAAACCGAGGTTCAGGAACTGACCGACCAGATGATCAAGGCCGTAGATGCGGCCCTTGAGGCCAAGCAGGCCGAAATCATGCAGGTTTGAGCGCAAGCCATGCCCGCTGATCCCCAAAACGAGCCCCCCTGTGGACCGCGTCACGTGGCCATCATCATGGATGGCAACGGTAGGTGGGCCCAGGCGCGCGGCCGGCCACGGCTGTACGGGCATCACGCCGGTGCCCGTCGGGTGCGCGAAGTGGTCGAAGCCTGCCCGGGGCTGGGGATCAAGTACCTGACGATTTTTGCCTTCTCGACGGAAAACTGGAAACGGACCCAGGTCGAGGTTGCCGGTTTGATGAGCCTGTTCAAGCGCTACATCATCAAGGAAACCCGAACACTGGCCCAAAACGGTATCCGTGTCCGATTCATCGGCGACAGGGTGCGGCTGGATGCCAAACTGATCGAGTTGATGGACACGCTGGAGCGCGAGACGGCCAACAATGACCTTGTCCACCTGACCGTCGCTCTCAATTATGGTGGTCGGGACGAAGTGGCCCGGGCAACTAAGCGGCTGGCGCGGGACGTTGCCGCAGGCAACCTGCGGCCAGAAGATGTCGACGAGGAAACGCTGCCCAGATATCTGGACACGCGCGTCCTGCCTGACCCCGATCTGGTCATTCGCACCAGTGGCGAGGCGCGGATATCGAATTTCCTTCTCTGGCAATCCGCTTACTCGGAATACGAATTCATCGACACGCTCTGGCCCGACTTCACCGCGGCCGAGCTGGAACGGCTGTGCAAGAGCTTCGGGTCGCGCGAACGCCGGTTCGGAGCAGTTCCGGCATGACGGACGGCCGATGGTCCGACCTCACCACCCGGGTGTTGTCTGCCCTGGTACTGGTCGCTATTGGAGCGGTCGAGGTTTGGCTGGGCGGACTATGGTTCGAGACATTTGTTGCCGCCGCGTGTGGTCTGATGACCTGGGAACTGGTTCGCATGATCGATTCCGATCGGATGGGCGTCGCGGTTCAGTTGGGAATCCTGACCGGCGTTGCTGTCATGCTCAGCTATCATGTTCCGCCGCTCTACAAACTGCCCTTTCTGATCGCGCCCGCACTGGTCGGGGCAGGGCAGGTCTCGCACTCGCGCGGGATCTACGTGCTGTTTGCCATGTGGATTGCCTGCGCGGGTTACGGGTTCATCCAGATCCGCGAGACGATGGGGTTTGGCTGGATGGTCTGGTTGATCCTGGTCGTCGTTGCCACGGACGTAGCTGGTTACTTTGTGGGAAAGACGTTCGGTGGCCCGAAGTTCTGGCCTCGCGTCAGCCCCAAGAAGACCTGGTCGGGCACGGCGGGCGGCTGGGTGGCAGCCGCGCTGGTGGGCGCAGCCGTTGCCGCGTATGCCGGGTTTGGCTACCGGTTTGTTTTGGTTTCGGTCCTGGCCTCGATGGCCAGCCAGGCCGGTGATATCGTGGAAAGCGCCGTCAAGCGGCGGTTCGGGGTCAAGGACAGCTCGAACCTGGTGCCGGGGCATGGCGGTTTTCTGGATCGATTTGACGGCATGATGGGTGCATCGCTGATGGTTCTGATCGCGTCGCTGGTCTATTCGCCCGGGGAAATCTGATGCGAAAGGTTTCGATATTCGGCGCGACCGGATCGATTGGCCAGAATACAATCGATCTGATTGCGCGGGCCCCTGAGGACTACAAGGTGGTCGCCGTCACCGGCGGGGCGAATGTTCGGCAACTGGCGCAGGACGCCCGCCGGTTGGGCGCCGAAGTGGCGGTAACCGCCTTTGACCAGCATCTGGACGATCTGCGCGATGCTTTGTCCGGCACCGGGATCGAGGCCGCCGCGGGCGCAACCGCGCTGATCGAAGCGGCCGCTCGCCCGGCAGACTGGGTCATGTCCGCCATTGTTGGCTCGGCCGGTTTGGCGCCGGGGCTTGAGGCGTTGAAGCAGGGCGCGACCCTGGCCTTGGCAAACAAGGAAACGCTGGTGTGTGCCGGCCCGCTTGTTCTGGAAACTGCGGAACGCCATGGCGCGCGTCTGCTGCCTGTCGACAGCGAGCATTCGGCGGTCTTTCAGGCGCTTGTGGGTGAAGACATGGATGCGGTTGAGCGCATCATCATCACTGCCAGCGGCGGCGCCTTTCGCGACTGGCCGGTCGAGAAGCTGGCCGGCGCTACGGTCGAGCAAGCTTCGAGCCACCCCAATTGGGACATGGGTCAGCGGATAACGATCGACAGCGCCTCGATGTTCAACAAGGCGCTGGAAGTAATCGAGACCAAAGAGTTTTTCGGGATCAATGCTGAACGGATCGAGGTTGTGGTTCACCCGGAATCCATCGTTCATGCTCTGGTCGGATTTCGCGATGGCGCAGTGATGGCGCATTTGGGAGCGCCTGATATGCGGCATGCGATCGGCTATGCGCTGCATTGGCCCGAAAGGCGCGACCTGCCGGTGCCGCGCCTGGACCTGGCCAAGTTGGGCCAGCTGCGTTTTCGTGATCCGGACCCGGCGCGTTACCCGGCCCTGCGGCTGGCCCGCGAGGTCATGCAGCGCGGTGGCCTGTCAGGCGCGATCTTCAACGCCGCCAAGGAGCGTGCGTTGGATCATTTCATCGGTCAACGCATCGGCTTTCTGGACATGACCGACGCCGTGGCCGCCGTTCTGGGCCGTTTCGACGATGCAGGCGGCCTTATTGATGCCCCTTTGACCCTTGATAACGTCCTGAAAACGGACCATCTGGCACGTCAATGGGTGGATGACGCCGTACTACGAAGAGCAGGATAGAATTTTGGACATACTCTCGCTGATTCCGCAATTTGGTGGGCTGGTCTATACGATTGCCGCATTCGTCGTGGCGCTGTCCGTCATCGTGGCGGTGCATGAATACGGGCATTACATCGTTGGCCGCTGGTCGGGGATCCATGCCGAGGTGTTCTCGTTGGGTTTTGGTCCGGTGCTTTGGAGCCGAATGGACAAACGCGGCACCAAATGGCAGATCGCTCTGCTGCCTTTTGGCGGTTACGTGAAATTCCTGGGCGATGCCAATGCGGCCTCGGGCAAGGACGCCGAGACGATGGCCGAAATCACCACGCAAAGCCCCGAGGAATTGCGTCGGACGATGCATGGCGCACCGCTTTGGGCGCGGACTGCCACGGTTGCAGCCGGGCCGGTCTTCAATTTCGTTCTGTCGATCCTTGTCTTCGGTTTGATCTTCTGGTCGCAAGGCGTGACCCGCGAGCCACTGACGGTCGGATCGCTGAAACCTCTGCCGGGCACCGTGCAGGAGCTTCAGGAGGGGGACGAAATCGTTGCGATCGCTGGCATCCCCACGCCTGATTTCGATCAGGAGGGGGCCTGGACCGAGTTTACCGAAGCGCTGCCGGTGCAGCCGGTTCTCGAATACACTGTCATCCGCGACGGCCAGACCCTCGACGTGTCGGCTCCGTGGCTGTTCCCGCCCTTGATCCAGCAGGTCGCCCCGCGCAGTGCTGCGATGGATATCCAGTTGCAGGCGGGCGACGTCATCACCTCGGTTGATGGCGACCCGATTTTTGCCTTCGAACAGCTCAAGGAAAAGGTCGAAAGCTCGGACGGAAAGGTGCTTCTGCTGGACGTCTGGCGCGACGGCGCCGAGTTGGAATTTGCACTGGCGCCGCGTCGCACGGATGAACCACAGGCGGACGGCGGCTTCAAAACCGAATGGCGGATTGGAATCGTCGGCGGCATGATGCTGGTCCCGGCGACCGAACCTGCGGGTCTAGTCGACTCGCTGCATGGCGGTGTCATCCAGACCGGCCGCATCATCGAGGGGTCGCTGTCCGGCATATGGCACATGGTCACCGGTGCGATCAGCACCTGCAACATGTCCGGACCCATTGGTATCGCGGAAACCTCGGGCGCGATGGCGAGCCAAGGGGCGCAGAGCTTCATCTTCTTCATCGCGGTTCTGTCCACTGCTGTAGGCTTGCTGAACCTGTTCCCAATCCCGGCATTGGACGGGGGGCACCTTGTTTTCTACGCCTACGAAGCAGTCGCGGGGAAACCGCCCAGCGACCGAGCTTTGCAACTGTTGATGGCGGTGGGCATCACGTTAATTCTCAGCCTCATGATCTTCTCGGTAAGCAACGACCTGTTCTGCTGATTGTGGCGGCATTGACGCGTTGCGGTCGCAAAATTGCCTCAATTCAAACCTAGTTTGTTTGGGGTAATCCTGCCGAGACATGCAATTAAGCGGGCTGTAACCAATGACCAAGGCATTGCGAAATTCCTATCGGGGCTTCAGCTTCCTGTTCGTATTGAACTGGGACGCGTTGCTGAGCTTTGGGCTGACCGCTTTGGCACTGGCAGGCGCCGCATATCTGGCCGGTATGTGATTCCCCATACCCAGCTGAACGACCCGAGCGCGACCGATCCGGTCGCGTTTTTCGTTTGTGCTTTTGACAAGGCCCATCAGAGCGGCTACTCAACTTCTAAAGTCCGAAATTCTAGGTAGAGACAAAAATGGCTTACAGGAGAGGCGCGGGCACATCCTGCGGTACTGCGCAACCGCACGACAATATTTTGTGGCGGGCACTAACGATTTTTTTCCTCTTTGCGGCAATGAGTTTTACGGCGGTACCGCAAGCCGCCCAGGCCCAGACCTACACGATTTCGTCGTTCGATGTTCAGGGCAACCGTCGCATTGAGACGTCCACCATCATCGCCCGGACAGGAATCACACCCGGTCAGACAGTCACTGCGGGCCAGTTGAATGACGCCTACCAGCGTTTGCTTGACAGTGGTGTTTTTGAGACAGTCGAATTGACCCCGCGCGGGAACACTCTGGTGATCGAGGTCGCCGAGTATCCGACGATCAACAAGATCAGCATCGAGGGCAATCGCCGCGTAAAGGATGACGTGTTGATCCAGGCAATCTCGTCGCAGCCGCGCCGGGTGTTCACGCCGCAGGTCGCAGAGTCCGACGCTGACAAGATCGCCGAAATCTACTCGGCGCAAGGGCGTGTGTCGGCCACTGTCATTCCGCGGATCATCCGCCGCAGCGACAACCGGGTGGACCTGGTTTTTGAAGTGGCAGAAGGCACCACGATTGAGATCGAGCGCGTCAGCTTTGTAGGAAACCGCGCCTATTCCGACCGTCGTCTGCGCCGTGTGCTTGAATCCAAGCAGGCCAACATCCTGCGCACCTTCCTGCGCGGTGACACGTTCATTGCCGACCGCATCGAGTTCGACAAACAGGTTCTGCGTGATTTCTACCTGTCGCGCGGCTATGTCGATTTTCGGATCAACAGCGCCAATGTCGAGTTCACGCGGGAGCGCGACGCCTTCTATCTGGTGATGAACATCACCGAAGGTCAGAAATTCTCGTTCGGCAACATCTCGACGGTCAGCGAAATCCCGGGCGTTGATGCGGCCGAGTATCAGAAGGCCCTCAAGATCAAACCTGGTGTCACGTATTCACCAACTCTGATTGAGAATTCGATCGCTCGGCAGGAACGTCTTGGCCTGAAGCAGGGCGTCGACTTCCTGCGCGTTGAGCCGCGCGTGACCCGAAACGACCGTGACCTGACGCTGGATGTTCAGTTCGTGCTCACCAGAGGCCCGCGCATTTTCGTCGAACGGATCGACATCGAGGGCAACACGACCACTCTGGACCGGGTCATCCGGCGCCAGTTCGACACGGTCGAGGGTGACCCCTTCAACCCGCGCGAAATCCGGCAGAGCGCCGAACGTATCCGGGCCTTGGGTTTCTTCTCGGTCGCGGATGTGGAAACTCGCGAAGGGTCCAGCCCCAGCCAGGTGATCGTGGACGTGGATGTCCAGGAGCAACCGACCGGTTCACTGGCGTTGGGCGGTAGCTACTCGGTTTCCGACGGTTTCGGGATCGCCATCCGGCTTGAGGAACGGAACTTCCTCGGGCGCGGACAGGAATTTGGCCTGACGCTGTCGACTGCGCAGGACTCTGAGCAGTACGTCATCAACTTTGCCGAACCGTACCTGTTGGGCCGGAAACTGCGTTTCGATCTGGGCTTTGGCCTTTCAAGGACCAATTCCAGCTTTGCCAGCTATGACACCAAGAGCGTGTTCATCAATCCGCAGCTCAGCTATGCGATTGGCGAACTGTCCTCGTTGCGGCTGCGTTACAACTGGAACAAGTCCGAGATGTCGCAGCAGGATGACGAGGTCAACGGGGCAGTCATCGCGTCGGAAATCGCGCAAGGCAAGCGTTCGACAAGCTCGCTGGGGCTGGCCTATGTCTATGACAGCCGGCTGGGCGGCCTGAACCCGAATGCAGGTGTTCTGTTCGAGGTCGGCGTGGACGCGGCTGGCCTTGGTGGCGACAACAAGTACTTCAAGACCTCGACCCGGGCGATTGCCCAGACAAAGGTTCTGAACGAGGAAATGACGCTGCGTGCGTCCTTCGAGGCCGGCGCGCTCCATTGGCAAGGTGACGACTTCAGTCGGGCAATTGACCGTTATGTTCTGGGTCCGACAACGTTCCGCGGCTTCGAGCCGGCCGGTATCGGCCCTCGTGACCTGTCGAACGGGCAGGATGATGCGATCGGCGGCAACTACTACTGGGTCGCCCGGTTCGAGTCGGACTTCCCGTTGGGTCTGCCCGAGGAACTGGGGCTGCGCGGCGGTGTCTTCTATGACATCGGCAACCTGTACAACATCAACAATGTTGATACGACAGGTGCCAATATCGTCGGCGCAGACGGCTCGATCCGTCAGGTCATCGGCGTCTCGCTGCTATGGGATACGCCGTTCGGTCCGCTGCGGTTCAACTTCTCGCAGGCCGTGAAGAAGGAAGACTTCGACAAAGAGCAGAACTTCGACTTTACTATTCAGGCACGGTTCTGACGTCCATGATCAAGACGATATCGAAGTTTGTACAGGGCCCGTTGCGGGCCCTGTGTGTTTTGATCTTCCTGGTGGTGTCGCTCCCAGTGGCCGCCCAGCAGTTGGGTGTACCGCAATCCGGCGTGCTGACCATCTCAAGCGACCGGATCTTTACCGAGTCAGCATTCGGGCGACGGGTTTTTGATGAGATCGAAGCAGAAAGTGCTGCGCTGGCCGCTGAAAATGAACGCATCGTTGCCGAGCTGAGCCGCGAGGAAAAAGAGCTGACGCAAAAGCGCGAAGTCCTGAGCCCCGAGGAGTTCCGCCCGCTTGCAGAAGCCTTCGACCGAAAGGTCCAGTCTCACCGCGAGGGGCAACGCGCGAAACTGGATGCTCTGGCCCGCCGCAGTGACGAGGCACGCAACCAGTTCTTTGAGATGGCGCAGCCCGTGCTCATCGACCTGCTGCGTGAAACTGGCGCGTCGCTGATCATCGAACGATCCAACGTGTTTCTCAGCTCGGACGCCTCGGATGTTACGGCCATCGCCATCCGCAAGATCGACGCGGCCATCGGCGACGGATCGCAGCTGGAAGAGGGCGACAAGCCATAGCGTGGCTTGCCCTTGGGTACGGGTATTGCTAACCACGCGTGAACGAGACCTCGAGAACAGGACATCCTGAAAATGACCACGGAAACCAAGAGCGCCGACATTCAGCTGATCCAGCGGATCCTGCCGCATCGCTATCCGTTCCTGCTGGTTGACAAGGTGGAAGAGATTGACGGCTATCAGTCGGCGGTTGGTATCAAGAACGTCACCATGAACGAGCCACATTTCCAGGGCCATTTCCCCGGAACGCCGATCATGCCCGGCGTGACCATCGTCGAGGCGATGGCGCAAACCGCAGGTGTTATGCTGGGCGTCGGCATGGATGTCATCGACAGCGAGCTGCTGATCTATTTCATGAATATCGACAAGTGCAAATTCCGCCGCAAAGTGGTGCCGGGTGACGTGCTGAAAATGCATGTCGAAACCGTGCGCGGCAAGAAGGGCGGCAAGATCTTCAAGTTCAGCGGCCGTGCGACCGTGGACGGTGAAGTGGCGGCCGAGGCCGAGTTCTCGGCCTATGTCGATTGGGATATGGAAAAAACAGCATGAACCGAATTCATCCCAGCGCGATCATCGAAGACGGCGCTCAGATCGGCCAGGGCTGCGTAGTCGGCCCGTTCTGCCATGTGGGGCCACAGGTGCGTTTGGGCGACCGAGTCGAGCTGAAGTCGCATGTGGTTGTCACCGGGGATACCTCGATCGGTGACGACTGCGTCATCTTCAACTTTTCGGTGATTGGTGAAATCCCGCAGGACCTCAAGTTCGGGGGCGAAAACACGCGGCTGGAAATTGGCAAGCGAAACCGCATCCGGGAACACGTTACGGTAAATACCGGCACCGAGGGTGGCGGCGGCGTCACTCGCATCGGCGATGACTGCCTGCTGATGGCCGGGGTCCATGTGGCCCATGACGTACAGATCGGCAACCGGGTGATCATGGTGAACCATTCCGGCGCCGCCGGCCACTGCATCATCGAGGATGACGTGATCATCGGCGGCATTTCCGGTTTGCATCAATGGGTGCGCGTGGGCCGCGGCGCCATCATCGGTGCGCTGACCATGGTGCCCAACGATGTCATCCCTTACGGCCTGGTTCAGGCCTCGCGTGGCGAATTGGAGGGGCTGAACCTTGTCGGCCTGAAACGCCGTGGCGTTTCCCGGGCGGACATTTCGGCGCTGCGTGCGGCCTTTCGCGAGCTGTCCGAAGGCGAGGGCACCTTCATGGACCGCGCCAAGCGGCTGGGCGACAGCACCGACAGCGACTATGTGCGTCAGATCGTGGAATTCGTGACGGGCGAAAGCGATCGTTCGTTCCTGACACCAAGGAAATAAGATCATGCTGGCTCTGATCGCGGGAACAGGGGTTTTGCCGGACGAACTGGTTGCGCACCTGCCGGAACGCCCCTTGGTTTGCGCGATGGAGGGATTTCAGCCCGACACTCTGACGCCAGACGTGACCTTCCCGCTGGAGCAGTTGGGCAGTTTTGTCGCCGAGCTCAAAGCGCGCGGCGTCACAGATGTATGCCTCGCAGGTGCCGTCCGCAGGCCAGACATAAACCCCGCCCGGATTGACGCGCAGACCATGCCCTTGGTTCCGATCATACAGCAGGCGTTGATGTCGGGCGACGACGGAGCCTTGCGGGCGGTGATCGGCATTTTGGAGGACGCCGGACTGCGCGTGCGGGCCGCGCACGAGATCGCGCCGGACCTGTTGCCTCCTCTCGGGTGTCTGACCCAGGTACAGCCGACCGAGGCGGAGCTGGGCGATGCAAACCGGGCCGTGGGTGTCCTGCGGGCCATGGGGGCAGCGGATATCGGACAGGCTTGCGTTGTTCACAAAGGCCAAGTTCTGGTTGTCGAAGGGGCCTTCGGCACGGCCTGGATGCTGCAATCGCTGGCCGCACGCCCGGATGCGGGCGGTGGTATTCTTTTCAAGGGCCCCAAGCCGGGCCAAGACCGACGTGCCGATCTGCCTGCCATCGGCCCCGACACCGTATCCAGCGCCGTTGCGGCCGGTTTGTCCGGCATCATCATCGAAAAGGGTGGGGTGATCGTGTTGGACCGGCCCCAAGTGATCGCGGAATGCGACCGCCTGGGCTTGTTCCTGCACGTACATGAGCGGGCTGTCTGATGCGCGTTTTTCTGGTCGCCGGTGAGCCATCGGGCGACCGTCTGGGCGGTGCGCTGATGGAGGGGTTGAAGACCCTGGTTCCGGAGATCGACTTCGACGGGGTCGGCGGGCCGCTGATGCAGGCTCAGGGACTGGTCAGCCGCTTTCCGATGTCCGAGCTCAGCGTGATGGGCCTGGTCGAGGTTCTGCCCAAGTTCTTTCACCTCAAGCGCCGCATAGCCGAAACCGCTCAGGCCGTTCTGGATACCCAGCCCGACGTTCTGATCACCATCGACAGTCCCGACTTTTCGTTGCGCGTGGCCAAGCAGGTCAAGACGCGCAGCAATATACGAACCGTGCATTATGTTGCGCCCAGCGTCTGGGCTTGGCGCCCCAAGAGGGCGGACAAGATGGCCAAGGTCATCGACCATGTTCTGGCCCTGCTGCCGTTCGAGCCGCCCTATATGGAAAACGCCGGAATGGAGTGCGATTTCGTCGGCCACCCGGTGGCCAGCGAGCCGGTTGCAACCGACGCGCAGATCGCACAGTTCCGCGCCGATCACGGGCTGGGCGACGCGCCAATCCTGCTGGCCTTGCCCGGCTCGCGCCGGGGTGAGGTCGATCGGCTGGCGCCCGTATTCGGAGCGGCGCTTGACCAGTACCTGAAAGACCGCCCCGACATGCGAGTGGTGGTTCCGGCGGTCGCGCATGTGGCCGATACCGTGGCCGCCCATGTCCGGTCCTGGCCGGGTCAGCCGGTCGTGGTGGACCCGCGCAACATCGCCACGGATCAGGCGGTGGCCAGCAAACGTGCGGCCTTTGCCGCCGCCGAGATCGCGCTGGCCGCATCCGGCACGGTCTCATTGGAGCTGGCGGCCCAGTCCACGCCGATGGTGATTGCCTATAAACTGACCTGGCTGACCCAGAAGATCGCCGAACGCATGGTCAAGCTGGATACGGTCACGCTGGTCAACCTGGTGTCCGAAACCCGGACAGTGCCGGAATGCCTGCTGGATGACTGCACGCCTGAAGCCATTTCCGCCGCGCTTGCCTCCGTGTCGGCCGCGCCGGACGCGCAGGAACAGGCTATGGCCATCACGATGGAACGTCTCGGCCGCGGTGGCGAAGCGCCCGGTCTTCGGGCCGCGCGCGCGGTGTTGGAGCGGATGACGCCGTGATGCTGGACTATGTGGTCTTTGCGGCCTCGGCCTTCATGGCGCAGGTGCTGACCAATCTCGACAACCTCATGGCTCTGGTCGCCCTGATGATCGTCACCGGTCCGCAACGCGCGGTTCTGGGGTTCCTGCTGGCACAGGGGCTTGTGATCGGCGCGGCTTTCCTGCTGGCGCTGGGGGTCGAAGATGTTGTGCCGCACTGGGCGGGCTACCTCGGCGCCATCCCTCTGGCCTTGGGGCTTTTTGGGGCCGCTCGACAGCTTCGCGGAACGAATGCGCAGGACGCGCCCGCAGTGCCGGGCAGCGCCTCGGCGCTTGTGACAATGTTGTTGTTCACAAGCCTTTCGATGGACACGTTTGCGGTCCTCGCCCCCTTGCTGGCGGACTCGACCCCCGATTTCCGGCTGGCAGGTGTGCTTGGGGCAGGACTAGCAGCGCTCTCCCTTGCGATCGTGGGGCTGATCGGCGGGCGCGCCCAGATCATGACGGGGCGCCTGGCGCAACGGCTGGAGTACCTCGTGCCTTATGTCATGGTCTGCGCCGGGCTTTATATCCTCAGCAATTCATGGACCGACGCGGTTCAGTAACCGCGCCAGATCCAGCCGCCGCCAAAGATCCGGCTGCCCCCGGTTTCATAGAACACGCAGGCCTGCCCGGGCGAGACGCCTTCTTCGGGCGTCAACAATTCGACCTCGGCGGTGGTGTCGGTCAGCGGACGTATGATCGCCTCGCGCGGGGGGCGGGTCGAGCGGACCTTGACCGAAACATGCCATTCTTTCTGCGAGGTGAAGGGCGCATCTCCCAGCCAGTTGATCTCGCGTACGGGGATGGTGCGGGTGGCCAGCAGTTCCTTTGGGCCGACGACGACCTGCTTGCGATCCACGTCCAGCTTGACGACATAGAGCGGCTCACTGAGCCCGCCGATGCCAAGACCGCGCCGCTGGCCGATCGTGTAGTGGATCACGCCGTCGTGCTGGCCCAGAACACGGCCGTCGGCGTGAACGATTTCGCCCGGTTCGGCCGCGCCGGGGCGCAGTTTCTCGATCACGCTGGCATAGTTGCCGTTGGGCACGAAACAGATGTCTTGGCTGTCGGGCTTATCGGCTACGCTCAGCCCGTATTGCGCGGCCATCTCGCGGGTCGCGTCCTTGGACGGCAGATGCCCCAGCGGGAAGCGCAGGAACTCCAGCTGCTCGGGCGTGGTCGAGAACAGGAAATAGGACTGGTCGCGGTTGGCATCCTCGGCGCAGTGCAGTTCAGGGCCATTGGGACCCATCTTGCGTTGGATGTAATGGCCGGTCGCCATGCAGTCGGCTTCCAGATCCTTGGCGGTCTCCAGCAGATCCTTGAACTTGACGCGCTCATTGCAACGGATGCAGGGCACCGGAGTCGCGCCGGCCAGATAGCTGTCGGCAAACTCGTCGATCACGGCGTCCTTGAAGATGTTTTCGTAATCCAGAACGTAGTGTGGAAAACCGCGCTCCTCGGCCACGCGACGGGCGTCGTGGATGTCGATCCCGGCACAGCACGCACCCTTCTTGGCCAGCGCCGCCCCGTGGTCATACAACTGCAGGGTTACGCCAACAACGTCATAACCCTGATCCGCCAGATACGCCGCCACGACTGAGCTGTCGACACCGCCCGACATGGCGACGACCACCCGCGTTTCCGACGGGGGTTTGGCAAAGCCAAGCGAGTTCAGAGGGGTCTCGGTGTCGAGGGCCATGGGCTGTTCCAGTCCGGGTTAAGAAAGACCGGCAGAATATAGGAAAATTCTACGCACTCTCAAGGGGCGGTTTCACCGCGCATTAAGTAGACTGCCGTCAGCTTTGTGGCACCAGAAAAAGGGTCGAAAGATGTATTTGCACAAAGTTGAGGGACCAAGGTCAGTTACCCTGCCGGATGGGTCTGTTTTGTCCCGAGCGGATTTGCCGCCTGCGGATACGAAACGCTGGGTCGCATCAAGAAAGGCCATTGTCGTTCGAGGCGTGCTTTATGGATTGATCTCCTTGTCGGACGCCAAGAAACGATACGGCCTGAGTGACGAAGAGTTCAACACATGGGTGTCTGCAGTCGCCGAACACGGAATCGAGGCCTTGAAAGTGACGGCGCTAAAAAAATATAGACAACCTAAAGGCGAAAGCGAATAAATGATTCAACGGTAACGTCAGATTAACCATTTGTGATCAGGGTTAACCCGAACTGGAATAGTTGACCTGAATTGGAGCAGTGCAATGCGAATTCTTCTTGTCGAGGATGATCCGACCACGTCAAAAAGCATCGAGCTGATGCTGACGCATGCCAACCTGAACGTGTATGCGACGGACCTGGGCGAAGAAGGCATAGATCTGGCCAAGCTGTATGACTACGATCTGATCCTGCTTGATCTGAACCTGCCGGACATGAACGGACATGAAGTCCTGCGTCAGTTGCGCATTGCAAGGGTTGAAACGCCGATCCTGATCCTGTCCGGAGCCGACGACACCGAAAGCAAGATCAAGGGCTTCGGTTTCGGGGCCGACGACTACCTGACCAAACCGTTCCACCGGGAGGAGTTGGTGGCGCGGATCCATGCGATCATCCGCCGATCCAAAGGCCATTCGCAATCGATTATCCGAACCGGACGAATCGCGGTCAATCTGGATGCCAAGACGGTCGAGGTCGACAATCAGGCGGTGCATCTGACCGGCAAGGAATACCAGATGCTGGAGCTTCTGAGCCTGCGCAAGGGCTCGACCCTGACCAAGGAGATGTTCCTCAACCACCTTTACGGCGGCATGGACGAGCCGGAACTCAAGATCATCGACGTTTTCATCTGCAAGCTGCGCAAAAAGCTCAGCAACGCCACGGGCGGCGAGAACTACATCGAAACGGTGTGGGGCCGAGGATATGTATTGCGCGATCCCCAGACGGACACGGCGGAAAACACTCGCTTGGCCGTCGGCGCCTGAAAACCTGACCCATCTGCCACCGCGGTCCAGGGTGGCATTCGCACTCACGGCTCGGCACATCTGGACCTGACCATGACCTCGCCCTATCACTGGGGTCCAAGACGATGTGACAGGGCGAGGCCATGAGCAATTTGATTGCAGTAGAAGATCTGACCGAGGACCAGGCTCGAGAGGAGTTGGCACGTCTTGCGGAACTCTTGCAGCGGGCCAACGACCTGTATCACGGTCAGGACGCGCCCGAGATCTCGGATGCCGAATACGATGCCCTGAAACTACGGAATCTCGAAATCGAGTCGCGGTTTCCGCAGCTAAAGCGCACCGACAGCCCCAGCGATCAGGTTGGTGCGCGGCCGGTGGACGGTTTCGGCAAAGTGACCCATGCAGTCCGCATGATGTCGCTTGGCAACGCATTCGACGATGAGGACGTAGCAGACTTCGTTCGGTCCGTTCGAAACTATCTTGGGCTGAGCGAAGAGGCGCCCCTCGAATTCACGGCCGAACCAAAGATCGACGGTTTGTCGCTGTCTCTGCGTTATGTGGACGGCGAACTGGTGCAGGCGGCAACACGGGGCGATGGGGAAGTTGGCGAAAACGTCACGGCCAATGCGTTGACCGTTTCAGATATCCCTCAAAAGATCGCCGACGCGCCCGGGATCCTGGAGGTTCGCGGCGAAGTCTATATGTCTCATGACGATTTCGAGAAGCTGAATGCCAAGCAGGCAGAGGCGGGGGCGAAGTTGTTTGCGAATCCGAGAAATGCGGCCGCCGGTTCGCTACGCCAGCTTGACCCAGAAGTTACGCGCGCAAGGCCCCTGCGGTTCTTCGCCTATGCCTGGGGCGAACTGTCCGAGCCGTTGGGAACCACCCAGTCGTCTGCGTTGGATCGATTGAAGTCCTTTGGCTTTTCCACCAACGACCTGACTGCCGTTTGCAGCTCGACCGCGCAAATGCTGGAGCACTACCGCGCAATCGAAGAGCAGCGCTCTACGCTTGGCTATGACATCGACGGCGTCGTCTACAAAGTGAACGATTTGTCGTTGCAGGCCCGTCTTGGGTTTCGCTCGACCACACCAAGATGGGCGATCGCTCATAAGTTTCCTGCCGAACTCGCCTGGACCCGGCTTGAGGCGATTGACATTCAAGTTGGCCGCACCGGCGCGCTTAGCCCGGTTGCGCGGCTGCACCCGGTGACGGTTGGCGGTGTGGTCGTGTCCAATGCAACCTTGCACAACGAAGACTACATCGCCGGTCGGGATTCGAAAGGCGAACAGATCCGCGACGGCAAAGATATACGTGTTGGCGATTGGGTGCAGGTGTACCGCGCCGGCGATGTGATCCCAAAAATAGCCGACGTCGACCTGAGCAAAAGGCCGGAACAAGCTGTCCCGTTTGAGTTTCCGACGAAATGTCCGGAATGCGGCAGCGACGCGATCCGCGAGGAAGGTGACTCGGTGCGCCGCTGTACCGGAGGGGTGATCTGCCCGGCGCAAGCGGTCGAGAAACTGAAGCACTTCGTTTCCCGCAAGGCGTTTGACATCGATGGGTTGGGGGCCAAGCAGATCGAAATGTTCTACAACGACCCGGATCTGCCGATCCGTACGCCGGCAGACATTTTCACATTGCAAAAGCGGGACGCTGCAAATCTGAACAAGCTGGCCAACCGAAAAGGCTGGGGCAGTCAGAGCGCCGCAAAACTCTTTGCCGCGATCGAGGAAAAGCGGACAATTCCGCTGGGCCGCCTTCTGTTTGCGCTGGGTATTCGACACCTTGGTGAAGCCGCCTCGAACCTGATCGCCAATCACTACGGCACGTGGGACGCGTTCGAGCAGGCTGTCACGGCCGCCAGCCAATTCAGCGAACCCGAATGGGATGAGCTGCTGAATATCGACGGCGTCGGCGAAGTCATGGCCCGGACCCTGGTTTCGACATTTGCTCAGGACGCAGAGCGCCAAAGCATCGATGCGCTGGTCGCCCAACTGAACGTGCAAGAGGCCAAACGGCCGGATACATCGGGCAGCCCCGTCGCCGGAAAAACGGTTGTCTTTACGGGTACGCTCGAAAAAATGACCCGGGCCGAAGCAAAGGCCCGCGCGGAAGCCCTGGGGGCCAAAGTGGCTGGCTCAGTCAGCGCAAAAACGGACTATCTGGTGGCCGGCCCCGGCGCAGGTTCCAAGGCCAAGAAGGCGGCAGAGCTGGGGATCGAAACCTTGGATGAAGACAGCTGGCTGCAGTTGATCGGGGACGCATGAGCGGCCGTCCAGAGCAACTGTTCCCGCTTTTTGCAGGGCTCGAGAGGCTGGATGGTATCGGTCCCAAGACCGCACGCCTGCTGGCGCAGACCGGGCTGGAAACGCCACGCGATCTGCTGTTTGCATTGCCATATGCAGTGGTTGACCGGCGGCGGCGTGATACGATCCGGGGCGTCGATCTGCCCAAAACACTCACGGTGGAAGTCACCGTCGGCGCCCACCGCCCGCCGCACAACAGGGGCGGAGCCTATCGGATTTTCGTGCAGGACAGTCAGACCGATTTCCAGCTGGTCTTCTTTCACGCCCGGGCCGACTACCTGAAAAAGGTCCTGCCTGAGGGGGCGAGACGGGTGGTGTCCGGCAAGCTCGAACTGTTTGACGGTACAGCGCAAATGGTTCACCCGGACCACATTCTGCCGGTCGAACAGGCGAACAGCATCCCCGAGTTTGAACCGGTCTATCACCTTACCCAAGGTGTCACCCAAAAGACGGCCTACAAGGCGGCGCAAAGCGCGCTGGCACGCCTGCCAGATTTGGCGGAATGGGCGGATCCTGCACAGGTTGCCCGCCAGAGCTGGCCGACCTGGGCCGATGCAGTCCGGGCGGCTCACACACCGCAAGGTGCCGATGACGTGGCAGCGTTTGCTCCCGCGCGCGAACGTCTGGCCTATGACGAACTGTTCGCCCATCAACTGACTCTGGCTCTGGCCCGACTGCGAGAACGCAAAACTCGTGGAACCGTAAGTGTCGCGACCGGGGCGTTGCAGACCCGTGTACTGGATGCGCTTCCGTACAAACCCACTGGGGCGCAGTTGCGTGCCATACGCGAGATAACCGAGGACATGGGTGCTCCGACCCGAATGAACCGCCTGCTGCAGGGGGACGTCGGATCCGGCAAGACACTGGTTGCGTTCATGGCGCTTCTGGTTGCGGTAGAGGCCGGTGCTCAGGGTGTCATGATGGCTCCGACCGAGATCCTCGCGCGCCAGCATCTGGAGGGCCTTCGCCCCCTGGCCGAGGACGCCGGTGTGGTTCTCGAAATCCTGACGGGACGGGACAAGGGGTCCGAGCGCAAGGCGAAGCTGGCCGCGCTCAAGGCGGGTGACATCCAAATTCTGTTGGGTACTCACGCGGTTTTCCAGAACGATGTGGCATTCCATGACTTGCGTCTGGCGATTGTCGACGAACAGCACAGGTTCGGTGTCCGCCAGCGGATGGAGCTCTCTGAGAAGGGACAGGGGGCCGATGTTCTGGTCATGACAGCCACACCGATCCCACGCAGCCTTGCGCTTGCACAATATGGGGATATGGACGTCTCGGTCCTGGATGAGAAACCGCCGGGACGGAAACCGGTCAAAACTGCGATTGTCAGCACTTCGCGCATGGAGGAGGTGGTCGATCATCTGCGCCGCGCGATCGAAGACGGAAAGCAGTGTTATTGGGTCTGTCCGCTGGTCGACGAATCCGAGGTCTCCGACCTCACCGCGGCCGAGGAACGGTTCAAACACTTGCGGGCCCAGCTGGGTGACGGAATCGTCGGCCTTGTGCACGGACAGATGCCCCCGGCCGAGAAAGATGCGGCAATGGCCGCCTTTCAGGACGGGCGGACCAAGGTTTTGGTTGCGACGACGGTCATTGAGGTGGGAGTAAACGTCCCCAACGCCACGATCATGGTCATTGAGCGGGCGGAAATCTTCGGGCTGGCCCAGTTGCACCAGCTACGCGGTCGGGTCGGACGCGGGCATGACGCGTCAACCTGTCTGTTGATGTATCAAGCGCCGCTCAGCGAAGGGGGCCGAAGACGGCTGGAAGTTCTGCGGGAAACCGAAGATGGATTCAGAATTGCCGAAACGGACCTCGAGATGCGCGGGGCAGGGGACCTGATCGGGACCGCTCAATCCGGTCTTCCCCGGTTCCAGATTGCCGACCTAGAACGGCAGGCTGGACTTATGGCTGTTGCACAATCTGACGCGCGTGCGCTGCTGGCTTCGGACCCGAAATTGACCTCGGAACGAGGTCAGGCCGCGCGTGTTCTTCTTTGGTTGATGAAACAGGATCAGGCCATCCGTTTGATTTCAGTGGGTTAGCGGGTTGCGCGCAAAAAGTTCACAAATGTTCTTATAAAGTTCTTTACTGATCCCCGGAAATATGAGAACAAAAGGTCAACAAAGGATTAATTCCCAACCGGAGGTGAAACATGCTGACCCAGATCAAAAGCGCTTTCAGCCGTTCGCAAGCCACGCTTTTGCAGGATTCAGCCGGCGTAGCTTCGCTGGTTGTCATGCTGATGGTGGCGCTTCACGTGCCCGTCGGGTTCTAAGCCTTTCTGCCTGCGATCTCGTGCCGATCAACCCGCGTATGTCATCCCCATTTCAGTCAAGGGTGACCTGCCTGTCCCAAACCCCTTGAAGGGGCCGTGCCTCGGCCCCACGCGGTAATCCGGACCCCACGCGAGAAACGCATTGACTGCCGCCGCCCTTTCCGCCCGGAAGGAGCGGCGGTTTTTTTACAATTGACCGGTTTTGAAGATCTCAAGGAGGGCTGACAGGACCGAGTTGACGGCCACCGAGGCCAGAATCATTCCCATGACCCGGCTGATGATTGCCGCCCCCGAATGACCGATCAGCCGGATGATTGGCTCGGCCAGCAGCATCAACACAAAGGCGCAGGCCAGCACGGACAGCATGACCAGCGCAGTAATGCCCTGATCCGCCACGCTGTAGCGGTGGTTGTCCGTCAGAATGACGATGGCCAGCATAGCACCGGGTGAGGCCAATGACGGGACCGCCAAGGGGAAGATCGCCGGGTTGTGCCTGTGCAGCTTGTCTTCCATGTCTTCTTCGGCCTGGCGCTGTTCGATTTCCTGTTTGCTTTCACCAAAAATCATCGTCAGCGCGAACAGGAACAGGATGATCCCGCCGGCGACCTGAAACGAGTTGAGGCCGATATCCAGCGCCTCGATCAGCAATTGTCCAAAGACCAGAAAGAACAGAAGGATGCCGGCGCTGATCAGTGCGGCCAGCAAGGCAGTGCGCCGGCGCGCGGCGGCTTCGATACCCGCAGTGACGGCAATGAAAACCGGGATGGTTCCGATCGGGTCGATGACGACCCACAAGGTTACAAAATGTTCCAGAAGGTTGTTCAATTGGCTTCTCCGTCAAATTGGTCAGGAGGTTAGCCGCCTTCGTTTCAAAAGACCATGTTCAGGCGCAGTTGGCTTGTTCGGCCTTCTCGAAAGCCTCGGCGATCGCGTCCAGGGCAAGCATGATCGACGCGTGCCGGTTCTTGTAATCGCGGGCGGGCCGCAGAACTTCCAGTTCGTCAAACGGCGCATCCGGGGTGGGGCCGTCACTCTTGAGCATGGCCGCCAGCTGGTCGCGCGCGGTTTCGATTTGGGGGCGGGTTGCCCCGATAACCGATGCACCGACCACTGCCGCTGCGGCCTGACCCAGTGCGCAGGCTTTCACGTCCTGACCAAACTCGGTAATCCGGCCGTCCCGCACTTTGATGTCCACGGCAACTGTCGAGCCGCACAAGGGCGACCGTTTCTTGACGGTCGCATCCGGATCTTCCAACCGCTGCAGGTGCGGAATGTCGGCCGCCAGCGCCAGAATGCGCCCGGAGTAGAGCTTGATCAGGTCGGTTTCGCCGGACATGGGTTTCCCTCGGTGGATGTTCCCCATACATAGTGGCCATGTTCTGGGATGCAAAAGGTTTTTGCGATGTCGCGCTCTGCTATGTTCGACCCGTCGACGCTCAAATTCAATGAGGCCGGGTTGGTCCCGGCCATCGCGCAAGAGGAGAGCACCGGCGAGGTTCTCATGATGGCTTGGATGAACGCCGAGGCGATCCGAAAGACGCTGGAAACTGGGCGCGTCACCTATTGGTCGCGCTCGCGCCAGTCCTTCTGGGTCAAGGGAGAAAGCTCGGGACACGTACAGGAGTTGGTGGATTTTCGCGTCGATTGCGATCGGGATTGCCTGTTGGTTCTGGTACGACAAAGCGGCCCCGCTTGCCACACAAACCGCCGAAGCTGCTTCTACACCGCCGTCCGGGACGGGGAAGAGGTCGAATTGATGTCGCCGATGGCCTGAGGGCGCCTAGCGGGCCTAAAGACCGACCATTGCGCGGACGTCTTCGGGCGTCGCTCCTTCGGCCCGGTATTTCGCAATCGCCCTGGCGTCGTCTCGCTTGGCCAGCCGTTTTCCCGTTTCGTCCCGGATCAGTCGGTGATGGTGATAGATTGGCGTCTCCAACCCCAACAAGCGCTGCAGCACCACGTGAATCCCGGTTGCGTCAAATAGATCCTGACCGCGAACCACATGTGAGATGTTCTGGGCCGCATCATCCAGAACGACTGACAGGTGATAGGACGTGCCCATACCCCGCCGGGCGAGGACGACATCGCCGACGCCGTGCAGCATCTGTTCGTCCGACAATTCTATCCAGCCAGTCGCGCCATCCGGAGCGGACCCGGTCTCGTGAAACCTCAACCCGGTGGCGTCCCTCGCGATCCGGCGCAGCGCTTCGGACATATTGAGGCGCAGGGCCACATCCTCCGGGATCGCGGACTGCACCTGATATGTCCATTTTTCACGGCATGTTCCCGGATATATGACGCCGTCAGGTCCGTGCAGCGGATACCCTTCCTGCGGCGCATTGGCGGCGGCCGCGATATCCTTGCGATTGCAGGTGCACGGATATAGCAGCCGTTGGGACCACAGCCGGTTCAAGGCCTGCCGGTAGAGCGGCATGCGATCGGATTGCCGCAACACAGGGCCAGGCCACGTCAAACCCAACCACGTCAGATCGTCATAGATATGATCCTCCCAATGCTGACGCGCACGGGACTGATCGATATCCTCGATCCGCAGCAGGAACGTGCCGGAGTTTCGGTCAGCAAGATCATACGCCAGCAATGCAGAATACGCATGACCAAGATGCAATGGCCCGGTTGGAGATGGGGCAAATCTTGTAGTGAATTTCACGTCTTTTCAACGATATATACGTCGGATTTCAAGTCCAGCCCTGGCAAGTGCGGTCCGTGTTCGCGAAACAGAAGGCGCGCCGCTCCCATGTCCAGCCATTCGTTCAGGCGCCCGGTATAGCCGGGGTCGTCCAATGTATGGTCGTTGAACGAAAACGCCAGCAGGCCACCTTTGGGCAAGACTTTCATCAGCATGTCGAATGTCTGGGGCGGCGCGGCGCCGGCGCCGATCACTCCGATCGCGGCGATTGCCTTGTATGCCCCCGTCTCCAACGGATTGGGATCGGTGATGTCGATGGCAGCCAGGTTGCGGTAGACGCCCTTGGCAGCAGCACCTTTCAGCATCTCGGGTGTCGGATCGACGCCGTCGATTGCCCGGTATCCGACCTTGTGCAAGGCGACACCGGACAACCCGGTCCCGCAGCCATAGTCAAGGATAGGTGTGTCCGGTTGCGGCAACTTGGACCACAACGCCTCGGCCACGCGGCCCGGCGTGGCGTACCCGTGCTCGGCCACCTCATCTTCGTAAGAGGCCGCCCATTTCTGGTAATGCGCCTGGGTTTCCTGCGGCGTGTTCAGATCATATGTGTTTTTGAGGAACTTCTCGCTCATGCCGTCAGTTTAGGCGCGTGGCCCGGTCCGCGTCCAGTCAGCTTTGCGTCAGCCACTGCTGCCATGCCTCCTTGGCGCGATCGGTATAGGCTTTGTAGCGATCCTTGCGACCACGCCGTCCGCCTTTCAACCCGTCGACCGGTCGGAACAGACCGAAATTCACGTTCATCGGCTGAAAAGTCTTGGCTTCGGCGCCGCCGGTGATGTGATGGATCAGCGCGCCCATGGCACTGTCCTGCGGAACCGGGGGCAGGGAGTGGCCCAGGATCTCGGCCGCCGCGAGACGGCCTGCGAGCAGGCCCATCGCGGCGCTCTCGACATATCCTTCAACCCCGGTGATCTGCCCGGCAAATCGGATGTTTGGCTTGGATTTCAGGCGCATCTGCGCATCCAGCAAGGTGGGCGAGTTGATGAAGGTGTTGCGATGGATGCCGCCCAGACGGGCAAAACTGGCGTTCTCGAGCCCCGGAATCATCCGGAACACCTCGGTCTGGGCGCCGTATTTCATCTTGGTCTGAAACCCAACGATGTTGAACAGCGTGCCCAAAGCGTTGTCGCGACGCAGTTGAACCACGGCATGAGGCTTTACGTCTGGCTGATGCGGATTGGTCAGGCCCACCGGTTTCATCGGCCCGTGGCGGAGGGTCTCGCGCCCACGCTCGGCCATCACCTCAATCGGCAGGCAGCCATCAAAATAACCAGCTGTTTCACCTTCGTGGAACTCAGTCTTGTCCGCGGCCAGCAAAGCGTCGACGAAGGCCTCGTACTGGTCACGGTCCATCGGGCAGTTCAGATAGGCAGTACGCTCTTCCTCGGTCTCACCCTTGTCATAGCGCGACTGCATCCACGCCTTGCTCATATCGATCGTGTCAGCGTAGACGATCGGGGCAATCGCGTCGAAAAAGGCCAGCGCTTCGGCTCCGGTCTCGCGCTGGATCGCTGCGCCCAACGCTGGCGAGGTCAGCGGACCGGTGGCAAATATCCAATGCCCATCGTCCGGAAGCGTAGTGACCTCCTCACCGGTGACGGTGACCCGTGGGTGCGCCTTCAGCTTGGCGGTCACCGTTTCGGCAAAGTGTTCACGGTCTACGGCAAGAGCACCGCCCGCAGGAAGTCGGTGGGCGTCTGCCGTGGTCATGATCAACCCATTGGCCGCGCGCATTTCCCAGTGCAGCAAACCAACGGCGTTCTGCTCGTCATCATCAGACCGGAACGAGTTGGAGCAGACCATCTCGCCAAGGTTGCCGGTTTGATGCGCAAAAGTGCCCACTTTGGGGCGCATTTCGTGAATCACGACGTCCACGCCCATTTCGGCAGCCTGCCATGCGGCCTCGGATCCGGCCATTCCGCCGCCAACGATATGCAATTTCTGTGTCATGTGCGTCCAAATAGGGCAGGTGGCCCGCGCGTGCAACGGCCAACGAAAACTGCCGCCGACAAGGCAGCAACGCTATGATTTTATTGGGAAGTCTTGGGGTCGCCGCTGCGGGAATGTCTGCGCCGGTGAGAGAAACCAGCTTGGAGGGACCTTCCGCCCACGGCGACCCAAAAGATAGTGAGGGCCTCAGCCCTGTCTCAGCTTTGCCACACAGATGCCCTTTTGAAAAGTGCAAAAATGCGAACAGTCGATAATTTTAGCCATAACAATTGCGTCATTGGGTCCAATTTGGTGAACGTTTTTCGATAAATGCGGAAATACCTTCCTCGGTATCCCGGTGCAGCATATTTTCGGCCATTACGCCGCCGGTATAGGCATATGCCTGATCCAAAGGCATCTGAAGCTGCTGATAAAACGCCTGTTTCCCGATCTTTACCGCCGCGCCCAGTTTGGACGCCAACTGCTCGGCCAACGACAGGGTTTCATGCTCCAGCAGCGTTTCCGGAACGACACGATTGACCAGGCCCAGCTCGGCGGCCCGCTCCGCTGGTATGAAATCACCGGTGGTCAGCATCTCAAACGCCAGTTTGCGCGGAATGTTGCGGCTCAGCGCCACCATCGGTGTCGAGCAGAAGAGACCGATGTTCACGCCATTGACGCCGAATCGCGTTCCTTCGGCCGCCACGGCCAGATCGCAGGTCGCCACCAATTGGCAGCCGGCGGCCGTTGCAATACCATGGACCTGCGCGATCACCGGTTGGGGCAAGGATTGGATCGACATCATCATTCGGGCGCAGCGATTGAACAGTTCGGTGAAGTAGGCCTTGCCTCCATCTTCAGCCTGCCGGCCCGCGGTCATCTGCTTGAGGTCATGACCGGCACAAAACGCCTTGCCTGCCCCTGACAGTATCACAGCGCGGATCGTGCGATCATCGCGCAGCGTACCCAATTCAGATTGCAGTGCCTCCAGCATTTCGTCGCTCAGCGCATTCAGCCGCTCGGGCGTATTCATTTTCAGATGAGCGATCGCGCCCGTGTCGTTACGTTCCAAAATTGCCATCTTGCCCTCCTGCCGGCTGTGGGGCCAACTTTAGGTCGGCAAATCGAGGAGGGGAAGCATGTCATTGGCAATGAACAAGGAAGAGCTGACGGAATATCTGGCGCAGGTCTTCCCGCAGGTGCACAAGGATTTCGTTGTCATGGATCTGACCGACGACTCGATCCGCATGCGCCTCGTTGTCGAAGATCGGCATCTGCGTCCGGGCGGAACCGTGTCCGGGCCTTCGATGTTCGCCCTGGCCGATGTCTGTGTCTATTCAATGGTTCTGGCGCGAAAGGGTCGTCAATCCCTGGCCGTGACCACCAGCAGTTCCATGGATTTTCTGCGCAAACCTGCCGGTGGGGCCGACATGATTGCCGAGTGCAGGTTGCTGAAACTGGGGCGTACGCTGGCTGTTGGTGACGTCCTGATGTACTCGGAAGGGCAGGAGGCGCCGGTGGCACGCGCCAGCATGACCTACTCGCTGCCACCTGCCGGCTCCGCCGCAGCAGCGTTCGGATAAAAAAATGCCGGGGACAAGCCCCGGCACAGGAAGAGGTCCCGTAATTGGGACTGGGGATATTCTAGCCAAGCCAGAATTGGCGGCGTGCTTCGCGGTCAGCCTCAAAGCGCGTCAGCCCGACATCCTTCAGCAGACGGTCATCCAGCCTGCTCAGGTTGACGCGGCTGCGGCGCCGGCGTTCCCATTGGGTGACAGTCGCCGCAAAACGCACGGCCAGCGCAGCGATCAGAGGCAGCCGGGGGCTGTCGTTCAGCAGCAAGAGGGCGGGGGTGTGCATTGCGCGTGTCATGGTAAGTATCCTTTCAAATTGTATTGACACAAAGCATAAATGTTCGGTACATTGCTGTGATACATTCAAGATTGTACTGAACGCAAAGGAAGAATTGTAATGGATACAATTTGGCCGACAGAGCTGCCAAAATCCAAGGGGCCAAAGTATACACTGGTCGCAGATACAATTCGAAAAGCTATCGAAAACAAGCAGCTGGAAGTCGGGGTGAAACTTCCTCCGGTGCGGGAACTGGCGTATCGATTGCAAATCACACCGGGAACGGTCGCCCGGGCTTATTCCATTCTGACCGAGGAGGGGTTGCTGCAGGCCGAGGTCGGGCGTGGTACATTCGTGGCACCACCGAAAATGCCATTGCTGGACGATGTCTGGTCACGGCAGCTTCATCTTCGGGACGACAAGTATGACGCCAATGTCAGCCTGTTCAGCCCGCGACTGCCAGATGTCGGACAGGTGTCCCTGATACGGTCATGCCTTGCCAAGGTGGCCCAGGGGGATCCGAAGATGTTCATGAACTATCCCACCCGCGACGCTTACCTGCCTGTGCGCCAGGCGGTTGTTGATTGGCTCTCCGACTTGCCGCTGGGTGCTTTGAACGCTGATGACATCGTTCTGACGCATGGCGGACAAAGCGGACTGTGCGTCGTGTTTCAGACCGTTCTGCGCGATCCGAAACCCGTTGTTCTGGTCGAGGACCTTTCTTATGCGGGGTTCCGTCGCGCCGGGGAGTTGATGCGCGCTGAAGTTGTTGGTGTGAAAATGGACAAATGGGGTATCAGCCCCGACGCGTTGGACCACATCCTTCGTCAAACGCGGGCGCAGGCGATCTGCGTGTCGCCCGAAGTTCAGAATCCGACCGGCGGGCATTCGCCTCTTGAACGCCGAAACGAGGTGATCGAGATCGCCCGCCGCCACGATCTGCAAATCATCGAAGACGATTGCTATCGTATGGGCGAGGCCCGCGCACCCAGTTACAGGGCTCTTGCACCCGAACGCGGCTGGCACGTGTCGTCGATTTCCAAGACCCTTACGCCTGCGTTGCGCGTTGGGTTCGCCATCGCTCCGCGGGAACGCAGCGGAGACCTGCGCCGATCGGCGGAATACGGGTACTTCGGGTTGGCGCAGCCATTGGCCGAATTGACCCGCTTGCTCCTCAGTCACCCTCAATCCCGGCAAATGGCGCGGGATGTACGCGCGAAGATGGGTGAGTATGTAAGAGTGGCCGTCAATGCACTGGGTGGCTTCAATCTGAACTGGGACCCCGATATTCCATTTGTCTGGCTGAGCCTGCCGTCCGGCTGGCGTGCCGCAGCTTTCAGCAGGGCTGCCGAGCGTGAGGGCATTCAACTCCGATCGGCGGATGAATTCGCGCTGAGGGATGGACGAGCGCCAAATGCCGTGCGCATTGCGATGAACGGGCATGTCTCGCTGAAGCAGTTCGAATCCGCCATGTTGCGTCTGCGCGCCTTGCTGGACAATCCCCCCGAACAAATCAGCGTTTGATTTGGGGTAAATAGATACCTATTTTATAAGATGCTGTTTTATAATAACTAATTGGACACTACCGTTCTTGACGTGCACTTACGGGCCGTCTAAATACCCATCCATCGAATTCGGGCCGCTCCGCCTTTGGGGCGGTCTTTCACATCAAACAGGATTGTCCTGACATGAAAACCTTCTCTGCAACACCTGCAGACATCGACAAGAAGTGGATCCTGATCGACGCCGAGGGCGTTGTTCTGGGCCGTCTTGCCTCGATCGTCGCCATGCGCCTGCGTGGCAAGCACAAGCCGTCGTTCACCCCGAACATGGACATGGGCGACAACGTCATCGTCATCAACGCCGACAAGATCCAGATGACCGGCAAGAAGCGCGACGAGCACTTCTACTGGCACACTGGCCACCCGGGCGGCATCAAATCGCGCACCAAACAGCAGATCCTGGAAGGCGCGCACCCCGAGCGTGTGGTCTTTCAGGCCGTCAAGCGCATGCTGCCGGGCAACCGTCTGTCGCGTCAGCAGATGACCAACCTGCGCATCTACGCCGGTGCCGAGCACCCGCACGAAGCCCAGGCCCCCGAAGTTCTGGATGTCAAATCCATGAACAAGAAAAACACCCG
Source organism: Ruegeria sp. BC2 (assembly GCF_056539245.1). Taxonomy (NCBI): domain Bacteria; kingdom Pseudomonadati; phylum Pseudomonadota; class Alphaproteobacteria; order Rhodobacterales; family Roseobacteraceae; genus Ruegeria; species Ruegeria sp. BC2. Next base: position 1,089,508 of record NZ_JBQFUQ010000001.1, read on the forward strand.
GAGCTAATGACCGATGGCTGATCAGATCAATACTCTCGAAGAGCTGAGCGCCGTCGCAGGCGTGGAAACCGTGGCCGAAGAAGTTGTTGTGCGCGAGCCCGTGCGTGACGAACTGGGTCGCTCCTATGCAACCGGCAAGCGTAAAGACGCAGTTGCCCGCGTTTGGATTAAGCCGGGCTCCGGCAAGGTCACTGTGAACGGCAAGGACCAGGACGTGTATTTCGCACGCCCCGTTCTGCAGCTAATCCTGCGCCAGCCGTTCCAGGTTGCCGGTGTCGAAGGTGAATTCGACGTTGTGGCAACCGTCAAGGGCGGTGGCCTGACCGGTCAGGCCGGTGCGGTCAAGCACGGCATCTCGAAAGCGCTGCAGCTGTACGATCCCAGCCTGCGCGGCGCGCTGAAGGCAGCCGGCTTCCTGACCCGCGACAGCCGCGTTGTGGAACGGAAGAAATACGGCAAGCGCAAAGCCCGCCGTTCGTTCCAGTTCTCGAAGCGTTAATCGCTGCCGAATTTTCCAAATGCAAAGGGCTCGCAACCGCGAGCCCTTTTTTCGTTGATTTTCTCCGGCCTTACTCTTCGTAGACCATTTTCCACGCGCCGTTTTCCACCACGTTGACGTAGACCGTATCGGCGCCCTGATGGTCATCGGGGCCAAATGTCATGTGGTTGCCGACCAGTTCATCCTGATAGTCCAGCGTCTCCATTGCCGCGATAAAGCTTTCCTGGGTTAGGTCGGGGCCTGCCGCCTCCAGCGCCTTGACCATCATCTCGGCTGCGGCATAGCCCAGCATCGAAAAGCCGACCGGATCTTCGCCGGTGGCGGCCTTGTATTCCTCGATGAAGGCCTTGGGGGCGGGTTCATCCGCGCGGGCCCACAGGTCCTGCCACGAGGCGGCGGCGTAGAAGCCGTCGGTCACGCCACCCGGCACCTGTGCCACCACGGTCAGGAAGCTGGCCGAGGTGCCCAGGAACTTCATGTCCGTCAGGCCCATCTTCTTGGCGGTACCGACCACGGTGATGGCCTGCCGCACGCCCAAGGCGATGGTGACGATGTCGCAGCCTTCTTCCTTCAGCTTGCTGAGCGAGCCCACGAAATCGGTTTCGTCAGGTTTATGAGTGGTTTCCGCGGCAAAGGTAATGCCGGCTTCCTTGGCGCCTTCCTGGCTGCCTTCCAGGATTTCCTTGCCGAAATCGGTGGGCAGATACATCGTGCAGACCTTGTCGCCGCCGAATTCCTGCGCCAGATATTTCACGCCCACGCGCGCCTGGTCGTAATAGCTGGAAAACGAGGTGAACTTGTTCTTCATCGGCTCCTGCAGCATCTGCCGCGCGGCCGACAGGGGGGCGACGTTGGGGATGCCTTTGGGATCCAGCAGTTTGAACCCGGCCAGGTTCATCGGCGTGCCCAGCGATTGCAGCATCGCAAACACCTTGTCGCGGTTCAGCAGCTTGTTGTAGCCCTGCATCGCGCGCGGCATCTGGTATCCGTTGTCCTCGACCACATAGCGGATCTTGCGGCCATGCACGCCGCCATTGGCGTTGACCCGGTCGAACACCACGTTCGCGCCCTTGGTGGCCGGAACCCCCACGGCGGCGAAAATGCCGCTGAGGTCATTGACCGAGCCGATGACGATTTCGTCGTCGGTCACGCCTTGCGTTTCGGCCCAGCCCATCGAGGCCAGGGCGGATAGGGCGGTTGCAGCCGCCAGCCGTCTGATTGCTTTGGTCATGTGTCTTCCTCCCTTGGGATTGATCCCTGTTCTATTTGTACATGTCTTCAATGAGATGCGCGTGTTTCTTTTCCACCAGGCTGCGTTTCAGTTTCATCGTCGCGGTCAGTTCGTCGTCTTCGGCGGTCAAGAGCACGTTGATTAGGCGGAAATCCTTGATCTGCTCGACCCGCGCGAATTCCTTGTTCACAGCCGCAACCTCGGCACCGATCAGTTCGCGCACCTCGGCTGCAGCGCAGAGCGAGGCGAAGTTCGAGAACGGCACCTTGCGGTCCTGCGCGAACTTCTCGACGTTTTCCTGATCTATCATCACCAGCGCCGTCAGGTACTTGCGGCGGTCGCCGATGATCACCGCGTCCGAGATGTAATGCGAGAACTTCAACCGGCTTTCGATCTCGGCCGGGGTTATGTTCTTGCCGCCGGCGGTGATGATGATGTCCTTGAGGCGGCCGGTGATCGTGACATAGCCGTCCGCGTCCACGTGCCCCATATCGCCGGTGCGCAGCCAGCCGTCGGCGGTGAAGGTCTCGGCGGTCTTGGCATTGTTGCGCCAATAGCCCTGGAACACGTTCAGGCCGCGGATCTGGATTTCGCCCTCGTCCGAGATGCGCAGGTCGATCCCCGGTGCGGGCTTGCCGATGGTACCGATGTGGTTGGCCTCGGGCGTGTTCAGCGTGGCGATGCCCGAGGTCTCGGTCATGCCGAAGCCCTCGACCAGCGGCACGCCGATGGCCCAGTACCATTTCAGCAGCTCGGGCGAGATCGGGGCCGCGCCCGACCCGCCGCGCCGCAGCCGGTCCATGCCCAGCATCCGGCGCAGGTTGCGCAGCACCAGCCGGTCCCACAGCCAGAAATTCGCGGCCACCGCCGGCGGCACCGGTCTGCCCTGCAAGATGTATTCGGCCCGTTTCATCCCGGCTTTCAGCGCCATGCCAAAGGCGGCGCGCCCGGCCGGGGTGGCCTCTTGCGCCATGATCAGCACCTGCGAATAGATCTTCTCCCACACGCGCGGCACGGCGGTGAAGGTCGAGGGCGACACTTCCTGCAGGTTGGCAAAGACCGTCTCGGGGCTTTCGGCGAAGTTCACCGTGCATTTCGAAGCCAGCGGGAAATAAATCGACACGTCGCGTTCAAGGATATGACACAGCGGCAAAAAGCAAAGCTGTTCGTCCGTTTCCAGAGCGGGCAGGCAGCGAGCGCCGCATTCGATCGCGGCCATGATGTTTTCGTTGCTCAGCATCGCGCCCTTGGGCATGCCGGTGGTGCCCGAGGTATAGATCAGCAGCGCCGTATCCTGCGGCGTGGCCAGCGCGATTTCAGCGTCGAAGCGGCCCGGTTCTTCGCGCTGGGCCGCGCGGCCGAGGGCGTAAAGATCCTCGATCATCATGCAGCGGGGATGGGCCAGGTCGTGCAGGCCTTCGTCCTCGAGGATGATGACCTTCAACAGGCCGGGCACCTCGTCTTCGATGTCCAGGAATTTGTCCAGCTGCTCTTCGTCCTCGACGATCAGAAAGCGGCTGTCGCTGTCATTGACCAGGTATTTCAGCTGGCTGGCGGAATCGGTGGTGTAGACGCCCGAGGCGATGCCGCCGACGCATTGGATGCCCAGATCGAACCACGCCCATTCCTTGCGGTCCTCGGACAGGATCGAGACGACCTCGCCGCGTTGCAGCCCCAGCTTGCGCAGCGCCTGCCCGATCCACTTGGCGTGCTGCCAGTAGTCGGCCCAGGAATAGGATTTCCAGATGCCCAGATCCTTTTCCCGATGCGCGGTGCGGTCGCCCAGGGCGGCGCAGCGTTTCTGGAACAGCTCGGGGATGGTTACGCAGCCATCGACCCGCACGGGGCGCTGGCCGGGGGTGGCGTTGAACTGGACGCCGTTGATGGTGGTCTGCGGGGGCAGGGTGGTCATGTTCATCCGGCTCACCTCCACGTCTTCTTGCGTTTCCAGCGGCGGTTTTCCCGCGCGCCTTCCTCCTGCACGCCCAGATAGAAGTTCTGGATGTCCTCGGACCGCATCAGTACGTCGGCGGGGCCGTCCATCACGATGCGCCCGACCTCCATGACATAGCCATGATCGGCCAGTTCCAGCGCGGCGTTGGCGTTCTGCTCGACCAGCATCATGGTCATGTTCTGCTCGTCATTCAGGCGTTTGAGGATGCCGAAGATCTCTTGGACCAGCAGCGGCGACAGGCCCAGCGAGGGTTCATCCAGCAGCATGATGCGCGGGTTGGCCATCAGGCCGCGGCCGATGGCCAGCATCTGCTGCTGCCCGCCCGACAGGGTGCCGGCCTCTTGATTTCGGCGTTCCTTCAGAACCGGGAAGTAGGAAAACACCAACTCGCGGTCGCGCTCGATCTGGGCCTTGTCATGCAGGGTATAGGCCCCCAGGCTGAGGTTCTCGTTCACCGTCAACAGCGGGAACACCTCGCGCCCCTCGGGCACATGCACGATGCCCTTTTGGACGATCTTGTGCGGCTCCAGCCCCTGGATTTCCTCGCCGTCGAAGGTGATCGTGCCCTTTTCCGGGTCCATCACACCCGAAACGGTCTTCATCAGCGTCGTCTTGCCCGCCCCGTTGGCGCCCAGGATCGAGACGATCTGGCCCGGGCGCACGTCCAGCGACACGCCGCGGATCGCCATGATCGGGCCATAGAAGCTTTCGATGTTGCGGATGCTCAGGATTGGTGCGCTCATGAGGCTTTCCCCAGATAGGCTTCGACGACGGCAGGATGCGATTGCACTTGTGCCGGTGTCCCAAGGGCCAGTTTCGCCCCATCGGCCATGGCCAGCACCCGGTCGGACACGCCCGAGACCAGCCCCATGTCATGTTCAACCATCAGCACCGTGATCCCCATCTGCCGCCGGATGTCGTCGATCCACCAGCGCATGTCGGTTGTTTCCTCGACCGACAGCCCCGAGGCCGGTTCATCCAGCAGCAGCAGCTTGGGGTCGGTAGCCAGCGCGCGCGCGACCTCGACCACCTTGCGCACGCCATAGGGCAGGCCGGCGATCATCTTGTCGCGATAGGCCTGCAGGTCGAGGAAATCGATGATCTCTTCGACCTTCTCGCGGTTTTCCATCTCTTGCCGGCGGGCCGAGGGGGTAAAGAACACCTCGGACAGCAGATTGGTCCGCCGGTGGCGGTGCCGCCCGACCAGCAGGTTCTGCAACACGGTGGCATGTTCGAACAGCTCGATGTTCTGGAAGGTGCGCGCAACGCCATAGGCGGCCACGCCCGAGGGTTTGACCTGCAACAGATCGTGTCCGTCGAACCGGATCTGGCCCGCGTATGGGTCATAGAAACGTGAGATCAGGTTGAACACCGTGGATTTGCCCGCCCCGTTCGGGCCGACGATGGCAAAGACCTCGCCTTCTTCGACCGAAAAGGACAGATCGTTCACCGCTGTCAGGCCACCGAATTTCAGGGTGACGTTCTCGAATTCCAGCAGGCTCATCTCAGGCGCTCCGTCTTGAGATAGGATTTTTGCCGCTTGAACATGTCCTTGCGGTAGAAGGGGAACAGCTCGAACCAGGTGCGGATCTTCAGCCAGCGGCCATAGATGCCCATCGGCTCGAATAGGATGAAGCCGATCAGGATCATGCCGAAGATGCCGAATTCCAGCCCCGGAATGGCGACGGTTCCGCCACCGAACAGGGCGCCTGCGTATTCCTTGGCGATCGAAAGAAACTGCGGCAGAAACCCGATGACGATGGCGCCCAGAAACGCGCCGTGGATCGAGCCCAGCCCGCCGATCACGATCATCATCAGCAGCTGGATCGAGATCACCACGCTGAAGGTTTCGTTGTTGAAGGCCCCGGCATAAAGGCCCATCAGCGCCCCCGCCCATCCGGTCACGGCGCAGGACAGGGCAAAGGACACGGTCTTGGTGCGCGCGATGTCGATGCCCATCGCCTGCGCGGACACTTCCGAGTCGCGCACCGCGATGAAGCTGCGCCCCAACGGCGTGCGCAGAAGGTTGATATAGCCCAGCGTGACCAGAACCGTGACGGCCAGAACCAGCCAGTAGAACTGCTCGGGCGTGCCCCAGCGGTCGACCAGATGGCCGAAAATCTCGACCCCGCCCATGTATTTGCCCGCCACGCCGCCGGTGATCGGTTCCGCCAGAACGATGAGGTCGTCCATCAGGATCGACAGTGCCAGGGTGAAGATCGCCAGATAAATGCCGTGCAGCCGCAGGGCAGGGATGGCGACCGTGACCCCGGCGATGCCGGTCAGAATGCCGGCCAGCGGAAAGGCTACCAAAAACGGCACCCCGGACTCGATCAGGATCACGTTGGCATAGCAGCCAAAGGCCAGAAACGCCGCGTGGCCCAGGCTGGCCTGGCCGGTATGCCCGGTCAGGATCATCAGACCCAGCCCGGCGATGGCCCAGATCAGAACGTTCGTCAGCTCTCCCAGATAGAACGCGTCCAGCCACCACGGCGCGGCAATGACCACCGCCAGCAGGATCAGGTAGAGCGACAGTTGGTATCCGTCCTTCCACGGGCGGATGTCCTGCATGTAGTCGGTTTTGAAAACGATCCTCATGCGCTCAGACCTTCTTGACCCGGACCTGGCTGAACAGGCCGTGCGGACGGAAGATCAGCACCGCCAGCAACAGCGCATAAGGCGCGATCTGGCTATAGCCTGCGGCGATGTAGCGGCTGGCAAAGGGTTCGATCACGCCGACGATCAGACCGCCCGCCAAGGCTCCGGGCAGGCTGCCGAAACCGCCGATGACCGCGGCCGCAAAGGCCTTGATCCCCAGCAACCCGGTGGTCGGATCGACCGATCCCTTGGCGGCGAACAGGATGCCCGCGATCCCGGCCACGACACCGGCCAGCCCCCAGATGAAACCCTGCACGCGCTTGACCGGGACGCCCATGTAATAGGCCGCCAACTGGTTCTGCGAAGCGCCCTGCATCGCCAGCCCCAGCTTGGTCTTGCTGAAGAACACATAGAGCCCCCAGGTCAGCAGCACGGTCACGACGATGACCGCCACGTCCTCCATCCCCAGAACCAGGCCGCCAAAGCGGACCTCCTTGCCGGCCAGTGGGTTTTCCAGCGTCTGCGGCTCGTGCCCCCAGATCAGCCCGGCGACAAAGCGGATCACGAAGCCCAGGGCGATGGTCAGGATGACCACGGCGGTCTGGCTTTCCCCGAACAGGCGGCGGATGATCAGCCGGTCCAGCAGATACCCGAGCGCGCCCATGATCCCCAGCGAGATCGGCAGGGCCAGCCAGAAGGGCAGGCCCATATACTCGGTATTGGTCAGCCCGATGGTGACGAAGGCGCCCAGCATCATGAAATCGCCCTGGGCGAAGTTCACGGCCTCCGTCGCCTTGTAGATCAACACGAAGCCAAGCGCGATCAGGCCGTAGACACAGCCATTCGCCAGCCCGCTGATCAGCAGCTGTGCGTTGTCCAAATTCTCCTCCCCATGCCGGTTTGCCCGGCGTCCTGACGCCCCGGATCTCCTCCAATCACCGGGGCGCCTGTTCTACTATGGCGTGATTATTACCTTACCGTCACTCTTTTTCAGTGCAACTGCCAGATCGGAAACGATTTTGTTCAGCGGGACATGCGCCGAGACATCTGTTTTCCACCGTCCGTCCGCAAAGCGGGCCTGCACCTCGGCAACCGCGCGCATCTGCTCTTCGGGTGGTGTGGACATCATCCATTTGGTCAGCCAGAAGCCCTCGATCCGTTTGCTCATAAAGATCAACTGGCCCATTTGGGTCAGCTTCGGAGGCTCGCTGCTGAGTTTGCCATAAGACACCCAGCGCGCGCCGTTGGGCATGGCGCAGAAGACCTGCTCGGACAGCTGATCCGAGACCGCATCCAAAAACACCCGCGGCTTGAGCTGTGCGCTGATGGCAGCAAACTTGGAGACGGCATCGTCTTCGGTGGTTACGATGACCTCGGCCGCTCCGTGGCTTTTGAGCAGTCCGACCGTTTCAGGGCGCCGCACCATCGCAATCGGCTTCAGGCCAAGGTCTCGGCCCAGCCCGCACATCAGCTTGCCCAACTGGCTGGTGGCCGCGGAAACGACAAAGGCCTCTCCTTCGGAACGCGCGATCTCAACCATTGCCATCGCGGTCAGCGGATTGACGATCTGTGCGGCACCGTCATCGTCCGATATCTCGGGCCGTAAAGGAATGCACATCTGCGCCTGTGTCAGGGCATACTCGGCCCATGCGCCGGACCCGGAGGCGACGAAGGCGACCCTTTGCCCCTTCAGCGCTTCGGCGCCCGCGCCGGTGGCTACGACGTCTCCGCACCCTTCGAAACCGGCCGGGGCACCCTTGACCCGCGGCTGACCGTACTCACCTTTGATGAAATGGAGGTCTGAGGGGTTCACCGATGCGGTGCGCAATTTGATCAGCACCTGGCCAGGGCCAGGCGTGGGCACCGGGATCTCGGCATTCTCAACCCAGTCGGCGGCGTCCTCGATCGCCGGGCCCGTGGCGGTACCCGAGTATCCGTCAAATTTCTGGATCACGGCAAACATGGATTTGGGGAGGTCAGTCATTCTTTTTCCTTTGTTTCCGACATTTTCAAGCAAACGGGTCGATCCGAGTGCGCGCCGCGGGGCAGGGCGCACCGATGCCGACAATAGGTCGTCCCGACTTGATGCGACTGGTTGAGCCAAGCCAAACAAATGGCACCGGGCACGTCAATCGACCACAGGGTTAACGTTGGGGAATTGGGAAGCCGGTGCAGGTGTGACAAGGCCGGACAATTGCCGGCCTTGTCGAATGATCTTATTGCGTCAACAGGTTGCGCAGTTCCTGGATCTTGAGCGCAGCCGTTTCCGGCGCTTCCTTGATGCCATCGAGGATCTTGATCACCTGGTCCTGGATTTCCTGGCTCAGCTGGCTGTTTTTCACGGATTCAACCATCGCGTCATAGTCGAACTGCTCGGCCGACAGCATGCCTTCGTCAACCCAGGTATTCAGCAACTCCTGCCCTTGGGCAGTGAGGGCTGCAACCTGATCGCCTGCCTGGTTGGCCAGATCCGTAGCTGCATCGCCGGCCTGGTTTGCCAGATCGGCAGCTGTTTGACCGGCTTGCTCGGCGGCTTCACCGGCCTGTTCTACGGCGGCCGAGGCTGCGTCACCTGCTTGCTGTGTGGCCGTCGATAAAGCCTCGCTGGCGGCTTCCTGGGCTGCGGTTGCGGCCTCGCCAACGGCCTCGCCGGCTTCTTTGGCGGCAGATTGCAGTTTCTCGGCCGGGGTGGGCTCGGGCTGATTCAGGTAGAAATACGCGCCGGCACCCAATCCGGCGATGATAATCAGGATGATAATGCGGGACATTGGGGTCTCCTTTTCGGATGTGTGCCGCTGATGTGGGGAGAAACTACCTGAGATCAAAGGGGAAATCCCAAAGATTCGGCGCATGTTCGGGGTTTGGGCCACTCGGCGCTGATCAGTCAGACGATCGGCGGCAACAACACGCCACCGGCGAAAATACACGGTTGCAACCATCAGGCGAACAAGAAAGGGGAGAATCATTGGGAAGTAGTGGCGGAGAGACAGGGATTCGAACCCTGGGTGGGCTTGCACCCACAACGGTTTTCGAGACCGCCCCGTTCGACCACTCCGGCACCTCTCCGCGGGGGTCTGTGAGGGGGGGATTTAGTTGTGATCGCCGAGGGGTGCAAGCAGAAAATTCCCGAATTCGCCAAACCGCGGATTTTCCATTGCCAGTCCGACGAAATCTCCTAGGCTGACATGTATGAGACATCTTCTGCACCGCATTTCGCTTCTGCTCATCCTGCCCGTGTTCACGTTCGCTCTGACGGCTCAAAACGCCTTGTCCGCCAGCCGGGATCGGATTGAGGCTTTTCTGACGACGACGGGTTTTGACGTGGCCCTGGAAAGCATCGCATTGGCCTCGGCTTCGGCGCCTCAGATGCTGGGGATCGACCCCGAGGGTTTTGGCTCGCAATGGACGCGTCTGACGGAAGAGGTGTTCGACACCGACGACATGCATGAAACAGCGGTTGCGATTCTCGAACAGACGCTGAGCGACGAGGCCCTGAACCACGCGGTCGAGTTTTATGCCTCGGATCTGGGACAACGGCTTGTCGAGGCGGAAAATGCCTCGCACCTTGTCGAGGACGACGAAGCCAAGCAACTTGAGGGGCAGGAGATCATATCCGATCTGGTCAAGTCCGGTTCGAGCCGCATCGAAAGCCTGAAGCGGATGAACAGCGCCATCGATGCCAGCGAAACCTCGTTGCGGGCGCTGCAGGAGATCCAGCTGCGGTTCCTGCTGGCCGCCAGCGCCGCCGGAGTGATCGACCTGCAGTTGGACGCGGACGGGCTGCGCCAGATGATGAAGCTGAACGAACCCGAGATGCGGCAGTCATTGCAACTGTCCGCCTTGGCCAACGCGGCCTACACCTATCAGGATTTCTCTGACGCGGATGTCGACGCCTATACCAAAGCGCTGGAACAGCCGCTGATGCAGGAAGTCTACGAGCTGTTGAACGCAATCCAGTACGAGATCATGGCCATGCGGTTTGAAGTGCTGGCGGCGCGCATGGCCGAACTGCGTCCGGCTCAGGACATCTGATGCGGCTGTTTCTGGCTCTGTGGCTGGTTTTGGCCGGTTGGGCCAGTGCGGTCACGGCGGACCAGGTCGACCGTCTGACCAAGGCAATGCATTTGTCCGACGTGATGCAGATTCTGCGTGATGAGGGTGTCGCGCAGGGGCGCGAACTGGACAAAAGCCTGCTGGACGGTGAGGGCGGATCGTTTTTCGAGGCCCAGGTTGAAGACTTGTACGACAAGGCGTGGATGCAGGCCAAGATTTATGACGCGCTGGCTGGCGGTATGTCCGAAGGGCAACTGGAGCAGGCTGCGCTGTTTTTCGAAAGCGATCTGGGCCGCGCCGTCGTGTCTCTGGAAAACTCGGCCCGTCGAACTTTTTCCGACGAAGCCATCGAAGAGATTGCCATGGCCGCCTATCGGGAGGCCGATCGTGATGCGGCCTATTTTCGTCTGATCGATGAGTATGTCGAGATCAACGACCTTGTTGATCGGAACGTGCGCGGGGCGTTGCAGGCCGATTACAATTTCTTCCGTGGGTTGGCGGACGGGCAGGGCATCACGGGCGACGACGGGGAAATGTTGGCCCAGTTGCTGGCGCAGGGAGCGCAGTCCGAGCAACAAACCCGCGAGTGGCTGTACTCGTTCCTGCTGTTTGCGTACCAACCGCTCAGCGAGGCCCAGCTGCGCGAGAATATCGCCTTTTCACGTACCGAGGCAGGGCAAGCCTTGAACAACGCCTTGTTCGCTGGTCTGGACACCATGTTCAACGAGTTGTCATACCAGCTGGGCGTGACGGTGGCGCAGGTTCTGCAAGCGTCGGATCTTTAGGCCGGTTTGCTGTTGACTTTGCCGTGTGATCCGTGGATAAGCGCGCATCCCGGCCGGAACCTCCGCGCCGGGTATCGTTATTGTTGGCCTGACGGGTGCGCCCTGACGGTCGTTCATCCGCCCGAAAAGGGCGCGCTGTTCGAGGTGGCTTTGGCCGAAACGCCCGTCTGACGGGGACCACAGAACGCGGTAGAAAAAGGAAAGACGCATGTTTGCAGTCCTCAAGACTGGCGGCAAGCAGTACAAGGTTCAGGCGGGCGACGTGCTCCGCGTTGAAAAGCTGGCTGCCGACGCAGGTGAAAAAGTCCAATTCAACGACGTTCTGATGCTGGGTGGCGACGCCCCGGTTGTCGGCGCGCCGTTCATCGATGGTGCGGCCGTTCAGGCGGAAGTGATCGAACAGATCAAAGGTGACAAGGTCATCAAATTCGTCAAGCGCCGCCGCAAGCACAGCTCGAAGCGCACCGTTGGCCACCGTCAGAAGCTGACCCTGGTCAAGATCACCGACATCCTGCCCTCGGGCGCGGACAAGTCGGGCGTCAAGGCCGCAACCGGTTCGGCTCCGGCAGGTGAAGTTGCGAAAGCAGCGAAACCCGCCAAGAAAGCCGCTGCCAAGGCAGAAGCCCCGGCCGCTGCTGCTGCCGCTGACGATCTGACCAAGATCACCGGTGTTGGTCCCGCAGCTGCCAAGAAACTGGCCGAAGCCGGTATCGAAAGCTTTGCCGCTCTGGCCGCCTTGTCGGAGGAGCAGATTGCTGCTATCGAGACGGTCAAAGTGAAACCCGAATGGGTTGAGCAGGCCAAAGAGCTGGCCAAAGGCTAAGGAGAGAGAGAATGGCACATAAAAAAGCTGGCGGTTCCTCCCGTAACGGCCGCGACTCAGCGGGTCGTCGCCTTGGCGTGAAACTGTATGGTGGCCAGGCCGCCGTTGCAGGCAACATCATCGTGCGTCAGCGCGGCACCAAGTTCTGGCCGGGCGAAGGCGTGGGCATGGGCAAGGATCACACCATCTTTGCAACTATCGATGGCGCCGTGAAGTTCCACAAGGGACTGAAAAACCGCACCTTCATTTCGGTCCTGCCAGTGGCGGAGGCCGCAGAGTAAGCCGAAACCCAGAAGGTTTAAGAAAAATTCATGGGGGACCGGCACAAAGTGCCGGTCCCCTTTCTCGTTTTGACGCAGATTTGATCGAAAGCCCCGATGCCCGTTGCAACCACCAGTTTCCTGATCTTTGCCGCCAGCCAGGTCGGCACGCCGGGACCGGCTAACATGGTCCTGTTGGGAACGGGTGCGCGCTATGGGTTCCGCGCGGCACTGCCCTTCGTGGCAGGCGTGATTCTGGGCAAGCAGCTGATCATCTGGCCGTTGGGCTTTGGCCTTCTGCAACTGGCGGAACAGGCCCCCACCGCGTTTGCGGTTCTGAAATATGCTTCCGCGGCCTATATTTGCTGGCTTGCGTGGAAAATCGCCAACCTGCGCCTGTCCCATCAGGACGCGGGCGAGTCGGTTCCGGGTTTCTGGGCTGGGTTGGTGGTACATCCGCTAAACCCCAAGGCGTGGGCGATGATCATCGCGGGATTCACAGGGTTCGTCGCGGCGGGGACGTCGGTGCTGAGTGCGACGCTCACGATCGCGCTCGTTTTGTTGACCTGCCAGTTGGTCCTGCACCCGATCTGGACCTTTGCGGGCGATAGAATTGCCCGCGTGGTTGCGGGACGGCCGGCGGAAAAATATCTGATGTGGACTCTCGCGGGTCTGACTGTTGCATCCGTACTTTTCGTGTTGTTCGGAGGAGGAACACACCAATGAAACTTGAGGCAATCATAAATCAGCCGGTCATTGAAACCGAGCGGTTCGACCTGCGCCCGCTGCGCCGGTCGGACATGGGCCTGATCGAGCACTACGCCGGGGACGAGCGCGTGGCGCGCATGACCACGTCGATTCCACACCCTTTGCCGCCCGGTTCGATCGAGGCTTTCGTTACCCGCGCCATGGCCGAGGACCGGGACGAGGACGTCTGGGCGATGGACGCCACCAAGGATGGCGGGCCCGAGTTGATCGGGGTGATCTCGCTCAAGCGGCTGGATCGCAATCAGTCCGAAGTGGGCTATTGGGTCGCGCCCTTGTATTGGAACACGGGCATCGCCTCGCTGGCGGTGGAAACGCTGGTTCAGGCGAATCCGTTGGAAAACGCCACGATGTTTGCCAGCGTGTTTCAGGACAATCCCGCCTCGGCGCGGGTCCTGACCCATTGCGGGTTCCAGTATCTTGGCGATGCCGAAAGCTTCTCGGTGGCGCGCGACGCAAATGTGCCCACCTGGACGTACAGCAAAAAACTCTGACTTGTGGCCGATGGGGCCTTTGCAGTAGGGGACTGACATGAAATTTCTCGATCTTGCAAAGGTCTACATCCGGTCCGGGGCCGGCGGTAGCGGGTGCGTCAGCTTCCGACGCGAAAAGTACATCGAATACGGCGGCCCCGATGGCGGGGACGGCGGCAAGGGCGGGTCCGTCTGGGCCGAGGTCGTGGACGGGCTGAACACCCTGATCGACTTCCGCTATCAGCAGCATTTCTTTGCCAAGAACGGACAGCCCGGCCGGGGCCAGCAGCGCACCGGAAAGGATGGCGACGACATCATTCTGCGCGTGCCCGTCGGAACCGAGATTCTGGACGAGGATCAGGAGACGGTGGTCGCCGACCTGACCGAAGTGGGGCAACGTGTCCTGCTGGCGCGGGGTGGCAATGGCGGTTTCGGCAACCTGCATTTCAAATCGGCCACAAACCAGGCGCCGCGCCGGGCCAATCCGGGGCAGCCGGGCGTGGACCGTACGATCTGGCTGCGTCTGAAATTGATTGCCGATGTGGGTCTGCTGGGCCTGCCGAATGCGGGCAAGTCGACCTTTCTGGCCGCCACCTCGAACGCCCGGCCCAAGATCGCCGATTATCCCTTTACCACGCTGCATCCTAATCTGGGCGTCGTCGGTGTGGACAACGTGGAATTCGTTGTGGCCGACATTCCCGGCCTGATCGAAGGCGCGCATGAAGGCCGCGGCATCGGCGACCGTTTTCTGGGCCATGTCGAACGCTGCGCGGTGTTGCTGCATCTGGTCGACGGCACGTCGGAGACCATCGCGCAGGATTATCACACCATCATCCACGAGCTTGAGGCCTATGGCGGCGCGCTGGCTGACAAGCCCCGGATCACCGTGTTGAACAAGATTGACGCGCTGGACGAAGAACAGCTCGAACTGGCCAAGGCCGAGTTGAAAGAGGCCGTAAGCCGCCCTGTCATGACCATGTCGGGCGTGGCCCGGCAGGGCGTGACCGAAGTTTTGCGGGCCCTGCGCGCCCAGATCGACGAAAACCGCCTGCGCCAGAAACCCACCGAGGAGCGCGAGACGTGGCAGCCCTGACCGACGCAAAGCGCCTGGTGGTCAAGATCGGCTCGGCGTTGCTGGTCGATCGTGCGACCGGCAAGCTGCGTTCGGAGTGGTTGCATTCGCTGGCGCAGGACGTGGCGTGGCTCAAGGGGCAGGGGGCCGATGTGGTTCTGGTCTCGTCCGGTTCGATCGCGCTGGGGCGCGGCGTTCTGGGTCTGCCCGCAACCGCGCTGTCGCTGGAGCAGTCCCAGGCCGCTGCCGCCGTCGGTCAGATCCGGCTGGCGCGGGCCTATGAAGAGGCGTTGGCCCCGCACGACATCACCACGGCGCAGGTTCTGGTGACGCTTGAAGACAGCGAGAACCGCCGCCGGTACCTGAATTCACGCGCGACGCTGGAAACTTTGCTGGGGCTGGGTGTCGTGCCCATCGTGAACGAAAATGACACGGTGGCCACGGATGAAATCCGATACGGCGACAATGATCGACTGGCCGCGCAGATCGCCGTGACCGTCGGTGCGGATCAGTTGATCCTGCTGTCCGATGTCGATGGGTTCTACACCGGCAATCCAGCCGAAGACCCATCCGCCACCCGGTTTGACGTGATCGACGCGATCACGCCCGAGATCGAGGCGATGGCCGGTGACGCCGGTTCGGGGCTGTCCAAGGGCGGCATGAAGACCAAGCTGATGGCCGCGCAGATGGCGACGGCGGCGGGCTGCGACATGGCGATTACGGAAGGATCGCCTTTGAACCCGCTAAAATTGCTGAACAATGGCGCGAACAGCACTTGGTTCAAGGCCAAGCTGGACCCGCATGCGGCGCGCAAACGCTGGATCTCGGCGATGAAGCCGCGGGGCGAGATCACGGTCGATGCAGGGGCCGCGCGGGCGCTGGAAAATGGCAAAAGCCTGTTGCCGGCCGGCATCGTCGAAGTGACGGGCGATTTCGGACGGGGCGACCCGGTGGCGATCAAGGATCACGAAGGCCGGCGTCTGGGATTGGGCCTCAGCCGCTATACCGCGCATGAGGCCGATGCCATCAAGGGGCGCAAATCCTCCGAGATCGAGGACGCACTCGGCTATCCCGGCCGCGCTGTGATGATCCACCGCGACGATCTGGCTTTGTAGCTGCGAAAACTGATAGATTTGGCTGGTCCGACGACCGGAAAGGCAGATGACATGAAGGACTTTGACAGCATTCCCGCCCTGATGGCCGATCTTGGCAAGCGCGCCAAGGATGCGTCTCGGGATCTGGCTTTCGCCTCGGCCGAGCGCAAACACGCCGCGTTGATCGCCGCGGCCGACGCCGTGTGGAAGAACCGCGCACAGATCATCGAGGCCAACAAGAAAGACCTGGACTATGGCCGCGACAAGGGTCTGAGCCCGGCCATGATGGACCGGTTGATGCTGGACGAGGCGCGCATTCAGGGCATGGTCGACGGGTTGCGCACCGTGGCCGAACAGACCGATCCAGTGGGTGAGGTTCTGGCCGAATGGGATATGCCTTCGGGGCTGAACATCCGCCGCGTACGCACCCCGCTGGGCGTGATCGGCGTGATCTATGAAAGCCGCCCGAACGTGACCGCTGATGCCGGGGCGCTTTGCCTCAAGTCGGGGAACGCCGTGATCCTGCGCGGCGGATCCGAGAGCTTTCATTCTTCAACCGCGATCCACGCTTGCCTGGTCGAGGGTCTGAAGGCCGCAAACCTGCCCGAGGATGCGATCCAGCTGGTCCCGACCCGTGATCGGGCGGCGGTGCAGGAATTGCTGACCATGACCGACTATGTCGACGTCATCGTGCCGCGTGGTGGCAAGGGGCTGGTCGGGTTGGTCCAGCGCGAGGCGCGGGTGCCGGTCTTTGCCCATCTTGAAGGGATCGTGCACATCTACATCGACAAGGCTGCGGATCCGCAGAAAACGCTGGACGTGGTGCTGAACGCAAAGACGCGCCGCACTGGCATCTGCGGGGCGGCCGAATGCCTGCTGGTGCATCAGGATATCGCGGAAACGCTGGGGCGCGACGTGATCGCGGCGCTGCTGGCCGCTGGCGTCGAGGTCCATGCCGCAGGTGCGCTGGCCATCGACGGCACCGTACCGGCCACCGATGCCGACTGGGGCAAGGAGTTTCTGGACAGCATCATCGCCGCAAAACCGGTGACCGATATCGACGAAGCAATCGCGCATATCCGGCAATACGGATCGAACCACACCGATTGCATCATGACCGAGGATCAGTCCGCCGCCGACCGCTTCTTTGAACGGCTCGACAGTGCGATCCTGATGCACAACGCCTCGACCCAATTTGCCGACGGGGGTGAGTTCGGAATGGGCGCCGAGATCGGAATCGCCACGGGCAAGATGCACGCGCGCGGCCCGGTGGGGGCGGCGCAGTTGACCAGTTTCAAATACCTGGTGCGCGGCAACGGCACGACGCGCGCCTGAGGCGCTGCGTCAGAACCGCAGCACCACGCGGGTTGCGCCCGTCTCGGCTGAAACCCGGCGGCCCTGAGCGGCCGCCGTCTGCGGCAGCAGGGCGAACTGCACCTGCGCCGGCGTGACCTTGTTGGCGAATGTGCCGGTTGGGAGGCCTTTCCACAGGTCGGGATCGACATTCATGCGGTCGGCCGTACCAGTGACCGTCCATTTGTCGCCCACGCTGTCGATCTTTACCTCGCCGCCCATCGGCATGGCGCTTTCGCAGCACATGATGGCCAGAAAAGCCAGTTTGATCTGATTGCGCGGCATCGCCTCGGTGACGTTCCAATGCACCCGGACTCGGCCCGCACGCTCGACATCGCGCAGCAATTCCGTCACTTCGCTACGGCCCAGCGGCTGATCGCTGGCCGCGCCAAAGGCCACGCGAAAGAACCGAACCCGCGCCCCGGCGCTGCCGACGCTGCCGGTGATCAGTTCCATCTCGGGGCCCTGGGTGCCGCCAACCATCTCCAATAGTTCCAGCCCATTGGTGATCGCGCCGATCGGGCTGATCAGATCGTGGCAGATCCGAGAGCCGATCAACTCGGCCAGGTTGACGTTGGTGTCGCCCATGCGTACCTCCTGTGGTATCCCCCATGCCCGACCCGGAGCCGCCGCATGACAGATCTGAATGCCATTCTTGCACCGGGCATGTTTGTCCGCCACCCAGATTTCCCCGACTGGGGCGTTGGACAGGTCCAGTCCAACATCGGGGGCAAGATCACCGTGAACTTTCGCGACCAGGGCAAAGTGGTGATTGACGGAACACGCATCGCCTTGATGCCGGTTCTTGATCCATGAAACTGGTTTAGGAAAGGTTAACGGGGCTCGCCACCCGGTTCGTGTTGCCATTCGCCGCGCAGCTGCGGTATCAGCGCTGGGATCGCAACAAGACAACGACCATTCCACATGCCGGATACAGGCCCTTCATTCACTGTCAAACTTGCCGAAACCGACGAGGAACTGCGCGCGGCGCAGCGGCTGCGTTATGACGTCTTCGTGCGTGAATTGGGCGGCGGCGGCGAGATGGTCGATCATGTAGAGGGCCTGGAACGCGACCAGTTCGACCCGTATTTTGATCACATGCTGGCCTATGACGACGTCACCGGAGAAGTGGTCGGAGTCTACCGCCTGTTGCCGGGTGACCGCGTAGCTGAAGTCGGACGGTTCTACTCTGAGGATGAATACGACCTTACCGTTCTGAAAAACAGCGGCCGCAAATTGCTGGAACTCGGCCGGTCCTGCCTGCATCCGGACTATCGCGGCGGAACCGCAATGTATCATTTGTGGAATGGCCTCGCGAAATATGTGTCCGAACGGGAGATCGAGGTTCTGTTCGGCGTTGCCAGCTTTCACGGCACAGACGTCAAGCACATTGCCCAGCCTCTATCGATGCTGCATCACAACCACCTGGCTCCACCCGAATTGCGGGTGCGTGCGCAGCCGGATGTTTTTCAGAACATGAACCTGGTTCCGAAAGATGCGCTGGATCGACGGGGTGCAATGTTGCAGGTTCCGGCCTTGATCAAGGCCTATCTTCGATTGGGCGGGTTTGTGGGCGAGGGGGCATTCATCGACCATGCATTCAACACCACCGACGTTTGCCTGATCCTCGACACCACTCGGATGAACGAAAGACAGAGACGCATCTATGGCGGAGCGTGACGTGCCAAACGGTGCTGTCTGGCACAGCTCGGACGACCCGGACCCGGTTGAGTTGGGCGTGTGGGGTTGGATTTTGGTGATCCTCCGGGGGCTTCCTCTGGCTGTGCTGGTGTTCGGTGGTCTGATCGTTCTTTTGCTTGTGCGCCTGGTCGAAAGACCCATCTTTGGCCTGCGTCGACCAGTAACGCCCTTCATTGCCCAATTCGTGTGTCGCAATGCGTTTCGAATTCTTGGGATCGGATTTTCAAGCTCGGGTGAGCTGATGCAGCATCGCGGAGCCGTCGTGGCCAACCACACGTCTTGGCTGGACATCTTCGCGCTCAACGCCCGCAAGCGTGTATACTTCGTGTCCAAGGCCGAGGTGGCGAATTGGCCCGGCATCGGTTGGCTGGCCCGTGCCACCGGAACCGTGTTCATCGAACGCAATCCCAAAAAAGCACGCGAGCAGACCAGATTGTTCGAAGACCGTCTGAAGGCCGGGCACAAGCTGTTGTTTTTCCCAGAGGGCACATCGACGGACGGCCTACGGGTTTTACCATTCAAAACAACGCTTTTTGCGGCATTCTTTGCAGATGAACTGCGTGATTTCATGTATGTTCAGCCGGTTTCGGTTGTCTACCACGCGCCCGATGGGCAGCCGGACCGGTTCTATGGCTGGTGGGGGGACATGGATTTTGCCCCGCATCTTCTGAAGACGCTGGGCGCGCGGCGGCAGGGGCGGGTCGAATTGATCTATCATTCTCCGGCCCGGGTCAGCGATTTCGACAACCGCAAGGCTTTGGCCGCGCATTGCGAGCAGGCCGTTCGCCACGGGCATGCTTTGGCGCGGCCAGAAAAATAGGGGCAAAAGCCCCTTGCACCGTCAGTCAACCTGCCGTATACGCGCGGCATTCAAATCCGCAGGCGGGGTTTGGTCGTTTTGAGGGAGACATCCTCATCAAGGCCGCCGGTTGGAGCAAACGCTTCTTTCACCCCCGCCAAGGCGAAAACCGGAAAAGGAAAACATAGCATGGCTCTTCCCGAGTTCACCATGCGTCAGCTGCTGGAAGCTGGCGTTCACTTTGGTCACCAGACACAGCGTTGGAACCCCCGCATGGCGCCTTTCATCTATGGCGCACGCAACGGCATCCACATCATGGACCTGACCCAGACCGTTCCGATGCTAGACCAGGCGCTGCAGGCGGTACGTGACACCGTCGCCAAAGGTGGCCGCGTTCTGTTTGTCGGTACCAAGCGTCAGGCTGCACAGCCAATCGCCGAAGCCGCTGAGAAATCGGCTCAGTATTACATGAACCACCGCTGGCTGGGCGGCACGCTGACTAACTGGAAAACCGTTTCCCAGTCGATCAACCGTCTGAACCAGATCGACGAAGCCATGGAATCGGGCGCTGAAGGCCTGACCAAGAAAGAGCGTCTGGGCATGGAGCGTGACCAGGCCAAGCTGCAGGCTTCGCTGGGCGGCATCCGCGAGATGGGCGGCGTTCCTGACCTGCTGTTCGTCATCGACGTCAAGAAAGAAGCTCTGGCCATCGCCGAAGCCAACAAGCTGGGTATTCCGGTTGTGGCCGTCGTCGACACCAACTGCTCGCCGGATGGTGTCGACTACATCATCCCCGGCAACGACGATGCTGCCCGTGCAATCGCACTGTATTGCGATCTGGCCGCACGTGCTGCGCTGGACGGCATGACCGCACAGCTGGGCGCCGCCGGCGTCGACCTGGGCGAGTTCGAAGAAGCACCGGTTGAAGAAGCCGTTGCAGAAGAAGCCGAAGCGTCGGCCGAAGCGTAAGCTGCCCGTCACGTAAATGACATATGGGGCAGGGTAGACCTGCCCCAATTCCGTTTGAATTGAGGAGAGCCAAGAGATGGCAATCACTGCAGCAATGGTGAAAGAACTGCGCGACTCGACCGGCGCAGGCATGATGGACGCGAAAAAAGCGCTAACCGAAACCGGCGGCAACATGGACGAGGCCGTTGATTGGCTGCGCACCAAAGGTCTGGCGAAGGCCGCAAAGAAATCCGGCCGTACCGCAGCAGAAGGCCTGGTTGCCGTTCACGTCGAAGGTGGCAACGGTGTTGCTGTCGAAGTGAACTCGGAAACCGACTTTGTCGCGAAGAACGCCGAGTTCCAGGAAATGGTCGGCAAGATCACCTACGCAGCCCAGGGCGTTGACTCGGTTGAGGAACTGCTGGCCGCTGATCTGGGCGGCAAGTCGGTTGCCGACACGCTGACCGACAAGATCGCCACCATCGGCGAAAACATGTCGGTCCGCCGCATGGCCAAACTGTCGGGCGACACCGTGGTCTCGTATGTCCACAACGCTGCAACCAACGGCATGGGCAAAATCGGTGTTCTGGTTGCTCTGTCGGGCGGCGATGAAGCCATCGGCAAGCAGGTCGCGATGCACATCGCAGCCGTGAACCCGGCCGCTCTGTCCGAAGCCGACCTAAATCCGGCCGTTGTCGAAAAAGAAAAGCAGGTCCAGATGGACATCGCGCGCGAGTCCGGCAAGCCCGAGCAGGTCATCGAAAAGATGATCGAGGGCCGCATGAAGAAATTCGTCGCGGAATCGACCCTGCTGAGCCAGCAGTTCGTTGTGAACCCCGACCTGACCGTGGAAGCAGCGGCCAAGGAAGCCGGCGCAACCATCACCGGTTTTGTTCGCCTCGAAGTTGGCGAAGGCATCGTGGTCGAAAAAGAAGACTTTGCCGCTGAAGTCGCCAAAGCGGCTCAGGGCTGACGCCTGTTCAGCCCGGGTTTTCCGGGCTGAACCAAAAACACCCGAAACCGGTTGCGCGACGCGCGACCGGTTTTTTATTGGCGAATTTTCCGATTGATCAGAGTAGTAATTGGAGGGCCCCGCAAGATGGGGATGGTCGAGGCCCCCCAAAATTTCCGACATCGGCACGCGGACGAATAAGCGCCCTTTGTCAGAGCGAACGGAGAGCCTTGGCAATACAAAGATCCGTCCAAATGTTCCTTGGCTAAAGCCACCACTCACGGAACAGGATCAATGTGCAATTTCTGCGCGGTTTTAGGAAGTCATGTATTCCTTACCTAAGGTCAACTGCCGCGCGACAGCGGATTCAGACCTCCATGACGAACATCTGATTCTGCAGCGAAGCCTTCAAAACCGCCTGTGCAGTCGTCTCGACAGAGAGAGCCTCGCGCGCCAGCCTGAGGTGTTTTTCAACAGTTGCCGAAGTCAGTCCCATCAGCAGGGCAATGTCCTGGGTCGTTTTGCCGTCACCCACCCATTCCAAAGCCTCACGCTGCCGCTTGGTCAAGGCGCGGTTCGGGGGATTGTAGGGCAGGGTGAGAATTTTGAGGTGGGCGATGTTGTTCATCAGCAGGATATCATCGCCATGCTCAGCCCACATCTCGTCCATCTCGTCCTGGCTGCGGTTCAGAGCGGCCAGCGAAATTGCCCCCTTCGACCGCATGGACACCGAAGTGAAACTGATCGTGTAGCCGACGGTGATCCCTTTCGAGCGATTGAACTCATACACCTTGCGTTCTTCGTTGGTCATCGTACCGCTGGACATCATCTCGCGGATCATGCTCCAGCTTGCGGCCCCTTCGTGGTCCAGCGCCCATTTCAGCATGGGCGCATGGAAATACAGACCATCCCGAAGGAAACCATCCATGTATTCCTTGCAGTGATTGGTCAGGATCACGAAATCTTCGGGGTCGCCCAAAGACGTTTGGGTGCGGTATTGTGTGTGTCCGTACAACAGGCGGTCAAAACCATACTTGGCCATCTGTTCGGTGTGCGCGGCCCAAAGCTCCTCGAGGGTTTTCACATAGCTCAGAAAGTTGAGGTATTCCTTGAGCGTCATCATGCGCCGCTACCCTCCTGAAGATGCGCGGCCAGCGCTTCCAGCGCCAGAACATAGCTTTGAGCGCCAAAGCCGCAGATCTGCCCGATGGCTACGGCCGAGATGTAGGACTTGTGCCGAAATGCCTCACGGGCGTGGATATTGGACAGGTGAACCTCGACCACCGGCAGTTGAGCCGACGAAATGGCATCCATCAATGCTATTGACGTGTGGGTATACGCGCCGGCATTCAGGACGATCCCGTCATGGGTTCCGCGCGCGGCGTGGATGGCATCGATCAACACACCTTCATGGTTTGATTGGGCGCACTCGACCCGCAACCCGATCGATGCGCCATGCGAAACGCACAAGTCTTCGATCATCTTCAAGGTGGTATGACCATAAACCTCGGGCTGCCGTGTGCCCAAAAGGTTCAGGTTCGGTCCGTTCAATACAAGAATACTACGCATTATTTTTCTGTCCCCATACCTGTTTCATAGCCGCGAATTGAAAACGCGTCTACCGGCTTTGCTCTCATGAGGCGAGCGGGCGCAGGTCAGGTCATGGGGACAGGCTGTGAAACGACTGTGAATGTCGTTCCTAGTCGATGGACACGACAACTTTGCCGAGAACCGACCGATCGCCCAACATCTCCAAAGCTTCTGCGGCGCGGGGCAAGGAAAAGCGGGCGCTGATACGCGGCTTGATCTTGCCGCCATGATACATGGCAAACAGTTCCCGCAAGTTTTCGGCATGTCCGGCCGGATCGCGGAATACGGACGCGCCCCAGAACACGCCGACGATCTCACAGCCTTTGAGCAAAGGCAGATTCAACGGGATGTTGGGGATACCGGCCGGAAAGCCAACGACCAAAAACCGCCCCTTCCAGGCCATCGCGCGCAATGCTGGCTCGGCGTAGTCGCCGCCAACCGCATCATAGACCACATCAACGCCATCACCGCCCGCCAGCTTCTTGATTTCTGACGAGAACGCTTTTTGCGCCTCTCGCGTCATCTCCTTGGAGTAGACGATCGTTTCATCAGCGCCCAAATCCTTGCAGAACTGAGCTTTGTCTTCCGTGGACACCGCAGCAATCACACGCGCGCCCATGGCTTTGCCCAATTCAACCGCGGCCGAGCCGACACCGCCAGCGGCCCCAAGCACCAACAGAGTTTCACCGCCTTTGAGCCCGGCGCGATCCTTCAGTGCATGGTAGGACGTTCCGTAGGTGAAAATGAAACAAGCCGCATCCTCGTACGGCATGGACTCCGGGATGGGAACGGCGCTGGCGGCCGGAATGCACAGCTGTTCGGCGAAACCTCCGTGACCTGTCAGGGCCAGAACGCGGTCACCGACCTTCAGATCGGAAACACCATCTCCAACGGCGATCACATCGCCCGACACCTCCCCTCCGGGCGCGAAGGGGCGCGGTGGTTTCATCTGGTACAAATCGCGGATGATCAGCGTGTCCGGAAAATTCACGCCTGCCGCACGTACCCGGATCAGCACCTGACCCTTTTTGGGCGTTGGATCGGGCAGGGTGGTCAGTTCAAGTGTTTCCGGACCACCCGGGGCGACGCTGAGTAATGCTTGCATTTCGTTTTCCGATCCTCGCCATTTGTTGGCCCGAAGGTCGGGTCCTGACACCATGTTGTCAAGGCAGATGTGAAATGCAATTCTGCATAGTGAAACTGACCCGGCCTGAAGTTGAACTCAGGACGCAACAAAAACGAATTATGGGGAGAGGCTGATGACACCGGAGAACTTATTTTCGCTAGCGGGCAAGACTGCTCTGGTCACGGGTGGTGCGACCGGCATTGGTCGGATGGCAGCCGAGGCTCTGCTGCGCGCGGGTGCGCGGGTGCTGATCGCCTCGCGCAAGGGCGAAGCCTGCGAAGCTGTGGCCGCCGAACTGAACGCGCTGGATGCGCCCGGAACCGCCGAAGGGTTTGCCGGTGACGTCAGCAGCGAGGCCGGCATTGATGCGCTGGTCGAAGAGGTGAACAACCGCACCCAAAAGCTTGATATCCTTATGAACAATGCCGGCGTTTCGTGGGGCGCGCCAATGGGACAGTTTCCCTATGACGCCTGGGACAAAGTCATGTCCGTGAATGTCGCCGGCATCTTTCATCTGACCCAGAAGCTGCTTCCTCTGCTGATGCAATCGGGTTCGGACGATGATCCTGCACGGGTGATCAACGTCGCATCGGTGATGGGAGAGGTTCCCATGGGAGATGGCGCCTACAGCTATTCCGCGTCGAAGGCGGCCGTCATCCATCTGACCAAGATCATGGCAAAGGAGCTGTCGCCCTACCGCGTGACTGTGAATGCTCTGGCACCGGGACCGTTCGTTTCGCGCATGACCGCCTTTGCCACGGCTGACGAGGAAAAACGCGAGAAAGTGGGCAAGTCGGTCCCGCTGGGCCGTGTCGGGCGCGACGAGGACATCGCGGGCTGTATGCTGTTCCTCAGCGGACGCGGCGGCAGTTACGTGACCGGCGCCGTGATCCCGGTCTCGGGTGGTATCAACGTTCTGACCGGAGGAAACATCTTTGCCGATGCCCTGTGAACCCCGGTCCAGTATCAAGCGAGGCCGATCGCATGAACGATGACCCGAACACCCTCAACCTTGTCGCCGTAGATGCCTATCTGCGCGCCAACCTGCAAGGCTATGCCGGTCCGCTTGAGGCGACGAAGTTCACGGTGGGTCAGTCCAATCCGACCTACGAACTGCGCACACCTGGAAAATCCTATGTTCTGCGGCGTAAACCGCCCGGAGTTCTGCTGAAATCTGCCCACGCGGTCGACCGCGAATTCCGTGTTCAGACCGCGTTGGCGCACAGCAAAGTACCGGTGCCGCGCATGTACGTGCTGTGCGAGGATGACAGCATCATCGGCTCTGCCTTCTATGTCATGGAGCGTCTGGACGGTCGGAATTTTCTGGAACCGACCATGAAGGGCGAAACCAACGAAACCCGCAGCGCCGTTCTGGACGAGATGAACCGGGTTCTGGCCGAATTGCACATGGTCGACATCGACGCCGTGGGCCTGTCCGATTATGGACCGACCGGCAACTACTTTGAACGCCAGATCGCGCGCTGGACCAAACAGTATCGCGCCTCGGAAACCGAAACGGTTGCCGACATGGATGCGCTGATCGACGCGCTGGAAAGCTCGATCCCGGCGGATGATGGTCAACGAACGCTGGTTCATGGCGACTATCGCATCGACAATCTGATGTTCGAGCGGGACGGAACCCGCTGCATCGGGGTCCTGGATTGGGAGCTGTCCACCATCGGCCATCCCTATGCCGATCTGGCGGCCGTAATCATGCAATGGCAGATGCCGCCGGGCAAAGAGGGTCGGGGGCTGGCCGGTGTTGACCGCGGCAGCCTTGGGCTGCCCAGCGATCAGCAGTTCATCGCCTCATATTGTCAGCGGCGCGGATTGGCGGGGATCGACAATTTCGGTTTCTATCTTGCGTTCAATTTCTTCCGAATGGCCGGAATTCTCCAAGGCGTCTACAAACGCGCTCTGGACGGGAATGCATCCGATCCGGCCCGGGCGCGCGCATTCGGAGCCTATGTGCCCATGTTCGCCAAACATGGCCTTGCAGCGCTGGGATAGAGGGGCAGGCGTGGTATCCGAGACATCATCAAGCGCCGACACTGGCAAGGATCGGAACTTCGTCACCGCACTGGCGCGGGGGCTTGAACTGCTGCGGTGCTTTCGCCACGGCGAAACGGCACTGACCAACACGGATTTTGCTGAACGCACGGGTCTGCCCAAGCCAACGATCTCGCGGTTGACCCATACGCTGTGCCAACTGGGTTACCTTGTTCAGGATCACGCAGGCGGTTCTTATCGGCTTGGTGTCGGAGTGCTGCGGCTGGGATTCGGAGTTCTGGGTGCGGCTGACATATGCGAGCGGGCCGTCGAGGTGCTGCGGGAACTGCGCGATGGAGCCAATCCGTACCTGACGGCCGCGCTGGGCGAAGCGCATCGGGCAGAGGTCGTATACGTCGCGGTCAGCAGGTCGACGCAGAACGTGGCGCTTACCATGCATGTCGGATCCCGGCTGCCGTTGTTCTCCTCGGCCATGGGGCGGGCCATTCTGGTTGGCATGACCGAGGATCAAAGGGAAACGGCGATTGACGCTGCTCGACGCGATCTGAACCTGCCCGAAAATCACCTGCGCGACTCGATAAAAACCGCTTTGGATGAGTACGATACACAAGGTTATTGTACCGGATATTCTCTGTGGCGGGACGACGTCCATGCCATTTCCGTTCCAGTGTCCACCGCCAGCGACGGGCGGGTATTTGGATTGAATATCGGCGGGCCCAGCTTTTATGTGACCCCGGAAGAGCTTGAAGGAGACCTCGCGCACAAGCTGATAGATGCCGCCCGGCAATTGGGACTGCGTCCCTGAAACCTTAGTGCAACGTCTCGAGTTCAAGTTCTACGTTGGCCAGGCTGTTCTTACCAAAAAACATCTCGGACCCGACAAACAGGCTGGGCACCCCGAAAACTCCGCGGCGAACGGCCGCCTTTGTCTGATCCTTCAAGGTCTGCTTGGCCAAATCGCCGGTGATCGCCTCACGGATTTTTCGTACGGGCAGGTCACGTTCTTGAATGATGTCGGTCAACACATTCAGGTCGTCAATCTTCTGCCCGTGCACCCATATTGCATCAAAAACGGCGTCTACATATCTGTCTTCCCATGATTTTCCCATCGCCGCGACCGCGCCACGCATGGCGAATTTCGTGTTCAGCGGAAAATAGGGGCTCATATGAAAGTTCAGGCCTCGCCGCCGCGCAAAGCGGTGCAGGTCATGGGTCAGATACGTCGATTTCTTCCGATTTTCCGAGAACGCCTGAAATGGGCTCTGGTTGTTCGTGGCCTTGAAAACTGTACTCAGCAGAACCGGCACAAAGCGAATCTCAGCCCCGTGGCGCGCGGCGAGATCTGGCAAAACCTTATGAGCGAGGTAAGCGTTCGGGCTGCAAAAGTCGTATACGAATTCCACGTTCTGCGTCATCTGGCACCTCCGACCGGTGGCGAATTCAGGGGTAACGGCTGCAAATCACGAATCCAGAACGCCGTCAGTCTAGCAGCGTCGCAGGTCGTGGCCGAGAGCAGACTTGCAGATCGCTCGCCCGGCAATTTTCGCCGGCTGTGTTTTTGGGCTGTTTTTCTTTGCCACGGGGCGGCAGGATTGCGCGCAGGTGAAAGAAAAAACGGGGAAATTTCGGCCAATGCAGTTTGATCGGACGAGGCTGAACCGCATTCAGACATGGATGCAAAGGTATGTGGACGAACGAAAATACCCCGGGTGCGCCTTTCTGTTGAAGCAGCACGGGCGCGAAGTTTTCTTTCACGATTGCGGATTGCGCAGTCTCGAGAGTGATTTGCCGTACGACCGCGAGACCTTGGTTCGCATCTACTCGATGACCAAGCCGGTGACCACGACAGCGCTGATGATCTTGGTAGAACAAGGTCTGATGCACCTTGAGGCGCCGGTATCCGAGTTTCTGCCGGAATTCGCCGAAATGAAGGCGTTGCGGAAAGACGCGCAATCCATTGAACAAACAGAAGACTCGACGCCGCCGACCCTGCATCAACTGCTGACCCACACCAGCGGGCTAAGCTATCCGTTCAATCCGGGCGTTCTTCCCGCCGCGATGGATGCTCAGGACCTGATGTTCAAACCGGACCAGGGTCCACTGGCCGATCAGGTTCGGGCCGTGGCTGCATTGCCGCTGGCGTTTCAACCCGGCAGCCGCTGGGAGTATTCGGTCGGCATCGACGTTATCGGACGGGTAGTCGAAGTCGTGTCCGGCAGGAGTTTGGACCAATTCTTTGCCGATGAGATCTTTGGGCCGCTTGGGATGGACGAAACCGGGTTTTCGGTTCCCAAAGGGGCAGGGGACCGGTTCGCCTCGCTCTACACACCGCTCGAGGGAGACGCGATGGCTCTGAACGCGGCCAAGTCCGGCGGCGAAAGGTTGCGATTGGTGGATCAGGCCGGAGACTCGCCATTTGAAGCGGCCACGCTGTTTTCCGGCGGTGGTGGGCTGGTCAGCACGATCGACGATTTTGCCCGTTTCGCCGAGATGCTGCGCGCCAAAGGGCAGGCGGGTGATCAACGACTGCTAGGCCCGAGCACGGTGGACTTCATGATGCGCAACCACTTGCCGGGCGACATCGCATCCATGGGGCCTCAAAGCTTTGCCGAACAGCCGATGGACGGCATGGGGTTCGGGCTTGGCGGCGCTGTGGTTTTGGACCCGGGCCGTGCACGTACCCCCGGATCGGTTGGAGATTTCAGTTGGGGCGGCATGGCGTCGACCTTTTTCTGGGTCGACCAAAAGAACGACCTGTCGGCTGTTTTCTTTACTCAGTTGTCGCCCTCCAGTTCTTACCCGTCACGCTCAGAACTCAAAGCCCTGGTTCACGCCGCCCTCATTGAATGACCCGCGCGGGCCTGCTAGGCCGATCACGAACAGAACCAGAGAGAGTCGAATGACCGAAGCCGAACGCATCCTGTTGGATTTGCTGGACATTGAACGCCTTGAGGTAGACTTGTTCCGAGGCACCGGGTCCGGCGGTGAAACGCCCACGCGGATCTTCGGTGGTCAGGTCATTGCGCAGGCTCTGGCGGCCGCGTACCGAACGGTCGAAGACCGCCTTTGCCATTCACTGCATGCGTACTTCATCCGTCCGGGAGATCCGGAAATTCCGGTTATCTATCAGGTAGATCGCGCGCGGGATGGCGGGTCGTTCACCACACGGCGCGTGGTGGCAATCCAGCACGGCAAGCAGATCCTCAACATGTCGGCCTCGTTCCACATTCAGGATGAAGGCTGGAACCATCAGCACGCGATGCCTGATGTCCCATCGCCCGAAACGCAACCGTCCCGCGATGAATTGCGGCAGAAATACCTGAACCGCGTTCCCGATAGGCTGCGCGCCGAACTGCTGCGCGAACGTCCGATCGAGGTGCGCGAGATTGATCCCTTGGACATCTTCCAGCCCGAGAAAAGCGACGACCGAAACCATCTGTGGTTGCGCATGGGAGCAGCGGAACAGGCTGATCACGTGACCCAACACCTGTTGCTGGCCTATGCCTCGGACATGGCGCTGCTGAGTTCCGGCATGCGGCCGCACGGGTTGAGCTGGTTCACGGGCGAAATCAATGGCGCGAGCCTGGATCACGCGATCTGGTTTCATGCACCGGTTCATTTCCAGAATTGGCATCTCTATTCCATGGAGTCGCCATGGACGGGGCAGGGACGCAGCTTCAACCGCGGGTCAATCTATGCGCAGGACGGTACCTTGGTCGCCTCCGTCGCGCAGGAAGGCCTTCTGCGCCGCGCCCGCAAGAAAATCTAGGTATCGCCTGCAAACTGCTGATTCAACTTGTTCATTCCTGAAATCCAACGGTCGTAATCGGCGGTTTTCAAGCGCATGTAATCCAGAACCTGCGGATGCGGCAGAATCAGAAAGGTCTCGGTGCCAATGGCCTCGACACAAGCCTGTGCCACGTCCTCGGGTTCAAGCATGCCATCAATCGCGGCAACTGAGTCTTCAAACCCTTTGGTCATTTCCGATCGGACGGCCTGAGGACACAAGACCGAAACCCGGATGCCTTTGTCGGCATAGGTCAAAGCCAGCCATTCCGCGAAACCAACCGCCGCATGTTTGGTGACTCCGTATGGCGCGGCTCCGGGCTGGTTGAGCAGCCCCGCAGCGGAAGCCGTGATCAATATGTAGCCGCCGCCGCGCGCAATCATCCGTGGCACTAGATGGCGGGCCGTCCACACATGAGACATGACGTTGATCTTCCAGATCCTGTCCCAATGCGCATCGGGAACATCGAGACCGCCAAGCGTCAGGATGCCGGCGTTGGCGCAGAATAGGTCAATGGGGCCGATGCTGGATTCGACGCTGTCGATCATTTGCTGGGTATCGTGTTCGTCGGCAACATCGCATTTGACCGAATGCCCGCCAATGTCTTGGGCGACGGCTTCGGCGCCGGCTTCATCGATATCCGCACAGATCACACGCGCGCCATCCGCGGCGAAGCGCGTCGCCATACCTTTGCCGATACCTTGGGCTGCACCGGTAACAACTACAATTTTTCCTTGAAGGTCCATCAGCGCATCCTGTCTTGGTTTCACACAGGACCGTAACAGGATGAAATAGCACCGCCAATGCGAACGTGGCGGTGCCAGACTTCACATCTTTATTTACATAATACAGATTACGCGATCTTTAGACTGAGGATCAGTAGAAGGCCTGCAACCCTGTCTGCGCCCGCCCCAGGATCAACGCATGAACATCATGCGTGCCCTCGTAGGTATTGACGGTCTCAAGGTTGACCATGTGACGAATGACTTGGAACTCCAACGAGATCCCGTTGCCACCATGCATGTCCCGCGCCATCCGCGCGATATCCAAGGCCTTGCCGCAGTTGTTCCGCTTGATGATCGAGATCATCTCAGGCGCTGCTTCGGCTTTGTCCATCAGCCGTCCGACCGTCAGGCTGGCCTGCACACCCAACGCGATTTCAGTCTGCATGTCCGCCAGTTTCTTTTGGAACAGCTGTGTCTGCGCCAAAGGACGATTGAACTGCTTGCGATCCAATCCATACTGACGCGCCGCGTGCCAGCAGCATTCTGCGGCCCCCATGACACCCCAACTGATGCCATAGCGTGCTCGGTTCAGGCATCCGAACGGCCCTTTCAGCCCCTGGACGTGCGGCAGCAAGGCACTTTCGTCGACCTCCACGCCATCCATCACGATTTCGCCGGTGATTGACGCGCGCAGGCTAAGCTTGTTTTGGACCTTGGGCGCGCTCAGACCTTTGGCGCCTTTTTCCAGTACGAAGCCGCGGATCTTTCCGTCATGCGCATCGGACTTGGCCCAGACAACAAACACATCGGCAATTGGCGCGTTGGAAATCCACATCTTGCTGCCGGACAGACGGTAGCCGCCGTCGATCTTTTCCGCCCGGGTTTTCATGCCCGCCGGATCAGACCCCGCATCCGGTTCGGTCAGGCCAAAGCAACCGATCCATTCACCACTGGCCAGTTTCGGCAGGTATTTCCGGCGCTGCTCTTCACTGCCATAGGCATAGATCGGATACATCACCAGCGAGCTTTGCACCGACATCATCGAGCGATAGCCGGAATCCACACGTTCGACCTCGCGCGCGACGAGACCGTAGGTGACGTAACCGGCGCCAATCCCGCCGTATTCTTCGGGAATGGTGGTGCCCAGCAAGCCCATTTCGCCCATCTCGCGGAAGATTTCAGGATCGGTTTCCTCGTTCTGAAACGCCTGAGTTACCCGAGGCTGCAGCTTTTCCTGCGCATACGCACGCGCGCTGTCGGCGATCAGGCGTTCATCCTCGGTCAGTTGATCAGACAGGCGGAACGGATCGTCCCAGGTAAAGCGGCCAAGATCGGGCGCATCCTTTGCGCGCAATGCAGGTTTGGTGTCGGGGGCGTTCATCTTCTGGCTCCAAACTGAAGTTCATACGCACCCTACCCTGCAATTTACGCAAAAAACAGCGAGACATTTGCAAGTTTTCATGAGTAAAACGCATAGATGGATACGCCTCGTCGACTTTTTCCGTCAATTTCTTCGCTTCGCGCGCTCGAAGCATTGGACCGGTTGGGTTCCGCCTCGGCCGCCGCGGAAGAGCTTGCGCTGACCCAGAGCGCCGTCAGCCGGCAACTGCAGACGCTCGAGACCCAGCTGGGCGTGCAGCTCATTCTGCGTGACAAAAAGCGATTGGCGTTGACGCCGGTGGCGCAGGACTATGTCGCGGAAATACGGCAAGGTCTGAACCAAATTGCGCAGGCCTCCCTGAAACTGCACGTCGCGCCAGTGGGTGGAACGCTGAATCTGGCAATCCTGCCGACATTCGGAATGCGTTGGCTGGTGCCACGGCTGCCGGATTTTGCCCGTTTGCATCCTGACATCACTATCAACATGTCCACGCGCCTGAGGCCTTTCAATTTCTCGTCGGAACCCTTTGATGCTGCGTTACATTTCGGGGAACCGGATTGGCCCGGAACCGAGCGTCTGCTGCTGAAGGTGGAAAGGGTTCTGCCGGTATGTGCCCCCTCGCTGCTGCCAGGAGGCGCGCCGGACGATCCGCGCGAATTGCTGAAACTGCCCCTGCTTCACATCCAGACCCGCCCGCGCGCTTGGCAAGACTGGTTCAAACAAATGGGCGTTCCGCATTCAGGCGCCCTGCCCGGTACGGTGCACGATCAATTCACGACCATCAATCAAGCCGCCCTGCATGGGCTGGGCGTCGCCCTGCTGCCCAACTATCTGATCGAGCAAGACCTCGCGACCGGCAGACTTGTTGCAGCCTGCAAGGATCCGGTTGAAACCATGGGGGCCTATTACCTGGTCTGGCCAAGCTCAAAGTCCGAAGATCCGACACTTCGGCACTTCCGTCACTGGTTGGCGTCTCAGGCCCAAAACGACGAAACTCTGCCCAGATAGGCTAATCCAGCGCGTATCCAGCACCTCGAACCGTTCGAAAGGGGTCGGCTCCGCCAAACGCCGTCAACGCCTTGCGCAGTCGACCAATATGGACATCCACGGTGCGGGAATCGACATAGACGTCGCGCCCCCAGGCACGGTCCAATAGCTGATCGCGACTGAACACGCGCCCCGGCTTCTCCATGAAGGTGCACAGCAGCCGGAATTCGGTTGGCCCCATCCGGAGCGGCTTGCCCGCCCGACTGGCCTTGTGGCTTTCGAGGTCCACGACGATGTCGTGATATTCCAGGGTTTCCGCAGCCGCCGCCGGGCGTACCCGACGCAGTTGAGCTCGGATCCGCGCCATCAACTCCGCCATCGAATATGGTTTGGCCACATAGTCATCGGCCCCCGTCTCCAAACCGCGCACCTTGTCCACCTCATCGGACCGCGCCGACAGCATGATAATCGGAATCGCGCGGGTCTGCGGGCGTGCCTTTAGCTGACGACACAGCTCAATCCCGCTGAGATTGGGCATCATCCAGTCAAGAACAATCAGATCAGGCGCCACCTCTTGGACCAGCACCAGGGCTTCTTCGCCGCTTGCCGCCTGAACCACTTCGTACCCGGCGGACTGCATGTTGTACGCCAGCACCTCGCGCAGCGCGGGCTCATCATCGACAATCAGGATAGTCGGCTGGCCCGTCGGCATGCCGGCCACCTCTTACAGAGATTGCGAGGTGTTGTCTGCTTTCGGGCGGGCTTCGGTCGGCCGTTCACCGGTCACCAGATAGATCACCTGTTCGGCGATGGCAGTGACATGGTCGCCCATCCGCTCGATGTTCTTGGCGATGAAATGCAGATGCATGCAGGCCGTGATGTTGCGCGGGTCTTCAGCCATGAAGGTCAGCAACTCGCGGAACAGGCCGTTGTACATCTGATCCACTTCCTGGTCCCGATCGATGACGTCACGGGCCAGTTCAGCATCCCGTTGAATATAGGCATCCAATGCGTCACGCAACATCCGCTCGACCTCGCGCGCCATGCGGCGCAGTGCGGCGGTGCTGCCGCCGATCTGGTTGGCCTCGACCAGAATGGTGGTGCGCTTGGCGATGTTCTTTGCGTAATCGCCGATGCGTTCCAGATTGGCCGAAACCTTGAGAACCGACAGCACCAACCGCAAATCGCCGGCGGTGGGCGCCCGCAGGGCGATTACCCGGGCGGTTTCTTCGTTGATCAGGTCCTCAAGCGCATCAATCGCCTTGTCGCCCTGCCGCACCTGCTGCGCCAGTTCCTCGTCCCGCGTTTCCAGCGAACGGGCCGCACCTGTGATCGCGGCCTCGACCAGACCACCCATTTTCATGATGTGGGCTTGGACCGCCTCAAGATCACGGTCGAAAGCAGATGCAATATGTTGTTCACTCATGGTCTTTTACCTGTTCTCAGCCGATGCGGCCGGTGATGTAGCTTTCGGTACGCGGGTCTTCGGGGTTGGTGAAGATTTGGGCGGTATCACCGAACTCGACAAGATTGCCCAAGTGAAAAAACGCCGTTTTCTGGCTGACACGCGCCGCCTGTTGCATCGAATGGGTGACGATCACGACCGAGAACCTCTCACGCAGTTCATCGATCAGCTCTTCGACCTGGGCGGTGGCAATCGGGTCCAGCGCCGAACAGGGCTCGTCCATCAACAGAACTTCGGGTGCCGTGGCGATGGCGCGGGCGATACACAGGCGCTGTTGTTGCCCTCCTGACAGACCGGTGCCAGGGGCGTCCAGGCGATCCTTCACCTCGTCCCAGATGGCGCCGCGGCGCAAGGATTTCTCGACGATCTCGTCAAGTTCGGCCTTGGTCTTGGCCAGACCATGAATGCGCGGGCCGTATGCGATGTTGTCATAGATCGACTTTGGAAAAGGGTTGGGTTTCTGAAACACCATGCCGACCTTGGCGCGCAGTTGCACGGGGTCGATCCGCTTGTCATAGATGTCTTCCCCATCCAGGCGGATTTCACCCTCGACCCGACAGATGTCGATGGTGTCGTTCATCCGGTTCAGACACCGCAAAAAGGTAGACTTGCCGCACCCCGAGGGCCCGATGAACGCCGTAACGGTCTTGTCCTGGATTTCTACATTCACGTCCTTGATGGCGTGCGTGTCACCATAGAACACGTTCACGTTCCTGGCTGAGACCTTGAGGGTTTCGGTTTCCAATGCGCTATCCACGGGTGGCGGGTCCTTCGTTTTTTGGTCCGAGTACTCGGCTTGACCGTTCCTAGCCTATCACGCGCCAGTCTTACATGGGCAAAATGACGGTGAACACCGCGCCCTTTCCCAAATCACTTTCCACCCGCAACCGACCGCGGTGGCGGTTGATGATGTGCTTGACGATAGCCAGGCCCAGCCCCGTCCCCCCCAACTCGCGCGAGCGGTGGCTGTCGGCGCGGTAAAACCGTTCGGTAAGTCGAGGCAGATGAACCGGATCGATGCCAGGGCCCTTGTCGATGACCCTCACCCGGGCGGCCGGTCCCCGGATCGCGGTATCCTGATCTGAAACCGTCACTTGCACATCGACACCACCACCGCTGCCGCCATATTTGATCGCGTTTTCAATCAGGTTAGTGAAGACCTGCCGCAGCTGGTCATTGTCGCCCGGAAGGCGAACGGGGTTATCCGGGGCGCTCAGAGACAGGCAAACGCCCGCGTCATCCGCCAAGGGGCGCAACGTCTCGAGCGTCACGCGCAGCAGCTCGATCAGTTCAATCTGCTGCCTTGGCCGAACGCGCTCTTCGCTCTCGACCCGATTCAACGACAGCAGGTCACCGACCAGACGGTTCATCCGGTTGGCCTCTGCTGTCATGATCTTCAGGAATCTGTCCCGGGCCGCCGCGTCATCCTTCGCCGGTCCTTGCAAAGTCTCGATGAAGCCCATCAGAGCGGTCAGTGGGGTACGAAGTTCGTGGCTGACATTGGCAACGAAGTCACGGCGCATCTGGCTGGCCTGTTCAAGGTGGGTCACATCCATGAACGTTGCCAGAACCGCGCCACCGGAAACCGCGCCAACGCCCTGCATGTACCGACAGTGGACCTGAAACGCAGTGTCCTGTGCGCCGTCGTTCGCCAGATGCCGGCTGTTGGCCGGCCCCTTGCTCCGCAAGCTTTTCTCCATCGCTTCGATGACCTGCGGCTGTCGCAGGATCGTCGCAAAATGGCGACCGTCGATGTTTCGGCCCAACAGCGCACGCGCATCCGCGTTCGAGGCGATGATCCGCTCGGTCTGATCGACCATCAATGCGGGCATCGGCAAAGCAGAGACGACTTCGGCAAGCAGTTCGTTGCTCATGACCGGTTCACAGGACCTATGCGACGGGCGAAACGGGCGTCAGCGTTTCCCGGAACTTGCGCATGTTCTCTTGATAGTGGAGCGCGCTGAACGTGATCCGCCGGGCCGCCGCTTCGTCCAGTTGCCGGACCACCTTGCCAGGGGCTCCCATCACCAGCGAGTTGTCGGGGATCTCCTTGCCTTCCGTGATCAGGGCCCCTGCCCCGATCAGGCAGTTCCGGCCGATCTTCGCGCCGTTCAGGACGATGGCTCCCATACCAATCAGGCTGTTGTCACCGACGGTGCAGCCATGCAGCATCACTTTGTGGCCGATGGTGCAGTTCTTTCCGATCGTCAGAGGAAAACCAGCGTCGATATGCATCACGCAGTTCTCCTGCACGTTGCTGCCCTCGCCAACGCGGATTTCTTCGTGATCGGCACGGATGGTGCACCCGAACCAGACGGATGCACCTCGCTCCAGGACGACTTTGCCGATCAGGTTCGCGTCCGGCGCAACCCAGCTGTCTTCGTGGATCTGCGGGACGTCCTGTCCCAATGCGTAAATGGTCATGACATGCTCTCGAATTCGTATTGAAGGGCGCGGACGTGATCCTGCAACCGGGGCTGCTGAATACGGCGCATCCGCTCGGCGCTGACGATCGTCTTCAGCTTTTCCTCGGTTGCGGCCAGATCGTCATTGATCAACACATAGTCGTAGTAGCCCCAATGGCTGATTTCGTCCCAGCTTTTCATCATGCGCTTGGAAATGACGTCGGCGCTGTCCTGACCGCGAGTTTCAAGCCGGCGGCGCAGCTCTTTGATCGATGGCGGTAGAATGAAAATGGACAAAGCATGTTTGCCCAGCTCGGAATTCCGGATCTGCACTTCACCCTGCCAGTCTACGTCAAACAGCACGTCCCGCCCGCTCTGGATCGCTTCGCGCACTGGTCCAGCGGGTGAGCCGTAGAAATTGCCGAACACATGGGCATGTTCCAGCATCTGCCCATTTGACACTTGCTGGCGGAAATCATCTTCGCTGAGAAAATAGTATTCGCGTCCATGTTCCTCACCCGGGCGCGGGGCGCGGGTAGTGGCCGAGATCGAAAACTCGAGATCGGTGTCCCACTCCATCAGGCGACGGGCCAAAGTGGATTTTCCGGCACCCGAGGGCGACGAAAGGATGATGAGTAGACCGCGGCGATCCGCCATTACACTTTTCCTTGCTTATTCGACATTTTGCACCTGCTCTCTCAACTGATCGATCACCGCCTTCAACTCCAGTCCGATCGTTGTCAGGTCCGAATTCTGGGATTTGGAGCACAGCGTGTTGGCCTCGCGGTTGAACTCCTGCATCAGGAAATCCAACTTGCGGCCGACCGGGGCCTCCTGCTCCAGCAGAGCGCGCGCGGCTACGACATGGGCGGCCAGGCGGTCCAGTTCTTCGGTGATGTCCGCCTTGACCGCGATCAGGGCCAACTCCTGCGCCACCCGGTCGGGATCGGCGCCCTGGCTGTTTTCCATTACCCGCGCAAGGTTCTGGCGCAGAGTGTCGGCCATGGCTTCCTTGCGCAGCTCGGCCAGCTCGCTGGCCTGCTCGGTCAGGGTCTGGATCTGATCCAACTGGGCCGACAGGATGGAAGCCAGGGCTTGCCCCTCATCCCGGCGCATTGTCACAAACTCGGCCAGCAGACTGCCAAATTCGGATTTCAACGCCTCGACCAGCGGCGCGGGATCGTCGTCTTCGGCTGCTGCGTCCAGCATCCCCTTGAGCATCAGCAGATCGCTGGCCTTTGACGGAGCAAGCGCGACACCCTTGTTGACCGCCAATTCCTCGGCCTGCGCCAGCGCATCCAGCGCGGCGCTCATTGCGACTTCGTTCAGCTTCAGTTCGGCGGCGGTTTCTTCGCGGGCAACGCGCAAGCTCAACGTCACGTTGCCCCGGCTGATCTGTTTGGACATATCCGCGCGCAGCGCAGCCTCAAGTCCCGTCAGCCAGTCCGGCACCCGCAACCGCATGTCCAGACCCTTGCCGTTGACACTGCGCAGCTCCCAGCTCCAGCTGTGCGGCCCCAATGCGCCCTTTCCGGATGCGAAACCGGTCATGGATTTGATCATGCCTGCCCTTTCCCACTGCTGCGCAGCCTTGTTCTGCTGCACCTAAAGCTATCGTACCCCATAGGGCAAGACCTTGCCGGATGTGCAATTCATCGCAAGAAGTTAACCATTCCTTAAAGATTTGGTCCAAAATTGAATAAACCCGCGTCAATCTGTCAGTCGAAGGATGGGTCGGCCGCTATCGCTTTGCATGGCGCACGGACCGGATGGCCGCCAATCGACACGAGGTGCATGGTAATGAAAACCTTCTTCTGGAATGGTTCCGGGTCGAAAGCTGGAAAGATCATCGCAATGGATCGCTTTGACAGTGGGCGCAGTCTGTTCCCCATCCGTCAGGCTGAGGCGTATTGGACCGCGCTGCTGAGCGGCGACGGCGTTCCCAAGCGTTCCCAGATCGACCCACGCGGCCTCGAGAACATTCTGGAATACACATTCATTCTGGAACGCATCGCGCCCGGCCTCGCCCGGTTTCGACTGGCGGGAAGCCATCTGAACAAGATCGCGGGGATGGAGGTGCGCGGAATGCCTCTGACCGCCTTCTTTGATCCCAGCGCCCGTGATCAGGTGTCAGAGGCGCTGGAAGAGGTGTTCGCCGCTCCGGCGATCGGTGAGTTCAGCCTTGTTTCAAAAGGCAAGCTCGGCCGGACGCGGCTGCAGGCCCGCATGATCCTGTTGCCCCTCAGAAGTGATCTGGGGGATGTCAGCCGGGTGCTGGGTGTGATGGTCAGCGATGGCGCGATCGGCGCTACGCCGCGACGGTTCGGAATCGAGGACACTCGGATCCGCACACTGGTGAACATTCAGGATCAGGCCCACAACAGCCGGCCTTTCGAGGCGGGCTTTGCCGAGGATCAGGCCGATTTCCAGAGACCGGCGAAACACCTGCGGCTGGTCTTCTCTCGCGACGAGTGAAAAGCAGAACGGCGGACCCGAGGGCCCGCCGTTTGCGTTTCAATCCGACATGCCTCAGCTTGCCGCGCGGTCCTTTCGGTCACGGCGCAGGTTGGTCAGCTCTTCAGCCACCAGGAACGCCAGCTCCAGCGACTGCGATGCGTTCAGGCGCGGGTCGCAGGCGGTGTGGTAGCGGTCCGACAGGTCCTCTTCGCTGACGGCGCGGACGCCGCCGGTGCATTCGGTCACGTCCAGTCCGGTCATCTCGAAATGCACGCCGCCGGGGATCGTGCCCTCGGCCTGATGCACGCCGAAGAAATCCCGAACCTCGCGCAGGACCGATTCGAACGGCCGGGTCTTGTAGCCGGTGGCCGACTTGATCGTGTTGCCGTGCATCGGGTCGCAGACCCAGGTCACCTTGGCGCCCTCTTCCTTGACGGCCTTGATCAGGCGCGGCAGATGCTCGCCCGCCTTGCCCGCGCCGAAGCGCGCGATCAGGGTCAGACGGCCTTCTTCGTTGTCCGGGTTCAGCTTGGACATCAGAACCTTGAGGTCTTCGGCCGTTGTCGTCGGGCCGCATTTCAGACCGATCGGGTTCAGCACGCCCCGGCAGAATTCGACATGCGCGCCGTCGGGCTGACGGGTGCGATCGCCGATCCAGATCATGTGGCCCGAGCCGGCCAGCCATTTGCCCGAAGTCGAATCCAGTCGCGTCAGCGCTTCTTCGTACTCCAACAGCAGGCCTTCGTGGCTGGTGTAGAACTCGACGGTCGAGAATTCATGCGTGGTATCCGCGGTGATGCCGGCGGCCTCCATGAAGTCGATCGTGTCCTGAATACGGTCGGCGATCTCGGAATATTTCTGCACGTCCTGTTCGTTGGTGAAGCCCAAGGTCCAGGAATGCACACGGCTCATGTCCGCGAAACCGCCGGTCGAGAACGCGCGCAGCAGGTTCAGAGTGGCTGCAGCCTGGGTATAGGCCTGCAGCATCTTTTCCGGGTTCGGGATACGCGCTTCGGGCGTGAAGGCCAGCTCGTTGATGATGTCACCACGGTAGCTGGGCAGTTCCACGCCATCGACCACTTCGGTCGGCGCGCTGCGCGGCTTGGCGAACTGGCCGGCCATACGGCCCACCTTGACCACCGGGACCTTGGCGCCATAGGTCAGAACCATCGCCATCTGCAGCATCACCTTGAAGGTGTCGCGGATAGCATCGGCGCTGAACTGGTCGAAGCTTTCGGCGCAGTCCCCCCCCTGCAGCAGGAAGGCCTCGCCACGGCCGGCCGCGCCCAAATGCTGTTTCAGACGCCGGGCCTCGCCCGCAAAAACCAGCGGGGGATACTGCGAAAGCTTGGCCTCGACTTTGGCCAGCGCGGCCGCGTCGGTATAGTCTGGCATCTGAACCCGCGGCTTGCTGCGCCAGTTCGTTTTTTGCCACTCGGTCATAGCTTTGATCTCCGCTGAGGTAATTCAGGTGGTCTCTATACAAAATCCATAGACCAGAGACCATATCCGATTTGCGCCTCTTGACGTCGGAAACAAGCTTTGAGCATGGTGTCGATCAAATTCGCCGCAGGCCTCGGGCCTCGGCCCGCCGAATCAAGGACAGTTCGCCATGCAAGAGCAACGCCAAGTTGTCACTGTGGACAAGCGCGCGGCCAAGCCGCTCAATTTCGTATTCGTGTTGCTCGACAAGTTTTCGTTGCTGTCTTTTGCCTCGGCACTGGACAGCCTTCGGATTGCCAATCGGATGGCGGATCAGCAGATCTATACCTGGTCGCTGGCCGGTGAAGGCGGAGAGGTGGTCAGCTGCTCGGCCGGGACGACGTTCGAGCTTGACCGCGACCTGGACGAACTGCAGCGGGACGAGGTGATCCTTGTATGTGGCGGCGTCGATGTTCAGGCGGCGACCACCAAAAAGGTTCTGAACTGGCTGCGCCGCGAGGCCCGCAAAGGTCTGAAGATCGGTGGCTTGTGCACAGCCGCCTATACCCTTGCCAAAGCCGGCCTGCTGGACGGCAAACGCGCCACTATCCACTGGGAAAACGCCGACAGCTTTGCGGAAGAGTTCGAAAACGTCGAACTGACGAAATCCGTCTTTCTGATCGACGGCAACCGGATGACAACGGCTGGTGGCACCTCGTCAATCGACCTGATGCTGAAGCTGATTGCCGATGACTACGGTGAAGAGTTGGCTAACGCCGTAGCTGACCAGATGATCTATTCCTCTATCCGCACCGATCAGGACACCCAGCGCCTTTCGACGCCCACGCGGATCGGTGTGCGCCACCCCAAGCTGAGCCAGGTCATCCTGATGATGGAGAAGAACATCGAGGAGCCGATTTCGCCCTCAATCCTGGCCAAGGATGTTGGCATGTCGACCCGCCAGCTCGAGCGGCTGTTCCGCCGGTATCTGAGCCGTTCGCCCAAGCGCTATTACATGGAATTGCGGCTGCACAAGGCGCGCAACCTGCTGATGCAGACCGACATGAGCGTGATCAACGTGGCCTTGGCCTGCGGTTTTGCCAGCCCCAGCCATTTCTCGAAATGCTACCGCGCGCATTACAACACCACGCCCTATCGCGAGCGTGGAACGCAGAGTGGACGGCTGTCGGTCTGACACCTAGAACTTCGCCAGAATGGACTCGGCGCTGGTGTTGATGCTGAACTGCAGAACCATCACGCCGTCGTCGCGTTGGTGCAGAAGAGCGTAATAGTAGAGATAGCTGTTCTTGTCGTTCCAGTAGATCCGCATTTCCTGCGCGAACCCGTTCTCAAGCTCGACCCGTTTGGCAACGTCGGCATTGGTCAGGTAGTACGGGACAAGGTCACGCAGCTGCCCTTGCAGGACTTGCATCTGCTGCGGCGTGTATTCGTCGGCGCCGCCCAACCGGCTGATGACGTTCGAGAACTCGCGGTTCTTGATCTTGGTGTCGACGAAGGCTTCGTATTCGGCATAGGTCGCAAAGACCTCGTCGGCCGCGGCGGGAAGTGTCGAAAGGGACAAAAATATCGCTGCGAGAATGCGGAACATATCAATCCTCTTAGAAGTGTATCGCTGCACTCCTAGGACGAACGGGAAATCCTGTAAACCGCACCCTGCCCGACCGAGATGAACCAGATCGCACCGTCTAGGGCCTGCACGATGTCGCGGACCCGTTCGGTCTCGGGGCCTTTGATCTGCTCGACCTCGCGCAACGGGTTTCCGGACAGCCGTGCGATATAGTCGAATTTCAGCGAACCCACGAAGATGTCACCCCGCCATTCGGGAAACATCCCGCCGGAATAGACCATCAAGCCCGAGGGCGCGATGGACGGATCCCAATACAAGCGCGGCTGTTCCTTTCCGTCTTTGCTGGTGCCTTCGCCAATCTTCTCTCCGGAATAATGCGTCCCGTAGGAAATGACCGGCCAACCGTAGTTGGCGCCGGGTTTCACAAGGTTCACCTCGTCCCCGCCCTTTGCGCCATGTTCCGAGACCCACAACCGGCCGCTCGCATCAACATCAGCGCCTTGCGGGTTGCGATGACCAAAGGACCAGATCTCGGGGCGGATGCCTTCTTGCGCGACAAACGGATTATCTGCCGGGATCGAGCCATCGCGGTTGATCCTAATGACCGTCCCCATGTGGTTCGAGCGGTCCTGCGCGCTTGGCCTGTCGCCACGATCCCCCAAAGTGATGAACAGCGTCCCGTCCTGCGCCTCGACCACGCGCGATCCGAAATGCCGGCCACCCGAGCCGCCGGGAACCGCTTCGAATATCACCCTCAGGTTGGTCAGCCGCTTGCCGTTCTCGGACAGGCGCGCCACGGCAACCGCCGTACCTGCCCCGCCGCTCTGCGGCTTCGAGAAAGTGAGAAACACCTCTCTGGTGCGGTCAAAATCGCGGGCGATGGTTACGTCCAGCAGACCGCCCTGCCCTTGCGCCGCGACCTTCGGAACGCCCCGGACTTTGGTGGCCTTGCCATCACGCGCCCAAAGCAACTGGCCGTCGCGCTCGGTGACCAAGAAACTGCCATCAGGCAACAAGCCGATCGCCCAGGGCGTATCCAGACCCCCCAACATGGTCGTGACCGAGACCTCGCCTGCGGATGTCTTCAATGACTCGCCCGACGCGACGCTGCCGCAAATCATCAGAATGAGAATCGTGAAAACCCTGATCATATCTATCGTTCCAATCCCTGTCAGAATGAGCCGCCCGGGAACCAAACCCTAGAAAACAAATAGAGTTGTTCAGCCAAAAGACACATTCCTGTTTG
The DNA here is from genome assembly GCF_056539245.1 of Ruegeria sp. BC2. NCBI lineage: Bacteria > Pseudomonadati > Pseudomonadota > Alphaproteobacteria > Rhodobacterales > Roseobacteraceae > Ruegeria > Ruegeria sp. BC2. Next base: position 1,133,057 of record NZ_JBQFUQ010000001.1, read on the forward strand.
GACTTTTCTTTTCTGAACAGCTTGCCTAGGGTCTTGCTCAGAACGAATACGTTCCAACAAGGGAGTAACCTAATGAAAAAGCTGCTTACTGCGACTGCAGCAACCGCATTGCTGGCTGGTGCCGCAATGGCCGAAGACGTCAAACTGGGCGTTCTGTTCGGATTTACCGGGCCGATTGAATCGCTGGCCCCGGCAATGGGTTCGGGCGCCGAACTGGCGATGGCCGAAGTGACCGAATCCGGCAAGCTGCTGGGCGGCGCCACCGTCACCCCGTCGCGTGCCGATACCGGCTGCATCGACAACGGTCTGGCCACCTCGAACGGCGAACGCATGATCGCCGATGGCGTTGCCGGCATCATCGGCGGCGACTGCTCGGGTGTGACTGGCGCAATCCTGCAGAACGTCGCTATTCCGAATGGCATGGTCATGATCTCGCCGTCAGCGACCTCACCCGGTCTGTCGACGATGGAAGACAACGGGCTGTTCTTCCGCACCGCCCCGTCGGATGCGCGCGAAGGTCAGGTTATGGCCGACATTCTGAAAGACCGCGGCATCAATTCGATCGCTCTGACCTATACCAACAACGACTACGGCAAAGGTCTGGCCGACGCGATCCAGTCGTCGTTCGAGGCCGTGGGCGGCGAAGTGACCATCGTTGCAGCACATGAAGACGGCAAAGCGGACTATTCGGCCGAAGTCGGCGCACTGGCCTCGGCGGGTGGGGACATCCTCGTGGTTGCCGGTTACCTGGATCAGGGTGGTCTGGGCATCATCCAGTCCGCTCTGGACAGCGGCGCGTTCGACACGTTCGGTCTGCCGGGCGGCATGATCGGTGACTCGCTGCCTGCGAATGTCGGCCCCGATCTGGACGGCTCGTTTGGTCAGATCGCCGGTTCCGGCGGTGAAGGCGCCGAGAAATATTTCGCGATGGCCGAAGCCGCGGGCTTTGACGGCTCGTCGCCCTACTCGCCCGAAAGCTATGACGCTGCCGCGCTGTTCATGCTGGCCATGCAGGCCGCAGGGTCGGCCGATCCGGCCCAGTACGGTGGCAAGATCCTGGATGTGGCCAACGCCCCCGGCGAGAAGATCTACCCGGGTGAACTGGCCAAGGGTCTGGAACTGCTGGCCGCTGGTCAGGACATCGACTATGTCGGCGCTTCGGGTGTCGAACTGATAGGTCCGGGCGAAAGCGCTGGGTCCTACCGCGAGATCGAAGTGAAAGACGGCAAGAACGAGACCGTCAAGTTCCGTTGATCCGTCAGCTGACCGCATGATACCAAGCAGCCCGGGCCTTGTGCCCGGGCTGTTTCAATGACAAAAGGCGCCACCTTATCTTGGGGATGGGGCAACACGAAGAACCGCGAAAGCCGCGGACAGGGGAACACATGATCGTCGTCGAGGACGTGCACAAGCATTTCGGCGGTTTCCACGCGGTGGACGGGGCATCGCTGGAGATCGAAAAGGGCTCGATTACTGGCCTGATCGGTCCAAACGGGGCCGGAAAAACCACTCTTTTCAATGTGATCGCGGGTGTTCTGCCTCCGACCAGCGGCAAGGTCTGGATGGATGGCGAAGACATCACCGGCCTGCCGCCCCATGATCTGTTTCACAAGGGGCTGTTGCGCACGTTCCAGATCGCGCACGAGTTCTCGTCGATGACATGCCGCGAAAACCTGATGATGGTCCCCGGTGGCCAATCCGGTGAATCGCTGTGGAACACATGGTTCGGCCGCAAGCGGATTGCCGATGAGGAACGCGCCCTGCGCGCCAAGGCCGACGAGGTGCTGGAGTTCCTGACTATCGAGCATTTGGCCGACCACAAGGCAGGTCAGGTCTCGGGCGGCCAGAAAAAGCTGCTGGAACTGGGCCGCACGATGATGGTGGACGCCAAGATCGTGTTCCTGGACGAGGTCGGCGCAGGCGTGAACCGCACCCTGCTGATGACCATCGCCGATACGATCCTGCGTCTGAACAAGGAACGCGGCTACACCTTCGTCGTGATCGAACACGACATGGATTTCATCGGCAAGATCTGCGATCCGGTGATCTGCATGGCCGAGGGCAAGGTTCTGGCGCAAGGCACACTGGAGGAGATCAAGGCCAACGAGCATGTCATCGAGGCCTATCTGGGCACTGGGCTCAAGAACAAAGACCAGTTGGAGGCCGGGGCATGAGCGACAACCCCTATCAGGACGACAAGGGCAACAAGGACGCCTCGATCACCAACACGCATGGCATCGGCACAATGACGCCGGCCCATCGGGTCAGCGGCAAGACCCACCGCGTAGAGGGCGGTCCATTCCTGATCGGTGACACCATGACCGGCGGGTACGGCAAAGGCCCCGACATTCTGCACGACTGCACGATCGCCGTGGACAAGGGCGAAATCGCCGTGATCGTCGGCCCCAACGGCGCGGGCAAATCCACCGCGATGAAGGCCGTCTTCGGCATGCTGGACGTGCGCGCCGGATCGGTGCGGCTGGATGGCGAGGACATCACCAACCTCAGCCCTCAGGACCGGGTGATCAAGGGCATGGGCTTTGTGCCCCAAACGCAGAACATATTCACCTCGATGACGGTTCAGGAAAATCTGGAAATGGGCGCGTTCATCCGCACGGATGATTTCTCGGACACGATGGAACAGGTGTTCGAGCTATTCCCGATCCTGCGAGACAAACGCAACCAGGCGGCGGGCGAGCTCTCGGGTGGTCAGCGCCAACAAGTGGCCGTCGGCCGCGCGCTTATGACCAAGCCCAAAGTGCTGATGCTGGACGAACCGACCGCGGGCGTTTCGCCGATCGTGATGGACGAGCTGTTCGACCGCATCATCGAAGTGTCGCGCACCGGCCTTCCGATCCTGATGGTCGAGCAGAATGCTCGTCAGGCACTTGAGATCGCCGACAAGGGTTATGTGTTGGTCCAGGGGCGCAACGCATACACCGGAACCGGCAAGGAACTGCTGGCGGACGAGGAAGTGCGCAAGTCGTTTTTGGGCGGCTAACCGACGCTTTTCAGAATTCGGTATTTTCATGGGGCCGGTCGGGATTCTCGACTGGCCCTTTTGCTTGATCGATTTGCGCAAAATTGAAGGCCAGAAGATGGCAATAGGTGTTTCCGGCCACACCCTTCTTCCTTAAAACCCTTATTAGGCATCTGAAAAATATAAATTATTTCCTGGCAGCGCACCGGTTCAAAAAGCCTGTGGAATTTCTCGGAATGCCAATCTGCTGCTTTAATCAGGTCAAAATTCAAAAATATCGCTGCGCCCGAACCACTTCACCAATCCCCGAAACGCGCCCCAATTGGGGGGCACAAAAATTGGAAGTCAAAATGAAGAAATGGATGATCGCCGCACTGGTCGCACACTTGGCAACTGGCGCTGTGGCTCAGCAACGCGAGTTTGTGTGCATATCGGATATTGATGGAACCGAGTACCGGCTGACACGGCTTGAAGGCGAGCAAAAGGGATCGGTCAAATTCGGTGACACGACCGGGGATGCTCAGGTGTTTCCTGGACTGAACAACATGACGTTCATCCTGGCGACCGAACAGCATGTCATGACCTTCTTCGTCAAAAGCCCTGATCTGTCCTACAACCTGTCCATTCGCCGTCCGGTCCTTCAGAATGACCGTGGTCAATGCACGGAAACCGGAGCCTAGTCCCGCAATCATCTGCGATTTCAGGCCGCGTCCCACATGGTGGCGCGGTCTTTTTCTTTCGGGGATCGGCAGACGGTTGGAGCGCGTGTGATGAATGTCCGCCAAACCGCATAAAAACATGCACAAAGCCGCAAAAATCATGCTCCAAATTGTTGTGTCTTTTGTCGGCGTCATGCCATAAAGCCGCACCCGGACAGTGAGAAGAACATAATGGACCTACTGAATGCGCTTGTTGCGCTTGCGAACTTTGTGATCGTGCCTGCGGTTGCCTATGGCAGCCAGTTGGCACTTGGGGCGCTGGGGGTCACCCTGATCTACGGCATCCTGCGGTTTTCCAACTTTGCCCACGGGGATACGATGGCCTTCGGCGCAATGATTGCCGTGCTGGTCACCTGGGGTCTTCAGGCCGCAGGGATCGGGTTCGGGCCCCTGCCGACGGCGCTTCTGGCGCTTCCGTTTGCGATCCTGGGGTGCATCCTTCTGGTGCTGATCACCGACAGGCTGGTCTATCGGTTCTACCGCGAGCAAAAGGCCAAACCTGTGATCCTTGTGATCGTGTCCATGGGTGTGATGTTCATCATGAATGGGCTGGTGCGCTTCATCATCGGCCCCGATGACCAAAGGTTCTCGGATGGGGCACGGTTCCTGATTTCTGCGCGGGATTTCAAAAAGATGACCGGGCTGGATGAGGGGCTTGCGATCAAAACCTCGCAGGGTATCACCGTGATCGTCGCCGTCGTTGCCGTCGCCTTGCTGTTCTGGTTCCTCAACAAGACCCGCACCGGCAAGTCGATGCGCGCCTATTCCGACAACGAGGATCTGGCCTTGTTGTCCGGCATCAACCCGGAACGTGTGGTGATGATCACCTGGATCATCGTTGCGGCACTGGCCACGACGGCCGGGGTTCTCTATGGGCTGGACAAGAGCTTCAAGCCATTCGTCTATTTCCAGCTGCTTCTGCCGATCTTTGCCTCGGCCATCGTGGGCGGATTGGGCAACCCGATTGGGGCGATCGCAGGCGGATTCATCATCGCCTTTTCCGAAGTCACGATCACTTATGCCTGGAAGAAGGTGCTGACTTACCTTGCCCCGGAAAGCCTGGAACCTTCGGGCCTGGTGCAGTTCCTCTCCACCGATTACAAATTCGCCGTCAGCTTCGTCATTCTGCTGATCGTGCTTCTGTTCAAGCCAACGGGTCTGTTCAAGGGGAAAGCGGTATGAACGAAGCAGTCAAAAACACCCTGCTTTTCGTGATTGTCGGCGGGCTCATCCTGCTGACCGGTTTCGTTCAAAGCTGGAACACGGCGATCTTGATTCTGAACATGGGTCTGATTTCCGCGATCATGGCGATCGGTGTGAACCTGCAATGGGGCTTTGCCGGGCTGTTCAATGTCGGCGTCATGGGTTTTGTTGCGCTGGGCGGACTTGCGGTTGTGCTTGTCTCTACCCCTCCGACACCCGGAGCCTGGTCCGCGGGCGGGTACGGGATCGTGCTGGCGCTTCTGCTGGGGGCGGCGACCGTTGTCGCAGCCGTGATGGCCGCGCAAAAATTGCCCAAGGGCCGGGCACGAACGCTGGCGATCATCGCAATCCTCGTCGTCGGGTTCTTCGTATATCGCGCGGTGTTCGACCCAAGCATCGCTGCCGTCGAAGCCATCGACCCAGCCATTGCCGGAAATATCGGCGGGCTGAATCTTCCGGTGCTGCTTGCGTGGCCGGCGGGTGGGCTATTGGCCGCGGGCGCTGCCTGGCTGATTGGCAAGACGGCCTTGGGTCTGCGCTCGGACTACCTTGCGATTGCCACGCTGGGCATCGCCGAGATCATCATTGCTATCATGAAAAACGAGGACTGGTTGGCTCGGGGGGTCAAGAACGTCTACGGCATTCCCCGCCCCTCACCTATCGTGGGCTATGAGATTGACCTGCAGAGCGACCCGACCTTTGTCGAACGTGCAGCCTCATTCGGGCTGGACCCGGTGACCGCTTCGACCCTGTGGGTGAAACTGGGTTATGCATTCCTGTTTCTGATCGTGCTTCTCATCCTGCTCTGGATGGCTCAGATGGCTCTCAAAAGCCCGTGGGGCCGCATGATGCGCGCGATCCGCGACAACGAGGTCGCCGCCGAAGCCATGGGCAAGGACGTCACCCGTCGCCATCTGCAGATCTTCGTTCTGGGCTCGGCCGTCTGTGGCATTGCCGGGGCGATGATGACGACGCTGGACGGCCAGCTGACACCCAGTGCCTACCAACCGCTCCGGTTCACCTTCCTTGTCTGGGTGATGGTGATCGTCGGTGGTTCCGGCAACAATTTCGGCTCGGTCCTGGGGGCCTTTCTGATCTGGTTCCTGTGGGTCGAGGTCGAACCGATCGGTCTGTGGCTCATGAACCTGATCACTTCCAGCATGCCGGACGGCAGCGCGCTGAAGGCCCACCTGATCGAAAGCACGGCACATATGCGCCTGTTCACGATGGGGCTTATTCTGCTGATTGTTCTCAGATTCAGCCCAAGGGGCCTGATCCCCGAGAAGTAGACATCTTTCATCACGAAACCGTCAGGCCGCGCCATGCAAATGGCGCGGTTTCTTGATTGCGGCTTGAAAAATCAATAGACGCATTCACACTCTAAGAACCATATCGGCGCATATTGTTCGAAAGACCACTCACCTGATGCGCCATTCGTAACGAGTAAACTCTGACCCAGAAGAAAAGTTTTTCCACCATGAAGACTTCCACAAAGAAAATTGCCCTTATGGTTCCGGTCCTGGCTGTTGTGGCCGGATGTATCCCTAGCCCCCGTGAACTGGAAACCACACCCGTCCAGGTACAGACGCCCAAGGGCGTAGTGACCTGCCAACTGTATCGCCAGGATCGGGTTGACTGGGATCGCGCGATTGATTTCCCGGCCACCAAGATGTCGGTTCCCGAAGCTGACGCCTATTGTCAGCAGGAAGGACAGCGGCGCCTCAAGCGCTGACGCGGCACGCCCCGCCAGCTCCGGCTGGCAGGGCGATGAAATTCAACGGTTGCGAAACAGCCCGCCCAGAATGCCGCGAACGATGCGGCGTCCTGTGGTTCCTTTCAGCTCTTTGATGACTGCCTCGCTCATGGCAGAGGCAAAGCTGTCTTGCTTTCGGACCGATCGTGCAGACGATCGCCCTACTCTGCTGCCGCTGTATCTGCGCGCCGCCGAATACTCCCGCTCGGACACCGACCGGGTGTCGTCTTGCTCCTCTGGTTCGGCTTCCTCGGCCTCGGCCGCGGCCTTCGCCGCGCGCGCCTGCAGGATTTCGAATGCCGATTTGCGATCTAGAAGCGTTTCGTACTTTCCGGCCATCGGAGACGCCGCCATCACAGCCTTGCGCTCGGCGTCGGCAATCGGCCCCAGTTGTGAACCCGGCGGACGTATCAATGTCCGCTCGACCATACCGGGCGCACCCTTCCGTTCGAGCATCGAGGTCAACGCCTCGCCCACTCCGACTTCCCGGATCGCGGTTTCCGTGTCGAAGGCCGGGTTTTCCCGATAGGTTTCCGCGGCCAGCCGCAAATTCTTGCGATCCCGCGCGGTGAAGGCGCGCAAAGCATGTTGGACGCGATTGCCCAACTGCCCGAGGATATCTTCGGGAATGTCGGCCGGGTTCTGAGTAATGAAGTAAACCCCAACGCCTTTGGATCGGATCAATCGCGCGACCTGCTCGACCTTGTCCACCAGAACCTTGGGCGCATCGTCGAACAGCAGATGGGCTTCGTCGAAGAAAAAGACCAGCTTGGGCTTGTCGGGATCGCCGACTTCGGGAAGTTCCTCGAACAGTTCGCTCAGCAGCCACAAAAGAAACGTGGCATACAGCCCGGGCGCGCCCATCAGCTTGTCAGAAGCAAGGATGTTGACCATCCCGTGGCCGTTTTCATCCAGGCGCATCAAATCCGACAGTTCGAGCGCGGGCTCACCGAATAGCCGTGCGCCGCCTTGGTTTTCTAACACCAGCAATCGTCGCTGTATGGCACCGATCGAAGCGGTCGAGACATTTCCGTAGCGCAGGGAAAGTTGCGACCGGTTTTCACCAATCCAGACCAGAAGAGCCTGCAGGTCCTTCAGATCCAGCAGCGGCATCCCTTCTTCATCCGCAACCCGGAAGGCGATGTTCAGCACACCTTCCTGCGCTTCGCTCAGGTCAAGAAGCCGGGAAAACAGCAGCGGCCCCATCTCGGTAACCGTTGTCCGGACAGGGTGGCCCTGCTCACCAAACAGATCCCAGAACGTGACCGGGCACGCGGCATAGGAGTAATCGGCAAACCCGATGCGCTGGGCACGGTCCATGAAGGCCTGATGCAACTTGTGATCGGGGCTGCCGGGACGCGCCAGTCCGGAAAGGTCACCTTTGACGTCAGACAGGAAAACAGGAACGCCCTGCTGCGAGAACCCTTCGGCCAGGATTTGCAGGGTCACGGTCTTGCCCGTCCCCGTAGCACCGGCAATCAAGCCGTGCCGGTTTGCATATTTCAGCGTCAAACCTTGCGGCTGCTTGTAATCAACACCGCCACCGCCGACAAAAACGTTTTCCGTCATATTGATACGTCCCAAAACTTAGCGTCCCGGCACCACCATACAAACTTAACCTTTGACTGCGATAGTGATTTTGCCCGCCTCGCAATTCCCTCGTGTGGTGGGCAAACTTCCTCCCTGTCGACTGGCTGTGCTTTCGGGCACAGCCCTTTTTTTGAAATTGCCAAGTTTCTGCTTGTGGAAACATTAAATTTCGCTGTTAGCAGTTGACCACTGGGTTCGCCTCTCGTAACGTTCGGGCATAACTAAGTCGGCCAGTCCGACGGGGAGATACATTGATTGAAGGGAGCCGCACGTACGGCTCCCTTTGTCGTTTGTACTCAAAGGCTTCCCGGCGTCACTTCAGGTGGCCTACGATAGGTCGGCGAAAATCCGTCCAATCCCGCGTGTGGCGCGCGCTTTGCAACTGACATGGCGGAGCAGGAATGCTAGAGACGTTTGAAAAAGCTGTATCAGCACAATGAGGCACTGATGATCACCAAACTTGTTCCAGCCACCCTGGTAACGGCTGCATTGCTGGGCTCAGGCGCGTTCGCCCAGGAAGCCACGACTGAAACTCAAGAGCAGACCCAAACCGGTCAGACCACGGATACCGGCTCCGACCTGGATCTGGGGCAAAGCGGCCCGCGTGTCGGCGAGCAATATGTCCGCGAGAAGTCGGGCGACTGGGAGATCTCCTGCATCAAGGCGCAGACCGGAGATGACCCCTGCGCGATGGTTCAGATTCTCAACGGTGCGCAGAATGAACCTCTGGCCGAGATTACCGTTGGTAAGCTGCCCGCCGGTGGTGCCGCCGCAGCCTGGGCAAACGTCATTGTTCCGCTGGAAACCCTGCTGCAGGCACAACTGGCCATCTCGATCGATGGCGCACCGCGCAAGCTGTACAACTATCATCACTGTGTTCCGGTCGGTTGTGTTGCACAGCTGGGTCTGACGCAGGGCGACATTGACGCGATGAAAGCAGGAACAAAGGCTACCATTTCACTGGTGCCCGCACGCGCGCCCGATCAGGTTATCAACATGGATCTGTCGCTGAGCGGATTTACCGCTGCCTTTGACGGCCTGGAGGTCAACACCAACTGATCACGCCAAGATGAATGACCAAAGCCGCCATCCCCCGATGGCGGCTTTTTTCATACCTTCTTGAGGGCTAAGACCGCGTTCAGACCGCCAAACGCAAAGGCGTTGCTCAGTGCGACATTTACTTCGGCTTCGCGCGCCTCGTTTGGTACGACGTCCAAAGCGCATTCCGGGTCGGGTTCTTCATACCCGATGGTCGGAGCAATCACGCCGTCACGGACGGCCATGATACAGGCCAACAGTTCAACCGCGCCGGTTCCGCCGATAAGGTGGCCGTGCATGGATTTGGTCGACGAGATCATCAGATCGTCGGCATGGCGTCCAAATACATCCGCGACCGCTGCGCATTCGGTCTTGTCATTGGCGGCGGTTCCGGTGCCGTGGGCGTTGATATAGCCCACGTCACTTGCGTTCAGCCCCGCGTCCTTCAAGGCCCCGGCCATGGCGCGGGCCGCGCCCTGTTTGCTGGGCATCACGATATCCGTCGCGTCCGAAGACATCGCATAGCCCGCAACCTCACACAGGATTTCAGCGCCGCGAGCACGCGCATGTTCGTATTCCTCGAATACGAACACACCGGCGCCCTCGCCCTGAACCATGCCATTGCGATTTGCGCTGAACGGCCTGCAGGCGTCCTTGGACATAACCCGAAGGCCTTCCCAAGCCTTGACCCCGCCAAAACACAACATGGATTCCGACCCGCCGGTAATCATCGCCGGTGCGGCGCCACTGCGCACCATCTGGAACGCCAGCGCCATCGCATGGTTTGACGATGCACAGGCCGTCGAAACGGTGAAGCTGGGGCCTTTGAGGTTGTGCTCCATCGAAATGTGGCTTGCGGCCGCGTTGTTCATCAGCTTCGGCACGACGAACGGATGGACCCGGTTCTTCCCGTCTTCGTAGACCGAGCGGTAGTTGTCATCCCAGGTCGAAACACCACCGCCGGCCGTTCCCAGAACGACCCCCGACCGAACGGCCAATTCGCCGTGAAACTCCAGCCCCGACTGGTCGATCGCCTCTTTGGCCGCAGTCAGAGTGAATTGCGTGAAACGGTCATACAGAGCCATCTGCTGGCGATTGAACCGGCCCTCGGCCTCGAACCCGCGGACCTGGCCGCCAATTTTGATGCTCAGGCGGTCGACGTCACGAAATTCAAGCTCGGAAATGCCGCAACGGCCTTCACGCATCGCTTCCAGGGTGTCGGGCACGGAATGGCCCAGCGAATTGATCGTGCCAGCGCCGGTAATGACAACCCGTTTCATGACCGCGGATCAGACCTTTTCCGCGACCAGTTTTTCGATCCCGGCAATGATCGCTGCAACATTCGAGATGTCGAAATCACTTGCCGTCGGTTCGTTGGCGTTGAAGGGGATCGAGATGTCGAATTCTTCCTCGATAGCAAAGATGCTTTCAACCAGGCCCATGCTATCGATTCCGAGATCTTCCAGAGAGCTTTCGGGCGTCACGTCGGACGGCTCCAGCACGGCCTGCTCTGCAATGATTGCGATGACGCGGTCGCTGATGCTCATGTCGTTCCCCTGATTGTCGCGTTGCGGTTGATTTAATCGCTCGACGAGGGTTTGAAAACCGTCTTTTTAAGCGCCTCTACGTCACGGGCCATGCGAGGAAGCCGACGCTGCGCCTTGTAGATTTCGGTGTGCGTTTCCATTTTCACGCCCGGATAGCCCATGATCACACGACCTGCCGGGACATTCGAAAGTATCTTGGTTCCGCCGCCCGCGATCACGCCGTCACCAATGAAGATATTGTCGACGACTCCGGTCTGGCCACCCAAAACCACGTTGTTGCCGATCTCGACCGAACCGGACACGCCGGTTTGACCGCACAGCAAACAGTCCCTGCCGACCTGGGTGTTGTGCCCGACATGAACAAGATTGTCCAACTTGGAGCCGTCTCCGATGACGGTGTTGCGGATTGTGCCGTTGTCGATGGTGCAGTTCGCGCCAACTTCGACATCATTGCCGATCTGGACCGCACCGAGCGAATGGATGCGCAACCAGTTCTGCGCCTTGGCGTCTCCGGCGTCGCCCATGGTCTTGCGCACGTTTTCTACACCAGACACCTCGGGCGTGACAAAGCTGAACCCATCCCCGCCGATCCTGGCTCCGGGTTGCGCAACAAAGCGATCGCCGATGATGGCACGCGCGCCGATGCTGACCATTTCGCGCAACAGGCAGTTCTGGCCCAACACGACATCCATACCAACGTGGCACTGGGCGCCAATCACCGTTCCTGATCCGATGCGGGCCCGGGGGCCAACAACGGCCAGAGGCCCGATGGACACATCTCCGGCGATCTCGGCCGTCGGGTCCACGACCGCCGAAGGATGGATCCCAGGTGCGACACCCTGCCCCCGGTCCAGCATCGTGGTAATTCCGGCCATTGCCATACGGGGGCGGCCGACGAACACGGCACCCTCCAGACCCAGTGCGCGCCAGTCGGCGCCTTCCCACAGAACGGCGCAGCGCGCCTGACCCTCAGCAAGCGCCTCGGCGTATTTCGGAGCCATCGCCATAGCCAGATCGGTCGGACCAGCATCCTTGGGCTCGGCCGCCCTCAGAATCGTCAGGCTGGTGTTTCCCTCGGCCGGCGCCCCCAGAGCATCGGCGATTTGCTGTAAGGTGAACTGCATCGCGGGCTTCCTTGTCGCAGGATTTGGCGCCCTGTGCTTACCCCTGAACGTTCGGCAGGGCCACCCCTGCTTTTTGCAGGGCATCCCAAATCTTCTGGTCCCGACCATAGACATCGCGCCGATACTGCACGTCGCCCTTCGGCCCGACGAATGCGGTGCGATAAATCAGATGAACCGGAACCGGCTGTTTGAGGTCAACCTTGGTTTCACGTCCGGTACCCAGCACCCTGTGGAAAAAGGCCTTGGGATCCTCTTCCTGTTTTGCCAGCAAAGCATAGGCGAAATCAAAAGGTTGCGCCAAACGAATGCACCCGTGAGAGAAGGCGCGCACTTCGCGTGCGAACAGGCTCTTTTGCGGGGTGTCGTGCAGATAGATGTTGTACTTGTTGGGGAACATGAACTTGACCAGCCCCAAAGCGTTGCTCTGCCCCGGAGGCTGGCGCATCGCAAACGGGAAGCTGCGAGCCGTGAACTGGTTGAAGTCCACCGCATTGCGGTTCACCTGCCGTCCACGCCGATCGGTGATCTCAAGATGCCGGACGGCATTGGGGTTGGCCCGCAACTTCGGCAGGTATTCCTTGGTGATGATCGAGCGCGGCACATGCCAGCTGGGATTGATCACCATGTGCTCCATCACATCCGAAAACTCGGGGCTTTGACGATCGCTGGTGTTTTTGCCGATCACTGCACGTGTTTCAAATGTCACCCGACCATCGTCGACGATTTTCGCGGAAAAGTCGGCCTGATTGACCAGAACATGCCGTGCACCCCTCTCGCGAGGGAGCCAGCGTTCACGTTCCATCGCAACCATCACCGCCTTGAGCCGGTCAGAAGGTGAACGGTTGATTTCGGCAATCGTTCCCTGGCCGGCGACACCATCTGGTTCAAGACCATGGGCGCGTTGGAAGGCTTGAACCGCTGCCACCACGGAATCGTCATATTCCGGGCTGGCCGTGGGCTTGAGGAACCCCATCGCAACCAGACGATTACGCAGCTTTATGACGCTCGGCCCCGTATCGCCGCGTTCGTATTTTCCGGTTGGAACGGTCGGCCCCCATTCACCATGTTCGTTCAGTGACTGCAGCGCCATCTTCTGCTTGAGAAGCGCCCGGTACTGGCTGGACTGCGGTGGAAGCTGCGCGAGATACGAGCCGTCGGTGGATTTCATCATCGCCGCAAGATGTTCCGAGGCTGGCTTCCGTTCGACCGCACGCACGAGGCCGGCATCGATCTGAGCCGGGCGCAGCAGCCCGGACTGAATATCCTGCGCATAGCGGACAAACGCCTCGCTCAGCGCTGCCTCAAGCGCTCCGAGATCGCGGTTTGACCGAGCGCTTTCCATCTTCGCCATCAGGCCATCGACGTCATATCGTTCGGCCGGAAGCCCGTGCATCTGAGCATGGGACAATGCTTTGATAAGTGCCGACCGACGCGCCGCGTGATCAGAGGTAGGACCGACCCAAATCGGCGCGAATTCCTGTTCTCGATAAAAGGACGCGATTTCCGGGGTTGTCTCTGCGCTTTCCGCCACAGCCATCCGAAACGCGAAACTCTCAGCCTGGGTCGGAGCCGCCTGAACGGATGTGGCCGACACGGCGATGCTTGCGGCAAACAGAAAAATCGTACAGGTCCGACGGACAGAATTCATGGGATAGCCTTGGTTTTCAATAACTTGGAACACTAGTTTTTTGCGCTCAACAATTATGTTTCACGCCTCGGGGGATTGTCCACTCACATTTCCAACAGCACATCACACCGCCGGCCCCCTGATGCGCGTTTGCATCGTCTGGAAAAAAACGAAAGGGATTCAGGCCTGTTCGCCACATTTTTTGTCACTTGCGCAGATTTTCGCCGAAAATTCCCCGTAAGAAAGCACAAGACCAAAAGATCACTTGGCGCAAGAATCCCTCTGTGGCATAAAATCCGCATCTGGGATGGGAAAGAATTAAGAAAGCGCACGTAACATCGTGTGCAGGCAGGAACTGTACGGGACGAAACACGCTATGACCAAGAGCAGTACCTCGGGGATGACCCGGCGTGCCCTATTGGGCGCATTCGCGGCAACGGCAGTTGTTGCAGCACCAACCTACTCAAACGCAGCAGGCTTCCTTCGCGGGGGCGGAGACATCCGCAGGATCCGTATGTATTCGGGTCGTACCGGCGAGCGTTTGGATATGATCTACTGGGTCGATGGCAAATACGTCAAAGACGCGGTCAAGGAAATCAACCACTTCATGCGTGACTGGCGCACCGATCAGTCAAAGGACATGGACCTGCGCACGATCGACATCATGGCCGCGGCCCACAACCTTCTGGATGTGAACGAGCCCTACATGCTGTTGTCGGGCTACCGCTCTCCGCAGACCAACGCCATGCTGCGCCGCCGGTCGCGCGGTGTCGCCAAGAACTCTCTCCATGTGAAAGGCCAGGCCGCGGATCTGCGGCTTGCCTCCCGCTCGGTCTCACAGATGGCCAAGGCGGCCATTTCATGCCGTGCCGGCGGTGTCGGCCAATACTATGGATCAAATTTCGTGCACATGGACTGCGGCGACGTTCGCTCCTGGCGCGGCTAATACACTACCACTCACCAACCCCGCAAAAAGCCCCGGCGCATCACTGCCCGGGGCTTTTTTCTGCGCAGCGCCGATCCGGCTGTGACATACACAGGCGCAGAAGCGCTACGCCTTGAAACTCTGGCAGAAAGTGGCGCACCTGAGAGGATTCGAACCTCTGGCCTCTGCCTTCGGAGGGCAGCGCTCTATCCAGCTGAGCTACAGGTGCGTTGGCCGTTAGCTAACCTTGTTCCGATCCGGGTGCAACTGGATTTTGCATGTCGGAACGCGGTTTAGCGACGAACAATCAGGCAAACAATTCGTGCGCCAGTTCCAGCGCATCGATCAGCGTGTCGACCTCATCGGTTGTGTTGTACAGACCAAAACTGGCGCGGCAAGTGGCCGTAACCCCGAGATGATCCATCAACGGTCCGGCGCAATGGTGCCCCGCCCGAACGGCGACGCCCTTCTTGTCGAGAATGGTGGATACATCGTGCGCGTGGCCCGCACCATCCAGCGTAAAGCTGAAGATAGCGGCCTTGTCGGGCGTCGTCCCCTGAACCTGCAGCCAGTTCAGCCCGGTCAGGCGCTGCATTGCATAGTCGCGCAAGCCCGCCTCATGGGCCGCGATGTTGTCCATCCCCAAACCCATCATGTAGTCCAGCGCAACGCCCATGCCGATTGTCTGGACGATACCCGGAGTGCCGGCCTCGAATTTCATCGGCGGATCGTTATAGATCACCGTGTCTTTCGACACCTCCTTGATCATATCGCCTCCTCCGATGAAGGGGCGCATTTCGGCCATGCGTTCCGATTTGATAAAGATCGCGCCAGATCCCGAGGGGCCGTACAGCTTGTGCCCGGTGATAGCATAGAAATCACACCCGATATCCTGCAGATCCACCGGCATGTGAACCGCGCCCTGGCTTCCGTCGACCAGCACAGGCACGCCTTTGGCATGGGCGCCTTCGGTGATCGCCTTCACGTCAACCACGGTGCCCAGAACGTTGGAACACTGGGTCACCGCCACCAGTTTGGTCTTGGGCCCGATGGCGTCTATTACGGCCTGCGGATCCAGCGCACCACTTGCATCCAGGTCCACCCATTTCAGAACGACGCCCTGGCGTTCGCGCAAGAAATGCCAGGGTACGATGTTGGCATGATGCTCCATGATGCTCAGAACAATTTCGTCGCCGGCCTGCATCCGCGGCATGGCCCACCCATAGGCGACTAGGTTGATCCCCTCGGTCGTCCCGGAATTCAGGACGATCTCATCCTCATTCGCGACATTCAAAAACCGGGCGACGGTTCCGCGCACGGATTCGTACTTTTCGGTCGCCAGGTTCGACAGGTAGTGCAATCCGCGATGCACGTTCGAATACTCGTGCGCATAGGCATTGGTGACTGCATCTATCACCACCTGAGGTTTCTGCGCCGAGGCCCCATTGTCGAGATACGTCAACGGTTTCCCGTTCACCTCACGCGAGAGGATCGGGAAATCGGCGCGGATTTTCTGGACGTCATACATGAACGAATTCCCTAAACAGGCCCGCTTGGGGTCATCAACAGGACGAAAGGTATCGCCAGCAATCCCGAGATGAGGATGACCACGAAGGATTTGCCCAGCGAGTCGAAGTGATGCGCCTGATTGATGAAATGCAGGCTAATGTAGAGGCTGTACAGGCTCATCCCCAGTACGAGGATCAGGAACATCGTCGGCGCAACCATCACCATGACGAAGATGATCAATTGGCCCAGAATCTGCAGGAATTGCAGCCAGACCATCAGCAGCATCATGCCGTCCAGGCTACCGGTGCCGCCAAGCATCCTGCCGACAAAATGAAACGCGAAGATGCCCAAGAGAACGGCCCCGGCCGAAGTCGCCAACGACTGCACGACCGGTTCAAACGCCATATCCAGAGATGGATCAAGCGCCGGAAACACAAGGGTCGACAGTGATTGAGACAAAGCGTTCAGGACAACGACCAGTGCCAGCGCTGTCCAAAGCACATCCCGACCGGGTACTCCGGCCAACAGACGCCTTGCCGCCTCGGCCGGATTTGCCAATGTCAGAACGGCCAGATGTGCCAGAAATGCGGCGTTCATGCCGGCGCCCTTCGTGTTTGAGAAAACCCGGAAAACCAGAACCAGACGAATACCGCAACCCACAGGGCCCCGGTCAGCGTCTGGACAGGACCCGGACCGATGAAACCCGCCACCAGCCCGTTCAACAACACCAGCGGTGATGAGGCGAGGAGAGCCCAGAACAGCGCAAGCCGCGCCTGATAGGACGTGGTTGCACCGCCGAACATACGAGCAATCAGATAAGTTCCCCAGGCAAGGACGTAGAGCAGCAACGGCAGAATGAAGACCGACCCCAGCAGAGCCCCACCCATCAGCATGTTCAGGTCCAGCCCCTCAAGATGGGCCCGACGCGATAGCCCCGGCAACTGCGCGATAAAGCCAATTACACAGAACGCCATGACAAAGGCCAGCGCACGGTCTTCGCGCGGGCCCATGTCCAGCAGCCGACGCACCACCCGACCGGGCCCGCGATACGAGGCGACGATATCGGTGGTCACCGGCATCAGCTGTGCCGCGCCAACCAGCCTTCCAGCCGCGAGACGATGTCCTCGGCCAGCGCTTCGTCTTCGATCTCTTCCACGGCTTCGGCCAGAAAGGCCAGCGTCAGCATGTTGGTCGCGTCCTTGGCCGGAACCCCGCGCGAGCGCAGGTAGAACATTGCGGTCTCGTCGATCGCACCCGAGGTTGACCCATGCGAACAGGCCACGTCGTCGGCATAGATCTCAAGCTCGGGCTTGGCCAGGAACTGACTGTCGTCATCCAGCAGCAAAGACTGGCTGATCTGGTAACCATCGGTCTTCTGGGCGCCTGCCTTGACCAGGATCTTGCCTTGGAACACGCCGGTCGCGCCGTTGCGCAGAACCTTCTTGAACACCTGGCGGCTTTCGCAGTTCACCGCGTCATGGGTGATGAACACCGTGTCGTCATGATGGAAGTCGCCATCGCCCACACAGGCACCGGCCACATGCGCCACCGCATCGTCACCGGTCAGCTCGACCACCTGTTCATTGCGCGTCAGCACGCCATTCACGGTCAGGGTGAAAGATTTGTAGACGGATTCCATGCCCAGCCGGGTGAACATATGCGTCGCAGCACGGCGCTGATGGTCCCTGCCCTGTGCCCGGACATGGTGCAGCGTGCCGCCATCGGCGATGTCGATCTCGATGCACTTGTTGAACCGCGAGGCCGCCGGGCCATTCTCAAGAACCGTCACTTCGGCACCGCTTTCCACGCGGATCACGTGGTGCAGGATCGCGTCCGAGCTTTCGGATTCGTGGCGATAGACCAGACTGATCGGCTTTGACGGCTTGCCGGTCACGTGGATCGCCACGCCGTCTTGCGCAAAGGCGGTGTTCAAGGCCGCCAACGGGCGTTGAACCGGGGTCTGACCGCGCTCCTCGAGCACGCCATACAGCTGCTTGGCCCAGTGGATGTCCTTGCAGCAGATATCTTCAAGCCGGTCGATGCTCACGCCTTCCAGCGTCAGGTCATCGCTGTCCTCGGGGCTAAATACACCATCGACGAAGACGATCTTCAGGCGGTCGAACCCGTCAAAGACCATCGGCTCGTCGGTGTGGAATACCTCGGCCGCCGGGGCCTCGGGCGCGGTAAGCGTATCGGGACGCGTGTATTTCCAATACTCGTCGCGCCGCCCGGGCAAACCCATGGCGCGCAGGCGGGCCAGGGCCCCCTCGCGTGCGTCGCGGGTGCAGCCGGCTTCGGGCATGCGCAGCGTGGCCAGCCGCGCCTCGGTCGCGGATTGTTTCACGTCGGGCAAGGCCATCAGTTCACCTCGGCAAGAATGTCGGCGTAACCGTTGTTTTCGACTTCCAGCGCCAGCTCGGGCCCGCCAGTCTTGACGATCCGGCCATCGGCCATGATGTGCACCACGTCGGGTTTGATGTGGTCCAACAGACGCTGATAGTGGGTGATCACCAGGAACCCACGGCCTTCGTCGCGCAGCGCGTTCACGCCCTCGGCCACCAGCTTCATGGCATCCACGTCAAGGCCCGAGTCGGTCTCGTCCAAGATGCACATCTTGGGCTCGAGCATCGCCATCTGCAGGATTTCGTTGCGCTTCTTCTCGCCACCCGAGAAACCAACGTTCACGGGGCGTTTCAGCATGTCGGCGTCGATTTTCAGCGACTTGGCCTTTTCGCGCACCAGCTTGAGGAAATCCGCGGCCGAGAGTTCTTCCTCGCCGCGCGCCTTGCGCTGGGCGTTCACGGCGGTGCGCAGGAACGTCATGTTGCCCACGCCCGGGATCTCGACCGGGTACTGGAACGCCAGGAACACGCCGGCGGCGGCACGCTCTTCCGGCTCCATCTCCAGCAGGTCGGCGCCATCCAGAGTCGCCGAACCCTCGGTGACCTCGTACCCGTCGCGGCCCGACAGCACATAGCTGAGCGTCGACTTGCCCGAGCCGTTCGGCCCCATGATCGCGTGTACCTTGCCGGCCTCGACCGTCAGGTCCACGCCCTTGAGGATCTGCTTTTCCTCTTCCTCAAGTTTGACGTGCAGGTTCTTGATTTCCAGCATGTTTTGTCCTTTTGCGTATCGTCGGGACGCGCCGGCCCCGGTCTGTTCCTATCCCAGCACCCTGCGCAGCAGCCGCGCCGCGATCCATCCCAGGACCGCCCCGCCGCCGATTGCCCAGACCGGGTTGATGAAATCGGTGTAGTTGACGTTGACATAGGCCACGCCCAGCAAGCCGCCCAGAACCGGCAGCGCATATGACGCCGCGGTCAGGACATCATCCCTGCGGGTGCGCGGCGAGCGGGCCATCAGCCGACCGAGCCTTCCAGCGAGATCGCGACCAGCTGTTGGGCTTCCATGGCGAACTCCATCGGCAGCGCCTGCAGCACGTCCTTGCAGAAACCGTTGACCACCAGCGCCACGGCTTCTTCCTCGTCCATGCCGCGCTGGCGGCAATAGAACAGCTGATCGTCATCGACCTTCGAGGTGGTGGCCTCGTGCTCGACCCGGCTGCTGTTGTTCTTGACCTCAATATACGGAACGGTATGCGCCCCGCATTTGTCGCCGATCAGCAGGCTGTCGCATTGGGTGTAGTTCCGGCTGTTCTTGGCCTTGGGGTGCATCGACACCAGCCCGCGATAGGTGTTCTGGGCCTTGCCCGCGCTGATGCCCTTGGACACGATGCGCGACTTGGTGTTCTTGCCCAAATGGATCATCTTGGTGCCGGTATCGGCCTGCTGCATATTGTTGGTGATGGCGATCGAGTAGAACTCACCTTGGCTGTCATCACCCCGCAGGATGCAGGACGGGTATTTCCAGGTCACGGCACTGCCGGTCTCGACCTGCGTCCACATCACCTTGGACCGGTCGCCCCGGCAATCGGCGCGCTTGGTCACGAAGTTGTAGATGCCGCCTTTGCCGTTCTCATCGCCCGGGAACCAGTTCTGGACGGTCGAGTATTTCACCTCGGCGTCTTCTTCGACGATGATCTCGACAACTGCGGCATGCAGCTGCGCGGTATCACGCTGCGGCGCGGTGCAGCCTTCCAGATAGGACACGTACGAGCCCTTGTCGGCGATGATCAGAGTCCGCTCGAATTGGCCAGTGTTTTCTGCGTTGATGCGGAAATAGGTGCTCAGCTCCATTGGGCAGCGCACGCCGGGCGGCACATAGACGAACGAGCCGTCCGAGAACACGGCCGAGTTCAGCGTGGCATAGAAATTGTCCGACACCGGAACCACCGAGCCCAAATACTTCTTGACCAATTCCGGGTGTTCCTTGATCGCCTCGGAGATCGAGCAGAAGATCACGCCGGCCTTCTTCAGCTCGGCTTGGAAGGTCGTGCCAACCGAAACCGAGTCGAACACCGCATCCACCGCGACCTTGCGGCCCTCGGCCGGGGCATCCTCGGCACCTTCCACGCCGGCCAGAATCATCTGCTCTTTCAGCGGGATACCCAGCTTTTCGTAAGTGGCCAGTAGTTTGGGATCGACCTCGTCCAGCGACTTGGGCTTGGTCTCCATCGACTTGGGCCGGGCATAGTAATACTGGTCCTGAAAATCGATTTCAGGATAGTGGACCATGGCCCATTTGGGCTCTTCCATCTGGGTCCAGCGCTCGAAGGCCTTCAGACGCCATTCGGTCATCCACTCGGGCTCTTCGTTCTTTTCCGAGATCAGCTTGACGATATCGGGGTTCACGCCTTTGGGCGCGTACTCCATCTCGATATCGGTATCCCACCCGTATTTGTAGGTTCCGACCTCGCGCACCGCGTCAACGGTTTCCTGATCGACACCTTCTTTTACCTGGGTCTGGTCCAAAGCGGCCATGTTCCACCCTCCGTCAGATCACGCAGCCCGCGCGCGATGCTTTTTCTCTTTTTCCAGCCACGTCTCGGCGAAACGCAGCACGTCTTCTTCACTCGTCTCGGGGCCCAGCGAAACGCGTACCGCGCTGGCTGCCGTGGCCTCGTCATATCCCATCGCGGTCAGTACCGCGCTTGCCTTCACCTTGCCACTGGAGCAGGCCGAACCGGCGCTGATCGCAAAGCCCGACAGATCCATCTGCATCACCTGCGTTTCGCCCTTCCAGCCGGGCGTCGCAAAGCACAGGGTGTTGGGCAACCGATCCTGATCTTTCCCGACAAAAATAGTAGATTTAGAACCAGCCTCAAGGGCCTTTTCTAGAATATTTCTAAGTTCTGCAACCTTTTCCCAAACCCCGTTTGCCAGATTTCGCGCCGCCGCTTCAGCCGCAGCGCCGAACCCCGCGATTCCAATGACATTTTCCGTCCCCGACCGGCGACCCATTTCCTGCCCGCCGCCCTTGATCCGGGCCTCCAGATCGGTGCCGCGTTTCATCACAACGGCGCCCACACCCTTTGGCCCGCCCAGCTTGTGCGCCGAGACCAACGCCATCTGCACATCCAGCCAGTTGAAGGCGATCGACAGTTTCCCGAACGCCTGCGTGGCATCGGTGACGGCTAGACCCTTGGGCAAGGCCTGAATGATCCCGGTTTCAGAATTGGCGAGTTGCAACGTGGACCGGTCCGGGTCGGCTACGGCGACAACGCCTTGGTGCGAAACCGGCAAATCCTCGACAGTCCAGGCCCTTACGGCATCATGTTCGATCGCCGCGCCATGCAGGTTGCGCCCTTCCAAGGCCAGCGCCGCGCCTTCGGTCGACCCGGATGTGAACACGATATCGGCCCCATCCGCCCCAAAGGCCGCGGCCACCTGCGCACGCGCCTTTTCGATGACAGCCTTGGCCGCTCGCCCCTCAGCATGGACCGAGGAGGGGTTCCCGCAGACCTCCATCGCGGCGATCATTGCGTCGCGCGCCTCGGGGCGCAGCGGGGTCGTGGCGTTGTGATCCAGGTAAACACGTTTCATGGACTCACCTTTTCATCCACAGCCACACCCTTCGAGAGACCCGATCCGCTCACCGGTCAATCATCCACGACCGAGAACAGCCCAGGCACCGCTGGACACGGCGCAAGGTCGTTCTGGATCACATCGGACAAGCGTGTCTGGTGCAGGAACACGTAGACATGCGCGCTGAGACTTTCCCACAGGCGGTTGGTCAGCGACTGCGCCCGGCTGCCCGAGGATCCCCCCGAAGCCCCGGCCCCCTTGTGCATGGCATCAACTGTTTCATCCACGGCTGACAGAATCTCGACCACGCGGATCTCCGACGCCGGCCGTGCCAAACGATAGCCGCCGCCCGGCCCGCGCACCGATGCAACCAGATCGGCACGGCGCAGCTTGACGAACAGCTGCTCCAGATAGGGCAGCGAAATGTCCTGACGCTCGGAAATCTCTCCCAGGGTCACCAGCGTGTCGGCGGGTTGAAGCGCGATGTCCGCCAACGCCACCATCGCGTAACGGCCCTTGGTTGACAGCTTCATTCTTCGATCCTCGTGGCTTGAACCGCGTGAAAACATTGACGTCGCCGCGGTCAGTGCGTATCTCCGACTGACAGCGTGTTCACGCTGCGATACTCAATTAGAACCGTTCTAAGGTGCCTGACGATAACCGTCAAGTATATCCCGGCGCCCGCGAGAAAAAGACAGGACAACCGCACACATGCCCGAGGTGATTTTTCCCGGACCTGAAGGCCGACTGGAAGGCCGTTACCACCCCCAAAAGGAAAAAGACGCACCGATCGCCATCGTGCTGCACCCGCACCCCCAGTTCGGCGGGACCATGAACAACAAGGTCGTCTACAACCTGCACTACGCGTTCTACAACATGGGCTTTACGGTCCTGCGCTTCAATTTCCGGGGCGTCGGCCGCAGCCAGGGCGAGTATGACCAGGGCGTCGGAGAACTCAGCGACGCGGCATCGGCGTTGGACTATCTGCAGTCGATGAACAACAACTCGAAACATTGCTGGGTTGCAGGCTTTTCGTTCGGAGCCTGGATCGGCATGCAGTTGCTGATGCGTCGCCCCGAGATCACCGGCTTCATCAGCGTGTCGCCGCCCGCGAACATGTATGATTTTTCGTTCCTTGCCCCCTGCCCCTCGTCCGGGCTGATCATCAACGGAACGGCTGACCGGGTGGCACCGCCGGCGGACACCACCGCACTGGTCGGAAAGCTGCACGAGCAGAAGGGTATCACCATCACCCATACCGAGGTTGAAGGAGCCGACCACTTCTTCCAGGGTGAGCACATGGATACGCTGATGACCAACGTGACCGACTACGTCAAACGCCGCCTGACCGAGAACACACGCTGATGTCCGACACCATCACCATTCTCGCGGCGAAACTGGCCGAGGATACGATGAAGGTCATGGACGAAACCGGCCAGGATCGGTTCTACGTCGAAGTCGGTGACGTGCTGGGCGCGGCCTCCCAATCGCTTGAGGAGGCCTTCCTCACCGAAATCCGCGTCCGGTTGGCCGAGCGCAAGGCGCGGCAATTCCTGATCAAGAGGCTGTCGGATCACCGGTCCAAGGTGAAGGCGATCGAAAAGCAATAAGCGCACAAAAAAGGAGCCCGCGGGCTCCTTTTTCGTTTCATTCGTGGCGTTCAAACTGTTGTTGCGCTTGACCTATCAACCAATTTGGCTGCGTCAGTATCGACGGACCCCCCGTCAGCAAGCCACCCAATCGCCACGATTATTGCCGAAGCAAACACGACCGTTTTTGCAAATGTCGTCATGAAACACACTCGTTAAAAAAGTAATCGAAAACGTCGAGTAGTTTACACGCTTTCCGGCCTTGCCATAGTCGGGTTTACCTGACCCTAGGTGAACCAACGAAAGGGGCGGCTGCCTGAATTTCCTTGCGCCGTTTCTGAATTCTGTGCTCAACGTCCCAGCAGATGCATCAAGGGTTCAAGAACCATGCCCCACGCCTACCTGATCCTCCTTCTCGCCGTTATCGCCGAGACAATCGGAACGACCGCATTGCAGGCCAGCCAGCAATTCACCCGGTTCTGGCCCTCGGTTCTGGTGGTGGTGGGCTATGGCTTTGCCTTTTACCTGATGGCGCTGACACTGAAGGTAATGCCCGTCGGCATCGTTTACGCGATCTGGTCCGGGCTTGGCATCGCTCTGATTGCGCTGATCGGCTTTGTGGTTTTCGGCCAACGGCTGGACTGGCCGGCGGTTCTGGGCCTTGCGATGATTCTGGGCGGCATTCTGGTCATCCACCTCTTTTCGCAGACTGCGGGCCACTGATCGCGCGTTAGGGCTGGTAACTTGTGCCGCGCCGCGTTATGCGCGCGGCAACTTCCCGTTCAAAGGCTGACCTCATGGACCTGCGCAACATCGCAATCATCGCTCACGTGGACCACGGTAAAACGACCCTGGTTGACGAGCTACTCAAACAATCCGGTGCATTCCGGGAAAACCAGGCCGTGGCCGAGCGCGCCATGGACAGCAACGACCTGGAACGTGAACGCGGCATCACCATTCTGGCCAAGGCCACCAGTGTCGAGTGGAAAGGCACGCGCATCAACATCGTTGACACCCCCGGCCACGCCGATTTCGGCGGCGAGGTCGAGCGTATCCTCAGCATGGTCGACGGTGTTGTGCTTCTGGTCGATGCCGCCGAAGGCCCGATGCCCCAGACGAAATTCGTGACATCGAAGGCGCTGGCACTGGGTCTGCGTCCAATCGTGGTGCTGAACAAGGTCGACAAGCCCGATGCCGAGCCCGACCGCGCGCTGGACGAATGCTTTGACCTGTTCGCCAACCTCGGCGCCGACGACGACCAGCTGGATTTCCCTGCCATGTACGCCTCGGGGCGGTCCGGCTGGGCCGATATGGAACTGGACGGCCCACGCAAGGACCTGTCCGCCCTGTTCGATCTAGTGGTCGACCACGTTCCCGCCCCCAAACAAGCTGAGCGCAAGGATGAACCCTTCCGCATGTTGGCGACCACTCTGGGCAGCGACCCGTTCATCGGTCGCATTCTGACCGGCCGTGTGGAAAGCGGTACGCTCAAAGCGGGTGACAGCCTCAAAGCGCTCAGCCGTGACGGCAAGCTGATCGAGAATTTCCGGGCTACCAAGATCCTGGCCTTCCGCGGCCTCAGCCAGCAACCGATCGACGTCGCCGAAGCGGGCGACATCGTAACCATCGCAGGCATGAGCAAGGCCACCGTTGCGGATTCGCTGGTGGCGCCCCAGGTGGACGAGGCCCTGCCCGCCCAGCCGATTGACCCGCCGACCATCACCGTCACCTTCGGCATCAACGACTCGCCGCTGGCGGGGCGTGACGGCAAGAAGGTCCAGTCGCGCGTCATCCGCGACCGCCTGATGAAAGAGGCCGAATCGAACGTGGCGATCCAGATCACCGACACCCCCGGCGGCGAAGCCTTCGAGGTTGCGGGCCGCGGTGAGTTGCAGATGGGCGTTCTGATCGAGAACATGCGTCGCGAAGGGTTCGAGCTCAGCATCTCGCGCCCGCAGGTTCTGTTCCGCGAGGAAGACGGCCAACGCCTGGAGCCCATCGAGGAAGTCACCATCGACGTGGATGACGAATTCTCGGGCGCAGTCATCGAAAAGGTGACAGGCGCGCGCAAGGGCGAGCTGGTTGAGATGCGCCCCGCAGGAGTTGGCAAAACCCGCATCATTGCGCATGTCCCGTCTCGTGGCCTGATCGGCTATCACGGTGAATTCCTGACCGACACCCGCGGCACCGGCGTTCTGAACCGCGTGTTCCACGGCTGGGCACCGCACAAGGGCCCGATCCCCGGGCGGCGCGCCGGCGTTCTGATCTCGATGGAGAACGGCCAGGCCGTCGCATACGCGCTGTGGAACCTGGAAGAGCGTGGGCGGATGTTCGTCGGCCCCCAGACCGATGTGTATCAGGGCATGATCATCGGCGAACATTCGCGGGACAATGACCTTGAGGTGAACCCGCTGAAAGGCAAGAAACTGACCAACGTGCGGGCCAGCGGCTCGGACGATGCCGTTCGCCTGACACCGCATGTCCAGTTCTCGCTGGAGGAGGCCATCGCCTACATCGACGACGATGAGCTGGTCGAAGTAACCCCGAACGCGATCCGACTGAGAAAGCGGTTCCTTGATCCGCACGAACGCAAGCGTATGGCCAAGTCAGCCTGACCCCCGGTCCGTTCGATTTTGGACGGGTCGGAAACAATGGCGCGAATGTGACATTTTTGCGTCCATCTGAAACGGTGTTTTCTCAGGGAAGCCATGAATGGTTCATGGCTTCCCTTTTGTTTTGCCTGCAATTTCGTCCATAAGATGAGTTAATTCCGCATCGCTATCGCGGTGTTGCCCTTGAAAATGCGACGTGATAGGGGTGTATTTGTGTTCAAAGTATGTCATCGCCAGGTTGTTCGGTGATGAGTTTAACGAGTTTAAGGAGGCGCGATATGCGCATCAAATCCCGTCTACTGACAATAGTATTTGCTTCAGCTTCATTGCCGCTGATGTCCGGTGGGCCTGTTGTCGCCGCGGACAAATGTACGATCCAGACAGCCCGGCAGTCGGTTTCCACAGAAACCCTGTGTGCCTGTACGGTCGTGGATGCACGGATGCTGCGTTACATCCAGCGTCGTGCCGATTTTGAAGACATTCTTGCCCGCACTTTGCAGACCTGCCCGGCTTTTGCAGCCGTACTGACGGATTTCCCGACCGCGTCGATCGGGACGGTTGATCAAAGATCCGGCGACGGCCCTTCGGAACAGAGCGGGAGCTCAGGCGGCGGTAGCTCAAGCGGTGGTAGCTCAAGCGGTGGTAGCTCAAGCGGTGGTAGCTCAAGCGGTGGCGGCTCAAGCGGTGGCGGCTCAAGCGGGGGCAACGCACCCACTCCGGGCGGTAGCTCTGGTGGCGGCAGCTCAAGCGGCGGCAGTTCCAGTGGAGGCAGCTCCAGTGGCGGCAGTTCCAGTGGTGGCAGTTCCAGTGGCGGTAGCTCCAGCGGTGGCAGCTCCAGCGGTGGCAGCTCCAGCGGTGGGTCCGGTGATGGCGGTGGCAGCTCAAGCGGCGGTAGCTCCAGCGGTGGGTCCGGTGATGGCGGCAGCTCAAGCGGCGGTAGCTCCAGCGGTGGGTCCGGTGATGGCGGCAGCTCAAGCGGCGGTAGCTCTAGCGGTGGGTCCGGTGATGGCGGCAGCTCCAGCGGCGGTAGCTCTAGCGGTGGGTCCGGTGATGGCGGCAGCTCAAGCGGCGGTAGCTCCAGCGGTGGGTCCGGTGATGGCGGCAGCTCAAGCGGCGGTAGCTCCAGCGGTGGGTCCGGCGATGGCGGCTCGGGCGGTGGCGACGGCGGTGACGGCGGCGGCTCGGGTGATGGCGGCTCGGGCGGTGGCGACGGCGGTGACGGCGGCGGCTCGGGTGATGGCGGCTCGGGCGGCGGCGACGGTGGCAGCTCAAGCGGCGGCAACGGTAACGGCGGTGGCAACGGTAACGGCGGCGGCAACGGTAACGGCGGCGGCAACGGTAACGGCGGCGGCGTCAACGGTAATAATGGCGGTGGAAATGGACCGGAAGGCGCAAGCCCTGGTCAGGGCAACAACGCCAACAATGACGAGGACTAACCGCCTTTGGTCGTGATGCCACGTTTCAGTGGCAATCTGGCATACAAATGAAAAAGGGCGATGAATTCATCGCCCTTTTTTTGCTGGAGCCTTCAAGAAACTCAAATCGCTGTGGCTTCTTAGCTTCGCCCGTAAATCCCAACCCAACGCTGGGGCTGTTTCGGATCCTGCATCCGCAGGAACAAATAGCGTGTGGCCGACCAGGGTTTGATCCGATTGGTCAGGTTGTCCAGCACGAGATCACCTTGATTGGAGCGGTAAACCAGAACCGCGTGGGGGCCGCGGCGGGTGTCCAAAACGGTCGCCAGCAAAAGCTTGTTGGGATCAATTCCAGCCTTGATCAGGTCACGCTTTTTCAGCAGCGCAAAATCCTCGCAATCACCGCCGCGCGATGTTGGCAGGGCCCAACGCTCCCGCGTCTTGTACTGCACTTGGTCCGTGACCTCACGCGTTGTCGCATTGACCTGGGCATTGATTTGCTTGACCAGTCGCAGTTCCTGATGGCTGGGCAGCGAAACCGACTTCTTGTTCGCACAAGCCCAAGCATACTGGCGGCACAAGGTCCGTGCGCCCGACGGCGGTGGCGAAGCCGAAAACCCCGAAATGAAAGCTGTCTCTGAAGCGCTGGCTTGTCCTGTCGCAAGAACGGCACCGCCGATCACTCCCAACACACCCAGAGCCAATGTGGCCTTGCTGGCCGCGCGACTTGCCACTGTGTTGAGCCTGTCCAAAACCCGTTTCATGCCTGTCCCTCGATCCCATACGTTCGACTGACTGCCGCTTCTGAGGACCATATTCTGCTTTTGGAAACTATCCGTTAACAGACTGGCTCTGGCAATCCTCGGTCAGGTTGTCGGCAAAAAACGGCGGAAATTCGTAACTCAATATGACCTTTTCCGCGCAAGAAAATGGCGAAGCCTGACACAATTAGAGGTAGAACGTCATAGTTTCGCCGCCACAAGAAAGCTCAACTCATTGAAAGTATGAGGGAAATTTTGTTGCGGGACGTGATCACCGGAACACTATCGGCCCAATTACAGGATCGGCGTCGCAACTTTGGCTGACGTAGCGTCACCCAAAGCGGGTTCCGGAGCCAATCCAAGACCGGATCCGGTTGATTCTCACTCGGTCGTTTCGACGACCAGCAATTCGCGCTCGCTTGCGCCCCGGGCGTGGCTCAGGGCTTCTTGGTATTCAGCCGAGTTGTAACAGGCGACGGCGGCTTCAACCGACGGGAACTTCGCCACGACATTGCGGGGCCGCTCTTTGCCTTCCAGTTGGACATAGCGTCCTGCACGGGCAATGAACGTGCCCCCATGTTTGGAAATGGCCGGGCCGGCAAGCTCGGCGTATTTGCCATAAGCTTCGGCATCAGTAACCGTGACATGTGCAATCCAGAGTGCTGGCATCTTATCCTCCCAAAACCTCTTCCGCGGCCTTGATGGCCGCCGCGGCGTTGGCGGCATCGCGACCACCGCCCTGCGCCATGTCGGGACGCCCGCCGCCGCCCTTGCCGCCCAGTTCCTGCACGGCGGCCTTGACCAGATCGACGGCCGATATCGACTGCGTCAGGTCGCTTGTGACACCGGCAGCAACTGCAGCCTTGCCGCCCGTGTCGGCGATCAGAAGAACGGCGCCCGATCCCAGCCGCGCTTTGTGCTCATCAATGAGGGCCGGCAGATCCTTGCCCGACACACCATTCAGAGCCTGTGCCAGGAACTTGACGCCGTTGATCTCTTTGGCTTCCGCGCCGCCGCCTTGACCGGCTCCACCGGCCATCGCCAGATCGCGGCGCAGTTGCGCCACTTCGTTCTGCAACGACTTGCGCTCGTCCAGCAGAGCTTTGATGCGATCGACGACATCATCCGGCTGCGCCTTCAACTCGGCAGCAATCTGGCCAAGCCGCCGGTCCTGCTCGGTCAAGTACCGCAATGCAGAGTCCCCGGTCAGAGCCTCGATCCGCCGCACGCCCGCGCTGCTTGCACTGTCACCCAGAATGACAAAGGTCCCGATATCTCCTGTCTGGCGCACATGCGTACCACCGCACAGTTCGATCGACCAGGTTTGGCCGTCGTGGCCCTTGCCGGTCTGGGCCTTGCCCATCGAGACGACCCGGACTTCGTCGCCGTATTTCTCACCGAACAACGCCTGTGCACCCAAGGCGCGGGCATCGTCCGGGGTCATGATACGGGTTTCGACCGTCGAGTTCTGACGAATGAACTCATTCACCTCGCGTTCCACGGTCTGCAGCTCGGCCGGTGTCAGCGCTTTGGCGTGGCTGAAATCAAACCGCAGACGGTCGGCAGCATTCAACGATCCGCGCTGTGCAACATGATCGCCAAGCGTTTCTCGCAGCGCTTCGTGCAGGAGGTGCGTCGCCGAGTGGTTCGCTCGGATGGCCGAACGCCGGGCGTGATCAACTTCGAGCTCGACGGCATCACCTTTGGCGATAGCACCGCTGTCCACGACGATCTTGTGTGCATAGACCTTGCCATCCGCGAATTTCCGGCAGTCTTCGACCGTCGCGCTCTGGGTGCGATCTTCTAGACGGCGGATGCTGCCGGAATCGCCAACTTGGCCACCAGCCTCGCCGTAGAAAGGTGTCTGGTTTACGACCACCCAGCCGGATCCGCCCTGCTCGATACGGTCCACAAGGTCACCGTCGACCACCAGGGCCATAACCTGACCCTCAGCCATTTCGGTTTCGTAGCCCAGGAAATCGGTGGCACCGCTTGCGTCCAATATGTCGAACCAGACCGCCTGGTCTGCTGCTTCCCCCGAACCAGCCCAGGCGGCGCGCGCCTTCGCCTTCTGCTCGGCCATGGCGGTGTCGAATCCGTCGGTATCAACCGTCCGACCTTTTTCGCGCAGGGCATCCTGGGTCAGGTCAAGCGGGAAGCCATAGGTGTCATACAGCTTGAAGGCGGCATCCCCGGGCAGTGGCGCCCCGTCCGGCAGGCCCGCCACTTCGTCATCCAGCAGCTTGAGCCCCCGGTCCAACGTCTGCTTGAACCGGGTTTCCTCCAACAACAACGTCTCTTCGATCAGAGCCTGAGCGCGACCCAGCTCGGAATACTGCGCGCCCATCAATTGAACCAGTGTCGGAACAAGTTTGTGCATGACCGGATCCTTGGCGCCCAGAAGATGCGCGTGGCGCATGGCCCGGCGCATGATCCGGCGCAGGACATATCCGCGACCATCATTCGAGGGCATGACCCCGTCAGCAATCAGGAACGAGGTCGACCGCAAGTGGTCGGCAATTACCCGATGGTGCACATTCTGATCGCCATAGGGGTCCACATGCGTGACTTCGGCCGAGGCCTCGATCAGTGTCTTGAAAAGGTCGGTGTCATAGTTGTCATGGCTGCCCTGCAGCAACGCGCCGATCCGTTCCAGACCCATGCCGGTATCGATCGACTGCATGTCCAGTTCACGCATCGAGCCGTCTTCGAACTGCTCGTTCTGCATGAAAACGATATTCCAAATCTCGATGAACCGGTCACCGTCTTCCTCGGCCGATCCCGGAGGTCCGCCCCAGATGTGGTCGCCGTGATCATAGAAGATCTCGGTACAGGGGCCGCAGGGACCGGTCGGGCCCATTTGCCAGAAATTGTCGCTTGTGGCGATGCGGATGATCCGGTCCTCGGCAACGCCGACTTTCTTCCAGATCTCGAACGCCTCGTCATCGGTATGATAGACGGTCGTAAGCAGACGGTTCTTGTCGATCCCGAACTCCTTGGTGATCAATTCCCAAGCGAACGGAATCGCTTCCGACTTGAAATAGTCGCCGAACGAGAAGTTGCCCAGCATCTCGAAGAACGTGTGGTGGCGGGCCGTGTAACCGACATTGTCCAGGTCGTTGTGCTTGCCACCGGCGCGCACGCATTTCTGCGCCGTGGTCGCACGTGTGTAGTCGCGGGTCTCAAGGCCGGTGAACAGGTTCTTGAACTGCACCATGCCCGAGTTAACGAACATCAGCGTCGGGTCGTTGCGCGGCACAAGCGGGCTCGACGCGACCACTTCGTGCCCTTGTTTGGCAAAGTAGTTCAGAAAGGTTGAGCGGATATCGTTCAGCGTGGGCATTGGGCTCTCTCAGCGCGCATTCATGATCTATCGCGACGGTTTAGCCCCCTGCCCGCCGATAGTCCACAGGATTGCTGCACCGCAAACGAAACAAGGTGAACCCGAAGGCTCACCTTGCCAGTGTTCTCTCGGATCTTCCGATCAGGCTTCGAGGATATCATCCGCATCCGCCGCAGGCGGCATGTCGAAATCAAGCCCGTGCGCGGCACGGATCTTATCCTCGATTTCCAGCGCAACCCGACTGTTGTCCCGCAGGTATTGCTTGGCGTTTTCACGCCCCTGCCCGATCCGCTCATCCCCATAGCTGAACCACGAGCCGGACTTTTCGACCACTCCGGCTTTGACGCCAAGATCCAGCAGTTCGCCCATCTTGCTGATGCCCTCACCATACATGATGTCGAATTCCACCTGCTTGAACGGCGGGGCCACTTTGTTCTTGACCACCTTCACGCGGGTCTGGTTGCCGACCACCTCATCGCGGTCTTTGATCGCGCCGATGCGGCGGATGTCCAGGCGGACCGAGCTGTAGAATTTCAGGGCGTTGCCCCCGGTCGTGGTTTCCGGGCTTCCGAACATGACTCCGATTTTCATGCGGATCTGGTTGATGAAAATCACCATGCAGTTGCTGCGGGCGATCGAGCCGGTCAGCTTGCGCATCGCCTGGCTCATCAGCCGGGCCTGCACACCCACATTGCTGTCGCCCATGTCGCCTTCCAGCTCGGATTTCGGCGTCAGCGCCGCCACCGAGTCCACAACGACCATGTTGACCGCCCCGGAACGCACCAGCGTATCAGTGATTTCCAGCGCCTGCTCACCCGTGTCGGGCTGCGAGATCAGCAGTTCATCCAGATCCACCCCCAGCTTGCGGGCGTATTGCGGGTCCAGCGCATGTTCCGCATCGACGAATGCACAGACGCCGCCGCGTTTCTGCTGCTCGGCGATACAATGCAGGGTCAGGGTCGTCTTGCCCGAGCTTTCCGGGCCGTAGATTTCGACAATCCGACCCATCGGAAGTCCGCCAATGCCAAGGGCAATATCCAGCCCAAGCGACCCGGTTGAACTGGCTTCGATCTCCTGCCGGGCACCATCGCCCAGTTTCATGATCGAGCCCTTGCCGAACTGCCGCTCGATCTGCGCCAACGCGCTGTCCAGCGCCTTTTGCTTGTCGGGGTTTTTCTTGTCGTTCATTGTCAGAAGATCCGCCATTGTCCTGTCGCCTTCCCTTTTGTCACACCCATCACCGGGCGGCAATCGCTGCTTTGTTCGCCTCTTGTTCCTTATGAGATCAAAAAGAGAACATTTCAACAAAAACTTTCATTCCTTACCATTCGATGAAGAGGTTAAAAAGTCGTTTACTCTGATCTCGAAACTGCTCAATCATGCCCAAGGCTCTGTCTTTTCAATGAAACTTTGCTTGCGCAGGCTGGCGATTTTGTGCGGAAGCAATTGACCTTGGCTGCCGGGGCGGACAATCATGTGGCACGACAGCCTTCGGCGCAGGAAAGACATGAAATGCTGATCTTCTTCAAGGAACGCCTTGCGCTTTTGTCCCTGCCCAAAACCGGAAGCACCGCCTATCAGGTCGCGTTGCGGGATCGGGCGGATATCGTGGTGTCGGGTCCACCGGATCTGAAACATGCGCCGGTGCGTCGCTACGACCGTTTCTTCCAGAACATTTTCCGCAAGATGTACGACACGGAAATGGAAATCATGGCCGTCGTGCGCGAACCCGTTGATTGGCTGGGCAGCTGGTACCGGTACAGGACGCGTACCGAATTGACGGGCCACCCGCATTCGACCGACGGCATGTCTTTCGACAAGTTTGTCCAAGCCTATATGCAGTCGCCCCGTCCCGCGTTTGCCGATGTCGGCAGCCAAACTGAATTCTTCCGGACCCGCAGCAACGGCGCCGGTGCTTCGCATATCTTTCGCTACGAACACCAGGACGAGATTCTGAACTTCCTTCAAGATCGACTGAACGCCCGGATCGATCTGACCCGCGAAAATGTATCGCCCAAGCGGGAACTGATACTTTCGGACCAGACCATGGATACATTCCGCAAGGCTCATGCCGCCGAGTTTCGTCTGCATCAGCAGGCGCGTTAGTTGAGGTTTTGAAACACCGCCTCGGTCAATTGTGTCAGTGAAAAAGGCTTGGGCAGGAAGGTCGAGTGTCTGATCTCAGGCCCAGCATCCCCAAACGCGCCTTCGGTATAGCCCGACATGAAGACCACCCGCACATCGGGCCGGCTTTCCAGCGCCTTGGCAACCCAGGTTGGACCATCCATTCCGGGCATGACCACGTCCGTGACGAAAACGTCGACGTGCAAGTTCTGATCCTCAAGAATGCGCAACGCGTCCTCGGCCGAGCCCGCCTCAAAGACGGTATAGCCCTTGAGGCGCAAGGCACGGGTGGCAAAGGCGCGTACCGGCGCCTCGTCCTCGACCAGCAAAACGACACCTTCGCCTTGATGCGCGTTCGGTTCCGGTTGTGCCGGCGGTTCGATCGCAACCTCGGGGTCCCGTGCCAAGCAGACCGGCAGCATGACGTTGAACTCGGTCCCACGCCCTTCGGTGCTGTCCACGAAGATGAAGCCGCCGGTTTGCTTGACGATGCCATAGACCGTCGACAAACCCAGCCCGGTCCCCTCGCCTGTCCGTTTGGTCGTGTAGAAGGGTTCGAAAATCTTCTGCAGCTTGTCTGACGGAATACCGACGCCACTGTCGATGACCTTGACCGAAACATACTCACCCACCGGAACGGTCGCCCTGTCCCGCATCAGCGGCTCGGTCACAGAAAACACCTCGGTTTCGATACGTATTTCTCCGCCGTCGGGCAAGGCATCGCGCGCGTTCACCACGAGGTTCATGATGACCTGTTCCAGCTGCCTCTTGTCTGCGCGAACGGGCTTGAGAACCGGATCATGACTGAGGATCAGCTTGACCTTCTCGCCCACGAGGCGGTTCAACAAGTGGATCAGGTCGGAAATGGTATCGCGCAGATCCAGTACTTCGGGTCGCAGAGTCTGTTTTCGGGAAAAGGCCAGCAACTGGCTGACCAACGCAGCGGCCCGGTTGGCATTCTGGTTTATCTGGACGAGATCGCCGTAGTTCGGATCATTTTGATCATGGCGCAGCAGCAGCAGGTCGCAATGTCCGGAAATGGCTGTCAGCAGGTTGTTGAAATCATGCGCCACGCCGCCCGCCAGCTGCCCGACCGCCTGCATCTTTTGCCCCTGGACGAACTGAGCCTCCAGCGTCTTAAGTTCGGTCGCGTCGTTCAGCACGGCAACAAGGCGCACCTCACCGTTCTTGACGATGCGGGTCAAGGTCAGTTGCACGAAGACCTCTCGGTCCTTTCCACCCAGCCGCAGGAATTCGGAACGTGGTGGCCCATCGCACGCGGCGACCTGAAGCAGCCAGTCCCGCAAGGGATGCCCCAATCCGCTCAGAATCGTGTCGATATTGGTCTGACCAAGTTCAACATCACCGATCAGCTTGCGCGCCAATCGATTGGCATCCAGAATCTCACCGCCCGGAGCGAGGTGCATCATGGGCACCGGGACGTCGGCGAAGGTCGTGGTCCACTGATCTGCAGGCGCGTCGTCAAGCAAAACCAGCGCTATATCCCGGCCCGCGCTGGTTTTTTGAACCTCGCACAAGAATACCCGCCGCGAACCTTCTTGAGCAGGCAGGCGCAGAACCGTTTCACCGGATATGACCTCCGGCGTCAGAGCCTCGGCCGCGCCAACCTCGCTGCCTCGGAGCATCGCCTCGGCGGCGGCATTCATGTTCAGGACCACGTCATTTCGCCCGAGCGTCACGATTGGAAGCGAAGCATACGCCCAAGGTTGCCGACCCGAGGCCTTGATCCGCCACAGGTACAGATCATCGCCAAGGTCGATCGCCAGAACTGGAATTGTCGTGCCCTTTGTCACGATGTCTTCTGCTGCGCGCCCTTGGACTTGCGCCAATGACTGCATCCGAACCAGTATTGCCGCAGGATTGGCGAAAACGGACCGCAAACACATGTCCAGCCTTGCGCCTGTCGAGGCGTTGAACCTGTCCCGCGCTGCGGAGTTCACGATCAGCACCCGCCCGTTGGCATCCGTGATGAAACCCGGAGCGGGCTCTTTTTCCAGAAACGACGCGAGAATGGTTTGCGCCTGTTTGTCAACGCGGTACGAGAACCATCCGCGCAACAGAACAAACGCGCCAACGGCCAGAAAAGACCCTCCGACCGCCAGCAGGCCAGAAACCAACTGGGGTGAGATCGGAAAGAGCTGTGCGAGAATGACCAACAAAAGCGCGACACCGACCAGAGAAATGGCCCGCGACCAGCTGGGAAAGTGTCGCCCGGTCAAGCTTGGCGTAAATTGAGCGACTTCGGTCATCAACAACTCGATTCAAAATCAATCCACGGCATATCGTGGCACAAAGAGTTAATATCCGCTTAAGGAATCCAGCGGATATTCTCCTTTAAGTTGTTTTCAGTGTATCAGCGTCGCGTCAAGTGGGCGGAATAGAAGCCGTCGGTGCCGTGTACAACCTGCCACAATCGGCTGAACGTGCATTGCCATTCCGGATGCGACGACAGGAACGTGTCTATGACGCCTCTGTTTTCGACATCCAGCATCGAACAGGTGGCGTAGGCCAATACACCGTCATCACAGACGAGGGGTGCGGCTGCGTCCAGAATGGACAATTGTGTCTGAGGCAACTGGGTCAATTGCTCGGGCGTCAACGCCCATTTGCCCGCAGGTGCGCGCCGCCACGAGCCGCTCCCTGAACAGGGGGCGTCAGTCAGCACCACGTCAAACGGGCGGTGTTTTTCCAGGTCATCTGTAGACAGGATTGTAATACGCGCTCCCGCCCGATGCGCTCTGTCAGGAAGGTCACGCATGCGTCCGGGGTTGGCGTCATGGGCGAAGACTTCGACACCGCCAGAGGCGGCCATGGCCAGCGCCTTACCGCCACCCCCGGCACAATAGTCCAGAACCCTCATGCCGGGTCTTAGGTTCAATGCAGCAACGACAGCCTGGCTCGCCGCATCCTGCAACTCGACCAAGCCGTCACGATAGCTTTGGGATTGCGAAATCTTCCGGGCACCTTCGACAACTTCAAGCGCTGTCTCGCAGGCCGGGTGAGGCGCAGTGGAAATCCCTTCCCGCGACAGTGCATCCACCGCCTCTTGCAAACTCGTGCGGGCCAGATTGACCCGCAGGTGAACCGGAGCGCGTGATTGCAGCGCGGCGGCGGCCTCTCTGGCACTTTCACCAAGCGACCGCTCGAACACCGGCCAAAGCCACTCGGGTATGTCAAACTGTTCGGCTTCCGTTTCGAATGGACGTCCGACCTCGTCCGCCGTGACGGGGTCTGGGGCGTGACCAACTCCGTTGAACAGATCGACCGGGTCCTGGCCCCGGGACCGCAGAGCGCCCAACATCAGGCCTCGCCCGGTCCTTGCACCGCCGATCGCAGCGAAAGACCGAAGATGCCGAAGCGCGTCAAAGACATGGTCGCGGATCGCCGCCCTGTCCTTCGATCCCGCAAAACGGCTGCGCCGCGCCCAACCCGTCAACGCTTTCTCGGCGGGAGTTCCGCCCAGAAAATCGTCTAGGATTTCGATAGCGGCCTGAACGCGCGCGCCTGGGGTCATGTCGAGGTCCTGAGTTCGACGGAAACCATCACATCACGCGGTAGTTGGGGCTTTCGCGTGTGATCTGCACGTCATGCACGTGGCTTTCCTTCAGACCCGCTCCGGTGATCTTCACGAACTGACAATTGCGGCGCATTTCATCAACAGTCGCGCAGCCGGTATAGCCCATGGCCGCACGCAGACCGCCGACCAGTTGATGAACGACGGCGCTGGCCGAGCCCTTGTAGGGCACCTGTCCCTCGATCCCCTCGGGCACCAACTTGTCATTCGCGGCGTCTTTCTGGAAATAGCGATCGGCCGAGCCGCGCGCCATCGCGCCCAGGCTGCCCATGCCGCGATAGGATTTGAAAGAGCGGCCCTGATACAGGATCACCTCGCCCGGGCTTTCGTCGGTGCCGGCGATCATCGAGCCAACCATGGCGCAGGACGCGCCCGCCGCGATGGCCTTGGCGAAATCGCCCGAGAACTTGATACCACCATCGGCGATGACCGGCACGTCGCCAGCCGCAGCCGAGCAATCCATGATTGCCGTCAACTGGGGCACGCCGACACCGGCCACCATGCGCGTGGTGCAGATCGAGCCCGGCCCGATCCCGACCTTGACCGCATCGGCGCCAGCGTCGATCAGGGCCTTGGTTGCGTCGCCCGTTGCGACGTTGCCCGCGATGATCTGCACTTCGTTCGACAGGGCCTTGATCCGCTTCACCGCGTCCAGCACCCCTTGGGAATGGCCGTGCGCCGTGTCGACCACGATGATGTCGACGCCAGAGTCGACCAATTGCTCGGATCGTTCAAAGCCGGCATCGCCAACCGACGTGGCCGCCGCAACCCGCAGCCGACCCAGATGGTCTTTGCAGGCCGTGGGGTTCAGCACCGCTTGTTCCGTATCCTTCAAGGTCAGCAGACCGGTCAGTTTGCCCGATCCGTCGACGACCAGCAGCTTTTCAATCCGGCGAGCCTTCATCAGGCTCTTTGCCTCTTCCAGGTCGGCCGGCTCCTGCAGCATCGCCAGATTATCCGTGGTCATCATCGCACGGATCGGCTGGTCGTCCGACGTGGCAAAACGCATGTCGCGGTTGGTCACGATGCCCACGACGCGGCCTTCGTCATCCACCACCGGGAACCCCGTGAAGTTGTAGCGTTCAACCAGGGCCTTGGCATCGGCCAGCGTTTGATCGGCGCGCAGGGTGACGGGGTTGTAGACGATGCCGGATTCGAAGCGTTTGACCCGGCGCACCTCACGCGACTGCTCCTCGACGGTCAGGTTCTTGTGGATGACCCCGATGCCCCCGGCCTGCGCCATTGCGATGGCCATCCGCGCCTCGGTCACCGTGTCCATGGCCGAGCTGAGCAGCGGTATGTTCATGGTGATCGCGCGCGTCACGCGCGTGGACGTGTCCGCCGTTGCCGGCAGCACCGACGAGGCCGCCGGAACCAAAAGAACGTCATCAAAGGTGAGTGCCTCACGAATCTGCATCTGCTAACCCCATGCAAAACCCCGTTTGGCGGTGACCCTATTGCATGGTTTCGACCAAAGGAAAAGCCCCTGCCCCAACTTGTTCGCCCACAAACCGCCGCGATGGCGCGGAAAACGACGCAAGCCGCGCAAAACCTGCCGCGGATTGGCCTTTCCCTTTGCCGCGAAACCCATATCTTGCCGCCATACGCGCGAACACCAAAAAGGCATCCGTCATGACCACCGATCCCCTTGTCGTCTTTACCCCTTCGGGCAAACGCGGACATTTCCCCGTTGGCACTCCGATCCTGACGGCGGCCCGGCAACTGGGGGTCGATCTGGATTCGGTCTGCGGTGGGCGCGGGATCTGCTCGAAATGCCAGATCACGCCCAGCTATGGCGAGTTTCCCAAACACGGCGTCACGGTCCGCGAAGACGCGCTGAGCGAATGGAACGCGGTCGAGCAGCGCTATGACGACAAGCGCGGGTTGAAACCAGGCCGTCGGTTGGGCTGTCAGGCCACCGTTCAAGGCGACGTGGTGATCGACGTCCCGCCCGAAAGCCAGGTTCACCGCCAGGTTGTGCGCAAGGCCGCCGCCGCGCGCGCCATCACCATGGACCCGGCCACGCGCCTCTATTTCGTGGTGGTCGAAGAACCCGACATGCACTCGCCCACCGGCGATCTGGAACGGCTGGAGCGCGCCCTGCGCGAGCAGTGGCAGATCGACGCCGTCACCGCCGACCATTCGCTTCTGTCGAAACTGCAGCCGACCCTGCGCAAGGGCAAGTGGGAAGTCACGGTCGCCCTGCACAAGGGCCACAAGGACAGCGTGGCGCGCATCGTCGAAATCTGGCCCGGCCTGCACGAAAACGGGCTGTACGGGCTGGCCATCGACCTCGGTTCGACCACCATCGCCGCGCATCTTACCGATCTGGACACCGGCGAGGTCAAGGCCTCCTCCGGCCTGATGAACCCACAGATCCGGTTCGGCGAGGATCTCATGAGCCGCGTCTCGTACGCGATGATGAACCCCGGCGGTGATCAGGAAATGACCCGGGCCGTGCGTGAGGCGATCAACGATCTGGTCACCTCGATCGCTGAGGAGGCCGGGATCGACCCGGCCCTGATCGTGGAAACCGTGTTCGTCTGCAACCCGGTGATGCACCACCTGCTGTTGGGTCTGGACCCGGTCGAACTGGGCCAGGCGCCGTTTGCGCTGGCCACGTCGGAAAGCGTGTCGCTGCCCGCGCGCGAGATGGATATGACCACGATGAACCCCCGCGCGCAGGTCTACATCCTGCCCTGCATCGCGGGCCATGTGGGGGCCGACTGCGCCGCCGTGGCGCTAAGCGAAGAGCCGGGCAAGTCGCAGGACTTGGTTTTGATCGTGGACGTCGGCACCAATGCCGAGATTCTGCTGGGCAACACGACCCGCGTGCTGGCTTGTTCCTCGCCCACCGGACCGGCTTTCGAAGGTGCGCAGATCAGCTCGGGCCAGCGTGCCGCGCCCGGCGCGATCGAGCGCATTCAAATCGACCCCGTGACCAAGGAACCCCGGTTCCGGGTGATCGGCTCGGACAAGTGGTCGGACGAAGACGGGTTCGAGGCCGACATCGCCACCACCGGCATCACCGGCATCTGCGGGTCGGGCATCATCGAGGCGGTGGCCGAAATGCGCATGGCCGGCCTGCTGGACGAGAGCGGCCTGATCGGCTCGGCCGAACAGACCGGCAGCAGCCGCTGCATCCCCGAGGGACGCACTCATTCCTACCTGATCCATGACGCCAGCGCCGAGGGCGGCCCGCGCATCACCGTGACCCAAGGCGACATCCGGGCGATCCAGCTGGCGAAATCCGCGCTCTATGCCGGGGCGCGGCTGCTGATGGACGAGATGGGCGTGGACAAGGTCGATCGCGTGGTGCTGGCCGGAGCGTTCGGTGCCCATATCTCGACCAAACACGCGATGGTTCTGGGCATGATCCCCGACGCGCCGCTGAACAAGGTCCAAAGCGCCGGCAACGCCGCCGGTACCGGCGCGCGCATCGCGTTGTGCAACATCGCTGCCCGGGCCGAGATCGAACGCGTGGTGCGCGAGATCACCAAGGTCGAAACCGCGATCGAGCCGAAATTTCAGGAGCATTTCGTGGCCGCCAACGCGATCCCGCACAAGACCGACCAGTTCCCGGAACTGGCCAAGATCGTCACCCTGCCCGCCCCGTCCTTCAACACCGGAGGCGATGCGGAAAAAACTGGCCGCCGTCGCCGCAGAAAGGCATAGTCCGGAAAACTGCGGAGGACCCCCATGCAAACAGCAAACGAAGATCAGGCTGAATACTGGGGCAACTCCGAGTCCGGCACCAAGTGGCTGACTTTTGAGGACAAACTGGACCACATGCTGGCCCCGGTTCTGGACCTCGTTCTGGAACAGGCCGAACTGGAACCCGGAATGCGCGTGCTGGACATCGGCTGCGGGACCGGCGCCAGCACCATCGCGGCCGCCCAGCGTGTCGGACCGCAGGGTCATGTTCTTGGCGGCGACATTTCTGAGCCGTTCCTAAACCGAGCGCGGGAAAGGGCCTTGTCCGCGGGTGTTGAAAACGTCGATTTCCAATGCGTCGACGCTCAGGTCGCCCCGTTCCCCGAGGGTGCGTTCGACGCTGCGATATCGCGCTTCGGTGTCATGTTCTTTCAGGATTCGGTTGCGGCGTTCGCCAACATCGCAAAAGCTCTGGTCCCCGGCGGACGGATGACCTTTGCCGCGTGGGGGCCGCTGGCCGACAATCCCTGGTTCAGGATTCCCCACATGGCCGCCACAGCGCATCTGGGCCACCCTCCAAAATATGGACGCTACGCACCCGGGCCACTGGCCTTTCATGACATCGATCATGTGACCGGGATGATGGCAACGGCAGGTTTGGATGACATCTTCGCCAACCCTGTAAGCCTCCGACTGCCGGGGCTTGGATCGGTGGAGGCCACCGCCGAGCTATGCACCCGGGTCGGGCCGGCCGCGCGCGTGATAGCGCATTTTGAAGGCGATGAGGCCGACGAACGAAAAATCCAAAGCGCCGTAGCTGAGGAGTTTTCGAGTTTTCAAACGGCAGATGGGTTTGGCATCCCGGCGGTCATCAACGTCTTTCAGGCCCGCAAGCCCTCCTGATACACCAGATCGTGTCGCCCTTGGCCAATCATACCCGCTGACCGGTATTGTTTCCGATCGTCAACTCTTTGCAGCCTTTTGAGCCTAATTGTCTGCGTTTTTGCCAGTGTTTTTCTCACCATCCGGAAACTTAATAAGATTCTTGGTGATTTTTGCGTAAAAATCGTAAAATATGAATGTATTGGGCAGAGTAATTCAAATCGACAGAAGCCGCTGAACCGGCTCGCTTTAGTGAGTAAGACGTTTACCAGTTGGTGCTATATGGACAGGGGGATGGGCCGTGCAGGTGCGTGGCTACCGAACACGCAACACACACGCGCATTGATCAATTTCATTCAATGGAGCCAGGGCGGAGTGGTTCTGGACGCTGCGTTGACCGAAGTTGTCAACGCGTTTGGAGCCGATTGCGGTACCCTCAGCCGTGTCTGGCTCAATAAAGTTGGCAGCCGAGTAGCTGCGCGCGCAGATATCCGTGACACGACAATAAGTCGGCCGCTTTTTCTTTCCTTCACGAATGACGTGATTGGTCCGTTTGCAAGCAAGCCAAAGAAAGGCGTCGTTTTCAGCCTCAAGGATCACGGGAAACCCGTAAACGAGTTTTCTGCCGTTGTTCTGGACTGGATCTCGCACCGAAAGTTGCACGATATTCTGTTTGTCTGTCTCGACAACCAAGGCTGCGAAATCGATTTTCTGGAGCTGCATTTCGCCAAAGGTCTCGAACCCGGCTGGCGCGAAGCGATAGAGACAGTCGCACCCGAAATTTCCGAAATCTACCGCAACAGACGCGCCGGTCTGATTACCGAAGCAATTTCCCGCCAATCCGTAACGACCATCCAAAGGGCGGTGAATGACGCGCCGCTGATGAGCCTCGAAAACCCAGCGGGCCTGACACGGGCCGAATGGCGGGTCTGCGTTCTGATTTCCCGGGGACTGTCGCAACAGTCCATTGGATCCGAGCTCGAGATTGGTCCCGCGACTGTGAGAACGCATCTCAAGCATATCTACGGCAAGACAGGAATGGAGAACTTCCACATGTTGGCCAGACGGCTGGTTTCGATCGAAGAACGCGAAGCCTTGCACGGCAGACACAATCAGGCACGCGCATGATGATTGATCTGCCTTGGCATAATTGGGCACCTCTGTGGTTGATGGTGCCGTTGTTTGTGGCGGTGGCGTGGACGGACCTAACCGAATACCGGATACCGAACCTGTACTGCCTGATAGGGGTTGCCTTGTTTCTGGTCGGGTCCCCTGCCCTCGGTTTGCATGAAGTTGGATTGCGATTGATCGCCGCCGGGCTTTGCTTTGGGATATGTTTTGCCCTTTTCGCCGCCGGTTGGCTTGGGGGCGGAGACGCCAAAATGCTACCAGTGGTCTTTTTGGCGATACCGACCCAAGCCCTTTCGACATACATGCTGCTACTATCTGCCGCGATGGCGTTTGGACTGACCAGTTTGACCCTGCTGCGCCTGTTCGTTCGACAACCGACAGGAAAGCTTGCAGCAACGCTCAGCGGACGCGAGTTTCCTCTTGGGATTGCCATAGGCCTTTCCGGCCTGATCCTGGCCGGCTGGTCGATGCTGCTTTACAGCGCCTGAAAGAGCGCGGCCCAAGTCGGGGACGTACAGTTGACCTGGTGCGGACCCGGGCGCGCCGCACCCACAAAAACAGCGTCATTTCACGAAGGTTTCGACGTATCGAATGATGATCGGTGCAAGGATCAGCCCCGCGATCGAGGGCAACATCAGGCTCGCCATGACCGCGGACATCTGCACCGGCAACTTGTTGGCTTTCTCCTGCGCGCGAAGCTCTCTCAGTTCGCGCATTTCTTCGGAATACGTAGTCAAGGCGGCCGACAACGGGACGCCGAACCGGGACGACTGGAGGACGACGCTCACGAACGAACTCATTTCGTCGATGCCCGTCCGGCGCGCCATTCTCATCAACGCGACTTCACGGTCGCGCCCGGCTTGAATCTCGCTCAGTGCAATCAGAATTTCCTCGGACATTTCGGGCGATACAGTCTGCATTTCCACTGCAACTTTGAGAAGCGCCTGGTCAAAGCCCATTCCCGCCTCGATCCCAATCTGGAGCAAGTCCAGCATGTTCGGGAACGCATTCTCCATCCGACGTTTACGCTCCTTGATCCGAGCGCTCATCCAAAGCTGGGGGATGAAGAACCCGATGCCGCAGAGGATGCCAAGGTTCCGCAAGATCTGAAATGAATTCAGACCAGACACATAATCGTTGATCGTGGCGCCGATACTGGACGCAGGCTGCCAAGACATGAGGACAAGAAAGACAAGCGGCAGAAACGTCGCCAAGCCCAAACGGATCAGATAGAAATTGGCGATTGCATTCCGGCCGCGAAACCCTGAGCGCGCAAGCACTTGGCCAACTTCGAACCTGACACTTGCATCGCTGGGGATAAGTGCGGCGCTCAGCCCGGTCGGTGTATCGCCCTCCACCTTTTCCGGCACAAGACGTGCAAGGCTCTGGCCCCTTGTTCGTTTGGGCAGCATCCGTTCGGCTGCTGTAGACCGATCACCGAGCGACGATGATATCCCAAAGAATGCAACGATCGCGCCGGCGGCAACAACGCCCAGGATCATGAGTTGGGAAAAAAGACCAGTGTCGAGTAGCGAGTTCACG
The DNA here is from genome assembly GCF_056539245.1 of Ruegeria sp. BC2. NCBI lineage: Bacteria > Pseudomonadati > Pseudomonadota > Alphaproteobacteria > Rhodobacterales > Roseobacteraceae > Ruegeria > Ruegeria sp. BC2. The sequence goes on from NZ_JBQFUQ010000001.1 coordinate 1,177,644, forward strand.
ATTTCCATTTCGACAACCCTCCCTCAGATCCGGAAATTGACAAGCTTGAACAAAACGATGGCGTTCAGAACGATGGCCGCTGATATGACGCTCATGACGGGCCAGAAAATCGGGTATTGCACCACGCTTCCATAATAGTCCGGCGTCATGACCGTCATCACGAGGGCAATCCCGACAGGAATGAACGACAGGATATAGGCGGTCATCCGACCCTCGGCAGAAATGGCCTTGATCTTGCGCCGCAGAGACATGCGGGCACGGATGACGCGCGCCAATGTCCGCAGAATGCCGGCCAGATCGCCACCAGTGCCATGCTGCATCGTCAGCGCGACCGAGAGGTACTGGATATCCTCTTCATCTACCCGGTCTGCCATGTTGCGAATGGCGGTCGTCAACTCCTCCCCATAAGCGACTTGGTCGACGACCAGACCGAATTCAGTTCCGATCGGATCGGGCATTTCGTTTGCCACGCTCTGCAAGGTCGTGTTCAACGGATGTCCGACCTTCAACCCACGCGACATCAGGTCCAACGCATCCGGCAATTGCTTGATCAGCGCGGCCTTGCGCCGTCTGAGGTTGGCGCCAAGGTAGACCAACGGGGCCAACAGGAAGCACACAGCGCTTACAGGTATGACCGTCAGTGGGTTGGCCACCAGTGAGCCTCCGATCGCCGAAACCAGAAAAGCACCCCCACATCCCAACAGGAACATTTCCGGCACCATGTGCAGGCCCGATGCCGCAAGGGCACCCGGCAAGTCGCCGACCAGCGGAAACGACTTCATGAGTGGTTTGCTCTCCCGCGGTTTGAGCAATTCCAGAACGTCCTCGCCAGTCTTTCCCTGGTTCAGCATCTGGATGCGCCGGTTTATCGCCTCTTCCCGGTTTTCTCCGCGCTTCAAAAGCTGACGGACCCCTTCGAAAGCAATCAGGGCGCCGAGAAATATCAAGAGTGACAGAACAAAGCGGACATCGTAACCGCCCACTTCCATCTCTGGTCCGATCAACGAGTCTATGCTGTGCGTCGAAAAGAAGGATCTGAGATCTTCCAACATGGCTGGGTCCCTCAGTTGAACTTGATCGATGACAGGTCGACACCCGCCGCCGCCAGCGCATCGCTGGATTTCGGTCGGATACCGGTCGGCATGAAGCGCCCGAGGATGTTGCCGGCCTCGTCCTTGCCTTCACGTTTGAAGACGAAGATGTCCTGCATGGTCACGATATCGCCCTCCATGCCGGTGATCTCGGCAATCGAGGTGACACGGCGGGTACCATCAGACAGGCGGTTCAATTGCAGAACAAAGTGAATTGCCGAAGCGATAGTCGCGCGGATTGCTGCATGCGGCAGCTCCAGCCCGCCCATTTGCACCATCTGCTCGACCCGGGAAAGTGCATCGCGTGGGCTGTTGGCGTGTACCGTCGTCATCGACCCGTCATGGCCGGTATTCATCGCCTGCAACATATCGAATGCTTCGGAGCCGCGCACCTCGCCGATGATGATCCGATCCGGACGCATCCGCAGCGCGTTTCGCACAAGGTCTCGTTGGGCAACGGCGCCAGTACCGTCGAGGCCAGCAGGCCGCGTTTCCATGCGCAAGACATGTTCCTGCTGAAGCTGAAGTTCGGCCGCGTCTTCAATCGTGACGATCCGCTCCCGAGGGCTGATATACGACGACAATGCATTCAGCATCGTGGTCTTGCCCGATCCGGTTCCGCCCGAGATCAGCACGTTCATCTTGGCTTCAACCAATCCCCGCAGCAGTTTGGCCGCGCTTTCGTTCAAGGCCTCGTTTTTGATCAGGCGTTCCATCGTCAGCGGAACCCGCGAGAATTTTCGAATGGAAAGCGCCGGCCCGTCCAGTGCGCAGGGCCGAATGATCGCGTTGACGCGGCTGCCATCTTCCAACCGCGCATCCACCCACGGTTGCCGTTCATCAATACGGCGACCGATCCGGCTGACGATCTTGTCGATGATCCGCAGCAGATGACGTTCGTCACGGAAACGTGCCGATGTCTTTTCGAGGATGCCCGAGCGCTCGACAAAAATCTGCGTGTGGCCGTTCACGAGGATATCGTTGATCGTGGGGTCGGCCAACAACGGTTCCAGCGGGCCCAAGCCAAGCACCTCGTGCATCAGCTCTTCGACAAGCTGCTTGACCTCCTCGCTGCGCATCGCACGGCCTTCGGCGCGCAGCAGTTCGGTGACATGTCGCCCAATTTCGCCCCGCAGTGTTTCTTCCTCGACCTTTTCGATAACGGCGAGGTTCAGCTTGTCCAGCAACGAGTTATGCAGTCGTGCCTTGAGATCTATCCGATCGTTCTGGATGTCATGCATCAATACGAGGTCATCGCCGGAGCCATGAACCGGCTTGCCGATCTGAGCAAACTGCTTGGTGTCCAACGGCACAACTTTCGAAGCGTCCGGTTTTTCCTGGCCTGGTCGGTCGAATTCTCGAAACATCTACTTAACCTTCTGCAAATATTTAACTATTCCGAAACACTCTGCCTCAGTGCTGGCCGACCCGAGGCGGCAAAGACAGGCATGTCTCGTGTGCCAGCTTTCGGATTGCGCGTGTCATCGGTGCGCGGGATGAAACATCTTCCAACGGCACGCCCCGATCGACCGACTCGCGTACTGTGCGCTCGTCGCGAGGCACCCAAAATGCAAAGTCCTTTTCAAGGAGTTTTGCCGCCGCTCTGTGGTGCGCCGCCGGAATGATGGGTTTCTTTTCAAGGTTGGCGACCAGTTGAATTTCCAGTGCTGGATTTTCCGCTTGGTAGAAATCCATCAGCTTGCGGGCCGAGCGAACGGACGGAACGGCAACGTCCGTCACCAAATATAGACGGTCCGCTTGCGTCAGGACGGGCGTAATCCATTCCACCAGCGCCCGCGGCAAATCTACCACGACGTAGTCATGGGTACGTTTGAGGGAATCCAGAATGGCCGAAATCTGCTCTTCCTTGATTGCAGTCAACGGACCATAGCGCGACGGAGCCGCCAGGATATCGACCCCGCAGGGCGACTTGACCATCGCCTGTTCCAAAAAGGCACTGTCGGGAATGCTGCCTTCCATGGCCATGCGCCACATCGCGTCGCTTTCGGCGACATCCATCAAGGCAGCAATCGAGCCGAACTGAAAGTCCAGATCCACCAGTGCAACCGAGTTCGACGCCGTCTTTTTCAGGAAGCCGGCCTTGGATTGAAGCTCGTTCGCCATATTGGCGGCAACCAAGGACGATCCGACGCCACCGCGAGATTTGCCAACCGCGATCAACTTGCCAAGTGTGGCTTGTCCACCCCAAACGGCGGGAAGCTGCGCCTGCCGCCGGGCACGGATCGCATCCACCTGCGGAATGATCTCCTCATGGATTGCATTGCGCGGCAGCACGTCATCAACTCCAAGCTTTTTGAGCTGTCGGGCCTTCTCAAGCGGCAGATCTTCAGACGCCAGGGCGATAATGATCGCATTGGGCATGCGCGCATCACAAATCTGCTGTGCGGTCTGCAGCAGCTCTGGCGAACTGTCATCCACATCGAACAGAACCACGTCATGACGCGCTGACAAGGCAACAGCCGTCCCGTTGACCCGCGCGACAGTGTCCTTGCGGCCCGTAAAGCGGCAATTGCTCAGCCCCTCCAACGAGGTTTCGATTGCCGCGAAAATCTCTTCGTCCGGTGAAATCAACAGCACTGAAATCTGCTTGGCACTCATGACTCTTCTCCTTACTCAACGGCACCGATGGCAAGATCCTCGGCCGGGACGGATGTGCTCATCGTTGGGATTGAAATGGTGTTGGGGCTGCTGGCGGATATGGCAGGGTTGCCTGCGGCAAGGGCGACCAGAGGCCCAATTGGCAGCGCGAAATCGTAGTCCAGGTTTACCAGTTCGGCTGTAACCACCGGCGTATAGGGTCCACCAAGAAAACCAAGACGAGGATCGTGCGAATAGGTGATTTGCACATTTGCCGCGGTGGCTCCGGGTGGCAGCAGCATTTCGATCTCGTCCCAGATCCGGCTGCCATAGGCGCTTGATGCGTCAAGCTGACACGGCGCCGGCAGGTTCGGAGTGGCGCAGATGCTGCCGCTGCGGCACAGCGCGCCGAACTTGGTTGTTGCGGGGGCGCCACCGGCCAGCGTGTGCGTGTTTGGCATTGCGCCACACAGTGGCGGCCCGACCGTGGCAAGCCGAGAGGCTTTTTGCATCGCTTTCTGCGCCATCGTCGTGGACCAGTAGAGCCGTCCGTACTCGAGGATTCCAAACACGAGCACCAGGAACAACGGAACGACCATGCCCAGCTCGACCAGGGCCGATCCGTTTTCACGCCGCCAGAAAGCGCGCGCCATATGCAGGTTACCGGTCATACCCCAAACACCCGGCTCTGATCCGAGATTTCGGTGTCGAGAGGCCCCAGCGCTGCCCCGAAAAGGCTAAAAACGTTTCCAAACAGGTACTCAATCCGGATCTGAGCCGTGACCTCGACCACCGAAGTCGGATTGATCCGGTACACGCCAGCCCGCGAGATACAGCGCGGCGTGACGTCGATAACGGTTGTGCCATGCGGCATGATCGACGAACCGCCCAACTGGTTTTGGACGATGTCCGTGGCCAGAGCGTCATAGCTGCCGACTCCGCCCGCTGCGCACAAGTCCAACGGTGCGATCCGCGCGATCATACGCGAGGCATCGCGCACCCCGGCCGATGTTGCCTGATGAATCCAGGTGATACGCCCACCTTCGATGATCACGGCAAAGAACAGCAGGATCAACGGAAGTACGATCCCGAACTCGACCATCGGGGCGCCGGCCTCGCACGACCGCAACCGTCGGATATGCCGAACGAGCCGAATCATCGATACAACCTCACGACATCGCGAAAGATTCCATCATCGCTGCTGCCACCGACTCCACCGCCGACCTGCTCGACCACCTCGACATAGATGTCAAAATCAGTCCCCGAGGATTCTTCGAGCGGCTGGATCAGGAAAACCTTTACAAACTCCTGCACCGGAACGTTCTCCGCGCGTCCCGCGACCGGATTGGCACCGCAGTTTATGGCGGCTGCGATAAATGTGCGGCGGTCAGGGTCGTCCAGCGTTGTGCTCGCGCATTGCGGGCGGCCGGACTCGCTGCGCCCAAACAGCACATCACCCGTACCAGCCCTGGTGATCTCGTCGAGATACATTTCGTATCGCGTGTTACCCGTCGGGTTACCCAGCGGGTGCGGCGTCAGATCATTGGCCGGACCGTCGCCATAGTTCATGTCCAAATAAGCCGCTTTGCCGGAGGTCCAGACACCGTTTCCAAAACGGCCGCCATGCGCGCAGGTGCCGGCGGCGAAGCAATCGTCGGGCGGAAACGGCATCGAGTCGGTCGAAACCTCGGGATTGTTCTTCAGACAGCTTCCGCCAGAGTTTTCCCAGCCCGCGATGACCTGCGGTCCGGGCGCATAGTCTTCATCATTCTTGAGGTTGCTCATCGTCGAGTGGAAAATATCGAACCGTGAATTGTAGATTGCGCTGCCAATGCCATTGCGCTGACCGGGCTCGGTATCAACACCGCGCTGAGACACGCATTGCGTCAGGTTTCCATGCGCCGCGATCAGGCAGATATAGAGTTTTGATCCGGTCTGCCCCGCGCAAGGACCGTTGGGGTTTATGCCGATGTCCGTCGGGTCGAGGAAACCAAAATTCCCCGGCCCCCAAGCGGCACCGTTACCTCCAGTGCGCAACTTGATGGTTGACCCTTTGTTCGCATTCGCTGTCCAGCCGGAAGGGATGCAGAACATCAACGGCGTCACATCACAGGCATATTGGGTGTAACCCGCAATCGCGACAGCCTCGACATCCTCATCCGGGCGAGTCACGCCCAACAAGTCAGCGAGCGCCCGACCGAACGGAAGGAAAACGGTTCTAGGGGTCGCGGTCACCTCAACCAGAACGGCAAGAGCGGGATCGGTCGTCACAAACCCATCGACTGGATCATTGTCATCCGGATCGGCGGCAGGATCGGGCAGTCCCGACAGAAACCGCAGCGAATAATCTGCGGCCGTCCCCAGATCTTGGCTGCCCTCGGCAAAGAACTGGGAGTCTTCGATCATTCCGGCTGCTGCAGCCGTGGCGCGTGTGATCGCGTCACTGCCGCCATCCAGTTCTCCGGCGGCGGCCAGAGCCACGTGATCGGTATAAGCCTGCAGGTCGGTCTGCGTAGAAGCCAGTCGCCCAAGATCAAAGGTCAACGCCGCCATGCCAACGATCACGGTCATGCAAATTCCGACGAAAACCAGAATGGTCCCCTGTTCGTCGTCCTTTATGTTGCGCAACGTGGGCATGAACAGACCTCGCGAGCGATCAGTTGGACACGGTTGCATTCGAGGGGTTGCCGGCAACAGGAACTTCCTGGACGTCCGTGGTACCCCGACGCACCTTCACGATCGGCTTGGGCGCGCCCTCTGCAACCGGCGACTTTTCAAGCAGAATGTCGCTGAGGCGGATGGCCTCCAACGGCTTGTCTTCCTGGATTTGCAGGGACCGCAGTGACAGGCTGAGTTGCCCGGCCTTCTGAGCCAATGCCAACCGCTGTCCCTGGTCCGGCGTGACTTCGACAGTCACCGTTCGGGCAATCCCGGGCTGGTCGACATCTTCATCAGCCGTCTGATCAACCCCAATGACACGGATGTTTTGCAGGATCGTCACCGCCCGCAGCGACTCGTTCTTGCCCTGCGTCAGCACGATATCAACAAAGTCACCTGGTGTGACGAACCCGCCAACACCGGTCTGCGCATCCACATTGATGGCCATTGCACGATTGTTCTCGCCCAAGGTCTGAACGATGGTGACCTTCTCACCGAAGTCAGAAACCTTTGACGCCAACAGGATTTCACCCTGCGCCAACGCGCGCTTGGCGCGTCGCGGGTCGACACCTGCTGTGGGCAGAACATCTTCGAAACTTGTAAACACACCTGCCGGCACGGAATCCGCCGGCCAGTCGATGGCGGTCAACTTGTGACCTTCAATCGGAGATCCGAACGGGATCTCTTCTGCTGCGGCGACCACGCGAACGATTGTCGGATCAGCGGCGGCCTGGCTGCGTCTCAGCTGCTCCTGCGCGATCATCACGGCGCCACCCGCCAGACCCACGCCAAGAATAGTCATCATCAAGGATTTCAATCGCATAGGTCCCTCCAAATAGCCGGGCCGGTCATTCTGAAAACGTGGGGCCAGTCCTAGGCCCAAACTGCGTCACGCGGGACACCGAATGCTGTGACTGGACTGGTTCTGGCTTCCCGCCCTCTCCGCGGCGGAAAACCAGTTGCTTTTAAGGCCAAAACAGCAGGATTACGGCCGTGTTGCAGCCGTGTTGGCGTCATTGAAGTTGGTGTTGGTTGTGCCGCCCAGACCGGTCAGCAGGGTCCCGCCAACAGCGATCGCGATGAACAGTGCGATACCGTATTCGACAAGAGTGGCGCCACGCTCGTCACGGCGCAGACGAATAAATAGACTACGAATTGCCTTCGACATGATTTGAACTCCAGTTTGTACTCATTAATGTGCGAATTTCGCACAGGAACGAGGGTTCCCCCGTCAGTTCAAATCGTATCGAGCCCGTATCTGGCAAACCTCCCCACAAACGAAAAGGATTTCCCGTTTAACGCGAGAATTCGTTCATTTTGGCTTTTTTTGTGGCAGGATTTTGGCGCGAAATAGTCCGAGTCCAGCTCAGCTTTTGAGCTTCAAGCGGGCCAATATCAAAGTGCTTGGAGCGGGTAGCGGGAATCGAACCCGCGCGTTCAGCTTGGGAAGCTGACAGGCTACCATTACATCATACCCGCCGCTCGGTGCTGAATATCACCCGTCCTTCGCAGAGTTCAAGATGCTTCGATCAGCGCGGCAAACAAAAAGGCCGGGCAGATTGCCCGGCCCGTTGACAAAGCAGCCTACTCAGGCCCGGCGACGTCGGGCACCGCCCCGGCGGCCGCGTGCGCTCTCGCCTTCGGCGCCTGCAGCATCGGCCGGTTTGTTGAACTTGATCCACTCGCCGCCATGCGGGTCGTTGTTGGTCAGCAGGTTGGCGGCGCGAATGGCCTCCATCTCCTTGCCGGCGCGCGGCTTGGTCGAGCCCAGACCGAACATCTGAACGAAGGTTTCGTCGTCCATGCCGTCGGGCAGGATGATGCCCGCCGCTGCAACCTCGACCTTTTTCTCGGCGATCTTCTTCTGCGTCACCGGCAACGCCACCGGGTTCATGATGGCCGAGGTCATGCCCGCGCCCATCGCCATCGGCAGGAAGGCGTTGTTGATGCCGTGACGGTTCGGCAGACCGAACGAGATGTTCGACGCGCCGCAGGTGGTGTTCACGCCCAGCTCCTCGCGCAGGCGGCGCACCAGGGCAAAGACCTGCTGGCCGGCGGTAGCCATCGCGCCAATCGGCATCACCAGCGGGTCCACAACGATGTCGTGGGCCGGAATGCCATAGTCGGCGGCGCGCTGGACGATCTTCTTGGCCACCTCAAAGCGCACGTCGGGGTCTTCGGAAATGCCCGTGTCGTCGTTCGAAATAGCAACGACCGGCACGTTGTATTTCTTGACCAGCGGCAGCACCAGTTCGAGGCGGTCCTCCTCACCGGTGACCGAGTTCAGCAGCGGGCGGCCTTCGGCGGCCTCCAGCCCGGCCTCCAACGCACCCGGAACCGAGCTGTCGATGCACAGCGGCACGTCGACCAGACCCTGCACCAGCTCGACGATCTGTCGCATCAGCGGCGGTTCGGTCTCGTTCGGGTTGGGGTTCGAGTTGTAGACCACGCCTGCGTTGATATCGAGCACGGTCGCCCCGGCCGCGACCTGCGCCAGCGCGTCCTGCTCGACGGTCGAGAAATCGCCCGCTTCCAACTCGGCGGCCAACTTCTTGCGGCCGGTGGGGTTGATCCGCTCGCCAATCACGCAGAACGGCTGATCGAAGCCGATGATCGCGGTTTTGGTCTTTGATTCTACGACTGTACGGGTCATGTCCGGTCCTTAAGCGTTTACAGGCTTCGCCGAGGCGCCGCCGTTTTCGATGGCCCAGTTGGCATTGGTCTTGATGCCGCCAAGCGGGAAGAAGTGCACGTTGGTGATGTTGAAGTCGGGGTTGGCCGCCTTGTGTTCGGCCAGCGCGGTGATCACGTCGGTCGGCTCGTAGGGCAGCAGCAGCTTGGACACGTCCATGGCGCGCTTCTGCAGCACCTTCAGTGACGGGCCCACACCGCAGGCGATCGCGAACTTGATCAGCGTCTGCAGCTTGGCCGGACCGGCGATGCCGATGTGGATCGGCAGGTCGATCCCGGCCGCCTTCAGGCCGTCGGCCCATGCGATGATCGGCTTGGCGTCAAAGGCAAACTGGGTGGCCAGCGCCATTTCGGCGTCGGTGGTTTCGCTGAATTTCTGCTTCCAACGCAACGCCTCGTCCACATTCTTGGTCGAGCCGTCCGGGTCGATGTCCTTGTTGCCCTCGGGGTGACCTGCGACGTGCAGACGCTTGAAGCCCGCCTTGTCGAACAGGCCCGTTTCCAGCAACTGCATCGAGCTGTCGAACTCGCCATGCGGCTTGGCCACGCCTCCGGCCAGCAGCAACGCCTGATCGACGCCGGCCTCGCCCTGATACATGGCGATCCAGTTTTCCAGCGTCGCCACGTCCTTGATGATCCGCGCCGGGAAATGCGGCATGACCGGATAACCCTCGGCCGCGATCCGCTTGGCCGTGCGCACCATGTCCTCGATCGGGGTGCCCTCGATATGCGCGATGTAGACGCGCGTGCCCTCGGGCAGCAGATCTCGGAAATCCTCGACCTTCTCGGCGGTGCGCGGCATCACCTCGATCGAATACCCTTTCAGAAAGGCTTCGACGGTCGGGTTCACCGGGGCCTTATCGGCCGCATCACGTTTCTTGAAGTTCAGCAAAGCCATTGCGGCCTCCCATAAAGATCTGGGGCTCATGCCCAACCGTCATTTGCGATCAGGGCCTTTATGCGGTCCTGATCGTATTCCGTTTCCAGGCGTAGCGCTTCAGCCTCGGCGATCTCGGTCGGGTCACCCTCAACCTCGAACGGCTCGGCTTTGCGCCACTCGGCCAGATAGGCATCACTGTCCTTGGCGTTCACCTTCATGGCGGCGCGGTCGATGGCTTGCTCGAACCGCATATCCAACTGTCGCTTTGCGCCACGGCGGCCCTTGCCCACGATGACCTGAGCGGGGATGTCGCGCCAGTAAACGATGGTGACGTCAGGCATTGCTCTTGATTCCTCCTAACCAGATGGTCCGGTTCTAAACGGCTATGTGGGGCCGGGTCGGTCGGATTTCGACACCCGGGGCTTTTCCAGCGACGTTTTGCAATTCGGGATACAGGCCCTGCACCGGTTTCTCCAGTCTCGGGGTCCATCAAAATCCTCATGACTTTAATGAGCGTCTTGCACGACGCGCGCCCGCGACCTAAGGTCGGGGTAACTCGAAAATCGGAGGGCGTGACGATGGCGCCCAAGCGTCCCAAAGGTGCGGGCGCGTTCCCGAAGGTGGTCGAAAGCCCCGCGCCGGCAAGACCCGATCCAGACGCCCTGTATGCTGCGCTGGATCTGGGAACAAATAGCTGCCGCATGTTGATCGCCCAGCCCAAGGGCAGCGGGTTCCATGTGGTGGACAGCTTCTCGAAGTCCGTGCAACTGGGCTCGGGGCTTGAAAGGACCGGACGGCTGTCGCGGTCCTCCATGGCGCGCACAATTCAAGCCTTGCGCATTTGCCAGCAGAAGCTGAAGCGCAACAAGGTCAAGCGCATGCGGCTGGTGGCGACCGAAGCCTGCCGCCGCGCCCGAAACTCACGCGACTTCATACGTCAGGTAAAGCGTGAGACCGGCCTGACCCTTGAAATCATCCAACCCGAGGAAGAAGCCCGTCTGGCGGTCATTTCCTGTGCTCCGCTGGTCAGCACCAAGACCGAGCAGTTGCTGGTCGTGGATATCGGCGGCGGCTCGACCGAGCTGGTCTGGATCGACCTGTCCTCGGTTCCGCGACGCGACCGTTCAACGGCGATCATGCGGCTGCACAACGGGTTTCACACGGTCGACAGTCCTTTTCCCGCCGCCAAGGTGGTGGACTGGATCAGCGTTCCACTGGGCGTTGCCACACTGCGCGATCAGTTCCACGATGTCGAAGACGATGCTGCCCGCTTTGCCCTGATGAGTTGGTTTTTTGAAGAAAACCTTGCAGATTTTGCGCCCTATAAGGACGAACAGGCCCGCGAGGGGTTTCAGATCGTTGGCACCAGTGGCACCGTCACAACCGTCGCTGCCTCTCATCTGGGCCTGAAGCGCTATGACCGGACCAAGGTGGACGGCCTACGCATGACCAGCGATCAGATTGACAAGGTCATTCGCGGCTATCTGGAGCTTGGCCCTCAAGGCCGCCGTCGCGATCCGCGCATCGGCGAGGACCGGCAGGCCCTGATCATGTCCGGATCTGCCATCTTGCAGGCGCTGTTGCGCTGCTGGCCGACCGACCGCCTCTCTGTGGCGGATCGTGGGCTGCGCGAGGGTTTGCTTTATGCACAGATGAGTGCCGATGGCGTCCTGGAAGACGGGCCGTTTTGAGAAAGCTCTGCGCTGCATGCCGCTTGCGACCATAGCGATCGCCTACCGGGTTTCGACGGCTGCAACCACGATCTGTGCGCTTGAGGCTGCTGGGTTCAAGGTATTCAGCCCGAGTTTTCACATCGCCAACACCGTTCCGCACTATGCTTTGGCGATTGGCGGCATTGGGATCGCCGTGCCAGCGGTCGACTCGGCAGAGGCGCTAGAACTGCTGCACAGTTTTTCGGCGTCACCGCCGACATCTGGCACCCTCGGCGGGAAGGTCTTGAACGGTCTCGGATGGGCGGCATTTGGTGTTTCTACGCCCTGGCCTGATCTGCTATTGATGGAACGGTCCATATCATCGGCTTGATGCCACATGAACAAGCGGGTAAAGGCCTCGCAGTCTTCAGGAGACCTTTTCAATGGCCAAGAAACCCAGCGGCAAAAACACTTCGGGACGCGGGCAGCGTGACCTGAAGGTCAAGGTCAAGACCGCGCGCGGACGCAAGCTCAGTTCGACCCGCTGGCTCGAGCGGCAGCTGAATGATCCGTATGTCAAGCGTGCGCAGGCCGAGGGGTATCGGGGTCGCGCGGCCTACAAGATTCTGGAGTTGGACGACAAGTTCCGCTTTCTGGTTCCGGGCGCACGCGTGGTCGACCTTGGCTGCGCGCCCGGTGGCTGGTGCCAGGTCGCGGTCAAACGCGTGAATGCGCTGGGCGAGAAATCGGGCAAACGGATCGGGACGGTTCTGGGCGTCGACCTGCAAGAGGTCGAGCCCGTGGCGGGTGCCGAAACCCACGTTTTGGACTTCATGGAAGACGATGCCGACGAGAAGGTAAAACAGTGGCTTGGCGGCAAGGCCGACGTTGTCATGTCGGACATGGCCGCTGCGTCCTCCGGGCACAAGCAGACCGACCACCTGCGGATCATGGCGCTGTGCGAAACCGCCGCCTACTTCGCCTTTGACGTGCTGGAGGTCGGAGGAACCTTTGTCGCAAAAGTTCTGGCCGGTGGCGCCGAGGGCGATCTGCAGAAACTGCTGAAGCAGAAGTTCGAGAAAGTGGCAAATGTCAAACCGCCAGCTTCACGGTCGGACAGTTCGGAAAAATTCGTGGTGGCAACCGGTTTTCGGGGCTGATCAATCGTCGTCGAGCGCGATCTTGTCGGCTACAATCCGCTGCGGCCGCAACGACGCCGCCGCGATCCCTTGCAGCAGCAACGCCTCGCCATGGTTGAGATACGTGGCCGGCTTGTTGCGCAACTCGTCGATCCGCTGATCCAGCGAGACCCGGCGCGTTGCCACAGGTTGGTCGAGCTTTGTCGACGGGCGTTTCAAATACAACATGGATTACCACATCCTGAACTGGTCAATGCCTTGTCCATGGATGTTGGCCGGTAAATGGGACTGCAAAATGGCGCAACTGCGTCGCTTCGATGCCGGTTTACCGGCCCAGTTGCCACGCAAGATCCTGAAGCGCTGGGCTGTCGGGCAGAGTCCGAAGACCCTCATCCAACACCTGACGGGCTGCATCCGTGCCGCGGTTGATTTGGGCCAGCTGGATCAGCATTGGCCAAGCATCCTCGCGCTGGGGATCCATGGATACCACCTGACGAAAGGCCTGTTCGGCGGCGACAGGGTTTCTCAGCGTCAGCGCCATCCCCCCAAGGACCAGGTGGGTTTCCGGGAAATCCAGACGGTTGGACAAGGAGCGCTGCCAATCCGCCATGTTCTCACGCGCGTTGTTGCGCTGCAGGGGTGTCAATGCCGCGGCGGGAATGGGCAGGAACTCCTTGGCAGCGGCAAGGCGTACGCTTCGCACTGGGTCGGACAACAGCGGCGACAAACGGGCCACCCTGTTGTCCAGCCCTGCCGCCCGCTGCAACACCGCCGCGTTGGCGCGAACCAATGGGTCTTCGTCCGTCAGCATCGCTGCTGTTTGCTCGGCCATTTCGGGGGTCGCGAAAGGTTGCAGCAGATAGGCGGCCGTCGCCCGCACGATGCCGGGTTGCGCCCCGTCCTGAGCAATAGCCAGCAACGCGGCCGGGTCGTTGACCTCTCCGGAAAATGCGGGGGCGAAAGCAGTCCCGAAATGGGGCGTACGATGATCGGAGTCAGGGAACCAGTCATTGATGGCGGCGGCGGCCCATGGCTGATCCTGATCCGTGTGGCAATCAGTGCAGGCATCCTCTCCCAAGCCCAGATCGGGGCGCGGCACACGAAAACTGTGATCGCGCCGACCATCCACGCCCATATAAAGCCGTTCGATCATGTGGCAGCTTTTGCACTGCGCTCCCTCGCCTCCCTCCGGGTGGTGGTGGTGTGAGGGATCGTCGTATTGCGCCTTTCGCAGTGATGGAAAATCGGGATTGCCGGCCGGAGAATGGCACTGCGTACAGACCGCATTGCCCTCGGCCTTCAGAGTTGCGCTGTGCGCCTCATGGCAATTCAGGCAGCCGACGCCTTGCGCATACATTTTGGACTGCAGAAAAGATCCATAGACATAGACCTCGTCCAGTATCTGGCCGTCGGGCTGGTAGAGACCCGGACGCAGAAGCGCCAGATTGTAGGCATCGTGGAATGGCGTGCCCGGCAGCGGGTTTCCGTCCTCCAGAGCTTCACGGCGGGAATGACAGCCGGCGCATTGCTGAATCTCGACCTCGGTGTCGCCCGTACCCCAGATGGCAGGAAAGCCAAACTCGTTCAGCCCGGCAGGCGCGGGCTGACCTTTTGTCCAATCCAGATGAGCCGAGCCGGGGCCATGGCAGGCCTCACAACCCACGCCGATCTCAACCTGCTCGGAAGCAAAGGACTGGGTCTGCGGCTGAAAGTTCTTTTCGAACCCTGTCGCGTGGCACTCCGCGCAGCGGCCGTTCCAATTCTTGTAGGGGCCGGTCCAGTGCAACCCATCGTCTGGCGGCAAGTCCTGATCTGGATACAGGTGATACCAGCGCTTGGCCTGCGTGTCCCAGACCACATCAAAGCTCTGCAATCGGCCGGGCTCGGTTTCAAACAGATATTGCTGCAACGGCTCGATCCCAGCGACGGAATGAACCCTGTATTGCTGGCTTTGGCCGTCCTTCTCGGTCACGTCGGCAAGATAGTCCGACCCCTCCCGCCGAAACGTGACGGTCATGCCGTCATGAGAAAAGGTCGTATCACCGAAATTGGCCACAACGGTGTCTGGCGCGGGCTCTGTCCAAGCCAGGGCGTGGTGGGATCCTGCCCAGGCTTGCACCTGTTCGTCATGACAATCGCGACAAGCGTCCGAGCCGACATAGTCCTGCGCCCAAGCCCAACCGCCGTTTTGCAAAAGGGCGCATCCGGAAAACGCGATGATCCGGGCGATGCGGTGCCAATTTCTCATGAAGCTCCGACCTCGCCCTGATTGTCGATGTCCATCAGCGCGCCGTTGAACTCTGCGCCGAAAATTAGGATGGCAGCGCACAGATACATGAAAATCAACGCGGCCATGGCCCCCGCCAGGCCAGCATAGGTGGCGCTGTAGGTCGCGAATTGCGCGATATAGACCGAGAACCCCCACCCTCCGGCCGCCCACAACAGAAGGGTCAGCGCCACTCCGGGCAGGATTTGCATGATGCGGTGACGCTTGGTCGGCAGGATCAGATGGGCCAGTAAGACCGTTCCCGCCGGCACCGCCACCGTGAAGGTCCACCGCAAACGGTCAACCGACAGCCACTCGCCCACGTCCACGGCCGTATTCTCGGACACCAGACGTGTATAGACCGGCAGCACCAGTTCAACCGCCGCGATCAGCAGGATCGCGGCTCCGCCCAAAATGACTAACCCGAGGCAAAGCAGGCGCGTCTTCCAGAATGGCCAGCTGTCATTGTCATGATAGGCCTGATTCATGGCGGCACGCACGGCCGCCACTCCGTTCGAGGCAAAGTAGACGGCCAGCAGACCGCCCAGCGTGATCACACCCGAACCCGACCCGTCCAGAACCGCGCGCAGTTCGGCCACGATGGGTTGGGCCACGTCTTGTGGCCACGCACCGAATATCAACTCGATCAGTTCGTCCGTCACATATCCCTGCGACAACGACCCGGCCAATGCGACGGTGAAAAGAACAAACGGAAACAGCGCCAGCATCAGCGACATCGCCACATGGCTGCTCATGACGAAACCGTTTTTGTCGCCAAAGCGTTGGACCGCCAGCCACAGCGCCCGGCCAAACCGGCCAAAAACGGGAATCGAAAGACGTGTCATTGGGAAACTCTAGCCTGCAATCCGCGTTGGAAGAACCGGCCAATGTGCCAATTGTACGAGATTCTACCGAATAACTGTCTGGCCCGATTGCATAAAGCCCGCTGCCTGTGCAGGATTGCCCCACAAAACTCCAATCGCTGCCGGCATGCACCGGTATAGCCGAGGCCCCGCATGACGCCATCAGAGCCCCCCACCCGCACACCGCTGAGGTTGAGTGTCGTTCGCGACGTCACCATCGTGCTGACGCTTGTGGTTCTGGGGCTTTACGCAGGCGCCAGCTTTCTGGTTCCGCTGACCATGGCCTTGCTGATCAACGTGCTGATCATCGCACTCAGCGATCGGGTGATCGCCCTGACCCGGGCGCCGGTCTGGCTGGCCAACCTGGCCGCTGTCACAGTGGTTCTGGCGGGCCTGTTCATGATCACCTACATTCTGGGCAGTCAGGCCACGCAGTTCGCGCGGACCGCGGGTACCTATGAAAGCCAATTCGACGGCGTGATCAACCGCGTCACCGGTCTGGTCGGGAATGATGTCACCTCTTTTGTCCGGGACAACCTGATCAGCATCGACATGACCTCGGTCGCGCGGATATTGCTGGGCAGCGCCACCTCGATGCTGAACCAGTTCTTCCTGATCAGCCTTTATGTGGCCTTCCTGATGGCCGAGCGGCTGGCCTTCCGCAAAAAGCTGCGGATTGCAGCCGGCAACCCCGTCACCGGAGCCGAGCTTTCTTCGGTTCTGGATGCGATTACCTTCAGCTTGCAGCGCTACGTCGGGGTCAAAACCTTCATCAGCCTCGTTACCGCTGGAATCAGCTATTCGGTTTTTCGCGTGTTGGGTCTGGAATACGCGGAAACTTGGGCCGTTCTGACGTTTGCCCTGAACTTCATCCCATCAATCGGGTCGATCATCGCGGTGATCTTTCCCGCGATGATCGCCCTTGTTCAGTTCGAGACGATCGGCCCGTTCCTGATCATCGTCTTCGGGTGCGGCACGATCCAGTTCCTGATCGGCAACTTCCTTGATCCGGCCCTGCTGGGCCGTTCGCTGAACATGTCGACCTTTCTTGTCATCCTTGCTCTGACCTTCTGGACGACGGTCTGGGGCCTGATCGGCGCGTTTCTCAGCGTTCCGTTGACCGTGTGCATTCTGATCATCTTCAGCCACATTCCGGCCCTGCGCCCGATCGCCGTGCTGATGTCGCTGGACGGACGCCTGGCCGACGACGTCAAGTCGCACAGTCCTGATCGGGGCTGAACGCCCTAAAATCGGGGGTGGATCGGTCCCGGGTGCGCTGCTAACTTTCAAATATTGCAATGGATTGACCGAAAAGATCCAGCGGGTCCGGCGCAAACGCATGATTGACCATTTCTGATGATTGGACCGCCATGACACCGCTTGACCAAATCAACGATCTCAAAGCCCGGATGGCCCAATCGATCATTGGACAGACACAGGTCATCGACCGCCTTCTGATCGGGCTGCTGGCCAACGGGAACCTGCTGATCGAAGGTTTGCCGGGCCTGGCCAAAACCCGTGCCGTCAAGGCGATGGCGCGCAATCTTGATGCCGAGTTCAGCCGCATCCAGTTCACGCCCGACCTGCTGCCGTCCGACGTGACTGGGACCGAGGTCTATACCCAGACCGAAGCGGGCGGCACCTTTCGGTTCGAGCCCGGCCCGATCTTCGCCAACATCGTCCTGGCGGACGAGATCAACCGCGCGCCGGCCAAGGTTCAGGCTGCGCTACTTGAGGCGATGGAGGAGCGGCAGGTCACCGTATCCGGCAGCACCCATAAGATGGAGCCGCTGTTCATCGTGATGGCCACTCAGAACCCCATCGAGCAGGAAGGGACCTATCCGCTGCCCGAGGCACAGATGGACCGGTTCCTGATGCATGTGCAGATCACTTACCCCCCGGTCGAGGACGAGGTGCTGGTGATCCGTCTGGTCCGCGGCGAGGATACCGCCGCCAATTCCGGGACCACCGCCGAGAAACCCTCACCGATCCCGCAGGATGCCGTTTTTGCAGCCCGGCAGGAGATCGGGCAGATCCATGTCTCGGATGCTATGGATCGGTACATGGCCGATCTGGTTCAGGCCACCCGGACGCCGTCCGCGCTTAGCGATGAGCTCGCCGCGTGGATCGAGATCGGCGCCAGCCCGCGGGCGTCGCTGGCGCTGGACAAATGCGGCCGGGCCCATGCCTGGATGAATGGGCGCGATTATGTCGACCCGGCCGACATCCGTGCCATTGCCCATGACGTGTTCCGCCACCGCATCACGTTGAGTTTCGAAGCGCAGGGGGACGCCAAGACCGCCGATGACGTGATCGACGAGATCCTGAAGCTCGTCGCCCTGCCCTGATCGCAACAAAGGAGAGCCGCGTGTCCCCGACCGCAGCGACATCCCGCGACCCACGCATCCACGTCGATGCCCGCCACCTGCTGAGCCTCGGCGGGCGCAGCGGCGCGCTCAGCCTTCTGCCCCGACAGCCTGCCCGTTCCGTGCTGAACGGCCGCCATGCCTCGCGCCTGCGCGGGCGCGGCCTGAATTTCGAGGAACTGCGCACCTATCTGCCCGGCGACGACATCCGCACGATCGACTGGAAAGTGACGGCCCGAACCGGCGAGCCGCATGTGCGCGTCTATACCGAAGAGCGCGACCGCCCGGCGCTGCTGCTGGTGGATCAGCGGGTCTCGATGTTCTTCGGCACACAAGTCTACATGAAATCGGTGGTAGCGGCCGAGGCTGCGGCCATCGCCGCCCATCGGGTTCTGGCGCAGGGCGACCGCGTCGGCGGTATCGTGTTCGGCGATACCGACCTGGCCGAACATCGGCCACAGCGCCGCCCGGCGGCCTTGCGGCGGTTTCTGTCCTCGCTCGGCGCGCTCAATTGCAACCTGCATGCCGGGCTCCGCCCACAAGCCACGGTCTCGCTGAACCAGGTGCTGCAACAGGCTGCGCGCATCGCACATACCAATGCCTTGGTCTGCGTGTTCTCGGACTTTGACGGCCTGACCGACGGGTCCGAACGGCTGCTGCGCCGCCTGGCCCATTCCAATGACCTGATCCTGTTCGACATCTCCGACCCGATCTCGCGCCACATGCCGCCCGAGCTTCGCCTGACGGTCTCGGACGGCGACCAGCAGATCGAACTGGACGCGTCAGACCGCCAGATGTCGGACCGCGTGACACAGGCGATGGAGCAACGGCTGGCGCAGCTGCAATCCTGGTCGCGCCGATACGGGTTTCCCGTCGTCCCGCTGACCACCGCCGAGCCCGCTCTGGCCCAGATCCTGAGACTGTTCGGCCACCAACGGGGGCGGTCATGACCCCGGACACCGAAGGCAAATCGCTGGTCGAGCTGCTGGACATGCTGAAACCCGCGCCCGAGCCGGCTCCGATTTCCATGGTACCGCAGACCTGGGGCTGGGTTGTTCTGGCAGTGGCACTGTTGCTCGTGGTTGGTCTGATCCTCGTGGCGATCGTGCGGCACCGGCAGTCAAATGCCTATCGGCGGTATGCACTGAAGGAATTGGACCGGTGCCAGAATGACCCGGCCAAAACCGCCGAGATCGTGCGCCGCGCGGCGCTTGTCGCCTTTCCCCGGTCTCAGGTGGCCGGTTTAACCGGTGCCGACTGGACGAATTTTCTTGGCCAAACCGCTGACCTGTCCGGGTTTTCCGCCTCGGCCCTCGGCAATCTGGCGGCCGCCCCATACCGCAAGGGGGTCACCGACCCGGATGCCGCCGAATTGGCGCGGCACTGGATCAAGTCGCATCGGGCCAAGGGGGCGGTCTGATGTTCAGTTTCGCCGCGCCTTGGGTGTTTCTTCTGCTGCCACTGCCGGCACTGGTCTATTTCCTTGCTCCGCCACACCGGCAACGGGTCGATGCCATTCGCATCCCGTTCTTTCGCCACGTCGCCCAAGCGGCCGGGGCCGAGCCGCAATCCGGCTCGGTAACCCTGAGACGGACGCGGATGCAAGCCGGTCTGGCGATCCTGACCTGGGTGCTTCTGGTTCTGGCAATGGCCCGGCCCGAACGGTTGGGCGACCCGATCGTCATCGAGAAATCCGCCCGCGACGTGGTGCTGGCCGTGGACATCTCGGGTTCGATGGACCAGCGCGATTTCAAGGCCGCAGATGGCACGCCCAAGCAGCGGCTGGAGGCCGTCAAGGACGTTCTGCGCGCCTTCATCGCCGCGCGCGACGGTGATCGGATGGCGCTGATCATCTTCGGCACCCGCGCTTTCGTTCAGGCCCCGTTCACCGAGGATTTGCAAAGCCTCAACGGCTTTCTGGATCAGACCGCCGTCGGCATGGCGGGTCCGAACACGGCGCTGGGCGATGCAATCGGGCTGGGCATCCGCACCTTCGAGTCGAGCGAGGTGGACCAACGCCTGATGATCGTGCTGTCGGACGGTGCCGATACCTCAAGCCGCATGACGCCGGTCAATGCCGCGTCGATTGCGGCGGACAAGGGGGTCGTGATCTACACGATTGGCGTCGGCGACCCGAATGCTACGGGCGAAGACCGGGTCGATCTGGACGCGCTGAAGGATATCGCCAACAAAACCCAAGGCCAGTATTTCTTTGCCGACGACGAGGCCGCCCTGACCCAGGTCTACCAACAGATCGACGCCCAGAATCCCCGCGTGGTGGAAACCCAAAGCTACCGCCCGAGGGTCAGCCTTGCGCATTATCCGCTGGCGGCGGCGCTGCTCCTCATCCTCGCCAGCACTCTGGGCTTTCGCCTTTCACAGGGTCGGAGGCGCGCGGCATGATTGACGCTCTGGCCCAGTTCCATTTCCTGCGCCCCTACTGGTTGCTGCTGTTGCTGCCTATTGCCGCTGTCTGGTGGCTGACCCGGCCGCGCAGATCGGGCAGCTCGGACCTGCCTGCAGGCATCGCACCCCACCTCGCGCAGGCACTGCGTCTGGGGGCCGAAGATCAACGGCGGGTCGGTCCGCTGGACCTCGCCCCGCTCGCCGCCGGTCTTCTGACCCTTGCCGTGGCAGGGCCGACATGGTCACGGGCGCCGAACCCTCTGATCGCGGACACCGCGCCGCTGGTGATCGCGCTCAAGGTCACCGACAGCATGGAGGAGGCAGACCTGGCGCCGTCACGGCTGGACCGTGCCAAGTTGAAGATCACCGATCTGATCAACACCCGCGCAGGTGCGCCCACCGCCCTGATCGCCTATGCCGGAACGGCGCACCGGGTCGCACCGCTGACCGAAGACGCCAACATCCTGCGCCCCTTGCTCGAAGGGTTGACCCCGGCGGTCATGCCGGTCGCGGGCGATGCCGCCAGTGACGCGCTGACGCTGGCGCAGGACATTCTGGGCGATCAGATGGGCACGGGCGCGGTTCTCTTCGTGCTCGACGACATCGATCCGCAACAGGTCTCCGCGTTGGGGCGATCTGATACATCGTTGTTTTTTCTGACAATGCTTCCGAATGGCCGCCAGATCCCGCAACTGGACGGCCTGCGCAGCGCCACGATCGCTCCCTTCTCGGGCGACGACCGTGACATCACCCGGCTGAACCGCGGGATCACCCGCAGTTTTTCCGCGGCCTTGGGCGAGGATGACCGCGTCGATTGGCAGGACCGCGCCTGGATGCTGGCCTGGCCCGTCGCCTTGATCGCGCTGCTGTGGTTCCGACGCGGCTGGGTCATCCGCTGGGGGTTTGTGGCATTGCTGTTTCTGCCACCGTCCGGCGCGCGCGCAGACGGTTGGCGGGACTGGTTCCTGACCCCGGACCAGCAGGGCCAGATCGCCATGAACCGCAAGGACTACGCCGCCGCCAGCACGCTGTTTCAAGATCCGTATCACCGAGGCTACGCCCAGTTGAAAGCCGGGCAATATGCCGAAGCCTCCGAGACCTTTGCCCAGCTGTCCACGCCCGAAGCAGCGTTTGCCGAAGGCATGGCCCGCATCCGAAATCGAGAGTATCGTCCGGCCATCGCAGCCTTTGAAACCGCGCTGGAGCGCCGCCCGGACTGGCCGGAGGCCGCGTACAACCTGACCGTCGCCCAGGCCATTCTGGCCGAGGTCGAATCCACCCGCGAGCAATCCGATACCGGCGAGGAAGCAGGCATCGGCGCTGATGATGTGGTGTTCGACAACGAAGCCGGTCTGGGCGCGGACACCACGCAACAGGCCGAGACCGGGGACGCCGCACCCCTGTCGGCCGACCAGTGGATCAGCGCCATCGACACAGACATGCAGGACTTCCTGCGCAGCCGGTTTGTTCTTGAAAATCAGGAGCGTTCCCAATGAGGTACTTCGCGCTCTTGATGCTGCTTCTGTGCCCCACTGAGGTTCTGGCGCAAGCAACAGACATCCAGCCCCGCGTCACGATCGAAGTGCCGCCGGATCCGACAATCGTCGGCCAGCCCGCCATCGTTCGCCTGAAGGTGCTGGTACCGACCTACATGCCAAATCCGCCGGTCTTTCCATCGCTTGAACAGGAGAACCTTCTGGTGCGCTTGCCCGATCGCGCTTCGGGGCCGGTCAGCGAGAGCGTTGAAGGCGAAACATGGTCCGGGGTGCAGCGCAGCTATCGGCTGTATCCGCTGGCCCCCGGCACGTATGATTTCGCCGCGGCCGAGGTGCAGGTGACATTTGCCGATCCCGAAACCAACGATCCCGTTCAGGTCTCGGTTCCCCTGCCCGCCGTTCGCCTGACAGTCGAGGTTCCTGACGCAGCCCGGGGATTGGATCCCCTAATAATCGCTGACGGATTCGAACTGTCTCAGGAGATTGAGGGCGATACCAGCCTTCAAACCGGAGACGCACTGACCCGCACCCTGACGGCAAAGATCACTGGAACGCCCCCGATCATGATCCCGCCTTTGTTGCCCCAGATCGAGGACCCGTTGTTGCGAGCCTACCCCAATGAACCCCGATTGACGGAAACCGAAGACCGGGGCGTTTTGTCCGGCCAGCGCACCGACCGCGTGACCTATGTGGCCCAGGACGGCGGACAGACCCAATTGCCGGCTGTCGAGATCGATTGGTTCAACCTCAAGACCAACAAGGTTGAAACTGCGCGCGCCGATTCCGTCGACCTCGTTCTTGCGCCGCCGCCTTGGCAGCCTCCGGACCGGGAAACCGTTCTGCAGCTGGTCGGCTATTTCTTCATTGGGGTCGTGATATTATGGTTTGTTTTTCGCAAACTACATCCGGTTCTTTTGGCACGCTGGGCAGCGGCCAGGCAACGCAGGCTGGCCTCGGCAGCGCATGCCTTTTCGGAACTCAAGCAGGCTGTGCGCCAACAAGACTTGGCCCGTGTTTATCAAAAGTTGGAAGTCTGGAAACGGCGACTGGCCGACCCGCCAGACACTGCTGAATTCGAGGCTTCTCTGGCCGAAATCGGCGCGTCCAGATATGGCGGCGGCGATCAACAAGCGGAAAACTGGAGCGAGGTCCGCGATTGCCTTGACCGTATCGCCCGCCCCCTAGGCCACTCTAAATCCGCCTTGCCCCAGCTCAATCCCTGACGCGGCTGCCAATTACTTACCTAACGTCAACCCAATCTGAGCCAAATCCCAGGGCGCTATCTTCAAACATAAGTATTTTTAGATTGGTCTTTGTGATAGTTATCAATCGCCTAGAGGGGCTTGTCTTGATTCCCCCTTTTTGCCGAACCGCCTGACCTGCGAAGGGCGTGTTGAATGATTGACGGATCGGGGGACGCATTTTCCCCTTTTTGACTTTCCTGCAAGGCCGTTTTTGCCTGACCACATAAGGAGAAAAAGATGTCATCACAGGGAAATTTAACGCATCTATGGCGCAGAGGACTGCGACGATTGGCAGTTGCTACGATTTCTGTCGCGCTGGCCGCGCCGGCCTGGGCGCAAGATCAGAAACCCAACATTCTGGTCATCTGGGGCGACGACATCGGTCAGTCGAACATCTCGGCCTATACCAAAGGCATGATGGGGTACCGTACACCCAATATCGACCGGGTCGCGAATGAAGGTATGATCTTCACCGACTATTATGGTGAGCAGTCCTGTACCGCAGGGCGGTCGTCTTACATCATGGGTCAGTCAGTGTTCCGCACAGGGCTGTCGAAGGTCGGTCTGCCGGGTGCCGATCTTGGTATGCAGGTCGAAGATCCGACCATTGCTGGTTTGTTGAAGGACCACGGCTATGCCACCGGTCAATTCGGCAAGAACCACCTCGGCGACAAAGATGAACATCTTCCGACAAACCACGGATTTGACGAGTTTTTCGGAAATCTCTACCACCTGAACGCGGAAGAGGAACCCGAAAACGAAGACTATCCGGGTGACACCGTTCTGCCCGATGGCCGGACTTTCCGCGAAGCCTTTGGTCCCCGTGGCGTCATCAAGTCCAAGGCCGACGGAACCATCGAAGATACCGGACCGCTGACCAAGAAGCGGATGGAAACCGTGGATGAGGAAACGGTGGCTGCGGCAATCGACTTCATCAAGCGGGCCCACGAGCAAGGCCAGCCCTTTTATGTCTGGTGGAACGGAACGCGCATGCACTTCCGCACCCATGTCAAAGACGAGATGCGCCAGCAGGCCAATGACATGACCGGTCGTGTGATGGACGAATACTCGGCCGGCATGATCGAACATGACATGCATGTGGGCCAGCTGCTCGATCTGCTGGACGAGCTGGGCATCGCCGACAACACGATCGTCCATTACTCGACAGACAACGGACCGCACTACAATACGTGGCCCGATGCTGCTTCCACGCCGTTCTGGGGCGAAAAGAACACCAACTGGGAAGGCGGCTGGCGCGTGCCCTCGATGGTGCGTTGGCCCGGCAAGATCGAACCCGGATCGGTCACCAACGAGATCGTGCATCACATGGATTGGCTCCCGACCTATCTGGCGGCGGCCGGAGACCCCGAGATCAAGGACAAGCTGAAGGCAGGCTATTCGTCCTCGGGCATGGGTCGCGACTACAAGGTGCATCTGGACGGCTACAACATCCTGCCGCTCTTGACGGGTGAAACCACAGAAAGCCCGCGCAAGGAGATCTTCTATTTTTCGGATGACGGCGACATGACGGCGCTGCGCTTTGGAGACTGGAAGCTGATCTTCCTGGAGCAGAAGGCCTGGGCCACCCTGCGCGCCTGGATGGAGCCGTGGACCGAACTGCGCGTTCCGATCATCGTGAACCTGCGCCGCGATCCCTATGAACGCGGATATCGCACGTCCAACACCTACTATGACTGGATGATCGACCGCGTGTATTTCCTGGTGCCCGCGCAGCAATACGTGGCGAATTTCCTCGCAACCTTCCAGGAGTTCCCGCCGCGCCAGAAGGCGGCGAGCTTCAGCCTGGATCAGGTGATGGAAAAGATGCTGACGCCGACCAACAACTGATAAAGGTCGGTTCTACTCTCGAGGGTCGCCGGCTTGATCGGCGACCCTCATTTCTTTGATGCGAAAGGATATTTCATGTTCCGCCTGATCTTCTCAGCCGCCGTTTTCGCGTTGCCTGCGGGCCTTGCGGCGGACCCTCTGCCCAGTTGGACCGACAGTCCGGCCAAGGAACGGATCATCGCCTTTGTCGATACGGTGACGACGCCGAACTCGGACGGCTATGTCACCCCTGCAGACAGGGTGGCGGTGTTTGACAATGACGGAACGCTCTGGGCCGAGCAGCCGGTCTATTTCCAGTTCATCTACGCCATGGATGAGTTGGCCGAGATGGCGCAGGACGATCCCTCGGTCCTGACCACGCCGACCTTGGAGGCCGCGGCCAAGGGCGACGCCGAAACCGTGCTGAAGGGCGGTGAAGATGCCTTGATCGAAGTCGTCAGCGCCACGCATTCGGGGCTCAGCGTCGATGCGTTCCAGGCTTCCGTCGCCGAATGGCTTCAGACGGAACGCCATCCCGATACGGGGCTGGCCTATGACCAGATGACGTATCAGCCCATGGTCGAACTGCTCCGGTATCTGCGTGACGAGGGGTTCACGACCTACATAGTTTCGGGCGGAGGCCTGCATTTCATGCGCGTGTTCGCCGAGGACGCCTATGGAATACCGCCCAACCAGATTTTGGGAACCTATGCGGACAGCACCTACGAAATTGTTGACGGCACGCCCACGATCATGAAGGCGCCCGCGCTGGCGTTCATCGACGATAAGGAGGGCAAACCGATCAATATCGAGCGTACGATCGGGAAACGACCGATCCTGGCGGTCGGGAACTCGGACGGTGATTTTGCCATGCTGGAATGGACTACCGCTGGCGACGGGCCGCGGATGGGCGTTCTGATCCACCACACAGATGCCGAACGGGAATGGGCCTATGATCGCGACAGCCACATCGGGCGGCTTGTCGACGGGCTGGACAAAGGCCCAGAAATGGGCTGGGTTATCGTGGATATGGCCAAAGACTGGTCCCGGGTTTTCACCGGCTCGAACTAAAGCGCGGAAAGGTCGGCACACATATGTGGACATTCATCGCCTCGCTGTCCGTCTTTGCCATCTACTGCGTCGCGGTTTTTTTTGCAGTACGGGCCGCTCAGACGGCGCGCACCCCGCAGGGCGCCGTGGGATGGGTGGTGTTTCTGCTTTCCGCACCGTTTCTGGCGGTGCCGTTATACCTGTTCCTGGGACATCACCGGTTCAAAGGGTATCGGATCGCCCGCAAGGAAAGCGAGCGCGTGGTCGAAGGGATCCGCAGCTTTGCCGATCACTCAAAACCCGATCCCGCGACGCTGACCGTCAATCCGCGCCCGTTTGAAGCGCTGGCTCACCTGCCCCTGTCCCGCGGCAACGGGGCCGAACTATTGATCGACGGAGAGGCGACGTTCCAATCCATCTTCCGCGCGATCGATGCGGCCAAAAACTACGTCCTCATTCAGTTCTACATCGTGCGCGATGACGCGCTGGGGCTGGAACTGCAAGACAGGCTGATCGATGCGGCCAAACGCGGGGTCAGCGTCCGGTTCATGACTGACGCAGTAGGCAGCTATGGCCTGCCGTCCTCATACTTGGAGGAGCTGCGCGCGGCCGGTGTGGATGTCGCTGATCCACGCGACCAGCGCGGGCCGAAGTTCCGGTTTCAGTTGAACTACCGCAACCACCGCAAGACCGTGATCATCGACGGCGAAACCGGGTTCATCGGCGGGCACAATGTGGGCGTCGAATACCTGGGGCAGGATCCCTATTTCGGCCGCTGGCGGGACACCCACATCAAGATGACCGGCCATATCGTTCGTCAACTACAGCTGATTTTTACCGAGGACTGGCACTGGGCTCGCGGAGAAGACCTGATTGACGTGCTGGACTGGGCCGGATCGGAATCCGATCAGGACATGAACGCGCTGCTGGTCGCCACCGGACCGGGCGACGCGACTGAAACGGGGTCCTTGATGTTCTTTTCCACGATCGCTGCGGCACAGGAGCGGTTGTGGATCGCATCACCTTATTTCGTGCCGGATATCGACGTGATGACGGCACTGGAACATGCCGCGCTGCGCGGCGTCGATGTCCGCATTTTGGTGCCGGACATGATTGACCACCGCCTGCCCTGGTTGGCCGCCTTTGCCTATTTCGATGAAATCCGGGATTCCGGCGTGCGCGTGTTCCGCTACACCGACGGGTTCATGCACCAAAAGGTCATTCTGGTGGACGACACGTTGGCCGCAGTTGGCACCACCAACTTGGACAACCGCTCGTTCCGTCTGAATTTCGAAGCGATGGCGCTGTTTTTTGACAGCCGGGCAGCCGCTGCCGCCGAGGACATGCTGAAGACCGATTTCGAAGCCAGCTACGAAATGACCAGAAGCCTCGCCCAGCAACCGCCGCATATCCGCTATGGCGCGCCTTTGGCGCGGTTGTTCTCGCCGATCCTCTAGGTCAGGAACCGTTCCTGGAACACGCGCGTCATCAGCGCGACCATGAATGCCGTGGAAAGACCGAAGGCCAACAATCCGGTGACCGAGGCGAAGGCCCCGAAAATCCGCAACCCTTCGCCCAATACAATGTCGCCATAGCCCAGCGTCGTGAAGGTCACGAGCGAAAAATACAGGGCCGAGTTCCAGTCCGGCAGGACATCTCCCATCACCCAGACGATCGCCCAGATCCACACCTGGATCGTATGCGTGGCCACGATGACTGCCAGCGCCAAGGCGATCGGGCCTGCCGTGGGCAGAAAGGTTCCCTGCCCTTCCCACCTGTCGATCACCTTGCGCACCATGATGGTGCACCATGTGAGCAGCCCGATCTCGATCAGGAAACACAGCCCCAGATAGAAGCTGCCCCAAAGGATCTGCTGCGACAATGTCATGGTGATACCCTGCATCGGCCCGGAAACTGAAACTGCACAATGGCGGCTCTGCCCTCAAGGCACAAGGCCGGACAGCGGGCAGTCGTGCGACGAAAAGAACCGAAACTTTTTGAAGGCTGGACAGCGGATCGGCGCGCCGCACATTGTAGAGCGCACTAGGTGAGACTGATCATGTTGTTGGAAATACAGAATATCCACAAAACCTACCCGCGCGGGCGGCCTGTCCTGAACGACGTATCGTTGTCGCTGGAACGCGGTCAGACGCTTGCCATCACCGGCGAAAGTGGCAGCGGCAAAAGCACGTTGCTGAACCTTGCC
This sequence comes from Ruegeria sp. BC2, assembly GCF_056539245.1. Classification (NCBI taxonomy): domain Bacteria; kingdom Pseudomonadati; phylum Pseudomonadota; class Alphaproteobacteria; order Rhodobacterales; family Roseobacteraceae; genus Ruegeria; species Ruegeria sp. BC2. Next base: position 1,206,077 of record NZ_JBQFUQ010000001.1, read on the forward strand.
GGCGCGCTGGACAGTTTTGACAGCGGTGAGATCGTTCTGGATGGCACGGCATTGTCGCGACTGGACGATCGCGGCCGCGCCTTGTTAAGGCGCGAAGACGTGTCCCTGGTGTTCCAGCAATTCAATCTTATCCCGTCGCTGACGGTTGCGCAGAACCTGTCATTTCATGCCCGGCTGGCAAACCGAGTTGACCCCGAGTGGGTCGCGCATCTGACCGCGACGCTCGGTCTCGCCGATTTGACCCAACGCTATCCCGAACATCTGTCGGGCGGACAGCAACAGCGGGTCGCGATTGGCCGGGCCCTTGCCGTCCGGCCCAAGCTGCTGCTGGCGGACGAGCCGACGGGAAACCTGGACGAGACTGCAAGCGCGGCGGTTCTGGAGCTGATGCTGTCCTTGGTTGCGGATACCGGGGCAGCCCTGCTGTTGGTGACGCATTCGCCCGTGATCGCAGCCCGGCTTGACCGAACGGCGCACCTTGCAAACGGGCGGATCGCATGACTCGCACAGTGATCCAGGCCCTCTGGTCGCATTGGCGTTGGCACCGTATCCAACTGGCCACGCTGCTGATCGGAATCGCGCTTGCGACAGGCCTTTGGTCGGCGGTCCAGGCTATCAACGCCGAAGCCCGTGCCAGCTATGCGCGTGCCAACCAACAATTGGCGCTTGGGCAGATGGAGATGCTACGGCATCCATCCGGCCACATTCCTTTGGAAACATACGTAAATCTGCGTCGCGCCGGATGGCAGGTCGCGGCCGTTCTGGAAGGTCGGTACAGGGTTGGGGACCGATCGGTTCTTTTGACCGGAGTGGACCTTGTCTCCTACCCCCCGCTTCCGGCGGTAACGCAACTGGAACAGGAAGAGGCCCCACCCGACCCGGCGACCATGCTGACCGCGCCCGGCCGACTGCTGGCGCCACCAGACTTGGTGCCAATGCTGCAGGATCGGCCCGATCTTCCACCGGCGATCGCCAGCACTGCGCTTCCCCCCAATGTGGTTCTGACCGATATCGGCGTGGCTGAAACGTTGCTGAACAAACCGGGTGAGATTTCGCGACTTGCCATCCTGCCCGATCAGCCTCGCGGCATTGCGCCCCTGTCCCAGGTTGCGCCGGAGCTGAATCGCCAGCGCCCTTCCAACAGCGTCGACACTGCACGCCTGACCGACAGCTTCCACCTTAACCTTTCCGCGTTCGGCCTGCTGTCCTTCGCCGTAGGGCTGTTCATCGTGCACGGAACGGTTGGGCTGGCCTTTGCGCAGCGCCGTGGAATGGTCCGCAGTCTGCGCGCGATGGGTGTCCCGATGGGTACGCTTTCCCGCATCATTCTGGCCGAACTTTTAGGTCTGGCTTTGATCGGTGGATCCATGGGCCTGCTGCTGGGTTTTTTCCTGGCCGGAGCGTTGTTACCCGATGTCGCCGCAACCCTGCGCGGGCTCTATGGTGCACCGGTGGATGGTCAGTTGCAACTGAGGGTCGGTTGGGTGCTGGCCGGGCTGGGTATGTCCATCACAGGAACCCTGGCAGCCAGCGGATACGCCCTGTGGCGTCTGGGCCGAATGCCGGTATTGTCCGGCCCAGGCTTGCAGGCATGGCGTGGCCGCAGCACACGAGCCGTCGTGACCGGACTGGCGGGTGTTGGGCTCGCTCTTGGCGGGGTCGTGATCTTTCTTCTTTTTGACGGATTGGTCGCTGGCTTCGCTCTGATGGCAGGCATTCTGACCGGCAGCGCCCTTTTGCTGCCTCTGGTTCTGTCCAGCATATTGCACCTGTGCGCGGGGCGCGCCCGTGACCCGGTTCGGCAGTGGGTGCTGGCCGACATGCAGGCCCAGTTGCCGGGCCTGTCGCTTGCGCTGATGGCCCTGTTGTTGGCCCTGGCCGCCAATATCGGTGTCGGAACTATGGTGTCCAGCTTCCGGCTTACCTTCGTCGGCTGGCTGGACCAGCGCCTGATGGCCGAGCTGTACATCACGGCAAAGGACTCGGATCAAGGTCTCGAGATCGAGACATGGCTGACCCCGCGCGTTGACGCAGTCCTACCGATACGGAATGTGGAGCTGGATCATCCAACAGGCCCGCTGTTTCTGTACGGAGTGGTCGATCACGCGACCTACCGGGACAACTGGCCCCTTGTCGCCGCTGCCCCGGACGTATGGACCAAGGTTCTGTCCGACGGCGCCATCCTGATCAACGAACAGCTGGCCCGCCGTGCTGACCTGTGGCCCGGGGATTCGATTGCGCTCAACGCCGATCACACTCTGGCAATCGCTGGCGTCTATTCCGACTACGGCAATCCGACCGGGCAAGGGATCGTCTCAATGGACCTGTTCGGCAGGGTCGCGCCAAATGCCGAAAACCGACGGTTTGGTATTCGCATCGCTCCGGAGCGCGTAGATGAGCTGGCGGCGGATCTGCAGAACAGGTTTGATCTGGACCCCGGCGCGATCATCCGGCAGGCCGCGGTGAAGGCGCAGTCCATGGCGATCTTCGAAAAGACATTTGTCGTGACATCCGCGCTGAACATCCTGACGCTTGGCGTGGCCGGCTTCGCCATTCTGACCAGCTTGCTTACGCTCTGGACCCAGCGGCTGCCTCAGATCGCTCCGGTCTGGGCAATGGGGCTGACGCTGTCGCATTTGTCCAAACTGGAACTGGCGCGGAGCATGGTTCTGGCTTTCCTTACCGCCTGCCTCGCCTTGCCGCTGGGTCTGGCACTGGCTTGGATTCTGCTGGCCGTCATCAATGTCGAGGCGTTTGGATGGCGGCTACCCATGCACCTTTTCCCGTCGTCATGGGTGCAGCTCATGCTGTGGACACTTGTGGCCGCCGCCCTTGCCGCGGCGCTGCCCGCCTTGCGTCTTCGGCGGGTGCCGCCGGCCGATTTTCTGAGGGTCTTTGCCAATGAACGCTAAACTACTCGTGTGTGCGCTGTTCTGGCCCCTTGCGGCAATGGCGCAGGGGTTTGCCGGTTTGGGCGGTTCAGCCGACGGGTTTGACGTACCACAACCAGAGTACCAGTTCGAATTCCCCGCCGACCACGGCCCGCATCCGTCCTATCGGATCGAATGGTGGTACCTGACGGCCAACCTGACCGGGGAGGACGGTCGGGACTACGGCATACAGTGGACTCTGTTTCGCTCTGCCTTGAAGCCATTTGAAACCGCCGGTTGGCAAAGCCCACAGATCTGGATGGGCCATGCCGCGCTGACAACTCCGGAACGCCACTTTTTTGCCGAGCGCCTGTCTCGTGGTGGAATTGGTCAGGCCGGTGTCACAGCCGACCCGTTCGAAGCATGGATCGACGAATGGCGCATGGCAGGACCAACGCTCCAGAGCCTGACCCTGACTGCAAACGGAGCCGATTTCGGGTACGACCTGAACCTGTCTGCTTCGGGGCCGCTGGTCTTTCATGGTGAGAATGGCTTTTCCGTGAAATCCGCTGATGGGCAAGCCAGCTACTATTATTCGCAGCCGGGCTACGCCATCCAAGGCACGCTGCATCTGCCCGACGGCGAGGTAGCGGTCACCGGGAACGGATGGCTGGACCGAGAGTGGTCTTCGCAGCCTTTGGCCGCCGATCAGTCAGGGTGGGACTGGTTCTCACTCAGTTTCGAGGACGGCGACAAGTTGATGGCGTTTCGCCTGCGCGGCGGACGTGGGGACTACACCTCGGCCACCTGGATCAACGCGGATGGTTCCAGCCGTAGTCTGCCGGACGGGTCGGTTTTCTTCACGCCACTGGAAACCAGCCGGGTCGCGGAGCGCGATGTTCCGACGGATTGGCGCGTGACCATCCCGGGCGAGGATCTGGATATTCGCGTCCAAGCTCAGAATACCCAAGCCTGGATGGGGACGGGCTTTCAGTATTGGGAGGGACCGGTCACCGTGTCAGGCAGCCACAAGGGGCGCGGCTACCTTGAGATGACCGGGTACTAGCGGGTTTAGCGGACCACGTAGACCGAAACGTTCGAGTGGCGCACCACTCGCGCCGCGTTCGGTCCCAGCAGGTAGTCCTTGAAATCCGGCTTGTGCGCACCGATCACGATCAGATCGCTGCCGGCACTTTCGGCGGTCTTCAGGATCTCCTGATAGGCCGTGCCGGTTGCAACGACATGGCGGATCGTGGCGTTGCGCTCCGACCCGACTGCATCGACACACAGCTCAACCAGCTTGTCATGCGCTTCGTGCTGCGCCTTGTCGTGGAAGTCGGGCCGGAAAAAACCGGACACCCAGCTTTCACCGAAATCCGGCAGTACGGTCACCACGTCCAGCTGCGCCCCGTCGAGATCGGCCAGTTTCGCGGCGATTTTCAGGACAGGAGCATCGATATTGCCGTTGCTGATATCAACGGCGCACAGGACGGATTTTGTCATGCGGGCACCTCTTGTCTGGCGGCACGGCCGCGTTGCAGGAAGGCGATCAACCCCAGCAGCAGCATGGCCGGGATATAGATCAACTGTTTTGGCGGCTGGCTGACCGGCAGATCGGCGGATGCGATACGCACCGGCTCGTCCGCGTAATAGTCGAAATTGGCCAGGTCATCGGCGATGGGCGCGCCGAACATAGGTTCGTCCATCTTCACCAGGCCATCTTCCTCGATCAACAAAAAGCCCATGGCATCAACACGCGCCGCACCATCAGGTTCGGACCCCACGGTGACGACGACCGTGGTCTCGGTCATGTTGCCGGTGTCGAAATCCGGACCACTGACCACCACCCGCACGTCGGTGCCGGGTTCAGCCTCACCAATGGCCTGCACGAATCCGGCCGGCTCGACCTCGAGGTGCGAGGGCGAGATGCGATCCATGAAATAGTCCGGCCGGAACAGCGCGAAGGCGATCGCAATCAGCGCAACGCTTTCGTAGATTCGGCTGTGGGTGAGGAAGTAGCCCATCGTTCCGGCCGTGAACACGAGGATCGCAATCGTGGCGAATATGGCCACTATGATCCCCTCAACCCAGGTGACATCGATCAGCAGCAGGTCGGTGTTGAAGATGAACACGAAAGGCAGCGCCACGGTACGCAGGCTGTAGAAGAACGCAGTGAAGCCGGTCTTGATCGCGTCACCGCCCGATACGGCGGCCGCAGCAAAGCTGGCCAGACCCACAGGAGGCGTCACGTCGGCCATGATGCCGAAGTAGAACACGAACAGGTGCACCGCGATCAGCGGCACGATCAGGCCGCTTTGCGCGCCCAGTTCGACCACAACGCCCGCCATCAGCGAGCTGACGACGATATAGTTTGCCGTGGTCGGCAGACCCATGCCCAGGATCAGGCTGAGCAGCCCGACCATCACCAGCATCAGGATCAGATTGCCGCCGGACAGGAACTCGACCAGATCGGCCATCACCTGCCCCACACCGGTCAGGGTCACGGTACCGACGATAACGCCGGCCGTGGCCGTGGCCAGCGCAATGCCGATCATGTTGCGCGCGCCGTCGATCAGGCCCTGCCACAGATCGGCAACCCCATCGACAAAGGAGTTTGCCAGATCGCTTTGACCCCGGAAAATCGCCTTGAGCGGTTTCTGCGTTAGCAGGATCACGAACAGCAGCGCGGTTGCCCAGAAGGCCGACAGACCCGGCGACTTCTGTTCGATCATCAGGAAGTAGACCAGAACGATGATCGGCAGCAGGTAATGCAGGCCGGCCTTGTAGATCTCGGAGATCACCGGCAGCTTCACTTCGGTCGCGTTCGGGTCATCGGGCTCAAGGTCGGGAACCTGAGCCGCCAGGTACAGCAGAGCAACATAGACGGCGCACACCGCCAGGCTCAGGATCAGACCAGCGCTGGACGGCGCCCAGCTTGTGACAGCATCCACCGGGAACTGCGAACCATAGCAGAGCCCCGCAAACACCAGGAAGAACATCAGCATCCCCACGACCGTCCGCGCCAGATGCACGTCGCGGTCGCCCAGAGTGGGCATGTTCCGCTTCACGGCCTCGAGATGGACGATGTAGACCAGCGCAATGTAGGAAATCGCCGCCGGAAGGAAGGCGTGGGTGATGACCTCGACATACGAGATGCCCACGTACTCCACCATCAGGAAGGCGGCGGCGCCCATCACGGGCGGCATGATCTGGCCGTTGACCGAACTTGCAACCTCGACCGAGCCGGCCTGCTCGCTGGTAAAGCCTACGCGCTTCATCAGCGGGATGGTGAAGGTGCCGGTGGTGACGACGTTGGCGATGGACGAGCCCGAAATCAGGCCGGTTGCGGCCGAACCGACAACGGCGGCCTTGGCCGGACCGCCGCGCAAGTGACCCAGCGCGCCGAAGGCCATCTTGATGAAGTAATTCCCTGCCCCGGCCTTATCCAGCAAAGCGCCGAACAGAACGAAGAGGAACACGAATTTCGTCGAAACACCCAAGGCGATGCCGAACACACCCTCGGACGTGATCCACATGTGGCTCATCGCCTTTTTCAGGCTGGCGCCCTTCCAGCGGATCACTTCGGGCACCCACTCGGACGAGCCGAAGAACACATAGGCCAAGAAGATCGTCGCAATGATCGCCATGGCGGGGCCAAGCGCGCGCCGGGCGGCTTCGAACAACAGGATCAAGCCACCGAGGGCGATCCATTTGTCGACATCATCCGCCAGACCGCCCGCATTGACGATCTTGTCATAGAAGAAATAACCGTAAAGGGCGACACCGGCCCCCAGAACACCCATGATCCAATCCTGGATCGGAATGTAGTTTCGCGGACTGGATTTAAGCGCTGGATAAGCCGCGAAGGCCAGGAACATCGCGAAGGCCAAATGAAACTGACGCGCGTTGTTCACAACGCTGCCGGGCAGCACGTAGTTGGCAATCGGTGACGCCAGAACGACTTGAAAGATCGACCAGATCGCGGCCACGATCGCCAGGAACAAGCCGACATTGCCAGCCGGGTCCCGCGCCCCCGCATCCGAGGATGCGACCAGTTCCTGTAGTTCTTCTTCGGATAACGGACGATTGCCCTGTTGATCAGCGCTCATCAAATGTCTCCCCGTCCAACGGCCGGTTTCCGGCGCAGTTTTGGTATTACCGGCCTCTCACCGGTTGAAAACGAGGCGCGAACAGCGCCTCGTTTCTGGACTTGAAGGTGGATTACTGGATCCAGCCTTTTTCTTTGTAGTACTTCTCGGCGCCCGGATGCAGCGGAGCCGACAGACCGTCCTTGATCATTTCCTCAGGCTTGAGGTTGGCGAAGGCCGGGTGCAGCTTTTTGAAGTCGTCGAAGTTCTCGAAGACCGAGCTGACAACCGCGTACACCGCATCGTCAGACACGTTTGCCGAAGTCACGAAGGTCGCGCCCACACCGAAGGTCTGGGTGTCAGCGTCCGAACCGCGATACATGCCGCCGGGGATGGTGGCCGTACGGTAGAACGAGTTGTCGGCAACCAGCTTGTCAACGGCTTCGCCGCTGACGTTCACCAGAACCGAGTCGCACGCAGTGGTGGCTTCCTGGATCGAACCGGACGGGTGGCCGACAGTGTAGACCATCGCATCGATCTGGTTGTCACACAGCGCGGCCGACTGTTCGGCGGCCTTCAGCTCGGTTGCCAGTTCGAAGTCATCCGTGGTCCAGCCCAAGGCTTCCATCAGAACTTCCATGGTGCCGCGCTGACCCGAACCGGGGTTGCCGATGTTGACGCGCTTGCCCTTCAGGTCTTCGAAGTTCTTGATGCCGGAATCAGCACGCGCCACCACGGTAAACGGCTCGGGGTGAACAGAGAATACGGCGCGCAGCTCTTCGAACGGGCCGTTTTCCTCGAATTTCGAGGTGCCGTTGTAGGCATGGTACTGCCAGTCGGACTGGGCCACACCGAATTCCAGCTCGCCTTCGCGAATGGTGTTGATGTTGTAGACCGATCCACCCGTCGATTCGACCGAGCAACGCACGCCATGTTCTTTGCGGCCCTTGTTCACCAGGCGGCAGATCGCGCCACCGGTGGGATAGTACACGCCGGTCACACCGCCGGTGCCGATGGTGATGAATTCTTCGGCATAAGCCGCCGGAGCCATGAGGGCAGCGGTCACGACCGCGCCGAGGCTGAGCTTGCTTTTCTTGATCATTTAGGAACTCCCAAGATTCTTATTGTGGACGGAAGACAGGCCAAAGGCCCCTTGTCCGGGGGACGAGCCATTATGACAATCCGCATGAGCAGGCAACGGATGAGCTCAAATTTTCCCGAATTCTCCCAACAGTCACGATGGTTTGTTGCCCGTACCGCTGTTGTCAAGCGTTATGCGCCCGACCCCGGCGCCGGGACGCACATATGACGTAGAACCCGAAAATTTCCCCGGCTTGACCCCGCAACTATGGGTGTCGCACCGTGTTGACCGGTCCGCGGCGCGTCAAGTATGATCTCTCAGGTCGCTGAGTTCGAAGATTTTTTGTTTTCTGACAATCGGTTATTTGTTTTTTTCCTGTTCGTGTGAGTTCACAGCGTGATTGGTTATTCTTCTTTGCAAAGCAAATCGTCATCAATCAGCGAGTTCCGCTGGCATTTGTTTCTGGCGCTGGTCTTTACGGTCGCCGCCGGAGAGATGTTTTTCGACACATATCGCGTCGTTTACTTCGGCGCGGTCTCTTTCGACGACTATTCCCACTACCTGCTGTATCTTCTGGATGAAGAGCGTGGCCGCGTTCCCCCTTCGCCGCATGTTTACCGCATAGGCTCGGTCATACTTGCGCTGCCGTTCTACAATCTGCCGTTCGTGTCACTGTCTACCGGGTCAGGAGAAGTCTTTCTTCCTGACAGCGTTGCCGACGCCAAGGCTCTGGCCGCGATGTGTGCCGCCAACGTCTTCTACCTGGTCCTGACGGCGCTTCTGGTTTACGCCTATTTGCTGCGGCGTGTTGGAACCACTGCGCAATGGGCATTCATCGGCGCCGCGTCAGTTCTGTTTCTGGGGCAGTTTCTGGCGCTGGAAGGCAATGACGGCATATCGGTCTTTCCATTGACGGTGGCCCTTTTGTTGGCTGCCGAGAAGAAATGGAAGTGGTTTGTTCTTACCGTGTTTCTTGGCGCGTTCATCAATGAAAAGATCATCATCGTGACGCTTCTGATCTTTGGTCTGCGCGCATTGGTAATGATGTCCTTGCGCAGCGACGAGGCCAGGGTCACGGCCGCCCTGTTCTGCCTGTTCGTTGGATTTCTGGTTGTCATTACCGCATTTCCGTTTTCCGGCGTGAACGACAATCAGAGACAGGTTGGGCAATTCATCACCAGCGCGCTGTCCACGCTGAAAGGCAGCACAAGTGTCAAAGGACTGTATCTGAATGTCTGGCCGTTGTTGGTTCTGACCGCCTGCTGGTGGATTGCCGTAACCGGTCAGGCTGCAAATCAGGTCCTGCGCCGGACGGACGTTTTGGCGCTGCTGGCGTTTTTCTCGCTCATCGCCATGTTGAACGTACAGTTCAATATCGGTCGTCTGGTCACGTATTTCATGCCGTTTTTTGTCGTGGGCTGCATTCAGGCCCTCGCAGCCAGCGACAGCCAGCGCGCGACTACGCCCAGAGACGGTAATGGGTGACCGGTTCACCCGGCAACGCGAGGTCAGATGCTGAGCTTCTTGAACACCGGCTCGGGGATGTTTCGGATGATCGCCATGATCAATTGCCAAATCGGCTTGACGTAGATTACGTTCCGACCGCGCTCGACCGCCCGGGCCGTTGCGGCTGCAACCTCGGACGGCTGCGCGGTCAGACGCTCGGGCAAGTCCATTCCTTCGGTCATCTGCGTGTCGACGAACCCCGGAAGAACCGTCACGACATGCACACCTTTCTTGGCGAGCCGGTTGCGCAACCCTGACAGATATGCGGTCAGGCCGGCCTTGGCTGATCCGTATACATAGTTGGTCGCCCGGCCCCGATCACCAGCCACGGAACTGACACCCACGATCGTGCCCGATCCGCGCTCTTCGAACCGGTTGGCAAAGGCTCCGAGGATCTGAGCCGGCCCTTCGAAGTTGCTGCGCATCACCAGAGAAGCCGCGGCGGCGTCCCTTTCGTTCTCGGCCTGCTCGCCCATGTACCCGACAACGCAAACGACGATGCCCGGCAATTCAGGCAACGCATCGATGAACCCATCGAAGCTGTTGGCTTCCAGAACGTCGAACTCGTGCAAGGTTGCCCCTATACCATAGCGCAGTTCGATATCGGCCTTGTCGGCCTCGAGCGTCTCAGCATTCCGGGCGGCCAGCTGGACCGGGTGCCCCCGCTCGGCAAACTCATGAGCGATGGCCTTGCCGATATCCGACCGGGCACCAAGAACGAGAACGGGTTCCATTGTCATATTTCAAGCCTTTCTGACTGGGCCGAGCGGAACCGGTCCCGCCAACCATTGACGTTGCGCGCCTCGCGGAATCGGGTCACGCGATCGTCTGATCTGTTCAAAGTATTGGCCGACATCCTGCTGTCTTTGGCCAGGTAGAACCGTCCACCATGTTCCAGAGTTATCCGATCCAGCTTGTCCATGAGAATGAGCGTTTTATCGGAAATCGGGAAATCTAGCGCCAGCGTGTATCCCTCCATGGGGAAGGAAAACGGACTGTCCTGCGGGCCGAACCGTTTCAGCACGGACAGAAACGAACCCATGCCCTTGCCAGCGATGGCTTGCAAAAGCTCGGTCAGGCCGGCGCGTGAACGATGAATAGGCAACGCGCATTGAAACTGGGCAAAGCCGCTGCGACCGTAGATACGGTTCCATCCCAATATGGCGTCCAGCGGATAAAAGAACGTATCCCAGTTCACCAGCTTGGTGTCCCCGTTTCGAACTCCCATCCAGTAGTAACCGGCGTTGAATGCCCGAACCGTATGGCGATTCAAGGCAAACGACGGCAGATCCATCGGAACGGATTTTTTGCGCTTGGTCGGGCAGATCAGGGGTTGCCGGGCATACCGCCCCGGCAGGTCCGAGACCGCAGCGTGTTCTCCCAGCATCACCAGAGACCGCCCCAGGTTTCGGCCTGTGGACAAGCAGTCGATCCACGCGACCGAGTATGTTGCATCCTGCGCGGCCTCGAATGCATTCATCGCATCCTGAAGGCTGGGTGCGGCTATGGTCTTTTGCTTGATCCAACCTGACTCGACCGGCTGCAACCGAACCGCCGCCCGCACGATGATCCCGGTAAGGCCCATGCCGCCCAAGGTGTGATCGAACAATGCGCTGTTCGACGCGCGGCTGCATCGGGTGATCTCCCCGTCATCGCCCATGACCTCAACCCATTCGACGCAATGGCGGAAACTACCGACACGGTGGTGGTTCTTGCCATGAACATCTGCGGCGATGGCACCGCCGATCGTGACGAATTTGGTGCCCGGTGTAACGATCGGAAACCAACCCCGAGGCAGAAACGCTGCGATCACGTCGCCCAGCAGAACCCCCGCCTCGGCAACCAGCACTCCGGTCTGGTTGTCGAAGGACACCATCCTGTTCAGATGCCGGGTATGTACGGTTGTCGTGAGGCCAATTGCGCTGTCCCCATAGGCGCGCCCATTGCCGCGCGCGATCACATCTGGTCCTTCCCGCACGACCGATCGAAGGCTTTCGACGCTGCGCGGCGCAATCACTCTGGTCTCAAGAACGGGGTACCTGCCCCAGCCGGAAAGCCTCATGCCCGCGCCTCCGCCGAGCCGGTGTTGAATACGAAGCGCTTATCCAGATGGTACTTGATCACGTAACCCACCGTCAGCCCGATAACCGCGCCAACCTCGCGCATTAGATCGGTTTTCCAAACCACCCAAAAGGCCGTCTCGGTGCCCCAAAAAATTGCGGTGGTGACCACACCCATCGCCGTATACAGCGAAAATTTCTGACCGTGGGCCTTCAGTCCCGTCTGCCGGTCATAGAAAATCCAGTGCTTGTCGAGGGTATATTTGACCACAAGTCCGACAAGTGTACCCGCAAACACTGCAGCCGCGAAGTACCAGCCACCCTCGCCAAGCGATAGGACTGCGCGCTGCGCAGCGAGGTTCAAGGTCATCGCCACGATGGCAAAGGCGGAATAGCGCAGAATCAACCCCTGAACCGTCACAGCATTGACCCCGCGACAACGAACAGCAGAATTATGGCAAAGCAAAGCAGGCTGACAGGGTCCTTGGCCGCGTAGATCACGGGATCATCGTGCATGTTGCCACGATGCGTAATCATGACGGTCCGGGTGATCCAGAACAGCAGGACCGCACACACGCCCCATAGGGCTTGCGGGTAGGAGTAGAGCTGCACCACCGCCGGCGAGCTGACATAGAGTGCCATCACCAAAACGGCGACATAACCCGCGCTGACGGCGATCATGGAGATAATCGGAAGGTCATCCACGTGATAGCCGCGCCCGGTTGCCGACAATTTACCGCGCGCCGCATAGTCCACCAACTCGGCCTGCCTTTTGACCGCCGCAAGCGACAGGAACAGAAACATCGAAAATGCAAGGAGCCAGACTGAAAGCTCCAACCCTGTTGCCGCTCCACCCGCCACGATCCGGGTCGTGTAAAGGCCGGCCAAGACACAGATGTCGATGACCAACTGGCGCTTTAGATACAATGAATACCCGGTCGTCAGCGCATAATACGCCACCATCACCAGGAAAAAATCCAGCCCGACCATGGCTGCAATGACCGAGCCTGAAATCAGCAGACCGGCAGCCATCCACGTTCCGGACGAAATCGGAATGCTGCCCGAAGCAAACGGCCGCGCGCGTTTGCGCGGATGCGCCCGATCTGCTGCAAGGTCCAGCAAGTCATTCAGGACATAGACACTGGATGCGATCAGGCTGAACGATATGAAAGCCAGCAACGACAACCAAAACACCTGCCCCGTCAGTTGATGGGCCGCCAGCATCGGCAAAAAGACCAGAAGGTTCTTCATCCATTGATGCGGACGCAACGCCTTGAGATAGGCCTTGGCGGTCACTTCGTGTGTGTGCAGATGCTCGACCTTGGGTGCGACCGCTTCCGCTTGTTTCGCCAGTCCCGGCCCCGCGTTCACGGAGACCGCCAGATTGGCCCTTCGCCACACCGCAAGGTCGGCGTGGGAATCGCCCATATAGGCGTATCCGCCCGGACCAAAGCGTTCGTCCAGAAACTCGGCTTTGTTTTCACCTTTCAGGTTCAGCGACCCGTCGGAGCCATAAACCTCGTCGAAAATACCCAGATGGGCTCCGATGCTTTGGGCAATGCCCTCATCCGAGGCCGTCACAAGAGCGGTCTTGCCGCCATCAGCGCGCCATTTCTCGACGTATTCCACCACCTTGGGATCATAGGGCAACGAGGTGACGTCAATTTCGGCCTCTTCGGCCAGGTAACGTTTCAATGAAGCGCGTCCACCCAACAGAGCCGCGGCGGAGTGAAACGGGCTGCGCCAGTTCCGTCCGAAAGCCGACCAAAAGCTTTCGTACAGCATGTCACTCTTCAAAAGAGTGCCATCCAGATCTACCACAAGGATTTTGCACATAAATCAACCAACTATATTCATTACCCGGGACGGGGAACTATGAGGTCCGTTATTGCAAAGCTCAAAAGGCATGGCAACTGCACAGCCGTGCCCGCCAACCCTTCTCGTCATAGCCTGCTTCGATATCACGTCAGTGCCTGTCACGGCTCATTGTTTCACCAATTTCTATGGCCAAATGATGGCGTCACGGCCTGTCCCGGTGAGGCTGTACCATAATCGCGTTCTTTCAATCGTTTGACAGCTCCGCACCCAAAGCGGCCGTATTCATATTGCGCGAGCTTCAAGGATCACGTCACTCTGGAATGCGCCCACTTCAGCGCCCAGTCACGCGCGGATACGCTGCCAGAGACACCGTGCAACGGAGACACAGACGACCCTTGTTGTAGCTATAGTTGACGATTTGGAAACTCTACCGCCGCACCTGATATTGCATCGAAGACGGTCCAGATCCTGCTAGTCCGCGTACAGTTTCGTCGCACCAATTCGAGGCTGGATGCTCGAGGTGCAGCCAGCCGAGCACGCGAGCTTTGACAGAGCAAATGCCCTGAACACTATACCAAAACGGGTGCGGTGGTGGTGCCCAAGGAGAGACTCGAACTCTCACGCCCGTGAAGGCGGGGGATTTTGAATCCCCTGCGTCTACCATTCCGCCACTTGGGCCACGCGCATTGAATTACCGCCCATCTTGCCGAAGGTCCAGAGGCAAAAATCGGTCAATCGACGATCAGCCCGGGACAGATCGGTTGACGCCCCGTCGGACGCGTGGTTTGCCTCGTCATGACAAAGCTTGGGAACACGCGCTGATGCTGCAATCGCTTTATGATCGGACGATCCGACTTGCCGACCACCCGCACGCCCTGTGGGTGTTGGCATTTGTGGCATTCATCGAAAGCTCGGTCTTTCCGATTCCACCCGACGTGCTGATGATCCCTATGATTCTGGCACGCCCATCGCGGGCATGGCTGATTGCCACCGTTGCGCTGGTGTTCTCGGTCCTGGGCGGCCTTTTGGGATACGCAATCGGCGCGTTCTTCTACGACAGCATCGGACAACCCATCCTCGAAGCGATGGGCAAGGGTCACGCGATGCAGGAATTCAACCAGCGGTTCAACGATTTCGGGTTCTGGGCCGTTCTGACCGCCGGTGTCACGCCTTTCCCGTACAAAGTCATCACGATCATGTCCGGCTGGACGGGAATGCCGCTGGGAACGTTCATCGCCACTTCTATTCTCGCCCGCGCTCTGCGGTTCTACATCGTCGCCGGGTTGCTTTGGGGCTTTGGCGAGCCGATCCGGGACTTCATCGAAAAGCGGCTTGGGCTGATGTTCACCTTGTTCATCATTCTTCTGATCGGCGGATTTCTGGTGGTGAAATACATATGACGCGGAAACGGACACTCATTTTGCTGGCCGCGGGTGGGTCTGCAGCTTTGCTTCTTGCGGCTTGGGGGTTCCAGTATCTGGGCGGCATGGCCCCGTGTAAATTGTGCATCTGGCAACGCTACCCGCATGGTGCGGCTGTGTTGCTCGGCGTGCTGGCTTTTGCATTTCCGGGCGTGCGCCTGCTGCCCCTCCTCGGCGCAGCCGCTGCCGCCGCCACGTCCGGCATCGGCGTCTATCACGCCGGGGTCGAACGCGGCCTGTGGGAAGGCCCGTCCAGTTGCACATCGGGCAGTATCAGCGGCCTGTCCGCCGAGGAGCTGATGGAGCAGATCATGGCCGCCCCATTGGTGCGGTGCGATGATATCCCGTGGGAAATGTTCGGGCTGTCCATGGCTGGGTGGAACGCACTGCTGTCCGCAGGTCTGGTTCTGGTGTGGCTGTCCGCTTGGCGCGTGCGCTGATCCTACTGGGCGTCCAGTTCCGCATCCCAATACAGAAAGTCGATCCAGCTTTCGTGCAGGTGGTTCGGCGGAAACTTCCGTCCGATATTCTGCAGCATACTGGCGTCAGGCTGCCGAGGCGGCTTGCGCAGGCTCATCCCCGCCTGACGCAGCGATTTCGCCCCCTTGCGCAGATTGCATGGACTGCAGGCGGCCACCACGTTCTGCCAACTTGTGACACCCCCTGCTGCACGCGGCACGACATGGTCGAAAGTCAGTTCGCCCCGGCTGCCGCAGTACTGGCAGCGGAATTCATCCCTCAGAAATAAATTAAAGCGCGTGAAGGCCACGCGCTTTCTGGGTTTCACATAGTCTTTCAGGACAACCACCGACGGTATTCGGATCACCGTACTCGGGCTGCGGACCACTTCGTCATACTCGGCAACGATATCGACCCGGTCCAGCCACGCGGCCTTTATCGCCTCCTGCCAGGGCCACAGCGACAGAGGATAGTAGGAAAGCGGGCGATAATCGGCGTTCAAAACCAATGCCGGATGGTGCTTGAGGGCACCTGGCTCCCTGACAAATTCGGTCCTGAAATCTCCGTCCATGGCTGAATCGCTCCTCGCTCTCGGCTGCCTGTATGGGACACCAGAGCGGGGAGCACCCGCCCCGGTCTTAACTTAACTATATATCGTGTTAAAACTCTGACAAGTCCTGTTTTTCCACAACATCTCGGTAACGGACTATTCTGAATCCGTAACAATCACGTGACAGTTATCCACAGCTTGCGCAGGTCCGAAACTGAGAGTATGGCGGAGCTCATGTCATGGTTCATCCGCTTCAACAAACCCTTTGACGTGCTGCCGCAGTTCACCGACCGGCAAAATGCCGACTCGCCCCGCAGCACCCTGTCGGATTTCATCGACCTGCCGGGGGTCTATCCGGCCGGGCGGCTGGACCGTGACAGTGAGGGGCTGATGCTGTTGACCGACAATGGGCGGCTGCAATCCCAGATCTCGGATCCCAAGCACAAAATGCCCAAAACCTATTGGGCCCAGGTCGAGGGCATCCCGGATGCGGCTGCCATTCGGGCCCTGCGCGACGGGGTCGAGTTGAATGACGGCATGACCCGCCCAGCCAAGGCGCGGCTGATCGACGAACCCGAGGGTCTGTGGCCACGCACGCCCCCAATCCGCGAACGCAAGACGGTGTCGGATTGCTGGCTGGAACTGACCCTGCGCGAGGGGCGCAACCGGCAGGTGCGCCGCATGACGGCCGCCGTGGGCCACCCCACCCTGCGACTGATCCGCGCCCGGATCGGAGACTGGACACTGGACGATCTCGCCCCCGGCAGCTGGGACAGCCTGCCGATGCCCGTTCTGGAAACCGCCCCCCAACGCAAGCGGGACCGGCGTCCGCGGCGGTGACTTTTTCGGCGATTTACGCTATAATATCTCCATGAAAGTAGCGGCCGGAATCCCTTCACCTTCGGGCATTCTCGAAGCCGCGCTGTATGTCGATGATCTGGACACTGCCGAACGGTTCTACGGCGAGGTTCTAGGCTTGGAACGCATTCAGCGCGTCAAGGGCCGGCACGTGTTTTTCCGGGTCGGCGCCTCGGTGTTGCTGTTGTTCAACCCCGACCAGACGGAACAGCTCCCGACCAACCCCGATCTGCCGGTGCCGCCACATGGCGCACGCGGTCCAGGGCATGTGTGCCTGATCCTGACGCGGGACCAGATCGCGTTAATGCGCAAGCATCTGCTGGACTGGAACGTCCCGATCGAGGCCGAGTTTGACTGGCCCAACGGGGCACGATCGCTCTATGTGCGCGACCCGGCCGGAAATTCGGTGGAGTTTGCCGAGGGTCACCTCTGGGGGTGACCCTGCCGCGTTACAGGCTCAGCTTGTCCCGCATGAAGGCCAACGCGACGCCCAGCCCGTCGGGCGCTATACCGTGGCCGGTGCCCTTCATGACATGAGCAAAGACCTCCTTGAAGCCTGCGCGCTGCAGGGCCTCGGCGGCCTCGGGCAGCGATTGCGGCGGCACCACGTCATCGGCATCTCCATGAACCAGCAGTACAGGCATCCGGCTGACCACCTCGTCGGCCAGCAGGTCCGGCTCCAGCAGGCGGCCCGAAAACGCGATCACGCCGGCCACCGGGTCTTCGCGGCGCGGGGCCACGTGCAGGCTCATCATGCTGCCCTGGGAAAAGCCGAACAGCACCACCTGCTCGGGCAGCACGTCCTCGTCCACCATCAGGGCATCGAGAAAGGCGTTGAAATCCTCGACCGCCATTTCCATGCCGCGCCGAGCCTCTTCCTCGGACGAGCCGTCGATCCACGGGATCGGAAACCACTGATACCCGTTGGGCATGCCGGGTATCTGCTCGGGCGCGTCGGGGGCCACGAACAGCGTGTCGGGCAGGTGTTCGCCCAGAACATCCGCAAGCCCCAGCAGATCGGCCCCGTTGGCGCCATAGCCGTGCACGAACACCACGACCGAGCGCGTGTCGCCCGAAACCGGCTCTTTGCGGAGCGCGTTCAAAACCCGTGTCATCTGATCCCTTCCCTATCCTTGGCCACGCGGTAATAGGCCCACAGAACCCGGGCTGCAACCGACCGCCACGGCGACCACGCCTCGGCCATTTGCCGCAGCGCCTTGTCGGTCGGCCGATCCGGCAGGCCGTACAGCATCCGTGCGGCCTCCTGCAGGGCCAGATCGCCGGGCGCGATCACATCCGCCCGCCCCAGCGAGAACATGGCATAGATCTCGGCCGTCCAGACCCCGATGCCCGGCACCTGCGTCAGGGTCGCAATGACCACGTCATCGGGCGCCTGGCGCAGGGCCTTGTAGTCGATCCGCGCCTCGGCCAGCGCCCGCGCATAGCGGATCTTCTGGCGGCTCAGCCCCACTGCGCGCAGATCGTCGTCTGTGGCCCACTTGATCTTGCGCGGCCCGGTCAGGCCCGCCTGCTGCATCCGCCCCCAGATCGCGTTGGCCGAGGCCACGCTGACCTGCTGGCTGACGATGGCGCTGAGCAGTTGCGCGAAGCCGTCGGGCCGGCGGCGCAGGGGCAACGGGCTGGTCAGTTCGATTGCGTGCGCCATGCGTGGACAGGCGTCAGACAGCCACTCGGCCCCTTCCGCAACGCATTCTGGTGTCTCGATAATTCGACCAACGGTCATTGCGGCTCCGGGTGGCGGTTCAGGGCGCAGGTTAGGCTGCTTTGTCGCATATGCAACCCGCTTGTATGTCCGCCGGTTCGCCGATACCCATTTGCGCATGACGATGACCAGCACCGCCCCCGACGATACCCGCGCCAAGCGCAACGTTGCCGTTCTGGTGGCGGCGCAGGCGATTCTGGGCGCGCAGATGCCGATGATCTTCATCGTCGGTGGATTGGCGGGGCAGTCGCTGGCCAGCAACGCTTGCCTCGCCACGCTGCCGATTTCGCTGATCGTTCTGGGGTCGATGCTGGCGGCCACGCCGGTCTCGGCCATCATGCAGCGCTGGGGCCGCCGCGCCGGATTCCTTGTCGGCGCAACCGCCGGAGCGGTGGGCGGCGCCGTGGGCGCCTATGGCCTTTATCTGGGATCGTTTCCCGTCTTTCTTGTCGGCAGCCTGCTGACCGGCATCTACATGAGCGCGCATGGCTTTTATCGCTTTGCCGCCGCCGATACCGCGTCGGACGCATTCCGGCCCAAGGCGATCTCTTACGTCATGGCTGGCGGTCTGGCTGCGGCCATCATCGGGCCGCAGATCGTCAAACTGACCTCGCAGGCCTATGTCATTCCGTTTCTGGGCACCTATTTCGCGGTGATCGCGGTGAACGTCATCGGTTCGGTCCTGTTCCTGTTTCTGGACATACCGACACCCGACCGCCCATCGCAGGATGAACCCAAAGGCCGGTCGCGGCTCGAACTGCTTAAAACCCCGCGCATCGCCGTGGCCATCATCTGTGCCATGGTCTCATACGCGCTGATGAACCTTGTGATGACTTCGACGCCGCTGGCCGTTGTCGGCTGTGGCTTCTCCGAAGGTGATGCGGCGGATGTGGTCACCAGCCACGTTTTGGCGATGTACGTTCCCAGTTTCTTCACCGGCCATCTGATCGCCCGGTTCGGGGCCGAGAAGATGGTTGCCATCGGGTTGGCGATTTTGGGCGGCGCGGGTGTCGTCGCGCTGCAGGGCGTTGAGATCGGGAACTTCTTTCTGGCCCTCGTGCTGCTTGGCATCGGCTGGAACTTCGGCTTCATCGGTGCCACCAGCATGCTGGCGGCCGAGCACGATGTGCATGAACGCGGCCGCGTGCAGGGCCTGAACGACCTGCTGGTGTTCGGAGGCGTGACGATTGCGTCGCTGGCCTCGGGCGGATTGATGAACTGTTCTGGCGGGTCCCCGGTCGAGGGATGGACCGCCGTCAACCTGGCGATGGTGCCGTTGCTGACTTTGGCGGGCGGCGCGCTGCTGTGGCTGGTGCTCAGACCCCGCGAGGCCAAACTCTCCTGATCACCACCGACCGGTGGTCGCGGTCCAGATCAGTGACACGCGCCGTCGGATCTCGCCCACGTTCAGCGCACCAGCAGCGACCCGACCGGGCTCAGCCAGCACATGACGCAGGACGCGGTCTGCCTGCCAGCCGCCATAAAGCGCAGGGCGCGCCTGATCCGAAACATCGGCGCGACGCGCCCGGGCCGCGGCCATCCGGTCCAGCGCGCGCTCGGCCAATTGGCGCACCCCGTCCGGTGTCCCATCCAACAGGGGGACGCGCCCGCGGGCTTCAAGCTCGGGGATGGCACGGAACCAGTTCGCCACACCGACCGCGTAGCCAAAATCGCGCAGGACCGTTTCGTCGGCGGCACCCAGGGCTTGCGCCGAGGCGACCATCAGCGACCCGGCGCTGTGGGTCAGGTAGGCCTCGAAGTGTTCCTCATCCTCGAACGGATCCCGGTAGATATCCCAACGCCTTACGGCCACATATTCATCCAGCATCGCCGCCAGATGCGGGGACAGGACGCGCGACAGGGGCGTGACCACCTCGTGCCGCCGCACGGAGGGTCCTTCGGCGATCTCCTGCAGCGCGTCGCGCCACCATTGCAGGCGCATTTCCGCGATCATCGGCTCTTGGGTGACCCACGGCGCGCGGGCGACCTCGATATTCATCGCATAGATCGGAAACAGCACGGCCCGCGCCTGCACCGGCGCCGCCATCGCGGCCATGAACCGATCAGGGTCGGCCCGGTGGACCAGCGCCGCGCAGGCCTTGACGTCGTCGTCGAAGGGCACGCTCACCCGGCCACCACCGATTGCGGGCTGCAATCGCGCACCAGCTTCCACTGGATGGCCTCCAGCAGAGCCTCGAACGAGGCGTCAACGATATTCGCGCTGACCCCTACCGTGGACCAGCGCCGCCCCTGCCCGTCTTCGCTGTCGATGATGACGCGGGTCACGGCCTCGGTCCCGCCCTGGGTGATGCGCACCTTGAAGTCCACCAGGTGCATATCGTCCAGAATGGGCGAGTACTGCCCCAGATCCTTGGCCAACGCCTTGGCCAGCGCGTTCACCGGGCCACGGTCGCTGCCGCTCTCGTCCAGCGACTCGCTGACCGACAGCTTCTTCTCACCATCCACCTTCACCACGACGACTGCCTCGGACAGGCTGACCATCTGGTTGTACTTGTTCTTGCGCCGCTCGACCGTGACCTTGTAGCGCTTGACCTCAAAGAATTGCGGCAACTGGCCCAGTTCATCGCGGGCCAACAGCTCGAAACTGGCCTGCGCGGTGTCATAGGAATACCCCTCGGCTTCGCGTGCCTTGATCCGCTCCAGGATGCGCCCCAGCGCCGGGTCGCCCGACTCGACCTGCAACCCGGCCTCGGTCAGGCGTTTTCGCAAATTCGACTGGCCCGCCTGGTTCGACATCGGAATGATCCGCGCATTGCCCACGGTGGCCGGATCGACATGTTCATAGGTCGAAGGGTCCTTGAGGATCGCGCTGGCATGCAGCCCCGCCTTGTGCGCAAAGGCCGAGGCCCCGACATAGGCCGCCTGTTTGCTGGGCACCCGGTTCAGGATGTCGTCCAGCATGCGGCTGATGCGGGTCATACCGGTCAGCGCGTCGCGGCTGACCCCGATCTCGAAGGTCGAGGCATAGGACTCCTTCAACAGCAGCGTCGGGATCAACGCGGTCAGGTTGGCGTTGCCGCAGCGCTCACCCAGCCCGTTCAACGTGCCTTGGATCTGGCG
Source organism: Ruegeria sp. BC2 (assembly GCF_056539245.1). NCBI lineage: Bacteria > Pseudomonadati > Pseudomonadota > Alphaproteobacteria > Rhodobacterales > Roseobacteraceae > Ruegeria > Ruegeria sp. BC2. Next base: position 1,227,592 of record NZ_JBQFUQ010000001.1, read on the forward strand.
CGCGCCGGCATCCACGGCCGCCAGGGAACAGGCCACGGCATTTTCGGTGTCGTTGTGGGTGTGGATGCCCAGCCGGTCTCCGGGAAAACCCGCCGCGATCAGCTCGGACACGATCCGCCCAACTTCGGCCGGCAGCGCGCCGCCATTGGTGTCGCACAACACCACCCAGCGGGCACCGGCCTCCAGCGCCGCCTGGCAGACCTGCATGGCATAGGCGGGGTTGTCCTTGTAGCCGTCAAAGAAATGCTCGGCATCGAACAGCGCCTCGCGCCCCTGCGCCACGATATGCGCGACCGAGGCGCGGACGTTCTCGACATTCTCCTCCAGCGAGATCCCCAGCGTGTCGGTCACGTGATAGTCATGTGACTTGCCCACCAGACAGACCGCCCGCGTGCCGGCGTTCATGACGGCGGCCAGCACGTCGTCATTCTCGGCCGAGCGCCCGGCCCGCTTGGTCATGCCGAAGGCGGTCAGGCGGGCGCGCGTCTTGGGCGCAGCGTCGAAAAATGCGCTGTCGGTGGGGTTCGCGCCGGGCCAGCCACCTTCGATATAGTCCACCCCCAAAGCATCCAGCGCCTGCGCGATCTGGACCTTTTCGGCGGTCGAGAACTGAACGCCTTGCGTCTGCTGCCCGTCGCGCAGCGTGGTGTCATAGAGGTACAGGCGCTCTTTGCTCATTCCACGCCCTCCAGCCTGCTGGCGTCAAAGCCCGCGCCGGGCACCAGTTCGACCCCGTCCTTGCTCATCCGCACTTCCAGACCAGCCGCCAGATAAGCGGCCTTCAACCGATCCACTTCCGAGAAATCCTTGGTCTGCATCGCCTCGGCCCGAACACGGGCCAGCCGGTCGGCGTGGGCCGACAGATCCACGCCGTCGGTTTCGGCCCAGGCCCCCATGTCAGGCTCCAACAGACCCAGGATCCGCGCACTGGCCAGCAAGGTCGCGGCGTCGCCGTCCGAGGCCAAACGATGCAGCTCGGCCAGAGCGCCCGCCGTGTTCAGGTCATCGGCAAGCGCCTCGATCACCTCGGGCGCCGCGCTGGGTGCGGGCTCGATGCCCGCAGTCAGCGCCCGCCACTTGCGCAACGTGGCCTCGGCCTCGCGCGCCTTCTTCTCGGTCCAGTCCATCGGCTTGCGATAGTGGGTCTGTAGGAAGACGAACCGGATCACCTCGCCCGGCACGCCCTGATCCAGCAGGTCATGCACGGTGAAGAAATTGCCCAGCGATTTGGACATCTTCTTGCCTTCGACTTGCAGCATCTCATTATGCAGCCAATAGCGCGCAAATTCGCCGTGCGGATGGGCGCATTTGCTCTGGGCAATCTCGTTTTCGTGGTGCGGGAACATCAGGTCATTGCCGCCGCCATGGATGTCGAAACTCTCGCCCAGCAACTCATAGCTCATGGCCGAGCATTCGATATGCCAACCCGGACGCCCCCGGCCCCAGGGCGACTCCCAACCGGGCAGTTCATCGTCCGAGGGCTTCCACAGCACAAAATCCATCGCGTTCTTCTTGTAGGGCGCCACCTCGACCCGCGCACCTGCGATCATGTCATCGACCGACCGGCCCGACAGCTTGCCATACTCGTCGCGCCAGCTGTCCACAGCGAACAGAACATGCCCCTCGGCCTCATAGGCGTGACCCTTGGCGATCAGGTCCTCGATCATCGCGATCATCTGGTCGATATACCGCGTGGCCCGCGGCATCTGGTCGGGCTCCAGCGCCCCCAGCGCGCCCATGTCATGCAGGTACCAGCCGATCGTCTCGTCCGACCGCTCCTGCACCAACTGCTCGAGTGTTCCTTCGGCCCCGGCCTGCTTGCGCGCCAGGGCCGTCGCGTTGATCTTGTCATCGACGTCGGTGAAGTTGCGCACATAGGTCACATGCTCGGGCCCGTAGACGTGACGCAGCAGGCGATACAGCACGTCAAACACCACCACGGGCCGCGCGTTGCCCAGATGCGCCCGGTCATACACGGTAGGTCCGCAGACATACATCCGCACGTTGTCGGGATCGATCGGAACGAACTCTTCCTTCGTCCGGGTCCGCGTGTTGTGCAGTTTGATCGTCGTCATGCGTCTGGCTCCTGGATACAGCAATAGCGTGCGCGTTGACGCGGGCTTAGCAACTTGTCTCAGGGAAGAAAATGAAAGAAACCGGCCCGCGTGAAAGTTCAGCAGGGAATGCAGCAGATAATGATGCAGGTCTTCCGGTTCATGGACCATCGCATAGCACGCCCGGTCCCGCACGCCAAGACTTCTGTTGCCGGCGGGGGAAGCTGATTGACAAATCATCGCGGCTCTGACCCATTCGGCGGACTTGCTGCAACGGAGGCGCGCCATGAAACTTTCGCACCGCATCACACATCTGACCGGAGGCGGTTCGGACGGGTGGGACGTGTTCTATCGTGCGCGCCGCATGATTGCCGAAGGCCAGGCCGTGACCGAGCTGACCATCGGCGAGCATGACATTCGTACCCACCCCTCGATCCTGGCCGAGATGGATCGGTCGGCGCGCGCGGGCCATACCGGATACGCCATGGTGCCGGGCACGGATCTGCTGCGCGATACGGTAGCCGCGCGGGTGCAGACCCGCACGGGCGTTCCCACCACGCGCCACAACGTGCTGATCACCCCGGGCGGACAAGCCGCACTGTTCGCCGCGCATATGGCAGCGTGCGACCCGGGCGATGTGGGTCTCTATCTCGATCCATTCTACGCGACCTATCCCGGCACGATCCGCGGAGCCGGCGCGATCGCGCGCGCGGTTCAGACCCGGGCCGAGGATGCCTTTCAGCCCGACGCAGCCTTGATCACGGAACAGGCCGAGGGTGCCGCTTCGCTGCTGATCAACACGCCGAACAACCCGACCGGGGTCGTTTATTCCCGCGAGACCCTGACCGAGATCGCCGATCTGTGCCGCGAACGCGACATCTGGCTGATTTCGGACGAGGTCTATGACACGCAGGTCTGGGACGGCGCTCACCTGTCGCCCCGCGCCCTGCCCGGTATGGCCGACCGCACCCTGGTCGTGGGCTCGATGTCGAAATCCCACGCCATGACCGGGTCGCGCTGTGGCTGGATCGTTGGCCCCGAAGAGGCCATCGACCATTTGATCAACCTCGCCACGCACACCACCTACGGGGTTCCGGGATTCATTCAGGACGCTGCCAGCTTTTCGCTAACCGCCGGGGACGAACTGGAGGAAGAGGTCGCGGCCCCCTTCCGCCGCCGCCGCGCCCTGGCGATGCAGGTTCTGGCCCGACAGAACACGGTGGGCCTGATCCCGGCTCAAGGCGCGATGTATCTGATGCTGGACATCCGCGCGACGGGGCAAAGCGGCGAAGACTTCGCCAATGCGCTGCTGGACACCCACGCCATCGCGGTCATGCCCGGAGAAAGCTTCGGCCAAGCCGCCGCTGGACATGTGCGCGTGGCCATGACCATTGACGATGACCGGTTCGCCGCCGCCCTTCAGACCCTATGCGATTTCGCCGCCCGGTTGGCGAGCCAGACGGCGGCCGAGTGACCGAGACGGGTTTTGTTCAGAACCGGAAGGTCGTGCGCAGATTGAAGGTGTTGGTATCCAGATCGCCGCGCGACCGCGTGACATCGTTGAAATTCTGCCGCAAGGCTTCGCCACTGATGATCAGCCGGTCGCCCAGAGGATAGGCTACGCCGATCCCGTAGACGGCCGCCGTGTCGCTGTCGCCCGAAGTATTCGCCCGCGCGGCACCCACCACGACGTAGCCCAAAGCGCGCCCGAACTCGTACCCGCCGCGCAGTTTCACGCGGGATACGCTGTCCAAACTGCCCTCCGAAGCGCCCAGGTCGAGGTTCAGCCGGTCATATTCCAACTCACCCCCGACGACGAAGCTGCCCAGATCCAGATCGTATCCGATATTCGCGCCGATGCTGCCCGAGTTGCCCCCACTGCCGCCGGGGCCGTCCGCGTCGGTATAACCGAAGGTGAACCCGGCATAAGGCCCGGTCCAATCCTCGGCCAATGCCACCTGCGCCGCTGGAATCAGCAGGACCGACAGCAAGGCGCGGATCAGTTTCATGCAGACCTCCGGTTTTCGTTCAGCACCCTACGCGATTGCACCAGATGCGGTGATGTGCACCTAAATTAAACATGTGCTTTGGTGCCGTCAGATCAATTCAAGTCACGCAAATCTTAACAATAAGTAATGGAAGCATAACATATTTCGCCCTTTGCGTGAGGATTTCCTGCGGCGTTCATCAACCCTCCAAATTTTCGAGGTCAAAAGCGACATCGGTCGCAAACAGGACAGATTGCCTGCGCGGACCCTGACACCATTCGTCGCAGGAGTTGAGGACCACATGCCAAACGATATCTGGAAGATCTGCCTGATCAGCCGCACCATCGGTGCCGATCGGGGGCGTGCGGCACGAGGGCGGCCGTGACCTATTGAAGCTTCCCCCTTTTTACCTGACTTTCAATTTGGAATCCTCACCATGAACGACCAATCCCGCTCAACGTCCCGCAGTGGCGGCCGTGCCGCCCGTCGGGCCGCCCGTGCCGCGGCCCTGCCCGAACATCTGCGCCCCGTCCGCCCGGGGCTTGAGGGCGGCACCTACAAACCGCTCAGCCAGCAGGACATGGAGCGTATTCACTCCGCCGCGCTCGATGCGCTCGAAACCATCGGTCTGGCCGACGCACCACCCAGCGGGATCGATTACCTGGTCAATGCCGGCTGTACGCTGGGCGATGACGGACGCATCCGTTTTCCCCGGGCGCTGGTCGAGGACACGATCGCCCGCGCCAACCGGTCGGTGACGCTGTACAGCCGCGACGGCAAAACCGATCTCGAACTGTCCGGCGGACGCGTTCATTATGGAACCGCCGGTGCAGCCGTCAGCATGGTCGACGCCCAAGGCCGCAACTACCGCGACTCAACCGTGCAGGACTTGCACGATGCCGCGCGGATTTGCGAACAACTGGACAATATCCATTTCGTGCAGCGCCCCATGGTCTGCCGTGACATCACCGACAACCGCGAGATGGACCTGAACACGATTTATGCTTGTTGTTCTGGGACTTACAAGCATGTCGGAACATCCTTCACAGACCCCCGCTATGTAGCTCCGGCCATGGAAATGCTGCATATGATCGCTGGCGGCGAGGACAAATGGCGTGAACGGCCTTTCGTCTCGAACTCGAACTGCTTTGTCGTGCCGCCGATGAAATTCGCGACCGAGAGCTGCCAGGTGATGGAAGAATGCATCAAAGCGGGGATGCCGGTCCTGTTGCTATCCGCTGGAATGGCGGGCGCCACGGCCCCGTCAACGGTGGCCGGTGCGATTGTCCAGGCTACGGCGGAATGCCTGGCAGGTCTGGTTTATGTAAACGCCGTAAGCCCAGGCGCTCCGGCGGTTTTTGGCACTTGGCCCTTTGGTCTTGACCTCAGGACCGGTGCGATGAGCGTCGGGTCTGGCGAGCAGGCCCTGCTGACGGCAGGCTGCGCCCAGATGCACAAATTCTACGACCTGCCCGGCGGCGCGGCAGCCGGTGCTTCGGACTCCAAACTGCCCGACATGCAAGCCGGATGGGAGCAGATGTGTTCCAACGTCATGGCCGGGCTGTCCGGCCTGAACATGGTCTACGAAGCAGCCGGCATGCACGCTTCGCTGCTGGGTTTCTGCTTTGAAAGCCTGATCCTTGGTGACGATCTGATCGGTCAGGCCCTGCGATGCGTTCGTGGGATCGAGGTCACGGAGGACACGCTGGCGCTGGACCAGATCGCGTCGGTCTGTCTCGGTGGCCCGGGTCACTACCTGGGAACCGACGCAACACTCAGCCGGATGCAGGCCGACTATGTCTATCCAGCGCTTGGCGACCGGACCTCGCCCAAGGAATGGGCCGAGCTGGGCAAGCCGGACTTGGTCGAAAAGGCCACCGCGCGAAAAGAAGAGATCCTTGGCGCTCCGTCTCCGGCGCGTTTCGATCCGGCGCTGGATGCGGAACTCAGAAGCAAGTTCAACATTCACTTGCCTGCATAACCAATTGAAAAGCAGCCCAGATCGCTCTGGGCTGCCTCGTACTTCAAGCTGTTAACCGTTGCTGGGCGGCAGCAGACCGGCTTCTTGCGCGGCTGCGATTTCGGCCTCATCCAGAGCGCCATCACCATTCGCGTCCAAAAGCGAGAACGCATCGGCATCCATGTCGGGCACAACGGCCTGAACCTCTTCGATGGTCAGAACGCCGTCGCCATTTGCGTCTGCCGAGCTCTGGGCGAATGCAAGCGCAGGGAACCCGAGGGCAACTGCGGCCAGAACGGCCAGTTTCTGAGAGTTCATTGTCAGTCTCCTGATAGGGGGTTTGTGGTAGTCTGTCCGGACAGGCACACAAAACACCTGCTCAGCCGCACTGTCATCGGCCGCAAAGATTTTCCAGCAATTCGCGCCAATCCCTGCCCGTTTGGGCCATTTGGAGTCGCAAGCTTTCGCTGTGCCAAGCCGCCCGCTGGCGCATCGGCACAACTTCCCTCATCCGTACCCCCGTTCCCGGCAATCTGCCGCTCAGCCCGACCGAGTCGAAAAAAGAAAGGGGGCCGAAGCCCCCTGTCAGTTTTGCTGTCCAGGCTCAATTCGTTGACCGCCCGGTGTTTTTTTGCCTGCGGCCTGGACTGCACATGGGACGAGCGCACCCGCCCCGTGAGAGAGTGGGAAGGACCGATATTCCGCCCCACCCTGTTCCCGGCCAGCACGGGCATGCCGGCCGAGTGGACCAGGGCGACCTAGGGTAAGTCTCAACGCCCTGATCCGTATTCGTCGGGACCGGAAGTCCGGGGGGAAATCCAGGTCCCTACACCCCGCTTGGCGGGGCGTTTGCCTTAGCTACACCCGCTGGTTGCCCCGCAGGTGTTGCATTTCATGCAGGTGCCGTTGCGCACCAGCGTGTAGTTTCCGCATTCGCCACAAGGATCACCCTCGTATCCCTGCATTTTGGCTTTGGTCCGGGCATCCATCCCGGTGGCCGTTTCGGTGACGACGGTGGTTTCGCTTTTTGTTTCAAAAGTCACGGCCGCTTCGGACAGCCCGGTCGCTTCGGCGGCACCGTTGAACATCATCAGGTCCTGCGGCAAACGCTTGCGCAAATAGCCGGTCGAACTGATTTGTTTCAGCACCTCCAAGGATTTCGAAGCCGCGCTGTCGCTGATCTCCGAGACGTTCGATACACCCTCTTCTTCACCACGACCCAGGTCGTCGAATGTTGCGCCCTCGGGCTTCACATGCGCCAGGTCGGTGCGATCGAGGTACGACACGGCCAGTTCGCGGAAGATGTAGTCAAGGATCGACGTCGCGTTTTTGATCGAGTCGTTGCCCTGAACCATCCCGGCCGGTTCGAACTTGGTGAAGGTGAAGGCATCGACAAACTCTTCCAGCGGCACGCCATATTGCAGACCGACCGAGACGGCGATGGCGAAGTTGTTCATCATCGCACGGAAGCCAGCGCCTTCCTTGTGCATGTCGATGAAGATCTCGCCCAGCTGCCCATCTTCGAATTCGCCGGTGCGCAGATAAACCTTGTGCCCTCCCACGATCGCTTTCTGGGTATACCCCTTGCGACGATGCGGCAGCTTTTCGCGGTGGCTGCGGATGATCTCTTTGACCACCACCTTTTCGACGACCTTCTCGGCCAGCGTCACGGCCTTTTCCTGGATCGAGCCGCTTTCGAGGATTTCAGCCGCTTCGTCGTCATCCTCGACCAGCGCCGCTGCCAGCGGCTGGCTGAGCTTGGACCCGTCGCGATACAGCGCGTTGGCCTTGACGCCCAGGCTCCAGGACAGCTCGTAGGCCTTCTGGCAATCTTCGATCGTGGCGTCATTGGGCATGTTGATCGTCTTGCTGATCGCGCCCGAGATGAAGCTTTGCGCCGCAGCCATCATGGTGATGTGGCTGTCAACACCCAGGAACCGCTTGCCCTTCTTTCCACACGGGTTGGCGCAGTCGAAGATCGAGTAGTGCTCGGGCTTCAGATGCGGGGCCCCTTCCAGGGTCATGGTGCCGCAGACATGGTCGTTGGCCGCGTCGATATCCGCCTTGCTGAAGCCCAGATGGCGCAGCATGTCAAAGGTCGGATCATTCAGCTTGCTGGCCGGAATGCCCAGAACACCGGTGCAGAAATCCTCGCCAAGCGTCCACTGGTTGAAGACAAACCGGATGTCGAACGCGCTTTCCAGCGCGGCGTCGATCTTGGCCAGCTCGTTCGGGCCGAACCCGTGACCGGTCAGCGAGGTGTGGTTGATCCCCGGCGCGTTGCCGATGGTGCCATGCCCGACTGCGTAGGACACGATCTCCTCGATCTGGGCCGAGGAATAGCCAAGCTTTTCCAGCGCCGACGGCACCGAGCGGTTGATGATCTTGAAGTAGCCGCCCCCGGCCAGTTTCTTGAACTTGACCAGCGCAAAGTCGGGCTCGATGCCGGTGGTGTCGCAGTCCATCACCAGTCCGATCGTGCCGGTCGGCGCGATCACCGTGGCCTGCGCGTTGCGGTAGCCGTTCTTCTCGCCCAGGCTCAACGCTTCATCCCAGGCGCTCATGGCCAGATCGATCAGGCGTTTGTCCGGACAGTTGGCGTGATCCAGCGGCACCGGCTTGACCGACAGCTTCTCATAGCCCTCGGTCACACCCTGGGCAGCGCGACGGTGGTTGCGGATGACACGCAGCATGTGCTCGGCATTGCGCTTGTAGCCAGCGAACGGCCCCAGCTCTCCGGCGATCTCGGCCGAGGTGGCGTAGGCAACGCCGGTCATGATTGCGGTCAGTGCGCCACAGATCGCCCGACCCTCGTCCGAGTCGTAGCCATAACCCATGTTCATCAGCAGCCCGCCGATGTTGGCATATCCCAGACCCAGCGTACGGAAGTCATAAGACAACTGCGCGATCTCTTTCGACGGGAACTGCGCCATCGTCACCGAGATTTCCAGCGTCAGCGTCCAAAGACGGGCCGCGTGCATGTAGTCGGCCGCCTGGAACTCGCCATCCTTCAGGAAGGTCAGCAGGTTCATCGACGCCAGGTTGCAGGCCGTGTCATCCAGGAACATGTATTCCGAGCACGGGTTCGAGCCGCGAATCTCGCCGTCTTCGGGGCAAGTGTGCCATTCGTTGACCGTGTCGTGGAATTGAATGCCCGGATCGGCGCAAGCCCAGGCCGCGTGGCCGACTTTTTCCCACAGATCGCGTGCTTTGACCGTGCGGGCAACCTTGCCGTCGGTACGATTGATCAGCTCCCAATCGGCATCTTTCTCGACCGCCTTCAGGAAGGCATTGGTCACACGGATCGAGTTGTTCGAGTTCTGCCCCGAGACCGAGCTGTAGGCCTCAGAGTCCCAATCGGTATCATAGGTCGGGAACTCGATGCTGTCGTGGCCCTGCTTGGCGTAATCCAGCACGCGCTTGATGTAAGTCTCGGGTATCGCGACCTTTTTCGCCTCGCGGATCGCCGTTTTCAGCGCGTCATTCTTCTTGGGATCATAGGCATCCGCTTGCGCGCCGTCCCAGGCGCGGATGGCCTCGAAAATGCCGTTCAGCATCTTCTCGTGCATCTTCGATCCGGCAACGATCGAGGCCACCTTCTGCTCTTCGATCACCTTCCATTCGATGAATTGCTCGATGTCAGGGTGATCTGCATCGACGATCACCATCTTTGCTGCCCGACGGGTTGTCCCGCCTGATTTGATCGCGCCAGCGGCGCGGTCGCCGATCTTGAGAAAGCCCATGAGGCCCGAGGACTTGCCGCCACCCGACAGCGCTTCGCCTTCCGCGCGCAGATGGCTGAAGTTGGTCCCGGTACCCGAGCCGTATTTGAACAGGCGCGCCTCGCGCACCCACAGATCCATGATGCCGCCTTCGTTCACCAGGTCATCGTCGACCGACTGGATGAAGCACGCATGCGGCTGCGGATGTTCATAGGCCGATTTCGACTTGGTCAGTTTGCCGGTCTTGTAGTCCACATAGTGGTGACCTTGGGCCGGGCCGTCGATCCCATAGGCCCAGTGCAGACCGGTGTTGAACCATTGCGGGCTGTTCGGCGCGGCACGCTGTGTCGCCAGCATATAGCGCATCTCGTCGAAATAGGCGCGCGCGTCCTCCTCGGTCGAGAAGTAACCGCCCTTCCAGCCCCAATAGGCCCAGGCACCCGCGAGGCGGTCAAACACCTGCTTCGAAGACGTTTCGCCGCCAAATTCGGCATCGTCGGCCGGAACCGAGCGCCACAGAAACTCGGGCACGTCCTTCTCACGGACTTTTTTCAGTTTGCTGGGAACGCCGGCCTTGCGGAAATACTTCTGAGCGATCACGTCGCTGGCGACCTGGCTCCACCGAGAGGGGACCTCGATGTTATCAAGGCGGAACACGATCGTTCCATCCGGATTGCGGATCTCGGACGTGACGGACACGAAGTCCAATTCTGCGTATGCGTCCTGCCCTGCCTTGGTAAATGTTCTTTCAATCTTCATGTCCGCCGCCCTAGATCAATCAGCCCAAATTCGGTTGTCCGGCACCAATTCCGTTTTCTGGCGGGGTGCCGCCCGCCTTGACCGCCGATCAGGGACGCAGAGGACCGGGCGCTGCCTTTGGCAGCGCAAACCCGTTTGCACGGTTGCACGTCAGTTTGGAGTGCTTTCCGACCCTCGCCCTATGCCAATTCCGGCTATTCCTACCAGATTTAGTGGCAACTCACTCGGCCCATACAATCTGGCGTATCTACCCATAGTTGGTCAACGGCATTTTTTGGCTTCTAACCAAAACTTTTCTGTTGACCGCAAAACCGCAGGATGGGCCAAGGCACAACGCGCCGATTCCTCCACAACGCTGTCCACAAAACCGTGCAGATCGGTCAAATCGGATTTTCTTTTTTCCCGGCCCGGTTACGAGAAAATGGTCACCTGCCCGCCCGTGCCCCATACTGTGAGGAGAATCACCAATCTTCGTGGCAGCGCAACGCGACGCATCACGACACACAAATGACGGAGTGCGCCGTGAAAACCTCGATTATCCGTTTGTTTCCGGTCCTTACCTTGCTGGCCGCTTGTGCGACGCCCGAGCCGGAACAATCTTCACGCAGCGCTCAGTTCGCCGAATACCCCGATCAGTTATTCAGCACGTTCGAGATCAGCTGCGAAGGTCCGGAGGAACGGTTCACACGCCCCGAGCGCAGCAGTTTCGAGTGCCGTTCCTCTCTGCCTCCGGAAACCACCGCGTTCTTGATCCTCAACTATGACGGTTACCCGCAGGACTTGCCCAAAGGGGTGCGCCGCATGTCTTCGACCCGCAATCAGGCCGGTTACCGGGTCGATGCCGAGTTGTTTTTCCTGGTCCCCCAGAAGGACGGAGCGACGATCAAGGTTCCCGTCGAAAGCTCGGTTCTGGATGATGAATTGACACGGCTCTACCGGTATTTCGGTGGAACTCCGTTGTAAGGAAAGTGGTCGGGGCGGCGAGATTCGAACTCACGACCCCCTGTACCCAAAACAGGTGCGCTACCAGACTGCGCCACGCCCCGGACCGTGCGCCTTCCTAACGGCGTCATTCGGATTTGAAAAGCCCTAACAGGGCCAGATTGCAGGGCCTTGCGAAAAAATTTCGTGGCGCATGACCGTACCTGGTGCGATCGAGTAACGCGCGGCAAGCCCCGCATTCACCTCAAGAACCGCAAAGACCGAATCGCCGCCCTCGATTGGGGTCAGATCCCCCGGTACGGCATCGGAATGAACACGGGTCACCATACCAGTGCGATCCAGAAAGATCATGTCCAGCGGGATCAAGGTGTTCTTCATCCAGAATGCGACCGGCTGGGGCGGATCGAACACGAACAGCATCCCTTCGCCCTGAGGCATGCTTTCGCGGAACATCAAACCCTTTGCCCGCTCCTGCGGAGAAACGGCCAATTCGACCAGAAACCGGACCTGTGCCTTGTCATTGCGAAGGTCCACCCGGTCAGACCGGCATTCGGCAAAGGCGCCTTGTGACAGAAAAATACTCAGAAGAAGACTTGCCAGAATCCGCATCACGCGCAGTGCTCAGTCATTGAGCGCGGATTCCCACGCAAGCACTTGTGCGGCCATGCGGCCCCGCTTGCCGTCGATGACCCGCATCGCCAGCGCCTCGCCCGGCTGGAGATCCGCCAACCCGGACCGGCGCAGAACTTCGATATGCAAAAACACGTCCTCGCTGCGGCCAAAGACATTGGCAAAGCCGAAACCCTTGCTCTTGTCGAACCACTTGACGCGCGCGGCCTCGAGAGGCGCATGCGCGATCTCATTGGGATCCATTTCGGCGAAATCCGCCAGCATCACCGAGTCGGCCCGCTCGGGCGGATCAATGCTCACGACCTCAACCGCTTGAACCCCACGATCGGTGCGGTGAGTCATGATCTCAATGCCCGCGCCATCCGCGACCGAGCTTTGCCCGAAGTTCCTCAGAACGTTCACGTGCAGCAGGATATCAGGACCGCCATCGTCGGACACGACAAAGCCATACCCCTTTGCGGGGTCAAACCATTTTACGTGTCCACGAACGCGGTACATGCTGTTCAGGTCTTCTGGCACGGTGTTCCCATCACGAGATTCAAAGGGTCGTTAGGGGTCTGATGTGTATGGAAACGTCGGGCAAATTCAAGCTGAAAAAATTCAGACATTTCCGGGTGTTGCATTTCACGATACGCGAACGTCATGGATTCAACCTCTGTACGTTCCACTTTTGCTCGGACGGGTCGCGCCGCCAGCGGAACCTGTCGTGCAGCCGAAAGGCACCATCCGCCCAAAACTCGATTTCAACTGGCGTCAGCCTGTAGCCACCCCAGAATTCGGGCCGCGGCGGGTTGGATCCCAACTTTGCCGTCACCTTTGCAACTTCGGCCATCAAAGCAGCCCGGCTGCTCAGAGGTTCCGACTGTCGCGATGCCCAGGCACCCAGCCGGCTTTTCAGCGAGCGTGACGCATAATATTCGTCGGACAAGGGACCGTCTTCTTTGGTGATTGTACCACGAACCCGGATCTGACGCCGCAGTGATTTCCAGTGCATCACAAAGGCGGCTTTGCCGGCCGCATCCAGCTCTTGGGCCTTGGCACTGTGATAGTTGGTATAGAAAACGAAGGAGTCCGCCTCGATATCCTTCAGCAACACCATCCGTGCGTTCGGCATACCATCGGGGTCCACGGTCGCCAGGGCAATCGCGTTCGGATCGTTCGGTTCCGTCTTTTCGGCCTCGGCCAACCAACGGGCCGCGATCACGAACGGATCGTCACCGGCAAAGATGCCGTTTCGCTCACTCATGTCCATCCCCTGGAACGAATTGAACATGACCCTACGGCGAGAACCCGCCCCGGGCAAGAGTGCATGGCCTTGATGCAGCGCAATCAATGGCATAAACCAACGCAACACATCGCGACGACAGGCGGAGAACCGAACATGTCAAATCAGTTGATGGCCGGCAAGCGCGGCCTCATCATGGGACTGGCCAATGACAAATCAATCGCATGGGGAATCGCCCGCGCCTTGTCCGAAGCCGGAGCCGAACTGGCTTTCTCTTATCAGGGGGATGCACTGAAAAAACGGGTCGACCCGTTGGCGGCCCAACTGGGGAGCGAAATCGTCCTGCCGTGTGACGTCAGCAACGAAGAGTCGATCGATGAACTGTTCGCAGCGCTGAAAGAGAAATGGGGCAAGCTGGATTTCGTCGTCCACGCCATTGGTTTCTCCGACAAGAATGAGCTTCGCGGCCGCTATGTCGACACGTCGCGCGCGAATTTCAAGCTGACGATGGACGTGTCGGTCTACTCTTTCACCGCGGTGATGCAACGCGCCGAGAAGCTGATGACCGACGGCGGCAGCGCCATTACCCTGACCTATTATGGTGCTGAGCAGGTCATGCCGCATTACAATGTCATGGGTGTGGCCAAGGCCGCGCTCGAGGCGTCGGTGAAATACCTGGCCGAGGACTTGGGCAAGGACAACATCCGCATCAACGCGATCTCCGCCGGGCCGATCAAGACTCTGGCCGCCAGCGGCATCGGCGACTTCCGCTACATCATGAAGTGGAACGAGTACAACTCTCCCTTGCGCCGCAACGTGACCATCGATGACGTGGGCAAATCGGCCCTTTATCTTCTGTCCGACCTCAGCAGCGGCGTGACCGGTGAAAACCTGCACGTTGACTCGGGTTATCACATCGTCGGCATGAAAGCCGTCGACGCGCCGGATGTGGAAAAGGGATAAGACCATGAGCGCAAAGGACCGCCTGCCACACGAAAAAGGCTTTCATATCAGCTGGGACCAGATTCACCGCGACTCGCGCGCGCTGGCCTGGCGGCTGGACGGTCAGGGACCGGATGAGGGCGCATGGCGCGCCGTCGTCGCGATCACGCGTGGCGGCATGGCACCTGCGATGATCGTCAGCCGAGAGCTGGACATCCGCACCGTAGATACGATCAGCGTCAAATCCTATCACCATCAGGAACGTGGCGAGGCAGAGGTGCTCAAGGCCCCCGATGCCGATCTGATGGGGGATGGTGAGGGCGTGCTGATCATCGATGATCTGGTCGACAGCGGCAAGACGCTGGAACTGGTGCGCAAGATGTACCCCAAGGCCCATTTCGCCACGGTCTATGCCAAGCCCAAGGGCCGCCCGATGGTCGATACCTTCATCACCGAGGTCAGCCAAGACACCTGGATCTTCTTCCCTTGGGATATGGCCCTGCAATATGTCGAGCCCTATCGCGGCACCGACTGATCCCACTTATCCACCACAAATCAGCAAGACCGGACACCCGATGACATTGACCCGCACCGCCGCCACCTTCGCCCCTCCGGTGATGGAGGCGCGGCGTTGGCTCGAAGGGGTCACGTTCTCGGATGACCGCCCGCTGATCAATGTCAGCCAGGCGGCGCCGGTCGATCCGCCGCCTTTGGCGCTGCGGCAGGCGATGGCCGATTTCGCGATCAATCAGGACGCCGCACATCTCTACGGCCCGGTACTGGGCAACCCCGATCTGCGCGCGGAGCTCGCGCGTGAGATCGGCGATCACTACGCTGCCGAGGTTCGGCCGGAGCAGACAGCCATTACCTCGGGCTGCAATCAGGCCTTTGCCTCGGTCATCTCGGCGATCACGGATCAAGGGGATGAGGTCATCCTGCCAACGCCCTGGTATTTCAACCATAAAATGTGGTTGGACATGGCCGGTGTGCGGGCGGTTGATCTGCCGACCGAGTCGGACCTCCTGCCCGATCCGGAACAGGCGCGCGCGCTGATCACCGAGCGCACGCGCGCGATCGCGTTGGTCACACCCAACAATCCGGGTGGGGTTGAATACCCGGCGGATCTGGTCCGTGCCTTCTATGACCTGGCGCAACAGCATGGCCTGCGCCTTCTGGTCGATGAAACCTATCGTGACTTCGACAGCCGCAGCGGCCCGCCACACGCGCTGTTCCAGCAGCCCGACTGGGACCGGACGCTGGTGCATCTCTATTCCTTCTCGAAGGCCTACCGCCTGACCGGCCACCGCGTGGGCGCGATCGCCACAGGTGCGCCGCTGCTGTCCGAGGTCGAGAAATTCCTCGACACCGTCGCCATCTGCCCAGCCCAGATGGGCCAGTTCGCGGCGCTGTGGGGGATGCAAAACCTGTCTCAATGGCTGACCGGGGAACGCGCCGAGATTCTGGATCGCCGCGCCGCAATCACCGAGAACATGCCCCGCCTGACCGACAAGGGTTGGCGGCTGCTGGGTCTGGGGGCTTATTTCGCCTATCTCGAACATCCGTTCGACATGCCGTCGGACGAACTGGCGCGCAGATTGGTCGCCGAGGCCGGTATTCTGCTGTTGCCGGGCACCATGTTCATGCCCGACCACGACCCCGCCGGGAAACGCCAGGTGCGCATTGCTTTCGCCAATCTGGACCGTGCTGGAATCGGGTTATTGTTCGACCGCTTGAAGGCCCTGTCCTTCTGAGCTTGCCCCCCGGCATCCCGCGTCGTATTCAGGGCCGCAACAGTCACGGCAGAACCCTGCCGCAAGATCCAAGAGGGCACTATGGCCGCAGGCATTAACAAACTCTCCAAAACCTTCGTCTGGATTCTAATGGGCATGCTGATGCTGGGTCTTGCCGGTTTTGGCGCCGTCAACCTCAGCGGAACGGTTCGCACAGTCGCCCAGGTCGGGGATGAGGACGTTTCGGTCGATGCCTATGTCCGCGAGCTGCAGCGCGAAATCCGCGCGGTCGAGGCGCAGACCGGTCAACCGATGCAGATGTCACAGGCCCGGGAACTGGGGTTGGATCAGCGGGCCTTGGGGCGTCTGGTTTCGCTGGCAGCCCTGAACAATGAGGTCGCACAGCTGGGTGTTTCGATCGGTGATGCCAACCTGCAGAAGGAAATCGTCGGCATTCAGGCCTTTCAGGGCCCTGACGGATCTTTTGACCGCGAAGCCTACCGCTTCCAGCTGGAACAGATCGGCATGACCGAAACCGAGTTCGAGGAAGACCTGCGAAAGGAAACAGCGCGGACAATCGTCCAAGGCGCGATGATGGACGGTGTTGAAATGCCCGCGATCATGACCAAAGCCCTCGCCGACTATGTTCTGGCTCGCCGTAGCTTTACCGTAGCGACTCTGTCGCCGGACGCTCTGACGACCCCGATCCCCGAGCCGACGGACGCCGAGATCCAAGCGTATTACGACGCGAATACCGATCGGTTCACCCTGCCGCGCACCAAAAAGATCACCTACGCCGTTCTGTCGCCGGAGATGCTGCAGGATACGGTCGAAATCGACGAAGACGCGCTCAAGCGTCTGTATGAACAACGCAAGGACCAGTATCAGCAACCCGAACGTCGTCTGGTTGAGCGGCTGGTCTACCCCTCGGAAGAAGAGGCGACCGCGGCGATGGCGCAGCTGGAAGTCGGCGGGGCGGATTTTGAGCAGCTGGTACGCGAACGCGAACTTGAACTGAGCAGTGTCGATCTGGGTGATGTGACCCGCGAAGATCTGGGCGAGGCCGCGGATGCCGTTTTTACCGCAGAGATTGATCAGGTCGTGGGTCCCCTGCCCTCGGTCTTTGGTCCGGCCCTGTTCCGGGTCAACGGATCGCTGGCCGAACAGAACGTGAGCTTTGAGGACGCCGAACCGGAACTGCGTGCAGAGCTGGCCGGCGAACGCGCCCGGCGCCTCATCGAGAGCCAGGCCGAAGACATCAACGACATGCTGGCCGGCGGCGCCACGCTGGAAGAGTTGGCCAACGAAACCGAAATGGAGCTTGGCAAGATTGACTGGACCCGTCAAAGCGACGACGGCATCGCCGCGTATGACGGCTTCCGCCAGGCTGCACAGGCCGTCCGCGAAGATGACTTCCCTGAAATCGGATTCCTCGAGGATGGTTCGATCTTTGCCCTGCGACTGGATGAGGTTCTGCCGCCGCGCCCCGAGCCGCTGGAGTCCGCACGCGACCGCGTCGCCGCCGCATGGGTACAGGAACAGACAGCCAAGGCGCTTGAGGAACAGGCCAACGGCATCGTGACTCAATTGGCCGTCGACGGTGATTTCACGGCGACCGGGCTGCCATTCCGTGTCGAAAACGCGCTGACCCGCACCGCGTTTCTGGATAACGTTCCGGCCGATTTCATGACCCAGATCTTTGAGATGGAGCCCAATGAACTGCGCGTGATCGCCGGACCGGATGCGGCATTCATCGTGCGGCTGGACGAGGTTCTTCCGCCTGCGGAATCCGACGAACAGCGCCTGATGCAAGAGGCCGCTGCCGCTCAGCTGAACCAGGCACTGGCCCAAAACATCTTCGACATCTATGTGCGCGACGCTCAGACACGCGCGCGGCCGACCCTGGACCAACGCGCGCTGAACGCGGTTCAGGCCAACTTCTGACCGGAACGAAAATGGCTCTGACACCCGATTTCGACAGCTTTGCCCGCGCCTATGAGGCCGGACAGAACCAAGTCGTTTATACCCGTCTGGCCGCGGATCTGGACACGCCGGTTTCGCTGATGCTCAAGCTGACGGGCGCTCAGAAGGACGCCTTCGTCCTTGAATCGGTGACCGGAGGCGAAGTTCGCGGGCGGTATTCGATCATCGGGATGAAGCCGGATCTGATCTGGCGCTGTCGGGGCGAAACTTCGGAATTGAACCGTTCGGCGCGGTTTGATGCGGATGCGTTCGACGCGCAAGATGGCAACCCGATGGACAACCTGCGTGCGCTGCTCGCCGAAAGCCGCATCGACTTGCCCGATGACCTGCCCCAGGCAGCCGCCGGCCTGTTCGGTTATCTGGGATACGACATGGTGCGCCTTGTCGAACACCTGCCGGATGTGAACCCCGATCCTTTGGGGCTGCCGGATGCGATACTGCTGCGTCCGTCGGTGGTTGCGGTCCTGGACGGCGTGAAAGGCGAAGTCACCATTGTGTCTCCGGCCTGGGCCAGCGACGGGCAGTCAGCCAAGGCCGCCTACGCACAGGCGGCCGAGCGTGTGATGGACGCGGTGCGCGACCTGGAACGCGCAATGCCCTCGGAGTCTCGAGATCTGGGCGAAGCACACGAGATCGCGCCGCCGGTATCCAACTTCACCAAGTCGGGCTACATGGAAGCCGTGGAAAAGGCCAAGGAGTACATCCGGGCTGGTGACATATTCCAGGTGGTTCCGGCACAACGCTGGACGCAGGATTTCCCGCTGCCGCCCTTTGCACTGTATCGTTCCTTGCGCCGCACAAATCCGTCGCCGTTCATGTTCTATTTCAACTTCGGTGGCTTCCAGGTGATCGGCGCCAGCCCCGAGATACTTGTGCGCGTGTTCGGCAACGAAGTGACCATCCGGCCGATCGCCGGAACACGTCCCCGTGGTGCCACGCCCGAAGAGGACAAGGCCAACGAGCTGGATTTGCTGGCCGACAAAAAGGAACTGGCCGAGCACCTCATGCTGCTGGACCTGGGCCGCAACGACACAGGACGCGTGTCCAAAATCGGCACCGTCCGCCCGACCGAGGAATTCATCATCGAGCGCTATAGCCACGTGATGCATATCGTGTCGAACGTTGTGGGCGAGTTGGCCGACGACAAGGATGCCCTGGACGCCTTCTTTGCCGGGATGCCGGCGGGCACGGTGTCAGGCGCACCGAAGGTCCGGGCGATGCAGATCATCGACGAGTTGGAACCCGAAAAGCGCGGTGTCTACGGCGGCGGTGTCGGCTATTTCAGCGCCGGTGGCGACATGGACATGTGCATTGCGCTGCGTACGGCCATCGTGAAGGACCAGAAACTGTATATCCAGGCCGGTGGTGGTGTCGTCTATGACAGCGACCCCGAGGCCGAATACATGGAAACCGTGCACAAATCGAATGCCATCAGGCGAGCCGCGGCGGATGCGGCGCGGTTCACCGGATCCGGGAATTCATAAAAAAAGGCGGCCAATCTGGCCGCCTTTTCTTCTTTTTCTGCATTGATTACTGGATCTGGCTTTTCATCACCGCCGAGATCGGGGCCAGGGCAACTCGGTTGCCGCGATCCTCAAGCCCCCAGAGCAACAACGCCGAAATTGTCTCGGGCCGCAATCGGCCCAGCATCACAACTGCGCCTTCCTGCCCGGCACGAAAAGCGGCCTGGTCCAGGAACCGGCGCATGACCGTTGGATCCTGACGCGCACCGTCGATGTCGCGGAACACCACACTGGATGGAATGCCATTCCGCGCGGCCAGCTTTTGGACGGTGTTCAACCCGTTGTCCTGCACGACCAGCCCACGGCCCGTTCCTGCCGCGATGGCAGCCACCTGATCGGCCAACTTGCGGTTGCCCTGTATCCCGGTGTTCACGCCCTCGAGCAGGCCAACGGTTTCAGGCAAGGTTTCAAGCCAGACCGCCAGCGAAACTTCGGCATCCTGCGCGCTGGCCGCCTTTGGCAGGTCGGTCAAGGCAAGAACTTCGAACCCAGCCTCGCGATAGCGCTTCATCTTCTCCGCCGCTTGCGGATCCGAAGGGCTGACCGCAAAGCTCAGCGGATACGGAAAATCCTTCAGCGCCTCAGCCCCGAACGCACCTTCGTCATCGATCAGGATGATCGACATCAGCGGTTTGGCATCCGGGTTGTCAAAGGCGGCGGCATAAGCATCGATCGGCTTACCGGGCATGCCCTCACCCTCTGCCGGCTGATCGGCCGGGGCATCATCGCGTTCGGTCAGCGGGATCACGCGTTTGCCGGCAATCGAAGATGAGGCCGTTGCCTGTTCGCCGCCGATCTGGGGCAAGGCCGCGATCCGGGCCCGTTTGCGGGGCTGCGTGTCTTCGTCCCCCTCGACCGCGATCGGGCTGTCGCCGGTTCCGGTCGGTTGATCCGGCTCAGGTGTCGACGGCAGCGCGGCTGTTTCCGGCGCCGGGGTCGCCTCGGGTTCCGCATTTGCCGCAGTCTCTGGTTCGGCGGTCTCTGGCTCGACGGTCGTGACCTCTTGCGCCGGGGGCTGTGGTGCGGCCGGCGGTGTCGCGTCCACGGTAACGGGCTGGACCTCCTCGTCCGGACTGGAGGGAACCGGTCCGGGCGCCGGGGGCGCGGCTGGCGCGTCGGTCGTCACATCGACCGACGCGGCGTCTCCCGCACCCGGGTCGTTCAGGCCTGCCACGGTGTCACCGACCTGCGGACGATCATCCGGCTCGGCCTGAATGCCATCCAGTCCAGTGGCCCCATCCGCCGTATCGTCCAGCGCCTCCAACGCTCGTGGTGCGATTTCGACAAGATCGGAATCCGGACCAGCGCCCTGCACTTCCGTATCCGCCTTGGGCAGATCGGCTTCCACCGCGGCTGGCGCCGCTGTCTGAATATCCGGTTTGCTGCCAAGTGGCGTGTTCAGGGAAAGCACTGCGCCCAGAACCAACACAACGACCGCGCCGGCGATCATTCCACCGATAAATCCGCCCATCTGTTCTTGCCTCTCGTCTTTCATCCTGCCTCGGCAGCCCGTGCACCGTCTCTGCGGCACTCACCCGTCCGGTCGCCTTGTTGGGGTTGTCCCCTTGACGCTGCCGCACAAGCCTGAGCATGTATGTCCCGACACTATACCGTGGCGCGGGGCTGTATCGCCAGTCCGAATTGCCCAAACACAAGACAAGTGCCAAATGCTGCTGCTGATCGACAACTACGACTCGTTTACCTACAACCTTGTCCACTATTTGGGCGAATTGGGCGCGGAAATGGTCGTGCGCCGCAATGATGCGCTGGAAGTGCAGGAAGCGATGGCCATGAACCCTGCCGGCATCTTGCTGAGTCCCGGCCCTTGTGATCCGGACCAGGCCGGGATCTGCCTCGCCCTGACCGAGGCAGCTGCGGAAACGCGCACGCCTTTGATGGGTGTTTGTCTGGGTCACCAGACCATTGGTCAGGCCTTTGGCGGCAAGGTCGTGCGGTGCCACGAAATCGTGCACGGCAAAATGGGAACCATGCATCACACTGGCAAGGGCCTGTTCGCCGGCCTGCCGTCACCGTTTGAGGCGACCCGCTACCACTCACTGGTCGTCGATCGGGATTCCCTGCCCGATTGCCTCGAAATCACGGCAGAGTTGGAAGACGGCACCATCATGGGCCTGCAACACAAAGAGCTGCCGATCCACGGTGTTCAATTCCACCCGGAGTCGATCGCCTCGGAACACGGCCACGCTCTGCTGAAGAATTTCCTGAACGAAATGAAAGTCCCCGCATGAGTGACGCGCTGAAACCGCTGATCGGAGCTGCGGCCGATCGCGCCCTGACCCGTGCCGAAGCCGAACAGGCCTTTGAGATCCTGTTTGAGGGCCGCGCCACGCCCAGCCAGATCGGCGGTCTGTTGATGGCCATGCGGACGCGCGGCGAAACGGTAGAGGAATATGCCGCCGCTGCCGCCGTGATGCGCGCGAAATGCAACGCGGTCAAAGCGCCATCTGGCGCGATCGACATCGTTGGAACCGGCGGTGACGGGAAAGGCACGCTCAATATCTCGACCGCAACGGCTTTTGTCGTGGCTGGCGCGGGCGTGACCGTGGCCAAGCACGGCAACCGGAACCTCAGCTCGAAATCCGGGGCCGCCGACGCATTGGGACAGATGGGAATAAACGTGATGGTCGGGCCGCAAGTCGTTGAAAAGGCTTTGCAGACCGTCGGCATCGGGTTCATGATGGCGCCCATGCATCACCCGGCCATCGCCCATGTCATGCCCACCCGGCAAGAGCTTGGTACCCGAACCATCTTCAACATCCTTGGCCCCCTGACCAACCCCGCCGGTGTCAAGCGGCAGCTGACCGGAGCCTTCAGCCGTGACCTGATCCGACCGATGGCCGAGACTCTTGGCTTGCTTGGGGCCGAGCACGCCTGGCTGGTACATGGCTCGGACGGGACCGACGAGTTGACGATTACTGGCATCAGTTGGGTCGCGTCGCTTGAGGACGGGCGCGTGAAAGAGGTCGAACTGCATCCCGAAGATGCGGGCCTGCCGGTTCATCCGTTTGAAGATATTCTGGGCGGGACACCCGAGGAAAACGCCGTCGCGTTCCGCGCATTGCTGGATGGCGCGCCGTCGGCCTATCGGGATGCGGTCCTGCTGAACGCGGCTGCGGCCCTTGTGGTCGCCGAAGCTGCACCGGACCTGAAGCAAGGCGTCGAAATGGCCGCCGAAAGCATCGACAGCGGCAAGGCGAAAGACAAGATTGCTGCTCTGGCACAACTCACACAGGAAGCCGCATGACCGAAACCGTTCTGGACAAGATCAAGGCCTACAAGCTGGAAGAAGTCGCCGCCGACAAAGCCCAAGTTCCCCTGGACGAGGTCGAGCAACAAGCCCGCGAAGCGTCTGAAACGCGCGGCTTTGTGGATGCTCTGCGCACGGCAAGTCGCCGCGGTTATGGCCTGATCGCCGAAATCAAGAAAGCAAGCCCGTCCAAGGGGTTGATCCGTGAGGATTTCGATCCGCCCGCACTGGCAAAAGCCTATGAAGAAGGTGGCGCCGCCTGCCTCTCGGTTTTGACCGACACACCCAGCTTTCAGGGTGCCAAGGAGTTCCTGACCGCCGCCCGGGCTGCATGCTCGCTGCCGGCACTGCGCAAGGACTTCATGTATGATCCCTATCAAGTGGTCGAAGCGCGGGCACTGGGTGCCGACTGTATCCTGATCATCATGGCATCAGTCGACGATCAGCAAGCCGCCGAACTGGAACAGACCGCGTTTGACTGGGACATGGATGTCCTGATCGAGGTACATGACGAGGCCGAGCTTGAGCGCGCGGCCGATCTCAAAAGCCCTCTCATTGGAATAAACAACCGCAATCTCAAGACGTTCGAGACCTCGCTTGATACCACTCGCCGCTTGTCCAAGCTGGTTCCCGCTGACCGCATGATCGTGTGCGAAAGCGGGCTGAATACCCCGGAAGACCTTGCGGATATCGCCCGCTATGGTGCCCGGTGTTTCCTGATCGGAGAAAGCCTCATGCGGCAGCAGGACGTCGCCGCCGCGACCCGTCACATCCTGTCGAACCCGCTGGTGCCGGGGGTCATGTGATGCCCTTGACGCATTTTGACAGCGACGGCCAGGCCCATATGGTCGATGTATCGGACAAGGACACGACAAACCGCGTCGCCGTTGCCGCGGGTTACGTGAAAATGGCGCAACAAACCTTTGAAATTATTTCCGAAGGCCGCGCGAAGAAGGGCGATGTTCTGGGGGTTGCCCGGTTGGCCGGGATCATGGGGGCAAAGAAGACACCGGACCTGATTCCGCTGTGCCATCCCTTGCCTGTCACCAAGGTGTCGGTTGACCTGACATTGGACCCGGACCTGCCTGGCGTGCAGATCGAAGCGACGGTCAAGACCACTGGACAGACTGGCGTCGAGATGGAGGCCCTGACAGCCGTGTCTACCGCAGCACTGACCGTCTATGACATGGCCAAAGCCGTTGACAAGGCAATGGAAATCGGCGGCATCCGCGTTCTGCTGAAAGATGGCGGTAAATCAGGTCGTTACGAGGCGAAATGATAACGGTTGAAGAAGCCCGACAGTTGCTGTTCGGCTTGGTAGCCCCCATGCCTGAAGAGCAGATTGCGCTTGCTGACGCGGCCGGTCGAGTGCTGATACGGGATGTCAAAGCCGAGCGGGACCAACCCCCGTTTGCCGCTTCCTCAATGGATGGATATGCGCTGAAATCGGCCGAGGTTGAACGTCACGCAATGTTCAAGGTCATCGGTGAGGCGGCCGCTGGCCAGCGTTTCACCGGTACAGTTGGCCCGGGCCAGGCGGTTCGGATCTTCACCGGGGCTCCGGTCCCCGAGGGGGCAGATTTCGTCGTCATCCAGGAAAACACCGACCTGCGCGGCGATCTGTTGACGATCACGGAAGAACCCGGCCAAAAAACCAACATCCGACCGGCAGGCGTGGACTTTACCATCGGCGATGTAGTTAGTGCGCCGCGAGTTCTCTCGCCCGAAGATCTTGCGTTGCTGGCGGCGATGAATGTTCCAACCGTCTCCGTGGCCACCAAACCTCAGATCGCGCTGATCGCCACGGGAAACGAGCTGGTCATGCCGGGCGAAACTCCGGGACCTGACCAGGTCATTGCCTCGAACTCGTTTGGCATCAAAGCGTTGCTCGAGAAAGCTGGCGCACATGTTCGCATGTTGCCAGTGGCACAGGACACCCTGTCATCGCTGGAAACCGCGTTTGGCTTGGCCGAAGGCTCCGATCTGGTCGTGACAATTGGCGGAGCGTCGGTGGGCGACTACGACCTTGTGGCCGAAGCATCGCAACGGCTGGGGCTCGAACAATCCTTCTACAAGGTCCTGATGCGCCCCGGCAAACCACTGATGGCGGGGCGGCTGGGTGATGCGGCGATGATCGGGTTGCCCGGCAACCCAGTCAGCGCGATGGTTTGCGGATATCTCTTCCTGGTCCCCTTGGTCAAAAAGATGCTGGGCATCCAGACTGTTGATCCGATTCTCCATCAGGCCATCCTGTCGGAGGCCCTGCCACCGAACGGCCCGCGCGAGCATTACATGCGCGCTCGATTGGAGAGCAATGGGATACGCGCATTCGAGGATCAGGACAGTTCGCTGCTCAGCGTTCTGGCGCGGTCGAACGCCTTGCTGATGCGCCCTCCAAACGATCCTGCGCGGGCTGCGGGGGAAACGGTGTCCTACCTGCCGATTTAGGTTCAGCCGGCAAATCCATTGACACAAAACGTGAACATGCGTAGAACAAAAGAAAACGCATGGGCAACGAGGTGTGAGCGATGCTGACCAAGAAGCAATTGGATTTGCTGGAATTCATCCACAAACGCGTTCAGGCGGACGGTGTTCCACCAAGCTTTGACGAAATGAAAACGGCGTTGGACCTGAGATCCAAATCCGGCATCCATCGGTTGATTACCGCACTGGAGGAGCGTGGGTTCATCCGGCGTCTCGCCCACAGGGCGCGCGCGATCGAGATCGTGAAACTGCCCGAAAGTCTTGGAGGCGAGCCGACCGCCGGCTTCACGCCCCGCGTGATCGAAGGTGACAAGCCCAGCGTGCCCCGCCCCGCCAATGTCGAGCCTGTCTCGGTGGACGCTCTCGAACTTCCGGTGATGGGCAGAATTGCCGCCGGTGTTCCGATCGAGGCGATCAGCCACATTTCCCATCATGTTGCAATACCGGGCACGATGGTATCGGGCCGCGGCGAACACTATGCCCTTGAGGTGCGCGGAGACTCCATGATCGACGCCGGTATCAATGACGGGGACGTGGTCGTGATCCGCGAAACATCGTCGGCAGACAATGGCGACATTGTTGTGGCCTTGGTCGAAGACCAGGAAGCAACCCTCAAAAGGTTCTTCCGGCGCGGCCAAGCGATCGCGCTCGAGGCCGCCAACCCCGCTTACGAAACGCGGGTATTGCCCGAGGACAAGGTTAAGGTTCAAGGGCGTCTGGTCGGACTTATTCGGACTTACTGAAGCCGTCGGGCCGAGCTTGTGACCAAAGGCGCGGCCCCGTCGCATCAGCGCTGCTGAACAGCTTTCCTTGGCGGATCGCAAGGCTCCCGGTCTTTCGCAGTCGGTCAGGATCAAAAACGGCGCAGTCACCAGTCAGTTTGATCGGCACGGCAGAGACCACGAGTTCGCCCCGTCGGCAAACGGTGACCTGCTGCGCCGCGCGCTTGCCCGTGATGTGGATCAGCTGGAAATCCTCTAAAGGATATCGCTGAACTAGATCTGGGGTCGATGGCCACCGGCCTGCAGCCTCCGGCTGGGTTGCTCCGTCTCCATCGTTTTCAAGCCAGACCGAAGCGACGAACCCAGCGCCTTTTTCCTTGCTCAACGCGCGGCCCTTCTCGGTCATCACCCCAACCAAACCACCTGAATCGGCGATCAACACCTCGGGACGCTGGCCTTGTCCCCAGAATACTGCGGCGAACGCCATCGGAAAAACTCCGACCCAGCGGCTGCGTCCCTGCCACAAAATGACCCACAGCGCACCCAAGGAAAACAGCGGCAGGACAAAACCGGGCGAGCTGGTAACGAAGCCGCGCGCACCATCCAGGCCGGACACCCAGTCCGAGACGGCCAGGATCCACGCCAGCCCGATACCCATCACATGGATCGCCACGGCCTCGAGCCCGAAAGGCGCGAGGATCGCTGCCAGAACTGCCGAGGGAACCACGACGGATCCCATAACCGGCACGGACAGGGTGTTGGCCAGCAAGCCGTAGTGCGACACCATGTTGAAATGTGCCGCACCAATTGGGGCCGTCGCCAAACCAGCGACCGCCGAGGAGCACAGAAGCCCACCCACCGGGCGCAACCATTTGGGCACTCTTGGAACCTCGACGTCGCGAAGGGCACCGAAAACCGCGACCAGTGCTGTCGTGGCGGCAAAGGACATCTGAAAACCGGGGCTGAGCAATGATTCAGGGCGAAGAAACAGCACCAACAGCGCGGCAACCGCGACGGCCCGCAACGATATGGCACGCCGATCGATCAAAACCGCCCCAAACAGAACCGATACCATCACAAAGGCGCGCTCGGTCGCGACATTGCCCCCAGAAAGCAACAGATAGAGCGTTGCAGCGATCAGCGCGCAGACCGCGGCAATCTTGCGAACCGGCCACCGCAACGCCAGCGCGGGCAAGCCCGCAAGCAGTACCCGGCAAGTCACAAAAACGAACCCCGTCAACAACCCCATATGCAGGCCTGAGATTGCAAGCAGATGGGCAAGGTTCGACGCACGCAAATTGTCCAAAGCGGCGGCGCTGATGCCGCTGCGATCCCCGGTCGAAACAGCCGCGGCAAAGCCGCCGACATCACCTGGCAGCAATTCTCTCACTCTGTCGGAAATGGCCATGCGCACGGCAGCGACACGCACCCCGGCCTCAAAGCGGGCCGGAGCAGCGGTGACCACCGGCGTGCGCGCGTATCCGACTGCGCCCAAGCGCTGAAACCAGGCGTGTCTGCGAAAATCAAAGCCGCCAGGCTCGACGGGGCCTTGCGGCGGTGACAGATGGGCCGTCGTCATAACGCGTTGCCCTGGCACAATCGGTACATGGTCGCCGTGCAACGAAAGTCGGATGCGCCGCGGGGCTTGGTCCGGTGGCACGTCCCCGATCCGTACCTGGTCCAGCGTAACCCGCAGCGCATCCGAAGCAGAGCGATCCAACGCCACGACCCTCCCCTCAACCGGGCCGTAATAGCGCCATTTCAAAACCGGCTCTGCAACCATGTGAGCGCGAGCACCCGCCAAGATGAACCCGACGGCGACCAGCGCCCCCCCTATTGCCAACGGAGCCCAGGCAGACGACATCCGGCGGCTGGCCCAAATGGCAAGCAGGGCCAACCCGGACAGGCCCGAATAAATCCGCGCATCCGGCTCGAACCGGATTGCGAAATACAGGCCTATGCCGATGGCCAGACAAACCGGAGACCAAGGCAAAAGGTGCCCTCGCTGGTTTAGCAACGCACCTTCGACCCACGCCACAACACGCATGGTTGCCCCCGTCCTTGAGGCTCGTTAGACAGGCTCGACTCTACGCTCAACGCGGTTACCAAAAGGTTAATCACTATAATGTCCGATCAGGTCGTCACCCGATTTGCACCCTCGCCCACCGGCTATCTGCACATTGGCGGAGCCCGTACTGCGCTGTTCAATTGGCTTTACGCCCGTGGTCGAGGCGGAAAGTTCCTGCTGCGGATCGAAGACACGGACCGCGAACGGTCAACGCCCGAAGCGACCGAGGCTATCCTCAAGGGCATGAGCTGGCTCGGGCTCGACCACGACGGAGATGTCATCAGCCAGTTCGAGGGCGCAGCTCGTCACGCCGAAGTCGCGCATCAGCTGCTGGCAGAAGGCAAAGCATACAAGTGCTTTGCGACCCAGGAAGAAATCGCGGCCTTTCGTGAACAGGCCCGGGCCGAGGGCAAGTCGACCCTGTTCCGCAGCCCGTGGCGCGACGCCGACCCCAGCACACACCCCGACCGCCCCTTCGTTGTGCGGATCAAGGCTCCGCAGGATGGCACAACCGTCATCCGCGACAAGGTCCAAGGTGACGTAACCATCCGAAACGATCAGCTGGACGACATGGTCCTCCTGCGTTCGGACGGCACACCGGTCTATATGCTGGCGGTGGTCGTTGATGACCACGACATGGGTGTGACGCATGTCATTCGTGGCGACGACCACCTGAACAACGCGGCGCGGCAGATGATGATCTATGAAGCCATGGGCTGGAAAGTTCCGGTCTGGGCGCACATCCCGCTGATCCACGGCCCTGACGGAAAGAAACTCAGCAAGCGGCACGGCGCATTGGGCGCGCAGGAGTATCAGGCCATGGGCTATCCTGCCGCCGGTATGCGAAACTATCTGGCGCGCCTGGGCTGGAGCCACGGGGACGACGAGTTCTTTACCGATGAACAGGCCAAGGAATGGTTCGACCTGAACGGAATCGGGAAAAGCCCGGCGCGGTTCGATCTGAAAAAGCTCGAGAACTTGTGCGGACAGCACATCGCCATATCCGATGATGCTGCATTGCGGCAAGAAATCGAAGAATATCTGGACGCCGCTGGCCTGCCTGCGCTGACAGAAACACAATCGGGTGATTTGGAACGTGCGATGTATTGCCTCAAGGATCGGGCGCGTACATTTCCGGAACTCCTTGAAAAGGCGCATTTTGCACTGACTTCGCGACCGATCGAGCGCGATGAGAAGGCAGAAAAGGCGCTGAGTTCTGTATCCGACGGTATACTGGATCAATTGACGCCGCAGCTGCAAAATGCTAGCTGGACCCGGAACGAACTGGAGGAGACCCTCAATTCGTTTGCCGAGGCAAACGGGTTGAAGTTCGGCAAGCTGGCTGGCCCCCTCAGGGCTGCGTTGGCGGGTCGGGCCGTCACACCTTCGGTTTTTGACATGATGCTCGTGCTGGGTCGGGATGAGACCATTGCACGGATTTCTGATGCAGCGGCACAGTCCTGACTTCACATTCGGGTAACGCTGCTCCGCTACGACCTGACTCGCGCAGACTTGCGCGATCACCGCCCGTTTTGTCGGTCAGCGAGCCGGCATTCGTATGATTGAGGAAGGGAAAACATGACCGAGAGCAACAAGACAGCGACTCTGACCGTCCACGGAAAAACCTATGAGTTGCCGGTTCATTCGCCAACGGCCGGACCCGACGTAGTCGACATCCGCAAGCTCTACGGTCAGGCCGGCGTGTTCACCTACGACCCGGGCTTCACTTCGACCGCAAGCTGCGACAGCACCATCACCTATATCGACGGTGAAAAGGGCGAATTGCTGCACCGTGGCTATCCGATCGACCAACTGGCCGAGAAATCGCACTTCCTCGAAGTGTGCTTCCTGCTGCTGTACGGATACCTGCCCAAGGCCGACGAACTGGAAGAGTTCGAAACGACCATCACCCGCCACACCATGATCCACGAGCAGATGCACTATTTCTTCCGTGGCTTCCGCCGCGACGCGCATCCGATGGCTACGATGGTGGGCGTGGTCGGAGCCATGTCGGCTTTCTATCACGACTCGACTGACGTGGGCGACGAGCGCCAGCGCGAAATCGCGACGCACCGCCTGATCGCCAAAATGCCGACAATTGCGGCGATGGCATACAAATACTCGATCGGTCAGCCGTTCATCTACCCGCGCAATGACTTGGACTACGCGTCGAACTTCCTGTACATGTGCTTCGCCGTTCCGGCCGAGGACTACGTCGTCAACCCGATCCTCAGCCGCGCCATGGACCGGATTTTCACCCTGCACGCCGATCACGAGCAGAACGCCTCGACCTCGACCGTGCGTCTGGCTTCGTCGTCGGGCGCGAACCCGTTCGCCTGCATCGCGGCCGGTATCGCCTGCCTCTGGGGCCCGGCGCACGGCGGCGCCAACCAGGCCTGCCTCGAGATGCTGGAAGAGATCGGCAGCGTCGACCGCATCCCCGAGTTCATCGAACGCGCCAAGGACAAGAACGATCCGTTCCGCCTGATGGGCTTTGGTCACCGCGTGTACAAGAACTTTGACCCGCGCGCCAAAGTGATGAAGCAGTCGGCCGATGAGGTTCTGGACTTGCTGGGCATCGAGAACAACCCGAAACTGCAGGTCGCCAAGGCGCTTGAGAAACAAGCACTGGAAGATCCGTATTTCGTCGACAAGAAGCTGTTCCCGAACGTCGATTTCTACTCGGGCATCATTCTCGAGGCGATGGGTTTCCCGACCTCGATGTTCACCCCGATCTTCGCGCTGTCGCGCACCGTTGGCTGGGTCAGCCAGTGGAAAGAAATGATCGCCGATCCTCAGAACAAGATTGGCCGCCCGCGCCAGCTGTACCTGGGCGAAACTCTGCGCGACTACGTCGACATCGAAAACCGCTGAGACAGACAAAAGGCCCCGCCATCGAGCGGGGTCTTTTCTTATTGGAACAGTGACAATTGATCCCCGGCCCGCGCAGGCCGTGCAAAGAGGTCGCAACGCAGTTTGGGAGTTGTGGTCGCCAAGCCAAGTCGCGCAATCGCAGACTTGAACCGCTTGGCGACCATTTCGGCGTAGACTCCCTCGCCGCGCATCCGATGCCCCCACCGCGGGTCGTAGTCCCTGCCCCCGTGCATTTCGCGCAACCGCGCCATGACCTTTTCGGCGCGACCAGGCTCGTGTTCGGACAACCACTCCTGCCACAGTTGCGAGACTTCGCGGGGCAACCGTAGCATGATCCAACTGGCCGCATCCGCGCCGGCGTCGCGGCCCGCCTCCAACAGCGCTTCAAGCTCGTGATCGGTCAGTCCTGGAATGATCGGGGACGTCATGACGCGCACGGGAATCCCGGCCTCGGTCAACTTTCGGATCGTGCGCAGCCGACGTTTTAGCGCAGGGGCACGCGGTTCCATCCGCCGCGACAGGCCAGAATCCAACGTGGTCAGCGAGATGCCGACGCGGACCAGCCCGAGGGCGGCCATGGGCGCGAGAATGTCGATATCCCGTTCGATCAAAGCGCCCTTGGTCACGATCGCAACCGGGTGGTTGAAATCTCTCAGAACCTCCAGGCAAGCCCTTGTGATCGAACGTGTTTTTTCGATCGGCTGATACGGGTCCGTATTTGTACCCAGCGCAATCGGCGCCACCTTGTACCGCGCGGACGAAAGCTCGCGCGCAAGCACATCCGGCGCGTTCGGACGTGCGATCAGACGCGTCTCGAAATCCAACCCGGCAGATAGACCGAGATATGCATGGGTGGGTCGGGCAAAGCAGTAGACGCAACCGTGTTCGCACCCGCGATACGGGTTGATCGACCGGTCAAATGGCAGATCCGGTGACTTGTTGTAGGTGATCAGAGACTTCGCGACCTCGTCCCGAACCGAGGTTCGCAAGGGAGGCAGAGGCTCGGGATCCTCCCAGCCGTCATCGACCGCTTCGTGCGCATACGCCTCGTACCGACCAGCGTCGTTCGATACGGCACCTCGCCCGGAAATAGTGTGACGCAATGGCATACGTGTTCCCTCTTTGTTCCTGTAATTCCTAGCATCTGCGGGTTTCCGCGGCAAGTCTGCCATCACAGTTGCCGGCCTTGTCTCAAGCACAGAACCCATGAATACCGCTCAGAAAGATCATGTGAAATTTGGCGTCGAGCGCGGCAAGATTTTCACCTATAGGTCGGTCTCGGAACCGCCGAGGTCGCAATCGTCACAGTCTAACTGCGGCGAAATGGCCAAAACGGGAAAAACAGCCACCAAGGGCGCAAGGCCCGCCAGCTCAGGGAAATGACCCATGTCCGATGAAGAAGACATCGTCCTGTCGGAACTCAACGACGACGAACTCGTCGAACAGATGTTTGATGACCTCTACGATGGTCTGAAGGAAGAGATCGAAGAAGGCGTGAACATCCTGCTGGAACGTGGATGGGCACCTTATGACATTCTGACCAAGGCGCTTGTCGGCGGCATGACTATCGTCGGCCAGGATTTCCGCGACGGCATCCTGTTCGTGCCCGAAGTTCTGCTGGCCGCCAACGCGATGAAGGGCGGCATGGCCATCCTCAAGCCTCTGCTGGCGGAAACCGGCGCTCCGCGCGTTGGCAAGATGGTGATCGGCACCGTCAAGGGCGACATCCACGACATCGGCAAGAACCTCGTCTCGATGATGATGGAAGGCGCCGGTTTCGAGGTTGTCGATATCGGCATCAACAATCCGGTCGAAAACTACCTGGAAGCGCTTGAAACCGAGCAGCCTGATATTCTTGGCATGTCGGCCCTGCTGACGACGACCATGCCGTACATGAAAGTGGTCATCGACACGTTGGTCGAACAGGGCAAGCGTGACGATTACATCGTGCTGGTCGGCGGCGCCCCGCTGAACGAAGAGTTCGGCAAGGCGATCGGCGCTGACGCCTATTGCCGGGACGCGGCGGTTGCGGTCGAAACCGCCAAGGAGTTCGTCTCGCGCAAGCACAACCAACTGGCGGGTTGATCCTGCACGCCTTGTTTTGTCAAAGCCGCCTGTCCGGGCGGCTTTTTCATTTCCGGGCCGTGGCATCACAACGAGCTCGAAACTCAGGAGCCGAGCGTGTGAATCCAAAGGCCGCGAACTTGCATCCGGGGCTTTTTCGCAGTCATTTGACATTGGAACCTTGCGGAGGCGAAACATGCCGCAGCACGACATGCCTGACGACAAACGCCTGACGGAAAAGGGCTTTGACGAGATGGATGCACAGCAAAGCATCCTGTTGATCGCCTGCGGCGCGTTGGCGCGCGAGATTCTGGACCTGAAAACACGCAACGGCTGGGACCACCTTGCTCTGACGTGCTTGCCTGCCATCCTGCATGTCTATCCCGAACGGATCACTCAGGCCGTCGAGGATGCCGTCGCCAAGCATCACGACCAGTATGACCGGATTTTTGTCGTCTATGCCGATTGCGGGACCGGCGGACTGTTGGAGCAGGCCTGTAAACGACTGGGTGTCGAAATGGTGCGGGGACCGCACTGTTATTCCTTCTTCGAAGGTAACGACAAATTCGCCGAACGCGGCGACGATGAGACTACGGCCTTTTACCTGACCGACTTTCTGGCCAGACAATTTGATGCGTTCGTCTGGAAACCGCTGGGGCTGGATCGGCACCCGGAACTGCGCGACATGTATTTCGGAAATTACACCAAGCTGATCTACCAAGCGCAGACAGATGACCCCGAACTGACCCGTCGGGCACAGGAATGCGCCGATCGGATGGGGCTGGAGTTCGAACGCCGTTTTACCGGATATGGCGATCTCGAGACCACGCTGAAAGACTGGGCCGACGCACGCCCCAATTCTTCCTGATTGGCCCCCGAATGGCGAAACCGGCTCAGGCGTTTTCGCGCGCTACGTCTCGGATTCGGTCGATCATCGCACGCACACCGTTCGACCGCTGGGCCGACAGATGTTCATTCAACCCCAATCGGGCAAGCTCGGCCGCGGCGTCGACCTTCTCCACTTCGGCAACGGGCAAACCGTTGTAAAGCGAACGCAATACAGCGATCAGACCGCGCACGATCAGCGCGTCGCTGTCGCCGTCAAACCGAAAAACACCATCTTCGATCACCGGATGAAGCCAGACCTGACTGGCGCAGCCATGGACTTTGGTTGCCGGCACCTTCAAGGCGTCATCCAGCGGCTCCATCGCCTTGCCCTGCTCGATCACGTGGCGGTACCGGTCTTCCCAGTCCTCAAGGAACTCGAAATCCTCGACAATCTCCTCAAAGGCAGGCGTGGCCATGAACGTGGGTCCTCTGGTTGCGGTTCTGGTTCTGACCTAAGTCGCTCGATGTCCGGTGTCCACCCCCATGGGCGGCTTTTCAAACGACCGAAAGTAGGCTAACCCAGTGCGGGTAATACCTTGCAAAGCTTTGGGTCCATGCAAAAAACTGTTTCCGTCCTTCTTGTCGTCCTGTTGACCCTGTCCGCCTGCAGCCGCTGGCGCGATTCCCGGGCAAACCCGTCGAACTGGTTCGGGAACAGCACCCCTGCCCCGGTTGAGACATCGGCCAGCGACGCAGATGCGCTGGTGCCGAAGCAAAGCTCGGGCCGGGGACTGTTCGCGCGCCCTGAACCCGAAGATACCAGCGTACCGATCACCACCATCACCGAGCTGCGGATCGAACCGAACGCCTCGGGGGCAATCGTTGTCGCGCAAGGCACCGCCTTCCGCCAGGGCGCCTATGACGCAAAGCTCACCTTCGTCGAATCCGAGGAAAACCGGAAGAACGGCGTTATGGAGTTCGTTTTCCGCGTGAACTACCCGACCTATGCTACTGCGCAGGGGCCCGAACGTACGCGTGAAGTGACCGATGCGGTCAATGTCAGCCGTCAGGACCTTGAAGGCATTCGTCTGATCCGCGTGGTTGGTCAGCAGAACGCCCTGGAATCGCGTCGGCGCTGAAATCGATCTTACAGGGGGACGACCTGAACAGTTTGTCCCTTCGCTGCCAAGGCAATCTCGCCTCTGCAGAGTTTGAGCGCGTCCTCGCCAAAAACCTCGAACCGCCAGCCGGACATCGCAGCAACGTCACGGTCCCCAGCCGCGATCTGATCCAGCTCCGAGCTGGTCGCGATGAGCTTGGCCGCGACCCCTGCGGTTTCCGTCTTTGACTTCAGCAATACCCGCAGCAGGTCAGCCAGCGCGGGGTTCACCTTGATCTTGTCCCGGCTGTTGTCCACCCGCGGAAGATCCTCAGGCGGGCAATTCACACCGGCCTGAACGGCGGCCAGAATACCGTCGGCGATGGCACCTTTGCGCGCTTCGCGCAGCAGCAAACGCGAGCTGCCCAGATCAGCATGCGTGCGTGGTTTGGTCGACGCCAGTTCGACCAGCGCATCATCCTTGAATACACGGCTGCGTGGCACGTTGTTCTGCTGGGCATATTCCTCACGGAACCGGGCAAGCTCCCGCACCACCGCAAGGAACTTGGCCGAGTTGGTTCGGGTCTTGACCCGCCGCCATGCCTCTTCGGGGCGGATGTCATAGGTTGCCGGATCGGTCAGAACGCGCAACTCCTCCGCTACCCAATGGCTGCGCTTGGACTTCTCCAGCTCGGCGGCCAGATGTTCATAGATTTTGCGCAGATGCGTCACGTCCGCCAGCGCATAGGTCTGCTGGGCCTCGCTCAGCGGGCGCCGCGACCAATCAGTAAACCGCGAGGTCTTGTCCAGACCCTGTTTGCAGATTTTGCGAACCAGCGTTTCATAGCCAACCTGTTCCCCGAAACCACAAACCATTGCAGCGACCTGCGTGTCGAATAGCGGCTTGGGGAAAATACCGGCTTCCACCCAGAAAATCTCAAGGTCCTGGCGGGCGGCATGGAAAACTTTGACGACGTTTTCGTTCTGGAACAATTCGTAAAGCGGCTCAAGCGACAGTCCTTCTGCCAGCGGATCGACCAATACCGCGCTGTCCTCGTCTTCAGAGGGCACGGCCAACTGGACCAGACATAACTTGGAGTAGTAGGTCCGCTCGCGCAGGAATTCGGTATCGACGGTCACATAGGGGTGTTGGGCGGCAGCCTTGCAGAAGTCAGCCAACTCTCGCGTGGTTTTGAGGGTCTTCATGCGCTTGCTAATCTTGCTCTTGCTCTGGTCATTGCCCGTTGGTTTCTTCTGCCCCGAGCGCTTGGCCAGACAATAGGCCGAATTGGCCGCTCATGTAAATCTCTGGCGCAAGATCAGGGGAGTAACACCGGTGCGCGATCGCCACGGGCAAAGCGCTCCAGAACCGCCGGATACAGCTTGTGTTCCCAGGCCAGCACCTTCCGAGCAAGCGAATCCGGGGTGTCGCCGGGTTCGACCGGAACTCGGGCCTGACCCAGGATCGGGCCATCATCCAACGCCGCGGTGACCTCGTGGACGGTGCAGCCATGTTCTGCATCTCCGGCGGCTATGGCGCGGGCGTGGGTGTTCAACCCTTTGTATTTGGGCAGCAGCGAGGGGTGGATATTCAGCATCCGCCCCTGAAAGCGGGACACGAAATCGCCAGTCAGCACGCGCATGAACCCCGCCAGGCAGACGATGTCTGGCTGCGCCTCGAGCAGCGGCTTGCACAGCTCGGCCTCAAATGCGGCGCGGTCACCGCCGAACGGTCGGTGATCGACCACGGCTGTGGCAATCCCGCGATCCGCCGCCTTGGCCAAGCCGCCCGCATCAGCATTGTTCGACAAAACCAGACAGGGGCGCGCCGGGTGGTCGCCGGTCATGCTGTCGACCAGCGACACCATGTTCGACCCGCCCCCGGAAATCAGGATGGCGACGCGCTTGTGGCTCACAGCAGCTTGCCTGCGTAGCTGACGCCCGCCTCTTCGGTAACTGTCCCAATGCGAGCGACGGTCTCACCGGCATCAGAAAGTGCAGCGGTCAGATCATCGGCGCGGTCGGCGGCGCAGACGACGATCATGCCGATCCCGCAGTTGAAAGTCTTGAGCATTTCCGACTCGGCGATGCCCCCGGTTTCCGCCATCCAGCGGAACACCGGCGGCAGATCCCAGGCGGTCAGGTCGATCTGAGCCCCCAGATCATCGGGCAGCACGCGGGGCAGGTTCTCGGTCAGCCCGCCGCCGGTGATATGCGCCAGCGCATTGACGCCACCGGCCCGGATCGCGGCCAGGGCGGGTTTGACGTAGAGCCGCGTGGGCGTCAGGAGCGCCTCTCCCAAAGGCCCGTCACAGAACGGTGAATCCGCATCCCATCCCAGTCCCGAGATCTCGACCAGCTTGCGCACCAGTGAGTAGCCATTGGAATGCACCCCGTCCGAGGCCAGCCCCAGCAGAACATTCCCGGCCTGCACACCGGCGGGCAGATCGCTGCCGCGCTCCATCGCGCCGACGGCAAACCCGGCCAGGTCGAAATCGCCATCGGGGTACATCCCCGGCATTTCGGCGGTCTCACCCCCGATCAAGGCACATCCCGAGCGGACACAGCCCTCGGCGATGCCCTCGATGATCCGCGCTGCGGTGTCGGTGTCCAGCTTGCCAGTTGCGAAATAGTCCAGGAAGAACAGCGGCTCGGCCCCCTGGCAGATCAGGTCGTTCACGCACATGGCCACCAGGTCGATGCCCACGCCATCGACCACGCCGGTGTCGATAGCGATCCGCAGTTTGGTGCCCACGCCATCGGTTGCGCCCACCAGGATCGGGTCGGAATACCCTGCCCCTTTCAGGTCGAACAGCGCGCCGAACCCGCCAAGGCCGCTCATGACGCCGGGGCGGTTCGTACGCTTGGCGGCGGGCTTGATCCGGTCAACCAGGGCATTGCCCGCATCGATGTCCACACCCGCATCTGCATAGGTGATGCCGTTCTTGCCCGCTGTCATGGCCGTTCCCTCATGAATGCTTTCAGCGCGGGTTAGTCGATTGTGCGCCGCGTTGCAACGGTCAGGCTTGACGCGGCTGTTCTGCGTGGTACGCAAGCGGTCGGGCGGGCCTGTAGCTCAATTGGTTAGAGCAGAGCGCTCATAACGCTTTGGTTGGGGGTTCGAGTCCCTCCGGGCCTACCATATACGGCCGAAATTACCGCCCGATGATGATGTCTGCGCACAAACCGCCCAAGCGTTCGCTTTGTCCCAGGCGCATAACACCGCCGTGGACACGAGCGATATCTGCAACGATCGCCAGCCCGAGGCCAACCCCGCTGCCCTGATTCTGGTTCCGCGACGGGTCCAACCGGCTGAACGGCTTCACCGCCTCGGTCCGCTGCTCGGGCGGGATGCCGGGGCCATCATCCTCAACCCGAATGCGCAGCGATTTGTCAGTCAGGGTCATGCTGACCATCGCGTGCGACCCGTAGCGCACCGCGTTGCCGATCAGGTTTTCCACGGCGCGGCGGATCGCAGTCGGACGCAGCATCACTGCGCCCTGCCCTTCGGGCGGCAGCAACTCGACGCTTTGTCCGGCCCGTTGCGCATCATCCACGATCAAGCGCAAAAGCTCATCCGGACGCACCTCGACCTGCTCGCCCTCGGACGCGCCACGCGAGAAATCAAGGAAGGCATCCAGGAGTGACTGCATTTCGTTCACGTCCTGAAGCAGCGGCTTGGCATCTTCCTCGGGCAACATCGACAGGCCAAGCTTGAGCCGGGTCAGAGGCGTTCGCAGGTCATGGCTGACACCCGACAGCATCAATGTCCGCTGCTCGATCTGCCGCTCGATCCGGGCACGCATGTCAAGAAACGCGCTGCCAGCGGCCCGCACCTCGACGGCCCCTCCGGGGGTGAACGGCACGACCCGACCGCGACCAAAAGCCTGCGCCGCGTCGGCCAGCCGAGTGATCGGCCGCAACTGATTGCGCATGTACAAGAACGAAATCGAGGTCATGATCACCGCAAAGAACAGCATCGTGACGATCAACTGGTGCGGAGCGACCGTCGACAGACGCCGGCGATCAAAGCCAAGCTCCAAAACACCCAGATGGGTGTTCAAGAACAAAGTCGCGACCTGACTGTCCGGCAACGATACCGCTACGAGGTTCGGCAGCAGCTCTCGAAGATCAGCGTCGATCTGCGGCGCGATGAAATCATACCAGCGTCGCGGTTCAATCGTCGGCGTTTCGTTGATCCCCAGAAAGCGGGCCTGCATGTCCAGCACCCTTAGATCCGGGCGCACCGCGGCCAGCGCCTGCTGTTGGGTTTCGGCACCCTGAATATCTTCCAGAACCAGCCGCACTTCGCGCGACGCCGCGCGGGTCATCTGACCGGTCACATCCTCGAGGTGTTCACGCACGAATGCCACCGACACCACCAACAGAACCACGATCACCGGCAGCACCAGAATCAGGGCCGCCCGGGCATACAAGCTGCGGGGCAAATAGGATTTGAGCCAGCGCGAGGACATGCGCTAAACCTAGCGGGCTGCTCCGCCAAGAGAAAGAGGCCAAGATGCTGCCAGCAGACGATTTCAACCCGAAACCGGGGATCCCTGTCGCCCTGCAGCCGGGCCTCAGGCTCTTGCTGGCCCCGAACCCGTCGCCGATGACCTATCTGGGGACAAATACATACCTCCTGGGCACCAGCGACCTTGCCGTAATCGACCCCGGACCGTTGAGCGACAGTCACATGCAAGCCATTCTGGATGCGCTGCAGCCCGGGCAAAAGATCAGCCATATCGTGGTCACCCACAGCCATCTAGACCATTCGCCGCTGGCTGCCCCGCTGTCAGAGCGGACAGGTGCTCCGATCTACGCCTTTGGCGGGCCACAGGCAGGGCGCAGCGCAATCATGTCTCAACTGGCCGAGCAAGGCCTCGCCGGCGGCGGCGAGGGAATCGACAGGGAATTCCGCCCGGACGTCGAGTTGGCGGGCGGCGACAGGATCGAGGGGGACGGATGGAGCCTTGAGGTCATTCACACGCCGGGTCATCTGGGCAATCACATCGCGCTGGCCTGGGGAGACGTGTGTTTCACCGCAGATCACGTGATGGGCTGGGCCAGTTCGCTGGTTTCGCCTCCGGATGGCGATCTGACAGACTTCATGAAAGCCTGCCACCGGCTACGCGCCCGCGACTGGTCCGTCTTCCATGCTGGGCACGGCGCGCCGATCACAGACCCCTCGGGTCGGCTTGACTGGTTGATCCGCCACCGGCTGGAACGTGAGGCACAAATCCTCGACGCGCTGGCCGAGCGCCCGGGCACAGCCCGGGATCTGGCCCGGCGGATCTATGTCGAAACCCCGCCTGCCCTGCTTCCAGCGGCCGAGCGCAACGTGTTTGCCCATCTGGTGGACCTGACCGGAAAAGACCGCGTCGCCCCCCAAGGCGCCCTATCGGTGCAGACCAGTTTTCATCGCATTTCCTGAACGCACAAAAAATTCGCCCTCGGTGCTTTTCCCCTCTGGACGCCGAAAAACCGGATTGCTATATGCGCCTCAGTTCCGGCGTAGCTCAGCGGTAGAGCAGTTGACTGTTAATCAATTGGTCGTAGGTTCGATCCCTACCGCCGGAGCCAATTCTTCCTCTTAAACCCCTTATTTCCTTGTATTTTGGGGGGTTTGCTGTTCTCCACGACACACATGAGAACACACAAGAGGACACACAGATGGCCCTGCAAACGAAGATCAAGCACATCGACAAGCGTCCGAACGGGGTGCTTCGTTTTCGCCGCCGCTTCCCTAAAGATGTGGCTGAAGCTCTGGGTGAGAATTTCCTTCAGGTGCATGTTCGCAACACGGAGGGGCTTGCCTTCCATAGAGAATACCATGCCATCATGAACGAGTTTGAACGCATCGTGAGAGAAACTCGCGTGCGTTTGGAGGATGAAGGCCGCGACAGCCGAACCACACAATAAAAGTGGCACGACGCCCTAATGACCGCGACAGGCTTGCGTGAAGGGGTAACCGGCCTCGACCCGGCAGACCCAGAGACTGGTCGGTTGATCTTCGAGACGATGAAGACCAAGCCTGACCCTCTGGTCACCAAGGCTCTCCTCAACCCCTCAGCACCCGCCCCAAGGCCCACCCTCGGGGATGCCTTCAAGCTCTACCGTCAGGACAAGCAGGTCGAGGAAAGCAGCAAGAAGGACAATGACCTCAAGCGAATTGAGGGTCGCCTCAAGTCATCTATCGGCGAACCCGATAATCTTCCCCTTGAAGACATGACGGTGGAACACAGGCGGCGCTACTTCAACTACATCATCAAAGCGAAGAAGGCCGACGGCTCCCCACTCTCACTCGGGTCAGCCAAGAAGGAGACCAACATCTTGGTGGCGGTGATCAACCATGCCATCAAGGAAATGGACATTCTCGCCAAGAACCAGTTCGCAGCCCTGCCGTGGCCCGAGGAAGACACCCAAGCGGTGGAACGTCGGCTGCCCCTGCCCGATGACCTCGTGTTGCGCGTTGAAGACCGGCTCAAGCGCGGCAACATCCGTGAGCTTGTGTTGATCTGGCAGTTGCTCAAGGGCACCGGGTTGCGCCTCAACGAGGCCGTGGGACTGACCAAAGAAGACATCGTGAACGAGGGAGAAACCCCCTATCTGCATGTTCGACCAAATTCGATCAGACGCATTAAGACCGCGTCGAGCGTCCGCACTGTGCCGCTCGTAGGAGACGCGCTGAGAGCCGCTCAGGAAGCCCTTGAGGCTGCCCCGGCAGGCGGACCTATCTTCCCTCGTTATGGCCGTCCTCGCGGCAATGACGCAGCCTCTGTGATGCTCATAGATGCCATCAAGGCAGAGACCAAAGACCTCCCAGACAGCAATCGTTTCGCCACACACGGGTTGAGACACAGAGTAAGCGATATGCTGCGTGAAGCAGGTGCGCCGGTCGAGGTTCGTAAAGGTTTCCTCGGGCATGCCAATCAGGACATCTCAGAAAATACTTACGGGGGTCGCGCGGCGAGGCTAAGAGAGTTCCACAAGTGGGCGGAAAGGGCCGGTCTCTGAGGCTAACTTACCTTTCACCCAACCGACCAACGTCCTGTTTCTCAGAGGTTTTTAAGAGGCGCTAAGTCCTCTATGTCCCAAGATGTGTGCAGAATGGGTCTCACTTCTAAGCACGCTTGGCAAATGATAAGGACGCGCCAAACAAGTGATGTTTCGCTTACTGGGTAGGTCTCTCGTTGTTTGACGCCCCCTTTACCTCAGAGAGCCACACTGAGCGTTGACACGCATAGGTCGTGCGTCCACTGTCTCTCTGAAGCCTCACGCCACTCAATCAGGCAACCAATAGACACCAACTGAGCCACGAGCTATTCTCAAAGATGGATAATACGAAAGCAGTTATTTCTCACATTGAGCTAAACAAATGGAGGCAATTCAATTCCATTTATATCAACTTCCATCCAAGGCTAACTATTCTTACTGGCGCGAATGGCTCGGGAAAAAGCACTATCTTATCAATACTGGAGGCAAAACTGGTTGGCGGGCAGCCAGATCAATATCTCGCAACACCGGAAGAAGATAAACAAACAAAAAGAACTGTCTTCTCAATAAGCAGCCTCTTTTCAAGCCTACGTAAAGCTATCAAAGGGGAAGCCGAAGGAAACCAACCTCCAATTGGAAAAATCAAATTTGAAGATGGTAGTGAGGCAGTAACTATCTCCTACCCACCCCCAAATCAAATACAATATCAACTTCAGTTCTCGGACCACAAACAAGTTGATGGGTTCAAGATAAGCTCACATAGACCGATTCCAAAATATCAACGAGTAAGTGACATCCCAGTAGGCGGCATATCTCCAAAAGATGCCTTCGAGTTTTATCGTCAAAGCGCGACAAGCTATGAAGCCGGCAACATGATACGCCGTGGAGCAAATCAAATAACAAATCCACTTTCACCACTGAAGCAAACTTTGATTTCATTTGCGCTCCATGGAAGTTCAAACGAAGACGTCACTGCAGTCCCTGAGCTTCAGGGGCTATTCAGAGACTTTCAAAATACGCTGCGTCGAGTTCTCCCAAAGGAAATCAAATTCAAAAAACTCAATGTTCGATCAGCAGAGGTTATCGTAGAAACGGATACTGGAGATTTTCCCATCGACGGTGCCTCAGGCGGATTGATGTCTCTTATTCAGACTTCCTGGCAAATTTTTCTTTATTCAAAGAG
This sequence comes from Ruegeria sp. BC2, assembly GCF_056539245.1. Taxonomy (NCBI): domain Bacteria; kingdom Pseudomonadati; phylum Pseudomonadota; class Alphaproteobacteria; order Rhodobacterales; family Roseobacteraceae; genus Ruegeria; species Ruegeria sp. BC2. The sequence goes on from NZ_JBQFUQ010000001.1 coordinate 1,270,636, forward strand.
CGTGAGTGGTCGGAGTGTAGTTTTAATTGATGAGCCAGAAAATCATCTTCACCCCTCGCTCCAACGAGAATTCTTGGCTCGCTTGGTTGAGGCATTCCCCGACGTGCAATACGTAGTTGCTACCCATTCTCCTTTCATAATTGGTTCTGTAAAGGACTCCTCAATCTATGCTCTTTGGCATGAAACCATAGCAAACGAAGATGGCGACGTCAGCAAGAAAGCAGCCGTTAAGTCTAGGCCTGTTGGCTTTGAGAAAAGCGTAGGAACGGCAAGCAGCGTTCTAAATGAAATTCTGGGTGTCTCAGTAACAATGCCCATTTGGGCCGAAGATGAGCTAGCTGCTATCGTTGATAGTTTTCAGAAAGAAGAAATAGATGAAGTCGCGATGCGCAAGCTTCGTTTTGATCTTGCCGAGGCAGGTCTGTCAGATTTTTTTCCTCAGGCGATCAATAGGTTACTGAAGTGATCAAGCTAGAAAAGCTACCTGAACCGGCACCACTTGCCAGACATAAAGAAAGATGGACAACTGAGCTACTCGCTGCAATCGCCTCAGGTAATGCTGATGAGATAAAACGTCGAAAGAGCAAATATAATCATGCTGATATTAAGGAACAGTTAAAATCAGAAACGAAGGGCAAGTGTGCTTACTGTGAGTCGAAGGTTACAGTTGTTGCTTACGGAGATATTGAACATATCACACCAAAGTCAATCAAACCTGAGCTAACCTTCGAATGGGAAAATCTGACCTTTGCTTGTCAAAAATGCAATGGAAAGAAATCCACCTTGGAAGATGTGGTTGACCCCTACTCCGACGATGTTGATGATCACTTTTTTTTCGTTGCTGAGTTTATAAGAGGACGCACTCCAATAGGCAGACTCACCGAGCGAGAACTTGAACTTAATCGAGTTGAGTTAATTGAGGATCGATGTGATCACTTGAAGGTTCTGGCAGATACACTAGAGACAATTGCAAATGAGCCAAACGAACGAATAAGAACGTTGACTCGTGATGCTCTAATATCGGATCTAAACAGCGGGAAACCAGAATATATTAAAATGAAACGAGGGATATTAGCTGGGTTTGCTTTTGACTAAGATTCTGGCACCATGTTGTTCTCCCTCAAGCGCCTTTTGGTAAACAAATCGTATCGGCCTGCCAAACCAACGCTGATACTCCGAATTTCATTCATTCTCCCGGACCTTCCATGACGCCCCAAGACTTCATCACGAAATGGCGCAACACCGAACTCAAGGAACGGTCAGCATCCCAATCGCATTTCATTGACCTGTGCCGCCTTCTGGACATCGAAGACCCGACAACCGCAGACCAAAAGGGCGAATGGTTCACCTTCGAGAAAGGCGCGTCCAAGACCAGTGGCGGCGAAGGCTGGGCGGATGTCTGGCGCAAGGACTGCTTTGCGTGGGAATACAAAGGCAAGCGCGCCAATCTGGACAAGGCGTTTGACCAACTCTTGCAATACGCCATCGCGCTGGAAAACCCGCCGCTTCTGATCGTGTCGGACATGGATGTGATACGCATCCACACCAACTGGACCAACACGGTGCAGCAGGTGCACACCCTGACACTGGACGACCTCAAGGACGCCGCCAACCGCGACAAGCTGCGCAACGCCTTCCTCAATCCCGAGGTCTTCAAACCCACCAAGACCCGCCAACTGGTCACGGAACAGGCGGCGCAGAACTTTGCCAACCTCGCCCAGCGTCTGCGGGAACGCGGTCACGACCCGCAAGAGGTGGCGCATTTCGTTAACCGTCTGGTGTTCTGCATGTTTGCCGAGGATGTGGAGCTTCTGCCGAACAAGATGTTCGAACGTATGATCAAGGCGGCACGACCCAAACCCGAAACCTTTGCCATCCACGCCAAGGCGCTGTTCGGTGCGATGAAGGATGGCGGCATGGTAGGCTTTGAACAGGTCGATTGGTTCAATGGTGGCCTGTTCGACAATGACGACGTGTTGCCGCTTGAATGGGAAGACCTCGACGACCTCATTCGCGCCGCGCATCTGGACTGGTCCGACATTGACCCCTCCATCCTTGGCACCCTGTTCGAACGCGGGCTGGACCCTGCCAAGCGCAGCCAGTTGGGGGCGCATTACACCGACCGCGACAAGATTATGCAGATCGTGAACCCGGTGATTGTGGAACCGCTTCTGGCCGAATGGGCCGAGGTCAAATCCCAGATCGAAAACCTGATCGACAAAACCCCCAAGGCGACCAAGGACAAACTTCTCAGCACGTCCCAGAAAGCCGCCGTGACCCGCGCACTGGACAAGGCCGAGGCGCTGCACCAAGCGTTTCTGGACCGGCTTAAGGCGTTCCGTGTGCTGGACCCGGCCTGTGGCTCTGGCAACTTCCTCTACATCGCGCTTCTGGAACTCAAGAACATCGAACACCGGGTGAACCTTGAGGCCGAGGCGCTAGGCCTTCCCCGAGGGTTTCCGCAAATTGGCCCCGAGGTGGTGCTGGGCATCGAACTCAGCGCCTATGCAGCGGAACTGGCCCGCGTGTCGGTCTGGATTGGGGAAATCCAATGGATGCGCCGCAACGGGTTCGAGGCGGCGAAGAACCCGATCTTACGGTCCCTCAAGACGATTGAGAACAGAGACGCGGTGCTGAATCCGGACGGGACGCAGGCGGATTGGCCGAACGCGGATGTGGTTGTAGGGAACCCGCCTTTTTTGGGCGGCAAGAGACTAATTTCAAAGCTCGGTGAAGAATATACCGAAAACTTGAGAACTGCATACAGCGATAGTGTAGAACCGTTTGCTGACTTAGTTTGCTATTGGTTCGCCAAAGCAACTGACAAAATCAACTCGGGTGCAATCAATAAAGCTGGATTGGTTGCCACCAACTCTATTCGTGGCGGCGCTAGTCGCTCTACCCTCAAGAGAATCCTTGAGACCGGAACAATTTTCGAGGCTTGGTCTGACGAACCTTGGACAGTAGATGGTGCAGCCGTCAGAGTTTCGCTGATATGCTTCGCCAAAGTGGCGGAACAAAAAAAACTTGATGGAGAAATTAGACTTCAGATCAATTCTGACCTCACGTTCTCCGAATACGATCTAACCCAAAGCCTGCGGCTGACTGAGAACAGGAGTGTTTGCTTCGAAGGTGGTCAAAAATACGGGGACTTTGACCTTTCAGGACAAGATGCACGCGAGCTACTACTTGCCCCAATGAACCCTAACGGACAATCGAACGCAGAGGTTTTGCGTCCGTATCGGAATGCTATGGATGTTGTAAGGAGGCCAGCAGATAATTGGATCATCGACTTTGGGTCCAAGATGGACGAACAGGAAGCCGCCCTCTTTGAAGCCCCTTTCCAGCATGTTGTGACGCTCGTCAAACCCGGGCGCGAAACAATGAAGCGCGAAATACATCGCAGATATTGGTGGCGGCACGGCTGGGTGAGAATTGCTTTCGACGAAAAACGGGCGGCGCTGAAGCGCTATATCGTAACTCCAGTTACATCAAAGTATCGCGTCTTCACATGGGTTGATAGCTGCACGTTTTGCTCAAACCTGCTGGACACGTTTGCCCGCGAAGACGACACGACATTTGGCATCCTGCACTCCAAATTCCATGAACTTTGGGCGCTGCGCATGGGCACCTCACTTGAGGACCGCCCCCGCTACACACCGTCCACCACATTCGAAACCTTCCCCTTCCCTGAAGGTCTCACCCCCAACATCCCCGCCGACGAGTATGCCGATGACCCCCGCGCCATCAAAATCGCCGCCGCCGCCCAGCGCCTGAACGAGTTGCGGGAAAACTGGCTCAACCCCACCGATCTGGTGGACCGCGTGCCAGAGGTGGTTCCCGGCTACCCTGAGCGCATCCTTCCCAAGAACGACGCCGCCGCCAAGGAACTCAAAAAACGCACCCTGACGAACCTCTACAACGCCCGCCCCGCATGGCTTGACCACGCCCACAAGGCGTTGGACGAAGCGGTGGCAGAAGCCTACGGCTGGGGCGACGACTGGCGCACGGGTGTGCTGACCGAAGACGAAATCCTGGCCCGCCTGTTCAAGCTGAACCAAGAGCGGGCGAAGTCCGAGACCAAAAAGGCGTCCAAGCCCAAAGCGAAAGGCAAAGCCAATGTCTGATCTGACTGTTTGGGGTGTCCACATGGGCGCACATGTCGGAGACCGCCCCATCGAAGGCGGCTATGTCGCTATCGGTTGGCCCGCTATTGGCGACCTGACCAAAATTGCCCCCGACCGCGAAGCATTCAAAGCGGCATTGATTGCGGCCTACCCCGACAAGAAGGCGGGTGCTGTGCCGGTTGATGCTGGGTCCATGTTCAAGTTCCTTCATGAAATCCAAGCGGGAGACATTGTTGTGTATCCGTCGAAAGCGGACCGCATGGTGAATATCGGGCGGTTCACGGGCGAAGCCGTTTACGTCGAAGGCGACCCTGACGAATACCCGACACGGCAAAAGGTCGAATGGCTCAAGCACGTTCCACGCGACGAATTCAGCCAAGCCGCGCTGCACGAAATCGGCTCTTTCCTGACCATGTTTCGCGTCCGTCGCTATGCGAACGAGTTTTTGGCGAAGATTAATCTCGCAGCCCCGGTCCGCATCACGACACCTGCAGAGGCCCTTGCAGACCAGCAAGACGAAATTGCCGATGACGACACCGCAACGGTCTCAGCCGCCATACAAGCTGAGGCCAGCACCAGCGATTTCATCATCAAACGCCTGATGACCGAACTCTCGGGACATCAGTTCGAAGAATTCATCGCGCACCTTCTGGAGTGCATGGGCTACACCGCCCGCGTCACACCGAAGTCAGGCGACGGTGGCGTGGATGTCATCGCCCATATGGACCCGCTGGGCTTCCAACCACCCATCGTGAAGGTGCAATGCAAGCGGACAACAGGCCAGACGCCCCGCCCCGATGTGGACCAGCTTTTGGGAACTCTAGGTGACGGTGAATATGGTCTGTTCATCAACCTTGGCTCATTTGCCAGAGGTGCCGTAGAATTGGAACGCAACCGCGCCAAGCTGCGTCTGATCAATGGCGAACAATTTGTGGACTTGATCTTCGAACACTACGCGAAGTTATCGCCCCGCTATCGCGCTCTGATACCGTTGAAGCAGATTTTCGTCCCCGACCTGCAGCAGGAATGAACGAATAGCAGGCAACCAGCAAATTCGCATCGAAGATCGAAATTCGAAATTTTTTGACCGCAAAAATCTGACACCCCAAGATATAAAGAGGCTGTGCGCGTTTCCCCCCTTGAGGTGGGGGGTGGCCTCGGAATTAGCTCCACAAACGGGAATGCTCCATAAATGCATAAAAAACAAAAGCTTGAAGCTCTGTCTCGGCGCAACTAACTAGAGTGGCCGGAGGCTTTGATGAGTTCCGCATCAAGCTAAATACGCAATCACGAGGACCCCGCCATGATCATCTTCGACTTCTCCTACCGTGCCCTTTCCGTCCTCGCCCAGCGCGAACCAGACGTGCGCTTTGGGCTAAACCGTGAGGGACCGGGGGAGTTCACGCTTCACCTGCCTTGGTCTTCGATCACATGCACCAATCATCGCATTGCCAGAAAGCATGGCCTGTCCTGACTGTCCCACTGACCAAGCCTTTTGGGACACCATGAGAGTGAGACAGTTGAGTGTCCCAAAAGAATTGCCTTGCAGCTTTGGGACAGCAAGCCCAAAAGGTCTTAGACCCTATTGGCACAGAAGGACATCAGGCCATGTTGATTGGATACGCCCGCACCTCCACAGTTGACCAAAAGGCAGGCCTTGAAGCCCAGCTTCGTGATCTCGCCAAGGAAGGCGTCGAGAAGGTCTTTCAGGAACAAGTGTCATCAGTGGATATGACCAACCGTGAGAAGCTCTCAGAGGCCCTTGAGTTCCTCCGTGAGGGTGACACGCTGGTGGTCACCAAGTTGGACCGTCTGGCCCGCTCCGTGGCGCACCTGATGGAGGTCTTGGGGACCATAGAGGCCAAGGGGGCCAACCTTCGCATTCTCTCCATGAACATCGACACGGGGACCGCGACGGGCAAACTGATGCTGTCCATCATGGGCAGCGTGGCAGAGTTCGAGCGGTCCATCATGCTGGAACGCCAGCGGGAGGGTATCGCCAAGGCCAAGGCAGCGGGGAAGTATACCGGCAGAAAGCCAACGGCAAAGGCCAAGGCCGATGAGGTCTTGAGGTTGCACCGGGAGGGACTCGGGGGAACAGCAATTGCTCGTGAGGTCGGCATTGGCCGCTCCAGTGTCTACCGCATTCTTGAGGAGGCCGGGTCGTGAACGACGGTCCATCGCTTCCACAGTCTCGCGATTAGCCTGCAACTGAGAGATAAGACACCTTCGCGAGCACCTTGGGTCAATAACCCTCAAACAAGAGATAAGAAACCGTCCCGGCTCTGGCCGTGTGTGTCCTCTGTGTGTCATCGCCACGACCACGGAGACCTGAGACCACCTCAAAGCACTTGTTCAGTTGACCCTGCAGGTGCCCTCTCGGTGCCCGCCACGGGGACCATGGGGCTGCCTCGAAAGCCCAGACCACATACTCGCCCTAAGAAGCCGACGCCTCAGGGTGCCTCTGGGTGAGCCTGCTGGTGACCTCAAGAACGCCCCGCAAACAATTGACTTAATTTTAGAAATCAAAAACACACACCTGAGATAAATAGGAAGCCGCTGTAGGGTGAGCATGACGGTGGCCCTGATACCCCCTATTTTTATGGCGATCTAAGAAGCCCACAGCATAGAGATAAGGAAGCTGCTGCAGAGTGAGCCTGAGGAACGCCTTGATGGTGGCCTGAGCCGGTGCCTCATGCCCTTAATTTTATGGCAATTTTGAATAGCCCGACGCATAGCACATAGGAAGCCATCGTCTGGCGACTGCCGAACTGGCATAGCGACAGCCTTCCCCTTTTCGCCATAACGTAACGTGTTCACTTCGGTTGCACTTGGTGGTGCGCTGATCGGCCCTGCTTCCGTTGTATCTCTATGCGGAGGCGGGGTCATTTTCTTGCGGACACACGTCCTCAGAGGGGTGCGAACAATGCTTTTCCCAATTTGTCACAGACCAACTGACTGCCCCGCTCAACACTAAGGAACCCCTGAAATGACATCCCTAATCCACCCGTCTGGCCCAGCCAGCGCGGTCCCGTTGCTATGCCCTCAATGCGCCGCAGAATTTCACCCCAGAAGGAAGAATCAGATGTATTGCCAGAAGGCATGCGCCAAGGCCGCGACCCGCAACAGCAACCGTGGCCCCAGAACGACCGCAGAAAGCCCGGACGCCAAGCGTATTCAGGAAGCCCGTCAAGGCCGCTGCAAGAGTCTCTCTCACGCCTTCTATGAAACCGCCCCGGCTTATCGCTCAGAGTTCCTTGAGCGTCTGATCACGGAGGCTCGTCGGGTGGCAGAACTTCGTCGTCTGGTCTCAACAAGGCAGCTTTTGAAATGCTGGACCCGCGATGATGGAACTGGACGCCTCCACATTGCTCACGTCCTCGACCACTACTGCCAAGAGGTCTACGGGCAAAGGTCATTCGAAGTCTTGAACCCGAAGACTGTTCTAGCCTGCGCCAGCATGTTGGCCTTCCCGGCGGAATATTATGGCCCTGATGCTCCTCCGCTTTATGAAGATGGCAGTTTGAAGGGGCGGCCTTGTCCTTGGTCGAACCGAAAGGCGACGGCTAATCGTCCCTCCACCACTATAAAGGGGAAACTTAAAGATCATCTTCAGGGTGAAAATATCGTCATGGCGGCATAAGCCGTCAGGAACTAACGGTGGCACCTGAAGACGATTGGATTGGGTCACCCAGATACTCTGGGCAACCCTGAAACGGAACCCAATCGGAAATCTACAAGTCGGCTATCGCCGCAAGACCCTTTGCCGATGGCTTCGCCACGGTCACATCATCACCTCAAGTCCATCTTGATCGCGGCAATAGCCGCTATGGGTCTTCAAGGGCGCAGCCCGGTCCTGAAAGGGTGACCTGATCTTAAACCTGATTGTCTCAGGCAACCATCAGTATCCCTTCAAGGTGCAACCCCAATCAGCAGAAATGATCATGTCGCTCATGATCTTCGACCCGCCATTATTCGCGGCAACAAATCGCAACCAATCGCGCCCCTGTCGGACCACCGGCGGGGGCTTTTCTATTTCCACAGAAGGAAAACATCATGACGGAAGCCATCCGCATCACCCTCGACTCTGTCCGGGTCCACCGCAACAAATCTGAATACCGCAACATCCCTCGGGCGCGATCATCGCAGGGTCATGAGCTTGTCGGTGACGGCCCATTGGTCGCCCGCATGGCTGCCATTCTCCGTGACGAAAATCCCGGTTTTGAGGGCCTTCTCGAAGTCTACCGGGGGGACACCCTCTGTTTCATTCCAGTGCTCCTAAAACGAGCCTTTCTCAAAGGGCCTCAACCGCAGCACCTTCGGAGAACTGCAGCATGAACACCGCATATATCCGGCCCGCGAAGACAAAAGCTGCCGCAGTAGGTGAGCGCAACCGCACCCGATGGACCCGGCATCTTCGAAAAAAGCTGTTCACGCTGGTCAAGCCCATGGAGTTCATGACAGCCGAGGAAGGCGCGACAAACGCCGCCCGCAAGACCCCATGGGATGATCGACCACGGTGGGCAACGACCCGCCTCCGTATCGAACAGCTTGCCATTATTGAGTTGCTGCAAACGCGCCACCTCATAGCCACCGGCAAGGAAATATCCCGGTCGGAAGTTTTGGCCGCCCTCATGGCCGAAGGCCTCGAATGCACCCTCAACCATCCAGACTTTGGCGGTCACTGAAAACACCGCCGTCACCACCAACTCTCAAACCAAAGGAAACTGAAGAATGACTGCATGGATTGCAGCCGCAGGCACCGAAGCCAAATCGACAAGCAACACAATCGACAACCACTTGGCCAAGGGTATCTCCACGACCGTCGGCCACACGAACAACATGGAGGTCACCGGTAGTGGCCCTGTTGAGGCTAATCGCTCGACCGAAGTCCAGATGACCGCCAATGATGACGCAAACGGCGGACTGATGGCGACCGCTCGGACAACCTCGGGTGGCCCGATCATGAACCGCACCCCAAACGGAAATGACTTAGTCAAGTTCGGGAGCATTGAGTTCTCCCTCAACGTGGCCGCCAATATGGGCCTCGTGAAACGCAACGCCGATGGCACCTTTTCGGACGTGCAAGCCAAAGCGACACTGAAAGACCCGGCGGCTGCAGCCAAGGCACAGGCACAGACCAAGATCGGGGAGACCCAAGAGAAGACTGAGGATGAGACCACAGGGGTGACATTCGGGGAAGCTGGTGATGCGACTATGAAGGAACTGATGTCCACCCAGAACCCCGGTGACCTGTTCAAGACTGTGGACAGCGTCCTGCACCATGGCGACTTGGACAAGGGCACCATCGAGCGAATGGCGTCCATGGCCCGTGTCGAGCCAGAGGAGATGACTGCTCAGGTAGCCTCGGTTTGGCAGGGAGCCTATGACGCCGCCTCCAACTACATGGCTGACGCCGGTATCGAAGATGAACAGGCATTCACGGCCTTCATCGGCGACAATCCGAAGTTGCAGGCAAACATGATGGAGGCCGCTCGGAACTTCTTCGTCCACCATAAGACCGAGGGTCTGCAGACCATGGCAGAGGCCTACCTTCCACAGATGGACCGCTACGAGGGCGACCGTGTCCGCAGCATGCTCGACAATGCGGGATATGGTCATGAGACCGATAGCAACGGACGCATCCGTGTAAACATCAACGGCGCATCTGTCGCTTGGGACGTGGCCGTGAAGCAGAAGATCATCAACTTCTCTCAAGGCTAAACCTGCGCCGACACGACCCCTTCCCGTAGCAATGGGAGGGGGCACCTCCACCAGCAACCCAAGGTCCACAACATGACTATCTACAAGTTCAACATCGCAGACGGTGACCCGAACACCGACACCTCCAAGGTGAACGTCAAGCAGCCCGCACAGAACACCATCTCGAACATCCCAGACGCAGCCGATGTGGCCGCCCAGCAGCAACGGAAGTATGCCGATTATCAGACACAGAACGCGACCACGTTGAAGCACCTGCAGGAGCGAGCGGTTCTTCGCCATGAGGAGGAGCGACTGCAGCGTGAGCTTCGTCGTCGCAACCTGTCCCACAAGGACATCTACGGCTGAGACCACAACCAGCACCGCCCCCACTGAGCTTAGGCTTGGCGGGGGTATTTTTTGAAAACCGTGGTCAATCTGAAAATCTCACGACACACACAGAGTGGCTATCACGACACACTTTTCATCATCACAAGTCACCATGAAATCTATTAAATAACTGTTTTTAAAGCATTTTAAAAAGTCTCAGTTTGGTCCCTAGCGCCTACCGCCGGAGCCAAAATCCTCTGATTTCAGAAGTTTGTGGCGCACCCAACCGCTCGCGTCCCGTGTATGGTCGGTTGCCGATCCGACAGGCCGGGTTTTCAGCTGGTTCCAGGCATACAATCAGCCTGCCCCCAAGGACCTGCGCCGTTAGTTTGGAGTTGGTCTTTCGATCAGTCCAATCCTGTCAATCACACCCGCGAAACATCAGAGAATTTTTCAGCGCCTGTGACGCAAGTTTGGTCCGCCATGCATTTGCACAGCAGATCGTCCGCTACAGTTCGTTTTTGTAGATCACCCCGCCCTTCATGATCAGATCGAAGCGCTCTTCGTATTCGGTCATGACAGACATGTCCTCAAGGGGGTTGCCGTCGATCAAAAGGATATCCGCATGAGCACCTTCCGCAATGACACCCAGCGCCCCGGGATAAGGATTGCGCGGCCCCGACAAGGCAAGCAACTCGGCTGATTTCGAGGTTGCCTGACGGAGTATTTCGGCATTGTCGAACCATTCCGTTCTCAGAACGAACTCCTCGTTTGCGCGCTTGATCATCTCAGGAGAAGTGATCACGTCCGTGCCGAAGACGATATTCTCGAATCCAAGCTCCTTGGCCATGGTGAACATCTGGTTGATGCCGTCATAGGCTTCGTCATGCTTGGCTTTTTGTTCGTCGTTGTAGCCTGCCGGATGGAATGTGTAGACGATGACCTGCGGCGACAGCCAGGCATCATGCTCCATCATCATGCGCATGGCCTCTTCGCTCATCAGATTGCCATGCTCGATGGACTTCACCCCATTCTCGACGGCGCGGATGATGCCATCCGAGTTGTAGACATGGGCGGTTACGTAGGTGTTCCAGTCTTCTGCCGCTTCGACGGCTGCACGGATTTCGTCTGCCGTGTACTGCGTGGTGTCCAGTGGATCAGCAAATGACCCGGTACCGCCACCGACCGAAATCTTGATCTGCGAGGCCCTGCGGCGCAACACCTCGCGTACGGTCTTCAGAACCTCGTCACGCCCATCGGCAACTGCGACATGGAAGTATTTCATCGGAATGCTGGGCTCGAACACCAATGAACCGGGCTCGTTTGCGTCCGTCCGATGATCCGAGTGGCCCGAGCTCTGCGAGATCATGGGACCCGAAGGATAGACCCGAGGCCCCGTCAGGATGCCCTCGTCTATGGCGCGTTTCAGTGAAAACGAGTTCCCGCCGACATCGCGGACCGTCGTGAACCCCTGCATCAGGTATTGTTCGGCGACGGTTGCGGCAACATAGGCCCAGTATTCGCGATCGGCATTGAATGCGATTCCAAACGGCATCTGAAACATCAGATGCGCATGCATGTCGGCAAATCCGGGCATCAGGAACCGACCCTGTGCATCGATCACCGTCGCCCCCTCCGGCGCATCCAGATCAGGACCAAGGGCGGTGATCATGCCGTCTTGGATCAAAACGTCCTGACCCTCGATCAGGTCGGAACTGACCCCGTCGAAAATCCGAGCGCCGGTGATCAGGGTTCCGGCCTCTTGGGCGATCCCCGGCGCGGCAAGAACAAAGAAGAAAAGCTTCGCTACAATCCTGCAAGCTGTCCGCATCTTGGGTTCCTTTCCGGTTTCAACAGGTTCACCGAAGTATGGTGCATTATCGAGAGGCTAATCTCTTTCTGATCCGCATGAAACGATCACGTTGCGGCCAGAGCGTAGATCAACGTAACGATTCACTGCCGCACGCAAAAAAAAGCTGTTCAGCCAGATTGAAATCCGAAACGGAAACCTGGGGCGCGTAATTCGTCCAAAGAAAGCAATTTTCGTCTGGACCTCGTCTTTGCAGATTGGTACACGCCCCTCAGTTCCGGCGTAGCTCAGCGGTAGAGCAGTTGACTGTTAATCAATTGGTCGTAGGTTCGATCCCTACCGCCGGAGCCAAAAATCCTTAGAAATCAAGCGTTAACCTGCCAAGGCGCCCTTGAATTCATCCCGCAGTTTGCGTTTCAAAACCTTGCCCGTTGCATTCAGTGGCAGCGCGTCGACGAAGACCACTTTGTCCGGCACCTGCCACTTGGCGATCTTGCCGTCGAAAAACCCCAGCAGCTCAGCCTCGGACGGATCCTCGCCCTCGGCCTTGACGGCCACCAGCAGCGGGCGTTCGTCCCATTTGGGATGCGGCACGCCGATCACGGCCGCGGTGGCCAATCTCGGGTGCGCTACGGCGATGTTTTCCAGCTCGACCGAGCTGATCCATTCACCGCCCGACTTGATGATGTCCTTGGAACGGTCGCGGATGGTCATGTAGCCATCGGGGTCCAGCGTGGCCACGTCGCCGGTGGCGAACCAGCCATCCTGCAGAAGCTCTTGATCCTGCAGCTGGAAATAGCTGTCCAGCACCCAGTGTCCGCGTACCATCAGGTCGCCCTGCGTGACCCCGTCATGCGGCAGGTCGTTGCCGTCGTCATCGACGATCTTCAGTTCGACCCCAAAGGGCGGACGGCCCTGATTCTCGCGCAGTTTGTGCTGCTCCTCGATCGGCAGCTTGCGATGTTTGGCCAGCGGGATGTTGGCGGTGCCCAGCGGGCTCATCTCGCTCATCCCCCAAGCGTGCACGGTGTCGACGCCGTATTTTTCCCGGAAGGTCTCGATCATCGAGGGCGGGCACGCCGCGCCACCGATCACCGTACGTTCGAGGCTTTCCAGCTTGGTGCCGCATTTGGCGGCATGGGCCAGCAAGCCCTGCCAGATCGTGGGAACCCCCATCGCCAGCGTCACGCCATAGGTGTCGATCAGGTTCACCAGCGCCTCGCCATGCAGGTCCGGCCCGGGCAGCACCATCTGCGAACCGGACATGGCGCAGCCATAGGGCGACCCCCAGGCGTTGACGTGGAACATGGGCACGACCGGCATCACCACATCCATCGCCGAGTATCCGATCACGTCGCGGGTGTTCGAGGCAAAGCTGTGCAGAACGGTCGAACGGTGCGAATACAGCACGCCCTTGGGGTGGCCGGTCGTGCCCGAGGTGTAGCACAGGCTCGAGGCGGTGTTTTCATCGAAGACGGGCCATTCGAAATCGGCGTCGCCGGTCTCGATCAACTCGTCATAGAATTCCAGGCCCGGGATCTGCTGCAGTGCGTCCTCGTTGCGCGGTCCCATCAGGACGAAATGCTTCACCTCGGTCAGTTGATCGCGGATCGCAGCAACCAGCGGGATGAAGGTGGCGTCGAAGAACAGCACCCGGTCCTGCGCATGGTTGATGATGTAAACCAGCTGTTCGGGGAACAGGCGCGGGTTGATCGTGTGGCAGACAAACCCGGCACCCGAGGCCGCATAGTAGATTTCCAGATGACGGCGGTTGTTCCAGGCCAGCGTGCCGATCCGATCCTGTAGCTGCAAGCCAAGCTTGGTCAGCGCCGACCCCATGCGCCGGGCATTGGCAGCGATCTCGCCCCAGGTCGTCTGTGTGGCGGTTCCGTCGGTTTCGACCGAAACGATCTCGGTCTGACCATGATAGCGCGCAGCATGATCGATCAGTGACGAAATCAACAGCGGCTGCGTCATCATCTGTCCCAGCATGGACATCCTCCCATTCATCGCGCCGGCCTGATGCGGCGTCTGTTGCGGCCAGGCGGCGCGGCGGCGTGGCCGGCCCCGGGGCTTCTCCTCGGGGCCGATCCTGCCAATCATTTAATTGTCTGACAATAAAAGAATGCGGCCTGCCGTGGCGGCAGGCCGTCAGATTTGCAGGGCTTCAGCCCCGGCGCCGCAGCGCATAGGCCACAAGTGCGGCGGTCGAGCCGTCCTTGCCCTCGGTGCCCGCATCGCCATCGACGATTGGCCCCAGCGAGGTGGCCAACTCCTTGCCCAGCTCCACCCCCCACTGGTCGAACGAGTTGATGCCCAACAGCACGCCTTCGACGAACACCCGGTGTTCATACAGCGCAATGATCTGGCCCAGAACGAAGGGCGTCAGCTGCGGATAGATCAGCGTGGTCGAGGGCCGGTTGCCCGGGAACACGCGATGCCGGGCCTGACGCTCCAACTCGTCGCCATGCAGGCCCATCTCGGCCATGCGCGCTCGCGCTTCCTCAAGCGACCGGCCACGCATCAACGCCTCGGACTGAGCCAGGCAGTTGGCCAGCAGCAGACGGTGATGATGGGCCAGTTCGGGCTCGTGGCCTTCGGCGGCCACCATGAATTCGCAGGGGATCACGTCGGTGCCCTGATGGATCAGTTGGTAAAACGCGTGCTGCCCGTTGGTGCCGGGCTCACCCCAGACCACCGGCCCCGAAGGCACGCTCAGCGCCGAGCCGTCCATGGCCACCGATTTGCCGTTCGATTCCATCTCGAGCTGTTGGAAATAGGCCGGCAGCCGCAGCAGCCGTTGGTCATAGGGCAGAACCGCGCGGCTGGCATGACCCAGCACCTGACGGTGCCAGAAGCCCACCAGCGCCAGCATCACCGGCATGTTCTCGGCCCAGCCCGCGGCGCGGAAATGCACGTCCATCGCCTGCCCGCCGCGCAGGAACGCGTCGAAGGCGTTCGAGCCCACCGCAATCATCACCGGCAGTCCAACCGGACCCCAGACCGAATAGCGCCCGCCGACCCAATCGGCGAAGCCGAACACGCAGTCAGACGGGATGCCGAAGTCCGCCGTCTTGTCCACGGCGCTGGACACGGCCGCGAACTGCCGCCCCGGGTCGCCGCCGCCGTCCAGCATCCAGGCCCGCGCCGTCCGCGCGTTGGTCATGGTTTCGATGGTGGTAAATGTCTTGGACGCCACGATCACCAGCGTCCGCGTCGGGTCCAGTTCGCGCAGCGTGTCGGCGATGTGCGCGCCATCCACGTTCGAGACATAGTGCAGGCGCGGCCCGTCGTGATAGGGCGCCAGCGCCAGCGTCGCCATCACCGGCCCAAGGTCCGAACCGCCGATGCCGATATTCACCACGTCGGTAAAGCTGCCCCCTGCCCCCTGGGCCGTTCCGCCCCGGACCTCTTCGGCGAACACGCGCATGCGCTGCAGGGTGTCCAGAACGTCGGGCCTCACGTCCTGGCCATCAACCTCGACCGGGCCGCCGTCCAGATTGCGCAGCGCCGTATGCAGCACCGCGCGGCCCTCGGTCTCGTTGATCTTGTCACCGCGGAACATCGCGTCGCGCCGCTCGGCCAGACCGGCTTGATCGCACAGGTCGATCAGCGCCGCGCGGATGTCCGCGTCGATCAGGGTCTTCGAATAGTCGAACAGCAAATCGCCGGTCGAGGCCGAGAAGCTCTGCGCCCGGTCGGGATCCTGCGCAAACAGGTCGAGGATGCGGGTATCCGCCGCCTGCGCGGCAAGGGTTCTGAGAGTGTCCAGTTGCATGAGATCAATCCGCCCAGTGTACCGTCATTCCATCCAAGACTGCCGCAATTGGCGCCTCCTCGGGCGGCAGGCTCATGGCACGCTCAAGCGCTGCGCGCTTTTGTTCCCCATAGATGACCAGGTGTTTGGACAGGGCACCATCCAGAACCGGACCCGTCAGGGTGATCCGCGTCTCGGGCTGCGTCTGCGGGCGAGCAACGGCCAATGCCGGTGCGTTGCTGGCCAATGCCTGCGCCAGCCCCTCCATCCCCGGAAACAACGAGGCCGTATGCATGTCGTCGCCCATTCCAAGAACCAGCACCGCCAACGGGCGCAGCGGCTCGATCAGAGCTTCGATTTGGGGCAGAACCTCTTCGGGCGCCTTGCCGGGAATATAGAGCGGGACATAGTCCGCCGCCGCCGCCCGGTTGGTCAGAAGACGGTCGCGGATCAAGCGTTCGTTCGACCGGTCACTGTCTGCCGGGACGCAGCGTTCGTCGGTGGGCAGAACACGGACACGCTCCCACTCAAGATCCGCGGCGCACAGGCTGTCGAAGATCGGTCCGGGCGTGGTGCCGCCGGGAACCGCAAAAGCCACGACATCGTTGTGCAGCAGCGCAGCCTCCAACTCTCCGGCCAGAACGTTGGCAACATCAATGGCCAGCATGTCCCTGTCAGCGTATTCCTGAATCTTCATGGCTTGATCCCTTGCCAATGGCGACCGTCGCGTTTCATCAGCAGTTCGGCGTCGCCGGGACCGGTACTGCCGCTGTCATAGGGTTTTGGCACGTCGCCGCGCGCCTGCCACCCCGCAATGATCGGGTCGGTCCAGGCCCAAGCGGCCTCGACCTCGTCTCCGCGCATGAACAGGGTTTGATTGCCCCGGATCACGTCCATCACCAAACGCTCATATGCGTCCGGCGCTTCCTGGTTTTCGGGCCCGAGCGCTTCGGCAAAGCTCATGTCCAACGGGACGTCGATCAAACGCATTCCACCCTGCCCCGGCTCTTTGATCGTGACTTTCAGCGTGATGCCTTCGTTCGGCTGCAGCCGGATCGACAGCGTGTTGGCATGCCGCCCGGCCTCGGCCCCGAAGATCGAATGCGGCGCATCCTTGAAGATGACGTTGATCACCGAGGACCTTGCCACCAGCCGCTTGCCGGTGCGCAGGTAAAACGGTGTGCCCGCCCACCGCCAATTGCTGACATGCGCCCGCAGCGCAACATAGCTTTCGGTGGTCGAGCGCGGATTGCCCACCGCTTCGCGGTAGCCCGGCCCGTCGGGACCACCCGAATACTGCCCACGCACGATGTGGTGCGGCTGCACCGGGTCCAGCGCGCGGATTACCTTGAGCTTTTCATCGCGCACGGCGTCCGAATCGAACTTGGCAGGCGGCTCCATCGCGATCAGGCACAGAAGCTGCATCAGGTGGTTTTGCACCATGTCGCGCATTGCCCCAGCGCGCTCGTAATACTCTTCGCGACCATCCACGCCGACGGTCTCGGCGACGGTGATCTGGATATGGTCGACATACTGACTGTTCCACAGCGGCTCGAACAGCATGTTGCCGAACCGGACTGCCATCAGGTTCTGGACGGTTTCCTTGCCCAGATAATGATCGATCCGGTAGATTTGGTTTTCGCTGAAATACGAGGCCAGCGTGGCATTCAACGCCCGCGCACTGTCCAGGTCGTGACCGAACGGCTTTTCGACGACGATCCTCGTCTGCTCGTTAGCCAGACCGTGCTGGCGGATTTTTTCCGCCAACGGGGCGAACAATCCGGGTCCGACCGAGAAATAGAAGGCGCGGATCCGCGAATCTGTCAACAGACCTGAAAGGTTTTCCCACCCATCATCAGAGCTGGCATCCAACCGCAGATACTGCAGCCGGTTCAGGAACCCATCAAGGTTGCCGGGATCTGCCGCTTGACGAGGTGCGTGCTGGGCCAGCGACTCGGCGACGATCGCACGATAGCCCGCCTGATCATGTGCGGACCTTGCTGCGGCGATTATCCGAACATCGTCATTCCACTGTCCCGCGCAATAACGGCGAAACAAGGCAGGCAAAATCTTGCGCTGCGCCAGATCCCCGGTGCCACCAAAAATGACCAGATCAAATGGGTCGACGGGTATAACGCGAGAAACCATGAGCCGTCCTTAACGCGCCATCGCCGGCATGTCCAATGTTAGCGCAATCATATCGTGGGCTTTCTCTGGTTTTCCAATCTGTACCAATCGTGTGCGCCGCACCGGACCGCCACCGAAACGCATAAGAATATTCAACCGCTCAGCGCGTCCACCGTCAACGGATTGCCAAGATCTGGTTGTGTTTTGAAATTATGAGAGTGAGTAACCTGCGCCGAAACGCAGGTCGGCATTCATTCGATGATCCATCGGCCGGATCAAGGCGCATTGGCCTTGAGCGTAACCTAGCCGAAACGCTAGTTCAGCCGGTATTCTCCGACGACATTTCGCCATTCTCCCGGCGCGATCATCTTGCGGTGGGTAAAGCGCACCGAATGCAGCGGACCCTCGATTTCACGCTGCCAGAACTCGATGAAATTGAACAGCTTGGGATGATCCGGCGCCAAGTCGTAATCTTGCCAGATGAACGTGTTCAGAACATGGATGTAATCCGGCATGCGATAGAAGATTTCAGCCGTTGTCAGGCCATACCCCTTCAGCATCAGTTCGGTTTCGTTTTTCTCCATTCAGACCTCCAGATTTCCTCAAAGGTCCCTTCAGGGTAACATGATTCCTTTTCAATCCGTATTAAAACAATGTGTTACCCGAAAAACACCGCGGTTTCAGGCCACTTCCGGGTTGCTTGCTTGCACCCTATGTGCCGGGTCTGATAAGATGCATCCACAAGATATAGACCCAGCACAATAAACGGGCAGTTTACGTGAGCGATACGCCAGAAATCCCCGAAAACATGGATGAAACCCCGCCCGAGCGCCCGGTTTATGACGGCCCGACGGTATCCATCGAATCCGAGATGCGGACGTCCTATCTGGACTATGCGATGTCGGTCATCGTGTCCCGTGCGATTCCCGATCTGCGCGACGGCTTGAAACCGGTGCATCGGCGCATCCTCTACGCGATGCACGAGACCGGGAACACCCACGACAAAGCTTACCGCAAATCGGCCCGTCCGGTGGGCGACGTCATGGGTAAATACCACCCGCACGGGGACAGCGCGATCTATGACGCGCTGGTGCGGATGGCGCAGGATTTCTCGATGTCGCTGCCGCTGCTGGACGGTCAGGGCAACTTCGGCTCGATGGACGGCGACAACCCGGCGGCCATGCGCTACACCGAGGTCCGCATGGACAAGCCCGCCGCCGCGCTGCTGGCGGATATTGAGAAAGAGACGGTAGATTTCCAGGACAATTACGACGGCAAGGACAAGGAACCCACCGTCCTGCCCGCGCGGTTCCCCAACATGCTGGTAAACGGTGCCGGCGGTATCGCGGTGGGTATGGCCACCAACATCCCACCGCACAACCTAGGCGAAGTGGTCGACGCGACGCTGGCACTGATCGAAGACCCGGACCTGACCAGCGAACAGCTGATCGAATACATCCCCGGCCCCGATTTCCCCACCGGCGGCGTGATGCTGGGCCGGTCCGGTGCGCGCAAGGCCTATCTGGAGGGCCGTGGCAGCGTCATCATCCGCGCCAAAACCCGCGTCGAGGAGTTGCGCAAGGACCGCTATGCCATCATCGTGGACGAGATCCCCTATCAGGTGAACAAGGCCTCGATGATCGAGAAGATCGCCGAAGCCGTGCGTGAAAAGCGCATCGAAGGCGTCAGCCACGTTCAGGACGAATCTGACCGCAACGGCGTGCGGGTGGTGGTCGAGCTGAAGCGCGACGCAACGCCCGAGGTGGTGCTGAACCAACTTTACCGGTTCACGCCGATGCAGACCTCATTCGGCTGCAACATGCTGGCGCTGAATGGCGGTCGCCCCGAGCAGCTGACCCTGCGCCGGTTCCTGACCAGCTTCATCGACTTCCGCGAAGATGTCGTTGCCCGCCGCACTGCATACGACCTGCGCAAGGCACGGGAACGCAGCCATATCCTGTGCGGTCTGGCCGTAGCGGTCTCGAACGTGGACGAGGTCGTTGCCACGATCCGGTCCTCGGCCGACGCGGCAGAGGCGCGCGAAAAGCTGATGACCCGCCGCTGGCCCGCAGCCGAGATCGAGAGCTATCTGCGGCTGATCGACGATCCGCTGTCAAAGATGAACGACGACGGCACCTACAACCTAACCGAGGTTCAGGCCCGCGCGATCCTTGATCTGCGCCTGCAACGCCTGACCCAGATTGGTGTCAAAGAGGTCACGGACGAGCTGGAAGACCTGGCCGCCAAGATCAAGGAATACCTGGACATTCTGTCCTCGCGCGAGCGCATCATGAGCATCATCGCCGACGAGCTGCGCGAGGTTCGAGAGCAGTTCGCAGTGCCGCGCCGCACTGAAATCGTCGACTGGTCCGGCGATATGGAAGACGAGGACCTGATCGAACGCGAGGACATGGTCGTCACCGTGACCTCGGGCGGCTACATCAAGCGTACGCCGCTGGCCGACTTCCGCGCGCAGAAGCGCGGCGGCAAGGGTCTGTCGGGGATGCAGACCAAGGAAGAGGACGTCGTAACCAATCTGTTCGTGGCGAACACGCATACGCAACTGCTGTTCTTCACCACCGATGGGATGGTCTACAAGCTCAAGACATGGCGCTTGCCTCAATCTGGGCGCACCGGCAAGGGCAAGGCCATCGTCAACATCCTGCCGATTCCCACGGGTGTTTCGATTGCGGCGATCATGCCGGTCGATGTGCCGGATGAAGAATGGGAAAACCTGCAGATCGTCTTCGCCACCAGTGCCGGCGATGTGCGCCGAAACGCGCTGAGCGATTTCACCAACGTCAAGCGCAACGGCAAGATCGCGATGGATCTGCCCGAGGGTGTGGAACTGGTCAACGCGCGCATCTGTTCCGAGGATGACGACGTGATGCTGGTCACCAACTCCGGCCGGGCAATCCGCTTCCCGACCACTGCCGTGCGCGTGTTCAAGGGCCGCAAATCGACCGGTGTGCGCGGCATCAAACTGACGAATGGCGATCGAGTCGTCTCGATGTCCGTCATTCGCCACTTCGAGGCCACGGCAGACGAGCGCGCCGCCTACCTCAAGATGCGCCGCCTGATGGCAGGCGTCACCGAAGAGACCGAAACCGACGAAGACGAAGGCAACGCAGACAGCATCCTGCCTCAGGAGCGCTATGCCGAGATGTCTGCGGCGGAAAACCTTATCCTGACTATCACGGCCGGTGGGTCGGGCAAGCTCAGCTCGTCGCATGACTACCCGGTGCGCGGCCGCGGTGGAATGGGCGTGATGGCGATGGACAAGGCGATGCGGGGCGGCCCGCTGGTGGCCTCGTTCCCCGTCGAAATCGACGACCAGATCATGCTGGCCACGTCCAAGGGGCAGTCGATCCGGGTTCCGGTCGACGGTATATCGTTCCGGTCCCGCAGTGCGGGCGGGGTCAAGGTGTTCAACACCGGCAAAGGCGAGGAAGTCGTCAGCGTCGCTTGGATCGCAGACCAGGGTGACGAGGAAGACGATAGCGAAACGTAAGGATGGCCGCCTCTGATCGGCGGCCCTCATTTCAACGACGACGGAGCGGCTCTGCAACAGCAGCCGCTCCTTTTCGTTTCGGCGGATGTCGAAGCGTTCTTTCTGGGGGCAAGCCGGGTTTTGCGGTAGGCTCATCCAATGAGACCCGAACCCAGACTGGACATCATCGGCGCCGCTCTCGCCGACCCAACCCGCGCGCGCATCCTGTGCGAACTGATGGACGGGCGGGCGTTCACCAACAAAGAGTTGTCCTGCGCTGCCAACATAACGCCGCCAACTGCGACCTCCCATCTCAAGCAGTTGGAGCGGGCCGGCCTGACCACATCGATACGCAGCGGCAGGCATGTCTATCACCGGATCGCAAACGCACAGGTCGCATCGGTTTTGGAAACGCTGTCCACGCTAACCCCCAGCGATCATGTCCGGCGAGCCGCGAAACCAGACTCGGGCGTTCTGTTGGCCCGTTGCTGCTATAACCATCTTGCCGGGCGTCTCGGTGTGTGGATCACGGACAACCTGCTGGATACGGGCGTTCTGCAACTGGCACATGGGGCTCTGGCGCCGGGTCCGCGATATTACGCGTTTCTGACCGATCTCGACCTGGACCCACCGCGGATCAGCGCCCACCGACCGGTCGCCAAATTCTGTCTGGATTGGACGGAGCGCCGAAATCACATCTCAGGTCCCTTGGGAATCGCGATTCTGGAAAAAGCTCTGAAAGACAAATGGTTGGCGCGCCAGAGGTCCAGCCGCGCCCTGACCGTAACACCTGAAGGCAAGATCGCTCTGGCTCGCCATTTCGGCCTGTCGGACTCCGCGTTTGATTGCCTCGGGCCGTCAGTTCGGTCGATGGCGAAGCGATAAGTCACACTTGAGGTGCAAACCCGGTCATTCTGACGTTGCTTGTTCAGGAGACTGGAATGACCCAAAAACCACAGGACACCGAACGATATCTGACAGACGAAGGTTGGCGCGTGATCGTCCAGGTTCCCGAGGACCGCGCGCAGGCGGTGATTGATGCTGTTCTGGCCGAAGCCAACCTGGTTTACGGCGATTATGATCACGTCACCTTCCGGTCGACGCCCGGAACGCAGAGCTTTCGGTCACTCGGGACCGGACGCAATGCCGTCACCTGCGACACGGTCGATGTTCCCTGCGTCGAAGTCTCGTTCTTTCTGGATAGGTCGGACGGCGTGTGTTCGACCGTGCTGCGTGCAATCTATGCGGCCCATCCCTATGAAGAACCGGTGATCTTTCTGCACCCGTGTTTTCGAACGCTGCACATCCGCGGGCAGGACGAAGACAACCCGAACCGGTTCTGGAACCGGCCTCCGGAAGACTGGGTGCCTGATGCACACCGCGGCTAGATGACCCCTATCATACCCATAGCGGTCATCTTTCCAGGTCATAGACCGTAGAGCGTGCCGAATTTGTCTTCGAGATAAGCCAACAACGGCTCGGGTCCGGGCTCCATGCCGCTGGCGCGGCGGATGACATCGCGTGGGGCATACAGACCGCCATGCTGCTGAACATGCTCGCGCAGCCATCCGGTTGCCGCGGAGGTATCGCCCTGCGCCAATTGATCATCCAGACTTGGAATTGCCGCCCGCAGCGCCTGATACAGACAGCCCGCGTAGACATTGCCCAGCGAATAGGTCGGGAAGTAGCCAAACAGGCCTACCGACCAATGCACGTCCTGCAGACACCCGTTCGAAGGCTTGTCGACCGCATAGCCGAAATCGGCATGGAAACGGTCGTTCCACGCGGCCTCGAGGTCCTGCACCTGCAGATCGCCCGACATCAAGGCGCGTTCCAGATCGAACCGCAGCATGACGTGCAGATTGTACTGAACCTCGTCCGCCTCGGTGCGGATGTATCCGTTGTGCACCCGGTTGACGGCGGCATAGAAGGTATCTTCATCCGCGATGCCAAAATCTCCGAAGGCGTCCGTCATCCGCCGGAACAGCCAGCCCGTGAAGGCCCGCGAGCGGCCCAGCTGATTTTCGTAGATGCGGCTCTGACTTTCATGGACGCCCATCGAAACGCCCTCACCCAGCGGAGTCAAAGCGTAAGCCGGATCGATGCCCTGCTCATAGCAGGCGTGCCCGACCTCATGGATGGTCGAATAGAAACAGTTGAACGGGTCGGTTTCGCTGGTCCGGGTGGTGACGCGCACGTCGTCGCCGCTGCCCGAACAGAACGGGTGTACGGCCTTGTCCACCCGCCCCCGGTTCAAGTCGTACCCGAAAGTCTCCGCCAGCTTTTGCGTCAGCTTCATCTGGGCAGTTTCGTCAAACGTTCCGGTCACTCCCGCGGGGGACGGCCGGTCAAGAACCGCGGAGCGTAGCGCAACCAGACGCGGACGCAGGGCGTCGAAGATGTCGGCGATCTGGGCAGCGGTCGTGTAGGGCTCGTAATCCTCGACCAGCGCGTCATAGACATCGCCGCCCTGCGCCAGAGCCGCCCCTTCCTCGCGCCGCAGCGCCACGACTTCCTCCAGAACCGGAAGAAACGCGGCAACATCCTCGTCGGCGCGGGCCTGTGCCCACTTGCCCTGCGCGGCCGATGTCACGCGGGCGATGGCCGTGGCCAGATCAGCGGGCACCTTGACCGTGCGCTCGTATGTGCGGCGGATTTCGCGCAGTTGCGCCTGACCGACCTCGGTGTCGGCATGGGCGTTTTCCAGCCACTCGGCCACGCGCGGATCCGAACGGCGCGCATGCAACACGGCTTCGATTGCGGCCATCTCCTCGGCGCGCTGGTTGGCGGCCCCGCGCGGCATGACGGTCTCCTGGTCCCAGCCCAGGCGGCCGGAGATCTGCGCCAGCGCCTCGGTGTCGCGCTGAAAGGCCATCAGGTCATTGAATGCAGTCATTGGGTCAAGCTCCGCGCAGCGAGGTTGCGATGGGATAAGCGGTCAGGAACCGGGCGCGCAGGATCAGGGTCCAGACGACCACGGCCATAAACTGGTGAAAGATGGCGATCTTCCAGGGCGCGCCATAGACCACGGTGAGGATGCCTACGACCACCTGCAGCGAAAGCGCCGCGAACATGGCGTTGAAGGCGAACCGGGTCTGCGGGTGGGCGCTGCTGCTGCCGCGTCGCCAGACGAAGATGCCGAAGGCGAACAGCACATAGCCCACGCAGCGGTGGATGAACTGCACCAGCCCCGGACTTTCGAAAAAGTTGCGCCACATCGGTTCAAGCGCGGTGGCGTCCGGCGGCAGCAGTTGCCCGCCGATCAGCGGCCAGTCGGTATAGGACCGACCGGCGTCGATGCCCGCCACCAATGCGCCGATCAGAATCTGCAGAAAGGCAAAGTGCAGCAGCCCGGTCGACAGCGAGAACAGCCGCGCCTCTTTCGCGCGACGGGCCTGCATCAGGTCGCGTTCCTCGCGCCCCAGCATGAAGATGTACCAGGCCAGAAAGCCCAGGATCACGAACGCGAGGCCAAGATGGGTGGCCAGGCGATAACTGGCGACCGCGGTCATCCCTTCGCCCTGCGTCACCCCCGAGGCCACCATCCACCAACCGACGGCGCCCTGCACGCCGCCCAGCAGTCCGGGGATCGCAAGGCGCCCGGTCCAGCCTGCGGGGATCTTGCGCAGCACCAGAAAGCCAAAGAACCCAAGCGCCCAGACCAGGCCAATCACACGGCCCAGTTGCCGATGACCCCATTCCCACCAGTAGATGGTCTTGAAGTCATCCAGCTCCATCCACTGGTTCATGATGCGCCACTGGTCGATCTGTTTGTACTTGTCGAACTCGGCCTGCCAGTCGGCCTCGGACATCGGCGGGATCGCTCCGGTGACCGGTCGCCATTCGGTGATCGACAGGCCGCTGTCGGTCAGGCGGGTCAGCCCACCCACCGCGATCATCACGACGACAAGCGCGAACAAGATCATCAGCCAGATACGGATGGCCTTGCGTGCACCACCCCGGCCGCGGTCGATCATGCCGGGCTGGACCGTTTCCTGCTTTTGTTCACCCGAGACTTCTTCGAAGATGCTGCGCTTGCCGCTCATGCCGTCCTCATGTCCTTGATTTTCCCGCAAGCTAGGGCCAGTGCCCGCGAAGGTCCAGCCTCAGCCCTTGTCCTTCCAGCGGACCATCTGACGCATGATCCCGTGCAGCATCTGCACATCGGCCCGCGTCATCTGCATGCGCGACCACAGGTTGCGCAGGTTTAACTTCATCCCTTCGGCCTTTTCCGGCGGGTAGAAGAACCCGGCCTCGTCCAGCCGCTGCTCATAATGCTCGACCAGTTTCTCGACCTCGATGCCGGTGGCCCAGTCGCCTTTGCCCAGATCGGTGGCCTCGTGCACCACGTCGCCGGTCTGGCGCATCCACTCATAGGCGGTCAGCAACACGCACTGCCCTAGGTTCAGCGAGGCGTATTCGGGGTTCACAGGCACCGAGATGATCGCATTGGCCTTGGCGATGTCTTCATTCTCCAACCCGGCCCGCTCGGGCCCGAACAGCACGGCCACCTTTTCGCCCGCCGCCACCTTCTGGGCCGCGATCTGCATGGCCCGTTCGGGGCTGTAGACGGGTTTGGTCAGGCCACGCTGACGGGCAGTGGTGGCGAAAACGTATGTGCGGTCGCCCAACGCACCGGCCAGATCGTCGAACAGCTGCGCCTCGTCCAGCAGCCGCCCGGCACCGCTCGACATGGCCACGGCCTTGGGGTTGGGCCAGCCGTCGCGCGGGGCGACGATGCGCATCCGGTCCAGGCCGAAATTCCACATCGCCCGGGCCGCGGCGCCGATGTTTTCGCCCATCTGCGGGCGGACGAGAACGAATGAGGGCTGGGGTCTGTCGCTGGGCATTTTGATCTCCGAAAGTTGCGCCTGCCATACTGCCGCCGCTGGCACAGGGCAAGCCCGGCCGCCCTGCCCGATTGCAAATCGCCCGGTCTGCGGGCAATAAAGTTTGCTTCGCCGCCGCAATCGGCTAAACCGCGCCAAAGACCAACCGCGAAGGATCCGCCAATGGACACCCCCGAGCAGCCTCAGATCTATCTGATCACCCCGCCGACCATCGACCCGGCCACCTTTCCCGACCGGCTGGCCCGCGTTCTGGACGGGACCGAGATCGCCTGCATCCGGCTGGCGCTGGCCGGCAGCGACGAGGACGCCATCGCCCGCGCGGCCGACGCCTGCCGCGAGGTGGCCCATGCGCGCGACGTGGCGCTGGTGATCTCGAACCATGTCCTGCTGGCGCAACGGCTGGGGCTGGACGGGGTGCATCTGGACGATGCTGCCCGCTCGGTCCGAGCCGCGCGCAAGGAGCTGGGGGCGGATGCCATCGTGGGCAGTTTCTGCGGAACCTCGCGCCATGACGGGATGACCGCGGGCGAAGCCGGGGCTGACTATGTGGCCTTTGGGCCCGTGGGGGACGTGTCGTTGGGCAAAGGGACCCGTGCCGAGCGTGATCTGTTCCAATGGTGGTCCGAAATGATCGAGGTTC
Source organism: Ruegeria sp. BC2 (assembly GCF_056539245.1). Classification (NCBI taxonomy): domain Bacteria; kingdom Pseudomonadati; phylum Pseudomonadota; class Alphaproteobacteria; order Rhodobacterales; family Roseobacteraceae; genus Ruegeria; species Ruegeria sp. BC2. Next base: position 1,297,467 of record NZ_JBQFUQ010000001.1, read on the forward strand.
CGGTTGTCGCCGAAGGCGGCCTGACACCCGAACTGGTTGCCGAACTGGCTGAATGTACCGACTTCTTCGGTATCGGAGACGAGATCTGGACCGCAGAGGACCCGCTCAGCGCGCTGAACACGCTGATCGCGCCAATGAAAACCGGCGGTTAGGACATAACCGCCCAGTACAGCCCCAAGGCCGCCAACAACAGCGAGGCGACTGTGGAAATTCGGCCGCGCAGCCTGGGCGAATCCGGCAAGAGCACGGTCAGGGTGGCGAGGATCAGGATCGCGACTCCGCTCAGCGCCAACAGGATGCCAGCGGCAAAACCCAGCACCGCCGGCGCGACATGGTGCGGCGGCACACCAAGGCGCGACGATGCTGCTGACAGTGTCAGGCCAAGGACTGCACCGGCCGCCAAAAGGAACAGCACGCGCCAGACCCCCAACCGGTCGGTGACGAGGTTCCAAAGCGCCAACAAGGCGATGGCAGCCGGCACGACCGGCCACGGCAGGAACGGCCTCGCACTCAACACGTCGAACATCCCAAGCGGCAGCGTCACCAGAACGCCCAGCCCCAGCGCGGCAAGTTGAACAAGGACCGGGCGCAACTTCAGTGACAAGAAAACCAGCACCGAGGCCAGCGCCAGAAGCTGTGCCCCCGCGCCCGCGACATGCAGCAGCCCGGCCCGGAAAAAAGCCTCGGCCGCTTGCTGCGCCCCCAGCCCGGCCCCGCCTGCCAAGGGAATGCGAGGACTGACCTCGCCGCCGCTCAGAAACCCGGTATAAGGCGCCTCGACCCCTTGCTGGCGCAAGACCACGGGGCCGATTCCTTCAGGCCAGGTCAGGCGCAGACTGCTTGCATCGGGTGGCAGAGGACCGGCCAACAGCACCCGGGAAATCCGCGGCACGTCAGGGTTGCCGACCACCGGAATACTTGCGCCTTCATAGGACAACGCAACCGGCCCGTTCACGTCAATCTGCAAGGATTGCTTCCAATTCGTCACAAAATCGTGGACGTGTTCCTCAAGCTCGGAAGAGACCAGACGGCGCAACTGCGCGTATCGCGCGCTCCCGCCGTCGCCCCCCTTCGCGACCTCTTGCGGATCGACCCCGGACAGAACGGCCTCGGCGTTCATGGCGATTTCGACCAGAAGCCGACCGTCCCGGACCTGAAAGTCAACGATTGTCCGTCCGCTCTGTTGCGCCCATGCCGGCATGGCCAAAAAAATACATGCCAGAAATGGCGCAATGATCCAGGCGCGAAACCTCAGGAAGGTCAGCAAACGGATATTGAGACCCATCCGAAAAAATCCAAAAGAACCAAAAAACACTGTGTCCGAGTGTTTCGTCCTTCCAAACAATTGGCAAGCCAAATCGCCGACGTGGACCCAGCCCGCGCAGCTTCCGGCTTGCGCGCGCCCTGCGCCTGCGGCATGACGAGGAAATGACTCAGAACAGCGACATCCTGTGTATCGGATCCGTCCTGTGGGACGTGATCGGACGATCCGCCAGCCACATGCGGCAAGGATCGGACGTGCCCGGCCGCATCACGCGCCTGCCCGGTGGCGTGGCGATGAACATCGCCATGACCCTTGTGCGCTTCGGCATGACCCCAACCCTGCTGACCGCCATCGGCAGCGACCCCGAGGGCGACGAGTTGGTCCATGCCTGCAAGCGGCTCGGTATGGACACGACCCATATCTATCGCTCGCAGGACCTGCCCACCGACCGTTACATGGCGGTCGAAGGCGCAAACGGACTGATCGCCGCCATTGCCGACGCCCATTCGCTGGAGGCCGCCGGCGCCAAGATCCTGCGCCCGCTGATCCATGGCCCGCTGGGCTATGAAAACACCCCGTTCGAGGGGCAGATCGCGCTGGACGGCAACCTGACGCTGGACCTTCTGGAAGAAATCGCCGTCAGCCCGGCCTTCGCCCGTGCCGACCTGCGCGTGGCCCCGGCCTCGCCCGGCAAGGCCGAGCGGCTGCTGCCTTTCCTCAAGCACGGCCGGGCCACGCTGTATGTGAACCTCGAAGAAGCCGGGCTGCTGTGCCAGCGCGAGTTCGCCGATTCCGAAACCGCCGCCCGCGCTCTGCTGGACCGGGGCGCGCTGCGTGCGCTGGTGACCGACGGGGGCAACTCGGCCACCGTGGCCAGTGTCCAGGCGGTGATCACCCAGAAACCCCCGTCGGTTCTGGTCACGCGCGTGACCGGCGCAGGCGACACCTTCATGGCGGCCCATATCGCCGCCGAAGCCAATGGCGCCAGCATTGACGAGGCGCTGACCCGCGCCTTGCATGCCGCCGCAACCTATGTATCCGGAGAGACCCCCCTGTGATCGACATCCAGTATTCCGCCGAAGTCCGCGCGGCCAAGGACGACGGAACCCCCATCGTTGCCCTGGAAAGCACCATCATCACCCACGGCATGCCCTACCCGCAGAACATCGAGGTGGCGGCCCAGGTCGAGCAGGACATCCGCGACGCGGGCGCCGTTCCGGCCACGATCGCGGTGATCGACGGCCGGCTGCATGTGGGGCTGGAACCCGATCAGTTGAAGGATTTGGGACAGGCGCAGGGCGTGGCCAAGATTTCGCGCGCGGATATGGCAGCCTGCATCGCTTCGGGCGGAACCGGGGCCACCACCGTTGCCGCCACGATGATCGCCGCCCATTTCGCGGGGATCCAGGTCTTTGCCACCGGCGGCATCGGCGGGGTGCATCGCGGCGCGGAAACCAGCTTTGACATCTCGGCCGACCTGCACGAACTGGCGCAGACGCCGGTCACGGTCGTGGCTGCCGGGGCCAAGGCCATCCTCGATCTGGCCAAAACGCTCGAAGTGCTTGAGACACTGGGCGTGCCGGTCATCGCCCATGGGCAGGATGAACTCCCAGCCTTCTGGTCGGCCAAGTCGCCCTTTGCCGCGCCCCTGCGGATGGACACAGCCGAGCAGATCGCCAAGGCCCATGCGACGCGCCGCGCTCTGGGTCTGCCAGGCGGGCAGCTGGTGGCCAACCCGATCCCGCTGGCCGATCAGATCCCGTCCGAGGAACTTGACCCGATCATCGCCTCGGCCCAGCAGGACGCCGAAGCGCATCGCATTACCGGCAAGGCCGTCACGCCCTATCTGCTGCAGCGCATCTACGAGCGGACCGAGGGCCGATCCCTGATCGCCAATATCGCCCTGGTGCGCAACAATGCGCGCCTTGCGGCTGGTATAGCCAAGTCTTTGAAGGCTCAGGCTGACTAAGCGTCAAACGGACCTATTGTACCAAGGCGCCGGACTGATTAACTAGTCCGGCAAACCGCTCGGAACCGCGATGAACACACCGTTTGATGAAGAACCCCACCGCCGCCCCGGCCTGCTGTCGCGGCTACGCGCGTCGTTTCTGACGGGTATCGTCGTCATCGCACCGGTCTGGCTGACGCTGTGGCTGATCCTGTCGGTAGTCGGCTGGATCGACAGTGCGGTCCTGCCCCTGATCCCGCACCAGTTCCGGCCCGAACAATATGTGGGTATCAACCTGCGCGGCGTGGGCGTCCTGTTCTTCCTGATCTTCACGGTTCTGGTCGGCTGGATCGCCAAAGGTATCCTGGGCCGGTCACTGATCCATTTCGCCGAAAGCCTGGTCAACCGGATGCCCGTGGTCCGGTCGATCTATTCCGGGATCAAGCAGATTTCGGAAACCGTCTTTGCCCAGACCGAGCGGTCCTTTGAAAAAGCCTGCCTGGTGCAGTATCCCCGCCGGGGCATCTGGGCCATCGGCTTCGTCTCGACCGAGGCCAAGGGCGAGATCAACAAACGCGCCGAAACCGGCGGCGGCCTGCTGAGCGTGTTCATCCCAACCACGCCGAACCCGACTTCGGGTTTTCTGCTGTTCTTCCCCGAGGAAGACGTGATCCTGCTGGACATGTCCATCGAGGATGCCGCCAAGCTGGTGATTTCGGCCGGGCTGGTCTATCCGAACCAGAAAGACCCCACGCAGCCGCCCGAGTGATCAGCCGAACATCGAAGGCAGATCAACCGTGCTGCGCGCACCCAGATCGGGTTTGTGATCGGCCAGAAACCGGTCGGCGGCGGCCCGTCCCGCCTGTTTCAGGCTGTGCAGAACCACCGGGTTGGGCACCGTTTTGGTCGCAACCGACAGGCTGTTCATCAGCGCGTCATCGGCGATCATGTGCACGAAGACGCGGCTCATTTCACCCGCTTTCAACTTGCCCTCGGCCAACAGGCGCTGCACGAAGTTGATCGCCCGCAGCTCGCGCAGAAGGGAAGAATTGAAGCTGATCTCGTTGATCCGGTTCTGAATCTGCTGCGGGGTCTTAGGAACCTCGTCGCGCTCCAGCGGGTTGATATTCACGATCACCACATCCTCGGGCAGGCCCGCGTTGAACAGCGGAAACAGCGCTGGGTTGCCGGTATAGCCGCCATCCCAATAGGCTTCGGTCCGGTCGGTTTCGGGGTCGTGGATTTCAACCGCCTGGAACAGGTTCGGCAGGCAGGCCGAGGCGAGAATCGCATCAGTCGTCACCTCATCGCCCGTGAACACCCGGATCTTGCCGCTGCGCACGCAGGTGGCGCAGACGAACAGACGTGGCCCCTGATCGGCGCAGACCTCGCCAAAATCAAACGCCTCGACCACCGGGGCCAGCGGATTGCGGTAGAACGGCCCATAGGCATAGGGCGACACCATCCGCGACCAGGTATCAGCCACCGAGAACGGCAAGGAATACTCCATCGCCTGCGCGATCTGAGCGGGCTCCATCCCGGCCAGCCAGTTGGCGATGCGCATGTCGCCCACCGCGCCCATCCTCTCCCACAGGGCGTTCAGGGTCTCGCGCGCGCCATCGCGACCGGCATGAACCATGCCGGCCTTGAACGCGGCTCCGTTCAGCGCCCCGGCCGAGGTTCCGGTAATCGCCGCAACCTCAATGTCTTCGTCGTCCAGCAGACGGTCCAGCACGCCCCAGGTAAATGCGCCATGCGCGCCGCCGCCCTGCAGGGCAAGATTGATGCGCTTTACCATGTCCGCCGGCCCCGGCGCGCGCCGCGGATCACAAGGCGGTCCAGCCGCCGTCGACCGAGATCGTGGTGCCGGTGATCTGGGCCGCGGCATCCGAGCACAGGAACACGGTGGTTCCACCCAGCTGTTCGACGGTCGCGAACTCTTTCGAGGGTTGCCGTTCGAGCATGACGTTCTTGATCACGTCCTCGCGGCTCATGTTGTATTCCTTCATCGTGTCGGGGATCTGCGCCTCGACCAGCGGCGTCAGCACATAGCCCGGACAGATGGCGTTGCAGGTGATCGGCTCCTGCGCGGTTTCCAGCGCAACGGTCTTGGTCATGCCGACAACCCCGTGCTTGGCCGCCACATAAGCCGCCTTGTAGGGCGATGCAGTCAACCCATGCGCCGAGGCAATGTTGACGATCCGCCCCCACTCGGCCTTGCGCATCATCGGAAGCGCCGCCGCCATCGTGTGAAAGGCCGAGTTCATGTTGATGGCGATGATCGCGTCCCATTTCTCGACCGGGAACTGGTCGATCGGCGCGACGTGCTGAATGCCTGCATTGTTGACCAGGATATCGCAGGCTCCGGCCTGTTCGATCAGCGCCCGGCATTCCTCACCCTTGGACATGTCGGCCTTGATGTAGCGCGCGTTGGTTCCGGTCTCCTTGCTGATCTCGGCCGCCAGCGCGTGATCTTCATCGCGGTCGGTGAACGAGTTCAGAACCACATCGGCCCCCGCCTTGGCCAATTCGCGCGCGATGCCCAACCCGATGCCCGAATTCGATCCGGTGATGATTGCTGTTTTTCCCGACAGGTTCATTTTGGGTCTCCCACAGACTAATGATTTGGAGACACAGTGCCATGCTGCACCTGCAAAATAAACGGGGAAAGACCCGATTGCGGATACGGTCGATTTACGGGCTGGAATCTCGGAGCTCGAGGCAGAAAAAAACGCCCGCACGAAGCGGGCGTTAAGTTATTGAGGCAGGTTTCATACAGGCAAGAAACCTATCGAGCAGTGGAACCTTTATAAGCAATTCCGCGCCGTCATCCAAGCTAAAAGTTTGATAATAAGAAAAATCATCGGTACGGTGAATCCCAACAAAATAAGGCCAGAGCAGGATTGTTTCCAAAATGAGCCCCGATATTCTCCGTCCCATCCGCCCGTTGATCGCGGGAATCGCTGCCTCGGTTGTCGCCACGTTAGCGCAAGCAGAATCGACCCATGGCATAGCTATGTATGGAGACCCGGCCCTACCACCGGATTTTGTGTCGCTGCCTTATGCCAACCCCGACGCGCCCAAGGGCGGCAAGGTCGTGTTCGGCAATACCGGCGGCTATAACAGTCTCAACCCGTTTGTGCAAAAAGGCACCGCCCCTTGGCAGCTGAGATTTTGGACCCACGAGGGGTTGATGGGCCGTTCGTGGGACGAACCTTTCACTCTTTACGGGCTTTTGGCCGAATCAATCGACACCGCGCCGGACCGATCCTGGGTCGAATTCACCCTGCGCGAGACTGCCCGATTCTCTGACGGATCGCCGGTCACGGTTGATGATGTGATCTGGTCTTACGAGACCCTCGGAACGCAGGGGCATCTGCGCTATCGCGGTTTGTGGTCCAAGATCGACAGCATTCAGCAGACCGGACCACGCTCGGTCCGGATCATCTTCAACGAGCCAGACCGCGAGCTGGCCCTGATCGCAGGGCTGCGGCCGATCCTCAAGAAGGCCCAATGGGAGGGCAAGGATTTCGCCGAGGCAGCGCTGCAAGATGTCCCGATCGGCACCGGCCCCTATGTCATCGATGACTACGAGGCCGGGCGTTTCGTGAACCTCAAACGCAATCCGGATTATTGGGGCAACGATGTCCCGTTCCGCCGGGGTACCATGAATTTCGACGAGATGCGGTTGGAGTTCTACGGCGACCAGACGGTTCTGTTCGAGGCCTTCAAGGCCGGCGCGCTGTCGGCCGTCCGCGAGTTCAACGCCGACAAATGGGCCACGCAATACAATTTCCCGGCCGTTCAGCGCGGCGATGTCATCAAAACCGAGATTCCGCATAAAAAGCCCTCGGGCATGACAGGTCTGGTCATGAACACGCGCAAAGCGCCTTTTGACGATTGGCGCGTGCGCGAGGCGCTGACGCTTGCGTTCAATTTTGAATTCATCAACGGCACGATCACGGGCGGTGCTCAGCCTCGGATCACCTCGTATTTCTCGGGGTCTGAACTGGCGAGGCAGCCCGGACCGGCAACCGACCGGGTGGCTGAGATGTTGCAACCCTACGCGGCTGATCTGCCGCCGGGAACTCTGGAAGGATATGTTCTGCCCGAGGGCGACGACTCGGTTCGCAACCGAAAGGACATCCGCAAGGCGGCTGATCTGCTGGAGCAAGCCGGATGGACAATCCAGGACGGCGTGTTGAAGAACGCAGCGGGAGAGCCCCTCAAGATAACCCTCGTCATCAGTCAGGGAAGCTTGAATGTGGTTCAGAACGTGGATGCGATCGCCGAGATGTATGCCCGCGCGCTGGAACGGCTGGGGATCGAGCTTACCGTCGACAAGGTGGATGACGCACAATACACCCAGCGGGTGTCCGAGCTGGATTTCGACATGACCCCGTTCCGCCGCGCGCTGTCGCTGTCGCCGGGCAACGAACAACGCCTCTACTGGGGCAGCGAAGGCGCGGATGCTTCAGGGACACGCAACCTGATGGGGGTCACCTCTCCGGCAGTGGATGGGCTGATCGATGCGATGCTGGCCTCGGAAAGCCGTGAGGATTTCGTGGCCGCCACCCGCGCGCTTGACAGGGTTCTGACCGCCGGACGGTATGTCATTCCAATCTGGAGCTTTGATGTTGGCCGCATCGCCCATGTGAAGGAAATGCAGCATCCTCAGATCTTGCCAATCTACGGCGACGGACCGCAGTTCATGCCCGATGTCTGGTGGTACGAGGAGTAGCAGGCAACCGGTAGGGGCTTGTGCCCCTGCCCATTTCAAGTGAAGCACTTAGCTCGGATCGGACGCCGCGCGGGCGTCGGCAATTTTCGGCACATGTGACCAAACACCAAAAGGCGATCGAACAAATCCGCTGGCCGCTATTTCTAGAGCATTTGACTACTTTTTGCGGGTGGAACGCTTGTTACCACGATATCTCGCAATCCAAGTGAGGATCGACGCAACGGACACCTGCACCGAAAACAGATTTCTTAGATAGAACAAAGCCCTGTATTCGGCGCAGTCCAGAGTGCGAGCATTTGAACGATCGCCAAAACCTACAGTGAGTGGGAAAACGGGCCGAGCACGGCGTGAAAAACCGCTTTGATTTTCCAGCACCCCGACCTGCGACATTTTGTCATGTCTTCGCGCGGGCTGCGCGCTCCGTACGCTGGTCTGGGGAAGAGCAGTCCTGAAACCCGAACCACGGAAGGCTCGCAGATGTTGAACTGGACTGATTTGACACAAGACTGGAGCGCGTCCTACGCACGCGCCAAGCGCCGTTTTCCGAACCTGCGCGATCAGGATATGGCGCGCGTGAGGACGGACAGGAAACGCTTTGAGGCCTATCTGGCCGAGCGGCACCACCTGACGGTGAACGAGGCCCATGAAGAGGTCGAGGATTTCCTTTACACCGAGGGCCTGAACCGCGAGCTTGCCCGGCGTTAGGCCAGCGACGTGACCCACAGGATGGTCGCGTCCTCATCGCTTACCGAGATCACGTTGTGCCCCATGCTGCCGTCGTAATAGGCGCTGTCGCCCCGACGCATCTCAACCGGTTCATAAAACTCGGTGTACAGGCGGATCACGCCGGTCAGCACATACAGGAATTCTTCGCCATCGTGACGCACCCAGCCGTCGAACTCGTCCATTGACCGGGCGCGCACGCGGGCCCGATAGGGCAGCATCTGCTTCTTGGTCAGCGTTTCGGCCAGCAACTCGTGCTCGTAGGTCGTAGTGGCGTGCGCGGTGCCTTCACCCATCTTGGTCACCGCCATGCGACCGATCACTTGATCCCGCTCGGGCGGGGTGAACAGCTGCGGTACAGAGATTTCGAGACCGATCGCCAGCTTCTTGAGCGCATCATAGGTCGGCGACATTTGGCCATTTTCGATCTTGCTGAGCGTGGACCGGGCCAACCCGGCCTGGTTCGCCGCCTGCTCGAGGGTCCATTTCCGCGCCTTGCGCAGTTCACGCACGCGGGCACCCAGATCTACCGGCTCCAGCTCGGTGCGGGAACCGTTGTCGCGGGCGATGCGTACGATGGATTTGTGGTCTTTGCTCGTCATGCGTCATTCTATAGGGCCAGCGCCGCGCGCTTGCAACGCGTGACAAAGGGCAATAGCCAAGGCGCATGTTGTCGATCTTCGATCAAGGGCCACCGCCGCCCTGCCCCGCGCCGTTCAACCTGGCCGCCCACGTACTGCGCCGCGCCGATGCCACTCCGGACAAGGTGGCGCTGTCCGTGCTGCGCGCCGACGGCTCGGACGACTGGAGCTATGCGCAACTGAAATCCGCGGTTCTGGGCACCGGAACCGGGCTGCTGCGCGCGGGGCTCGTGCCCGGCGACATCGTTCTGATGCGTCTGGGCAATACGGTCGATTTTCCCATCGCCTATCTGGGCGCGATCGCGGTCGGGCTGGTCCCGGTGCCCACCTCCTCGCAACTGACCGAACCGGAAACAGAACGGATGATCCGGGAGCTGGACCCAGCCGCAGTTCTGCGCGATCCGACCGTGGCCTGTGCCGCGCATCCCAACCAGATCGGCCTGACCGACCTTGCCGCCATGCGCAACCTGCCGCCCGCGGCGTTCGACATGGGCGATCCGGAACGCATGGCCTATGTCGTCTATACCTCGGGCACCTCGGGCAAACCGCGCGCCGTGGCCCATGCGCATCGCGCGATCTGGGCACGGCAGATGATGGTCGATGGCTGGTACGGCCTGCGCGAGGCCGACCGCCTGTGCCACGCGGGCGCGTTCAACTGGACCTACACGCTGGGCACCGGCCTGATGGACCCGTGGACCATCGGCGCCACCGCGCTGATCCCCGAACCCGGAACCGACCCGGCCGCCCTGCCCGGGTTGCTGCGCCGCCACCGCGCCTCGATCTTCGCGGCCGCCCCCGGCGTGTACCGCAAGATGCTGAACGCGGCGGACACGCTGCCTCTGCCCGATCTGCGCCACGGCCTGAGCGCCGGCGAGAAGCTGTCGCGCGCCTTGCAGGAACGCTGGGTTCAGGCCACCGGGACCGAGCTGTACGAGGCCTACGGCATGTCGGAATGCTCGACCTTCATCTCATCCAGCCCGTCCCACCCCGCGCGCGGCGATGCGCTGGGCCAGCCGCAACCGGGGCGCCGCGTGGCGATCCTGGGGCCTGACGGGCCGGTTTCGCAGGGGCAGGAAGGCACCATCGCCATTCACCGCTCGGACCCGGGGCTGATGCTGACCTATCTCAACGCCCCGGACGAGGCCCGCGCGCGCATGCAGGGCGACTGGTTCCTGACCGGCGATCAGGGCGCGATGGCCGTGGATGGGCAGATCACCTATCTGGGGCGAGACGACGACATGATGAACGCAGGCGGATACCGGGTGTCCCCGGTCGAGGTCGAATCCGTCCTGTCGCGCTTTCCCGGAATCTCTCAGGTCGGCGCGACGGCGATCGAGGTCAAACCGGACACTTTCGTGATCGCTGCCTTCTATTCCGGGCCGGAAAAACTGGACGAAACCGCCCTGCGCGCTTATGTCGAGGCCAACCTGGCGCGCTACAAGCAACCCCGCGCCTTCATCCATCTTCCCGAACTGCCCACCGGGGGCAACGGAAAACTCCTGCGCCGTGCATTGCCGGCCTATTTCAAGGCACCCGAAGAATGACCCAGACCGTCAAGCTTGATATCCTGTCCGACCCGATCTGCCCGTGGTGCTATATCGGAAAGACCAACCTGGACAAGGCGCTGGCCACGGTCCCCGAGCATCCGTTCGTGATCGAATGGCATCCGTTCCAGCTGAACCCCGACATGCCCGAAGGCGGAATGGACCGGCGCGAATACCTGGAACGCAAATTCGGTGGCAAGGAGGGTGCGGTTCGCGCCTATGCGCCGGTGGTGGAGCATGCCGAAAAGGCCGGCCTGAACATCGATTTCGAGGCCATGAAACGCACCCCGAACACGCTGGACGCCCATCGCCTGATTCATTGGGCCGGGATCGAGGGCAAGCAGAACCAGGTGGTGGATGCGCTGTTCACTGCGTATTTCGTACAAGGCCGCGACATCGGCGACCACGAGGTTTTGGCCGACATCGCCGACAGCGTGGGCATGGACGCCGCAGTTGTTCTGAAGCTGCTGAAATCCGACGCCGACCGGGACGACATTCGTCAGCGGGATACGCACTCGCGTGAAATGGGCGTAAACTCGGTCCCCACCTTCATCGTCGCCAACCAGCACGCGGTCCCTGGGGCGCAACCACCGGAATTGTGGGCGCAAGTGATCGGCGAAATCATGTCTCAGCTTGAGCCTTCCTCTGCAGAATAGCACAGAGTTCTGTGCGCGATTGCACCTAGCCCACCTTGCCCTGTCGTGTTAGCGCGTTGGGGCAAGGAGTCCCCGCATGGCTGACCGTATTTCCAAGGCCGAATTCATCGCGCTGATCGCGATGATGTTTGCCACGATCGCATTTTCGATTGATTCAATGCTGCCTGCCCTGCCCGAGATCGGCGCGCAGCTCAGCCCTGATGACGTGAACCGGGCGCAGTTGATCCTGACCAGTTTTGTTCTGGGCATGGGGATCGGAACGTTCTTCACCGGCCCGATCTCGGATGCGGTCGGACGCAGGCCGGTGATCTTCGCCGGAGCAGCAGTCTATATTCTGGCATCGGCCGTGGCTTGGGCCAGTTCGTCGCTGGAGTTGGTTCTGGCTGCCCGGGTGGTTCAGGGACTGGGGGCCGCCGGGCCCCGCGTAGTCGCGATGGCGATCATCCGCGATCTGTTCTCGGGCCGGGAAATGGCGCGGATCGTGTCCATCGCGATGATGATCTTCACCCTGGTGCCCGCCATCGCGCCCATGGCCGGTGCCGCCGTGATCGCCTTTGCCGGTTGGCGCGGCGTGTTCATGTCGTTTATCCTGTTTGCGTTGGTCATCATTGTCTGGATGGGGTTCCGTCTGCCGGAGTCCCTCGCGCCGAAAAACCGCCGCCCGTTCCGCCTGCCACTGATGGTCGGTGCCGTGAAAGAGATGTTTGCCCACCCCACCGTGCGCCTGTCGATCTTTGTCCAGACCCTGTGCATGGGCATGCTGTTCACCATGCTGACCATGGTGCAGCCGGTCTATGACGTGATCCACGACCGCGCCGACAGCTTCCCTTTCTGGTTCGGATTCGTGGCGCTGATGTCCGGCTCGGCCAGCCTGCTGAACGCGGCCGTCGTAGTGCGCGTGGGCATGCGCCGGATGGTGACCTGGGCGCTGGCCGGACAAATCCTGATCACCTCGTTGGTGATTGCCCTCAACATGTCGAACCTGTCGTCCCAGGCCTCGTTTGCGCTTTTCGTGTTCTGGCAGACCACGGTCTTTTTCATGGCCGGCGTCACCATGGGCAACCTGAATGCCATCGCGATGGAACCGATGGGTCATATCGCCGGCATGGCGGCCTCGGTCATCGGGTCGATCTCGACCGTGCTGGCCGCCGCGATCGCCGCGCCTGTGGGGCTGCTGTTTGACGGTACGCTGGGGCCGCTGACCTTCGGCATCCTGACCATGTGTGTGCTGGCCTTCGGGCTGATGGTCCATATGGGCCGGATCGAAGACCGCGTTCCCGCCTGACCTGTCCCGCGCGCCCGAACTGCGCTAGACTCGCCCCAGTCAGGGGGAATTCGGCATGAGCGACTATTACGATCTGGGCACGCATAGCTGCCCCGTCACCACGTCCTCGGATCAGGCGCAGCTTTGGTTCGACCGGGGCCTTGTCTGGACCTACGGCTACAACCATGAAGAGGCGGTCGTGTGTTTCCAGCGCGCGCTGGAGCATGACCCGGACTGCGCCATGGCCCATTGGGGCGTGGCCTATGCCGCCGGGCCCAACTACAACCTGCCCTGGGATCTGCTGGACGACCGCGGTAAGGCCAAGGCCCTGAACTGCGCCTATGACGCAACCCAGTGCGCACTGGCCCTGCTGGATCGCTGCACGCCGGTCGAACGCGAACTGATACGCGCCCTGCCTGCCCGCTATCCCCAGCGGGACCCGGCGCCCGACATGCACCGCTGGGACCATGATTTTGCGGACGCCATGCGCGCCGCCTTCGCGGCCCGACCCGACCATCTGGACCTGCGCACCATCTATGTGGAGTCGCTGCTGAACCTGACCCCCTGGCAGATGTGGGACCTTAGGACAGGCCAGCCTGCCGAGGGCGCCGCGACGCTTGAAGCGCAGGAGGCGTTGGAATGGGCCATGGCCAACGATCCGGCGGCAATGTCGCATCCGGGGCTGCTGCACCTCTATGTGCATCTGATGGAGATGTCGCCCACACCGGAAAAAGCGCTGAAGGCCGGTGATGTGCTGCGCACGCTGGTGCCCGATGCCGGACATCTGGTGCACATGCCCACCCATATCGACGTGCTGTGCGGCCACTACCAGAACGTCGTCCACTGGAACGAACAGGCCGTCATCGCTGATCTGAAATATTACCAGCGCGAAGGCGCGTTCAACATCTATACCGGCTATCGCCAGCACAATTACCATTTTGTCATCTATGGCGCGTTGTTCCTCGGTCAGATGGAGCCCGCCCTGCGTGCCAACACGGGCCTGTGGGACACCACGCCCGAGGAAATGCTGCGCATCGAAAGCCCGCCGATGGCGGACTATTTTGAAAGCTACATGGCCATGGAGCCACATATTCTGATCCGCTTTGGCCGGTGGGAGGAAGCCAAGGCCCTGCCCCTGCCCCCCGATCCCGACCTGTATCTGACGGTGACGGCCACCACGCATTACGCCCGCGCCATCGCCCATGCCGCCACCGGCGACGTGGCCGAGGCCGAGGCCGAGGAACTGCTGTTCCTCGCCGCCAAGGACCGCGTGCCCGAAACCCGTCTGCTGCACAATAACCGTGTAATCGACCTGCTGGAGATCGCGCGCGAGATGCTGCGGGGCGAGATCGAGTACCGTAAAGGCAATTTCGACACGGCCTTCGCCCATCTGCGCCGCTCGGTCGAGTTGGACGACAATCTGCCCTATGACGAGCCCTGGGGCTGGATGCAGCCCACCCGCCACGCGCTGGGGGCGCTGCTGTTCGAGCAGGGCCACGTGGCCGAGGCCGAAGCCGTCTATCGCGAGGATCTGGGTCTGGGCGGCACCCTCAGCCGCGCCTCGATCCATCCCGACAATGTCTGGAGCCTCAAGGGCTTGCACGATTGCCTCAAGGCGCGCGGCGCACGAGAGGAATTGCAGCTGATCCGACAACGACTTGACCTGGCCCTGGCGCGGGCCGACCGCAGCGTCGGCGCCTCGTGCTTCTGCGCCCAGGCCGCGATGAGAGCCGCTGAATGAAACTGTTGAACGCTGCGCTGATCGCGCTGTGCTGCGGTCCCGCTTGGGCCGACCGTCAGACCTTTCCGCCTGTGGACGAGGCCAGCCAAGACCCGGCACTGGAAGCCTTTCGTGCGGACCTGCGCGCAAAGGTCGCCGCCCGCGACCTCGAGGGCGTGATGGCCGCCACCTGCCCCGAGATCTATACCAGCCACGGCGACCCGGACGGCCCCGAGACGTTCCGCGCCAATCTGACGGTCGATCCCGAAACCCTGCCCGAGGCCGACCGCCGCCACGCCGCCACCATCCGCGAGGACTACTGGCGCGACCTCGAGACCACGCTGGCCCAGCCCGGCTATTTCGACGAGGATGGCGAGTTCTGGATGCCGTATCAGTGGCGGATCACCCTGCCGGCGACGCTGGACCCGTTCACCGCCTATTTCGTGACCGGTCAGGATGTCACCCTTCGCCAGGCTCCCAACCGTGGCGCGCCCATTCTGGACCTGATCAGCCACGAGGTGGTGATCGTTCCCGACTATCTGGACGAGGCCGAGTATCAGGGCGTCATCCTGACCGACGGAACGCGCGGCTATATCTATTCCGATTTCCTGTGGTCGATGGTCGGCTATCGCGCGGCCTTCGTGAAGTCGGACAGCGGTGACTGGCAGCTGTGTACGTTCGTGGCCGGGGACTAGGCCGCGCCCTCAGGCGCTGGCCTTCTTCTTTTTCTCGGCGGCGACCTTCTCGGCCAGATCGCGGGCAATGGCAAAGGCGCCCTTGATCTTGTCGCTGTCCTTCTTCCAGTCGCGCCGCACCACGATCTTGTTGTCCTTGACCTTGGCCAGCCCGCGCTGGTTCTGGATGAACTCGACCAGACCTTGCGGTGAGGCGAACTTGTCATTGTGGAACTGGATCGTTGCTCCCTTCGGTCCGCCGTCCAGCTTGGCGATGCCGGCGCGTTTGCACATGGCCTTGATCCGCACCACCAGCAGCAGCGTGTTCACCTCTTTCGGCAGCGGGCCGAACCTGTCGATCAACTCGGCGGCAAAGCCCTCCAGTTCGACCTTGGTCGACAGCGACGACAGGCGGCGGTAGAGGCCCAGCCGCACGTCCAGATCGGGCACATAGTCTTCGGGGATCAGTACCGGAACGCCCAGGTTGATCTGCGGCGCCCACTGATCGTCGGCCTCGCTCAACCCTTCCATCTCGCCGGCCTTGATCTTGGCGATCGCCTCTTCCAGCATCGACTGGTAGAGCTCGTATCCCACGTCGCGCATCTGGCCCGACTGTTCCTCGCCCAGCAGGTTGCCCGCGCCGCGAATGTCCAGATCCTGGCTGGCCAGCGTGAACCCCGCCCCCAGCGTATCGAGCGAGCCCAGAACCCGCAGCCGCTTTTCGGCCGCCGGGGTGAGCCGCGCGCGCGGCTTGGTGGTCAGATAGGCATAGGCGCGGGTCTTGGACCGCCCCACCCGGCCCCGGATCTGATAAAGCTGCGCCAGCCCGAACATATCGGCCCGGTGCACAACCATCGTGTTGGCGGTGGGAATGTCCAGCCCGCTTTCGACGATCGTGGTGGCCAGCAGGATGTCATACTTGCCGTCGTAGAAGGCATTCATCCGGTCGTCCAACTCGCCCGCCGCCATCTGGCCGTGGGCCACCACATAGGTCAGTTCGGGCAGCTGTTCTTTCAGGAATTCCTCGATCTCGGGCAGGTCTGAGATGCGCGGCACCACATAGAAACTCTGCCCGCCACGATAGTGCTCGCGCAGCAGCGCCTCGCGGATGGTGACGGCATCGAACTCGCTGACATAGGTCCGGATCGCCAGACGATCGACGGGTGGCGTGCCGATGATCGACAGGTCGCGCACGCCGGTCAGGCTCAGTTGCAGCGTGCGTGGGATCGGCGTCGCTGTCAGCGTCAGCACATGCACGTCCGAGCGCAACTGCTTCAGCCGTTCCTTGTGGGCCACACCAAAATGCTGCTCTTCGTCGATGATCAGCAGGCCCAGATTCTGGAACCGGATGCCCTTAGCCAGCAGCGCATGGGTGCCGATCACAATATCGACCGTGCCCTTTGCCAGCCCCTCGCGGGTCTGCTGCGCCTCTTTGGCCGAGACGAAGCGTGACAATTGCCGGACTTCCAGCGGGAAGCCCCGAAACCGGTCCTTGAAGCTGGCGGCGTGCTGGCGTGCCAGCAGCGTGGTGGGCGCGATCACCGCCACCTGAAGCCCGGACATGGCTGCAACAAAGGCCGCGCGCATGGCAACCTCGGTCTTGCCAAAGCCCACGTCGCCGCAGATCAGGCGATCCATCGGCGTGCCCGAGTGCAGGTCCTCCATTACGTCAGCGATGGCGCGCAGCTGGTCCTCGGTTTCCTGATAGGGGAAGCGGGCGCTGAACTCCTCCCACGCGTGGGGCGGCGGGTCCATGATCGGGGCCTTGCGCAGGGCGCGTTCGGCGGCAATGCGGATCAGCCGGTCGGCCATCTCGCGGATGCGTTCCTTGAGCTTGGCCTTCTTCGCCTGCCACGCACCACCGCCCAGCTTGTCGAGCAAACCTTCCTCGTGCCCGTATTTCGACAGCAGTTCGATGTTTTCGACCGGCAGGTACAGCTTGGCGCCTTCGGCATATTCCAGCAGCAGGCATTCATGCGCGGCGCCAAGGGCGGTCACGACCTCCATGCCCATGTACCGGCCGATGCCGTGATCGACATGCACGACCAGATCGCCGGGGCTGAGCGACTGGGCCTCGGTCAGGAAATTCTCGGCCTTGCGGCGTTTCTTGGGCTGGCGGATCAGCCGGTCGCCCAGCACGTCCTGTTCCGAGATCACCGTCATGTCGGGCGTCTCGAAGCCGTGCTCCAACGCCCAGACCGCAAGGTGCAGGCCGCGTTTGCCAATGCGCGAGCCGTCGGTCACGGGAATTGCCTCGGCCAGGCCCTCATCCTCGATCAACCCGGTCAGGCGCTCGCGCGCGCCCTCGGAATACGAGGCGACCAGAACCGGTCCCTTGTCCAGCTTGTTCTTGATGTGACTGGCCAGCGCGCCGAACAGGCTGATGCTTTCCTGCTGGCGCTCGGGGGCAAAGTTGCGCCCGATCCGACCGCCCGCGTCGATCACCCCCGGGCCGCTGGCCTGCGGCAGGGGGCTGAACTGCAGCACCCGTCGCTGCGCCACCGCCTGGGTCCAGGCGTCATCGTCCAGATACAGCAGGCCCGGCGGCGTGGGTTTATAGACCGAATCCATCCGCGAGCGGTTCTCGAGCGCCAGGCGTCGGGTTTCATATTGATCGGCGATGCTGTCCCACCGGGCCAGACGCGCGGGCGTGACCTGATCGTCCAGCGTGATCGTCGCATCCGGCAGATAGTCGAACAGCGTTTCCAGCTTTTCGTGGAACAGGGGCAGCCAGTGCTCCATGCCCTGATGCTTGCGCCCGGCGCTGACCGCCTCGTACAGCGGATCATCCGTGCCGACCGCACCGAATTCGATGCGATAGTTCTGACGGAACCGGGTGATGGCGGCCTCGTCCAGGATCACCTCGGAAACCGGGGCCAATTCGACCAGATCAAGCTTTTCGGTGGTGCGCTGAGTGGCCGGATCGAACCGGCGCGCGCCGTCCAGCACGTCTCCGAACAGGTCCAGCCGCACCGGCCCTGCCTCGCCCGGCGGGAAGATGTCGATGATCCCGCCGCGCACGGCATAGTCGCCGGGCTCCATCACCGTGGGGCTTTGGCTGAAACCCATGCGCACCAGAAAATCGCGCAGCGCGGCCTCGTCGATGCGCTGGCCGACCCGAGCGGTGAACGCCGCCTGCCGCAGCACGTCGCGCGCCGGCACGCGCTGGGTGGCCGCGTTCAGCGTGGTCAGCAGAACGAACCGCTCGGGCATCTGGTGCACCAGTGCCGCCAGGGTCGCCACCCGCGCCGCCGCGATGTCGGGGTTGGGCGACACCCGGTCAAAAGGCAGGCAATCCCAGCCGGGAAACAGGATCACCGGCATGTCGGGCGCAAAGAAACGCAGCGCGGCGCGCATCGCCTCGGCACGTTTGTCGTCGCGCGCCACATGCAGAACCGGCCCGCCCGAGCGGGCAACCTCGTTCAGCACCAGCTGCGCGTCAAACCCCTCGGGGGCGCCGCCGACTGTCACGTGGTTCGGAGCCTTCATTACGCTGCCTTTCTGAATCTGCTATCCCAGAACGCCTATCGAAAGGTTCTGATACATGCCCCACATCGAAGTGACCAGTATCGCAAACATGCCGATGACCTGCGTCGCCAGCCGGCATCGATGCAGCGCCTTGGACACAGCTTCAATCGTCAACTCCTGCCGCCGCAGGTTCCGGGCCACTCGCAGGTTGTTTGCGCCGACAAGAACCATCGGGAACAACAGCAGGAACACGGCCTGGGCGAACTCGACCTGGTAATAAAACCCCAGTGTCGCCAGCCCCGCGAACAGGAAACAACACAGCGCCAAGATTACGACCCCCGAAACGTCGGCAATGTAGAGGATGCGGTTGGTGTTGATCCGCACGATGTCCAGCAGGTCGGTTTCGGCCTGCCCGCCGACCCGGCGGGCGCGCACGACCAGATCATAGGGAACGCCCATCACCCAATGGCTGGCTGTCGACCACAGCACCGCAAGCGCGATCCAGTACCACAGATTCGAAAAGCTGCGCATGTCGATGAGCTCGAAGATCGTGGAGTACCAGTCCAAACTTGCCTCATTGTTCAAAATTCTCAGGCGGTTCTATCGCAACGGCGCGGCTATTGGTACCCTTGAGACCTGTGCAAATTCATGCCACCCAATGCGCGAATGTTCAAGGAGAACGCGCCATGAAACCGACAATCGCCCCCTACCCCCACGGCCGCTTTCGTCGCGCCCGCCAGTCCGAGGCGATCCGGGGCCTGGTACGCGAGAACACCCTGACCGTTGATGATCTGATCTGGCCGGTGTTCGTGCGCGACGGCGAAGGCATCGAAGAGCCCGTGCCCTCGATGCCCGGCGTGGTGCGCCGCTCGGTCGATCTGATCGCCAAGGCGGCGGCCGAGGCGCAGGCGATGGGCATCCCGGCGATCTGCCTGTTTCCCTACACCGATCCCGCCCTCAAGACGCAGGATTGCGCCGAGGCGTGGAACCCCGACAACCTTTCGAACCGCGCCATCCGCGCGATCAAGCAGGCCGCACCTGAAATCGCGGTGATGACCGACGTCGCGCTGGACCCCTACAACATCAACGGCCATGACGGATACGTGGTGGACGGCAAAATCGTGAATGACGAAACGGTCGAGGCGCTGGTCAAGATGACGCTGGCCCAGGCCGAGGCCGGAGCCGACATCATCGGCCCGTCCGACATGATGGACGGCCGGATCGGCGCGATGCGCCAGGCGCTCGAAGCCGCCGGCCATCGCGACGTCATGATCCTCAGCTATGCCGCGAAATATGCCAGCGCCTTCTACGGACCTTTCCGCGATGCGGTGGGCGCCTCGGGCGCGTTGACCGGCGACAAGAAGACCTATCAGATGGACCCGGCCAACTCGAACGAGGCGCTGCGCTTGATCGAACGCGACCTGACCGAGGGCGCCGACATGGTTATGATCAAGCCCGGCATGCCCTATCTGGACATCTGCAGGCGGGTCAAAGACACGTTCGGCGCACCCACCTATGCCTATCAGGTGTCGGGTGAATACGCGATGATCCAGGCCGCAGCGCAGAACGGGTGGATCGACGGCGAAAAGGTGATGCTGGAAAGCCTGCTGGCCTTCAAACGCGCAGGCTGTGACGGCATCCTGACCTATTTCGCGCCGCAGGTCGCCCGGCTGCTGCAAGGCTAATCCCACGGGAATCCGCGATTTTTCGCCGATCGGCCGGCCTTGGCCTGCCGGTTTTCCCGTGACACCCGACGCCGTTCGGCGTATTCTTGCACACAAGACCGGGACCACCCGGCTTTTCAGGCACATCGACAGAGAAAAAGAAACATGAGCAGTTCCAACACACCACGACTGAGCCGTCGCGGCTTTGCCTTTGGCATGGCCGGACTGACCCTGACCGCCGCTTGCGGCAACGGCGTCGGAAACTCGAACGCGGCAACGATCGATGCCCGCGTCGATGCGACGCTGACCGAGATGTATACCCGCTACCCGAACACCCAGGAAATCGCCAACAAGGCCAACGGGATGCTGGTCATGCCGCTCATCACCGAGGCGGGGTTCGTCTTTGGCGGCGGCTACGGAAAAGGCGCATTGCGCATCAATGGCGCTACGGTCGACTACTACTCGGCTGTCAAAGGCACCGCGGGGCTGCAGATTGGCGCCCAGCAATATGCCCATGTCCTGTTCTTCATGACCGAGGACGCCCTGAACGATTTCCGCCGCTCAAGTGGATGGACCGCCGGCGCGGACATTGGATATGTCGTCAGCGACCAGGCGGACCAGTTGTCGACCGACTTGACTACCCTGCGCAAACCTGTGCTGGCGGCGGTCTTCGGTCAGGCTGGGCTGCAATTGGGCGCGACGGTCGAGGGCATCAAATACACGCGCATTATTCCCTGACCCCCTGACCCCCCTCAAGAAAACTCCGTCACTGGCCAATGCCGTGGCGGAGTTTTTCGTTTCAGACGCAGATTCCGCGGCGCGGCCTCTTTCGGTTGCCAGAGCCATGAATTAACCTTCGCCTGATCTGCAAATTCAAATGGTGCGCTGCTGATGGGTGTCGTCTTTCGCTGGTTGATGCGTATCGCCTCGGGTCTGGTCCTGCTGACCCTCGCGGCGATCGGTCTGGTGTATTTCCTGGCCAGCCAGTCGCTGCCTGACTACGACCAAACGCTGCAGGTCAAAGGCCTGAATGCCCCGGTCGAGATCGTGCGCGACACCGCCAACGTGCCTCACATCCTGGGGCAGACCGACCCCGACGTGTTCTTCGGTCTGGGCTATGCGCATGCCCAGGACCGGTTGTGGCAGATGACGGTCACGCGCCGGACCGTGCAGGGGCGCCTGTCCGAGGTTTTTGGCCAGCGAACCGTGCATATCGACAAGCTCATGCGTCGGCTGGATCTATACGGGCTGGCGCATCAGTCCTTCGAGGTTCAGGACGATTACACCAAGGCCGCTCTTCGCGCCTATGCCGCGGGTGTCAATGCACGGCTGGACGAAATCAACGAAAACGCCTTGGGCCGCGGCGCGCCCGAAATGTTCTTGTTCAACGCACCGGTTGCTCCTTGGCAACCGGGTGACAGCATAGCCATGATCAAGCTGATGGCGGTTCAGCTGTCCGGGCACTTGCAGGACGAAGTGCTGCGGGCGCGCACCTCGTTGATGCTGAACGATCCGCAGCGGCTGTCAGATATTCTGCCCGACGTGCCTGGTGCGGGCATTGCAGCGCTGCCCGAATATGCGGCGTTGTTTCCCGACCTGCCCCGCTATGCCGCCAGTTCTGAACCCGCGGCCGCATGGCTGAACCCGGTCCCGCAGCGCGGGTTGGCGGGTGCCTCGAATGCATGGTCTGCGGCTCCTTCGCGTTCGGCCACCGGTGGAACCCTGTTGGCCAACGATCCGCATCTGGGCCTGACTGCGCCGGGGATCTGGTATCTGGCGCGTCTTGAACTGGCCAAGGGCGGCGTGATCGGCGCCACCATCCCCGGCATTCCGGCGGTTATGTCCGGCCGCAGCGACCGGCTGGGATGGGGCCTGACCTCTTCCTATCTGGACGATCAGGACGTGCATATCGAAAGAGTGAATCCCGACAACCCCGAGGAATACCTGACGCCCGAAGGCTTCAAACCCTTCAAGTCGCGCCCTTCAATCATCGAGATCAAGGACGCCCCACCGATCACTCTGACTCTGCGCTGGACCGAGAACGGCCCCGTCCTGCCCGGCACCCATTACAACCTGGAAACCATCACACCGCCGGGGCATGTCGCCTCGCTGTCCTGGACGGCGCTCAGCCCGCGCGACACCTCGATCAGCGCGTCGATGGCGCTGATGAGCGCGGATACCGTGCGTGAAGCGATCGAAGCTGCCGAGCGGTTCATCGCGCCGTCGCAAAACCTGTCGGTGGTCGACAAGACGACCGTCGGCATGAAACTCATCGGCGCCATGCCCAGCCGCGACCTCAACAACCAAAGCCGCGGCCGCATCCCGACCCCGGGCTGGATCGCGGCAAACCGCTGGCAGGGGCGTCTGCCCTATTCCGACAACCCCGAATTCGTGGCCCCCGCCGGCGGCGTTCTGGGCAACACCAACAACAAGATCATCGACCGGCCCTTCCCCCTGCATGTGTCCTATGAATGGGGCGATACGCAGCGCGTCCATCGCTGGGAATTCCTGATGCAATCCCGCGAGGTGCACACCCGCGACAGCTTCATCGAGGCGCAGCTGGACACGGTCAGCTTCACCGCGCGGTCGCTGCTACCGTTGATCGGGGCCGACCTGTGGTTCACCGGCGAGGCCGCGCCCGAAGGCACCCCCGAACGCCAGCGCCAGATCGCCTTGACCCTGCTGGCCGAATGGAACGGCGAGATGAACGAGCACCTGCCCGAGCCGCTGATCTATGCGGCCTGGGTCCGCGCGCTACAAAAACGACTGATCGCCGATGACCTCGGGCCGCTGGCCAAGGAATTCAAGCATGTCGAGCCCTTGTTCATCGAACGCGTCTTTCGCGACATCGACGGGGCCTCGGCCTGGTGCGACGTCCGGCAGAGCGCACCGGTGGAAAGCTGCACCGACATGGCCCGGCTGGCCCTTGACGATGCACTGGTCTGGATTTCCGAGCGCTATGGCAGCCAACTGGAATCCCTACGTTGGGGCGATGCCCACCAGGCCACCCATGATCACCCGGTGCTGGGCGAGGTTCCGGTGCTGCGCTATTTTGTTAACATCCGCCAATCGACCAGCGGCGGCGACAACACCCTGCAGCGCGGACGCACCTCGGGCGAAGGGCCGGACCCGTTCCAGAACGTGCACGGCGCGGGCTATCGTGGGGTTTATGACTTTGCCGACCCCGACAGCTCGGTCTTCATCACGGCCACCGGGCAATCGGGCCACTTCCTGTCGCGCTACTATGACGATCAGGCACAACTGTGGCGCCGGGGTGAGTACATTCCGATGTCGCTGGATCTGGATCTGGCGCGCGCCGCCGCCGTCGGGACCACCCGTCTGATGCCGCAATAGGCGGGATTTCGGCGGACCCCCGCCCCTTTTTTGTCGCCCCGTGGACGTGGCCCCGTGGCTTGGCCTACCATTCCGGAGCGCCCGGACCGCAGCGCGAGGGGGAAAATCATGGCCAGTTTGCGCGATACCCTGAACAATCTAGCCCGCGACTATGCCATCGCCTGGAGCTCGGGTGACGCCGATGCCGTGGCCGAATTCTTTACGTCGGACGGGCAGATCACGATCAATCGCGGCGACCCCATTGTCGGGCGGGCAGCCATCGCCGACATGGCGCGCGGGTTTCATTCCGACTTTCCCGATCTTGAGGTGCGCTGCGACATGCTGCGATGGGCCGGTCCCCACGCCATTTTCGTGTGGACCCTTGAAGGGCACCACGCCCGGACCGGCAATGCGGTGATCACGCGCGGCTGGGAAGAATGGGAGCTGGATGCAGAGTACAAAATCCGGTCGTCGTTGGGCTGGTTCGATGCCGACGACCATCAGCGCCAGATCGACGGGGCCTGACCGTCAGAGGCCCGCGAACTGATTGGCCTGCTTGTCGGTCCACAGAACGGTGATTTCGAACCCGTCCTCGGTCTGTTTTTCGCCGCGCACCACGTCCTGCCGGAATAGCCAGGCGCGTTTGTCGCCATCGGCAAAGCCCAGCTTCAAAACCTCTTCCCGGCGCACGCCCTGCAGGGTCGTGGCGATCTCGGTCAGCAGCAGATCGATGCCCTCGCCGGTCACGGCCGAGATCGGGAACACCGCCGGATCGCGCTCGGCCCGAGCCTGCACGGCCTGCCGGTCTTCGTCGGACAGAAGGTCGATCTTGTTCCAGACTTCAAGCTGTGGGCGGGTATCGTCCACACCCAGCGAGGCCATGATCGTGCGCACATCCTCGGCCTGCTCTTCGGTCTCGGCATGGCTGATGTCGCGGACATGCACGATCAGATCGGCGGCCAGAACCTCCTCGAGCGTGGCGCGGAAGGCCGCGACCAGTTCGGTCGGCAGGTTCGAGATGAAACCCACGGTGTCCGACAGGATCACCTCGGGGCCGTCGGGCAGTTCAATCCGGCGCATGGTCGGATCCAGCGTGGCAAACAGCATGTCCTTGGCCATGACTTCGGCCCCGGTCAGGCGGTTGAACAGCGTCGATTTGCCCGCGTTGGTATAGCCCACCAGCGCCACGATCGGATAGGGCACCTTGGCCCGCGCAGCGCGGTGCAGCGTCCGTGTCTTCACGACCTTCTGCAACTGCCGGCGCAAGCGCACCAGTTGATCGTCGATCGCACGCCGGTCGGCCTCGATCTGGGTTTCCCCCGGTCCGCCGACGAAGCCCAGCCCACCGCGCTGACGTTCCAGGTGGGTCCAGGCCCGAACCAGGCGCGTACGCTGATAGCTGAGCGCGGCCATCTCGACCTGCAACACACCCTCGCGCGTGCGGGCGCGGTCCGAGAAGATTTCCAGAATCAGCCCCGTCCGGTCGAGGATCTTGACCTTCCACGCCTTCTCCAGATTGCGCTGCTGAACCGGGGTGACCGGCCCGTCGATCAGAACCAGCTCGATCTCGTTTTCCGCAAAACGCGCGCCCAGTTCCTCGATCTTGCCGCTGCCGAACAGCAGGCCGGGCTGCGCCCGCGGCAGGCGTACGATCTCGGACCCGATCACATCCAAATCGGGCAAAGCGGCAGCCAGTGCCACCGCCTCTTCCAGCGCCGGAACGGGGTCGCGGCGCTGGTCATCTGACTTGATATCGGGATGCAGCACCCAGGCCCGGGTGCGC
Source organism: Ruegeria sp. BC2 (assembly GCF_056539245.1). NCBI lineage: Bacteria > Pseudomonadati > Pseudomonadota > Alphaproteobacteria > Rhodobacterales > Roseobacteraceae > Ruegeria > Ruegeria sp. BC2. Next base: position 1,322,890 of record NZ_JBQFUQ010000001.1, read on the forward strand.
CTCCGGTCATGTTCCATCAAGAGGCGTCTTCGCCCTCATACAGGTTGATCGGCTGCGACGGCATGATGGTCGAGATCGCGTGCTTGTAGACAAGCTGCGACTGTCCGTCGCGGCGCAACAATACGCAGAAATTGTCGAACCAGGTGATGACACCCTGCAATTTCACGCCGTTGATCAGGAAAATTGTAACGGGAACCTTTGCTTTCCGTACATTGTTCAGGAAGGCATCCTGAAGATTCTGTCTGTCCGAAGCCATATTTTGTTATCTCGCCGTTGTTCTTGCTTACGCGCTGCGGACCAACGCGCTCCCTCCGCGCGAGTATGGAGTGACGCGCAGAGATATTCCAGATGAAAAATCAGGCAGTAACGTGAAGGCCCGAATTGGCGGTTCAATCCCGCCACAGGGCCGGAGTGATCAACGCGATGATCGCCAGAGTCTCCAGCCGGCCGATCACCATCCCGGCGCACATGGTCAGCTTGGCTCCGGCCGACAAATCGATCAAACGGATCGGCAGATCGGTGGCCAGTTCGATCAACGGACCGGTCGTGCTCAGCACCGCGACGCTCAGCACCATGGCGCGTTCAAACCCAACCCCCTCGGCAGCCAGAACGACATCAAGCAACGCGAGCGTCAGCGCGAACATCATCAGAAAGACCCACGCGATGAACGCGCCCTGGCTTTGGATGCGGCGGTTGCCACCGCCCGCCCCGCTGACCGATGACGGGTGGATCAGCCTGTCCAGTTCACGCGCGCCATTCAGGTACAAGGCATAGACCCGCAACAGCTTCACCCCGCCGGCGGTGGTGGCGACCCCGCCCCCGATAAGCGCAAGCCCCATCAACACAAGCCCCGGTGTTCCCAGACCGGACAACTGTTGCGCGTCGTTCCAATAAGCGCTTTCGAACCCGGCCGTCGTCAGGAACGACATCACCGTGAACAACATGCCCCAGATGACGTTCAGCGTTTGCAGGCCCGTCACCTGCCCGCCGATCTCGGCAACCCCGGCCAGCACCCGGAAGACCAACAATGCCGCCACGCCGACGACGATCATCAGGCCGATCCGGAATTCCGGATCGTGGTCCAGCCGGGAATAGCCCGTTGTTGCGGTGTCCTTTGAAAACGTCAGGCGGGACAAGGCAAAGAACAGGAACAGAAACAGGATGGCCTCGCCGGTGATCCCGGCGGTGGACCCTTCCAACCCGCCCACTGGCGAGATACCGGACGTCGCCATCACCGACATTGCGTGGCAGATGGCCGTCAGACCCTTTTCTCCTGCGATCAACAGCAAGACCCAGATTACCGCTGTGAGGCTGGCATAAACCGGGGTCAATGTCGCCGTCACACGGAGCAGTCGCCCCCGTGGGTCGACCTTTTCGCTCTGGGCTACGCCCGAAACCGGGCGGCCCGGCTGTCCGCGCGCGGTAATCTCGAACCCGCCCAACGACAGGGGCGCCAGGATCGCAGCCGCCGAGATCCACATCAGCAACCCACCCATCCAGCCGACGAGCGCCCGCCACAGGTGAACCGGCGCCGACAGGCGCTCGGGGTCGGGAAACAGGTCCGCTCCGGTGGTGGTGATGGCGCTGACCATGTCAAAATAGGCGTTCAGAAAGGTCGTGTTCCCCAACGCGTCATGGACAGGAACGGCCAGAAACAGCGGCAATACCGTCAGCGAGCCCAGCAGGACAGCCAACTGCCCCAAGGTTCCGCGCCGCGGCTGCCGGCTGGCCGTCGCCAGGCCAACGATCGTGACCAGGAACAGCCCCACCAAACCCGAATAGAAGAACGACCGCGACGTGGGGTGGTCATCCAAGGCAAGGGCGTAGATTGCCGGGATCCACATGGCCAGGGACACAACCGCCGTGATCAACAGAAACAGCGGCAGCCGCCGAATAACGCTGATTTTGGGTGCGCGGGCGACAGCCATCAGAAAAAGTCGATCGAAACCTGCATCAGGCGTTCGACCTCGGGTACATCATTGGCCATTGCGAAAATCGCAACCACGTCCTTTTCGTCAATCCGCAGACTGCCAGTGGGCCGCAGGACCTCGTCGCCCTTGCGCACCGCGCCGACCAGGACGCCTTCGGGAAAGTCGATGTCGCGCAGTTTCTGCCCGGCCATTGGCGAGGTTGATAGCACTTCGGCCTCGATCACTTCGGCCTCGGCATCGCCGATCGAATAGACCTGTCGCACCCGGCCATGCCGGATATGGCGCAGGATCGAACTGACGGTCGTGGCCCGCGGGTTGATATAGGCGTCAATCCCCAACGGCCCCATCAGGGCCACCATGCTGGGGTCGTTGATCAACGCAATCGCCAGCGGGCAACCTTCGGCCTTGGCCCGGACCGCAGCCAGCATGTTGGTCCGGTCGTCATCGGTGACGGCCAGCATCGCGTCCGCGCGCTCGATCCCCGCTTCGCTCAACAGCGCTGAATCCAGACCGTCGCCGTTCAGAACGATCGTACGCTCCAGCGACTCGGCGGCCAGTTCCGCACAGCGCCGGTCACGCTCGATAACCTTTGCACGGATGCGGCCCTCGCGCTCTTCCAGTGTCCGGGCGACTTCAAGGCCGACATTCCCGCCGCCCACGATGACCACGCGATCCTGCTTTTTCTGTGATTTACCAAAGACCTCCATCGTGCGGTCAACGTCTTGGACGCTGGTAAATACATAGCATTCGTCACCGACGAACAATTGGTCCTCGGATTCCGGCGCGAACAGCGTTCCGTCGCGGCGAATACCCACCACAATGGCGCTGAGCGTTGAAAACAGGTCTGTCAGCTGGCGCAGAGGTGTGTTGACGATCGGGCAATCCTCGGCGATCCGAATGCCCAGAAGCTGCGCCTTGCCATCCATGAACAGTTCCGTGTCAAAAGCCGCAGGCGCCGACAGGCGGCGCATGGCTGCGGCGGCCACTTCACGTTCGGGGCTGATCACCACGTCGATCGGAAGATGGTCACGGCGGTACAGGTCGCGATGGATCGCTTCGAGGTAGGATTTTGACCGCAACCGCGCGATCTTTCGCTGGATCGAGAACACCGAGTGCGCCATCTGGCAGGTGACCATGTTCACCTCGTCAGAATGGGTCGCGGCGATGATCATGTCGGCGTCACGGGCTCCGGCCCGCTCGAGCACGTCGGGATAGCTGGCAAAGCCGGCGATGCCCTGAACGTCCAGCGTCTCGGTCGCCCGGCGTACCAGGTCAGGGTTGTTGTCCACAACGGTGACGTCATTCAACTCGCCCGAAAGGTGCCGAGCAATCTGCCAGCCCACCTGGCCGGCGCCACAAATGATGACCTTCATGCCTTTGGCCTTTCTGCCTGAGCGTTTTGAATGACAGATGCCCACAGAGCGGTCAATCGAATTGTCATGACGGCCTGTGTGATGCAAGATAAGCGAATGAAAACAGTGCTTCGATTGCTTGTTCCCCTTGCCCTGCTGGCCGGATGCGGGCCGTTGTCGATGTATTATCGCGAAGGCGAAAGCGTCTCGCGGATGCAGGCCGAAACGACCGAATGCCAAGTGCAGGCGCTGAAGGATGCACCGGTTGCAAACCAGGTGCGCCAAAGCCCGCCCACCTATTGGCCGGGCCGCACCTATTGCGATGGGCGCGGGCGATGCTATCGCACAGGAGGATGGTGGGAGCCGGGCCGCGTTTACACCGTAGATGTAAATCAGGGGCTGCGAAACACGGTCGAGGCGCAGTGCATGGCCAAGAAGGGATACCGCCCCGTCAGCCTGCCGCCCTGCAAACAGTCGGTCAAATCGGGCGTTCCGCCGACCCGAACAACCGTCCTGCCGCCATTGGGCACGGCCTCTTGTTTCGTCAAATTCGACGACGGGTCATTCCAGATCATCACGCCGGGGTTGCCGGGCTGATCGACTGACCTCAGCCCAGATCGTCGGGCGACGATCGCCGGCGGAGTGACAGGAACAGATGTGCTGCGATGGCGGCTGCATAGAATACAAGTACGGCCACGAACATCGAGCCCTCTCCGGCGCGCCAAAGGATTGCAAGCAGAACAGGTGTGCCCAGCAGGTTGCCCGCATTTCCCATCTGCGCCATCGCCCCATAGCTCAGCGCCTGATCCCGGGCCGAGCCATTCAGTTGAGGAACCGCCGCGAAACTGCCGCCCTGTACCAGGCCCAACACCGCAAACAGCGCAATGCCGACCACGGGCAGAGGCGCTCCGAAAAACAGCAGGGCAAGGGCAGCCATCCCGGCCGCAAAACCAAGATTTACAACCGTGACCGCGGTCAGGAAAGTCAAGAGCACGGGCACCGCGACCCACGACAGCACGATTCCTGCCAGCGGCATCAGACTGGCTACAAGAACCGACTGATCCTCGGGCATACGGCCGGGCAGGATCGCCAGCAACGACACGAAGGTCAGAGTGTAGAAGAACCATCCGATCGCCGGTGCTGCCATGCGGGGCGAGCGGTAGGTTTCAAGATGCGTCTTCAGGATGGACCCCAGCCCCCACCCCTGCCGTTCCGTCGCGATGGGCGGAACCTTTGGCGGAAACACGGCGACCAGTCCTGCAATCAGCGCCATCAGGAACCCGTGGCCCATGAAGAAATCCGCCAATCCAAAACGCTGGATCATCGGCAGACCGAACCAAGCGTTCAGCGCAAAGGCAACTCCAAAGAAAGAACTCCACAAAACCATGGCGGCATTGCGCGCGGCTCCGCGTGTGATCTGTGCGATCAGCGTCGGAGAGGCAACCACGATCGCCAGATGCGAAACGCCCTCGATGATCCGGCTGGCCAGCATCACTTGAAAGCTAGGCATGGTGGACTGGAACACCGATACAACGCCGCCCAGCAGCAAACCGAACACCAGCAGGCGGACCGGTCCGAACTGCGCGGTAATGGCGCCTGACATGGCCCCCAGAACGGCGCCCATCAAACTGATGATCGACAACAACCAGCCGATCGAATCCCCATAGCCTGGGTACAATGCACCGACCGCGTCGAAGGCAACGGCGATCTTGGCGAACTGCGTGGCCGCGCCCAGTCCAGCCACCCATAACAGGACCACCTGCAGGAATATGCGAAAAGATTGAGTCACACCCGCGTTCTACCCTCGGCCTCTGGCGAGGTGAACGCATATATTATGCGGCGCGTACGCGCGTGCCGCTGACAAGGCGCACTGGGGTTCCATCGGCCAGATACAGTCGCTCCCATACGATTTGGCCTGCGCTGATGGTGATCTGGTCGTGCACGGCCTGAGAAGTAATGAAAGCCTTGGGATTTGGCACCTGCAGGTCCCACCAACCCTCGTCCGTCAGCTCCATTTCGGCCTGGCGGATCTCGTCGGTCGCAAACTGCCACAGCGACACCCCCAACAACGAGTGCTGGCTGGCTGACCAATCCCGTGCGCGGCTGGGTGAATAGGCCAGACAAACATGGCTCGCTTCGTCCACCAGATGGAGACAGGCTTGCGAACTGCCGACAAGCCGCTTCAGTGCTGCATCGTCGGCGCGGTGATCCGAAAGCGCCGTGAAAACCGCAGCCTGTTGTTCAGGGCTTGGGGTCTGGACCCCGTTTTCCCAGCGCGACACCGTGGCCTGATCGACCCGCATCACATGTGCAAGCGCCGCCTGCTTCATCCCGGTGGCCCGCCGAAGCCGTTTGAGACGACGACCAAAGGCGGGAAATCCCTGCTGGATCATCGCTAGCGTCATGGCCGGGCGCCTCCCGTTGTCCTGCCGGTGTGGCCGGCCCCTATTCCGCCGGTTCAGGCTCGTCCAGTTGCGCCACCCGCGCGCCCGACTTGTTCGACGTGACTACACCCAGCGATTTCAGCTTGCGGTGCAAGGCGCTGCGTTCCATTCCAACGAAACTGGCCGTGCGGCTGATATTGCCGCCAAAGCGATTGATCTGGGTCAGCAGATACTCACGCTCGAACGCCTCTCGTGCCTCGCGCAGTGGCAGCGTTGCCAAAGCGCCCGACAGCACGACCCGGCCGGAATCGTCGGCCTTTTCCTCTTCATTCGGCAATTCCCGCGCTTCGATCGGTCCGGTGCCATCACCAAGGATCAAAACCCGCTCGACCAAGTTCTTCAACTGGCGCACGTTGCCAGGCCAACTCATGGTCTGCAGCAGAGCCACGGCCTCTTCCGACAACTCGCGCACGGGGAGGCCCTGGGTTTCGTTGCACATCTCGATGAAATGCTTGGCGAGGACAGGAATATCCTCGCGCCGTTCTTCCAAAGACGGCACCGCGATCGGGACGACGTTGAGGCGGTGATACAGCTCTTCGCGGAACCGGTCCGCGGCAATCTCGGTTTCAAGGTCGCGGTTGGTGGAAGAGATCACGCGCAGATCGACCCGAACGTTGTCCGAGCCACCCACCCTCTGAAACTGCTGATCGACGAGAACGCGCAAGATCTTGGACTGCGTGCCCAACGGCATGTCGGCGACCTCGTCGAAATAGACCACACCGCCATGGGCCTGTTCGAGCAGACCGGATTCAACGCCGCGTTCGGCGGATTCACGACCGAACAGAACTTCTTCCATGCGCTCGGGTTCGACGCCGGCGCAGTTGACCGTGACAAAGGGCGCGTTCGCCCGGTTCGAATGCGCATGGATGTAGCGCGCGGCGATTTCCTTGCCCGATCCGGCGGGACCACGCAGCATGACCCGACCGTTGGATTTGGTCACCTTGTCCAACTGGCTCAGCATCGCGCGGAACGCAGCCGACTTGCCGATCATGTCGGAATTGCTGACTTCCTTGCGCTTGAGCGAGGCATTCTCGCGACGAAGGCGCGACGTTTCCATCGCGCGGCGGATCACCACCATCAACTGGTCGATATTGAAGGGCTTTTCGATAAAATCATATGCCCCCTGCTTGATCGCCGCGACGGCGATTTCGATATTCCCGTGCCCCGATATGATCACCACCGGAACATCCGGATTGTCGCGTTTGACCGCCTTCAGAATGTCGATCCCATCCATGCGGCTGTCCTTGAGCCAGATGTCCAGGATCAACAACCCGGGTGGTTCTGCGTTGATCGCGGCCATGCACTCGTCCGAGTTGCCGGCCAGCCGGGTGGAATATCCTTCGTCCTCCAGAATGTCGGACACCAGTTCGCGAATATCGCGCTCGTCATCTACGATCAGAATGTCGCTCATCTTTGGCCTGCTTTCAGTGTCTTGGATTTAATTGCCTGCTTTTGCGGCGCTGCGACCGGGGCCGTGTTGGCCTTCGGCAACCGGATCACGGCCATTGCGCCAAAATGGTCCTGTCCGTCGAACACGGGCGCGTCCTCAAGGGTCAGCGTACCGCCGTGTTCTTCAATAATTTTCTTGACGATGGGCAGGCCCAGGCCAGTCCCTTCGTCGCGCGTCGTCACATAGGGCTCGAACAGCCGCGCCCGGTCTTCGGGCAGCCCGATGCCGTTGTCCGCGATGGTAATCAGTGTTCCGTCGTCATCCGTGGACAGGCGCACCTTTATCTGCGGGCTGAGGTTGTCGGGCAGACCCTTCTTTTTCAGGGTTTCGATGGCTTCGCCGGCGTTCTTGATCAGATTTGTGAGCGCCTGGTTCAGCATCGTCGCGTCCACATCGGCCAATACTGGCTGGTCCGGGATCTCCGCGTCGATCTGAACGTCTGGCTGACCGGCCTGCTGCAGCAGAACCGCCTCGCGCACCAGGCCCGCGATATCTTCCTCGTGCCGGTCGGGCTCGGGCATTCGGGCAAACTTCGAGAATTCGTCGACGATCCGGCGCAGATCGCTGGTCTGGCGAACGATCACGTCGGTCATGGATTCAAGGCTGGCGCTGTCCTCTTCATCCAGTTTCCGCGCGAACTTCCGCCGGATGCGTTCGGCGCTCAGCTGAATGGGGGTCAGCGGGTTCTTGATCTCATGCGCGATGCGGCGGGCCACATCACCCCAGGCCGCCATACGCTGGGCGCTGACCAGATCGGTCACGTCGTCAAAGGCGACCACGTAACCTTCCAGCCTGCCGTCCTCGCCGCGCCGGGTTGCCATCCGGACCAGCAGGTTTTCCAGCTGTCCCTTGCGGGTGACCTTGATTTCGTCCTGAATTGCTTCCTGGTTGCCTTCTTTCAGCGCTTCGAACAAAGGCAGGAACTCGGGCACGGCGATGCCGATTGCCAATTGTTGCTCATGGCCCTTCCAGTCCAGCAAGCGCTCGGCCGATCGGTTGACGAATGTCACCTGACCATCCGGATCCACCCCGACAACGCCAGAAGTCACCGAGCTGAGCACCGAGTCGAACAGTCGGCGGCGGCTTTCGATCTGGCGGGTGTTTTCAAGCAGCGTACCCCGCTGCGCCTTCAATTGCCGGGTCATCTGGTTGAAATAGCGCCCCAGCATGGCGATTTCGTCGTCGCTGGCCTCCTCGATGACCTGCACGTCCAGATCACCGGCCCCGACCCGCTGCGCGGCGGTGGTCAGACGACCAACCGGGCGCGAGAGCCGCTCGGCGAACCACATACCCAGCGAAACGGCCGCCAAGATGAGGATTACCGCAAACCCCAGATACAGCAGCCCGAACTCGAACAGCACCCTGCCCCGTTCGTTTTCCAACTGTTGATAGAACTGCGCGGTTTCCTTGGTGTCATCCAAAAGGGTCAACAACTGGCCATCTACGGCGCGACTGACATACAGGTATCGGTCCAGATAGGCGCGCAGCGGCACCAGAGCGCGAAATTCGTTGTTGGGCCAGTCCGCGATGATCAACAGACCCTCTTCTCGGGCCTGCTCCAACTCCTCGGGTGTCGGCGGTTCGTAGTTGAACAGATAAGACCTGTCTCCGCGGGCCCGGATTTCACCACTGCCGTCAATCACGTAGGCTTCGCGCAGTCCGCGCTGAATCTGTGCCTGCCCCTGGGCCAGCACCTCGCGCAGCTCGGCATCCGAGATGTAGAAGTCCAGCTTGCGTGCATTGTCAAGAAACCGCGCAAGAACCGTGGCATCCTGCGTCAGACCCTGTTCGTGCTCTTGTTCATAGGCCTCGGCGGCCGTCAGCGAAGATCCGACCACCTGCCTGACCCGGTCCGAGAACCATCCCTCAAGCCCGATATTCACGGTCAGACCGGCAAAAATCGCAACCGTCACCGTGGGCACCAGCGCCAACAGCGTGAACGCACCGATCAGCCTCAGGTGTAGGCGAGAGCCCGCCGATTTGGCCCGGCGCGCCGCAATAAGATTGCCCAACTGCCCCAGAACCAGGGCCGCCACGACCAGAATGTAGACAAGGTCTGCCAGCAGAATCAGCCGAAGCGTGGGGGCATTCGCACCCAGGTCAAACGGCCCGATTACAAGGTAGGTCGCAAGTGTCAGGACCGGCCCCAACACAACCAGCCCCAAGGTGCCGAAATTGCGCAGTTTCCGGGACTTACGCCACCGATTCAGGGATAATGCCGGCCGTTTCTGTGCCCGGGATACCACCGTCTGCCCTCATCCTGATGTGCCGCTTTCGCGGCGTACCGCCATATGTCGTGGTCTTTTCCGGGACTGTGCTCGGATGCCACGGTTTGTGTGGCGAGATTACATCAGTTTGCGCCGACGTGTCACCTGAATATCGAGATCAGTGATTTTTTTGCGCAGCGTATTCCGGTTGATCCCCAGCAAATCGGCACATTTTGCCTGATTTCCTCCGGTCGCATCCAGCGCGATTTCGATCAGCGGAGCCTCGACCTCGCGCAGAATGCGCTGGTACAGACCCGGTGGCGGCAGCATGTTTCCATGAAGGTCAAAGTAGCGCCGCAGATGCCGCGCAACCGACGAAGACAGCTTCTCTCGTTCGCTCCCGCTCAGCAGTGGTTCGGCCTCGGGCTGACTGCCCAAGACGGCCTCGACCTCGGACTTGGTGATTTCGTCGGATCGGCTTGTCAGGCTCAGCCGCCGGATAGCGTTTTCCAGTTGGCGCACGTTGCCGGGCCAGGAATACCGGCGAACAAGTTCGATCGCGTCAGGGCCCAACCGCCGCTTTGTGCCGTTTTCGCGTTCTTCACGGGCCAGAAAATGCTCGGCCAGCAGCAGGATGTCGTCGACCCGCTCGCGCAGGGCTGGCACATGGATGGTGGCACCGCAGAGGCGGTAATAAAGGTCCTGCCGCACCCGCCCGCTTTCCATCGCCTCGGTCAGGTCCGACTGGCTGGTCGCCATGAAGCGCGGAACGTGGTCGCCGGGCGTGTCCATCATCCGCACGATCCGGGCCTGGATTTCATCGTCCAGGTCTGCAATTTCGTCGATCAGCAAGGTACCGCCGCGCACCCGGGCCATGACCCGGGCCGGACCCTCCAGGTCGCGCAGGTCTGCTGCAGTAGCAGTCACAAAAGGCAGTGTCCGCCGGTCTGAGAAATCGTGAATTGCCCTCGCAATCAACGACTTGCCCGTGCCACTTTCACCGGAAATCATGACCGAAAGATCGGTGTTCATGACCCGGGCGACCAACCTGTACAGGGCTTGCATCACCGGAGTTCGACCGACCAATGGCAACTCGTCGGGGCGGTCTTCGGATGTGTCCGCGGGTTCGATCTGAACCCGCTGCTTGCGGTCCAACGCCCGGGCGGTGCGCTTCATCAGATCCGGCAGGTCGAACGGTTTGGGCAGATAGTCATAGGCATCCGCCTCGGCCGCCTGGATCGCCGTCATGATCGTGTTCTGGGCCGAGATCACGATCACCGGCAGGCCCGGCCGGTCCTGTGCGATCTTGGGCAGCATTTCCAGCCCGTTGCCATCGGGCATGACCACGTCCGAGATCACCACGTCGCCCTTGCCCTCGCCGACCCAACGCATCAGCGTCGTCAGGGACGAGGTCGCATGCACCTTGCAGCCCGCCCGCGTCAGGGCCTGGGTCAGAACCGTCCGGATCGTTCTGTCATCATCTGCAACCAGTACCGTGCCATCCATCTGGTGTTCTCCTTGATTATTCTTTGTCCTGCCCTGCCTCGCGCGGCGCGCGGCGCAGTGACAGCCGGAAGACTGTCCGCCCCGGCACCGACTCGGCCGTGATCCAACCGTCGTGGTCGGATACGATCTTGCTGACCAGTGCCAAGCCAAGGCCGGTGCCGTTTTCCTTGCCGGAAACGAACGGGTCGAAAATATCGCCGCGGATGTCCTCGGGCAGGCCCGGGCCATCGTCGATGATCTCGATCTGCAACGGCAACGAGTGACCCGAGCCATCACTGCGCCGCAGACGGAAGGAATGTTCGAAATAGGTGTGCAGGCGGATCGTCCCGCCCTCGGGGCCGGCGGCCTCGGACGCGTTCTTGAGCAGGTTCAGAACCACCTGCAACAGCTGATCCGGGTCACCATAGGCCAGTGGCAGCGACGGGTCGTAATCCTCGATGATGGTCATGTCCGCGCCAAAGCCCAGCAGCGCCGAGCGGCGCGCGCGGTCCAGAACATCGTGGATGTTGACCGGCTTGAACTCGGGCCGCGAGAGGTTTCCGAACTGCTCGACCTGCTCAAGCAGCTTCACGATCCGGCGACTCTCGGCCACGATAAGGTCTGTCAACTCAAGATCTTGCGGGCCGATATTCATGCTCAGCAACTGTGCAGCACCGGTGATCCCAGCCAGCGGGTTCTTGATTTCATGCGCCAGCATCTCGGCCATGCCGATCGCCGACTGCGCCGCCGATTTGACCGTGTTGCCGCGAGTCATGCGGGTGGCCAGTTCGCGCGGCGAGACGATCATGATCATCGACCCCGGATGCCCCAGCAGAGGCGCGATCTGCAGCGCGCATTGCAGCGGCGCGCGATTGCCCGAACCCACATCCACGTCATTCACGAACAACGGCGTGCCCTGCGCGCGGGCGCGCGTGAACGCCTCTTCCAACGGCGCGTCCACGGCGATCTGGTCCCAGACCGGATGCCCGACCACCGATTTGCGCGAAGCGTTCAGGAACCCCTCACCCGAGGAATTGACGTCGGCGATGCGGTCCTCGGGGTCGATGATGAAGGCGGGAACCGGCAGCGAAGCCCAGATGACCTGATCCGAAATCATGCTGCCGCCTCGGCATTTTCCGTCAACGCGTCGCCGATCAGCCGCAGAACTTCGACCGGATCGCGCGAGGTCAGGACAGCGCGGCGCAGGGACGCCGGCGTTCTGGCCTCGTCCATGTACCAGCCCAGATGCTTGCGCGCGACACGCAGGCCCAGATCGGCGCCATAGAACCCCAGCATCGCTTCATAATGCGCCCGCACCATGTCGGCCAGGTCGTCGCCCTCGGGAACGTCTGGCGCCGGCGTCCCCCACAGCTCGTGCGCGATCTGCGCCAGCAGCCAAGGTTTGCCCTGCGCGCCACGGCCCACCATGACGCCATCCGCGCCCGACTGCCACAGCGCTGTCTGCGCACGCTCGGGGCTGGTGATGTCGCCATTGGCCACGACCGGAATGCTGACGGCATCCTTGACCGCGCGGATCGCGGCCCAATCCGCCTCGCCCTTGTAGAACTGACAGCGCGTGCGCCCGTGGATCGTCACCATCTGAACGCCGGCCTCCTGCGCCCGCCGCGCCACGTCCGGCGCGTTCAGCAGCGTGTCGTCCCAGCCCAGTCGGGTCTTGAGCGTCACCGGCACCTCCACCGCGCCCACGACCGCCTCGATCAGGGTGAGGGCATGGTCGGGCGTCTTCAGCAGAGCCGAGCCGGAATAGCCGTTCGTCACCTTCTTGGCCGGGCAGCCCATGTTGATGTCGATCACCCGCGCGCCCCGGTCGGCGACCTGCCGCGCGGCCTCGGCCATCCAATAGGCGTCGCGCCCAGCCAGTTGTACGGCGGTGTTTTCCACATCCGCTGACAGTTCGGCCCGTTCGCGCACGCCGGGCTTGGCCTGCACCATCTCTTGGCTGGCGACCATCTCGCTGACCACCATCCCGGCGCCAAACCGCAGGACGAGGTCACGAAACGGCCGGTCGGTGATTCCGGCCATCGGCGCCAGCAGAACTGGCGGGGTCAAAGTTTTCTCGGCAATGCGCAGCGTCAACGTGCCTAATCCTTGAGCATTTGCGGTTTTCATATCGAATCCGGGGCATATGAACAACAAATCCACGACCAGCAAGCCCGCAAAATCATCATATGCCTAATTTTTAATCAGCTTGCCGCGAGTGATTGCCTCTGCTTTCACCGCCGCCTAAACACGGAAGCCAAACGAAGGTCGGAAATTCAAACATGACTACCGCCGCCATCATCGTCGCCGCCGGGCGCGGCCTGCGCGCCGGAGGGGGCCAGCCCAAACAGTGGCGCCCCTTGTCCGGGCGGCGTGTGGCCGACTGGACGATCGAACGGATCAAGGCGCAGGTGCCGCTGGTCGTGCTGGTCCTGTCCGCCGATGACCCCGAGGCCTGGACGGAATTCGCCGACAGCGGCCTGATTCTTGCGCCCGGCGGCGCCGACCGCGCCGAGTCCGTGCGCAACGGGCTGCAGGCGCTGGCCGATCGCGGCGTCAGCAAGGTTCTGATCCATGACGTCGCCCGGCCCTGTGTCAGCGCGCGGGTCATTGGTGACGTGCTGGCGGCCCTCGACACCCACGCCGCTGCGGCGCCGGGGCTGCCGGTCACCGATGCGCTGTGGACCGGGGCCGACGACCAAGTTACCGGCACCCGAGATCGCGCGGGCCTGTTTGCCGCGCAGACGCCGCAGGGGTTCCGCTATGACGCCATCGTCGCCGCGCATGCGGTGTATCCCGGTGGGGCCGCCGATGATGTCGAGGTTGCCCGCGCCGCCGGGATCAACGTGGCCATCGTGCCGGGCGACGCGGACAATCTGAAAATCACACGGCCCGAGGATTTTGCCCGGGCCGAAAGGATATTGAGGTCAGACATGGATGTAAGGCTGGGCAACGGATATGACGTGCACCGGTTCGGGCCGGGCGATCACGTGATCCTGTGCGGCGTCGAGGTCCCACATGATCGGGGGCTGCAGGGCCATTCCGACGCGGATGTGGGCATGCACGCCGTCACCGACGCGATCTATGGCGCGCTGGCGCAGGGCGATATCGGTCAGCACTTTCCCCCATCCGACCCACAGTGGAAAGGCGCCGCCAGCGAGATCTTTCTGCGCCATGCGGTGGATCTGGCCGCGCGCATGGGCTTTCGCATCTCGAACGTCGACTGCACGCTGGTCTGCGAATACCCCAAGATCGGCCCGCACGCTTTGGCGATGCGGCAGAAAATGAGCGAAATCATGGGGTTGGAGGCCGACCGCGTGTCGATCAAGGCCACCACGTCCGAGCGGCTGGGCTTTACCGGCCGCAAGGAAGGCATCGCCGCTATCGCAACCGCCTGTCTGGTGAAACCATGACCCTGGCGCGCCTGATCGGAACCGTCGCCGGGATCGGTTACCTTCGCCCTGCCCCCGGCACCTGGGGTTCGCTGGCCGCCCTGCCTTTGGCCTTGGCGCTGCATCTGCTGGGCGGCTTCCCGCTGCTGGCCGTCGCAACCGTCGCCGTTTTTGCGGCCGGCACCTGGGCCACGGGCGTCATGACCGCCGGGCAGGACGATCACGACCCTTCGGAGATCGTCATCGACGAGGTCGCGGGCCAATTCATCGCCATCTGGGCCGTGTCCTATCCCGCCTGGGCGCATGACATCGCGGTCACCGCCCTATGGCCGGGCTGGATCGCCGCGTTTTTGCTGTTCCGCTTGTTCGACATCACCAAGCCAGGCCCCGTCGGCTGGGCCGACCGTCGTGGCGACCCCTTGGGCGTGATGCTGGACGACGTGATCGCGGGCATGTTCGCGGCCGTGGGCGTTCTGATCCTGGCCGGGATCGCACATGGAGTATTGGGCCTATGACCGTCGCCGAACTGCTCGACCGCGCAAAGGCGCTGAACGTCATGATCGCCACCGCCGAAAGTTGCACGGGCGGCATGGTCGCCGCCGCGCTGACCGACATTCCCGGCAGTTCTGCCGTGGTTGACCGAGGCTTCGTCACCTATACCAACGCCGCCAAGCAGGACATGCTGGGCGTGCGGGCCGAGACCTTGGCGGCCCATGGTGCCGTCTCTGAAGAGGTCGCCCGCGAAATGGCCGAGGGTGCGCTGGCGCATTCCCAAGCGCAGCTTGCGGTCTCGATCACCGGCATCGCGGGGCCCGGCGGGTCCGAGTTCAAGCCCGAGGGCCAGGTCTGTTTCGGCCTTGCAGTCACAGGCCGCCCCACCCTGACCGAAACCGTCGAGTTCGGCGCCGCAGGCCGCGCCAATGTCCGACGCGCGGCGCGGGATCATGCGCTGAAACTGCTGGAAAACGGCCTTTCCGAACTAGCCTAAATTTTTAGCACTTGCCCGGATAAGGCGCACTTTTTGTCACCACTTGGAAAAAGGACGCCAAAACAGGCACCTTTTTCGCACCCTGCCTCTTTTTTCCTCGGCGTCCGTTCGGTTGAACCCACGGCACGTCACTCACACCGCGCCCCTTGGCGCAGCTTCAGGAAAGAGGAGAACGGCCCAATGAACGGAGCCGATACCGCCTGGATCATCGTCGCGACGGCGCTGGTCCTGTTCATGACTTTGCCGGGCCTGGCCCTGTTCTATGGCGGGCTGGTGCGCGCCCGCAACGTGCTGAGCGTTTTCATGCACTGTTTCGCGATCGCCTGCTTGATGAGCATCCTGTGGCTGGTCGCCGGGTATTCGATCGCCTTCGGTGACGGCGGTTCAGGCCTGTGGGGCGGGCTGGGCAAGGCGTTTCTGAACGGCGTTGATGCCGACAGCCTGTCGGGCACCCTGCCCGAGGTGCTGTTCTTTGCCTTCCAGATGACCTTTGCCATCATCACCCCGGCCCTGATCGTCGGCGCCTATGTGGAACGCGTGGGCTTTGGTTTCGTGCTGGTCTTTTCGGGCCTTTGGATGCTGCTGTGCTATGCGCCGGTGGTGCATTGGATCTGGGGCGGTGGCATCCTGACCGATGGCGGCATTCTGGGTGAAATCGGCGTGCGCGATTTCGCCGGTGGCATCGTGGTGCACGAAACTGCTGGTCTGGCCGCTCTGATCATCGCGTGGGTCCTGGGGCCGCGCAAGAACCGCACCACCCCGCCGCACAACCCCGGATACGTCATGATCGGGGCCGCGATGCTATGGGTCGGCTGGTTCGGCTTCAACGGCGGCTCGCAACTCGCCGCCGATGGTGGCGCGGCCATGGCGCTGACGGTCACGCATATCTCGGCCGCCACCGCATCGCTCAGCTGGGCGCTGTGGGAGCGGATCAAATACGGCAAGGCCTCGTTGGTCGGTCTGGTCACCGGGACCATCGCGGGTCTGGCCTCGATCACGCCGGCCTCGGGCTATGTCGATCCGGTTCAGGCGCTGATCAT
Source organism: Ruegeria sp. BC2 (assembly GCF_056539245.1). Taxonomy (NCBI): domain Bacteria; kingdom Pseudomonadati; phylum Pseudomonadota; class Alphaproteobacteria; order Rhodobacterales; family Roseobacteraceae; genus Ruegeria; species Ruegeria sp. BC2. The sequence continues at coordinate 1,339,179 of NZ_JBQFUQ010000001.1, forward strand.
CGGCGCGGTCGCCGGCATCCTGTGCCAAGAGGCGGTGAACGTGGTCCGCAACGTGCTGAACATCGACGATACGCTGGACGTGTTCGCCGTGCATGGCGTGGGCGGCATTTTCGGCACCATCATGATCGCCGTCTTCGGCCTAGGCGCCTGGACCGCGCAGCTGGGCGGGCTGGTGATCGTGGGTGTCTTTACGTCAGTTGTCACGTTTGTGCTGATCAAGGTGGTTGCGCTTGTCACCCCGCTTCGCGTAGACGCCGAGACCGAAACGAACGGGCTCGACCTGTCGGTCCACGGCGAACGGGCCTATGACATGAGCAGCTAAGCCCACCTTGGCTGGCTCGACTGCCCATCCGGGCATCAAGCGGACCTCTTGGGAGGTCCGCTTTTCTTTTGCGCCAACCCCTCTCGACATCGGGCCGGTCGACAGGCTATCAGCCCGCAACGTCATTTCAGCACCGAGGTCCCGCCATGATCCCCAGTTCCTTTCCCGACAGCACGGAAATCGCCCGCCTGACCGCGCGGATGCTGCTGGAGATCAAGGCGGTGCATTTCAACGCGCGCGAGCCGTTCACGCTGGCCAGTGGCCTGCCCAGCCCCACCTATATCGATTGCCGCAGGCTAATCTCGTACCCGCGCATCCGGTCGACCCTTATGGACTTCCTGACGGTCACCGTCATGCGGAATGCCGGGTTCGAAGCCTTCGACAACATCGCCGGTGGTGAGACCGCGGGCATCCCCTTCGCCGCGATGGTGGCCGAGCGCATGGCCCTGCCGATGACCTATGTGCGCAAGAAGCCCAAGGGCTATGGCCGCAACGCCCGGATCGAAGGGGCCATGACCGAAGGCCAGCGCGTGCTGCTGGTCGAGGACCTGACCACCGACGGCGGCTCAAAACTGTCCTTCGTGGACGCAATCCGCGAAACCGGCGCCACCTGTGGGCATACGGCGGTGATCTTCTATTATGGCATCTTCCCCGAAACCGAAAAGACGCTGGGCGATCACGGTGTGCAACTGCACCACCTGTGCACCTGGTGGGATGTACTGGCCGAGGCCAAGGCGCAAGGCACGTTCGACGCGGAAACGTTGGACGGGGTCGAAGCCTTCCTGAACGACCCGCGCGGCTGGCAGGAGGCCAACAAGAGCTGACTGTCGGGCCATTGTTGACGGTCGCGAAACACTGGCCGTCAACCTTGCTGCCTATCCACAAGATGTTGACGAATGACCGATCCCTGCGGCAAGATGCAGGTGCGGAAGATATGCACAGCATATCCCCAGAAAACATACAATTTGCCCCGACTCACGGGGCCGCGATATGACCTTTGTCCCATGGGGACAGCGAGAGCAGCAATGAACGAGATCAGCAGTATCGAGCAGGCAGCGGCGCAGATTCAGAACGCCGAGACCATGCCGCATTCCATCGAGGCCGAACAGCAGCTTCTGGGTGCGATCCTGACCAACAACGACCTGTATGACCGGGTCGCCTCGATCATCGGGCCCGAGCATTTTTATGACCCGGTCCATGCCCGTATCTATGAGGTCGCCGCCGCGCGCATCGCCAAGAACGCGCTGGCATCGCCGGTGACTCTGAAATCCTTCATGGCCGAGGACGAGGGTTTGAAGGAACTCGGCGGCCCGGCCTATCTGGTCAAGCTGGCCGGGGCCTCGATCAGCGCCTTCGCCGTGCATGACTATGCCCAGATGATCTATGATCTGGCGATCCGGCGCGAATTGATCCGGCTTGGCCGCGACATCTCGGACAAGGCCGCGCGGGTCGAAGTGGCCAGCGAACCCAAGGAACAGATCGTCGAGGCCGAGCAGAAGCTCTACAAGCTGTCCGAACAGGGCCAGACCGAACAGGGGTTCAAATCCTTCCTCAAGGCCGTGACCGAGGCGGTGAATGTCACCAACGAAGCCTATCAGCGCGGCGGCGGCATGGCCGGGATTTCGACCGGGCTGGTCGACCTGGACAAACAGCTGGGCGGGTTGCACCCGTCGGACCTGATCATCCTTGCCGGGCGTCCGTCGATGGGTAAGACCTCGCTGGCGACCAACATCGCGTTCAACGTGGCCAAAGCCTATAAGCGGGGTCAGCGCGCCGATGGTACCGAGGGTGCGGTGGACGGCGGCGTCGTCGGTTTCTTCTCGCTGGAAATGAGCGCTGAGCAGCTGGCCGGACGGGTTCTGGCCGAGGCGTCCGAGATCTCCAGCCACAAGATCCGCCAAGGCGACATGACCGAGGACGAGTTCCGCCGTTTCGTCGATGCGGCCAAGGCGCTGGAAGCCTGTCCGCTTTACATCGACGACACGCCGGCTCTGCCGATCTCACAATTGGCGGCCCGGGCACGGCGGCTCAAGCGGACGCATGGGCTGGACCTGCTGGTCATCGACTATCTGCAGCTGTGCCGAGGCATGTCCGACAACCGCGTGAACGAGATCGCCGAGATATCGATGGGCATGAAGGCCATCGCGAAAGAGCTGAATATTCCCGTCATCGCCCTGTCGCAGTTGTCGCGTCAGGTGGAAAACCGTGACGACAAGCGCCCGCAGCTGTCCGACCTGCGCGAATCCGGCTCGATCGAGCAGGACGCCGACGTGGTGATGTTCGTGTTCCGCGAGGAATACTACAAAGAGCGCGAAAAGCCCGGCGATCACGAGCTGGAGAAGATGGAAGAGTGGAAGCAGGCGATGGAGCGCCTGCACGGCAAGGCCGAAGTCATCGTCGGCAAGCAGCGCCACGGCCCCATCGGCACGGTCGAGCTGTCCTTCGAGGCGCAGTTCACCCGATTTGGCAACCTTGTCAAACCCTGGCAGCAGGGTGGCCAGATCGAAGGCTACTAAGCCCATCAGGCCCGAATCCATGTGCCGCGGCCCAATGCGCCGGATGAACGATCTGGATCAGCCAACGGTTTTGGCCCGGATAGGCGGACAATGCTGGCAGGCTGTCTTGCCCGCGTTCAAGCCCGCACGGACCTGCGCAACCCGGCTACAAGCCGCCCATGGCAAGGACTTTACGCGCGTTTGCAGCGCATTCCCCCTTGACCTCGTGCAGCGCAATGTCATGAACGGGTCATGAGTACTGCACGTTTGACGATCAACCTTCATGCGCTGGCCAGTAACTGGCGGGCGCTGGACGCAAAAACCGATGTCGAGACCGGAGCCGTGGTCAAGGCCGACGCCTATGGTCTGGGCGCCGGACCTGTGGCCAACACGCTGGCCGAAGAAGGCGTCCGCAAGTTCTTTGTCGCCGTTGCCGAGGAAGGTGCAGCCGTCCGTCAGGCGATTGGCCCCGGCCCCCTGATCTGCGTCTTTTCAGGCCATATGGAGGGCGACGCCGACCTGTTGCGCGATCACGACCTTGTGCCGCTGATCAACTCGCCCGAGCAATTCCAACGCCACCTGCAGGCGCTACCGGTCCATCCGTTCGGGATTCAGTTGGACAGTGGCATGAACCGCCTCGGGCTGGAGCCTTCCGACTGGGCCGCTCTGCGCAGCCGGGCCGAGGCGCTGAACCCTGTCGTGGTCATGTCGCACCTGGCCTGTTCGGACGAACCCGACCATCCCATGAACCGGCAACAGCTGAAAACCTTCCGCGAGATGACCGATGGCGTATCAGCTCCGCGTTCGTTGGCGGCCACCGGTGGCCTTCTGCTGGGGCCGGAATTCCACTTTGATTTCTGTCGGCCCGGCATCGGCCTGTATGGCGGCTTGCCTTTTGCGGGCGCCAAACCTGTGGTCACCGTCGATCTGCCGGTGATACAGGTGCGCGAGCTGGCGGTCGGAGAAACCGTCGGCTACGGCAACACGTGGAAGGCCCGGCGCCCCTCGCGGATCGCAACCGTAGCCGCGGGTTATGCCGACGGGCTGCACCGCGCCATCGGTGGCGGCATCGACACGTTTGCCGGCGACCTGCCCTGCCCCGTCGTCGGACGCATCTCGATGGATCTGATCACCGTCGACGTGACCGACCTGCCGCACACGCCCGAACGTCTGCGCATTCTGAATGGCCATCAGACGGTGGACGACCTGGCCGAGGCCGCAGGCACCATCGGGTACGAGATCCTGACCTCACTCGGCAGCCGCTATTCGCGGGGCTATGTCGAATGAATCCACTCGCATGGCTTGGCGAACTGGGCCGCGCGGTCCTGAACCTGCTGGCGGCGTTCGGCCGCGTGGCGCTGTTTGCATTGGATGCTCTGTCACACATCTTTCGACCGCCGTTCTACCCGCGTGAACTGGGCATGGCTCTGCTGAACATCGGCTGGCTGTCGCTGCCGGTCGTCGGCCTGACGACCATATTCACCGGCGGCGCGCTGGCGCTTCAGATCTACGCCGGCGGCGCGCGTTTCAACGCCGAAGCCGTCGTGCCCCAGATCGTGGCCATCGGCATGGTGCGCGAGTTGGGTCCTGTCATGGTCGGCCTGATGATTGCGGCGCGCGTCACCTCGTCGATCGCCGCCGAGATCGCCACAATGAAGGTGACCGAGCAGATCGACGCCCTGGTCACCCTGTCGACCCACCCGATGAAATACCTGGCGGCCCCGCGCGTTCTGGCCGCATTGATCACCGTCCCTGTTCTGGTTGCCGTGGGCGACATCATCGGCATCGCGGGCGGCTACGCCGTGGCGACGCAGAACCTCGGCTTCAACCCGGCGTCCTACCTGAAAAACACGGTCGATTTCCTCGAGCCGCTCGACATCCTGTCCTCGCTGGTCAAAGGGGCGGCGTTCGGCATGATCGCAGCGATCATGGGCTGCTATTTTGGCATGCATTCGGGACGCGGCGCGCAAGGCGTGGGCCGCGCAACCAAGGGCTCGGTCGAGGCCGCCGCTGTCCTGATCCTTGCCGCCAACTTCGTTCTCACGGGGGTGTTCTTCTCGCTATGATCCGGATGGAGAACGTACACAAGGCCTTCGGCGACAACCAAGTGCTCAGGGGCATGAACCTCGAGATTGCTAAAGGCACGTCCATGGTGATCATCGGTGGCTCGGGCACCGGAAAATCCGTGGCGCTGAAATGCATCCTTGGTCTGATCAAACCCGACAGCGGCAAGATTTTTGTCGATGGGCAGGACGCCCAGACCGGTGACCGAGACGCCTTTCTGGCCAGGTTCGGGATGCTGTTTCAAGGCGCGGCCCTGTTTGACTCACTGCCCGTCTGGCAGAACGTGGCCTTCCGCCTGCTGCGCGGCTCGTTGAAACGACCGACGGACGAGGCACGTGAAATCGCGATAGAAAAACTGCGCCGCGTGGGCCTGCGCGCCAAGGTGGCAGATCTCTACCCGTCCGAACTGTCGGGCGGCATGCAGAAACGTGTAGGTCTGGCCCGCGCGATCGCCGCCGAGCCCGAAATCATCTTTTTCGACGAACCCACCACGGGGCTGGACCCGATCATGTCGGGCGTCATCAACGACCTGATCCGCGAAATCGTGACCGAAATGGGCGCCACCGCGATGACCATTACCCACGACATGAGCTCGGTCCGTGCGATTGCCGACAACGTGGCGATGCTGCATGACGGGGTGATCCAGTGGACCGGGCCCGTCAGCCAGATGGATTCCTCGGGTGATCCCTATGTCGAACAGTTCATCAGTGGGAGTGCGGAAGGGCCGATTGAGGCGGTACGGTGAACCAACCTTTCTTAAGTTACACAATTCTTTACGGATGGCCGGCTTTTTGGTTGTACGCGTTGTGTTTGATTATCGTTTGCTTCAAGAAAATGCCTGTGCACTCTGTAAGCATAATTCTGGCTGGCTTAACGATATTTGTTTCCCTGCTCGCACAGTCGGCAATAGTCTTTATTCTAGGCAACGTTTGGGCGTTGGTGTCTGTCGTAATCATCGCGAGCTTTCCAACAGTGAAAAGTGAATTGCCCGGTTGGGTGCGCGTACTCGGTTTTGCCTTTATTCCGGTAGCGTTAGTAACTGGAATTGGTTTCTATCAGGTGCTCCAAGCATTCGGATATTGATTTTTTGGGCTGCTTTTGACTTCGCTTTTTTCTGCAAGGCTCAACGATTTCTACAATGAAAGAAGATATCTGATAGTTTGGGAACTCATGACCCTCCGCCTCGCCACCCTCTCTCTCCTGATCCTCTACCCCATCGCGTGGTTCGCCCCGCTGATGCGCGCGGGCCTGCTGCCGATCTTCGGCCTCAGCGAGATCAGCGTCATCACCGGCCTTCAATCCCTCTGGAAATCCGACATCTTCCTCGCGCTGGTCGTCACCGTCTTTGCCCTGTTCGCCCCGTACATCAAAACCATCGGCACCGCGCTGGTCCAATGGGACCTGCTGGACCCGCGTGTCCAACCCGCGCTGAACATCATGGGCAAGCTGGCCATGGCCGATATCTTCCTCATCGCGCTCTACATCACGTTGGCCAAGGGCATCTCATACGCAACGATCGAAACAGCGTGGGGCCTGTACCTTTTCACCGGCTGCATCCTTGCCTCGATCGCGCTGGGATACGTTACCGAAGTGAAACTTGGTTCACGAAACCTCCGGACCTGATTGATTGAAAACGCATTTCTGGCTATGATGGCCAGTATTCGAGCAGCCAAGTCATTTTTGTTTCAGGGTCCGACGCGGACCGTCTTGCACGTTTGATGGATACTCCGCCCGGGCCCGGTTTTGCCGGTTTCCAAAGGAGTAGGACTGCCATGGCCGCCCTCCATTCGATTTCAATTCATTTCCAGAACGTATTCCTGCGACTGACTTTTTTCCTGATCTGCACCGCCGCTCTGTTTGCCGTATCCGCCACCCTGCTTGCCGCCGTGAATGTCTGGCCTTGGCTGACGATGCAGGCTGGATTGGGCGGGCAGGACATTCCGAACGCCGGCGTCTACATCCAGATCGGCCTGACCGCTCTGGTTCTGATGCTCGCCTTCTATCTGCCCTCCAGCGCGCGCATGATGGCGTTGGAAAACGCGCATCGGAAGTTCTCGCTGCAGATGCAGGACGTGGTCGATGCCTACCAGATCGCCCATGCGGCCGACCGCAGCGGCGTGTTCGCGCTGGCCTCGGAGTTTGACGCGGTCAAGGAACGCATGGCCTTCCTGCGTGATCACCCCGACCTGCAATCGCTGGAGCCCGAGATCCTTGAATTGGCTGCGCAGATGAGCCAGGTCAGCCACGAACTGGCCGAAACCTACGGCGCGGCCAAAGTCGCCCGAGCGCGGGCGTTCCTGCAACAGCGGCAGGAAGAGGTCGAACTGTTCCAGCAACGGATCGAAGACGCCCAGACCATACAGCATGAATTGCGCCAGTGGACCCGCGACATCGAGATCGAAGAGTCCATCGCCAAGGCGCAACTGGCCCGCCTGCGCGAAGAATTGTTCGAGCTCTTGCCCGAGCTTTCCGCCCAGTTGCAGACCCCGCCGGACGACAGCGACCCGACCGCATCGAGCGTCATCGCAATGCCCCCGCCCCGCGCCGCCGAATAGCCACTCACTCACCAGGTGCGTCAGCACCCGCCGCGAAGGATGGCCCGCACGGGCCTGACGCCGCGGCCCGTCAGTCCGGATTGAACACCGGAAGGGCTTGAAGAACCGCGCAAGCTCGGGCACGAATTGCGCCATGGCAAAGACGACGACTTTCACCTGCTCGGCCTGTGGCGCCTCGCATTCCCGCTGGTCCGGCCGCTGCGACGGCTGTGGCGAGTGGAACACCATAGTTCAAGAGGCCCCATTGTCGGCAGGCCCGGCCAAGAAATCGCTGGGCGGCAAACGGGGCCAGGCCGTCACCCTGACGGACCTCTCCACCGAGGAGGCCCCGCCGCCCCGCACAGTCTGCGGTGTCGAAGAACTGGACCGTGTCCTGGGCGGCGGGCTGGTCCCGGCCTCGGCCCTGCTGGTGGGCGGCGATCCGGGCATCGGCAAATCCACCCTGCTGTTGCAGGCCGCCGCGCGCTTTGCCCGGTCGGGCCTGAAAACCATCTATGTCTCGGGCGAGGAAGCCAGCGCCCAGGTTCGCATGCGCGCGCGCCGTCTGGGGCTCGAGGACGCGCCGGTGCAACTGGCGGCCGAGACCAACCTTCGCGACATTCTCACCACGCTCGAGGCCGAGAAACCCGGCCTTGCCATCATCGACTCGATCCAGACCATGTGGGCGGACAATGTCGACAGCGCACCGGGATCAGTCAGTCAGGTCCGCGCCGCCGCGCACGAGCTGACCAGTTTTGCCAAGCGCCACGGCGTGTCGATCATAATGGTCGGCCATGTCACCAAGGAAGGCCAGATCGCCGGCCCCCGCGTGGTCGAGCACATGGTCGATACCGTCCTCTACTTCGAGGGCGAGCGCGGCCACCAGTTCCGCATCCTGCGCGCGGTCAAGAACCGCTTTGGCCCCGCCGACGAGATCGGCGTGTTCGAGATGACGGGCAAGGGTCTGGCACAGGTCACCAACCCTTCGGCCCTGTTCCTGTCGGAACGCGGCACACCCAGCCCCGGCTCGGCGGTTTTCGCAGGCATCGAGGGCACGCGGCCGGTTCTGGTCGAACTGCAGGCGCTGGTCGCGCCCTCGCCCCATTCACAGCCCCGCCGCACGGTCGTCGGCTGGGACAGCGGACGGCTTGCGATGATCCTCGCCGTGCTCGAAGCGCGCTGCGGCATCCCCTTTGCGGGGCTCGACGTCTATCTGAACGTGGCCGGGGGCCTGAAGATCAGCGAGCCCGCGGCCGACCTTGCCGTGGCTGCCGCCCTGCTGAGCGCGCGCGAGGACACCGCCCTGCCCGCCGACACCGTGGTTTTCGGAGAAATCTCGCTATCCGGGGCACTTAGACCAGCGCCGCAGACCGAAAACAGGTTGAAAGAAGCGCAAAAACTTGGTTTCACAGCAGCAATTGCTCCGGCAGGCGGCAAAACCGGTACTGTGGCAGGTCTGACACTCACCCGACCCTCTGATTTGGTTGGGTTTGTTGGCGAAACCTTCGGAGCAGGTTAAAGTCGCGCCTCGAGGGGCAGAAAAAGAACAGGCGAGGGCCATGGAAGGTTTTACAATAATTGACGGGCTCGTTGCCCTGATCATCGTGCTGTCGGGGATTCTGGCCTATTCGCGCGGCTTCATGCGCGAGGTCATGGCCATTGCAGGTTGGGTCGCCGCCGCAGTTCTGGCCTTCATCTTTGCACCGCAAGCCGTGCCGCTGGTCAAGGAAATCCCGGTGGTCGGAGACTTCTTGCGTGACAGCTGCGAATTGTCGGTGATTACGGGCTTTGCCGCGGTGTTTGCCATTGCGCTGATCGTGGTCAGCATCTTCACCCCGTTGTTCTCGTCCCTTGTACAGCGCTCGGCGCTGGGTGGACTGGATCAGGCGCTGGGTTTCTTCTTCGGCATCGCCCGCGGCATTCTGCTGGTCGCTATCGCCTTCTTTGTCTACGACACCGTGATGACGGGCCAGTCCTACACGATCGTCGACGAAAGCCGCTCGGCCAAGGTATTCGAGCAGTTCAGCGACAGGATCGAAGAGCAGAACCCCGAAGCCGCCCTGGGTTGGGTGACCACCCAGTACGAAGAGCTTGTTGCATCCTGCACAGCGGATTCTCAGGGCCAGTAACAGCTACCAGCCAAGCAAAACGAAGCAGCCCGGCGGCCAGCCGGGCTTTTCTTTTGTCAGAGGGTCAGACGAACCCTTCGCCCCCACAAACCGAACAGCGGTTGGTTTTCAGGCCAAAGCATCCGTCGCACCGGCTGAACTGGGGCTTGCCCAAGTGATCTCGGCCCTTCAGGACTTCGCCCTTGCCGTTGCATATCTGGCAAGGTGCACGTCCCATTCCGCGGCACCGATGGCACCGGCGCTTGACGTGCTCGTCCTTTTTCTGGCCCGGTCGTCCCTGCCACATACCTGTTTTGCCCTCGGTCAAATGCTGCCGGCATCATTCCACGCAGCGCGTTCAAAACACGGGAAACACTCATGTTCGCGGCCCCATCAAACCAGAAACCCGGCCTGCGGCAAAACGAATTATGATCCTTTGGTGACATGGGGGGCATTAGGCATTATGTGAGGGCCAACTCGCCATGGAATCGGAGCTGCCTGTCTTGCATAGCCCGCAGATGCCCCCCGCCCACCCGTTCGATGATGACAAGCTCCGCGAGGAATGCGGGATTTTCGGGGTCGTCGGCGTCAAGGATGCCGCCAATTTCGTTGCTCTTGGTCTGCATGCCCTGCAGCACCGCGGGCAGGAAGCCGGCGGGATCGTCACCCATGATCCTGAGCTCGGTTTCAACTCGGCCCGTCGATTTGGCTATGTGCGCGACAATTTCACTTCGTCCGACGTGATGGAAAGCCTGCCCGGACCGATCGGGATCGGCCATGTGCGCTATTCCACGGCCGGGTCCAAGGGCCAGACCGCCATCCGTGACGTACAGCCGTTCTTCGGCGAGTTTTCGATGGGCGGCGCGGCGATTGCGCACAATGGCAACATCACGAACGCCAATGCCCTGCGGCGCGAGCTGATCGAGCGCGGCTCGATCTTCCAAAGTTCGTCTGACAGCGAATGCATCATCCACCTGATGGCCCGCTCGCTACAGCGCAACATACCGGAACGGATGGAAGACGCACTGCGCCGGGTCGAGGGCGCCTTCTCGGTGGTCGCCATGACCCGCACGAAGCTGATCGGCGTCCGCGATCCCCTGGGTGTGCGCCCGCTGGTATTGGGCAAAATCGGCGATGGCTGGTGCCTGGCCTCGGAAACTTGTGCGCTGGACATCATCGGTGCCGAATTCCTGCGCGAGATCGAGCCCGGCGAAATGGTTGTGATCAATGCCCAGAACGGTGTTGAAAGCCATTTCCCGTTCCGCCGGCAACCCAGCAAATTCTGCATCTTCGAGCATGTCTACTTTTCGCGCCCCGACTCGATTCTGGGTGGACGCTCGGTCTATGAGACACGCGAAGCCATCGGGCGCGAGCTGGCCAAGGAAAGCCCCGTCGAGGCGGATCTGGTCTGCCCCGTGCCCGACAGCGGCACGCCCGCGGCCATTGGCTACTCGCTGGAGTCGGGCATCCCCTATGCGATGGGGATCATCCGCAACCAATACATGGGCCGCACCTTCATCGAACCCACCGAACAGATCCGCAACATGGGCGTGCGGCTCAAGCTGAACGTGAACCGCGCCCTGATCGAGGACAAGCGGGTGATACTGGTCGACGACTCGGTCGTGCGCGGCACGACCAGCCGCAAGATCAAGGAAATGATCCTGGATGCCGGCGCGAAAGAGGTGCATTTCCGCATCGCCTCGCCGCCCACGGCCTGGCCCTGTTTCTACGGCGTGGACACCCCACAGCGCGAAAAGCTGCTGGCCGCCACGATGACCGAGGAAGAAATGACCAAGCATCTGGCGGTCGACAGCCTCAAGTTCATCTCGCTGGACGGGCTGTACCGGGCGGTCGGCGAATCGCAGGGCCGCAGCAAGGACTGCCCGCAATACTGCGATGCATGCTTCTCGGGCGAGTATCCCGTCACTCCGGCGGACATGGTTGAACAAGGGTTCAAGATGCAACCGGCGGCCGAATAAGGCCGGAATTCAGAGACTTCTCCAAGGGGCCGTAGAGCCCCTTTTTTCATGGGCCGGATCAGCGTGGCGAAACATGGCCGAAACCTGCTGCACCGGCTTTTCCTTCCGCTTGGGCTCTGGTAGCCAACCGGCTGCTCACTCACGCAATCACACGGAGGCCGGGCCACCGGGCCGGCCAGTTTACATGGCAAATCCCAGAGTCGACAGCGCGGCCACCCAAAAGGGCGCGCTCAGCAAGAATGGTACGACCGTCCTGGGCGTCTTTGGCCCGCAGAACGACATGCGCGCCCTGATGCGCTCATCGTCTGGACGGGTGAAAGAGGTCAAGACCGGCAGCCGTTTTGGTTCGGGCACGATCGTGGCCATCGACAAAGACGGCATCATGCTGCGACAAAGCGGCCGGACCCAGCGCATCGCCATCCCCGGAAGCTGATCCGGGCTTGACGGGCTGCGCGCTTGGGTTCAAACCCCGCGCATGACCGATCAGATCAAAATCGCACTTGTCACCGGCGCGTCGCGCGGCCTTGGTGCCGCTCTGGCCGAGGCGCTGGCGCCCGAGTATCACATCGTCGCCGTTGCCCGCACCACCGGCGGGCTGGAAGACCTGGATGACCGCATCAAGGCCAAAGGGGGCGCGGCCACCCTGGCGCCGATGGACATCGCCGACCCCAATGCCATGGCCACGCTCTGCCGGGGCATCCATGACCGCTGGGGCAAGCTGGACCTGTGGCTGAATACGGCCATCCACACCGCACCGCTGACGCCCGCAAATTTCATCGACCCCAAGGATTGGCAAAAGTCCGTGGACGTGAACGCCTCGGCAACTTCGGTGCTGATCCCCTATGTCGCGCCCTTGCTGGGTGAGGCTGGACAGGCCGTATTCTTTGACGACCCGCGTGCCGGCGAGAAGTTCTGCGCCACCTACGGCGCAACCAAGGCCGCGCAGATCGCCATGGCGCGCAGCTGGGCCGCCGAAACCGTGCGCACCGGGCCGAAGGTTCATGTGTTGCAGCCCAGGCCGATGGCCACAGCCCTGCGCGCGCGATTCTTCCCCGGTGAGGACCGGTCGAAGCTGGCCAGCCCCTCGGACGAGGCAGCGCGCCTGCTGTCCATGCTGGGCTGAGACCTTTCGGTCAGATCGACGGGAAAGATGTTGCGGCGCCCCAAGCAGGCGCCGTTTTCATTCGATGTGAACGCCCTTTCGGCCCGCCAGATCGACAAAGAACTGCCACGCCACGCGGCCCGAACGCGCTCCGCGCGTGGCCTGCCATTCGATCGCCTCGGCCCGCAGTTCGTCGGCATCGACACTGACGCCATAGGCCGCGCAATACCGGTCGATCATCGCAAGGTATTCGTCCTGATCGCAGGGGTGGAACCCCAGCCACAACCCGAACCGGTCGGACAGCGAAACCTTTTCCTCGACCGCCTCGGACGGGTTGATCGCGCTCGAGCGTTCGTTCTCGATCATGTCGCGCGGCATCAGGTGGCGGCGGTTCGACGTGGCATAGAACACCACGTTTTCGGGCCGGCCCTCGATCCCGCCGTCCAGCACGGCCTTCAGTGACTTGTAGTGCTGGTCGTCATGGCTGAACGACAGGTCATCGCAGAACAGGATGAACCGGTAAGGTGCGGCGCGCAGGTGGTTCAGCAGCCGCGCGACCGAGCCCATGTCCTCGCGCTGAAGTTCCACCAGTTTCAGGCCGGGAAACTCGGGCTGAAGGGTCCCATGCACCGCCTTGACCAAGCTGGACTTGCCCATGCCGCGGGCACCCCACAACAGCGCGTTGTTGGCCTTGTACCCGGCAGCGAAGCGGCGCGTGTTGTCCAGCAGCGTATCGCGCGACCGGTTAATGCCCACCAGCAGATCTAGATCGACGCGGTTGACATTGTGCACCGGCTCAAGCCGGTCGGGCCCGATGTGCCAGACAAAGGCGGGCGCGGCCGAGAAATCGGGCGCGGCCAACGGCGCCGGGGCCATGCGCTCCAAGGCGTCGGCGATGCGGTTCAGGGCTTGGTCGTCCATGGGTCCTCCGAAGTCTTGCGGCCGATTTCAACCACGTTCACGGGCCGCCAACAAGACCCGGATGAAGAAAGGGCGCACCCGCCAAGGCACGCCCTTCCCCATTTACTGCTCGGGTTTATTTGCCGTCTTCTGCGTCAAACTCGTCCATCATCGCATCATCGGCGGCTTCTTCATCGTCATAGTAGCCTTCGGCCCGCAGCTGTTCTTCACGCTTCCGCTCGACCCGGGCCACCAGGAAGATCGAGATCTCGTACAGGCCATAGACCACGACGAACAGGATGATCTGGGTGATCACGTCCGGCGGGGTCACGATGGCGGCCAGAACCAGAATGCCCACCACGGCATATTTGCGCACCGCGCCCAAACCTTCGGCGCTGACCAGCCCGGCCTTGCCCATCAGGGTCAGCAGAACCGGCAACTGGAAACACAGGCCAAAGGCCACGATGAACTTGATCGTCAGGTTCAGATATTCCTGCGCCGATCCCTGGAACACCACGCTCAGCGGCGCGGTGGCGCCATCCGCCAAGGCCTCGCCCTCGGCCCCGAATTGCTGGAACCCAAGGAAGAAGTCATAGGCCAGCGGCGTGACCACGTAAAAGGCAAAGCTCGCGCCCAGCAGGAACATGAAGGGCGAGGCCAGCAGGAACGGCAGGAAGGCGTTCTTCTCGGATCGATAGAGCCCCGGCGCCACGAACCGCCACATCTGCATACCGATATATGGAAAGGCCAGAATGAACCCACCCAAGAGCGAGACCTTGATCGCCACGAAGAAGCCCTCCTGCGGCGAAATGAAGATCAGGTCGCAGTCCTGTCCGCGCTCGGACAGAACATCGCACAGGGGCTGGGTCAGAAAGTTGAAGATCGGCGTGGCAACCGTGAAACAGATGATCATACCGATCAAAAAGGCCACGACGCTGTGGATCAACCGCGTGCGCAGCTCGGTCAGATGCTCGATCAGGGGGGCCGAGGTATCTTCGATCTCGTCGGTCTTGCTCATGTCTTGCCTTCGGTTTTCAGCGCGGCTTCGGCCTCTTCGGCCTTGGCCAAGGCCTCGGCGGCTTCTTTCGCTTTGCGCTCGGCGGCGGCACGGGCGGTTGAGGCCTGGATCTTCTTGGCCTGCTCGGCCCGCTCAGCGGCCAGTTTGCCGGTTTCGCTGTCGGGGTCGAACTTGGTCGGGTCCATGCTCTTGGCCATGTCCTGGGCCGCCTGCTTGACGCCGTCCATCGCACTGCCCACCGGGTTGGTGGCCGCGTCCAGACCTTTCTTGATGTCGTTCACGCCCGCCTGGTCGGCCGCCTCGTTCATGGCACTTGAGAACTCACGCGCCATACCGCGGGCCTTGCCGACGAACCGTCCGACATTGCGGAACAGAACCGGCAGGTCCTTGGGCCCCACGACGATCAGGGCAACGATGCCGATGACCAGAAGCTCGGTCCAGCCCAGATCAAACATGGGCGATTAGACCTTGTCTTTGTCGGACTCGGGCGTGACATCCTTGGCCAGCTCGGACGCGTCCTGTTCGATCTCTTCGGTACCGTCCTTGACGCCTTTCTTGAATGCGGTGATGCCCTTGCCCACTTCACCCATCAACGAGCTGATCTTGCCGCGGCCGAACAGCACCAGCACCACGACGGCGATCAGCAGCAGGCCGGGAAGGCCGATATTGTTGAGCATGTCTCTTCTCCTTCTACGTCGGCGCATCGCGCCGGGAATGTGATCTGGAAGCCTGTCTACGCCCACCGGGCCGTCGAAAAAAGTGACGCAAGTCAAATCCGCGTTCAAATCCGCGCTGCTCATGTGGTTTTTGCGGGCTGGTAATTTCCAACTGACAGGTTTATGTCAGTTGCGGGCGGCTAGGAACAGGGCATGGAAACCTGGTCAACGGAGACTCACATGACCCATGTTGCTGAAATCGTCACCTTCACCCTCGCTGATGGCACCACGCCGGAAGAGTTCGTCAGGCTCAGCCAGACGACCGAGGCCTTCGTGCGCGCGGCCCCGGGCTTTGCCCACCGACAGCTGAGCCAGGGCGAGGATGGCAGCTGGACCGATTATGTCATCTGGACCGACATGAAGGCCGCACAGGACGCCGCCGCGCAGTTCCCGCAGCAGGATTTTGCCGCCGGCCTGATGGCGGCCATCGACCCCGCAAGCATCCAGATGCGTCACGAGAAAGTGCTATGGAACATGACCACCTGATCGCGGTCCGGACGGCGTGTCATGCGCCGCACTGACCGCCTGTTCGACATCATCCAGATCCTGCGCGACGGCAAACTGCACCGCGCGCAGGACATCGCGGACCGGCTCGAGGTTTCGGTTCGCACCATCTATCGCGACATGGACACGCTGGTGGCGTCGGGCGTCCCGGTCGAGGGCGAACGCGGTGTCGGTTACATGGTGCGCGAGCAGATCACCCTGCCCCCGCTGAACCTCACCGCGGCCGAGCTTGAGGCCCTGAACCTCGGCATGGCGATCGTGGCCGAGGCCGCCGACCCCGACCTGAAGGCCGCCGCCGAGGCGCTGGCCGCCAAGATCGACGCGGTACTGCCCACCCAGGTGGTGGCCGAGGCGGATGCGTGGAAATTCGCCGTCTACCCCTTTGCCGATGCCGCGCGCGGGCTGGCGCATATGGCTCCGATCCGGGCGGCCATCAAATCGCGCCAGAAACTGCGGCTGACCTACCGGCGAATCGACGGAACCCTGACCGAACGCACGATCCGCCCCCTGCACATGGAATACTGGGGCCGGGTCTGGACCCTGACCGCCTGGTGCGAGCTGCGCGACGCCTTCCGCGTGTTCCGCATCGACCTGATCGAAAGCGTCACACCGCTGCCCGAGATATTTGCGGACGAGCCCGGAAAGCGGCTGGCTGACTACAACCCGACCGCCTGATCCCGTTTTTCGCGCAAGGCTACTTGGAACGGCGCTCAGACCCTCAGCGCAGATAGGTTTCGGGGTCGACGGACTCGAACCCTTTGCGTACCTCGAAGTGCACATAGGCGTTCTCACCCCCGCGCAGCTTGGCAATGCTCTGGCCGCGGCTGACCCGGTCGCCCTTCTTGACCGAGATGTTCTCGACATTCGCGTAGACCGTCAGCAAATCGTTGGTGTGCTTGACGACGATGATCGGGATCTGATCCGCATCCGCCGTAATGGCCGCCACGGTACCGGCTTCGGCCGCCTTGACCGATGCACCGGGCGAACCGGCGATGTCGATCCCTTCGTTCTTGCCCTTGGCATACGGGCGAATGATCTTGCCGGTTACCGGCAGAGCCAAGGCTGACGAGCTGGAATTCGTCGGGGCCTCGGCCGTCACGTCCGGAGCGGGCGTCAACGGCGCAACTTTTTCGTCCGGCAGCGGCTGCGTTGCACTGGGCGGCGTCGGGGTGGGCGATCCCTGCCCCGGTTCGGTGGTCGCCGTGGGCGCTGCGGCGGCAGCTTGGCGCGGTGCAGCCTGATTTTTGACGGGGATCAGCAGAAACTGTCCTTCGCGCACGGCGAAGTCCGAACCCAAACCGTTCCATTCAGCCAGCGCATCGACCGGAACCTGATACAGGCGCGAAATGGTATAAGCCGTCTCACCCCGCTTGACCTTGTGCCGGATCGGCTCGTCCGTCGAGGTGACGGGCGCCGGTTTGGCCGGCTCAAGGTTCGTGACCCGCACGCCGCCCGTGTCCGGCGCCTGATCAATCGCGGTCGTGGCGATCGAAGCGATATCGACATTCCCCGCTCCGGCGCCGACGGACCGTGGCAAGGCCAGCACTTCGCCCTCGCGCAGCTGGTCGGTGGGCTTGAGACCGTTGAACCGGGCCAGCTCTGCCTCGGGCAGACCGACCCGCGCAGCCACGGCGGCGACGTTGTCACCCCGTTGCGCGACGGCAACCTGATATGTCGGATAGGTGATCACGCCACGGCTGTCCGGCGCTGGCCGGTTCGTGGTGGCTGATTGTGCGGCCGGAGTGGTCGAAAAACCGCCGACCTGACCGCGCAGGTCGTAATCCAGCGGGCCTTCGCAACCGGCAAGCACCAGCGCGGCCACCATCGCCGTTGTTCCACGACCCAAGACTGACTTGGAAACTGCTCTCATATCACTGTCCTCAACACCTGCCCCTGTTTGCCGGGGTTCTGGCGCCCAATTCCTAAACCTACGTTACGCCTCGTCCTTTCCAAGCCCTTCCAGCAAGGGCACGAACCGAACAGGCAACAGTTCGTCATATTCCAGCCCGGTCTCGGTTCTGGTGACCCGTATCAGGGTCTGAACCGCATCCGACTGCCCAACGGGCAAGACCATGATACCGCCGATTTTGAGCTGCGCCAAGAGCGGGCCCGGCGGGTCCTCGGCCGCGGCGGTGACGATGATGCGGTCAAAAGGAGCCTGTTCGGGCAACCCGAAAGATCCATCCGACAGCATCGCCGTGATATTCGTCAGCCCCAACTCTCGAAACAGCTCTCCGGTTTCGCGTACCAGACGCTTGTGGCGTTCCACGGTGTAGACCCGCCGCGCCAGCTTGGACAGCACCGCAGCCTGATACCCCGAACCCGTCCCCACCTCGAGCACCTTGTCGCGCGGCGTGACCTGCAGCGCCTGCGTCATCAGACCCACGACCGAGGGCTGGCTGATCGTCTGGCCGCATGCAATCGGCAGCGGCGTGTCCTCGTAGGCACGCTCGGCGAACAGGCCGCGCACGAACTTGCCGCGGTCGATCTGCTCCATCGCGTCAAGAACACGCGCATCCGTCACCCCGCGCGACCGCAGGGCGAACAGGAACTGCATCTTGGTTTCGGGGTCCAGTCCGGTCATTCGATCGTCTTCAACGCCTCCAGCGCATCATCGGCGGTCAGGTCGGCCCGCATCGGCGTGACCGAGATATAGCCGTCCAGGTTCGCCGCAGCATCCGTTCCCGGAGCCGTCGGGTTGTGCTGATAGCCCCCCTTGATCCACAGGAAACGGCGGCCCGAGGGCGAGCTGTGCGGTTCCACCCCAAAATGCGTGTCGCGTCGGAATCCCTGACGCACGACGCGGGTACCAAGAACTTCATCGGCAGGCACCGGAGGGAAATTCACGTTGTAAAACAGGCGGTAGTCTTCCTGCGCGGGCGGATCGGCCTCAAGGATGCGTCGTACCAGGTCCGCTCCGAACCGTGTGGCGGCCTCGAACGGTTCTTCCAGCCCAAGATTGCGCGGGCCAAAGTACTGCGACAAGGCGATCGCCGGAATGCCCTGAAGTGCGGCCTCCATCGCGCCGCCGATCGTGCCTGAGTACAAAGTGTTCTCGGCCGAATTGTTGCCCCGGTTCACGCCTGAAAGAACCAGATCAGGTCGCGCGTCCTTCATCACGTCATGAAGCCCGGCCAGTACGCAGTCGGCCGGCGACCCTTCGGCCGCGTAACGACGCTCGCCCAGTTTGGCCACCATCATGGGATGGGTATAGCTGATGCAATGCCCGACCCCTGACTGTTCGAAAGCCGGAGCCACGATCCAGACCTCACCATCCGGGCCGGCCACATCCGCGGCAATCGCCTCGAGCGCGATCAGGCCCGGGGCGTTGATCCCGTCGTCATTTGTCAGAAGTATGCGCATTGCCTGCCTGTGCCCCCGCGTTTCGCCCTTGATAGACGGCCCCAAAGGATGCGGCAAGCGATGCCCCGGCGCATTCTGCGGCATTCGCGCACCACTCGCCGGGAAATCGACCGGTTGCGGCGCCTAGGCTGGAAAAACGAAGCAGCGATCCCGCCGGATGGTCAACCACATCACCCGGCCCGGATTGGGCACGAACACGTTCGGGACGGTCGCCTTGAGGATCGAGCCGTCATAGTCCATCCGAAACTCGATCAGGCTTTCGTTGCCCAGAAAGCGAGCGCGCTCGACCACGCCACGGGCCGCAACGCCATCGGTCGCCGTCGGCAGCGGTCCCTTGCCATTGCGATCAAAGTCCAGCCGCACATGCTGAGGGCGGAAAACGATTTCGACGTCAGTGCCATCGGGGACACCCGGCGCCAGGAATTGACCAAATGGAGTTTGCGCCAATGCTCCATTCACCTGCGACTGCAACACATTGACATCACTAAAAAATGCCACGGCAGCCTTGTCTACGGGTCGGGTGTAGACATTGTAGGGCGCGCCCTGCTGCACGATCTTGCCGCGGCGCATCAGTGCAATCTCGTCGGCCATGCGCATCGCCTCTTCGGGCTCGTGCGTGACCAGCAGCACGGCGGCGTCCTCTTCCTTGAGGATGGCCAAGGTCTCGTCGCGGATGCCGTCACGCAGACGATTATCGAGGCCCGAGAACGGCTCGTCCATCAGCATGATCCGCGGACGTGGCGCCAACGCTCGGGCCAGCGCGACCCGCTGCTGCTCGCCCCCTGACAGTTGATGCGGAAACCCGTCGATATGGCGGATCAGGTCGACCTTTCTCAGCAACTCTTCGACACGTTCCCGTTTTTGCTCTTTGGCCCCTTTCAGGCCAAAAGCCACATTGTCGGCCACGCTGAGGTGCGGAAACAAAGCGAAATCCTGGAACATCAGTCCGATCTCGCGACGTTCCGGCGGCACCCTGAACACCGTGTCACAGACCAGCTTGCCATCGACGTAGATTTCGCCCGAGTCCTGCATTTCGACGCCGGCAATCATCCGCAACGTAGTAGATTTGCCGCAGCCCGACGGGCCCAGCAGACAGGTCACCTGCCCCGCCTGAACGGTCAGCGAGACATCATCCACCACCGTGCGCCCGCCGAACCGACAGACCAGATTGCGGATTTCCAATCGCGGAGGAGCTGTGTTGATTGCCACCGACGGACCCCAATTGCCTTTTCCCGATCAAATTCATCGGGCTTGCGCCGGGATAACAACCCCGCCCATCGGGCGCAAGAGAGGCGCTAGGTCAGCAGCTCGAACGGCACGCCCGCGCGGACCTTGCCGTTGACCTGAATCTCAAGCCTGTGCGGCCCCGGAACCAGCCGAAACGTGGTGGCGTCGCCCTTGAGTTTGTGACGCTTGCTCAGCCGCAGGCGGCCATCTGACAGATTGGCCTGCTTGAGCTTGTGAACCTTAGGTGAGATTTTCCCGCCAGGTCGCTGAAAATGGACGATATAGTCAATCAAGACCGGATGATCATCGGGCCCTGATACCGAGACGGCGAACTCCAGAACCCCGCCGATGCGGGCCTCGCCAATCACCTCAACATTCACCTCCAGCGGTGCGTCGGGATCATAACCCAGCAGCGCCATCGCCCCGCCATGGCCGGACTTGACCAGCCCGCGCAGCGCATGTGCGGTGATCCACCGCATCTCGCCAGCCTCCTGCGCCCCCGAGGCATGCCACGCCTTCAGGCGGTTCAACGCAACGTCAGGGTCTTTCTTTGTGATGTCGTTGAGATGGTTCGCCACCGACCGGGTGACATAGCGCGTCGGATCCGCGTGCAACCGATCCAGCAGCGGCAGCGGGTCCGTCAGGTCCAGCCCGACCGCCTGCCCCCACGGCAGCCGCGGGCGTGTGCCTTCGGAGACCAGCCGCCGGACGTGATAGCTGGAATGCCCGCACCAGTCCTGCATCCGGTCCAGCACCAGATCGGGATGGCTGTTCAGAAAAGGCCGGATCGCCCATTCCATCGAAAACCGCTGGGTCAGCTCTGCAAGGACATCTAGCGCCATTTCTGGATGGTCCGCGCCGACCTGCGCCACCCACTCGCCCAATGGGGCAAAGATGAAGTCACCGAAATCGTCATCGCTCAGGGACGGGTCCAGAGGCGGCGGCAAGGCGCGCAGGATCACCGGGGCCACGTCGGGGAGCGCGCCGGGAAAGGCCGTCTGCAAACAATCGGCAATCCACGCGATCCGCTGCTTCAGCTCCAGCTCCGGTAGGCGCGACATGACCCGAGCCTCGAACGACTCACCGTCAAAACCGGGGTCGGCCTGCGTGAACAGGCCGGCCAGGTAACGGGCCTTTTCCGCGTTGAACAGCTGATCCTTCAGCGAAAACCCCTGCGCCACGGTCACATCGTCAGGTTGGTCGCGCCGCCATCCAGCAGGATGTTCTGCCCCACGATGAACCCGGCATGTTGCGAGCACAGAAACGCGCAGGTCGCGCCGAATTCCTGCCGCGTACCATAGCGCCGCGCCGGGATCGTGGCCGCGCGCTCGGCCCGTGCCTCGTCCAGTGAGATGCCCTTCTGCGCCGAAACCCCGGCATCCAGCGAGTCCGCCCGGTCGGTGGCATGAATGCCGGGCAACAGGTTGTTGATGGTCACGCCGTAGGGCGCAACCTGCCGCGCGGTTCCGGCCACATAGCCGGTCAGCCCGGTGCGCGCCGCGTTCGACAGGCCCAGCACCGCGATGGGCGCCCGCACCGATTGCGAGGTGATGTTCACCACGCGGCCCCAACCCTTGTCCATCATCGACGGCAACAGCGCCTTCATGAAGGCGATCGGCGTCAGCATGTTGGCATCCAGCGCCTTGATGAAATCCTCGCGGTCCCAGTCGGACCACAGGCCCGGCGGCGGGCCACCGGCGTTTGTCACAAGGATATCAACGCCCTGCGCGGCCTCGATCACCCGCGCCTGGCCTTCGGGCGTGGTCACGTCGCAGGCGACCGTCTGCACCTCGACGCCATGTTCGGCGCGCAACCGGTCGGCCTGCGCCTCCAGCGCGTCAGGCCCACGTGCGTTCATCACCAAATCGACACCCTCGGCGGCCAGCGCCTCGGCGCAGCCCAGCCCCAAGCCCTTGCTGCTGGCACAGACCAGCGCGCGTTTTCCTTGTAGTCCCAGATCCATGTGATCCCCCCTGTCATTTGTTACCCGCATGTCTAGCACCGGCCAGACAGGGAAGACCAGATTGGCGTCGGCAAATCAGTAGAAGAACTCTTCCCGCACGATCTTACCGTTGACCACGTGATAGACGCCGACCTCGCGCATGTCGAAAGCTTCACCGCTTTCCTTCACCTTGCCCTGCACTTCAAAAATCACGGCAAAGCTGTTTTCACCATGCAGGAACGGGTCGCTGACCGACGCGCCCGAGACCTCGTGCGCGCTTTCCCACCAATCATGCTTGCCGCGGATGCCTTCAATGCCGTGGGTCTCGCGGCCCATGCCCTGCATGTCCATCGCCTCGACCGAGACGGCATCGGCTGCATACAACTTGTCCAGATTCTCCTTGGCGCGGTTTTCGCGGCAACCCGCCACCAGTTCCTGGGCGATTTCTTTCAAATTCATTGATCCACTCCATTATTTGTTCACTATATGTTCTTATTGGCATATACACCTGATTCGAACCACCCCCTTTGTCTTGCCTCGGCAGGATTCCCCGCCTATACGCGCCTTCATGCTTGATACCGCCTCGAACCAACCCACCCTGCCGCCCGAGATCGCGCGGCGCCGGACCTTTGCCATCATCTCGCACCCGGATGCGGGCAAGACGACCCTGACCGAAAAGTTCCTTCTGTATGGGGGTGCTATCCAGATGGCCGGACAGGTGCGCGCCAAGGGCGAGGCACGGCGTACGCGCTCGGACTTCATGCAAATGGAAAAGGACCGGGGTATATCGGTCTCGGCCTCGGCCATGTCGTTTGACTATGGCCCCTACCGGTTCAACCTGGTGGACACACCCGGCCACTCGGACTTTTCCGAAGACACCTATCGCACGCTGACCGCCGTCGACGCCGCGGTTATGGTGATCGACGGGGCCAAGGGAGTGGAAAGCCAGACGCAGAAGCTGTTCGAGGTCTGCCGCCTGCGCGATCTGCCGATCCTGACCTTCTGTAACAAGATGGACCGGGAGAGCCGCGATACGTTCGAGATCATCGACGAAATTCAGGAAATGCTGGCCATCGACGTCACGCCCGCCTCCTGGCCCATCGGCGTGGGGCGCGACTTCATAGGCTGCTATGACATGCTGCGTGACCGGCTGGAGCTGATGGACCGCGCCGACCGCAACAAGGTGGCTGAAAGCATCGAGATCAACGGGCTGGACGACCCCAAACTGGCCGAGCATGTGCCCGCCGAACTGCTGGACAAGCTGCTGGAAGAGGTCGAGATGGCGCGCGAATTGCTGCCCGCGCTGGATCCGCAGGCGGTGCTTGAAGGCCACATGACCCCGATCTGGTTCGGCTCGGCGATCAACTCGTTCGGCGTCAAGGAACTGATGGAAGGCATCGGTGCCTATGGACCGCAGCCGCAGGTGCAATCGGCCGAACCTCGCCAGATTTCGCCGGATGAGAAAAAGGTGGCGGGCTTTGTCTTCAAGGTGCAGGCCAACATGGACCCCAAACACCGCGACCGCGTGGCCTTTGTCCGCATGGCCAGCGGCCACTTCAAGCGCGGCATGAAGCTGACCCATGTGCGCAGCAAGAAGCCCATGGCGATCACGAACCCGGTTCTGTTTCTGGCCTCTGACCGGGAACTGGCCGACGAGGCATGGGCCGGCGATATCATCGGCATCCCCAACCACGGCCAGCTGCGCATCGGTGACACTCTGACCGAGGGCGAGGCGATCCGCGTTACCGGAATTCCATCCTTCGCGCCCGAGCTGTTGCAGGGCGTGCGCGCGGGCGATCCGATGAAGGCCAAGCACCTGGAAAAGGCGCTAATGCAGTTTGCCGAGGAGGGCGCGGCCAAGGTGTTCAAACCCTCGATCGGCTCGGGCTTTATCGTCGGCGTGGTGGGCGCGCTGCAGTTCGAGGTGCTGGCCAGCCGGATCGAGCTGGAATACGGCCTGCCGGTGCGGTTCGAGGCCTCGCAATTCACCAGTGCGCGCTGGGTGTCGGGCGACAAGGCTGAGGTCGAGAAGTTCGTAAATGCGAACAAGCAGCACATTGCCCTCGATCACGATGGCGACATCGTCTATCTAACCCGCCTGCAATGGGACATCGACCGCGTGGTGCGCGATTATCCCAAACTGACGCTTACCGCGACCAAGGAAATGATGACCTGATGCTGACCCCGCCCCCCGCCAAAGCAACAGAGGCCGTCATCGCATGACCGCAGCCGGGCCGAGCTGGGGCATCGTCTCGACGGTGCGTGGATCGGCCCGCGACATTCTGAGTTTTGCGGCCTACCACCTGGATTTGGGCGCGGATCACCTCTACCTCTACCTTGATGAGCCCAACCGGCGGGCTTTTCGCCCCCTGCGCCGCCACCCCAAGGTGACCGTCCGCATCTGCGACGATGCGTTCTGGGCAGCGCGCAAACGAGACAAGCCCGAGCGCCACCAGGTCCGCCAGACCGTTCATGCGACCTTTACCTATCGCCACACCGATCTCGATTGGCTAGCGCATATAGATGTGGACGAGTTCCTGTGGCCCACGGCCCCCATCGCGGACTTGCTGGGCGAAGTGCCCGAAACGGTGCACGCGGTTCGGGTTCGTCCGATCGAGGCCCTGGCCTGCGGCAACGATCTCTACAAAGCGTTCATCCCCCAGGGCCCCGAACGCGAAGCGCTTGTCGAGACGATCTATCCAAACTACGGCGCTTTCGTTCTGGGCGGCTTTCTGAGCCACGTACAGGGCAAGCTGTTCGTGCGCGCGGGGATGGAGAACCTCAATTATCGCATCCACAATCTGTTTCAGAACAAGGTCATCTTGCCCTGCAAGATCGAGATGCCGCAGATCGACCTGTGCCACCGCCACGCCCCGGATTGGGAGCATTGGTGGTCACACTATCGGTTTCGACTGGAACGCGGCTCGTACCAGCCCGGCATGGCTCCGAACGTACATCGCGATCGGGGCGGGTTGAACATGAACGAACTGCTCAGTTGGATCGAGGCCGAAGAAGGCGAGCAAGGTCTGCGCAAGTTCTTTGACGAACTCAGCGCCACCGACCCGAAGGTTCGCGCGCGCCTGCAGGAACGGGGCCTCATCAAGCACCGACCGCTTGATCTTGAGGAAAAGCTGCAGAAACACTTTCCCGGAAGCTGCTGAATTGTTGCACGAAATCGCCAGTGACGCGATGTAGCGGTATAGATGAAACTGTCTTCATTTGACCCTGCCACACCTTTTTGTTATGTCCGCATCCAAGCCGAAACGCGCATGGTGCGCATGGCCATCCGGGCCCGGCATTTTTCATACGCGCGGGCCAGGTCAGTGTCCGCATGAACCGGACATACATGACGAAATTCAACGATCTGAACCTGAACCCCAAGGTCCTCAAAGCTATTGAGGAAGCCGGCTACGAAACCCCGACCCCGATCCAGGAAGGCGCCATCCCACCGGCGCTGGAAGGGCGAGACGTTCTGGGCATCGCCCAGACCGGCACTGGCAAGACCGCCAGCTTTACCCTGCCGATGATCACTCTGCTGGCGCGCGGCCGCGCCCGGGCGCGGATGCCGCGTTCGCTGGTGTTGTGCCCGACGCGGGAACTGGCGGCGCAGGTGGCGGAAAACTTCGACACCTACACTAAGCATCTGAAGCTGACCAAGGCGCTGCTGATCGGCGGCGTCAGCTTCAAGGAACAAGAGGCCCTGATCGACCGCGGCGTCGACGTACTGATCGCCACGCCCGGCCGTCTGCTGGACCATTTCGAGCGCGGCAAGCTGCTGCTGACCGGCGTGCAGATCATGGTCGTGGACGAGGCTGACCGGATGCTGGACATGGGGTTCATCCCCGATATCGAACGCATCTTCTCGCTGACGCCCTTTACCCGGCAAACGCTGTTTTTCTCGGCCACCATGGCGCCCGAGATCGAGCGGATCACCGACACGTTCCTGTCCGCCCCGGCCCGGATCGAAGTGGCCCGTCAGGCCACCGCGTCCGAGACCATCGAACAGGGTGTCGTGATGGTCAAAGGCGGCCGCCGCGACCGCGAGGGCAGCACCAAGCGCAAGGTCTTGCGCGCGCTGATCGATGCCGAAGGTGACAAATGCACCAACGCCATCATCTTCT
This sequence comes from Ruegeria sp. BC2, assembly GCF_056539245.1. Taxonomy (NCBI): domain Bacteria; kingdom Pseudomonadati; phylum Pseudomonadota; class Alphaproteobacteria; order Rhodobacterales; family Roseobacteraceae; genus Ruegeria; species Ruegeria sp. BC2. Next base: position 1,365,574 of record NZ_JBQFUQ010000001.1, read on the forward strand.
GCAACCGCAAGACCGATGTGGACATCACCGCGAAATCGCTCAAGAAATACGGCTATAACGCCGCGCCGATCCACGGTGATCTGGACCAGTCGCAGCGGATGAAGACACTGGACGGGTTCCGCGACGGCTCGGTACGTCTGCTGGTGGCGTCTGACGTGGCCGCACGCGGGCTCGACATACCGTCGGTCAGCCATGTGTTCAACTTCGACGTGCCCAGTCACCCCGAGGACTATGTGCACCGCATCGGCCGCACCGGCCGCGCCGGGCGCGAGGGCAAGGCGATCACCATCTGCTCGGCCCGCGATGAAAAGGCACTGGATGCGATCGAGAAACTGATCCAGAAGGAAATCCCGCGTCTGGACAACCCGGTTCAGGCCGAACCGGCCGAGGCCGAGGACAAAAAGCCCGAAAAGAAATCGCGCGCCTCGACCCGCAAGGACGAGGGCAAGAAGGAAAAACCCGCCAAGGACGCTGCGTCGAACGACAAACCTGCCAAGGAAAAACGTGGCAAAGGCCGCGGACGTCGCGACGATGGCGGTCCAGCCGTCGTCGGCATGGGCGATCACCTGCCCAGCTTCATCGCACTCAGCTTTGACGAACGCCGCGCGGGCTGACCCGCCGGCACAGCAAAAGATCAAAAGGCGCACGGACCTCCGCGCGCCTTTTTTGCATCTCAGATCGCGGCGACCAGGATCAGGATCGACAGCCCCAGCAGGACCATCCCCGCAATCTCGCGCCGGGTTACCGTCTCGCGGAAGACCAGGACCGAGGCCATGAGGCTGAAAATCAGCTCCACCTGCCCCAGCGCTTTGACGTAGGCTGCGTTCTGCAGGCTGAAGGCCCAGAACCAGCAGAACGACCCGCCCAGGCTGGTCAGCCCGACAAAGATACCGGTGCGCCGCGTGTCCCACACCGCGCGCAGCTCGGCCCGGTCGCGCCAAACCAGCCACAGCGCCATAGACAGGAACTGGATCGAGACCACGACCGCCAGCGTCACCAGCGCCCGAAACCAGGCCTCGCCATCGCCCAGTTGCAGCGACGCGCCGCGATAGCTGACCGCAGAAAAGGCGAACAAGACGCCCGATCCCAACCCCAGTTGCGAGGCGCGGTTGGTTAGGTGACGCCACCACGCCCCACTGCCGCCCGGCGTTTTCGACAACAGCAGAACCGCCAGCAGCCCCAGCAGGATGGCCCCGAACGCACCGGTTGAAACCCGGTCACCCAGCACGACGAAACCGACGATTGCGGTCTGGATTACCTCGGTTTTCTTGAAGGTGATGCCGACGGCAAAGTTGCGCTGTTTAAACAACGCCACGACGCAGATCGTGGCAAGGATCTGGGACACCCCACCGATGGCGGCATAAAGCCAGAACAGAGGCGCCAGCGCCGGCAGCGGCAGACCGCTGAGCCGCATCGCCACCACCAACCCCAACAACACCAGAGGCATCGAGTAGGCAAAGCGCGCAAAGGTCGCGCCGGTCGCCGACAGCTTCACGCTGCTCAGCGATTTCTGCAGCATGAAGCGCACCGTCTGAAAGGTGGCGGCGGCCAAGGTTACGGGAATCCACAAACTCATGGCTTCCCTTCTGTCGTCAAATCAGGGTTTTGGCCAGAGCGGATGTTCTACAGGATCCTTGGCACGCCAGAAATACTGCCTGAAAACCAGCCCGTACGAGCGATAGACATAGGCCTCGTTGCAGGCCAGATAGCGCTCTTTCCCTCGGCGGTAGAGCGCGGGCAACCGATACCATGGCGCCGCCGGGTTCATGTGATGAACGACGTGCAGGTTGTTGTTCAGAAACAGAAACGCAAGCGGCCCGCGGTCTTCGACAATCACCGTTCGGGCGCGCGATTTTTCGTGCGCGCGGTGTTCCAGAAAGGTGCGGATCTTGACCAGCGCCAGTCCCAGATAGGCCGAAAGGACAAAGGCCCAGACCGGCATCTCTGATTGCGCCACGATCCACAGAACCACCGCCACACCCGGCAGATGCAGGGCCCAGGCCAGCCAGATGTCGCGGTCCCCGCGCACCGCGCCGCGCCAGTCGTCGCGCAGAAAGGCCAGCTGGCCGATGATCGGGCCCAGCGCCATGCGCCCCAACAGCGTGTTGTTCGCCTGATAGACCCACCGCTGCCACCGAGGCAACCTAGCCCAGACAGCCGGGTCCAGATAGTTGGACTCCGGATCGTCATAGGGGTCTGTCAGGTTGGCATCCTGATGGTGCGCCAGATGCAGATCGCGGAAGCGGTTGTAGGGGATGAACAGTGTCAGCGGCAGCGCCATCAGCACCTCGTTCAGCCACTTTGCGCGGAACGGATGGCCGTGCAGCGCCTCATGCGTCAGCGATGAATGCAGCGCCGCGACGACACCCATCATCGGCACCGCCAGCCAGAGCGACCACGCAGCCACGCCGAAAATCGCGACCAACCAAAGGGCATAGCAGGCAAAGATCAGGGCAAAGGTCGGCCATTCGGGGGACTTGGGAGTGGTCGCCTCAGCCATGCCGCCCCCAAGAAATTCCTGCCCAGATGCGTTCGTAAATCACGTAGAGCGTCAGCCCGATGGCCGTGTTCACCACCGCCAATGCTCCACCGATAGCGGCCGAGCCGGTTGCGATCAGCCCCACCACGGTCATGACCGCAAGGCCCATCGCATTCCAAATGATTGCCTTCACGACAGATCTTCGCCGCGTTTCCATTCCGGTCCCCAGTCTTTTTTGCTTTTCACACAAGCGTTACCTGCCAGTTGCCCCGTCGAGAATTCCGAATATGATTAACAAATCTCAGCGATCGTGATATTTATCATCACATGCAGGAAAATTTCGACAAACGAGACCGCGCCGCGCAGTTCCGCCTGCGCCTGACCCGCGCCATGGACCAGCGGAAGATGAGCCAAAGCGCGCTGGCGCGCACCATCGGGGTCGATCGCTCAACCGTTTCCCAGTTATTGACCGATACGGGCGCGCGCCTGCCCAACGCCCATGTGGTGGGCAGTTGCGCCTCGGCTCTGGGGGTGTCGGCGGATTGGCTGCTCAGCCTCTCGAACCGACCCGAGAGCGCGGCCGAGCTGCTGGCCAGTTCTCTGACCATGACCGAGGCACCCCGCGCGCTGGTCGACGAACGCATCTTTGAGTGGCATCAGGAGGCCGCGGGTTACAAAATCCGCTATGTTCCGGCCACCCTGCCCGACATGCTGAAAACCCGCGCCGTGCTGGAATGGGAGTACGCGCCGCATCTGGGCCGAACCGCCGACCAGGCCATCGGCGCCTCTGAGGACCGCCTGACCTGGATGCGCGGGGCCCAGTCCGACTATGAAATCGCCATGCCGCTGTACGAGATTCACAGCTTTGCCCATGGCACCGGCTATTATGACGGGCTGCCCCTGCAGGTTCGGCTGGACCAGATCGACCACATGCTGGAGTTGTGCGAACAGCTGTATCCGCGCATGCGCATCTACCTGTTCGATGCCAAGCGGCTCTATTCCGCGCCGGTCACCATCTTTGGTCCGCTGCTCTGCGTGTTCTATGCCGGCAGCCACTACATGGCCTTCCGCGACCGGGACCGGATCGAGATTTTTACGAGACATTTCGATACCTTGGTCCGCGAAGCTGATCTGACCGCCCGGCATTTCCCGACCCATCTGCGCCAGCTGCGCGCCGCCATTTCGGCAGGGTGACACAAGCCAACAGGTGCAATTTCCCACCCGATCCCCTATATTGAGGTGCGCGAAAATCCGAACGATCCGACCAAAAGGAGGATATCAGGAATGGACGCTCTCAAAACCGCTCAATACGCGCGCGCCCTCTACTCGGCGCATGGCGACAAGGCCGAGGCCGAAGCCGCCCAGAAAGCCCGCGAATTCGAAGCCGCCGGAAACGTGGAAGAGGCACAGAACTGGCAGGCCGTTCGCGCCTCGATCCGTCAGATGCGCGGCCCCAACCAGGGCTAAAGCTTTGGGTCGGGGTTCACGGTGTGCCCATCGACGGCGATGACCTGCCCCGACACCAACCGTGCCGCATCCGAGGCCAGGAACACCGCCATGGCGGCAATGTCATGCGCCTCGACGAAGCGGCCCATCGAAGTACCCGCCGCATAGCCCCGATAGACCTGGTCGCGGGTCATGCCCTTGGCGGCCGCTTCGCGCTGCAGCACGCCCTCCATCCGAGGGCCTTCCACCGCGCCGGGGCAGATGACGTTGCAGCGCACGCCGTGCGGCCCCAGCTCCATCGCCAGGGTCTTGCCCAGCCCGATCACCGCCCATTTCGCCGCTGCATAAGGCGCGCGGTTGGGATAGCCGTACTGCCCGGCGGTCGAGGATGTGATCAGCACCACGCCGCGCCCCTGCCGTTTGAGCATCGGCGCCGCGTATTTCGCGCACAGAAACGCCCCGTCCAGATTGACGGAAATACATTTTTGCCAATCTCTTAGCGCCACATCTTCGACCAATGCGGTCGGCCCCGCGATACCCGCATTCGCGCACAGAACATCCAAACCGCCCCACTGCGCCGCGATTTCGGAGAACAGCGCTGCGACGGCGGCCTCATCCGACACATCGGCCTGCGACCGCCCCCAGTGATCCGGGCAGGCCTGAAGCGCCTCGAAGTCCACGTCCGCCACCCAGACCTGCGCGCCCGCGGCGTCGAACGCTTCGGCCATCGCGCGCCCCACGCCCGAGGCCCCGGCGGTGATCAGAACCCGCCCCGTCATGCCGGTTTGCGGATGGCCGCCCCTGCGCCCTCGGGATAGGGCAACCCGGCCTGCGCTTCGGCGATGCGGGCCATTGCGGCTTCGATCTGCGGCGACGGCGCACAGGGCCGACGAGTTTCAAGGCTGACATGCAGCAGAAAGCTCTCGCCCGTGGCCAGCAGTTTGTCGCCCTCGTACATGCTGTGGAACAGGTGCAGCTTCTTGCCCTGCCCCAACAGCATCTGCGTGCGCACCTTGATTTTCGCCCCGGCATGGGCCTCGTCCAGATACCGGATGTGATTTTCAGCCGTGAAATAGCTGCCGCCCGAGGCGATGTAGTCGGCATCGCAGCCGATGATCTCCATGAAACGGTCGGTCGCTGCGGCAAAGGCCTCGAGATACCGCGCCTCGTTCATGTGACCGTTGTAATCGGTCCAGTCCAGCGGCACCGCGCGGGCCAGCGTCAGGATCGGCTGGCTCAGATCCGACTGTTCCAGCGTCGGCAGGGCACCCGGCTTCAGCAGCGCGTCATGCTGGTTCAGCACTGCCCCCGCGCCCCAGTCGCGCGCCTTCAATGCCCGCATCATGCCCACCAGATTGTTGTCACGAATGCGCTCCAACTCGCGGATCGAGTGCATCCCCGATTGCGCCTCCGACTGGTCGGCGATCATATCGACCAAATCATCGGTGAACTCGGGCACATCCATCAGCTTGGTCCAGGGCCATTTCAGCGCCGGGCCGAACTGGGCCATGAAGTGCCGCATCCCGGCCTCGCCCCCGGCCACGCGATAGGTCTCGAACAGGCCCATCTGCGCCCAGCGGATGCCAAAGCCCATCCGGATCGCCTCGTCCACCTCCTCGGTCGTGGCCACGCCGTCCTTGACCAGCCACAGCGCCTCGCGCCAGACGGCCTCGAGGAACCGGTCGGCGATATGCGCGTCGATCTCCTTGCGGACCTGCAGCGGGAAAAAACCGACCGAGCGCAACACGTCCTTGGCCTGCCCGACCTGTTCAGGCGGGTTGACGGCCGAGGGCACCAATTCGACCAGCGGCAGCAGATAGACCGGGTTGAACGGGTGCGTCACCACGATCTGTTCGGGCCGCAGCGCGCCTTCCTGCAGCTCGGATGGTTTGAACCCGCTGGTCGAGGACCCGATGATCGCCCCCGGATCACAGGCCTCCTGTAGCCCCTTGTAGACCTTCCGCTTCAGATCCAGACGCTCGGGCACGCTCTCCTGTATCCAAGTGGCCCCCTGCACCGCGTCGGCCATGTCGCCATGAAAGCTCAGCGCGCCTTCGGGCGGCAGCGGCACATCGCTCAGCCCGGGCAGCGACCGCCGCGCGTTGTCCAGGACCTCGCCGATCTTGCGCTCGGCCTCGGGGTCCGGGTCGAACACCCGCACGTTCCAGCCATTCAGCAGAAACCGCGCGGCCCATCCGCCGCCGATCACGCCACCACCGATGATCGCTGCCGTCTTCATCTTCTCTCCTTCGCCCCGAACGTTCACGCCGCACCGGGGGCCATCGTTGTTTGACAGATTTTGCGAGGGTCGCCCCGCCCGTCAGGACGCCACAGGCGCCCGTTTGACCAGCCCCAACTTCTCGCGCACCTCGGCCGGGCCGATCACCCGCGCGCCCATGTTCTCGATGATCGTTCCGGCGCGCTCGACCAGTTGCCAGTTCTCGGCCAGCACCCCCTTGTCCAGCCACAGGTTGTCCTCGAGCCCCACGCGCACGTTGCCGCCCGCCAGAACCGAGGCCGCCACATAGGCCATCTGATGCCGCCCCAGCGAGAACGCGCTGAATGTCCAGTCGTTGGGCACGTTGTTCACCATCGCCAGGAAGGTGTTCAGGTCGTCCGGCGCGCCCCACGGCACGCCCATGCACAGCTGCACCAGCGCATTCGGGGCCAGAACGCCCTCTTTCACCAGTTGCTTGGCAAACCACAGATGGCCAGTGTCAAAGGCCTCGATCTCGGGCTTCACGCCCAGATCGGTCATCATCTGCCCCATCGCCCGCAACGCGCCCGGCGTGTTGGTCATCACATAGTCGGCCTCGGCAAAGTTCATGGTGCCGCAATCCAGCGTGCAGATTTCGGGCAGACACTCGGCCACATGGGCCACGCGTTCCGAGGCACCGATCATGTCGGTCCCCTCGGCCACGGGAAAAGGGGCTTCGACTCCGCCGAACACGATGTCACCGCCCATGCCAGCGGTCAGGTTCAGAACCACGTCCACCTCGGCGTCGCGGATGCGGTCCGTCACCTCGCGATACAGGTCAAGACGGCGGCTGGGCGCGCCGGTTTCGGGGTCGCGCACATGGCAATGCACCACCGCCGCCCCGGCCTTGGCGGCCGCGATCGCACTGTCGGCGATCTGCTTGGGCGAACGCGGCACATGCGGGCTGCGATCCTGCGTCCCACCCGAGCCGGTCACGGCACAAGTGATGAATACTTCGCGGTTCATTTCCAAAGGCATGGTGTTATCCCCAAGTTATACACGGCTTCGCCATGGGTTTTCCCCAGGCTTCTCCCCGGATTCCGATTTGCGTCTGGCCCCGACTCTGGCGCAGCCTTGACCAGACAACTTGCCAGAATGCGAATCAGACTTGATGAAATCCGCAAAAAATATCCTCCAGCCCGAGCACCGCGCGCTGAAAACCGCCGTTCTGGTGCTGGACGAGTGCAACACGCTCAGCTTTGCCTCGGCGGTGGACCCGATGCGCGCCGCCAACCGGCTGGCCGACCGCCCGGCCTTCGACTGGGACTACGTGACCGCAACACCCGAGCCGGCGATGCTGACCAGCGCGTTGCAGGTGCCGGGCATCCCGCTGGCGCGTCTCGACCACTGTGACCTGATGATCGTGATCGCGGGGTTCAATCTGGTGCGCCACGCCACCCCGAGCCTGCTGGCCGGTCTGCGTCGCATCGCCAATAGCGGCGCCACGATGGCGGGCATCGACGGAGGGCCCTGGCTGCTGGCCGAAGCGGGGCTGCTTGACGGTCACGCCGCCACCACCCATTGGGAAGATCTCGAGACCTTCGCCACCCGTTTCCCCGAAGTCGACGTGCGCCCCGACCGGTTCACCGTATCCGGCAACCGCCTGACCTCGGGCGGCGCGATCCCCGCGGTCGAGATGATGCTGCATATCATCGCGGCACGCCACGGCGCCGGCTTCGCGGCCCGTGTCTCGGGCCTGTTCCTCTACGAAGGCGCCCCCGAACCCGGCAGACCGCAGAGCCGCACTGGCGTGCCACATCGCCACAGCGCTCTGACCGCCCGCGCCAACGCGATCATGCAGGCCGCGCTGGACGACCCGCTGCCCCTGGCCGAGATCGCAAAGGCCCTGGGAACCAGCCCGCGCACCCTGCAGCAGCAATTCCGCCTGCGGCTGAACACCACGCCACAGGACCACTACCTGCAACTGCGCCTGGCCGAGGCCCGCCGTCTGGTCACCGACACCGACATGCCGCTGATGGATGTGGCACTGGCCACGGGGTTCACGTCACAATCCAGCTTCGCGCGCGCTTTCCGCACGGCGCATGGACTATCCGCCCGCGACCTCAGGCAGGACCGCACCCAGCCCACCCATCACTGACGGGCGAGCTTCCTCTGGTCATAGATTTGGGGGGGGGAGTTGGCTACGGCGACGGGGGCAGCGCCCCCATCCCTCAATACGGCATCGGATGCGCGCGATGGGCCGCGTTGATCTCGGCCATAACCTCATCAGACAGCACGACATCCCGCCCCTCCAGGATCCGTTCCAGCTGCGCCTGCGTGGTCGCGCCAAATATGACCGAGGTCATGAACGGCCGCGCCTGGCACCAGGCGAGCGCCAAGTGCACCGGGTCCAGCCCGTGTTTCGCGGCAATCGCCAGATAGGCCGCGACCGCGCCGAACACCCGATCGCCCTTGCGCCCGCCCATCTGCGGCACGATCGACATGCGCGATCCCTCGGGCACCGCCCCGCCCTGATACTTGCCGGTCAGAAATCCGGCGGCCAGCGGCGAGAAAGCCAGAAGACCCACATCCTCATAGGCGCTCAGCTCGGCCATGTCGGTGTCATACAGGCGGCACAGCAGAGAATACTCGTTCTGGACCGACGCCACCCGTGGTGCCCCCATTTCTTCGGACAGGCGCAGCCACTGGGCGGTGCCCCAGGCGCTTTCGTTCGACAGGCCGAAGGCGCGGATATTGCCCTTGTCCACCTGCGACTGCAGCGCCTCGAGGCATTCGCGCATGTTGTCCAGAACCGCCTGCCTGTCGCCGCCCGACGGGTCGTAGTCCCAATTCTGCCGGAACATGTAACTGCCGCGGTTGGGCCAATGGAATTGGTACAGGTCGATGTAGTCGGTCTGCAGACGCCGCAACGATCCCTCGATGGCTCCGGGGATCGTGCTGGCCGAGATCGGTGCTCCGTCCCGCGCATGCGTGAAGCCGGCGCCCGAATGCTTGGTCGCCAGAACATAGCTGCCGCGGCGGGCCGGATGTGCCGCATTCCAGTTGCCGATGATCTGCTCGGTCTTGCCCACGGTCTCCTTGGTGATCGGGTTGACCGGATACATCTCGGCGGCATCGAGGAAATTGATCCCGGCCGCCAGCGCCGTGTCGATCTGACGATGCGCATCCGCCTCAGGGGTCTGCGTGCCGAATGTCATGGTTCCGAGGCACAGGTCCGAGACTTGGATGCCCGTGCGGCCCAACGGTTTCATTTTCATCAATCCATCTCCTGTCGCGCGGATCGCCACGCCTGCAATCTGATTTCGGTCCCGAGTCAGCCGGATTCGGCCTTTTTCTCCCAACGGCCGGATTCCTCCGACCAATACTGCGCCGCGCAACCCGCCGCGGTGAGCGTCTTCCATTGACCACGCGCATGATCCACCGCGATTGGGTCGTTGCCGTCGAACAGGATGCAAACCCGCTCCGAGGCGGTCACCTCATCTGGCGTCACCGCGGCCCCATCCACCGCCATCAGGCAAGACGGGTTGTTGGCCGCGTCCGCCTCGGTAGTCAGCAGGATCGGCTGAACCGCGTCATGCGGCCCACCTGCCTGCCCATGCGGCAGAAACGCGTCCTCGGGACCCAGCCAAAGCCTTTCGTCCAACCAGTCCATCCGCGCAGGGTCAGTGCCCCGCACCGCAATCCGCCACCCGGCCTGCCGTGCCTTGTCCAGCAATACCGGCAAGGTCTGCTCAAGTGGATGGCGGGTCAGGTGGTAGAAGTAGACGGCGCCCATCGACCTACTCGAAATTGTCCTGCACGAAACGGCTGAGCGCACGGACGCCCCAACCCGTGGCGCCCTTGGGCGCATAGGACGTTTCCGCCGCGACCGAGGCCACGCCCGCGATATCCAAATGGATCCAGGGTGTTTCTTCCTTGACGAAACGCTGCAGAAACTGCGCTGCGGTGATCGAACCGGCCGGCCGGCCGCCCACGTTCTTCATGTCCGCGATGCGCGACTTCAGCAGATCGTCATAAGCCTGCCCCAGCGGCATACGCCACGCGCCTTCATCCTCGGCCCGGGCCGCCTTCAGGAACGCGTCGCAGAAGGTGTCGTTGTTGGAAAACACGCCTGCGTTTTCATGCCCCAGCCCGATGATGATCGCGCCGGTCAAGGTGGCCAGATCGATCATGCCGACCGGATTGAACCGCTCCTGCGCGTACCACATGACGTCACACAGCACCAAACGGCCTTCGGCGTCGGTGTTGATGATCTCGACCGTATCGCCCTTCATCGACTTCACGACGTCGCCCGGCCGCGTGGCACTGCCCGAGGGCATGTTCTCGACCAACCCAACCAGGCCCACGACATTGGCCTTGGCCTTACGCTTGGCCAATGCGCGCATGGTGCCCGCAACGACGCCTGCGCCGCCCATGTCCATGGTCATGTCTTCCATACCAGCGGCCGGTTTGATCGAAATACCGCCGGTGTCGAAAACGACCCCCTTGCCGACGAGAGCCAGCGGTGCGTCATCGGCATCGCCGCCATTCCACTGCATAACGACGACTTTCGAGGGGCTGTCCGACCCTTGCCCGACGCTTAGCAGCGTCCTCATGCCCAACTCGGCCAGTTTGTCTTCGTCCAGCACCTCGACCTTCAGGCCCAACTCCTCCATCTCTTTCAGACGGTTGGCAAATTCGGTCGTCGTCAGGATGTTGGCGGGTTCGTTCGTCAGGTCGCGGGTCATGCGCACACCATCAGCAACCGCATAGAGCGGTGCGAAGGCGGCCTCGGCGACGTCGGGCTTGGCGTGGCAGATGGTCACCGCGCCCTTTGCGTCATCGTCCTTGGTTTTGTGCGCGTCGAAATCATAGCTGCGCAGGGCAATGCCCAGGGCCAGTTCCTCGGTCCGCATTTGGTTGCCCGCCATGACCAGCAGGTCCTTGCCACCTGCCAGCTTGGCCAGCGCGGCTCCGCCCTTGCGGGCTTCGTCCGGCTCGGGGCGGCGTGGCAGGACGAGAATGTCCAATGCCTCTGCCTCCATCCCGCCGGGCCAAGCCAACGAGATCACGTCGCCTGTCTTGACCTTGGCGAAACGGTCGCTTTCCACCAGCCGGGCCACGGCACCACGGGTCAGCCGGTTTGCGCGGCGCGCGGCGGGGTTCATCTTGCCATCGGCGGGTATGAGAATGGCCAACCGGCCTTGGGCCTGTGCCATCAGGTCCAGTTCGAAGGCTTGAAAACGGATCGGTACCAGACTGCTCATTTCTTGCTCCTGAAAAACTCTGCCCACAGACCTAGCCCGCGCCGCCGCCATTGACCAGATAGCAGTTTTCCCCGCCCGCCAATTGCATTAAGGTCGCGCCAAAATGACCGGCAGGCTCGGGGGAGAAAACTTGGCATCATTCGGCAGGCATAGGCCGTCGCGCATGTTTTTGTGCCTTGGCGATTCTGGCAACAGGCCTGCTGGACGCCCCGTGCCGGGGATGCGGCCGTGATTCTGGACCGGTACTTCGCCCGCCGCTTTTTGCAGAGCTTTCTGGTGATTGGGGCCATCTTCCTGACACTGATGATCCTGATCGACCTGATCGAACAGGCCCGTCGGTTCAATGACGCCGACCTGTCATTTGGCCAGGTTCTGCAGCTGACGCTGTTGAACACACCCGCTGCGATAAGCGAGATGCTGCCGCTGTTGATGATCCTGTCGACCATTGCCCTGTTTGTCGGCCTCGCACGCAGCTCGGAGTTGGTGGTGACCCGGGCGATCGGCCGCTCGGGTATCCGCGCGCTGTTGGCACCGGTCCTTCTGGCGCTGATAATCGGAACTCTGGCGGTGGCCCTGCTGAACCCGATTGCGGCGGCCACGTCCGAGCAGTACCGGCATTTCTCGGATCTATACAAAAACGGTGGCAGTTCCGCCCTGTCGATCAGCCGCGACGGGCTTTGGCTGCGTCAGGGCTCACCGCAGGGCCAATCGGTGATTCATGCCCGCGCATCGACCAACGACGCCGAGCTTGAATTGATCGACGTGACCATCATCACGTTTTCGCCCGAAGGTCTTCCGTCCCGTCAGATCATCGCCGACGGCGCTCGCCTCGACGACGGGGTCTGGATCCTGCGCAACACCAAGGAATGGCCCCTGTCCAGCGACACCAACCCCGAGACCCACGCCGTCACGCATGAGACCCTGCGGTTGCCCACTTCGCTGACCCGTCAGCGCATCCTTGAAACCTTGGGCCAACAGGACAGCGTCTCGGTCTATGACCTGCCCCAACTGATCCGCGACCTGCGCGAGGCGGGTTTTTCGACCAAGCAATACGAGGTTTGGCTGCAGGTGCAGCTGGCGCGCCCATTCTTCCTGATTTCGATGGTGTTGATCGGCGCGGCCTTCACCATGCGGCACGTGCGGTTCGGCGGCACCGGCGTCGCCGTGCTGACGGCTGTTCTCCTGGGATTCGGCGTATATTTCGTGCGCAATTTCGCTCAGATTTTGGGAGAGAACGGCCAACTGCCAATTGTGATTGCGGCCTGGGCACCGCCGTTTGCGGCCATATTGCTGTCGCTCGGCCTTCTGCTGCACGCGGAGGACGGCTGATGCGGCGCCTTCTGCCCCTTTTTTTGTCCAGTGCCGTGTTCTTTTCCGGTCCGGGGCTGGCATTGGCCCAGACCTCGGAGACCAGAACGCCCGCGCCTGACACGGCACAACAACAGGATCAGCCTGCCCTGCTGGTGGCTGACAGGATCTTCATCACCCCGGATCGCAAACTGGTGGCCGAGGGCAATGTCGAAGCCTTTCAGGGCGACGTCAAACTGTCCGCACAGCGCGTGGTGTTCGACCGCGAGTCGGGCGAGCTGACGCTGGAAGGTCCGATCCGGATCGATCAGGGCGGACGCTCGACCGTCCTTGCGGACTCAGCGCAGCTGGATGACGGCATCCAGAACGGGTTGTTGACCGGCGCACGGCTGGTGTTCGACCAGCAGGTGCAGATCGCGTCGGTTCAGGCGACCCGCGCGGCAGGACGATACACGCAGTTCAGCAAGGTCTCGGCCACGTCCTGCCATGTCTGCGCCGACGGTCGGCCGCCCCTCTGGCAGATCCGGGCACGCAAGGTCACGCATGATCAGCTCGAACGGCAGTTGTACTTCGAGGGCGCCCAGTTCCGCATTCTGGATGTGCCGGTTTTCTACTTTCCAACCCTGCGGCTGCCGGACCCGACACTGGACCGGGCAACCGGATTTCTGGTGCCGTCAATCCGCACGACCTCGCAGTTGGGTACCGGCGTCAAGACGCCGTATTTCTTCAAACTGGGCGATCACAGGGATCTGACGCTGACCCCCTACCTGTCGTCCAAGACCACGACGCTTGGCTATCGCTACCGGCAGGCCTTCAAGAACGGCCGCATCCAGTTTGAAGGGGCCTATACCCGCGACGATGTCCAGCAGGAGCAGGATCGGGGCTATTTCTTTGCAAATGGCTGGTTCAATCTGCCGAACGACTTCCGGCTGACCTTTGACGTCCAGACCGCATCGGACGACTCATACCTGGCGGACTATGGATTGCCTGACTATGACCGTCTGCGCAGCGAGATCGCGCTTGAGCGCATCAAACGCGACACGGCGTTTCGGACCAGCTTCATTCACTACAAGACCCTGCGCGACAGCGAGGAACAGGATGAGATCCCGTCGCAGGTCTTCGATCTGTTCTACCAGAAACGCTATTTCCCCGCGTCCGCTGTCGGCGGCGAGGTTCGGTTGGGCTTCGTCACCCACACCCACACCCGGACCAGCGACGAGGATATCATCGGGCGCGATGTGGCGCGCGCCACATTCGACGCCCAGTGGCTGCGCAGCTGGACCTTTGCCTTTGGGTTGCGCGCGGATGCTGAACTGGGGGCTTCGGTCGACACGTTCGACATTCGCAACGACAGCGCCTACCCCGACCAGATCACCCGGTCGACCCCGCGTGCGGCTTTGACACTGCGCTATCCGATGACCCGGCGCGAAGCCTCTGGCGCGACCCAGTTTCTGGAGCCGATCGCGCAGTTTGGCTGGACCCATGTTTCGGACACCGATGTGCCCGATGACGAAAGCACCTTCCAGGAATTTGACCAGGGCAACCTGTTGTCCCTGTCGCGCTTTCCGGCCGAGGATCGACGCGAAGACGGCACGACCGCGGTCGTGGGCGTGAACTGGGCGCGGTATGCCCCGGGCGGTTGGCGGGCATTGGCCACGGTCGGCCAGGTCTTCCGCTCGACCGCCGATCCGAACTTCACCGCTACGTCCGGCCTGCAGGGAACTTCCTCCGACCTGCTGCTGGCAGGGCAGATCAAGACGAACAATGGCCTGACGCTGGCCGCACGCGGATTAATGGATGGCGATTTCAGCTTTACCAAGGCTGAATTGCGCGGAACCTGGGCCAACGAGGGGACCCAACTGGGCGGAAGCTATATCTGGCAGCAGCCGGACCCGGCCGAAAACCTTGACATGGAGACATCCGAGATACGGTTGACCGCACGTCAACGACTGGATGAAAACTGGAGAGCCAACGCCCTGGCCCGCTATGATCTGGCAGAATCCGAACCGCTGCGGCTGGGCTTGGGTGTGACGTATGAAAATGAATGTGTGCAGGTTAACATGTCCGTCAGCCGGCGATATACTTCGACATCAAGTATTGAGCCTTCGACGGAATTCGGCTTTACCGTTGCACTGACAGGATACGCCGTTGAAGGCGGGGGCAAGAAGTATAAAAGAAAATGCAGCTGATTTCAGGTTTTTCCAGGTTCTTTCGTTCCCGTTGGCTAACGGCATTTGCGCCCGGCCTCGCGGTCGCCATGCTGACAGTTGCGCCTCAGCAAGCCCCCGCGCAAAGCTTGTTTTCGCCGGCTATCCGCGTGAATCAGGATATCGTCACCTGGTACGAACTGGATCAGCGCCAGCGGTTTCTCGAAATTCTGGGTATCCCGGGCAGCTCGGAGGCCGAAGTCCGCAAGGCGCTGATCGACGAGCGCCTGCGCAAACAGGCCATGCGCGAAGCCGGCATCCAGCCCACTCCCGAAGACATTCAGGTTGCGATCGACGAATTCGCTTCGCGTGGTCAGCTGACCCCGGATCAGTTCCTGAAGGCACTGGCTGATGCGGGCATCGACCGGGAAACCGTGCGGGATTATGTATCCAGTCAGCTGGCATGGCGCGACTATGTCAGCGCCCGCTTTATCTCTCAGGCCCGTCCGACGGACGACGAAATTGACCGTGCAATGGGTCAGACCGGCGGTGGCGGTCTCCAGGTTTTGCTGTCCGAAATCATCATCCCCGTGAATGCGCAGACCTTGGCACAGGCCGAAGCCTTGGCCGACGAGATCGCCCGTGTCGAAACCATCGATGCATTTTCGGCCGCCGCCACGCAGTACTCGGCAGCGCCGACACGCGAAAATGGCGGACGCCTGGACTGGTTGAACGTCAGCAACCTGCCTCCGGCGCTGCAACCGGTTATCCTTGGCCTGAAGAATGGCGAGGTCACGGCCCCGCTGAGCCTGCCCAACGCCGTAGCCCTGTTCCAGATGCGCGGCCTGCGAGAAGTGGCCGCCAGCACGCCGCGGTTCTCCAAGATCGACTATGCGGCCTATTACCTGCCTGGCGGGCTCAGCCCCGAAACATTGCAAAGAGCCGCCGAACTGAAGGAAACGGTTGATACCTGCGATGACCTGTACGGCATCGCCAAGGGGCAACCGCCCGAGGTACTCGACCGGGTCTCGGCAAGTCCGTCCGAAATCCCGCGCGACATCGCGCTGGAACTCGCCAAGCTGGACCCCAACGAGGTGTCGACCTCTCTGACCCGAAACAACGGCCAGACGCTGGTGTTCCTCATGCTGTGCGGTCGGACGCGCGATCTGGGTGAGGATACGTCGCGCGAAGACGTGGCCAACGCGCTGACGCAACAACGCCTGCAGGCATTCGCCAACAGCCTCGTCGAACAGCTGCGCGCCGACGCCACCATCATCGAGCAATGACCGCGCCCATCGCGCTCAGCTGCGGCGAACCCTCGGGCATCGGTCCGGAAATCGCCGCCAAGGCCTGGGCCGCATTGCGCGACAGCTGCCCATTCTTCTACATCGGCGATCCCGACCATCTGCCGGACAACATTCCCACGACCGAGATCGTAGACCCCGCCCAGGTGGCTGACATCTGCGCAGGGGCGCTGCCGGTGTTGCCGCTGACCTTTCCGGCCCCGAACCTGCCCGGCCACCCCGATCCAGCCAATGCGCCTTCGGTGATAGACGCCATCGAAACCGGCGTGTCACTGGTGCAATCGGGCGCGGCCTCGGCCCTCTGCACGGCACCGATCCACAAGAAGGCCCTGATCGACGGCGCCGATTTCGCCTATCCTGGCCATACCGAATTTCTGGCGGCGCTGGCAGGCCGTTCCCGCGTGGTGATGATGCTAGCCAGCGAGCAACTCCGCGTGGTACCCGCCACGATCCACATCCCACTGTCGCAGGTGCCCTCGCGCCTCACGCCCGACCTGCTGCGCGACACGATCGCAATCACCGCCGACGGCCTGCGCCGCCAATTCGGCATCCCGCATCCTCGCATCGCGGTGGCCGGGCTCAACCCCCATGCCGGCGAGGGTGGCAAGATGGGCCGCGAGGAACTGGACTGGATCGCCCCTCTGCTGGCCGATCTCACCCCCGAGGGCTACACCGTCACCGGCCCGCACCCGGCAGACACGATGTTCCACGCCGCCGCACGCGCCCGCTATGACGCCGCCATCGCCATGTATCACGATCAGGCGCTGATCCCGATCAAGACCCTCGACTTCGACCGTGGCGTGAACGTGACCCTGGGCCTGCCCTTCATCCGCACCTCGCCCGACCATGGCACCGCGCTCGACATCGCCGGACAGGGCATCGCAAACCCCACCAGCCTGATCGAGGCGCTGAAACTCGCCCAACGCATGACACAAAGCACTTGATCCTTCATCTGGCGCCAAATATCCCCGCCGGAGGCAAAAATTCTCTGGCGCACCGCCTGCCCCTCGCGCCACGGTAACCGGATCATGAGCGCAATCGACACCCTCCCCCCGCTGCGCGAGGTCATCGCCAAGCACCAGCTCTCGGCGCGCAAGTCGCTGGGTCAGAACTTCCTGCTCGATCTCAACCTGACGGCCAAGATCGCCCGGCAGGCCGGCGACCTGAGCCAATGCGACGTGCTGGAGATCGGCCCCGGCCCCGGAGGCCTGACCCGCGGTTTGCTGGCCGAAGGTGCGCGCAAGGTGGTGGCGGTGGAAAAAGATATCCGCTGCATCGCCGCGCTTCAGGAAATCGCCGCTGCCTATCCCGGGCGGCTCGAGGTCATCAATGGCGACGCTCTTGAAATCGATCCGCTTGAACATCTGAACCCGCCCATCCGCGTGGCGGCCAATCTGCCCTACAATGTGGGCACGGAACTGCTGGTGCGCTGGCTGACCCCGCCGGAATGGCCACCCTTCTGGCAGAGCCTGACCCTGATGTTCCAGCGCGAGGTGGCCGAGCGCATCGTGGCGCAGCCCGGCACCAAGGCTTATGGGCGGCTGGCGATCCTGGCCCAGTGGCGGGCCGAGGCGCGCATCGCCATGTCCCTGCCCCCCGGTGCGTTCACGCCGCCGCCCAAGGTCAGCAGCGCCGTGGTCCACCTGACCGCCCTGCCCGAACCCCGCTTTCCGGCCGATGCCGGTATTCTGTCACGTGTCGTGGCCGCTGCGTTCAATCAACGCCGCAAGATGCTGCGCGCGTCGCTCAAGGGGATGGCCCCCGATATCGAGGACCGCCTGAAGGCCGCCGGCATCAAGCCCACCGACCGTGCCGAGCAGATATCACTCGAAGCGTTCTGCGCGCTGGCGCGTGAGATAAAAAAAACCTGATCCCGAACGAAAACGGCCCCGGACATCTCTGACCGGGGCCTTTGAACTCTGTGCGCAACCGCTATGGCTTATTCGGCAGCCTCTGGTGCATCACCGCCGCCTTGGGGGGCCTGCTCTTCTACGGCCTTAGGCTTGCGTGCGCGCGGTCTCCGGGCAGGTTTGTCCTTGCGCTCGGCCGCTTCGGCCTTGGCGCCCGCGCTTTCGGGCGTCTCGACGAGCCCGGATTCAGGAGTATCCGAATCGGCGTTCAGATCAACGATGTCCGGCTGCGGAGCCTCGGCCGGGTCCGCCTGGCGTGCGGCTTCACGTTCCTGCCGTTCCGCCCGCTCCCGATCGCGCTCGGCCTGACGCTCGCGGTTCTGGCGTTCCTGCTCTTCCCGACGCGCTTCCATTTCGCGTTGCGCCTCGCTCAGCAGGCGCAGGTAATGCTCGGCATGTTGCTGAAAGTTTTCGGCAGCGACGCGGTCATTGGCCAGCTGTGCATCGCGCGCCAGCTGGTTGTACTTGTCAATGATCTGCTGCGGCGTGCCGCGCACCTTGCCCTCGGGCCCCGAGCTGTCGAAAACCCGGTTAACGACGTTTCCACCAGAGGGACGATTGCGGTTGTTCTTTGCCCGCGAGCGGGATTTGGAGGATCTCATCTTACTGTACGTCAGCCTTGTCTTGCACTGTCGATCCACCCGTATTCTGCGCTGCTCTGTGGCCTGTGCCGTCACGGGATGTCGACTTTTTTGGGCTTGGCGTCAGGGGTGCGCCGAAGGGGCGTCAACCGCGCTGACTACTCTGAGTAAGCATGTCCTGACGGCGCAGACAAGGGGTTAATACACCAAATGCCGGGTTTTTTACCCCGACCGGCGTAAATCGGCCTCAGAATCCGCGGCTAGCCCGGCATTCTGGCGCCCACCACCCGGTCCCGCCCGTCCAGATCAGGAACCACACGGATATCCGCCAGCCCCGCCGCGTCGAACAACGCGCCGACCGCCTGCGCCTGTGTCGGGCCGATTTCCACCAGAAGCCGTCCGCCGGGCACAAGGTGATCAGGGGCGCCGGCCGCAATCCGGCGATAGGCGTCCAGCCCGTCCGCTTCATCCGTCAAGGCCAGGCGCGGCTCGTGCTCGCGCACTTCGGGCGACAGGCCGTCCATCTCATCCAGGGCGATATAGGGCGGATTGGAAACGATCAGGTCGAAATGGCCGCCAATGTTTTCGAACCAGTCCGAGCGCTGGATTTCCGCCCGGTCCTGCACCCCATGGGCCACTGCATTCGCACTTGCCTGCAGACAGGCGGCCTCGCTCAGATCGACGCCCAGCCCGGTTGCGCTGGTGCGTTCTGCCAGCAGGGTGATCAGGATGCAGCCCGAACCGACGCCCAGGTCCAGCACGCGGTCGAACGGCTGGCTGAGGGCCGCTTCGATCAGCGCTTCAGTTTCGGGGCGCGGGTCCAGCACGTCGCGGCTGACGCGGAAGCGTCGGCCGTAGAATTCGCGCTCGCCCAGAAGATGGGAAACCGGCACCCGGATCGCGCGCAGCGACACCAGTTGCTCATACCGTTCGGCGATCTCGGGCGAGAGCTCTTCGGGCGCAATCAGGGTCACGCGGCTGGCCTCGATCCGGGCGGCATGGGCCAGCAGAACCCGGGCGTCCCGCGCCGGGTCGTCCACACCTGCGGCCCGCAGGCGCGCGGTGGCGGCCACCATGGCCTGTGCCGCTGTCAGCGCCGCGATCATTGCGCCATCTCCGCCAACAGGCGCGCCTGATCATCGGCGGTCAGCGCGTCGATCACCTCGTCCACATCGCCCTGCATGATCTGGTCGAGCTTGTAGAGCGTCAGGTTGATTCGGTGATCAGTCATCCGGCCCTGCGGGAAATTGTAGGTACGGATGCGCTCGGAGCGGTCGCCCGACCCAACCTGGCTGGCCCGGTCGGCCGAGCGTTCACTGTCGATCCGTTGACGTTCGAGGTCATAGAGACGCGTCTTGAGCACCTGCATCGCGATCTCGCGGTTGCGGTGCTGCGATTTTTCGGAACTCGTCACCACGATCCCGGTCGGCAGGTGGGTGATCCGCACCGCCGAGTCGGTGGTGTTCACATGCTGCCCACCCGCGCCCGAGCTGCGCATCGTGTCGATGCGAATGTCATTCGGGTCGATCTGGATATCCACGTCCTCGGCCTCGGGCAGAACCGCCACAGTCGCCGCCGAGGTGTGGATGCGCCCGCCGCTCTCGGTTTCGGGTACACGCTGTACGCGGTGCACGCCGGATTCGTATTTCAGCCGCGCAAAGACGTTGTCGCCCTTGATATGGGCCACCACTTCCTTGATGCCGCCCAGTTCGGTCTGCTGTTCTTCGATGATCTCGAACTGCCAGCCGCGCGCCTCGGCATAGCGCTGATACATCCGCAGCAGGTCGCCCGCGAACAGCGCCGCCTCGTCGCCGCCGGTGCCGGGGCGGATCTCCAGTATTGCCGGCCGCGCATCGGCCGCGTCCTTGGGCAGCAGCGCCAGTTGCAGCGCGTGCTCCACCTCGGGGATGCGCGCCTTGAGCTGCGGGATCTCCTCCTCGGCCAGCTCTTTCATGTCGGGGTCGTCCAGCATCGCCTCGGCCTCGGCCAGATCGGCCCGCAGCTGGCGCCAGGCTGCGATCTGTTCGACCACCGGCTTGAGGTCGGAGTATTCCTTGGCCAAAGCCGCGATATCCCCACCCGAGGCGCCATCGGACATGGCCGCCTCGAGGTACTGGAATCGCTGGGTGATCTGTTCAAGACGTTCTTCGGGGATCATTGGGGCGGTGTCTATCATCCGACGGCTTTGGTCAAGGCCCCGGCTTGTGCTAAGCTATGCGCATGAAACGGATCATTGCCCTGCTGATTGTCTGCGCAACGCCCGGTCTGGCCGATGTCATCGGCCCCGGTGGCAAGGTGCAGGATTGCTATTGCACCGACACGTCCGGCAGCCGCGTCGAACTGGGCGAGATGGTCTGCCTGCAGGTCGATGGCCGCATGTTCATGGCCCAGTGCCAGATGTCGCTGAACGTGCCGATGTGGCGCGAGGTGTCAGAGGGGTGCCTGTCTTCAGGACTGCAAAGCCGCCAGCCAACCGTCGACCCGGGTGCGGTTGACGTCGAAATCCCGTCGGCCAAATCGTAACCGTCCATAGATGCGCAGCGTGTCGCCGTCCTGCCGGGCGGTGGTGTAGTCGGGAAAGCCGAACACCCGACTGCGGGAGACATAGGTGATCAGGCCCTCATGCACCGATCCGGCAAGCACCGTCGTACGCGGCGTCGCCCGCGCCACTTGGTCCAGCCGCGCGAGGCCGTCCGGCCCGGTCTGCACCACGCGGATCACGCCTCCGGGCAGGTCACGATCTGCCTCGGCCACGACCGGCACATGCCAGCGCGCGGGATCGGCCGGTGCCAGCCGCACATAGAGGCCAAGCCCGACAACAGCGGCGACGATCAACCAAAGAACCATGCGTTTCATTCCAATCAGACCTTCCGGCAGAACCCTAGCCGCCCACCGGTACCTGGCAAGACCTGCCGGCCCCGCTTACCGTGACGTCACACCGGGCAGGATGCACAGCAGCTCGAACAGCAGGTTGGCCGCCGTCAGCGCGGTGTTGCCCGACGGGTCATAGGGCGGTGAGACCTCGACCAGGTCGCAGCCCACCACGTTCATGCCCCCCAGCGCGTGGATCAGCTGCAGCGCCTGCGGCGTGGTCAGTCCGCCGATCTCGGGCGTGCCGGTGCCGGGGGCATAGGCCGGGTCCAGGCTGTCAATATCGTAGGTGACATAAACCGGATGCTCGCCGATTTCCTTGCGGATCAACGCCCCGATCTGGGTCAGGTTTTGTTGCCACAACTCCCACGCAGGAAACTGCCGGAACCCCCAGCCCTTGGCCTCGGTGAAATCGCTGGCCGCATAGCCCGACCCGCGGATACCGACCTGAAAGGTCTTGTCGGGCACGATCAGCCCCTCTTCATACGCGCGGCGGAAGACGGTTCCGTGGGTCTCGCGCTCACCGAACATCTCATCATTGACGTCGGCATGGGCGTCCACATGCACCAAGGCAACGGGCCCGTGTTTCGCCGCAACCGCCCGCAGAATCGGCAGGGTGATCGAATGATCGCCCCCCATCGCCACTGGGATCACGCCCTGCGCCAGGATCGCGTCATAGCTTTCCTTGATGATCCGAAGGCTGTCGGCCAGCGAGAAGGTGTTGATCGCCAGATCTCCGATATCGGCGATCTGGAGGCTGTCGAAAGGCGCGGCGAAGGTGGCCATGTTGTAGGGCCGGATCATCGCGCTTTCGGAGCGGATCTGCTTGGGGCCGAACCGGGTACCCGACCGCCATGAGGTTCCGATGTCCATCGGCACGCCCAGCACCGCCACGTCCAGCCCTGCCAGCGTATCGGCCGCGGGCAACCGCATGAAGGTATTCGGCCCCGAAAACCGCGCCAAATCGTTGCCGCTGATGGGTTGGTTGTATTGGCTCATGACGTGCGCGCCCCCTGTCTCGTTGGTTCACCTGATACCGGCCATAGCAAAACCATGGCTAACCAATGGTTAAAGCCGCCCGTCTTTCGCCAGCTTGGTCCATCCCAGCAGGCAGATGATCTGGGTCGCCACATGCGCCCCCGCGATCGCCGTTGCACCGGACGTATCATACGGCGGAGACACCTCGACCACGTCGCCGCCCTTGATGTTGATCCCGGCGATGTCGCGCAGGATGATCTGCGCCTGGATCGAGCTGAGCCCACCCCAGACCGGCGTGCCGGTGCCGGGGGCAAAGGCCGGGTCCAGCCCGTCGATATCAAAGCTCAGATAGACAGGACTGTCGCCCAAAATGCCTTTGATCTTCTGCGCCACGGCGGCGGGGCCGGATTCATAGACCTCGCGCGCGTCGATGATGTTTACACCCAGCGTGTCTTCGTTGGTGGTGCGGATCCCGACCTGGACGGAGCGTTTCGGGTCCACGATCCCCGACTTCACCGCCTTGTAGAACATGGTGCCGTGGTCCACCCGGCTCATGTCGTCATCAGCCCAGGTGTCGGTATGGGCATCGAACTGCAACAGCGACATCGGACCGTATTTCTCGGCATAGGCCTTGAGGATCGGAAAGCTGATATAGTGGTCGCCCCCCAGCGTGACCGAGGCCACATCCGCCGCCAGAATGGTACGGATGTGATTGGTCAGCGTGTCGGGAAAGGCCGGGATGTTGGCATAGTCATAGGCCATGTCGCCATAGTCGATGATCGCCAGCTCGCTGAGCGCATCGAAGGGCCAGCCATAAGGCGCATCGGGCGATTGCAGGGCGCTGGCCTCGCGGATCGCACGCGGGCCAAGACGGGTGCCGGGGCGGTTGGTCACCGCCTGATCGAACGGCACGCCGGTCACCGCGATATCGGCACCGGTCAGGTCCTTGGTGTACAGCCGCCGCAGAAAGGACGTGGCTCCGCCAAAGGTGTTTTCATAGCTCAACCCCTTCAGGTCGGGGTTGGTAAAGGCCTCATCGACCTGATTTTTTGCGTCTTCCAATGCCATTTTGGCCCGTTTCCTCCCTGATATTGACCGGACCGTCAGGTCAACGGCTGCGCCTTTTCGACGATGCGCGCAAAGAACGAGGCACCCACCGCTGCGATCTCGTCGTTGAAATTGTACTTGGGGTGATGCAGCCCCGGCCCGTCGCCCTGCCCCAGGAACAGATAGGCGCCCGGACGTTCCTGCAGCATGTACGAGAAATCTTCGGCCCCCATCTCGCGCCCGGCTTCGGCGATCACCCGATCGGCGCCCGAGACCTCGCGCGCCACCTCGGCGGCGAAGCCGGTCTTGTCCGCATCGTTGACCGTGGCCGGATAGCCGACGACATAATCCAGAGTCGCCGTGACCCCGTAGGATGCCGCCTGCCCCTGCACGATTTCCTCAAGCCGGGTCATCACCATCTTCTGCACCGCCGGATCGAAGGTGCGGACGGTGCCGTTCAAATAGGCGGTGTCGGGGATCACGTTGTTCACGGTCCCGGTGTGGATCTGAGTGACCGAGATCACCAGATCGTCCAGCGCATAGTGGTTGCGGCTGACGATGGTCTGGATCGCCTGCGCGATTCCGCAGGCGGCCATGACCGGGTCGCGCGTCTCGTGTGGCATGGCACCGTGGCCACCGACGCCTTGAATGTGGATGTCGAACGTGTCGACCGCCGCCATGATCGGCCCGGGCGTGGTATAGAATGCGCCCTCGGCAAAGCCCGGCGCGTTGTGCAGCGCATAGACCTGAGCGATGTCGAACCGGTCCATCACACCCTCTTTGACCATGATATCGGCGCCGCCGCCCTCTTCCTCGGCGGGTTGGAACAGCAACGCCACCCGGCCCCGGAAATTCCGCGTCTCGGCCAGATACCGCGCCGCGCCCAGCAGCATGGTCGTGTGCCCGTCATGCCCGCAGGCATGCATCATGCCCGGTGTCTTCGAGGCATAGTCCACACCCGTTTCCTCAGCGATCGGCAGCGCATCCATGTCGGCGCGCAGCCCGATCGTGGGGCCATCGCCCTGCCCGGTGATGATCGCCACGATCCCTGTTTGCGCGATCCCTTCGTGCAATTCGTCCACGCCGAATTCGCGCAGCCGCTCGGCCACGAAGGCGGCGGTCTGGTGGCAGTCGAACTCCAGTTCCGGGATCGTGTGCAGGTGCTGGCGCCATTCGGCCATGTCGGCGGCGTAATCGGCAATGCGGTTGACGACGGGCATCGGGGGTGGACTCCTGATCCAAGCTGCGGGATGGATGCATCTGACACCGGAACAAGGGGCTTCGCAATGGCTGAAAATCCACTGATCCACGATACCGACGCCGGAATCGAGCGGCTGCTGGAGATCATGCGCCGCCTGCGCGACCCGGAAACCGGCTGCCCGTGGGACATCGAACAGGATTTCGCCACCATCGCCCCCTACACGATCGAAGAGGCCTATGAGGTCGCCGACGCCATCGAACGCCAGGCCTGGGACGAGCTCAAGGGCGAGCTGGGCGACCTGCTGTTCCAGTCGGTCTTTCATGCGCAGATGGCCGAAGAGGCCGGGCATTTCACTTTTCAGGACGTGGTGCGCACCATGTCCGACAAGATGGTGGCCCGCCACCCGCATGTCTTCGGCGACGAATCCCGCGACAAGTCTGCCGAACAACAGACCCGCGACTGGGAGGCGATCAAGGCCGCCGAGCGCGCCGGAAAGGAACAGAAAGGCGCGCTGGACGGTGTCGCCGCCAACCTGCCCGCCTTGCTGCGCGCCTACAAGCTGCAGAAACGCGCCGCACGGGTGGGGTTTGACTGGCCCGATGTCAGCCATGTGCTGGACAAGATCACCGAAGAAGCCGCCGAACTGACAGAGGCGCGCAACCAGATGGACGCCGACGCGCTCGAGGACGAATTCGGCGACCTGCTGTTCGTGATCGTCAATCTCGGCCGCCATCTGGGCATCGAGCCCGAGGCCGCGCTGCGCCGCACCAACGCCAAGTTCACCCGCCGGTTCGAACAGGTCGAAGCCCTGCTGGCCGCACGTGGCAAGACGCCGTCAGACAGCACGCTGGAAGAGATGGACGCCCTGTGGGACGCGGTGAAAACCGAAGAACACCGGGCAAATGGCAAACTCCCGCCGCTCAAGGCCGCAAGCGACGCCTGAAACCGCTGGACAAGCCGGGCCGCGCTTGCCAGTGTCCGCCCTTCAAGACCCCGGAGGCCCCATGACCGCGCGCAAGATCATCATCGACACCGACCCCGGACAGGACGATGCCGTCGCCATCCTTCTGGCCCTGGCCAGCCCCGACGAGATCGAGGTTCTGGGCATCACCGCCGTCGCCGGAAACGTGCCGCTGGAGCTGACTGCAAAGAATGCGCGCATCGTCTGCGAACTGGCCGGGCGCACGGACATTCCGGTCTTTGCCGGGTGCGACCGCCCGCTGAATCGCCCGCTGATCACCGCCGAGCACGTGCATGGCAAGACCGGGCTGGACGGCCCCGTCCTGCCTGATCCGCAGATGCCGTTGGCCGAGGGGCATGGCGTCGATTTCATCATCGACACACTGCGCGCGCAGGATTCCGGCACCGTCACCCTCTGCCCGCTGGGGCCGCTGACAAACATCGCCACAGCCTTCCAGAAGGCCCCCGACATCATCGGGCGCGTACAGGAAATCGTGCTGATGGGTGGCGCTTACTTCGAAGTCGGAAACATCACACCCACCGCCGAATTCAACATTCATGTCGACCCCGAGGCCGCTGATATCGTGTTCAAATCCGGCGTTCCGATCGTGGTGATGCCGCTGGACGTGACGCACAAGGCGCTGGTTACCAAACCGCGCAACGACGCCTTCCGCGCCCTTGGCACCAAGGTTGGAATCGCAGTGGCCGAGATGACCGATTTCTTCGAACGTTTTGACAAGGAAAAATACGGAAGCGAGGGCGCGCCCCTGCACGATCCCTGCGTGACCGCCTATCTGATCCGCCCCGAATTGTTCTCGGGCCGACACGTCAACGTCGAGATCGAAACCCAGTCGGACCTCACACTTGGCATGACCGTCGCCGACTGGTGGGGCGTCACCGACCGCAAGCCCAACGCGCTGTTCATCGGCGACGTGGACGCCGACGGGTTCTTTGCCTTGCTGACCGAACGGCTGGCGCGGCTATGAGTGCCGCTCTGCGCCTTGCCCGTCCCGAGGACCTTGATCGCCTGATGGGCCTGGTCGCCGCCTTTCACGCTGAGGCCGGGATCGAACAGGACCCCGACCAAAGGCGCGATGCGCTGACGCCGCTGCTGGAAGGCATCCCGCATGGCTGTATTTATCTGATCGGCCCGTCGCGCGCACCGTTGGGCTACATCATCCTGACCTTCGGTTGGTCGGTCGAGTTCGGGGGGATGGACGGGTTCGTCGATGAAATCTACATCCGGCCCGCCATTCGCGGCCGCGGAATCGCCACCGAGGTTCTATTGGACTTGCCCAAAGCGCTGGCGGGTGCCGGCCTGACGGCCCTGCATCTGGAAGTGGATCGAACCAACGAGGCCGCGCAGAAACTCTACCTTAAGACCGGTTTCAAACCGCGCGACCGTTACATGTTGATGAGCAAAAAGCTCTAGCGTGACTCACCGCGGAAGATCAGCCCGGGATTGTAGTACATCTCTTGCACCGGATCGTTCTGCGACACCGGCTCGCCGGTGATCGGGTAGGTGTCAGGCCCTGCGCAGGCCGCCAGAACCCCGACGGAAAGCACGGAAATAACGAGAAGGATTCTTGAAGCGGACATCACGTTCTCCTTTTCTGCTGTACCGTCAAGCTACGCCCGACAACCTCGCACTTGTAGGAACAAGTTCACACATAATCACATTTATGTTTGCATTTTTTCCCTGCCTGCCCCAAAAAACTCGGGGTAAAGGGAGATTACCCTGCAATTCCATCGGGTTCGGCGGAGTCGCCCGTCAGCGACATTTCGAAGAACAACAGCTGGCCCTGGGCGATCTCGGGTATATCCGAATAGGCATCGCGCAGCTTGAACCCTAGCGACAGATACAGCCGAGTCGCTGCTTCCAGCGGTTTTCCGGTGTCCATCCGGATCATCTCAAACCCGTCCTTGCGGCACTGAGCGATCAGCGCCTGCATGATCGCACACCCCGCACCAGTGCCCCGAGCGTCATCGGTCACGAACACGCGCTTGATCTCGGCAATACCCGGACCGATCGTCTGGAACATCCCGCAGCCCACCGCCCGCCCGTCCAGCATCGCCAGCCGAGTTCCGCCCTTGGGTGGCATATGCTCGACCTCGATGGCGGACAGAACAGCCGCATATTTCTCGGGTGGATAGAACGTGTTCACGACCTGCCGCGACCGTTCATCCAGCGTCAGCAGATAGGCGTGATAATCCCAACACAAACGCCGGACAGCATCGAACTGGTCCGGCGTTTTAGGTTCAACGATAGTTAGCATGACGGACCCCCGGCCAATGTCGGGGGTCAGCCTAGCAGCTTGTGCCTTACTTGCGAAGGATCGAACGCCCCGCGTATTCGGCGACCTCGCCCAGCGTTTCCTCGATGCGGATCAGCTGGTTGTACTTGGCCAGCCGGTCCGACCGCGCCAGCGAGCCGGTTTTGATCTGACCGCAGTTGGTGGCCACGGCCAGATCGGCGATGGTGGCGTCCTCGGTCTCGCCCGAGCGGTGCGACATCACGTTGGTATAGCGGGCGCGGTGCGCCATATCCACGGCGCGCAGGGTCTCGGTCAGCGAACCGATCTGGTTCACCTTGACCAGCATCGAGTTGGCGCAGCCCTTCTCGATCCCTTCGGCCAGACGCGCGGGGTTGGTCACGAACAGGTCGTCACCTACCAGCTGCACCTTGCCGTCCAGCTCGTCGGTCAGCGCCTTCCAGCCGTCCCAGTCATCCTCGGACATGCCATCCTCGATCGAGATGATCGGATAGTCGTTCACCAGGGCTGCCAGATAGGCCACGTTCTCGTCGCTGCTGAGGGTCTTGCCCTCGCCCGACAGGACGTATTTGCCGTCCTTGTAATACTCGGTGGCGGCGCAATCGAGCGCCAGGTAGATCTCGTCACCCGGCTTGTAGCCCGCCTTCTCGATCGACTTGAGGATGAAATCCAGTGCCTCGCGGGTCGAGGCGATGTTGGGGGCAAACCCGCCCTCGTCGCCGACACCGGTGGCCAGCCCGGCGGCCGATAGTTCCTTTTTCAGAGTGTGGAACACTTCCGAACCCATGCGCACCGCTTCGCGGATGTTGCTGGCGGCCACGGGCATGATCATGAATTCCTGGATGTCGATCGGGTTGTCGGCATGTTCGCCGCCATTGATGATGTTCATCATCGGCACCGGCAGAACCCGCGCCGAGGTGCCCCCCACGTAGCGATAGAGCGGCTGGGTGGTGAAATCCGCCGCCGCCTTGGCCACGGCCAGCGACACGCCCAGAATGGCGTTGGCGCCCAGGCGGCCCTTGTTCGGGGTGCCGTCCAGCTCGATCATGGCGGCGTCGATCGCCACCTGCTCGGTCGCGTCAAAGCCCACCAGCTCTTCGGCGATTTCGCCGTTCACGGCGGCCACGGCTTCGAGCACGCCCTTGCCCATGTAACGGGACTTGTCGCCATCGCGCTTTTCCACCGCCTCATAGGCGCCGGTCGATGCGCCCGAAGGCACGGCGGCCCGGCCCATGGTGCCGTCTTCCAGAACCACGTCCACCTCGACGGTGGGGTTGCCCCGGCTGTCCAGGATTTCGCGTGCGTGGATGTCGATGATGGTGCTCATGATACCGGTCCCTGAAAATGCGTTCGGTTGCATGCCTCATACCAGCACGCGGGGAAAAGTAAACCGGGTCCGTTATCGCTAACACGCATATTTTCCGGCCTTTAGCGCCAACAGCGGCGTGTTTGCGCCAACAGGTCAGCAGACCGCCGGAGCCATGGCCCGCGCAATGCGCCGTTCGCGGATGAACGTGTACATGCCCGACCCGATGATCAGCGACGCACCGAACATGGTCATCAGGTCCGGCCGTTCGCCGAACATCCACATCCCGGCCAGGATCGAGAACAGCAGACGCGTATAGCGGAACGGCGTCAGGGCCGAGGCCTCGCCCACGCGCATTGCGGTCACGATCCCCAGATAGCCTAGAACACCGAATCCAACGGCACCGAGATAGGGTCCGATCTGCCCCATCTGCAGCGGCGCCAGAGGCTGCGCCGAGGTCAGCATCAGCACGCCGCCGGCAATTGCGACCGCCGCGTAGGCCTGCAGCGCCACCACGGCCGAAGCCACGCGCGCGTCCAGCCGGCGGGTGATCAGGTCCCGCGCGGCGATCGCAATGACGCTGGCCACCACGAACAGAGCCTCGGGCCGAAACCCGTCCAGACCGGGGCGGATGATCATCAGAACGCCGATGAACCCGACACCGATTGCGCTCCAACGGCGCCAGCCGACCTGCTCGCGCAGGAAGAGTGCGGCCCCCATCGTGACCACCAGCGGCATCGCCTGGAACACGGCCGCAACGGTTGACAGGTCGACCAGGGACAAGGCCGTGACAAAACTCAGCGCCCCGACCGCCTCGGTGCACGCGCGGATCACGAACAGCGGTTGCCAGGCGGCCGAGTCAAAGATCGGTTTGCGTGTCACGATGGCCATGGCGGCAAACACAAGTGCGCAGAACAGCCCCAGCACGATCATGACCTGACCGGTCGGCACGGTGACCGACAAATGCTTGATGAACATGTCCTCAAGCGTGAAGGCGGCCATAGCGCCGATGACCAGCAGGATGCCGTTCGCGTTGTTCATGTCGTTGCCTATTGATTTCGGAGGGCCTAATTGCCGCGTCGCAACTCAGAAGACCCGGATCGCGCCGCCGTGGCAAGCGCGAAGAGGGCTTGGAATCATGAATAGATTTTAGATGACCAATCGCTTTTGGTGATGTGTCCCGGCCGGATCAGTCCTTGTCCAGCGGAACTCCGTACAACTCCAGCCGATGACCTTTCAGGCGATAGCCCAGCTTCGAGGCGATCTTTTCCTGCAGGGCTTCGATCTCGGGGTCCACGAATTCAATCACCTCGCCCGAGTTCATGTCGATCAGGTGATCGTGGTGGTCGCGCTCGGCGTCCTCATAGCGCGCACGCCCGTCGCCGAATTCCAGCCGTTCGAGAATGCCGGCCTCTTCGAAAAGTTTGACGGTGCGATAGACGGTTGCGATCGAAATGCCCGCATCCAGCGCCGAGGCGCGGGCGTACAATTCCTCGACATCGGGATGATCATCACTGTCCTGCAGTACCTGCGCGATGGTCCGACGCTGGCCGGTCATGCGCAGGCCTTTGGCTTCGCAACGCGCGATGATCGTGTCCGCCATGTCATCCCCCAGAATCCGTTCGGGTTTCTGTCTTAGTACGTCCGCGCAGATTTCGCCACTGTGATTTGCGCCCGCTGCGCCTTAGCCCGCCAGCCGCAAATCTGCCCAGACCGGCAGGTGGTCCGAGGCGATATGCGCAGGCCGTTCCCCATGCACGCCGTGAGCCAGCGCCTCGAGCCCGCCGCCCAGCGCGATCCGGTCCAGCGCGCCCAGAGGCTGCGCGGCGGGAAAGCTGGGTACAGGCGGCAGGAACCGCATGTCGGGAGCCAGACGGTCAAGGATCGGCTGGCGCGACCATTCGTTGAAATCCCCTGCCCAGACGGTTGGCATCCGGTCCAGCGCGCGGCCGTCCTGCCGCAGATGGATGATCTGCTGACGGCGCCACGCCGAGAACAGCCCCAGATGCATTCCCATAACCCGCAAAGGCCCGATATGGGTGTCGAATTCGACCCGGACCGCTCCGCGCGGCTCCAGCCCCGGCAGATCGTGATGCGCGGCGCGGCGCACCTGAATGTGGTCGCCCCTCCAGATCACCGCGTTGCCATGCCAGCCCAGACTGCCTGCACCGCCCAGATCGACGATCTTCCACCCGGCCTCGTCCAGCATGAAATGCGGAAGCGCCGCCGGGCGCGGCGGCAGGCGTTTGTCGGCCTCTTGCAGCACCACGATATCGGCGCCCAGCCGGTCCAGCACCTGCAGGATGCGCTGCGGCTGGCGTCGCAGATCCAGTCCGACGCATTTCTGGATGTTGTAGCTGGCAAGGCGCAGCTTGGGCAAAGTGGTCATCTGTTTTCTACGGTTGTACCCCGTCAGGATTCGCAGGATCGCGCCCGGACGCAAGCCGATAGTTCAGCACAGATGCCGAAACCCGCTCAGGTGCCGCAAAAGGTGGCATGCACCACCTCGTCCTGCGTGGGCGGGCGCCTCAGATCGGCGGCGTCGGGCTGGTCGTCATAGGGCCGGGCCAGCACCGCGTTCAGCCGGTGGAACGGGGCATAGTCGCCCTGAACGGCAGCCTGGATCATCTGCTCGACCCGGTGGTTGCGCGGGATAAAGGCCGGGTTGGCCGCGAGCATCACCGCGGCCGGGTCCGCCTCGCGCGTCAGTCGCGCGCGCCACCCCTCGGCCCAGCCGTCAAAGGCCGCCGGATCGGTGAACTGGTCCCGCGCCGCATCGCTGCCCAGCGCGCGGAAGGTATTGGTGAAATCGGCCTGATTCTGCGCCATCCGCGTCAGCAGGTCCGAGATCAGTGCAAGGTCGCCATCCTCCTCGGTGGTCAGGCCGATCTTGGCCCGGAACCGCCGCAGCCAGTGCTGCTGCATCAATTCGGGCATGGCGTGCACGATCTCGGTCGCCTCTTCCACGGCGGCCTGCTTGTCCTCGATCTGCTGGATCAGCGCCGTCGCCAGCTGCGCCAGGTTCCACACCGCGATCTCGGGCTGGTTGGAATAGGCATAGCGCCCCATCCGGTCGATCGAACTGTAGACGGTGTTCGGATGATAGCTGTCCATGAAGGCGCAGGGGCCATAGTCGATGGTTTCGCCCGAGATGGCGCAGTTGTCGGTGTTCATCACCCCGTGGATGAAGCCCACCGCCATCCACTGTGCGATCAGCGCGGCCTGCGTGTCACGCACGGCGCGTAGCAGGCCCATCGGCCCGACGGCGTCC
The DNA here is from genome assembly GCF_056539245.1 of Ruegeria sp. BC2. NCBI lineage: Bacteria > Pseudomonadati > Pseudomonadota > Alphaproteobacteria > Rhodobacterales > Roseobacteraceae > Ruegeria > Ruegeria sp. BC2. The sequence continues at coordinate 1,398,120 of NZ_JBQFUQ010000001.1, forward strand.
GGGTAGTGGCGCGCGATGGCATAGTCGGTCAGCCGCTGCAGGTCGGCGATCTGGCCGCGTGCGGCGAACACCTGGAACGTGCCCACCCGCAGATGGCTTTGCGCAACGCGGGTCAGTACCGCGCCGGGCATCGGGCCTTCGCGCAGCACGACCTCGCCGGTTTCCACCGCCGCCAGCGCCCGCGTGGTGGGAATACCCAGCGCGTGCATCGCCTCGGACAAGACATATTCGCGCAGAACCGGCCCCAGCCAGGCCCGCCCGTCCCCCTGTCGCGAAAACGGCGTGCGCCCCGAGCCCTTGAGCTGAATGTCGCGGCGGATCCCGTCCGTGCCCACCACCTCGCCCAACAGCACCGCGCGCCCGTCGCCCAGCTGCGGGTTGTAGTTACCGAACTGGTGGCCGGAATACAGCTGCGCCAGCGGCTCGGCCCCGTCCGGCAGGGCATTGCCCGCAAACACTTGGGCCATGTCCTGCGCGTCACCGGGCGAAATGCCCAGCACCTGCGCCAGATCGTCATTGAAAGCCACTAGCCGCGGCGCGCGCACAGGTTCGGGCGACTGGCGCGCATAAAAGGCGCCGGGCAGCCGGGCATAGGAATTGTCGAAGGGGATCGTCAGGGTCATGGCGCAAACATATGATCTGTGCGCAGTATTGCCAGCACCAAATCCCATCGCCGTGAAAGGCCCGCCATGACCGCCGACCAGATCATCGACCACCTGCAACTGCAGCCCCACCCCGAAGGCGGCTGGTATGCCGAGACCTGGCGCGCAGACAACACAGGCCGCCCCACCGCGACTTACATCTATTTCCTGCTGAAACGGGGCGAGGTCAGCCACTGGCACCGGGTTGATGCGACCGAGATCTGGCTGTTTCACGCTGGCGCGCCGCTCATCCTGTCGATCAGCGAAACCGATACCGGACCTGCAAGCGATCACATGCTGTCCCCTGACCTGAGCGCGGGCGCGCCGCAGGTCATCGTACCCGCCGGGCATTGGCAGGCTGCCCGCAGCACCGGGGACTACACGCTGGTCAGCTGCGTCGTCTCGCCCGGGTTCCAGTTCGACGGGTTCGAATTGGCGCCGCCGGAGTTCGACATTCCCAGGAACTAAACCTCAAGCCCCTGCCGAACCATGCTTGAACTTGCCCTGCCCGATGCGGCAAGGTTCGCGTGTGTATGATTGGGCAAAGACGAGGGCGCGATGCGGCTGATCAAGACTTTGGTGACCGTGGCTGTGATCCTCGGCCTGGGCGTGCTTGGGCTGCGGTTGGCCTTTCCTCTGCCCGAGACCAATTTCTCGGAGCAGACATACCGCCAGCCGACGGATTGGACTGGACCGCTGGGCCAAGCCATCGAGCCGGCGATGCAGCGCAACCCCGGACTGGACGGCGTCCGCCCGCTCGGTCAGGGGCATACCGCATTTGCCGCCCGTGCCATTCTCGCGCGTGAGGCGGTCTCGTCCATAGATGCTCAATACTATATCTGGCAGGATGACGTGACCGGCCTGATGCTGCTGGACGAATTGCGTGCGGCGGCAGAACGGGGCGTACGCGTGCGCCTTCTGGTCGATGACAACGGCATCTCGGGGCTGGACCCGCTTCTGGCTGAACTGGATGCCATGCCAACGGCACATGTCCGCATCTTCAACCCGTTCACGCTGCGCAATCCCAAACTGCTGTCCTATGTGTTCGATTTCGGCCGGTTGAACCGCCGCATGCATAACAAGTCCATGACGGTGGACGGTGTGGCCACGATTGTCGGGGGCCGAAACATCGGCGACATCTATTTCGACTACGGGGCCGGGACGCATTATCTGGATGTCGATACCATCGCGATCGGTCCGATCGTGGACGAGGTGGCCGAATCATTCGATGCCTATTGGAACAGCGGCTCGGCCTATGATGCCGCGTTGTTCCTGCCCGCTGCGACCGACCCAAGCCTGAAAGCACTTGCCGAGGCCGCGCGTCAGACCGCGGTCGGGGCCGGATACCAAAAGGCGATCCGCGACAATGAACTGGCCGACCGCATCGCCGCCCGCGATCTGCCGTTCGAATGGAGCGCGGTCGAACTTTTTGTCGATGACCCGGCAAAGGGACTTGGAGAGGTCGAAGACGAGAACCTCATGGTCGAGCGTCTCATCACCTTTGCCGAAAGCTCCGAGACTTCGCTCGATCTGGTCTCGGCCTATTTCATTCCCGGTCCCCGCGGGGCCGAGTTGCTCGAGCGGTTGGCGTCATCCGGGGTCAAAGTCCGGGTCCTGACCAACTCACTGGATGCGACCGATGTGATGCCGGTTCATGCCGCCTACATGGCCTATCGCGACGACCTGCTGGCAAACGGGGTTCAGTTGCTGGAGCTGCGCGCGTTGCGCGACGAGCACAAGGAACGCAGCCTGCCCGAGATTCTTGCAGGCTCTGCCTCGGGCCTGCATGCAAAGGTGTTTGGCTCGGATGGCAAACGGATCTTCATCGGCTCATACAATCTGGACCCGCGTTCGGCGCGGCTGAACACCGAGATGGGGCTGCTGATCGAGAGCCCCACGATCGCGACAGATCTGGCCCGGCAACTGGACAAGCCCGACTTCGCCTATCGCGTTGAGATGGATGATGACGGTGGGCTGGTCTGGGTTCAGCAGACCAAGGACGGGACGACCACGACCTTTGAGACCGACCCCAACACCTCTCGGTTCCAGCGCGGCCTTGCCGCTGTCGTCAGATGGCTGCCGGTCGAGTGGATGCTCTGACCACCGCTGGCGTCAGTTCAGGACCGCGATCGACAGGTTCAGAACGGTCGCAAACGCCACCCATGCCAGATAGGGCACGAACGCCCAAGCCGAAACGCGATCCACCGGGCGGACACGTGTGATGAACAGAACAATCACCACCAGAAGCGCCAGGATCACTACCAATGCCAGCCAAGGTTGGTGCAGCACGAAGAATGCGGGCGACCACAAGAAGTTCAGGCCCAGCTGCGCCCACCACAGGCGCATTGCGGGCGATCCCCGGTCGCGTTCGAACTGCCGCCATCCCGCCGTCGCAATCAGCACGTACAGAACCGTCCAGACCGGGCCGAACACCCAGCCCGGCGGGTTGAAGACCGGTTTGTTCAGGTTCGCGTACCACTCACCCGGCCCCGTCAGGGTACCGATCAGTATGCCGCCTCCCAGTACCAGAACCAGAAATGCGATACGTGTCAGGGTCTTGGTCATGCCGGTTCCATCCGCAGGTGCACTGCCGCTCAGCAGGTCCCGACCGGTATAGCCGCGCGGGCCGCCGACGAAAAGACACCACGCTGCGGGTTCTTCGCGCCTTCCAGAGAGACCGTCGCACCCTGAATCTCGGCCCCCGACACGGTGATTTCGCGCCCGCCGCCCGTGTCATCCACGTCGATCGTAAAGGCGATTTCCGCACCGGGCGGCATGGCCCGGATGTCCAGATCGACCATCGACTGTCCGTCCTGAACCTGCGGCAACCCGTTCAGATACTCGGACCCCGAAACCATTTCAAAGGGCTGAAACACTTCAACCCCTGCCCCCGCGCCGGTGACATCAAAGATCAGACCGCCCTGCGACGAGGACAAATCCAGACGCACCGTTGCAGCAGACAGGCTGCAATCGCTGGCGTTGCGAAGAACGAAGCGGTCCTTTGGCGCTCCCTCGACGAACTCAACCTGCACGTCGGCCATGGCGGGCACTGCTAGCATGAACGCGACGGCACAACCGGCCGCATTTTTGACAAGGGAACCGATCATCTTCATCTCCGGCGTTGTTGTGGCTACTGCTACAATTACGCCCGAGCGCCTTGGCAGGATCATTTTTCGCCGCGTTTCAGCGCGGTGCGCCCTGCGACACCCGGCTGACCGTGCCCCCGCCGACCAACGCCTTGACCCCGGTGGTACCCGGGCAAGAGGTCGGCATTCCCCGCGCCACACGCACCGCCAGATAGGCAAAAGCCTGCGCCTCGAGCATGTCGCCATCCAACCCTACGGCTTCGACAGGATCGACCGGGCAGTCCAGCGCCACGCGCAGCATCTCCATCAAGACCGGGTTCCTGCGCCCGCCGCCGGTGACCAGTACCCGCGCGGGCGGTTTGGGGCAATGCTCCATCCCCTGCACCACCCCGGCGGCGCTCATGCCCGTCAGGGTGGCGACGGCGTCGGCGTCGCTCAATTCCTTCACCAGGCCGATCATCTCGGCGAAATCGTTGCGGTCCAGAGATTTGGGCGGCAGGCGGTTGAAATAGGGCTCGGCCAGAAACAGCTCCAGCGCCCCGGTCTCGACCGTGCCCTGCCGGGCCAGCGCACCGTCGCGGTCCATCGGCAGACCCAGACGCGCCTGCACCAGGTCGTCGATCGGCGCATTGGCCGGGCCGGTGTCAAAGGCCAACAGCGCACCCGGTGCCTCGGGTCCGTCAAAGGACGGGTCCACATAGGTCAGGTTGCCGACACCGCCCAGGTTCAGAAAGCACACGGGCGCCGTGGCCCCGACGTATTTTGCGCAGGCAAAGTGGAAGAACGGCGCCAGTGGCGCGCCCTCGCCGCCCATGGCCACGTCATCGCTGCGGAAATCCCAGACCACGGGCACACCCAGCGCGACCGCCAGCCCTTCGCCATCGCCCACCTGCAACGTGCCCTTTCCCCGCGGCTCATGCGCAAGGGTCTGACCGTGAAAGCCGATCAGCTCCACGTCCTCGAATTCCGACAGCAACTCGGCATGGGCGCGGGTCACCAGGTCTTCGGCGGCGTGCACCTCGGGGCCGCTCCATTTTCCCAGCGCGGCGCGCAGCAGCTTGCGCTCGTCCTCGGTATAGGGCCGGTAGGCACTGTCGCCGAACCGCAGGATCTGCCGCCCGTCGGTTTCCACCACCGCCGCGTCGACCCCATCGAGCGAGGTGCCCGACATGGCCCCCAGTGCCCGCACTGCCCCAACTTTGCCTCGGGCCTTATTCATGGCCTTTTCCTTCCCTCGTTCGCCGCCTATAACGTGCCCCGCAATTCAACCCCGAGGCAAGACATGACGTATCACCCCAAATCGGATTTCATCGCCACGATGATCGAGCGCGGCTTTCTGGCCGATTGCACCGATTATCAGGGCCTTGACGATGCTCTGACAAGCGGGGTGCAGACAGCCTATATCGGGTATGACGCCACCGCCCAGTCCCTGCATGTCGGGCATCTGATGAACATCATGGTTCTGCGCTGGTTCCAGAAGCTGGGGCACAAGCCGATCACCCTGATGGGGGGCGGCACCACCAAGGTGGGCGATCCGTCTTTCCGCTCGGACGAACGCCCCCTGCTGGGCCCCGAGCAAATCGACGCCAACATCGCCGGCATGCAGAAGGTGTTCGACAAGTACCTGTCTTATGACGACAGCGGCACCGGCGCGCTGATGCTGAACAATGCCGAATGGCTGGACGACCTGAACTACCTCGATTTCCTGCGGGACATCGGGCGGCATTTCTCGGTCAACCGGATGCTATCCTTTGAATCGGTGAAATCGCGGCTGGACCGGGAGCAATCCCTGTCGTTCCTCGAGTTCAACTACATGATCCTGCAGGCCTATGACTTTCTGGAGCTGAACCGTCGTTACAGCTGCATCGTGCAGATGGGTGGATCGGACCAGTGGGGCAACATCGTCAATGGCATCGACCTGACCCGACGCGTGCTGGATCATGAGATCTATGGCCTGACCACGCCCCTGCTGACCACCAGCGACGGGCGCAAGATGGGCAAAAGCCAGGGCGGCGCCATCTGGCTGAACGGCGACATGCTGTCGCCCTACGAGTTCTGGCAGTTCTGGCGCAACACTACTGACGCCGACGTGGGCCGCTTCCTGAAGATCTTCACCGAACTTCCGGTGGACGAATGCGACCGCATGGGCGCGCTGCAAGGGTCCGAGATCAACGAGGCCAAGATCCGTCTGGCCAACGAGGTGACGACACTGCTGCACGGGCCCGAGGCCGCGGCCAAGGCCGAGGCCACCGCGCGCGAAGTGTTCGAAAAGGGCGGTGTGGGCGGCGACCTGCCTACCCTGACTCTGACCGCCGAAGATCTGGGCGACGGCATATCGATCGTGCAGCTGATCGTGAAGTCGGGCCTGGCCAAATCGGGCAAAGAGGCCAAGCGCCTGATCTCCGAAAACGGCGCCCGTCTGGACGACGCACCGCTGACCGATGCGGGGCTCATGATCGACGCAGCGGCCCTTTCCTCGCCCATCAAGCTGAGCGCGGGCAAGAAGCGGCACGCGCTGGTGCAGCTGGGCTGAACCGCCTGCCCCCGAACACGACGGCCGCCTTCGGGCGGCCGTTTTTCTATCCGCGTTCGACCGAGCCCAGCGGCAGGTCCAGACCGGCCGGCGTCACGAACAGCTCGATCTGATCGCGCGACAGCGCCCAGTGATCGGCCGCCAGCTGCCCCGCCGCCGCCTCGTCGCGCGCCTCGATCGCGGCAATGATGGCGTCATGCTGGTCGCAGGCCAGAGCCAGGCTTTCGCCCATCCCGGCCTGACCCGGGCGGTAGAAGGTCATGCCAATACGCGCATGGTCGATCAGCAGCCGCTGAAACGACGGCAGCAGGTACACATTCGCCGCCATCTCGCCGGTGATCTCGTGGAACTGGTTGTTGGCCAGCGCGCGATCTTCGGCCGAGCCCTTCCGCAGCGTTTCCCGAAAAGCCGCCTGCGCCGCCTTCAACCGGTCGATCTGGTCACCTGTGGTGTTCTGCGCCGCCAGCCGCAGCACCGCGCCATAGATCATCGGCGCCACCAGGAAGAAATCGCGCAACGTGGCATAGGACATCTGCGACACCCGCGCGCCCCGGTTTTCACGCAGTTCAAGATAGCCCTGCCCGGCCAGATGCCGGAACACCTCGCGCAGGGGCGTGCGCGACAAGCCGAACGCCTCGGACAGCTGCGCCTCGTCCAGATCATCGCCAGGGCGCAGTTTCAGCGTCATCACCGCCGCCTTCAGATGCGCGGCCAGCGCCGCCTTGCGGCTTTTCGTGTCGTCTTTCATCCCCAACCTTCGCTTTGGTCGAATCGCGACACCCAGGATGTCGCCTCTGCTCTTGCCCGATAAAATGCAACTTGTACACAATCAGTCTGACCGCCCGTGATAGACTGAGCGCATGACCCGCCCGCAACATTTCTGTTTCATCCTCGTTCCCGAGTTCTCGCACCTGGCCTTCTCCTGCGCGGTCGAGCCGCTGCGGATCGCCAACTGGGTCAGCGGCGAGGAACTGTACCGCTGGTCCTTCGCCTCGGAGGACGGCGCGCAGGCGGTGTGTTCCAACGGGTCCGTGACTCTGGTGCATGGCGGGTTGGCGGACCTGCCGAAATGCGACCAGATCTTCGTTTTGTCGGGCATTCACATGCGCGATCACGTCAGCCGCCCCCTGCTGGCCGCGCTGCGCCGCGAACGGGCGCGCGGTACGGCCATCGGGGCGCTGTGTTCGGGCGCATGGCTGCTGGCCGAGGCCGGGTTCCTGAACGGGATGCAGGCGGCGATCCATTGGGAATATCACGACGCCTTCATGGAAGCTTTCCCGGACGTGAATCTGGTGCGCAGCGTCTTCGTGGCCGATGAAAAGCACATGACCGCCTCGGGCGGCACGGCGACGGCCGACCTGATGCTGCACCTGATCGAGCGCGACCACGGGCAGGACCTGTCGATCGCGGTGGCCGACCAGATGGTCTATAACGCGGTGCGCAACGCGACCGCCGATCAGCGCGTGTCGCTGCAGTCGCGCAACGGCATGCGCAACGCGCATCTGGCCAAGGCGATCCAGATCATGGCCGACCGCATCAACGACCCGATCTCGCCGGCGGTGATCGCCGAACAGATCGGCATCTCGACTCGCCAACTGGAACGGCTCTTCGGCAAATACCTCAACGCCTCGCCCAAGAAATACTTCATGGAGCTGCGGCTGGACCGAGCGCGAAACCTGCTGCTGCAGACCGAATCTTCGGTCACCGACGTGGCCTTTGCCTGCGGCTTTGAAAGCCCCGGCCATTTCTCACGCGTGTACCGCGCCGCCTTCGGCGTCACCCCGATGCAGCAGCGCAGCCGGCTGGACTGAGTCACTGCCGACTGGACAGGACGGGCCAACTCGGATTATTTGAACGAACGTTCAGATCACTGGGGAGGAGCCCGCCATGCAATTGTCCACCACCGCCGCCGTCATCACCGGTGGCGCCTCGGGCCTCGGAGAGGCCACCGCCCGTTACTTTGCCGAGAACGGCGCGCAGGTCACCATTCTGGACCGCGATGCCGAGCGCGGCGCGCAGGTCGCGGCGGAAATCGGCGGACATTTTGCCCAGACCGACGTGACGGACGAGAACTCGGTGGCCGCGGCCATTGCGCTGGCGATGGACAAGATGGGCAAGATCACCGCCTGCGTGAACTGTGCCGGCATCGCCTATGGCATCAAGACCGTCGGCAAGGACGGCCCGCACCCGCTGGAAGCCTTTCAGCGCACCATCGACATCAACCTTGTGGGCACTTTCAACGTGTCGCGTCTGGCCGCCGTCGAAATGGCCAAGAACGCGCCCAAGTCGGATGGCGCGCGTGGCGTGATCATCAACACCGCCTCGATTGCCGCGTTTGACGGGCAAAAGGGTCAGGCGGCCTATGCGGCGTCCAAGGGTGGTGTCGTGGGCATGACCCTGCCGATGGCGCGCGATCTGGCCTCGACCGGGATCCGGGTCATGACCATCGCGCCCGGCATCTTCATGACGCCGATGCTGGCCGGTCTGCCCGAAGAGGTGCAGCAGCAGCTGGCCGCCGACGTGCCCAACCCCGCCCGCCTGGGCGACCCGCGCGAATACGGCCGGCTGGCCGGATTCATCGTCGAGATGGGCTATTTGAACGGCGAGGTCATCCGCATCGACGGCGCACTGCGCATGCGCTGACACGACAGCATGGCGTGGGCAGAGCCGATCTGCCCGCGCCTTGGGTCGAGCCTGTCTAGGCCCCGGCCTCGGCCTTTTCTTCAAGTTCCAGCCATTCCTCCTCGGCAGCGGCCAGCTTCTTCTGCCGCTCGACAAGGGCCTCGGTCGCTTTCTGGAACTTAACCGGCTCGCGGGTGAACAGCTCGGGGTCCGACATCAGCTCCTCCAGCTTGGCGATCTCGGCTTCCAGCCGCGCGATCTCGGCGGGCAGCTTCTCGAGCCGGTGCTTTTCGGAAAAGGACAGGCCGGCTTTCGGCTTGGCTTCCTGCTTGACCTTCGGCTTGTTCTCTTTTGATTTCTCAGTCTTTTTCTCGACCATATCGCCGCGCTGCGCGACATAGTCCGACCAGCCGCCTGCATAGACCGTCGCGCGGCCGTTGCCCTCCATGGCGATGGTCGTGGTCGCCACACGATCCAGGAAATCGCGGTCGTGGCTGACCAGCAGCACGGTGCCGTCATAGTCGTCCAGCAACTCCTGCAACAGGTCCAGCGTCTCGACATCCAGGTCGTTGGTCGGTTCGTCCAGCACCAGCAGGTTCGACGGTTTCGCCAACAGCTTCGCCAGCAGCAACCGCGCTTTTTCCCCGCCCGACAAGGACTTGACGGCCGCTCGTGCCTGCCGCTCGTCGAACAGGAATTCCTTGAGGTAACCCACGACATGCTTGGGCTGGCCGCGCACCATCACCTGATCGGCCTTGCCCGAGACGCGCATCTCGGGGTCGCCGGTCAGGCTGTCCCAAAGGGTCATCTCGGGGTCCAGCTGCGCGCGGGTCTGGTCGAAGACCGCGATTTCCAGATTGGTGCCCAGGCTCACGGTGCCTTCATCCGGCGCGACCTCGCCCAGCAGCATCTTCAGAACGGTAGTCTTGCCAACGCCGTTCGGACCGACAAAGGCCACCCGGTCGCCGCGCTGTACCAGCAGGTCCAGTTTGCGCACGATGGGCTTGCCGTCGAATGCCTTGCTGAGACCGCGTGCCTCGATCACCTTGCGCCCCGATTTCGGACCGGAGTCCAAGGACATGGCCGCCGACCCCTGACGCTTGATCTGCGCGGCGCGTTCGGCCCGCAAGGCCTGCAGCGCCCGCACCCGGCCCTGGTTGCGCTTGCGGCGGGCACTGATCCCCTCGACTGCCCAACGCGCCTCGGATTTGATCAGCCGGTCCAGCTTGTGGCGTTGCTGATCTTCCTCTTCCCAGATCCTGTCGCGCCAGGCCTCGAAGGCCTCGAACCCCTGCTCCTGCCGGCGCACCTCACCGCGGTCGATCCACAGTGTTGCCCGGGTCAGCGCCCGCAAGAACGCGCGGTCATGCGAGATCAGGACAAAGGCCGCCCGCGTCGCGCCCAGTTCACGCTCCAGCCAGCCGATGGCCTCGATGTCCAGATGGTTGGTCGGCTCGTCCAGCAGCATCAGGTCGGGGGCCTCGGCCATCAGCTTGGCCAGCGCCGCACGCCGCCGTTCTCCGCCCGAGGCGGTCTGAACCGCGCGCGAGGGGTCGAATTTCAACCCTTCCCCGGCCCGTTCCACCTTGTACAGCTCACCTGGTTCCAGCCCGCTGGCCGCATAGTCGCCCAGCGTGGCAAAACCCTCCATCGTCGGGTCCTGCTCCATGTAGCCGACGGATTTGCCGGGCGGCACCACGATCTCGCCCCGGTCCGGTTCGACCAGACCGGCCATAACCTTCATCAGGGTGGATTTACCCGAGCCGTTCCGCCCGACCAGCGCAACGCGGTCGCCGGGCTGAACCACCAGGTCCAGGTCGGAAAACACCGGCTCGCCCCCGAAGGTCAGCGAGATACCGGACATCTGCAACAAAGGAACACGTGCCATAAGCGCCAGCTAAACCGGCAGGCATTGGGCGTCAACGCCCCAGCCTCACCTTTTGACAGCAGCGCGGCTTCAGCCCGCGATCATCCGCAAGAGGCGTTTCCGCGTCGCGGGAATCGCACCGATCTCGACGCCGGTGAACACATGCAGCGTGTTCAACTGGCGATCCACCACCGCATGGTCGCTGACCCAACCGCCCATCATCAGATAGGTGCGCAGCAATGGCGGCATTCGCAGCATGGCCTTTTTGGCATCCGGGCGTCGCCGCAGCCGCGCGGCAAAGCGAAACACGTCCGGCGCCTTGACCCGCGGCAACCAGCGTTTGGGCGCAAGGTGGCGATGTTTGAGCATCGCGAAGGCATCCAGGTATTCCGCAGTCTCAGTCCCTGCGAAGGACGAGCATCCAAACAGCAACTGGACGCCGTTGCGGTCGACGAAGGCCGTCATCGCGCCCCAGGCCACCCTCAGGATATCGGGGTCTGTCCAATCGGGATGGATGCAGAACCGCCCCATTTCCACCATGCGCCCATCAAAGCTCTGCAACGCGGAAAGGTCATAGAACTGGGCCGAATAACTCCGGCTGATTTCGCTGCCGCTGTCCATGACCAGCATCCGGAAACAGCAGACTAACTGGCCGCCTGCCTGCGAATCCTCGACCAGAACATGGGCGCAGGCAACATCGAAGTCGTCCTGATCCGTCTCGGCTGTTCGGAATGCAAGAGTACGAAGATTCTTGGCCGCCCGCACGTCCTCGGGACACCGCGCCAGGCGCGCGCGGTAGCGGCCCTTGTCCAGCAAAATATCATCGGCCATGGTCGCATCCTCCACGGTTTCTCACCGATTGCGATCTGCCTGATCCCATGCACCAATAGTGTGACCGCCGTGTGAAGCTTTCAACCGGCGGCCGGAAATTAGCTGGCCCCCGGGATGTTCGACGGGCTGAATTGGCCGATGTTGCCCAGCAGCTGCCGCAGGAAGCCTTTGTCCTGAACACTGGAGTCCGTCACACGGCGATCCAGCACGATGACATAGCCGTCTTCGAGACCGAATTTCTCGATATTGCGGACGACGCCACGCTGGTCAAAGCTGATCGCCACCAATTCGCGCGAGACAACCTCGGGGCGTTTGGGGCCATAATGGCGCACCCGCGACGCGACATAATAGAAACCCGAATCCTTCAACACACCTGACGAGCTGGGCGCGCCAGCCTTTTCCAGAACCGTGTCGCGGGTATCGACGCCAACCTTGATCTCGGCCAGCTCTTCCGGGGTGGGGATATAGCCGTGTTTCTTGTAGACCGGGGTACAGGCAACAGCGGTGGCCAGAACAAGCGTGCAGGCAACCGCCCTGGACGCCGGTTTCAGCCTGTTCAGTACTTTCAACATGTTCACCCTCTTGCCTTGGTCCCTTGCGGCTTCTATCCGATTACAGAAACCCATGCCCCGGTTCAACACAGGAAAGGGTCACAATGTCCGACCTCTCAACATTGCGCGTCGCCGATCTGCCGCAAAACAGCCCGACCGCGTTCGAATTGCGCCCCCTTGCCCGGCAACTCGAAGAAATTCGTGATGCGTTGGGCCTGCTCGGGCTGCGCAAGCTGAGTTTTGTCGGCGAGCTGCGCGCGAAGGGCAAGCGTGATTGGGTGTTGACCGCCAAGCTGGGCGCAACCGTCATTCAGCCCTGCGTGGTGACGCTGGACCCGGTCACGACCCGGATCGAGGCTCCGGTGCGGCGCGTTTTCCTGGCCAATTGGACCGAACCCGACGAACCCGAGTTCGAAATGCCCGAAGATGACGAGACCGAAGCCTTGGGCCCGGAAATCGATCTGGACCAGGTGATGCGCGAGGCATTGTCCCTTGCGTTGCCCCAATACCCCCGGAAAGACGGCGCACATCTGGGCGACGCGAACTATACCGAACCGGGCAAACAGGCGATGACCGACGAGGATGCCAAACCCTTTGCCGGGCTGGCGTCCCTGCGTGACGCACTGAAAAAAGACGAGTGACAGGGGATCGATTTCCTGTCATAGCAGGCGCTCAGAAAAATCGCTTGAACATGTCGAGAATCGCAGTATTTTCGCGCGCTCATCGGAATTTGGGTTGGACATCGCGGGGCTTGTTCCCTAAACGCACGTCACACCACGAGAAAACGAAGAATGAAACCCGGCCTGCAGCGAATCTGCTGGCCCTTAGTAGACAAAGGTTGAGACCATGGCCGTCCAACAGAACAAAGTTTCCAAGTCGCGTCGCAACAACCGCCGCGCACACGACGCTCTGGTTGCTGCAAACCCGAACGAATGCGCGAACTGCGGCGAGCTGAAGCGCCCGCACCACGTTTGCGCAGCCTGCGGCCACTATGACGATCGTGAAGTCGTCGCTCAGGCCGACGACATCGACCTGGACGAAGACGCGGCCTAAGCCTGATTGAACGCAGGTTCTGGCATGACAGCGCAGCCCACGCAGACCGGAAAGATCATCATCTCGGTTGACGCAATGGGCGGGGATTCAGGTCCCGGCGTGGTCGTGGCTGGAATCGCGAAGTCAGCAAAGAAGAACCCCGAGATCGGATTTCTTCTGCACGGCCCGGAAGATGTGCTGAGCAAGCTTGTATCGAAACGGCGTGTCCTCGACGGACGCGTCGTTTTTCGTGATTGCCCGGACGTGGTCACGATGCAGGACAAGCCCAGCCAGGTGGTGCGCAGCGGCAAGAACACCTCGATGTGGTCGGCGCTGGAATCCGTGCGTCAGGGCGAGGCCCATGGCGCCGTGTCCTGCGGCAATACCGGCGCGCTGATGGCGCTGTCGATGATGCGACTGCGCAAACTGCCCGGGGTAAACCGCCCCGCCATCGCGATTCTGTGGCCATCCCGCAACCCTCAGGGTTTCAACGTCATGCTGGACGTGGGCGCGGATGTGCGGGCCGACGCCAAGGATCTGCTGCAGTTTGCACTGATGGGCGCTTCTTATGCGCGCAACGGCATGGAACTGACCCGCCCGCGTATCGGACTGCTGAACGTCGGCACCGAAGAGCACAAAGGCCGCGCCGAACTCAAGGAAGCCCATGCCCTGATCACCGAATTCGCGGATCAGGCAAACTTTGATTTCGTGGGCTTCGTGGAAGGCAGCGACATTCCAGGCGACAAGGCGGATGTCATTGTTACGGATGGGTTTACCGGAAACGTCGCCATCAAGACCGGAGAAGGCACGGCCAGCCTGATCGGTGACCTGCTCCGCGAGGCCTTCAAGTATTCGCCCCTATCTCGCCTGGCCTCGGTTCTGGCCATCACCTCGCTGCAGCGATTGAAGAAACGCATCGACCCGCGCCGCGTCAACGGCGGGGTCTTTCTTGGCCTGAACGGCACTGTCATCAAATCCCACGGAGGCGCCGACGCCACCGGCGTGTCTGCCGCGATCAAGCTGGCTTTCACCCTGGCCAAGTCCGGCTTTGCGGAAAAATTGGCAGCACGGGTTGCATCCACGGCTGAGCTTGAACAAGATGCAGCGCAATCTGCGCTGCAGACCAAATAAGAACAAAGAAGGCAGTACCCCAGATGGCAGGCCGTTCAGTCGTTGTAGGTGTCGGGCATTACCTGCCCAAGCGGGTGGTTCCGAACTCCGAATTCGAAAAGACGCTTGATACGACCGATGAATGGATTCGCACCCGTTCCGGTATCGAACGTCGGCACTTTGCGGCCGAAGATGAAACCACGTCCGATCTGGCAACCTATGCGGCCAAAGCCGCTTTGCAGGACGCCGGCCTTACAGCTGATGACATTGACGCAATCGTACTGGCGACCTCGACCGCGGATCTGACGTTCCCGTCGGCCGCAACCATGGTTCAAGCCAATCTGGGCATGACCCGGGGGTTTGCCTTTGATGTTCAGGCCGTCTGCGCCGGTTTCGTGTTTGCGCTGAGCAACGCCAACGCCCTGATCCTTTCGGGTCAGGCCAAGCGGGTGCTGGTGATCGGCGCCGAAACTTTTTCGCGGATCATGGACTGGACCGACAGATCGACTTGCGTGTTGTTCGGGGATGGGGCTGGTGCTCTCGTGCTCGAGGCGCAGGACGGTGCCGGAACAAGCGATGATCGAGGTATCCTGTCCACGGATCTGCATTCGGATGGACGTTACAAGGACCTTCTGTACGTGGACGGCGGGGTGTCGACGCAATCGACGGGCCATCTTCGGATGCAGGGCAACCAGGTGTTCCGCCATGCGGTCGAAAAGCTCACCGCCACGGCCGAAACCGCCCTGGAACGCGCCGGACTGAACAGCCAGGACGTCGACTGGATCGTGCCGCATCAGGCCAATATCCGCATCATTCAGGGCACCGCAAAGAAGATGGGCCTGCCCATGGATCACGTTGTGGTGACCGTTCAGGACCACGGCAACACATCGGCCGCCTCGATTCCCCTGGCCTTGTCGGTCGGCAAGGAACGGGGCCAGATCAAGCAAGGTGATTTGATCGTGACCGAGGCGATTGGCGGCGGTTTGGCGTGGGGCTCGGTGGTCCTGCGGTGGTAACCGGCGCATTCCGGCTTACGCAGCCGCCCGCAATTCATTGATATTGACAGCGAATTTGCGCTACCCCTATGCTCGAAAATCAATAGGGGAAATGTCATGGGCGATAATACACTGACGCGAATGGATCTGAGCGAAGCCGTGTTTCGCGAAGTTGGGCTGTCACGCAACGAAAGTGCACAGCTTGTCGAGAGCATTCTGAACCACATGTCGGACGCGCTGGTGCGTGGCGAACAGGTCAAGATTTCGTCCTTCGGCACTTTCAGCGTTCGAGACAAATCAGCCCGTATTGGACGCAACCCGAAAACCGGTGAAGAGGTTCCGATCCAGCCGCGCCGCGTGCTGACTTTCCGCCCGTCGCATCTGATGAAGGATCGCGTCGCCGCCGGGAATCGCAAGTAAACCCGGGGCCAGGAGGATATGAGCAAGTCACCCGACGCGTTTCGCACCATCAGTGAAGTTGCGGATTGGCTCGGTGTTCAGGCCCATGTCCTGCGATTCTGGGAAAGCCGGTTTGCACAGGTCAAACCCGTTAAGCGGGCTGGCGGTCGCCGTTACTACCGCCCCAACGACATGCGCCTGCTGGGCGGCATCAAGAAGCTGCTGCACGAGGACGGCATCACGATAAAAGGCGTTCAACGCATCCTGAGGGAACAGGGCGTGGCCCATGTGGCGGCGCTGTCACCCGACATCGATGTCAGCGCGGAATCACCACAGACGCCACAGGACGTGGTGGTGTCCTTTCCGCCCAAATCGACCGGTCAGCAAATCGACCTCGATCTTCAGGCCGACACTGATGGTCCCGAATCGCCAGAGCCTCAGGTAACACCCAGTTCGCCAGACCCCGAGCCGACGCCCGCGCCCGCTGCGGTCAACGGGGACGACGGCATCAGCCCTGCCCCGCTGTTCGGCGGCATCGCCTCCAAAGCTTGGCAGACTACGGATTTTGACGCTGAGGCGCTGCGCCAGATCGCCCCGATCGCGAGGGACCTCAGGGCATGGCTCAGCCGGGTCGACGGTCAAAAGGCGGGATAAGAAGAAAGGCAATGTTTTCCTCTTGCCCCTGCCGGGAAAATCATTATGAACAGCCCAACGTCGGGCTATGGCGCAGCCTGGTAGCGCGTCCGTCTGGGGGACGGAAGGTCGCAGGTTCGAGTCCTGCTAGCCCGACCAAATCACACCGACGTTTATGGCAGACAGGCCAGATCCCGCTCTGGCACCAGGGGGGATCGGAATGACAGGTGTATGCCCGAACCAGCAAATCGAGGCGATGATCGCGCGCGGTGAGATCTCCGCCGAGCCGGCCATTCTGCCCGCTCAGATCCAGCCCGCCAGCCTTGATCTTCGTTTGGGAACAGTTGCTTACCGCGTCCGTGCGTCATTTCTGGCGGGCGAAAGCCGTTCGGTGTCCGAACGGCTGGCCGAGTTCGAAATGCACCGGATCGACATCACCGACGGCGCCGTTCTCGAAAAAGGTTGCGTCTACCTTGTGCCCCTGATGGAAGCGTTGTCCCTGCCCGGTGACGTGACCGCTGTCGCCAACGCCAAAAGCTCGACCGGGCGTCTGGACCTTCTGACCCGTACCATCACCGACGGCGGAACCGAGTTTGACCGGGTGCCCGCAGGCTATTCGGGGCCCCTCTACGCCGAAATCTGCCCGCGGTCCTTTTCTGTTCTGGTGCGTCCGGGCATGCGGCTGAACCAGATCCGTTTCCGGCAAGGCCAGGCGATTTTGTCCGATGCAGACCTGACCGCTCTGCATGCGGAATCACCATTGGTCGATGGTCCGGCCGTCATTCAGGACGGTCTGGGGTTTTCGGTCGACCTGCGCCTGCCCAACACTGACCTTGTTGGCTATCGCGCGAAACCGCATACCGGCGTGATCGACCTTGACCGGATCGGCGAATACGACCCACAGGAATACTGGGAAGAGGTGCGTACCAAGGACGGGCGGATCATTCTGGATCCGGGCGCATTCTATATCCTGGTCAGCCGAGAGGCGGTTCACATCCCACCGATGTACGCGGCCGAAATGGCGCCCTATCTGGCGATGGTGGGCGAATTCCGGGTGCACTACGCGGGCTTTTTCGATCCGGGCTTCGGTCATGCCGAAGCCGGAGGCGCCGGGTCACGTGGAGTTCTGGAAGTTCGCTGTCACGAAGCGCCCTTCGTACTGGAGCATGGACAGGTCGTCGGGCGGCTGGTCTATGAGCGTATGGCCGAGATGCCGACACAGCTGTACGGCGCAGGAATTGCTTCGAACTATCAGGGCCAAGGCCTGAAATTGTCGAAGCATTTCAAGTCCGTACAGTAAACCTCAGAACCGCATGAACCGCCGCATCTGGCGGGTCAGCTGCTTGGCCTGTTTCATGCTCGGGCTCTGTCCGCCTGCACTTTGCGCCATGCGCCGGTCGGTCTGAGGATCGCGCGGCTGGCTTTGTTGGCCCGACTTGCGGGTCGCACGATCGGCAAGGTCAAAACCTTTGTCGACACCGCGCGTGACCAGCCTGCGCATGACTTGCCGAACGATCATGTCGATGATGCGGTTTGCGTTCATTTCGGTCTCCGTTCCTCTGCGCCGAACCTAACGGCGATATGCGCCGACAAATGGGCGACGCAATCAATCTTCCTCGAACAGTTCGGACTGATCTTCGTCACCCGTTTCATCTTCGTTGGCCTCGCCGATCGGCATCGCCCCCGGCGGCGGCCGGTTTTCCAGCAAGCCAGCAGCGCGCAGTTCCTTAAGGCCCGGCAAGTCACGCGCGCTTTCCAGACCGAAATGGTCCAGGAATTGAGGCGTTACGACAAAGGTCACCGGACGGCCCGGCGTCATGCGGCGACGGCCCAGCCGGATCCACTCCATCTCCAGCAGCTGGTCGATGGTGCCCCGCGACACGGACACGCCGCGGATTTCTTCGATCTCGGCGCGGGTGCAGGGCTGATGATAGGCCACGATCGCCAGGGTCTCGATGGCGGCGCGGCTCAGCTTGCGGGTCTCGACCGTTTCCTTCTGCATCAGGAAGCCCAGATCGGGGGCCGTGCGGATGGCCCACGCCTCACCCACTTTGACCACGCGGACCCCGCGCCCTTCATAACGTTTCTGCAGCAGTTCCAGCGCTTGCGCGGCGTCGCAGCCATGCGGCATCCGCGCCTCAAGATCGGCCACTGTCACCGGCTCAGCGCTGGCGAACAGTACCGCCTCGACCATACGCTCCTGCTCAGCCAGCGGAGGCGCTTCGAACAGGGTGCCGGTGCCGTCGTCTTCGGGGGCGTCAGTCACGTTTGTCAGTCCTTCTGCGCAGTTGGATCGGAGCAAAAGTCTCGCTTTGCTTGATCTCCATATGTCCTTCCTTGACCAGCTCCAGCGAGGCCGCAAACGTCGCCGCCGTGGCCGAGCGCCGCCGCACCGGGTCAACGTCCCATCCGTCGGGCAGGTAGGTTTCCATGTCGGTCCAGGTTCCGGCAAATCCGATCAGCGGGCGCATCCGTTCCAGCGCCTGTTCCATCGTGAAAACGGCGTCGCGGTCCATCACGAAGGGCCGGAACTCGTCTCGGGTGCGGATGCGGGCATAGCCCTGCATCAGGTCCAGCAAGGTGGCGGAATAGGTGACCGTGCGGATGCGGGTGACATCCTCGCCCTGCCCGCGCCTGAAGAAATCGCGCCCCAACTGGTCGCGCGCCATCAGGCGCGCCGCCGCGTCGCGCATCGCCTGCAGGCGTTCCAGCTGAAAGGCCAGGTGAGCGGCCAGTTCCTCGCCCGTCGGCCCCTCTTCATCGGGGTCGGGCGGCAGCAGCAGCCGGGATTTCAGAAAGGCCAGCCACGCGGCCATCACCAGGTAATCGGCGGCCAGTTCGATCCGGAGGGCGCGGGCCCGTTCGACAAAGGCCAGATATTGTTGCGCCAGCGCCAGAACTGAGATCTTGCGCAGATCGACCTTTTGCGTCCGTGACAGGGTCAGCAACACGTCCAACGGGCCTTCAAACCCGTCGACGTCCACGATCAGCGCCTCGGCGGCCAACCGATCGGCGACCGAAACCGGGTCTTCGCTGAAAAGGTTATCCGTCATATACCTGCCCGCCCATCAGACGGGATAGTTCCGTCTCGGCGGCACGGATGTCAAGTTCCTCGGGCGATTGCCGCTGTGCCAGCGCCTTGTCTGCGCGGGCTTGTGCCGCCTCGGACATCTCGCCCGCAGCTTCCATGACCGCCGCCCTGTCGGCAAGCGAGCCGTTGCAGTGCAGCACAACATCGCATCCTGCGGCCAGCGCATGACGTGACAGGTCGGCCAAAGACCCGCTGAGCGCCTTCATCGAGATGTCGTCGGTCATGATCAGGCCGTCAAAACCGATCTGATCCCGGATCACAGCCATCATCTGCGGAGAGATCGTTGCCGGTCGTTCATCGAACTGCTCAAAGACCAAATGGGCTGTCATGCCCATCGGCAGGTCGTTCAAGGCGCGAAACGGGGCAAAATCGGTCTGCAACAGATCGTCCAACGGCGCATTGACATGCGGCAGATCGAAATGGCTGTCCAAGGTCGCCCGCCCGTGGCCGGGAATATGCTTGACGATGGGCAAGACGCCACCGTCCAAATGACCCTGCGCAACGGCCCGGCCGATTTTCGCGACCGTAGCAGCATCGCCACCGTAGCACCGGTTGCGCAAAAATGCATGGGTGTCTGGACGCGCCAGATCCACCATCGGTGCGCAGTTGCTGTCGATCCCCATGGAATACAGTTCATGCGCGATCAGACGGTACCGCAGGTACATGGCCCGCTCGGCGTGGTCGCCGGCACGTTCCGCATGATCCAATGGGGGCATCCATTGCCGCGCAAGTGGCGCGCGCAAACGTTGGACGCGTCCGCCCTCTTGATCGATGGTGATCGGACAGTTTCGGCCGACAGCCTCGCGAAAGTCGTCACACAAGGCACGGACCTGATCCGCGGTTTCGATATTGCGGGCAAACAGAATGAACCCGAACGGGTTCATTTGGCGAAACAACGCCTTTTCTTCGGGTGTCAATCGCAGCCCGGCCGCATCCGTGATCGTGGCGCCAAACCTCACCGCACGGCAACCGGGATACAGTCAGCGTCCTGTGCGACCAGGGCGGCGCAGAACTGGCGCGAGTCGCTCAGGTCATCGAACCCCAGGACCCGCAGACGGTAAAACGTGCGTCCACCACTTGAGGTTTTCTGGATAACCCTCTGCTTTCCATCCATATACTCGCCAAATCGACGATACAGCCTGTCCCATTCGGCCTGCGCAACCTCAGGGCTTTCAAACGCACCCAGCTGCGCCAGCCGGGTACCCTTGGTCAATGTGTTCGGGTCGACATCCAACCCTACTGCGGCCTTGACCGCGGCGTTGATCGCGTCTTCGTTGACCGCAGGGCGCACAGCCGAAGCCGCGCGCGCCGGGCGGCGGAGCGGACGCAGGGACCGGCGCACGCCCGGCAGGGCCGCGATTTCGGGATCCGGCAGCTGAGCGGCGAGATCGGCCGGATCAATGGCTGGCTCGTCATCGTCCAAGTTCAGGGATGCAAGCTGCACCCCCGCTTCGGTCTGCGGTGCCTCAACTGCAGGCCCGCCGGACAGTTCGGCAACCAAGGCGTCAACTGCGCCTTGACGCAGTTCGGCCGCTTCCTGGTTCGAGATTTCTTGTTCGACAACATGCACGGCGGGGGTCGGCTTCAGCTCGCCCATCGCCACGTCTTCATCCGTCAGGGAAACAGGCCGCGGCGCAAGGATCAACCGGTCGGCCGGAGGCGCGGCGGTTCCAACCGCAGCAACTGCATTGACCGCAAGACCCTGGTGATCGGCGGGTGTACCCCCGGGAGTTTCCGGCTGCACCCGCATCGGCCCCTCGGCCGCGCGTACGACCGGTACGCCGCTCACATCGCGCATGACCAGCTTGTACCCCCAGATCGCGACGCCAGCGACAAGCGCCAGAGACGCGACAGCACCCAGCAGGTTGACGACCCGCCCGAGGCCCGCGCCCGCCGGCACACCCTCAGCCTGGTCCATCATGTCGTCGGGATATTCATACCCATCTTCGGGGTGGAACTGATTCGAGTAATGCGCGTGCTCGGGGCTGGTCTGCCCCGAGAAATCGTAACTGGTCATATCCGCCTCACTGCCCGTTTCGCGCCTGAAATTGGGGCGCGCGGGTCATTTCTTGCCTACCTCGGGCCGGCGGTTCGGGCAGTGTTGGTTACCGCATCTCCTGCGCCGGCGTGACACCAAGAATACCCAAGCCTGCTGAAATCACAACAGAAACGGCCCGGGCCAGCGCGATTTTTGCCTGGCTTGTTGCCGCGTCACCATCTTGCAGGAAGCGCAGCGACATTTCTTCGTTGCCCTTGTTCCACAACGCATGAAAATCCCCTGCAAGTTCATACAGATAGAAGGCAACGCGATGCGGTTCGTTGGTACGCGCAGCGATCTCGACCAGCCGTGGCCATTCGGCCAGCTTTTTGGCAACAACCAACTCGGCCGCGTGGTCGATCTTGCTCAGATCGGCAGCTTTGAGGGTTGCATCGTCCGCGGCAATGCCCGCTTCGGCGGCCCGGCGCAGCACGCTCATGACCCGGGCATGGGCGTATTGCACGTAGAACACGGGGTTCTCGCGGCTCTGCTCAAGCACCTTGTCGAAATCGAAGTCCAGCGGCGCATCGTTCTTGCGGGTCAGCATCACGAACCGGGTTACGTCCGGGCCAACCTGGTCGACCACATCACGCAGCGTGACGAAATTGCCGGCCCGCTTGGACATCTTGAACGGCTCACCGTTTTTCCACAGTTTCACCAACTGGGTCAGCTTGATGTCCAGCGGCACCTTGCCGTCTGACAGGGCCGAAACGGCGGCCTTCATCCGCTTGACGTAACCACCGTGATCTGCGCCGAACACGTCGATCAGCGCGTCGAATCCGCGGCTCACCTTGTCGTAGTGATAAGCGATGTCCGGGGCAAAATAAGTCCAGCTGCCGTCGGATTTCTTGACAGGGCGATCCACATCGTCGCCATGCGCGGTGGACTTGAACAGGGTCTGCTCGCGCGGCTCCCAGTCTTCGGGGGTTTTGCCCTTGGGCGGCTCAAGAACGCCTTCATAGATAAGACCCTTGTCGCTGAGCGACTTCAGTGCGGCCTCAATCTTGCCGGTTCCGTACAGCGACTTCTCCGAGAAGAACACGTCCATCTCGACGCCCAGCGCCTTCAGATCGGCGCGGATCAGATCCATCATCGCATCGGTTGCGAAAACGCGGACCTCGGCCAGCCATTCGCTTTCAGGCTTGTCCAGCAAGCTGTCGCCGTATTTTTCCTTCAGCGCCTCACCGATCGGGATCAGGTAGTCGCCCGGGTAAAGGCCTTCGGCGATCTCCGGGCTCAGGCCGTTGGCCTCGCGGTACCGCTCGAACGCGGACCGGGCCAGCACATCCACCTGCGCACCGCCATCGTTGATGTAGTATTCACGGGTCACGTCGTGGCCGGAATAGGCCAACAGGCTGGCCAGCGCGTCGCCGAACACTGCGCCACGCGTGTGGCCCACATGCAGCGGTCCCGTGGGGTTGGCCGAGACGTATTCCACGTTCACCTTCAGCCCCTGCCCCATGGTCGAGCGACCATAATCCGTGCCCTGTTCCAACACCGCACCCAGAACGCCCTGCCAGACCGACGGAGCGAGCCGCAGGTTGAGAAAGCCCGGACCTGCAACCTCGGCACTCGTGATCCGCTCATCGGCGGCCAGTTTCGCGGCGAGCGCATCGGCAATGTCACGCGGCTTCATCTTGGCCGGCTTGGCCAACACCATCGCGGCATTGGTCGCCATGTCTCCATGGGCGGCGTCGCGCGGGGGTTCGACCGCAACGTTGTCAAAGCTCAGCCCCTCGGGCAGCGCGCCTTCGGACTGCATCTGCGTCAGCGCGTCCAGAACAAGGCCGCGGATCTCGGAGAACAGGTTCATTTCGGATGTCCTTTTGCTTGCGCAGCGGTTTACCACGCAAGGCGGCAAGGTCAATGCGGGCAAGCGGTCCAAACCAGCATTCGCAGCATGCAGCCCTAAACCTGCGGGGGCTGCGTGCCGGTCAGGCGGGCATGATCCTGCAAGGCAAACCGATCGGTCATGCCCGCAATATAGTCCGATACGATCCGCGCCAGCGCGGTCTCGCCCGGCGCCGCTTGAATATCCGAATGCCAATGCCGAGGCATCTGGCGCGGGTCGCTCAGATAGATCGGGAACAACTCCTCGACTACGCGACTGACCTTGGCGCGCACCTCCATGACGCTGGGCGCCCGGTACATGCGGGTAAAAAGAAACGCCCGGATATCGTTGAGTTGCGCCCAAAGATCATCCGAGAAGCGGATGACAGGCGCCCCGAGGTGACGAACATCCTCGACTGTTTGCGCACCCGATCTCTCCAGAACCTCGCGCGAGGTGTCGATTACATCCGAAACCATCACGCCGAACACCCGCCTCAACGCCTCGTGACGACGCCGGTAGAAATCCAACCCGGGATACTTGCGATCCACCTCTGCATAACACTCCCGGACAATCGGCAATTGGGCGATATCATCGTCGGTAAAAAGTCCGGCCCGCAGGCCGTCGAACAGGTCATGATTGTTGTAGGCGATGTCGTCGGACAGTGCCGCAACCTGCGCCTCTGCGCTGGCATGGGTGTGCAGTTCAAGGTCAAAATCGGCATTGCACTCGGCCAGCGCCCAGGGCAGCTCGCCCGCAACCGGGCCGTTGTGCTTGGCGATGCCCTCAAGGCATTCCCATGTCAGGTTGCACCCGTCGAAATCCGCATAATGCCGCTCCAGCTTGGTGACGATGCGGATCGCTTGAGCGTTGTGGTCGAAGCCCCCATAAGGCGCCATCAGCGCGTGCAGAGCATCCTCGCCGGTATGGCCAAACGGCGTATGGCCCAGATCATGCGCCAGGGCCACGGCCTCGGTCAGTTCGGGGTTCAACCCCAATGCCCCCGAGATCGTGCGCGCGACCTGCGCCACCTCGATCGAATGGGTCAGGCGCGTGCGATAGCTGTCGCCCTCATGCTCGACAAAAACCTGTGTTTTGTGCTTCAGACGTCGGAACGCGCTGGCGTGTATGATCCTGTCCCGGTCCCGTTGAAAGCACGACCGGAAACTGCTTTCTTCCTCTGGCACCAGCCGCCCGCGCGCCCGGCCCGGATCGGCAGCAAATCCTGCTCGCTCCAATGGTCTTGTCCTTGTCGCCTGTCTCCGGGGTTTCTATATTGTAGACCAACGAGGAAATAAACCTTTGGAGCATGGCATGAATCTGCCTCCGAGAGTCACAGAACGCGCCTTCGAGAGGCTTGCCGAGATCGGCGCCGCCGACAACGGCAAGGCCCTGCGCATCGCCGTTGAAGGCGGAGGGTGTTCAGGCTTTCAGTACGAAATCGCATTGGACGAGCCCAAGGACGATGATCTGGTGCTGGAAGGCAAAGGCCAGAAAGTTGTCGTCGACGAAATTTCTTTGCCGTTCCTGGAAAATGCGACGATTGATTTCACGCAGGAACTGATCGGCGCCCGGTTCGTGATCGACAACCCCAACGCAACCTCTTCCTGTGGGTGCGGCACGTCTTTTTCGATGTGATCAATCGTGGGGGCGTTGCGCCCCCGTCCTCTGAATATCTCTTTGATCTGCAGGAGCGCCCGCCGTCCCGCGATCAGGCCTTAGGGCGCGGTTTACCGTGTTGGGCCCCGTGCCAACTGGGCCAGTTCGTCATCGCGTCATCCGTCCCCAAACGCCCCCGGTGCCCGCGGCAGACCTGACTGACACCTTGTGATGGCCTCCGTTCTAGGCGATAGGTTTCGGCAGAGCTTCGGAGGGACCGGGATGAAATTCGCAACATTCAACATCAACGGCATCAAGGCGCGGGCCGAGGCTCTGCCCCGCTGGTTGGACGAAGCCCAGCCCGATGTGGTCCTGCTGCAGGAAATCAAATCCGTCGACGAAAACTTTCCGCGCGAGATCTTTGAGGAACGCGGGTACAACGTCGAAACCCATGGCCAGAAAAGCTTCAACGGCGTGGCGATACTTTCGAAGTATCCGCTCGAAGACGTCTCGCGCGGGCTGCCCGGGGATGAAGAGGACGAGCAGGCGCGATGGATCGAGGCAACCGTCATCGGCAAGCGGGCACTGCGGATTTGCGGGCTTTATCTTCCCAACGGGAACCCTGCTCCGGGGCCGAAATTCGACTACAAGCTTGCGTGGATGGAGCGGCTGTATGAGCGCGCCCGCGATCTTCTGGCCACGGAAGAGCCGGCCCTCATGGCCGGGGACTACAACATCATTCCGCAAGCCGAGGACGCGAAACGCCCGGAGGCCTGGCGCGAAGACGCCCTGTTTCGGCCGGAAAGCCGCGCGGCGTTTCGCAAGGTGCTGAACCTTGGCTTCACCGAAGCGTTCCGCGCGCGGACACAAGGCCCGGGCCACTATTCGTTCTGGGATTATCAGGCCGGCGCGTGGAACCGGAATGACGG
This sequence comes from Ruegeria sp. BC2, assembly GCF_056539245.1. Lineage (NCBI taxonomy): Bacteria > Pseudomonadati > Pseudomonadota > Alphaproteobacteria > Rhodobacterales > Roseobacteraceae > Ruegeria > Ruegeria sp. BC2. The sequence continues at coordinate 1,423,905 of NZ_JBQFUQ010000001.1, forward strand.
CATTCGCATTGACCATTTCCTTCTGACACCACAAGCGGCGGACCTGATGCGCGATTGCCAGATCGACGCCGCAGTGCGCGGACATGAAAAACCGTCCGATCACGTCCCTGTCTGGGTGGACCTCGACATCTGACCCGTCAGGCCGTCGGGTCGTAGTCGTAGATCCAGTCGTATCGACGCGTCAGGCGCGGACCGATCAGGGCCAAGGCCGCCTGCGCCGCCAGACGTGCGGGACCGCGCAAATGAAAGTTCCGCGCGTTGGCACCGGCAGCTGTGACCACCTTGCGCGCGCGGGGTTTCCTCGTGCTTTCATAGGCTTCGAGTGCGCGGCGGACACCCGACTGTTCGTCAAAAGATCGGGCCAGGATCCAAGCATCCTCAAGCGCGAGGCACGCCCCTTGAGCCATAAACGGCAATGTGGGATGCGCGGCGTCCCCCAGAAGGGCAACGCGACCATTCTGCCATTTCTGTGCCACAGGGCGCAGAAACAAAGCCCACAGGTGAACATCCTGCACCCGCGCAAGCGCAGCACCCGCAGGACCGCCGAAATCGGCAAAACGCGCCCGCAGGTCCTCAGGGTCACCGCGCAGGCGCCAGCCTTCTTCCCGCCAGTCGGACCGCTCTTCTACCGCCACGATGTTCAACATGGACTGCTTTCGCAGCGGATAGGTCACGACATGACGCCCGGGGCCCATCGTCAGCGATGCCATGGGCTCGGCTTCGTGGTCGGTCCAGGGCACCGTTGCCCGCCAAGCCACCTGATGCGTGAACGCGGGCGCTTCGGTTCCGTTCAGGATGGGCCGGATACCGCTGCGCCCGCCATCCGCTGCAACGGCGAATTCCGCGCGCAGCCGGGTGCCATCCTGCAGCGCAACCTCGGCTTCGGCTGGATGCTTCCGAACATTGGTGACGCGGGCATTCAGCCTGATCGACACCCCGGCCCGCTCGGCCGCCTTTTGCAACACGCCCAGAAGGTCAGCGCGATGGAAATACCACGTGGGTCCGGCCGAGGGTGCCGGAAGACGGCTGACGACGCGGCCCCGCCGATAATCGCGCAGAACAGTGCCGTGAGAGAGTTGTGCGACCCGACCGGGATCATCCACGACACCCAGCGCACGCAGGACCGCCATGCCGTTGGCGCTGATTTGCAGGCCGGCCCCGACCTCGGTCAAGGCCTCGGCCTGCTCGAGAACGGTCACCCGTGCACCGCGTTGCTGCAAGGCCAGCGCAGCGGCGATTCCGCCGATCCCGCCGCCGATGACACAGATTTGCAAACCTTCGATCTTCATGACACGGGCCTAACGCAAAAAGGCCGGAGCCACAGGCCCCGGCGCTTGTCTTTTTTGAAAGAACCCAGCGATCAATCGTCGCGGTGAACTTTTTCGCGACGCTCGTGACGCTCTTGCGCTTCCAGCGTCATGGTCGCGATCGGACGCGCATCCAGACGCTTGAGCGAGATCGGGTCGCCGGTTTTTTCGCAGTAACCGTATTCGCCCTCGTCGATCCGGCGCAGAGCGGCGTCGATCTTGGCAACCAGTTTGCGCTGGCGGTCCCGGGTGCGCAGCTCCAGCGCACGATCGGTTTCCTCGCTGGCGCGGTCTGCAACGTCGGGAATATTACGGGTGCTGTCCTGCAGCCCCTCGATCGTATCCCGGCTGCCTGCCAAAAGTTCGTGTTTCCAGTTCAGCAGCTTGCGGCGGAAATACTCAAGCTGGCGTTCATTCATGAAAGGTTCATCTTCGGCCGGACGATAGTCCTCCGGCAGAAAAACTTCCTGCTTCATATTGGCTCCCTCGGTATGGCCAGAAACGTCTTTTGCGGTCGTGTCGCCTGACATTTGGCACCCCCTTCTGCGCAGCGTTTAACTGACGGGACGGGGAATGTCACTATCCAAACGCAACCCCGACGCGCCGTTATGAGAACCGGTATAAATATGAGACTTTGGACACCAAATCGTTGCCATTCTGTGAAAGCGAAACGACCATTTTGCGGCAGAACACCCTTGAGCGGATGATGGAATCGGTGCGATTCGTCCCTCGCGCCCGTCGTTGGCAGCCCGCGACGCTGCGGCCCGGCTTGTCATTCGGCCCCGCCCTAGGTAACCCGGTTCCCGTCTCCTGTTGCTGCGACCATCATACGAGGGCCCCATGACCGCACGTTTCAAAGGCACAGCCGAATACGTTGCCACCGACGACCTGACCATTGCCGTAAACGCAGCCGTCACGCTGGAACGACCGCTGCTGGTCAAGGGTGAGCCCGGAACGGGCAAAACCGAACTGGCCAAACAGGTCGCCGGCGCGCTGGGTCTCAGGATGATCGAGTGGAACGTCAAGTCGACCACCCGCGCGCAGCAGGGTCTTTACGAATATGACGCCGTCAGCCGTCTGCGCGACAGCCAGCTGGGCGACGAACGTGTGCACGACGTTTCGAACTATATCCGCAAAGGCAAGCTGTGGCAGGCCTTCGACGCCGATGAAAAGGTCGTGCTGCTGATCGACGAGATCGACAAAGCCGATATCGAGTTCCCCAACGACCTGCTGCAGGAGCTCGACAAGATGGAGTTCCACGTCTACGAGACCGGCGAAACGATCCGGGCCAAACACCGCCCCATCGTGATCATCACCTCGAACAATGAAAAGGAACTGCCCGACGCCTTCCTGCGCCGCTGTTTCTTCCACTATATCCGCTTCCCCGACGAAGCCACGATGCGCCGCATCGTCGAAGTGCATCACCCCGGCATCAAAGAGGCACTGCTGACCACCGCCCTGACCCAGTTCTACGAAATCCGCGAAACGCAGGGGCTGAAGAAAAAACCCTCGACCTCCGAGGTGCTGGACTGGCTCAAGCTGCTCCTGGCTGAGGATCTGGATGCCGAGGACCTGAAACGCGACGGGGTAAATGCCCTGCCCAAGCTGCACGGAGCACTGCTGAAGAACGAGCAGGACGTGCATCTGTTCGAACGGCTGGCCTTCATGGCGCGCGCCAAGCGCTGAAGCCCGCCCATTCATGAATACTTGGTGATCACGGCTTGCCTTGCGGCAAGCCTGATGCCAGCATTGCTGCAACAAAGATCAAAGAACACGACACCGAGCACGCTGAAGAGCAGGACCGCCCGAATTGACCCAAGCGCCGCGCATTCGCCCCCTCAAGCCCGAAGACCGGCCGAGCTGGGACTTGTTGTGGCGGGCATATCTTGAATTCTACGAAACGGTCTTGCCCGACGAGGTCTACGACAGCACGTTTGCGCGCCTGCTGGGGGATGATCCGCAGGACTTTTCATGCCTTGTGGCCGAGTTGGACGGCGAATTGATCGGGCTGACCCACTTCCTGTTTCACCGCCATGCCTGGAAGATCGAAAACGTCTGTTATCTGCAGGATCTCTATGCCAGCCCGCATGTACGCGGCACCGGTGTCGGTCGAGCGTTGATCGAGGCCGTCTATGCCGAAGCCGATCGAAAAGGCGCGCCCGATGTCTATTGGTTGACGCAAGAGTTCAACCATACGGCGCGCCAGCTTTATGACCGCGTCGGCCAACTGACGCCTTTCCTCAAGTATCGGCGTCCATGAAACGTCTGGCTGGCATATTTCTTGGCTTTGTCCTTGCCGGCTGCAGTTCGGTCGACCGGATTGAGTTGCCCGATGAAATCAAGGTGACCGAGGCCGCGGCACCGGTGACTCAGGCTTTCGGCACGCCACGTCCTTTCCCGCCGGCCCGGTCGAATACGAACATCGCGGCGGATTTCGTGGAGCTGCATTTCTCGCTGGAAAGTGGCACTGCCCTGCCGGTGTTCACGCGGTTCGAGGGTCCGATCACAGTTCGGCTGACGGGTGCCCCTGCCCCCACGATGCAATCCGACCTGACGCGTCTGCTGACCAGACTGCAGCGCGAAGCCCGGATCGACATCCGCCAGGTCAACGATGGGCAGGCCAACATCACGATCGAAGCAGTGACCCAGCGCCAGATCCAGCGGCTGCTGCCGCAGGCCGCGTGTTTCGTCGTGCCCAACGCGTCCAGCCTCGAGGAATACAATCGCGACAAGCGCAAGACCAAAAGCAGTTGGCGCGCACTGCGCAGCCGCGAGCGATTGGCGATCTTCATTCCCAACGATGTCAGCCCCCAGGAAATGCGGGATTGCCTTCACGAAGAACTTGCACAGGCGATCGGGCCTCTGAACGACATGTACCGCCTGCCGGATTCGGTCTTCAACGACGATAATTTCCACACTGTCCTGACCGGGTTCGACATGCTGATCCTGCGCGCGACCTATGTGCCGGAGCTTCAGACCGGCATGACCCGGGAACAGGTGGCGCAGGTCATACCCGGGGTCATCGCCCGCCTGAACCCGCGCGGCGCCAATCTGCCCGTCCAGCCAATCTCGGAGACCCCGCGTGAATGGATCGACGCCGTGCAACTGGCGGTCGGCAAGGGCCGAGCCTCGCCGCGGCAAATGCGGGCCATCGACCGCGCGATGCGGATCGGCCGAGAGCAAGGTTGGACCGATCACCGCCGGGCGTACCCTCATTATCTGAAGGCCCGTTTGGGTGAATTCGACGCCCCCGAGGAAGCGCAGCGCGAATACGCCATCGCCTTGCAATACCTGCGCGCGACCCCCGGAACCGAGCTTCAGCGCGCGCATATCACGGTTCAGACGGCGGCCTATGCCCTGACCCAAGGGCGCGGCCCCGAAGCCCTGCCGGACCTCGACCGGGCCATCGCGACGATGACGCGGGCCGAAAACGCCTCGATGTTGGCGACGCTGCTGCTGCTGAAGGCCGAGGCCCTGAAGCAGGCCGGCAAACCCGAACAGGCACGCTCCGTCAGACTGGACAGTCTGGGGTGGGCGCGCTACGGGTTTGGCTCGGAATTGGTGGTCAGCTCGTTGATGCAGGACGTCGCGCTAGGGGCCCCGTAACATCGCAAAAGGCGGATGACGAACACATGCTAGTGGTTGTGGGAATGGCGGTCCTGGGGGCGGCTCTGGGCGCGCTGACGGCACGAAAACGCAAAGGCAGCGGCGCGGATATCGCCCAATATGCGGCCGGCTACGGCATTGCATTTGCATTGGCGGGGCTGGCCATTTCGCTTGTTCTGGTGCGGGTGATAGGCTGAGCCGATGTTCATCCCCTTTTTCGAAAACCTCAGAAAAGCAGGCATCCCCGTCTCGTTGCGGGAATACCTGACTTTTCTGGAGGGGATGAAAAAGGGGCTGGCCACCTACGACATCGAGGCGTTCTACTACCTCGCCCGTGTCTCGATGGTGAAGGACGAGCGCAACATCGACAAGTTCGATCGCGCCTTTGCCGCCAGCTTCGAAGGGCTGTCCGAGATCACCTTCGATCAGGTGCTCGAGGCCGTGGACATCCCGGCCGAGTGGCTGGCCAAGATGGCCGAGAAGCACCTGTCAGACGAGGAAAAGGCTGAGATCGAAGCGCTTGGCGGTTTCGACAAGCTGATGGAGACGCTGCGCGAGCGGCTGAAGGATCAGCAAGGCCGCCACCAGGGCGGCAACAAGTGGATCGGAACGGCGGGCACCTCGCCCTTCGGCGCTTACGGCTACAATCCCGAGGGCGTGCGCATCGGCCAGAAGGAAAGCCGCCACCAGCGTGCGGTCAAGGTCTGGGATAAGCGCGAGTTCCGCAATCTGGACGACACGGTCGAACTTGGCACCCGCAACATCAAGGTCGCGCTGAAACGCCTGCGCCGCTGGGCCCGTGAGGGCGCCGCCGAAGAACTGGACCTCGACGGCACCATCCGCGCCACGGCCGAGCACGGATACCTGGACGTCAAGACCCGGCCCGAACGGCACAATGCGGTCAAGGTGCTGCTGTTTCTCGATGTGGGCGGCTCGATGGACCCGCATATCAAGGTGGTCGAGGAATTGTTCTCGGCCGCGCGGTCCGAGTTCAAGCACCTGGAATATTTCTATTTCCACAACTGCCTGTACGAAGGCGTCTGGCGCGACAATCGCCGCCGGTGGGATGCGCAGACCCCCACGCATGAGGTGCTGCGGACCTACGGCCCCGACTACAAGTGCATCTTCGTGGGTGATGCGTCGATGTCGCCTTACGAGATCGCCTATCCCGGCGGCGCCAACGAGCACTGGAACGCCGAGGCCGGGCAGGTCTGGCTGCAGCGCGCGCGCGAACAGTGGACGTCGAACCTGTGGATCAACCCGGTGCCCGAGAAATACTGGGAATACACCCATTCCATCGGCATGATCCGCGAGATCTTCGAAGACCGGATGGTGCCGATGACGCTGGCCGGGCTGGAACGCGGCATGCGCGAGCTGACGCGATAGCGCCAGCCCGGCTTTGCTTTTATCCGGCGATTGCCTGAATTCCCAGGAACAGCAGACCTGACAGCAGGGCCGCCGCGGGCACGGTGATCACCCAGGCCGCGATGATCGTCAGGAAATGCGACCGGCGCACCAGCTTGCGGCGGCGGCGCTCTTCGGGGGCCAACACCGGGCGTTCCGGCACAGCGCCGCGCGCCTTGATCAGGCGCCGCTCGGCGTCCCATTCCCGGAAGAACCCGACACCGAACACTGCGCCCACGGCGATGTGGGTCGAACTGACCGGCAGGCCAAGCCAGCTGGCCACGATCACGGTGATCGCCGCCGACAGCGCCACACAATAGGCGCGCATCGGGTTCAGCTTGGTGATCTGGCTGCCGACCACCCGGATCAGCTTGGGCCCGAACAAGAACAGACCGAACGAAATGCCGAAGGCGCCGATGATCATGACCCAGGGCGGAATGTTCACCGCATGGGTGAAATCACCCACCGCCGAAGCCTGAACGATGGCGGCCAGAGGTCCGACGGCATTTGCCACGTCATTGGCCCCATGCGCAAAGCTGAGCAGCGCCGCCGAAATGATCAGCGGGATGCCGAACAGGATCTTCAGCGACTTGTTGCGGTTCTCCAGCCCTTCGGCCTGACGGCGAATGACAGGAATCGTCGCCATCCAGATCAGCACTCCGCTGACCAGACCGATCACCAGGGCCGTCTGCAGGTTGATCTTGAACAGATGTTTCAGGCCTTTCAGCGCAAGGTACGAGGCAAACGCCCCGGCCATGATGCCGACCAGAACTGGAACCCATTTGCGCGCAGCGGCGATCTTGTCGTCCTGGTAGATGATCCGCGCCTTGATGAGCCACAGGAATCCGGCAGCGATGATGCCGCCCAGAAGCGGCGAGATGACCCAGCTTGCAGCGATCTGGCTCATCTTGACCCAGCTGACCGCGCCGAACCCCGCCGCCGCGATCCCTGCCCCCATGACGCCCCCCACGACCGAATGCGTGGTCGAGACCGGAGCGCCAACCCAGGTGGCCAGGTTGATCCAAAGCGCAGCAGACAACAGCGCGGCCATCATGGCCCAGATGAAGACGGTTGCCGTTCCCATGCTTTCGGTATTGATGATGCCCTTGGCGATGGTCGAGACCACGTCTCCACCCGCGATCAGGGCGCCGGCGCTTTCGAAAACTGCGGCAATCGCGATGGCGCCGCCCATGGTCAGGGTGTTCGCGCCCACCGCCGGGGCCATGTTGTTGGCCACATCGTTCGCCCCGATGTTGAGCGCCATGTAGGCTCCGAACATGGCCGCAATCACGACGATCATCGTGTTGCTGGCCTGTCCGAACAACAAAGCAGCCGTGATCCCGGCGATCACGATGAACACGAAGGCGATGCCCGATCCGACGAACGGCCGCCCGACCTGCGCCGTTGCAACCTCGAGGCGGGAAAACCGCCGCAGGTCACGATCCAGTGTTTCAAGGTGCCGGGCTTCTAAATCATTGTTGGCCATTTGTCCCTCTTGCAAAGCGCGCGCTCGCACAGCGTGCGCCGTGCCCTAGAAGGCTTTTGCCTTCATTTCAACCTTTGAAATATGGAAACTGCGATCTGACGCCGCGCGATTTCCGTCTCACGAACTGCCCCAGGTCGCCCATGTTGCCCGAAAGTGATGAGGAACGACTTGCCCCCGCATCCCGATCCGCCCATATCTGAGATATGTTGCGTCTGACCCCAATTCTGCTGGCGATCGCCTATGCCATTGTGATGTATCGGATTTCCGTCTGGCGCACCCATCGCGAGCTGGATGCGAAGTCGACCGAACTGGCTGATCCCGAGTTGAAGCGTATGACCGACCGCCTGGCCGCCGCCTTGGATGTGGCGCGCGTGCCGGTCTATATCTATGAAATCGACCCGGTGAACGGGCTGGCCGCACCGGACGGGCGCATTTTCATCACCCGAGGCTTCTATCGCAAGTTCCGCAACGGCGAGGTCTCAGCCGAGGAGATGGCCAGCGTCATCGCGCACGAGCTGGGACATGTTGCGCTGGGCCACGCCCGGCGGCGGATGATCGATTTTTCCGGTCAGAACGCGATGCGGGCGGCGCTGATGATGCTGCTCAACCGGTTCATTCCCTTCATCGGCGCGTGGATCGCAAATGCGCTGACCGCGCTGCTGGCCTCGCGCCTGTCGCGGGCGGACGAATACGAGGCGGACGAATACGCAGCCGCCCTGCTGACCAAGGCCGGAATCGGGATCGGGCCGCAGAAATCCCTGTTTCACAAGCTTGAGGATCTGACCCAGCAGCGGGCGGGCGTGGTTCCGGCCTGGCTGATGAGCCATCCCAAGACGGACGAGCGGATTGCCGCGCTGGAGGCCCTTGAACAACGTTGGGAGCGTGGCTGAGGGTCAGAGTGCGAGAGGCCACACTCTCGCGATATTTGGAGCCAGGGGAAGAGGTCAGGCCGCCAAAGCCTTGCCGAGACGCGGCAGGCGGGCTTTTTTCATCAATGCGCGCAGAGTCCATCTGTCGCCCGACAGACGGTTGGCTTCGGTTAGGACCGATTGAGCCACCTCTTCGACACTGCTCGGGTCACTCTGCCAGATGCCGTGAAGGAAGCTGTCGGGGTCGATACGCGCAAGGCCCTCTTCCGCCAGAATATTCCTTGGAAAGTCTTTGGCATTCACGGTGATGATCGTGTCGGCTGAAGCGGCGACTGCGGTGGCCAGCACATGGGTGTCGGCCGGATCGGGCAGCCAGAGTCGCTGTTCGAGGCCGGGTGCCTCGGGGCGTTCGGCCTGCGGCCAATGTGCCTGCACCAGCGCGATTTCGGCCCGGGCCTGCGCCTCGCCCTCGGGTCCGAGTTTGCGGGCGGCGCGGGCCCATTCCTCGAGGATGCGAGCCGACCAGAGCGGGGTGAAATGGCCCCGCGTGGCCATGCCCAGCAGCATCTCGCGCATCACCGTCGGATAGATGACGCAGGTGTCAAGAACCGCCTTCACAGCCGGTAGAACACGGATTTCAGATAGCCGCTCTCGGCCAGCTGCGGCAGTTGCGGATGGTCGGGTCCGGCAAAGCCGGTGTGGATCATCTGCGCCTGACGCCCGGCCCGACCGATACCGCGGGCACAGGCCTCGCGAAAGCGGGTCAGGTCGGCGGCATGCGAGCAGGAACACAGGCCCAGATACCCCCCCGGTTTGACAAGCGGCGCGGCCAGGCGGGCGATCCGCTCATAGGCCCGCAGCCCGGCATCCAGCGCCTGTTTCGACGGCGCAAAGGCCGGCGGATCGCAGATGACCACGTCGAACTGCGCACCGTCCTCACCCAGCTGGGTCAGAACGTCGAAGGCATCGCCCTGTCGGGTTTCAAAGCGATCACCGAAGTCCGATGCGGCGGCGCCCTGCTCGGCCAGAGTCAGCGCGGCGGCCGAGCCATCGACCGACAGCGCGTGGTCGGCGCCACCGGCCAGCATGGCCAGACCAAACCCGCCCACGTGGCTGAACACATCCAGCACATGCGCGCCGGGCCCCGCCAGCCGGGCGGCAAAGGCGTGGTTGGGGCGCTGGTCGTAGAACAGCCCGGTTTTCTGGCCCCCGGTCAGGTCGGCCATGTAAGTTGCGCCGTTCATCGGAACGGGCAGCGGGGCATCGGGCGCGGTGCCGCGCAGGGTCTGGCTCACGTCATCCAGACCTTCCAGCCCGCGGGTGCGGCCCGAGGCGTTCTTGAGCACAGTCGTCACCCCCGTCACCGCGACGAGCGCGTCGGTCAGAAGGTCCAGGTGCGCTTCGGCCCAGGCGGCGTTGGGCTGGATCACGCAAGCGTCGCCGAACCGATCGATGATGACACCAGGAAAACCGTCGGCCTCGGCATGGACCAGCCGGTAGAACGGCGCATCGAACAGCCGTTCGCGTAGGTCGAGCGCGCGGCGCAGGCGGGTTTCGAACCACCCGGCATCCAGCTGCGCCGACAGGTCGCGATCCAACACCCGGCACATGATCTTGGAATCCGGGTTCACTGCCACCAACGCGATCGGGGCGCGTTTGTCATCCTCAAGCACGGCCAGCGCACCCGGCGCGATCTTGCGGGTGCGCCGGTCGGTGACGATGTCATTGGCATAGACCCAGGGAAAGCCGTGGCGCAGACCGCGCGCGTTGGCTTTAGGTTTCAAACGGATTCTGGGGCGGTCGGGCATGTCGGCATGGGTCATGGCGCCCTCATAGTCGCGATTGCGCGGGCAGAAAAGCCCCTCTGGCGATCCGTCAGCGTTGGCGCGCCCGCCAGCCGCCGCGCCGGCGCGGAGCCTGCGCGGTGTCCAGCCCTTCGCGCAGAACCTGTGTCATGGGATGGTCGGCATCCTGTGCGGTATAGACAGCATGCAACTCGGTCAGCGCCTGCTTCTGGTCGCGCCCGTCCGGCAGGCTGAGCGCCCAATCCAAAAAGATGCTGCGGCACTCGGGCAGCGTGATTCCGTCGATGCGATAGGCCTCGCGGATCAGGCCCTTGGGGTCGTTCGGGTCGTCACTGCGCGCCATCCGCACTCTCCTTGATCACCGCGCCGATCACTTCGGCTGCGGCAGCATAGCTGTCCTGCAAGGCGGACTGTAACTGCTCGACCTGCTCGAATCCGGTCGCCCGGCACAGAAAGGCCGTGCCCCCCTGCCCAATCTTGTCGGCCTCGATCACCTTGCCCGACAGTAGCCGCGCCGCGCATTGCACCGACCAGCATAGGTCATATGCGTCCTTCAACACCTGCGCCTGAGCGACATCCAAGAGACCCGCAGCGACCGCTCCGTCCAAGCCCGAGTCGACGTCGCGCTGTGGCGCTCCGGACAACAGTGCGCCGGTTTCGGCCATCAGTTCGATATCCAGCAGACGGCCGGGGCCGTTCTTGACATCCCAGACACCGGCGGGCGATTTCGCGGCCGCGAGGCGTGCGCGCATGTCGGACACTTCGCGCAGGACCTGATCCTTGTCGCGCGGGCGAGACAGGAATTGCGTGCGGAAAGCTTCGAAATCGTCTGCCAGATCCGTGTTGCCTGCGACTGCACGCGCGCGGGTCAAGGCCAGATGCTCCCAAACCCAGGCTTCCTCTTGTTGGTAATGAGTGAAGCTGGCCCAGCTTGTGGCGACTGGCCCCTGATTGCCGGACGGCCGCAGTCGCATGTCGACCTCGTACAACCGTCCTTGCGCCATCGGTGCCGACAGGGCGGTAATCAGCGCCTGTGTAAAGCGCGCATAGTAGGTTCGCGTGGCCAGTGGCTTGAGGCCGTCGGACATGTCCACCGCTTGCGGGTCGTAGATCACGATCATGTCCAGATCGGATTGCGAGTTCAGCCGAGCGGCCCCCAACGACCCCATGCCCAGCACCACAGCGCCACGCCCTGGGGGGGAGCCGTGCTTCTGCGAAAACTGCCGCTCTACGCAGGGTAAGATCGCGGCGATGACAACCTGCGCGAGGTCCGCGTATTGCCGCCCGGCCTGCAACCCGTCGATCAGACCGCGCAGGTGGTGCACACCGATACGGAAATGCCATTCCTTGCACCAGCGCCGCGCCAGATCCAGCTGCGTTTCATAGTCCGACTCAGCCGCCAGCGCGTGGGACAGTTCAGCCTGCAAGGCGGACTGACCGGGCCAATCGGCAAAGAAGCTGCCACCGATCACCGCGTCAAACACCTGCGCATTGCGCGACAGATGCGCGGCCAGCGCGTGCGAGGTGCCTACGATGTCGACCAGCAGGTCGATCAGATGCGGGTTGGCTTCGAACAGCGAAAACAGCTGCACACCGGCGGGCAATCCAGCCAGAAACCCATCCAGCGCGAGCAGCGCCTCGTCGGGACGGGCGGTCTTGGCCAGCCGGGCCAGCAATTCGGGTTTGAGCCGCTCGAAAATGCGCGCGCCCCGTTGCGACCGCAGCGCGGGATAGGTTGTCCACCGGGCCAGAACGCCGGCGTCGAACTCGACCGGGGGCGCTGCGGTCGGCGCGGGGCCGGCGCCGGGTGCGAAAAAACCCTCGGTCAGCTCGTGCACCTCGGTCAGGCGGCGGGTCAGATCGGCCGTCAGCTCGGCGCTGGTGGTGCCCATCAGGCAGGCGATGCGCTCGATCCCGTCGGGCGACTGCGGCACCTTGTGGGTCTGCGCGTCATGCACCATCTGGATGCGGTGCTCGACCTCGCGATGGGCGCGGTAATGGTCGGTCAGCTTGTCGGACACGTCCTGCGGCACCCAGCCCTTGGCCGCCAGCGCCGCCAGCCCCGGCACTGTGCCGCGCACCCGCAGGTCGGGGTCGCGGCCCCCGGCGATCAATTGTCGCGTCTGGGTAAAGAACTCGATTTCGCGAATGCCGCCCTGCCCCAGCTTCATGTCATGGCCGGGGATCGTCAGAGCCCCACCGGTGCCCTTGTTCTCGCGGATGCGCAGGCGCATGTCGTGGGCGTCCTGGATGGCGGCGAAATCCAGATGGCGGCGCCAGACAAAGGGGCGCAGGGTTTCCAGAAACCGCTGCCCGGCGGCGATGTCACCGGCGCAAGGGCGGGCCTTGATATAGGCGGCACGCTCCCATGTGCGGCCCAGGCTTTCGTAATAGCGCTCGGCCGCCTCGGTCGCCATGCAGACGGGGGTGACCGCAGGATCGGGGCGCAGCCGCAGATCGGTGCGGAACACGTACCCATCTGCCGTCTTGTCGCTGAGCGTAGCGCAGAAATTGCGCGTGGCCCGCACCATGCCCTGCCGCGCCTCATAGAAATCGTCGGGATCGTACCGGGTTTCGTCGAACAGCACGATCAGGTCGATATCCGAGCTGTAGTTCAGTTCGTGCGCGCCCATCTTGCCCATCGACAGGATCACCATCCCGGCGGCGGTCTCGACGTCGTCTTCGGTCATGCCGGGCAGCTTCTTGCGCCGGATCAGCGCCGCGATCTCGGCCTTGGCCGCGATATCCACGGCAAGCGCCGCAAAGTCGGTCAGCGCCGTCGTGACCTGCTCGAGGTTCCAGGCTCCGGAAAGGTCGGCCAGGGCCGTCAGCAAGGCAAGCCGATGCTTGGCCTGCCTCAAGCCCGGTTTCAACTGGTCAGGAGCCAACGCGCGCGCGTCGTCCATGATCTGCGCAAGGGCGTGCTGCGGCCGATCCAGCGCCGGGGCCAGCCAATTGCGCTCACGGTCGATCAAGCTCTTGAGGTACGGGCTGCTGCCTGCGGCACCGGTCACCAGTTCGGACTGATCAGCGGTCAGATCCGGCACTGCGGCGCAGGCTTCTCGCCCCAGTTCGGGGTCGTAGGGGCGCGGGACGCGGCGAATGGTAAGATTGTCGGTCATGGGCGAATTCCGGTCAGGTAACCTCGACCGGAGTGTCCTGGCTGAAGGTATTGATCCAGCCATCATCCCGGCGTTGCCACAACGAAGAAATTAGCATCGCCTCGCGCGCGGACGCGCCCGGCCGCTGATAGTCCGCCCGGTAGGACAACAGGACGATATCCGCGGTCAGAACGCGCAATTGCACCGCGCTCAACTCATATGACTCCATGGTCGGGCTGTCTGCGAACTGACCCACATGATCGTCGCGATTGGCGAAACCGGATGGGTAGACGCCCAGAAAATCGGCGCTCAGCAACGCCCAGTCCGCCTGCGCATCACCCTCGACCAAAGCGGTCCAGACCTGCTGCTCCAGGTTCAGGATTTCTTCAAGCGTCGGGACGGCCTTGTCGTTGTGCGTGTTCATGCCCGCACGTTGCGCAGGATCAGAACTGCCGTCAACCGGGGCACTAAATGTAAATCTTTTTCACATCGCCCCTTGCATCCGGGCCGGGCCACCCCATCTAGACCAATGTGAACACAATTTACATCAACCTGGAGAGCCCAAATGACCGCATTGTCCGAACACGCCGTCCCCCGCAACCCGGGATGGTTGCACCGTGCAGAGGCCTGGCTAGACGACAAGGGCAAAGGCGCCTGGATCGCTGCCATGGTCCTTGGTTTCATCTTCTTCTGGCCCGTTGGCCTAGCCCTTCTGGCCTATATGATCTGGAGCAAACGCATGTTTAGCAAATCCTGCAGCCGCCGCCATTCCTGGCACAGTCACATGAGCGCGATGAAGCCCTCGGGCAACAGCGCATTCGACGCCTACAAGGCCGACACGCTGGCCCGCCTGGAACGGGAACAACAGGATTTCGAAGCCTTCCTGCACCGCCTGCGCGAAGCCAAGGACAAGGCCGAGTTCGACCAGTTCATGAACGAACGCGCTCAGGAGAATACGGCGGACGACAAGGACGAAACCGCCTGATACCCTACCGCCCTGCCCCCTCTCTGTGGGACAGGGCAAACCTCAACAACCGACCGGAAATTCCTTCATGTCTCATCTGCCCGACCCGGATCGTCAGCCGGACTTCTACAAATCCGTGGCGATCAAACGTTTCTTCGCGTGGCTGTTTGATATCGCCTTCATTTCGCTGCTGTGCACGGTTGCCATTCTGCTGACCTTCGGCATGGGCCTGTTCGTCATCGCGCTGATCTATGCGGTCGTCAGTTTCATCTACCGCGTCGTCACTATCGCAAACGGGTCTGCCACGCTGGGTATGCGCTTTATGGGGATCGAACTGCGCGACGCATTTGGCGAACGCATGGATACCGGCAAGGCCGTCGCGCATACAGCCGGTTACTTTGTCAGCATGGCGTTTCCGATCCTGCAGATCATCTCGGTCATCATGATGCTGACCAGTGCCCGCAACCAGGGCCTGACCGATGCCTTCCTCGGCACCGTGATGCTGAACCAGCGCGCCTGACACGGCCCGTTTCTGGGACTTGGCGACCCCAGAAACGGTTGCTATCATCGGCCCCGAGGAAACACGGGGCCTTCATGCGACACACGCTGCCGATTGCGCCGCAGTTCTATGTGACTGCACCACAGCCCTGCCCTTATCTCGAGGGCAGGATCGAGCGTAAGCTGTTCACCGCCCTGCAGGGCGAAGGCGCGGATCAGCTGAACAACTCTCTGTCGCAGCAGGGTTTTCGCCGGTCTCAAAACGTTCTGTACAGGCCCTCCTGCACCGATTGTGCGGCCTGCCTGTCGGCCCGGATCGACGTTTCGGCCTTTTCGCCGACCAAAAGCCAGAAACGCGCGGCGCGGCGTAATGCGCATCTTCAGCGACGCGCGACCTCACCTTGGGCCACCGACGACCAGTACGAGCTGTTTCGGCGGTACCTGGACACACGGCACGCTGATGGCGGCATGGCGGATATGGACGTGTTCGAGTTCGCCGCGATGATCGAAGAGACCCCGATCCGTAGCCGCGTCGTTGAATATGCCGACCCCAAGACCGGAAACCTGATCGCCGTCAGCCTGACCGATGTTTTGGATGACGGGTTGAGCATGGTCTATTCGTTCTATGATCCGAACCAGCCGCAAAGCTCGCTGGGAACCTATATGATCCTCGATCATATCGACATCGCGCGCGAGGCCGGGCTGCCCTATGTTTATCTGGGCTATTGGGTCCCCGGCAGCCCCAAGATGGGCTACAAGGTGAAATTCGCCGGGCTCGAGGTCTATGTCAAAGGCGGGTGGCAGCGTGTGGACGACCCGGAAGCGTTCACCGACTCAACGCATCACCCGCTTTCGACCGCTCCGATTGCCGAGCAGGTCGCGAATATCCAACTTCCCGATCGCCACCCCACCAAAGGTTGAATTCTGATGCAGCAAGGTTTGCACGCCGTCACCCTGGTGGTGCCGGACTATGATGACGCGATCGCGTTCTACACCAAGACGCTTCGGTTCCGGCTGACCCAGGACATCGATCTTGGCGAAGGCAAACGATGGGTTTTGGTTACGCCCCCCGGCAGCGATGGGGCTGCTCTGCTGTTGGCCAAGGCGGACGGAGACAGCCAACGGGCCGCAATCGGTAATCAGACCGGAGGTCGTGTCGGGTTTTTCCTCAGAACCGATGATTTCGCCCGCGATCACGCAGACATGCTGGCCAACGGGGTCCGGTTCGAGGAAGAGCCCCGCCATGAACCCTATGGCATCGTTGCCGTCTGGCAGGATCCGTTCGGGAACCGTTGGGACCTGATCCAGTTCACCTGACAACCGGCGTCAGCCGGGACCAAAGCAAAGGGGGCCTCGCGGCCCCCTTTTCAGTTGGATAACGCCATCACCGATCAGTTCGGGATCAGGTCCGGCACGATCGTCACGATCGACGGGAAGAACCACAGAATTCCGATGCCCACCACCTGGATCAGCACGAAGGGGATGATCCCGCGGTAGATATGGCCCGTCGTTACCTCTTTCGGCGCCACGCCGCGCAGATAGAACAGCGCAAAGCCAAATGGCGGCGTCAGGAACGAGGTCTGCAGGTTCACCGCCACCATGATCGTCACCCATTTCGGGTCGAACGACCCGCCATAGATCACCGGACCCACGATCGGGATCACGATGTAGATGATCTCGAGGAAGTCCAGCACGAAGCCCAGGATGAACAGCACCAGCATCACGATCAGGAAGACCGTGAACTCGTTGTCAAAGCTCTTGAGGAACTGCTGGATATAGTGTTCCCCGCCGAACGAGATCACCACCAGATTCAGCAGCTGCGATCCGATCAGGATGGTGAACACCATCGAGGTCACCTTGGCGGTTTCCCGCACCACCGGTGTCAGAACACCGCTGGCATACAGCACCCAGCAGGCGAACAGCAGGCCGAACAGCGCATAGAGGTAGGTGGCATAGGCCAGGATGAACGCAATCCAGGTCTCGACGCTTACATCGCCTTGGTTCACGCGGAGGTCAAAGTTGACACCCAGCAGAAGGCAGATGATGACAGCGAAGGTGGACCAGATGATCACTTTGCCCGACCGTCCCTGATCCTGCAGTTTGCGATAGGCCGCCAGCATGATGGCCCCGCCTGCCCCCAGCGCTGCTGCCGGAGTCGGGTTGGTCACACCACCCAGGATCGATCCAAGTACCGCGATGATCAGAACCAGCGGCGGGAATACCACGCGGATCAGATCATTGGTCGCACAGCGCGCCGCCGCTTCCTTGCAGCCATACATGGCAAGCCCGAAAGGCAGCGCCAGCAGCAGGAAGGTGGCCCCCGACGAGGTGGTCGGCGCAATCAGCAGCACATCGACCAGCAGCATCAGGATCAGCCCGATTGCACCCACGATCAGCGGCTGCGGCGATCGCGAGGGCGCGATGCCGCGACCCAGAACCAGCGTCAGACCCAGCAGTACGACCATGACCGCGACACCGGTGCCGATCGGGGCGGCAGCCGCAATCTTGGCTTCACGGGCCGAAGCCAGTTCTTCCTCGCTCAGCCGTTGCGCTTCGGTTGCGCCGCCGGCGGCATCGATGGCTTCCTGCTCGGCCACGGCCTTGTCCCAGGCCGCCTGACCATGCAGGTCTATCATCGAGGCCTTGCACTCCTCGGATACGTTGGTGCGCAACGAGGCCGCCTCACCGATGTCCGAGAAGCCGGAAACCGTGATGTTCTGGCTTCCGATGACACCGGCGCTGCCCAGCAGAACCGCGCCCACGATCAGTGCGACCGGGGCACCCAGCAGCCAGGTCAGGCCTTCCGAGCGGGTGATGGTCTCGCCGCTGCCGCCTGACAGTTCGACCGCAGGTGCCTTGTGCGGGTTGAGCAGCGCGTAGCCAAAGGCATAAAGCGCATAGAGCAGCGCCAGCATGATCCCCGGCAGCAGCGCCGCCTGGAACAGCGTCCCCACCGAAACCACGGCCGGCTCGCCCAGATAGGTCAGCGCGTCGGTACAGCCCGCTTCGACCGCGCGGGTCTCCTGCGCCGTCGAATACAGGTCACCCGCCAGCGTGCCCAGCAGAACAATCACGATCGAGGGCGGAATGATCTGCCCCAGCGTGCCCGAGGCCGCGATCACGCCCGTCGCCAGCTCTGGCGAGTAGTTGTTGCGCAGCATGGTCGGCAGGGCCAGCAGGCCCATCGTCACCACGGTCGCGCCCACAATACCGGTCGAGGCCGCAAGGAATGCCCCCACAACCACGATCGACACCGCCAGACCGCCCGGCAGCGGGCCAAAGACGCGCGCCATTGTGGTCAGCAGATCGTTGGCGATTTTCGAGCGTTCCAGCGTGATGCCCATCAGCACGAACATCAGCACCGCCAGCAGAGTCTCGATCGACTGACCGGCCAGAACTCGTTCGTTGATACGGTTCACGATGAAGGACACGTTGCGGTCCAACGCGGTTTCCCAACCCTGAACAAAGACCGGCTCGGCGATCCTTGGCAGGTCCGGGTATCGGAACACGGATATCACATCGGGTTTCACACCCGAATTCACGATGTCCCGATAGGCTTGCGAGCTTGTGTCGATCGCCTGGTGGATCAGCAACCCGGCGCTGTCCAGCGCGGCGATGATCCCGAAGGAGATGATACCGGCCCCGCCGATGGCAAACGCCACCGGAAAGCCGCTGAGAATTCCGCCAAACAGGCAGAGGAATACGATAATGAGGCCTATCTCTACGCCATCAAGTCCGAATAGCATTGTCTTGGTCTCCGTCCTTAATGTGTGCCTTCGTAGGCTTCTTCACCCTCGCCAAGGCTGTCCTTGTCGAGGTATTTTCCAGCGCTTTCCGGGCCTTCGACATATTCGAGATAGGACCGGTAGAAGAACGCGATCGCGTGCAGGAACACCATCGCGGCAAAGGCCACAAGCAGGATCTTGAACAGGAAGTAGGCATTGAAGCCGTTGGGGCTGAAGCCGATGGTTTCTACGTTCCAGCGCAGCGCGCGGGATTTCATCACCAGCCGGTCCAGCGTGTCGCTGGCCGAGGGCTTCGGCACGATCAGGTGACGCCACATGAAGTACCAGCCATACATCCAGGTCAGCACGGCGATGGGCATCATGAACAGGATCGAGCCCAGCATGTCGACCACGCGCTTGGCCCGGTGCGAGATGCCGGCATATACGAGGTCCACGCGGACGTGGCCGCCCTGCACGAAGGTGTAGGTGCAGCACAGGCAGACGACGAGCGCGTTGTACAGCTTCAGTTCTTCGGCATACCAACTGATATCCATCTGGAACGGGATACCCAGACCAAACGCCATGTCAGGCCGCGCGAACACGCGCTGCATGAATACGATGACGATTTGCTGGATCACCATCAGCAGGCCCGCCCAGGCAAAGAAACGCCCGGTCGTGTTGGCGAACCCTTCCAAAACGCGCACCATGCCCCACATGAAGCCGCGGAAGTAAAGCCCGATCGCGGTCAGCACGAGGAAGATCGTGAAGACCACGAAAAAGAACTCGACCGACCCGCCGTAGTAGACAAAGCGCATGATCGCTTCTTTGTCCGACCAGTTCAGCCACAGCTGCGGATGCGTGATGGCGTATCCGAAATTATAGAAGGCTTCGGCGATGCTCTGAACGAACCAAACCAGTCCGTTCCACAGGGCGCCGAAGAACGAGATACCGTTTTCGTCCTGCATAATGTCCCCAGGTCCCGTTGGTTGCGACGCTGATTATAGCGGAAAACCGTGCGATCCGCGCATCTGCAACAGGAAAGGTTTCCCCGCACGTGGCGGGGAAACCGTTTGATTGCCAGACGGCCAGTTAGCCCAGAACGCGGTCGCGCTGCGCGGTGTAGACGCCCGAAGACATGTTCAGCCACGACGACGAGGCTTTCATCGATGCCATCGCGCTGTCGTGGATCTTCTTGAACAGCTCGTCGCTCATGTTCTCGGCCAGAACTTCCTGGCTGGCTTGTCCGAAGGCATCCCAGACACTGTCGGGGAATTCCATGACCTTTACGCCACCGGCCTGCAGACGCTGCAGCGCCGCGCCGTTGTTGGCCAGGAACTGTGCCAGGTTCCACTGGTGCGCTTCGCCGGCAGCGATCTCGATGATCTTCTGGTGCGCCGGCGAGAGGCTTTCGAACACGTCGCGGTTGGTGGCCAGCGACAGGCCTGCGCCCGGCTCGTGGAAACCGGCGGTGTAGTAGATCTTGGTGATCTCCTGGAAACCGGCCTTTTCGTCTGCCCAGGGACCGATCCACTCGGTGCCGTCGATGGCACCCGAGGACAGTGCCTGGTACACTTCCGAACCCGGAATGTTCTGAACCGATGCGCCCAGTTTGCCCAGAGCCTTGCCGCCCAGACCCGGCATACGGAACTTCAGGCCGTTGAAGTCTTCGGGGCTGTTGATCTCTTTCGAGTACCAGCCGCCGGCCTGCGCACCGGTGTTGCCTGCCAGGAACGATTTCAGGCCGAAGATCTGGCCCAGTTCGTCATGCAGCTCCATGCCGCCATCGAAATAGTACCAGTTCACCAGTTCCTGCGCGGTCATTCCGAACGGAACGGCGGTGAAGAACGCATAGCCCGGGTGCTGACCGACAAAGTAATAGTCAGCGGCGTGATACATGTCAGCCTGACCCGACGAGACCGCGTCGAACACTTCGAACGCGCCCACCAGTTCGCCCGCGGCCTTGATGTCAACGGTCAGGTTGCCGTCGGACATTGCGGTGATGCTGTCGGCGCAACGCTGCGCGCTGTCGAACACGCCAGCCAGACCGCGGCCCCACGAGGTAACCATTGTCAGCGTGCGCTTGCCCTGCGCATAGGCAGGTGCCGCCAGTGCGGTTGCCGCTGCGGCCGAGCCGCCCAGTGCCGACGTCTTTAGAAACTTACGACGATCCATAAGAGTATTCCTCCCCTTCATAGTCACGACTCGGGCAGCGCCCGAGCCAGTCGTTTACGGTAGCGTCACCCTAATGATGGCCGGTTGAAAAGGAATACCTATTACTACGTAGATCAGATGGTTTTTTCTGCAGAACGCGCAATTCCCGGGCTCATTTCTACCCGCAAACCGCGAGTTCCGGGCGTTCCGAGCGCCGGAATGCCCAATCTCTTTGCAATTTCACCCCCGCTTGCGTATCGATTCGACCATGGGGAAATTCCGCGCTCTGCTTTCACTGACCTATGCTCAGAAGCTGTCGCTGGTTGCGGCCATTCCGCTGGTGGTGGCCGTGGCCGCAATCGCGGTTATGGTTGCCTATGAATCCCGCGCGACGGCTGAACGCGAGATCAAGGCGTTGGAGCGTCGGCTGATCGAGGCCAAGAAGGAAGAGCTGCGCAACTACGTGACACAGGCCCGAAACGGGTTCGCATACATCTACGGACGCGCGTCTCCGGATGACGAGGTGGCCCAGAATCTGGTGACCCAGATCCTGTCGGCGATGATCTACGGAAAGGACGGGTTCTTCTTCGTATACGATTATGACGGCAACAACCTTGTCAGCCCGCGCCAGACCGAGTTCATCAATCAGAACTGGGAGGGCCTGACGGACAGCGAGGGTGTTCCGGTGGTCGACGAGTTCATCCGCCTGGCCCGGCAGGGTGCCGGATGGCACAGTTTCATGTGGCAGAAGCCCTCGACCGGGGAAGAGGCGATGATGATCGCCTATGTCGTCGGCCTGCAGGATTGGCGTTGGGCCGTGGGAACCGGTGTATTCATCGACGACATCGTGGCCACCGTAGCCAATGCCCGCGCCGAAGTCGAAGCGCGCGTACAACGCACGTTCCTGTATATCGGCGGAATCGTTCTGGCGGCGGTTCTGATCGTCTTCGCCTCGGGGATGCTGTTGAACATCCGCGAACGCCGGCTTGCGGATGCCAAGCTGAAGGAACTGACCAAGCGGGTCATCGACGCGCAGGAGGAAGAGCGCGGCCGCGTGGCGCGTGAACTGCATGACGGGATCAGCCAGATCCTGGTCGGGGTGCGCTATGCGCTGGACAATGCCCGGCGGCGCCTGTCCAAGGGCGATCATGACGGCGCACGTGCGCCGCTGGACAAGGGCATCGACAACCTGGGCACCGCGATTACCGAAGTGCGTCGCATCAGTCGCGACCTGCGGCCAGGCGTCTTGGATGACTTGGGCCTTGGCCCGGCCCTGAAGGCGCTGACCGACGATTTCCGCGAACGGACCGGGATCGAGACCGAGTTTTCGACCGTCGTGTTCCGCAATCGTCTGGACCAGGACAGCAAGATCGCCCTCTACCGTATCGCGCAAGAGGCGCTGACGAATATCGAACGCCATTCTGGCGCAACCCGCGTCACGATCGACCTGCGCGGCCACAAGAAGGGCGCGACCATGCGCATCACCGACAACGGGCGTGGCCTTCGGTCACGACCGGGCCGGGTCAGCACCGGGATCGGGCTGCGCAACATGCAAGAGCGCATAGAACAGCTTGACGGATCCCTGCGTATCCTGTCATCACGCGGCGCACAAAGTGGTACAGTGATCGAAGTCAGCCTGCCGCTGAGCCACCTGTTGCCGCCGCAGGAAGACGCGACACCCAAAGGAAAGGCCGGTTCCTGATGACCGAAACGATCCGAGTCCTTATCGTCGACGATCACCCCATGGTCGCCGAGGGCATCCAGTCGATCCTCGAGAGTTTTGACGACATCAAGGTCGTCGGGACGTTGGGCAATGGCCGTGACGCCGTGGATCAGGCCGCGCGCCTGCAGCCCGATGTCATCCTGATGGATCTGAACATGCCGGGGATCGGGGGGCTGAGCGCCACGGAGCTGATCCTCGAACGGCTGCCCGAAACCCGCATTCTCATTCTGTCGATGCATGACAGCCCGGAATACATCTCGACCGCATTGAGCCATGGGGCCAAGGGCTACGTTCTCAAGGATGTGCCGACGGACGAAATCAAGCAGGCCATAGACGCGGTCATGGGTGGAGAGCGCTATCTGTGCACCGGGGCGATCGGATCGCTGGAACCGAAAGAGGATGCGGCGCGCGAAGCGCTCACCGGACGCGAGCAGACGATCCTTCTGGAACTGGCGCAGGGCAAGTCGAACAAGGAAGTGGCCTTGGCGCTGAATATTTCGGTTCGCACGGTCGAAACCCATCGCAAAAACATCAAGCGCAAGCTGGGCATCTCATCGACTGCCGGCCTGACCCGATACGCGCTGGAACATGGCGTTCTGCAAGGAACCGGCGTGGCCTTCTGACGGCCGCGCCATCAGCGCAGCTTCCGCGCTTCAACGGATTCCTTCGCCGAAAAAGATCAGCGTGCCGTCCTCATCCAGAACGTGAAACTCTCGCTGTTGATATGGCTGATCGAATGGCGCACGAACCCGCCCTTCGGGCAGGTCTTCGAGTTTGGGACGCAGGCTTTCGTACAAGTCGTCTATATCCTCGACATCAATATAGAAGGATTGCTCGTGGCCCAGCGGCAGGCCATCCGCGCGCGGCGGGCATTCCAGCAGGCGAATTGCAACCGGGCCAAGCCTGAGAAAAGCATAGTTGTCTTGCGTGAACCCACACGCGAAACCCAGACGATCGCAGTAGAATGCAATTTGTCGGCTCAGCGAGGAACACAGGACAAAAGGGGTCAGCTGAAGAATACGTGGCACCTTGCACTCCCTGGCAGGATCTGACTGCTCCACCCTAGCATGGGTCAGTCCAGAAGCTCATCGTTTCGCACCCCCTCCCTGTCGCGATGACACGGCAGCACACGGCCATAGAGCTGCCGAGTACGCTCGACCCCGCCACACATGCCTTCGGCCTCGACAAAGGAGAATATCCCCACGTAGCGCGGCCGTGCACCCGACACCGGCGCCACGCGATGCAAGGAATAGCGCCCCCGAAAGATCTGCAAATCACCGGGATTGAGCTCCAACTGGCGCACCATTCCCATATTGCCGTCTAGAACCGAGGCCACCTTGTCAAAGTTCTCCTTCTCAGCGGTGCGCAGGTTCGGCGCGTATTCAAAGGCGCCGCCTTGCTCGCCATTCTGGATCGCCAGAGTAACCGTGTAGTTGTTCGTGTCGAAATGCCACGGAAAGCCCTGCCCCTCTTCGACCACGTTGATGATCACATCCGCCAATGGATCATCGTAGCGAAAGAACCGATCCGCGGGTTCATTCAGCGCTTCGCGTATGAAGGGCAGAAATCCTTCGAACTCGTAGATTCTGCGCAGGGGACCGGTAGACGGGAAATTGTCGGCCGGAACAAAGGCGTTCGACCGGTCATAGAACCGACGGATCGGGTGGGCGATACCAAAGCGGGGATCGTCCTTGGTGAAATAGGCGTTGGTCCGGTTGAAACTGCGATGCGCACTCGGCGCGACTGCTTCGGCTTCGGTCAGCAACTGACCCAACCCGTCTTCGTGGACAAATCCGGGTAAAACTGCGCAACCATCTTTGTCGAGGTCACGACGAATGTCATCGATCAACCGATCATAGGCCGCCGAATTCGGACGATCTATCGGATAGCGCCCGAGGTCCACCAGATCCATCAGCATGCCGTCCTCCCTGACTTGTTCGCAGCCCCAGCCTGACCCAGCCCGGACCCCGCATCATGCCCGTTTCAGACATCGCTCTGACGCATTCTGACCTCGACCACCGCTCGGAACTCGGCAAAACTCGGCCAGTATTTTCGGAAATTTCCCCACATGCGGCAATCTGCGCAACAAAATGTCGCAAAATTCGACATCAGAGTCAGGAAATTGGCCAGATTGCCTGTTGACGCCCCTTCGCGCCGCCCATAATGTCTGCCCCACGCAAAAAGGAGCCTCTGGCGATGAGAACGCTAGTCGTAATCGTAGGAACCACGCGCATGGGCCGGTAACGGTAAACCATAATCGAACCCATGCGCCTCCGAAACTTCGGGGGCTTTTTTTTGTCAAACGCAAGACACATGTCGCGAACGGAGCAAAGCAGATGACACGTGAGATGACCGGCGCAAAGATGGTGGTCCAGGCCCTCAAGGATCAGGGCGTGGACACGGTATTCGGATACCCCGGCGGCGCCGTGCTACCGATCTATGACGAGATCTTTCTGCAAAATGACATCCGTCACATCCTGGTGCGGCATGAACAGGGCGCGATACATGCCGCCGAGGGCTATGCCCGTTCAACCGGCAAACCCGGTGTCGCACTGGTGACCTCGGGGCCCGGCGCGACCAACGCGGTGACCGGCCTGACCGACGCGCTTCTGGATTCGATCCCGATCGTGGTTCTGACCGGTCAGGTGCCGACGTTCATGATCGGCTCGGATGCGTTCCAAGAGGCGGACACGGTGGGCATCACCCGGCCCTGCACCAAGCACAATTGGCTGGTCAAAGACACCAACTCGTTGGCAGAAACCATGCACGAGGCGTTTCATGTCGCCACCGCGGGCCGTCCCGGTCCTGTGTTGATCGACATTCCCAAAGACGTCCAGTTTGCCACCGGAAAATACACCGCGCCGAAACCATCGACCTCGCATTATCAACCGGCGCTCAAGGGCGACATCGAAGAGATCACCGAACTGGTCGCCGCCATCGAAACCGCCAAGCGGCCTGTGTTCTACACCGGCGGCGGCGTGATCAACTCAGGCCCCGCTGCCAGCCAACTGCTGCGCGAGCTGGTCGACGCGACCGGGTTCCCCATCACCTCGACCCTGATGGGCCTGGGTGCCTACCCCGCATCGGGCAAGAACTGGATCGGGATGCTGGGCATGCACGGTCTGTACGAGGCGAACATGGCCATGCATGACTGTGATCTGATGATCAATGTCGGCGCCCGGTTCGACGATCGGATCACGGGGCGTATCGACGCCTTCTCGCCCAAGTCGAAAAAGGCGCATATCGACATCGACCCGTCCTCGATTAACAAGGTGATCCGGGTGGACATCCCCATCGTGGGGGACGTGGCGCATGTTCTGGAAGACGTGCTGAAAGTCTGGAAGGCGCGTGGTCGCAAAACCAACACCGAAGCGATCGCCAAGTGGCAGTCTCAGATCTCGGACTGGCGCAAGGTCAACTGCCTTGCCTACACCAACAGCGAAAAGGCGATCAAACCCCAATACGCGCTGGAACGGCTCGAGGCGCTGACCAAGGACCACGATCGCTATGTCTGTACCGAGGTGGGCCAGCACCAGATGTGGGCCGCGCAATTCCTTGGGTTCGAAGACCCCAACCGCTGGATGACCTCGGGCGGGCTGGGCACGATGGGCTATGGCTTCCCGGCTTCGATCGGTGTGCAGATGGCACATCCCGACGCGCTGGTGATCAACGTCGCGGGCGAGGCCAGCTGGCTGATGAACATGCAGGAGATGGGCACCGCCGTCCAATACCGCCTGCCGGTGAAGCAGTTCATCCTGAACAACGAACGCCTGGGCATGGTGCGCCAGTGGCAGGAACTGCTGCACGGCGAACGCTATTCGCATTCGTGGTCCGAGGCCCTGCCCGATTTCGTCAAGCTGGCCGAGGCCTTCGGGGCCAAGGGGATCATCTGCAAAGACCCCGCCGATCTGGATGACGCGATCATGGAGATGATCAATTACGACGGTCCGGTGATCTTTGACTGTCTGGTGGAAAAGCACGAGAACTGCTTCCCCATGATCCCGTCGGGCAAGGCCCATAACGAGATGCTGCTGGGCGAGGCCGAAACGAAGGGTGTCATTCAGGCTGGCGGCGCGGTGCTGGTTTGATATTGCTTGCGGACACAGGGCCACGCTGTTGGCCCTGATGGACGCTCACAGGACAGGACGGAACATGCCCGGCATCCCCACTCAGACATCTCCACGCGAGAACCTGCAGATTTTTGCGGGGCGTCGCGGCTGGCAGTTGGGCATTCTTGTCCCTGCGCTGGTGCTTGGGGTCTTTGTCATCTGGCTCGGCCTCAGCTGGAGCGAGATCGCGGCCAATGGCAGCGCCGGCTTTCCGATCGACTTTCGGGTCTTCTGGGCCGCCGGACGTCTGGCCCATCTGGGTGAGCCTCTGTCGGCTTTCAGTGTCGACAGCCTGACCGCCATGCACAACGTCATCAAGGAAGATGACTGGATGCCCTGGTCTTACCCGCCGGCGTTTCTTGCAACGCTGCAACCCTTGGGCGCCCTTCCCTTCCCCATTGCCTGGCTGGTCTTCTCGATCGCGTCGATCGTCGCGATGATATTCGCCGCCCGGCCGTTCGCGGAAGGCATCACACCGGTCTGGTTCGCATTTGCGCTGCCACCCGCGATATTGCCGACCCTGTTCATGGGGCAGACCGCAGCCCTGTGGATGGCCGGTTTGCTGGCGGCACTTGCAGCGCTCAAGAACCAACGTTTGGTTCTTGCCGGCTTTTTTATCGGCCTTCTGACGCTCAAACCTCAGCTGGGCATCCTGATTCCCTTTGCTTTGCTGGCGTGCCGAGCGTGGCCGACCATCATTTCGGCCGGCGTCACGACCCTGGTCATCTCGGGGTTGGCGACTGCGCTCTACGGTCCGGAATACTGGCTGGAAATGCGCAACATGATGGCGGTCCACTTTTCGGTGGTGCGTGAAACCATCGTCGAAAACAATCTGATGCTTAGCCCCTATTCGACGCTCGCCAGCTTTGGGCTGCCCGAGCCTGTCGCCTTGGCCGTTCAGTGGACGATCACAGCCTGCGCGGCCATCATGGTCACGATCACATGGCGCAGCCCCCGGATCGGTTTTGACCTGCGTGCCGCGGTGCTGGCGCTGGCGGTTATGCTGTCCACCCCATACCTGTGGTTCTACGAATCTGCTCTGATCTCCGCTGCGGGACTATTCCTTTTGCGCGCAGGTGTATTGACGAACAGCCCATGGGGCCTAGCGTTGGCCGGAGCGATGTGGCTGGGTGCCGCCCCCGCTTTCTTCGCCTTTCTGTTCCGCGGCGAGGCCGACATCTCGATCCGCCTGCTTTTTGCACCGCTTTTGTATCTTTCATGTCTGGTTTGCATCGGTGCCGTTGTTCAACGGCTGCGGGCGCCAGACTATTCCTCTGCCAACGATGAGGTCTTCCAATGACTGCACTCAAGATCCGAAAAGGTTCCACCCGCCACTCGGCCTACAACCTGCGCCCGACCTTCTCGGACGTGCAGGAACGCCACACGATCGCTGTTCTGGTCGAAAACGAACCGGGGGTTCTAGCCCGGGTCATAGGGCTGTTCTCGGGGCGCGGCTACAACATCGAAAGCCTGACCGTGGCCGAGGTCGACCACACCGGACACCTCAGCCGCATCACGATCGTCACCACCGGTACACCGCAGGTGATCGAACAGATCAAGGCTCAGCTGGGCCGCATTGTCCCGGTGCATGACGTGCATGACCTGACTGTCGAAGGCCCTTCGGTCGAACGGGAACTGGCGATCATCAAGGTCGTCGGCGAAGGCGACAAGCGGGTCGAGGCGTTGCGCCTTGCCGACATTTTCCGGGCCAATGTCGTGGACAGCACGTTGAATTCGTTCATCTTCGAAATCACCGGCGCGCCGGACAAGATCGATGCATTTGCCGATCTGATGCGCCCGCTGGGCTCTGTCGAGGTTGCACGGACAGGCGTCGCGGCCCTGCTGCGCGGCAACTGATTTTTCGCGAACCCATCAAAACGCCCCGTCGCGCAGATCGACGGGGCGTTTTGCGTTTTTGGATCGAATTCCGCGGGTGCGTAACTGAGCACTGATAGGAAAAAGACCATACAAATAGGCTTAATGCCTATTGCGTTCGCGCCTGAGCGCGTTACGCTTGGACCAGAATACGCAAACTGCGTGTTCCATGGGGTCAATATTGCGATTTCTTGACTGGCGACCGGCCTTTCTGGCCGATCCGGTCGTGTTTCCCGAACCGTTGCAAACCAGAGTGAGACATGGCCGTAGACACTCGCACGCCCGCCGAGCTGCGCAGCATGCTGGGGGCGAATCTCAGGCAACTTGCCGACCGCTATCCTTCGGTCGCCGAACTGTGCAGACAGCTGGGCGTCAACCGCACGCAGTTCAACCGGTATCTTTCTGGCGAGAGTTTTCCACGCCCGGACGTTCTGGACCGCATCTGCCGGTTCTTTGACGTGGATGCCCGCATTCTGTTGAAACCGCTTGAGGAAATCCCCGCGCCCCGGCGCTGTGACCTGCCCGAAAGCGTGGTCCAGTTCCTTCGGCCCGGACTGGCAGCCTTGACCGAGGACACGTTTCCAAGCGGCGTCTATCTTGTGACGCAACATGGCGGCGAAGCCGATCCACGCGCCCATCATTGGCTGGTTCAAACCCGGCACCTGCATCAGTGTGCTGTCCTGCGCGGCTTCCTGCCGCCGGCCATGGCCGGTACGCGTTCCGCCACGGGCCGTGAACTTCGTGGCTTCGCCGCCTGCGCCGGACCCAATATCTACGCAGTCTTGTCGCGCGAGGCTGGTCGTGACAGCAAGACGATGGTGATCCGCAAGGACATGACCGATGGCAACGGCGTCTGGATCGGTTCGTGCATGGAGCACTCTGCGGCTACTCCGCACATCTACAGATTGGAAATCCGCCATCTGGGCCACGATTTCCGGGCAACGCTGGAGGCAGCGCGGCTCGCGCGCCGGACATAGGAAACCGCCCAAACTCCCGTGCATGTCGTTGTGAGAAAAGCCGGAGTCGCAGAAGTGTAAGCGAGGGCCGGTCCCGGATGCCTAGGCTGGTGGGGAAGCGAGGAGAACCAGATGGCCAGCACCCCAACCGATCTGTCGGCTGTTCGTCAGAGCATTGAAACCGCTCTGGGCCTGCCCAATGCACATTATACCGACCCTGCCCTGCACGCCGAAGAAACTCGGGCCCTGCTGCTGGATGGCTGGGCCGGTCTCGCGGTCACCGCGGATGTCCCCGAGCCCGGTGACGCGGTTCCGCTGGAGTTCATGGGTATTCCGCTGCTGTTGCTGCGTGACCGTTCCGATACGGTCCGTGTGTTTCAAAATATCTGCCGTCACCGCGGCATGATCCTGGTCGAAGAGCCCCGCAAGATCGAAGGCGCCATTCGCTGCCCCTATCACAGCTGGTGCTATTCCACAGAAGGTCGGCTGGTCGCCACGCCGCATGTGGGCGGCCCGGGCCAGAACGCACATGACGCGGTCAGCAAATCGGAACTCGGCCTGATCGAGGTGCGCAGCCATATCTGGCGCGACGTGGTTTGGATCAACGTCTCGGGCGACGCGCCGACGTTCGAGGATGCCAACGCCAGGCTGATCGAGCGTTGGGCCGAGTTCGACAAGCCGCTGTACCACGGCGGCCCGGAAAGTTCCTTTCGGTTGGACGTCAATTGCAACTGGAAGCTGGCGGTCGAGAACTACTGTGAAAGCTATCACCTGCCGTGGGTGCATCCCGGGTTGAACAGTTACTCGCGGCTTGAGGATCACTATCACATCCAGGAGCCCGGCCTTTATTCCGGTCAGGGAACCTTGGTCTATCGGCAACTGAAAACTGAGGCCGGTCGGGTTTTTCCCGATTTCGAAGGTCTCAGCGAGAAATGGGACACCGCAGCCGAATACATTGCCGCCTTCCCCAACGTGCTGCTGGGCGTGCACCGGGACCACGCCTTCGCCATCATTCTGCGGCCCGAGGCCCAGAACCGGACCTCGGAGCACATCCACCTGTTCTATTCGACGCCAGATACCGATGCGGATCTGCGCGCCCGCAATGCCGAGCAGTGGAAAGTGGTCTTTGAAGAGGATGTGTTCGTCGTAGAAGGGATGCAGCGTGGCCGCGCGGCGCCGGGGTTTGACGGCGGACATTTCTCACCGGCGATGGACGGGCCGACCCATCTGTTCCACGACTGGGTGGCGCAGCGTCTGATGGCACATCGCTCCGAAATGGCCGCTGAATGACCGACCTGCACACCCGCCTTCTGCAGGCGCATGCGGCGGGTGACATCACGGCTTTGGCCGAATTGTACGAACTGGCCGCCGCCAGCCAGCAGGACGACGATGCCCGGAGCTTTTTTCTGACCCACGCCTTTGTCCATGCGCTTGAAGCCAACCTGCCCAGCGCTGGCCGGCTGCGTCAGATGCTGGTCGACATGGCCCGCGAAGTGCCCGATCCCTGACCCCGAGAACCTAGGCTTGGGCCGGTTCGGCGACCGACCCCGCCGCTGCATCGTCTTCGGTGATCTGCCGATACAGGTGCCAGCTGGCATGGCCGAACAGAGGCAACACGATCAGCAATCCCAAAAACCAGGGCACCATGGCGACAAAGGTCGTGACCGCAATGAAGGCACCCCAGCCCAGCATGACCCGCTTGTTCACGCTGACATAGGCATAGCTCGAGATCATGGCAGTCACGAAGTCGAGTTCCCGGTCCAGCAGCATCGGGATCGACAACACGGTGATCATGTAAAGCAGGATGGCAAAGATCGCGCCTACTGCAGTGCCGACAGCCAGCATGGCCAGACCGTTGGGTGTCAGAAATACCTCAAGCGATGACGACACGTTTGTCATTGTCGACAGCCCCATGAACAGCGCAAAGATCATGTGACCGAGAAAGAACCAGAACAGAAACATCACGACGATGATCGCGCAGATCGACGGCAACTGACGGCGGCTCTGCTGGATCACGACACCGAAGATGGCGCCATAGTCCAAAGGCTCATTCCGCTCGAGCCGGTGCGATACCTCGTACAAACCCACGGCGGCGAATGGCCCGATCAGAGGAAAGCCGATGGCAGCCAGCACCAGCCAGAACGAGGTGCCCGTTTGCACGGTTACCCAGGCCATCAACCACCCGACCAGAACGTAGAAGCCGCCGAACAGCAGGCCAAAGACCGGTGCGCGGCGATAATCCTGCCAGGCGCGATGCAGCGCCGTGCGCAACATGCCGATATCCGCCGGTTTCAGCGTTGGCACTCCGAATGGCTTTTCCATGTTACGTTTCTCCTCCCCTTGCCCTCAGGCCATGGCCGGGCGTTTTTGCGGCCAATGCGTCACGGCGTGATAGGCGGCCCCCAAAGCCAGCAGTTGCGCGTCGCTGCCGCGCGGCCCGAACAATTGCATTCCCATCGGCAGTCCTCCGGGGCCGAACCCCGCCGGTATCGAAAGGCAGGGCAGACCTATCAGGCTGACCGGCGTGACCACCTGCATCCAGCGATGATAGGTGTCCATCGCGACCCCACCAATACTGCGCGGATACGGCTGATCCACAGGGAACGGCCACACCTGAGCTGCCGGCAACACCAGCGCATCATACTCGGCAAACAGTTCGACCGCCCGACGGCACCAATCCGAACGGGTGACGCTGGCTGCATGGACCTCCATCGCCGTCAGGGCCAGACCCCGCTCCAGCTCCCATTGCGCGGTATCCTTCAGGACGTCTTTCCGGTCGGCCAAAGGCAGCAGACTCGCTGCTACGTTCCACGACCGCAGGGTGATCCAGCTGTCCCACAGGCGCTCGGCATCGAAGGGCGGCGGTACGTCCTCGACGGTTGCGCCGAGGCCTTCAAAAATCGCCAACTCGTTGCTGCATTGGGTCAAAATCCCTTCCTCAGTCGGGAATGCGCCTCCCCAATCTCCCAGCCATCCGATCCGCATCCCGTCCAGGCTTTCGACAGACAATGGGGTGACGGGGTCGCAGGAAACGCTCAAAGGCTGCCTCGGATCGGGGCCTGAGATCACATCCAGCAATAGTCCGATATCCTGCGGGCTGCGGGCCATCGGTCCCAAGGTCGAGAGCTGGTGCAGGAACAAATCACCCTGTGGTTCCGAGGGAACCCGGCCCCAGCTGGGCCGGAAACCGTACACGTTGTTCCACGCGGCCGGATTGCGCAGGCTGCCCATCATGTCCGACCCATCCGCCAGCGCGACCATCCCAGTGGCCAAGGCCACCGCTGAGCCACCCGACGACCCACCGCAGGACCGGGCCGGATCGTATGGGTTCCGGGTTGCGCCATAGACCGGATTGAAGGTGTGCGAGCCCAACCCGAACTCCGGTGTGTTCGTCTTTCCGATCAGGATAGCCCCGGCAGCCCGCAACCGTGCTGCGATCAGGTCGTCGACGGCTGGGACGTGATTGCGAAAAACCGGCGACCCCTGGGTCGACGCGATGCCAGCCACATTGACTAGGTCTTTGACGGCAATCGGAAGCCCATGAAGCGGCCCGCGGCCCGACTTTTCGTCGGCGGCCCGGGCTTGTGCCATAAGCACATCCTCGTCCTGCAGCGCGACGATTGCATTGACCTGCCCGTTCACCTGGGCAATCCGGTCGAGCGTCGCGCGCATCAACTCAGCGGCTGACAAATGCCCTGTCGCGAGTTTCTCGAGAAGATCAGCGGCTGAAGTATCGCTTAGGTTCATGGGGTTACGTCCGAGCTTTGCTTGCGCTCAGCCTAGCGACCCCATGTGTGCATTTAAACCCGGTGTTTTGGATATATCTTTTCCACGCGGATCAACCGCGCGGCATCAGTCGTCCGACTGCGCCTCGGCCCGGCTTTTGCCCGAGACCTTGAGGGCCAGAGTGGCTGCCATGAATGCATCCAGATCACCGTCCAGGACCCCTTTGGTGTCCGACGTCTCGTAGCTGGTGCGCAGGTCTTTGACCATCTGATAGGGCTGCAGGACATAGGACCGGATCTGGTTGCCCCAGCCGGCATCGCCCTTGGCTTCGTGCGCGGCGTTGATCTCGGCGTTGCGGCGGTCCAGTTCCATCTGGTACAGGCGCGATTTCAGCGCCTTCATGGCGATGTCGCGGTTCTGGTGCTGCGATTTTTCCGAACTGGTCACCACGATGCCGGTCGGGATGTGGGTGATCCGCACCGCCGAGTCGGTGGTGTTGACGTGCTGACCGCCCGCCCCCGAGGACCGGTAGGTATCGACGCGGATATCGGCCGGGTTCACTTCGATCTCGATATTGTCGTCCACCACCGGATAGACCCAGACCGAGCTGAACGACGTGTGCCGCTTAGCCGCCGAGTCATAGGGCGAGATGCGGACCAGCCGGTGCACGCCGCTTTCGGACTTCAGCCAGCCATAGGCGTTATGGCCCGAGATCTTGTAGGCCGCCGACTTGATCCCCGCCTCTTCGCCCGGAGTTTCCGACTGCAGCTCGACCTTGTAGCCCTTTTTCTCGGCCCAGCGGACATACATCCGCGCCAGCATCGAGGCCCAGTCGCAGCTTTCGGTGCCCCCGGCGCCCGCGTTGATTTCAAGGAAGGTGTCGTTGGCGTCGGCCTCGCCGTCCAGAAGCGCCTCGAGCTCTTTTTCGGCCGCCTTGTCGCGCAGTTTCTTCAGGGCCTCTTCGGCATCCTTGACGACCTCTTCGTCGCCCTCCATCTCGCCCAGTTCGATCAGTTCGATGTTGTCGTTCAGATCAGTCTTGATCGACTCGTAGGTCTCGATCGCATCGACCAGAACCTGCCGTTCGCGCATCAGCTTCTGCGCGTTTTCGGGGTTGTCCCACAGGTTGGGATCCTCGACGCGGGCGTTGAACTCCTCCAGCCGGTGCGGCGCGGTTTCATAGTCCATACGCTGGGCCAGCAGCTCCAGCGATTTTTGGATCTCGGCCACGATGTTCTGGATTTCGGCGCGCATGGTCAGGTCCCAACTTGCTCAATCAGGCCTGCGTGATAGCAAGAGGTTCAGGCCACCACAAGATGACCCGAAAGGCAAATGCAGCACGGACCGGAGCAGTTCCTGAAGAAATGGCATCTGGCCGACCCGCGGCTGGTGGTGGATACCGGCGCGGCGCGTGTCTGGCGGGCCAAACGTGAGGACGGGTCTGAAGTTGCGCTCAAACTCTATCGCCGTGCCGATCGGGGCAACGAGGCGCCGGGATGCCGCCTGCTGGCTGCCTGGCGCAACCGGGGCGCCGTCGCGATCCTGGCCGAGGGCCGCCGGGCGGTCATGATGGAGTGGCTCGAGGGTCCGACCCTCGGC
This sequence comes from Ruegeria sp. BC2, assembly GCF_056539245.1. Classification (NCBI taxonomy): domain Bacteria; kingdom Pseudomonadati; phylum Pseudomonadota; class Alphaproteobacteria; order Rhodobacterales; family Roseobacteraceae; genus Ruegeria; species Ruegeria sp. BC2. The sequence goes on from NZ_JBQFUQ010000001.1 coordinate 1,458,809, forward strand.
GATCTTGCACGGGCAGGCAACGTGGCCGACGCCCTGACACTACTGGCTGAAACGGCGCGGAACCTGCATGCTGATCCGATTGTCGAAGTGAGCGGGCTGAGGCCTTTGGAGCAAGTGTTTGCACCGCTTTTTGACGTCGGATTTGCCGATCAATGTACGCGGCCCCTGCAAACCGATATGCGGCGCGCCATAGCTTTGGCTCAGGATTTGCTGCAGACGCAGCCCGTGCATCTCCCCCTGCATGGAGACCTGCACCCCGACAATGTCATCCTGACTGCGTCCGGCCCGCGCGTGGTCGATGCCAAGGGTTATGTCGGAGATCCGGCGTTCGAACTGGCAAATGCGCTGCGGCACCCGAAAGGCATGCCGGACCTTGTGCGCGAAGATGGGCAGATTTCCGCGTGCCTGAATCTGTACGCCGCGGCGATGAATGTTTCGCGGGCGCGTCTGGCCCGATGGGCGGCGGCCAAATGCGCCCTGTCCATATGCTGGCGGTCCGGCGGATCGGTCGAGAGTGACCCGGAGGCCGATCTGCTGCGCCTGTTTCTAAGCGCTGCAGATCAGTAAAGTCCGCCGCCCTGAAGATCGCCCTGGCTGGCCTTGGGCCCCACGATGATGGTCTGCCCGGTCGAGGTCTGGACCTGGCGCCCGCCATTGGTCACTTCTTCGAACAACGGCAGATCGGACCCCATCGCAAAACCACCGTCATAGACACGGTCGATGAACCCGTCGACGCCATCACGGAAATACTCGGCCACCACATAGTCACCCGATGCGTCATCCGGCAGACGGGCACCGCTGAAACGGTCGATCTTGATGAACTGTCCACCCGGCGGCACTTCGAACGGACCGCCGCCGTATTTCTCGACGGCCTTTTCCATAAAGCTCTGGAAGACCGGACCGCACAGCGTGCCGCCGTAAGCACCCCGCCCCATCGGGCGCGGGCGATCATACCCGATGTAGCACCCGGCAACGATGTTCGAGGTGAAGCCGATGAACCAGGCGTCCTTGGATTCGTTGGTCGTACCGGTCTTGCCAGCCGTCGGAACCGGCAGATTGACCACACGTGACGCGGTGCCGCGATCAACCACGCCCTTCATCATCGACGTCAGCTGATAGGCCGTGATTGCATCCATCACCTGCTCTCGGTCGGTCACGATCGTGGGTGAGGCGTCGGGCTCCAGCCAGCTGGAGTTGCAATCCAGGCACTGCCGGTCATCATGCCGATAGATCGTTTTGCCGAACCGGTCCTGGATCCGGTCGACCAAAGTCGGTTCGACCCGCTCACCGCCGTTGGCGAACATCGCATAGGCCGCCACCATCTTGTAGAGCGTCGTCTCCTCGGCCCCCAGCGCATTGGCCAGGTAGGGACCCATGTTGTCATACACACCGAACCGCTCCGCGTATCCCGCAACCACCGGCATCGAAACCTCTTGCGCCAGTCGGATGGTCATCAGGTTTCGCGACTGCTCGATCCCGGTGCGCAGGGGCGTCGGCCCGTAGAATTTGTTTGTCGAGTTCTTGGGGGTCCAAAGGCCCTGCGGTGTGTTCACCTCGATCGGGGCGTCTACGACGATGGTCGCTGGGCTGTAGCCACTGTCCAGTGCTGCCGCATAGACGAAAGGCTTGAAGGCCGATCCCGGTTGGCGCTGCGCCTGCGTGGCCCGATTGAACACTGAGTCCTGGTACGAGAACCCACCCTGCATCGCCAGAACGCGGCCCGAGTTCACATCCATTGCCACGAAGCCCCCTTGGACCTCGGGAATCTGACGGGCGGACCATTGGCCCTCTTCCCCGGCAACGACCAGGATCACGTCGCCGCGTTTGAAGTTTGCCTTGAAGTCGCCCTGCATCCATTTGATGTCGCTGCGCGGGATGATGCCGTCGGCCGGACCGTTCTCGATCCCCACCGTCAGCTGTTGTTCAGCAACATCCAGCACGACCGCGGGGTACCATTGCGTGGGCAGCACCACGTCGCGCGGGATTTCCATGATCGCCAGAGCTTCGCGCCACTGGGCTTCGTCTTTCAGTTTTTCCCCGGGGATGGTTTCACCCGTGCCGCGCCACTTGCCGCGCGATCGGTCATATTTCTGAAGCGCCTCGCGCAGGGCGCGCGCGGCTTCGACCTGCATCTCCTCGTCAACCGAGGCCCGGACGGTGAAACCACCGGTAAAGAACTCGCCCTCCCCGAAATCCTCGCTCAGCTGGCGGCGGATTTCGTCGGTGAAATAGTCGCGCGGTGGCAGTGCGGTGCGGAAGCTTTCGAAATCACCGTTCTGAACCGAACGCAGGGGTTGCGCCACTTCGGTCTCGTAGGTTGCCTGATCGATGTATCCGTTCTGGTACATCTCGCGCAGCACGTAGTTGCGGCGATCCAACAGACGCTGTTTCTGGCGCACCGGGTGGTAGTCCGAAGGCGCCTTGGGCATCGCAGCCAGCGTCGCGGCTTCATGCGGGGTCAATTCCTGCAAGGTCTTGTTGAAATACGTCTGTGCAGCGGCGGTCACGCCGTAGGAGTTTTGGCCAAGAAAGATCTCGTTGAGATACAGCTCAAGGATCTGTTCCTTGTTCAGCGTTTTTTCCAACCTGGTCGCGAGGATGATTTCCTGAATCTTGCGTTCGACCCGCCGGTCGCCGGACAGCAGGAAGTTCTTCATCACCTGCTGGGTGATGGTCGACGCGCCGCGCAGCGTCTCGCCCTTGGATTGGACCGCCTCGATCCCGGCGGCGATGATCCCGCGCGGGTCGTACCCCTGATGCGAATAAAAGTTCTTGTCTTCCGCCGAGATAAACGCGTGCTTCACGAGGTCAGGGATTTCCTCGGACGGGGTGAACAGGCGGCGCTCCTGCGCGAATTCGTCGATCAGTTGGCCCTTGCCCGAATAGATACGGCTGATGGTGGGCGGCTTGTACTGGGCCAGCGACTCGTGGCTGGGCAGGTCGCGGCCATACATCCAGAAGACCGCGCCAATCACCAGCGCGACCATGAAAATACCCAAGGTGACGAGGCTGAAAACTGCCCCGAAAATCGAAAGAATGAACCGGATCACGTTGCTGCCTTTTGTTCGCGGTGACGCCTATATAGTGTCGCTGCACCCAAGGGTCAAAACACACGGGCGCATTCTAGCCACTTTGCGCCGCAGGGTCACTGCCCAATCAAGCCGCGGCGGATCAGATCCTGCTGGCGCCAGGCTTCAAGACCTTGGTGAATTCCTTGCGCCATTCCGATGCGCCACTCGGGATTTACGAGGTTTTTCAGGTCTCTGGGGCTGGAGATGAATCCGATCTCGACCAGAACCGAGGGAATGTCGGCAGCCTTGAGGACGGAAAACGACGCACTGCGGATCGGGCGCCGATTCATGGGACCGCCCTGCTGCCCCATGCCGTGCGCCAGTGCATGGGCCAAAGCTTCTGAGCGCGGCTGGGTCTCCTGCCGTGCCATGTCCAGCAAAACGTCGGCGATCTGGTCGTCCGAGCCGCTCAGGTCGATACCCGCGATCAGATCGCTGCGGTCGTGCCGTTCGGCCAGTTTCTGGCTGGCCACGTCCGAGGCCTCATCGGAGAGGAAATAGACAGTGGCCCCATGAGCCTGCCCCTCGGACAATGCATCCGCGTGCAACGAAATGAACACATCGGCGCTGGCCCGATGGGCCAGAGATATTCGGCGTTCGAGCGACACGAAGTGATCGTCCACCCGGGTCATCACGACCTCGTATCCGCCGGCGCGCAGCAAGTGTTCCCGCAGTTCGCGCGCAAATGTGAGCATCAGGGCTTTTTCGTTAACGCCACCCGACTCCGCGCCGGGGTCGATGCCACCATGTCCCGGGTCCAGCATCACGCGCAGTGGTCGTTCGCCATCTCGCGGCACAACCGGGGGCATGACAGCAGGTGCAGGCAAATCCCAGCCCGGATTGCGTGGCGCACCCGCGCTGGCGGCAAAACTGTCGAAATCCGTACCTTTCAGATTCAGCGTCAGAACCGCGGCCCCGCTGTCGGGGTCCACGCGCATGGCCGCCGTATCGACAGCTAGGGGCGCCCCCAAATCCAGCACCATCCGGGACCAACCGGGCACATAGGCGCCGAACTGGACCCCGCTGATCCGACGGGTCTGCAACAGCTTGTCCCGGTCAAGCCCGCTCCAGTCGACCTCCTGGAAATCGATCACCATACGGTACGGGTCTCGAAGCGTGAAAACGCGATACGGGACGCCTTGGCTGAGCCCCAGCTCAAGCGTCACCCCCGCCCCCTTGCCGTCTGTGATCCGGCTCTGCTCGGGCAGGACCCGCGCCAAGGCGTTGAAGTCCTGCGCCAAAACGGCTCCGGCCAGCGCCCAAATCAGCGCACATACAAAGAAGATCCTGCTCATGGCCTCAAGTTTTTCCGAGATCGTTTGGCAGGAGCCTATCGCAGCGTGGCCGGTTTGTGAACGCCTCAGGCCGACTTCTGCGGGGTCTGGCGATCCGCCATGAAGCTGCGCAGCCGTTCAAGGCCCTGCTCGATGTCCTCGGTCGACCGGGCGTATGAAAAGCGCAGGGTCGTGTGGCCGCGCACCGGGTCGAAATCAAGCCCCGGCGTCACGGCGACGCCGGCTTTGTCCAGGATCTCGGCGGCGAAGGCGCGGCTGTCCTGGGTCAGGTCCGAGACATCGGCATAGACATAGAACGCCCCGTCGGGTGGCGCGATGTTGGTGAACCCGGCCTCGGGCAGGCCCTTCAGCATCAGGTCGCGGTTGCGGCGATAGACGGCGAGGTTGCCCTGCAGTTCGTCCTCGCAATCCATCGCGGCCAGCGCGGCGACCTGGCTGGCATGGGGCGCGCAGATGAACATGTTCTGGGCGATGCGCTCGACAACGCGCACCTGATCTTCGGGCACCACCATCCAGCCGACCCGCCAGCCGGTCATCGAGAAATACTTGGAGAACGAGTTGATGACATAACACTCGTCGGTCAATTCCAGCGCAGTGACCGCCTTGGCCTCGTATTCCAACCCGTGATAGATCTCGTCGCTGATGAACGAGGCCCCCTGCCCCCGCGCCGCCTCGATCAGCGCGCCCATGGCGGCGTGGTCCAGCATGGTTCCGGTCGGGTTCGCGGGCGAGGCCACCATCAGCCCCTGCAGGTCGAGCCCGACAAAATCCTGTGGCACGGGTTGCAGGCGGTTTTCCGGCGCGGTCGGCAGATCGACCGGCACCAGACCCAGCGCCCGCAGAATCTGCCGATAGGACGGATAGCCCGGCGCGCCGATCCCCACCCGGTCACCGCTGTCGAACAGCGCGGTGAAGGCCAGCAGGAATCCGCCCGAGGATCCGGGAGTGATCACCACCCGCTCGGGGTTCAGGTCGACGTCGTACCATTCGCCGTACATCCGTGCGATGCGTTGCCGCAGCGCCGGCAGGCCCAGCGCGACGGTATAGCCCAGCGGGCCTTGCCGCATCGCCTCGGCCAGCGCCTCCAGCGCGCCTTGGGGCGCGCCGGTTCCGGGTTGGCCGACCTCCATGTGGATGATGTGGCGCCCGGCCTCTTCAGCGCGGCGCGCGGCCTCCATCACGTCCATCACGATGAAGGGATCAACGCCCGACCGGGTTGAGTTTCGCATGCCCATCTCCCATGTTGCGACCATGGCTTTTGAACGCGGATCCCGGCTGGCGTCAATCCCGGCAATTCTGCTGGCGGTGGCGCTGTGGATGGCGTCGATCGCGCAAAGCCACGCGCAAAGCCTGATCCGCGACCCCGATATCGAACACGGGCTGCGCGAACTGGCCTTTCCGATCTTGCGCGCCGCCGGCCTGAACACCAACCGCGTGCGGGTGATGGTCGTCAAGGACGCCACGTTCAACGCGTTCGTCATCGACTACAACACGATCTACCTGAACCACGGACTGATCCTGACGGTCGACAGCCCCGAGATGCTGCAGGCCGTGATCGCGCATGAGGCGGCCCATATCGCCAACGGGCACCTTGCCCGCCGGGCCGAGAACCTTCGGGCGGCTCAACGCGCGGCCGGTTTCGGCACCGCGCTGGCTCTGATTGCCGCCGCTGCGGGCGGCGGAGAGGCCGCCGCGGGCATTGCCGCCGGCACCCAAGGCGCCGCAATCCGCAGTTTTCTGGGCCATACGCGGGCCGAAGAATCCTCGGCGGATCGCAGCGCCGCCAGCTACCTGCGTTGGGCCGAGATTTCCCCCATCGGCATGGTCGAACTGCACCGCAAATTCGCAGGCCAGGAATTGCTGAGCGAGATCAATCAGGATCCCTATATGCGCTCGCACCCGACCAGCCGTGAACGCCTGCGCGCTGCCGAGGAATTTCTGTACCAATTCGGGGATCGGGCGAAATCTAACCCCAATGCCGACTACTGGTTTGCGCGGGTCAAAGGTAAGCTGTCCGCGTTTCTGCGCTCTCCCGGCTGGACCCTGAGGCGAGCCAAGGAAGAAACGGCGCAGGATATTCGCCTGATGCGCGAAGCCGCCGCCCATCATCAGAACCGCAACCTTTCGGCTGCGCGGGCAGCCATTGATGGTGCGCTGGCCATCCGCCCTGACGATCCGTTCTATCACGAACTGAAGGGGCAGATCCTTTTGGAGAACCTTCGGGTCTCGGAGGCGGTCACGGCCTATGCCAATGCGTCCGAGCTGGCTCCGACCGACGCATTGATCATGGCTGGCTACGGGCGCGCCCTGCTTGCTGACGGACAGACGAAAAAGGCGCTGCAGGTGTTGGAAAGCGCACGCGCCCGCGACTACCGGAACGGCCGCCTGATGCAGGATCTGGGAATGGCCTATTCCAAGGTCGGCAACAACGGTATGGCATCCGCCGTCACTGCCGAGCGTTTCGCTCTTGAGGGGCGCCTGCTGGATGCCGGCATACACGCAAGACGAGCCATCGGTCAGTTGCCCGAAGGCTCGACGGGTTGGCAACGAGCACAGGATGTGCTGATTGCCGCAGAACAAGCTGAGAAATCGAAAAGGAACCGGAAATGATCCTCAGACACGCAGCACCTGCCCTTCTGGGGCTTTCCCTGATTGCCGGTCCGGCCAATGCGCTGGATCTGTCCTCGATGACCGAATCCGAAAGAGCAGAGTTCGGCGCGCAAGTGCGGGAATACCTCCTGGAAAATCCCGAAGTCATTCTCGAGGCGATCAACATCCTTGAGCAACGCAACGCCGCAGCCGAAGCACAGGCCGACCAGCAATTGATCGCTGAAAACGCCGACGAGCTGTTCAATGACGGCTATAGCTGGGTCGGTGGCAACCCGGACGGCGACATCACCCTCGTCGAGTTCATGGATTACCGTTGCGGATACTGTCGCCGCGCGGTCCCCGAAGTGGACGCGCTGCTGGCCGAGGATGGCAACATCCGCCTGATCATCAAGGAGTTCCCAATTCTGGGCGATGCGTCGGTTCTTTCGTCGCGCTTTGCCATCGCCACCAAGCAGGTCGCCGGGGATGACGCGTACAAGCAAGTCCATGACGCCCTGCTGGAATTCACGGGCGAGCCTTCGGAAGTGACGCTGCGCCGGATCTCGGACGGGCTGGGACTGGACAGTGACGCCATCCTTGCGGCGATGGACAGCGACGAAGTGACCGAAGAAATTGCCAAGACGCGGGCACTGGCGCAGCGCATGCGGATTTCGGGCACCCCATCCTTTGTTCTGGGCACCGAGATGCTGCGGGGCTTCCTGCCCGCAGATCAGATGAAACAGATCGCTGACGGTGTGCGGGCTGAACGCGGCTGAAGAAGCTGGGGCGGCCTGATCGCCGCCCCGTTGAAACGACGCCCTAGTCGTTTGGATACGGGGCGTCGCATTTCATCGACACGACCCATGTCGGAGTTCCAGTTTTTCTAAATTGGGTCGCGGGTACGGATTTGCCCCGAATTCCCGATGGAATGACGTCACGCCCCTGCCGTTTGCTTTCAGCCAGAATTGCCTGCAGGTCCTGGGGATTGTCGTACTTGCGAATACCGGTGTTTTCAGAAATTGGGCCGGTTGGGCAGTAGGTCGCCCTGGCGATCTGTTTCGCCAAAGCATAGGCCGCCTGGGCATCCTGACCGGTTTTGAACGATACCGCGACCCGAGACGCCAGCTGCGGGTCGACATTCATGATCGGGGTCAAACGGCCCCGCGGTTTGCCGGTCCCGCCCGGGCTGAGCCGGACGTCTGCGCGCGTTGTCACTCCGTCATTTCCGAAACCGGACACATGCACCGACATATACCCAAGTTGCGTCCCCGGTGCAGACTGCGGAACTGGAACACTGAAGAAACCGGGGCGTTTGTCCGACCCGGTAGAGGGGCTGCTGCACGCAGAAAGAAGGACGACGGCAAGGGCCGTCACGAAAGGCATTGGTTTCAAAGAATCGAACTCCGGTCCAGACAGTCGATATCGCGATTGATACCGCAAAAATGGGCCTAAAAATGGCTTATGATGAATTAGTTCCGGATCGAAGTTAAAGTACTACTCCGCCGCCTCGGCCGCGGCATCCAGCTCGGCCGCCTTCTTTTCCACCTGCTCGACGATGTGGTCGATCATCTGTTCGTTCGACATCTTGTGGCTGGCCTTGCCCGCCAGATACACCATGCCCGAGCCTGCGCCGCCGCCGGTAAAACCGACATCGGTCATCAACGCCTCGCCCGGGCCGTTGACGACGCAGCCGATGATCGACAGGCTCATCGGCGTCTTGATATGCTCCAGCCGATGTTCCAGCGTCTCGACGGTTTTGATCACGTCGAACCCCTGCCGCGCGCAGGAGGGGCACGATATGATGTTCACGCCCCGATGGCGCAGGCCAAGAGATTTGAGGATTTCGAACCCGACTTTCACCTCTTCGACTGGATCGGCGGACAGGCTGACGCGGATCGTGTCGCCGATCCCCATCCACAGCAGGTTGCCCAGCCCGATGGCCGATTTGATCGTACCGCTTACCAGCCCACCGGCCTCGGTGATGCCCAGATGGATCGGGGCGTCGGTGGCCTCGGCGATGCCCTGATAGGCCGCGGCCGACAGGAACACGTCGCTGGCCTTCACGCTGATCTTGAATTCGTGGAAATCGTTGTCCTGCAGGATACGGATATGCTCCAACCCGCTTTCCACCATCGCTTCAGGGCACGGCTCGCCATATTTCTCCAGCAGGTGTTTTTCCAGACTGCCCGCGTTCACGCCGATGCGGATCGAGCAATTGTGGTCGCGCGCGGCCTTGATGACCTCTTTCACCCGCTTCTCGTCACCGATATTGCCCGGATTGATGCGCAAGCACGCGGCACCGGCCTCGGCGGCCTCGATACCGCGGCGATAGTGGAAATGGATGTCGGCCACGATCGGCACCGGGCTTTCGCGCACGATCTCTTTCAACGCCTTCGACGACGCCTCATCAGGAACAGAGACGCGCACGATATCCGCCCCCGCCTCTGCCGCAGCTTGTACCTGCGCCACGGTCGCGGCGACTTCGGTCGTCAGCGTGTTGGTCATGGTCTGAACGGCAATCGGCGCGTCGCCACCTACCGGGACATTGCCAACCATGATCTGGCGGGATTTGCGGCGATAGATGTCGCGCCAAGGGCGCACATGGTTCAGAGACATGAAAACGGATCCGCGTCAGCCTGGGGTCTGGCCTTTAGATAGTCCGGGGGCAAGCCCGCCGCAATGGCAAGATCACTCTGCCGGCGCCTCGGCGGATTGTGTCTGAAGCTCAGCCACCAGCTGTTTGAGCGCAATGTTTTGCTCAGCCTCAAGATCCGCCACGGCATAAGTCTCGGCCACAGCGTCCTTGGACAGAACCACACCCTTGGCGACGGTTCCCGGTGCACCAGCCGGCCCATAGAGCTCGCCGTTCATCGAGAAATACACGTTGCCCGACGCACCGGCCCGCAGTTGCGGCGGCTCTTCCGTCAGGGGAACCTCAAAGCTCTTGCCGTTTTCGACGGTTCCCAACGTGCCTTCGAAGATCACGCTGCCATCCGCTGCGGTGACCCGCATCCAGGCCGGTTCGACCGCGACGATTTTCAGCGAAGTGTCGACCTTTTCAACCACCTGTGGAAGGGTCGCGGCAGTTCTTTCGACGGTATGAATTTCAGCCAGCGCGATTTCCGGGACTTCCGGCGGACGGAACGTGCCTACGGTCCGAGGATCGAGTGTGGAAATCGGGGCATCCCGCGCAACCATCACCGGTACATCCAGTGCTTGGGGGCGGTAGAGACGGTCCAGCGCTTCGGGGTTGGGAATTTCAGCGGCCGCAACCTCGGTCGTTCCGGACTCGGTCCGGATGGCCGACAGCGGGTCAAGATCGGACAGCACGACCGGGGCCTGTTCGACGGGCGAGACCTGAACCTGCTGGATCTTGTTCAGAACCGACCAGCCACCATATCCGATCCCGGCAATCAGCGCGAGGAGGACAAGCGACGAGCCTACGGCACGCGGCTCGATCTGGCTGAACACGGACTCGCGGCCGGGAATGTAGGGCGTGTTCGGCGAAATGAACGGATCGCGCCCCATCGGGCCACGGTTCGGAAGGTCCCCGACCGATTTTTTGACGACCGATGCCTGTGCGGACATTCCATGTGCCACTTCGAACCCGCTTTCCTTGCAGAACGCGGCAAAAGTGTCGTCAGGGTTCATCCCCAGATAACGGGCGTAAGAACGCACATACCCGGCGATGAAGCCGGGTGTGTCGAATGCGTCGGGATCGGCATTCTCGATGGCAGCGATGTAGTTGGCCTTGATCCGCAGTTCGCGCTGTACGTCGAGAAGAGACTTGCCCATCGTTGCGCGCTCACCGCGCATCACGTCGCCAAGCCGTACTTCGTAGTCGTCGAACCCCTTGGGCCTGACGTCCACGTCTTCTTCGGAATTGCGCTGTGTCCTGCGCCCAATCATTCCTGCTGCCCCATTCTGCCCATCGCGTGTTTCACGCTAACGGCGAATCATCCCCATAACGATTCGTCCGCTACTTTTGTTAGCGTAAGCTTAACACGCGGCAAACAAGTTGCACATGTCGGCGTTAGGTTAACCAGCAAGTTCGGCGCGATTTAGCGCACAATGTGACCAAAGTTCGTCCATGGCCTGGACCAGACGGTTCATTTCGTTGGGTCCATGGACCGGCGAAGGCGTAAAGCGCAGACGCTCGGTTCCCCGAGGAACGGTCGGGAAATTGATCGGCTGCACGTAGATCCCGTAGTCATCCAGCAGCATGTCGCTGAGCTTTTTGGTGTGCACCGGGTTGCCCACGATCACCGGAACGATGTGGCTGCCGTGATCGATCAGCGGCAAGCCCAGACCCTTCAGTCGCAGCTTGAGGATCTTGGCTTGGGTCTGATGCTGCTCACGCAGTTCGGGCGCTGTCTTGAGATACGCCACCGAGGCCGCAGCACCGGCCGCGACCGATGGTGGCAGCGATGTGGTGAAGATGAAGCCCGGGGCATATGAACGGACCGCATCGCACATCTTCGCGCTTGCTGCGATATACCCACCCATCACGCCGTAGGCTTTGGCCAAAGTGCCATTGATGATGTCGATCCGGTGCGCCAGGCGGTCTCTCTCGGTCACACCGCCGCCGCGCGGGCCGTACATCCCAACCGCGTGCACTTCGTCGATATAGGTCAGCGCGCCGAATTCGTCGGCCAGATCACAGATCTGTTCGATCGGACCGAAGTCGCCATCCATCGAGTAGACCGACTCGAACGCGATCAGCTTCGGCGCCGCCGGATCGTCGGCTTGCAGCAGCTCGCGCAGGTGCTCAACGTCATTGTGACGGAAGATCCGCTTGGCCCCGCCATTTCGGCGGACACCTTCGATCATCGACGCGTGGTTCAGTTCGTCGGAATAGATGATCAGCCCGGGAAACAACTTGGGCAGCGTGCTGAGCGTGGCGTCATTGGCGATGTAGGCGCTGGTGAACAGCAGGGCCGCTTCCTTGCCGTGCAGGTCGGCCAGCTCGGCCTCGAGCCGCTTGTGGTAGACGGTCGTCCCCGAGATGTTGCGCGTCCCGCCAGAGCCCGCTCCGGCTGCGTCGATCGCCTCGTGCATCGCCTCCAGCACGACGGGGTGCTGCCCCATGCCAAGGTAGTCGTTGCCGCACCAGACGGTGATGTTCTGCTGTGACCCGTCCGGACGCGTACGCACGGCATGGGGAAAATGTCCGTTGCGGCGTTCGATGTCGATGAAGGTCCGGTAACGGCCTTCGTCGTGCAGCCTGGCAATCGCTGAGTCGAGCTGAGCAGTGTAGTCCAAAGGACCCTCCTTCGTGACCCCGCCGCAGGGTGATTGCACGGCAAGGCTGTGTTCCGATGCGTATCATAACCGATTTTTCGGCCGCATCCGCGCCTATTTTCAGGTTTCCTGCCTAACGCCCAGACAGGGGTCGCAACTTTGATTTGCATCAATTATCGCCTTGAACCCGCAGCGACAAGTAAAGTTGAGACCATAAGGCGCGAGGAAACGACGCAGGTTACGCGCCGTTTCGCGCAGAATGTTTCCGATCAGACGCGCGTTTTCCCGCCGCTACGGGCTGGACGGCGCTGCCAGCGCTGTTAGGGTCCGCCGCAATATCTTATCCATTCAGGAGTACACCCATGTCGCTTGACGCCACTCTGAGCAAAATCGACTCTGACCTCTCAGCCTCCATCGAGCGGCTGATGGAGTTTCTGCGAATCCCGTCGATTTCCACCGATCCGGCCTTCAAGAAAGACGTGGACAAGGCAGCCGACTGGTTGGTCGACGACCTAAGAAGCATCGGGATCGATGCGAAAAAGCACCCGACCCCGGGCCACCCGATGGTCGTGGGCCATGTCGGCGACGACGCGGACGCCCCGCACGTGTTGTTCTACGGCCATTATGATGTGCAGCCCGTTGATCCCTTGGACCTGTGGAACCGTGACCCGTTCGACCCGGCGCTGGAAGAGACAGAACACGGTCAGGTCATCCGCGGACGGGGCTCTTCGGATGACAAGGGCCAGTTGATGACATTTGTCGAAGCTTGCCGCGCCTGGAAGGCGGTCAACGGCAAGCTGCCTTGCCGCATCACATTTTTCTTCGAAGGCGAAGAGGAATCCGGTTCACCTTCGCTGGTCCCATTTCTCGAGGCCAACAAGGAAGAGTTGAAGGCCGATCTGGCGCTGGTCTGCGACACCTCGATGGTATCACGCGGGGTGCCCTCGATCGCATCGCAATTGCGCGGCATGCTCAAGGACGAATTCACCATCATCGGTCCGCGCATCGACCTGCATTCCGGCCATTACGGCGGCCCCGGCTTGAACCCGCTGCGGGAAATCTCGCGGATCGTTGCCTCGTTCTACGATGATGAAACCGGACGGGTCGCTGTGGAAGGTTTCTACGAAGGGGTCCACGAAGTCCCCGCCGAACAGCTGCGCCAGTGGGAGAACTGTGGTTTTGACGAGGCCGAGTACCTCAACTCGGTAGGCTACACGCGACCTCATGGTGAGAAAGGGTACTCGACCCTGGAACAGCAGTGGGCGCGCCCGACGCTGGAGATCAACGGGCTGTGGGGCGGCTACAATGGCGCCGGTTCGAAAACGGTGATCCCCAGCCAGGCGCACTGCAAGATCACCTGTCGCCTGGTCGGTGAAATGGACCCGGACAAACTGCGCGACAAGATCCGGAAGCATGTTGAAGACCGGCTCTCGCCTGACGCCAAAGTCGTCTGGGACAATGATCTCGAAGGCTCCCCCGCATCCGTGATGAACCTGGATCGCCCGGAATTCGAAGCGGCACGCGCCGCACTGTCCGACGAATGGGGGCGCGAAGCCGTTTTCACCGGCATGGGAGGATCGATCCCGGTGGTGGGATATTTCAATACGGTCCTGGGCCTCGATTCAATGTTGGTCGGCTATGCCAACGACGATGACGCAATCCATTCGCCCAATGAAAAATACGACGTGAAGAGCTTTCACAAAGGGATCCGCTCGTGGGCCCGAATTCTGGACGCTCTGAGCCGATAGCCGCGAATATCGCAAGGCGCTGCCTTGCGCTCCGGGATACTCCGAGCCGGGTGAAGCGCGGATGCGAACTTCATCTGGCCGGCAGTATCCCGGGGGTGTCGCGGGCAACGCGGCCGGGGGCACCGCCCCCATAAGCCGCAGCCCGCGGACAGACCGTTTTACATGTGGATCACGCGCCCGTAGGCGTCCAAAACCGATTCATGCATCATTTCCGACAAGGTCGGGTGCGGGAAGACTGTATTCATCAGGTCTTCTTCGGTAGTCTCCAACTGGCGACCGACGACATAGCCCTGAATCAGTTCGGTCACTTCCGCACCAACCATATGGGCGCCCAGCAACTCGCCGGTTTTCGCGTCGAATACGGTTTTTATCATGCCTTCCGGCTCGCCCAATGCAATTGCCTTGCCATTGCCGATGAACGGGAAGCGGCCCACCTTGACATCAAAGCCAAGCTCCTTGGCCTTGGCCTCGGTATAGCCAACCGACGCGACCTGGGGATGACAATAGGTACATCCAGCGATGCTCTCCGGTTTCACGGGATGGGCATGTTTGCCAGCGATGAGTTCTGCGACCATCACGCCTTCGTGGCTGGCCTTGTGCGCAAGCCAAGGCGCCCCGGCGATGTCGCCGATTGCATAGAGGCCATCGACCCCGGTCCGGCAGTATGCATCCGTCACCACATGGGTGCGGTCAATTTTGACGCCCAGCGCCTCAAGCCCGAGGTTCTCGACATTTCCGACGATCCCAACGGCAGAGATGACAGTATCGAAATCGTGCTTTTCGACCTTGCCGCCGGTTTCGATATGAGCCGTCACCTTGCCTTTGCCGCGATCCAGCTGCTTGACCATGGATTTCTCCATGATCTTCATGCCCTGTTTGACAAACGATTTCTTGGCGAACGCGCTGATCTCGGCATCTTCGACCGGCAAGACCCGATCCATCACTTCGACCACGGTCGTGTCTGCGCCCAACGTATTGTAGAAGCTGGCAAACTCGATCCCGATCGCTCCGGACCCGATAACAAGCAGCTTTTTCGGCATCCGGGCCGGTTGCAGCGCATGTTTGTAGGTCCAGACCAGATCGCCATCTGCTTCCAGGCCCGGCAACTCGCGCGCACGGGCACCGGTGGCCAAGATGATGTTCTTCGCCGTCAGATCCTCGGTGCCCTTGTCGGTCTTGACCGTCACTTTGCCTTTCGACGGGATTGTCGCCTCGCCCATCACGACGGTGACTTTGTTCTTCTTCAGCAGATGACCGACGCCGCTGGTCAGTTGCTTGGCAACCCCGCGCGAGCGTTTGACGACCGCGTCCAGATCGTAACCGATCTTGTCGGCACTCAGACCGAAATCCTTTGCGCGCTCCATCAGGTGGAACACTTCGGCCGACCGCAGCAAGGCCTTGGTCGGGATGCAGCCCCAGTTCAGGCAGATGCCGCCCAGATGCTCGCGCTCGACCACGGCGGTCTTGAGGCCCAGTTGGGCCGCACGAATGGCAGCCACATAGCCGCCGGGGCCCGCACCGATTACGATCAGATCAAAGGATTGTGCAGCCATGTTTACCTCTCGGCGCAGGTCGATTGAAAACTAGTTTACCGTTAAACTATTTTTTTGAACGCATCAATATGCTGCCCCGCGACATATGTGACGCAGGGTCATCAGAATAAGAGCGCGCGCTATTCAGCCTATACCCCGCGTCCCTCGAAGGCTAGAAAAGACCTGCAACCATGTTCGAATTTCGGATCTACAGATTTTAGGGAACAATCATGGCCAAGACTCTCAAAGATTTGTTGCTTGCCCTTTTGAACGCCACACTGATCCTTGTGGCTCTGTGTCTGTTCCTTGGTTGGAAGCTGGCGCGAAGCGTCGAGAATATTCAGGACAACTTCAGAGAAAGCCTGCAAATCGTTCAGCCGCTGCGTGAACAGGCGCAGGGCGTCCGAGAGGATCTTGCAAGTCTGCGCGCTGATCTGTCCGGTATTCGCATCCTGGGAGATGATGAGCCTGAGTTGAAGCAGAAGCTTCAGCAGGCGCTGGTGCGATTGGACGAGGTCCAGGCCAAGCTGGAAACCACGCAGGCCCGCCTCAACGAACTGGTCGAAAACCCTCAGCTACTGATTGATTACGCAATCACCACGGCCGTCGATGCCACAACGGCCAGGCTGATCGAATTGCGCGGATGTGGAGAGGCGGCTTAACCCGCCGCCTGCAACTCACGCACCGTTGTGCCGTATCCGCCGCCGCTGACATATGCGGCTTCGGGTGCCGTGGTCTCACGGGCAAGCGCCGCGTTGCGGTACGGGAAACGCCCGAATTTCCGGATCACCTCACGATGGGCGCGGGCATGCAGCAGATTGCTTGCACCATGTTCCGGCATGCGCTGGCACATCAGGCGCACACAGCGCTCCTGATCGCACAGGTTCTCTGAGTGCATCATCGGCAGGTAGAAGAACTGTCGGGCTGGCTCGTCGATCTTCAGATCCCATTCCTTGTCGACGGCACATTTCGCTGCTGCCAGTGCCGCCTTGTCGGATGAGAAGGCTTTGCCGCTGCCTCGGAACATGTTGCGCGGAAACTGGTCCATGAGGATGATGTAGGCCAGCGATCCGCTGGGATATGTCAACCACAGAGAGAACTTACCCTCGCACGCGGCTTGCCATGTCTCAAGGAAGCGGTCCCGTATCTGCGCATCCAGCGCTTCATCTTCGCGGTACCACCCCTCGGGGCCTACTTCATCCAACCAGAAACTCAGTACTTCTTCAGGACCAACCATTGCCCTTGACTCCGTCTGTTCCCCCCCGAGGGACGTAACGTCATATAAGTCGGTTTTACAGACTTGTTACAGTAACATATTGCAACATTGACGACATAAATCCGGCGGTCAGGCAGGTTGGTGTTCTTCCTCTTCGTCCTGCGCCGCTTCGATCGCGACTTCTTGCGCAACTTCCAGTGCGACCGGCGATGCCGTCGGGTACAGCGGCGACATGGTGCCGGTTTCGTCCACGGGCACCGAGGCCCGCTGGGTCATCCGGTAGACCGCATAGACCGCCATGGCAAACAGTAGTGCGGCAATGAACAGGAAGAAGCCGGACGGCCCGAACACGGCATCCCCCATCAACCAACCGGTGATCAGCGGGCCGGCAATTGCGCCAAGCCCGTTGATGAAAATCAGCCCGCCGGACGCGGCTGCCATATCTTCGTGTTCGAGGTAGTCGTTGGTGTAGGCGATCAGCAGGGAATACAGTGGATTGGACATTCCACCGATGACAAAGGCCGCAGCCAGCAAAACCGGGAAGTCGACCCCGAAAACCATGCCCACCGCCGCACTGATGCCGCCCACGACCGACACCAGCAGGATCAACAGGCGCCGGTCCATACGATCCGAAAACCAGCCCAACGGATACTGCAGAACCAACGCGCCGATGTAGAATGACGCCACGAAGGTCGAAATCTCGACCAGTGTCAGCCCGGCCCGCGCGCCGTAAACCGCGGCCATGCCGAACTGAGCCGAGAAGATGCCACCCAACAGGAACATGCCAACACAGCCCAAGGGCGACGTGTCCATCAACTGCCTGAGCGTCATCGGCTTGGTCGTATCAAACGCCGGCGTCGGTGAAATCGACAAAAGGATCGGCGCAAAGGAAACGGAAACCAGGATCGAGGCAATCACAAAGGTTTCGTACCCGGCCGGGTCACCGACAAGCATCAGTGCCTGCGCGCTGACAATACCGATCATCTGGACGATCATGTAAAGCGACAAAGCCTGGCCACGGTTTTCGTTGCTCGCGGCGTTGTTCAGCCAGCTTTCGGCGGTCACGTACACGCCGGAAAAGCAGAACCCGATCACAACACGGCCCAGCGACCACGCGATTGGATCGGTCAGCATCGGATAGCTGATCATCACGGCAGAGATGAAGGACGCCAGCGCCGCGAAGACCCGCACGTGCCCGACCCGCCGTATCATCTCGGGTGCAAGACGGGATCCGCCCAGAAAGCCCACGAAATACGCGGACATGACAAATGACATCTGCAGGGTCGAAAACCCTTCGATCTCGCCCCGGACACCCAACAGGGTGCCCTGCAGGCCGTTGCCGATCATCAGCAGACCCATTCCGAGTAGAAGCGCCCACGCGCTGGCAAGTACCTGAAGCATGTTTGCACTCCAAATCCGCTGAACAATGGCTTTCGTTAAAGGATCAAACAATGTCTCGGTCGCGCTTGTCTACGACATTCGCCAGATTCGATCCCGCGATCCCGCCCTCTAAGGGATCAAAAGCGACGCGTCACCATAGGAAAAAAAGCGATAGCCACTTTTGATCGCATGATCATAGACCCGCAGCATCCTGTCCGGTCCCATCAGCGCCGAAACCAGCATCAGAAGCGTCGATTTCGGCAGATGGAAATTGGTCATCAGCGCGTCGGTGACCTGAAACTGGAAGCCGGGGTAGATGAAGATGTCGGTCTCCCCCTCCCAAGGCTGGATCGATCCATCGCGCGCGGCACTTTCGATCAGTCGCAAGGCGGTGGTGCCGACCGGGATGACGCGACCACCCGAGGCTTTGGTCGCCTGAATCTCGGCCGCGGCCTGCGGGCTGACCTGTCCCCATTCGGCATGCATCTTGTGGGTCGTCACATCCTCGACCTTGACCGGCAGGAACGTTCCGGCCCCGACGTGCAGGGTAACATGGGTGAACTCGACTCCCCGATCCGCAAGGGCCTGCAACAATGGCTCGTCAAAGTGCAGAGAGGCGGTCGGTGCCGCCACAGCCCCGGCCTGCCGCGCCCAAACGGTCTGATAATCAGTCTTGTCACGCTCGTCCGCGGGCCGTTTGGCCGCGATGTAGGGGGGCAAAGGCATTGCTCCGGCCTGCTCGAGCGCCTGGTCGAAATCATCGCCCTTCAGATTGAAGCGCAGATGGGCCTGGCCGTCAGCGACCCCTTCCAGAACCGCGCTGAGGTCGTCGGAGAACACAATTTCTTCGCCCACCCGGATCTTCTTGAGCGGTTTCAGCAATGCACCCCAGGTCCCGTCGGCGCGGGGCTCCAGCAAGGTGGCCTCGATCGCGGCCGAGACCGGACCCTGGGCGCTGTCGCGATGACGCCGGCCGCTCAGCCGGGCCGGGATGACGCGCGTGTCGTTAAGCACCAGCCGATCACCGGGGCTAAGCCAGTCGGGCAGGTTGAACACCCGATCATCCGAGATCGCGTCGCCCTGTGCCACCAGCAGGCGCGCCGAAGACCGCGGACTGGCGGGCCGCGTGGCAATCAGGTCATCAGGCAGGTAGAAATCGAAATCACTCAGCTTCATGGCCGCGCCATACATCGCCCGAACAGATTCGGCCACACTCTGCGTCAGCGGTCCTCGCCCCGGCTTCCCACCGACGGGCTGGGTCCGTCCGGTGCGACAGGCGTTGCGTTGGGGCCGTCGGAAACGGTTGGGGCAGGTTCTCGTAGCAAGTTGCGCAGAAACAGTGGCGCCAGACCGGACAGCGGGTTCACGGACACTTGCGGGGCCGAGATCGGGCCCACCAGCGTATAGTTGAACGCGAATACGCCCTCGCCCTTCTTGGTCAGGACGCTGCCAATCGCGTTCACCATATAGATCGGAGAGATCGCGCCGCGCAGGTTCAGGAACTTTCGTTCGGTATCCACCGTCCCGTCGAAGGACAGCCCCATCGACGGCCCGACCGCACTGCCGCTGAGAATCTTGACCTCGGTCGGCGTGATCCGCATCTCGCTGTCGATTGAAGAGAAGTAGATCCCCTGCCCGGCCATCTCGGTCAGTAGACCGACCAGACTGATGGCATTCAGCAACGCCGCCATGGCCGGAGCATCCTGGATCCGCGTGTCCGTGATTTTCAGGGTCAGATCGTAGTTGCCCGGGCCAGCCACCGGATTCAACCGGAGTTGCAGCTTTCCTCCTCTGGCCTGGGTCAACAAACCGGCAGACCGCAGTACCGCACCGGCGTCCACGGATTGCAGGCTGACCGCACTGCGCGATCCGCTGGGCACAACCTGCCCCTGGACCGGGGCGCCTCCGTTGACCTGAGCGGAAAATCCACCCTTCAACCCTCCGGTCGTTTCGAAATTGCCCTTCAAACCGGTCAGGGCCACTTCCTCGGTCACCTGCAGCCGGTCCAGCGCCACGTCAAGGTTCGGACCTCGACCCGATGACGCGCCGCCGCCGCTGCCGCTGCCGAACGTCGCTTTGCCCAGGTTGAGAATGCCGCCCAAAACGCGGATATCCGGCGCCGCGGCACCACGGCCGATCAACTCGGCCGGAACAGCCAACCAATCGCCCAGTTCAAAAGAACTGAACTGAACCCGATCCAAAGCGCCATTTGCGATCGAGATCGAGGCCACCGCGCGCAATCCGGCGGCATCAATCCGCAGGCTGTCCACTCGCAGTTGATCGCCCAGCGTCGCCTCGGTGGCCAACGTCCCGGCAGTGGCTGCGGATTTTTGCCACCCCAGTTCGGGAATTGCCATTCCGACGCCGACCAGATCAGAGGTCGCGGTCAGCTTTGTCGGCTCTCCCCCTCCAATTCCAAGACTGATTTCAGCCACGCCTTGCCCGGTCAGCATACCGGACGGCAATCCGGCCTTCAGTTCATCCATCAACCGCGGGGACAGTTCGATCTGCCCACTGAGTGTGCTGCGTTGTGCTGTCTTGCCGCCGATCGGTTGTCGCCAAGTCGCCTGTATCGGCACCTCACCGAACAGACCGTCTCCGTCTATGGCCACCTGGGTCTGATCCCCGCTCAGGCGCAGTTTGGCGGCGCTGATGCGGAAGCCCGGAACCAGTTTTTCCGTATCCAGATCAATCAATTCTCCCAGAAAGTGAAATTGCGTGTCCTCGAATTTCAACTCCTTGATCAAGGGCAGAGACAGAGTGCCGCCCAGTCGCACGCTGCCCGAAGCCAGATCAACCGGAAGGTTTGCCTTGGTCAGCAATTGCAGCGGCGCCCGGTCAAGCAACGACAAGGCCGAGGTCACACTGCCACTGGCCTGAACACGCACAATGCCCGGTGTATTCTTTTTGATGTCTGTATCCGGGATGATGAACGACGTCCCAGAGGCATCAACCGCGCCACCGTCATCGGCGATCACCACGCCCTTGCGGGCGGTCACTGTGAATCGACGGCCAATCAGCGTGGCCTGCCCACGCCCGCCTTGGATCGGCGGCAAGGTCTTGGCAAACCGAACCAGCGCATCATCGAAATCGAAATCAAGATACAGTTCGGGCTTGGAATCTCCGGGCCGCAGCCTCAGAACGAAGTCCATGTCCGACAGATTGCCTTCGTACAGGTTCTCGGTAACCCATTTGCGCGGCTTCGGAGCCAATCGGGGCGGCCAGTAATGCAGCAGCTTGTCCGATGCCATGTGCCCCAGCCGCGCGTTCAGATCCACGCTCCACCCCTCCGGCAGGCCCACAAGCTCGCCCGAAGCGCGCAATAGGTCTTCGCCATCCTCGACCACGACCTGCCCCAGCTGCAGCCGGAAGGGGTTCAGGCGCACTTGAAAGTCCAGATCGGCCTGCTTGACCTCTAGCGCATCAACGAACAGGTCGGCTGGGTTCACCCGGATACCGTTCAGACGGAACTGCACCGCCATGCTTTCCAGCGCGCCGGCCTCTACACCCTTCAGATAGGCTTTGCCCTCGCCCTGTACGCTGCCCCAGCCCGACACCACGGAAACCTCGTTGAAATCCAGAACCTGCTGCGCCGGGTCATAGGTGAAATACGTGCGGGCGGAGTCGAACGGAACCGGTCGGGTCTCGGGGTTGGGCTGAACGGCCCCTGTCCCAAGGTTCAAGGTTGCAAACACCGGCCCGAGCGCCCCGGCCCCGTCGATACTGCCGCGCAATGCGCCCGAGATCGGCGTGTCCAATACCTGCAACCAGGCCAGCGCCGGGGATTGCGCCGCGACGTCGGTCGCCGGAAGATCGGTGATCGAAATCCCGAACTGCGCCTCGGGTGAGCCGAGCGTGCTGGTGTAATTCGCTTCGATCATGCTGACATAGTCACGGCCCGCCAACACCGAGAACCCGGTCGCCAGCCGCAAGGCGCCTTCGCTCCGCGTCGCCAGAATATGCCCGCCGTCCAGAACCCAGGACCGCCCAAGGCGCAAGTCGCGGTAATCCAGCGTAATGGCGTCAAGCTCGACCGAAGTCAGGGACGACAGGACCGGTGACAGGAAGACCTGATCGGACTGTTCGATCAATTCGGCCAAGGTTGGCGCATTCTGCACAGGCGCGCTGCCGGAACCGACGGTCAGCGAGAGCGATCCGTCCTCGGCTCGGGTCAATGCGATCTGCGCGCCGTTGAGGGTGATCCGCTTGGGCCGGACATGGCCGCGCAGCAGCGGGCGCATCGCCAGGCTGGCCTGCATGCTCGAGACCTGTGCGATCTGGCGCCCCTCGGCGTCGCTGATCGAAACATCGCTGAGCCGCAGACGCGGGCGCCATTCCTGATTGATGATAAAGCTGACATCGCCGAACCGGATCTGCAGGCCGCCCAAAGCGTTTTCCAGCCGCGTTTCGACCCGGTCGCGCAGCCATTCCGGCGCATGGATCCGATGGCCAAACACCATGACCCCGGACAGGACGGCCAGAAACACCAGCAGGAACACCCCGCGCAAGGCCCACAGCCCGGCTGTCCGCCGACGGGATCGGCGGCGCGGCGGTTTCCCGCCCTTCTCAGCCTCGTCCTGTTCGTCTTGCGCCAATTTGCCGTCCACGTCTTTCAACCTGCCCGAGCCGCCCTATGATACGCGGCATCACCTACAAATCCTGACCGGAGTTCAAAATGCCTGACGTTCCAGACATCGCCCCCGATTTCACCTTGCCCCGCGATGGCGGCGGCACGGTCACCCTGTCGGACCTGCGCGGTCGTCCCGTTGTTCTGTTCTTTTATCCCCGCGATGATACGCCGGGCTGCACCAAGGAATCCATCGGTTTCTCGGAGCAGCTTCAATCCTTTGCCGACGCCGGTGCACAGGTTTTCGGCATCTCTCGCGACAGCGTTGCCAAGCACGACAAGTTCGTCGCCAAGCACGGGCTGACCACTCCGCTGCTGTCCGACGAAGGTTCGACCGTGTGCGAGGATTACGGCGTCTGGGTCGAAAAAAACATGTATGGCAAGAAGTCGATGGGGATCGCGCGCTCGACCTTTCTGATCGACGCCGACGGAAAGATCGCCCGCGTCTGGCGCAAGGTCAAAGTTCCCGGCCATGTGGATGAGGTGCTGGAGGCCGTACGCGCGCTTTGACGCTGCGGGCCATCCGGTCTAAGAGGCGGCAGTTTTCATCCAACCCGAGGATTACCGTGGCCAAAACCCTGACCCAGATGGCAACCGAGGTTCTGACCACTGCGGATGGGCGGTCCAAGACCGCCCTTTCCAAACGCTATGCCGCCGACTGGTTTGCAGCGCGCAACGGCGACGCCTCCGCGATCGAAGTCGGGACAGCCACGCCACCGTTGCATCCGTCGCGTCCTGACAAGCCCGAACTGCTGTCGCCGCGCGACGTGCCGCGCCGTCGCCCCGGCTCGGAGGCTGGACGCATCGCGCTGCTGCACGCTGTGGCCCATATCGAGTTGAATGCCGTGGACCTGCACTGGGACATCATCGCCCGGTTCGGGCATGTGCCGATGCCGGTCGGTTTCTACGACGACTGGGTAAAATGCGCCGAGGAGGAATCGCGCCATTTCGAAATGATCTGCGACTGCCTGGAAGCGATGGGCAGCCACTACGGCGACCTCCCGGCCCATGCCGGGATGTGGCGTGCGGCCGAGGACACCGCCGAAGACCTGATGGGCCGGCTGGCGGTGGTGCCGATGGTGCTCGAGGCGCGCGGCCTCGACGTGACACCGGGCATGATCGACATCTTCCGCAAGGCCAAGGCCGATCAGGCCGTGGCCGCGCTTGAAGTGATCTATGCCGAAGAAGTCGGGCATGTAGCCTATGGCTCGAAATGGTTCCACTTTCTGTGCGGCCGCGAGAATGCCGACCCCAAGGACGTGTTCCACCAACTGGTCCGGCGCTATTTTCATGGCGCGCTCAAGCCGCCCTTCAACGAGGAAAAGCGGGCCGAAGCCGGCCTGCCGCCCGATTTCTACTGGCCTTTGACCGAGGATCTGCCGCCCCCGGGAGACGCGAAACGCTGACGGAAACGTGCCGCTTTCGGCGATTTTCTGCCGATGACGTGCGGGAAAACACCGTAATTGTCGACCAATCGGTTAACAAACTTGCCCAACCGGGACCGGCCCTTTAAGCAATCGGCCCAAGGGGCGGCGATCCACTCACGACCGGTCCCGACATTGGGGATGAGAGGTAAGGCGCGTGAGAACACGTCTGGCAATCAAACTACACTCACTGCTCGAACGGCACTTCCCGGAACGCCGGGTCTTCCTGAAATCCGACAATGACACACGCTTCATCCGGCTCAGTTCGGAGACGCAGATCGTGGCCGCACTTGGCGTTTCGATCATGGTCGGCTGGACGGCGGTCGCCACGGCGATCCTGCTGATGGACAGCATCGGGTCGGGCAACTTCCGTGAACAGGCCAAGCGCGATCAGGCGACCTATCAGGAACGGCTGAACATCCTGTCGCAGGAACGCGACGCGCGGGCCCAGGAAGCACTGGCCGCGCACGCCCGGTTCAACTCGGCGCTTCAGCAGATTTCGGCGATGCAGTCGGAACTGCTGGAATCCGAAAACCGTCGACGCGAGCTGGAAACCGGCATCGAGGTCATTCAGACCACCCTGCGGTCGACCATGAAGCAACGTGAGGAAGCCCGGGCGCAACTCGCCGAGCTTCAGGAGAAATCCGATGGCGCATCAGTTGCGATGTTCGCCTCTGCCGCTCCGGCACAGATCGAATTCATGGCCGACGCCCTGACCCGGACAGCACAGCAGCGGGACCAGATCGCCACGGATGCACAGGCGGCACTGGACCAGCGCGATGAGCTTGAGCTGGAAATCCTGCTGATGCAGGAACGCAATGACGAGATCTTCCGCCAGTTGGAAGAAGCCATGGTGATCTCGGTTGAACCGCTGGACAAGATGTTCCGCGAGGCCGGAATGCCCACCGACCGGATGCTTGACGAAGTGCGGCGCGGCTACAGCGGCATGGGCGGCCCGCTGACGCCGATTTCCTTCAGCACCCGCGGCGAAGAGCTTTCGGCAGATGAGGTGCGCGCAAATCAGCTTCTGCAGCAGATGGACCAGCTGAATCTGTATCGCATAGCGGCCGAAAAGGCCCCGTTTGCCACACCGGTCAAATCGGCGTTCCGGTTCACCAGCGGATATGGTTATCGCCGCGACCCCAAAACCGGCGGGCGCCGGATGCACAAGGGCACCGACTTTGCGGCCCCGACGGGCACGGATATCTTCGCCACCGCCGACGGTGTCGTGACCCATGCGGGCTGGCAATCCGGCTATGGCCGTCTGATCAAGATAAAGCACGCCTTCGGGGTTGAGACACTTTATGCCCATAACTCGAAGATCCGCGTGAAGGTCGGCCAAAGGGTCTCGCGCGGGGATCACATTGCTGATATGGGTAATTCTGGACGGTCGACCGGAACGCATCTGCACTACGAGGTGCGCGTGAACGGAAAACCTGTAAACCCAATGGACTTCATCAAGGCTGCGAACAATGTTTTCTAAAAGCAAAATCAACGAGCCCGCACCCAAGGCATCCGAAACGGCCAAGCCGGCAGCCCCGGCGCCTCAGGCGACCCCTGCCCCGACCGAACAGAAGGCCGCAAGCACCGCGCCCAAGCCCAAGCCGCCGGCATCGGTTCTGTCGTCGGACCTGCATATCACCGGCAACATCAAGACCACCGGTGACATCCAGGTCGAAGGAACCGTCGAAGGCGACATCCGCGCGCATCTGCTGACTATCGGCGAAACCGCGACCATCAAAGGCGAAGTGACCGCGGACGACGTGGTTGTGAACGGCCGCATCGTGGGTCGTGTACGGGGTCTGAAAGTACGTCTGACCTCGACCGCCCGGGTTGAGGGCGACATCATCCACAAGACCATCGCCATCGAAAGCGGCGCGCATTTCGAAGGCTCGGTTCAGCGTCAGGACGATCCGCTGAATCCGGGACGCAGCGGTAAAACCGGAGCCAATCCGGCGGCTGAAGTCAGCCAGTAAACCGCTCCGAGTACCGAATTCCAAGAACGCCGCGGCCACTGTCCGCGGCGTTTTTCTATGCCCATCAGGCAACAATCGGGACCCCTATCAGCACCGCAAAGCCTTGCACGCGCGATACATTTTCACAAAAGTTGTTTTTTGAATTAAACTTCACCTCGTTGAAATTGGGAGGTTTTATCATGCGAGCAAAACTGATGGCCGAATTCTTCGGCACGTTCTGGCTGGTTCTCGGCGGTTGTGGCAGCGCGGTGCTGGCTGCCGGGGTCGCCGATGTAGGCATCGGATGGCTGGGCGTGTCCTTCGCCTTCGGCCTGACGGTCCTGACCATGGCCTTTGCGGTCGGCCACATATCGGGTGGTCACTTTAACCCCGCGGTCAGCCTCGGGCTTATGATCGGTGGGCGTTTCCCGTCCAAGGATCTGCTGCCCTATTGGGCTGCGCAGGTGCTTGGAGCGATACTGGCCGCAGCCGTTCTGTACGTGATCGTGAGCGGCGCACCCGGCTTCGAAGGCGTTGGCAGTTTTGCCTCGAACGGGTATGGCGAGGCCTCGCCCGAAGGGTTTTCGATGATGTCGGCGCTGGTGATCGAGATCGTTTTGACCGCCTTCTTCCTTATCATCATTCTGGGCGCGACATCCGAAAAGGCTCCAGCCGGGTTCGCGCCCATTGCCATTGGTCTTGGGCTGACGCTGATCCACCTGATTTCGATCCCGGTCACCAATACGTCGGTGAACCCGGCCCGCTCGACCGGGGTGGCGCTGTTTGCCGATGGCCCCGCTTTGGCGCAGCTGTGGCTGTTCTGGGTCGCCCCGCTGATCGGCGGCGCTTTGGGGGCCGCGATCTGGAAGATGATGGCCTCGGACGAATAGGAACCCGTCCTACTAATGCAAAACCCCTCCCGGCCCACGCCGGGAGGTGATCCTGTTTTCCGGTTGCGTGGGCCACACCCGCGGCAAGAATTCGACCGGTCGGATCAGGGTGGTTGAATTTCCGAAACGAACCGCCAGAATTCGCAGAACTCTGTGAAAGACCTGATCATGATTTCCTGGCCAAAGTTCCGGCGCCCCGCTTCCGCAATTCCCGCATCCACCGCCTGGATTGCGATGGCCAGTATTCCGCTGGTTCATTATTTCTGGCCAGACCTCGGCGCGGTCTCTGATCGGGATCAGACTGTTCTGTTCGCTCTGACGATCTTTGCCATTCTGGCCCTATCCGAGATTTTCATAGCGCGAATTCATCGCAAGCCGGGCAGCGGCTTGGTCTACAACCCGGAAAACTTCAAAGACCCGGCGTATCTGGCTGATTTCTGGATCAAACTTATTGGTCTGTCGGCCAGTCTTGCGCTGCTTGCGCTGTTCTACTCCACCGCCGACCTCTACCGGGATGAATGGTATCAGCCGTTCTTTTCGCTGTTCGGCGACTACTGGCCGCTGATCCTTGCGATTGTCCTTTCCGTTGTCACGGCGGTTCATTTCTCGATGCGGCATCCTCGCGACGGCATGTGGCATCTGGGACGTGTGGTTTTGTCTTTTGGTCGCCAATCCACCGGGGCCCGCGAGTTGAAATCCTTTCTTCTTGGGCTGGGCGTCAAAGGGTTCTTTCTGCCACTGATGTTCTGCTATCTGGTCTATGACTGGAGCTTTCTGCAGACCCGTTCGCTGTGGGATGCGCAGGACTTTCAACAGATCTACGCATATCTCTACCGCTTTGCCTTCTTTCTGGACTTGACGATCGTCACCATCGGCTATGCCACCGCCACCCGGCTTCTGACCTCTCACATCCGCTGGACCGAGACGACGGTGAGCGGATGGCTGGTCTGCGTGATCTGCTATGCCCCGTTCTGGCAGCTGCTGTCGCGCAGCTATTTCAACTATGTCGAGGATGGCTTCGCCTGGGGTGTCTGGCTGTGGGACTACCCTGTCCTCTACGGATTGTGGGGCGGCACCATCCTGTTCTTCCTGGCGGTCTATTGCCTGACCGCCGCGCGCATGGGTCTGCGGTTCTCGAACCTGACCTATCGCGGGCTGGCCTGCGACTTTCCCTACAACATCAGCAAACACCCGTCCTACATCAGCAAGAACATCACCTGGTGGATGATTTCGATCCCGTTCATCGCGGTCGACTTTTGGGCAGGCCTGGCCAACTGTCTGGCCCTGCTGGGTGTGAACCTGATCTATTTCGCACGGGCCTGGCACGAAGAGCGCTGCCTGTCACGCGCGCCGTCCTACCGAGCCTACAAAAAGCACGTGAACGAATACGGTCTTCTGGTCCGCATCCGGCGCGGCCTGAGCGGCTGGACCCGGAGCGTTGCCAGACAGGTGAATTGATCGCGCGGCGTGCGGGTCAACGCCCTGTCATCCAGATGCCGTCGGGCCAGAAGGCGTGGAAGGCAAACGCGAACATCACATCATGCACGACATCCCGTCCGGCACCATCCGTGACGCGGATCGATCCTATGTCGCGTCCCTTGTCGACGCGCCCGGCGTCCAGAGCCGAGGCCTGCCCCGCCGACCAAACGATGACAACGCCTGCTTCTGACAATCGCCCAGCCGCACGCAATCGCGTCAGAGGCCAGGCCCGCTCACCAACCCGCACCACCCGTTCGAGCGGTTGAATACCATGCGGAGGCAGCGCGCCGTCATACAGGAACGGTCTGCGCGCGCTGTCATACCCGCGATAAGGGTTGCGCCCGTAGTCCCGCGCAAAATTCGGCTCGGCCATCACCAGACCGTCGGGATTGCGCTTGCGGAACTGATCCCACCCTTCCATCCACGCTGGCAGCGCTGTCAACTGAGCACCGGTCAACTGGCCCACGATCGCCTCGCCGGTGGCTTGCTGCCACCAGCTTTCGGTTTCGCGGTCATACATGATCATGTCCGAATTTCGCAGCTTGCCGGACACGCCGAAACTGAGAACCCGTCCCGGGATACGCCGATCAAAAACCAGCCCCGAATTGCACAGTGGACAATAGGTAACCGCGACTGGACGGTTACCGATCCGATCATTCACGATTTCATGCCAGATCAGGTAACGCAGGGGATAGGCGCGCGGGCGCGTACCGGGCAGTTCCACCGTGATCACGGCCTCGGTCAGCCCCAGCCCGGTTTCCGCCGTAGCTGGGACAAACTCGGGCTTGTCGATGGCCGGGATGCCGTCTTTCGGCGGTCCGCCGGACCGGACTTCAGACCAGTCACCGATCGAGGTGACCGAAAAATCGGTTTTGGGCCATTCGTCGCGCCACAGGTTCGGGTCCGCGGACACCGCGGTTGCGCAGAACAGCAGAAGGGCAAACAGACGGCATCGCATGAGGCACCTTTGGCTAGCTGCCATCGTGCGTCAGGCAGTGCGGCCAGGCCAAGCCCCTTACACAGGGACGTGAAGCGCCGTGCGCGGACAACCCGGCGCGCAATCCGCGCCGGGTCTAGGGATCATTCGGTGACGGTCACATTGGTCATGACGTCCGGTTGGCCGACCACCGCGCCGTTCGGGCCTGTGCCGCGTTTGATCGCATCAACAACATCCATGCCGTCGGTCACCTTGCCCACCACCGTGTACTGGCCATTCAGGGTCGGGGCCGGTTCGAACATGATGAAGAACTGCGAATTTGCGCTGTTCGGATTGCTTGCGCGAGCCATTCCGACAATGCCGCGCTCGTACGGAACTTCGGAAAACTCGGCTGGTAGGTCCGGACGGCTTGAACCGCCGGTGCCGGCACGACGCATGTCGCTGCCCAGTTTACCGTATTCCACGTCCCCGGTCTGTGCCATGAACCCCTCGATCACGCGGTGGAACACCACCCCGTCATACTTGCCTTCGGCGGCCAGAGCGGTGATCTGCTCGACATGCTTGGGCGCGACGTCCTCGAACAGGTCGATGGTGATCGTGCCGTTGGCCTCGCCCTCGACTTCGATCTGCAGGCCTGCGGCCAGCGCGGGGCTGGCCAACAAGGTAAAAACGGCGGCCAGCTTATACATCGGCGGCCACCTTGACGCTGATCATGCGGTCGGGGTTCGCAGGCGGCTCGCCGCGGGTGATGGCATCGACATGCTCCATCCCCTCGATCACGCGGCCGTAAACGGTGTATTGACCGTTGAGGAAGTGGTTGTCCTTGAAGTTGATGAAGAACTGCGAGTTGGCCGAGTTCGGGTTGGCCGAACGAGCGGCACCCAGGGTGCCCCGGTCATGCGGCAACTTGGAAAACTCGGCCGGAAGGTTCGGCAAGGACGACCCGCCAGTGCCTGCCATGCGGATGTTGAAGCCGTCTTCCATGTCGCCGTGCTGCACGTCGCCGGTCTGCGCCATGAAGCCGTCGATCACCCGGTGAAAGGCCACGTTGTCATACTCGCCCGCGCGCGCCAGTTCCTTCATGCGCTCGCTGTGCTGAGGCGCCACGTCCGGCAGCAGTTCGATGACGACGTTACCGTCCTTCAGCTCGATGATGATGGTGTTTTCGGGATCCTTGATCTCGGCCATGGGGCCCTCCTGTGGAATTGATTTGCGCAAATACCTATGCGCCGGACGCGCGAAAGCCAAGTGACGCATTGACCTGAGGGCAAAATGCAGGAAAAGAACCGCTTACGCGTGGTGACAACGGCGAGGATGACACGATGGGCTGGAAAACTCTGGACGACATGGATTTGCAGGGCAAACGCGTTCTTGTGCGCGTAGACATCAACGTCCCGGTTCTGGATGGCGCCGTGACCGATGACACGCGGATCCAGCGGATCGTGCCCACGGTGCGCGACATTCTGGCCGCTGGCGGCAAACCCATCCTGCTGGCCCATTTCGGCCGGCCCGGCGGTGAGCGTCGGCAGAACCTGTCGCTGAAACAGCTGGTGCCCGCGCTGGAAGCCGCCTTTGGAACCAAGGTCCGCTTCGGAGAGGATTGCGTCGGATACGAGGCTGAAATCGCCGCGGCAAACCAAGGTGACGGCGAGGTCTTGCTGCTGGAGAACACCCGCTTTCACGCCGAGGAGACCCAGAACAGCATGACCTTGGCCGAAGGTATGGCCAAGATGGGAGACATCTACTGCAACGACGCTTTCTCGGCGGCTCATCGGGCGCACAGTTCGACCGAGGCACTGGCGCGCCTTTTGCCCTCCTGCGCCGGGCGCCTGATGCAGGCAGAGCTCAGCGCACTCGAAGCCGCTCTGGGCAATCCTCAGCGTCCGGTGACCGCCGTGGTCGGTGGGGCCAAGGTATCAACCAAGCTGGATCTACTGGGCAACCTGATCGAGAAGGTCGACAACCTGATCATCGGCGGCGGCATGGCCAACACCTTTCTGTTGGCCAAAGGGCTGGACGTTGGCAAATCGTTGGCCGAGCACGCGATGACCGATACTGCAGCCGAAATCATGTCAAAAGCAGACAAGGCAGGCTGCCGGATCGTCCTGCCCAGCGATGTTGTCGTTGCCGAGAAATTCGAAGCACACGCCCCACACAAGGTCGTCCCAGCGAACAAGTGCCCCGCAGATTCGATGATCCTGGACGCCGGGCCGGACAGCGTCGCCGCAATCTGCACCATCTTCGAACAGAGCAAGACTCTGATCTGGAACGGCCCATTGGGGGCGTTCGAACTGGAACCCTTCGACGCAGCGACAAATGCCGCTGCATTGAAAGCCGCAGAACTGACGCGGGCGGGCAAACTTGTGTCGGTCGCCGGTGGCGGCGATACGGTTGCAGCCCTCAACGCCTCGGGTGCCGCGCAGGACTTCACCTACATCTCGACCGCCGGCGGTGCGTTCCTGGAATGGATGGAGGGCAAAACCCTGCCCGGTGTGGCAGCGCTGGCCCAATAACCCCATTCTAGTTGGCGATCGGCATTCGTGGTATTCTCTCACAGACCGGGAGATGGGCCATGAAAGCCGTTGCCACGTTTGCTGTTATCCTCTTGCCCAGTGTTTCTTGCGCGCAGTCCCATTGCGCCGGGCAAACTCAGATCGACGCCACTTTCTGTGCCAAAGAGAAATGGGAAATCGCTGACAAAGAACTGAACCGCCTCTGGAAAGAGGTCAAATCAGCGGCGGATAAGCGCGGAAACGGCGAGGCTTTGTTGAACGAACAGCGCGCTTGGTTGAAACGAAGGGATGCAACTTGTGACCCCGAACTCAAAAGCGATGGCAGTGCCGCGCAAATGTTCTATTGGTCTTGCATGGAAGAACAGACCCTGAATCGAAATCAGGAACTGTCCGCTTTGCGTTGAGCGGATACCTACGCGGTCATGGCTCTTCGAGCATCACTTTTTTCGTCGAATTGCAAAAAGTGCGAACGGGGGATTCACAACCCGAATCACCTGTGACATAGTGCCGACAGATGCCCGCAAAGGGCACGTTTTTTGAGGCAGTATTCATACGGCGGTTAACAGAGTGTCCCGTTCCAATCGGCCCGGTCTGGGCGCAGTCGCATTCTTTTCGGTGGCTTTCATGCTGGGTGTCTATTTCACCTTTGCTGCCGTTCAGGGCGACTATGGCCTGTTCCGACGGATCGAGATTTCAGCGGAACGGGACGCTCTGTCACGCGACCTTGCGGCGCTGAACGCCGACATCGCTCGGATGGAAAACCTGACCCGACGCCTTTCAGACACCTACCTGGATCTCGACCTGCTGGATCAGCAGGCCCGAACCGTTTTGGGAATGATCCGGGCTGATGAAATCGTCATCCGCTAACTAGCTGTTTGCCCGACCGCCCCGGTTTCCTCTGCAGTTGGCAACTGATACCCGAAAGCGTCGATTTCCCGTCGGAACAGGTCAGCCACCAGGTCCACGGCTTCGCCGTCCCAGTTTTCACCGTAGAAAACATCGAACTGCTTTGATTTCCGAATGCCGGAATTCAAACGCTTGTCGCCCAGACTGACATCGCCAAGGCCGAAGTCATCCAGCACCTGCGCCAAATCGCTGTCCAGGCTTTCGTATCGCAACACCCGATCAACCGCGATCTCGCCGCCCTCAGAATAAAGATGGAAGTCAGAGAAGAACTTCAGGCGAGTCCGGCAAAAGCTCAGGAACAGTGCGTTTGCGTCGTTGATCTGTGTTCCGCGCTGATGCATCCAGAAATAGAACGCTGAGACAGCCTTGTCCCAAGGGTTTCTCTCAACGCAAATGCTGCTGCATCCCTCCGCAATATCAGACAGATACCGATTGACCACACCGATCCCATTGTGAGGGTAGCGAGCATGGACTTCGCCCTTGGCTCGGTCTGTTAACTGCCTATCTGAAAGGCGAAAACCTGCCGGATTTCGGGTGGAAACAGATACTCCTATCCGGTCCAGGACGCTGCGTCACATTTCCGCTCGCCAGAAAGCACGAAATGCTTTATGAGATAGTTTAACGCTAAACTATCTTGCCGGAAGGGAGAGGTCGCCACGATGGCTGCGCGAAAAACCACAAAGAAACCAAATGTTTCTGCGGAAGAACTCAAAACCTACTACCGCGAGATGCTGTTGATCCGCCGATTCGAGGAAAAGGCCGGTCAACTATACGGCATGGGTCTGATCGGCGGTTTTTGCCACCTTTACATCGGTCAGGAAGCCGTCGTCGTGGGGCTCGAAGCTGCGGCCGAGGATGGCGACAAGCGCATCACCTCCTACCGCGACCACGGCCATATGCTGGCCTGCGGGATGGATCCGGGCGGCGTCATGGCTGAATTGACCGGACGCGAAGGCGGCCTGTCCAAGGGCAAGGGCGGCTCGATGCACATGTTCTCGAAAGAAAAGCACTTCTACGGTGGCCATGGCATCGTCGGCGCACAGGTTCCGCTGGGTGCAGGCCTGGCCTTTGCAGACAAGTACAAAGACAACGGCCGCGTGACCTTTACCTATTTCGGTGACGGCGCAGCGAACCAGGGTCAAGTCTATGAAACCTTCAACATGGCGGCCATTTGGCAATTGCCAGTGGTCTTCGTGATCGAGAACAACCAGTACGCGATGGGCACGGCGCAAGCGCGCTCAACCTCGACCAAGGACATCTATCACCGCGGTGAGGCGTTCGGCATCCCGGGCGAAATTGTCAACGGAATGGACGTGCTGGCAGTGAAAGAGGCCGGCGAAAAGGCCGTGGCGCACTGCCGGGCTGGGAAGGGCCCGTACATCCTCGAGGTCAAAACCTACCGCTACCGCGGCCACTCGATGTCGGACCCCGCCAAGTACCGCACTCGCGAAGAGGTGCAGAAGGTGCGCGAGCAGAGCGACCCGATCGAACACGTGCGCGAGCTGCTGCTGACCGGCAAGCACGCCACCGAGGATGACCTGAAGGCGATCGACAAGGAAATCAAGGAGGTCGTCAACCAGGCCGCCGAGTTCGCCAAGGAAAGCCCCGAGCCGTCGCTGGACGAGCTCTGGACCGACATTTACGCCTGAGAGGACGAATAAGACATGGCAACCGAAATTCTCATGCCCGCCCTTTCGCCGACCATGGAGGAAGGCACACTGGCCAAGTGGCTGGTCAAGGAAGGCGACACCGTAAGCTCTGGCGACATTCTGGCCGAGATCGAAACCGACAAGGCCACGATGGAGTTCGAAGCCGTCGATGAAGGCATCGTCGGCAAAATCCTGATTGCCGAGGGCACCGAAGGCGTGAAGGTTAACACGCCGATCGCGATCCTGCTCGAAGAGGGCGAAGACGCATCGGCCGTGACCGCGGCTGCCCCCGCAGCCGCAGGGGAGGCCGAAGCCGCCCCGGCGGCGGTTGAGGCCCCCGCTCCTGCCCCTGCTGCACCGGCCGCGCCAACCGTGGACCTGTCGCCGGACTGGCCAGCAGATGCCGAGATGAAATCGATGACGGTCCGTGAGGCTCTGCGCGACGCTATGGCCGAAGAAATGCGCTCGGACGAAGACGTCTACCTGATGGGCGAAGAAGTCGGTGAATACCAAGGCGCCTACAAGGTGAGCCAGGGCCTGCTGGACGAATTCGGCGCAAAACGCGTGATCGACACGCCAATCACCGAGCATGGCTTTACCGGCATTGCCGTGGGTTCCGCCTTTGGCGGCCTGAAGCCGATCGTCGAGTTCATGACATTCAACTTCGCCATGCAGGCGATCGACCAGATCATCAACTCTGCCGCCAAGACGCTGTATATGTCCGGCGGTCAGATGGGCTGTCCGATCGTGTTCCGCGGCCCCAACGGCGCCGCCGCGCGCGTGGCCGCACAACACAGCCAAGATTATGCCGCCTGGTACATGCAGATCCCGGGCCTGAAGGTCGTGATGCCCTATTCGGCAGCCGATGCCAAAGGTCTGCTGAAATCGGCGATCCGCGATCCCAACCCGGTCGTGTTCCTGGAAAACGAAATCCTCTATGGCCGCTCGTTCGACGTGCCGCAGGTCGATGACCTGACCGTGCCGCTGGGCAAGGCCCGCATCTGGCGCGAAGGCACCGATGTGACCATCGTCAGCTTTGGGATCGGTATGCAATACGCATTGGAAGCCGCCGACAAGCTGGCCGAGGATGGCATCAGCGCCGAGGTGATCGACCTGCGCACCATCCGCCCGATGGACACCGGTGCGATCATCAACTCGGTGATGAAAACCAACCGTCTGGTCACCGTGGAAGAAGGCTGGCCGCAAGGTTCGGTCGGCAGCTACATCAGTTCCGTGGTCATGCAGGAAGCGTTCGACTATCTGGACGCGCCCGTCATCACGCTGACCGGCAAGGACGTGCCCATGCCCTATGCGGCGAACCTGGAAAAGCTGGCGCTGGTTACCACCGACGAGGTGATCGCCGCCGTCAAACAAGTGACCTATCGGTAAGGAGCGACTGACAGATGCCCACCGAAATTCTGATGCCCGCCCTTTCACCGACCATGGAGGAAGGCACGCTTGCCAAATGGCTGGTCAAGGAAGGCGACACCGTCTCCTCGGGCGACCTGCTGGCCGAGATCGAAACCGACAAGGCCACGATGGAGTTCGAAGCTGTCGACGAAGGCGTCGTCGGCAAGATCCTGGTTCCTGAAGGCACCGAGGGGGTCAAGGTGAACACCCCCATCGCCGTGCTGCTGGAAGAAGGCGAAAGCGCCGATGACATCGCCGAAGCCCCGACCAAGGCACCCGAGGCTGCGCCCGCAGCCGACGCGGGCAACGAGGCTGCCGCTGCGGCATCCGAGGCGCCCGCCCCTGCCCCGGCACCGGCGGCCCCGGTCAAAGCCGATGGCGGACGCATCTTTGCCTCGCCGCTGGCCCGTCGCATTGCCGCCCAAAAGGGTCTGGACCTGGCGCAGATCAAGGGCTCGGGCCCGCATGGCCGCATAGTCAAAGCGGATGTCGAAGGCGCAACCGCTCCGACAGCGGCACCGGCTGCTTCG
Source organism: Ruegeria sp. BC2 (assembly GCF_056539245.1). Classification (NCBI taxonomy): domain Bacteria; kingdom Pseudomonadati; phylum Pseudomonadota; class Alphaproteobacteria; order Rhodobacterales; family Roseobacteraceae; genus Ruegeria; species Ruegeria sp. BC2. The sequence continues at coordinate 1,495,201 of NZ_JBQFUQ010000001.1, forward strand.
GCAAGCGCGGCGCCCGACCCTGCTGCTGCTCCTGCAGGCCCCTCGGCCGACATGGTGGCCCGCATGTACGAAGGCCGCGAGTACGAAGAGGTCAAGCTGGACGGCATGCGCAAGACCATCGCCGCCCGTCTGGCCGAGGCCAAGCAGACCATCCCGCATTTCTACCTGCGCCGCGACATCAAGCTGGACGCGCTGCTGAAATTCCGCAGCCAGCTGAACAAGCAGTTGGAAGCCCGCGGCGTGAAGCTGAGCGTCAACGACTTCATCATCAAGGCCGTCGCCAACGCGCTGCAGCAGGTGCCCGAGTGCAACGCCGTATGGGCGGGCGACCGGGTTCTGCAGTTGAAACCTTCGGACGTGGCCGTGGCCGTGGCAATCGAAGGCGGGTTGTTCACCCCGGTCCTGCAGGACGCCGACACCAAATCTTTGTCTGCCCTTTCGACCGAGATGAAGGACCTGGCCGCGCGTGCGCGCGAACGCAAGCTGGCCCCGCATGAGTATCAGGGCGGCACCTTCGCGGTTTCGAACCTGGGCATGTTTGGCATCGACAATTTCGACGCCATCGTGAACCCGCCGCACGCAGGCATCCTGGCCGTCGGTACCGGCGCCAAGAAGCCGGTCGTGGGCGAGGACGGGGAACTGACCGTGGCGACCGTGATGTCGGTCACCATGTCGGTGGATCACCGCGTGATCGACGGCGCGCTTGGAGCACAGCTCCTGCAGGCCATCGTGGACAACCTGGAAAATCCGATGGTCATGCTGGCCTGATCCACGCCACAAGAATCAAAAAGCCGCCTCGGACCCCGAGGCGGCCTTTTTCGTACCTGAGAACAGGCTTACTGATCCTTGCCCAGCATGTGATCCATCGAGATCGAGGGCTGGTCACATCCCGCCTCACCCACGATCTTGGCTGGGATACCCGCCACGGTCTTGCAGGGCGGCACGTCCTGCAGCACCACCGAACCGGCGGCGATGCGGCTGCAATGACCGACGCGGATATTGCCAAGAACCTTGGCCCCGGCCCCGATCAGAACGCCATCCTCAATTTTGGGATGGCGGTCCTCTTCTTCCTTGCCGGTCCCGCCCAGGGTCACCGAATGCAGCATCGAGACATTGTCACCCACAACCGCAGTTTCACCGATTACGATAGAATGCGCGTGGTCGATCATGATGCCCTTGCCGATCTTCGCGGCGGGATGAATGTCGATCCCGAAGATTTCCGAACTGCGCATCTGGAAGAAATAGGCCAGATCGTGCCGGCCCTTCTGCCAAAGCCAGTGGGCCACGCGATAGGCCTGCATGGCTTGGTAGCCTTTGAAATACAGAATTGGCTGCAGCAGACGGTGGCAGGCCGGGTCGCGCTCGTACACGGCCATCAGGTCCGCGCGGGCGGCATTCATCAGCGCCTTGTCATCGGAATAAGCCTCTTCGACGATTTCACGCAGAACCATCATCGACATCTCGTTCGAGCACAGCTTGGCAGAGATGCGATAGGACAACGCACGTTCCAGAGACTTGTGGTGCAGGATACAGGCATGCACCAGTCCGCCCATCAAAGGCTCTTTTTCGACGGCGGCCTGTGCTTCGGCCGTGATCCGGTCCCAGACGGGGTCAACTGACGTAACTTGGGTGCGCGTTTCAAACATGGCTTTTGATCCTCTGCTGCGCCTAGAATAGCCATCTAGGCCCAAAAAGGCCAAACGCAAACCCTTGATGTGCAACACAACAGAAAATGAACCGGTCCGAACTCAGGGAATTTGAAACACTTATCCTGTCCCGGCTGGAGGAATTGGAACGCAATTCCCTCGCCGGTCAGGACGCTCAATCCGTGGTCGAGCTTGACCAGCAGGCGGTCGGGCGGCTCAGCCGAATGGATGCGTTGCAGAATCAGGCCATGGCCAAGGCGCAACAAACGCGACGAGATCTCGAAGCCCGACGGCTGAGAGCCGCCCTCGACCGAATGGCCGAGGGCGAATTCGGGTATTGCGAGGACTGCGGTGACGACATTCCGCGCAGACGGCTGGACCTGGACCCGGCCGCCAGCAAGTGCGTCAGCTGCGCGGCCGGTTGAGTTGAAACCGGATAAGTTGGCGCAGTACCGTCTCGAAACACCGGCAATACTCGGTGTCGCTAAAGCTCGGCTCATCTGCCAGCGGGCGGCTGCGTGCAGCTGCCATCAATGCTCCGTTCCCGTAAACAGGATGCAAACGACCCGTCGCGGCCACGTGACGGTCAGCCAACTCGGCCTCGGCGATCATGCGCGCGCACAGCCGCTCACGCTGGGCTTGCGGCACGGTCAGCAAAACCCGCGCCGCAGAACTGACATCGCCGTGCAAAACAGGGCGCATGATCCCTCTACCCCACACTCAGACTCGCGGCCGCGCCCGGCCCGTAGCTGGCCGAAACCTGCGCCACCTCGACCTCGTAGAGGCCCGCGACGCCGTCCGAAGACTGTGCCGCCGCGGAATAGGTCCAAATTGGCGTCGTGGCGATCTCTTCCCGAACAAGGGCGCCACCTGACCGAATCCGGATCAGATAAGTTTCGGACTCCTCGCCCAGCGGCACGTCCAGCACGTCCCAATCGTCGCCGTCGATCCGGGTTCGGCGTACCCAGGTGAACAGGTCATCGCCCCCGTGTCTTTTGACCTTCAGATGAACTGGCGCGTAGGGGCGCAGACCGTTTCCATCAAACGCCTCGACCTTATGGACATAGGAATCGTCGTCGTATCCGCGGGTTGCAGGCCCGATCCGGTAGTGCCGGGCAATTCGGCGTTCGGTCCGCAGCAGACTGGTCTGAAGAACCCTCTCGTCAAGCAACACGAACACGGAACCCTCCGGCCAGATTTCGGGCATGACTGCGTCCGTACCCAATTGGCCACGCAGGCGGCCAGACAGGGCATAGACCCCGGGTTCCTGCAAGACGGCATCCGCGAATTGAAACACTTCCCAATTTCCGGGCGTGCCGTCTCCGATCGCGGCCAAGTTGGCGCCGGTTAGAAGTGAGTCACGCGACCGCGACTGCAAGACGCCATCGACAAGGCGCACGCGCAACGGCTCACCTTCATCCCAAACCCCTGCGCTCGCGGAAGGCAAGGCGGATTCGGTAAACCCGATCACAGCCTGACCAGTCACCAGATCGCGCAGCGCGTAGCCCTCGTCGCTGTCCGAGGAATAGACGGCGACGCTGCCTTGCCAGGGATCGGCCGTGACGGCCAGATAAGGGGCGTGCGGCTCTTCGGCGCCTGTAATGAGTGGCAGATCAAGAAAAATCGGAAGAACCGGAACTGGGGCCACAAAGGGTTGTGACACAAACCCATCATCCGCCATATCGGACGGCGAATAGACCCCGGGCTCGATCCGCACGGCATCTGCCAGCTGGATGTCAGCCTGTTCCAACCTGTCTATGCGATACAGCGCACCGGCTCCCCCATTCCAGGATGGAAGTCGAACAATGTCGCCGGCGCCCAGATTCATCTGCGACGGCGGCAGCGCAAAGCGAGCGGTATTGCGCGCGACGCGGGCCTCGGCCAGCCAGCGTTCGACCGTCTGCCGTCCTTCGGAGCGGGTCATCGACAGAGGCATTTCGTTCACGGCTACAGAATGGGTCCGATCATCGGGCAGCACGGCCTCCTCCGCTACCACATCATGGTCCGCATCCGACTGAACAAAACGCAGACGCACGCGGCCGGCCATTTCGGCCTCGGCTTCGCGCTGGTACTGGACCCTGCCATCGACCTCGGGGCTTTCCGCGACCTGATCCAGCGACAGATCGAATGCCCGGCGCCCGGCCCTCATGCGGAATGTCAGAACACCGTCTCGCTCGATCGCATCAAATCCGTAGCGCAGCATCAGTGGCTGAAGGGCCGCCCGCGCGTCCGAAACATCTTCGATCACGTATCCACGGACAACTCCGTCCAGCGCAGACACATCAAAATCGGAGACGCCGGCAGCCTGACAAATCTCGGCCACCACCGAGGCCAGTGTCCTGGCACCAGAACGTCCGTTCAACCAATGACCACGGGCGTAGTTTTCGCCGTCGCTCCACTGTGAACGCAGGTTCGGGAATGTCGGGAAAGGTCTCGCGTCCCACGCCCATATATAGGCGTTCGAAACGTCCACCATCGGACCATCGTAGATGTCCGAAACTGGGTTGATCTGCGGATCGGTCCAATATCCAAGAACTGCCTTCAAATACTGAACCTGAATGAAATCGTCGCGTTGACCGTTCGAGTATTTAGGCAGATCGGATTCCGAGGATTTCGGATCCAAAAACTTGTTGGGTTGGTTCGTTCCCTTGTCTATGGCCGCACAGCCCAATTCCGTGAACCAGATCGGCTTTGATCCCGGAACCCAATCGGTCGGGTCAGCTTTGCGCACTCCTCCGATCCGTTCGTGGTGCAAGTTCGACCACCAGTTGCGGATGTCTTTGTATCGCCACACCCATGGCTCTGCATGTTCGCCGTCCTCGATCGGATACCTTATCTGCGCGTCCTGTTCTTCGGGTGTTGGATAGTACCAGTCGTATCCTTCACCGCCTTCGATGTTGCCGCGCAAATAATCCAGGTCGTAGATTGACCTAGCACCATCCAGCGCATCCAGATGCTCGTTGCCATCCCGCCAGTCCGAGACCGGCATGTAGTTGTCGATCCCGACGAAATCGATGTTTTCGTCTGCCCACAGAGGGTCCAGATGGAAGTATCGGTCACCGCTGCCATCGGCAGGCTGGTACCCGAAATATTCCGTCCAATCCGCGGCGTAGCCTATCTTGGTGTCTGGCCCCAGTATCTGCCGCGCTTCCGCCGCCAATGCCTTCAGCTGAGCAACGGCCGCGAACCCGGACGCGCCGCGTATCTGGGTAAGGCCACGCATTTCCGAGCCGATGCAGAACGCCTCGACCCCGCCTGCTGCCTTGCACAACGCCGCGTAGTGAAGAATGAAACGGCGCATGCTCCATTCTTCCGGTCCGGTATAGGTGACAGTGCCATTACCGATGATGAAATCCGAGGCTTGGGCTGCACCAAAAAAGCTTGCCACCTGAGCGTCCGCACCTGCGGTTCCGTCCAACGACCCCGGACGCCCTGGAGCCACGTCCAGCGTGATCCGGCCGCGCCACGGCAGATGCGGCTGATCGCCGGCATCCGACCATGGGTCTGGAAGACCATTACCCTGCATCTGATCCATCAGGATGAAAGGATAGAACATTACCCGGCTGCCGGAGCCCTTGAGGTGTTGAATGGCCTGAACCACCGACGCATCGGCCGGGGTACCGCCATAGACGGGTCGCCCGTCCACATGTTGCACGACCTGGGCCGATTTGCGCTTTAGCCCAGAGACTTTCCACGGCATGTTGGCGCCGTCCACGTCGTCGCGGATCACCTTGGGTCGAACGCTGCAAGCGCCGCAACGCAAGTCATCTCCGAACCAAGAGACCACCAGTGACGCAGCCTTGCAGCCCGGAAGTTCTTTGTTCAGGGCACGCACCGAGGCCACCAGATCGGGCTCGCCCGAGGGCGAATTGACGTTGGCGGCCCAGCTTTGGCCCGACCTTTTGGAATAGTTTACCTGCGTGCTGGCCAGCGTGTATTCCCCGGTGCCAGGCATCAGGGCCACGGCCCGGACAATCTGTTGCAATTCGGATTCGTAGTCTGGTGCGGATTTCTGATCAGGCCGAACAACCTCGAAAGAGAACTGGGGAACGCGATTGCCAAATTGCGCCAGCGGCAGGTCTTCAATCACAACATACGCAGTGCCGCGATAGGCCGGAACCGTTCCGGCACCTTCGATCGTTTCGATCAGTGGATCCGGCAGCTGATCCTGGCTGCCGGTATAAACCCGCATGTTCAGACTGTTGCGCTCAAGCTCTTCCCCATCGGCCCATATCCGCGCGATGTCCGCGATCTCTCCGACGCCGACAGCAATCGCCAGTGATATCGAGTAGCTGTAGCTATGGGTGGTCGTGGTGACTTCGGCTGGTTTTGGCGTTCCTTTGCCGCCAGAAGACTGCGGAGACGTCGTGGTTTTGCGGGTCTCAAGGAAATTCGACGCCCAGATCACCTGCCCACCGACCCGCATTCGGCCGAACACGGTGGACAACGGCGCGCCCTCGCCTGTTTCCGTAAGTCTGAACCGGTCCAGCCGGCCAGACTCGACCACCTCGCTTCCGGCACCCATGACCGACTGGCTCATCAATCGCTGGTCGATAACCCGCCCGAGCGTCGCGCCGACTGCCCGGCCCACGATGGCCGTTGACAGCCCAGCAACGGTCCCACCGATGGACCCGCCCAGCGCAGCCCCCGCCGCAGATAAAACTATCGTCGCCATCAGTTGCCCTCCAAAGGAAATTCAAAGCAGGCGACCACCCGGCGGCGCCAGGGGTCGCTCAGTGCGTTTTCGACAACGCCATGTCCGGAATAGGCATGGATGAAGCGTGGCACGGCGCCCGCTTCACTCACGATACCAAGGTGTTTGGCCACACCGGCATCGCGCATCCGGAACAGCAGCACGCATCCAGGGGCCAGAAAGTTGCGCGGACGTTCGACCAGATTGCGCCGCGCAGCCGCCCACATGCGCTCTTCGCCCTGCGGTTCGGACCAGTCCATGCTGTAGGTAGGCACCGCCTCGGGCTCGCGGCCGATGACGGATCGCCAGACACCGCGCAGCAATCCCAAGCAATCGGTTCCCGCTCCCTTGACCGAGGCCTGATGCACATAGGGCGTTCCCAGCCAGCCTCGTGCTTCGTCCACGATATCCTGCGCCGTCACCATGACCGCCTGCTGCCTCCATTGTTCGCGTTGCCCTGTTTCGGCACGGCCATCACCCAGTCTTCGCTCGGCAGATCCGGAAAACCCTGGAAATTTATGATGTTGTTGAATTTCAACCGACAGGTCTCCATCCGCTTGTCGCAGCCCGCCAGCACCCGCACACGGTCACCGGCGGCCAGACCCGAGCCCAGAGCGGTCCAAAGGTGCAATTCCCGCCCGATCTTGATGCTTCGGTCCGTCTTCACCGAAGCCCAAAGACCCTGAGAGCGGCCGGTCAGCACATCGACGCGGCCACGTTCGAACCAGCCGTCCTCAAACGCCTCCGCCCCCTGCAGTCTGAGGATCGGACCCTCGTCGATCTCGGCAATCTCGGCCTCGGCCCAGTAGCCGGGCGTCAACCTGTCGAAGCCGCAGGCTTTGTCACCCAAAACGGCCGTACAGGGTTTTTGGTAGATCCGCCCCAAGGGTCGGTTCAGCAGATCGGTCAGCCCGCGCAATTCGGCGTGAAACGCGCCCCCTGCGCGGCGCAGCTCGCCGATTGAGCCACGGAACTGCAACATGCGCTGTTCCGGCGCGGCCCAGTTGACCAGCCATGCTCGGACATCGGCACCGTCAAAGCGGCCGTCTTCGATATCCTCGTCGCGCACGGCCGCATCAGACAGCGCCCCCATGGCCTCGGAATTGTCGATCGACAGGCCCGTCGCCTGTTCGATGGCCGAGGCTGTGAGACCGGTGCTTGCCTTGAAAACCAGCCCGTCAAAGGCCAGTTCGCGGTCATGGTCGGTGAACCCGAAGGACATGCCATCGGTTCGGGTGATCGCCCAACAGCGGCAGACCGTAGTCATGCCGGACTGAAGATGGGTCAGCAATGCCTGCTTGTCGCCGCTCATCAGACCCGCACCTCCACCACCGGAACATTGGGTACGTCGCCTGCCTGAAAGCTGGCCACGCTGACTTGGATCCTGTCGGTGTCAAACCGCACCGGCACATCGAATTCAAACCCGGCGGTCACCTCGACCCCCTCGGATGGCGGGACGACGAATTGGATCAGACCGCTATTCAGGTCCACCTCGAAATCGACGCCTTCTCGGGCCTCATCCTGATCCAGCCCAATCTTGACCGTACCCAGCACCGGCTTGACGATGGGCCTGACATAGCCGACCCCGCCCGAGGCATAGGTCTTGACCAGTTGGAACGCGGTCGTGACCCCGTCGCCCTGCCCGATTATCTGGTCGCCCTTGTCGGCCTCGGCAGTGGCGGCGCAGGACTTGTAGTCCGACCAGTCCTTCCAGCGGAACCCGTACATCTGCCCCTGACGCGCTTCGAAAAAGGCGATCAACGTCTGGATGTCGTCCAGCGACCGCATCCCCAAACCGGCGTCATAGCGCCGTCGCGAATGCGCCCAAGGCGTGTTGCGTTCTTCGAACCCGTTGGCCAGCGTCACGATATCCGTGCGCCGTTCGGGTCCGCCAACCGAGCCGAAACTCAGGCTGGCGGGAAATTTGACTTCGTGGAAATTCATGTCCTGCTCCCCAAACTACCGGTTGCGATTACCGCGCCCCAGGGCGCGGCTCATCTGGGCCGCGATCTGGCCCTGGCTGCGGCGGAAGCTCTGAACGTCGGGTGTGGTGATGTTCATCACCACGTTCACCGCCCGTCCGCCGCCCGAGTTGCGCACGCCCAGTTTGCCGTCAGGTCCGCGCGCCAGCGGCATGATCGCCTCGGGGCCGGCCTCACCCATCAACCCGGTCGCACCGCGCATCGGAAACATGGTGGGCCCGGTAACCACGCCGCCATTGGCAAAGGGCATGACGCGCCCTTGAACGAAACTGCCGCCATCCGCAAAGGGCAGCAGCCCCTGCACCAGGCCGCCGACCGTATTGGCCAGCATGCCGCCGAAGTGATCCGTCACCGGCTTGATCGCCGCCGAATAGGCCGTGCGGATCAACGAGTTCTTCAGCACGTCCAGCGCATCCGACAGGTTCATGCCGTCCAGAACCACGCCGTCGAAGGCCTTGCGCAGGCCGCTCGACATGCCGCGCTCCAACGTGGCGACATCCTTCCCGGTCTCTTCAAAGGCGGCGCTGATCCGCTTCATCTGGGCGTCGAAGGCCGCCGCCATCGTGGCGGCATCGCCCAGGGCATCGCCCAGCGCCTCGCCGCGCTCCTGCAGGTCGTCAAACCCGTCCCGATCCGTCATCACGCTCTCCTTGTATCTTGTCGGGCCAGGCGGCCAGCAGCTTGTCCAGCCGTGCCCGGTTCATCGCCGGAATCCCGCGGCCCTGCCCCAGCATCAGCCGCAGTTCCGCCGGGGTCAGACGCCAGAACTGATCCGGCGTCAGCCGCAACCCGTGCAGGCCGGCCCGCATCAGGCCGGGCCAGTCAAAGCCGCTCATGACTCACCCGGCACCATGAAGGCCCGCGCCAGCAGCTCGGCCGCCGCCCGCGCCGCCGCCATCGGGCCGCCCTCTATCTCGGCCCGCAACATGTCGGCGCGGGTCACATCCATCCCGCCACCGCGCAACCCCGCCAAGATCAGCGCCAGCACGTCACCGCTGGAATAGGCGCCGCTCTCGAACCGCTGCACCAGTTCCACCAAAGACCCTGCGCCCAGCTCCTGCTCCAGCTCGGCCAACGCGCCCAGCGTCAGCTTCAGCACCCGGCGCTGGCCATCGACCACCAGCGCCACTTCTCCCGCCCACGGATTGACCATCACAACGCCACGAAGGTCAGAGCACCGGCGCTGGCCAGGCTCATCTCATAGGTCGCTTCGCCATTATGCGAGCCGGCATACTCGATCCCGGTCACTTGGAACGGTCCTTCGACGATGCCGAAATCGGGGATGATCACCTGAAAGGCGGGCGTTTCGCCGTCAAAGAACAACTGCCGCGCGCGTTCATCCGTGCCGGCGTCCTTGAACACGCCCGATCCGGAAATCGAGGCCGACTTGACCCCCGCCCCCGACAGCAGCTCGCGCCAGCCGCCTTGGCTCTCCAACGAGGTGACATCCACGCTTTCCGCGTTGAAACTGATCCGCGTGGCACGCAGCCCCGCGATGGTCTGGAACAGGCCTGTGCCATTCATGTCCACCTTGACCAGCAGGTCCTTACCGTTCTGGGCACCCATATGCTTTCTCCATTGATTGCTTAGTTGTCTTCCACGCGGGCGCGGAATCTCAGGTCGATCTGCCGGATCGCGCCGCCGGTCCCGGTGCGCCGGGCCGAGGCCCGCTCGAACCACAGCCCCACCAGCCGTCCCCGATCCAGCGTCAGCGCGGCCCCGTCCAGCGCGTCGCACACGGCCCCGGCCAGCGTCTTGGCCGCGCCGAACCCGGCCGCCTCGGACACCACCGACACCGTGAAGCGATGCAAAGTGCCTTGCCCCGTCTTGTCCGAGGCCTCGCGCACCTCCTCGGGGCCAAGCGTCACGTAGGTCTGCGGAACCGTCCCCGAAGGCACCGCGTCATAGATCGCGCCGCCGCTCAGCGCGCCCACCTGGGCATCCGCCACCAATTGCTGGAACACCGCCGCCTGCAGCGCCGCCGAAACGCCATAGCTCATGCCGCCACCTCCTCATCCGCGAAACAGGTCAGATAGCGACCGGCCGGGTCGTATTCGGCCACGGCGCGGATCACGAAGCGCCGCTCGCCCTCGCGAAACCTCTGATCGGGTGCCGGGCGCATCGACGACCCCTCGGGCGCGCCACGCACAACGATGCGGTAACTCACGCGCGACACCGGCACATTCGCGACCGCGCGCTCGGTGCCGGTCCGGGCGGTCACCTCAGCCCACAGCGTGCCCAGAGGCGCCCACGTCTCGGCATAGCCGCCCGCGCCATCGGCCACCCGCACCGGGGCCTCCAGCACCAGCTGCCGGTTCAGACGGGGCGCGCTCATTGCATCACCCCCGCGCCGAAGCGCACCATGCGATAGCGCTGGATCAGGCTGGTCACGCCAAAGGGCATGCAGCCGTCGCTCAGGCTGGTCTCGTCGCGATATTCATAGTAGTGCGCCGCCAGCAGCAACACCGCCTGCCCCAGATCCGCCGGCAGCCCGCCCCAATCCGCCGCCATCCCAGCCGTCAGCGCGATGGTCACCTCTCCACCGGTGGGAATGGCGGGCAGGCAAGCCCCCATCGGCCGCAGGCAAGGACGCTGGTTGTCGCGCTCCAGGCGGTAGGTTCCCGGCGCCACCACCTGCTGGGCGCCCTGCGCGTCGGTCAGAGTCACCGCGTCGATACTCGTCACCGGCGCGACCGGCAGAACCTCGCCCGCATCGTTGCGCCAACGGCTCAGGGTCCAGGTGAAACTGCGCGATATCAGCACCTTGCCCGTGCGCGCCTCGATCGCGGCCATCGCCGCCCTCAGGAACCCCTTCAACACGTCATCCTGCAGGCTGGTCTCGGCAAATCCCGTGCCCAGCCGCAGATGCGCCTTGAACTGATCCACCGGCAGCGCCGCATCCGCGATGGCGGTTTCTTCGATCAACATCATCCATTCACTCCGCAATCTCGGACCCCTCCGGGGGCCGCATCCTTGGAAATTGGCGGGCACGTGCCGCCCCACGTTGCTCGGACGGAGGGGAGCAGCTAGACAACGCGGGAGATCTCACCCCGACCCGCGCCCGCCGCCCGAGGGACCGGCCCACCGGCCCCCCGGATACGCCACCGCTTAGGCGGTGCCGAATTTCACCAGCTTGATCGCGGCAAAGTCGCTGATGTCGCCGCCCACGCGCTTGGTGGCATAGAACAGGACATGCGGCTTGGCGCTGAACGGATCGCGCAGCACGCGCAGGTCGGGGCGCTCGGCGATGGTATAGCCGGCCGAGAAGTCACCGAAGGCGATCGAGAAGCTGTCGGTGCCCGGATCGGGCATATCCTCGGCGATCAGCACCGGATAACCCATCAGGCGCGCAGGCTCACCTGCTGCCAGGCCATCCGACCACAGGAAGCGGCCGTCGGCATCCTTCAGCTTGCGGATCACGCCCGCGGTTTTCGAGTTCATCACGAAGGTACCGTTCACGCGGTACTGCGCGCCCAGCGCATAGACCACGTCCACGATCGCATCCGCATCGATGCCGCCCGCGACACCGGTGGGCACATAGCCCAGGTTGCCCCAGGTCCAGACATCATTGTCCACCGCCGGATGGCTCAGGATGCCCTTGGGCTTGTCGATGCCGTCACCGTTGATGAAGGCCGCGGCCTCGGCGCGGGCGAACTTGTCGGCGATACGGCCGGCCAGCCAGCCCTCGACGTCGAATGCGCTGTCATCCAGCAGCCGCTGCGAGGCCTTGGGCAGCGCGCTCAGCTCGTGCAGCGGGATCGAGATGCGGTCGATCGACGGGGTCCCGGTCTCGGCGGCGGTGGCGTTTTCGGCAGCCCAGCCCGCGCCCACATCGGTGTGGTCGATCAGCACGTCGAACGAATTCGCTTCGACATTCACGACCGACGCGATCGAGCGGATCGACGCGGTGGATTTCAGCACCGACTGGATCATCTCGGCGGTCTGCGGATCGACCAGGTAGCCGCCATCGCTGTTGACGGCCGTCGACAGCGACTTGGCCTCGATTTCCAGCCCGCGCAGTGCGTCGTCATCGCCCGAGCGCACATAGGCGTCAAAGGCCTTCTGGTGCGGCGCTTCCTCCAGGGTCGAGGCCGCAAGATGCGGGCGCGCCGCGATGGTTGATTTACGATCCAGCATGGTCAGTCGCTCTTCTGTCTGTTGCAGTTTGTGTTGAACTTCAGCCTTCAGGCCCTTGAATTCGCTCACGAAGCCAGCCATCGCCTGCTTCACCTCCTGAACCAGGGGCACACCCTCTCCGGTCAAGGCCGCGGTCTCGGTCTTGCTCATCAGCACTTCCTTTCTGGGTGGGGGTTGAGGCGCGCTAGGGTCGCGCCAGCTCCTGCCGGGCGTTCTCGAACACCTCGGCAATACTGCGCCAGGTGTCCTCGGCATCGGGGTCCGTCCCCTTTGCCGCCACCCGCGCACTGGGCAGCATCGGGAAGGTCACCAGCGACACCTCCCACAGCTCCAGTTCCGTCAAGAGCCGCCGGCCCTTGTCATCCTTCACGGCCCGCTTTGTGCGATAGCCGATCGACAGCCCGTCCAGCGCACCCGCGCGGATCAGCTCGGCCGCTTCGCGCCCCTTCTGGGTGCTCTCCAGCAACCGCCCCTTGACCCACAGGCCGCGCTCATCCTCGCGCACCTCGTCCCACACGCCGATGGGCTGGGCCGGGTCGTGCTGCCACAACATCTTGACCCGCTGACCGGCCGCCTTAAGCCCGGCCAGCGACGCGGCATAGGCACCTTTCTGCACCACGTCGCGGCCCTGATCGACCTGGCCGAACAGGCTGGCATAGCCCTCGATCACCGCGTCTTCGGTCACCGACAGCCCATCGCCGAACCGCGCGAACTTGCGTTCCAAATCCATGAACAACTCCTCGTAAGCCACTGAATTCATGGCGCCACCGTCAGGAAAGACTGGAACGCCTGCGCCAGGATCACCGCCGCCACGCCATAGACCGTCAGCCACAACCGCCGCTCCAGCCGTTCCATCATTTCCTCGATCTGATCCAGTCGCCTGCACAGATGCGCATGCTGGATCTCGGCCACCCTTTCGTGCGCGGCCAGACGCAGGCCCGGCGCGCAGTCAAAGGGCGGGTATCCCGGCGTGTCAGCCATCCGCCGTCTCCGCCAGCGCCGGCAGGCCCAGCAGAGCACGCTTTTCTGCATCCGTCAGGAAATCGGCGTTGGCCACCCGCGCCCATTGCGCGTCACGCTCCGCCGCCAGCGCCGACACCTGGTCCAGATCGGGCTTCAGCACCAGATCTTCGCCGGTAAAGCCCGACAGCCAGTCCGACAACACCGCCGCCACCCGCGTCACCAGGGGCAGAACGGTCAGGCGATAGAACGCCCGGTTGGCCTCCTGATAGTTCGAATAGGTCGCGTCCCCCTGGATCCCCAGCAACATCGGCGGGACACCGAAGGCCAGCGCGATCTCGCGGGCGGCGGCTTCCTTGGTCTTCTGAAACTCCATGTCCGAGGGGGAAAAGCCCATCGGCTTCCAATCCAGCCCCCCTTCCAGAACCATCGGACGCCCGGCGTTGCGCGCCCCGCGATAGTTCGCCTCGATCTCGTCGCTCAGGCGGCGGAACTGTTCCTCGGCCATCCCGCCCTGCCCGTCGCCGCCCTTCCACACCAGCGCGCCCGAAGGCCGCGCGGCATTGTCCAGCAGCGATTTCGACCAGCGCGAGGCGCTGTTGTGCACGTCGATCGCCATCGCCGCCGCCTGCATGGGCGAAAAGCCGTAATGGTCATCCTGCGGATGGAACGACTTGATATGGCAGATGGCCGCGGCCGGGAACCGGTGCGTCTTGCCCCCGGCGGTGTAGTCATAGGCTCTGGGCCAGCCATCCGCCCCCGGCACCACGCTCATCCGGTCCGAGCGCAGCACATGCAGCTCGACCGGCAACCCGCCCGCGGCCTGCACCGCCTCGACATAGGCGTTGCCCGACAGCAGCAGCTGCCCGAACAGCGCCTCCAGCAGCTCGGCCTTGCCCTGCGCCGCGTTCGGACGGCGCATCAGGCGCAGAACCGAGTGCGTCTCGTACCGCTGCGCATCGTCCTGCAGGACCAGAGGCAGCGCCGCCGCGGCCTCGGCAATCAGCTTGACCGACCGGAACCCCACCGGGTTGCCCGAGAACCCCGTGCGCGTCAGCGAGACGGTGTCCCGCGGGCTCCAGGCGACTCGCCCGCCGGTCTGCCAGGCCACCACCGGCCCGGCTGCGCTTGCTTTTGCCTCGGGGGCTTTCCCAGCCGATCCACGACGCAAGAAATCGAATACCATGTCCAGATGCTCCTTTCTGCCGCCGCTCTGCCCGGCTTGTTGAAAGGAGTTATGACGGAAAGATCTTTAAGCCTCGGGAATGGGGCGTACGGCCGTTGTGCAACGGCTGGGGAACATGTGCCCGCAGGATAAACCTCGGCATCCGACAGAAATGCGCTACCCTCAGCATCTGAGCATCACGAGGGACCAGCCATGTATGAAAGCGCAGTGAAAACCGGCGGGATCGCCGTCGTGACCGGCGCCGCCAGCGGTGTCGGGCGCGTCGCGGCACAGCGTTTTGCCCAAGCCGGGCTGGACGTCATACTGGCCGATCTTCCGGGACAGGCGCTGGACGAAACGACGCAAGACCTGAAGGCAGGCTTTGACGCGGCAAACATCACCGCGGTGCCGACGGATGTCACCTCTCAAGCCGACATGGAAAATCTGGCCGACACAGCTTTCGCCGCCGGGCAGGTCGCCGTCTTGATGAACAATGCAGGGATCAGCCTGCCGACGAAAACATGGGAGTCATTCGACAACTGGCGGAAAATTCTCGACGTGAACTTTCTGGGGGTGCTGCGCGGCGTCCAAGCCTTTTTGCCCCGCATGATCGAGGCTGACCGCCCGGCCGTCGTAATCAACACCGGGTCAAAGCAGGGGATAACATCTCCGCCAGGCAACCCCGGCTACAACGTGTCCAAGGCCGCCGTCAAAACGCTGACCGAACAGCTCGCGCACGAGCTGCGCGAGGCCGGCGCACCGATCACCGCGCATCTCTTCGTTCCGGGCTTTACCTATACCGGCATGGTCGCGTCATTCCTGCCCGAAAAACCGGCCGCCGCCTGGACCAGCGAGCAGACCGTCGACTATTTCCTCGACCGCATGGCCCAAGGCGATTTCTACATCCTCTGCCCTGACAACGACGTCGATGCCGTACGCGACCGCCGTCGCGTTCAATGGGCCGCCGAGGACATCATCTACAACCGCCCCGCCCTTTCACGCTGGCATCCCGACTACGCCGAGGCCTTCGCAAAGTTCGAAAAACCCAAGGGCTGATCACAAGACCCGCACCCTCGGCCGCCGGTATGCCGCTGCCGGCGCCACCACCAGCTCATGCAACGCCCAGACCAGCGCATCGACCCGGTCGGGCGAGCCCTGCCCCTCGAACCCCCGCGCGGTCATCTGGCACATCTGTTCCTCCAACGCGTCCAGCCCGGCCACATGGAACACCCGCCCCTGCTCATACAGCGCCGCCACCGGCTCGGCCCGCGCCACCTTCCCGCGCGAGGCCCGCACCGCCCGGAACGGGACCAGAGGGTCCACCTGCCGCACAACCTCTTCCACCAACTGCCCGCCCTGGTTGACCTCGGCCACCAGCCGTTCGGCCCCGAATTCATCCATCGCGTCGATTGCCGCCCGCGCCCAGCCCGCCGGGCCGACACCCTGCACCGTCCGGTCGGCCAGCACATAAGCCCGCCAGTCCTCGGGCGGCCCCTGCAGCCGTGCGCCGACCACCACGATCCCGCAGGCATCGGCGCCCGATCCGCCCGTCACCGCCGGGTCCAGCGCCACCACCACGCGGTCCAGCTCGGGCAGCGCCTTGACCCGCGCCGCATCCAGCATCGAGCCAGTCCACAACGCCCCCTCGGCATCGGCCAGCAACACCCCGTCCAACTCCTGCCGCCCCAGCCTTGTGCCCGCATAACGCGCGCGCACCTCCTGCAAAAAGGACTCCGCCAGATTGGCCCGGTTCGCCTCGGTCGGCGCATGGGTCATCACCGTCGACGGCGCCGCCAGCAGATCCTTCAGCACCTTCACGTTGCGCGGCGTCGTGGTCACGCAGACCCGCGGCCGCTCGCCCAGACGCAGCGCAAATTGCAGCATGTCCCAGGTCTCGCCCGCCTTTTTCCACTTGGCCAGTTCATCCACCCAGGCCGCGTCGAACTGCGGCCCCCGCAGCCCTTCGGGGTCATGCGCCGAAAAGGCCTGCGCCTCGGCCCCGTTGGGCCAGACCAGCTTGCGTTCCGACGCCTTCCACTGCGGCCGCCGGTCGGGGGGCGAGCACTGCATGATCCCGCTGTCGCCGAAGATCATCACGTCGCGCACCTGGTCAAAGGTCTCGCCCACCAGCGCCACGCGCCGGGCCTCACCCTCATCAAACGGCTTCGACCCTTCCACCATCGACCGCACCCATTCGGCTCCGGCCCGCGTCTTGCCCGCGCCGCGCCCGCCCATGATCACCCATGACCGCCAGTCGCCCTCGGGCGGCAATTGATGCGGCAACGCCCAGAACTCGAACAGGAAAGGGAGGGCACACAGCCCCCCCTCCCCGATCTCACTCAGAAATCTGTCCCGCACCGCAGCAGGCGCGGAGGCGAGCCAATCGGCACCCGATCTCAGATCGGGCCCGCTCCAGGTCGAGCGCATAGCCCCCTTGGGCAATTCCCGCTTGTCTGTGACACTGTTCGACAAAGCTTGTCTCCACTTTCTGGCAACTTCGGATCAGCCCCTCTAGCTGTCCGAGTTGTCTGGCTGAACTCGCCAGGTCTTCATCCTCCCCGGCCTCGATCCGCCTGCGCAGGTCTTCCGCCGCTTGCCGCAAACCGCGAATGGACACCTCCAACGACTGCAACAGCTCGGCCGTCCGGGACATCCGCTCTTCCGGGGTAATCAAAGTCATGTTTGCCTGTGACCTCATGCGTGAGTGATCTCCGCACGAGAGAAATGAAAAACGGCCGCCGGGTCGCCCCGGGGCCGTTGCCCACTTCTTCTAGCATGACACAACTTATACGCGAAATCGGGCGCTCAGTCAAGCTCCGACGCAACAGCGCGCAACAAGTAACGCACTGCCAGTGTTAACAAAATCCTAATCCAGCTCAGGGACCGCAACCAATTCTGTGATCGGCAAGATTTCCGCGACGGAGTAATTCCCGTCGTGCGTTTCAAAAACGGATTGCACACGCAATCTGCGTAAACACCAAGAACCGCAAACATACGAAAAATTTCTGAAGGACAAAAAATGTACCATCCCCTCAGCTATGTCTCGGTAATCTGTCTGGGAGGCCTGATGCTCTTCGGCACAGTGGCGCAGGCTCAGACAGGGCACCGCGGACCTGATCTTGGCAAGATCGCCAGCGAGATTGGCGTTCCGCAATCTGCGCTCCAAAGCTGCCTGGGCGATCGTCCCAAGCCCGGCAAGCGCCCCGAGCGCCCTGACGCGGGTATAATTGCTTCGTGCCTGTCCAAGGCCGGGCACCCCTCCACCGCACAGGCAGTCGAAAAGGCACTGGCTGCCGCCGCCCCGACGCCTCGTCGTTGACCATCCATTTGCAACGAACAGGACACCGGCAGCTTTGCCTGCCGGTGTCGGCTTGACATTCGCCTCAGCAGCGCTCATCTACGCCACAGCGCTGCCGCGTGAGCACGCGGACTGAACCGAGGTCCGAGATAGCGCCCAATTTTCCCAGTTCCCATTCACGCAGGGTTCTTGACGCAAAAGCCGGATGTTGCGGGACTCGCCCGCAAATCCTGAGGCTGCGCACACTCCCTGCCGGTCGTGCAATCCGCACGGCCAGCTACTCTTGTTCGCGCACGGCCAATGCCGGCGCGGATCACAAAGGAAGACGACTTGTTCGATTTCGACATGCTCGGCCTCGCGCCGGCACTGAACGACGCGCTCGAGCGCGCAAATTTCACTCAACCCACACCGATCCAGAACCAGGCCATCCCGTTGGCCTTGGAAGGACATGACATTCTGGGCCTTGCACAGACCGGCACCGGCAAGACGCTGGCCTTTGGCCTGCCGCTGATCGACCACCTTCTGGCGCAGCCCGGCAAACCGGCACCCAAAACCGCCAAGGCGCTGATCCTCGCCCCAACCCGCGAACTGGTGAACCAGATCGCTGAAAGCCTCCGCACGCTTACCAAAAAGACGAAACTGCGCGTGGCCACAGTTGTCGGCGGACAGTCGATCAACAAACAGATCATGTTTCTTTCGCGTGGGACCGATATTCTTGTCGCGACCCCCGGTCGTTTGATCGACCTGATGGAGCGTGGCGCGGTCGATCTCGGCTCGGTTCGGCACCTAGTTCTGGATGAGGCCGACCAGATGCTGGACCTCGGTTTCATCCACGCTCTGCGCAAAATCGCGCCGCAACTGGGCACTCCGCGCCAGACCATGCTGTTCTCGGCCACCATGCCGAAACAGATGGAAGAACTCAGCCGCGCCTACCTGACCAACCCGCAACGGGTACAGGTCTCGCCTCCGGGCAAGGCGGCCGACAAGATCACCCAGTCGGTGCATTTCGTTGAAAAGCCGGGAAAACCCGCCAAGCTGCGCGAGATCCTTTCGCGTGATACCGACGCCCTGACGCTTGTGTTCTCCCGGACCAAGCATGGTGCGGAAAAGCTGATGAAAGGGTTGGTGGCCGACGGCTACAACGCAGCATCGATCCATGGCAACAAGAGCCAGGGCCAGCGGGATCGCGCCATCAAGGCCTTCCGCGCCGGCGAGATCACAGTCCTGGTTGCCACCGACGTGGCAGCCCGTGGCATCGACATTCCTGGGGTGGCCTATGTCATCAACTACGACCTGCCAGACGTTCCCGACAACTATGTGCACCGCATTGGCCGCACCGCTCGGGCCGGCCGCGAAGGCGAAGCCATAGCCTTCTGCGCACCGGATGAATTTGATCTGCTGCGTCAGATTCAGAAATTGATGAAGATCGAGATCCCGGTCGCCAGCGGAGCGGCACCCGAATCCGCAGAGGCCGCCAAGCCCGGCAATCGCCAGCGCAATCGACGCCGTGGCCCGAAACCGCAGGGCACGAATGGCCCCGCCAACCGTCGGCGCCGTCCGCGCCGCAAATCGGCCGCATAAAAAAACTGCGCGCATGTCCGCATGCGCGCAGTCTTTTTCCAGGATTTTGACTTTTCATTTCTCAGGCGGGTTGTCCGCCTGACTCATGCTGGCTCTGCGCTCGACCAGCGAGCGGATCAGTTACCCGAATTGTTCCGCTCGGCTTCGATCTCACGCCATTTGGCAACGTTTCGGTTGTGTTCCTGCAGCGTCTTGGCGAAGGCATGGCCGCCGGTTCCATCTGCGACGAAGAACACGAAGTCGGTTTCGTCTGGAGCTACGGCAGCTTGCAAGCTGGCCAGACCCGGGTTGGCAATCGGCGTGGGCGGCAAACCGTCTATCAAATAGGTGTTCCAGGGCGTGTTCCGCCGAAGCTCGCTGCGGCGAAGGCCTCGGCCCAGCGTACCCTGACCCTTGGTCACGCCGTAGATCACCGTGGGATCCGTCTGCAGCTTCATGCCTTGCTTCAGGCGGTTCACAAAGACACTGGCAACCTGACCGCGCTCTTCCGGAATGCCTGTCTCCTTCTCGATGATCGAGGCGAGGATCAGCATTTCTTCGGGGCTGGACAGGGGCAACCCGTCTTGACGCGTCTCCCAAACCCGCGCAATCCGCTCTTGCTGCCTGTCCTGCATCTTTTGCAGCAAAGCCGTTCGCTCATCACCCGGTGAGATTTCGTAGCTGTCCGGGGCCAACATGCCTTCAGGCGGAATTTCCGAGACCTCTCCGGTCAGGGCATCCACGGCCTTCAGCCCCTCAACGACCTGCCAACTGGTGACACCTTCTGCCAAGGAAACGCGGTATCGCGTATCGGCTTGGTTCCGCTTTTCCTGATAGACTTCAGGGACTTCGTCCTCACCAACGACAAAAGATGCGACCTCGACGAAATTCAATGTTGCAGGGTCCAGCTCGCGGACCCGTGTCTGAGTGCGGGTCACACCGATGCGGTACTCGACCTCGGTTCCGCATGTGCTGGCGCCGCTGCGGGTGACTTCGTCGATGATTTCAGCCATCGAAGCGCCTTCGGGGATCAGGAAGCTACCCGCTTTCAGCTGCTGCGACTTGTCGGTGTAGTCTGCCGCCATACGGAAGATGGTTGCGCTGCTGATCGCGCCCTGATCTTCAAGATCACGGCTGACTTTGTTCATGTTCGAACCACCCTTCACCCGAAGGCAAATGGCGGTATCGAGCGGGCCCTCGGCCTTGTACTGCGACTGCCCCCAAAGGATCAGACCGCCAAGAAGAAACATGGCGACCACAAGAAAGGTCAGCGCATTGGATGCCAGAGCCCGCCACATTTACGATGCTTTCCCGAAAATCACGCTGGCATTGGTGCCGCCGAAACCGAACGAGTTCGACAGCGCCACGTTGATTTCCCGCTCGCGCTTGGCATTCGGCGCAAGGTCGATCGGCGTTTCCACGGCTGGGTTGTCCAGGTTGATTGTCGGCGGGGCGACCTGATCCCGGATCGCAAGGATCGAGAAGATCGCCTCGATCGCGCCCGCGGCCCCCAGCAGGTGTCCTGTGGCCGATTTGGTCGAACTCATCGTCGCCTTGCTGGCATGTTCGCCCAGCAGCCGTTCAACGGCCCCCAGTTCGATCGTGTCGGCCATGGTCGAGGTGCCATGCGCGTTGATATAGTCCAGGTCCTTCGGTTCGAGCCCTGCGCTGCGCAGCGCCGCCTTCATCGAGCGTTCCGCCCCGTCGCCATCCTCGGCCGGCGCCGTGATGTGATAGGCATCGCCCGACATGCCATAGCCCAGAACCTCGGCATAGATTTTGGCGCCGCGGGCCACGGCGTGCTCGTATTCCTCCAGAACCACGATCCCAGCGCCCTCGCCCATCACGAAACCGTCGCGGTCGACGTCATAGGGGCGGCTCGCGGCCTTTGGGTTGTCGGCATATTTGGTCGACAGCGCCTTGCAGGCGTTGAAACCGGCAATCCCGATCTCGCAGATGCAGCCCTCGCCGCCACCGGCGATCATCACGTCGGCATCGCCCGACCGTATGATCCGGCTGGCATCGCCGATCGCGTGAGCACCGGTCGAACAGGCGGTCACCACGGAGTGGTTCGGACCTTTGAAGCCAAAGCGGATCGAGACCTGACCCGACGCCAGGTTGATCAGCGCGCCCGGGATGAAGAACGGCGAAACGCGGCGCGGACCCTTGTCGCGGATCAGGTTGGCGGTTTCCGCGATTGAGCCCAGACCACCGATGCCCGACCCGATCAGAACGCCGGTGCGCAGACGTTCTTCCTCGTCCTCGGGCAGCCAGTTCGCGTCCTTGCAGGCCATCTCGGCTGCGGCGATCGAATACAGGATGAAGTCCTCGATCTTGCGCTGTTCCTTGGGCGGCATCCAGTCATCGGGGTTGAAAGTCCCGTTGGTCCCGTCACCGCGAGGCACCTCGCAGGCATAGGTCGTGGTGACCCCTGCAGCTTCGGCATCGAACAAGGTGATCGGGCCGGCACCCGACTCTCTGGCCAGCAGCCGCGACCAGGTTTCCTCGACCCCGCTGGCCAGTGGAGTGACCAATCCCAGACCGGTTACAACGACTCTGCGCATGAAATGCCTCTTGCCTGCTTCCTGTTTGAGAAACGCTCATACCCCGGCCCGGGGTCCGGGGGCAAGAGCAACAGCGTATTCCGCACCGGCAGCTTGCCGCCTGCCTCCGCGCCGCACGCCGCGCCCGGCCAGAGCAGAATCACACGAGCCGCCCCCGACGACCTGTCAGGGGCGGCTCGGACGGATCAGGCTGCGTTACTGGAACTGTGCCACTGGTTCATGGGCGGTTTTGGCCACTGCCAATGCCTCGGACAGGTCGACCGTCTTGCGGAACAGCGCCCGTCCGACCAACGCACCCGAGATATTGGGAATATACGCCAGACGCGAGATGTCGTCGCTGCTGCGCACGACGCCGCTGGCGATCACCGGTGTGCGCGAATGCGCGGCCAGCCCCGAAATCAGGCCCAGCTGCGCCTCGACATCCACCATGTCGCTATCGATATCGGTGACCAGAATGGCAGCCAGTGGAGCATCGGCAAACGCTTCGATGAAAGCCTCCGGGGTGAACGCGCTTTGGGTGCGCCAGCCGTCCGTCATCACGTAGCCCTGCCATACGTCCACGGCCAATACGATTTGGTCCGGGTATAGCTTGGCCAACTCTTTGAACAGATGGGGATCACGCGCCGCCAGGGTGCCGATCACGATGCGGCCTGCCCCTTTGTCGATCCAACGCTCGACCTGCTCGCGCGAGCGGAACCCGCCCGCCAACTGAACAGGCAGCTCGGCGCTGCGGATGATCTGTTCGACCAGCGCAGAGTTCGTGTCCCGCCCCTCGATCGCATCGAAATCGGTCAGGTGCATCCACTCGGCACCTGCGGCGGCCCAGCCTTGGGCCGTTTCCACCGGATCGACATGCCAGATCATCGGTTCGTCCAGACGGCCCTTGTCCAGCGTGACACAGCGGCCGTTCTGCAATTCCATTGTAGGATAAACCCTCATGAGCACACTCCTCCGCTCAATCGTTCCGGATATCCACAATAGCATACTGGTCGCGCGCAGGTTCGCGTTTCTCAGTTTCGGCAAACGACGATCCGTTTGCGTCACCGCGAAAAAAGAAGCGTTTCAGTTCCGGGCCGGAGGGCCGTCGCGTCGAAACAGTTTCACCGGGCTGTCCCGATACTCTGTCTCGCGAAGCAATTTATACCCAAGCTTGGCCGCCAACTTTTGCGAGGCCTCATGATCCGCGTCAATCATCGACACCAACGGCCCGGGCATGATCCGGTCGAACCAGTCATGCGCGGCCTGAACGGCCTCGTGCCCGTATCCCAGGCCATGCGCCTCGGGCGCCAACACCCAACCGGCCTCGGGGAAGGTGTCGAAATCCTCGCCCAGACAGCGGTTGCCGTAAAAGAACCCGGCCTGACCTATCAATTTGCGATTCGCCTGCAAGAAAACGGCCCATTGACCGAATCCAGCCATCTGCCAGTGTCCCGCATTTCGCAGGAACGCGTCCCACGCCTCGCCCCGGGTGCGGGGTTTGCCGCCGATATGACGTACCACGCAGGGGTCGCGCCAAATCTCCGCGAACCGTTCAAAGTCCTCGGGGCGCATTGCGCACATCATCAGGCGCGCGGTGTTGATCATCGGGGCGGATCTTTTCATGCCCTTACCCGGTGTTTTGTTGCCTCATCGCAAACAGTGCAAACCGATTTTCCACGAGGCAAGCGGGAATTCGAGCGGGCAAAAAAAAAACGGCGCTTCCGTTGCCCGGAAGCGCCGTTTTCGGTCAAATTCAAAGCGATCAGGAAGCTTCGCTGATGAACTTCACGGCGTCGCCGAAGGTTTGGATGGTCTCGGCTGCATCATCGGGGATCTCGATGCCGAACTCTTCTTCAAAAGCCATGACCAGCTCAACGGTGTCCAGGCTGTCCGCGCCCAGATCGTCGATGAAGGACGCGTTCTCGGTGACTTTGTCCTCTTCAACACCCAGGTGCTCAACAACGATCTTTTTAACGCGATCTGCGACGTCGCTCATGTCTATTCCTCATTCCATTTCAGGGCGGTCTGCCCGGTTCTGCCCTTGCCCGCTCGGGGTGGCCTTGGTTTGCCCGATCCGGGCGGTTTGGGTCCCGGGTCTCCGGGAAAGTAGAAGGCCGACCTGAACGACCGACCCCTGATTACATGCGCCGCCTATAGCACAGACGACGCAAGAGGCAAACGCTTTCGCATCTGCCTCTGGCTGCGCCTACAACATGGCCATGCCGCCGTTCACATGCAAGGTGGTTCCGGTAACATAGCCCGCTTCGGGGCTTGCAAGGTACAGAACGGCCGCCGCAATTTCAGATGGCTCGCCCATCCGACCGGCGGGAACCTGCGTCAGGATGCCTGATTTCTGCTCATCGGTCAGCTTGTCGGTCATCGCGGTCGTGATGAAACCCGGCGCGACGGCATTGGCGGTGATGCCACGGCTCGCGACCTCATAGGCCAGCGATTTGGTCATGCCAACCATGCCCGCCTTGGACGCGGCATAGTTCACCTGCCCCGGGTTGCCGGTTGCACCGACAACGGACGAGATGTTGATGATGCGGCCCCAGCGCGCCTTCATCATGCCGCGAAGAACGCCTTTGCACAGCTTGGCGGTGGCGGTCAGGTTCACGTCGATCACGCTCTGCCATTCCTCGTCAGACATACGCATGAAGATGTTGTCGCGGGTGATGCCTGCGTTGTTGACCAGAATATCAACGGACCCCATGGCATCGGCGGCCTGTTTCGGCAACGCGGCCACGGCCTCGGGATCACCCAGATTGCACGGCAGGACATGAGCGCGCTCGCCCAGTTCATCCGCCAGCTTTTGCAGCGGTTCGACGCGCGTGCCGGACAGACCAACAGTAGCCCCTGCGGCGTGCAAGGTGCGTGCAATCTCGCCCCCGATCCCGCCCGAAGCCCCGGTGATAAGGGCGCATTTTCCAGTCAAATCAAACATACCGGTATCCTTTTCGAGTGTCCTGTCGGACCAGCTTTGAGTTAATCGCCTGCCTGCAGCGCTTTTTGAACGTCTTCCGGCGTACCAACGGCGGAGCAGGCAATGGACCGGTCGATTTTGCGGATCATGCCCGACAGAGCCTTGCCCGCACCGATCTCCCACGCTTCGGTCACACCCTGCGCCACCATGTACTGAACGGATTCGCGCCACCGGACCGAACCGGTGACCTGTTCGACCAGCAATTGCCGGATCAAGTCGGGGTCGGTCACCGCCTCGGCGCGGACATTGGCAACCAGTGGAACCTCCGGCGCCTTGATTTCGACTCCCGCCAGAGCTTCGGCCATCACGTCGGCGGCAGGCTGCATCAGGGCACAATGGAACGGAGCGCTGACCGGCAGCATCACAGCGCGCTTCGCGCCCTTTTCCTTGGCGATTTCAGCGGCGCGTTCAACGGCGGCTTTGGCACCTGAAACCACGACCTGCGTAGGGTCATTGTCATTGGCAGCCTGGCACACCTCGCCCTGTGCGGCCTCTTCGGCCACGGCGCGAACGGCGTCGAGGTCCAGTCCCAGGATCGCGGCCATCGCGCCCTCGCCCACCGGAACGGCGCTCTGCATGGCTTGACCGCGGGTGCGCAGCAGGCGAGCAGTATCCGCGACACTCAGCGCGCCGGCTGCGGCAAGGGCCGAGTATTCGCCCAGCGAATGACCGGCCACGAAGGCGGCCCTTGTCACATCGACCCCTTCGGCCTCAAGCGCGCGCATCGCCGCCATCGATGTGGCCATCAACGCCGGCTGCGCGTTCTGCGTCAGAGTCAGGGTCTCGATGTCGCCATCCCAGATCAGGCTGCTGAGGCTTTCGCCCAGCGCTTCGTCCACCTCGTCAAACACGGCCTTGGCGGCCGGATAAGCGTCGGCCAGCGCCTTGCCCATGCCGATGGTCTGGGCGCCCTGCCCCGGAAAAACGAACGCAAGTGTCATTGCAACCTCTTGGATGACGTTAGGTTGCGCCGGGGTGTAAACCGAGTGAGGTTCCGGCACAAGCACTGCCTGCACTCTGCGTGACGGCACCGGGTCTGTGCGCCACACGCTATTGTCTATGTGCGTCACACGGTTACCTTGGCCACAGCAGAAAACCCGGAGCGCAAGATCAATGTCCCTAACCAACACCAATGTCAGCTATGGCAGCGTGACCAAGACATTCCACTGGCTGACCGCATTGTTGATCTTCACCGCCTTGCCCTTGGGGTGGTTCGCAAACAACCTGGCCCATGCAATCTATGACCCGACCATCCCCACCACCGAGGCCGATCTTGCCCAAGCCGCCCGGCTGTTTTCCCTGCACAAAACCGTAGGGATCACCGTCTTCTTCGTTGCGCTGGCACGCATTCTCTGGTCGCTCACTCAAGCCAAGCCCGGACTGCTGAACGCCGACAACAAGCCCGAGGCCTTTGCGGCCGAGACGGTCCATTGGCTGCTGTATGGGTCCTTGGTTCTGGTTCCGCTGTCTGGTTGGATCGACCACGCTGCTACCGAAGGCTTCGCGCCCATCCTTTGGCCATTTGGGCAGAACCTGCCACTGGTGCCCAAGTCCGAGCATCTGGCCGAGGTGATGGCAACACTGCACTGGCTTTTCATGCTGGTTCTCGTCGCAGCTTTGACCCTGCACATAGCCGGAGCACTGAAACACCACGTCATCGACAAGGACAGCACCCTGCGGCGAATGTTGCCCGGGGCGTCCGCTGCGCCGGTTCCGCCGGAACAGAAGCACTCGATGGTTCCTGCCGCGGCTGCTGGGCTTGTCTGGGTTGGCGTTCTGTCAGCCGGCCTGCTGACCGGCAGTTTTTCAGACAAGCCTGATGCCGAGGTTGAAACGGCCGAGTTGGCGGCGGTTCAATCGGATTGGCAGGTGGAAGAAGGCACGCTTGCCATCACGATCACACAGTTGGGCAACCCTGTTACCGGTCAGTTTTCAGACTGGACCGCCGCGATTACGTTTGACGACCCCGTCGAACCCGGTCCGGCCGGCTCGGTAGAGGTCACCGTCTCCATCGGATCTTTGAGCCTGGGTACCGTGACCGATCAGGCCATGGGGGCTGATTTCTTCGACAAGGCGCAATTCCCGACGGCCCAGTTCGATGCCGAAATCTACAAAACCGAAACGGGGTATGAAGCAAGGGGTCCGCTGACCATCCGCGATCAAACACTGGACGTTGTATTGCCCTTCTCTTTGGACATCCAAGGCGAGACTGCCAAAATGTCCGGCAGGATGGACCTCAACCGCCTCGACTTCGGGGTTGGCCAATCGATGCCGAAAGAGGATTCGTTGGCCTTCGCCGTCACCGTTTCGGTCGAGTTGACGGCAACACGCAACGCTCAGTAAGCCGACGACACGAAAAAACCGCCGGGGCATCGGCCACCGGCGGTTTCTCTAGTTCTGAAGCCCGGATCAGTCGGCCTTCTGCGCCTCGATCGAAATCGCGATGGCAACTTCATCTCCGACGAAAGGCGCGAACTTGCCCAGTTCGAAATCGCTGCGCACCAGGGTGGTGGTGGCATCGAACCCGGCCCAAGGCTTGCCCGCCATCGGATGCTCGCCGACCTGATTCAGCTTGGCGTCCAGAACCACTGGCTTGGTCACACCATTCAAGGTCAGGTCCCCGGTGATCTTTGCGGTGTTCTCACCCGTCACCTCGATCGAGGTCGAGGTAAATGTCACCATTTCCTCGGCAGTCGCCGCGAAGAAATCTTCGGACATGAAATGATCTTCACGGGGTTTCCAGCCGGTGATCATCTCGACCACGGGCATCGAAACCGTCACGCTCGACGCTGCTGGATCTTCCTGATCAAACATGATTTCGCCCTCGAAACCCGAGAACATGCCGGTGGTGGTCGAAAAGCCAAGATGGTTGTAGCTGAAAACAACCTGGCTGTGGCTTGGGTCCAGAACGTATTTTTCCGGGGCCGCGATGGCCGAGGTCGCCGCCGTGGCAATTGCTGCTGCAATAAGGGTGGATTTCATGACAATCTCCGAAAGTTTTCAAAGCGCAAACCGGTTGGGTTGCTCCAAAACAAAGATGTGCCGCCCATGGGCGGCACACAACCTTCATTCTCTCACAAATTCTGTTCCTCAATGAACAGAATAAAATTCAGGCGAAAATTGTTACGCTTCCGCTGAGTTGCCCTTTCAGCGCTCGGCTGACATCCGCCGATTCCAGCGGCAGCTTCATCAGAAGGCTGCCATCGACTTCAAAGAGTTCAACCTGGTCGTCCACGAACCGCGCTCCGCCCAACGTATCGTAGCTGCGGCGCAGTACGGTCTGCGGACGCCCGTTTTCGTTCTTCTGCAGCACCCGAACCTCGCGGCGGATCGGGTCAAAATATGCGTCGGGGCGCGGATCCAGAACCTCGATGGTCAGCAGGCTCACCCCGAGGATCAGGAACATCAGCGACGCGACCAGCTTGATGGTCCAGACGTCGGCCCCGATGACCGAACCCGGCATCAGCCACATC
The DNA here is from genome assembly GCF_056539245.1 of Ruegeria sp. BC2. NCBI lineage: Bacteria > Pseudomonadati > Pseudomonadota > Alphaproteobacteria > Rhodobacterales > Roseobacteraceae > Ruegeria > Ruegeria sp. BC2. The sequence continues at coordinate 1,523,641 of NZ_JBQFUQ010000001.1, forward strand.
GAAAAGGCCGATACGATCAGAAATGCACCCAGCACACGGAACAGGACCAACCGGGCCTTCCAATTCGGTGCAAAGGAAATAAGCACGGGCACCGACTTGTCGTATGCTGCGCCGGCTGCGGACTGTTGAAATGTGTTCGTGTTCATGACGGCCATCGCTTTTGCCCTGTCCAAGTTTCTTGAGACCCCCCGGGTAACGCCGGGCTTGCAAACAACCTCAAGCCGAAAAGCGTCAGGATTTGGGCGGCCCAAAGGTAATTGGGCGGCGTGAGAAAGGCATTCATGGCAGGGCTTGCCCCCCATCCAGAAACGTGTATACGGGGCCATCCTTCGCAATACGCATGAACCGCGCAGCCTCTCGTGGCAGGGTCGCGAAGGGTTGCTGGCCCCGCCTATGAAATGCGCCTTGATATAAACAGGAGTGAACATGCCACTGTATGAGCATGTAATGATCGCGCGTCAGGATCTGTCCAACGCGCAGGCCGAGGGCCTGATCGAACACTTTGGCACCGTATTGGCTGACAACGGCGGCAAGATCGTCGACAGCGAGTACTGGGGCGTCAAAACGATGGCCTACAAGATCAACAAAAACCGCAAGGGCCACTATGCCTTCCTGAAGACCGACGCTCCGTCGGGCGCCGTTCAGGAAATGGAGCGCCTGATGCGCCTGCATGAAGACGTGATGCGCGTTCTGACCATCAAGGTCGACGAACATCCCGAGGGCCCCTCGGTCCAGATGCAGAAGCGCGATGAGCGCGATGGCCGCCGCGAGCGCCGTTGATCAACGCCTGAGGAAAGGACACCAAATCATGGCCGCAAAACCGTTTTTCCGCCGCCGCAAGGTCTGCCCGTTCTCGGGCGAGAACGCGCCGAAGATCGACTACAAAGACACCCGTCTGCTGCAGCGCTACATCTCTGAGCGTGGCAAGATCGTGCCTTCGCGCATCACCGCCGTTTCGGCAAAGAAGCAGCGTGAACTGGCCCGCGCCATCAAGCGCGCCCGCTTCCTCGCCCTGCTGCCCTACGCCGTGAAGTAAGGAGAGACTGATATGCAAGTTATCCTTCTGGAACGCGTTGCGAAACTGGGTCAGATGGGCGATGTCGTCGACGTCAAGCCCGGCTACGCCCGCAACTTCCTGCTGCCGCAAGGCAAAGCGCTGAGCGCGTCCGAGGCCAACATCGCCTCGTTCGAAGCCCAGAAAGCACAGCTGGAAGCCCGCAACCTGGAAACCAAGAAAGAAGCTGAAGCTCTGGCTGAAAAGCTGGACGGTCAGCAGTTCATCGTGATTCGCTCGGCATCGGACGCCGGTGCGCTGTACGGCTCGGTCACCCCGCGTGACGCAGCCGATGCCGCGACCGCTGCTGGTTTCACTGTTGACAAGAAGCAGGTCGTTCTGGTCTCGCCGATCAAAGAGCTGGGTCTGCACACGGTTTCCGTCAAGCTGCACCCCGAAGTCGAAGTCGAAATAAAACTGAACGTTGCCCGCTCGGAAGAAGAAGCCGAACTTCAGGCATCGGGCAAGTCGATCCAGGAACTGGCCGCTGAAGAAGAGGCCGCCGCAGATTTTGAAATCGCGGAACTGTTCGACGACATCGGCTCGGCCGCTTCGGAAGACGAAGAACTGGTTGCCGCCGATGCTACGACCGAGGAAGACGAACCCAAAGCCTGATCCGATCAGGTCGGTTTATCTTAAAGGCCGCGCTGCATTGCGCGGCCTTTTTCTTTCTACTGGCAATTTTTGGCCACCGCAGCGCGCCGGACTTGCGACCCGGGGCCACTTTCGTATCATCCAGCCGCGTAACAACCCGGAGAAGTTGCATGGCAAAGGTCCTGCGTCGAATATTGCTTTCAGTGCTTCTGGCTGCCCCGATTGCCGCGTGCAGCGACCCATCCGGCAAAGCGACGAAGGAACAGGCATTCGAGCCGCCGCTCCACCCCAACGAAACGCCCGAATTGCGCGAGTCGATCAACAAATGGGCTGATCACTATGAACTGCCGCGGGAACTGGTCCATAAGTTGGCGATCCGCGAAAGCACGCATCGCCCCTGGGCGACGAACCGGCCATATTACGGCCTGCTGCAGATCCTTCCCGCCACCGCTCGTTCAATGGGCTACAAGGGCGACGCCAAGGGGCTTCTGGATGCGGACACCAATCTGGAATACGCGGGCAAGTATCTTCGCGGGGCCTGGATGCTGGCCGACGGCGACCAGCAGCGCGCGATCTTCCTGTATGCAAAGGGGTACTATCCCGAAGCCAAGGCTCGCGGAATGCTGGTTGAAACCGGCTTGCGGTCCGAATAGCTTGAAAGGGGCAATCGACACCGGTCTATACAGCGTTCAATTTGACCGAGAATACCTCACAGTATGAAATAATCCGGAGGTTGTCTGTTGCCATTAGCACTCAATAACTCCATGTGATATGTACAAATGGGTTGCGCAATCTGTTCAGATTGACGCAACGTAGGCTGTGATACGGACAGATACGGCATTTTTCGGGGGAAATGCCGATGGGATAAAGGTTGGACGAGTGAAACTTATTGACTTGGCCACAATTGATCATGATGAACGGTCGGCTTACGACATCATCAATTCCGTCTGCAACGAACTTGGTTTCGATTATGCGTCCTATGCGACGACCCATCCCGTGAATGGTGACGTCCAAGGTTACGCGAACTACCCGGACGAGTGGAAGATCCACTATGCCACGCAAGGCTACCATCACCTTGATCCAACCTTGTATCAGTCGGCGCTCAGCATCGCGCCGGTGGACTGGGGCCGCTTCAATCACGACGACAAGTTCAACGCGGTGTTCCGTGACGCTCATGATTTCGGGATCACCGACCGCGGCCTGACGGTTCCGGTTCGGGGGCCTTATGGCGAAACTGGCTTGCTCAGCGTGACCAAGGATTGCACGGACGAGGAATGGAAAAAGCTAAAAAAGCACGTAATGGGTGACCTGCAGATGGCCGCGGTTCACGCACATGACACCGTCATGCAATCTGGCCTTCTGGCCAAGGCTCTATACCTTCCGACCCTGTCTTCGCGCGAAAAAGAAATCCTGCAATGGGTCGCCGAGGGCAAGTCCCAGCAGGATATCGGAGATATTCTGTGCATTTCGCACCGGACGGTCGAGGTGCATATGCGTTCCGGGCGAGAGAAACTGGGCGCACTAACGACCGCCCAGGCGATTGGCCGTGCCATTGGTCTGGGGTTAATTTACCCCGGTTAACAATTAAGGCAGAAAAATACGGGATATCCCCAATAGTCTTGTTTCGAAACTTGGTTAATCTGCTCCTTACGGTAACCAAACTGTAGGGGGATGGAATGATCATCGTTATTGATGGCATCAACCAGCATAAGTTCAAAGACGTCTTGGATGAGATGTTCAAGCTGCGAGCACGCGTGTTCGGGGATCGCTTGGGCTGGGAAGTGAACATCCAGGACGGGCGCGAATTCGATCAGTTCGACTCGCTCAATCCTGCACACGTGGTCAGCATCAACGACGAGGGGGACGTCGTTGGGTGCATGCGCCTCTTGCAGACGACCGGCCCGCACATGCTGGCCGACGTGTTCAGCTCGATCCTTGATGGCGAGCCGCCGATCCGCAGCGCCCAGGTCTGGGAAGCCACGCGGTTCTGCGTCGACACGAAACGGCTCGGCCGGGGACGCGGCAAAAATTCCGTATCCTACGTGACCAGCGAGGTCATGATTGGGTCATTCGAATACGCCCAGGAAGCTGGAGTGCTCGACTCGGTCGCGGTCATTGATCCGGTTATGAACCGGGTGTTGCAACGGTCCGGAAATGCTCCGTACGACTATGTCGGAACGGCCAAGCCGATGGGCAAAGTGGTCGCAATGGCCGCCCTGATGGATTGTTCGGACGAGCGTATCCAATCGATCCGCGAGTATTCGAGCATCGACTACGACGTGTTCCTGACCGACGATCAGGCGCTCGAACTGTTCAATTCGGGTCAGCAAGCCAAGCTTGCACAGGCCGGTGCCGCAAATCTTGACCACCAACCACTGACCGATCTTGAGAAATACTTCGTCGAGCAGATGCACGCTGCGACGACGAAAGAAGAAGTCCAGGCCGTACTCAAATTGATCGAGAGCCTGTCGGACCGCTTCACCCCAGAGCAGAAAACCGCTCTGTTGCAAACCCCCCGTGCTTTTGCTCATGAGGCCTGACCCCCTCACCTCATAAGTCCAAAAGCCACCCATGCGGAGCCGTCTCATTCCAGGCGGCTCCGCTCTAATTTCGGGAACCGATCCGCCGCTGGCGACAAACGTTCCGGTGCTCGGCAGCAACAAAAAAGGCCCTCCGAAGAGGGCCTGTTTTCATTTCATTCTGTCCGGACAATCGCCATTTGACAGACCGGGTGCGGCGGCACCCGGACCGACCAGTAAACGCGGCTTATTCCTCTTCGAGGGCTTCGATTGCCTTCTGCAGCTCTTCCTTGCTGACTTCCTTTTCGGTCACTTTGGCCAGCTCGACCACGTAGTCCACAACCTTGTCCTCAAAGATCGGCGCGCGCAGTTGCTGCTGCATCTGAGCGTTCTGCTGAACGAACTCGAAGAACTGACGCTCCTGACCCGGGTACTGGCGAGCCTGGTTCATGATCGCCTGGGTCATCTCGGCGTCGGTGACTTCGACTTCAGCCTTCTGGCCCAGCTCGGCCAGCAACAGGCCCAGACGCACGCGGCGCTCAGCCAGTTTGTTGTGCTCTTCGGTCGGCTCGATCTCATCGTGGTTGTGATCGGTCACCTCGGGGTTTTCTTCGTGCCACAGCTGATGTGCGATCTGCTTGGCTTCGGCTTCGACCAGGGTCGGCGGCAGGTCGAACGACACTTTCTCGTCCAGCGCGTCCAGCAGGGCGCGCTTCATCACCGCGCGCGACGCACCCGCGTATTCGGCTTCCAGACGTTCGGCAATCTGTGCCTTCAACGCAGCCAGATCCTCAGCGCCGAACTTCTGTGCCAGTTCGTCGTTGATCTCGGCGGCAACAGGTTCCTTCACCTCTTTGATGGTGCAGGTAAACACGGCCTCTTTGCCGGCCAGGTGCTCGGCACCGTACTCTTCGGGGAAGGTAACGGTGACGTCTTTGACTTCCTCGGCCTTCACGCCAACCAGCTGATCCTCGAAACCGGGGATGAAGCTGTTCGAGCCCAGCACCAGCGGGTAATCCTCGGCCGAACCGCCTTCGAAGGCCTCGCCGTCAACCTTGCCGACGAAATCGATGACGACCTGATCGCCTTCCTTCGCCTTTGATCCCTTGCGGCGGGCTTTGAAGTCCTGAGCGGTTTCAGCCAGGTTCTGCAGGGCTTCTTCCACGGCTGCGTCGTCCGCCTTGACGACCAGCTTTTCCAGCTCGACCGATTTCAGATCAACTTCGGGGATTTCCGGCAGGGCTTCATAGGACATTTCGACGTGAACGTCGTCGCCTTCTTTCCAGTCTTCGTTGGTCATTTTGACCTGAGGCTGAAGCGCCGGACGATCACCACTGTCTTCGAAGTGCTTGTTCATCGCACCATCGATGGTTTCCTGCATTGCTTCGCCCAACAGGCGTTGGCCAAACTGCTTTTTCAGCAGTGCCATGGGAACCTTGCCCTTGCGGAAGCCTTTCATCTCGATTTCCGGCTGAGCTTCGATCAGTTTCTCATTGACCTTCTCGTCCAGCTCGGCGGCGGTGACAACGATGTTGTAGCCGCGTTTCAGACCCTCGTTCAGCGTCTCGGTAACCTGCATTCTGGTAGTCCCCATAGGATTCGGGGCGCGCAAAACGGGCGCGCCGGGCAAATTTGACGCCTTCTATTTGCCTAGCCGCCGAAGGGCAAGGGGCAAGGTGCCAGATTGGCCTTGTTTTGCCACCCTGCCCTACAAAAAACGCCCCGGACAGAGCCGGGGCGCCATGAATTCACAACAACATCCGGATCAGAACTTCCAGCGGGCCCCCAGGACCCAAGCTTCGTTCTTGTCAAACGACGTCCCGTCGTTGAAGTCGTGGTTGCGATACTTCAGGTAGGCATCGGTGTTGATGCTGTCGATGCGCTGCACCACTGCGATACCCCAAGACTCGGTGCTGGACCCGTCCGTGTTGAAATCGGAACCATCATAGTAGTCGATGCCGATACCAGTCTTACCCCAGGACACCCAATTATCCTCGTAGGCGATCTTGGTGTACCAGAAGTTGGGATCGCTTTCGCCCGACACGTTGTTTCGGGTACCGGCAGCAGCGGTGAAGCTGAAGCCGCTGGGCAGCAGTACCGATGCCGAGCCGATCGTGTCTTCACGGTCGCCCGAACCATCGTCGAAATCACGCACCGCATAGGCCACGCTTGCCGCGAACTCGACTCCACCGGCAAAGGTGTTGTTGTAGTTCAGAGCAACGTCGTAATAGTCGTCGTCATCACTGCTGGACAGGATGTTCTGACCATAGGCGAAGCTTGCCGAAAAGCCGCTGAAATCCGGCGTGTCATACCGCACGCGGCCACGGCGCGCGCCGTCAAAGTTGCTGCTGGAGTCGCCGACGGTGATGTCGCTGAGGGTTCCGTCGGTTCCGCGGTAGAAGAAGCCCGAGTTTTCATCGTTGGTGAACGAATACAGCGCGGTGCCGACATAAGACAGGTCAGTTTCCGCTGCACCGTCAGACGCCATGCTGCCCTGACCGGCCGAGAATTTACCCCAGCCACCTTTTAGCGCAAAATCCACGTGACGAATGTCTTCCCGGGTCCAGCCGCTGAAATCGGTTCCCAGCTGGTTCCACTCGCTCGAGTTCGGCAGACCCAGCGCGGTTTCAAAGCGGAAGGTGAATTCGTTCTGGCCAAACGGCTGCATCAGGCTCAGGCCGACGCGGCTGTTGGACAGGTCGTTGTCCAGCAGGCGGGTATCGGTCTCTTGGCCGTCGTCAACCGAGATGATTGCCGGGTTGAACTGCCCATACAGCAGAACATAGCCACCGCTGTTGTTCTCATATTTCAGTTCTGCCGCGGCGGGGATGGCCGTGGTGGCCGCCAGAACAACGGCGACTGAGGAGAGTTTGATGTTCAATGTCATAGCACTCACCATGAAAGGTTCGGGTTTCAGGTACTGCCCAGATGTTCAGTGGAACTGTCCGGTTCCAGAGGCCCCTACGCCATTCAGCTCGATCATTGCAAATCCGCCACAAAGACAGAGTGGCAGCAAAGCAAAATGTCCGTGTTATCAATATTTTAACAACAAACGTGCGCAGGCTTCAGACGGCCCGCAAGAGAATTCTGCCATCCGGCCATGCGTTTGGCAAACACTCGCTATGCATTTGCGCGGTCTTGACAGCAAAAACCCGCCGATATTTTAGCCTTGCGCCTTGGGAACACGCAAGAACTTCATACCTGAAGACGCTTGAGCACACCGGGCAGTTGCTCGGGAAGGTCTTCCGCGATCAATCCCGGGCCAAAAGCGCGCGCGCACTCCACGTGAAGCCAGACGGCGGTTTCGGCGGCATTCAGCGGGTGCAATCCACGTGCCAGCAGCCCGGTCAAAAAACCCGCCAACACGTCGCCCGCTCCTGCGGTCGCCAGCCACGGCGCGGCCCGATCATAGTGGGCTGAATGGATCGAGCACCGACCGTCCGGACCCGCAATCACAGTGTCCGGTCCCTTCAAAAGTACCACGCAACCTGCCCTGCCGGCCGCCTCGCGCACGGCATCAACCTTTGAGAAAGCTGGGCCATTCTTGGGGTGCAAGGAAAGCTTGGCCGAGATATCGGGGAACAGACGGGCGAATTCGCCGCCGTGCGGTGTCAGGACGCAGTTTTCATGCAAGATCTTCATCAGTGACGCCGGATCCTCGGCAAATGCCGAAAGAGCGTCGGCATCCAGCACGGTTGCCCTTCCGGACTCCAATGCCACGGGGACCAACGATCGGGCCCTGTCCAGGCCCAATCCAGGCCCCAGACACAGCGCGTTCAGACGTTGGTCCCGCAATGCAATGGCCAGCCCTTCCGCGCCTGCGATCTGCTCAATCATGACCGCGGTGACTTGGCTGGCGACTTCCTGCAATGCGGCGGGAGGGACACCCAGCGTGACAAGACCGGCGCCCACGCGCAACGCTCCGCGGGAAGCCAATCGCGCGGCACCTGTTCTACCTGTGTCGCCTGTCAGGATCAGCGCATGACCGTGGCCGTATTTGTGATCGAAAGCCGATTTCCGCAGATCAGGCAGATTTTCGGGGCCCAACAACACGCTCGGCCGGTGATCTGGCGTTTCTTCAACTGACAGAGCCGGCAGACCGATATCGACAACGGACATCCTGCCACAGCACTCTGGTCCCTCGGCCAGATAATGGCCCGGCTTTGCGGTATGAAACGTCACCGTCAGGTTGGCCGAAACGGCGCAGTCTTCGGGGGCAAATCCCTCTGACACCAGACGCCGACCACTGTCCGCGCATAGGCCGCTGGGAATGTCCACACAGACGACACGTGGGCAACCACCTTCCGACAGTGACGCTTTCCACTGGCCCAATTTACGCATTGTGCGGGGCAGCCCGGCTACCGGTCTCGTTAGTCCGGTTCCGAACAAGGCATCAACCGCCAGAACAGTATCCGAACAGGCCGCGGCGTAGGCATCGAGCGCGTCATCAGACAGCACATGGCACGAACCCATCGCGCACCAACGCTTGTAGTTCGCCCGCGCGTCTGCAGGCAACTTCTCGGGGTCGCCCAACAGGAAAAGGTCCACGGTCCACCCCCACTCTTTCAGAATGCGCGCCACTACAAAACCGTCGCCGCCATTGTTGCCCGGCCCGCAGAACACAACGGCCCGGCCGGACCCGGCCGCGAGGTCAGGCCAGGTTTCAAAGACGGCCTCGACCACACCACGACCTGCGCGCTCCATCAGTTCCAGGCCGGTGACAAGGCCGGATTCGATTGCGGCGCGTTCAGCCGCCCTCATCTGGGACGAACTCAGCAGTTTTGGCATCCGAAACCCTCACGCGATTCAAATCTGATTACTTTTTGTGCAACTTGCCTAAAAATTGGCCCGCTGCCCAGAATCCCTTCACCAGCAGACGGTCAATTCGGCAATCGCATTGCCGCCCGATCTTAGACGTGATCACTGCCATTCTGACAACCATGCGAGGTGAGCCCGGATGAAAAAGATCGAAGCGATCATCAAGCCGTTCAAATTGGACGAAGTGAAAGAGGCCCTGCAGGACGTTGGCGTCCAGGGTCTTAGCGTGATCGAAGTCAAGGGCTTCGGCCGCCAGAAAGGACACACCGAACTGTACCGCGGCGCGGAATATGTGGTGGACTTTCTGCCCAAGGTCAAAGTCGAGGTCGTTCTGGATGCCGATCAGGTCGATGCGGCCATCGAAGCCATCGTGTCGGCCGCCAAAACCGACAAGATCGGGGACGGCAAGATCTTTGTCTCGTCCGTTGAACAAGCCATTCGCATCCGGACCGGCGAGACCGGCTCGGACGCGCTGTAAAACCAATTCTGCAATCTAGAGGAACATAGTAATGAGCAAGGACGCAGTTCTTCAGCTGATCAAAGACGAGGGTGCCGAGTATGTCGACATCCGCTTCACCGATCCGCGTGGCAAGCTTCAGCACGTGACCGTCATGGCCGACCAGGTCGACGAAGACTTCCTTGAGGAAGGCTTCATGTTCGACGGTTCGTCCATCGCCGGCTGGAAGTCGATCGAAGCATCGGACATGAAACTGATGCCCGATACCGAAAGCGCTTATGTCGATCCCTTCTATGCGGAAAAGACTATCTGCCTGCACTGCTCGGTCGTGGAACCCGATACCGGCGAAGCCTATGAGCGTGACCCCCGCGGCACCGCGCAGAAGGCCGAAGCCTACCTGAAGTCTTCGGGCGTTGGCGACGTGGCTTACATGGGCCCCGAGGCCGAGTTCTTCCTGTTCGACGACGTGCGTTTCTCGAACAGCATCAACAAGGTGTCCTACGAAGTTGATGCAACCGATGCATCCTGGAACACCGACACCGAATACGAGATGGGCAACATGGGCCATCGTCCGGGCGTCAAGGGTGGCTACTTCCCGGTCAACCCGATCGACGAAGCCCAGGACCTGCGTTCGGAAATGTTGTCGACCATGAAGCGTCTGGGCATGAAGGTCGACAAGCACCACCACGAAGTGGCCTCGTGCCAGCACGAGCTGGGCCTGATCTTCGACAGCCTGACCAAGCAGGCCGACGAGCTGCAGAAATACAAGTACGTCATCCACAACGTCGCGCACGCCTACGGCAAGTCGGCCACTTTCATGCCGAAGCCGATCGCAGGCGACAATGGCACCGGTATGCACGTCAACATGTCGATCTGGAAGGACGGCAAGCCGCTGTTTGCAGGCGACAAATATGCCGATCTGTCGGACGAAGCCCTGTGGTTCATTGGCGGTATCCTCAAGCACGCCAAGACCCTGAACGCTTTCACCAACCCGTCGACCAACAGCTACAAGCGCCTGATCCCGGGCTTCGAAGCCCCCGTTCTGCGCGCCTACTCGGCCCGCAACCGTTCGGGTTGCGTCCGTATCCCGTGGACTGAATCGCCGAAGGCCAAGCGCGTCGAGGCCCGCTTCCCCGATCCGTCGGCAAACCCCTACCTGGCGTTTGCGGCACTGCTGATGGCCGGCCTGGACGGCATCAAGAACAAGATCGATCCGGGCGAAGCCATGGACAAGAACCTGTACGATCTGCCCGCCGAAGAACTGGCCGGTATCCCGACCGTCTGCGGCAGCCTGCGCGAGGCGCTGGAATGTCTGGCGGCCGATCACGACTTCCTGCTGCAGGGCGACGTGTTCACCAAAGACCAGATCGACGGCTACATCGCACTGAAGATGGAAGAGGTCGAAACCTACGAGCACACTCCGCACCCGGTCGAATACGGCATGTACTACAGCTGCTGACCCCGGTCGGAAGTCCAATGAAAAGACCTTGGGGGGCGTCCTGTCGGGCGCCCCTTTTCAGTGGTGCAAGGCCCCGATATTTCCCTTTGTGACAGGCGCCTTTGCCGCTAGGCTGAAGATCAATTCAATTATCAGGATTTTTCATGCGCCTTCTCGCCCTGACCCTCTCTGCAGCACTTCTTGTTTCAGGCGCTGCTGCGCAAACGATCGACCGGATCAAAGAAACACGCGAAATCCGATTTGGGTTTCGTACAGATGCTGCCCCGCTTTCGTTCATCAACGACAAGGAGCGACCCGACGGGTTGTCCGTGATGGTCTGCGACCAAGTTGCCCGAGCCATCGCCAGCCGACTGGGTGCGGACGACCTCACCGCACAGTTCATTCCGGTGCAGTCGGATACACGCTTTGACATGGTCGCCTCTGGCCAGATCGACCTGTTGTGCGGCGCGGCGACAATCACACTGTCGCGGCGGGAAACCGTCGATTTTTCGATCCCGATCTTCGTAGACGGAACATCGGTTTTGCTGCCGATAGATGCGGAAACCACGATGGCGTCGCTTTCCGGCAAGAAAGTCGGCATGCGCAGCAGCACGACCACCGAAGAAGCCGTGTTCAACTCGTTCGGATCTGCGGGGATCGAGGCAAAGCTCGTTCGGTTCGCCTCGCATCCCGACGGGATCAAGGCTTTGCGGGACGGAGAGATCGACGCCTATTTCGCCGACCAATCCATCCTTTTGGTGAATTATCTAGCAGCTGGATTGAAGGACGACTTCAAAATCTCGCAGGAGATTCTGACGATTGAAAAACAGGGCCTGGCCCTTGCACGCGGCGATGATGACTTTCGCCTGATGGTCGATGAGATTCTGTCGCAGATGTATGCACAAGGCACGATGGAAGAGATATTTCGCGCCGCACTCCCCGGGATTGAACCCAGCGAGGCCCTGAAAGCCCTGTACGTTATCGCACCCACCCTGCCCTGATTTCCAGGAGGTCTCCATGCGCCTTACGGTCCTGTCCGTTTTCATTGCACTGAGTGCACCCATTGCGGCGCAGTCCGCTCCCTGCGGGAACACAGGCGCTGGTTTTGAAGCCTGGAAGGCCGATTTTGCCAAGCAGGCGCGCAAAGCCGGAGTAAAGAAAAAAGGGCTGCAGGCTCTGGCGCAAACCCAATACGCCACGCGAACCATCGCCGCGGATCGGGGGCAAAAAAGCTTCAAATACTCCCTCGACAAGTTCATGAAGGTTCGAGGGGCGGATACGATCGTGGCCCAGGGCCGCAAGCGCAAGGCCAGAAACCCGGAATTCTACGCGGCGCTGGAGCGTCAGTACGGTGTCCCGGCCGGCGTTCTGATTGCCATTCACGGCATGGAAACCGGGTTCGGAAACTTCATGGGCGACAGCCAGGTTGTTTCCGCAATCACAACATTGGCCTACGATTGTCGCCGGTCCGACTTCTTTGTTCCCCATGCCATCGGAGCGCTGAAACTGGTCGATCAGGGGGCGATCACGGTGGCAACAAAAGGGGCAAAACATGGCGAGTTGGGCCACACCCAGTTTCTGCCCGGCAATGCTCTGACCTATGGCGTGGACGCCACGGGTGACGGGCGCGTGGACTTCTACAACATGACGGATGCGTTGGCCTCAACCGCAAATTTTCTTCGGCAGAAAGGGTGGAAACCCGGCCGGGGCTATCAACCCGGCGAACCGAATTTTGCGGTGATCCAGCAATGGAATGCCGCATCGGTTTACCAAAAATCAATTGCGATCATGGCCGCTCGAATCGACAACTGAGGCTTTGTCAGCAACCTGACCGCCGCACTCAATTCCGCCACATTGCTGCCACAGTGTCGGGCGGAAAGCTCTAATTTCTTGGTTTCCAAAGCGTAATCAATCGTCGCAAAAATTCATTTTTTTGCAATATGGTCAAAATTTGACCCTCATCACCAACTAGAGTGTTGGTTCAGTATTCGTACGGCAGAGGGCAAGACTGTGACCACGAAGCACAGATACCACGGTGGCCTGCAATTCAACGGCGACACGAACGGCGCGTTGGAGCGGTTCGGCCATATCGTGGTGGCAACTCTTGAGGACTACGGGCATCTTGTGGAACGCAAGACCCTGCTGAGCCAGACCGAGGCAACCATCGTGTCCAGCCAGTACCTTGTCCGTTTGACCCTCGAGTCCGAACCCCGGGAGACCAGCGACCGCTATGGGCGTCTGGACCGTACGGTTGGCCTGAAGACCATGGTGCGCCCATCGGCGGCACGACCGCGCAACCGATTGGTGATCTCGGTCTCGCCTGTTTCCGGCCTGGTGGATGACCCCGAGATTTCCGAATTGATGCTTGTCGTCATGCTGTATCGGATGGTCGACATCTGCTCGACGCAACGAGTGGAATGGCTGTCGCCGAAAACCGTTTTGACGATCGAACAGTTCATGGGCGCGTTTGACTCGTTGATGCCACGCAAGCAGCGGAACCGCCGCGAGGCGTTCGAGGCGGTCAGCGGACCTTTCGCCGGCCTTGAGCCCGCTGCAACTGATGACCACGAAGCCGTCAAATCACCGGCAAAGCCGCCGCGCCCAATTCAACTGACCGATGAACAATTGCTCAGCATCGCCTTCCGTTCCGACGAGGCCGACGCACCCGTTTCCGATGCACCGGCCGCGACGGATGGCGATGAAGACCGGCCCAGTGACGCGTTGCGACTGACCAGCTGGGCCCTGACCGGTGCCGTGGCCAGCCTGTCGGCGCCGATTGCTCTGTCGATGGCCGCTGTGAACCTCATCCGGGGCGAAGACTTTCGCCTGAACACTCAGGTCCTGGCCTATACGGTCGCCATCGTGTCGCTGAACTCAAGTGGTGCGTTTGCCGATGTCGCCAATGCGATCGGACTGTAACTGAATTACCAGAAGACCCTCCTTGGAGGCCCCGCCATCAGGCGGGGTTTTCCATTTCTGGCAGGTGCTCGACCGGCACGACATAGGTGTGGATCGAGAACACCACGGCCCGGGTCTCGGGCAACCGCAAAAGCGTTTGCCGCTCGCTGCGCAGATACCGGGTGGTACCACGGTCCCGGATCTCGCGCGGGGCGCTGGCGCTGCGGGGCTGGTGCAGTTCGGGGTCGTCATACCACAGCGCGTTGAACCGCCACAAAGGCCGGCCGACCTGAATCCCGTCGAACAGGCGCTGAACCCGGCGCGCGATGTTGAGATCGTAGCTGTCGACCGGCTCGTGAATGTCGACCAGTGGTCGCATGAATTTCTCGGACAGACGCCAGCTGGCGGGAAAGCACAGGATGGCCCCGGTCAGCACATGCTCGTCGCCCTGTTTCTGCAGGATGCAGAAATCCTCCTGCGCCAGATGGCAAAGCGTATCCAAAGGGGTGTCGCGTTCAATCGGCACGGCCACGCCATCCGGCCGCAGTGCGGTGTCGGTTGCGTCGGGATAGGCCTGCGCCAGAACCAGATCCAGCAGTTCGACGGCGGCCGGGTGGGCCTGCGGGTCCAGCGCCAGAACGTCGTCCCGGCGGGTTTCAAGCAGGTGCTGACGGTGGCGCATCTGCGCGGCGAAGGCATCATCGCGATGCAGCCAGTATTCCATAGTGGTCGGCGCGATCCCCGGCAGCGATCGCTGGTGGGTCGGATCATAGGGCAGAGTCTGTTGCAGAATGGCTGTCATGACCTTGGGTTAGCACTCGAAACAGGCCTTGTCGGTCAAAAAGCGACTGGCAAATCGTCGCAATTCACCCAGACAGGGCCGCCCTGCCCCTTCAGGCTGAACCGGCATGCAGGGAGGCGCGCCGTGAACCACCACTACCGAGATACCCGCAAGATCGACCCAAGCCGCGGCGCGACGCTGGGCGACGGCACGCCGAACGACAATGACCGGATCGAGATCGGCCCCACACAACTTGCATTCAACGAATGGGCCACCGCCGGGTTGCAACTGCCCAACCTGGACCGCATGCGCGAATATCGCTGGAAACGGCTGACCCAGGCGATCGTCGATCGGGGCTATGGCGGGCTGTTGATGTTCGACCCTCTCAACATCCGATACGCCACCGACAGCACCAACATGCAGTTGTGGAACACCCACAACCCCTTCCGGGCCGTGCTGCTGTGCGCCGATGGCTACATGGTGATCTGGGACTACAAGAACTCGCCCTTCCTGTCCAAGTTCAACCCGCTGGTGCGGGAACAACG
The DNA here is from genome assembly GCF_056539245.1 of Ruegeria sp. BC2. Lineage (NCBI taxonomy): Bacteria > Pseudomonadati > Pseudomonadota > Alphaproteobacteria > Rhodobacterales > Roseobacteraceae > Ruegeria > Ruegeria sp. BC2. The sequence continues at coordinate 1,538,745 of NZ_JBQFUQ010000001.1, forward strand.
CTCGGGTGCGGACCTGTTCTATTTCGACCGGGGCGACAAGGTGGATGTGCAGGCGGACGTGTTCGCCAACGAGGTGCGCGTGCTGATGCAGGATCACGCCCCCGGCCACACCCGTCTGGCGGTGGACAAGATCATGCTGCATGGCCTCCGCGCGCTCGAGGCGCAGGGCTTCGAGATCATGGAAGGCGAAGAGGTCACCGAAAAGACCCGCGCCATCAAAGGCCCTGACGAGATTCTGGCCATGCGCTGCGCCAGCCACGCCTGCGAAACCGCCGTGGCCGAGATGGAAAAATTCGCCCGCGCCCATGTGGGCGACGGCAAGACCTCCGAAGATGACATCTGGGCCGTTCTGCACGCCGAGAACATCAAGCGCGGTGGCGAGTGGATCGAAACCCGCTTGCTGGCCTCAGGGCCACGTACCAACCCGTGGTTTCAGGAATGCGGGCCGCGGATTACTCAGAAGAACGAAATCATCGCCTTTGATACCGATCTGATCGGCAGCTACGGTATCTGCGTCGACATCTCTCGCACTTGGTGGATCGGGGACGAAAAGCCGCGCCCCGACATGGTCTATGCCATGCAGCACGCGCACGAGCACATCATGACCAACATGGAGATGCTGAAGCCCGGCGTGATGATCCCCGACCTGACCGCCAACTGCCACAAGCTGGACGACAAATTTCAAGCGCAGAAATACGGCTGCCTGATGCATGGCGTGGGCCTGTGCGACGAGTGGCCGTTGGTGGCCTATCCGGACAAGGCAGTGCCAGGCTCATATGATTATCCGCTGGAACCCGGCATGGTACTGTGCGTCGAGGCCGCCGTGGGCGAAGTGGGCGGCGATTTCTCGATCAAGCTGGAAGATCAGGTTCTGATCACCGAAGACGGCTTTGAGAACCTGACCCGCTATCCGTTCGATTCCGCGCTTATGGGGCTCGACTAGGCCTCAATCCGCCCAGTGAGAGCGACGCACATTTCCGTGCCAATCCTCAAGCACCGGCTCTGCCGATGCGCCCGGCGAAAACGTGTCTTGGGGCCAGTGCAGTCCGGCGGCAAATCCGATGGCCGTGGCCAGAAAAACGGCAACCGCCTTACCGACCTGTGCAACTTCGAAATGCGCTGCGTCTGTCGAATGTGTCATCTCCGCGCTCCTTGATCTTTTGGTTTCGGTTAGGCCGAACATGGGAGCTTCTGACTCATTATTAAAACCAATTGTTGTTCGACTAGACTTCACAAATTGTGATCAACGCGCTGACAAAGGGCGCCTCACGATCACCGCCTGCGCCCTCACCTTCCCGTGACGGTCCTGTCACAAGGGTTGAGACTGCACTGCCTTATTCACAGTATTGCGCTTAGCATCACAGCCTGAGGACCCTACATGCCCACAGAACGCGTCACATTTTCCGGTCACGATGGTGGCAAGCTGGCTGCTCGGCTGGATCTCCCCGATGGGCCGGTGCTGGCAACTGCGTTGTTTGCGCATTGCTTTACCTGCTCCAAGGACATTCCCGCGGCCCGGCGCATCAGCGCGCGGCTTGCAGCGATGGGATTTGCCGTTCTACGGTTCGACTTCACCGGGCTGGGCCATTCCGAAGGCGAGTTCGCCAACACGACTTTCACTTCGAACGTTGAGGATCTGATCGCCGCTGCGCAGTTTCTTGCGGGTCGGAACATGGCGCCTGACCTGCTTGTCGGGCATTCTTTGGGCGGGGCCGCGGTCTTACGGGCGCGGGCCGGTATACCCTCGGTAAAGGCGGTGGTCACGATCGGCGCCCCGGCCGATCCCGGCCATGTGGCTCATCACTTTGAAGACGCACGGGGCCAGATCGAACAGGATGGCAGCGCCGAAGTTCTGCTGGGTGGGCGCCCCATCCGTATCGGCCGAGAGTTTGTGCGCGACATCTCTGAATCCGAACTGACGCCCTCGATTGCCGAGTTGAAGGCCGCGCTGCTGATCCTGCATGCGCCGCGTGACGAAACAGTCAGCGTCGACAATGCCAGCACGATCTTTCTGGCCGCCAAGCACCCTAAAAGCTTTGTAACGCTGGACGACGCAGACCACCTGATCACCCGTCCAAAGGATGCAGAATACGCCGCGGACGTCATCGCGGCCTGGGTATCGCGCTATGTCCCGCTGTCGCCGCCCGCCCCGCCGCCGGGCGCGCCCGAAGGCGTGGTGCGCGTGACCGAAGTGGACCCGGGCGGATTTCTTCAGGACATTCAATCAGGTCCCAGCCATCATGCCGTGGCGGATGAGCCGGCCTCTTACGGCGGGACCGATCGCGGCATGTCGCCTTATGGCTTCGTTTCTGCCGGGCTTGGGGCGTGCACTTCGATGACCATCCGAATGTATGCGCGACGCAAGCAATGGCCCCTGACCGGGATCAGCGTGGATGTCTGTCACAACAAGGTGCACGCGCAGGACGCGGGGTTGGCGGGGGATGGAAAGGTCGACCAGTTCCGCCGCAAGATCCGACTGGACGGACCGCTGGACAATGACCAGCGGACCAAGCTTCTTGAGATTGCCGACAAATGCCCGGTGCACCGCACGCTTGAAAATTCGGCGCATATCACCACCGAACTGCTGCCGCCGGAACCTGTTGCGGCTCCGGCGTGAACCGATATCCGGTCCGGATGGCCTATCGCCGAGGCGCAGGCCTGTGGATCGGGGGCCGTGCCGCTGGTGGGCGGGCCACGGGCGGTCGAGGACGCGCCGGCGGCTTGGCGATCGGAGGTTTGGGCCGCGCAGGCGGTTTCGCAATTGGCGGCTTGGGTTTGGGCGGCGGTTTTCCACCCGGCGGTTTGCCTGGCGGCGGAGGGCGGTCCACGTCTATGTCGACATTCACGTTGCGGTAATAGTCGTTCCACAGCATCGAGTCATAGAACGGGTCGTATCCGTATCCTACGCCGACCGTGACGCCTTCACAGCCCGAGAGGGTGAATCCCCCGGCCCCAAGCGTCAGAACGATGACGGATCGCTTCAAAAATGTTCCTGCCATTGTCACGCCCTCACTGTACTGACCGGAATGACGCGAAGATGGCATTCAGATCCTCGACATAGCCAGGATCTGCACCGTCGCGCAGGATGGTCACCACAACCGCAACACGGTTGCGCGGCAGGTCGATCACCGTCGCGGTGAAGTTGATCCCGCGCCCGTCACGGGTGCCGGTGCCGCGAATGACCCGGGCCGGCAAACCGCCGATGCGCATGTTCGCATCACTTGTCACCTCTGGGTTTTTGACCAGAAACTTGTCGACATCCTGCAAGTAACGGACCCCGTCCTCGATGCTGGCAACGCCGAACGGCGACACGAATCCGATCCAGACCGAGTCATCTGTGACCGGGCGCGCAGCCATCACCCGGCTTACGGACCGGGTATCGCCCAGTTGTGTATCCTCGAGATCGCGTGGGCCGCCCGTGCGCAGCATCCAGAAATCCGGGACATCGAACTGAAACAGCGCACGCCCCCCTTCGGTGTAGGTGACCGGCGTATCGCTCAGCCCCGCACCTGCCATCCCGACCCAAAAAGCCGCGCCGATGGCAAAAAGGTTTTTCTTAAACAAGCTGATATCTCTATTTGTTGGTGTCATCGTCCCGAGGATGAGCGATGCAACCCGCGCTTGTCCAGTTTTTAAAGAGTTTTGCTCAGGGGCCCGCCCGACCTGCATTGCCGCCTAATCTGCATATACGCCGACTGTCGCATCGCCGGCCTCTCCCACAAATCGGATCCGCGTACCGTCCGACTGAACATCGTAACAGGCCCAAAAGTCAGACGGTGGCCAGATCGAACAATATCTGTCATCCCGCACGGCCCAGCGCCCCGAGCTGGGTCGACCCGAGAAATACTGCGTGGCCATAGACGGCTCGAAGACCTGTGTAGCTCCGTTGTCATAGGACAGCGTCCGGCCTGACAAGGCGTGGAGAATCTGCGCGCCCGTCAGCGGTCGGAACGTGTCGGCCGCCAGAATTTCGGGCCAAACCAACAAAATCAGGGCAAACCGTCTCATCCCGCGTCTCCTGCCTTGTCCCAACGGTCCGGCGAGTCTATCACCCGCGCCAACACCCATTGCCAACCGAAAAAGGTGCCGCCGCCCATGATTCCCCGCTATTCCCGCCCCGAAATGGTTGCCGTCTGGTCGCCCGAGACCAAGTTCCGCATCTGGTACGAGATCGAGGCCCATGCCTGCGACGCGATGGCCGATCTGGGCGTCATCCCGCGCGAAAACGCCGAGGCCGTCTGGAAGGCCAAGGACGTGGAATTCGACGTGGCCCGCATCGACGAGATCGAGGCCGTGACCAAGCATGACGTCATCGCCTTTCTGACCCATCTGGCCGAGCATGTCGGCAGCGATGAGGCCCGCTTTGTCCACCAGGGCATGACCAGCTCGGACGTGCTGGATACCTGCTTCAACGTGCAACTGACCCGCGCCGCCGACATCCTGATCGCCGATCTCGAAGGCTTGCTGGCCGCGCTCAAGCGCCGCGCCTACGAGCACAAGGACACTGTCCGCATCGGCCGCAGCCACGGCATTCATGCCGAACCCACCACCATGGGCCTGACCTTCGCGCGCTTCTACGCCGAGATGGACCGCAACCTGTCGCGGATGCGCGACGCCCGCGCCGAGATCGCCACCGGCGCCATCAGCGGCGCGGTCGGCACCTTCGCCAATATCGAACCCCGCGTCGAAGAGCATGTCTGCGAAAAGCTGGGCCTGGTGCCCGAGCCGATCAGCACGCAGGTCATCCCGCGCGATCGCCACGCGGCCTTCTTTGCCACGCTGGGCGTGATCGCCAGCAGCATCGAGAACATCGCGATCGAAATCCGCCACATGCAGCGCACCGAGGTTCTGGAGGCCGAGGAGTTCTTCTCGAAAGGCCAGAAGGGCTCGTCGGCGATGCCGCACAAGCGCAACCCGGTGCTGACCGAGAACCTGACCGGCCTGGCCCGGTTGGTGCGCATGACCGTGATCCCGGCGATGGAGAACGTGGCCCTATGGCACGAGCGCGACATCAGCCACAGCTCGGTCGAGCGCAACATCGGCCCCGACGCCACCGTGACCCTGGATTTCGCCCTGTCGCGCCTGACCGGGGTGATCGACAAGCTGGTGGTCTATCCGGACAACATGCTGGCCAACATGAACAAGTTCCGCGGTCTGGTCATGAGCCAGCGCGTGCTGCTGGCCCTGACTCAGGCCGGCGTCAGCCGCGAGGACGCCTATCGCCTGGTGCAGCGCAACGCGATGAAGGTCTGGGAAGAAGGCAAGGACTTCAAAACCGAACTGCTGGCCGACCCGGATGTGACCGCAGCGCTGAGCAAGGAAGAGATCGAAGAAAAATTCGACCTTGGTTATCACACCAAACATGTCGACACGATCTTCGAGCGGGTGTTCGGCGAGTAACCCTCGACGCAGGAACGGCTTTTGCCGGGGCCCGGGTCGCGCTGCGCGATCCGGGCCCCTGTCTTTTGCGGAAACGTCCGAAATCGGCTATGCTGAATGGGCAATTTCCGTTCAAGGAGAGCCCATCATGATCCGCACGACACTCTGCGCACTGGCCCTTGCCCTGTCCGCCTCGTCCGCATTCGCCTGCCAAGGCCACAGCAAGCAATCGCAATCCTGTGCGCCTGGTACGACTTGGGATTCGGCCTCGGAAAGCTGCGTGAAAAACGCCAGCAGCTGAATTCTTGTCCTACTTGTGAATAAAAGCGAGCCATTGGCTGTTAGCTTTTTTGAAGAACGCACTATGCTTCTTGCGAGCAGCCCTTGGAACGGAGTAGGATAATGCGCCTTTTGATGGCCACGGCACTAGCCCTTCAGACCTTTGCCTTTGCCCCCGCGGTCAGTGCCGCCGGCGGTGACAGCAGCCCCCCAAAACCGACGAATACCACCAAGAAATGCCTGTTCGGCCGCGTCTATGACGAAGCAGCCGGCCGTTGCGTCAAGCCGAACAAGACCAATTTCAGCGAAGAGCAATTGTATCAGGCCGTGCGCGAGCTTGCTTATGACGGCCAGTTCGAAAATGCGCAGAACGTGTTGCGGGTCATGGATCAAGACGATGATCGCGTTTTGACGTATTGGGGTTTCACCTACCGCAAAATGGGCGAAGCCGAGCTGGCCGAAACCTATTACCAACGCGCAATCGAATCCAATCCTGACAACATCCTGGCCCGCAGCTATATGGGCCAAGGATATGTCACCGAAGGGAAAACCGAACTGGCCATCGCGCAATGGCGCGAGATCAAGTCACGCGGAGGAGAAGGCACCTGGGCCGAAGCGTCTCTTCGCGAAGCGATCCGCACGGGGCTGACTTACAGCTACTAGGTTCAGTCTTTCTTTACTCGACTCTCGCTAATCTGCCTGCGGAACAAAAATTGACACCGCAGGCAGATGCAAGATTCACATGCTTTGGTACAGACCGCACCGGGTAATTCTGCTCCGGCCGAGAAACAGACGGATGACGCCCCTCGCGTCGTTCCTCGTCAACTCACGCTCGGCCAGAAGGCCGCCATCATCGTACGCCTGCTATTGAACGAGGGAGCCGATCTTCCGTTGGAGGAGCTGCCCGACGAACTGCAGGAACGGCTGACCCTCCAACTGGGCCGGATGGGGCTGGTTGACCGCGTGACCCTCGCTGCGGTCGCGCAAGAATTCGCAGATGCGCTGGACAGCGTCGGACTTGCCTTTCCGCACGGCTTGGCCGGGGCGCTGGACGCGGTAAATGGCAAGATTGCCCCGGCGACCGCCGCCCGGCTGCGCAAGGTCGCGGGTGTGCGCCAGGTCGGCGATCCATGGCTGCGCCTGCGTGACACCCCTGCTGAAGACCTTGCGCGTATGGCTCAGGCCGAAAGCATCGAAGTTGCGGCCGTCATGCTATCCAAGCTAGATACGGCGAAGGCAGCACAGTTGTTGGCGCAATTGCCCGGGCCGGTGGCCAGACGGATTACCTATGCCGTTTCAAAAACCGCCAACGTGACGCCCGAGGCGGTGGAGCGGATCGGCTGGTCCCTGGCCGCGCAACTCGATCAACGCCCAGTTCCGGCCTTCACCGATTCACCCGACACGCGCGTCGGGGCGATCTTGAACCAATCCCCCCCATCCACGCGTGACGGACTGCTGGACGCGCTCGATGAGGAGGATACTGAGTTCGCCAGCGCTGTTCGAAAGTCCATCTTCACCTTTGCGCACATCGCCACGCGCATCGCTGCACGGGATGCGCCTGCCATCCTGCGCGAAGTCGATCAGCCAATTCTGATAGCCGCTCTGGCTGGCGCAAGAACCGAGGATGACAAGGCCTCGGTCGACCATCTGCTGTCCAACATATCCGCACGGATGGCCGACAACCTGCGCGAGGAAATTGCTGAACGCGGCAAGGTCAAGCAGGCCGAAGCAGAGGAGGCCATGACCCAGATTGTCGGTGCGATCCGCACACTCGTGGACGCAGGCACAATCACCTTGGTCGAAGCGGACGCCGATGGCAACGAGGACTAAGGGCTGCCCGCCGCTGGCTCGGATGCCGTAGAACCAGGGCTCGGGACAATGCTTGTGGTTGTTGCGCGCCGGCTGTATGTCTGAATCCGCAATTCACAACACCCGGTGAGATCCCCCGATGCCCGTCGAAAAGTCGGAACTGAGCCGCTTTGAGCTTGGTCAATACTATGTCGCCAACCTGTTCCTGAAAGGCATGATCGGCGCAATGCGCCTTTTGCCCTATGAACGGCGCATTGCGACGATGGGGGCGATCGTGCGCGGGTTGGCCCCGGCAGTTGGGTTCGCCAAACGTGTGCGAAGCAACCTGAAACTGACCTGCCCTGACCTGCCTGAAGCCGAAGTCAAACGCATTTGCCGTGCGGTGCCCGACAACGCAGGCCGCGCGATCATGGAACACTTCTCGCCCGAGGATTTCACTGAACGGCAGAAGAACGCAAAAGTATCAGGTTCAGGAATCGCCGCATTTGAACAAGCGGTGGCCGAAGGTCGGCCGGTGATGATGATCACCGCACATTTCGGCCACTACCTTGCTGCGCGGATCGCTTTGCAGGCGCGCAGCGGCAAGCCGATTGGCTGCCTGTACCGCCGCATGGCCAATCCGTATTTCAACGAGATGTATGTCGACGCCTTCCACAAAACCGGCGAGCCGATGTTCGAACAAGGTCGGCGCGGCATGGTGGAAATGGTTCGGTCCCTGAAAAAGGGCGGCATCATCGCCATCGTATCGGACCTGCACGCCCATGGCGGTGAAGAATTGACGTTTTTTGGCAAACCCGCAGTCACGTCGGTTTTGAACGCGGAATTGGCGATGAAATACGATGCCGTTCTCATTCCTTGTTACGCGGTGCGCCAAGCCAACGGTATCGATTTCGAGATCGTTTTGCATGATCCGGTGCCGCATACGGACCCCAAGACCATGACCCAATTCATCAACGATGACCTCGAAGGCATGGTGCGGAAACACATGGGCCAATGGTTCTGGATTCACCGACGGTGGAAAGCCTGGAATGGGCTGGGTGTGCAGCCTCAGGACATGCCCTGAGCCGCCCTCTACTTCACCCTCGTTGAGGCGATGATCGGGCCACTGCCGGTGCCCTGAATCAGAACCACCGCGGGCAGGTCCGAAGACAGTTCGATCTGAAAATCCTGTTCAGCCGACCCGTTCCATCGGCCGGCTTCGTGCCATTCCTCAACGACATTCGCGTAGTCCAGATCGTGTCCGGCCAGCTCGCCCCGTCGAATCGACGCGTGGCGCAAGGGCGTGTATTGCACGACCACCACGTCATAGTTTTTCGCAGCGGCGAGATCGACCGGAGCAACGCGGACCGTTACCATGTTCCCGGACCTCTGCGCCGAAACCGACGCGGTGGGCGCGGCGGTCAAATGCGCGTCGATCAATCGGTTCAAATCGCGGGTTTTGGCACCGACGACATCCTGCTGTCCATTGATCACCATCTGAGGGGTATAGATCATCGAACGGCCGCCGCGCCGCGCATACGCTCGTTGACGGTCCGTATGCGCCGGATCGGCATACTGATCCTTCCAACCGATATAATCCCAATAGTCCACGTGCAGCGCCAAGCCGATCACGTCGTCGCGCTTGGCGAGATCGTGCATGATCGCATCTGCCGGCGGGCAGGACGAACACCCCTGCGAGGTAAACAATTCGACCACCACTGGGCTGTCCGCCCAGGCCGAAGACGCCGACAGGAATACGGACGCAAGAACTGTGGTCAGGGCTGATCTTTTCATTTCACTCTCGGTTTGAAGGGCCTGCAAGCACCGGTGTACTCCGCCACCGGATCAAGCGCCAATCAAGGTTTCTTGAGACAGGTTTCGGCGGCAATCCGCAAAAATGTGTGCAATGGTATACAAAAATTGCCGCACCCGCCCTGTTGGACCTTGAACCGCAGGCCATGGTGATGCAGATACCGCTCAGCGAATCCCAATTCCACGTCATTTGAGAGGGAGGCCACAGATGCCCATCAAAGTCGGACAGGATACCGCCAAGACACGCCGCAGCCTGAGCGTGAATGGCAAGTCCATCTCGTATTACTCGATCCCCGCCGCGCAAGAGGCCGGCCTGGGCGATTTCTCCAAGCTTCCCGCCGCGCTGAAAGTGGTGCTGGAAAACATGCTGCGGTTCGAGGACGGCGGCTTCTCGGTCTCGGTCGATGACATCAAGGCTTTTGCCGAATGGGGTGCCAACAACGGGAAGAACCCGCGCGAGATCGCTTACCGCCCTGCCCGCGTGCTGATGCAGGACTTCACCGGCGTTCCGGCCGTTGTCGACCTGGCCGCGATGCGCGACGGCATCAAGGCGCTGGGGGGCGACGCCCAGAAGATCAACCCGCTGAACCCCGTTGACCTGGTCATCGACCACTCGGTCATGATCGATGAATTCGGCAACCCGCGCGCCTTCCAGATGAACGTGGACCGCGAATATGAGCGCAACATGGAGCGCTACCAGTTCCTGAAATGGGGCCAGAGCGCGTTCAACAACTTCCGCGTGGTACCGCCGGGCACCGGCATCTGCCACCAGGTGAACCTGGAATACCTGGCCCAGACCGTCTGGACCGACACCGACCAGAACGGCGAAGAAGTCGCATATCCCGACACGCTGGTCGGCACCGACAGCCACACCACTATGGTCAACGGCATGGCCGTTCTGGGCTGGGGCGTTGGCGGGATCGAGGCCGAGGCCGCGATGCTGGGTCAGCCGATCTCGATGCTGATCCCCGAAGTGATCGGGTTTGAACTGACCGGCGAGATGGTCGAAGGCACCACCGGCACCGACCTGGTTCTGAAAGTCGTGGAGATGCTGCGCGCCAAGGGCGTGGTGGGCAAGTTCGTTGAATTCTACGGCGAAGGCCTGGACCGTCTGCCGCTGGCCGACCGTGCAACCATCGCCAACATGGCGCCCGAATACGGCGCGACCTGCGGCTTCTTCCCGATCGACAACGAAACCCTGCGCTACCTGCGCAACACTGGCCGTGACGAGGACCGCATCGCGCTGGTCGAAGCCTACGCCAAGGAAAACGGTTTCTGGCGCGACGAGAACTATGCCCCGGTCTACACCGACACGCTGTCCCTGGACATGAGCACGATCGTTCCCGCGATCTCGGGCCCCAAGCGTCCGCAGGATTATGTGCCGCTGACAAACGCCAAGGCCGCTTTCCGCCAGGAGATGGAAAACACTTTCAAGCGCCCGATGGGCAAGGAAGTGCCGGTCAAAGGCGAAGACTACACCATGGAATCGGGCAAGGTCGTGATCGCTTCGATTACGTCGTGCACCAACACCTCGAACCCCTATGTGATGATCGGTGCGGGCCTTGTCGCACGCAAGGCGGCGGCTTTGGGCCTGGACCGCAAACCGTGGGTCAAAACCTCGCTGGCGCCGGGATCGCAGGTCGTGTCCGCATATCTTGAGGCCGCTGGCCTGCAGGAAGATCTGGACAAGGTCGGCTTCAACCTCGTTGGTTACGGCTGCACCACCTGCATCGGCAACTCGGGCCCGATCCAGAAAGAGATCTCGGAGGCCATCGCCGAGGGCGACCTGGTGGCGACCTCGGTCCTGTCGGGCAACCGCAACTTCGAAGGCCGGATCTCGCCGGACGTGCGCGCCAACTACCTGGCTTCGCCGCCGCTGGTGGTGGTTTATGCACTGGCCGGTACGCTGGACATCGACCTGACCTCGGAACCGATCGGTCAGGACAAGGACGGCAACGACGTCTACATGAAAGACATCTGGCCGACCCAGAAAGAGATCGCCGAACTGGTCGAGGCAACCGTAACCCGCGAGGCATTCCAGTCGAAATATGCTGATGTCTTCAAGGGCGACGAGAAATGGCAATCGGTCGAAACCACCGATGCCGAGACCTATGACTGGCCGCCTACGTCGACCTACATCCAGAACCCGCCCTACTTCCAGGGTATGGGGGCACAGCCGGGCACCATCTCGAACATCGAAGGCGCCAAGGTTCTGGCCATTCTGGGCGACATGGTGACCACCGACCACATCTCGCCGGCTGGTTCGTTTGCAACCACCAGCCCCGCGGGCAAATACCTGCTGGAGCGCCAGGTGCAACCGCGCGAGTTCAACTCGTACGGGTCGCGTCGTGGCAACCACGAGGTCATGATGCGCGGCACCTTCGCCAACATCCGCATCAAGAACGAGATGCTGGACGGTGTCGAGGGTGGTTACACCAAAGGCCCCGATGGGCAGCAGACCTCGATCTATGACGCATCGATGGCCTATCAGGCAGAAGGCACTCCGCTGGTCGTGATCGGCGGCGAGCAGTATGGCGCCGGTTCCTCGCGGGACTGGGCAGCCAAGGGCACCGCGCTGCTGGGCGTCAAAGCCGTGATCGCAGAAAGCTTCGAACGTATCCACCGCTCGAACCTGGTGGGTATGGGCGTCATCCCGTTCGAGTTCACCGCCGGCGACAACCGCAAGACGCTGGGCTTGAAAGGCGACGAGACCTTCTCGATCCACGGTCTGGACACGATCCAGCCGCTGCAAGAGGTGCCCTGCACCATCACCTACGCAGACGGGACCGAGAAGACCATCACACTCAAGTGCCGCATCGATACCGCGCCCGAGATCGAATACATCGAAAACGGCGGCGTGCTGCACTATGTGCTACGGAACCTGGCCAAGGCCAGCTAAGCCGGCACAAAGCCAAGAACGCAAGGGCGCCCCGGACGGGCGCCCTTTTTCGTTTCAGGTCTGCCACTATCGCGTTGTGTTCCGTGCAGATAAGCGGTCTGCTGAGGGCATGGAAAAAGTTGCCTTGATAACTGGTGGTGCTCGCGGAATCGGCCGGGCCATCGCGGTTGATCTGGCCGTGGATCATCGCGTCGCCCTGGCGTGGCACAAGACCGAACCGCAGCCCTTGCCCGATGACCGACCGGCCCTGACCCTGCACAGTGATCTCACGCAAGAAGGTCAGCCCGAAGACGTGGTGCGCCGCGTCATCGACCGGTTCGGCCGGCTGGATGTGATCATCAACAATGCCGGGTTGGTTCAGGCCACGCCGAAGGACAGCTTCAGCCGAACGGACCACCACGCCATTCTTGACCTCAACCTGCTGGTTCCGGCCGCGCTGCTGGCTGCCGCGTTGCCTCACCTGCAGCGGGGAGCGTCGATCGTCAGTATCTCATCAGTCAACGCCGAACTTCCCCCGCGCGATGCCGCGACCTATGGGGCCAGCAAGGCCGCGCTGAACTTGTGGACCCGCGCCATGGCGAAAGAATTGGGCCCGAACGGCATTCGCGTCAACGCGGTGGCTCCCGGAGCGATCAACATCCCCGAAGCCCCAAGGCCCGACGATCTGACCGACCTGTTCGTTCAGAACACAGCGCTGGGGCGTGTTGGGATACCCGAGGACATAGCGCGCGCAGTTCGCTTTCTAGCATCCGAAGACGCGTCCTTCATCACCGGAGAGGTGCTGACCGTCTCTGGCGGGTATCGCCTTTAACCCCGGCGTTACTGCGCGGCGGCTTTTTCCAATGCGGGTCGGATAGTGCTCTCGATCACGCGCTGGGTGATCGGGCCGGCAAACCGCAGGATGATCGTGCCGTCACCGTCGATCACATAGGTCTCGGGCACGCCGTAGACGCCCCAGTCCAACCCCATGCGGCCATTTTCATCGCGCCCGATGGCGGCGTAGGGATCGCCCAGCTCAGCCAGGAACGCATCGGCATTCGCCAGTTTGTCTTTGTAGTTGATGCCGTAGACCGGAATGCCTTCCTGCGCCAGTTTCTCGAGGTTGGGATGCTCGGCACGGCAGGGGGCACACCAGCTGGCCCAATAGTTCACCAGCTTGACCTGGCCGTCGCGCAGGGTTGCATCGTCGAACCCCTGTTTCCCCGGAAACTCGGTCAGGACAACGGGCGGCGCTGGCTGGCCTTCGCGGGCCGAGGGCAGCGCGTTGGGATCTTCGCGGAACATGCCGATGGCCGCCAGCACTGCAAAGGCGCCGAAAATCAGTGGTGGTGCAATCATCAACGGCGAGATCTTAGCCATTGCGCGACATCCTCTGTTCGATCTTTTCCATCTCGGCCCGGACCTTGCGACCACGCAGGATGCTGAAAACCACCAGTGCCACCAGCAAAACGATCGAGGCCGCGTAGGAGGACAGAACCGTTTCGGCGTATTTTCCCAGATCAGGCATCATCCGTTTACCCTTTCCCGTGCCAGCAGCGCTTTGATGCGCCGCGCGCGGATTTCGGTTCCGGTCCGGTACAGGACCAGCGCGATGAACAGCAGCACGAAGCCGATGATGCAGGTCAGCAGCGGGTAGAAGAACACGTTGCTGACCTTCTCGGTGGTGTCCGTGCCGGTGATCGCCCCTGCGCGCATCACCGATGCGCCCTGATGCAGACCCTGGTTCCAGAAATTCACCGCATAGCGGCTGAGGATTGCAAAGACCGACCCCACGATGCACAGGACCGAGGTCAGGTCCGCCGCCGTGTCGGGATCTTCGATCGCCTCCCACAGGGCGATATAGCCCAGATAGAACAGGAACAGGATCAGGAACGAGGTCAGGCGCGGATCCCAGGCCCACCAGGTGCCCCACATGGGCTGCCCCCAGATGGCGCCGGTGGCCAGCGCGATCAGGGTCATCACGATGCCGATCGGCGCTGCGGCGCGTGCGGCAAGGGCGCTGACATGGTGCCTGCGCACCAGCCAGACCAGCGAGGTGACCAGCATCATCAGCCAGCAGTTGATGGCCATCAGCGCCGATGGCACATGCAGGTAGATGATCTTGACGGTCGACCCCTGCTTGTAGTCATCCGGCGTGAAGAAGAACCCCCACACCAGCCCGACGACCAGAAACAGGGCCGAGCTTATCCAGAAGAACGGCAGGACCCGCTCGCTGGTGGCGAGGAACTTGCGCGGGTTGGCGTATTCCCACAGGGCGTTGGCTTTGGCTGCTATCGACATGGGCCTTATCTAGTCCGAGTCGGGGGCGTTCTCAATTGACATCGGTCAACGTGCCCCAATCATCTGAGGTTGATGCGCAGCACCGCCGCGCTGGCAAAAGGCAGAAGGGCGACCGTGGCGGCGGTGATCCCGGCCAGCATCAGCAGCGGGGTCTGGACCTCCATCCCGGTGGCACCACGGCGCGCGACCTCGGCCCCGAAGATCAGCGTGGGCACATATAGCGGCAGCACCAGCAGCGACAGCAGCAGGCCGCCGCGCTTGAGCCCCACGGTCAGGGCTGCGCCAAAGGTGCCGATCACGCTGAGCGCGGGCGTTCCGATCAGCAGCGAGACGACCAGCCAGCCAAAACCGGGGCCGGGCAGGTTCAGCAGCACACCCAGCACCGGCGCGGCCAGCACCAGCGGCAGGCCGGTGGTGATCCAATGCGCCAGCGCCTTGATCGTGACCACCGATTCCAGCGGCAGCGGCGCGGTGGCCAGCAGATCGAGCGACCCATCCTCCCAATCCAGTGCCAGCAGGCGATCCAGCGACAGCAGGCAGGCCAGCAATGCGCCCAGCCACAGCACCCCCGGCGCGATGGTCGCCAACAGCGAGGATTGCGGACCCACCGAAAACGGCACCAGAACGGTGACGATCAGGAAGAAGGCCAGCCCGAGGCCGAACCCTCCGCCCGCGCGGAAGGACAGTTTCAGGTCACGCAACAGCAGGGCGATCACAGGAAGCCTCCGTCGAAGTCATCCAGCGCCTTCGGGCGCGCCTTGTTGGGGCCGACATCCAGGACCTCACCATCGAGACCCAGGTCGATATGGGTGGCAATCAGGGCCGAGCCGCCCTGCCCCAGATGCGCCCGCACTGCATCGGCGAACATTGCCACGGCGGTCTTGTCCAGTGACACGGTGGGTTCGTCCAGCATCCAGATCGGTCGGCCGGTCACCAGCATTCGGGCCAGACCCAGCCGGCGTTTCTGGCCCGCCGACAGGTTGCCTGCGTGACGATCGGCCAGTTCGTTCAGGGCGAAGGCCTCCAGCGCCGGCTGTATGTCACGCGTGCCAAAGACCGAGGCCCAGAAGGTCAGGTTCTCGGTCACGGTCAGGGTGGGTTTCAGCCCGTCGGAATGGGCGGCATAGGCGATCCGGTCTTCGGCGCCCTCGATCCGGCCCGAGAGCGGCGGTTGCAGACCGGCCAGCGTGCGCAGAAGGGTGGTCTTGCCGATCCCGTTCGGGCCGCGCAGGATCAGCGCCTTGCCCGGGGGCAGCGCGAAACTGAGGCCTTCGAGCACGGGCACACCCCCTCGGGCGATGGCAAGGTCGGTCACGGTCAGTGTCATGAGACCCGCTTATCCGATTGGTTGCGGGGGAAAAAGGACGGATTTGCCGCAGGGCCTTTTGGCGGGGCGGGATGTGAGGGGCCAGATGAAGCGGTCAGACCGGCAACAGGGCCAGAGCGATGCGGCGCCCCTCGGACAAAAGCACGTTGTAGGTGCGGCAGGCGGCGGGCGAGTTCATGATCTCGACCCCGATGCCGGCCTCTTCGAGGGTCGACCGCAAATCAGATGGTATGTGAGAAAGATCAGCGCCGGTGCCGATGAACAGAACGTCAACCTGATTGGCCAGCCCTAGAAGGCTCTCGCTGTCCGCAAAACCGCCCCAAGGTCCGGTCCCTCCGGGGCCTGTCAGAACACTGCCTTCGTGAACCTCGCCGCCTATCCGGAAGAATCCCGGCCCATAGCCATCAATCGGAACTGCGTTGGTATATGTGATCTCGTTCAGACGCATGTGATCTTCTATCCCCAAAGCGGCAAGCCCGACAAGGCCGCAGCAGCGATGACTGCATACGCGATCACGCGGTAGACCCGTTCCCTGGCAGGCTGAAACATCCAGCCGCCCAGCCAATTTCCTGCCAGATTCGGAACGGCAAGCGCCAGCCCCAACCCAACCGTTGACCAGGTCAATTGCCCGAACGCAGCGAGATATCCGAAGATCAGAAAATCAAAGGCCAGAAGGAACAGCAGGATCGTGGCCCGAACAACTGCCACAGGCAACGGGCGAGACATGTAGAACAGGATTACCGCCGGACCCGGGATGCCTGCAACGCCCCCCAAAAAGCCGGCCGCAGCGCCGATGGCAGTTACCATGTTGCGCCGGACTTCGCCGTTGTACCGCAGCCCCGAAATCAGCACGACCAGCATGAACAGGGTCACGAGGCTGACGGCGTAGCGAAAAACCTCAGGCTGGACTCGGGTCAATATCGACAGTCCGACCGGCAGCAAAAGTGCACACCCGACGACAAGTCGCACGAGATCGCGTTTGTCGACATCAACCCAGGCGCGGCGCAGATTGGGAAGTGGCCCGAAGACATCCATGCAGGTCAACGCGATCAAAGCCCCGAACGGACCAAGATAAGGCGTCGACAGCGGCAGAAAGATCAGCGCGGTGCCGAACCCGGAAAACCCTCGAACGATTCCACCCGCGAGGGCTGCAAAAATGATGACGGCCAATCCCGTTGGGGATTGGCCGAACACATCAGGCATCAATATTGGCAAACTGGTTGCCGGCCGTGTTCGATGGCTTGGACCAATCGCGTTTGACCCCCAGCCACAGCAGGATGGTCGAGGCCACGAAAACCGACGAATAGGTTCCTACGATCACGCCCCAGATCATCGCGAAGACGAACCCGCGGATCACGTCACCGCCGAGCACATACAGCGAGACAAGCGCCAGCAACGTGGTGACCGAGGTCATGACGGTTCGGCTGAGCGTTTCATTGATCGAGAGGTTCAGCACCTCTTTCAGGTCCTTCTTCTTGTATTTACGCAGGTTCTCACGCACCCGGTCGAATACGACCACGGTATCGTTCAGCGAGTAACCGACGATTGTCAGAAGCGCGGCGATAATCGCGAGGTCGAAGCGGATCTGCAGCTCGGAAAAAATACCGATCGTCAGCAACACGTCATGCACCAGCGCGGCGACCGCCCCCAGCGCGAACTGCCATTCGAACCGCAGCCAGATGTAGACCAGCACCGCTCCGATCGCCAGAACCACAGCAATCACGGCTGTTTGGATCAGCTCGCCCGATACTTTCGGGCCCACGGATTCCACCGAAACGAACTGGATATCTGGGACTACCGCCTGCAAGGCGCCTTCGACTGCCGCGATGGTTTCGGCCGTGACAGATTCGGCACCGTCCTGCGCTTGAATGCGGATCATGGCCACGTTCTCATCAGGCCCGAATGTCGGGTCGAAGATTTCGGTGATGGTGACATCCCCGAGGCCCAGCGGCGCAATGGCGTCGCGGTAAACACCGACATCCAATTCCTGCGTGCTCTGGGTCCGGATCGTGGTACCGCCCCGGAAGTCGATCCCGAAGTTCAAACCTTGGAGCATGAACGAAGCGAATGCGATGACCATCATCAGGCCCGAAATGCCCAGCCAGACCTTCCAGCGGCTGAAGAAATCGAACGAGGTGTTTTCGGGTACGAGTTTCAGTCTCATGTCAAACCTCGATCGTTTTCGGGCGGCGCCGTTCGAACCACATGATGATCATCAGTCGCGTCACGAAGATCGCGGTGAAGACCGACGTCAGAATGCCCAAGCCAAGCGTGATGGCAAAGCCGCGAACCGGGCCGCTGCCGATAGCGAACAGGATAACGGCGGTGATGAAGGTCGTGATGTTGGCATCCAGAATGGCCGACAGGGCCTTTTCATAGCCCAGGTCGATTGCCCGAGCGGGGCCTTTGGCCGATTTCAGCTCTTCTCGGATACGTTCGAAGATCAGCACATTGGCATCCACCGCCATACCGACCGTCAACACGATCCCGGCAATGCCCGGCAACGTCAATGTCGCGCCAATCAGTGACAACAGCCCAAAGATCAGCCCGACGTTAATCAGCAAAGCGATGTTGGCGAAGACGCCAAAAAGACCATAGCTGAGCGCCATGAAGATCAAGACTGCTGCAAAAGCGACGGTGGTGGCAACCTTACCCGCGTCGATGCTGTCCTGGCCCAGTTCGGGGCCGATCGTACGTTCTTCGAGGAACTCAAGACCCGCCGGCAGCGCGCCTGCACGCAGCAGAACTGCAAGGTTCGTGCTTTCTTCGACGGTGAAGTTGCCGGTGATGATGCCGGAACCGCCGGGGATATGGCTTTGGATCACCGGGGCCGAGATCACCTCGTCATCCAGCACAATCGCAAACGGAGCACCGATATTGTCACGGGTGTAATCGCCGAATTTGCGGGCGCCGGATGTGTTGAACCGGAAGCTGACCGCCGGGCGTCCGTTCTGATCGAAGGAAGGCTGCGCGTCGACCAATTCCTCGCCCGTCACGACGGGTGCGGATTCGATGGTGTAGTACACGCCGTTTTCGTCGATCGACGGCACGACCTCTTCACCGACGCCGGGCACGACGTCCGGATCGGTGCCGCGGGCCACGACCGGATTGAAGGTCAGTTGCGCCGTGGTACCGATAATGTCCTTCAACTCGCTGGCACTGCCGATCCCGGGCACCTGAATCAGGATCCGGTCGGTGCCCTGACGCTGGATGGTCGGCTCACGAGTGCCCACCTCGTCGATCCGGCGGCGCACGATTTCCAGTGCCTGACGCACCGTTCGATCATCCGAGGCCAGTTTCTCTGCCTCGGACAGTTTTACGATCAGGGTGTCGCCGTCGGCGGTGACTTCGATATCCGTGGCGCCGACCCCGGTCAGCGTCTGCACCTGACGGGCCAGCCCGCGCACCGCTTCCAGAGCGCTTGGCATCCCGTCCGGCTGGCTGATGCGAACACGAATCTCATCCGGGGCCGAAGGTTGGCGGCGGATGGTTCCGACCGTCGCCCGCTCGTCCCGCAGGGCGTCACGAACTTCGGGCCACATGGCCTCCATCCGTGTCTCGTAGACATCGCCAACCTGAACTTCGGCCAGCAGATGCGCCCCACCGCGCAGATCAAGCCCCAGGTTGACCAATGACGACGGCAGCCAATCGGGCCATTGCCCCGCTTGCGCCTGCATCTCGGGCGTGTCGATGCCCAGTTCGATGGCGGCCTTGGCGTCGTTCGATTGTTCGACCCGCGTGTAAAACGCGTTCGGCAGGGCCATCAGCAGGCCAACCACGCAGACCAGCCAGATCAGGACCCGTTTCCAGGTGTCAATTTGCAGCATTACCCTGCCTTTTCAGGAAGTTGCGACGCGAAATTACTTCGCAGGTTCTGTCTTGTTCAGCACCTGAGCGATGGTCGACTTGACCACACGAACCCGGACACCATCCGCGATCTCGACCTCGATCTCGTTTTCGCCTTCCTTGACCTTCGACACTTTGCCGATGAGGCCACCCTGAGTGACAACCTGATCGCCGCGGCGCACTGCCTCGACCATGGCCTGATGTTCCTTCATCTTCTTCTGCTGCGGACGGATCAGCAGGAAGTACATGATCGCGAAGATCAGGATGAGCGGGAGAAACTGGGCGATTGCGCCACCTTCCATGGGACATTCCTTTTTTCTTGGGGTCGCGGAGTGAGCACCGCGAATTTGCCGGGAAACTATGCCTTGAAATCAACCTTTGCAAGCGATGGCCGACTTGGCATGCCGTGCAACAGTGTCACGATCCCCGAAGATGATGAATTACACCGCAGATATCCACTAGGATGGTGCGGGGCTTTGGGTATAGTCAAAGTCAGGGAGGACCCATGCGGAGTATCGTCAAGGCCCCATTTCCATTGGGTGTTTTGCTGTCCATGCTGTTTGCGGCTTGGGCCTTTTCGGTGCCTGTCATGGCGCAGGATGCCCCGCAGGACGGACCCGAAGCCGACAGCGCCGCCGCCGAGACCTTCATGGCTCCGGTCATCGTTGACGGCGACACCTTGTTCCACATTCGAGGCTCCAGCGCCCTGCCCGCGCCGGAAAGGGCCGAGAACATTCAGGACGCGATCATCAAGGTCGCCGAATCCTCGGATGCCACGGATGTCGACATCACCTATCAGGACACCGAGATAGGCACCCGCATTCTGGCGGACGGTCAGATGGTCACCATCGTCACCGAGGCCGATGCCGAGCTGGAGCAAATGGAACTGAGCGTCCTGACGGTCTTGCATGGCGACGCCATCCGGGACGCGATCATGGCTTACCGGGCAAACCGCACGGACGAGGCGCGTGTGTCAGGTGCGATCGAAGCGGCGGCGTGGACGTTGGGGTTCATCGTCTTCGTCCTGGTGATCCTGTGGCTGCACAGGCGCATTCGGCGACGCACGCTGATCTTTGTCCGGCGATACCTTAGGGACGTGGAGGAAGCCACCGCGAAAAGTGTACAGGCCGAGGCGATTGCCGCACTGATCCGATACGGGCTGAATTTTGGCCTGCTGATCATCTTCTTTCTGGGTTTCTATTACTATCTGTCGTTCGTCCTGCTGGCATTTGCCGAGTCGCGGTACTTTGCGCAGCTGCTACTGACCTACCTGACCGAACCGGTTCTGCTGATCTTCCGGGGTATCCTCAGCTACATCCCGAACATGATCATGCTGGCGTTGATCGCCTGGGTGACGATGTACATCATCAAAGGCATGCGGGTGTTCTTCGACGCGGTCGAGGCCGGCACTTTCGACATGGGCGATTTCGAGAAACACTGGGTCAATCCCACGTTCAATATCGCGCGTGTCGTGGTGATCCTGATCGCCCTTGTCTTTGCGGTTCCCTACATTCCGGGCTCGGATTCGGCGGCCTTTCAGGGTCTGACCATCCTGGTTGGTGCAATGCTCTCGCTGGGCGCGAACTCGGTTGTCAGCAACATGCTGGCTGGACTGTTCGTAATCTATCGCCGGTCGACCTCGATCGGTGACCGCATTCAGATCGGTGAACACATCGGTGATGTGGTGCAGATCAAACTCATGGAAACACACCTGAAGTCCATCAAGAACGAGCTGATCTCGATCCCCAACGCCCAATTGATGAACTCGGACGTGGTCAATTTTTCCAAGCATACCGACGGCAAGGGCCTGCTTTTGCACACGACGGTCGGGATCGGCTATGAAGAGCCTCCCGAAAAGGTCGAAGCCATGCTGATCGAGGCAGCCCGTCGCACCGATGGGCTTCGCGCCCGCCCCGAGCCCTTTGTCCTGTGGACCGCGCTGGCCGATTACGCGATCAACTACCAGATCAACGCCTACACGACCCGTGGCAACTCGATCCCGCGGATCAAGTCCGACCTGCACCGCAACATCGTTGACGTGTTCAACGAGAACGGTGTTCAGATCATGACGCCATCTTACGTTGCCGACCCGCCCGAGCCGAAGATCCCGACCCATCCCTGGGACGGTCGACTGGCACATGACGCGGTTGAAGACACGGACAACTAGGCCGTTTTTCCAACCCGGTGCTACACCCTGCCCGTCAGATGGTGCATAAGCGGCCCTAGTGATTCACTTGCCAAGGATCTGACCTATGCACGACATCCGCGCAATTCGCGAAAACCCAGCAGCTTTCGACGCCGCGCTCGCGCGCCGGGGGGAAGCTCCGGTATCGTCAGACCTGCTGCGCCTGGATGAAAGCCGTCGGGCCAAGATCCTGGCAGCCGAAACGGCGCAGGCCGAACAGAACAAGGCCAGCAAGGAAGTCGGCGCAGCCAAGGCGCGCGGCGACGAAGCCGAGTTCCAGCGTCTTCGGGCACTTGTGGCCGAGAAAAAGGCCGAAATCGCCCGTATGCAGACCGAGGCTAAGGATATCGACGCCCTTCTGACTGACCAGTTGGTTCGCATCCCGAACCTGCCGGCCGAGGACGTACCCGACGGCAAAGACGAGAATGACAATGTCGAAGTTAAACGCTGGGGCACGCCGCGGGACTATGACTTTGAACCGAAAGAACACTTCGAGATCGCCTCGGTTCAGAACGGCATGGATTTCGAAACCGCGGCCAAACTGGCAGGATCTCGTTTCGTGCTGCTGTCGGGCGGTGTGGCGCGCATTCACCGGGCGCTCGCGCAGTTCATGCTGGATACGCATACCAACGAGAACGGTCTGACCGAAGTGAACGGCCCGGTTCTGGTGCTCTCCGAGATGATGCAGGGCACCGGCCAGCTGCCGAAGTTCGGCGAAGACAGCTACCAAACCCGCGAGGGGTGGTGGCTGATCCCGACCTCCGAGGTGTCGCTGACCAACATCGTCAACAATTGCGTCATCGAGGAAAGCTATCTGCCGCGCCGCTACACGGCACATTCGCTGTGCTTCCGCTCCGAGGCGGGCTCGGCCGGCAAGGACACGCGCGGCATGCTGCGCCAGCACCAGTTCGAAAAGGTCGAAATGGTTTCGGTCACGCATCCCGACAAATCGGACGACGAACAGCAGCGCATGCTGCGCTGTGCCGAAGGCATCCTGGAAAAGCTGGGCATTCCTTATCGTACCGTCGTCTTGTGCACCGGCGACATGGGGTTTGGCGCGCGCCGGACCTTCGACATCGAGGCCTGGCTGCCCGGCCAGAACACCTATCGCGAGATCAGCTCGGTTTCGACCTGCGGAGATTTCCAGGCCCGTCGCATGAATGCGCGCTTCCGGCCTGAAGGTGGGGGCAAACCTGAATTCGTGCACACGCTGAACGGATCGGGCCTGGCTGTGGGTCGCTGTTTGATTGCGGTTCTGGAAAACGGCCAGAACGCCGATGGCACCGTGACCTTGCCCGAGGTTCTTTCGCCGTATCTTGGCGGCAAGCTGACCCTGCAGGCTGACGGAACGCTGGCGTAACCTTTGGCGGTCACCCCAGCCGCGACCGCATTGCTTCAGATCAAGGCAAAGAAGTGACTACTTCTTTGCCTTTTTCTTGGCCTTCTTGTCCTTTTTGTCTTTCTTGGACTTACCGCCGGCCTTCTCTTTTTCCTTCTTGGATTTCTTGTCTTTTTTCGACTTGGCCTTGGATTTTATCTTTTCCTTCGCCTTCGAGATCGCCGCTTCCATCTCATTCTTTTTCTTCGCGGCTTTTTCGGCCTTGGCTTTGGCCTTGGCCTTCTTTCGGGCCTTGGCCTCTGCTTCGGCTTTCTCGGCTGCCACCTTGGCTTCTGCATGGGCCTTGCGCGCAGCAGCTGAGGCCCGAGGTTGCGCCGCCTTCCGCGCTGGGGCCTTCGGTGGGCGGGTCTTGGCCACGGGTGCCGCGCCGGACGTGGCCTGTTTGGCGGCGGCGATCAATCCGGGCGCCCGGCGCGCTCCGATACCGGGAACGGCGACCAGCGCAGCCGGTTTGGCCTTGGCCAGGTCCTCGGCCGTCTTGAAGCCATTGTCGTTGAGAGCGCGGCCAAGTGCTTCTCCGATGCCGCGAACCTTGATCACCGCTGTCATTCCAAAACTCCTAAACGATCCAACTTAAAAACTACGTCCGGTAGGCGGCAAGACAAGGCCTCGGTCTGCACAACCTTTGGAGAACCGCCTTTAACTGCCCCGGGCCAGCTCACCGGTTTCACCCTGTCGCGGAAAGGGAACCAGCCGCTTGGCATCTTCATCCCACAGCTTCAGGTTCAGCGCGGCCACCGCCTCGGGAAAATTTATCCGGCGGGGTGTGTATTCGGGTGGCAGGTTGTAGTGACAGGCGCGCAACCGGTAGGACGGGATGCGGGCATTGAAATGGTGGATGTCATGCAGCGTGATGCAGGCGACCGCGTTATCGAACCACCATCCGAAATCCAGCGCTGACGAACCCTGAAGCGCCGCCAGTTGCGGGTCCAGATCCGGGCGGCGATCCCAGTAGGTGTCCTCGAAATTGTGCTGAAGATACACCAGAAACACACCCAGCATTCCGCCGAGAAACGAGAAGGCCAGCCAGACGAGTATGCCTGTCATGCCAGCAATCCAATACAACAGCCCGAGGAAAACCACGATGGACAAGTTGTGCAGCACGACCCCACGAACGCCGAACCGCACCGTGTTTTTGGGCCAGCGATAGCGGATGAAATAGGTGAACAGGGCCCCGACCGGCACCAGGATGAAGGGATTGCGGTAAAGCCTGTAGAACAGACGGGTTTTCCAATCCGCTTCATTCCATTCCCGCAAGGTCATCGTGTTGATTTCCCCGGTCTCCCGATGTTCGAGATTGCCGATGCCCGCGTGATGCAGATTGTGGTTCTGTTTCATCACTTCGAAAGGAGCGAAGGTGAACGGCGACAGCACGTGGCCAGCCCATTCATTCTGCCGTCGGGTTTCGAACAGCGAATGATGACCGCAATCATGCTGAAGAACATAGAGACGCACTGCCGAAAAGGCGAACACGATCCCGGCCGGGATCATGATGGACCACTGATCCACATAGACGATCGCCAGCGTCAGCGATGCGAAATACACCACGAACGTCCCGAAATAGCTGAGCGCGGCCAGCCGATTGTCCTGCACCGCGTACTGTCTCGTATATTCTCTCAGGTCCATCCAGCCCGCTCCCCACGATGGTCCGGTTCAATAGTCCTTGCGAAATTTTGCACGTCACAGGCACGCGCAAATCGCGCGCGAAATGAATGCACGCATGCGAATGCTAGCGCGATGCTTGGGGGCTGTCACGCCCCAAGCCCGAAAATGCTGAAAATTGGCGCAGTTACGCCTTGCCCTTGAGATGTTTGGCCAGCGCACCCGCGTTTTTCTTGCGGCGCCCCTTGTAGGGGTTCTTGTCCCCCTGCCCGCGCAGCGTCAGCCGGATCGGGGTTCCGGGCATGTCGAAATCCTCGCGCAGACCGTTGACCAGATACCGCGAGTAGCTTTCCGGCATCTTGTCCGGGTGCGAGCACATGACGACAAAACCCGGCGGGCGCGTCTTTGCCTGAGTCATATAGCGCAGCTTGATCCTGCGCCCCTGGGGGGCTGGCGGTGGGTGCTGCTCCAACATGGCGGTCAGCCAGCGGTTCAGGGCCGCGGTGGGAACCCGACGGTTCCAGACATCGTGGGCGCGCAGGATCGCATCACGCAGCCGCTCCAAGCCCCTGCCCGTCTTGGCCGACACGGTCACCAGAGGTGCGCCGCGCAGTTGGGGAAGCAGACGTTCGAACGAGGTTTTGAGCTCGCGCAGCTTCTCCTGCTTGTTATCCTCGACATCCCACTTGTTCACCGCGATCACCACGGCACGGCCTTCACGCTCGGCCAGATCGGCAATACGCAGGTCCTGCTGCTCGAACGGGATCGCCGCATCCAGCAGGACAACCACGACTTCGGCGAACTTGACGGCGCGCAGGCCGTCCGACACCGAGAGTTTCTCGAGCTTTTCCTGTACCTTGGCCTTTTTGCGCATACCGGCGGTGTCAAAGATGCGCATGGGGGTGCCACCCCAGTCCAACTTCAGACTGATGGCGTCACGGGTAATGCCGGCCTCGGGACCGGTCAGAAGACGATCTTCACCCAGGATCTTGTTGATCAGCGTGGACTTGCCCGCATTCGGACGCCCGACAACGGCCACCTGCAGCGGCTTGTCCGGCGTAATTGCAGGGGCTTCGCCTTCGGTTTCCCCATCCTCGTCCAGATCGATATCCGTTTGCGGAACGTCCTCTGGCTGCTTTTCTTCCATGGCGTCAGCCAAAGGCATCAACGCCGCATAAAGGTCAGTCATGCCTTCGCCATGCTCGCCCGAAAGGCGGATCGGCTCGCCCAGACCCAGGTTGTACGCCTCGAGAACACCGGCATCCGCCGCCGCCCCCTCGGCCTTGTTGGCCGCCAGGATCACATGCTTGGACCGCTTGCGAAGGATCTCGGCAAACATCTCGTCGGTCGGGGTCAGGCCCACACGGGCGTCGATCATGAACAGGCAGACATCGGCCATGTCCACGGCACGCTCGGTCAGGCGCCGCATCCGGCCCTGCAGGCTGTCGTCGGTGGCATCCTCCAGCCCGGCCGTGTCGATCACGGTAAAGCGCAGGTCACCCAGCCGCCCTTCACCCTCACGCAGATCGCGGGTAACGCCGGGCTGGTCGTCCACCAGCGCAAGGCGCTTGCCCACAAGGCGATTGAACAGGGTGGATTTGCCCACATTGGGGCGCCCCACGATGGCGAGGGTCAAAGACATGATACTCAACTTTCAAGACTCAGACGCGCCCTTTAACGCATCTCGTCGTCAACGGAAAGCGTGCAGTTGCCCTTTGGTCGAAACCACGTAGAGGGTCTGGTTCGCAACCACCGGTGCCGTTGTCGCCCCGCCCGGAACCTCGACCTGATGCACCAGCGTGCCGTCGACAGGGTTGTAGAACCGCAGATAACCGTCGTTCGAGCCGATGACGATGCGTCCACCCGCCATGATGGGGCCGTAATGCGCAAAGATCGGTCCGCGACGGTTGGGCTTGTCCTTGACGAAGCCCGGCAGGTCGATGGCCCAGACCACAGACCCGTCTGATACGTCCAACCGCACCAACTGGCTGCGGTCGCTGATCAGGAATACGCTGTTGCCGACCGGCCAGACGGTATCGACCGCGCCTTCGAAAGCGGTCCAGATCCGTTCGCCCGAGCTGGCGTCGAAGGCGACCGTGCGTCCTGAGTGGTTGCCGATGTAGATCGAATTTCCGGATACGATCGGGCCGCCCGTCACATCCACGATCTGCGCTGCGGCCCGCCCCCTGCGGCCGCCGGCGACCGACGCGTTCCAGCGACGGATACCGCCTTTGCGGAAAGCGGCCGCCACATCACCGGACCCAAACGCAAAGACTGCAAACTCGTTCGCCAATACCGGCGCCGGAGCTCCCAGGACATTGCCGACGCTGGGCGTGCCCTCGATCTGCCAGGCAATGCGCCCGTCCTTTGCATCAACCGCCCAGCCAGTCTGATCCCCCGCCACAAGGTAAAGCAGGCCGCCAGATACCAGCGGCGCTCCGCTACCGGTCGCGTTCAGTTTCTTTTGCCAGCGAATACCGCCGGTGCGCGCATCCAGAGCGGTCAGACGGCCGAAACCGGACGAAACGTACAACGTGTTGTCTGCATAGGCGATGCCGCCCCCGGTTGCCTGCTCTTCGCCATCCGTGGCGGGGACCAGGCTTGTGCTCCAGACCAGTTGCCCCTGAGGAGAGATCGCAGAAACGGTAGCCGCCGCGTCCAGGGTGTAGATCAGCCCACCTGCGACGACCGGATCAGCGGTGATCCTTTGTTTGCGCCCGTCGCCGGCCCCGATCGAGGTTGACCAGATGCGCTGCGGCGCGGGGCTGAGCGCCGCGTTGGTGGTACGGAAAGCCGCGGTTCCCGGGCTCTGCGCCCATTCGGCGTTGCGCTTTGCGGCCGGCAGGCTGATCGGTTTGGCACCGGTTGTCTGAACGGTTTCCAGATCCTGGGCCGGGCGGATGTCTTCACGCTCGCCCGGCAGGATCACTTCGGGTTCCTCGCAGGCGCTCAGCGCCGCCAGCGCCAGGGCTGCGACCGGCAAACCAAATCGGGAAAATAGTCTTTTTGCCATGAAACTCCGAACTCGCCTGTATTGGTTCACTGAAATGGGCCGCGTATCAACCCTGCTGTGCGGTGATCGGTTCGGGCGTTCCGCCCAGCGCGACGATCAATTGGGTTGCACGCTGCTGGATGTCGGCACTGACCTCTGCATCCTGACGGATGGCCTGCAGACGTTCCAGCGCGGCCTGAGTGTCGCCATCGGTGAGGTCGATCAGGGCCAGTTGTTCTTCTGCCAGCAGACGCAGCGGCGCGCCCGGAGCGGCCAGCGCCTCGAACTGTTGCCGGCGCTCGGCGGCGGGCATGGTTTCGGACTGCAACAACAGGGCCTTGAAGGCAGCGATCGAGCGGTAGATTTCCGGCAGGTCACCCTGAACTGCAATCGCATTCAGCTGTTCAACCGCCTCTTCGGCCGATCCCGACTCGGACAATGCGCCCGAGAGGAGAAAGCCCAAAACAGCCTGCTCGCCGGCCGAATTGGCCGTGACCTGCGCCAACGCATCCGCACGTGCGGAAGCGTCGTTCAGCTGCATCGCGGCCAGAATATCGTCGCCCAGCTTCTGGGCCTGACTGGCGTCGCGCGCCTTGCGGTATTCATTGAAAGCCGCACCGCCCACGATCAGAACAACGGCCAGAACACCGACCCAGCCCCATCGACGCAGCTGCAGGTAGAGCCGGTCGCGGCGCACCTCTTCGGTGACCTCATCAATGAAACTGTCGACGTCGCTCATTCCTGCCCCCGGGCGTTGCATTCAGCTTTCTGGCGCCATGTCATACCCCGGCGCCATCAGCAAGCCAAGTACCCGAAATGCACAATTGCTCAGCGTCAGGGCGCTCTTGCGAAAAAAAACAAACCGAACTATTCAGTTCAGTATGGACTTCGCGCACGCACGCCCCCATGTCATTGCGTGCTCATCGGCATTTGTGCGGACATAATATTTTAAGGAGAATGACGGCATGCGATTGATATCCCTCGTCAACGCCGCATTGGTCATCGTTGCATTGTATTTCGTGGTTTTCGAGCGCGATGCCCTGTTTGCATTTGCCGGTCGCGAAGATGCTGCGAGCCAGTCTGACGCTGGCGCTGAGGCGAACGACGCCTCGGCCGTGCAGGCCGTTGGGGTTGTTGCGTTGCGCTCCACTGCGCGCGAAATCGACAGCGCGGTTTTGCTGCGCGGTGAAACCAAAGCAATCCGTCAGGTCGAAGTTCTGGCGGAAACCACGTCAACCGTCATTTCGGAACCCAAGCGTAAGGGCACCTTCGTCGAGGCCGGCGATCTGCTGTGCGAATTGGATCCCGGCTCACGCCCGGCACAGCTTGCCCAAGCCAAGGCGGCCAAGCTGGAGGCGGAAAGCCGTGTGCCCGAAGCCGAAGCACGGCTGGAGGAAGCGCATGCGCGCGTTGCCGAGGCCGAAATAAACCTGATTGCAGCCCGCAAACTGTCGGAAACTGGCTTCGGCTCCGAAACCCGGCGGATCGCGGCCGAGGCCGAGATGAGTACCGCAAAGGCCGGTATCAAGGCGGCCGAGGCCGAGTTGAAGGCTACGGAGGCGGGCATCGAGGCTGCGGAAGCGGCGGTTTCGGCTGCCGAACTGGAATTGGATCGCATCACCATCGAGGCCCCGTTTCAGGGCCTTCTGGAAAGCGATGCCGCCGAATTGGGCAGCCTGATGCAGCCCGGATCGCTGTGCGCAACCGTGATCCAGCTTGATCCGATCAAGCTGGTCGGCTTTGTTCCCGAAACCGAAGTGAACCGTGTCACCGTCGGCGCTCCGGCGCAGGCACAATTGGTGACCGGATTGCAGGTCGAGGGCCGTGTGACCTTCCTCAGCCGCTCGGCGGACGACACCACCCGCACGTTCGAGGTGGAAATCACCGTTCCGAACCCCGAGCTTCTGATCCGGGACGGGCAGACCGCAAGTATCCGCATCGCGGCCGAAGGCGCCAAGGCTCACTTGCTGCCGCAATCGGCGTTGACGCTGAACAATGAAGGTCAGCTGGGCGTTCGGACGGTCGGAGCCGGTAATGTCGTCGATTTCGTACCCATCCGCCTGTTGCGTGACACGGCCGACGGTGTATGGGTCGGCGGTCTTGCGGAAACCGTAGACATCATCGTGGTCGGACAAGAGTTCGTGACCGCCGGTGTGGTCGTAGCGCCCACCTACAAGGACGTTTCCCAATGACTGGCATAGTCAGCTGGGCCGCCGACAGGGCCCGAATGGTTCTGGCATTCATTGCCATCTCGCTGATCATCGGCGGGTTTGCCTATGTCAGCCTGCCCAAAGAAGGCGAGCCGGACATCGAGATTCCGGCCCTGTTCGTGTCGGTTCAGTTTCCGGGCATTTCGGCCGAAGACAGTGAAAACCTGCTGATCAAGCCGATGGAAACCGAGCTTGCGGATCTGGACGGCCTGAAAGAGATGACCGCCACCGCCGCCGAGGGCTATGCGGGTATCGCGCTTGAGTTCGACTTTGGCTGGGACAAGACAGCCATTACCGCTGACGTGCGCGACGCGATGAACAGTGCACAGGCCGACTTTCCCGAAGGCGCCGAGCAATACACGCTGACCGAGATCAACTTCTCGGAATTCCCGATCGTCATCGTGAACCTGTCGGGTGCCGTGCCCGAACGCACGATGGCGCGGGTCGCCAAGGACCTCCAGGATGAGCTAGAGGCGCTGGATTCGGTCCTTGAGGCCGGGATCGCCGGCAATCGCGATGAAATGCTGGAAGTGGTCATCGATCCGCTGCGGCTTGAGGCGTACAACGTCACCGCGGCCGAACTGATCAGCGTCGTTCAGAACAACAACCAGCTGATCGCCGCTGGTGAGGTCGAGACCGAACAGGGTGCGTTTTCGGTCAAGATTCCTTCGTCCTTCAAGACCGCACAGGATGTCTACGGACTGCCGATCAAGGTCAATGGCGACAGGGTCGTGACTTTGGGCGAACTGGCCGAGATCAACTACACCTTCGAAGACCGCGAAGGGACCGCCCGCTTCAACGGCGAACCGACCGTGGCGCTGCAGGTCGTCAAACGCAAGGGTTTCAACCTGATCGACACCGTGGCCCAGGTGAAAGAGACTGTCGCCAAGGCCGAGACCAAGTGGCCGGCCGAGCTGCAGGCTGCCGTGAATGTCGGCACGTCGAATGACCAGAGCCGCATCGTCGGTTCGATGGTCAGCCAGCTGGAAGGTTCGGTCCTGACAGCCATCGCGCTTGTGATGATCGTGGTACTGGCTTCGCTGGGTACCCGTGCGGCACTGCTGGTGGGCTTCGCGATTCCGACCTCGTTCCTGTTGTGTTTCGCGTTTCTGGCCATCATGGGGGTCAGCATCTCGAACATCGTCATGTTCGGCCTGATCCTGGCCGTGGGGATGCTGGTCGATGGCGCCATCGTGGTCGTGGAGTATGCCGACAAACGCATCAAGGAAGGCGTCGGCCCGATGCACGCCTATGTCGAGGCAGCCCAGCGGATGTTCTGGCCCATCGTCTCGTCAACCGCTACGACGCTGTGCGCCTTTCTGCCCATGCTGTTCTGGCCGGGCATTCCGGGTGAATTCATGGGGATGCTGCCGGTCACGCTGATCTTCGTTCTGTCGGCCTCGCTGATCGTGGCGCTGATCTACCTGCCGGTGATGGGCGGTGTCTCGGGCCGGTTGAGCCGCGTGTTCGACCGCAGCTCGGATTGGTTGCGCGCGCGGACGCCGTGGTGGGTGCGTGCCGTCTTGGTTCCGCCGTCGGTCTACATGATCTTCCTGGGCGCAATGCAGCTGCTGAACCCCACGTATCTGCTGCCGGAAGGCGCAGGCGGTGGGTTCTTGCTGGGCGCGGTTCTGTTCCTGTTCGGCGCCTTCGCCGGATCGGTCACGCTGAGCGCAGCCCGGCTCGAGCGCAAGCCGGACGAACGTGTCCACACGGCCAAGGAACATACGCCCTTCGGTTATGTCATCAAGTTCTTGGTCGGAAATCCGATCATGCCGATCGTCTCGATCGTGGCAGTAGGCTTTGCGGTGATGACGGTGATGACCATGTACGGTCAGAACAACCGCGGTGTTGAATTCTTCGTCGAAAGCGAGCCGGAACAGGCCACCGCCTATGTCCGCGCACGGGGCAACCTGTCGCTGGCCGAAAAGGACGCGCTGGTTTTCGAGGCCGAACAGGTGATCAGCCAGCATCCGGCAGTGATCAACGTGTTCTCGTTCGCCGGTGAAGGCGGCCTGAACCAGAACAACGGTGGGGCGCAGGCTCCGGCGGACACGGTGGGCCGCGTGCAGTTCGAGATCATCCCGTGGGAGGATCGCCCGAACGTGTCAGAACCTGTCGCAGGCGGATTGTTCGACAAGCACACCGTCGCGCCCGAGTATGACGGCGATTTCGTGATCGAGCAGTTGAACGCCGAACTGGCCAAGCTGCCGGGTTTCGTTGTCGAGATCCTGCCGCTGGAACAAGGTCCGGCCTCGGCTAAGCCCGTGCACCTGCGGATCAAGGGCGACAACTGGGATGACCTGACCCGCGCGACGCTGACCGCGCGCGAGGTGTTCGAAAACACCCCGGGCCTGATCAAGATCGAGGACACCCTGCCCTTGCCGGGTATCGACTGGCAGATCGACGTCGACGTGGCCAAGGCCGGCCGGTTCGGGGCAGACGTGGCAACCGTGGGTGCGATGGTGCAGTTGGTGACTCGTGGCATCCTGCTGGGCGAAATGCGCCCCGAAAGCGTGGATGAAGAGATCGAGATCCGCGTCCGCTTGCCCGATCAGGATCGGGTCCTGTCCACGTTGGATACGCTCAAGGTGCGTACTCCGGACGGGCTGGTGCCCTTGTCGAACTTCATCACCCGCAAACCGGTGGCAAAGCTGGCCGAAATCAACCGTGTGGATCAAGAGCGCTATTACGACGTCAAGGCCGACGTGGAGTCCGGTCTGAGCAAAGTGGTGATCGACACCCCGGACGGAGAACAGCGACTGGCCGTTGTACGCGAAGTGACCGAAGGCTCGGAACCTGAAGGTGCGACGATCAACGGTGCCGATGGTACGGCCTTTACTCTGGTTCAGCTGACCGGTGCGGACAGCTTGCAGGAGGTGCAGGCCGCTATTGATGACGGCGACGCCCGCCTGACGCTGATCAACCCGAACGAGCGGATCGCGGTACTGACCGAGTGGCTGGACACTCAGCCCTTTGCCAACACGATCACCTGGGAATGGACCGGAGACCAGGAAGACCAAGCCGAGAGCCAGGCCTTCCTCTCCAGCGCCTTTCTGGCCGCGCTGGGTCTGATGTTCGTGATCCTGCTGGCGCAGTTCAACTCGTTCTACAACTCGGTGCTGGTGCTGCTGGCGGTGGTTCTGTCCACCACCGGGGTGCTGATCGGGATGATGGTGATGCAACAGCCCTTCTCGATCATCATGACCGGCACCGGCATCGTGGCGCTGGCGGGGATCGTGGTGAACAACAACATCGTTCTGATCGACACCTATCAGGAATACAGCCGCTACATGCCCCGGATCGACGCCATCGTGCGCACGGCCGAGGCGCGGATCCGTCCGGTTCTGCTGACCACCCTGACCACGATGGCCGGCCTGACACCGATGATGTTCGGCCTGTCGCTGGATTTCATCAACGGCGGCTATTCCATCGACAGCCCCACCGCGCTGTGGTGGAAGCAACTGGCGACGGCAGTGGTGTTTGGCCTAGGGATCGCCACGGTTCTGACGCTGATCGTGACGCCCTCGTTCCTGGCGTTGCGGGTGTGGGTGACCACCTATGCCATATGGCTAGGCAAACTGTTGGCCCGCGTGACCGCCGGCCGTTCCAGCCAGATCGCGCAGGATATGGCGATCGGAGACTCGGCCCGCCGGATGCAGGCGACGGAAATCGTCTGGACCGAGGATGAGGCTGCAGATGCCGAGGAAAGCCCGGGCGACACACCGGGGCATCCGCTCAAAGCGGCGGAGTAACAAAAAAACGGGCCGGTACAGCCGGCCCGTTTTCATTTGAAACCCTAGCTGAAGCGGATTCAGGCCGCCTGCGTATCCGATTGCTGGCGGTTCCACAGCTGGGCATAACGCCCTTCACGGCGCAGCAGTTCGTCGTGGGTGCCCTGCTCGATGATTTCGCCCTTTTCCAGCACGACGATCTGATCGGACTCGGCAATCGTGCTCAGGCGGTGGGCGATGGTGATCACCGTACGCCCCTCGCCGGCGCGGGCCAGGGCATCCTTGATGTCCTGCTCGGTGTCGGTATCCAGCGCGCTGGTGGCCTCGTCCAACAGAAGGATCGGCGGGTTCTTCAACAGCGTCCGCGCAATGCCCACGCGCTGCTTCTCGCCGCCAGAGAGCTTCAGGCCACGCTCTCCCACCTTGGTCTCGTACCCCTCGGGCAGAGAGATGATGAAGTCGTGGATTTGGGCGGCTTTTGCGGCGGCTTCGATCTCGGCCTGCGAGGCCCCCTCGCGGCCATAGGCGATGTTGTACCGGATCGTGTCGTTGAACAGCACTGTATCCTGCGGCACCACGCCGATGGCGGCGTGCAGGCTTTCCTGCGTCACGCCGCGCACATCCTGCCCGTCGATCCGCAACGCGCCCTGGGTCACGTCGTAGAACCGGAACAGCAACCGCCCGATGGTGGATTTGCCCGAGCCGGTCGCGCCCACGATGGCCACGGTCTGCCCCCCCGGCACCACCAGAGAGACGCCGCGCAGGATCTCGCGGTCCGGGTCATAGCCGAAATGCACATCGTCCAGTTCGACCCGGCCTTCGGTAATCTGCAGCGGTTTGGCGTCTGGCTTGTCCACTACCTCGGCCGGCTGCTCCAGCAGCTGGAACATCTGGCCCATATCAACCAAGGCCTGCCGGATCTCGCGATAGACGGTGCCCAGAAAGTTCAACGGCACGGTGATCTGGATCATGTAGGCGTTGACCATCACGAAATCGCCCACCGTCAACTGCCCGTTCTGAACGCCGATCGCGGCCAGAACCATCACTCCGATCAGGCCACAAGTGATCAGGAAGGACTGACCAAAATTCAGGAAGGCCAGCGAGTATGCCGTTTTCAACGCGGCCTGCGCATAGGCCTTCATCGACACGTCATATCGTTCAGCTTCGCGCCGTTCGGCGTTGAAATACTTGACGGTTTCGAAATTCAGCAGGCTGTCGATGGCGCGCTGGTTGGCCTCGGTATCCTGGTCATTCATCTCGCGCCGCAGCTTCACGCGCCATTCGGTGACCGTGAAGGTGAACCAGATGTACAGCGCGATGGTGACGGCCACCACGACCAGGTACCAGACGTCGAACAGCCACATCAGAACCACCGCCACCAGCAGCAGTTCAAGGATCAGAGGGCCGATCGAAAACAGGAGAAAGCGCAGCAGGAACTCCACGCCCTTGACCCCGCGCTCGATGATCCGGCTGAGGCCGCCCGTCCGGCGGGTCACATGATAGCGCATCGAGAGCTGGTGGATGTGCTGGAAGGTTTCCAGCGCCAGCGCCCGCAGCGCGCGTTGCCCCACCGGCGCGAACAGCGCATCGCGCAACTGCTGGAACCCCACCGTCATCATCCGCGCCACGCCATAGGCCACGGTCAGCCCTACGGCGCCCAGCGCCAAAGGCGGCACGCCCTCGCCCGCCAACGCGTCAACCGCGCCTTTGTACAGGATCGGCGTGTAGACCGCGATCAACTTCGCCAGAACCAGCATGGCCATCGCGAAGACCACCCGCCGTTTGACCCACGGCTCATCTTCGGGCCACAGGTACGGAGCCACTTTTCGGATAGTCAGCCAACCCGACTTGCGTTCGTCCATCTGTGGCATGTCTGCGGAATGCATAGGCGCAAGTCTTCTCATGTCTGACCCGGAAAGCTTCGAGGCCGGGCGAAAACCCGGCCCCGCAAGACCTAAGCCTTTATTCCGGGATGGTGAAGACCTGGCCCGGATAAATCAGGTCGGGGTCGCGGATCAGGTCGCGGTTCGCATCGAACAGGCGGACATACAGAACACCGTCGCCAAAACGCTCTCGCGAGATCGCCCACAGGGTATCGCCCTTTTGCACGGTAACGGACCGGATCGGCGTGCTCTGGTCGGCGCCCGGCACCGCATCCTGCGCCTCGGCCGCCTGCAGAACTTCAACCGGCTCGCGCTTGAACGGCGTTTCCAGACGGCTCAGCACCGTTCCGTCCGTGTCGACTTCGTCAACGCGCAGCGTATAGACACCGGGATCGACTTCTTGGATTTCCCCGCGCCAATCACCGTCCTGCCCTGGCGTGATATCGGCCACCAGCTTGTTGTTCAGATAGAGCCGAACCGCAGCACCCTCGGACACACGGCCGGACAATTGGATATCGCCAGCGTCGGAATAGCCGATCGTATCAAGCGCAACCTGCTCGGGCGACGCGTCTTCGGACGACGGCGACTGGACAAGCTCAACCCCTTCCTCACCGGACCGCAAAACGGCCACCTGCTGGCTTTCGCTGGATTGAGTCTCGGTCGTGGCCTCGGGTGAGGTTGCTTCTTCGTCCTGCGCCCCGGAAACGGTCTCGTCCGCTTGCGCGACCTCGGTGTCCTCTGCGACTGCGGCCGCAGACGGCTGTTCCGCCGTTTCGTCCTGCGCTTCGGTGTCCGTGCTGGCGACTTGCTCGTCCTTAGCGGGTGGCGCAGGCGGCTTGGGCAACGCGGCAATCAGATAGTCATCCGATTGCGCAGACCGGGTACCGTCACCGGCTTCAAGAACCAGACCTCGCGCGGCCTCGCTGAAGGGGATGGTGACGAACTCGGCGAACTGGCCGCTGCCATCGACCGTGAAGCTGTGGATCGGCTCGCCATCCAGCAGGATACGAATTTGACTGCCCGGGTCGCCTTTGCCGGACAGCAGCGCATTGCCGTCGGGCTCCACGAATATCTGGTCGAGCGTCGGAGCAATCGCGGCCGCGTTGGCCTTGGGTGTGGGAGCAGCCTCTGCCGGCTGTTCTTCAACCGTCGCGTCCTGCGCAGTCTGCTCGTCGGTCGCGGTTGTCTCTTCGGCTTCCGGCGCGGTTGCTTCTTCGGTCTCGGTCGAGGTCTGAACCTCGTCCGCGTTGTCAGGTTCCGCAACGACCTGCGAGTCCTCTGCATCCGGGCTTGGTGCCGGTGCGGCGGCTGGCTCAGTCGTCTCTTCGCTGGCGCTTTCGGCGACGGCCTCTTCCGTAGTGGACTGTTCAGACTGCGGCGCAGGACCGAAGACACCCGAAAGATACAAGCCCCCGGCGCCAATCACAGCCAAGATACCCGCAAAGATACCCCAGACGAATGCACCCGACCTACCGCTTCCCGATTTGGCGTCCATGTTTTTTTCCTTCACTCCGCAGTGCAAATGCCTTGACTCAAAAGCTTTCCGCCGAACGGTTGAGCCAATTTACCAATCCCGCTATCACGGGTCAAAACCTCTGACACAACCCCGGAGTCGCTGTTTGATGTCCCAGAAATCGATCTGTGTGTATTGCGGGTCACGCAATGGCGCGAATTCGGCCTACACAAAGGCCGCAGGCACCTTTGGACGGCTGCTGGCCGCCGAGGGCTGGCGGCTGGTCTACGGTGCGGGTGACGTGGGCCTGATGGGTGAAGTCGCCCGGGCCACGCAAGCGGCCGGAGGCGAAACCTTCGGCGTGATACCGGTTCATCTGCTCCGGCGGGAAGTGGGAAAAACAGATCTGACGCGTTTCGTGGTCACCGAAACGATGCACGAGCGCAAGAAAGTCATGATCATGAATGCGGATGCCGTGGTCGTGCTGCCCGGCGGACCCGGGTCGTTGGACGAGCTGTTCGAGGCGCTGACCTGGCGCCAGTTGGGCCTGCATGACAAACCCATTCTGGTGATGAATGTGGACGGATACTGGGACGCGCTTCACACGCTTTTGGATCAGGTGATCGACGCAGGTTTTGCGGATGCCTCCTTGGCCCGTTTCATTACCTGGGTCGACGACGCCGAGTCCGCGATGGACGAATTGCGCAAGTTATTGAAATAATAGGCGTCACGGGCGGCTTCCCCGCCCGTGAGTCCTGAACCAGCAAGATCAGGCGGTCGAGCTGCGCAGTTGGCGTTGCAGCACCTTTTCGACCTTGTGCAGTGGATGATTGGTCAGGGTCTTGTCGACTTCGGCTACGACTTTGGCCAGAACTTCGCTGTGAAGGCGCCGGCGCAGCAGGCCCAGGACCTGTGGGCTGGCAACCAGAACAAGCCGTTTGTACGCGCCCTTCAGCCCTTTTTTGTTGAGCAGGTTGGCCACGTCCTGAACGAACAGGGATTTGGCATGGGTGCGCCAGGTGTCTTCTTCCACCGCAGATTTCTGGTTCGGTCCGGTATCATTTCGCCGTCCCGCCCGATCCGAGGGCTTGCCCCGCGCGGCGAGATGATCCTGTTCCTCAACCGATACGACCACCAGATTGGGGTTCTCAGCATCCGTCACGTTTTCCGTGAACAGCGCTTTTTCCCCGTCGGCGATGATGACCCAAGTACCCTGTGCAAGTGCGACCATTGCGATCTCCCGTTGTGGTTTTCGTGGCCGTCCCCCGCCCGAACAAGAACAGCCAACACCTTGCACCCACGGCACAATTTGGCAGCTATTCCCTCATTGTTTTGGTTTTGGCGGTTCTCTCCCCCCGCATCTACCAGCTAATCACTCTTTGGCGTCTTGCAACGGCACATGCGCGCAAAAGTTGACGTATCGGCAAGTTTCCACCCGAAGCGCGGATCAGGCAGAAATCTCGACAAGCGTAATCTCGGGTGTAACACCAAACCGGACCGGAAGGATCGAGCACCCGATGCCGCCGGAAACTACCAGATCCTTTCCACCTTCGCGCACCGGGCCGTAGGCATAGCGATTGCCAAACCGCGAAGGCACCACGGGCGACCACCCAAACAGTCTGATTTGCCCACCATGCGTGTGACCGGACAGCGTCAAGGCAACGCGATCTGGCACTTGGGGAAAGATGTCCGGTTCATGCGCCATCAGGATGACGGGCGCGTCATCGGTAATCTGCCGCAACGTGCCGGACAGATCGTCCAGGCCGCGGTATCGCCCATCGCCCTCCACGATGGCCAGTTGGTCTTCGAGGCCCGCCAGCCAGATTCCCGGACCATCCAGTTTCTGCGCAGAATTGGATAGGACCGGGATGCCACTCGCGGCCAACGCATCGGCATATAAGTTGGGCCCACCGCCCCGGCGTTGCGCGGCCGTATCATCCCACCAGTCATGGTTTCCCAGAACCGCGAAAACCCCGTGGCGCGCGGTCAGCTCGGCAAGAACCGCGGTGATGTCCGCCATCGCGACAGGTTTCGAAACCATCCTATGGCTGGCGGTGAAATCCCCCAGCAGCAAGACCAGATCGGCATCCAGCGCATTTGTGCGTCTTACGACCTGCTTGATACGCTTTACGGTAACGAATGGCTCGCCGGCATGAAGGTCGGCGATGACCGCGATCCGCAGCGGAGGCGCCGTCCAGTCCGCGCGCTTGAGCTTCCATTTGCGAACCCGCAGCCGCATAGCCGGTTCGATAAAGAACCCGTACAGCGAAACAACAAGGCCTGCCAGCGTCACCGCCAGCAGGCCCTTGATGAACCCTCGTCGGGTCAAGAGTTACATCCGCGATGCAACGTTTTCCCAGTTCACCAGGTTGTCGAGGAAGTTCGACAGGTAGGCCGGACGCTTGTTGCGGAAGTCGATGTAGTAGGAGTGCTCCCACACGTCGCAACCCAGAAGCGCCGTCTGGCCGAAGCACAGCGGGTTCACACCGTTTTCGGTTTTGGTAACCGCCAGCGAACCGTCGGCATTCTTGACCAGCCACGCCCAGCCCGAACCGAACTGACCGGCTCCCGCCGCGCTGAACTGCGATTTGAACTCCTCGACCGAACCGAAGCTTTCAACCAACGCCTTTTCCAGCTCGCCCGGCATCTTCGACTCGCCCGGACCCATCATTTCCCAAAACTGGTTGTGGTTCCAAAGCTGGCTGATGTTGTTGAAGATCCCGTTCTGTGCGACGGCCGACTTGTCATAAGTGCCGACGATGATCTCTTCCAGCGACTTGCCGTCCCACTCGGTCCCGGCGATCAGCTTGTTGCCGTTGTCGACGTAGGCCTTGTGGTGCAGATCATGGTGATATTCCAGCGTTTCCGCCGACATGCCCTTGGCTGCCAGCGCGTCATGTGCATAAGGAAGATCAGGAAGTTCAAAAGCCATCTCGGCCCCCTGTAAATTTGTGTTGCGTTCCCAAGGTTAAATGCTTTGGCAACCGCCGCAGGTCAAGGCCCGAGCGCAGAAAACCCGGAGGTCCGCGATGCTGACGCAGGCGCGCAAGATGTTCTACCGCGCCCGCGGTCATTATGCAGGCAACCTGAACGGCGAGCCGTTCCGGCTGGACCCCTACCATTCGAAATTCTGGCGCAAGGCCTCGGCCGGCAACTGGGAGCCCGAAACCTTCGCCGTGCTCGACCGCCATCTTTCGCCAGACCGCGACTATCTGGACATCGGCGCATGGATCGGGCCGACGGTTCTGTATGGCGCGCGCAAGGCCCGGCATGTCTGGTGTTTCGAACCCGACCCGACCGCCTATCGCCACCTGGCCTGGAACCTCGACCTGAACGACATCCGCAATGTCTCGGCCTTCGGTGTCGCGCTATCCGACCGGTTTGGCGTGGCGCGCATGGCTTCAGTCCGGGGCGAGCGCGGCGACTCGACCAGCTCGCTGCTGCATGACGGCGCGCATGGAACCGATGCCCTGACCATCGCCTGGGACCAGTTCGCCACAGCGACGGACCTGACAGGCATTTCGCTGGTCAAAATGGATATCGAAGGGGCGGAGTTTGCGGTTCTGCCGACGCTCGCCGACTGGCTGCAGGATCAGAAGCCAGCCCTGTATCTGTCTCTGCACGCGCCCCTGCTGGACGAAAACAACCGCGCCGAACGGGTCGAAGCCCTGCTTGCGACGTTGTCTTTCTACTCGAACATGCACGATGAAGCCGGGCGCCCAATCTCGGCCCAGGACTTGCTGGGCCCGAGCGCCTTGACCCAGTACCGCAGCGTCCTGTTCACGGAATAGAGTTCCGTAACCGAAACTCTACCCAAACGAAAGTTTGGCTTTGCACACCCAGCGACGCGGTGTTCATTTTCCTGTATTGACCACTGAAGTCACAGGAAAATTGACTCGCGACTTATTCTATTCCTCGCCGCGGCCCTGACGGCACAGGCGGCTGCCGCATCCCCCATGGCTTACAAGTGCACGATAACAAAGAAGTATAGCCACGGCTGGGTCGCACCTGAATATGCCTTTCAAATCGACCCCGAGGCCGGCACCGCGCAAGCCGACAGCAACTACCATGACTGGACCTACGCGCAGCTTCGGGATCGTGGGGCCAAGGGCTATCAGATGATCTGGAACGTGACGCTCAAAAGTACCGAAGGTCAGGCCATTCGAATGCGCTATCAGGCGAATCTTGCAACAGACGGTGGGCTAAAGGTGAGCGGCAGTTTCGTGAATTTCGGGGCATCGAACAAACCCCACGGAACCGGCAGATGCGAGGTCGTCAAAAAATGAAAAGCCCCGGTGAT
The DNA here is from genome assembly GCF_056539245.1 of Ruegeria sp. BC2. NCBI lineage: Bacteria > Pseudomonadati > Pseudomonadota > Alphaproteobacteria > Rhodobacterales > Roseobacteraceae > Ruegeria > Ruegeria sp. BC2. The sequence continues at coordinate 1,580,113 of NZ_JBQFUQ010000001.1, forward strand.
GTCCGGGGCTTGTTCTTTCTGCCAAGGTGGAGTCGGGTTCAGTAGTATCCGACCTCGCTGCCGGGCTGCGCCGCAACCTTCAACAGCTTGAACACGTAATCCGCCACCGATCGGAAGCACACCACGCGAAAGGATTCCGCGTCGTCGATCCAGAACGCCCCCGCAACCTGCGCCAAGCGCGTGCGCCGGATCTGACCGGGCTGGAAGACATCGGACGAGAAATCGACGGGCGCAACCTTGCCCAGCACCTCACGCGCGGTCGGCCCCGAGACCCGAAACACCGCCCGCGCGTCCGAGACATTGACCGCCAATGCATGCACACCGCTCAGCGCGTCCTGCATGGCGGCCAGTTTGGCCTCGACCTCGGCGTAAGGAACCAGCACCAGCAGCTCGTCCGGCGACATCCAGCAGACGCCGGTCTCGCCATTGACGAAAGCCTCGCGCTGGCCGGGCATCTTCTGGCCGGTGGCATCCTTGACCGCCTTGGTCACCAGCTTGTCGGACAGATCGCCGCGCAGGGTGATCATCCCCTGCAGGCCGCATTCCTCGATCCGGGCGATGCCGTCATAGCTGGCGTGGTTCAGTGCGCTGATGGGTTCAGACATTCTGCTTCTCCCCGTCCTTGTCGTAGAACACAGGGTCCACGATCTTGGCCTTGTAGATTTTGTCGTCGGTGCCCGGGAATTCGATCACCTCTCCCATGCGGTTCGGCCCGTTTTTGACCAGCCCCATGGCGATGCCCCGGCTCAGGTTGGAGGAGTAGTAGGTCGAGGTCACGCGCCCGATCACGTTGCGCTGGCCGTTGGCATTCACGCCTTCGCCCACCGCATAGGCGCCGTCGGGCAGAACGGAACCATCCACAGTTTCCAGACCCACCAGTTTCCAGCGATCCGGGTCGGTCATGTGCGACCGTTCCTGCGCGCGCTTGCCCAGGAAATCCTCTTTCTTTTTCGAGATCGCCCAGTGCAGCCCCAGATCCTGCGGGATCACGGTGCCGTCGGTCTCGTCCCCGATCATGATGAAGCCCTTCTCGGCCCGCAGAATGTGAAGACATTCCGTGCCATAAGGCATCACACCGAACTCTTTCCCGGCCTCCATCAGGGCATCCCAGAAGGCCTGACCCTGGCTGGCAGGCACCGCGATTTCATAGGACAGTTCGCCCGAGAACGAGATGCGGTAGGCGCGGCAATCAAAGCCGCCGATCTGGCCGTCGCGCCACTCCATGAAGGGCAGCGCCTCGCGGCTGACATCCATGCCGCCGAGCTTCTCCAGTACCTTGCGGGCGTTGGGGCCCACCACGGCGACCTGGGCGTATTGCTCGGTCACGTTGGCGACATAGACCTTCCAGTCCCACCACTCGGTCTGCAGCCATTCCTCCATATGGGCATGGATGCGCTCGGCGCCGCCGGTGGTGGTGTGGCACAGCCAGGTGTCCTCGTCGATCCGGGCCACCACGCCGTCGTCGATCAGGAAGCCGTTTTCCGAGCACATCAGGCCATAGCGGCATTTGCCGACCTTCAGCGTGGACATCATGTTGGTGTACATCATGTCCAGAAACTTGCCCGCGTCCGGGCCCTTGACGATCAGCTTGCCCAGGGTCGAGGCATCCAGCAGCCCGAGGTTTTCACGGGTGTTCTTGACCTCGCGGTTCACCGCGTCATGCACGGTTTCCCCGGCTCGGACATAGGCGTAAGGGCGGCACCAGTGGCCCACCGGCTCCCAATCGGCACCATTCCGGTCATGCCAGTCATGCATCGGCGTGCGGCGGATCGGCTGGAACACCTCGCCGCGTGCCTCGCCCGCGATGGCCCCCATTGAAATGGGCGTATAGGGCGGGCGGAACGTGGTGGTACCGACCTTGGGAATCTCCGACTCCAGCGCATCCGCAAGGATCGCCAGGCCGTTGATATTGCTCAGCTTACCCTGATCCGTCGCCATGCCCAGCGTGGTATAACGCTTGGTGTGCTCGACGCTTTCATAGCCCTCGCGCGCGGCCAGTTGCACATCCGAGACCTTCACGTCGTTCTGGAAGTCCAGCCACGACTTCATGCGCAGCTGCACCTCGGCCTTGGCGGGCATCAGCCAGACGGCCTGCATGGGCGCTTCGGTCTCGGCCTCGCCCCGCGGTGCCTTGGTGTTCTTCGGCTTGAACCCGGCTGCCTTGGCCGCGGCCTTGCCCGCGGCGTGGGCATCGGCCAGAACCTCGCCCAACGCCAGCGGCCCGCTTGCCGAGCCTGCGGCCACGACAAAGCCTGCGCCATCCGCGCCCAGCGGCGGACGGTCGGGGTCGGGGCGGAAATGGCCTTTGGCTTCGTCCCAGATCAGCTTGCCGCCGCAATGGGACCACAGGTGCACCACCGGAGACCAGCCGCCCGACATGGCGACCGCATCGCATTCGACCTCTTCCCGAGCGCCGCCGATGCCTTCCTGGTTACAGATCGCGACCTTCTTGACCCGCTTGCCGCCCTTGACCTTGGCGATGGCCTTGCCGGGATCGACCCGGATGCCGAGGCTGCGCGCCTCGTCCGCCAGCGGCCCGGCCGAGGGACGGGCATCGACGACGCGCAAAACATCCACGCCCGCCTGTTTCAGGATGATCGCAGTGCGATAGGCGTCGTCATTGTTGGTAGCAACGATCACGCGCTCGCCCGGGGTCACGCCCCAGTTGACCACATAGTCGCGCATGGCCGAGGCCAGCATCACCCCCGGCACGTCATTGCCGGCAAAGGACAGCGGGCGCTCGATCGCACCGGTCGCCGTAACGACCTGTTTGGCGCGTATGCGCCAAAGGCGGTGGCGCGGGCCCTGGGTGCCCGGTTTGTGGTCGTTCAGACGCTCGTATCCCAGCACGTAACCGTGATCATAGACCCCAGCCCCCATGCAGCGCGACCGCATGGTGACGTTGCCCATTGTTTCGAGTTCGGAAACCAATTGTTCCACGAACTTATCCACAGCCTCGTCGTTGACGGTGCCGCCGTCGACAGGCGCGCGGCCCCCCCAATAGGCGGTCTGCTCGATCAGCATGACCTTGGCGCCCGATTGCGCGGCGGCTTTGGCCGCCTGCAGGCCCGCAACACCGCCGCCGATCACCAATACGTCGGTGAAGGCATAGAAGTGTTCATAGGTATCCGCGTCGCGGCTGTCCTTATCGGGCGCCTTGCCCAGACCGGCGGACTGGCGGATGAACGGCTCGTACACATGTTTCCAGAACGGCTTGGGGTGGATGAACGTCTTGTAGTAGAAACCCGCCGGCAGGAACCGCGCCAGCGCCGTGTTCACCGCACCGATGTCGTATTCCAGGCTGGGCCAGTGGTTCTGCGAGATCGCGGTCAGGCCGTTGAACAGCTCGGTCGTAGTGGCGCGCTGGTTCGGCTCGAACCGGTTGCCCTGCCCCAGCCCCACCAGCGCGTTGGGCTCCTCAGCGCCGCTGGCCACGACGCCGCGCGGACGGTGGTATTTGAACGACCGGCCGACCATCATCTGATCGTTGGCCAACAGGGCCGAGGCCAGCGTATCGCCCTGATAGCCCTGCATCGAAGTACCGTTGAATGAAAACGTGACCGGTTTCGACCGGTCGATCAGGCGACCTTGATTTGCGAGACGGGTGCTCATGTTGCGGACCTTTCGCAGGTGGAGGCACCAAGGCCTCCGGCAGATGTATTCATGAGAAGACGAAGCATCAGGAGAACTCTCTCCACGTCCAACCCGGCCGTTTGGCCGAAATCGCATCGCGGATCTCCTTCGGCGGCTCGGTGACCTGGGCCGAATAGGTGCCGAACACCTCGAGCGTGGCGGTGCAGCGCGCGGCATGGAACCACTTGCCGCAGCCGTTGCTGTGGCGCCAGCGTTCAAAATGCACGCCCTTGGGGTTTTCGCGCATGAAGAGATAGTCATGGAAATCGTCGTCCGACGACCCGGGACCGAAGCGTTTCAGATGCGCTTCGCCACCGGCGGTCAGTTCGGTCTCTTCGGCGTCGACGCCGCAATAGGGGCATTTCAGGATCAGCATGTGGCTACTCCTTGCTTGAATTCTTTCGACCACACGCCCAAGTCGAGGGTATGGATATTTTGACCATAATTCTGACCGTTGCCGGCACGCTTGCCGTCTTTGGGCTGATCGCGTTTTTCATTTTCCGGTCTGAGGAAAAGAAGGCCATCAAGCCAAAATCCGACAGCCCGAAGAGTTCTGAAACCATTCACGGAGCACATTGGGGCGACTGACATCAGTGCGCGACCCCGGCGGCGACGCTTTCGTCGATGAAGCGGCCCTCTTTGAACCGGTCCAGCGAGAACGCCTCGGTCAGCGGGGAATGCCCGGTGGCCATCAGCTGCGCCATGCCCCAGCCCGAGCCCGGGATGGCCTTGAACCCGCCGGTGCCCCAACCGCAATTGATGAAACAGCCGCCCAGCGGCGTCTTGGACAGGATGGGCGAGCGGTCGCCGGTCATGTCCACGATGCCACCCCACTGGCGCAGCATCTTGAGGCGCGAGATCATCGGGAAGGTCTCGACCAGGGCGCGGACGGTTTCTTCGATATGATGGAACGAACCGCGCTGGGTGAAGTTGTTGAACCCGTCAGTGCCGCCGCCGATCACCATTTCGCCCTTGTCGGATTGCGACATGTAGCCGTGCACGGTGTTGGCCATCACCACCACGTCCATGCAGGGTTTGATCGGCTCGGACACCAGCGCCTGCAGGGCCAGCGCCTCGACCGGCAGGCGGAAGCCCGCCATCTCGGCCAGCTGGCCCGAATGGCCCGCGACCACGATGCCCAGCTTGTCACATTCGATGGCGCCCTTGGTCGTCTCGACCCCTGTGACGCGGCCGTTTTCAGACCGGACGCCCGTAACCTCACACTGCTGGATGATGTCCATACCCATATTCGAACAGGCACGCGCATAACCCCAGGCCACCGCATCGTGGCGTGCGGTACCTCCGCGCTCTTGCCACAGCGCGCCAAGGACCGGATAGCGCGGGCCGTCGATGTTGATGATCGGGACCAGCTGCTTTACGCGCTCGGGCTCGATCCATTCGGTCTTGACCCCCTGCAGGGCGTTGGCATGCGCCGTACGCTGATAGCCGCGCACCTCGTGCTGGGTTTGCGCCAGCATCATCACGCCGCGCGGGCTGAACATCACGTTGTAGTTCAGATCCTGGCTCAGATCCTCGTACAAGCTGCGCGATTTTTCGTAGATCGCCGCCGACGGGTCCTGGAGATAGTTCGAGCGGATGATGGTCGTGTTCCGCCCGGTATTGCCGCCGCCCAGCCAGCCCTTTTCGATCACTGCGACGTTCTGGATACCGTAGTTCTTGCCCAGATAATACGCCGTCGCCAAACCGTGCCCGCCGGCACCGACGATGATCACGTCATACCGTTTCTTGGGTTCTGGCGAACGCCAGGCGCGCTCCCATCCGGTGTGATAGCGCAGCGCCTCTCGCGCTACGGCAAAGGCTGAATAGTGTTTCATGAGCGAATCCGTCCGGTTCGTGATTGGCCGAAGATATGCCGTGCGGCGACAGATTACCCCTGCCGTGCAGCGCCGCAATATCGCACTATTGCGACATGTAGGCCATTCGCGGCCATTTGTCCCTTTTTTCCGGGCGCGCGCAGGTCTAAGTGAGGGCAACAATTCCGGAGAGATCATGACATTCTGGGTTCTGCTTCTGCTCTTTGCGCTGTCGATCACCGCATTCCTGGCCTTTGGCCTGACCCGAACCCGCCGGCGACAGGAACATCCGGCGGCCTACGATTTGCGGGTCTACAAGGAACAGCTGGCCAGCGTTGATCGCGATCTGGCCCGCGGAGTGATCGCCAAAGCCGACGCCGAGCGGGTTCGGACCGAGATTTCGCGCCGTATCCTGGCCGCCGACGCGCAAATCCGTACCGGTGACGCGACGACCGGGCCGTCGACCACTGTTCGGTTGGCCGCCATCGGGTTCGTTGCCCTGGTTCTGATCGGCGGAGCGTTTGCTTTGTACCGCCAACTGGGCGCTGCCGGATACCCTGATCAGCCGCTTTCAGCGCGCATGGAGATGGCCGCCGAACTGCGTGAGAACAGACCCGGCCAGGAAGAGGCCGAGCAGATGGCCCCGCCCGTCGAAGCGCCTCAGCTTGAAGACAGCTATGCCAACCTTCTGAACCAGCTGCGCACGACCGTGGCCGACCGACCGGACGATCTTCAGGGTCACATTCTATTGGCGCAGCACGAAACCAACGCGGGCAATTTTCAGGCCGGTTATGAAGCCCAGCGCCGTGCAATCGAGTTGATGGGGGATGAGGCCCCGGCGGACGCCTATTCGAACTTTGCAGAAATGCTGATCCTGGCGGCAGGGGGCTATGTCTCGCCCGAAGCCGAAGCGGCCTTGCGCCAGGCACTGGAACGCGACCCGCAATCGGGACCGGCGCGCTATTACTGGGGACAGATGCTGCTGCAGATCGGACGGCCGGACCAGGCCTATCGCGTCTGGATGGACACGCTGCGCACTTCGCCGCCGGGGGCGCCTTGGGCCAACGCCATTCGCGCCCAGATCGACGAACTTGCCTGGCGCGCCGGCGTCTTCAACGCGCCCGAAATGGCAGCTGCTCCGTCAGGTCCGGGGCCCAGCCAGTCGGATATGGAAGCCGCGGCGGAAATGACGCCCGAGGAGCGTCAAGAGATGATCCGTGGCATGGTTGACGGATTGTCGGACCGGCTGGCGACCGAAGGTGGTTCTCCGCAGGAATGGGCCCGACTGATCTCGGCGTTGGGGGTGCTGGGAGAAACCGAGCAGGCCGCCGCGATCCGCGATGAAGCCGCGACCAAGTTTGCCGAAGACCCTGCCGCGCTTGAACTGATCAACTCGGCCGCGCAGCAGGCTGGCCTGTCGCAATGATCCAGGACGTGTTCGAAGATTTCGCAGCCGCACTGCCCCCGATGCAGGCGCTGATGGGTCTGGACCTGGGCGAAAAGACGATCGGCGTGGCTGTTTCCGACCGCATGCGCGGTGTGGCCAGCCCACTTGAGACCTTGCGCCGCAAGAAATTCAAGCTGGACTCTGCCCGTCTTCTGGAAATCGCTGCCGACCGCGAGATCGGAGGGATCGTTCTTGGCCTGCCCATGAATATGGACGGATCCGAGGGTCCAAGGTGCCAATCAACCCGCGCGTTTGCCCGCAACCTGTCCCAACTAACCGACATCCCGATCGGATTCTGGGACGAGCGTCTGAGCACAGTTGCGGCAGAAAAGGCACTTTTGGAGGCGGATACGACACGAAAACGTCGCGGACAGGTTATCGACCACGTCGCGGCGGGTTATATCCTGCAAGGAGCGCTGGACAGGCTGCGCTTTCTTTAACGAGCCCGGAGACCGGCGATGACGAACATGATTTGGAAAAGGAACGAGGTCGAAAGCCCCTGTGTCCAGATCTGCGTCGTGCATCCGACCGAGCGTATCTGCACCGGCTGCTATCGCACCATCGACGAAATCACGCGCTGGTCGAAAATGGACAGTTCGGAACGCGCCGAAATCATGAATGACCTGCCTGCCCGCAAGCCTCGCTTGGCCAAGAGACGGGGTGGTCGCGCGGCCCGTCTGGACAAATCCTGACAATCAAAGGGCTTTGTCGGTCTTCCGACCGTCTTCTTCATCTTTCGCAGAGTCTGCGCATGCCTTCACACCGGACCGTTGCCCGGCCTTCAATTCACTGCGGAACAAACGGGTGATTTCCGACTTGCTGGTCTGCGACCGCCGAAGACTGGCTTCCTGAAAATCAACTTCGACAGCCGCGCTGGTCATGGATTTTCTTTTCAAAAACTTGATCAGCCGCATACGAGCCTTCCTGAATAAATCTGCGTCGCTGCGGGCCGGTCGAGAGCTCGGAAAAAGGGGGGTCGAGCCGTATGACTATGCGTGAGTGAGTGGCGGCCCGCAGCGACGATTTGCGCATACCGGAGTCAGGCTCTTGAGAAAGGGGGAAAACCTGCCGTCGCGCTTCAATTTTTTTACCAATTAGACAAATCAGCCGGAGAGACTCAACAGTTACAATGCCTTCGCGCCTCGCGGTTGGGCGAAAAGGACGTAACGTAACAAGTTGGACCGACCCGCGACAGCGTCATGTGTCAATCCAGGATTTGCCCCCGGACGCGCAGCGCGGCCCAATCATTCGGGCCGCGCGCCATCGTCATCCGGCAGCCAGCCACGCCTTGGCGTTTTCAATCTCTTCGGACGGGAAAAACTGGGTACGTGTACCCAGAATGTGGCCACCCACGCGCTGCGCGATGTTCTGCCATGCCTTGTCGCCGACGATGGCTGCCCGATCCAGCATTCCCACGTGACCGCGGGCCAGACGGAAATGCGCGGCCAGAGCGGTCAGCCCTTGCCAGCCATCGAACTCCCTCAGATCGATCAGCAAGCGGAACGCATCCCGGTCGCCCAGGATGGCATCCAGATCGGCTTCGGCCTTTTCGTATTCTTCGGGGTCCAGCTTACCCATAAGGCTGACCTGCACGCATGGCCCGCCCAAATCCACAATGTGGATCGCACCCAGGGATTCACGGATCCAGCGGCGCGCTTCTTCCAGCTCGGCCAGCTCGAATACCTGCACCGGACAGGGCATCAGCGGCGCAGCCAGGCGCACGCTGGTCTGGACCCATCCCTTGTCTGCGACGACCGCGGCGCGATCGAAGCCGCGCCAATGGCTTAGGCCCAGCTTGGTATCTTCCCAAGCAGCGCCCAGATCATAGCCTTTGAACTCGGGGCCGACGATAACCAGGAGGCGGACGGCGTCATGTTCCGCCAGCGCAGCCTCGATTGCGGGAACCAGAGTGCTTGTGTAATCGGCGCTTGTAACTTCGCCGGACAATTCGATTTCGATCAATGCACCGTCGGAATTCTTGTGGACCGTAATCATTTTGAGCCTCCAAAGCCAAAGAATGGCAGAAGGTTACGGGGATTCGATCCATTCGGCCACACCGCCCGGCAGCTCGGGCCGGAAATAGGCAATCATCCGTCCGTCCGGCCCCGCCGTTGCCCCCGCCCCCCAAGGCGCGACCCCATGCAGACAATGGCGATGCAACACGTAGGTTTCGCCGGGCGAGGCCGACACTTCGATACGCGGGCAGGTTTCGAACACTTCGCGACGAGCAGCCTGATAGGCCTCGGTGATATCGGTCTGCGCCCACTGAGCGCGAGGAACACCGGCCAACGCAGCCCGGAATGCCGCGCCCATGATCCTGTGGCTGCCATCCCAAACGACCAGAGGCGCGGCATCTGCGCTCGCCTGTGTCAGTGGGATACCCAGGACCCATGCGTGAGGTTCGTCGATCTTGCGCCGACGGTCCGGGCCGCCGGGTTTCAGGCCATCCACATGCGCCGCGTCGCGCTTGGCCCGGTATCGGGCCGTCGCCTCGTTCTCGCCCCTGCGCGGGCGCGGATAGCCGGGATAGACGACCGAGACCTGCCCCTTGTGCAATTCGATCGAACCATAGTGTTCAACCAGAAACGCGACAGCCTGCCCGCTCAACGGGGCTGAGGCCCCGACACGCCCTGCCCCGTCATTGGGCAGAGCATCGACGCCGATGAACCAGGTGCCTTCGCAATCCAACCACTGCCGGTGGGCTGGGTCACTGGCGGCCTGCTGCGCCAGTGGTAGGGCGTGGGCCACCCAGTCTGCTATGGGCTGGTCGCAGGGGAATACTTCCCAACCCCGTGACCAGAAAGGCCTTACCACCCCACTGCCTTGCGCAGCATATTCAGCGCCACCAACGTGAGGAACACGGCAAACACGCGTTTGAGCGGCTTGGGGTCCATCGCATGGGCCAGTTTCACCCCCCAGGGCGCGGTGATCATCGTCATCGCAACAACCACGCCAAAGGCCACAAGATTGACGGCACCGATGGTCAGCGGCGGACGGTGTTCAGCCGCGATCGGCAGAAACAGAAAGCCCAGTACCGAGGGTACGGCGATGATCACGCCAAAGCCCGCGGCGGTCGCAACGGCCCGATGGATCGGTGTGTTGTAGAGGCTCATCAGCGGCACACCAAAGCTGCCGCCGCCAATTCCCATCAGCACCGACAGAAACCCGACCAAAGGCGAAATCACCAACCGCTTCAGCCCGCCGGGCATGGCATCACCCAATCGCCATTCGGACTTGCCAAGTCCCAGATAGGCGCCAATCACCATTCCAAGGATACCGAACAGCGCCTGCAACGCTTCCGTGCGCAGGGCCGAGGCGACCAGTACGCCAACAATCGCACCGACAGCGATACCCGGACCCCAACCGCGTAGAATATCCCAATCGACAGCGCCTTTCTTGTTGTGACTCAGTACCGAACGAACCGAAGTCACGATGATCGTGGCAAGTGACGTCGCAAGACACAGCTGCATCAGCTGCGGGCCACCATATCCTAGCGTTTGAAACGCGTAGAAGAAGGCCGGCACCAGAACGATCCCGCCACCTACTCCCAAAAGGCCAGCCAAAACACCGGCGAGCGCGCCGATCACAAGCAAAAGGCCCAGCATCTGGGCCAGCAACATCGTATCGGGCATCCGTCCCCCTTGGTCCCCGGCCCGTGGGCCGTCTTAAATTACTTGCGCCGCCTCGGCATCCGGTGCCACGCGGGACAGCGCGTCCAGAACCACGTCGGGTCCGGCATGGTCTTTGACCGCGCCTTCGGACAAAGCGCGCCTCCAACCACGAGCGCCCGGGCGTCCTGCGAACAATCCCAGCATATGTCGGGTGATCTGGTGCAACCGCCCCCCGCCGGCAAGATGCCGATCGATATAGGGCAGCATTTTCATCACGACTTCAACCGGGTCCGCCTTTTGCCCCGACCCGTAGATCAGCGGGTCGGCATCGGCCAGAATATCGGTTGGCTGATGATAAGCAGCCCGGCCGATCATCACCCCGTCCAGGCCGGCGTCCAGATGCACCTGGGCTTCGGCCAGTGTCGTGATGCCTCCGTTGATCGAGATGTGGAGATCTGGAAAATCAGCTTTCATCCGGTGAACCAGATCGTAGTCCAGCGGCGGTATGTCCCTGTTTTCTTTGGGGCTAAGCCCCTGAAGCCACGCTTTACGGGCGTGTATCGTCACGCGCCGACAGCCGGCGGCGCGAATCCGATCCAGAAAGTCGGGCAATACGGCCTCGGGGTTTTGGTCATCCACGCCGATCCGGCACTTGACCGTGACATCGACGTCAACAGCATCCCGCATGGCGGCCACGCAATCGGCGACCCGACCCGCCTCTTTCATCAAGACGGCTCCAAACGTTCCTGATTGAACCCGATCCGACGGGCAGCCGCAGTTCAGGTTGATCTCGTCATATCCGGCCTCAGCCCCCAATGCGGCCGCCTGAGCCAGCTCCTGCGGGTCAGATCCGCCCAATTGCAGAGCGACGGAATGTTCCTCGGGGCTATGGTCCAGAAGATGCAGCGCTCCACCCCGTACCAGAGCAGGGGCCGTCACCATTTCCGTGTACAAAAGCGTTTCAGCACTGAGCAAACGGTGCAGATACCGACAGTGCCGATCGGTCCAATCCATCATCGGCGCAACCGACAAGCGCGCAGCGCGAGTGACTTCGCTGCGATCAGCATGTGCCCGAGATTGAAACCCAGCCATCAGTGCACGTTCCTTTTTGTGGCCCAGACAAAAGTGCGGCGCCCGGCCAAGCCGGGTCCGCGCTAGGCGTCTACCACTGTTTGACGCCAGATTTCCACCATCGGATTGCTAGGCCCGGACGTCCTTTGGAGATTGTTCCGAGCGCTCGGCAAAACTGCCGCGCGTCCGGTTGGCGAAAGCCACCAGCGACAGCATCACCGGCACCTCGACCAGAACGCCCACCACCGTGGCCAGAGCCGCACCCGAATTCAGGCCGAACAGGCTGATGGCGACGGCCACCGCCAGTTCAAAGAAGTTGGACGTGCCGATCAGTGCGCAGGGCGCCGCAATCCGGTGAGGTACGCGCAGGGCAAAAGCCGCCGCATAAGCCACCGCAAAGATCCCGTAGGACTGGATCAGGATCGGCACGGCGATCAGCGCTATAACCATCGGGCGGTCCAGGATCACCTGCCCCTGCAGGCCGAACAGGATGACGACGGTCGCGATCAGGCCAACAACGCCCCATGGTTTGATCCGGTCGCGGAACGCCTCGATCCGCTCGGCCGAGCCCAGCCGGTTGCGCGTCCAGACACCTGCCGCCAGGGGCAGCGCCACGAACAGGACAACCGACAGGACCAGCGTCTGCCACGGAACCGAAATGTCGGTCACACCCAGCAGGAAGGCCACGATCGGAGCGAAGGCAAAGACCATGACGATGTCATTCACCGACACCTGCAGCAGGGTATAGTTCTCGTCCCCCTTGGTCAGATGCGACCAGACGAACACCATTGCCGTACAGGGCGCGGCACCCAGCAGGATCAGCCCCGCGATATATTGCTGGGCATCGGCGGGCGCGATCAGGTCGGCGAAGACGTATTCGAAGAACAGCACGCCCAGCGCCGCCATTGTAAAGGGTTTGATCAGCCAGTTGACCACCAAGGTGATCGCCAGCCCTTTGGGCTGTTTTACCACGTCGCGCAGGCTGCTTGGGTCCACCCCCACCATCATCGGATAGACCATGGCCCAGATCAGCACCGCCACCACCAGGTTGACATTGGCCACCTCGGCCGCCGCTATGGCCTGGACCAAACCCGGCGCGAATGAGCCGATGGCGATCCCGGCGACCATGGCCAGCGCGATCCACAGGGACAGATACCGTTCAAATACACTCATGCAGATATCTCGGAAGTTGTGTGGGGCTGCAAGCGCCCCGCCGCCAGGGCGGACAGCGCGACCATGGCGGCCGCCGTCCCCAGCATCAAGGGCAACCCGCCCCATTGATAGGTCAGGCCAGACAGCAGCGTACCCAACAGCCGCCCGCCCGCATTGGCCATGTAGTAGAAGCCCACATCCATCGTCACCCGCTCGGCCCGGGTGAAGGCCAGGATCAGATAGGAATGCAGCGAGGAATTCACCGCAAAGACCGCGCCAAAGGCCAGCAGTCCACCCACCAGCGTCAGCGTCAGCCACGGCGCGGGCCCAGAGGACATCAGCGCAGCCACCGTCAGGACGGCCGGCACGCAGGCCAGCCCCCAGGCCCAGCTGCGCGCTGCTGCGACCAGATCGGCCTCATCCCGCGCCCCTGCCCGCAGCAGACGCGGGGCGGCAGCCTGAACAATGCCGTACAGAATGATCCACAAGGCCATGAACCCGCCGACCAGAAAAAAGGCCGAGCGGTTGCCGGCTTCGCTGCCATCCGACAGCACGGCGTAGAAATAGATCGGGATGCCGACAACAAACCAGACGTCGCGCGCCCCGAACAGGAAGACCCGCGCCGCGGACAGCCAGTTCACATTGGCCGATTTCGAAAAGACCTCGGAAAATTTAGCGCCCTTGCGGCCCTTGGGCAGCCCCGGCGGCATCGCCAGCAGCACCGCCACCAGGATCAGGAACAACACCCCCGCCATGCCCACCACGGCACCCGTGAAGCCGAACCCTGCCAACAAGGCCGCTCCCAGCAGGAAGCCCACCCCTTTGACCGCGTTCTTCGACCCGGTCAGCACCGCGACCCAGCGGAACAACCCGCCACCTTCGGTGGGGGCCAACAGCTTGACCGCCGATTTCGACGACATCTTGGTCAGGTCCTTGGCCACGCCGCTGGCACCCTGCACGACCATCACGAAGGCGACGGACATACCGATGGTCCAGCCCGGATCCAACTGCGCTAGCGCCAGCAATGCCAGCACCTGTATCGTCAGCCCCGCGTACAGGGTCGCGGTCAGACCGAACCGCGCGGCGATCCACCCGGCGGCCAAGTTGGTGGCCATCCCGGCGATCTCGTACAGCACGAACAGATAGGCCAGCTGAACCGGCGAAAAGCCCAGCGTGTGAAAATGCAGCAGCACCAGCATCCGCAGGGCGCCGTCGGTCAGCATGAAGGCCCAATAGGCTGCCGTGACGGAGATATAGGCCGACAGCCCGTCCGGACGTTGGGAAGCGCTGGTCAAAGCGATGCCCCGACCATCATCGCGACATCCACCAGACGGTGCGCATAGCCCATCTCGTTGTCGTACCAGGCATAGACCTTTACCTGCGTTCCGTTCACCACCATGGTCGACGGTGCATCCACGATGCTGGACCGGGTGTCATTGGTATAGTCGGTCGAAACCAGAGGACGCTCCTCATAGCCCAGAATGCCGACCAGAGGCCCTTCGGCCGCGGCCTTGAACAGGGCGTTCACTTCTTCGGCCGTGGTTTCGCGTTCAACCTCGAACACGCAATCGGTCAGCGAGGCATTCAGCAGCGGCACCCGCACCGCATGCCCGTTCAACCGCCCCGTCAGTTCGGGATAGATCAGGGTGATCGCCGTGGCACTGCCAGTGGTCGTGGGGATCAGCGAATTCAGCGCCGACCGGGCACGGCGCAGGTCCTTGGCCGGACGGTCCACGATCGTCTGCGTGTTGGTCACGTCATGAATCGTGGTGATCGAGCCGTGCCGGATGCCCAGGCTCTCGTGGATGACCTTGACCACCGGGGCCAGGCAGTTCGTGGTGCAGCTGGCCGCGGTCACGATACGGTGGCGGGCCAGATCATAGGTGCCTTCGTTCACGCCAAAGACGATATTGGCCGCATCACCATCCTTGACCGGCGCCGAGACCACCACCTTCTTCACACCGGCGTCAAAGTAAGGGGTCAGTTTTGCCTCGGTCTTGAAGACCCCGGTGCAGTCGATGACGACGTCGACGCCTTCAAGCGGCAGATCCGACAGGTTGCGGGTTCCAATGAAGGGCAACCGCACGCCGTCGATGGTGACCGAGTTTTCGTCATGACTGAAATCGGCGTCCCAGCGGCCATGCACGGTGTCGAACTCCAGCAGATGCGCGTGCATCGCGGGGTCCCCCACCGCGTCATTGATCCAGGCGATCTGCGCGCCTTTCTCAAGCAGGGGTTTCAAGGCCAGCTTGCCGATGCGGCCAAGGCCGTTAAGAGCATAAACGGTCATGCGGTTTCTCCGGTATGGGTCTGGCCGATGTCATCCACGGCCTTCTGAAGGGACATACGGTCTAGGGTTTCGAACGGCAGCGACGAAAAGGTCAGGATCCGGTTGCGCAACGCGCCGTAGGCCTGCTGGAAGGCAAGGCGTTTTTGGGCCTCTGTTCCCTCGGCCTTCACCGGATCGGGCATACCCCAATGCGCGCTGACCGGCTGCCCGGGCCAGGCGGGGCAGTCTTCGTTCGCAGCCTGATTGCATACGGTGAACACGAAATCGAACTTCGGCGCGCCCGGGGCCTGGAACTCGCTTACATTCTTGGCGCGCAGGTCCGAGATGTCGTGCCCATTCTGCCGCAGCACCTCAAGCGCCGCTGGGTTCAACTGGGACCGCGGACGTGTACCGGCAGAAAACACGTTGAACCGGTCGCCGCCAAGCTGCTTCAACAGGGCCTCGGCGAAAATCGAACGCGCGGAATTCCCGGTGCATATGAACAATACGTTGTAGGTACGCGGGGCCTTGGCCGCATGCGCGTCAACGCCGTTGAGTGGACTGGGCGCGCAGAGTTCCGGACGCCCACGGCAGCAATCCAGCAGAAGGTAATCGAACGTCTGCCGCACGGCGTCCATATCCACCGAGTAGCGCAAGGACGTCCCGACCCTTTCCTGCGTCACAAGGCCGGCCTGCATCAGCGCGTTTACGTAGTTGGACAGCGTATTCGGCTTGAGGTCCAACGCCATGGCAATCTCGGTCGCGGGTATGCGATCGGGATACCGGCGCATCAACAGCCGGAAAACGGCCAACCGAGCCGGATGACCCAAGGTGGACAGGCGGTCGGGAATCACTTTTTCCATAATTCATGGATATTCGAATTACAGACGAAATCAAGTGCCCGTTTTTGGCGCGTTTAAACCGCAGGCAAGATTTTACGATTGGCCACAAAGATGCCCCTCGCCCAAAACGGAACGACGGGTGAATTGATATTGAAGAAAATGGTGCGGCCGAGAAGACTCGAACTTCCACGGGTGTTACCCCACAGCGACCTCAACGCTGCGCGTCTACCAATTCCGCCACGGCCGCACTGCCTGTGACTTGGTAAGCGGCGTATAGACGCTTGGCAAAAGGATGTGAAGAGGCAAAAGCAACCGCATTGGAATTCCCGGCCTGCAACCATATCTGTGGGGTCATGAAACCCGATGCCACATCGCAGCAGGAACATCCGATGACCACACCCGATCCCCGCCCCGTCATCCAAGTCGACATCGTATCCGATGTCGTATGCCCGTGGTGCATCGTCGGGTTTCGCCAGCTTGATCTGGCGCTGGAGCAGGAGAACGTGCTGGCGCAGCTCCGGTGGCACCCGTTCGAGTTGAACCCCGCAATGGGGCCGGATGGCCAGAACCTGCGAGAGCACATCATGGAAAAGTACGGCTCGACCGCCGAGCAGAGCCAGCAGGCCCGAGACCGGCTGACCGCGCTGGGTGCGGATTTGGGTTTCACGTTCAATTTCAATGATGACAGCCGCATAGTGAACACCTTTGCAGCGCATCAACTTCTGGACTGGGCCGAAACGCAAGGCAGGCAACACCCGCTGAAGCTGGCCTTGTTCAAGGCCTATTTCACAAATCAGCGGGATGTTTCGAAAATTGAGGTATTGCTGGATGCCGCTCAGACCGCCGGCCTCGACCCAGACGCCGCCCGCGCGGCGTTGGAGTCGGGCGCGCATGCAGGCCCGGTAAGGCAAAAGCAACAATTCTGGACCAGCCGAGGCATCACCGGAGTTCCGGCAATGGTTTTTGGCGGCAAGTACCTGCTGGCGGGTGCGCAGGGCACCAAGACCTACGCTCAGGTCCTGCAGCGATGCCGGGCCGAGGCCGCCTAACCTCTTTCGCTTGGACAGCAGGACGGCTATGAGGCGCGCATGGAATGGAAGATCACCGACGGACTGACCGACTATGACACCGCCGTCGCCTTCATGGAGGCGCGGGTGGCCGAGATTGCGGCCGGAACCGCGGACGAGTGCATCTGGTTCTTGGAGCATCCGCCGCTCTATACGGCCGGAACATCAGCCAAACCCCAAGACCTGACCGACCCGGATCGATTCCCGGTCTATGCCAGCAAGCGCGGGGGCGAATACACCTATCACGGACCTGGCCAGCGGGTCGTCTATGTCATGCTGGATGTCGGAAAGCGCGGCCATGATGTCCGCCGCTTTGTCAAACAGCTGGAAACCTGGGTGATCTCGGCACTGGCCGAGTTCAACGTCCACGGAGAAATCCGCGAAGGCCGTGTCGGTGTGTGGGTGCAGCGTAAGGACAAGCCGCTGACCGTCAGCGGCGAACCAGCCGAGGACAAAATCGCTGCGATCGGCATCCGCTTGCGGAAATGGATCAGCTTCCACGGCATTTCGATCAATGTGGAACCCGACCTAGAGCATTTTTCGGGCATCGTTCCCTGCGGTATCCGGGAGTTCGGCGTGACCTCGTTGGTGGATCTGGGATTGCCGGTGACAATGGCCGATGTCGATGTGGCGCTGCGCAAAACTTTTACTGAGGCTTTTGGCCCCGAGGTGGCCTGACCCCTTCGCGTCGACCATGTTCTCGAATCGCAGAATCTGACCCTGCGGAACGACAATCCTCGATGCAGGGTTCTTCTGTTTCTCAATACGGTCGCAAATTTCCGAAGACTGCCGCGAATTGCCATAAAATTTAGGGAATCTCCTTCTTCCTTCCACACAACAGCCGCAGTTTGAGGTATCATGAATATACCGTTCAAGAGTGAGTGGTATGTTAACCGGTGATCGCGGCCAGCCCGCGAAAATCGATCAAGTGTTTGGTTACGAGTCTGCCGTTCCGACCCCATATCGGAACGGCAATTCTCGTTTTTGGGGCCTCAGTTTTCGCCTGATTGGTCTGTGGCATGGCCGAACCGCATGGTCTGTGGGCAGGCCCGACCGGCCATTTCCACCTCAAGCGTCAGGTGGCCGATCCCAAAACTGTTGCGCATAGTTTGTTTCACCAGAACGCGCACCTCTTCAGCCTGCGACCAGGCGCAGTCTTCGACCACCAGATGCGCGGTAAGAGCGGGCTGGTTTTCCTGCATGCTCCACAAGTGGACATGGTGAACCTCGCGCACGCCGTCCGTTGCCTCAATGGCCGAGGCGACCTCCTCGGGGTCCAGATCGGGCGGCGCGCCAAGCATGAGAACACGGATCGTTTCTCCGATCTCGCTTTGGACATGCCACAGGATGTACAGCGAAATCAGAATGGTGACGACCGGGTCGACCCAGGTCCAGTTGAACAGGATCACAGCCACCCCGGCCACGATCACTGCAACCGATCCCAGCGCGTCAGCAACGTTGTGCAGAAAAGCCGCGCGGATATTCATGCTGGTTTTGGCCATGCTATAGGTCAAAAGCGCGGTGATCAGATCCACCACCAACGCCAGCATGGCAATCCAGACCACAAGCCAGCCATCAATCGGCTCGGGCTGAAAGAACCGGGTCACCCCTTCGTACATCAGGTACACGGCGATGACGATCAGCGTTGTATAGTTGACCAGCGCCGCGACCACTTCGGCCCGACCGTATCCGAAGCTCATGCGCGGGTCGGCTGGGCGTCGCGCGATCTTGCGGGCAAAGAATGCGATGATCAGTGCAATCGCGTCGGAAAAATTGTGCAGCGCGTCAGCGATGAGCGCCAGCGACCCCGAAAAGATTCCGCCGACCACCTGTGCCAGCGTCAGAAACATGTTGACCGCGATGGCCCATGCCACCCGCGCGTCTCCGGCATCGGCGTCGATTTGGGCGTGGTGTTTGTGTCCGGCGTGGGAATGATCATGCGCCATGATGTCGTGTCCTTGTCTGGGTCATGGTCCATACCTAATTCCTCTAGTGACTAGAGGTTCAAGGGGGATTGCGGAAAATGTTCTCGATCGGGGATTTGTCACGGCGCACAGGCGTCAAAGTCGCCACGATCCGGTTTTACGAAGAAAGGGGCCTGCTGCCACCGCCGGAACGGAGCGCTGGCAACCAAAGGCGCTATGACCGCGCCGCGCTCGAGCGGCTGCACTTTGTCAAACACACGCGCGATCTTGGACTGCCACTGGCCGATGTCGAGGCCCTGCTGTCATTGGAAGGCGCCCAAGGCGCCGATCTGAACCGGGCACACGAAATCGCCGAGCGGCAACTGGCGGACCTGCAAGATCGTATTGCAAAACTGCGCCGGCTCGAGACCGAACTTGCCCGGATCGCAGCCGCCTGCGACGGGCAGCACGACCACGTCTGCTCAGTCTTGCAGGCGTTTGGGCATCACGATGCCTGTTCAGGGACGCATCAGGTGCCTCCACCCGTCACGCCAGCGCAGCCCTGATGCGCTCGGCGTGTTTGGCGATCTCGTCGAAATCGCCCATCTTTCCGGGCGGGCGCAGAGAGACGCCCTCGTGCCGGGGCAGGACATGGAAATGCAGGTGAAACACCTCCTGCCCTCCGGCCGCCTCGTTGAACTGCTGGATGGTCACCCCTTCGGCGTCAAAGGCGCGCATGACCGCACGCGCCAGTTTCTGAACCGTGGTCATGACTGCGGCCAATTGCTCGGGTGTGGCATCCAGCACGTTGCGGCAAGGCGTTTTCGGGATCACCAGAAGGTGCCCGTCCGCACGCGGCATGATATCCATGAAAGCCAGCGTGTCCTCATCCTCGTAGACGCGGGTCGAGGGGATCTCGCCCCGCAGGATCTTGGCAAAGATGTTTTCGGGATCATAAGCGGTCATGGTGGGTCTCCGACAAAGGGGCTGCGTGTTGTTCTGCGGCCAAGCCCGCAGCGGGTCAAGGCGTGATTCCGCCCTTGGACAGCCCCTGTCCTTGCAATTCGCCCGATCATCCCCAGATACCGGTCATCCAAGGCCGATATCGCGCGGGTGTCCTCCTGCCCCGCGACAATTATTCTTGATCCAGATCAAACTCGGCCATTGAAGGCCGCCCCCTTGCATTCTAAAACCAGCAGGAATCCCGCGCGCCGGAGAGGTCCGGCTGCGCGGTCTATTTGCAACAGGAGGCACCTAAATGGCAGACGCAGCCATTCATGGTCACGATCATGAAGACCAGCGCGGGTTCTTTACCCGGTGGTTCATGTCGACCAACCACAAGGATATCGGGATCCTTTACCTGATCTTCTCGGCCTTTGCCGGGTTCATCTCGGTCGCGATGACCATCTACATGCGGCTTGAACTGATGCATCCGGGCGTTCAGTACATGTGCCTGGAAGGCTTCATGGCCGACCCCTGCACGCCCAACGGACACCTTTGGAACGTGATGATCACCTATCACGGTGTCCTGATGATGTTCTTTGTGGTCATTCCCGCCCTGTTCGGCGGTTTTGGCAACTATTTCATGCCGTTGCAGATCGGCGCGCCGGACATGGCGTTCCCCCGGATGAACAACCTGTCCTTCTGGCTGTATGTCGCCGGTACCTCGCTGGGCATCGCCTCGCTGCTGGCCCCAGGCGGCAACGACCAGGCCGGCTCGGGTGTGGGCTGGGTTCTATACCCGCCGCTGTCGACGACCGAAGGCGGCATGTCCATGGACCTGGCGATCTTTGCCGTGCACGTATCGGGCGCCTCCTCGATCCTCGGCGCGATCAACATGATCACCACCTTCCTGAACATGCGTGCCCCGGGCATGACCCTGTTCAAGGTTCCGCTGTTCAGCTGGTCGATCTTTGTCACTTCGTGGCTGATTCTGCTGTCGCTGCCGGTTCTGGCGGGCGCGATCACCATGCTGCTGATGGACCGCAACTTCGGCTTCACCTTCTTTGATCCGGCCGGTGGCGGTGACCCGATCCTGTACCAGCATATCCTGTGGTTCTTCGGACACCCCGAAGTGTACATCGTGATCCTGCCCGGTTTTGGCATCATCAGCCACGTCATCGCCACCTTCTCGCGCAAGCCGATCTTCGGCTATCTGCCGATGGTGTGGGCGATCATCGCAATCGGCGCGCTGGGCTTCGTCGTGTGGGCACACCACATGTACACCGTCGGCATGTCGCTGCGCCAGCAGGCCTACTTCATGCTGGCCACGATGGTCATCGCGGTTCCGACGGGGGTCAAGGTGTTCTCGTGGATCGCCACCATGTGGGGCGGCTCGATCGAGTTCAAGACGCCGATGCTGTTCGCCTTCGGCTTCCTGTTCCTGTTCACCGTCGGCGGTGTGACCGGTGTGGTTCTGTCGCAGGCCGGTATCGACCGTGCCTATCACGACACCTACTATGTCGTCGCGCACTTCCACTACGTGATGAGCCTGGGCGCAGTCTTCGCCATCTTTGCAGGTGTGTACTTCTACTTCTCGAAGATGACAGGCCGGCAGTACTCGGAGTTCTGGGGCAAGGTGCACTTCTGGATGTTCTTCATCGGTGCAAACCTGACCTTCTTCCCGCAGCACTTCCTGGGCCGTCAGGGCATGCCGCGCCGGTACATCGACTATCCCGAAGCCTTCGCTCAGTGGAACTTCGTGTCGTCGATCGGTGCGTTCGTCTCGTTCGCTTCGTTCCTGCTGTTCTTCGGGATCGTGTTCTACGCTCTGTTCCGTGGCGCCAAGGAAACACGCCCGAACCCGTGGAACGAATACGCGGATACGCTGGAATGGACCCTGCCCTCGCCGCCGCCCGAGCACACGTTCGAGCAGCTGCCCAAGCAGGAAGAGTGGGACAAAGGCCACGCGCACTGATCCCTTCCCGAAAACAGAAAACCCCGCCTTCACGGCGGGGTTTTTCTTTTTCTGTTCGCGCTCTACCGACCATCGCATTCCGCGGGCGGTCGCAATATCGTTGAAAATCGGGTATCCTTGGCGCGCCGCATGTCCGGCCAATCTCCGAGGTCACCATGCCCGATATTGATTTCTGGTACTCCATCGGCAGCACTTACAGTTTCCTGACCATCATGCGTCTGGACGATTGGTGCGCAGAACATCAGGCCCAGGTTAACTGGCGCCCTTTCGACGTACGCGCGGTCATGTCTGAACAGAAGAACATTCCGTTTGCGGGCAAACCCGTCAAGTCGGCCTACATGTGGCGCGACATCGAACGCCGCGCAGCCAAGTACCATATCCACGCCAAGCTGCCCGCCCCCTATCCGATCTCGAACCTTGAATTGGCCAACCAGGTCGCGCTGCTGGGAATCCGCGAAGGATGGGGCAAGAGCTTTACCCAAAACCTTTACAGGATCTGGTTTGAGGACGGTATCGAAGCCGGCAGTGAAAACGCCATGTCCGAGGCTCTGTTCCGCTGCCAGCTGGACCCGCTGCCAGTCCTAGCCCGCGCGCGCAGCCCCGAAATCGAAACCGCGTTGAAAGCTGAAACCGAAACGGCGGTGGGCCTCGGCGTATTCGGCGCGCCCAGCTTTGTCACGCGAGGCGAAGTGTTCTGGGGCGACGACCGGCTTGAGGACGCGCTGTCCTGGGCGAGGGTCGGACACGTCGTTTGAAATTGGCAATCGACACCGGATCAGCAGGCGCTATTTTTGCAATATGCCTTACCATTGGAACGACAGCTCGAACTCGGAACAGGAATTGCGCCTTTGGCCGCACAATTCCCTGCCACCGCGCGGCGCGATGGCCGTCGTGCTATCGGTTTTCCTGTTTGGACTGATCCCCCTGCTTGCAGTTCTGGGATCGGTTCTGCTGTGGGGGCTATTGCCGTTCCTTCTGTTGACGGTGGCGGGTCTATGGCTTGCGATCCAGGCAAACTATCGGTCCCGAAACGTATTCGAGGTACTGACCCTTACCGGAACCCAAGCACGCCTAATCCATCACAGCGCCCGGACCGGCCAGCAGGAATGGAGTTGCAATCGATACTGGGCCCGTCCGGAAATGCACAAAGCCGGCGGACCCGTCCCGAACTATGTGACCCTGTCGGGTGAAGGACGGGTGGTCGAGATTGGCGCGTTCCTCTCAGAGGAGGAACGCATTGCCTTGTATGATGATCTGGTAAAACGGCTGCGCGAACCGGCACCCGAGTAAAGCGCGTCAGCAGTCGCCGTTAGAGGCGGCGCACAGGTGGTCTTTGACCAGCGGCCCCACCTTTCCAAAGTCCATCTGGCCTGTGTAGTTGGCCTTGAGCTCGCCCATGACCTTGCCCATGTCCCGGATCGACCCGGCACCGGTCGCCGTGATCGCCGTCTGGATCGCCTTTGCGACCTCATCATCATCCAACTGCTTGGGCAGGAATTCCTCGATGATCTTCACCTCGCGCAGTTCGCGCTCGGCCAGGTCCAAACGACCGCCTTCCTCATAGGCCCGCGCGCTTTCCTTGCGCTGCTTGCTCATTTTCCCAAGAATCTCAAGAACATCCGCGTCATCGCAGCCCTTGGCCTCTTCGTTTCCGGCCGCGCGCAGCGCGATGTCCCGATCCTTGATCGCGGCATTGACCAGCCGCAGCGTCGACAGACGCTCGGCATCCTTGTCCTTCATTGCTTGCTTCAGGGCAGTGGTCACCCGAGTTCGCATATCCATCTGTTCTGTCCATCCCCATGGCAACGGAACCCCGAACATATCTAAACAAAATCCGAGGCACAACAGCAGACAGATAAGGCTAAATCATTGAAAAACAACAATAGCCCAAAATTTGAACAGGGTTGACCCGAGGCACCAACCCCCTTAGTTATGCGCCGATTTACCCGATAGGAGAGTCGCGCCATGGCCCATCAAGCCACGTCCAAGCCCACCGCATGTCTGGCTCTGGCCGACGGAACACTCTTCTTCGGAACCGGGTTCGGCGCCACGGGACAAACCGTGGCCGAGCTGTGTTTCAACACCGCGATGACCGGGTATCAGGAAATCATGACCGACCCGTCCTATGCCGGGCAGATCGTGACTTTCACCTTCCCGCATATCGGCAATGTCGGCGTCAATCCCGACGATGACGAAACCGCCGATCCGGTGGCCGCGGGCATGGTGGTCAAGTGGGACCCGACCGAGCCGTCGAACTGGCGCTCGGCCGAGCGGCTGACCGACTGGTTGGCCCGCCGTGGCCGGATCGCCATCGGTGGCGTCGATACCCGCCGGTTGACCCGTGCGATCCGCCAGCAAGGCGCTCCGCATGTTGCGTTGGCCCATGACCCGCAGGGCAACTTCGACATCGAATCCCTGGTTGCAGCGGCGCGTGGTTTCGCCGGGCTGGAGGGCATGGATCTGGCCAAGGATGTGACCTGCGCCCAAAGCTACCGCTGGGACGAGATGCGCTGGGCCTGGCCGGACGGCTACCAGCGGCAGGAAGCGCCTGTCCACAAGGTGGTCGCGTTGGATTACGGCGCAAAACGGAACATCCTGCGCTGCCTGGCCTCGGCCGGTTGCGACGTGACGGTCCTGCCCGCAACCGCAACCGCGGCTGAGGTGCTGGCGCACGACCCCGACGGCGTATTCCTGTCCAACGGCCCAGGAGACCCGGCTGCCACCGGCACTTATGCTGTGCCGATGATCAAGGAAGTACTTGAAACCACGGATCTGCCAATTTTCGGGATCTGCCTTGGTCACCAGATGCTGGCACTGGCGTTGGGCGGCAAGACCATCAAGATGAACCACGGACACCACGGCGCGAACCACCCGGTCAAGGACCTGGATACCGGCAGGGTCGAGATCACCTCGATGAACCACGGATTCGCGGTCGACGCCCAATCGTTGCCTGCGGGGGTGGTTGAAACCCACCGGTCGCTGTTCGATGGCTCGAACTGCGGCATCCGCATGTCCGATCGCCCGGTGTATTCGGTTCAGTATCACCCCGAAGCCTCGCCCGGCCCGCAAGACAGCTTTTACCTGTTTGAACGGTTTGCCGCGGCCATGGCCGACCGAAAAGTGCGCGCTTAATCCCGCAGGTTTGCGGACCGCGTCAACGTTAACCCGGAATTAACCTTGATTGAGCAACTCTGACCCGACACTTCGGGCAGGGTTCTATGATGGTTGAATTGAATTCTCTGGGCCACGGGCCTGCGACCCCGGTTTCCGGCATTGGCCCCCGCAAACCTTTGGGCACTTGCCTGATCGACTTGGGGGTGATCACCCCCGCTCAACTGGATCACGCCCTGAAACTGCAGGAGCGGCAGAACGCTCCTCTGGGCGAAATTCTGGTTGGCGAGCATATGGCCTCGCGCGGCGATGTGTTGTTGGCGCTGGGCCAACAACATGGGCTGCAGATCGCCGATCTGGAAAACACGCCGCCACCCCCTGACCTTTGCGCGCTGCGCCCGATGCAGTTCTGGCTGACGCACAATGCCATTCCGTGGCTACGAGTCGGGCCCGTGCTCTTGGTCGCGACAGCCTACCCAGACCGCTTTGATGAAATAAGGCCCGGGTTGGCAGATTGCGCCCAGACCGTCCTGCCGGTTCTGGCCGCACCCGATGACATCGACCAAGCCATTGCCCGACATTACGCAAAACCTTTGGCTGAGGCGGCGGAAACACGGGCGCCGCTTTCGCAAAGCTGCCGCTCATGGACTGCGAGTTCGCGTCTCCTGCCGACACTCTTGGCGCTGGCTGCGCTTGTGAGCCTAGCTCTGCAACCGAATGCCGGGCTATCCCTGCTGTTTTGGGCCGCAGTTTCAACGCTGATCCTTTTCCTGATTCTTCGGCTGGCCGGGTTGATATCGTATCTCTTCCCCAAAAAGGCCGAGAAACCAGACGGTCTGCTTGCGCAACACCGCCTGCCCTGCGTGTCCATTCTGGTGCCGCTGCACAAGGAACGGGAAATCGCCGGTGCGCTGATCCAACGGCTGACACGCCTGACCTATCCAAAGGCGCTGTTGGACGTGATCCTGGTCTTGGAAGAGCATGATGACGTCACCCGGTCAGCGCTTGCGCAGACCACCCTGCCCAGCTGGATCCGAACGCTGGAGGTGCCCGATCTTGGCAACCTGACCACCAAACCACGGGCGATGAACTATGCGCTGGATTTCTGCCGAGGAGAGATTTTGGGCGTCTGGGACGCCGAGGATGCGCCTCTGCCAGACCAAATCGAGACCGTGGTGGAGCAATTCGCCCGCGCGCCCGATGATGTGGTCTGCCTGCAGGGTGTTCTGGACTACTACAACCCGCGCACCAACTGGCGCTCGCGTTGCTTCACCATCGAATACAGCGGTTGGTTCCGCGTGATCCTGCCCGGAATCGCACGGTTGGGTCTTGTGGTGCCCCTGGGCGGGACGACGTTCTTCTTCCGCAGGGACAAGCTGTTGGAATTGGGGGGCTGGGACGCTCACAATGTGACCGAGGACGCGGATTTGGGGGTTCGACTCAGCCGCGCGGGCTATCGCACCGAAATCGTGAATACCGCCACGTATGAAGAGGCCAATTTCCGTGCCTGGCCTTGGGTGAAGCAACGCTCGCGCTGGCTCAAAGGGTTCATGGTCACATACCTTGTCCACATGCGCTCGCCCCTGGCATTGATGCGCGATCTGGGGATGTGGCGCTTTCTGGGTGTCCAAGCCTTTTTCCTGGGAACGGTCGGACAATTCCTGCTTGCCCCGGTGCTGTGGGTCTTCTGGCTGACCTTTTTGGGGCTGATGAACCCATTTGAAGCTGTATTGGCGCCGCAGATCTTGAACGCCTGTGTCTACCTATTCCTGACCGCCGAGGCCGCGAACATCCTAGTTGGAGGCTTGGGCGTGGTGGCCGGCGGTCGCCGTTTCCTGCTGCCGTGGGTCCCGACCATGGCACTCTACTACCCCTTGGGCGTGGCAGCAGCATACAAGGCGCTGTGGGAACTGGCGGTCAGACCATTCTTCTGGGACAAGACCCAGCACGGACAGGCCAGCGAAGAAGTGCAGCCAGACGAGGAAGCTATTTCTCGCGCCGGATTGCATCCTGCTTCAGCCGGGTCATGAACGCGACCGAGATATGTTCCTTCAGAGCTCGGTCGGCGGCTTCTTCGTCATGAGCCGCGATTGCCTCGACGATCCCCTTGTGCTCACTCTGAGCGATCTCACCGCGGCCCTGCGCGGCCAATGAAGTCGTTGCCATCAGAGCCATGGTGCGATGGACAAGGTCCAATTGCTGAACAAGGTAGCGGTTGTGCGACGCAAGGTGGATCTGCTCGTGGAACCGCCGGTTGGCCCGGGAAAGAGCCACTGGATCATCCACAAGCGCGTCATCGGCTTCGACCATATCCTGCAGGACTTTGATTTCCTCATCCGTGGCGTGGCGCGCGGCCAGTCGGGCCGCCAGCCCTTCCAACTCACGCCGCACGACATACAGCTCGGCCATCTGGTTGTGGTCCAGCGAGGCCACGATGAGCGACCGCCCGTCACGTTCCAGCAGCGACTGCGTCTCGAGCCGCTGCAGCGCCTCGCGGATCGGGGTGCGCGACACGCCAAACCGCTCGGCCAGTTCGCTTTCCACCAGCCGGTCGCCGGGTTTGTACACACCCACGTCGATCGCTTCGAGGATCAGGCTGTAGGCATCGGTCTGGGGCTGTCGGGACTGGTTCATTGGGTCGGGTCTCTCCTCGTTCGGACCTGTCTATCCGGGCCATGGGCCTGCAATCAAGTGCGCCATTGAAAACCCGGTGGCCGCGGCCTAAACCCAAGCCTATGGTCAAGCCCGCATTTTCACATGTCACACAATGGGTGTTCGATCTGGACAACACCCTGTATCCGCCTCACATGCGCCTGTTCGATCAGATCGAGGTGCTGATGACGGAATACGTGGTCGAAGCCCTGCGCGTCGACCGGGCCGAGGCTGACCGGCTGCGCCAGCACTATTGGCGCGAACACGGCACCACGCTGGCCGGATTGATGGCCGAACATGACCTAGACCCCGAGCCCTATCTGCACGCGGTTCATCAGGTCGACCTGAGCCACATGGAACCCGACCCTGCGCTGGCCGCGCATATCCGGGCTCTGCCGGGGCGGCGCATCGTCTACACCAACGGCAGCGCGCCCTATGCCGAGCGGGTTCTGGCCTCGCGCGGGTTGGATGGGCTGTTCGACGCGATCTATGGGGTCGAACATGCGGGATATCGGCCCAAACCGGACAAGGCCGCGTTTGAAACGGTCTTTGCCCGCGACGGCATCCGCCCCGACCGCGCCGCCATGTTCGAGGACGAGCCGCGCAACCTGAAGGCCCCGCATGACATGGGCATGCGTACCGTGCATGTCGCGCCCGATCCGCATGACGCGGATCACATCCACCACCACACCGATGACCTGACCGCCTTTCTCGCGCGCCTGATCTGAACCACCCGAGACTGCGACGAAATGCGCCTGCGCGCCACCCGAAACTGCGACGATCCGCGCATTCTGCAGCTGCAAAGTCGTTCCTACATCAGGCTCAGCGACGAACAGAACTGGAGATTCCGATGACCGCGATCGAGATGCCCGGCCGCCAGCCCCTTTGGCAACGCCTGCTTTTTGCAATTCCCCTGTTTGGCTGGCTGGCCCGCGATGCGGCCAATGGCAAGCCCGAAGATCTGGGCTATACCGTTGCGGCGCTGGTCAGCATGTGGGGCTGTTCGGCCCTGTTGTTCGGCCTGCCGGGCCTGTATCTGCCGGCCCTGGCGATGGTGCCGGTGATGTTCCTGGTTCTGGTCCTGATTTCACGCGGCTAGACCACGGGACAGGATGTCACTTGGCGCAGGCCCCAGAACCGCACTAGGGTCCGCAGGCAACGGAGAGTGACGCGATGACCGACAGTTGTGACATCCTGATTTCCGGCGGCGGAATCGCCGGGCTGACCGCGGCGGCCGTATTCGGCGCCGCAGGGTTCGACGTGATCTGCGTGGACCCGACCCCGCCCGTCACCGACCGCGACGCCGACGGGTCCGACCTGCGCACCACCGCGTTTCTGCAACCGGCCCACGGCCTGCTCCAGCACTGCGGGTTGTGGGACCGGCTTGAACCCCACGCCGCGCCGCTCCAGATCATGCGCATCGTGGACGCTGGCGGCGATATCCCCGAGCCGCGCGTGGTGCGCGATTTCAACGCCGCCGATATCTCGGATCAACCCTTTGGCTGGAACCTGCCCAACTGGCTGCTGCGGCGCGAGATGGTCGCCCGGCTGCACGAACTGCCGAATGTCGATTTCCGCCCCGGCACCGGCACCGTCAGCCTGTTCACCCGCACCGCCGAGGCGCGTGTGGGCCTGTCCGACGGCACGCGCATCCGCACCAAGCTGGTGGTCGCCGCCGACGGCCGCAACTCGCCCATGCGCGAGGCTGCGGGGATCAAGGTCCACACCACACGATACGGGCAAAAGGCACTGGCCTTTGCGGTGACGCATCCGATCGCCCATGAAAACGTCTCGACCGAGATCCACCGGTCCGGCGGGCCGTTCACTCTGGTCCCCCTGCCCGACTGGCAGGGCCAGCCCTCGTCGGCGATCGTGTGGATGGAGCGCGGCCCGCGCGCGGTCGAATTGCTGAACCTGCCCGAGGCCGAGTTCGAGGCCGCGATGACCGAGCGGTCCTGCGGCCTGTTCGGACCGCTGAAACTGGCCTCGCGCCGGACGATCTGGCCGATCATAAGCCAATCGGCCGAGCGCCTGTCGGCCCAGCGCGTGGCGCTGATGGCCGAGGCCGCCCATGTGGTGCCCCCGATTGGCGCGCAGGGGCTGAACATGTCACTGGGGGATCTACGCAGCCTGCTGGACCTGGCCCAGGCCCGGCCCGAGGGTCTGGGAGATGCCCAGATGCTCGAGGCCTATCACAAGGCCCGCCATGCCGAGATCGAACTGCGCGTCAAGGGGATCGACCTGCTGAACCGCGCCTCGATGGTCGAGGCACGGCCGTTGCGCGATGCGCGCGCTGCCGGGCTGAACGCGCTTTATTCGATGCCGGTGGTGCGCAAGACGTTGATGCAGATGGGCCTCGGCGTGCGCTGAGGCCCGTTCCGGCCTACAGCACCTGATCCAGAACCCGCTTCAGCCGGGCCACTGTGCCATCAACATCATACAGCTTGTCCAGACCGAACAGGCCCAGACGGAAGGTGCTGAACCCTTCGGGCTCGTCACATTGCAGCGGCACCCCGGCGGCGATTTGCATGCCCAGCGCGGCGAATTTCCTGCCGTTCTGCACCTCGGGATCGTCGGTATAGCTGACCACCACCCCCGGCGCGCCAAAGCCTTCGGCCGCGACCGAAACGACCCCCTTGTCGCGCAGCATCGCCCGCACCGCGTTCCCCAGCCGCCATTGCGCATCGCGCAACTTTTCGAACCCATAGTCGCGGGTCTCCAGCATCGTGTCGCGGAACGCCCGCAGCGCATCGGTGGGCATGGTGGCGTGATAGGCATGGCCGCCGCCCTCATAGGCCTGCATGATCTGGCGCCATTTCTTCAGGTCCAGCGCGAAACTGTCCGAGGTGGTCTCGACCAGCCGCTCTTCGGCGCGGTTGGACAGCATGGCCAGACCGGCGCAGGGCGAGGCGCTCCAACCCTTTTGCGGGGCCGAGATCAGAACGTCCACGCCGGTGGCCTTCATGTCGATCCAGGCACAGCCCGAGGCGATGCAGTCGAGCACCATCAACGCGCCGACCTCGTGCGCGGCAGCGGCCATCGCGGTGACATAGTCATCCGGCAGAATGACCCCGGCCGAGGTTTCCACATGCGGCGCAAACACCACGCTGGGTCGCTGGCTGCGAATGGTTTCGACCACCTCGTCGATCGGCGCCGGCGCAAAGGGCGACGGGCTGGAATTCCCCGTTTGACGAGCCTTCAAAACGGTGGCCGAGGCCGTCAGCCCCCCGGTTTCGATGATCTGGCTCCAACGATACGAAAACCAGCCGTTGCGTACCACCAGCACGTTGGCGCCGCGGGCGAACTGTCGGGCCACGGCCTCCATCGCATAGGTTCCGCCGCCCGGCACCACGGCCACGCCGTCCGCACCATAGACCTCACGCAGCATCCCTGAGATGTCGCGCATCACCCGCTGGAACGCTTGCGACATGTGATTGAGCGAGCGGTCGGTGAACACGACCGAGAATTCTTCGAGCCCGTCCGGATCGACTGTATTCAACAATGCAGGCATGTTGTCTCCTTTTCTGGGTTGCTCACTTTCTGAAGGCTTTGCATCTGTTGGTAAAGTGCTCATTGACCCTCATGCGCTCCCCCTAAGTCAACGGTCAGAAGCTCGGCTGCACACCCGTCTCAGCAGCCTGATAGGCCGAATTGACGCCAATTAGTGTCACCTCTCTCTTTACACCTTGACGTGTTTCTGAACAGATACGCACATCTTGAGCTTGAAAGGATATTTTAGACCGTGAACGTTCAAAAGCGGATCAGTTTTCAATTCGTTCGGGACGAAGTGAAGCGGCGGATCGAGACACGGGTCTGGCCCCAAGGTTCCTTGCTGCCGACCGAAACCCAGCTTGCCGAAGAGTTCAACTGCGCGCGTGCAACCGTCAACCGTGCGCTGCGCGAACTGGCAGAGCAAGGGTTCGTCGAGCGCAAGCGCAAGAGCGGAACGCGGGTCAAGAAATCACCCAGCAAACAGGCCAAGCTGGAACTGTCGCTGGCCCGTCAGATCGTCGAAGACCAGAACCAGACCTACCGCTATGCCCTGGTCGAGCGCAGCATCGACAAGAGCCCGGGCTGGCTCAGCTCGCAACTGGGTCTGCCGCCGCAATCGCAGATCCTGCATCTGGTGTGCATGCACTATGCCGACAACCGCCCGTTTCAGCACGAAGAACGCTGGATCAACATTTCGGCCGTCCCCGAGGTTGAAGATGCCAATCTGGAAGAAGTCGGGCCGCATGAATGGCTGTTGAATGCGAACCCCTTCATTGACGCCGAGCTTGCACTCTACGCCATTTCCGCCGACAGCCACTTGGCAGATTATATGGGAACGACGACCGGGGCCGCGATGATTCAGCTTGAGCGCACGACCTGGAAAGACGGACAGCCGGTTTCGTTTGCCCGCCTGACCCACCATCCGGGCTATTGCATCCGTACCCGTTACTGACCGCTAGCCAATCGGCCCGGGCAGGCGTTCTTCGCTCAGCAGTACATTTGCTTCGACATCCCCGGCCCCCGGCAGGGTCATGATACGACGCCGCAGAACACGCTCGAAATCTGCCAGATCGCGTGCCACCACCCGCAGTCGGTAGTCATACAGGCCCAGTACGTGTTCCACGGTTTGCACCTCGGGAATGGCGCTGACGGCGCGTTCGAAATCTTCGAGGCTGACCTGCCCTTTGCGCGCCAGCTTGACGCCCAAGAATACGGTGACGCCGAACCCCAGCGCCTCGGCGTTCAGGCGCAGCCTGCGCCCCTTGATGATGCCCGCCTGCTCCAGCCGCCGGATCCGGCGCCAGGTGGCAGGCTGCGACAGACCGAAACGCCGCCCCAGCGCACCTGCACTCTGCGTCGCGTCCTGAGCCAAAGCGCGCAGCAGTTTGCGGTCCAGTTCATCCAGTTCGATCATACCGGCAGCACCTCGTCCCGCTTGACCCGCGCGATGTGCATCAGGGCCTCGATATCGGCGATATGCGGCAGGGTCAGGATACGATCGCGATAGACCTGCTGATAATGCGCCATGTCCCGCGCGATGACGGACAGGCGGACATCCACCCGCCCCAGAAAGGTCTGGATCTCGATCACCTCGGGCACTTTGCGGGCGGCTTCGGTGAATTCGTCGAATGCGCGCGGCTGGGTTTTGTCCAGCGTCACCCGCAGCGACACCTCGACCGCATAGCCCATGGCGGACCAGTCGATCACGGCCTCCTGCCCCTGAATGATCCCGGCGGCCTGCATCTTCTCGATCCGCCGCCAGCACACGCCATTGCTGATCCGGCACCGCTCGGCCAGCTCGGCGGTGCTCAGGCTTGGGTCAGCCTGAAAATGGCGCAGGATACGGCGGTCGATGTCGTCAAGCATGACTTTTTCAAGTTTTCCGGTTTCTAAGAATTATTCTTCGCTTCTGTCGTCAATATCCAATGCCATCGCTCTCGCCAATAGCAATCACTGCAGATAGAACCGCAGCAATCGAAACAGAAAGGACCGGCAAAATGCGCGTCTATTACGATCGCGATTGCGACATCAACCTGATCAAGGACAAGAAAGTGGCCATTCTGGGCTATGGCTCTCAAGGCCACGCCCACGCGCTGAACCTGCGCGACTCGGGCGCCAAGAACCTGGTCGTCGCCCTGCGCGAAGGCTCGCGCTCGGCCAAGAAAGCCGAAGCCGAAGGCCTGCAGGTGATGGGCATCGCCGAGGCCGCGGCCTGGTGCGACGTCATCATGTTCACCATGCCCGACGAGCTTCAGGCCGAGACCTACAAGAAATACGTGCATGACAACATCAAGCCCGGCGCGGCAATCGCCTTTGCCCACGGCCTGAACGTGCATTTCGGCCTGATCGAGCCAAAAGAGGGCGTGGACGTCATCATGATGGCCCCCAAAGGCCCCGGCCACACGGTGCGCGGCGAATATGTCAAAGGCGGCGGCGTGCCCTGCCTGGTGGCGGTCCACACCGACGCGACCGGCAAGGCGCTGGAAATCGGCCTGTCCTATTGCTCGGCCATCGGCGGCGGCCGTTCGGGCATCATCGAGACCAACTTCCGCGAGGAATGCGAAACCGACCTGTTCGGTGAGCAGGCCGTTCTGTGCGGCGGTCTGGTCGAACTGATCCGCTGCGGCTTTGAAACCCTGGTTGAGGCCGGCTATGCGCCCGAGATGGCCTATTTCGAGTGTCTGCACGAGGTGAAGCTGATCGTGGACCTGATCTATGAAGGCGGCATCGCCAACATGGACTACTCGATCTCGAACACCGCGGAATACGGTCAATACGTGACCGGCCCGCGCATCCTGCCCTATGAGCAGACCAAGAAGGCGATGAAAGAGGTTCTGAACGACATCCAGCAGGGCAAGTTCGTGCGCGACTTCATGCTGGAAAACCAGGTCGGTCAGCCCACGATCAAGGCCTCGCGCCGTGCCAATGACGAACACCAGATCGAAGAAGTCGGCAAAAAGCTGCGGGGCATGATGCCCTGGATTTCGGCCGGCAAGCTGGTCGATCAGGAAAAGAACTAAGCCCGAACGGCTTGAACCCAAGGGCGGCCCCGGAGGCCGCCCTTTTCATGCAAAACGGATGAACAGGCAGCGATGGTGCCTCAACCCGACATACGCGACTGGAGCGGCGTCATTGCCCTGGGCCTGATCTGGGGCGGCACCTTCATGGTCGTCGCGATGGCGTTGGAAGACTATGGCCCGATCACGGTGGCCACTGCGCGGACGACGCTGGGCGCGGTGATGCTGTTGGCCTTGATGGGGCTGACCGGGCGGCGTATCCCCAGCCTGACACCAAGTCTGGCGTGGTCGGTGATCCTGATCGGCATCCTGTCCACCGCGCTGCCTTTCGTGCTGCTCAGCTGGGGGCAGCAATATGTACCCTCGGCCTTTGCCGGACTGTCCATGGCCGCAATTCCGCTGATGGTTCTTCCGCTGGCGCATTTCTTCTCGGACGAACCCCTGAACGCACGTCGTTTCGTCGGGGTATCCCTGGGTTTCACCGGAGCGCTGGTGCTTATCGGCCCGGGACTGGCGCAACTGGGCAGCGGGGCCGAGCCGCTGGCCCAACTGGCCTGCATCGGGGCGGCGTTCTGCTATTCGGTGGCGTCGATCCTGACCCGGCGCTGCCCGCCGATCGACCCGGTGGTTCTGGCCGCACTGACATTGGTGGTGGGCGCGGTGATCCTGCTGCCGATCATGATGGCGACCGAAGGCGTGCCCACCCCGCGGGGTCTGCGCCCCACGCTTGCCTTAATCGTGCTGGGGCTTGTGCCAACGGCCTTTGCGACGTTGCTGCGGGTGTCGATCATTCGCAGCGCCGGGTCGGTCTTCATGACGCTGGTGAACTATCAGGTGCCGGTCTGGTCGATGATCTTCGGCGCATGGATCCTGTCCGAGGCGCTGCCGCTGCGGTTCTACATCGCGCTGGCGCTGATCCTGACCGGAATGGCGATTAGCCAATGGTTCAGTTTGCGCAGGATGCTGTTGGGCTACTGACGCGCGGCGGCTTCGACCTCGGCCACGATCCCATCGACGACCTGTGCCAGAAGGACGTCGTCCTCGCATTCCGCCATCACGCGGATCAAGGGCTCGGTGCCCGACTTGCGGATCAGCAACCGCCCCTGCCCGTTCAGCCGCGCCTCGGCATCGGCAATCGCGGCCTTTACCGTGTCCGCTTCCAGCGGGGCCTGCCCCTCACCATAGCGCACGTTCTTCAACAGTTGCGGCACCGTCTCGAACTGCTGCGCCAGATCCGAGGCTTTGCGCCCCGAATTCACCATCTCGGCCAGGAAATGCAGCCCCGCCATCAGGCCATCACCCGTGGTGGCATAGTCGCTCATGACGATATGGCCGGATTGCTCACCGCCAAGGTTGAACCCGCCTTCCCGCATACGCTCGACCACATAGCGGTCACCGACCGCCGTCCGTTCCAGCCGCAGCCCGCGCGCGCCCAGAAACCGCTCGAGCCCCAGGTTCGACATGACGGTCGCAACAAGCGCGCCGCCTTTCAGCCGTTCGGACGAGGCCCAGGCGGTAGCCAGAAGAGCCATGAGTTGATCGCCATCGGCGACCTGTCCGGTTTCATCCACGATCACGACCCGGTCGGCATCACCGTCGAGGCAGATGCCCACATCCGCCCCATGCGCCACGACGGCCTCGGCCGCCACGCGCGGCTGGGTCGAGCCGCAACCCAGGTTGATGTTCTTGCCGTTGGGTGCCGTTCCCACCGGGATCACCTCGGCCCCCAGCTCCCACAGGACCTCGGGCGCGGTGCGGTGCGCGGCGCCGTTGGCGCAGTCGATCACCACCTTGAGGCCATCCAGACGCAGCTCGCGCGGCAGAGATGACTTGACCCGCTCGCCATAGCGGAACCGCGCGTCATCGACGCGCCGGGCGCGCCCGATATTCTGCGCCTGCGCTGGTTTGACCCCCTCTTCGATCAGCTGTTCGATTTCAAGTTCGGCCTGATCGGACAGTTTGAACCCATCGGGGCCGAAGAACTTGATCCCGTTGTCCTCGGCCGGGTTGTGGCTGGCCGAGATCATTACACCCAGATCGGCCCGCATCGACCGGGTCATCAGCCCGACTGCCGGTGTCGGCACCGGCCCCAGCAGCAGCACGTTCATGCCGGTCGACGTCAGACCCGCCGTCAGCGCGTTTTCCAGCATATAGCCCGACAGGCGCGTATCCTTGCCGATCACCACCCGGTGAACGCCCGAGCCATCCCGGCGGAAGTACCGCCCCACCGCCGCGCCGATCCGCAACGCCATCTCGGCCGTCATCGGATAGGTGTTGGCGGTGCCCCGCACCCCGTCGGTTCCGAACAGCTTGCGCATACCTGCTACTCCACAAAGTCCTGCCTGCGACCCGATTACCGGACAGCGGCCCACAGGCGCAAGGCCTGAGCGGTCTCGGCCACGTCATGCACCCGGATGATCTGCACACCTTGCGACAATCCTGCCAACGCAACGGCGATTGATCCCGGCGCGCGGGCATCCTTGCGCGGTTCCGCGCCGATCCGGCCGATGAAGCCTTTGCGTGACACGCCCAGCAGGATCGGGCAGCCCAACCCGTGAAACAGGCTGAGATTGCGCAACAGGGTCAGGTTGTGCTCCTCGGTCTTGCCGAACCCGATACCTGGATCAACGATGATCCGGCCCCGATCCAGCCCGAGGCCTTCCAGTCGGGCCACCTGCCCGGACAGGAAATCGTAGACGTCCAGCAGAACGTCGTCATAGGTCGGGTTGTCCTGCATCGTGGCCGGGTCGCCCTGTATGTGCATCACGCAGACCGGCGCATTGATTTCAGCGCAGAAAGCCCCAAGCGCGGGATCGAAGGTAAAGCCTGAAACATCGTTGATCAGCCCTGCCCCGGCCTCGACTGCGGCCCTGGCCACGGCGGATTTGCGCGTGTCGATCGAGATCAGCGCCGGTGTCTCAGCCCGGATCGCGCGGATCAAGGGCTGGGTGCGGGCGATCTCTTCGTCCTCGGGCACAAAATCCGCACCGGGGCGCGTGGATTCACCGCCGATGTCCAGAATGGTCGCACCGTGCGCGACCATTTCCCGGGCTGCTGCACACGCGGCGTCGGGGGTGTTGTGCTTGCCACCGTCGGAAAAACTGTCGGGCGTGGCGTTCAGGATGCCCATGATCTGCGGCTGCGTCATCTCCAGCCCGGCAATCGCGGCGCGCGGTTGCGTCAGCCGGTCGAGCCACGTTTCAGGGATATCGGCAGCCGCAACGATCCGGGGTGCCGCGTCACGCTGCAGACATTCGGCATGGGTGAACCACAGGTCCTGCCCCGCCAGCGGCAAGGCCCCGTCCGGGCGCACAGGCCCGTGTTGCACCAATGGGCGATAGTAACTGGTCACAGTTGCGCCTGCTCCACCGGAACCGCCCGGAGCGGCGTTTTGGGCGACTCGGGCAGTTCCCCGCCAATGACCAGCATTTCGCTGGCCTCAAAGGTGGCGGCAAACCAGGCCGCCAAGGCCACCGCGTCGGACGGTGCCGCCGAAGGTCCATCGACCGCGTCCAGCACGATCTTGGACGGTGCCCAGACACAGATCTGGCCGTTCTTCATGGCCCAGTCCAGTTCGGTCCGGGTAGAGACGACGACACAGCGATGATCACGCGCGGCCAGCACCCAAGCGTTCTGCTCGATCGCCAACAGGTCGATCCGGCGCTGGGTCATGGCATGGCCGGTCTGCGGCACCGGCAGATCGGAGGCGCCTACGCACAGAATCAGCGGTCGCTGTCGGTTTTCCAACTGGTCGATCCAGCCCGACAAATTTTCGGACTCAATCGCTGCGTTCGACAGAAAGACCAGCCGGGGATGTGGGCGCTCTTCTTCGATGACATCGTGATGGACGGCATCCTTGCCACGAACGATTTCGACGCCCAAAGCACCCGGACCGCGATCCAGTTTTTCAATGCGTACAAAAGCTCTTACCGCCTGAGGTTCAAGCAGGATCCGCTCGGCTATTCGATCCGCCAGCGTTTCGAGCAAGTTCAGACGCTCGGCCGCGAGTTCATAGGCGATGGCCTCGGTCACCCGGTCATAGGACAGGATGCGATCGACATCATCGTCGATGTTTTCGGTCAGCGGACGCACTTCGACCACAATGTTGAAACAGATGCGCTGGGTGGTGCCCCGTTCGGCCTGAAAGGCGCCGATCTCGACCTCGACAATGTGGTCGCGCAACGAGATACGATCCAGCGGCCCGCGTGGCGCAGTCGCCTCGGACCGTTCGGACGGGTGCGCAAAGGCAAGGCGGATTTCAGTACTCATGGCACGGGCCTTTTCGGGCAGCTTGGACAGGTTTGCCCAATTTAGTGGTTCCGCGCGGCTATAGCATTCAAGCAAACGCCATTCCAGCCGCCGAATGCGGCGTCAGGTGACGCGGTACCAACTCATCATACCCGATGCGGCGTGTCCAAGCATATGGCAATGCAGCAGCCAGTTGCCCGGGTTATCGGTGACCAGCGCGATCTCGCGAGTCTCGCCACGTTCGACCAGAACCGTATCGCGCCATGGCCCAAGACTTCCGTCCGGCAAGATCAGCCGAAAGTGGTGACCATGCAGGTGCATCGCGTGCGGGAATACCGTTGCGTTCACGAAGGCGATCCGGTGAACGCTTCCCAAGGACGCATTCAGAAACGGGTCCTCGGGGCGTTCGGCATAACCGTTCAACGCCCAGAACCGGCCCAGCTGAGCCAGCTCCCGGCCCGAGAGCTCGGTCTCGCCAATCCGCGCGCTTTCAAGCCAGCGCATGGCACCGCCCTGCAGCCTCATCTCGTGCCGCGGTACGTTGTTGATATCCGTCAATTCCGGAAGCGGGTTCGGCGGCAATGGCCGAACTCCCGACCGGGGAGTGGAAGCCGCCTGCCCTGCCACAGAAAATCGGGCCAAACCAAAGGCGCCGTCACGTTCCTGACTGAACAGGCTGGCCGTTTCCGCATCCGCAGCCAGCACATCTACCAACAAATCCGCACGTTGCGCCGGGGCCAGCGGGAACGTGTCCTCAATCGGGATCGGCTCGGCCAAAGGCATTCCATCCAGCGCGACGATCCATCCGGACATTCCGTCGAGGCCCACGGTGAAGACACGCGCATTCGCGGCGTTGACCAACCTCAGACGCAGGCGTTGGTTTTGCTGAACAGGAAAGGATGGGTCGAATGCTCCATTGACGGTAGTGAGGTTTCCCAGCCGACCAGCATGGCTGAGGTCATGACCGTTGTCGAAGTCTTGGGTAATCTGGGCCGTTTCCGGATCAAGTCGCCAGTCATCGAGCATCAGCACCAGATCCTGCCCCACATCCGGCGCTTCGGACTCGTGCACGATCAAAGGGCCATACAGGCCACGGGCCACCTGTTCGACTGACTTGTTATGCGCATGATACCAATAGGTTCCGGCGTCCGGCACGATGAAATCATAGTCGAAGGTCGCGCCGCTTGGAACCGCTTCCTGAGTAAGACCCGGCACGCCATCCATAGCGTTGTCGATGCGGATACCATGCCAATGAACCGAGGTGGCTTGCGGTAATTCGTTCACCAAGCGGCGCTGAACCCGCTCGCCTTGCTGCAGATGGATTGGGCTGCCTGGCACCGACCCATCAAAGCCCCAGATATCGGTTTCCGGATACCCCGGAGGGGCAATCAACTGAGCGCCCTCGCGCGCAGTCAGGGTCAGCGGCGCGGAGCGCGCCAGCGTTGGAAACACCGCAAGCGCGGCGGCAGATTTCAAAAGGCTTCGGCGGCTCAGATTCATTGCGGATCTCCTTGACCGCAATATAGCCCTTGGTTTCACCCGCGCCATCAACGTTCCAGCGCGGGTGCGTCAATGCGCGCTAGTTGCTCGCAGTGCGGTAGTTGTGGCGGTAGAAGATATGCACACCGATGCGCGCTGTTTCCTTGTAAACGCGCGACCACGACGGGCGCACCGCCTTGGTGTGGTAATGCGTGGCCCCCGACGTCAGCGGGTCGCTGACCCCCTCGATCGCCGCCTTGGCAACTTTGGCCACGCGCTCATAGGCTTTCTTCTCGTGAATGACTTCCTTGCGGCCGTCACAGGTATAGGTGAACTGGCACTGATATTTCTTGCCTGTTCCCTGACGGATCACGCCGCAGACGGTGTTCGGGAAACGGGTGCTTTCCACCCGGTTCAAAATCACCTCGGCAACCGCGAATTGGCCGCGCACGCTCTCTCCGCGCGCTTCGAAATACAGGGCCTCGGCCAAGCATTTCAGATCTTCGCCACCGCTGGCTTTGGGCTGTTGGTCCAGCCAGGCCTTGGTGTAGGAAATCTCGACCGGTTGGACCTCTTTCCTGGGCTGGAACAGCTTCAGATAGTCGCGAAAGCTTTGTCCCGGCACCTGGTTGCGCGACACCAGTTCGCGCTTGGCAGTCTCGGTGGCTTCCCTCTCGGCAACGGACGCACTCGGCATCACGGTTGCCGCCGCAATGGCAACAGCCAGTATATATCGTAGCATCAGATAACCTCGCACAGGCACTTCACGCGCCATACCCTCCCCCGGCGGGCGCGACGGGGTCTTAACGCAGAAGGCGCGAAAGGTCCAGTTCTGAGGAAAAAGCAAGAAAAATCTTGCCCGCGGGACCAAAATTAATCAGCCACAGGTCCATCCCGAAACCACTATTCCTAGGGCTTTGACGGCCTGTCAACCCCCAAGTTTTGACGAAATCGCCAACTGAGCGGCAGCCAGCCGAGCGACCGGGACTCGGAAGGGTGAACAGGACACATAATCGAACCCCAAATCCCGACAAAGGGCGATTGATTCGGGGTTGCCGCCATGTTCACCACAGACCGAAAGCGTGACATCGGGCCGAGCTGTACGCCCCCGCTCCGAGCCCAGCTTGAGCAGTTCGCCCACCCCATCGGCGTCCAGAACATGGAACGGATCCTCGGTGAACACTCCCTGCCGGACATAGGCCGACATGAAGCGTCCCGCGTCGTCGCGCGACAGGCCATAAGTCATCTGTGTCAGGTCGTTGGTGCCGAAGCTCAGGAACGAGGCATGAGGAGCGATTTCCTCGGCACGCAGACAGGCCCGGGGGGTTTCGACCATCACACCCAACCGGTATTCAAACTCCTGACCACGCTCGGCCGCAACGGCTGCGGCAACCGTGTCCACCCGCGCCTTGATCAGTTCGACCTCGCGCTTGGCCGAAACCAGCGGGATCATGACCTCGGGCACCACCGGCGCGCCGTTTTTGCTGGCTTCGAGCGTCGCCTCGAAGATCGCGCGGGCTTGCATGTCATAGATCTCGGGCACCGTTATTCCAAGGCGTACGCCCCGCAACCCCAGCATGGGGTTGTACTCGCTCATTTCGTCCACCCGACGCTCCACATCCGAAACCGGAAGATCCAGCGCTTCGGCCAGTTCGCGCTGCCCGCTGCGCGTGGTCGGCAGAAACTCGTGCAGAGGCGGATCGAACAGTCGGATGCAGACGGGCTGCCCTTCCATGATCCGGAAAAGTTGCACAAAATCATCGCGTTGCATCGGAAGCAACCGCTCCAAAACCGCCGCGCGTCCCGATGAAGTCTGAGCGAAAATCATCTCGCGCATCACGATCAGACGACCGGGGTCGAAAAACATATGCTCGGTTCGGCACAACCCAATCCCCTGCGCCTGGAAGTTTCGCGCAGCCTGCGCGTCGGCAGGAGTGTCGGCATTGGCACGAATTGATATGTCTCGCTCGGCGTCGGCCCAGCTCATCAAGGTCTGAAAACAGTCATCCAGTGCAGCTTCGAGCATCGCCGGCTCGCCCGCCAACACCTGGCCCGAGCTTCCGTCAATCGTCAGAATGTCGCCTGTGGTGAAAACGCGGCCGTCCGGAACGGTAAGCTGCTTTTTCTTGGTCTGGAACCGCATCTCGGACGCGCCGACGATACAGGGCAGCCCCAGCCCACGCCCGATCACGGCCGCATGGCTGGTCATGCCACCCTTTTCGGTCAGTACGGCGACCGCGGCGTGCATGCCGCGCACATCCTCGGGCGAGGTTTCACGGCGCACCAGAATGCAGGGCTCGCCGCGCGCCGCGCTGGCCTGTGCCTCGGCCGAAGTGAACACGATCCGGCCGGTGGCCGCCCCGGGACTGGCCCCGATACCCGTGGTCAGCACGTCACGCTTGGCCTCGGGATGCACCTGACGGTGCAGCAACTCATTCAGCGAATGCGGATCGATCCGCATGACGGCTTCCTGCGGGGTGATGATGCCATCCTCCGCCAATCGAACGGCGATCCGCATGGCGGCGCGGGCGCTGCGTTGAACGCGGACCCCGTCCAGAATATGCACCTTGCCGTTTTCGATCACGAATTCGACCTGCATCTCTTCGCGCAATTTGCGCCGCATCAACGCCGCATGGGTCTTGAGGTCGGCAAAGGCCTGAGGCGCAACATCCTCGAGCGCTTGCCCGCGCGGGTCCTTTTCAAGGTAGAGGGCCGCAACCCCCTCGCCCAGCGCATCGCGCCCCTGGCTTTGGCTCAGGTAGCGGCCTGTGATCTGCGGCATGCCGGTCGAGGTATCCACCAGCTGCAGCACACCCGATCCGCATTCGCCCTGGCCGACACCGGGGATCATCTCCTGGATGACAAGGCCCAGCCCGGCATCCGCCGGAGCGCCCTTGGCCTGCCGCAACAGGCGGGCGGACGTACCATCCCACGCCCGCGCCATCGAGCGCAGGACCGCCAGCAACTGCTCGCCGCGATCCTGGGGGAACGCTTCGTCAGTTTCGTCCTCATACGCGCGCAGGGTCTGGCGCAGGCCCTCGCGGCCATCGGCTTCGATGTCGTCGAAAACGTCCGCGTCCAGTCGCGCAACGTGGATCGCATAACTTTGGACGAACCGCAGATACAGTGCGGCAGCGGCCTCGGGACCCATCTTGTCGGACAATTCCACGAAACGGGCATCGTTCATCCCGATGTTTAGAACCGCGCCGGGGCCACCCCAGTCAGGGTCCTCGGAACTGGGGCGAACGCACAGCAACGCCGATGCGTCGAACTGTTCAAGTATGGCTTCGATTGCCGGGATATCGCCGTCAGCGATCCGCCGCACCTGATCGAAGGACAGGGCCACCGTACGCGGTACGGGAAGGTCCAACCGCACAAGGCGCTGCAGACATTTCGCCCGGCCGCCATGGGTGTCGGCGGCGACAGGAGCGTCAGGAGTGATGAGCGTGGTATGCGGATTATTCTGCACTGCGGCACCTTTTGGTTTCACCGCAGCATAAGCGCCCCAGCCTTCCGCGCAAGGGCCTTGTGGGCGCGCCAGAGCGCGCCCTTTGGGTCAGCCTTCGATCTTGGTCAGGTCCGCGACGCTGGAGCAGATCTGGCGGATCTGGCTCAGCAGATTCAGGCGGTTGCGGCGCAGCACGGCATTGTCGGAATTGACCTGGACGTCCTCGAAGAACGCGTCGATCGGCCCGCGCAGCGCGGCCATGGCCGCCATCGCCGCCGGGAAATCCTCGGCCTTGAGTGCCGGTGCAATCTTGGCCTGTGCCTGATCCAGCGCGGCGAACAGGGCCTTTTCGCTGTCGGTCTCGGCGAATTTCAGATCGGCACCGAACGAGTATTCGACCCCGTCCTTCTCCTCGGCCTGGGTCAGGATGTTGTTGGCGCGCTTGAAGCCCTGCACCAGGTTTTCGCCATCTTCGGTCGCGATCACCGCATTCAACGCGCGGGCGCGTTTGACCAGCAGGTTGAGGTCGTCATTGCCGTCCATCGCGATGCAGGCGTCGATCACGTCGTGGCGAATGCCCTCGTCGCGGAGGAAGACTTTGAGGCGGTCGTGGAAAAAGGAGATGAGATCGTCAGATGCGTCTGGGACCTTTTTTTCAAGTTCAAGAAAGGCCGTGGCAGGCAATCCTCCGATTTTGTCCTTGACCGCTTGGAATGCAGCACCAAAGACACCTCGCTCTGCAATTTCTTCCAACAGATCAAGAACGTTAGCTTCCGGCAACGCCTCATTGATTGCGCTTTCTGCTCGAATAAGTTGGCTGTCAAAGAAGCGATCCAACGACAGCCGCAGATCGTTTTCGAGAACTAATCGAGAGATACCCAAAGCAGCGCGACGCAAAGCAAACGGGTCTTTTGAGCCGGTGGGCTTTTCATCAATCGCCCAGAACCCGGTCAGCGTGTCCAGCTTGTCGGCAAGCGCCACGGTCACCGAGAGCGGCGCGGTTGGCACGTCATCCGACGGGCCCAGCGGCGAGTAGTGCTCCTGCGCCACGGCGGCCACGGCGGCGTCTTCTCCAGCCGCCTCAATGTAATACCGCCCCATAAGCCCCTGAAGTTCGGGGAATTCATAGACCATCTCCGAACTCAGATCGGCCTTGGCCAGCCGCGCGGCCTTCTCGGCCTGGTCCGGGTCGGCGCCCGTGACCGTGGCCAGTTCGCGGGCCAGCGCGGCAATGCGGTCGATCCGCTGCGCCTGGGTGCCCAGCTTGTTGTGGAAGGTCACGTTTTCA
This sequence comes from Ruegeria sp. BC2, assembly GCF_056539245.1. Classification (NCBI taxonomy): domain Bacteria; kingdom Pseudomonadati; phylum Pseudomonadota; class Alphaproteobacteria; order Rhodobacterales; family Roseobacteraceae; genus Ruegeria; species Ruegeria sp. BC2. The sequence continues at coordinate 1,624,575 of NZ_JBQFUQ010000001.1, forward strand.
AGTGCGCGGGTCCATTGCGTAATGTCCGATTTGGCGACGCGCAGGTCGTTCTCCCAGAAGAATTTCGCATCGGCCAGACGCGCCGACAGCACCTTCTGGTATCCGGCCAGGATGGTCGCGCCATTGTCGCTGGTCTCGCGGTTGGCCACAGTGATGAACCGTTCGATCCGCCCCGTCTTGGGATTGCGGACCGAGAAGAATTTCTGGTGCTCTTTCATCGAGGTCTGCAGCACCTCGGGCGGCAGGTCCAGGAATTCATCGTCGATCTGCCCCATCAGCACAACCGGCCATTCGACCAGCCCGGCCACCTCGGCCAGCAGGCTCTTGTCCTCGACCACCTCCAGCCCGGCGGCAAAGGCCAGGTTCTGCGCGTCGTTCCAGATGTGCTCGGCCCGTTCCTCGGGCGACAGCACGACGAAGGCGCGCTTCAGCTTGGCGGCGTAATCCTCGAACCCGGTCACGGCAAACCGGCCCGGCGCCATGAAGCGATGGCCCTCGGTGGTGTCACCGGCGGTGATCCCGTCGATCTCCATCGGCACGACCTGCGCGCCGGCTTCATCGCTGAGGATGCACAGGATCGAATGCAGCGGCCGCACCCAGCGCAGGGCCCCGCTGCCCCAGCGCATGGATTTCGGCCAGGGGAAGTTGCGGATCGTGTCGGCCAAAACCTCGGCCACGATCCCGGCCGCCGGGCGGCCCGGTTTCTCGATGGTGGCGAAATAGACCGCACCTTTGGGCGTGTCCCGTTCCTCGAGCTGGTCGCGCCTGATCCCCGCGCCACGCAGGAAGCCCTCGATGGCTTTTTCGGGCGCGCCAACCTTGGGTCCCTTGCGCTCCTCGCGGATGGTGGGGCTTTCCGCCAGCAGCCCCTCGACCGCCAGCGTCAGGCGGCGCGGCGTGGTCAGGGCGTGCGCATGGGCATAGGTCAGACCGGCCTCGACCAGACCGTCGGTGATCCGTTTTTTCAGATCCTCGCCGGCGCGGGTCTGCATGCGCGCGGGGATTTCCTCGGAAAACAGTTCGATCAGCAGGTCGGGCATTTTCGATCCTTAGAAATTGACGATCGTCTGGATGACGATGGCATTGGCGATATCCACGAAGAATGCGGATACAAGGGGGAGCACGATAAAGGCAATAGGCGAAGGCCCGTATCGCTTGGTTACGGCGGTCATATTGGCAATTGCGGTCGGTGTCGCGCCCAGCGCGAAGCCGCCGAACCCCGCCGCCAGCACGGCCGCGCGGTAGTTGGCGCCCATGACCGGGAACAGAACCCAGATCACGAAAGCCACCGCAAACAATGTCTGCGCCGTCATGATCACCACGATCGACAGGCCCAGATCGGCGATGGTCCACAGCTGCAGGCTCATCAGCGACATGGCCAGAAAGGCGCCCAGCGCGAATTCCGAGATCAGCGCCAGCGACGGCGTGCGCGACACCGGCGCGGCGCGCGGGGCCAGCAGCGGGCGCAGGTTGCCGATCACGATACCCATGATCAGGCAGGGCACGAACAGCGGCAGTTTCAAACCCGCGGCCAGGATCACCTCGGACAGAGCATAGCCTGCGATAATGGCCATGTTCAGGTACAGCAGCACCCGCATCACCGTCAGGTGGTCGATCTTCGCGGCCGCGTCTGACGGCTCGTCGGGCACGCCGATTGTATGTTCCTCGTCCGGGCGGTTTGGCGACAGGTCGCGTCCTTCGATCAACAGACGCGCGATGGGGCCACCGACCAGAGCGGCCAGGACCAGGCCCAGGGTCGCCACGGCCACCCCCAGCTCGGTCGCGCCCTCAAGCCCGGTGACCTGCGCGACCTCGGGCGCCCAGGCGATGGCGGTGCCGTGGCCGCCGATCAGTGCGGCCGAGCCGAACAGAACGCCGGACTGCGCCGGATAGCCGAAGGCCGCCGCCCCCGCCGCGCCGATCAGGTTCTGCGCCACGATCGTCAGCAACGTCAGGATCAGCAGCAGCACCAGAGGCTTTCCGCCAGCGATCAGATCGGACAGCCGGGCGTTCAGGCCGATCCCGGCAAAGAACAGCACCAGCAGGAAATCCCGCGCAGTCAGGTCGAACTCCAGTTCCATCCCGAACAACAGATAAAGCGTCAGAACCACCAGCGAGGCCAACAGACCTCCGGTTACGGGTTCGGGAATGTTGAATCGGCGCAGAACCTCTGTGCGGGCGTTGATCTCGGCGCCCATCAGATAGACGGCAAAGCCCAGCGTTGCCGTCAGAAATCCGGGGATTTCAACGATGAACCCCATCCCGACCACTCAGTTTTCCGGTCGGGGCGGGCACTCTTCGCCGACAACCGTTCCGTCATAGGCCTTTTCGCCGCAGTTGTTCAGGGCATGCCAGGCAAAGCCCGAACCGTCCTGCGTTACCGCCACGATCCGATCAACGCCATAGTGGATGTTCTTGACCCCTATGAAAGCGCGGGCGGATCCGTTCGCCAACGCCTCGGCCAGAGTAGCCGCATCATAGCAGTCGAACCAACCTGGGGCCGTCAGCGGCTCGGCCTTTTCGGCGCTCATGTAGCGGACGGCCAGCTGTTCCGGCTTCAGATCTGTCTGGAAACACGCCCGATACCGGATCGGAGAGCTGTCGGCGTCGATCGCCTGAAAAGCGCTGTAGGCAATTGGCACCGGTTGGCCGGTCGCGGTTTCGGTCAGAACAACATCCTGACCGGGCGAGGGTTCGACCTCGTAGTAGTAGCCGTAGACCTGCAGGTAATACATGCTGACGCCAGCAATGACGGCGCAAGCGACCAACAGAGTTGCCAGCATTTTCCCGGTCATGCGCGATCCTCCTGTGGGGTGCGACGGGCCATCAGGCCTCAAAGCCTGCCGCCTCGGTCTGCACGAAGGCATCGGCGCATTGCTTGGCCAGCGCGCGCACCCGCCCGATATAGGCCTGCCGCTCGGTCACCGAAATCACGCCGCGTGCGTCCAGGAGGTTGAAGATATGGCTGGCCTTGATGCACTGGTCATAAGCAGGATGCGCCATGATGATCCGCTTGCCCGTTTTGGGGTCAACGTTTTCCTGGCTCAGGATCGCGGCGCATTCTTCCTCGGCCTCTTCGAAGTGGCGCAGCAGAACTTCTGTGTTGGCCACATCAAAGTTCCAACGGGCGTATTCCTCTTCGGTTTGCTTGAAGATGTCGCCATATGTCAGCGGGCTGGGTGACTGCGGGTCGTTGAAGGGCATGTCCATTACGTGGTCGATGCCCAGAACATACATCGCCAGACGTTCCAGACCATATGTCAGCTCGCCCGAGACCGGCGCGCAGTCATGGCCGCCGACCTGCTGGAAATAGGTAAACTGGCTGACTTCCATGCCGTCGCACCAGACCTCCCATCCCAGGCCCCATGCGCCCAGGGTCGGGCTTTCCCAGTCATCCTCGACGAAACGGATGTCGTGCAGGTCCATGTCGATGCCAATGGCCTGAAGGCTGCCCAGATACAGCTCCTGCAGGTCCGGCGGGCTGGGTTTGATCAGCACCTGGTACTGATAGTAATGCTGCAAGCGGTTGGGGTTTTCACCATAACGGCCATCGGTCGGACGGCGCGACGGCTGAACGTAGGCCGCAGCCCAGGGTTTGGACCCCAGAGCCCGCAGGGTGGTTGCAGGGTGGAACGTACCGGCACCGACCTCCATGTCGTATGGCTGCAGGATGGCACAGCCCTTCGAGGCCCAGTAGTTCTGAAGCCGCAGGATGATTTCCTGAAATGAACGTGGTGCGCTGGACGGTTCGGTCATGACATTCCCTTTGGGCGCGGATTTGCCCGGTTCCGGTCGGTTTTGCCCTTCCTATGCAAGGGGCCAAGGGGCGTCAACGGGCCAATGCCCGCCTGCTGTCACTGTGCCGCCACACCAGAAATTCCCCGTATCGTGGGCATAGCGTTTTCACCCCTGAATCGCGTAAGTTGAGGCAAAGCCAAAACACCGCATAAAACGGGCAGAAAATGACACGCATATTCGTTGCAATTCTTTTACTGATTACAGTCGGCATGCGCGCTGCGTATGCTCAACAGGGGGCTGACGCAGGCGTCTGGGTTCAGGTCGAAGCGCAGCCATCGCTGCGCGAGGCACAGGACCGGGCGCAAGTCTATGCCAATGCCCTGCCCGACGTGAACGGGTTCCGCCTGAACAGCGGCTGGTACGCCATAGTGATCGGCCCCTATCTGCGGGCCGACGCCGAGCAGGTGCTGCGCGTCTACCGGGCCGAACGGCAGATCCCCTCAGACAGTTTCATCACATTCTCAGGCGCCCTGGGGCAGCAGTTCTGGCCAATCGGCGCCAACGTCCTGAACCGCGGGGCAATCACAGCGCCCGTTCAGCCCGAGCCGCAGCCAGAGCAGCCACAGGCCGGTCTGACGCCGCAACCTTCGGACGAGACGAGATCACAGGCCCTGCAGTCCGAGCGGCTGCTGAGCGGACAGGAACGAAAAGACCTGCAAACCGCATTGCAGGCTGCCGGGTTCTACAGTTCGACCATCGACGGGGCATTCGGCCAAGGTACACGCCGGTCAATGGCGGAATGGCAGCGGTTCAACGGCTTTGAACCGACCGGTGTCCTGACGACGGCACAGCGCAAGGCTTTGATGGATGACTACAATGCCCCGCTGATCAGCGTCGGCATGGCCCGTCACGTCGATGATCGCGCTGGGATTTCCGTCGACCTGCCGCTTGGGGTAGTTGCCTTCGACCGATACGAGGCGCCGTTCGCGCATTTCAATTCCAGCGGTGATCTGGACGCACGGGTCGTTTTGATCAGCCAGGAGGGCAGCAAAACCACTTTGCGCGCGCTGTTCGAGGCGATGCAATCGCTCGAGATCGTGCCGCTGAACGGCCCGCGTGAGCTGCGTGGCGACAGGTTTACCATCGAAGGCCGTGGCAACGGGATCGTATCCTATACACAGGCCAATCTGAGCGACGGCAAGATCAAAGGCTTCACCCTTGTCTGGCCCGAAGGCGATGACGCACGCCGCGCCCGGGTTCTGGCGGCAATGATCGCCAGCTTTGAAACCACCGATGGTGTTCTTGATGCTGCGGCTGGTGCCAATGCCGAGCAAAGCATCGACTTGATGTCCGGTCTCCAACTCAGAAAACCACGGTTGTCGCGGTCGGGCTTTTTTGCCGATCCCGACGGTCTGGTCCTGACCGTGGCCGAGGCGGTGCAGAACTGCACCCGCGTCACCCTTGAGGACGGTCAGGAACTGCAAACCGCGTGGAGCGATCCCGAACTGGGCGTGGCGGTCCTGCGCCCCAACAAGACGCTGGCACCGATGGCCGTTGCGGCCTTGAATGAAGCCCAGCCTCGCCTGCAATCCGAAGTGGCCGTCGCGGGGTACTCATATGAGGGCGCTTTGGGGGCTCCGACGCTGACCTACGGCAAGATCGCCGATATCCGCGGGCTGAACGGAGAGGCCGGCGTGACCCGCCTGAGCCTGACCGCACAACCAGGAGACGCTGGCGGCCCGGTATTCGATGATCACGGCAACGTGGTCGGAATGCTGCTGCCTGCGCAGACCGAGGGGCGAACCCTGCCCCGCGATGTCAGCCTGGCTGCCGCGGCCGATCGCCTTCACGAGATCCTGTCAAAGGCCGGGGCAACGGCTCAGACCGCGCAGGAGACCGGGCAAGTTTCGCCTGACGAGTTGAACCGCCGCGCGACTGGCATGACCGTGCTGGTGAATTGCTGGGGTTGACCGAAAGTCACGAATAGAATTTGAGGGCGCCGCAGGACATTGCGGCGCCTTTTTTAGCCCTTCAAGATATCGGGCGTGACGTGCACAAGGGTCGGCACGGGCGCGTCAAAGGCTGCGCGAACGGCAGCCTGCATTTCAGGTAGCGAGTTTGGAGCGGCCGACCGCGCACCGAAAGCCTCGGCCAGCTTGCAGAAATCAGGGTTGCGCGCGACAACCGCGTTCGGAGCAATCTGGCTGCCGACCATGCTGTCCTCGATCTCTTTCAGCTTGCCGTTGTCCCAAAGGATGATGGGCAGCGACAACCCCAGCTCGACCGCCGCACCCAGTTCCTGCATCGTATAGTGGAACCCGTAGTCACCCGCGATCACGGCAGTTGGCTTTCCGCGCCGCGCAACCGCGCCGCCGATCCCGGCCGGCAGTGCATAGCCCAGGGTGCCGAACCCGGTCGGGTGGTGCCAGTGGTATGGGCGCGCCATGTCCCAGACCTCTTTCGCGACATAGGCGAACTGGGTCATGTCGGAATAGATCATGGTGTCGGCGGGCATCGCTGCACGCAAGGCGTCGGCAACCGGCACGATACCCGGTCTTTCCGCGTCGACCTCGGCGCGCCAGCGCGCTCGGGCTTCGGCCACCTCTTCCGGCGACCAGCCGGTGGCCGGTTTGCAGTCTTGGGTCGCGGACCACAGTGAATGGGCAAAACTTTCGCCGTCGGCCTGCAGCTTGACCGCCGCCCGGTGCCGGTCGGTCAGCACCTCGGGGTCGAGGTCAACCCGCACCAAGGTCGCCTTGTGGCCCAACCGGTCGCGCCAAAGGTCGACCTCACCCAATTCGGCACCGACCGCGATGACCAGATCGGCCGACCCAATCACCTCGGCACTGCCGGGTCGCGGCAAGGTCGCGCCGAAATCCAGGGTATAGCCGGTGCCGACCAACCCACGCCCCGCATAAGTGGTGAAACAGGCCGCACCGAGCTGGGACAGAATCTGGCGCCACAGGTTCGACCGTGACCCACCACCCAGTATGAACAGCGGCCGCCGCGCGATGTTCAGCAGTGACAGAACCGGCGAGATGTCCGGCGCCAGAGCCTTGACCCGCACCGCGTCCTGGTTCGGAAAAGGAGCGGGGTCGGCCTCGGCCTCCAACTGCGCGATCGGGACCTGGATATGCTTGGGGCGCGGACGTTTCAGCGCGAACTCCTCAAAGGCGCGTTCGATCAGGCCATAGGCTGATTGCGCGTCGTTTGCCTGGCAGGACCAGTCGGTCACGCATTCAGCGGCCGCGCGCTGGTCTTTCATCTGGTGCAACTGGCCGCGCTGTGCCTGCGTTTCGCTCAGACAGGAGGACAGAACCAGCATCGGAACCGAGTCGGTATAGCCCTGCCCCATCGGCGTCATGACGTTGCACAGGCCAGGACCGGTGATCACGTAGGCCACGCCGGGCTTGCCCGTCGCCCGTGCATAACCGTCAGCCATGAAGCCCGCGCCCTGCTCATGCCGCGCCAGCACATGAGTAATGCCCGCTTCTTCGATTCCACGGTACATTTCCTGATTGTGCACACCAGGAATGCCGAAAATGACTTCGACCCCCCGATCCTTGAGCATGTGCGAGATTTGGGCGCCCAATGGTCTTTTCATCAGCCTCTCCAGAACCGAATGGTGAACAGGACATACACGGCCATCAGCTCCAGCCGGCCGGTCAGCATTCCGAAGGTCAACAACCACTTGGCCGTGTCGTTCAGCCCGGCAAAATTCCCTGCGGGGCCGATCTGATCACCCAAACCGGGGCCGACATTTGCAAGCGCCGTCGCTGCACCGGATACCGCTGTGATGAAATCCAGACCAGTCAGCGCCAGCGCCCAGGACAACGCCCCCAGCGACAGCGCGAAGAACATGAAAAAGCTCATGACCGATGTCAGGACATCGCGGCTGATGGCGCGGCCATCATATTTGGGCACGAACACTCCGTGCGGCGACCGAATCCGGCTGATCTGAGCCTTGATGGAAGCAATCAGCAACTGATAGCGGAAGATCTTGATGGAACAGGCCGTCGAACCGGCGCAACCGCCGATCAGACCGATCATGAAGAACATCATGATCGGAAAACTGCCCCAGGTCATGTAATCGACACTGGCGTAGCCGGTGCCGGAAATGATCGAGGTGATGTTGAACAACGACTCGCGCACCGCCTGTTCCCAGTGGTGCGGAAAGACCGATGTAAGAAAGACAGCCATGATCGCCACCAGAACGGCGATCGTGGCCAGAAAGGCCCTGATCTGGCTGTCTTCCAGGATCGAGCCTGTCCGGCCGTTGACGAATTGCACATACCGCACGAACGGCAGCGCAGCCAGGATCATGAATATGGACGCGGCGTATTCCGCGGGCCCCGAGAACGTACCGAACGAGGCGTCATAGTTCGAGAACCCTCCGGTGGACATGGTTGTGAACGCATGAACGACCGCGTCGAAAAAGTTCATTCCCAAGCCGGCATAAACCAGGGCGCAGGCTACGGTCAGGAATACATAGATCAGCGAAATCTGGCCCGCGATCTCTTGCGCGCGAGGAAGGATTTTCCCCATGGTTTCAAACCCTTCCGAGCGGAATATCTGCATTCCGCCGACCTTGAGCTCGGGCAGGAAAACCATGGCCACGACAATGATGCCGATCCCGCCCAGCCATTGCAGCAAACCGCGCCACAAAAGCAGGCCACGCGGCAGATCATCCAACCCGGAGATTACGGTCGACCCGGTGGTGGTCAGCCCGGACATGGCTTCGAAATAGGCATCGACAAATCGAAGCTCGGTCTCACCGAACACGAAGGGGATTGCCCCGAACAGCGGCAGCGCGACCCAGACGCCAGTGGTCAGCAAAAAGGTCTGACGGATGGTCAGCCCCTCGCCCACACCGTTCGAGCAGCTCATGGCCAGAACCACGCCGGTCAGGATCGTGATGACACCGCTTTCAAAGAAAACGTTCCACTCGCCCCGACCCTCGATGATGTCCGCAAGCATCGGCAACAGCATGGTCGCCCCAAGTATGGCGACCAGCAAGCCAATCACATATCCGACCGGGCGAAGATCCATCATGACGGGCAGCGTTGGCGCGCCGGCCCGAAAGTGTCAAGCAGATGATCTGTGATCAGTCGTCCATTTTTTCAGCCACGGGCGGCATGGCCGGTGGCTTGGACGGCGCACGCGTGCGGCGCGTGGCCGGTTTCGGTGCCTCGGCGGGTTTGGTTGTTGCAGCCGCTACGGGCTTTTTGGCCTTGGCTTCTTCGGTTGAAGCCGCAGGTTTTGCCTCGGTGGGCTTGGCCTTGGGCGTCACGGCCGTTGCGGGTTTCTCCGATGCGACCGGAGTGACGCGCTGTGCAGGAGTGGCCGTTGCGACGGGCTGCGGCGGTTTTTGAGCCGTTGCAGGCGGCGTTTTGGGCTTGGCTGTGGCCTTCGTGACCGGTTTCGGTGCGGCTTTTGCGGGTGCCTTCGGCTTCGGAGCCGGCTTTGCGACCGTCTTGGCCTTGGCCCGGACCACAGGATTCGCCTTCTTCGCGGCGGGTTTGGCCGTGGTTCGCGCCACCGGTTTCTTGGCCGACTTCACGGCCGGCTTCGTTGGTTCGGTGACCGACGCAACCGGTATGGGGAACACGGTTTGAGCAAATGCCTGCATCATTTTCATCTGGCTGGTCACGGCATAGCCGGCCAGACGCACGGCGGCGGCCTGCAGCTCAAGCTGTTGGGCAATGGGATTCATTCCAAGTCTCTCCTGTAGCAATGAAGCAGCCCGATTTCCGAGGTAGAAAAGCCCTTGCCGTTCCGATCGCGCGGACGGACGAAGGTGTATTGCAGTCCAAGGCGTAACACGTCCCGGCTTCCTTTCGGGGTGGTGCGCCACAACTGACATGGCGCGCCACAGCTGCATTCATCTTCAATGTATGCAAATAATCGCGCGCATGCAGCATTTTCCGCTGCATTGCGGCAAAAAGGCGCCTACCGCCCAATATACGCCGGTTTTCGCGGCGTTTTTTGGGTCAGCCGACGTGGAACAGCGTCGTGAACAGGCGCGGGTCCAAGCTGGTGGATGCAAATGTCGGCCCCTCGGTCAGAATCGACACCGCATCGTGGCTGTGCAGACTTTCCTGATGGCTGGCGATGACGCGGAAGTCACCGACGTGATGATCGGCCAGCAGCTCGGCACAGAACAGACGCGCGGCGTCTTCGACAAAGATGGGGCTGGCGGCGTTCAGCTCAGCAAAGGCCTGTTCGTCTTCGCGCTTGACCATCACCTGGGTTTCGGTGGGGACGGCACGGCGGCACAGGGCGATCAGATCCTCGAACCACAGGCAATCGGCGTCACAATCGACCACGACCGAAATGCGCGCCACGGACCGCTGCGAATGCGGCGTCGCAAGCTGTCCGCGCACCGACCGGGCGTGTTCGCTGAGTTCCAGCGAGCATGGGCAGGTCGAAGAATAGACATAGTCGAGATGCATGATCTTCTGACGCACGCCGCCCTGTTCGACCAGTTCAAGCGCGATGTCGTAATACTGATATCCCTCAAGCCCCGAACGCAGGCTTTTGACCCGATCGGGATAGGAGAAGCGCATCTGAAGCCTTGCATCGAAACTGTCGAGGTCGGTCAGATAATCGCTCAGGGCGGATTCCATCACCTCGAAACTGAACGTACGCTCGGCATGCTTGTAGAAGGACCGCATGATCCGGGACATGTTGATGCCCTTTTTCTCGGCTTCGAGGCTGACGGTGCCCGTAACCGAGGTTTCCAGCGTCAGGTCCGGACCGTTCTTGCTGTGAAATCGGATCGGCAGGCGGAAATTCGAGATGCCCACATGCTGGATCTGCTGTTTCGCACCGCGGATCAGGCTTGACGGGCCGTTCTGGAGATCGGGCAACGCAGATTTGTAGGCTTCGTCGACTTTGAAGTCTTCGGGGTATTCACGTGACATCGAAGGGTAGTTGTCCGGTATCAATCCGGGCACCAAACGCGCCACGGCTGGATCAAGCTGGCTGATCTCGGCCTCGCTGGCGCCCTTTGCCCATTTCCGCAGAACCTTGAGAGCCTCAGCGGCCTCGTCCCGATCAGGTTTTTCGTCAATGTCGCGCGAATGAATGTTCATCGGCTGCGTATCCTCGGTGTGTCGTCAGGCCATCTGTGACTGCGGCGGAAACCGCAGTGTAACCCAATACGGGTGAGATAGCAGCCCGGATCGAAAAAACCATCGCAAAACCGCCATTTCCGAACGGATTGCGCCCTTTTACCCGGGCGACATTGCGCGGTTGCCGATGTGTTCAACGGCGCGTGTCCGCCGTCACACCGCAGCAGCCGACAATGCCTGCCGGATATCCTCCAGCAGATCGTCGGCATCTTCGAGTCCGACAGAAAAGCGGATCAAACCGGGCGTGATGCCCAATTCGTCTTTCTGCGCATCGCTCAACCGCTGGTGCGTGGTCGTTGCCGGATGGGTTGCGATGGACTTGGCATCGCCCAGATTGTTCGAAATTACCGGGATCGTCAGCGCGTTAAGGAACCGGAAGGCCGCGTCCTTGCCCCCCTTGATGTCCAGCGACAGGACCGTACCGCCCTTGCCCCCCAGTTGGCTCTGCACCAGAGCGTTCTGAGCATGAGATTTCAGGCCCGGATACATGATCCGCTCCAGCGTCTCATGGCCTTCCAGCGCGTCGGCCAGTTTCTGCGCCGTCTCGGCCTGGGCATTGACTCGCAGGGCCAACGTTTCCAGCCCCTTGAGCATGATCCAGGCGTTGAACGGGCTGAGTGCGCCGCCCGTGTGTTTGAGGTACGGCTCGACCGTTCCGCGAATGAACTCCTTGGCGCCCAGGATCACGCCGCCCAGCGCGCGTCCCTGCCCGTCGATATGCTTGGTGGCCGAGTAAACCACCACATCCGCGCCCTGCGCGATCGCCTGCGAGAACACCGGGGTCGAGAACACGTTGTCGACGATCACAGTGGCCCCCACCGCATGGGCCAGTTCTGCCACCGCGCGAATGTCGATGACTTCGAGCGTGGGGTTCGACATGGATTCGAAGAACACGGCCTTGGTGTCGGGCCGGATCGCGGCCTTCCATTGGTCCATGTCCGTACCGTCGACAAAGGTCACCTCGACACCATAGCGGGTCAGGATATTCTCCAGAATGTACAGGCACGACCCGAACAGGGCCTTGGCCGAAACCACGTGATCGCCCGCCTTCAGCATCGAGGTCAGCGCCCCGTTCACGGCCGCCATACCGGACGCCGTCGCAAAACCATCCTCGGCCCCCTCAAGCGCAGCGATGCGCTGTTCGAACATCGCAACCGTCGGGTTGCCATAACGGGCATAGATGAACTCGTCCGGGCCAGTCTCGATGAACCGAGCTTCGGCCTGCTCGGCGGTGTCGTAGACGAACCCCTGCGTCAGGAAAATCGCCTCGCTGACTTCGTTGTACTGGCTGCGACGGATACCGCCGTGGACGGCTTGGGTGCGTTTGTTCCAGCTTTCGCTCATGTCTTTACCTTTCGGCCCCGAAACCCGAGGGCAAATCAAAAAAACCCCAGACGCGGTCAAGCGAAAGGGGTCTTTCATCCTGACCTTTTAGCGGTGTTGTTTAGCGTGGCCCGCAATCCGGTAACAAATCGCCACGTGGTTTCTGGATTGCGCATACGCCTCGGGCGCGCGGGCGTCAAGCCGCGACATCCACCGCGCACTTGCCCTTTGCAGCGAATGGCTCATGATCGTCCCGCAACACGGAGGCCCCATGACACACCCGATCGATCTGTATTTCTGGCCCACGCCAAATGGCTGGAAAGTATCCATTGCCCTTGAAGAGATGGGGCTGCCCTACCAGACCCACCTCATAAACATCGGCAAAGGCGATCAGTTCGCGCCCGAGTTTCTGAAAATCTCACCCAACAACCGGATGCCTGCGATCGTCGACCCAGACGGCCCGGATGGCGCGCCGATCTCGGTTTTCGAAAGCGGCGCGATCCTGATGTACCTTGCCCGCAAGACCGGCCAGTTCTACGGGTCGACCGAGCGTGACCGGATCGCGGTCGAGGAATGGCTGATGTGGCAGATGGGTGGCGTCGGACCGATGGCCGGTCAGGCACACCACTTTCTGAAATATGCCCCCCAGTTGGACCCGCCGCAGGACCTGCCCTATGCCAAGGACCGCTATCGCACCGAGGTTGCGCGCCTGTACGGCGTTCTGGACCGGCGCCTTGCCGACAACGAGTATGTTGCCGGCGACTTCTATTCGATCGCCGATATGTCGATTTGGGGCTGGGCCAGCCTGTGGGAGGGTCAACAGCAGACGCTGGAGTACAAGCCCCACTTTGTCCGGTGGCTGGAAACCGTGGGAGCCCGCCCCGGAGTTCAGGCGGGACGTGCCCTGCATGCCGAGCTGCGCGGAGACCATCGCAGCAAAGACGCGCAGAACGTTCTGTTCAAACGGTAGCGTTCACCAAATGCTGAAATTTCAGGCAACTTGGAGCGTATCGCACCTCTTTCTGCATCAAGACCCTGACGACAGTTGAATTGCGCGTTGGCCGTTCTGTAACTACAAGCGGTAACAAGGAGTTAAGGTTTGGCGACATTCAATTTCACGGTTCCGATTTACGGGTTCGACCAATGGACCGGCGCATCGACGAACAACACTGTCGGCTATCCTGTCGGAACGACCTTTTCCCTGAATGCTGGTGCAGCGCTGACCGTCATCAACGTCGAGGATGACGACGGCACGGCCAGCCAGCTGTTTTCGGACGGTTACATCGACACGCCCGGCGACGGGTCGTCGCCCAGTACGGCCAACAACGACCAGGTATTGAGCCAGGCGGTGACGATCAACGGACAGACCTTTCAGCCCGGCGATCAGGTCGAGCTTGAGTTCGGTTTTACGACAACCTCCGGCGACACGTTCTGGGTCATTCGCATCGATGGCGTGAATGTCGGCATCAGCGGCCCCGTCCTGCCAACGCCCGGTACGACCTATGAGGTTGCCGGCAGCAGTGATGGTCAGGCATCGCCGATTTCGAATGTCCCATGCTTTACCGCCGGCACACTGATCACCACCAAGGACGGGACAACAAGGATCGAAGACTTGTCGGTCGGAGATCTGGTTCTGACCTACGCCGGCAGCTATGAACCGATCCGCTGGATCGGGCGCCGTGAGCTGGACAGCGTCGACTTCTCCGCCAATCCGAAACTGGTTCCAATCCGGATTTCCGCCGGCGCGCTCTGCGCAGGGCTGCCAACACAGGACCTGATCGTTTCACCCCAGCACCGCATTCTGGTGCGGTCAAAGATCGCGCAGCGCATGTTCAACACCAACGAGGTGCTGGTTTCGGCCAAGTCGCTGCTGCCGCTGGACGGCATTGACCGGGTCTGTGCCACGGAGTCCGTTTGCTATTTCCACCTTCTTTTCGACACGCATCAGGTCATCTTTGCCAACGACACCCCAAGCGAAAGCCTGTTCGCCGGTCCCGAAGCGTTGAAGTCCATCCCCGAGGCGGCTCGCGCCGAGATATTGGCCCTTTTCCCAGAGCTTGAGGACCCCGGCTTTGAACCGCTGCCAGCCGCCCTGATCCCAAAGGGTCACAAGCAGCGCGCTCTGATTTCGCGTCACCTCAAGAACAGTCAGGCGTTGTTGGCCTGATCGTCATTGGGTATTTTCTGACCCGGGTCGGAGTGTCCGCGACCTACCGTCAGGTCTTTCGGCAGACGAACGTGGTCGCTGACAGTGGCATCGTCATGCCCTGCGGACCAAAGACGCGCTTCAATTCAGAGAACATCCGCGCCGCCACCTCCGCGGGTTCCACGCCGCCGCGCTCTCGTATCTCATCGACCAACGGGTTGCCAAAAACCAGAGCGTGGGCAAAGGCTTCTGGGTTGACGATGGTCTTCGTCAACCGGATCGTTTCGTGTTCGATATCCGTCCAGCCTGCGGCCCTCAGATCAGCCCGGACAGCCTCGGGGTCACCATAGTGAAACGGTACCTTGTAGAATCCCGGCGGATCCTGCGGAAAGAAATGCGCCCCCACATCGTGCGCGACTTGCGAGAACGGGTTTTCGGACATCGGGCTCCACACGTTGAAAACATAGCGCCCACCCGGTCTGAGCACCCGCGCCGCCTCATGGAACGAAGCGGGTTTGTCGGGAAAGAACATGACCCCGAACTGGCAGGTAATCAGGTCGAACGCGCCGTCTTCGAACGGTAGATCCATCGCGTTGACGACCGCGAACTCGACGTTGTCCGCCGCCGAGAATTTGGCCTTTGCAACCTCCAGCATGGGCGCGTTCAGGTCCGAGATCAGAACTTGGGCCTCGCTCGGCAGCACATCGCACAGCTTGCGGCTCAGGATCCCCGTACCCGCGGCCAGTTCAATGGCCTTGGCCACCGGCTCTTCGGCGCAACGGGAGGCAAGTCTGTCTGCGTAGTCTGTGAAGATATTCGGGCCCAACCCCGCGTCGTAATGACTTGGAATATTGCCCACGAAACCAGCCGAATTTGTTGACATCTGCGCTCCCCCCCGGCAACCGCATGATGCAAAAGACTAGCCGAAATTGCGCGTTTTGGCGAACTCATTGTGCTCTGCAGTCGGCTGGGGCCGGTAGGCATCCGCCCCGTCACCCCGCACCAGCAGGTCCAGCATGCCCGATATGTCCTCAATCTCTTCCGCGATCACATGGGTCACCGCATGGGCCCGCTGCATCCGCCCGGTTACCCGCAGCAACCGCCCCGAGATCACCGCTCGGCGGAACCGCTCATAGATCTTGCGCCAGACAATCACGTTCACGATGCCGGTCTCGTCTTCGAGCGTGATGAAGATCACCCCTTTGGCCGTACCAGGCCGCTGCCGCAGGATCACCAATCCCGCCACAGCAACCCGCGCACCCTCGGGCGGGTCGTCCAGTCGGTCGGCTGGAAGGCAAGCCGGTGGTCTGGGCCATGGGCGGCCCGAACTGGGCTGTGGTGTCGATGCGATACGCATAAGAACAAAAATAGAACAAATGCCCTGAATGTCCAGATGCAGGGGACCGAAACCACAGCCAGAAAGGTCATGCGCTACGCGCGACCGCAGCGCAGACAAGGGTCACTTGGCGTCATGCGCGTTGAACGTGGCCAAACCTTCCCGCAGAACCGCCTTGGCCTTGGCCAGGTCATCCCCGTCCAACGCATCCAGCGCCCGCAAAACGTCACTGCGCAACCGCAGAGCCTTGGGGCCCGGTGCTCCGACCGGATGAAGCTCATCGTCATTCGCTGCTGCCAATGCACCATGGCTGATCCCGTCGATCACCTCCACGATTTTCGCCTGGCTTTCGCCAAACCACGCGGCAATGTCATGCTCGGCATCGCCCCGCTCGTTCATCCCAACCACAATCTTTGCGTCCTGAACCGTCAACGGCATCTGCTCACTCCCTTATCAAATCACGGTCACACGACCAGAACACAAATCCATGCACGCAACAATCGAAACCGTTACCCGCGCCTCAACCTTTGATGGAACAAACCGGCCAAACCATTCGGTTGCGGCGCGAACGCGTGGAATTTGGGCGACAATGACGGACCGTTTGCCCGATCACGCCCCGATTGGTCGCAAATGGCACTGGAAAGACCTAAATCCCTTGACTAATGAGGAACCTGAACACCGCAGAAGGAAGACGCGAGCAATGGCAAAGATCACCTATGTCGAGCATGGCGGCACCGAACACACTGTCGAGGTCGCCAACGGCCTGACCGTCATGGAAGGCGCCCGTGACAACAACATTCCCGGCATCGAGGCCGATTGCGGCGGCGCCTGCGCCTGCTCGACCTGTCACGTCTACATCCATCCCGATTGGGTCGAGAAACTGCCTGCCAAGGACGACATGGAAGAAGACATGCTGGACTTCGCCTACGAGCCCGACCCGGCCCGTTCGCGACTGACCTGCCAGATCAAGGTGACTGACGAACTGGACGGGCTGGTCGTCCAGATGCCGGAAAAGCAGATCTGATGCGACGACGCATGCCCCGCTCGTCCGGCGGCATGCGCTGCGGCTTCAAAGCGCCGCGTCCGGCGGTGCGCTTTTGGCCATGCCGGGTGCGCGGCGCGCTGATGGCTGCATGCCTGTGGCTGGCAGGTCCTGCCTTGGCCGCCGAAACCATAGCGACCGCCCGCTACACGGATCCGACCAACCGCTATCCCCACGGCGTTCTGGGTGACCAGATCGAATGGGGTTCGATTGAACTCACGCTTTCAAATGGCAAGCGCCGCAGCTTCGCGCTGCCCGATCATCTGGTGTTCGAAGATCTCGCGCCCCGCGTGTTCGACGTCACGGGCGACGGTCTTCCAGAAGTCATCGCGGTGGAGAGTGACGCACGACAGGGCGCGCGCCTTGCCATCTACGGCCCGCAGGGCCGAATGACGGCGACACCGCATATCGGCACCCGTTTCCGTTGGCTTGCCCCGGTCGGAGCCGCCGACCTCGACGGCGACGGACATGTCGAAATCGCCTATGTCGATCGCCCCCACTTGGCAAAAATCCTGCGCATCTGGCGCTTCTCAGACGGCCGACTGACGAAAATCGCCGCGCTCCCCGGCCTGACCAATCACCGGATCGGAGAGGATTTCATTTCAGGCGGGCTTCGTACCTGCAACGGCCAACCCGAGCTGATCGTCGCCAGCGGCGATTGGCGCCGGATCATTGCCGTCCGCTACGATGGCGGCTGGCAAACCCAGGATCTTGGCCCGTTAAAAAACCGACAAGCCCTTATGAGCGCGTTGAACTGCTGATCCGGGGTTCATCTGGTCAAGAAATCCCGAGGCCCCCTTTACCTGCGGGCCCTTAAAGCGCCCGCCACCCAATATCGCTGCGATAGAAGCCGCCCGGCCAATCGATGGCCTCGACCATCGCATAAGCGTTGTCACGCGCCTCCTGCAGTGTTGCTCCGCGCGCCGTCACGTTCAGAACCCGGCCCCCTGAGGCCACAATCTGCCCGTCCTGCGCTTTGGTGCCTGCGTGAAAAACCATATAGCTGCTGTCCTCGGGCAAGTCATCCAGCCCCCGGATCACGCTGCCTTTTTCATATGCCCCGGGATAGCCCTGCGCGGCCATCACCACGGTCAAGGCGTGATCGTCGGCCCAGTTGACCCGCGCCTCGTCCAGCCGTCCCTCGGCCGCCGCATGCATCAGGTCCAGCGCCTGCGCCCCCAGCCGCATCATCAGAACCTGACATTCCGGGTCGCCAAAGCGCACGTTGTATTCCACCAGCCTCGGCAACCCGCCCTTGATCATCAGCCCGGCATACAGCACCCCCTGAAACGGCGTGCCGCGCCGGGCCATCTCGGCCATCGTCGGACGCACGATCTGTTCCATCGCACGTTCTTCGACCTCGGGGCTCAGAACCGGTGCCGGAGAATAGGCGCCCATGCCGCCGGTGTTCAGGCCGGTATCGCCCTCGCCAACGCGCTTGTGGTCCTGCGCGGTGCCGACCGACAGGATGTTCTCGCCGTCGCACAGCACGAACAGCGAGGCTTCTTCGCCGTCCATGAACTCCTCGATCACCACCTCGGCCCCGGCCCCGCCGAAGGCGCCGCCGAACATGTCGTCCACGGCATCCAGCGCGGTCGCTTCATCCATCGCCACGATCACGCCCTTGCCCGCGGCCAGACCGTCGGCCTTGACTACGATCGGCGCGCCCTGCTGACGGATATAGGCCTTGGCGGGCTCGGCCTCGGTGAACCGGGCATAGGCGGCGGTCGGTGCACCGGCCGCATCGCAGATTTCTTTGGTGAAACTTTTCGAGGCTTCCAGCCGCGCTGCCTCGGCCGAGGGGCCGAACACCAGAATGCCCGCCTCGCGCAACCGGTCGGCCACCCCGGCGGCCAAGGGCGCCTCGGGGCCGACAATCACGAAGTCGATGGCGTTTTCCTCGGCAAAGCTGACCACCGCGCCGCCATTCTCGATATCCAGCGCCGCGCAATCGGCGATCTGCGCGATCCCGGCATTGCCCGGCGCCACGATCAGGCGGTCGCATTTGGGGTTTTGCATCACCGCCCAAGCCAGGCTGTGTTCGCGCCCGCCGCTGCCGAGAATGAGGATGTTCATGAAAGTCTCCGATCTGCTTGGCCTTGCCTGCGCGGCGTTCTAAGCTGCGCGGGCAATCGAAACAAGGCGCTGAAATGTCCGACCTGCTTGACGATCCAATTCCCGGCCAGAATACGCCCGAATACACCGTGTCCGATATCTCGGGCGAGGTGAAACGCACGCTGGAAGGCACATTTGGCCGAATCCGCGTGCGGGGCGAGGTCGGGCGCGTGTTCAAGGCGCGCTCGGGGCATTTGTACTATGACATCAAGGACGACCGGAACGTGCTGGCCTGCACCACGTGGAAGGGCCAGATCGCGGGCCTGTCGGTGGTGCCGGAAGAGGGGCTCGAAGTCGTCGTCACGGGCCGCCTCACCGCATTTGGCGCGCAGTCGAAATACAACCTGAACGTCGACGAGGTGGCCGTAGCCGGGCAAGGCGCGCTGATGGCGCTGCTGGAAAAACGCAAGAAACAGCTCGAATCCGAAGGGCTGTTCGCGCCCGAGCGCAAGAAACCCCTGCCCTTCCTTCCGCAGATCATCGGCGTCGTCACCTCGCCCTCGGGCGCGGTGATCCGCGACATCCTGCACCGGCTGCGCGACCGTTTCCCGCGCAAGGTGCTGATCTGGCCCGTGGCCGTGCAGGGCGCCAATTGCGCGTCCGAGGTCGCCAACGCGATCCAGGGCCTCAACCGCCTGACACCCGGCGGCGCGCTGCCCCGCCCCGACCTGATCATCGTCGCCCGCGGTGGTGGCTCGATCGAGGATCTGTGGGGCTTCAACGAGGAAATCGTGGCCCGCGCCGCCGCCGCGTCCGAGATCCCGCTGATCTCGGCGGTGGGGCACGAAACCGACACCACGCTGATCGACTATGTCTCGGACCGTCGCGCGCCGACCCCCACAGCCGCCGCCGAACTGGCCGTGCCGGTGCGGATGGAACTGCTGGCCTGGACCGGCGAACAGGGCGCGCGTCTGTCCCGCGCGGCCACCGACGCGGTACAACGCCGGGCGCAACGCCTGCGCGATCTGTCGCGCGCCCTGCCGCGGCCCGAGACTCTGCTGGACGGTCCGCGCCAGCGACTGGACCTGATTGCAGATCGTCTGGCTCCTGCGTTGCAACGCGGTGTGCAGAACCGCCGCTTGCAGGTGGTGGAACTGTCTGGGCACCTGCGCCCGTCAACGTTGCGCAACCTCGTGGCCGCGCGGCGGGACACGCTGCGCAACCTGTCCTCACGCCTGTCGATCCGCCCGATCCAACGCGACATCCAGCAGCAGCGCGACCGAGTCAATCAACTGGCTCAGCGCATGACGGCCGCGCAGACCCTTCGGGTGGACCGGCTCCGCCAGCAACTGGATGCGACTGACCGGTTGCGCGAGACGCTCAGCTACAAAGCCACGCTTCAACGCGGCTACGCCGTGGTGCATTCCGAAAGCGGCGTGGTCACCACAAAGGCGCAAGCCAGCAAGCACGCTGCACTGACCATCGAGTTTGCCGATGGAGAATTGAAGACCGAACCGCTGTCCGGGACAACCCCGACCGCCAAGAAACCGTCCAAGCCACCGGCCCCGGATCAAGGATCGTTGTTCTGACGAAGACCCACGTTCAGACGCCGACCTCGGGTCCGTAACAGATCATATCTTCGTCGACGTCGGCTGCTTCGTACAGTTCGGTGGCTTCGGGGTTGCCCTCGAACTGCGCGATTAACCCCTGGGACGAGCGGGTAAAGACCCAGCATTGCGGGTCGGTGCGGTCTTCGTAAACAAAGCAAATCTGGCCGTTCTGTTCGTACCAGATGCCCTCCTTGCAGTCGCCATCCAGAAACGACCAGACCACGCGCCGGTTGGGCAAATACCGTTCGACGCCATAAGTCGTTCCACCAAAGTCGTAGAACAGGGTTTTACCGCGCGTGTAGGCATCGAATTCCGCCCCTGACAGAGACTGCGCGACGACCGGCTGGGCCAGCAAAGATCCGAGAATCAACGAACGTATCCACATCGTTTCATTCTGGCAGATGCCACGGCCGCGCGCCAATCTTGGAACGCCCTGCCCCAACGTTATGGGTTGAGCGTAAACTCACTCCGCGGCGACACTGCATTGCATCGGAGCCATCGGAAGGCAGGACATGACGATACTCGTACTCGCGGCGCTGGCCTGTGCCCTGGCCTACCTGGCCCTGACGGCCCGTCCGGCCAGCCTGCTACGCACGGCGTTGAAAACCGCCAGCGTCGCCCTGCTGGCGGTCGAGGCGGCGGTGCAGTCCGGCCCTCTGCTTCTGATCCTCGCGCTGTCTCTCTGCGCCTTGGGCGACGCCCTTCTATCGCGTGAGACCGAAGGCACCTTCATGGCCGGCATCGGGGCGTTCGCCGCCGGGCATCTGGTATACATCGCCCTATTCCTGACCCATCCGGCAAGCGACACCGACCTGATCCTGGACAAACCCGGATACGCCTGGACGCTGGTCATTCTGGGCATCGTGATGGCCACGCTGCTGGCCCAGCGGGCCGGTGATCTGCGCGGACCGGTCCTGGCCTATATCCCGATCATTCTGGGCATGGGCATCACCGTCTTGGCCCTGCCCGAGGCCGGGGCGCTGCGATGGGCATTGCCGGCCGCGATGGCCTTCATCGCCTCGGACCTGATCCTGGCAACCGAAAGGTTCCTGCTGCCGTCCGGCCACCCGGCCCTGCGGCTGACGCCATACCTGGTCTGGCCGCTCTACTGGGGTGCGCAGTTTGGCTTTTTCCTGGCTTTCACCTGACCCTTTGCAACTGCCGCCATTCCGCATTAGGTGAAGGGAACACCTGCGGAGACCAAGATGGCGTTTTTTACCAAGCTCAAGGACCGGCTGTTCAAATCCTCGTCCCGCCTCGAACAGGGGCTTGAGGCAATCGTCGAGGACGGCGGCGAAGAAACCACCGCCCCTGACCCGGTGATCCCCCAGCCCGAGCCCGAGCCGCAACCCGTCCCGGAAATCCCCGAACCCACGCCCACACCGCAACCGGTCGAGACGCCTTCGCCCGAGCCGGCCGACCCAACCCCCGCCCCCCCTCCGCCGGAACTGCCGGAACAGGCGCAATCCAAGGGCCTGATCGGGCGTCTCTTCGGTCGCGGCGATGCCGGGCCTGTGGTGCGCCGCACACTGGACGACGACATGCTCGAACAGCTCGAGGAATTGCTGATCGCCTCGGACATGGGCGTCGACACCGCCCTGCGCGTCACCGCCAACATGGCCGAGGGGCGCTATGGCCGCAAACTCTCGACCCAAGAAATCAAGCAACTGCTGGCGCAGGAAATCGCCCGCGTGATGGAGCCGGTTGCCAAACCGATGCCCCTCTACCCCAAGCGTCCGCAGGTGGTGCTGGTGGTGGGCGTCAACGGCTCGGGCAAGACCACGACCATCGGAAAGCTGGCCAGCCAGTTCAAGGCCGCCGGCAAAAAGGTAGTCATCGCCGCAGGCGATACTTTCCGCGCCGCCGCGGTGGAACAGCTGCAGGTCTGGGGCGACCGCGCCGGAGTTCCCGTCCTCACCGCGCCCGAAGGCTCCGACCCTGCCTCGCTGGCCTTCGACGCCCTGACCAAGGCGCAGGCCGACGGCGCCGACCTGCTGATGATCGACACTGCCGGCCGCCTGCAGAACCGCGCCGACCTGATGGAGGAGCTGGCCAAGATCGTCCGCGTCATCCGCAAGATCGACGAAACCGCCCCGCACAACACCCTGCTGGTGCTCGACGCCACCACCGGCCAGAACGCGCTCAGCCAGGTGGAAACCTTCCGCAAGCTGGCCGATGTCTCGGGCCTGGTGATGACCAAGCTCGACGGCACGGCCAAGGGCGGCGTGCTTGTGGCGCTGGCCGACAAGTTCGGCCTGCCGATCCACGCCATCGGCGTCGGCGAACAGATCGACGATCTGGCCCCCTTCGACCCCGAGGAATTCGCCGCCGCCCTGACCGGGCTCGACAGCAACTGACCTTCATCGGGCCCCAAATATCCTCAGGGGTCTGGGGGTGGAAAACCCCCAGCTTCTCCACCAGCGAAAGACCCGCAGCGTGAGCGACTGGCTGATCTCTCTCGAAGGCACCGAGGCCGGACACAGGCTGGCCCTTGGCCTCGCCCTGATGGCGGCCTTTCTGCATGCGGTGTTCGGCGCGCTGCAGAAGGGTCGGCACGACCCCTGGCTGTCGCGCGGCGCGATCGACGCCTGCTATTGCCTGATGGCCGCACCCTTTGCGTTCTTCGTCGTGCCCTGGCCCGAACCTTTCATGTGGCCGATATTCGCCGTGGTCTGGCTGATCCATGTCGCCTACAAGACGCTGCAGGCGATGGCCTATACCAAGGGGTCCTACACCGTGGTTTACCCGGTGGTGCGTGGCACCGGCCCACTGTTCACCGTCATCGGCGCCTATCTTCTGTTCAATGAAACCTTCTCACCGACCCAATGGCTGGGCGTTGCCGTGCTGCTGACCGGCATCTTCGGGCTGGCCGCCTACAATTTCCGCTTCCTGGAAACCAACCGCGAGACTTTAGGCATCGCATTGGCCCTTGCGGTTGCAACCGGCCTCTTCGTGGCGCTCTACACCACGTATGACGCCTACGGCATCCGCGCCACGGCCGATCCGTTCACCTTTCTGGCCTGGTTCTTCATGATCGACGGGGCGACAATGCCGATCTACGCCTTCCTGCGCTGGCGGGCGATGGTTCACCGTCCGGCAATCGGGCCGTTGATGCTGCGGGGGCTTGCAGGCGGGCTTATCGCCCCCATGTCTTTCGGAGCGATCATGCTGGCCACCCGGCTGGACAAGGTCGGCGAAGCCGCGGTACTGCGCGAAACCTCGACCGTCTTTGCCGCCCTGATCGGCTGGCTGGCCCTGAAGGAGACCGTGGGGCCTCGGCGCATTATCCTGATGGCATTGATTGCATTGGGCGCGGTTATAGTTGAAATGGGCGGGTGAACAGCAGGACGACAGGCATGGCAGACAAGAAAGAGATCAATCCGTTTCTGAAACAGGTGCTGGAACTGGGACCACCGCTGGCCTTCTTCTTCATCTACCTGCGCCTGCGCGACGACAGCTTTCTGATCGGCGGCACCGAATATTCCGGCTTCATCGTGGCCACCATCATTTTCGTTCCGCTGATGCTGGGGGCGATGGGTATCCTGTGGTATCTGACCGGCAAGCTCAGCCGGATGCAGATCTTCACCGCCATCATGGTCATCTTCTTCGGTGGCCTGACCGCCTGGTTCAACGACGAGCGGTTCTTCAAGATGAAGACCACGCTGGTCTACGGGTTCTTCTCGCTGATGCTGGGCATCGGTCTGCTGCAGGGCAAGTCCTACCTCGCCTATGTTCTGGACGAGATGCTGCCGATGCGCCACGAGGGATGGATGATCCTGACGCGCCGCCTTTGCGCCTGTTTCGCCGTGCTGGCCGTGGCCAATGAACTGGTCTGGCGCACCCTGTCCACCGATTTGTGGGTCAAGATCGAAACCTTTGGCTTTCCGATCGCTTTGATGGGGTTCCTGATGCTGCAATTCAGCATCCTGCAAAGCTATATGGACGATCCGGACAAGCAGTAATGCGTCCCTGACACGGGCCGGCGGACCTTGGGGAAACCTTAGGAAAACCGGATAAAATCCTTGGCTTAGCTCCAAAGCTGTGGAAAGCTGGGAAACCACCCACACCACTCATCCGGAGAACCGTGTCTTCCATGACCGCCTTTCCGAACAGCGGGTTCCTGTCCGAAGCTTCAGACCGGCTTCGTGATATGCTCTCTGCGCTAGCCACTTCTGTCTCGCTGGACCGCGGCGAGGTCTTGTTCGAACAAGGCGACGAGGGGGACGCCCTCTATGCCTTGCTGGAAGGCGCTTTGGAGGTGTCCTTCCTGGCCATGAGCGGGCGCAAGTTGGCGCTCAGCCTGATGCGCCCGGGCGAAGTGTTCGGCGAAATCGCCCTCTTCGACAGCGGCCCGCGCACCGCCACCATCACCGCAGCCGAGCCGTCGCGTGTACTGCGCGTGCGCCGCAAGGATCTGATGGAACAAATCCGCAAGCACCCCGAACTGGCCGAGGACATGATCCGGCTGGCCGGACTGCGCATGCGCTGGATGGGGGCGCAGTTGAACGAGCAGGTATTCCTGCCGATGCCTGTGCGACTTGCGCGAAAGCTTCTGCTTCTGGCCAACCAGCAGGACGCGCCGTCCGAGCGCATCGCCCTGTCGCAGAGCGAGCTAGCGGAATTCGTCGGCGCGACGCGCGAGGCGGTATCCAAGACGATCTCGACGTGGAAACGCTCGAACGTGGTCGAGGCTTCGCGCGGTGGGCTGCAGATCCACGACTTTGACGCCCTGCGCCAACTCGCCGAATCCGATCTGATCTGACCTGCTGCCCGGAAAATGGCCCGGATGTGATCCGCTTCACATACAACGGGATTCGCTTCCATTAGGTAATGAACTGTTACCGTAGGGTGCCAGAGTATCATCCCCGATATCTGTCCACTGGCATCTCCCTGCACCAGAGCCACGCGCCTCCCCGGCGTGTGGCTCTTTTGATTTCTTCAGCCAAAATGAAAATCGGCCGGAGCATCTGCCCCGGCCGATCATGTTGACCAAACTGGCTGTCCTACTCTTCGAGGCTCAGCGCGACGAAGCGCGGATCGCCACCACGGCGCACCAGCAGCAGCAGCGACTTGCGCCCCGCCTCCCGAGCCTCGTCCATCCGATCCTCGAGATCGGAGATCGACGACACTTTCTGCTGACCAGCCTCGGTGATCAGGTCGCCTGCCCGCAGGCCCTTGGCGTAGGCTTCGGAGGCTTCATCCACATCCGTCACCACCAGACCATCCGCGTCCGCGTCCAGACCCAGATCCTCGCGCAATGTGTCGGTCAGCGGCGAAATCGTCAGGCCAAGGATGTCGGCATTCTCGTCCAGCGGCGCCTCTTCCGCACCATCATCATCACCGGTTTCCGCACGCTCGGCATCCTCGCGACGCCCCAGAGTGACAAGCACGGTCTGAGTGCTGCCGTCCCGCTGAACGACCACGCGCACGGACTTGCCGACCGGTGTCTCACCGACCTGCCGCACCAATCCGCGCGTGTCCTTCACCTCGACACCATCAAAGCTGAGAATCACATCCCCTGCGAGCAGACCCGCTTCTTTGGCAGGGCCGTCCGGCACATCGCTGATCAGCGCGCCGCCCGGCTTGTCCAGGCCCATCGCCTCGGCCATATCCTCGGTCACGTCCTGAATGCGGACACCCAGCCAGCCGCGGCGGGTTTCGCCGAATTCCCGCAACTGATCGACAACCTTGGACACCACGTTCGACGCCATCGAAAACCCGATACCGATCGACCCGCCATTCGGCGACAAGATCGCGGTGTTCACACCGATTACCTGACCGTCCATGTTGAACAGAGGACCGCCTGAGTTGCCCCGGTTGATGGCCGCATCCGTCTGGATATAGTCGTCATAGGAACCGCTGAGCTCGCGATTGCGCGCCGACACGATCCCGGCAGATACCGAGAACCCCTGGCCCAGCGGGTTGCCCATGGCAACCACCCAGTCCCCTACAAGCGCTGTGTCGCTGTCGCCGAAAGTGACGTATTTCAGCGGACCCGACGCCTCGACCTTGAGCAACGCAATGTCCGTTTTCTCATCCGTTCCGATAACCTTGGCCGGCAGCTCCTTTACGGGCTGACCATCGCCGGGGAAGAACTCGATCAGAATTTCATCCGCCTCTGCGATGACGTGATTGTTGGTGACGATGTAGCCATCCTCGGAAATCACGAACCCCGATCCCAAGGCATTGCTGCGGCGCGGGCGATTGTCCTGGTCGCCATTGCGGTCCTGGAACTCGCGGAAAAAGTCCTCGAACGGGGAACCCTCGGGAACGATCCCCTGCGCACCCGACTGCCCCTCGATCAGGGTCGTCGTGGTGATGTTGACCACGGCCGGGCTGATCCGGTTGACCAGCGGCGCCAGGCTTTCCTGACGGGCCTGTGCAGCCATCGTCTGGAACAACAAAAGGGAAACCGCGGCAAAGGCCAGCCATAAAAGCCGCGCCATCGTCACCACATCGTCCCGGCGGACGGATACACTGCGTGCTACTGCCTGCACTTGGTCTCTCCTTGTCGACATTGCTCTGTTGGTGGCTGCCTGAGCAGCTTGCTGGGAAACAATGTAGTCAGTTTGCGACCGCCCGCAACTCGGGAAGTTGAGGAATTCACTGCCAGTTTACTTCGACCGATCAAAACCCCAACCGATTGGCCGTCCACAACAGGACGAAGCCACTGACCACACAAAGAAGTCCGACCAGTCTGCGGGCCGGTTCGGGAATGCTGCGCAACGCCTCAAGCATCCGCTCGACAAGCGAAGGGGCCAGCGCATAGGCCAGCCCCTCGACAATCAACACCAGCCCGAAGGCCAGCAGGATCATACCCATTACTGGGAGGCCGGCGCGGCGGGCGCCGAACGGCCTTGTGGAGATCCGAGGTAGTTGAAGAACTCGGAATCCGGGCTGAGCACCAGCGAGCTGTTGCCGCCTTTCAGAGCGTTCTCATAGGCCGAAAGCGAGCGGTAGAACTCGAAGAACTCCGGGTCTTTGCCATAAGCTTCCGCAAAGATCGCGTTCCGTTCGGCATCAGCCTCACCGCGAACGATCTCCGCCTCACGGCGGGCCTCGGAGACCAGTTCGACCACGGTCCGGTCAGCCTGGGCACGGATCCGCTGTGCAGCTTCTTCACCGCGCGCCACTTCGTCGGCCGCCTCGCGTTCCCGCTCGGCGCGCATCCGGGCAAAGGTCGCTTCGAGGTTGGCCTGCGGCAGGTCGGTACGTTTCAGGCGAACGTCGATCACCTCAAGGCCCAGATCGCGGGCCTCGGCGATCGCGCCGTTGCGAATGCGCAGCATCAGCGCCGCCCGGTCCGAGCTGAGAATGTCATTCGAGCTTACCGAACCCAGAACCTCGCGGGTTTTGGCGCGCAGGATCGAATCCAGACGCTGCTCCGCTGTGTCGATGCCACCGGCACCCACGGCCTCACGGAACTGCCGCACATCGGTGATCCGATAGCGCGCGAAGGCGTCGACCACCAGGCGGCGGTCATCCAGCGGCGTGACTTCCAGCGGCCCGACCTCGCGGCTTAGAATACGGTCATCGTAGCGCACGACCTCCTGAATGACCGGAATCTTGAAGGCCAGGCCCGGGTCTTCCTTGACGTCGATCACGCGACCGAATTGCAGAACCAGCGCTTTTTCACGCTCGTCCACGATGAAGATCGCTGAGAGGGCGATCACAATAACCACGAAAATGGCAGGTAGGAGAAAGGTTGATTTACGCATGTCTTAGTTCCCCTCACCCGAGTTGCGGCGCAGTTCGTTCAGCGGCAGATAAGGCACGACGCCCTGCCCCTGGCCTGTTGCGCTGTCATCCAAGATGATCTTGTCCACGTCGCCCAGAACCTGCTCCATCCGTTCAAGGTACAGACGTTTGCGGGTCACATCCGGAGCTTTCGAGTATTCTTCGAGAACCGCGCCAAACCGGCTGGCCTCACCCTGAGCTTCGTTCACGACCTGTGCCCGATAGCCTTCGGCCTCTTCCAGCACCTGCGCGGCTTCACCACGCGCGCCGGCCAAAACCCGGTTCGCATAGGCATCGGCCTGCTTCTCCAGCCGGTCGCGTTCCTGTCCAGCCGACTGAACCTCGCGGAAGGCATCCTTTACCGGTTCCGGTGGGTCGGCGCCGTCAAAGTTCACACGGACGATGTTGATACCCGAGTTGTAGCTGTCCAGAGTCGACTGGATCAGTTCCTCAAGCCGTTCGGCGATGATAGCACGGTCGCGGTTCAGGATCGGCGCGAGGTCCGACTGCGCGATGATCTCGCGCATGGCCGACTCAGACACGGCCTGGATAGTTTGTTTCGGGTCGCGCAGGTTGAACAGGTAGTCCGCAGGATTCGAGATATTCCAGACCACCTGGAAATCGATATCGACGATATTTTCGTCGCCCGTCAGCATCAGACCGGCGTCCGAACCGCGACCGCCAGATCCGATGGTTTCGGTCTGTTCGACCTTCACCGGGATGACTTCGGCCGTGACGACAGGCCACGGTGCAAAGTTCAGACCTTCGGTGCCGATTCCGGTAAAGCGACCGAACAGCAGCTCAACCGACTGCTCTTCGGGCTTGACCGTATAGGCGCTGGCAAAGCCCCACAGAACCAAGGCGGCAACCCCGCCCAACAGGATGGTGCCTTTGGTGATCGCCGGGCCGCCACCGCCGCCCTGGCCGGATCCGTTGCCACCTCGGCCACCGCCGCCGCGCCCGCCCATCAGCACGCGCAGCTGCTCCTGGCCTTTTTTCATCAACTCGTCGATCTCGGGGATCTGCGGCCCGTCGCCTTCGGGCGGGCGTCGCCCGTCCCCATTGTTTCCCCGGTTTCCTCCGCCACCGGATGAGCCTCCGCCCCCCCAGGGGCCTCCGCTGTTGCCCGCCATGTGTTTCATTTCCCTTGTTTTGGCCCGTGTTCTTACGGGATCACTTGTAACCTGTGTGCGCGCGGTTGCAAATCAAGCGGTACGCACGGGTTGCCGCATGGTTACCAGTTCTTCGGCCATCACCGGATGAACCGCAACCGTGCGATCGAAATCTTCCTTTGTCGCGCCCATTTTGACCGCGATGCCCGCCAACTGGATCATTTCGCCCGCGCCGGGGGCGACAATGTGACAGCCCAGCACCTTGCGGGTGGCCTGGCTGACGATCAGCTTCATCAACACCCGTTGCGTGCCGCCCGCGAACGCCTTCTGCATCGGCTTGAACGAGGTCGCGTAAACCTCGATCGGCTCCTGCTCGGCGGCCTGCTCCTCGCTCAGGCCCACGGTGCCCATCTCGGGCTGGGTGAAGATCGCGGTCGGGATCAGCTCATGATCCACCGGGGTGGGGTTGCCCTTGAATACGGTCTCGACAAAAGCCATGCCCTCACGGATGGCGACCGGCGTCAGGTTCACCCGGTCGGTCACGTCCCCGATGGCATAGATCGAGGGCACCGCGGTCTGGCTGTATTCGTCCACGACAATCTGCCCTTTGCGGCCACGTTCGACGCCCAGCGCCTCAAGGCCCAGATCATCCGCATTTGGCGCCCGGCCCGTGGCATACATCACCACATCGAACAGCTGTTCCGACCCGTTGGTCGCCTTGACCCAGATCTTGTCGCCCTGCTTTTTCATCTCAAGCACATTGGTGCCCAGATGCACGTCGACCCCGTTTTGGCACATCTCTTCACAGATCAGCCCGCGCGCCTCGTCGTCGAAACCCCGCAGGATTTGCGCGCCGCGATAAAACTGCGTGGTCTTGACGCCCATGCCGTTCATGATTCCGGCGAATTCGCAGGCGATATAGCCGCCGCCGACGATCAGCATGGTCTCGGGCAGCTTCTCAAGGTGGAAAACCTCATTCGAGGTGATCGCCAGATCTGAACCGGGGAATTCCGGCACCACAGGGCGCCCGCCGGTGGCGATCAGGATGTGCTTGGCCGTCTTGCGGGAGCCGTCGGCCAGTTCAACCGTATGCGGGTCGACCAGTTTCGCGCGCTGGTCAAAGGTTTCGACGCCGTTGTTCTTGAGGATGTTGCGATAGATCCCTTCCAGCCGGTCCAGCTCGGCATGCAGTTTGCCGCGGAACTGCGGCCAGTCGAAAGCGCCCGGCTGAATGTCCCAACCATAGGCACGAGCGTCCTCGACCATTCCCGCGTATTCGCTGGCAAACACCATCAGCTTTTTGGGAACGCAGCCACGGATCACGCAGGTTCCGCCATAGCGGTCCTCTTCGGCCAGCGCGACCTTGGCCCCGGTTTCGCCCGCCGCCACGCGCGCCGCGCGGACACCGCCTGAACCGCCTCCAATGACGAAAAGATCATAGTCAAAGCTCATGCCGCGTTCCTTTTGTCAGCCTGCCTGAAATTGCCCTGAGTATTTGGGGGCGTGAATGATCGTGCCAACCCCTTGGCCCGGAAATCGCACACCGCTGTGAAGCAGGGTGCGCGGTCGGCTCAGTCGGCCAGGTCCGAAAAGAGGTTATCGTGCTCGTCGCCCAACCGATCCAGCTCGATCGTACCGCTGTTGAAATCGCGCAGCTCGACCCGGCCGTCGCCGTGGCCGATCACGACCTTGTCGCAGATGTCGATGAACAGCCCATTTTCGACCACACCCGGTATCTGGTTCAGCACCAGAGCCAGTTGCCTCGGGTTGCCGATACGTTGCAGGTGCAGGTCGAGTATGTGATTTCCCTCATCCGTCACGGTCGGCGCCTCGTTGTTCATCCTCAGGGTCGCCGAAGTGCCCAGCACGTCCATCGTGTCCAGCAACTCCTCGATCAGCGTGCGCGTGGTCTGCCAGCCAAAGGGAATGACCTCGACCGGCAGCGGGAACGCGCCCAGCGCCTCTACCTCTTTGCCCGCATCGGCGATCACGATCATCTGGTCGCTGGCCGTGGCCACGATCTTTTCCTGCAGCAACGCCGCGCCGCCGCCCTTGATCAGGTTCAATTCACCGTCGAACTCGTCGGCGCCATCGATCGTCACGTCCAGCCAACCCGCCTGATCCAGCGAAACAACCTCGATCCCGACCTCGCGCGCAAGCTGTGCCGTAGCCGTCGACGTCGGAACGCCTTTGATCCGCAGACCTTCGTCCCGCACCCGCTCTCCCAGACGACGTACCAACCATGCCGCGGTCGATCCGGTACCCAGACCCACGCGCATCCCGTCTTCGACCATCTCCGCCGCGCGATAGGCGGCGACACTCTTGGCCCGGTCGATGGGTGACAACTCTGCTGTCATTGCGGCTTCCCCTCAGTTCTTTGGGGAACTTATACGGAAAGCCCTGCCCGACTGCGAGGCCCAAAATCCGCGGGACCGGCGCAATAATCGATACTCGAATACGCGTTTCCCATCGGAAACGTCGCAATCAAATCTTCAGTGGTCGGCTCGGTTGTGTAAATAAAGCGCATACAGTTTCCCAGCGGTTCGGGCGGTTCAAACCGGCCCGGCCGCCAACTCGCCACAAGGCTCAGCGACCAGACATGTTTCTATCCGTCTTCGATATGTTCAAAGTGGGCGTTGGCCCATCCTCGTCCCACACGATGGGGCCGATGGTGGCGGCTGCGCGGTTCCTCGATCTGATGCGCGCCTCGCCATTCGAATTCGCTGGCTTGCGCGCGTCTCTGCATGGATCTTTGGCCTTCACCGGCGTCGGCCACGCCACGGACCGCGCCACGATCCTGGGGCTGGCTGGGTTTGTCCCCGACAGCTATGACCACGGCCGTGCCGAAGCGGCACTGGCCGCAATTGCCGAAACCGGCACTGTCACACCCGAGGGTCTGCCAACCCTTCAGTTCGACCCAAAGGCCGATCTGATCTTCGACTACGACAACACCCTACCCGGCCATGCCAACGGCATGATCCTGATGGCCACCGACGCGCAGGGCGACGTGATCTTGCGGCAGGTTTATTACTCGGTCGGCGGCGGCTTTGTCCTGACCGAAGAGGAACTGGCCGAAGGCAAGGACACAAATGACGGCCCGCCGGTGCCTTTCCCGTTCAAGACCGCCGCCGAAATGCTGGAAATGGCGCGCAGCAGCGGCAAGACCATCGCCGAAATGAAACGCGCCAACGAGATCGCGCGCGGCTGCGCCGACAGTTTCGCGAAGGGCACCGCTCGACTGTGGGAGGTGATGAACGCCTGTATCGAGCGCGGGCTGAGCACCGAAGGCATCCTGCCCGGCGGCCTCAAGGTGCGGCGCCGGGCCAAGGCGATCCACGACGCCTTGATGGCCGAGCGCGGCATGAACCTGAACGCGCCGCACACGATCAACGACTGGATGAGCGTCTATGCGATGGCGGTGAACGAGGAAAACGCCGCCGGGGGCCAGGTCGTCACCGCCCCCACCAACGGCGCTGCGGGCGTACTACCGGCGGTGCTGCGCTACTACCTCGACCACGTTCCCGGCGCGTCAGAAAACCATATCGAGGATTTCCTGCTGACCGCCGCCGCCATCGGCGGTCTGGTGAAGTACAACGCGTCGATCTCGGGTGCCGAGGCTGGTTGCCAGGCCGAGGTCGGCAGCGCGGCCGCAATGGCCGCGGCGGGTCTTTGCGCGGTGATGGGCGGCACACCGGAACAAGTGGAAAACGCCGCCGAGATCGCGCTGGAGCATCACTTGGGCATGACCTGCGACCCGGTCGCCGGGCTGGTGCAGGTTCCCTGCATCGAGCGCAACGGGCTGGGCGCGATCAAGGCGGTTTCGGCGGCGTCGCTGGCCCTGCGCGGAGACGGGCAGCATTTCGTGCCGCTGGATGCGGTGATCGAGACCATGCGCCAGACCGGCCACGACATGCACGAAAAGTACAAGGAAACCTCGCTGGGTGGCCTGGCCGTCAACGTGCCAAACTGCTGAGGGAACAAACAGGGAGGGCAGCTCAATGCATGGACATTGCCTGTGCGGCAGAATCGGGTTCGAGGTCGACCCTCCAGTCCTGTCTTGTGTTTCCTGCCATTGTGACAGCTGCCGCCGCCAGTGTGCCGCGCCGATGACCACATATTTTGGGGTGCGCGACGGTCAGTGGCGTTGGACCGGAGAGGAACCGAAGCGGTTCAACTCTTCCCCCGGTGTCGAGCGCAGCTTTTGCCCGCATTGCGGAACGCCGATCTCGTTCCGATCCACTACGATGTCCGACGTTTTGCACCTTTATGTAGCGACACTGGAGAACCCCGAAGCCCTGCGGCCAACGCTGCATGTCGCCTATGAAGAGAAACTGACGTGGCTCGAACTGGGTGACGAGCTGCCCACTTGCATCGGTCCGGACTACACAAAGGTTCAGCCCTTGCCCGAGGACTGACGACGGGCCTTTCCCATTCTGCGGGAAACGTCTAGCGTCGCCCCCATGACACAGGATCGTCCCGTCTTCGGCATCGTTTTGATGCTTGGTTTCTGCGTGCTTGCACCGCTGGGCGATGCCTTGGCCAAGCTGTTGGGAGAAACCACTCCGCTTGGCGTTCTTGTGCTGGTGCGTTTTGCGGTGCAGGCGGCCATCCTGATCCCGCTGGTGGCGCTGACGGGTCGGACCTGGCGAATGCGCGGGCGCGTGCTGCGGCTGACCGTGCTGCGCACTCTGCTGCACATTGTCGGTATCGCAGCGATGTTCAGTGCGCTGCAGTATCTGCCGCTGGCCGATGCCGTCGCCATCGCCTTTGTCATGCCATTCATCATGCTGCTGCTGGGCAAGTATGTGCTGGGTGAAGAAGTCGGGCATCGTCGTCTGATCGCCTGCATTGTCGGCTTTGCTGGCACGTTGCTGGTCATCCAGCCCAGCTTTGCCGAGGTTGGTGCTCCGGCCCTTTTGCCGCTGATCGTGGCTGTCGTCTTTGCCCTGTTCATGCTGGTGACCCGGCAGATTGCCAAAGAAACCGATCCAATTGCCCTGCAAGCCGTGTCCGGGCTGCTGGCCACTGGGGTCCTGGCTCCAGTGCTTGCGATCGGGGCTTTGACAGGTCTTCCGGATCTGGCACTGACCCTGCCGCAAGACAACGCTCATTGGTTGCTGTTGGCCATCGGTGTTCTCGGAACCGTGGCACATCTGCTGATGACATGGGCGCTGCGGTTCGCGCCGTCGGCAACGCTGGCGCCGATGCAATATCTGGAAATACCGGTGGCGACGTTGATCGGCTGGCTCATCTTTCACGACCTGCCAAACGGTCTGGCGGCCCTGGGGATCGCCATCACGATCGCGGCCGGGCTTTATGTCATCCTGCGCGAGCGGGCCAGCGCCCGGTCTGCCCCGACGCAAACGCCCGCATGACAGCATCAAGAGCGTCGCGCGGCACCATGACCAGCAACCCGGGTCCGTCGGTCTCGAGAGTAACCTGAGCCAGCGCACGGTTCGATGTTCCGACCCGGCCGCCCGGTTCAAGCACCAAACCATCGATCGGCCATTCCAACCCCGAACTGCACCCGGTTACCCGCTGAAATGGAAACAATGACACTGTGTCGCCCGGCGTGAGCGACAGTGATATCCTAGGCGGGGCGTGAAAGACCACTTCGCGTGCGCCCAGCAGGACGCACGGCCTGTCTTGGTGGCAAACCAGCGTATTGAGCACCGCCAGTTGGTGGTCCAGCCGACCTCCGAGAAACCCGACGCCCAAGACCAGCGGCGCGCGGATATTGCGTAGGGCCTTGTCGAAATCAGTGCTGTCCTGTTCCCGGACCGGAAACAAACGGTCCTCTGGTATCCGTGCAAGATAAGCGTGTTCCAACGAATCGAAGTCGCCGATCACCGCATCCGGAACGCGCCCCGAATCGATCAATGCGGCGGCCCCGCCATCCGCAGCTACCGCGCCGTTGACGCGATTTAGCGCCAGATTCAGGTCATCGGGGCCGATTTCCCCTCCTCCGAACAGGGCAATTGGTCTTTTGGAATGAACAATTTCGCCGTTTTTTCCAAGATTGACCATTTTTCCCGCTTTTGGACACATTGAGACCACAAAATGATAGGTTCTTTAGAACAGGTTCGAGCTGACAGACGCGCCCAGCGTCGCGCGGGTTGGCTCTGTGTAGTTTGTAGAGGACGTGCGTCTGATGGTACAGAACAACAAGGTATTGACCGTTTCCTACGGAACCTTCTCATGCACTTTGGAAGGCTTTGACGATTCCTTTGAGACGATGAAGGCGATTGCCGAATACTTCCGCGATCTTGCCGCGGATGACAGGTATTTCGGCTCCGAGCCTCCGCAACCAGACGCAGAAATGTTGACCCGTATCGCTCAGCGTGACGCTTCGCGCCGTGTGGAAGCCAAGCAGAACGACACCGGACTGCTGCTGCGCGCCACGGACGAAGCCCATGATGCGGCCCCGCAACAAACCGCACCCGCAGCCAGCACACCGGCGCCCGCCAGCCCTGACCTGAGCGTGGTCGACACGGCACCGGCGGCTGGTGCTGCCGCGTTCTTTGCCGATGCGGAGCCGGTCGAATCCGCAGCCCCCCAAGGCGCCGACAGCATCGCCGCCAAACTGCAGCGCATCCGCGCGGTCGTCTCGCATAATGACCAGACGCCCCCCGCCTACAGCGAAGACGAAGAAAGCGGTTTTCTAGCCTCGCCCGAGCCGCAGATTGACGCCATCTCGGCCGCATTCGAAGCCGGAGCGCTCAACCCCGACGATCTGGATGCAACTGAAGAGGTGATACAGGAAGATGCTCCGGTAGAGGCCACACAACAGCCGACGGACCCGTTTGTCGACCTGGCCGAGGAAGAACCTCAGGCCGCGGTCGAATTCGAAGCGGAAGAAGAATTCCCGGCAGCACCGGAAGTCGAAGCGGAGGCTGATGAAGGCGCCGAGGATGCTCCGGAAGTTGAAGCTGATCTGGAAGAGGCTGAGGAAGCCGCGGCGGAAGAAACGCCCGAAGACGACCAGGCCGCCCGTGATGAAGAAGCCTCGTCCGAGATTCTCTTCGCGGATCTTGAAGAGGACACCGACTTGGAGCCCGAGGCTGACGACATCCTCAACATTTTGGGTGACCAGCCCGAAGATGCCGATGAGGAAGTCTCTGAACTCGCGGAAGACGGCGTCCTGACTGCCGAAGACGAAGAGAGCATCCTGGGTGAGATCTCGGAAATCGAAGCGGAAATGGATGCGCGCTCGAAACGCGACGCAAACAAGCCTCAGGACGTGGACTCGGACGTGTTGCGCCTGATGGAGAAGGCCGACGCCCAAATGGACGACCCGGCCACTTCGGACAAGCGGGAAACTTATTCCCACCTGCGCACAGCTGTAGCAGCCACCGAAGCTGAAGGCGGCAAGGCCCGCGATGCGGATGAGGACGAAAACCAGAAATATCGTGGAGACCTGGCCTCGGTCGTCAGCCCCCGTCGTCCCGAAATCCATGTCACCAGCATGCGCCCCGAGTCGGATACGGCCGCGCCGCTCAAGCTGGTTGCCGAGCAGCGCATCGATACGCAGGACGCGGACGCCGGTCCGGTCACCCCGCGCCGCGTGACCGCAGCACAAGACGACGACCCATCCGAAGAAGGCGGCTTTGCCCATTTCGCTCAGGAGCAGGGCGCACAATCCCTGCCCGACCTGCTGGAGGCGGCGGCGGCCTACCTGTCTTTCATCGAAGGTCAGGAGCAGTTCTCGCGTCCGCAGCTGATGAACAAGGTGCGTTCACTCAAGCAGGATGAGTTCAACCGCGAAGAAAGCTTGCGCTCGTTCGGCCAGCTTCTGCGCGATGGAAAGATCGAAAAAGCCGGCGGAGGGCGCTTTGCCGCCTCGAACCAGATCGGCTTCCGCCCCGACGACAAGCGCGCCGCGGGCTGACAAGACCCCCCAACTGCCCAAGACAGGCCGGAGATCCTCTCCGGCCTTTTTTGCATTTTACGAAAAAGCTCAGAACTTGAACGCCAACGCCACGTATGGGCCAGTAAGTATAAGATCGACAACGTTGCGGCCGTCCTCAAAATCAACGCTCAGATGACGGTAGCCGGCTGCAACATCGATGGTCTCGGTCCAGCTCCAATTGGCTTGAACGAGGGCTTCCCACTGGAATTTCGACCCATAGCCAAAACCACCGATGTTGCCCATGGCCGCAAGCTTCCAACGCTCATTCAGCGCGCGAGAGTATCGTGCCCCAATGATTGGATCTGTCCAGCTTTGGTCAGTGCTTGCCGTGAAACCGGCTACGGTTGTCGACAGATCAAGATCCCAATGGCGCAGCCCGCCCAGCACCTCAATTCGGGACCGGCTGTCCTCTGCCACCGCGTAGCTGCCCGCGAGCGAGGTCATGATCCCGTCCAGCTCCCAGCTCGCGGCGTTGCTGAACGGTCCGATGGAAACGGTGTCGCCCAGATTCAGATAGTTGAACTCGCCTCCGATCGTCCAACGCCCTTTCCGGGCCTCGCCCGCGATCAGGAAAGCACTGTTTAGAATGTCGAAGATGGATTTGCTGCCATCAACCGGAGGGTTCGGCCCAATGTCCAGAGAGGTTCTGAAATCCGGCCCCCAGAGATAAGGGGCAATGACGAACTCCCAATCATCAGCCCAGACGGC
The DNA here is from genome assembly GCF_056539245.1 of Ruegeria sp. BC2. Lineage (NCBI taxonomy): Bacteria > Pseudomonadati > Pseudomonadota > Alphaproteobacteria > Rhodobacterales > Roseobacteraceae > Ruegeria > Ruegeria sp. BC2. The sequence goes on from NZ_JBQFUQ010000001.1 coordinate 1,662,424, forward strand.
GCCTGAACTCAGGGTTGCGAGACTGGTCAATGTGACCAAAACAGCATTTTTCATCAAGGATCCACCTGCCGACTTGTGCTTACCGAAACTGTTTTTCGGACAAGCCTGTCACGTCGGCAGGTTTCTTACAACGGTCCGGTCTATTGCTGATCTTGATCCGGGTCTTCTTTGCCAACGCCACGAAACACAAATTTGAATGGCAGCGCCCACAGAACACCCAAAACCACATAGACCAGCAGTTCGACCAGGATTGATGGTCGGTCCAGCCAGTTCACGATGGTGACCACCGCCACAATGTACAGCGGCAGCCCCACCAGCAACAGAACCAGCGACCACCGCCTGCGGGCCTTGTAGCTGAGGCCGGGTTTGTCCGCGCCTGCCATCAGTCGGCAAACGGGTCGGTCACCAGGATGGTGTCGTCCCGCTCCGGGCTGGTAGACAGCAGCGCCACCGGGCATTCGATCAGTTCTTCCACCCGGCGGACATATTTGATGGCGTTTGCCGGCAAGTCTGCCCAGCTGCGCGCGCCTTCGGTGGACTCGCTCCAGCCCGGCATTTCTTCATAGATCGGTGTGCACCGCGCCTGCTGATCCGCAGCCGTCGGCAAATAGTCCAAACGTTTGCCGTCCAATTCGTAAGCGACACAGATTTTCAGCGTCTCGAACCCGTCCAGAACATCGAGCTTGGTCAGGGAGATTCCGTTGACACCACTTGTGGCGCAGGTTTGTCGCACGAGGCAGGCGTCAAACCAGCCGCAGCGCCGCTTGCGGCCTGTCGTGGTGCCGAATTCATGTCCGCGCTCTCCCAGTCGCTGCCCGTCGGCGTCGTGCAGTTCGGTCGGGAACGGGCCTTCGCCAACACGGGTGGTGTAGGCCTTCACGATACCCAGAACGAAGTCGATCGACCCCGGACCGATCCCCACGCCCGTCGCCGCCTGCCCTGCAATCACATTTGACGAGGTCACAAAAGGATACGTGCCGAAATCGATATCCAGCAAGGCTCCCTGAGCGCCTTCGAACAGGATGCGCTTGCCCGCTTTGCGCTTTTCGTTCAGCACTTTCCAGACGGGCGCCGCAAAAGGCAGGATCTGCGGCGCGATTTCCTTCAATTGGGCGATCAGTGCGTCACGATCCACGGCGTCGATACCCAAACCCTTGCGCAGCGGGTCGTGGTGTTGCAACGCCCTATCGACCCGAGCCTCGAGAGTCGCCTCATCCGCCAGATCGGCCACACGCACCGAGCGGCGACCAACCTTGTCTTCATAGGCCGGGCCGATCCCGCGTCCGGTCGTGCCAATCTTGGTGCCCTTGCTCGCTGCTTCCTCGCGCGCGCGGTCCAGCTCGCCGTGGATCGGCAGGATCAAGGGTGTGTTTTCGGCAATCATCAGCGTTTCAGGTGTGATCTCGACGCCTTGCGCGCGGATCGTTTCGATCTCTTTCAGCAGATGCCAGGGATCCAGGACAACGCCGTTGCCGATGACGCTCAGCTTGCCACCACGCACCACACCAGACGGCAGTGCATGCAGCTTGTAGACCTCGCCATCGATGACCAGCGTATGCCCGGCGTTGTGCCCGCCCTGAAAACGCGCGATCACGTCTGCCCGCTCGCTGAGCCAGTCGACGATCTTGCCTTTTCCTTCGTCACCCCATTGGGCGCCGACAACAACCACATTGGCCATATCCGGTCCTTTTTGCGCTGAATTACCAAACCCGGCCCATATAGCGGGGCGCAGGCAACAGGGAAACCGGTATTTCGCCGCAGCCACCAATCGCGCCGAAGCGCAATGCTCTTGTCGGGGATCATGGCCACCGGACGGAGTCCGCGCCGCTGTACATTTGGCTTAAAAGATGCCGGGATACCCCCCGAAACGGGCAGCACCTGGAAAGCCAACTTGCGCTACAGGCGCAACGGCATTCCGTGAGGCGTCTTCAGATACGCCTCCTCCCAAGCTGCGCGCATTTCGTGGATTTCTTCGGGCAATACCGTTTCCTGCTCGGCCAAAACGGACTCGAGCGTTTCGAGCCATGCCATGAAATAATCGTCGCCCCCGTCCAGCTCGCGGTTCAGCCCGTGGCGCCGCAAAGTCTCGGAGAACCGAGCGGCCCAATCGCTCCAGGAAATCCGGCCGGCCTCATTCAACGCCACCGTCACCGCAAACACCTGAGCGTGCCAGGGGCTCTCAAAAACCGGACTTGGGGCGTTGTGATCGGGACAGATGCTCATGCGGGTTCCAGATAGCTTTGCCAGAGATCCAGAATCACCTCGTCGTCCGGGTGTTCGGGATTGGCCCACAGTTCCGACGCGGGAAAAGCAACGGCATAAAGCGGCTCGGGCGCTTCACCCAGACCATGCGCGCTGGAGTCCGGCAAGACATGTGTGCCGTGAAACCGCAAAATGCGTCCGGTCGCGCCCGCTCCGTATGCGGGCAGCCGCGTGTGCCCCCCTTCAACAAGACGATTGGCCGAAGGGCGCAGCGTGCGAACGGTCTGGCCGACCTCAAAAGCGGCAGGGATGTTCGACGGGCGATCGGCCGGTCCACCTTTGGCCAGAACTCGGGCCACCGCATCTGCCGGCAGCTTTCGCGGAGCAAGCGGATGTGGCCCGTCAACGCCCTGCCCGCGCAGATCCTCGATCCGCAGAACCCCGGTCTCGACCAACAGGTCGGCCAGGGCCGAAATCCATTTCTCGTAATAGCTGAACCGGGCATAGTCCTTGGGGGACAGCCTTTCCCGCGCATGGCGCGAAGTGTCGATGTTCCATTGGCCCAACGCGCCCGCAGCCAGCGTCACTGCAAGGGCCCGCGCGTGCCAGTCTTCGGCAAAAACCAGCGCGTCCTCAGGCTCGGGGCGTACCGGCCCGTCACCGAACCGCCCGCCCATGTCGTGGACACGGGTCATGCCGACACCTTCGGCAAACCCGTGCCGATCATGCTGTCGCGCGTGACCAGCGCGGCCAAGTCCTCTTCGCTCAAACCGTCAGTGCCTTCTGGGCGCATGGGCAAGACCAGATACCGTACTTCGGCAGTCGAATCCCAGACACGAACCGTGGTACCTTCGGGCAGTTCAACTCCGAACTCAGCCAGGACGCGGCGCGGCTCGCGCACGGCTCGGGCGCGGTAAGCGTCAGATTTGTACCAGCCCGGGGGGATACCCAACAGCGGCCATGGGTAACAGCTGCACAAGGTGCAGACGACCATGTTGTGCGTCCGGGGAGTATTCTCGACCACGACCATATGCTCGCCCTGCCGGCCATAAAACCCCATCTCAGAGAGCACAGGCGTAGCGTCGTCCAGCAGGGCGCGTTTGAAGTCCGGGTCAGACCAAGCTTTGGCGACAACCTTCGCACCGTTTTGCGGGCCGATCCGGTTCTGATAGGTGTCTATGATCTCGTCCAGAGCGACCGGATCGATCAAACCCTTGCGGGTCAGGATCGTCTCAAGCGCTTTGACGCGCAAAGCGGGGTCCGGGGGCAGCAAAGCGTGCGGGTGGTCGTGGTCGTCATGTGGCATGGCCGCAGCCTGAGCTAGGCACCGCCGGGTGTCCAGCCCCATTTGGCCTGTTCGGCACAATCCCCTGCGGTGATGGCAACTCGTGGCTTGCCCCCGGCCTCAAACTTGCTTAAGTACCCGGCGATACACGCCACGCCGCACAGGAACACCATGGAAAACGTCGTTCTCATCATCCACCTTCTTTTGGCTTTGGGCCTGATCGCCGTTGTTCTGCTGCAGCGGTCCGAAGGCGGTGGCCTGGGCATGGGTGGCGGCGGCGGTGGCGCCATTGCAGGACGTTCGGCAACGACGGCACTGGCGAAGGTGACCTGGATCCTTGCAGCCTGCTTCATCGTGACCTCGATCACGCTGACGATTCTTGCCGCAGAAAAATCGGCTGGAAGCTCGGTCATCGACCGGCTTGGCGTTCCGGCTCAGGACGCGACCGAAGAGAGCACACCTGCTGTTCCCTCGGCCGAGGACCTGCTGCCGCCGGCGCAGGGCGACAACGCGCCGCTGATCCCACAGGCCGACTGATCCACAAAACCTAGAAATCTGAAAGAGAACCACAACAGCATCTTGCGGTTCTCTTGCGCTTTTTGCGCGAATCCTTTATACGTGAAGTCCCGTGATGCTGCGGTTTTTTCGAACCGCCGGGCAGTTGATGTTTACGTCTCACGGGGGCAGCCGAAGAAACATGGCGCGATTTATTTTCATCACTGGTGGTGTTGTATCATCCTTGGGCAAAGGGCTGGCGTCCGCTGCTCTGGGTTCGCTTCTGCAGGCTCGGGGATACTCGGTTCGGCTGCGCAAGCTGGATCCCTACCTGAATGTCGATCCCGGCACGATGTCGCCGTTCGAACATGGTGAGGTTTTCGTCACCGACGACGGAGCCGAGACCGACCTGGACCTGGGACACTACGAGCGCTTCACGGGTGTTGCCGCACGAAAGACCGACTCGGTCAGTTCGGGGCGGATCTATTCAAACGTTCTGGAAAAGGAACGCCGCGGCGACTATCTGGGCAAGACCATTCAGGTGATCCCGCACGTGACCAACGAGATCAAGGACTTCATCGCCATCGGCGAGGATGAGGTCGATTTCATGCTGTGCGAGATCGGCGGCACCGTGGGCGACATCGAAGGCCTGCCCTTCTTTGAAGCCATCCGCCAGTTCAGCCAGGACAAACCGCGCGGCCAGTGCATTTTCATGCACCTGACCCTGTTGCCTTACATCAAGGCCTCTGGCGAGCTGAAGACCAAGCCCACCCAGCACTCGGTCAAGGAACTGCGCTCAATCGGCCTGGCGCCCGACATTCTGGTCTGCCGTTCCGAAGGACCGATCCCGCAGAAAGAGCGCGAAAAGCTGGCCCTGTTCTGCAACGTGCGCCCCGACGCGGTAATCGCCGCGCAGGATCTCTCGACCATTTACGACGCGCCGCTGGCCTATCACCGCGAAGGTCTCGATCAGGCCGTGCTTGACGCATTCCAGATCAGCCCGGCGCCCAAGCCAGACCTGTCGAAGTGGGAAGACGTCAGCGACCGAATCCACAACGCCGAGGGCGAAGTGAAGGTCGCGATCGTCGGAAAGTACACCCAGTTGGAAGATGCCTATAAGTCCATCGCCGAGGCGCTGACCCATGGCGGCATGGCCAATCGCGTCCGGGTCAAGGTTGAGTGGGTCGATGCCGAGATCTTTGACACCGAAGACCCCGGCCCGCATCTGGAAGGGTTCCACGCCATCCTCGTTCCCGGCGGTTTTGGCGAGCGCGGCACCGAAGGCAAGATCAAGGCTGCGCAATATGCCCGCGAACACAAGGTGCCGTATCTGGGCATCTGTCTGGGCATGCAGATGGCAGTGATCGAGGCCGCCCGCAACGTGGCCGGCATCTCCGGCGCGGGGTCCGAGGAATTCGACCACGAGGCCGGCAAAAAACGCTTTGAACCGGTGGTCTATCACCTCAAGGAATGGGTTCAGGGCAACGCCAAGATCGAACGCAAGGTTGGTGACGACAAGGGCGGCACCATGCGTCTGGGTGCCTACAACGCGGTTCTGACCGAAGGCTCGAAAGTGGCCGAGGTATATGGCAGCACCCAGATCGAAGAACGGCACCGCCACCGCTATGAGGTGGACACCAAGTATCGCGAACAGCTTGAGAAAGCAGGCCTGAATTTCTCGGGTATGTCACCCGATGGACGCCTGCCCGAGATCGTCGAATGGTCAGACCACCCGTGGTTCATCGGTGTGCAGTACCACCCGGAACTGAAATCCAAACCTTTCGATCCGCACCCGTTGTTCCGCGACTTCGTACGCGCGGCCAAGGACACGTCGCGTCTGGTCTGAAGCGGACTGTTCGGCTTGGCCTTGCTTTGCAAAGCGTTCCGGTTCAGTTTGAGCCGGAACGGACAAAAGGAGCAGACCGCGTGAGCAAAGGATACTGGGTGGCCCATGTCGATGTAGACGACATGGAGACCTACAAGACCTACATCGCTGCCAATGGCGAGGCGTTTGCCGAATACGGTGCCCGTTTTCTGGTGCGCGGTGGAGATCGGCAGGTGCGGGAAGGCGCAGCGCGGGCGCGAACCGTCGTTATCGAATTTCCCAGCTACGAGGCCGCCCTGGCCTGCTATGAAAGCGACCTGTACCAAAAGGCAAAAGCCTTGCGCGATCCTGTTTCATCCGGTGATCTGGTGATCATCGAAGGGTATGACGCCTAGCACGGACACGGTGACAGAAATACGGATTCCCCAATGCCACTGCTAAAGAACTTCCTGCAGGCTTTGCGCCCTCCTCAGCAGACCACGCTGCCGGACCCCGATGCGGAACTGGCGCTTGGCGCCTTGCTGGTGCGTGTCGCGCAGGCCGACCGCGACTACAAGATCGAGGAAATCAGCCTGATCGACCGCATCTTGGCACGGCTCTATCAGCACAACGCGATCGAGGCCGCAAAGGTCCGCGCCACCTGCGAGAAGCTGCACGCCGCGGCCCCCGACACGGATACCTTCGGCAAACTGATCCGCGAAACGACGGATTTGCACGAACGTCTGGCGGCAATGGAGGCCCTTTGGGAGGTTGTGCTGGCCGACGGCAATTCGGACGAGGGCGAGATCAAGATCGTCGAAGAAGCGCGTATCGCCATGGGCCTCAGCTACAATGACAGCCAAGCCGCGCGCGAACGGGTGCAAAGCCGCTTGGACGCGGGCTGAGTGGCCGCTATATCTAGGCCATGTTCAACGCCTTTCTGTCCCGGCTGACCCAGCCGCAGCCCGACCCACTGACCGATGACGACGCCCGGCTGGCCTTGGCCGCCCTGCTGGTTCGCCTTGCCCGGTCCGATGATGACTATGCCGATACCGAGATGTCGCGCATCGACAAGGTTCTGGCCGAGCGCTATGGCCTTTCGCCGTTCGAGGCCGCAGGGCTGCGCGCCCAAGCCGAAGATCTCGAGGCCGAGGCCCCTGATACCGTCCGCTTTACCCGGGCTATCAAGGATGCGGTGCCGTACGACCATCGCCTTGGCGTGGTTCAGGCGCTGTGGTCGGTGGCGCTGGCCGACGGTCAGCGCTCGCAGGACGAGGACTCGCTGCTGCGACTGGTCGTCAGCCTTCTGGGCGTCAGCGACGTGGATTCAGCTCTAGCCCGGCAGAAGGCCGCCAAATCGTGACGGCGATTCTGGGCATGTACGACATGCCCGCTTTGCAACCGGCCAACGATCGCTTTTGGAGTTTGATTCGCGCACATTTGGGCGAAGGTCCGAACCATTTGGCCCGCGATCGTGATTTCTGGGACATCTGGCAGGATCCGAGCCTGGTCTTTGCCCAGACCTGCGGTATGCCTTATCGCACGCGCCTGCACGGCAAGGTGCACCTGGTTGGCACTCCAGATTATGACCTGCCGGGCTGTCCGCCGGGACACTACTGCTCGGTTTTCGTGGCCCGCGCTGAAGACGCGCGCGATCTGCCTGAACTGGCGGCAGGTTTTTTTGCTTTTAACGAGGCGCTGTCCCAATCGGGTTGGGCCGCGCCGGTCACGCATCTGTCCGAACTGGGCCTTGCTCCGGCACGCCTGCTGGAAACCGGTGGACACGCTTTGTCGGCGCAGGCCGTGGCCGATGGACATGCCGATTTCGCATCGCTGGACGCGCTTACATGGGTGCTGCTGCAAGAGCATACCGATCTGAGCAAGCGCCTGCGCCAAGTGGCAATCACGCGCCCCACCCCGGCGTTGCCCTACATCACCGCGATCAAGCGCGATCCGGGCCTGGTCGCCTCTGCGGTTCGCGCCGCGATCTCAGACCTTTCCCCGGCTGATCGGGCAGCGCTGCACATCCGCGGGTTGATCGACATTGCAGCTGATCTCTACCTAGCCGTTCCCAACCCGCCATCGCCTGCGGCTTTGCTGCCTGAAAGCTGACCAATTTGACCACTGACCGTGGCCGAATCGGAGGTTTCGGGACTTGAACTTGTCATTTGCGCATTGCATTGCTCTTGTTTTTCGGCCCTAGTACCGCACCAACGCAATCAACAACACCAGGACGACCCGTGACAGACAGCACTCCCGTCATCGAGATCAAGAACCTGCACAAAAGCTTTGGCAATCTCGAAGTCCTCAAAGGAGTGGACATCACCGCCCATCGCGGCGACGTGGTGTCGCTGATCGGATCATCCGGGTCGGGCAAGTCCACCCTGCTGCGCTGTTGCAACCTGCTGGAAGACAGCCAGGAGGGCGAGATCCTGTTCAAAGGTGAGCCGGTGCGTTGGACCGGAACCCGCGATCACCGCCGCCCCGCCGATCCCAAACAGGTGCTGCGCATCCGTACCAACCTGTCGATGGTGTTCCAGCAGTTCAACCTTTGGGCCCACATGACCATCTTGCAGAACGTGATGGAAGCCCCGATCACCGTGCTGGGCCGTGACCGGCACGAGGTCGAGGACAGCGCCCGCAAATACCTGGACAAAGTTGGCATCGGCGACAAATGCGACGCCTATCCCGCGCAACTGTCGGGCGGCCAGCAACAGCGCGCCGCGATCGCGCGAGGCCTGTGCATGGAGCCCGAGGCGCTGCTGTTCGACGAGCCGACCTCGGCGCTGGATCCCGAGCTGGAACAGGAAGTGATCAAGGTGATCAAGGATCTGGCCGCCGAAGGCCGCACCATGATCATCGTCACGCACGACATGCAGATGGCCGCCGACATCTCAAGCCACGTGGTGTTTCTGCACCAGGGCCTGATTGAAGAAGAAGGCTCGCCCGAAGATATTTTCACTGCTGCCGAATCCGAAAGGCTTCGGGGCTTTCTCTCCGCCACAAAGGCGGCGTAAAATCAGGACAGAACCAAACAGGGGAGTTACCAATGAAAAACCTGATTCTGACCACTGCAGCGCTGGCGCTTGGCGCTGGTATGGCCATGGCCGACACGGTCCGCATGGGCACCGAGGGCGCCTATCCTCCGTACAACTTCATCAACGACGCCGGCGAGATCGACGGCTTCGAGCGTGAGGTCGGCGACGAGCTGTGCAAACGCGCCCAGCTGGAATGCGAATGGGTCAAGAATGACTGGGATTCGATCATTCCGAACCTGGTCTCGGGCAACTACGACACCATCATCGCGGGCATGTCGATCACGGCCGAGCGTGATGAGGTCATCGACTTCACCCAGGACTACTATCCGCCGACCGCTTCGGCCTATGTCGCAACCTCGGCGGATGCTGACGTGACCGGCGGCGTCGTCGCCGCACAGACCGCCACCATCCAGGCCGGCCACGTGGCCGAGTCGGGCGCAACTCTGGTTGAGTTCGCGACGCCCGAGGAAACCATCGCCGCCGTGCGCAACGGTGAGGCTGATGCCGTTCTGGCCGACCGCGACTACCTGGTGCCGCTGGTCGAGGAATCGAATGGCGAACTGGTCTTTGTCGGCGATCCGGTTCCGCTGGGCGGTGGCGTCGGCATGGGCCTGCGCGAAAGCGATGCCGAACTGCGCGGCAAGTTCGATGCCGCCATCACCTCGATGAAAGAGGACGGCACCCTGAACGAGATGCTGAAAAAGTGGTTTGGTGAAGACACCGCCACCTACGCACCTGACGGCTCGGTCGTCACCAACTAAGCATCCGGTCCTGCGGTTCGGCGCCACACGCGCCGAACCCACCCCGGCCCGCGCCGGACCCGACGTTCGAAAGACGCCCCATGTTTTCCTACTGCGCTGATCCCGACACGCTCGGCACGTTCCGCTGGTTTTCATGCTATCTGACCAACGGCGTGCACTGGTCGTTCTACCTGTCGTTCATCAAGGTTCTGGCCTTGCTGGCGGTGACGGCCCCGGTGGCGTTGGCTTTCGGCTTTGCGGGGGCAATGGCGGCGCGGTCGCATTTCCCGCCGCTGGGCTGGCTGGGCAAAGGCTATATCGCCATCGTGCGCGGTGTGCCCGATATTGCGTTTTTCCTGTTTTTCGTGATCGCCCTGGACCAGGGGTTCGAGTGGATGCGGCATCAGGTGCTGTGTCCCGACTGGACCGATCCGATCCGCCAGGGCAACGACTTTCTCGTCTGCCCCGCCGCCAAGCTGCCGCTGGGCACCGCACCGGAATGGGTGCACGAAACCTACGGCTTTTTCCTGGCCGTCATCACTTTCTCGATCGTGTTCGGTGCCTTCGCCGCCAACGTTCTGTTCGGCGGTATGCGCGCCGTGCCGCTTGCGCAGCTTGAAACCGCCGAGGCCTATGGCATGACCCGCCGCCAGACCTTCTGGCGCATTCTCGTGCCGCAGATGTGGGTCTATGCCCTGCCCGGTCTGTCGAACTTGTGGATGGTGCTGATCAAGGCCACGCCCCTGCTATTCCTGCTGGGGGTCGAGGACATCGTCTATTGGGCGCGCGAACTGGGCGGCACCAAGACCTCGAAATTCACCGCCTATCCGCATGGCGACTGGCGCATGTGGTACTTCCTGTTCCTGCTGGTTTTCTACCTTGGCATGACCCGCGTTTCCGAGATCGGCCTCGAACGGCTGATGCGCCGGCTATCTCACGGTCAGGCCACATCGGGCGGAGAGCTGCTGCGCAAGGAGACCACCGCATGAGCTGCCTGCAGACCATCCAGGATTACGGCCTGCGTTCGATCGGGTTTGGCGAGCGCCTGCTGCCGCGCAGCGATTTCACCCTGTGCGAACAGTTCACCCTGATCGGTTCAGGGATGATCTGGAACATCTATTTCGGCGTGATGGCGCTGGCCACCGGGTTCTTCCTGGCCACGGCCGTGGCCCTGGGCAAGGCGTCCAGCCGCAAGTGGCTGCGCAAACCCTCCGAATGGTTCATCTTCATCTTCCGCGGCTCACCACTGTTCATCCAGTTCTTCTTTGCCTACTTCCTGTTCCTGTCGCTCAAGAAGACTTACCCGATGTTCGACGCCTTCACCTCGGCCTGGCTGGGGGCGCTGATCGTGCTGTTCCTGAACACTGCCGCCTATTCGGGCGAGATCTTCTATGGCGCGCTGCGGTCGATCCCCAAGGGAGATATCGAGGCCGCCGATGCCTATGGCATGTCCGGCTGGTCGCGCTTCCGCCGGATCGTGTGGCCCACCATGCTGCGACTGGCCTGGCCTGCCTACACGAACGAGGCGATTTTCCTGTTCCATGCCACCACGCTGGTCTTCTTCTCGGCCTTTCCGGCCTGGCAGCAACGCGGGGACGCGCTTTACTATGCCAGCTATTTCGCCGACAAGACGTTCAACCCGTTCGTCCCCTACCCGATCCTGGCGTTCTATTTCATCCTGCTGACGCTGGTGATCGTGGGCGTGTTCGGCCTGATCAACAAGCGGCTGAACCGGCACCTGCCGGTGGCGCGCAAGGCCAAGATGCGGTTCCGCCTGAACCTGGCGCGCTGAGGCGCCAAGCCCTTTAACTGTCGTTTCACTTAAAGCGCGCCATCGCGGAGTCAAAAGCCTCGGACATGTTGTCCCACGCCTTGTCGAACCCGGCTTTCATATCGGCCCAGGCCGCGTCACTGGCCTTGCGCATTTCCTTCAATTCGGCTTCGGCCTTGTCCCGCTGCGCCCGCATCTCTTCCAACTGCTTTTGGTACTGGATTTTACTGTCCGCCGCGGCTTCGTCGATTTTGGCCTTGGTCTTGTCGATTTCGGCGTTCCACTGGTCCAGCATGGCCTTGGCTTTTTCGACGTAAACATCTCTCTCCGACATCCGAACATTCCTTTCTTGTGAAAACTTTCCTGACTGCGGATCAAAGCGTAACCCAGCCCTCGCGATTCCCACAAATACGCAACCGAGTGTTGATCCGAGCCGGCCGATTGAAGTTGCAAAAAACCGTGCAATGCATGTGCTGGAATGGGTACATATCCTGATGTTTCGTTTATTCCTGCCGCGCCCGAGATTGTCACCCGAATAATTTGATCAAAAATCGTGACAAGGGCAGAAAGCTCGACTAGGTTTGCCGCAGCACAGCTACGGAGCCCCAGATGGACCTTGCCGCCCTGCATACATTTCGCGTCGCCGCCTGTGACCTGAACGGCCAGATGCGCGGCAAACGCGTGCCCCCGTCTTACGCCGACAAGCTGGACAGCGGCGCGGTGCGCATGCCGTTTTCGGCGCTGAACGTCGATCTGTGGGGCGCCGATATCGAGGGCAGCCCGCTGGTGTTCGAAACAGGCGACGCCGATGGTGTGCTGCGCCCGACCGAGCGCGGCCCGGTGCCGATGCCCTGGCTGACCACACCCACGGCGCTGGTGCCGATGTGCCTGTACGACGATCACGGCACACCCTTTGCCGGCGATCCCCGCCATGCGCTGGCCGCGGTCCTGTCGCGCTATGCCCAGCGCGGATGGAAAGTTGTTGCCGCGACCGAACTAGAATTCACCCTGCTTGACTCTTCGGACGCGCAACCAAAACCCCCGCATAACCCGGTTACCGGTCGTCGGCTGCGCGGCGAGGCGGTGTTGTCGATGGCCGAAATGGACGCCTTCGACGCCTTCTTCACCGAGCTCTATGACGGGTGCGCCGAAATGGGGATTCCCGCCCAAACGGCAATCTCAGAGAGCGGTATCGGCCAGTTCGAAATCAATCTGAACCATCAGGATGCCATGCGCTGCGCCGATGATACGTGGCTTTTCAAGGCATTGACCCGTGGGTTGGCCCGCAAGCACGGCTTTACCGCGACCTTCATGGCCAAACCCTATGCCGATGATGCTGGGAACGGAATGCATGTGCATTTTTCCGTGCTGGATGACCAGGGACGCAACGTGTTTGACAATGGCGGGCGTGAAGGGACCGAAATCCTGCGCTCTGCCGTCGCCGGCTGTCTGGCCGCCATGCCCGGCAGCACGCTGATCTTTGCTCCGCATGGCAATTCTTACACGCGGCTCGTGCCCGGAGCCCATGCCCCCACAGGCGCGGCCTGGGCCTATGAGAACCGGACCGCGGCAATCCGCATTCCGGGCGGTGCGCCCGCCGCCCGCCGGATCGAGCACCGTGTGGCCGGCGGCGACATCAACCCCTATCTGATGCTGGCTGCGGTTCTGGGCGCGGCTCTGATCGGCATCGAGGACGGCCTTCAACCTCCACCCCCGATCACGGGAAATGCATACGAGATCGAAGGGCTACTGCAATTGGCGGGGGACTGGGATTCGGCCATTTCGGCATTCGAGACGGACCCGATCATCGCGCGCATCTTCTCCGAGGATCTGATCCGAAACATGGTGATGACCAAAAGGCAGGAATCCGCACGCTTTGCCGACATGGACCCCGACAGTCACTGGCTGAGCTATCTGGAGTCCGTATGATCCTCTTGCCCGTGGATCGAGACTCGGGTAGATTGAATTTGATCAAATTTGGTGACTCATGAAAATCGGCATACTGCAGACCGGCCACGCGCCCGAACCGCTGGAACGATCGTTCGGCGACTACGACCTGATGTTTCAACAGCTTCTGGACGGCAACGATTTCGAGTTCGTGACCTATGCGGTGGTGGATGATGTGTTCCCCGACAGCGCAAGCGACTGCGATGGATGGGTGATTACCGGCTCGCGGCATGGCGCCTACGAAGATCATCCGTGGATCCCCAAGCTCGAGCAATTGATCCGCGAGATCCAAGCGGCACGGAAACCGTTGATCGGGGTCTGTTTCGGCCATCAGATCATCGCTCAGGCGTTGGGCGGCAAGGTTGAAAAGTTCGACAAGGGTTGGGCGATCGGACGCACGGAGTATGACTATGACGGGCGCAAGGTGTCGTTAAACGCGTGGCACCAGGATCAGGTGACGGCCCTGCCCGACGGCGCCCAGCTATTGGGCAGCAACGCGTTCTGCAAGAACGCTATGGTTGCCTACGGGGACACGATCTGGACGGTGCAGGCACATCCCGAATACTCCAACGATTTCATTCAGGGCCTCATGGAGACACGCGGTAAAGGCGTGGTACCCGACGCCCTGATGGACGACGCAAAAACCCGATGGAACGCTCCGGATGACAACGCCAATATCGGGCGTTTCATGTCAGAGTTCCTGAAGAAAGAGAGGGCCTGATGGCCGACTGGACAGACCAACTTCCACAAGCAGCACGGGATTACATCGAAGGGCACCGGCTGGACGAGGTCGAGTGCATCATCTCGGACCTGCCGGGGATTGCCCGCGGCAAGGCGGTTCCGGCATCGAAATTCGCCAAGCAGGCCTATTTCCATCTACCCGACAGCATTTTCTACCAGACCATCACTGGAGACTGGGGTGAGGCCGCGGGTGAGGATGGGTTCATCGAACGCGACATGATCCTCAAGCCCGATTTCAGCACGGCCTCGGCGGCACCGTGGACCGGTGACTGGACCCTTCAGGTGATCCATGACGCCTACGACCGGGACGGCGATCCGATTCCGTTCAGCCCGCGCAACGTGCTGAAACGCGTTGTCCAGCTGTACAAGGACAAAGGGTGGAAACCGGTTGTCGCGCCCGAGATGGAGTTCTTTCTGGTCGCCCGCAACGTGGACCCGGCCAAGGGGATCGAGCCGATGATGGGCCGCTCGGGCCGTCCGGCTGCCGCACGGCAGGCCTATTCCATGACCGCCGTGGATGAATTCGGCCCCGTGATCGACGACATCTACGATTTCGCCGAGGCGCAAGGGTTCGAGATCGACGGCATCACCCAGGAGGGCGGCGCCGGTCAGCTTGAGATCAACCTGCGCCATGGCGATCCGGTCAAGCTGGCGGACGAGGTGTTTTATTTCAAACGCCTGATCCGCGAGGCTGCGCTGCGCCACAACTGCTTTGCCACCTTCATGGCCAAACCGATCGAGGACGAGCCGGGATCGGCCATGCACATCCATCACTCGATCATCGACATGGAGACGGGCAAAAACCTATTCTCGGGGCCTCAGGGCGGCGAAACGGACGCGTTCTACAACTTCATCGCCGGTCTGCAGCTGCACCTGCCCGCCGGACTGGCGGTGATGGCGCCCTACGTCAACTCTTACCGGCGCTACGTCAAGGACCATGCCGCCCCGATCAACCTGGAATGGGCGCGCGACAACCGTACCACGGGGATACGTGTGCCGCTGTCGGGTCCCGACAGCCGCCGGGTGGAAAACCGCATCGCCGGGATGGATTGCAACCCCTATCTGGGCATCGCCGTGTCGCTGGCCTGCGGCTATCTTGGTCTGGTCAATCAGGACCGGCCGCGCCGTCAGTTCTATGGCGACGCTTACGAAGGTGACGGCGACATTCCGCAGGTCATGGGCAACGCGCTGGATCTGTTCGACGAGGCCGAAGCCTTGCATCAGGTTCTGGGCCCCGAGTTCGCACGGGTCTACAGCATCGTGAAACGCGCCGAGTACGAGGAATTCCTGCAGGTGATTTCGCCGTGGGAGCGTGAACACCTGCTGCTGAACGTCTGAGCCATGTGCGCCATGAACCTGCTGTACAGCAATGACAAACGCGGCATCTACCCGCCCAGCTGGTATGCCGCCACCGCGCACCCGCGAACCCCGACCGAGCCGCTGCGCGGCGATGTCACCGCCGACGTTTGCGTCGTGGGTGGAGGGTATACGGGCCTCTCGACCGCGCTGCACCTGGCCGAGGCCGGGTTCAGGGTGGTCCTGCTTGAAGCGCACCGCGTGGGCTTCGGCGCCTCGGGGCGCAACGGCGGGCAACTGGGCAGCGCCCAGCGCATGGATCAGGAAGACCTGGAGAAGCTGGTGGGGCGCGACGACGCGGCCAAGCTGTGGGATCTGGCCGAAGACGCCAAGACGCTGACCAAATCGCTGATCGAACGCCAGGGCATCGATTGCGACTTGAAACCGGGCATCGCCACGTTGGGCTTCAGTGACGGCGAACGCGCCGAATTGCACGCTCACGCCGATCACCTGAAAACCGCCTATGGCTATGACCAGATCGAGCTTCTAGATGCCGAAGCCGGGCGCGCGCTCTGCCCCTCGCCGGCCTATGCGGGCGGATATCTGGACATGGGCGCGGCCCATCTACACCCGCTGAACTATGCGCTTGGCCTGGCCGAGGCCGCCTTGGCCGCCGGCCTGACGCTGCACGAAAACACCGAGGTTCTGGGCATCGAGGAAGGCCCACGCGTCACCGTTCGCACCGAACAGGGTTCGGTCACGGCCGACCATCTGGTTCTGGCCTGCAATGGCTATCTAGGCAATCTGAACCGCAAGGTCGCTGCGCGGGTCATGCCAATCAACAATTTCATCGCCGCGACCGAGCCGCTGGGCGCCGAGGCCGCAAAGGTTCTGACGCAGGACGTGGCCGTTGCCGACACGAAATTCGTGGTGAACTATTTCCGCCTCAGCGCCGATGGGCGGCTGTTGTTCGGCGGTGGCGAGAGCTATGGCTATCGCTTTCCATCCGACATCGCCGCCAAGGTCCGCAAACCGATGACCGAGATCTTTCCGCATCTGCGCGACGCTCGGATCGACTATGCCTGGGGCGGTACGCTGGCCATCACCATGCGGCGGATGCCGTACCTGACGCGTCTGGCGCCAAACATCCTGTCGGCCTCGGGCTATTCCGGTCATGGGGTCGGCACTGCGACCCATGCCGGTCAGTTGATGGCGCTGGCCATCCAGGGCCAGGCCGAAGGATTCGAAACGATGGCCCGCGTGCCCGCTCTGCCTTTTCCCGGAGGCTCGGCCCTGCGCAGCCCTCTGCTGGTACTGGCGATGACTTGGTATGCCCTGCGTGATCGGCTGGGCCTTTGACCCACCACTTGTGACGGTTCGGTGAAATTTCGCCCAGCAGGCGAATGAAGGCTTGGTTTGCTCAGCTTTTCATTTTATCTTTTCCAAACATAGAATTTGGGATTATCAAATATGACGCTGCCACCCAACGTCCATGACGCCGAACCCATCCCTGCCGCCGCCAAAGACGCGATCGAGTCCCTGATGCAATCCGGGGACCTGTTCCGCTATACCGCGCCGCAGGACGCGCCGGTTGCTTTGCTTGAGGCAGAGTTCGCCGAGTTGCTGGGCAGCAAATACGCGCTGGCGGTGTCGTCCTGTTCGGCGGCTCTGTTCCTGTCGCTCAAGGCGCTGGGGCTACCGCGGGACGCGCGGGTGCTGATCCCGGGCTTTACCTTTGCGGCGGTGCCCTCGTCGGTGGTGCATGCAGACTGCGTTCCGGTCCTGTGCGAGGTGGGCGACAATTACCGCATCGACATCGACGATTTTGCGGCCAAGCTCGACGGGGTTCAGGCGGTAATCATCAGCCACATGCGCGGCCATACCTCGGACATGGACGCGATCATGGCGCTGTGCGACACGCGCGACATCCCAGTGATCGAGGACGCGGCCCATTCGCTGGGCACCACTTGGCATGGCCGCAACATCGGCACCATCGGCAAGGTGGGCTGTTTCTCGTTCCAGTCCTACAAGATGATCAACGCAGGCGAAGGGGGCATCCTTGTCACAGACGATGCCGACCTGGTCGCCCGCGCCGTGATCATGTCGGGCGCCTACGAGCACAACTGGAAAAAACACAAAGGCCCGCACGGCCAGAATACTCCCGACCTGGAGCTGGCCTTTGCCCGCTGGCAGAACAAGCTGCCGCTCTACAATCTGCGCATGAGCAACCTCAGTGCCGCGGTGATCCGCCCCCAACTGCCCGAATTGGCGCGGCGGGTGCGGGACGGGCTGGCCAACCACGATTATGTCGCGCAGCGCCTGAACAGCTCACCGCACGTCCACGTACCCGACCCGCTGACACCGGAACGGCGTGCGCCGGATTCGATCCAGTTCAACCTTGTCGACCTGAACAAAGACCAGATCAAGGCATTTGCCGCTGCCGCCGAGGGCCGTGGCGTCAAGGTGCAGGTCTTTGGTCTGAGCGAGGACAACGCCCGCGCCTTCTGGAACTGGCAGTTTCTGCCAGAGCAGGTCGAGTTGCCTCGAACACGCGCAATGCTGATGTCGGCCTGTGACGTGCGTCTGCCGGTGCGCCTGACCCGTGCTGAACTGGATGTAATCGCCGACATCATCCTGGCCTCGGTCGGCGAGGTTACCGCGCCCGAAGTGGCCTTCGGCACCTGACCCCAACACAAGAAAGACAAGGCCCGGGTTGTCCGGGCCTGTCTGGTATCAGCTGAGCTTGGAAAGCTTCTGCTGCAATTCAGCCAGTTGTTTCTTGATGTCGTCCAGGTCTTCTTTGGACTCGGACTTGCCTTCTTCGTCCTTGTCCGGCCCGGACCAATTGCCCGACAGCCCGCCTGTCATGGCCTTCAGGAACGCCTGCTGCTGCGCCTGCATTGCTTCGAACCCAGGCATGCTGCTCATGGGGTTCATCGCATTCATGTTTTCCATCATCTTGGCCTGGCTTTCGCGCAGCATCTCAAAGCTGGACTGCAGGAATTGCGGCATCATGCCCCCGCCCGGCACCATGTAGCTGCGGACAAGGTCATTCAGCACGTTCACAGGCAGAACGTTCTCACCCCGGCTTTCATGTTCGGCAATGATTTGAAGTAGATACTGTCGTGTCAGGTCGTCGCCGGTTTTCAGGTCGATGATCTGAACCTCGCGCCCGTCGCGGATGAACCCAGCGATGTCCTCGAGCGTGACGTAGTCGCTGGTCTCGGTGTTATACAGCCGACGGCTGGCATACCGCTTGATCAGCAGAGGTTTTTCTTTGTCCGACACCGTTTACCCTCCCCAAGGATGATGCGTTGCAGCAGAGGTTATGCGACTGCAGAACAAAAAGAAAGGGCAGGTCAATGGACCTGCCCTTAGCGATTGCACCAATTTGGGAGGGATGGGTGCGTTTCGCGGATCTTGCTTACTTGGCAGCCGTTGCTTTCTTGGCAGCAGCGGTCACTTCGTTGGTGGCTTTCTTGACGGCCGCGGTGGTTTCTTCCGCAGCTTCTTTGCCAGCAGCCATCAGCAGCTCGACGGTTTCCGACTGAACTTTCTTGGCGATTTCAGCGAAAGCAGCCAGGTTCTCGGCAGCAACTTCAGCCGAAGCGCTGGCGAAATCGGTTGCTGCTTTGGCGTAGTCGGCCGGCTCTGCCTTGGCTTTCGACATCTCGCTCAGCTTGGCCAGAGTTTCCTTGGTCCACTTGTTCGAGATTTCAGCCGATTTCTCGGCAGCTTCCAGAGCAACGCCCGACAGCTTTTCGTTCAGCGAAGCGGTCGATTTGAATGCATTTTCAACGGCGGAGGTGTCCACCGGGAACGCGCCCATCATGTCTTTCATGATCGCGGTAAAGTCTTGGGTCTTTGCCATTGTCCTAATCCTTTCAGCCGGTCCGGGCCCACCCCGGGTTTCATCAGCTTGAGGACAATATGATTGCTGCGTCGCAGCATTTCAAGTTTTTTTTGCTGCGACGCAGAATTTTTTGTTTCAATGTGAAATCAAGACTTTGGTTTGGCGACTACATAGGTTCCCGGCGCCGGAGCCAACGGTGGGTGGCTCGAATCACCCGGTTCGCGTGCCGGAACCTGCTTGCCAGACCGCTTCTTCAACCAAGCCTCCCAGCGGGGCCACCACGAGCCTTCGTGGAAGCTTGCCTCTTTCATCCAGGTATCGGCATCCGCCTTGAGATCGGGGTTGGTATAGTGACCGTATTTCTTTTTGCTGGGCGGATTGACGATGCCTGCAATATGTCCCGATTCCGAAACGATGAAGGTTTTGCTGCGTGACCCCATTTTCTGCACGCCGCGATAGCAGTCTTTCCACGCGGCGATATGGTCCGTCTCGCAGGTGATCGCCATCAACGGCACATCCACATCGCGGACATGCAGCTTGTGGCCCATCAATTCAAACCCGTCCGAGGCGAACTCGTTGCGCTGACACAAGCCACGCAGATACTGCACAGCCATTTTCGCGGGCAGGTTCGCGCCGTCCCCGTTCCAGTACAACAGGTCAAAGGCGGGTGGCGTCTCGCCCAGCATGTAGCTGCGGATCGCCGGTCCATAGACCAGGTCGCGAGACCGAAGGAACGACATCGTGCGCGCCATGATCCATGACCGCAGCACCCCTTCCTTGTTCACCTCTTCCTCGATCCCGTCGATGAAATCATTCTGCAGGAAGGGGGTAAACTCGCCCTGATCCGAAAAATCGGTCAGCGCCGTGAAGAACGTGGCGGATTTGATCGACTTGTCACCGCGCTGTTTCAAAAGAGACAGAGTGAGGCTCAAGGTCGTTCCGGCAATGCAGTACCCGACCGCATTGACTTGTTTGACCTTGCAGATCTTCTTGGCCTCTTCGACCGCCGTCAGGAATCCGTCCTGAACGTAGTCTTCCATTCCCGTTTCGGCATAGCTGGCATCCGGATTGACCCAGCTGACGACGAACAAGGTATATCCCTGATCGGTGATCCACTTGATCAGACTGTTTTGTGCCTTCAGATCCAGTATGTAGAACTTGTTGATCCAGGGTGGGAACAGAACGACGGGAGTTTCATAGACCGTCTCGGTCGCGGGATTGTACTGGATCAGTTCCATCATCCGACTTCGATAGACGACTTCACCGGGCGTTGTAGCCAGGTTGCCGCCCACCTTGAACGCGTTTTCATCCGCCAGCTTGACGATCAACTCGCCATCATTCGCTTCGAGATCGGCAACAAGGTTCTCCAGCCCCTGGATCAGCGACTGGCCATCGGTTTCGATCGCCTTCTGCAGAGCGTCGGGGTTGGTCGGCAGGAAATTCGTCGGCGACATCATGTCGACAATCTGCTGCGAGAAGTATTTCAGCCGCCGCTTGTCCTTGGCGTCCAAGTCCTCGACCGACTCCACCGCGTTCGCGATGGCTTCGGCATTGGTCAGGTATTGCTGACGGACGAGACGGAAATAGGGGTTCGTATCCCACAGCGGGTTGGAGAAGCGTTTATCCTTGGTCGGAGCCTCGTCCGCTTCGCCTTCGCCGGCCAGCAGGGCCTGCTGCGCCGCAGCAAAATTCAGGACGGACTTGCCCCAGTATTCCAGCTGTTGTTCCAACAACTTGGCCGGGTTCTGCAGGGCCTCGGCCCAATAAGCTGTTGCTGCTCTTGCAAAAAGTTCCTGATTCGGGCCGTCCAGCGCGGGAGTATGAGCTTTTTTCGACGCCATCACCTCGATCAGCCGCTTGGACAGATCTTCGACTTTCAGCATGTTTTCCTTAAGGCGTTCAACGTGTTCGTCACTTAAGTCGGGCATGTGGCCTTCACTTGTTGTCATTTTAACAAATCCCCCCTAACCTCGCTGCTGTGCAGAATATCGTCGTGGGCACCGGGGGGCAAAGCGACGAATGGTCCGAACTCTCAGGCTGACATTTAGGAGGCCATTCCCGTGCGTTACATGATGACCTACGACCTGATGGAAACCATGCGCAACACCAACCAATGGCTTGGTGCAACCGCAAGCGCGATGGCATCCTACCCCCAGTTTTCCATGATCCCCAACCCGGCATTCAACTGGATGGCCGCGTGGGGCGAAGTAACCGAACGCACGTTTCAACGCATGGTCGTGAAACCCGATTGGGGTATCCGAACGTTTACCTGCGAAGACGGCAAAGATCATCTGGTGGATGTCACCTCCGTGCTTGAACGCCCGTTTGGCGATCTGGTCCACTTTCGCGTGAATGGCCGCAAAGAGCAACCGCGCAAGGTGCTGTTGGTTGCGCCGATGTCCGGACACTACGCCACCCTGCTGCGCTCGACCGTCAAGAGCCTGCTGGTCAATTGCGAAGTCTATGTGACCGATTGGCATAACGCTCGCGACATCCCCGTGTCCGAAGGCAAGTTCGATGTCGAGGACTACACCCTGTACCTTGTCGATTTCATGAAGGAGCTGGGGCCGGACACGCATGTCGTCGCTGTCTGCCAGCCCGCGCCCCTGACCCTTGCGGCGACGGCGTACCTTGCCGAAACCGACCCCAAGGCGCAGCCCAGCACGCTGACGCTGATCGGTGGCCCGGTTGACCCTGACGCAACCCCGACCGAAGTCACCGATTTCGGCCGCCGGGTGACCATGGGCCAGCTTGAGGAAACGATGATCCAGCGGGTGGGCTTCAAATACAAGGGCGTGGGACGCATGGTTTATCCCGGGCTTCTTCAATTGGCATCCTTCATGTCGATGAATGCCGAGCGCCATGGCAAGGCGTTCTCCGACCAGATCCAGCGCGTCATGCGGGGTGAGGCGTCGGATCATGACGCCCACAACCGTTTCTACGATGAATATCTGGCCGTGATGGACATGACGGCAGAGTTCTACCTCTCGACGGTCGAGCGGGTTTTCAAGAACCGTGAGATCGCCCGGAATGAGTTCATCGTGGCTGGCCACAAAGTCGACATCGGCAAAATCACGGATGTGGCGGTCAAGACGGTCGAAGGCGCCAATGACGACATCTCGGCCCCCGGTCAGTGTATCGCGGCGCTGGACTTGTGCACCGGCCTGCCCGACAGCAAGAAGGCCAGCCATGTCGAACCCGGCGCGGGCCATTACGGTATCTTCGCCGGACGCAGTTGGCGTGACAATATCCGCCCGCTGGTCATAGACTTCATGAACGAAAACAGCCGCAAACCGCGCCGCCGCGCGGCCAACAGCAACAAGGTTGCTTGATGTCCGCAGACCCGGCGCCTGCCCTTCCGTTCGCCTGCAACTGCGGTGAGATTAGCGGCGAGATCACGGCCAAAGGGGTGTCCAGTGGCACCCATGTCGTCTGTTTCTGCCCAGATTGCCGCGCCGGACAGCTGTATTTCGGTCAACCTGACCCCGCACCGGGACCGGTAGACATTTTTCAGATGTCGCCCGAATATATCCGCATCACCAAAGGCGCCGAGTACCTGGCCGTGATGCGGCTGGGACCCAAAGGTCTGTTCCGATGGTACGCCAAATGCTGCAACGCGCCTTTGGCGACCACCACCAGCAGCATGAAATTCCCCTTTGCCGGATTTGATGTCGCCAGGTTTTCCGATCCATCCCCTCTGGGGCCTGTGAAGACCCGCGCCCATGTCCCGCAGGCGAATGGCAAATGGAAGCACGAAAATGTGGCTCCTGCTGTTCTCGGCATGATCCGCAGAGTCATTGCGGCGCGCCTTTCCGGTCGTTGGAAGCAGACGCCGTTCTTCGACGTCGTAACCGGCGATTCGGTCGTGGCTCCGCATGTCATCAGCCTTGAAGAACGCAAGGCGCTGTACGACTAGAAAGCCCGCACGGGTATGTTCAACCAATCGGACAGCGCGTCGGTGGTTTCACTCGGCGCTTCAAGCGTTGGTAGATGCCCCGCCATGTCCACCACATGCAAGGCTGCACCGGGGATCAACTCGGCCATGAAACTGTGTTTTCTGACCGGCGTTAAAGTGTCGTGTGCCCCGCACAGAACCAAGGTCGGCATCTTTATTCGCCGCAAGGTGCCCTGCTGATCCGGACGGCGCTGCAGAGCGCGCATTTGGCGCACGAACAGTTCCGGCCCTAGCTCCAGCGCCATTTCCAGCATGTCGTTCAATATCGGGATCCGCTGCGGCCCGGGGGCCAGCGTGTCCGAGCCCAGAACCTTGCGCATGACATCCTCAAGACGGCCAGCCTGCGCCGCAACGATCAACTCTTCGCGGTCAGCGGCGATCTGGGGGGTATCGGCCTGCGCATCCGTCGCCATGAGGCAAAGGCGGGTCACGCGTTCCGGGGCCCGGCGCACCAGTTCCAGCGCGACAATGCCCCCCATGCTCAGACCAGCCAACGCAAAGCGGTGCGGCAACTGGTCCAAAAGCGCCGAGGCAATCTCTTCGATCCGATCACCGCCGCCGATCGGCGCGACCATCACCGGCCGGGTCTGAGACAGCCGGGTTGTCTGCGGCTGAAACAGCCGTGCATCGCACATCAATCCTGGCAACAAGACCAGCGGCTCGATCACGCAGGGCCTCCTTGTACTGGCCGATCGGCTCGGCCGTTTTGTTGATCAGGATGAGAGTTTCGGCGCAGACGGGCAAGAAAAACTTTAGGGATAGCGGATTGCGCGAAATTCGGGAAAGTCCGCATAGCGCCGCCGGCGTTCGCTCAGAGTCTCATCCGGATCGGCACCGGCCCTGAGCAGACTGCCACGGGGCCCAATGTAGCTGTCGATCCGGCGCAGCGGGGTGGGCCGCCACACCAGATTGAAGGCGCAGAGTTTGGGAAAGAACCAGATCTCGGAATAATCCAGATGATCGTGCATCCACCAGGCCAGATCGCGCCAGTCTCTGCCTTGTGCGTAACGGTCGGCAAACCATGGGATCACGATCGAGGCTCCGGCAATTCGCGCCTCGCCTGTGCCGCGGTCCCAGATGTGGCATTCAAGTGGATGATCGTTGCGGGCGCAGTTCAACTTGTTCTCGTTTCCAAACCGGTTCAGCGAGGGCGACCGGTATCCAGACCGGACGGCAACACGCCCGAATGTTTCCTCCAACGGGTCCAGAAGGGTTTCGCAAAATGCACGGCCGGTTTCGATGGCCAGATCCGGGTTGTCCGGCAGGTTCTGTTTTTCGTGGAAGTTCCCGATCTCGGAATATAGGAAATCGCGCATGAAGAAATGGCGCGACAGACGCACGCGGCCCAAGGTCTCGAGGCTCCACATGCTGCCCGGTCTGCGCATATTCAGTACCCGTTCCAGCGAAAGGCCCCATCCGGCGCGAGGGCCGAGTACGGGTTGAACGCAACTTCCCAGATCGTACCATCCGGTGCCCGAAAGTACCCATGGTGCCCGCCCCAGAACACGTCTGAGGCTGGTTTCAGGATTTTGGCCCCCGCTGCCTCGGCAGCTTGCAACAGTTCGGCGACACCCTCCTTGGATCGGCAATTGTGGCTGAGCGTCATCGCGCCGCGACCCAGGGTTTCAACGCCAACCCCGATTTCTTCGGCCAGCGCGGTCAATGGGTACAGACCCAGCGTCTGGCCGATCAGGTCAAAAACGATCACCCCGTCCGGGCTGTCGGTGCGGCGCCAGCCCAGCGCCTCGTAAAAGCGGGCTGCGGCTTCGGGATCTTCGGCCCCGATCGTGATCAGGCTGACGCGTTGCTCCATCACTCTGCCCCCAAATCGTTCAGCCATTGCAGAATACCCGCCACCGTCGCATCGGTCTGCCCCGGCGACATCAGCCGTCCGGCAATGACGTGCGATTGCGGGTCGTCACCTGGCCCCATGGTTACGGTCTGAACGGTCGCAGGTGCCCCCCAGTCTTCTGCAACTTTGTGCGTCAGGTCGGGCCGAACCACCTGATCATCATCCGAGAACCAGAACAGAGCCGGCACCACTGCGCCTGAAAAATCGAGCGCGTAGACGGTATCGACCAGAACTGACATCGGAACCACCGACTCCCACGGATAAGAGGACGACCAGTACAGGTTCTTTTCCGGATCAGGGCCCGACACGTCGCGGGTTTCGCCCATCAGCAACGGCAGCCAGCTGCGCGCCCAAGGCAGTGATGGTATCCAGGATCCGGCCGCCTGCACCCCGAAATTGGGCGAGATGAACACCATCCCTACCACGTCCTTGCTCAGTTCGGGGTCCAAAGCCGCAGCTGCCGCCAGGGTTCCCCCGGTTGAGGTCGAGATCACAATAACCTTGTCGCCCACGGCGCGGGCGGCGGCCAGGCCTTCGGCCATGTCCCGCATCCAGCCCGAGGCCGTCCCTTCGGCCATTGCCAGCCCGTCGCGCCCGTGCCCCTGCAGGCGCGTATAGACCAGATTGGCCTCGAGCGCGTCGGCGATCCTGTCGGGCACCGGGCGGATTTCCTCGGACGAGGCCGAGAACCCGTGCACATAAAGCACAGAATAGGGTGTGCGCCGTTCCTTGAATCCGTCCCGCCAGATCACCCGCTTTTCGACACCCGGCACGATATCGTCATAGGCGGACTCGATGCTTTCGAAATAGACCTGAATCCCCTCGCCGAACTTGCGCGGATCGAACTGCGGGTG
Source organism: Ruegeria sp. BC2 (assembly GCF_056539245.1). NCBI lineage: Bacteria > Pseudomonadati > Pseudomonadota > Alphaproteobacteria > Rhodobacterales > Roseobacteraceae > Ruegeria > Ruegeria sp. BC2. Next base: position 1,688,257 of record NZ_JBQFUQ010000001.1, read on the forward strand.
CAGATCCACCTCTTCGCGCGGGCCCAACCAGTAGATCAGCCCGCCGACCACCACCAACGCCAGCAAGGCCCGCCCGAGAAACCGCCCCAGCCGCCGCATCAGTTGCCCCCCATCACGTCGCGAACCGCATCTTCGATCAGCCCCAGGCACGGACCGTCAGAAAACCGGTGATCCGCATCCTTGACCAGCAACAGCCGCATGTCCGGACCGCTGGCATGGTCGAGCAGCCGTACCGCCGTCTCGGTGGAAACCGCCGTATCCGCCGTGCCTTGCAGGAACCGTACCGGGAACGGCAGGTTCAACGGCGACCGCAACACCAGCCGCGTCCGTCCATCCTCGATCATCCGCTTGGTGATGATGTAAGGCTCCATGTAGTCCGAGGGCAGTTCAACATGCCCGACCGTCTCCAGCGCCTGTTTCTGTTCGTCGCTGAACGAGGACCAATAGCCGTCCTCGGTGAAATCCGGCGCCGCAGCGATGGTGACCATCCCCGCGATCCGCTCGGGCATGGCCCGCGCAAGCAGCAATGCCTGCCAGCCGCCCATAGACGAACCAACCACGATCAGCGGCCCCTCGGTCAGCGCGGAAACCGCCGCAACCGTATCCTCGTGCCAATCCCCGATGCAGCCCTCCTCGAACCGGCCGGAACTTTCCCCATGCCCGGAATAGTCGAACCGCAGATAAGCCTGCCCACGCGCCCGCGTCCAGTCCTCAAGATGCACCGCCTTGGTGCCCTCCATGTCCGACTTGAGACCACCCAGAAAAACGACCGTAGGCCCTGCCCCTTCGCTCTTGTGATAGGCCAGCCGCCGCCCCTGCGGCGTGTCTAGAAATGTCGTCGCTGCCATGAAACCCTCACTTGCTTTTCCAGCATCATGCACGCACCGCGCCCAAGTGCAATTCCCGCCCCTCCGTCATCTGGCGGCAGATATCCCGCGGCACACTTGAAGCAGAGCCCTCTGCCCGCCAACGCTTGACACAGCCACCACCACCTGCCAAACGGACCCGACACCATAACCCGCAACCGGGCGTTCAGTGGGCGCCAAACCGACGAGGAGAGCCAGACCATGGCCCTGGATTCAAAATCCGTCTCTCTTACCTTCCCCGATGGCAATTCCCGATCCTACGCGGCGGGCGTCACGCCGGCCGAGGTCGCTGCCGACATCTCCACCTCGCTGGCGAAAAAGGCCATCTCGGCCACCGTCAACGGCCAGCATTGGGACCTGCAGTGGCCCATCGAACAGGATGCCGAAATCGCTCTCCATACGATGAAGGACGAGGCCCAGGCCAACGAGCTGATCCGCCACGACTTCGCCCACGTGATGGCCCGCGCGGTGCAGGAAATCTGGCCCGACACCAAGGTCACCATCGGCCCGGTCATCGAAAACGGCTGGTATTACGACTTCGACCGCGCAGAACCCTTCACGCCCGAAGATCTCGGCCTCATCGAGAAAAAGATGAAAGAGATCATCAACAAGCGCGATCCCGTCACCACCGAGATCTGGGACCGCGAGCGTGCCATCGCGTTCTACAAGGCCAACAACGAGCCCTACAAGGTCGAACTGATCGAGGCGATTCCGGGTGACGAGCCGGTGCGCATGTATTGGCACGGCCATTGGCAGGATCTCTGCCGCGGCCCGCACCTGCAGCATACCGGCCAACTACCCGGCGACGCGTTCAAGCTGATGTCCATCGCCGGCGCCTACTGGCGTGGCGACAGCAACCGCCCGATGCTGCAGCGTATCTATGGCGTTGCCTTCACCGGCAAGGAAAAGCTCAAGGCGCACCTGCACATGCTGGAAGAGGCCGCCAAGCGCGACCACCGCAAGCTGGGCCGCGAGATGGACCTGTTCCACATGCAGGAAGAGGCCCCGGGCCAGATCTTCTGGCACCCCAACGGCTGGACCATCTACACCCAGCTTCAGGACTATATGCGGCGTGCCCAGCACCGCGGCGGCTATGTCGAGGTCAACACCCCTCAGGTGGTCGACCGCAAGCTGTGGGAACGCTCGGGCCACTGGGACAAGTACCAGGAAAACATGTTCATCGTCGAAGTCGACGAGGAACACGCCCGCGAAAAGGCTGTGAACGCGCTCAAACCGATGAACTGCCCCTGCCACGTGGAAATCTTCAAGCAGGGCCTGAAATCCTACCGCGACCTGCCGCTGCGCATGGCCGAATTCGGATCCTGCGCGCGCTACGAACCCTCGGGCGCGCTGCATGGCATCATGCGGGTCCGCGGCTTTGCTCAGGACGACGCGCATATTTTCTCGACCGAGGACCAGATCGGCGATGAATGTGCCCGCTTCATCGGGTTTCTGACCGATGTCTACAAGGATCTGGGTTTTGACAGTTTCAAGGTCAAATTCTCGGATCGCCCCGAACAGCGCGCCGGCTCGGATGAGGTCTGGGACAAGGCCGAAGAAGCCCTGCTGACCGCCACCCGCGCTGCGGGGGTCGAGCCGGAACTGAACCCCGGCGAAGGTGCTTTCTATGGGCCGAAGCTGGAATTCGTCCTGACCGACGCAATCGGGCGTGACTGGCAATGCGGCACATTCCAGGTGGATTTCGTCCTGCCCGAACGGCTGGACGCCACCTATATCGGCGCCGATGGGGCCAAACACCGTCCGGTGATGCTGCACCGCGCCTGCCTGGGGTCGTTCGAACGGTTCATCGGCATCCTGATCGAAGAACACGCCGGCAAACTGCCGTTCTGGCTGGCGCCGCGCCAGGTCGTCGTGGCCTCGATAACCTCCGAGGCCGATGACTATGTTCTGGAAGTGGTCGAAACGCTCAAGGCTGCCGGTGTCCGGGCCGAGGCCGACATCCGCAACGAGAAGATCAACTACAAGGTCCGCGAACATTCCGTCGGCAAGGTGCCGGTGATCCTGGCCGTCGGCCACCGCGAGGTCGAAGAGCGCACAGTCAGCGTCCGCCGCCTGGGCGAGAAGCAGACCCAGGTCCAGCCGCTTGACGCTGTAACAAAAGAGCTGGCGCACGCGGCAACGCCCCCCGATCTTCTGTAACAATCGGCACAGTCTTGCCGCCAATCCGGCCCCCAGCACGGGGCCGGATTGAAACATTTCTGGATTTCCTAATTTATTACAGTGTGTTAACTTGCAAGGGGCATTAACGCTCCCTGACACAGCCGTGAGACACGGGCTCGTGAATTCAACAGAGCAGTGTCAGCCGTTACCTTTGTCACTGTCACAAGCAGACATACGCAATCACGAAAAGGATTACCTGAGATGTCGAACACCGCCAAAACCCTCGTAATCGCAAGCGCCGTTGCCGCAGCCGTTGCGGGCTCTGCAACCACCGCCGCCGCTCAGGCCAAAGAAAAATGCTATGGCGTATCGCTGGCAGGCCAGAACGACTGCGCCGCCGGACCGGGCACCACATGTGCCGGCACCTCGACCGTGGATTACCAAGGCAACGCCTGGACGTTGGTCGATGCGGGCACCTGCGCCGACATCGAGCTGCCCAAATCCGCGGACGGAACGCCCCGCAAAGGCTCGCTCGAGCCGCTGGAACGCGATCTGCCGGCATAAGGCACGGGAAGGAATGTCAGGGGCGGGCTAAACCAAACAGCCCGCCCTGTTTCTTGCTGAGAAGGATCACGCGATGTTGGATGACGCCCGCAGAATGCAACGGCTGCCCGCCGCGCCCGGGGTCGGCTACAAGCCGCAGCACTATGCCGAGATCCTTGACCAGCCCGGCCCGGTCGGCTGGCTGGAAATTCACGCCGAAAACTACATGGGCGACGGCGGCCGACCGCTGGCGCAGCTACGCCACCTGTCCGAACGGTTTCCCATTTCCGTGCACGGCGTGGGCCTGTCCATCGGTGGCGAAGGCCCGCTGGACGCCGAGCACCTGGCCCGCCTGAAGCATCTTGTGGGCTGGCTGAACCCGGCCAGCTTTTCGGAGCATCTGGCATGGTCCACCCATGACAGCCAGTTCCTGAACGATCTGCTGCCCCTGCCCTATACCGACGCCACACTGGCCCGCATCTGCGATCATATCGACCAGGTACAGCAGACGGTGGGCCGGCAGATGTTGCTGGAAAATCCCTCCAGCTATCTCGCTTTTACCGAAAGCACGTGGTCCGAACCCGACTTCTTGCGCGAGGTTGCGCGCCGGACCGGATGTGGCCTGCTGTTGGACGTCAACAACGTCTTCGTCTCGGCCACCAATCTGAATTACAGCCCGCAGGCCTATATCGACACCTACCCTCTGGACAAGGTTGGCGAGATCCACCTTGGCGGCCATGACGAGGATCAGGACGATCACGGCCAACCCCTGCTGATCGACAGCCACGGCCGCGCCGTCGTCGATCCGGTCTGGGCGTTGCTGGATTATGTGCTCGACCAGTCGGGCCCCAAACCCGTGCTGATCGAATGGGACAATGACGTGCCCGACTGGCCCACCCTGCGCGCCGAGGCAGAACGCGCGCAATCCGCGCTGGACCGGATCCCGGCATGAGCGTCTCACAATCAGAATTCCGGGCGGCCCTGCTGGATCCGACGGCTCCCGTGCCCGAGGGGTTGCTGGACGATCAGGCCCGCCCCGCCGGACGCCGCTTCAGCGTCTACCGCAACAACGTGGCCGTGTCGCTGACCGAGGCCATGCACCAGGCATTTCCGGTCATAACCAAGCTGCTGGGTCCGCAGAATATGGACGGTCTGGCCGGGATCTATCTGCGTCAGCACCCGCCTAGCTCTCCGCTGATGATGTTCTATGGCGAGAACTTCCCCGAATTCCTCGCCGACACCGAGCAACTGGCGCATCTTGGCTATCTGCCCGACGTGGCACGGCTGGAGTTGGCATTGCGCCGGTCCTACCACGCCGCCGACAGCCAACCGATCGCGCCCGACGCGCTGGCCGCCCTGCCGCCCGAAGACCTGATGCAGGCCCGGCTGGGCTTTGCCCCGGCCATGCAGTTGATCCGATCCGACTGGCCCATCCACTCCATCTGGCGGTTCAACACCGAAGACGGCGCGCCAAAGCCTCAGCCCGGTGCGCAGGACGTGCTGATCACGCGCCCCGAATTCGACCCGTCGCCACACCTGCTGCCGCCCGGCGGGGTCGACTGGATCACCGCCATTCAGGCCGGCCAGACCATTGGTCAGGCCTTCGAGGCAACCACCGCCCGGACTCCCGCGTTCGACCTGGGAACCACCCTGGCACTGCTGTTGCAGGGCAGTGCAATTACTTCAATGACTATCGAAAGGCCGGAAACATGACTGCCCTGATCTCTATGCATAATTCCGCACTTGGAAAGCTGGACCACGCCTCGAACTGGCTGACACCGACCGTGGCGCGGCTGACTTTCATAGCGGTTCTTCTGGTCTATTACTGGAACTCGGCCATGACCAAGCTGGGCAGCGGCTTTTTCGGGTTCCTGTTCCCCTCGGATGGGGCCTATGTCCAGATCTTCCCCAAGGCCATGGAGGCCGTCGGCTACGACAGCTCGCAGCTAGGGTTCTTTACCTGGCCCGTTGCCGTCGCCGGAACCTGGGCCGAGTTCGTCCTGCCTGCGTTGCTGCTGGTGGGACTGCTGACCCGCCTTGCCGCCCTGGGCATGATCGGGTTCGTCTGGGTCCAGACCTTCACCGATGTCACCGGGCACGGGGTCAAACTGGGTGGTCTGTTCGACAACACCATCACTCTGATGGATCAGCGGGTCATGTGGACCTTCCTGTTCGTGGTGATCGTGATCAACGGCGCGGGCCCACTCTCGCTCGACCGGGTCCTGCGCCTGAAATGATCTAGAAATGCGCTTTGGGTTCGTCCGGCTTGCCCGCGGCGATCCCAAGCAGCCCGGCGACGCCGGCGAAGGCAATCGGGAACATGGTGAACACGCCAAAGCCAAAGGCATAGTACATCCCCGCAGCGGAAATCAGCAGAAGCACTCCCGCCACCAGCGCACGCGCATGCGCCATGGCCCCCCCGGCAATCGCCAGCAACGGCGCCAAAAGCGATGCTGTCTTGATAAGCTGGGGGTTTTCCACCTGCTCTGCCAGCCCCTCGATCTCGCCGTAACGATCCACAAGCTCGACAAACCCGTACCCAAAAAAACCGACGATCATTCCGACCAGACCGGCAATGACACCCAATATCATGGCTGCGTTTCGCATGAAGTATTCCTGATTGTTGCGCCGGTTCAGATAGTCACCCGATCAAGCAATGCCAAGGGCTGTGCGGGTTTGCGGGGTCCAGCCCAGGAACAAGTGACCGTCGCGTTCGATCAGCGGACGCTTCATCAGGGCAGGATGATCCGCCAGCAGTTCCAGCGGTGGTCGCGAGCGTTGATCGTCGTCCAATCCACGCCAGGTTGTCGAGCGGGTGTTGAGCAAGGCTTCGCCGAACTGGTCAAACGCTTTGGCCAGCACCTCCGAAGGAACACCCGCACCTCGGACATCAATGAATTCGGCATCAGGCAGTGATTTCAATGCCTTACGGCAGGTATCGCAGGTCTTCAGGCCAAAAAGGCGCATGATGTATCTACTCCGGTCGTTGCAGCAATTTCGGGCAAAACGAATAGGTTAACCCAGTATTCCTTGATTTTTTACTTCACCGTGCAATGTTGAAAAAGGCGAAACACACAATTTACGCCGTCTCGTTCGTTCGGAACTGCGTGGGTTTGTGGTCGCTTTGACTATGCCCTGCCGATTTGCTGGGTGACGCGCAAGGAGAAGGAGACACGGGAAATGCCAACCGGCACCGTGAAGTGGTTCAATACGACCAAAGGCTATGGTTTTATTGCCCCCGATGAAGGGGGTAAGGATGTGTTTGTGCATATCTCGGCCGTAGAACGATCCGGCCTGACCGGACTCGCCGACAATCAGAAAGTCTCGTACGAGTTGCAGGACGGACGTGACGGCCGCCAAATGGCGGCTGATTTGAAGCCATTGTAAAAGGGCCCGCCAACTGGCGGGTGCGACGAAACAAGGTCAACGGCCAATTGACAGGCCGTTGTCCACCCTCTTCCCGGATAGTCTAACCTCGCGTCGGGTCGGCCTCGTTGCGGTTTGTCCAGTTATCGCCCATGGCCACAATGCAGGACGTCCCGGTCGCATAGGTTACGACAAGGGTCCAGTCACCGCGACGGCTGGTCCACACCTCCATGATCTGCTCGGGTCCCCGAACACCGGAGGCGGTCTGCTGCGCCCCGAATTGGTGGCGCAGTTTGTCATGCATCCGCGCCGTGGGCTCACAGATCACCTCAGCGATTGGCGACTTTGCGTAGGCCGGCTGGCCCAGCAACAAAGCGATCGCCGCAGTTCTAAACATCAAGCTGAACGTCATGCCCAAAGTGTAACAGGATCATGACAATCCGAACAGGTGGCGATCAGCCTTCGCGGATCACCGCTTCGAACTCGCGCCATTCGCGCGCGGTCATGCCCGAGTTTTCCTGCGTCACCTGCTCGCCCTTCAGCATCCGACGCAGCGCTTCGACCATCTGTGCCGACAGGTTGACCGCACCCAGGCGATAGTCTTCGAACGCCTTGTACGCGAACGGTACCCAGTCGGCCACGATCTTGCACATGGTTTCGGCATAGACGCGGATCTCGTATTGCGCATGCGGATCTGCCCGCAGGCGCAGGAAGTGGAACAGATTGTGCAGGTCCACCTTCCAATACCACTGCGTGTAGATGTTTGCCGGCAGGTTCATCCGCGCCAGTTCGCGCGCCAGACCCTGCTGGCCATCCTGGCCGATCATCGCTTCGTAATTGTCGTAGCAGCGGGCGCTGTCGGCCTTGAGAATGTCCAGCACGCGCGCAGCCTCTTCGCCCTGCAGCGCCTCGCCCCGCCCCTGATTGTTGATCGCTGATTGCGCAGCCAATTGATCCGGCGCGGGAATGTAGAATTCCCGATCAAGGATCGAATAGCGAGCAGAGTATTCGTTGACGTTGGCCGTCCGGTGGCGGATCCACTGGCGGGCCACGAAGACCGGCAGTTTCACGTGCAGTTTCACTTCGCACATCTCGAACGGGGTCGAGTGCCAGTGGCGCATCAGATAGCGGATCAACCCCTCGTCATTCTGTACGGACTTCGTACCTTTGCCATAGGACACGCGGGCCGCCTGGCAGATCGCAGCATCATCGCCCATATAGTCGATGACCCGAACGAATCCGTGGTCCAGAACAGGATGCGCAGTGTAGAGGTGCTGTTCCATACCCGGAGCCACAACACGGCGGGTCGACTGCGTTTGTGCGCGTTGCTCTTCGATCTCGGCCAGTTGTTCGGCGGACAGCGGCATGGACATACCTCGTTTTTGAAATGAGTCGCCGACCACTATATATCGGCAACATCAGCACTGAAACCGCCATATGTGTGCTGCGTCGCGCATTTTTCGGTTTCTCTGCGACCGCCCCCTCGACACGCCCCTGCAGCGCGCTAAGCTGCACACAATCATCAACACCGAAAGGATCGCCGAGATGGGGCTGAGATACCTCCACACCATGGTGCGCGTGAAGGATTTGGAAAAATCCATGGCCTTCTACAAGCTGCTGGGACTCCAGGAAACCCGCCGTTACGACAGCGAGGAAGGGCGGTTTTCGCTGATCTTCATGGCCCCTCCGGGTCAGGAGGACAGGCCGATCGAGCTGACATGGAACTGGGATGGCGATGAGGGTTTGCCAAGCGACAGCCGCCATTTCGGCCACCTAGCCTATGGGGTCGACAACATTTACGAGACCTGTCAGCACCTTGCCGACAATGGCGTCGTCATCAACCGCCCTCCCCGCGATGGGCGTATGGCGTTCGTGCGCTCGCCTGACAACATTTCGGTTGAACTGCTGCAGAATGGCGATGCCTTGCCCCCGGCCGAACCTTGGGCCAGCATGGAAAGCACCGGCCACTGGTGATCCACTGGCTGACAGGATTGGGGCTGGCCGTTCTGGCCAGCTCTGCTGAGGCCCAAAACTGCCGGCTGGCCTTGGCGCTTGCTTTGGACATATCCGTTTCGGTCGACGCCAAAGAAGACGCCCTGCAGCGGCAGGGCCTGGCTTCAGCCCTGATCGCTCCTGAAGTCCGGAAAGCGTTCTTTTCCTCGCCGCTGCCCGTAGCCCTGACGGTTTATGAGTGGAGCGGTCGCGACGCCCAGTACATCGTCCTTCCCTGGCGCCTGATCGAGACCGAGGCTGATCTGCTTGTTGCGGCGACACAGGTGAGCGAGTCCCAAAGATCTGACAGCGGCTCGGCCACTGCCATGGGATATGCCCTGGCTTTCGGGGCCTCTCTGATGGAGCAGGCTCCGCAATGCCTGTTTCAAACGATTGACCTGTCCGGGGACGGCTCGAACAATGACGGCTACGGCCCGCAGATCGCCTATCGCCACTTTCCCTTCGACCGCATAACCGTGAATGGGTTGGTCATAAATGCGGCGGATTTCGAAGGGGAGCTGTTCCTCATCCCGTTTTTTGAGAACAACGTCTTGCATGGGCCAAACGCCTTTTTGGAAATCGCGCAAGGGTTCGAAGACTTTGAGCGCGCCATGCGACGCAAGCTGGAACGGGAATTGACCAGCCTTCAGGTCGGCGCGTTGGGGCGCAGCGCAAAATGATTACCCGTGCCCTGGCTCTGTGTTGTTTGGCCTTGGGCAGCCCGGCCGCTGCTCAATGCCGGCAAGCCCTGGCGCTTGGGTTGGATGTTTCAGGCTCAGTCGACAGCAACGAATACCGACTTCAATTGGACGGCTTGGCCGCTGCATTGCAACGACCGGAGGTGGAACGGCTGATCCTGTCGAATCCCGAAGCCCCCGTTCGGATCGCCGTTTTCGAATGGAGCGAAGCAGGTTTCCAGCGGCTGTTGGTCGGCTGGACCGATATTCGGTCCCCGACCGATTTGTCCGGGATTGCGCGACGTCTGCAATCCACGCGTCGGTCATCGGCACCCCAGGGCACAGCGGTGGGGTCTGCCATGCAGTACGGGGCAGATTTGTTGGATGCCCAAGCCGATTGCTGGAAGCGAACGCTGGACCTCTCAGGAGATGGCAAGCACAATGTCGGCCTCCATCCCAGAGAAGCTAAAGCCCAACTGCAGGCAACCGGCATCACGATCAATGGGCTCGTGATCGGAGCCGATGATCCCAGCACCGGGGACAAGCGGTATGTGCAAATCGGAGAGTTGTCGGCCTATTACAACGCTTGGGTCATTCTGGGGCCCGGAGCCTTCGTCGAAACCGCTTTGGGATTTGAAGCCTACGAAGACGCGATGACGCGCAAGCTGATCAGAGAGCTGGATTCGCTGACCCTGTCCCAAGTTTTGCCATTGAACGGCGGTAGTCAGTAGATGTACCGGATCTGATCCGTCCAATACCGTTCAACCCGGCGCAAAGCGCTGGTAATCTCTTCGATCCCTTCGGTGCCAAGGACACCTTTGGCCTGTAGCCCTTCGGCGTGCCGCGAGAAGAGATCGGCCACGATGTCACGGATTTCCCGCCCCCGAGGTGTCAGACGCACCCGCACCGAACGTCGGTCAATCTCGCATCTCTGGTGATGCATGAACCCCATCTCGACCAGTTTCTTGAGGTTGTAACTGACATTGCTGCCTTGATAATAGCCGCGGCTTTTGAGTTCACCGGCAGTCACCTCGTGGTCACCGATGTTGAACAACAGCAGCGCCTGCACCGCGTTGATTTCCAGTACGCCGACCCGCTCGAACTCGTCCTTGATGACGTCCAGAAGCAACCGATGCAGACGTTCAACCAAGGCCAGCGCCTCAAGATAGCTGGACATGAACCCCTTGGTTCCGGGTGCGGAGACCTGCAATTCCAAACTCATCCGATCCTCCGATTCAATCGCGCCGTTCAGGAAACTTTGACGCGAAATCCCGAAGAATCTGTTAAGTCTGTTTTGCCATTATTTTTGAAATACTTGCGAGATATCGAAGATCATGCTCGCGTAGTGTTCAGGGGCGGCGACCTGCCCGGTTACCCATTGGTAGAGGTCCTGATCGTTTTCGTGCAACAAAGCTTCGTACAGGTCCAATTCGGTCGCAGACATCCGCTCAAGCCGCTGGTCGGCATAGGCAGACAGAATTATGTCCATTTCCTTGATGCCGCGCCGCATCGACCGCATCTTCAGCCGCTTGATCCGGATGTCGTTCATTCGCCTTTCTCCAGCTTCAGCCGCAGCGTTTTCTCGACCCGCGCAAGGCGCTCGGAACTGGCGCGCATCTCACCTCGGATGGCGCGCAACTCCGCGACCAGCGGTGCCAGCTCCATATCCGCGGCTTCCGCGATATCCGGAGCATCCATGCCCTCGCCTTCACCGGTTAGCAGCCACATGATCGACACGTTCAACATACCTGCCATCATCGACAGCTTGTTGGCGCGCGGTTCTGACAGGTCATTCTCCCAGGCCACCACAGTGGACTTCTTGACACCCAGCCGACGGGCCAGTTGGGTCTGGGTCATGCCGGCGGCTTCGCGTGCGCCTGCAACCCGGTCTCCGAATGTCGCGGCCTCGGGTCCGAACCAGTCGGTTTCGTCGCTCATCAAACTCTCCAGTTCTTCAAAAGCATATCGCTTGATCGTGTATCGGCGGCACCCTATGACAGTCCTGAGCAACATACAAACCGGGGCCCGCCATGAGCTTTCTGTCTGCGACACTGTCGCGCGTCAAACCTTCGCCGACCATTGCCATGACGGCCAAAGCCGCAGAGTTGAAGGCCGCCGGACGGGACGTCATCGGCCTCAGCGCAGGTGAGCCCGATTTCGACACGCCGCAGAACATCAAGGACGCAGCCGTTGCCGCAATCGCCGCCGGTAAAACGAAATACACCGCGCCTGACGGCATTCCCGAGCTGAAACAGGCCGCTTGCGCCAAGATGAAACGTGACCACGGGCTGGACTACACGCCCGCACAGATCTCGGTCGGAACAGGTGGCAAGCAGACGCTGTACAATGCGCTGATGGCGACGATGAATCCGGGCGACGAAGTTATCATTCCCGCCCCCTACTGGGTCAGCTATCCGGACATGGTGCTGCTTGCGGGCGGTTCGCCTGTCGTGGTTGAGACCACACTGGAAAACAGCTTTAAGCTGACCCCAGACCAGTTGGAAGCCGCAATCACGCCAAACACCAAATGGTTCATCTTCAACTCGCCGTCGAACCCGACAGGAGCCGGGTACAGCCGCGCCGAGCTCAAGGCTCTGACCGATGTTCTGATGCAGCATCCTCATGTCTGGATCATGTCGGACGACATGTATGAACACCTGGCCTATGACGGCTTCGAGTTCTGCACGCCAGCCGAAGTCGAACCCGGGCTGTATGATCGCACACTCACGTGCAACGGTGTCTCCAAGGCCTATGCCATGACTGGTTGGCGTATCGGCTATGCCGCAGGCCCCGTCGAGCTGATCGCGGCCATGCGCAAGATCCAGTCGCAATCCACGTCGAACCCGTGCTCGATCAGCCAGTGGGCCGCGGTCGAGGCCTTGAACGGCACCCAAGTCTTCCTTGCCCCGAACAATGAAACCTTCAAACGCCGGCGCGATCTTGTGGTTGGGATGCTGAACCAGATTGACGGCATCACCTGCCCCACTCCCGAGGGCGCATTCTACGTCTATCCGTCCATCGCCGGGTTGATCGGCAAGACCTCACCGGCCGGTACGGTCATCGACACGGACGAGGCCTTCGCGACCGCCCTATTGGAGGAAGCAGACGTGGCCGTAGTGTTTGGAGCGGCGTTCGGCCTCAGCCCCAATTTCCGCGTCAGCTACGCGACATCGGACGAAGCCTTGACCGAGGCCTGCACCCGCATCCAGCGGTTTTGCGCGTCCCTGAGCTAAGACCGAGGTTCGTCATGTCCGCAGCACTGCCCGAATATTACTTTCGCGTCCGCGAGAACGGCGCGGTCGTGTTCAAGATCGACACGGAGAACCGGCAGCGCCGGATCGAAATGGACCAGATCGCGGTGATCAACATCCGCAACGGCGAGGTCAAGCCGCATGGTCAGGGTACCCTGACCGAAGCCGACAAAACCGAAATCAACCGTTGGATGGACGAACGCAAAGCCCTGCTTGCGCGGCGCGACGTCGACGACATCCACCGCACGATCGATCACCTGAACCTGACCACGCAATGGGCACAGTCCAAGGCGACCGATACACAGCTGGAAGACATCACGGACCGGTTGCTTCTGGCGATGCACGACTTGCGCACGGTACTGGTGCGTAAGAAGGCCGACCGGCTGGACAAGGGTTGAGCCTGCCGGTTGTCGCTATGCGGCGGGCGCACCAACCACGCGGACGGATCGCAGCCAGAACCGGCCCATCAGCATGACCGCCGCGCAGGCAAGGCCTAGAACAAGGCCAAGCCAGACTCCGATCCCGGCCATGCCTTGTACGAATCCAAAGTAGTAAGATGCGGGGATCCCCACGACCCAATAGCTGAGGCCTGCCATAACCATGGGCACCTTGGCGTCTTGCAACCCGCGCAACAGCCCCAGAGCGATTACCTGCGCGCCGTCCACCAGCTGGAACAAGGCCGCCATGGCCAGCAGGCCGGTCCCGATGGCCAGAATCTGGGGACGCTGCGGGTCGTCCGGTTCGACAAATACCGAGATGAGCGGCTCGGCGCAGGTCAGGAACAGGATGATTGTCAGCACGGACACCACAAGGGACATGCCCGTGACCGCAATTGCGCCTTTCTCAAGATGCGGTCGATCCTTGCGCCCCAGCGCGTTGCCGGCCCGGATCGTTGCTGCATTCGACAGGCCCAGATGCACCATGAATGTGGCCGAGGCCAGGTTCAGCGCAATCCCGTGCGCCGCCAGCGGCACCTGTCCGATCCAACCCATCATGAAGGCGGACATGGCGAACAGGGACACTTCGGCCAACAAGGTCAGACCGATGGGCACACCCAGCTTCAGGACGCTCAGCAACATTTCCCAATCCGGGCGCCAGAACCGCTGGAACAGGTTATGCTCCGGCAGGACTTTCACCGCGTAAATGATCACCGCCACCAGCGACACGGTCTGCGTGACCACCGACGCAATCGCGGCCCCCATCACGCCCAGTTCCGGCGCGCCCCAGTTGCCGAAGATCAGCGCATAATTCGTAAGCCCATTGACCACTGCCGCCGCAACGGTAATCCACAGCACGATCTGCGTGCGCTCCAACGCGGCCAGATAGGATTTTAGAACCATCACCACCAGCGCCGGGAACAGGCCCCAGCCCGCGACCCGCAGATACTCGGACGCGGTTTGCGCCACTTGCGGATCCTGATCCGTGGCGATCAGAATCGGGTAGGACCACCACAGCAGCGGCATGATCAGCATGCCATACAGCAGCGACAGCCACAGACCCATTCGGGTGCTGCGGCGAATGCTGGTTTCATCCTCCTCTGCGGCCGCGGTCGCGACCATCGGCATGACGGCTAGGCCAAATCCGCCTCCGAAAAGAAACAGAACAAAGTAAAAGCTGCTGGCCAGCGTCACCGCAGCCAGTGCCTCGACGCCATACCAGCCCAGCATGATCGTATCCGTCAGGCCAATGGCGAATTGCGCCAGATGACCACCGATCAACGGCAGCCCCAGCACAGCAATGGCCCGGAAATGGGCGGGATATGTCATGACCTTTCTCATCCCGCCAGCCATATGCGCGGCCCCGAGCCGGGGCAAGGGGAGATCTCTGAAATTTCACTTCGAGACCTCGATAACGCCCGTCGGGCCAATCAGGTGACGCGCGCCTCGGGATGGATCGCCGTACCAAGGATGTGATCCGACCGGTGGACCACATGATGTGCCTGCCCCACGATCAGAGGATCGGGCTGGCCCACGATGTCATGATCCTTGTCCGGATAATCCAGCGTCGACAGGAAATGCCGCATGCAGTTCAGCCGGGCGCGCTTTTTGTCGTTCGACTTGACGATGGTCCAGGGAGCGTCGGCGGTGTCGGTATAGAAGAACATCGCCTCTTTCGCCTCGGTATAGTCGTCCCATTTGTCCAAGCTGGCTTTGTCGATGGGCGACAGTTTCCATTGCTTCAGCGGGTCCGTCTCGCGGCTTTTGAAACGGCGCAGCTGCTCATCCCGCGTCACCGAGAACCAGTATTTATAAAGCTGGATTCCCGACCGAACCATCATGCGCTCCAACTCGGGCGTCTGGCGCATGAACTCGAGGTATTCGTTCGGGGTGCAGAACCCCATCACCCGCTCGACCCCGGCCCTGTTGTACCAGGACCGGTCATAGAACACCATTTCGCCGACAGTGGGCAATTCCTGGATATAGCGCTGGTAATACCATTGGCCCTTCTCCTCCCAGGTCGGTTTGTTCAGCGCCACCACCCGGGCCTGACGCGGGTTCAGATGCTCCATGAACCGCTTGATGGTGCCGCCCTTGCCGGCGGCGTCGCGACCCTCGAACAGCAGCACGAACTTCTGCCCGGTCTCCTGCGCCCACAATTGCACCTTCAACAATTCGGCCTGCAACTGGGCTTTCTGCTTTTCATAAGCCGCCCGCGACAGTTTCGAGCGATACGGATACTCCCCGCTTTCAAAGGCCTGCCGGATCTTTTCGCGAGTGGGCGCTTCGGTGTCCGCGTTCGGTTTGGCCATGACGGCCACGGGGGCTGCGTTCGTCTTTTTTTGGGTCACTGCGTCCATATGCTCTCTCCTGTGTCACTGTCCGCCGAAACGCCTAGCAAATTTGCATCTTTTCCGCGTTGATCCGTATCAAGTTGACTTCGGCGACGGCTCCGAAAACTCTGCAGGTGTGAACTCAGTCAGGGGCATCCGGCATGGACAGCGAATTCTTCGACCTCAACGGCCACCCTTTCTTCGTCCGCCGCTGGGGCGATCCCAACCTGCCTACGCTTTTGATGTTGCACGGTTTCCCGGAGTATGGCGGCGCGTGGTCCGACCTGGCCCCGCACCTTTCGGACCGCTTTCACTGCATCGCGCCGGACCAGCGTGGCTATGGTCAAAGCTGGGCGCCCGAGGGTATTTCGAACTATGCGCTGTCCAAGCTGGTGTCGGACATGGCTGCGCTGATCGAGCAGTTCGGCGACCCCGTCACTGTGCTGGGACATGATTGGGGCGCCTCGGTGGCTTACGGTCTTGCCATGTTCCACCCCAAGTTGGTCAGCCGCCTGGTCATCGCCAACGGTGTTCACCCTGTCCCGTTCCAGCGCGAATTGGCGGCAGCGGGCAAACAATCTGAGGCCTCGCAATACATCAACCGCCTGCGCGCGCCCGATGCAGCCGAATTTCTTTCGGCCGACAACTTCGCCAAGCTCGAACAATTCTTTCGGCATGGCATGGGGTTGGACTGGATGAGCGACGCGCGCATGGGCGACTATCGCACCGAATGGGCCCGCCCCGGACGGCTCGACGCCATGCTGAACTGGTACCGGGCCTCACCCCTCGTGGTGGCTGAGCCGGGCGCGCCCTGCACGGACCTGCCGGAACTGCCCGTTGACAGATTGACAGTCTTCTGCCCGCATTTGCTTCTGTGGGGGCCGCGGGACAAAGCCTTGCTTCCCGAATGCACCGATGGGCTGGAGGAGTTCGCACCCAACCTGACCCGCAAGCAGATCGACGGTACAGACCATTGGCTGCATCACCAGAAACCTCAGGCGGTGGCCGACGCTATTCTCGATTGGGTTCAGGACAACTGAGCCAACTCTTCGCCCGACGCCGAAGGACGCAAGAGGCAGCGCCCTTCACCGATGGCCCCAGTCATCCGGATTGTCCGAATTGTTCGGAGACAACCCCAGAATGTCGCCCTTGGTCGAACAGCCAAGCCCCAGAACTGTGCGGTTGGCGTAGGAGAAATAGGCGCAGACCTGATTGATCTCCAGGATCTCACCATCGTCCCAGCCAACAGATCGCAACGCGTCAATATCCGCCGCCACCAGGTCGGCCGGGTTCTCGGTCAGTTTTCGGGCGTATTCCATCGCCGCCACCTGTGCGGGGTCCAACGGCGCCGTCTCGGGTGTTTCCGCCTCGATCGCCGCGCGGATGGCCATACCGCGCTGCTCGTCGCCCAAGAGTCGCTGCAACCCGCTGAAATGATGCTCGACACAATAGCCGCAGCGATTCAGCGAGCTGACCCAGACCCCGAGCACTTCCAGAAACCACTTGGGAACCGAGTTTCCCGAATGGTGCAGCACGTTCTTGTAGAGCGCCATGTGACCTTCCATCGAATGTGGACGCAGGGAATGCACCATCATGATGTTGTCCACATTGTTCCCAGGCCCCGTGACCCGGTCATACAGCGTCTTCAACCGACCGCGGGCCTCGTCGAATGGTATCGTCTTAATCCAGCTCATCACCTGCTCCTCCACGATTTCCGCAACTCAGCGGGAAAACTACCCGTTTTGCAACCCGCCACCGCCCGCAAGTTTGATACAACACCTCGCGTCCCTCTTCCCCCGACCCACATCACCTGCCATAATGGGCCAAACCCAAAAACAAGAGCAGCACCCATGCCCGACGACCTGTTGACGCCCGAATCCGCCACCACCTACGACGCCTCCTCGATCGAGGTCCTCGAAGGTCTGGAGCCCGTGCGCAAACGCCCCGGCATGTATATCGGCGGCACCGACGAACGGGCACTGCACCACATGGTGGCCGAAATCCTCGACAATTCGATGGACGAGGCCGTTGCCGGCCATGCCAACCGTATCGAGGTGGAACTGCACGACGATTACGCCCTGACTGTGCGCGACAACGGCCGCGGTATTCCGATCGACCCGCACCCGAAATTCCCCGATAAATCCGCGCTCGAGGTGATCCTGTGCACCCTGCACGCGGGCGGCAAGTTCTCGGGCAAGGCCTACCAGACCTCGGGCGGTCTGCACGGCGTGGGCGCCTCGGTTGTCAACGCCCTGTCGGATTCGATGGTCGTACAGGTGGCCCGCAACAAGGAGCTGTACGAACAGCGCTTTTCGCGCGGCATCCCACTGGGTCCGGTCGAAAAGGTGGGCTCGGCTCCCAATCGGCGCGGCACCACCGTCACCTTCCACGCCGACCCCGAAATCTTCGGCCACCACAGGTTCAAACCCGCCCGCCTGTTCAAATCGATCCGCTCCAAGGCCTACCTGTTCTCGGGCGTTGAAATCCGCTGGAAAACCGCAATCGACGACGGCGAGACGCCCACCGAGGCTACCTTCCACTTCCCCGGCGGCCTGTCGGACTACCTCAAGGAGACGATGAACGGCTCCTCGACCTATTCCGAACAGCCCTTCGCCGGAACCGTTGATTTCAACGAGAAATTCGGCACCCCCGGCAAGGTGGAATGGGCGATCAACTGGACGCCGTCGCGCGATGGCTTCATCCAGTCCTACTGCAACACCGTTCCGACGCCCGAGGGCGGCACCCACGTGGCGGGCTTCTGGGCCGCGATCCTCAAGGGCATCAAGGCCTACGGTGAACTGATCAACAACAAGAAGGCCGCCCAGATCACCCGCGATGACCTGATCACCGGCGGCTGCGCGCTGGTCTCGTGCTTCATCCGTGAACCCGAATTCGTCGGCCAGACCAAGGACCGTCTTGCCACGGTCGAGGCACAGCGGCTGGTCGAAAACTCGGTCCGCGACCATTTCGACAATTGGCTGGCCGCCGACACCAAATCCGCCGGCGCCATTCTGGATTTCCTCATCCTGCGGGCCGAGGAACGCCTGCGCCGACGGGCCGAGAAGGAAACACAACGCAAGTCCGCCACTAAGAAACTCCGTCTTCCCGGCAAGTTGGTGGACTGTAGTAGTTCAACACGCGACGGCACCGAATTATTCATCGTCGAGGGCGACTCGGCTGGCGGCTCGGCCAAGATGGCCCGCGACCGCAAGACACAGGCCCTGCTGCCCTTGCGCGGCAAGATCCTGAACGTACTGGGCGCGGCCAGCTCGAAACTGGGCACCAACGCCGAGATCAACGACCTGACGCAGGCCCTTGGCGTCGGGCTGGGCACCAAGTTCAACATCGACGACCTTCGCTATGACAAGGTCATAATCATGACCGACGCCGACGTGGACGGCGCTCATATCGCCTCGCTGCTGATGACGTTCTTCTTCACCCAGATGCGCCCGATGATCGACGCGGGCCACCTGTACCTGGCCTGCCCACCGCTCTACCGCCTGACACAAGGAGCGAAACGTGTCTATTGCCTGGACGAAGCCGAGCGCGACGAATGGCTGGAGAAAGGTCTGGGCGGCAAAGGCAAGATCGACGTCAGCCGCTTCAAGGGTCTGGGTGAAATGGACGCCAAGGACCTAAAAGAAACCACGATGGACCCCAAGTCGCGGAAATTGATCCGCGTCACCATCGACGAGGACGAACCTGGCGAGACCGGCGACCTGGTCGAGCGTCTGATGGGCAAGAAACCCGAACTGCGGTTCCAGTACATTCAGGAGAACGCGCGGTTTGTGGAGGAGTTGGATGTTTGAGTTCCAACGTGCTCGCGCTCACCAGCGAATTACATAACTATTTCTAAGCGCAGGGAGTTTTTCGTCGATTAGGATACCGGTTTAAAAGCACCTATGGATACAAAGGGATTGCGTTATGTTGGACCGACAAACGCTAGAAACGCTGGCATCAGAGCGAGATGTAGACGCGTTAGGCATATCTAACGACATCTTACCCGATTCAGTTATCGCCCTACTGGGCTTTCAGCGAACCAAACAAATCAGCAAACAGGCCCGAGAAGCTTGGATGGCCGGAAATCGTGCCCCGTTAGTGGCCGAGGTCGTCGAGCGCCGCGGCGCAATCTTTAATGGTGCGTTGCTGGAAATCTTCCGAGAGCACATCCCGTTGCGTCGCTATTTGGCCGAACGCAAAATCCGACCAAAGTCAATCGTCGACATTGGTTGCGGTCAAGCCTTGCCGACCCTTTTTCTGCTTCGCGA
The DNA here is from genome assembly GCF_056539245.1 of Ruegeria sp. BC2. Classification (NCBI taxonomy): domain Bacteria; kingdom Pseudomonadati; phylum Pseudomonadota; class Alphaproteobacteria; order Rhodobacterales; family Roseobacteraceae; genus Ruegeria; species Ruegeria sp. BC2. The sequence goes on from NZ_JBQFUQ010000001.1 coordinate 1,708,111, forward strand.
TCATTCTCCTAAGCTTACATTGGTAGATATCGAACACACCGATGAGCAGTACCATTCTTGGGCCAGAAGTGGCAGCGGTTACAGCAGTCTGGCCCATGCCCGCGACCTTCTAGTGCACAACGGAGCTGACCCGCGCGAAGTCGAAACCCTGAATCCCCAAAAAAATCCTAACGACATGGCACAGGTCAGCGGGGACTTGGTCACTAGCTTTTATTCATGCGGGTTCCACTACCCAGTAGATGACTATATTGACCTGATGGTCCAGACGATTGGTGGCGGCGGCAGTGTTTGCCTGGACCTGCGCAAACGATATTTGCGCCGCCGCCCAGCCCCGCTCGATCGGCTCCTGTCGGCGGGTCGAATGGTCACACTATATGAGGATCCGCGTTCGTACCGTGTGGTGGTTACTGGACTGTAGCGGGGCAACGCTGCTCCACTCATTCTACGCATTCGCCCCCTTGCCTAACCCGTTGATCCCGTTCACACTTACTCTCAACCCGTCATCCAAGAACGAGCTTTGAGGTTCCGAGCGTCCAAGACCCAATTTGAAAATCGGATATCCGAACGGGAGGACGACATGAAAACTTTGACTCTCGGGCTGGCCCTGACCCTGATGGCCTCGGCAGCCCCCGCGCAGCAGATGCTCAGCACCGCATCCCCCATCCCCGAAGGCGCCGAGACCCGGTTCTGCTATTACGAAGGCATGGCCTATTCCGAGGATGCCTTTGTGCTGATGGTCGGTGACAACACCGTTACCAGTACGGTGAGCACGGTGCAGGAACGCCTGTTGCGTTGTTACCGTGAAAGCGACGGCGTGCTGCGTTGGCGGCCTCAGAGCACGTTTCAGGTCAGCAAATAGCGCCTGAACGGCCCCTAGCCCAGCTTCTGGTCCAGCCAGTCCGCAATCTGTGCGGCTGGCTTTTCCCAACCGGGCTCCATGAACAGAAAATGCGCGTGACCTTCTGCAGGCAGAAAGGTCGCGCGGTCGCCATAGAGTTTTGCCAAGGCACGGCAGGTGTTGGGGTTCACCGCCCTGTCCTCCGAGCCTGAAACGATCAGAACCGGGCAGTCGACCTTGTCGATATCAACCTTCATCGCGTGGTGATCGTCGAACATCCAGAAAAACATCTCGAACATCACCCGCCCGCTTTCCGGGCCAAGCTGATCGAAGACCGCATGTTGCTGGGCTTTGGGCATTTTGTTCAATGCAAATGGGGCCATCAGGTCGAAGTCGACGCGCATGGGCTGCTTCCAGAACGCCCCGCCCTCCATCAAGGCGCGCGGCACTGCGCGTTCGTCATCGGTTTCCGGCAGGGTGCCCCAGGCCGCGTTCGGGTTGATCAACACGATGGCGCTGGCCAGCCCGCGAGACGCAACCTGCTGGGCAACGACGCCCGCAATGGCATGCCCAAGGATCACGGGTTTGCTGTCCAACCCCTGGACGAATTCTGCAATGTCGTTGGCATAATCCAGCACGCTGGTGTCGGTCAGACCCGCATCGGGGTCGGCTGCGGGATCGCCGCCATGGAATCTCAGCGCCGGGGTGTGCGCCGTCCATCCACGGGCGCGGAAGAACTCCGCATAGTCCGCCATGCACCACGGCCCGGCAAACGCCCCGTGGATCAGCACAATCTCTTTGCTCATCACGTTCTCCCTCCGGCTCCTGACCCGAGTATGGGCATCCTGACACGCGTTACAACTGCACGTGATCGCTGTTGCGTGGGAAGACTGACCACTTAAACTCGGGTGCATGAGCTTCATCACCGACTATCAGCTGCCCCTGCTGTTGCTGTTCTTTCTGGCCGGATCGATTGGCACCGCGTTCCTGTTTCGCAAACCAGCGGGTCACCGGGCATGGAAGCTGGCCGACCTCGTGTGGGTCGTGTTGGGTGGGCTGGGCGCGCTGGTGGCGGTCATGGCGGGGCTCTACAAATCCGACAGCTCAAGGTTGGACAGGCAGATCGACGTTGCCTATGCGGCGACACTGGCCTTCGATCGCGACGCCGCGCGGTTCCGGCTGCGGTTCTGCGATCCGGCCTACGACCCGGACACGGCGGTTTTGTGCGACAAGGTCGAGTTCCTGTCGGCCTCGACCGCCAGCAACGCCGACCTGCCGCTGTTCATCGCCGTCACCAACGAAGTTGCGCCGCTGCAGGGCCTGAACTTCATCTTCGGCGCACGGTCCCGAGGCCAGATGGATGACATTCAGGACATGGCCGCCAAGGCCGATGCGTTCGACATCGAGCAATTCCTGGTATTCACCACGCTGGACGCGGAAACGCAGACCGCGATCGACAACATGCGGCGGAAAGTGCCGGCAATTGCCGGAGACTATATGATCCTCGCGCAAAGCTATGATGACCTGATCGCTCAGGTCGCCAAACTGAAGGGAGAGTGGGAATACCTTCAGGAAAACGCCCACATTCTCGTGCTACAGATCATCGCGCTGTGTCTTGTCAGCTTTGCGGCACCATTCCGGTTGGGCAAATCTGTTGTCGAGTTGCGGTCCAACCTCATCACCGAGCCGCCGGCGCGGAAGCCAACCTCCGAAGCACCTGAGACCGAGGTTACCGAGGTGGCGCCTCAGGACGCGTCCGACCACGGCGCCCGGCACCTGTAATGGCGCGCGCCCGCAAAAGTGTCGCGCGCGGCAGAGAGCGCATGAGCGCCTCCTCCTTCCCCGGTTGATCCGGATATCCGCCGGCGGCCTTGTACAATTGCGCCGGCAGCAGCAGACCCTGATCACCAGACGCCAGTCCGAAGACCCGGCTACGCAGATTGGCCCAACCTGCCGTCAAACTCGGGCTCAGGCCTGAGGACCGGAACCCAAGGCGAAAAACACCCGGACGCTGCGTTACAAGGTGCTCGGCCACCGCATCGGTCCACCCCGGCTCAAGCTCGGTCCCCGGACGGATGATCAGCAACCAGTCGCCCACCGCGGCGTCGCATCCCACGCGCAGCTGCGCGGTACGAGACCCGGCCCCGGCAACGATCCGGGCACCTGCTTCATCGGCAATACGCAACGTATGATCGGTCGACCCTCCATCGGCGATGACAAGTTCGCGGATCAGACCGGCGTGCAGACCTTCCATCAGGGTCATCAGCGAGCGCGCGAGTTCGGTTTGGGAATCGAATGTCGGAATCACGATACTGATCGGGGCGGACACGTTCGAAACCTCTGGTCTTGGCAACGGGTTCGCTTATATCACCGCTCTCAGGGCAATGACGAGGACCCAAAGATGAGCACCCGCCGCATTTTGCGCCTGACCGGCACGGATACCGACAGCTTCTTGCAAGGTCTGGTCACTAATGACACCCGCAAGCTGGATGATGGTCTTGTCTACGCGGCCATCCTGACCCCGCAGGGCAAGTACCTGGCCGATTTCTTTCTGAAACGCGATGGCGACTCGGTACTGCTGGACGTGGTTGAGGGGATGGCGGATGCACTGATCAAGCGGCTGAACATGTACAAGCTGCGGGCGGACGTGCGTATCGAGGAAACCAACTTGCACCTGCAACGCGGAACCGGGCCCGCACCCGAAGGCGCCCTGCCCGATCCTCGTCACCCCGATATGGGCTGGCGCGCATATTCTGACGCTCCCGAAGCCGAGGATGGAACGGATTGGGACGCAATTCGGGTGCGTTATTGCATCCCGGAAACCGGGATCGAGCTGACACCGGACACTTATATCCTCGAGGCCGGTTTCGAGCCGCTCAACGGCGTTGATTTCAAAAAGGGTTGCTATGTCGGGCAAGAGGTAACCGCTCGCATGAAGCACAAGACCCAGTTGCGTAAGGGGCTGCGGGTTGTCGCCATCGACGGCGCGGCTCCGGTCGGCTCCGAAATCCTTTCGGCGGGAAAGCCAGCTGGTACGCTGTTCACGCAATCGAACGGACAGGCCATCGCCTATCTGCGCCTTGATCGGGCGGGCGACGACATGCAGGCCGGAGACGCCCGGCTGCGTCTGCTGGATTGAGCCTGTTGCCCAACCGGCACGACCACTAACCGGGCTGCTTTGCAAACGTTTTATCCGGCCCGGCCACACGGTAAGACTTGAGGCACTTGGCTGATCGGGTGCCTGCATGCTCCAACTGTATTCAGCCATCTGGCGCGCCAGCGCCGGACGGCAAGTCATACTGATCCTGTTGTCCTTGTCGGTCGCGGCTCTTGCCGCGGCCCCGTTGGAGTTTCAACGGGACATCATCAACCATCTGACCTCGGACAATATCGAGGCGCCTCATCTCCTGCTGCTGGGTGCCGGCATGATGGGGGTGATCCTGCTGAGCCTCGCTCTGAAGTGGGTGTTGGGATATCGCGCGGGGACGTTGGGCGAAGACATGATCCGTCGCATTCGCCAGCTTTTGCTGGCCCGCACCGTGGACGTGGACGAGTCCGGCGAGAATGTCCGCAAGGGAACCATGACGACGGCCATTTCTGCCGAAGCCGAAGAACTGGGCAAATTCGCAGGGGGCGCGTTCTCGGACCCGGTCGTACAAATCGGAACCTTGGTCAGCGTGATTGGCTACATCTCGTCGACGCAACCCTGGCTGGGACTGATCGCCCTTTCGATGATCGCGCCGCAGATCCTCATCGTTCTCGTCTCGCAGAGAAAGGTGAACGTGTTCGTGGCGGATCGCGTCCGCATATTGCGAAGCGCGACCGACCATCTGACGATCGAAAACATCGAGGCCGTGACTCAAGAGGTGCACGACCAGTTCGACGCGATCTACGACACCCGGCGGCGGATGTTCCTGTGGAAATTGTCGGCCAAGTTTCTGCTGAGCGTGATCAACGGTGCAGGCACCGTCGGTGTTCTGATGCTGGGCGGATGGCTGGTTCTGCAAGGAGAAACCGACGTGGGAACCGTGGTCGCCGCGACCAGCGGTCTGGCCCGGATCCAGGGGCCGACCGGGTTTCTCATCGCTTTTTACCGGCAGGTCAGCGCCAATCGCATCAAGTTCGAGCTGTTGCTGGAACTGTTCGGCCCGGACCGCGCCCGCTACCGCCGGGGCGGGGCCGCCTCGCAAGAAAAAAACCGCGCCGAATAGCGGCGCGGTTTCTTGGTCTTTCTCCGAGTATGACGCGACGTTACGCGCGCTCGGAATATTCCATGGTCTCGGTGTTCACGACGATCATCTCGTCCTGCGCGATGAACGGCGGCACCATGACTTTGACCCCGTTGTCCAGAACCGCCGGCTTGAACGAGTTCGCCGCAGTCTGACCTTTGACGACCGGTTCAGTCTCGACGACCTTGCAGACGACTTTCTGAGGCAGCGTCGCGTTCAGCGCCTCGCTTTCATAGAATTCGACCACGATGGTCATCCCGTCCTGAAGGAACGGACGACGGTCACCCAGCAAATCTGCAGGCAATTCAATCTGTTCATAGGTCTCGGCATCCATGAATACCAGCATCCCGTCGCTTTCATACAGGAACTGCTGGTCTTTCTGCTCCAACCGAACACGCTCGACCTTGTCCGCTGAACGGAACCGCTCGTTCAGTTTCGAACCGTTGCGCAGGTTCCGCAATTCCACCTGTGCAAAGGCACCGCCTTTGCCCGGTTTGACGTGATCGACCTTGACCGCCGCCCACAGACCGCCGTTATGCTCAAGCACATTGCCCGGGCGAATTTCGTTCCCATTGATCTTGGGCATGACATATTTCCTTCACACATGGTTGATGCGTCAGTTGTCGTCCCTATATCCGGCGGGACCGATCCATGCAATACAACGAAACCTAGTGCTGCACCTGCAGAGAGCCATGCAAATGACGCAACGCAACTATGCAAATTAGGTGTATCCGAATCGCACTAAATAGGTCATAAGGACCGCCACGCCGAAAATTACAAGAGCAAGAACAACAAGGAAAACGAGATGAGAGATTTCGTTGACGGCACCGCCTTTAACAATGAGCAAGGCAACCGTGCCCGCAAACTTTTCGCGGCCGTTGTGCTGGCTGCACTCGATGATGCCATCGCCGATGACAAGAAATACGGCAATGGCCCGGAACAAATCGCCCGCTGGGCACGCTCGCGCGATGGGCGCGAAGTGCTGTCCTGCGCTGGCATCGACCCGAACGAACGGGTTGTCCACGGACTGATGGAGTTCGTTGGCCGTGGCGTGCGTACCTCCGTCGCCCTGTCGCGCGAAGAAAGCGAACGCCGCAACGCTGCACAGCAGGCCGAAGCCGCCTAAGGCTTTGCCCGACCCAAAAACGCGCGCCGGTACTTTCGGCGCGCTTTTTTTTGCCCTGTACGCAGCGGAATAGTCGCATTCGTCGTGCAAATGGCCCGATCCACGCTTTCGTCGGCTGAATAAATGCGGTCATCTGCCAACATCCGCAGGAGGCTCAGATGGTTCGCGCGATCATGATTCAGGGAACCGGCAGCAACGTCGGCAAGTCGATGCTTGTGGCCGGGCTGGCCCGGGCCTTTGCGCGGCGAGGGTTGAAGGTTGCCCCCTTCAAACCACAGAACATGTCCAACAACGCCGCAGTAGCGGCAAATGGAGGCGAGATTGGCCGCGCCCAGGCGCTGCAGGCCCGGGCGGCGGGGCGCCCGCCGCATACGGACATGAATCCAATCCTTCTGAAGCCGGAAACCGATACCGGTGCGCAAGTGATCGTTCAGGGCAAGCGGGCGGGAACGATGCGGGCCAAGGACTATCGCAAGGACAAATCCAAGCTTCTGAACGCCGCGCTCGAGAGCTTTGCCAGGCTTTGCCAAGATGCCGACCTTGTGCTGGTCGAGGGCGCCGGCAGTCCGGCCGAGACCAACCTGCGGGCAGGCGACATCGCCAACATGGGCTTTGCCTGCGCCGCAAATGTGCCCGTCATACTGGTGGGAGACATTCACCGGGGCGGCGTCGTAGCGCAGATCGTCGGCACCCACACAGTGCTGGACAGTGCCGATCTTGCAATGATCCGCGGCTTTGCGGTCAATCGCTTCAAGGGAGATGTCAGCCTGTTTGATGACGGGCGCGACGACATTGCGGCACGCACCGGATGGCCTTGCCTGGGCGTCGTTCCCTGGTTTGACGATGCTTGGAAACTGCCCGCAGAAGACATGATGGATATCCGCTCGCACGCCGGCGGCACCTGCAAGGTTGCAGTGCCGCAGTTGGAGCGCATGGCGAATTTCGACGATTTGGACCCGCTGTCTGCCGAACCGGGTGTTTCGGTCGAGATCATTCCGGCTGGCCGCCCCCTTCCCGGTGACGCGGATCTGGTGATTCTGCCGGGCAGCAAATCAACGATCGGAGATTTGGCCTTTTTCCGCAAACAGGGTTGGGACATCGACCTGTATGCCCATGTACGGCGGGGCGGCCATGTTCTTGGCCTCTGCGGCGGGTATCAGATGCTGGGCCGGGTGATCGCCGACCCCGACGGAGTGGACGGCAGACCCGGCAGCGTCGATGGGCTGGGTTTGCTGGACGTGGAAACGGTTATGTCCGGGGAAAAGCGGGTCGAACTGCGATCAGCGCAGGCCTTGCCCGGCGGCGAGCCTGTCACCGGCTACGAAATCCACATGGGACGCACCCAAGGTCCGGATACTGCCCGTGCGTGGTTACAGGTGGAGGGTCGCCCGGAAGGCGCCGCATCGAGAGACGGGCGCGTTCTGGGAAGCTATTTACACGGCATTTTCGCGTCAGACGCCTTCCGCGCGTCGTATCTGCAGCGGTTTGGCGCCAGGTCGGAACTGGCATACGAAGACAGTGTTGAGCAAACGTTGGAGTCTTTGGCCGATCACCTTGAACAGCATATGGACCTTGATGCCCTGCTGTCACTGGCAGCCGAGCCTCGGTTCGGCTGAGCGTCAATCCAAATTCTGAGCGGCCAAAGCGCGGTTGATCTCGCGCCGCACCAGCTTGCGAATGTTGCGGGTGATACGTTCACCCAGCGCGCCCTGCAGTTCCTGACGGACGATGTCTGCGATCAACTCGCGCAATTCGTCTTCATCCATCGTGCCGGTCGCCATCGCCGGCGTTTCCTGATCCAGCTTTACTTCGGCCTCTGAGGCATCCCGGTTGTCGCGGATAAACGTGGCAGGCGTTGTTTCCTCGTCGCTGTCAGCGTCCATCTCAGCTTCGGACGCAGCCGCATCCTTCGACGTCGAAAACCCGGTGTCCGAGGCCCAACTGACCGTGTCGGTGCGCGTGCCGGAATAAGCGTCGTCGCTTTCACCGTCAGGCTCCCACTGATCTTCGGTCCGCGCAATCGCAGCCTCAAGAGCCGCGATCTTGGCGCTCAGGCTTCCGGCCAGATCCCTGCGGCCTTCGCGATCATCCGAAGACTCACCGCCAATGTCATTGATTGCCGGCGTTCCGGGACGAACGATATCGCAAGACCGCAACCGCATAGGTTGTGACAGGTCGTTGGCCGGGCGCACCGCCTCGACATTCGCAGCATGCTGCGAGGCCGCCTCAGCCGAGATCTTTTGGGCCAGTTTCAAAGGTGCTTTGGGATCCTCGGCCGGTGTGCCAACCCGCAGGGCATCCGTCAAAACCAGTCGGCCCGGCTTGCGGGCCGCAGTCGCTTTGATCAGGTTCGGGACCTTGCGCCCTTCTTCGCTGACCAAACGCTTGATCGACGACAATACGTCTTCGACACCTGCTTTGACACTGCTATCCGTCATTGTTCTCTACCGCTCTGACCTTTTGGACCAGTGTATCCAATCCGGTCGAACCTAACAACAGATAGTGTGGCTGATCACTCGCGCCGCAAAGCTTTGAGAACTCGATCCAGGTCGCGGCTTTGCTTGCTGATCTGTGCAGGCGCCTTTTTGACCAGGTTGTAGTAGAGCGTCGGGTCATAAATCTGGACCGCCAGTCCAAGGCGCTCGGCCGTCAACAGACCTTGTGCCTGCAACAACTGATAGGCAGCCAGAGACCGTTCCGTCCGCGAGGCAACTTCGGCCAATTGTGCGTCCAGCAAATCCTGCTGAGCGGTCAGAACGTCCAGTGTGGTCCGAGCCCCCAAGGTGGCCTCTTCGCGAATCCCGTCAAAGGCGACCTGCGATGCGCGTACCCGTTCGACGGATGCCCGCAGGCTGGCAGTGGCCGTTTCAAAGCGCACATAGGCGTCCGTCACACCCTGAGTGATGTCTTTCTGCACATTCAGGAGGTTGGCGCGCGATGCGTCCCGCTGAGCCATTGCGCGGCGCACGTTGGCCGCCAATCGGCCACCGGCATAGATGGGCTGATTGAAATTCAACGAGATGGACGCATCGTTGGTATAGTCGTCGTTGTCATAGCTTTCCGTGATCCCCGCGTCCGCGTTCAGGCTTACATTCGGACCCAGGCCCGCGCGCTGCTGCTGCACGGTCAGATCCAAGGCACGCACCTGATGCTGCGCCGAGAGGATTGCCGGATGGTTTCTTTGTGCCAGGCTGATGGCCTCGGCCAAAGAACCGGGCAGCTTCGGCAGACGCGGCTGGCCCGCAGTACGGCCCGGCTGTTTGCCGACGGCGTTCACATATTCCGCTTGGGCAGTGCTCAGGTCGCCTCGCGCATCGGCCAGATCAGCCTGCGAGCTTGCCAACTGCGCTTCGGACAGCGCGACGTCGGTCCGGGTGACCTCACCGACTTCAAAACGGTCCTGCGTGGCCCGCAGTTCCTCGCCTGAGAGATTGACGTTGTTCTGGCGAATCTGAACCGTTTCTTCCTGTAGCAGAACACTCAGATAAGCCGTCGTTGCGCGGAACAGAACCTGTTGCTCAATATCGATCAATGCTTGGCGAGTTGCCAGAACTGTTTCCTGAGCCGACTGTTTCCCGAGAATCGATGCACCGCCGTCATAGACCAGCTGGCTCAGCGTGAGTCCCGAGAAGAAGCGCGACGGTTCGACCGTCGACACCACTGTTCCGGCGCGAGACTTGGCATAATCCTGGCTGACACGGACGGTCCAGTTGATGATCGGGCGCAGGGCCGACAATGCGATTGCAACGTCTTCGTCGGCTGCGCGCAGCAAGGCGCGGTTCTGTTCCAACAGCCCGCTTGTGTTGTATGCACCGATGAACGCGTCGGTCAGATTGTCCGCCAAAACCGAGCGCCCCGGCATCACGCTCAGCGCGATTCCCGCCGTCAGAGCGACTGCCTTGACCAGCTTCCCTCCAGCCGTTCCAAGCATACCCAAATCCTCTCAAATCAAAATAACGCAAGCCCGCAGGCAGTTTGCGCCTTTGTTTTCAACTAATCAAGGGACCGCGGAAAACCGCTGATCGACTATAGCGAAAATGCACACTCGGCCGAAAACGCCGGCAGCACCGGTGCGTTTGCGTTGAAGCCATGACGCCATGTCACCCGCCCATCGGACTTTCGACCAATGCGAACGGTGCCCAGATTGCCTTCGACGAACAGGCAGGCGATGCGGCCATGATCTTTCAGTTGATCGAGCAGGGCATCGGGCAGACGTTCCACACCGCCCTGGATGATGATGACATCATAGGGGCCATGCTCGGCCGCCCCCTGCTCCAAAGGTCCGACATGAATGATCGCGTTGTCGATATCCGCCTCCATCAGGCGGGACTGCGCGTCGGCTGCGTTGGCCTCGTCATCCTCGACGCCCACCACAAGCTGCGCCATGTTCGCGGCGACGGCGGTCGAGTATCCGAACGCCGGGGCGATATCCAGAACCACCTCGTCATTCGAAATATTCAATGCATCCAGCATCTTCGCCAGAGTCCTCGGCTCCAGCAGGCAGCGCCCGTTTCCCAGGTCGATCAGGTCGCCAGCATAGGCCACTTCGCGACTGGCATCCGGCACGAAGTTCTCACGCTGGACCTTCAGCATTGAATCGATGATCGGGAATTTGGTGACATCAGAGGGCCTGATCTGAGTGTCTACCATCGTGTGGCGTCGGGCTGCGAAATCCGTCATGTGACCGCTCGTATATTTCCCATGGTTGCTCGGCTTTTGCCACATCCGATCCCGCCCGGCAACGGCCAGCCCGGCAAAAATTGCAGGCCGCGACAAAAGTTGCCACTGCGCTGACCGACCATCCAACGCCGTGGTCGGCGGAATTTTCAGCAACCCTCTGGACGTTGTTCGGGAAAGCTGCTAGAACCGCGTCTGCACCACGTCAAGTAATTGAAATTGCTTGAAAAGGCGAGTTGGCGGAGTGGTGACGCAGCGGATTGCAAATCCGTGTACACCGGTTCGATTCCGGTACTCGCCTCCAACTTTCCAGCCTCGCATTGCATCGCTGTTCTCTGGTCCTGTGATAGTCGCCTGGACCAGTTTGTTGATACGAAACGCCAAAATACGCGCGGAGATGGTTAGCGCAGCCGAGCTAACCAGTAATTTCCGAGCAAGGATTTAGTCCGCGCTGGGTCACCAGCGACGCGGTCGGTACATGCGAGCCCCCCCCCGGAAAGGGCGTGCCTTGCGCTGACCGTCGGCTCAAACCGTGCTTCGGCCTTGAGGAATCACCTCATACCCCGGCTCTTCCGGTTCATCGTCCTGCATCTCGGCCGGAAAACCGGGCGCGGTAATGCTCAGCCCGGTTGCATCCTCGAGCCGTCGAATGACGTTGGGCGACAGCTCGCGCGCGCCATAGCGGGCGATGGCGTCGTCGAAGATCTTAATCATCAACGGGTTCATCTCCAACGGCACGCCGGCGCGGTCGGCGACCTCCTGGAACAGGCCGATATCCTTTTTCACCAGGTCCATGGTGAAGGAAATATCGCGCGAGCCGTTCAGGATCACCTGGCTTTCGGTCTCATGCACGAAGGACGTGCCGGACGAAATCTTGATCGCCTCGTAGGTGGTGTTCAGGTCCATCCCGGCGGCCTTGGCGGTCACCAGCGCCTCGGCGCAGGTGATCAGGTTGGCAGTGGCCAGATAGTTGGTCAGCACCTTCAGAACCGAGGCCGTGCCCAGATCGCCGGTATGCAGAATGCGCCGGCCCATGGTCGTAAGGAACGGCAGGATACGCTCGAACGTGGCCCGGTCGCAGCCCGCGAAGATCGAGATATTGCCCGTGGCCGCCCGGTGGCACCCGCCCGAAACCGGGCAGTCCACCGCCGCCCCGCCGCGTTCGATCACCATGGCCCCCAGGCGTTTGACCTCGGCCTCGTCGGTGGTGGACATCTCCATCCAGATCTTACCGTGGGTAACCTCGGGCAGCATCTGCTGCATCACTGCGTCCGAGGCAGCGGGCGACGGCAGGCAGGTGATGACCGCATCGCAATCGCGCATCATCTGGGCCGGGCTTTCACCGGCTTTTGCTCCCTTGGCGGCGAACTCCGCCACAAGATCGGGGTTCAGGTCGTGTACCGTCAGGTCGATACCGTCGCGCAGCAGCGACCCCGACAGCTTGCCCCCCACATTGCCCAAACCGATGAAACCGACCTTCATGTTCTGCCCTCCCGCAGGCGCAATTTCGTTGGCACGAGTATTTCCGTTGCCCATCGACAAAAGAAACGAATAATAAGTCAATCTAAATGCAAAATATTTTGGTGCTGAATGGACCGCCTGCCCAATCCGGCCTGGCTGCGCAGCTTCGAAGCCGCCGCCCGCCATCTGAATTTCACCACCGCCGCGCAGGAACTGGGCCTGACCCAGACGGCGGTGTCGCTGCATATCCGCTCGCTCGAGGCGGACCTTGGGCAGCCGCTTTTTGCCCGCAACGCCCGACACCTGTCGCTGACCGAGCTGGGCCAGTCCTATGCGCTGACCGTGCGCCGGGCGCTGTCGGATATTGCGCTGTCCACCAACAGCTTGTTCGGCCCCGCCTCGCGGCAGGCGCTGACCATCCGGGCGGCGATATCGACGATGACCTACTGGATCGCGGCCGAGCTGCCCGCGTTCAGCGCCCAGCACCCCGAGATCCCGGTGCGGCTGGTGTCACATATCTGGAACGACTCGGCCGCGCCTGCGGATGTGGACGTGGAAATCCGGCTGGGCTATGGCGACTGGCCCGGAGTTGCGGCCGAACAGCTGTGCTCGGAACGGCTGGTGCCCGTCTGCCGGGCGCAGGACCCGGCGCCAGACCTGCAAAACGGCCCGTTGATTCACATTCTGGGGTATGAGGACAACTGGGCGCGGTACTTCGAGGCCACGGGCACCGACCTGCCCGACCGCCCCGCGCGTAATTCGGCGGATACGACCGTCACGGCGCTGCAACTGGTGATGGCCGGCGCTGGCTATGCCACCGTTCTGGAGCGGTTCGCGCGCAACGCCATCGCCCAGGGCGCGCCGATCCGGGTTGCGGGGCCGGCGATTCCCTTTGCCCAGTCGCATTATCTGATCCGCAGCGTCAGCGCGGCGCCTCCGTCCATCCCTGCCCAGTTGTTCCTGGCCTGGCTGCGCGACCGGCTGGACGGCGATGCCGCGGATTGATCCCGGCAAGTCGCTTTTTCGATCCGACGCGAGGCACTTGGCCCCGCGCGCTTGACAACCCCCCTGCCCGTGCCGCATGTCGCTTGCGTTGGTGTCTGTGCAAGCAGATGAAAAGGGAATGCGTCAGCGGTTTTCCGTCAAACGCAGCCGCCCCCGCGACCGTGACCGGAGAGGGTGCCCAAATGCCACTGGCCGCTGGCCGGGAAGGCGGGACATCCGACAGAGCGCCGCTCTGACATCCGCAAGCCGGGAGACCTGCCAACGCCCGAAGACAAACCGGACGGGGTGTTCCGGTGTCGGGCCCATGTCCGCAACGTGGCCCGCGCATACCCCGTCCCCCGACAACCGAGTGAGGGGGGATGAGAGACGTGACCGAGACCACACCAGTCGAGCTGCTGGTCTGCACCACTTGCCGACGCGGGCTGCCCATCGAGGATGACGCCCAGCGCCCCGGCACGCTGCTGCACAAGGCACTGGCAGCCGCCGACCTGCCCGCGGGCATCACCCTGAAGCCGGTCGAATGCCTGTCGAACTGCGATCAGGGCTGCTCGATCGTTCTGCGCGGCGGGCCGTCGCGCTGGACCTTCGTCTATGAGAACCTGAACGAATCCGACCATGTCGAGATCATCGTCGAAGGCGCCACCAAATATCTGGCCGCCGATGATGGCCTTGTGAAATGGCGCGACCGCCCTGAACATTTCCGCAAGAACTGCGCCGCCCGCATTCCCCCGATTGGAGCCTGAGCATGAGCACCCTCGAAAAACTTCCCGTCACCGTCATCACCGGCTTTCTCGGCTCGGGCAAGACCACGCTGATCCGCCATCTGATGCAAAACCCGCAGGGCAAGCGGCTGGCCGTGGTGGTCAACGAATTCGGCGACGTGGGCGTCGATGGCGAAATCCTGAAAAGCTGCGCGATCCCCGACTGCCCGGCGGAAAACATCATGGAATTGGCCAATGGCTGCATCTGCTGCACCGTGGCCGATGACTTCATCCCCACGATCGAGGCGCTGATGGCGCTCGACCCGCGCCCCGATCACATCCTGATCGAAACCAGCGGTCTGGCCCTGCCGAAACCGCTGCTCAAGGCGTTCGACTGGCCCGACATCCGCTCCAAGATCACCGTGGACGGCGTGATCGCTCTGGCCGATGCCGAGGCCGTGGCCGCAGGCCGCTTCGCCCCGAATGTCGTGGCGGTGGATGCCCAGCGCATGGCCGATGACTCGATCGACCACGAAACGCCCCTGTCCGAGGTGTTCGAGGATCAGATCTCGTGCGCCGACATCATCCTGCTGACCAAGCCTGACCTGGCCGGCCCCGAAGGCGTGGCCAAGGCGCGCGAGATCATCGCCGCCGAGGCGCCCCGCCCCCTGCCCGTGGTCGAAGTGGCCGAGGGTGCGGTGGACGTGCGCGTGGTGCTGGGGCTGGAGGCCGCAGCCGAAGACGACATGGACGCCCGCCCCTCGCATCACGATGGCCATGACGACCACGAACATGACGATTTCGAAAGCATTGTGGTCGAGCTGCCAGAACAGACCGACCCGGCGCAGCTGGTCGCCAATATCGAGCGTCTGGCGAACGAGCTGAACATCCTGCGGGTCAAGGGCTATGCCGCCGTTCAGGGCAAGCCGATGCGCCTGCTGGTCCAGGCGGTCGGCGCGCGGGTGCGGCACCAGTATGACCGCCCGTGGAAACCCGAGGAAGAGCGCCGCTCGCGCCTTGTGGTCATCGCCGAGCATGACGACATCGACGCCGACGCTATCCGCGGCATCCTGACGGGCGTCACCGAGGCCGCCGAGTAAGCACCGATGCACGTCGTCTTCCGCGAAAGCCACGGGCTCGAAGAAACCGAGACCCCGACCGATCTGGGCCAGAGCCCGGCGGATCTGGTGGTGCTGTCCTTTTCGGACAGCGACCTGGGGGCTTTCGCGGCCGGCTGGCATCGCGGCGGCGGGCCCGAGGGGCGGATGCCCTCGTTGCGGCTGGCCAACCTGACGGCGCTGAAGCACCCATTGTCGGTCGATACCTATGTTGAGCAGACGCTGGAGGGCGCCAAGGGCATCCTGATCCGGCTGATCGGCGGAGTGCCCTATTGGTCCTACGGGTTGCAGCAGGTGCTGGCGCTGGCGCAGGCCAAGGGCATCGCGCTGGCGGTGCTGCCCGCCGACGGGCGCGAGGATACGCGGCTGGACGACTATTCCACCCTGCCGGTCTCGACCCTGCGGCGGCTGGCGCATCTGTGCGACACCGGCGGCGAGGTGGCCGCGCAGGCGGCGCTGGCGCAGATGGCGCTGGCGGCGGGACTCTATGCCGGGCCGGTGATGGGGGCCAAGACTCTGCCCGACTGCGGCGCGTGGTGCCCGGATCGCGGCGTGATTGCGCCCGAGGACGCATTCGCGGGCGAAGGCCGGCGCATCATCGTGACGTTCTACCGCGCCTACCTGACCGCGGCCGATACCGCGCCGGTCGCGGCCCTGATCCGAGAAATCCGCGCGCGGGGTCATCAGGCGGTAGGGCTGTTCGCGCCCTCGCTCAAGGCGCCTGCGGCGGCGGAATGGCTGGCCGAGATTATCCCCGAGATGACGCCCTCGGCGATCATCAATGCCACCTCGTTTTCGGGCAAGGGTGCGTCGGGCACATCGCCCTTGGACGTGGCGGGCGTGCCGGTATTTCAGGTCGCGCTGGCCACTTCGCGCCGCAAGGCCTGGGCCGAGGCCGAACGCGGCCTGTCGCCCGCCGATCTGGCCATGCATGTGGTCCTGCCCGAGGTGGACGGGCGTATCACAGCCGGTGTCGCCTCGTTCAAGGAGCCGGGCAAGCGCGACCCGCATCTGGAATATTCCCGTTTCGCCCACCGGCCCGAGCCCGACCGGATCACCGCCATCGTCGACCGGGCGATGGCCTGGGTGGACCTGGCCGAGAAGCCAAAGGCGCAACAGGTCCTCGCGCTGGTCTTGTCCACCTATCCGGGCAAAGACTGGCAGATGGCCCATGCGGTGGGGCTGGACGCGCTGGCCTCGGCCGAGGCGATCCTGTCCGACCTGCAGGGCGCCGGCTATGACACCGCCCCCGCCGAACCGATTGCCGATACCCTGCTGGACGCCCGGATTTCCTGGCCGGTCTCGGCCTACCGCGCGGCGCTGGCGCAACTGCCCGAGGCGTTGCGCGCCGATCTGGAAACCGTCTGGGGCGCACCCGAGGACGACCCGGCCTGCGCCGATGGGGCCTTCCACTTCACCGCGCTTCGGCGCGGCAAGGCGCTGGTGGCGTTACAGCCCGAACGCGGCACTCCGGAACTGCGCGACGACGAATACCACGACCTGTCGCGCACGCCCCGGCACGGCTACGTAGCCTTCTACCTGTGGCTGCGGCACGGGTTGGGCGCCGATGCGCTGGTCCATATTGGCGCCCACGGCACGCTGGAATGGCTGCCGGGCAAATCCGTGGCTCTGTCGGCCGAGTGCTGGCCCGAGGCGCTGATCGGCGACCTGCCGGTGATCTATCCGTTCATCGTGAACGACCCGGGCGAGGCCGCGCAGGCCAAGCGCCGGATCGGGGCCGTTACGCTGGGCCACATTCCTCCGCCGATGAAGCAAAGCAGCACGCCCGACCGCATGGTGCGGCTGGAATCGCTGTTGGACGAGTTCTCGAACGCCGACGGGCTGGACCCCAAACGGCGCGACCGGTTGCAGGCCGATATCCGTGATGAGGCGCAGGCCATCGGGCTCGAGGCCGATCTGGGGCTGGATCAGGCCACCAGCACCGCCGAAGCTATCACCCGCATCGACCGCTTCGTCTGTGACATCAAGGAAAGCCAGTTCGGCGACGGGCTGCACGTCTTTGGCCGCGCGCCGCAGGTTGCGGGCAATTTCGATACTGCCGCGTCAGCACAGACCGAACGGCAGGCCCTGCTGGATGCCTTGGCCGGCAAACGGATCGAGGCTGGCCCGTCCGGCTCGCCCTATCGCGGACGCACCGACGTGCTGCCCACCGGGCGCAACCTGTTCACCACCGATCCGCGATCGGTCCCCACCCGCGCCGCCTTTGCGCAGGGGGTGAAACTGGCCGAGGAACTGGTGCGCCGCCACCTGCAGGAGGAGGGCGACTACCCCAAGGGCCTGATCGTCGATCTGTGGGGCTCGGCCACGATGCGGACGGCGGGCGAGGAATTCGCCATGGCATTGCACCTGCTGGGCGTCAAACCGGTCTGGGATCCGGGCTCCGAGCGCGTGAGCGGGATCGAGGTTCTGCCGATCACCGATCTGGAGCGCCCCCGGCTGGACGTGACCCTGCGCGTCTCGGGCCTGTTCCGCGACGTGTTCCCGACCCTGTCGGCGCTGTTCGGACAGGCGGTCCGGGCGCTGTCGGAACGCGACGAGGCGCCCGACTGGAACCCCTATGCGGGCCAGCCGCCCGCCGCCCGCGTCTATGGCCCGGCGCCGGGCAGCTATGGGCTGAACATGACCCACCTGTCGGAGACCTATACCGACGAGGCGCGCGCGCAGGCCGGTCAGGCCTGGCTGGACGCCAGCGCCTTTGCCTTCGAGGGCGAGCACATTGCCCACGACCTCGATGGGATCACCCAGCGCGTGGCGCAAGCCGACAGTTTCGTGCACTTGCAGGACCTGACCGAGACCGACCTGCTGCTGGCCAATGACTATGCCACGCATGAGGCCGGATTTGCCGCCGCCAAAAAGCTGACCGGCGGGCAGGCGCAGCTGTACCACCTGGACAATACCCGCCCAGAAACACCCCGCGCCCGCACCCTGCCCGAGGAAATCAGCCGCGTGGTCCACGCCCGCGCCGCCAATCCCGACTGGATCGCCGGTATGCAGCGCCACGGATTCCGCGGCGCGGCCGAGATCGCCGCGACGCTGGATCACATGGCGTCTTTCGCACATCTGTCGGGCAGCGTCGCCCCGCATTTGTTCGACCTCTATCACGATGCCACCCTCGGCAACCCGGAGGTGGACGCCTTTTTGCAGCAGGCCAATCCGCAGGCCCATCAGGCCATGCAGGACCGGTTCCGCGCGCTGTACGAGGCCGGGCTGTGGAACACCCGCCGCAACTCGATCCGCGCCGATCTGGAGGGGTTGGGATGAGCGCCCCGGTCGTCCAGGGCTGGTGCCCCGGCGCGCATCGCCCGATGATGTCCGGCGACGGGTTGGTGGTGCGGGTACGCCCGCGTCTGGCCCGGCTGAGCGCAGCCCAAACGCTGGGGCTGTGCGATCTGGCGCTGCGCTTCGGCAACGGCACCATCGACCTGACCAACCGCGCCAACCTGCAATTGCGCGGCGTGGCCGAAGACGATCACCAGCCACTGCTGGCCGAGTTGTCGGCGCTGAAACTGCTGGATGCAGAGCCCGGGCTTGAGACCCGGCGCAACATCCTTGTGTCGCCGCTGTACCAACCGGGCGACCTGACCGCGCGCCTGACGCAGGCATTGATCGACCGGCTCGGTGATCTGCCCGCCCTGCCCGCCAAGTTCGGCTTTGCGGTGGATACCGGCGAGGCGCGGCAGCTGGCCGGGGACTCGGCCGATATCCGATTGGAGCGAGGACCTTCGGGCCTGATCCTGCGCGCCGACGGGGCCGAGACCGGCCGCTTGGTGACCGAAGATGAGGCGATCGATCGCGTGATCGATCTGGCCATGTGGTTCGCCGAGCGCTTTACTTCTGACACCCGCCGCATGGCCCGCCTGATCGCGGTGCAGGCTCTGCCCGAGGAATGGCAGGGCCACGCCCCCGGCCCCACGGCACCGGCGCCGCAACCCGGTAAAAGCACAATCGGCCCGATCTATGGCGCGGCCTTCGGGCAACTGCCCGCCGCCGAGTTGCGTGCATTGGTCGAGGCCTCGGGCGCCGCCGCCCTGCGCGTCACGCCCTGGCGGTTGTTCCTGCTGGAAGGCGGGGCGGCGCTCCCAGCCCCGGCCTTCGTGACGGACGGCGCCGACGCGCTGCTATCCACCGACGCCTGCCCCGGCGCGCCATTCTGCCCGCAGGCGCAGACCGAAACCCGGGCCATCGCCCGCGCACTGGCCCCGCGCGTGTCCGGCAGCCTGCATGTCTCGGGCTGCGCCAAGGGCTGCGCGCGCATGGGCGCGGCCGATCTGACGCTGGTGGGCCGCGATGGGCGATTTGATCTTGTAAAACACGGCCGCGCGGGGGATGAGCCCCTCCAGCGCGGGCTGGACCCCGAAACACTGAAGACCATGGACCTGACCTGATGCCCTATGAATACGAAACCGACGGCGCGGCGATCTACAAGCAATCCTTCGCCACGATCCGGTCCGAGGCCGATCTGGCCCGCTTTGATCCGGACGAAGAGCAGGTCGCCGTCCGCATGATCCATGCCGCCGGGATGGTCGGGCTGGAAGAATTCATCCATTTCTCGGACGGCTTCGTGCGCACCGCCCGCGCCGCGCTGGAAAACGGCGCGCCGATCCTGTGCGACGCGCGGATGGTGTCCGAAGGCGTCACACGCTTTCGCCTGCCCGCTGACAACCAGGTCATCTGCACCCTGCATGACGAGCGCGTGCGCGCGCTGGCCGAGAAGATGGGCAACACCCGATCCGCCGCCGCGCTGGAACTGTGGCGCCCGCATCTGGAGGGTGCGCTGGTGGCCATCGGCAACGCGCCCACGGCGCTGTTTCACCTGCTGAACATGCTGGAAGACCCCGACTGCCCCCGCCCCGCCGCGATCATCGGCTGCCCGGTGGGCTTTGTCGGTGCGGTCGAATCCAAGGACGCCCTGTGGGAAGCGCAGCCGGTGCCCTGCTGCATCGTCAAGGGCCGTCTGGGCGGCAGCGCCATCACCGTCGCCGCGATCAACGCCATCGCAAGCCGGGCGGAATGAGCATGGGCACGATCTATGGCGTGGGCCTCGGCCCAGGCGACCCCGATTTGATGAGCGTCCGGGCCGACCGCCTGTTGCGCGGCGCGAAACACGTGGCCTATTTCCGCAAGCCCGGCCGAACCGGGCAGGCGCGCAAGATCGTCAACGAGATGATCCGCGACGATGCGGTCGAGTTCCCAATGGAATACCCCGTCACGACCGAGATCCCGGTCACCGATCCGCGCTACAACGCTCTGCTGGCCGAGTTCTACGAACGCTGCACCGCACGCTTGAAAGAACTGGCCGATCAGGGCGAGGACGTGGTGGTGCTGTGCGAGGGAGATCCGTTCTTCTACGGCTCGTTCATGCATCTCTACAGCCGCCTGCGCGACGTCGTGCCCGTCGAGGTGGTGCCGGCGATCACCGGCATGTCAGGCGCTTGGACGGCCACGGGCGATCCGATCACCTGGGGCGATGACATCCTCACGGTGCTGATGGGAACCCTTCCCGAAGATGTTCTGGCAGACCGCATGGCGCGCACCGACGCGCTGGTGGTGATGAAGATCGGCCGCAACATCGACAAGGTGAAACGCGCGCTGAAAACGGCGGGCCTGTTCGACCGGGCCTGGATCGTGGAATACGCGCAGATGCCCAACCAGACCGTTCGCAAGCTGAGCGACGCCTGCACCGAGGTCACGCCCTATTTCTCGATCATCATCGTGCACGGACAGGGGCGGCGGCCATGAGCGGCTGGGTCAAGATCGCCGGGCTTGGCCCCGGAAACGAGGCGCTGGTGACCCACGAGGTGACCGCCGCCTTGGCCGAGGCGACCGATGTGGTGGGCTATATTCCCTACGTTGCGCGGGTGGCCGAACGGCCTGGCCTGACCCTGCACGCCAGCGACAACCGGGTCGAGATCGACCGCTCGCAGCACGCGCTGCGCATGGCGGCCGAGGGCAAGCGGGTAGTCGTGGTCTCATCGGGCGATCCGGGCGTGTTCGCCATGGCTGCCGCTGTGTTCGAGGCGCTGGAAAACGGCCCCGACGCCTGGCGTAACATCCAGATTGTCGTACTACCCGGTATCACCGCCATGCTGGCCGCCGCGGCCCGGGCGGGCGCGCCGCTGGGCCATGATTTCTGCGCCATCAACCTCAGCGACAATCTCAAGCCCTGGGCCGTGATCGAGAAACGCCTGCGGCTGGCCGCGCAGGCCGATTTCGCGATGGCCTTCTACAATCCGCGCTCGAAGTCGCGGCCTGAAGGCTTTGTAAAGACGCTGGAAATCCTGCGGCAGGAATGCGAGCCCGAGCGCCTGATCCTGTTCGCCCGCGCCGTATCGCGCCCAGACGAGGCGATCCGCATCGCGACCCTGGCCGAGGCAACGCCCGACATGGCCGACATGCAAACGGTGGTGATCGTCGGCTCATCCCTGACCCGCGTCATCGAGCGGCCCATCGGCCCCATCGTCTATACGCCAAGGTCCACGCCGAAATGAGCCAGCCAGTCCAGAACCTGCGGCACGCTTGTCAACTCGACCCGGCGGGGCAGCCTGGACCGGTCGATCATCAGCACCGGGATGCCCAGCGCTCGCGCGGCGTCCAGCTTGGCGCGCGCGCCGGTGCCTCCGGCGTTCTTGGACACCACCAGTTCAGTTCGGTGCCGGCGCATCAGCGCCGTGTCTTCTTCAACCGTAAAAGGCCCGCGCGACACGACCACGTCGCAATCGGCGAAGGGCAGCGGGCCGGGTTCATCGACCGGCCGCAGAAGATAGTGGTGCTGGGGCTGCGCCGCGAATTCCTCAAGATGCATGCGCCCCACCGCAAGGAACACCCGACGCGGCGGACCGGCCAGCGCGGCGACGGCGCCGGCGATGTCGGGCACGTGTTGCCACCGGTCGCCGGGCGCGGCCGTCCATTCTGCGCGGGTCAGCGCGGCCAGCGGCGTCTGCGTCTGCTGGCAGGCGGCGATGGCATTGCGGCTCATCTGCGCGGCAAAGGGATGGGTGGCGTCGATCACATGGGTCACGCCGTTGTCGCGGATGTGACGCGCCAGACCCTCGGCCCCGCCGAAGCCACCTACGCGCGTAGGCAGCGGTTGCGGCCGCGGGTTGTCGACCCGGCCCGCATAGGAATAGGTTGCCGCCACACCCAAATCCGCCACGGCGCGGGCCAATGCGTTGGCCTCGGTCGTGCCGCCAAGGATCAGGAGGTTGGGCATGTCTGAAACTCCGTGGCTGACCATTCTGGGCCTGGGCGAGGATGGACTGGATGGCCTGTCGGCCGCAAGCCGTCAAGAGCTGGAACGCGCCGAGGTCATCATGGGCCCACCCCGGCACCTGTCGCTGGTTCCCGAAACCGGGGCCGAACGCATCGCATGGCCGGTGCCATTCGCTGACGGGCTGACCATCCTGCAAGGGCTGAAGGGCCGGCGCACGGTGGTGCTGGCCTCGGGCGATCCGTTCTGGTTTGGCGCCGGATCGGTGATCGCGCGCAATTTCGCCCCTTGGGAGTGGGCGGCACGGCCGGGCCAGTCGACCTTCTCGCTGGCGGCGGCGCGATTGGGCTTGCCTCTGGAAAACGTTGCCACCTTCGGCCTGCACGCTGCCCCCCTGACCCGCCTGCGTCCGCATCTGTCGCGCGGCCTGCGCGCCATCGTCCTGCTGCGCGACGGGGCCGCTGTGGCCGAGCTGGCCCGCTATCTGACCGAGACCGGGTTCGGCGAAACGACCCTGCACGTGATGGAGGCCCTCGGCGGCCCTCGGGAACGCGCGCGCAGCATGTCCCTGACCGAAGCCCTGCTGGGCGCGTTCGAGCATCCGGTCTGCGTTGCGCTCGAGGTTTCGGGCGACGGGCGTGAGCTGCCCTTGGCCTCTGGCAAACCCGACGAGATTTTCGAAACCGATGGGCAGATCACCAAACGGCCGGTGCGCGCGCTGACACTGTCGGCGCTGGCGCCTGCGCGGGGCGAGCATCTGTGGGACATCGGCGGCGGCAGCGGATCGATCGGCATCGAATGGCTGATGTGCGACCCGTCCCTGACGGCCACCACGATCGAGCCGCGCGCAGACCGCGCCGCGCGAATCCGCGCTAATGCCGACGCGCTGGGACAGGATCGGTTGCAGGTCATCCATGGCCGGGCGCCCGACGCGCTGGACGGACTGCCCTTGCCTGACGTGGTGTTCGTCGGCGGCGGGCTAAGCGACGCACTGCTGGACTGGCTCGTGAGCAATCTCCCTTCGGGCACCCGGCTGGTCGCCAACGCCGTTACGCTGGAAAGCGAAGCAGTGCTGAGCCAATGGCACGCCAAGCTGGGCGGAGACCTACTGCGGATCGAGCTGGCACAGGCTGGCGACCTCGGCCCCCGGCGCGGTTGGAAATCGGCCTATCCGGTCGTGCAGTGGAGTGTGACCCTATGATCGTGGCCGGGCTTGGGTTTTCGTCCACCGCGACCTGCGCCAGCCTGCGCGCAGCGTTCGACCGCGCCACTGCCGGGCAGGCGGTGGACGCGCTGGCCACCGCCGCCGACAAAGCCGGCCACCCGGCGCTGGCCGAATTTGCCGCTGCCTGCGCCCTGCCCCTGCATTTCGCGGACCCGGCCGATCTGGCCGGGCAACGCACGCTCACCTGCTCGCCCCGCAGCCGCGCCACCCATGGCACCGGCAGCGTGGCCGAAGCTTCCGCCCTCGCCGCCGCCGGACCGGGCGCGCGGCTGCTTTCACCCCGACAGATCTCGGACGACCGGCTTGCCACCTGCGCGGTCGCCATCGGAGGACAGACATGACCGTTCATTTCATAGGCGCCGGACCGGGCGCCGCCGACCTTCTGACCCTGCGCGGACGCGACATCATCGCCGCTTGCCCGGTGTGCCTGTATGCCGGGTCGCTGGTGCCCGAGGAGATCCTGGCCCACTGCCCCGAAGGCGCCCGGATCGTGAATACCGCGCCGATGGATCTGGATCAGATCATGGCCGAAATTCAAGCCGCCCATGACGCCGGTCAGGACGTGGCCCGGCTGCATTCGGGCGACCTGTCGGTCTGGTCGGCGATGGGCGAACAGATCCGGCGCCTGAAACAGATGGGCATTCCAGTCAGCGTGACCCCCGGCGTTCCGTCCTTTGCCGCCGCGGCAGCCGCTTTGGGCACCGAACTGACCCTGCCCGGGCTGGCGCAATCGGTGGTGCTGACGCGGACGCCGGGGCGCGCCTCGTCCATGCCCGAGGGCGAAACGCTGGAAAACTTCGCCCGCACCGGCGCCACACTGGCCATCCACCTGTCGATCGGCAATCTGGACAAGGTGGTGGCCGACCTGACCCCCGCCTATAGCGCCGATTGCCCGGTGGCCGTGGTGTACCGCGCCAGCTGGCCGGACGAGCGGATCATCCGCGCCAAGCTGGGCACGTTGAAGGAATCGCTGGACGAAAGCATCTCGCGCACCGCGCTGATCCTGGTCGGGCCGGCACTGGCCGGTGAAGGCTTCGACGAAAGCTGTCTGTATTCAAAGACCTATGACCGTCGCTATCGTCCGCAAAGCGCCGACAGCCCGTGGTCGAGCTGGAGTCACGGCGATGACTAACCCGCCCGGACTGCTCATTTCGGCCCCATCCTCGGGGACGGGCAAGACGACCGTGATGCTGGGCCTGCTGCGCGCGCTGGCCGAGGACGGGCTGACGGTGCAGCCTTTCAAGAGCGGTCCCGACTACATCGACCCGGCCTTTCACCGGGCGGCGGCGGGGCGGGCCTCGTTCAACCTTGACAGCTGGGCGATGGGCGCGCCGTTACTGGGCGCGATTGCGGCGCAGGCCGAAGGCGCCGACATCGTGGTGGCCGAAGGGTCGATGGGCCTGTTCGACGGGGTCGCAAAGCCGGGCGAGCTGGGCCACGGGTCCAGCGCCGAGACCGCGCTGCGCATGGGTTGGCCGGTGGTTCTTGTGCTGGATGTGGGCGGTCAGGCGCAATCGGCCGCCGCTACGGCGCTGGGGTTCCGGATGTACAACCCCGACCTGCCCTTTGCCGGCGTGATTCTGAACCGCTGCGCCAGCCCGCGCCACGAACGCCTGACCCGTCTGGGGATGGAGCGCGCAGGCCTGCCGGTTCTGGGCGTCCTGCCCCGGCGCGGCGACCTGACCCTGCCCGAGCGGCATCTGGGTCTGATCCAGGCAGTCGAGCACCCTGATCTGGAAAGCGCAATTGCCGGCTATGCGGCCTTTCTGCGTGAACATGTGGATCTGGAAGCGATCAAGCGGGCGGCCTCCTCGGGCCCGATGGGGCCGTCGTCGCCCGCGCTGCCGCCCCCTCCGGCGCAACGGATCGCGCTTGCCCGGGACGCCGCGTTTTCCTTTACCTATCCGCATCTTCTGGAAGGCTGGCGGGCGGCCGGTGCCGAGATTCTGCCGTTTTCTCCGCTGGCGGACGAGGCGCCGGCCCCGGACGCCGATCTCGTCTGGTTGCCCGGCGGGTACCCCGAACTGCACGCCGGAACCCTGGCTGCGGCAGACCGGTTCCTGACCGGCTTGCGCAATCATGCCGAAACGCGGCTCGTGCATGGCGAATGCGGCGGCTACATGGCCCTGGGCGAAGGGCTGATCGACAAGGATGGCACCCGCCACCGGATGGCCGGGCTGCTGGGTCTGGTCACCTCGTACGAGAAGCGCAAGTTCAACCTGGGCTATCGCCGGGCCGAGTTGCTGGCCGACATGCCCGGGTTCTCGGCCGGGACCGCGCTGCGGGGGCACGAGTTCCACTATTCCTCGATCGTCGAGCAGCCCGACGTGCCCTTGGCACGGGTTTTTGACGCCGAAGGCGCCGAAGGTCCGCAGACCGGATCGCGCCGCGGGCATGTCACCGGTACGTTCTTCCATCTGATCGCAGAGGCCAGCGCATGAGCGGTTTCGTTTCCTTCATCGGGTCCGGTCCCGGCGACCCGGAATTGTTGACCCTCAAGGCCGTGGACCGGCTGCAAAAGGCCGACGCGGTACTGTTCGACGATCTCAGCAGCGGGCCGATCCTGAGCCATGCGCGCAAGGAGGCCGACCTTGTGGGCGTGGGCAAGCGCGCCGGGCGGCCCTCGCCCAAGCAGGACCATGTCAGCCGCCTGCTGGTCGAGTACGCCCAGACCGGCCAGCGGATCGTGCGGCTGAAATCGGGCGATGGCGGCCTGTTCGGACGGCTAGAGGAGGAGCTGGTGGCCCTGCGCGCTGCCAGGATCGCGTACGAGATCATTCCGGGTATCCCCTCGGCCATTGCGGCGGCTGCGGCTGCGGGCATCCCGCTGACCCGGCGCCTGACTGCGCGGCGGGTGCAATTCGTCACCGGCCACGATGTCAGCGGCAAGCTGCCCGAGGATCTGAACCTGCCCGCGCTGGCCGACCCGGGTGCGACGACGGTGGTGTTCATGGGCAAGCGCACCTTTCCCCTGCTGGCGCAGGCGCTGCACGCGCATGGGCTGCCGCTGGACACCCCAGCGCTGATGGCCGAGTCGGTCTCGACGCCTGAGCAATCGCTGCACCGGTCCACCGTCGGCGCCCTGGCCGAGCGCCTGGGCTCCGAGGTCGGCACTGCACCTGCGCTGATCCTTTATGGTCCGCTGGCGGAGTTCGACGATGATTGATCTGGTCTTGATCGGGATCGGCACCGGCAACCCGGACCACGTGACCTTTCAGGGCGCGCAGGCGATCCGCGCGGCCGATCTGATCCTGATCCCCCGCAAGGGCGCCAACAAGGCCGATCTGGCCGGCGTGCGCGAGGAAATCATCCGCAAGGTCACTGACACACCGCCCCAAATCGCCTATTTCGACATTCCCGAACGCCGGTCGCAGGATGCTTATCTGCGCGGCGTGGATGAATGGCACGACGCGATCGCCCTGCGCTGGGAGGAGGCAATGGCCCGGCACCCCGAGGCGCGCACCGTCGCCCTGCTGATCTGGGGCGACCCGTCGCTCTACGACAGCTCGCTGCGAATCGCGGCGCGGCTGGACCCGCAGCCGAACACCAAGGTGATTCCCGGCATCACGGCGCTGCAGGCGCTGACGGCGGCCCATGCCATGCCGATCAACGAGATCGGCGCGCCTTATCTGGTGACCACCGGCCGGCGTATCCGCGACGAGGGCTGGCCCAGCGACGCCGATACGGTTGCGGTGATGCTGGATGGCGAATGTTCGTTCCAGACGCTGGACATGGCCGATTTTGACATCTGGTGGGGGGCTTACGTGGGTATGCCCGAGCAGATCCTGATCAAAGGTCCGCTGGCCGATGTGGCCGATGAGATCCTGCGCACCCGCACCGAGGCCCGCGCCTGGCACGGGTGGATCATGGATATCTATGTTCTGAAAAAGCGCGGGAATTGACGCGAAAGGTCGCAAATGGCGATTGCGCCACAGCGGCATTCACGTCTAAATGGACGGGTCTGGTCCTGCCGGAGACATCCGGATGCTAAGAGGGAATTTGGTGCGGCCTGCGCGCAGGTCAAATCCAAAGCCGCCCCCGCGACTGTAAGCGGTGAGCCCTGTTCAACCAGCCACTCCCGATCCGTTCGGGGGGAAGGCGAACAAAGGCGCTGACCCGCAAGCCAGGAGACCTGCCAGGCGCACAATGAAACACCGGCCGTCGGGTGCGGCGGCACAGGAGGACAGAAAATGACGACACAAACGCAAACCGCATCAACGGCACGCGCTGGCATTCTTTCGGCAGTGTTCGCGGCGGCCCTGGGCCTGGGGATCATCACCCTAGCCGGTCACGTTCAGGCATCGGCGCTGCATGACGCCGCCCATGACGTGCGCCACGCAACCGGCTTCCCCTGCCACTAAACCAATGTTCAGTCGCATTCTGACCAGCGCGTTGTTCGCTGGTGCTGCAGCCGGGTTGATCGTCGCCCTGCTGCAGTTGGTATTCGTGCAACCCGTGTTGCTGCATGCTGAACTCTATGAATCCGGAGAGCTGGTGCATTTCGGAGCCGAAGCCGTCTCGGCCCATCCCGAACTGCCGGGCATGTTCTCGGACCTGACCCGCGACGGGTTGAGCGTGGTGTTCACCATGCTGACCTATACCGGCTATGCGCTGGTTCTGGTCGCCCTGATGTCGCTGGCCGAGGCGCAAGGCCACCCGGTTGACGGGCGCACGGGCGTGCTATGGGGGCTTGCCGGTTTCATCGCCTTTCACCTGGCGCCGGGCTTCACCCTGGCCCCCGAGGTTCCGGGTGTTGCCGCAGCCGATGTGTTCGCGCGGCAGATCTGGTGGTGGGCAACCGTCGCGGCTGCTGGTGTGGCCATGTGGCTGATCGCCTTTGGTGGCAACATCGTCAGCTATCTGGTTGCGGCCGTGCTGTTGATGGCCCCGCACCTGATCGGCGCGCCGGAACCCGACGTGTTCACCGGGCCGGTTCCGACCGAGATCGGGGCCCTGTTCGCAGCACGCGCCTTTGGCGTCGGCCTTGTGGCCTGGGTGCTGCTGGGTTCGTTTGCCGGGTATTTCTGGCAAAGCGAGGGCAAGCGCGTCGAAGCCGCGGCCTGATCCCCGAAATCCCACGACCCGCCGGCGCCCAACCGGCGGGTCATTTGCTTTTCAAGGAAACATGATGACACGCTCGCTTGCTCTTTTCGCGATCGGTCTGGTCTTTGGTGGGGGTGCCGGGTTCGTGCTGGCCGCGGCCAACGGCGTCACCTTCGATGGCCACGACCATTCCGACCCCGCCCAACATGGCGGCCATCACGCCGAGGCCATGGCCCATGACCACAGCGCCGCCATCAACCTGCCCGCCGGACCGGACGCGCCGGGGCTGGAGATCGCCGTCTCCCCCGACCCGATGGCGGGTTGGAACCTGCATGTGATGCCAAAAAACTTCCGCTTCTCGCCGGAGAACGCCTCGCTGGACAACAAGCCCGGCGAAGGCCATGCGCATGTCTATGTAAACGGCGTCAAGCTGGCCCGGCTTTATGGCAACTGGATGCACATTTCGGACCTGCCCAAGGGCGACACTACCATCGAGGTCTCGCTGAACGCCAACAGCCACAGCCCGCTGGCCGTGGATGGGGTGCCGGTCAGCGCCTCGGTCACGGTTCAGGTGGACTGAAACGCGGGGATCCGCGCCCGCAGACACAAGCGAAGCCGCCCGCACGGCCGGGCGTCTTCGATCCAGCCATTCGGGCTGTTCAGAATGGTCCGGCAGGTCGCCGCAATGTCATCGGCATCGGCAACCGGATCGATCCCCGAAAACACGTAGGACGCCAGGCTTTCCCCCTGCATCGCCACCACGGTCGGCTCATTGCAACCGCTGAAACAGGCGTGCTCGGCGATCTCGACCTGCCCGTCCACGCCCGCAGCGCGCAGGGCGTCCGATACGGCCTGACGCTCGGCCGGCAAGTCGCGCTCGCCCGCGCAGCTGCTGCAGATCAAAACACGCATGCCACTCGCCTGCCTTTTCCGTTTCACACTGTCGCTTGTGCGGGTTTCGCACCCCCGGCGCAAGCCCGCCGCCCACGATATTGTGACTGTACGCACCCGGGAATTCGGGAAGACTTGGGCCAACCACGACCTGGAGAGCCCGTGATGAAACGTCTTATGTTTTTCCTCGGCCTGCTGGCGCTGCCCGCGCTTGCTGCCGATATCGAACCACGGCCGGGTTGGGCCGTCCACCCGACGACCAAGACCCATGACGCGCTGGTGGCCGACACGATCGCAGCGGTCAAGGCAAACGGTCTGATCGTGGTAACGCAGGCCGGGCCCACCAAGGCCGCCGCCGCGCGCGGCATCACCATTCCGGGCAATCGGGTGATCGGCGTCTTCAACAACGACTATGCGGTGCGGGTTCTGGAACAATCGGTGCCCGCGATGATCGAGGCGCCGATCCGCCTGTACGTCACGGAAAACGAGGACGGGACCGCGACGCTGTCCTACAAAACGCCCACTTTGGTCTTTGCCCCCTACAACGGTGGCTCCGACGCCTTGCCCGCGATTGCCGCAGAGTTGGACGCCAAATTCGCCGCCATCGCCCAGATGGCTGTCAAATAGTCACACTGACGTGATGCGGCTTGCACCGGCCCGGAACCTCCGCAATCTGCTGCGCAACGGAACTTACGGAGCTTGTTCGATGCAGGACCTGTCCCCCCGCGCTGCGGACCTTCTGGCGCAACGGCTGTACGAGGCCGGGTGCCGCCACGCATTCGGCATGCCCGGGGGCGAGGTGTTGACCCTGGTCGATGCGCTGGAACAGGCCGGGATCACCTTTCACCTGACCAAGCACGAAAACTCGGCCGGTTTCATGGCCGAGGCGGTGCACCACCGCGACGGCGCGCCGGCGGTTCTGGTGGCGACTCTGGGTCCTGGGGCCATGAACGGCATCAATGTCGTGGCCAACGCGCTGCAGGACCGGGTGCCGATGATCGTGCTGACTGGCTGCGTCGATGCCGACGAGGCGCTGACTTACACCCATCAGGTCATGGATCATGCGCAGGTCTATCGCTCGATCACC
Organism: Ruegeria sp. BC2; assembly: GCF_056539245.1. Classification (NCBI taxonomy): domain Bacteria; kingdom Pseudomonadati; phylum Pseudomonadota; class Alphaproteobacteria; order Rhodobacterales; family Roseobacteraceae; genus Ruegeria; species Ruegeria sp. BC2. The sequence continues at coordinate 1,738,740 of NZ_JBQFUQ010000001.1, forward strand.
AAGGGTACGTTCACCCTGACGGCCAAGGGCGCCGACATCATCGCCGACAAGGCCGTGTCGCTGGCCACGCAGCCACGCCCCGGGCCGGTGCATATCGACGTGCCGATCTCGGTCGCCGATACACGGGTGTCGGTCGCCAAGCGCCGACGGCTGACCCGGGCCGCCCGCGTCGCGCCCGAGGGCACATGCCTGGAGAAGGCCCGCCGATGGGTCGCCGAGGCCGAGCGTCCGCTGGCGATCATCGGGCTGGACGTGCTGTATGACGACTCGCGCAGCGTGGTGCGGGCGTTTCTGGAACATTTCGGCATCCCGTTCGTCACGACCTACAAGGCCAAGGGCGTGGTGCCCGAGGATCACCCGCTGTGCCTGGGGGGCGCGGGGCTGTCGCCCTTGGCCGACACGCAGCTTGTGCCGCTGGTCGAACAGGCCGACCTGATCCTGTGCCTGGGCTATGACCCCATCGAAATGCGCCCCGGCTGGCGCGAGATCTGGGACCCGGACAAGAAACGCGTGATCGACATCTCGGCCGTGGTGAATGACCACTACATGCACCAGGCGGGGCTGAACCTGGTGGCCGATACCGGCGCCACGCTCGAGGCGATCGCCAAGGGCAACCCCGCCCAACCGACCTGGCCCCAAGGCCAACCGGCGCAGGTCAAGGCCGCCTTGGCCGCGGCCTTTCCCACCGATGACGACTGGGGCCCCGCCGCCGTGATCGCCGAGGCCCGCGATACCCTGCCCCCCGAAACACTGGCCACCGCCGACAGCGGCGCGCACCGCATCCTTCTCAGCCAGATGTGGCAATGCTCCGAGGCGCGCGGCCTGATCCAGTCTTCGGCGCTGTGCACGATGGGCTGCGCCGTTCCGATGGCGATCGGCCTGAAACTGGCCGAACCCGACCGCCCGGTCATCAGCTTTTCCGGCGATGCCGGATTCCTGATGGTAGCCGGTGAGTTATCGACCGCCGCGGAAATGGGAGGAAACCCGATCTTTCTGGTCTTTGTCGATGCCAGCCTGGCCCTGATCGAGCTGAAACAGCGCCAGCGCCAGATGGGCAACCGGGGAGTCGATTTCGACCGGCATGACTATGCCGCGATGGGCCGGGCGTTCGGCGGCAACGGCCACACCGTGCGCAACCGCGCTGAACTGCGCGCGGCGCTGCAGGCCGCGATGGCCGCCGACACGTTCACGGTGATCGCAGCCGAGATCGACCGCGGAGGCTATGATGGCCGCATCTGAAGGGCCGCTGAAGGGCGTCAAGGTTCTGGATCTGTCGCGCATTCTGGCCGGGCCGACCTGCACGCAGCTGCTGGCCGATCTGGGCGCCAGCGTGATCAAGGTGGAAAACCCGGCCACCGGGGGCGATGACACCCGCCAATGGGGGCCGCCCTATGTCACCGATGCGGATGGCAACCCGACCGATCTGAGCGCCTATTTCATGGCTGCGAACCGCAACAAGAAGTCCGTCGCCATCGACATCGCAACGCCCGAGGGGCAGGCACAGATCCGGCGGCTGGCCTCTCATGCTGACATCCTCATCGAGAATTTCAAACCCGGCGGGCTGGCCAAATACGGGCTGGACCATGAAACCCTCTCGCGGGACTTTCCGGGGCTTATCTACTGTTCGATCTCGGGCTACGGCCAGACCGGCCCGAACGCGGCCAAGCCGGGCTATGACCTGATGGCGCAGGGCTATGGCGGGATCATGTCGCTGACGGGCGAACCGGATGGAGCCCCTATGAAAGTCGGCGTGGGCATCGCCGACGTGATGTGCGGCATGTACGCGACCGTCGGCATTCTGGCGGCGCTGCGCCACCGGGATCAGACCGGCGAAGGCCAGCAGATCGACATCGCACTGGTCGACAGCCAGATCGCATGGCTGATCAACGAGGGCGTGAACTATCTGACCTCGGGCCAGGTTCCACAGCGGCGCGGGAATGGGCACCCCAACATCGTGCCCTATGATGTTTATGAAACCGCCGAAGGACACGTCATTCTGGCCGTGGGAAATGACAGCCAGTTCCGGCGTTTCTGCGGCTTTCTGAAGCTGGGTCACCTGCCCGACGATACGCGGTTCGCCACCAACCCGGCCCGGCTGGAACACCGCGACGCATTGAACGCCGTTCTGCGGCCCGCGCTACAGCGGCTGGAGACCAAGGCCGTCATCGATGGCCTCGAGGCGCTGAAAGTGCCGGTCGGGCCGGTTCAGACGCTGGATCAGGTCTTTGCCTCGGATCAGGTGGCGGCGCGGGGGATGCAAGTGGATATGCCAGCCCGGCCCGGCCCGGTGCGGCTGATCGGGAATCCATTGAAGTTGTCCCGCAGCCCGGTGACCTACCGCTCTGCTCCGCCCGAGTTCGGCGCTGACACGCAAGCGGTTCTGAACGCGGAAAACCCCTTCGAGGATTGAAACACTCTGCCTTTTTCGGCGGCAAGTCGCTGAAACATGTCATTGAATCGGCGATTTTTTTCGCTTTTTGCGAACACAAGCTTTCACCAATTCGAGAGCAGGCCCGATACTGTTACGTCCCGTCTGCACACTCTGCTAAGTCCAAGAGTGTGAGTTTTTGCAACCAGATTGGACCCAAGCATGCAGCAAGATGTTTTCGGACAGATGAACACCCTGACCCACCCGGACAGCGCCGAAGCGTGGAATGGTGTTCTGCTTGGTTTCATGGCGCACGCAGCCGTCACACCTCAGCATCTGGGCAAGGTGCTTGAGCTTGAACCGGGCTTTGCGCTTGGGCATGCCATCAAGGGGCTGTTCATGGTTCTGTTGGGGCGCAGGGAAATGATGGAGGTCGCCCATCAGGCCGCCGCTGCCGCAAAGAGTGCGGCCGCTGAGCAGCCGATTTCGGCCCGCGAGACACTGTATCTTGAGGCCCTGGATCACTGGCTGGCAGGCCAGCCCACCCGCGCCGTGCAAACCTTCGAGGCAATTCTGCGCAGCCACCCCGATGACACGCTGGCCATGAAACTCAGCCACGCGACCCGTTTCGTGTTGGGCGACTCCGCAGGGATGCGACGCTCGATCGAACGGGTTCTGCCAGCTTATGCGCCTGATCACCCCGGTCGTGGATACCTGCTTGGGTGCCATTCCTTTGCGTTGGAAGAAACCGGTGCCTATGAAAAGGCCGAAATCGCAGGGCGGCAGGCTCTGTGGATGGTTTCGGACGACGCGTGGGGCCTGCACGCAGTCGCCCACGTGCACGAAATGACGGGCAATGCGCAATCCGGTCTGGACTGGCTGGCCGGGCGCGAGGCTGCCTGGTCCCACTGCAACAACTTCCGGTATCACGTGTGGTGGCACAAAGCGTTGATGCATCTGGATCTGGGTCAGATCGACCAGGTGCTTGATCTGTACGACCACGAGATTCGCCAGGACAAGACAGATGACTATCGCGATATTTCGAATGCGACCTCGCTGTTGTCGCGGCTCGAGCTTGAAGGCGTGGACATTGGCACCCGATGGGAAGAACTGGCCGACCTGAGCGCCGCCCGCACCGAAGACGGCTGTCTGATCTTCGCTGATCTGCATTACCTTCTGGCATTGACTGGTGACAACAGGCCCGACTCGACCGCCAAGTTGCTGGCCCGCATTCACAAGGACTCGCAACAGCCCGCAACCGACACGGCACGTCGCATGGCCGACCCGGGCTTGGCCGCTGCCATTGGCCTCGAGGCATTTGGAAAAGGCAATTATCTTCAAGCCTTCGAGCATCTTGCAAATGCGCGAAATTCGATGCAATTGGCCGGCGGCAGTCACGCCCAGAGGGATGTTTTTGAACGCATTACAATCGATTCCGGCCTGCGTGCCGGACGCCTCGACGATGTCGAGCGCATTTTGGACGACCGCAAGGCCAAACGGTCCGGCACCGAAGACAATTACGCCCTCGCGCGCCGCGCTCTGATCAGTTCGGCCCGCGACCAATCCGGTGTGCAAAGCGTACCGGCTGAATAACAAGACGACCACAAAGGACAGAGAAACGAATGGCGACAGCATCGCCCGCTTCTGATTTTGCACCGGTGGCGGCATCCTCCGCCCCTGCTGCCACAACCCGCGACCCGCGGCTGGATTTCTATCGCGGTATTGCGATGTTCATCATCCTGATCGCGCACATCCCGAACGACCCTTGGGCCAGATGGATCCCGGCCCGGTTCGGATTCTCGGACGCGACTGAAATCTTTGTTTTCTGCTCGGGCATGGCTTCGGCGATCGCCTTTGGCGGCGCGTTTGAGCGCAAGGGCTGGTGGATGGGGACCGCCCGGGTCAGCTTCCGCATCTGGCAGGTCTACTGGGCCCATATCTGCCTGTTTTTCTTTGTCGCCATGTCCATGGCGGCGCTGGATCTGTCCGGAGCCTTCGACAAAAGCTATGTCTCGGGATTGAACCTGCAGCATTTCTTCAACGACCCGATGCCACAGATGGTGGGGCTGTTCACCCTGACCTATGTGCCGAACTATTTCGACATCCTGCCGATGTACCTGGTCGTTCTGGCAATGATGCCGATGTTCATGGGCCTGTCGCGCCTCAGCATCTGGGCGGTCGGGTTGGTCTCGGTCGCGATCTGGCTGGTGGCGCAGACCGATATGTTGGCGCTTCCGGCCGAACCGTGGTCGGACCGCCAGTGGTTCTTCAACCCGTTTGGATGGCAGTTGCTGTTTTTCACCGGCTTTGCATTCATGCGAGGCTGGATCCCTGCGCCGCCGGTTTCCAAGACGCTGATCTGGGCCGCGGCATTGTTCCTTGTCCTCTCGGCCCCATTCGGATCGTGGAAAGTGTTCTTGTGGGTCCAGGCGGCCGCCCCGGATCTTGCCGAAAACATCCGAAAGGTCTGGCCCCTGACAAGCGAACTGCGCGAAAAAACTGATTTCGGTCTGTTCCGGTACATGCACTTCCTGTCGCTGGCCTACCTGGGATGGGTGGCTGCTGGGCAACATGGGCATCGCCTGATCGCCACCGGCAACACGATGGGCGCGCAGCTGTGGCGATGGATCCTGAAGCAGATCACCAAAGTGGGCCAGCAGTCCTTGGCGGTTTTTGTATTTTCCATGGCAGCAGCACGACTTATCGGCGTTTTCCTCGACGAATTTGGGCGGGATTTTGCCACCGTTCTGGCCGCAAATCTAATTGGATTTGCATTGATCATCGGCGTGGCTTATCTGGCCGCTTGGTTCAAATCACACCCATGGAAATCGAAGTCATGAAGTTCACGCGTCGTGCATTCCTTGCGTCGACTACGGCGCTGGCCTTCGCCCCGGCCACCTTTGCCACCGGTGGCGAGGTGCCATTCGACCGGGCCGACATCATCGCCCTTGCCCGCGATCTGGCCAGCCGCCCCTACGAGGCGCGCGAAACCGTTCCGCAGGCGTGGCAGGACCTCACTTACGAGCAGTACCGCTCCATCCGTTTCCGGCTGGACCGTGCGCTCTGGTACGGGACCGATACGCCGTTCAACGTCGATTTCTTCACCCCCGGCCTCTACTTTCCGCGAACCGTTCAGGTCTCGGCGGTTGAGAACGGGATGACCGCGCCGGTTGCCTTCGACCTCGAGATGTTCGACCGGGCCGAGGACGTCCCCGATCTGCCAGTAGACGAAACGCTGGGTTTTTCGGGTTTCCGGCTGCGCACCGAGATGCATCGCCCTGGCAAGACGGACGAGTTCTGCGTCTTTCAGGGAGCCAGCTATTTCCGTGCCATCGGCCTTCACGAGGTTTATGGTCTGTCAGCCCGTGGTCTTGCACTGAAAACCGGGGATCCCGAGGGCGAAGAATTTCCGGATTTCATCCGGTTTTGGCTGGAGCGCCCAAAGCCCGGCCAGCGCAACATGATCGTTCACGCCCTGATGGACAGCCCCAGCGTGACCGGCGCCTACCGGTTCGACATCACGGCCGGCGCCGACTGCATCATGGAGGTGCAGGCAACCTTGTTTGCTCGGGAAGAACTTCCCCATGTCGGGATCGCTCCGGGGACGTCGATGTTCCTGTTCGATCAGACCAATCACAACCGGTTCGACGATTTCCGTCCGGCCGTGCACGACAGCGACGGGCTGATGATCCGAAACGGGGCGGGAGAAGTGATTTGGCGCCCGCTCGCCAATCCCAAGCGATTGCAGGTGTCCTCATTCGTCGACATGAATCCGCGCGGGTTCGGACTGATGCAGCGCAAACGCGCGTTTTCCGACTATGCCGACCTCGAGGCGCAATACCACAAGCGCCCCGGGCTTTGGGTCGAGCCGATGGGCGATTGGGGTAAAGGTACGGTCACTCTGGTCGAAATTCCGGCCGATCAGGAGATCTACGACAACATTGTCGCCTATTGGCGTCCTGCGGAACCGGTCGCTGCCGGTGCTCAGCTCGACTTGTCGTACCGCCTGATCTGGGGCGAGGAACCTCAGCGGACCGCCATGCCGCGGGTGATCAACACCGCAATGGGCGAGAACACTTTCGGCGAAGGACGGCTTGCGGTGATCGACTTCGAAGCCAGCGAGTTGTTCGACGATCCGGACGTCCTCAGCGTGTTCGTGCAGTCGCCTCATGCGGAAACCTCGGACGGGGTTCTGCAACGCAACCCGGATACGGGCGGTTTGCGTCTGGCCTTTTCGTTTCAACCCGGCGACCGCGACCACGTAGAATTGCGCGCGCAACTGAGGCTGGGTGACGAGCCCGCCTCGGAAGTCTGGATGTACAGATGGACAGCATAATCCCGGACCTGAAAATCATGCCGCCCGAGGCACCGCTGGCAATGCCGGAGCAGGACTTTGGCGCCGGGTTTCGGGACGCCCAAGCACCTGCGGATGCCCGCCGGTCGTCGGCTGGCCTTTGGCGCGCATTGGCGTTTTCCCCTGCCATGGCCGCCTCGGTTGCTTTGTTGTGGGTCATGGCGGACTGGTTCGACGCCGAAGGGATAAACGTGGTCGAAGCCATCCTTTTGGCATTGATTTCGTTCAATTTCTTCTGGATTTCCTTCACGGTCTGCACCGTCCTACTGGGCATGGTCTCTCTGGCCCGGCAAGAGCGTCCGGTACGGCAGGGTCGTGCGCAGCCACTGCGGGTCGCTTTGCTGATGCCCGTCTACAACGAAGTGCCGTGGAACGTGTTGGGCAATGCCCGCACGATGCTCGAAGAACTGCGCGCCCGAGGGGGCAAGCATCACTATGCGATGTTCATCCTGTCCGACACCCGCGATCCGGAAATCGCGGCCCAGGAACAGGCCAGCATCGAGGCGCTGCGTACCACGCTCGCCCCGGGGCTTGAGCTGTATTACCGACGCAGAGAACAGAATACGGACCGCAAGGTCGGCAATATTGCTGATTGGGTCAGCCGCTGGGGTGGCGCTTGGGATGCAATGCTGGTTCTGGACGCCGACAGTCTGATGACCGGGCGCGCGATCGCGCGGCTGACCGACGCGCTGGCCCGCGATCCCGGCGCCGGCCTGATCCAAAGCTATCCGCAACTGATCGGTGCCCAGTCCGTCTTTGCCCGGATGCAGCAGTTCGCCAATGGTGTGTACGGCATCGCGTTCGCCGAGGGCCTGTCCCGTTGGTGTGGCCAGGAAGGCAACTATTGGGGCCACAACGCCATCATCCGCACCAAGGCCTTTGCGACCTGTGCGGGTCTGCCCAAGCTGCGCTCGCTCTCGGGCCAGGAACAACTGATCATGAGCCACGACTTCGTCGAGGCCGGGTTGCTGCGCCGCGCCGGTTGGGGCGTTCGCTTTCTGCCGCGCATCCGAGGCTCGTACGAGGAAACACCGCCGACATTGATCGACCACGCCCTACGCGACCGCCGCTGGTGCCAGGGCAACCTGCAGCATCTGCGACTGCTGGGCTCGACCGGGTTTCGGGCCGTGTCGCGGTTTCATCTGTTCCACGGCGCCGTCGGATACCTGATGTCACCCTTGTGGTTCGCACTGCTGGTCATGTGGGCGTTGATCGGTCAGGGCAAGGATGCTTCGGTGCTGCACTATTTCAGCCCCGACAATCCGATGTTCCCCCAGTGGCCGGAAATGACCGAAACGCGGCATGTTCTGATCATTCTTGTCATGTACGCGATGCTACTGGCCCCCAAGATTCTGGGTGCACTGGCATTGCCCCTCAGCGGTGTTCGCTATGAAGATTTCGGCGGCCGGACCCGGTTTCTTGCGTCATTCCTGTTCGAGGTCGTGCTGTCGATCCTGTACGCACCAATCCTTATGGTACAGCAGATGATCGCCGTGTTCCGCACCCTTCTCGGTGTGCAAAAAGGCTGGACCCCGCAGGCACGGGATGGCGGCACTTATGGGTTGCGGACGCTGATCGTGTGTCACGCGCTCGAAACCATCAGCGGCCTCGCGCTGAGTGCGGGTATCCTGGCCGGGTTGGTCTCGGTCTGGTTGGCTCCAATCGCCATCAGCCTGACCTTTGCGGTACCGCTCTCCGCTCTCAGCGGCGTATCTGCGGCAGCAGCGCGTCGCATGGTCGGCATGCCCGAGGATTTCCACGAGCCTGCCATCACGCGGGCGGCACGTTCGCATCGCAACGAGTTGAAACGCCTGATCGAGGGCAAGGGAACCATGACCCCGGCGGAATGATCACCCGCCGGGCAACCCTTCGTACCAATCCAGCATCATGTCTGCCCAGCCCCGCGGAACTGTATGACCGCCGGGAAACAGCGCGAACTCCAATGCACTGCCGTCAGCACAGGCGGTCCACTTGCGGCGCATGAACTGGCCTGTCGTTGAAAACCCGTCCGGACGGTTGTCGGCGCATTCGTTGGCCTGCCGCCAGATTTCAAGCCCGGCGAAGATGTCGCCCTGAAGGAACCGACCGCCGCCCAGTGCGCGCCCCTCCAGCGGCACCACGTTGTCGGTCCAGCCATGTGTGTGGAACAGGCGCACGGGCCCCGCACAACTTTCGGGATGCGGACGCCAGAATCCGCCTGAGACAGGCACGTAGGCCGAGAATGCCTCGGGATCGGCGCAGGCCAGATAGTTCACCATGAAGCCGCCGGCCGAGAATCCCCCCAGCACCACGCGGTGGTCATCTACCCCGAACTGTTGGACCGCATCCGCAACAACCTCCTTCAGGAACGCGGCTTCGTCACGCCCGTCCCACCCCGGATAGAAGTTCCAGCTCTTTCGCCCGTTGCGCTCGGCCCCCTCGGGTGCCATGACCGCGTATCCCCGCGCCAGCAAGGGTTCGACCATGCCGCGGTTTTTCATGGTTCCCTGCGCGCTGCCGCCATACCCGTGCAGGAACACGACCAATGGCGGGTTGGTTTCTTCCGGCAGCTCGATGCGATAGCTTCCGGTTGCAGTCTCGCAAACACCCTGATCCTGCCCACACGCGGCCAATGCCGGAGTTGCGGCGGTTGCGACCAACACGGCCAAAAGATCCCTGAGCCTCATCACGCCCCCTCCGAATACGCCTGCACCGGCAGCCCGGCCCGCACCCAGCCCGGACCTGCGGCTGACCCCAGCATCCCTTCGGGCACGTCAAGGATGTTGCCGTAGCCCGCCTCGGTCAACCTGTTGCCCAGCCGCGCTGACCGCACACCACGGGCGCAGATCACGGCAATCGGCCGCCCCTTGTCACCGCCGGACAGGCGATCCAACGCATCCAGAAAGTCTTCACGGCGCATGTCCAGCGGTTGAGCGCCCTGCCCGATGCCTGAGGCACGCCATTCGCGCGGAGTCCGGATGTCGAGCAACAGGATTTCCCCCGCAACAGCCTTTTCATGCGCCTGAGCGACGGTCAACTTACCGCCAGAAAAGTCTTCGGGGATCAGACGGTATTCACGGAACGCAAAACCCGCGAGAACAGCGGCCGCGCCCCCAAGGAACACGCCTCTGCGGCTGAGCCTGGTTGTGATCGCCAATGTGCACCCTCCGGTTTCTCCAAGCCGGTTTTATCACGGGTCCGCCTCCGACGCTGCGCCGAAAAGCCGGGTGCGGATCAAGTTCGCGTCATTTTCGCGCAGGCTTTGGCCAAAAATTCGCGGGGAGTAGTGCAAGGTGAAAAACTTGCAATAGCTGGACAGTCAATAAATTATCCTTACAAAATCAACAGCACCCTGACCGCTCAGCCCGGAGTATCGCAGTTGTCCCTATTCCTTATCGCGGCCCTTCCCTTCCTCGGAGCTGTCTTTCCCGCCCTGCTGATCCGCGCCGGGCGCAACGCAGCCGCGTCGGCAGCGGGATTGACCACGTTTCTGGCCTTGATGGGGCTGCTGATTCATATCCCGGACGTCATGAACGGCACGGTGGTCACCGCGCGGTTCGACTGGATTCCAGGGCTGGGGTTGAATGCCAATTTCATGCTGGACGGGCTGGGATTTCTGTTCGCGCTGCTGATCCTTGGCATTGGTCTGCTGATCATCCTGTACGCGCGGTTCTACCTGTCGCGTGAAGACCCAATGGGGCAATTCTATACCTATCTCCTGCTGTTCCAGGGCGCGATGGTCGGTATCGTTCTGTCCGACAACATACTGCTTTTGCTGGTTTTCTGGGAATTGACCTCGCTCAGTTCGTTCTTGCTCATCGGCTATTGGAAACACCTGCCCGAAGGCCGCCAGGGCGCGCGGATGGCGCTGGCGGTCACCGGGTCCGGCGGGCTGGCGATGATCGCGGGGATGCTGATCCTCGGCAATATCGTGGGGTCCTATGACCTGAGCGTGATCCTCCAGAACCGCGAACTGATCCAGTCTTCGCCCTACTACCTGCCGGCGTTGATACTGATCCTGCTGGGATGTTTCACCAAGTCGGCCCAGTTCCCGTTCCATTTCTGGCTGCCGCATGCAATGGCCGCTCCAACGCCGGTTTCGGCCTATCTGCACTCGGCCACGATGGTGAAGGCTGGCCTGTTTCTGATGGCGCGCATGTGGCCGGTTCTGGCCGGAACCGAGGCGTGGTTCTACATCGTCGCCACCACCGGCCTGGTGACCATGCTGATCGGCGCGGTGATCGCGCTGTTCAAGGATGACCTCAAGGCGTTGCTGGCCTTTTCGACGGTGTCGCATCTGGGGCTGGTCACGATGCTGCTGGGCTTTGGCACCAAGATCGCGGTCGTGGCCGCCATCTTTCACATCATCAACCACGCCACCTTCAAGGCCGCCCTGTTCATGACCGCCGGGATCGTGGACCACGAAACCGGCACCCGGGACATCAAGCGCCTGGGCGGCCTGCGCCATTTGATGCCGATCACCTTTTCGATTGGAACAATCGCCGCATTGTCCATGGCAGGGATTCCACCTTTGAACGGATTCCTGTCGAAGGAAATGATGCTGGAAGAAACCGTGCACACGGTCTGGCGAAACTCGCACTATCTGGTGCCAGCCCTTGCCCTGGTAGCCGCGATCTTCTCTGCCGCATATTCCTTCCGGTTCGTGTCCCACGTCTTCCTGGGCCCTGAACGCGAGGATTACCCTGCGCACCCGCATGACCCGCCGGTGGGGCTGTGGCTGGCTCCGGCATTCCTGGTCGTGCTGGTCGTGCTGATCGGCCTGAACTCGGCCGCCATCGTCGGCCCCTTGGTTGCAGTTGTGTCTTCCGCAGTGATCGGCGGCGAGAAGCTGCCCTATTACTCACTGAAGCTGTGGCACGGGTTCACGCCTGCCTTGTACATGTCGATCGTCGCAACTTTTGGCGGCCTCTTCCTGTTGGCTTTGCACCGCCGCGGCGAGCAGGTCTGGAATATCCTGCCCCGCCCCGAGGCCAAGACCATCTTCGACGCCGTGATCGGCGGATTGACCGCCGCCAGCCGGTGGATCACGGACGAGCTGCACAACGGTGTCATCAGCCGCTATGCGATCATCCTGATCGCCTTTACGGTCGGCCTTGGATACTATGCCTATTCGACCGGCACGATTGGCGTGGAAACGCGGGTTCCGCTGGAGGCCCCCATCATCCCGATCATCGGTTGGCTGTGCCTGATCGTGGCGACGATGGGCATCATGTGGTTCCACCGCAACCGGTTGCTGTCGCTTGTTTTGATCGGTGTCGTCGGCCTGATCGTGTCGATGGCCTTCAACTATCTGTCCGCGCCTGATCTGGCCCTGACGCAGATCTCGGTCGAAGTCGTCACGATGATCCTGCTGCTGCTGTCGCTGAACTTCCTGCCGACCGAGACCCCATGGGACAGCAGCGCAGCGCGGCGCTGGCGAGACGCGGCCATTTCGGTGGTGGCCGGCATCGGCGCCGGGGGCTTGATCTATGCGCTCATGCTGCGCGATTTCGCCTTCCCGACGATTTCGGAGTTCCACCTGGCCAATTCCTACAAAGGTGGCGGCGGCACCAACGTGGTCAACGTGATCCTGGTGGACTTCCGGGGATTTGATACCTTCGGCGAGATCATCGTGCTGGGGATCGCGGCCCTTATCATCTTTGCCCTGACAGAAGCCGTGCTGGGCACCAGTGTCCGGGCCTACCTGCTGAACCGCAAACCGCACTGGCCCCAGTCAGGTGACTCGCACCCGCTGATGATGGTTGTTGCCACACGTGTGATGATGCCGATTGCCCTGATGGTAGGCGCCTACATCTTCTTCCGCGGCCACAACCAGCCCGGAGGCGGGTTCATCGCCGGTCTGGTGGTCGCGATCGCCTTCCTGATGCAGTACATGGCCAGCGGTTATACCTGGGCGATCGAGCGGCAGCGGTTCTACTACCATGGCACAATCGGCTGGGGCGTTTTGATCGCTGCGGCCACGGGTCTGGGCGCCTGGTTCAACGAGCGGCCCTTCCTGACCAGCGATTTCGGCTATCTGCATTGGCCACCGCTGGAAGAGTTCGAATGGGCCACGGCCATGCTGTTCGACACAGGCGTGTTCCTGGCCGTTCTGGGTGCCGTGATGTTGGCCTTGGACAGCCTGTCGCGGTTCGCGTGGCGGCCGGGCATGGCGCAGGAATTCCCGATGGACATCAACCCGTTGCGGGATGATCTGGTCGAAGAACAAGACAAAGCGAAGGAGCAGGGCTGATGGAAGCACTCGTCGCATCGGCCGTTGGCGTCCTGACCGCCGCAGGGATCTTCCTGATCCTGCGCCGTCGGACCTTTCCGGTCATCCTGGGCCTGTCTCTGCTGACCTATGCGGTCAACGTGTTCCTGTTCGCCACGGGACGGCTGGCCGTGAACGCGCCGGCGGTGCTGAACAAATACGAAGAGGTCCCCTATACCGATCCATTGCCGCAGGCCCTTGTGCTGACGGCGATTGTAATCTCGTTCGGGATGACAGCTGTGATCGTGATGATCGCTCTGGGCGCCTACCTGTCTTCGAAGGATGACCATATAGACATGGCCGCGCAGGACAGCGTGGATGACGCAGGAGAAGACGCATGAACCACTGGATCGTTGCGCCGATCGTCCTGCCCGCGATCCTGGCCCCCTTCATCATCATGGTTCTGCGGTACCATCTGGACCTGCAGCGTATCTTTTCAGTCGCCGGTGTGGTGGGTCTGCTCGGCATCGCGCTGACCATCACTGCGCAGGCGGCGGGCGGCGAGATTCATGTCTACGAGCTGGGTGATTGGCCGGCCCCGTTTGGCATTGTTCTGGTCCTTGACCGGTTGTCCGCGATGATGGTGTTGCTGACGGCGTTGCTGGCCTTGCCTGTCGTGCTGTACGCCATCGCGTCCGGATGGGACGAACGCGGCAATCACTTTCACCCGTTGTTCCAGTTCCAGCTTATGGGTGTCTGCGGCGCCTTCCTGACGGGGGACGCTTTCAACCTGTTCGTGTTTTTCGAGGTGCTGTTGATCGCCTCCTACGGCCTGATGACCCATGGCGGCGGCGCGGTACGTCTGAAGGCCGGGGTGCAATACGTCACCTACAACCTCTTGGGGTCAACTCTGTTCCTGTTTGCATTGGGCACGATCTATTCGGTGACCGGTACCCTGAACATGGCCGACCTCGCCGTGCGCGTCGCGGAAATTCCGGCCGAAGACACCGCCCTGTTGCGCGTGGGTGCGGTTCTTCTGCTGCTGGTCTTCTGCATCAAGGCCGCCGTTCTGCCGCTGCATTTCTGGCTGCCGGCCAGCTATGCCAACGCGCCACTGCCAGTGGCCGCGCTGTTTGCGATCATGACCAAGGTGGGGGCCTATTCGATCCTGCGGGTCTATACTTTGGCATTCGGCCCGGATGTTGCAGTCACCGACGGACTGGTTGGTGACTGGCTACAACCTGCCGCGCTGGTGACCCTTGCCATCGGCTCGATCGGTATTCTGGGCACGCGGCACATCGCGCGCATGGTTGCGTTTTGCGCCATCGCATCGATGGGAACGCTGCTGGTGGCTATTTCCTTGTTCACCGAGACGGCCACAGCCGCCGCTCTGTACTACGTCTACCATTCAACCTTGGCGACCGCGCTGCTGTTCCTGGTGGCCGATCTGGTGATGGAACGTCGTGGAGGGGCCATTGCGCCCCGCCCGCCGATGCCGCAAAGCGGACTGATCTCGGCGCTGTTCTTCGTAGGAGCCATAGCGATGGCGGGCATGCCGCCTTTGTCGGGGTTCATCGGCAAGCTTCTGGTGCTGGATGCGTCTTGGTATGCGCCGGATGCCACTGCGGTCTGGGCGGTCGTTCTGATCGGGTCCTTCGTCACCATCGTAGGTCTGGCCCGCGCCGGATCCCTGATCTTCTGGAAAAGCTATGACGCCAGCACCCAGATCGAACCGGAACCCGAAACCGAGGCCACCAACGATGATGAACCCCCGCACCGGCCCGCGCCTGAACCGCAGCCGGGGCTGGCGTTCACCTCGGTGTTCGGAGTGGTTCTGGGCCTCGTCCTGCTGACCCTGTTCGCCGGACCCTCGCTGGACTACACTCGCAAGACCGCCGCGCAACTGTTCGCGCCGGAACAGTACATCTCGGCCGTATTGGGAAGGGAAGACTGATGAAACTGCTGCGCCGGATATTCCCCCACCCGCATCTGAGCTTCCTGCTGACTCTGGTCTGGGTGCTGTTGGCCAACGCGCCCTCGCTGAACTCGTTGGTGTTTGGATTGCTTCTGGGGATCATCATTCCCTTCATCACCCAACCCTACTGGCCCGACCGGCCCATCCTGCGGAACTGGCCCATGGTCGTTGAGTACATGATCGTGGTTCTGTGGGACATCGTGGTGGCCAACGTGACCGTGGCCCGCATCATCCTGTTCAAACGCGACGCGGACAGACAACCGAACTGGATCTCGATCCCGCTGGAACTGCGCACACCCGAAGCGATCACGGTACTGGCTGGAACTATCACCATGACTCCGGGCACCGTCAGTTGCGACCTCTCGGCCCAAGGGCATTGTCTGCTGGTCCATTGCCTGGACGCTCCGGATCCGGGCGCGGTACGAGACCAGATCAAGCAGCGTTACGAGCGCCGCCTGAAGGAGATTTTCGAATGATCGAATATGCAATCTATTTTGCCTTTGCCTGCTTTGGGGCCGCGATCATGATGTGCCTGTGGCGGATCATCACCGCCGACGGTGTGGGAACGCGAGTGCTCGCCCTTGATACGATGGTGATCAACACCATCGCCCTGATGATCCTGTACGGCCTGCATCTGGGCACCGAGATCTTTTTCGAAGCCGCCATGATCATTGCCATGCTGGGCTTTGTTTCGACCGTGGCCTATGCGCGCTTTATGCTGCGCGGCAACATCATCGAGTGAGGCCGCCATGGAATTCATCTTCGAGCTTCTGATTGCATTTTTCCTGATCGTTTCAGGGATTTTCGGCTTTGTCGGGTCATTCGGCATGATCAAGCTGAAGGATCCGATGTCGCGGCTGCACGCCCCGACCAAAGCCACCACGCTGGGCGTGGGCGGTGTGTTGCTGGCCTCGATCTTTCATTCGATCCTGATCGAACAGCGCCTTTCCATGCATGAACTGCTGATCACGCTGTTCCTGTTTCTGACGGCTCCGATCACGGCTCTGTTCATTGCCAAGTGGCACATTCACCGCCATGAAGCCCCCGATGATCTGCCGGACGCGGGCGAAGACAAGCTTTGGGCCACCCACGCGGTCGAGCAGGTCGAAGACGTCCCGGATCACAGCGCGAACTGACTTCATGAAAACACCTTCGTTGCCACTTACCCGCGATCTGGTTCTGGTGGGCGGAGGTCATACGCACGCGCTTTACCTTCGGAAATGGGGGATGAACCCCCTGCCCGGCGCGCGGTTGACCGTGATCAATCCTGGCCCGACCGCGCCCTATTCCGGGATGTTGCCCGGATATGTCGCGGGGCACTATGCCCGCCGCGACCTGGACATCGATCTGATCCGGCTGGCGCGGTTTGCGGGGGCCCGGATCATTCTGGGTGCCGCGATCGGCCTGGACCTGAACCGGCGGCTAGTGAATGTGGCCGATCACCCTGATGTCGCTTTCGATGTCGCCTCGATCAATGTCGGAATAACATCGGATATGCCGTCTTTGCCCGGGTTCACGGAACATGCCATCCCAGCAAAACCTCTTGGTCCCTTTGCCTCAAAATGGGCCCAGTATCTAGAGGCAACCGACCCTGCTTCGGTGGCGGTCATTGGCGGCGGCGTCGCGGGCGTCGAACTGGCGATGGCCATGGCCCATGCTCTGCGCGCCAAGGGTCGGCAAGCAACGGTCACTCTGATAGACAAGGCGCATATCCTGACCGCGATAAACCCCAAAGCCGCCCAGACCATTCGGCGGGCGATGGAACAGCTTGGCATCGATTGCATCGAACAGGCCGAAATTGCGCAGATCACACCCGAAGGCGTGCAACTGACCGATGGGCGTCACATCACGGCTGATTTCACAACCGGCGCGGCGGGCGCCCGTCCCTATGACTGGATCGGCCAGACCGGACTGGACCTGCACGACGGCTTTATCCGAGTGAACGGGTATTTGCAGTCCAGCGATCCATCGGTCTTCGCAGTCGGCGACTGCGCTCATCTGGATGACACGCCGCGCCCCAAGGCCGGTGTCTTTGCCGTGCGAGAGGCTCCTGTTCTCTTCAACAACCTGCGCGCAGCTCTCGGCGCTGGAACCATGCGCCGGTACAAGCCGCAGAAGGATTACCTGAAGCTGGTCTCGCTGGGGGAACGCTCGGCACTGGCCGAGCGCTTTGGGACGTCATTCAGCGGACCTGTGATGTGGCGGTGGAAAAACCATATCGACCAGAAGTTCATGCGTCGCTTTCGTGAGCTGCCCCAGATGCCAGGCCCCGCGCTTCCCCGTCACCATGCGGATGGACTGCGCGACGCTCTGGGCGACAAGCCCATGTGCGGCGGTTGCGGCGCCAAGGTAGGTCGCGGCGCCTTGCAGGCCGCGCTGTCCGCAGTACCGCGATCCGACCGTCCGGATATCGCGCCCCTGCCCGGGGATGATGCAGCGATGTTGACCTTTGAAGGCGTCCGGCAGGTGCTGACGTCAGATCATTTGCGCAGCTTCGTTTCGGACCCTGTTCTGATGACCCGCATCGCGGCCATTCACGCACTGGGGGACATCTGGGCGATGGGTGCGACCCCACAGGCCGCGACGGCCACTCTGATCCTGCCGCGCATGTCCTCTCAGCTGCAACACCGCACCATGGCTGAAATCATGGCAACCGCGACCGAAGTCATGCGCAGCGCCGGCGCTGAGATCGTCGGCGGCCATAGCTCGATGGGCGATGAGCTTACCATCGGTTTCACCATCACGGGTTTGTGCCAGTCTGATCCGATCACCCTGTCGGGCGGGCGGCCCGGTGATGTGTTGATCCTGACCAAACCGATTGGCAGCGGAGTCCTGATGGCCGCGGAAATGGCTGGGCAAACCAACGGCGAGTGGGTAGTGGCCGCCTATGACCACATGACGCGGCCGCAGGGTGACGCCGCGCGCATTCTGGCCCAGGCCCATGCCATGACCGACGTAACCGGATTCGGACTGGCCGGGCATCTCGTTGGACTGTGCGAGGCATCCAACTGTGGCGCAGTCCTGAACCTCGACGCAGTCCCGGTCATGGAGGGGGCGCTCGAGCTCAGCCAGCAAGGGGTCCGGTCCAGCTTGTTCAACGACAATCGTTCCATCGCGCCCGAAGTTCCAATCGGCGGCAAAGCCGATCTGCTGTTCGATCCTCAGACCGCAGGTGGGTTGCTGGCTGCCGTTTCGGCCGACGACGCACGAAATATCTGCGACCATTTGCGTGCCGCTGGTTACCCGGCTGCAGTCATCGGTGTATTGAGCGACACACCCGGCCTGCGCCTTCAGAGCTGAGCCACAATCCCTTCGATTTCCGACGCGACCTGATCCAGCCCGTCCGTGGTCAAGGACACGGCATGCACGCGCGCAATCACATCAAACTGGTGGTTTTTCCGCGACTTTTCGTAAGCCGGGTCATAGTGCTGCTCCATCAAGGCACGCGTCAGAGCTTTCTTGTTGCCCTCGGCAATCTGAGCCATCCACGCATCCACGACATCATGCCCCCGGTGAAACCGCAGCGGCGACAGGCGGTCCTGCAAACGCTCGGCATCGGACAGGATGTCTTCATAGGCAGCGACCAGATAGTCCGTTCGCGCCTCGATATCTGCCGTGACAAGGATTCGCGGCGCTTGGCACAGGCTCTGCCAGACCGCTGGGGGCAAAATCAACGAACCGATTTTTGACGACTCGGCCTCGACCAACACGGGCCGTGCCGGATCAAGCGCACACATGGCCGAGGCCAAGGCAGATTCGAACGCTTTCTGGCTGGGTTGTCCGCCGGGTTGCTCGCCCAGCAGCGAACCGCGGTGATTGGCCAACGCTTCGAGATCCAGAACCTGCACCCCGTGCGTTTGCAACTGGGCCAGAAGTTCCGTTTTTGCAGTGCCGGTATAGCCATCCAACGCCACCAGCTTGAACGGCAGCGGGTCATCGTAGAGGTACTGCTTCACCAGACGCCGATAGCTGCGGTATCCGCCCTCGATCACCTCGGCTCGCCAGCCGATCTGCTGCAGCATCCAGGTGAAGGATCCTGACCGCTGACCGCCGCGCCAGCAATAGACCAGAGGTCGCCAACCGCCCTCGTGGTGGCTGAGTTGCGTCTCGATGTGGGTGGCGGCATTGCGAAATACCAACGCAGCCCCCAGCTTGCGCGCCAGAAACGGGCTCTGCTGAACGTAGATCGTGCCGACACGTGCGCGTTCCTCATTGTCCAGAACCGAGAGGTTGATGGCGCCGGGCAGATGGTCCTCGGCAAACTCTGCCGGGCTGCGCACATCGATGATCGTATCGAACGGATGCGCGTACAGCTGCGGCAGGTTTGAGAATTTCAGGGCCATGGCAGGGGTTTAGCGCGCAGGATGGCAAAAGAAAAGAAGGCCCCGCTGATGTCATTCATCGGCTTCGGGCGCGATCAAGTCCGGCCCACTGGCCCGGTTGGAGTTTACGACCGTGCCGACCCTGTGAAACTGCAACACATCCTCGGCGCCGGGTTTCATCAGGAGGGCTGCCCCCTTGCCGACCTCGCCCAGCCACAAGGCCCAATCCGCCGGTTCAATGATCAACGGCATCCGGTGATGAACCGCACGCACATTGTCGTTGGCTGCGGTCGTGACGATCGCGCAGGTCGCCTGCCGCGCCTCACCCTCGCCCCAGTTCTGCCAGATGCCGGCAAAGGCGATGGGCGCACCATCGCTGCGGTGGAAGTACCAAGGCAGCCGCGCACCGTCTTGGGTCTTGGTCCATTCGTAGAAACCCGTGGCCACGATCAGACAGCGCCGATCACGGCAAGCTGCGCGAAAGGCCGGTTTCTGGGCCAGGGTTTCGGCGCGGGCGTTGATCAGCAGCGGACCGTCGTTTTTGGTTTTGTACCAATGTGGCAAGAAACCCCACCGCAGAGGGTCCAACTGCCGCCCTCCCTCTCTGGCGCGCACGACATGCACCTGATTTGTCGGGCAGATGTTGTAGTTGGGCACCGCCGGCAACGCGTTTGAAGGCCGCGCAGCAAACAGCTGCGCCATGGCATCGTTGGGAAGAGTTATTGCAAACCGTCCGCACATGGGTAATGAACCAACAACAAAAGTTTCAATCAGGCACAGGGTCTCGCGCAGTCAGATGACAAATCAAGCACCAAATTCCCTCAAGGCCAAGGCGGTGGCGGATCTGGACTCCGGCAAGCTTCCTCAGGCTCTGAAAAAAGCTACCCTCGGCATCAAGAAATTCCCGAAAGACGCGGACTACCACGCGATTGCCGGGTTCGTTCTGACCGAGATGAAGCAGTACAAGAAATCGCTGCCGCATTTCCAGGAAGCCGCCCGCCTGAAACCGGACGACCCGCAATTCGTCGAGAATATCGCGAATGCCCTGATGCAGACCGGCCAGATCGCGCGCGCCTTGGCCTATGCCGAAAAGATGGCCGAAAAGATGCCCGGCAACCGCGAGATCGTCCGGGTGATCGATGAAATCACGCTTAAGGGCAAGAACTGGCGCAGCATCATCGAGAACGCCACCAAGCGCCTGATGACCGATCCGGACAACCCCAAGCTGCTGTCCACCCGCAGCAGGGCCTATGGGCGCGTCGGCTTCGTGGATGCGGCCTCGGCCGATATTGCGCGCGCATACGAGCTGGATCCCGACAACATCGAAATCGCCTTCCGCCGAGCAGTGGACCTGCACCAAGCCGGCGACAAGAAGGGCTGTACTGACCTTTTGTGGCGTGTTTTGGACAAGGATCCGTATCACGCATCGGCGTTGTTCCAATTGTCGTCAATGGTAGACACCGAACAGGCCGAAGCATTGTTGCCCCGGGTCGAGGCCGCGATCGCAAAGCGGAAACACCCCAATTCGACTCTGGAGTTCACGCTGGCACAGCTTCAATCAAAGATCGGTGGGCTGGAGGCCGCCCTTGCGCAGTTTGCAGTCGCAAACAGGGTGCAGCACGACGAAAACCCATACGATTTCGAAGAAGAAGAGCGCAAACTACGCCGCATCTGCGGCCTGTTCCCTGACAGCACGTCGGTCCCAAGTTCCGGGATCGAGGAAATGCCCCTGCCGATTTTCGTGATCGGACAGCCTCGGTCGGGCACCACCTTGATGGAAATGATGCTGAGTTCCGCCCCCGACATCGCGGGATGTGGAGAGCTGAACCTCGGGTCCGACCTTTCGGCGCCATACTCGAACGAAAAGAAGGCATTCTCGGACGCAGAAGCCGCGGAGTTCGCCAAGCATTTCCGCGAGTTGATGCCCCCGATCCCCGAGGGCTCGATCGCTTTCGTCGACAAGATGCCGCACAACTACCAGCGGGTTGGTTTTCTTTTGGCAGCCTTCCCCAACGCAAAGATCATCAACATGCTGCGTGACCCTCGGGACGTCGGCCTATCGAAATGGATCCGGCGTTTTCCAGCGGCCGGTATGCGGTACGCATCGAACCTGAACTCGATCGCGCACTCGGCCAACATGTATCGCCGCTACATGCAGCATTGGGATGCCATCTTCGGTGATCGCATCCTTACGGTGCCCTACGAAAAACTGGTGGCCGACCCTGAGACCTACAGCAAGCAGGTTGCAGAATTCTGCGGGATCGAATGGCGCGAAAGCATGATGCACCCGGAAGAAAACAAGAAACAGGTGCGTACGGCCAGTATCGACCAGGTGCGCAAGAAAATCTCGACCAAATCGGTTGGCGGCTGGCGTCAGGTTGCGGATTATATCCGGCCCATGTTGGACGGTTTCGACCCCGAGTTGTGGCCCGAATACGAATTCGATTAAGCCGAACCCCAACAAAAAAGGCCGCATCCTTGGATGCGGCCATTTCTTTCTTTGTGTCAGCAATCACTTCTGCTGGATACGTCCATCCAGATAGGGCGTGTAGGGAGCATTGGCCGCAAGGTATTCCGCGGTCACATCCGCAAGATCGGGACCGAAGTCGTAGGCATTCTTGTCCTCGCCAGAGAACATCTTGTACCCGTCGCCACCGTTGCGGACATAGTTGTTGGTCACCACCAGATAGGTCTTGGCCGGATCGATCGGCACATAGCCATCACCTTCGGCCACCATGACCTCGGTCACGCGGCCTTCGTTGGGGGCAACTGACGGATCCCAGGTGAGCTTCAGCCCGGCCACCTGCGGGAAGCGACCCTTGACCTCTTCCACCTGGCTGACGCCGTTTTCCAGCGCATCGATGATGCCCTGCCCGCTGATCTCGAAGGTCGAGAGCGTGTTCTGGAAGGGCAGAACAGTCAGCACCTCGCCCATGGTCACGTCGCCCGCGTCGATCGAGGCACGCAGGCCACCCGAGTTGGCGATGGCTATCTGAACGCCCTGATCGGCGACCCGCGCCAGCATGGCATCGGCCACCAGGTTACCCATCTCGCATTCCTGCACGCGGCAGATCGACCGGTCGCCTTCGATCGGAGCTGCAGCATTGGCCACAACCTTGTTGCGGATCTCGTCCAGAGGCTTGGCCAGTTCTGCGATGCGATCCAGGGCAGCCTGATCCTCGGTTACGGTGTTGTCCATGATCAGCGGTTCACCGACCGCCTCGACCACGTTGCCGTCGTCATCAAAGGTCACGTTCAACTCGCCCAGGAACTTGCCGTAGGCATAGGCCTGAACGATCTGCACCCCGTTCACCACGGTCGGGTACGGCCCGGCGGCCTTGTCCGAAGTGTTCGACAGGTAGGTGTTCGAGTGTCCGCCCACGATCACGTCAACACCCGTGGTTTCCTGCGCGACCCGCTGGTCGACGCCATAGCCCGAGTGGCTGAGCACGATGATCTTGTTGATGCCTTCCGCCGTCAGCTTGTCCACCTCGGCCTGAACCGCCGGAACAGGATCAGAGAACACGACATTCGGCCCGGGTGAAGCCAACTCGTCGGTGTCTTCGGGGGTCAGGCCGATCAGGCCAATCTTCTCTCCACCCACTTCGATCACGGTCGATTTCTTGATCCGGTCGGTCAGAAGCTCCTCGTTCTCGATGTTCGCATTCGACATCAGAATCGGAAATTCGACCGCATCAACGAAACCGGCCAGCACCTCGGGGCCATCATCGAATTCGTGGTTGCCCACGGTCATCGCATCATAGCCCAGCTTGTTCATGAACTCGGCCGCGACCTTGCCCTTGTAGTAGGTATAAAACAACGACCCCTGGAACTGGTCGCCGCCGTCCACGAGGATCGAGTTTTCGGCCCGCGCGCGGGCGTCGTTGACCGCGGTCACCAGACGCGCCGAACCGCCAAAGCATTTGCCCTCGGCATTGTCCTCGGCGCCACAGCCGCTGTCATATTTGTTGATCGGCTCGAACCGGGAATGGAAGTCGTTGGTGTGCAGAATGGTCAGCTTGTAGTCGGCCGCCGCCATGCCTGCAGTCAGGCCAAGGGCCGCCACGGATGTCAGGAAACGGGTAATCATTTGAAACTCCCTGTTATTGATTGTCAGGATCGTGCGCCGAGGGCGGCAAAGAGTCAAAGGGGGAAATGCGGCTTGATTCTACCCAGCGCGCGGGGCATCACGGCGCCATGCTGATCTACAAGATATTCCGGGCCGAGGAATGGGCGGCCCTGCAGGCACAGGGCGAAACCCGGGGCGCGCCGGTCGACGTGGCGGATGGGTTCGTGCATTTTTCCACCGCAGAACAAGCGGCGGAAACCGCGGCCAAGCACTTTGCCGGGGCCGAAAACCTGACCCTAGTGGCCTGCGATGCCCAGAAAATGGGCGATGATCTGAAATGGGAGGTCTCGCGCGGCGGGGCCTTGTTCCCGCATCTCTATCGCAACATGCGCATGGCGGATGTGGTCTGGGCCAAACCGCTGCCGCTGGAAAACGGCGCGCACCGTTTCCCCGAGGAGATGCAATGACCGGCCATATCGACCCCGACCGCGCCCAGTTCGAGGCGTTCAAGGCGCTGGACCGCGATCACCCGATCGAGATGCTGAACCTTGTGCGGTTCCGCGCCAAGGCCGTCTATCCCGCAGGCCACGACCTGGCCGGCGCGGGGCTGAGCGGCGCAGAAGCTTATCGCCGGTACGGGGCCGAAACCGCGCCGATCATCGCGCGGCTGGGGGCCTCGATCATCTGGCGCGGCACATTCCAGACAACGCTGATCGGCCCGCAGGACGAGGTATGGGACGAGATGTTCATCGCCCGTTACCCCTCGGCCCATGCGTTTCTGGAGATGGTGACCGACCCGGCCTATCGCGCGGCGGTCATTCACCGGCAGGCGGCTGTGGCCGACTCGCGCCTGATCCGCACCGCCCCTTCCCCAACCGGAGCGTCCTTCGGATGAACCTGACCGAGAAACTCGCCCTGGCCGCGCTGCATCGCCTGGACCCTGAAACCGCGCACGGCCTGTCGATCAAGGCACTGAAAACGGGTCTGACCCCGGCGCCCGGTCCCGTCACCTCGACGCGCTTGCGCATGCAACTGGCCGGGCTCGACCTGCCCAACCCGGTGGGGCTGGCCGCCGGGTTCGACAAAAATGGCGAGGTTCTGGGCCCGCTGTCACGCGCGGGCTTTGGTTTTATCGAGGTGGGCGCCGTGACCCCGCGCCCGCAGCCGGGCAACCCCAAGCCGCGCCTGTTCCGCCTGACCGAGGACCGCGCCGCCATCAACCGGTTCGGCTTCAACAACGAAGGAATGGAGGCGATGGCCCGGCGTCTTGCGCACCGCCCCAAGGACGCGGTGATCGGCTTGAACCTGGGCGCCAACAAAGACAGCACCGACCGGGCGCGGGATTTTGCGCAGGTGCTGGCCCATTGCGGGCAATGGCTGGATTTCGCCACGGTGAATGTCTCGTCGCCCAACACCGAAAAGCTGCGCGACCTGCAGGGAAAAGAGGCGCTGAGCGCTCTGCTGGCAGGTGTGCTGGAAACCCGCGATTCCTTGGCACGGCCGATCCCGGTGTTTCTGAAAATCGCCCCCGACCTGACGGATGACGAACTGCGGGACATCGCCGACGTCGCCCGTGACACGGGCATCGACGGTGTC
The DNA here is from genome assembly GCF_056539245.1 of Ruegeria sp. BC2. Taxonomy (NCBI): domain Bacteria; kingdom Pseudomonadati; phylum Pseudomonadota; class Alphaproteobacteria; order Rhodobacterales; family Roseobacteraceae; genus Ruegeria; species Ruegeria sp. BC2. Next base: position 1,763,614 of record NZ_JBQFUQ010000001.1, read on the forward strand.
ATCGCCACCAACACGACCTTGTCGCGCGAAGGGCTGCGCAGCCCGCACAAGGATCAGGCCGGCGGATTGTCAGGCGCGCCCCTGTTCGAGAAATCGACCCGCGTTCTGGCTCGGCTGAGCCAGATGACCGACGGGCAGATTCCGTTGATCGGCGTGGGCGGCATCGGCACCGCCGAACAGGCCTATGCCAAGATCTGCGCCGGGGCCTCGGCCGTGCAGTTCTATACCGCGATGGTCTATGGCGGCCTGTCACTGGCGGCCGAGATCGCGCGGGGGCTGGATGCCCTACTGGCGCGGGACGGGTTCAAATCGGTGGCCGACGCCGTCGGCAGCAAACGAGAGGATTGGCTGTGATCGAATACTGGCACAACCCACGGTGTTCAAAATCGCGCGCCGGGCTGGCCCTGCTGCAGAACCGCGGCGCCGAAGTCACCGTTCGCAAATATCTCGAGGACGCGCCCAGCGCGGATGAGCTGTGTGCGGTGCTGTCCCGGCTGGGCATCCCGGCGATCGAGATGATGCGCCGGGGCGAGGCGCGGTTCAAGGAACTGGGGCTGAGCAAGGATACGCCCGAAGAGGCCTTGGTTCAGGCCATGGCCGAGAACCCGATCCTCATCGAACGCCCGGTCGGGATCACCGCCGACAAGGCCGCCATCGGTCGCCCGCCCGAGAACCTGCTGACCCTGCTCTAGGCGACCTGCGCCTCGAGCCGGGGGTAGCGCAGACCCAGCGTCACCGCGCGGGCGGTGTTCAGCACCATCAGCGCGGCCCACAGCCCGTGATTGCCCATGGTCGGCACCAGCAGGAACAGCGCCACAACATAGATCGCCACCGACTGGATCATGGCGGTGCGCATGGCGCGGGTCCAGGTCGCGCCGATGTAGATGCCGTCGAACATCCAGCTGGCAACGCCGATCACCGGGGCCAGCGCCGCCCAGATCAGGTATTCTCGCGCCGCGATCCGCACCTCGGGCGCGGTGGCCATCAGGTCGATCAATGCGGGCCCTGCCACAAAAAACGTGGCCCCCAGCACCAGAGCCCCACCGACGCCCCATTGCGACGCCATGACCGAGGCGCGCCGGACCTGGTATCGGTCCTTGGCTCCGACGGCGCTGCCTACCAATGCCTCGGCAGAAAAGGCGAACCCGTCCAGTGCAAAAGCGGTGATTTCCAGGAACTGCAGCAGCACCTGGTTGGCGGCCAGCGTCACGTCGCCCAGATCGGCGCCCACGAACAGAAAGGTGGTGAAGGACCCGGTCAGCAGGACCGACCGGATCATGATGTCGCCATTGACCTGCATCATCCGGCGCAGGCGGACGGGGTCGAAGATCCGCGCCCAATCGCGCCATTGATTACCCCCGAACGCATCGCGGCACAGCCACAGACCCAGCGCCAGACCCGTCCATTCGGCAATCAGCGTGGCCACCGCCACCCCTTCGACGCCCCAGCCCAGCCCCAGCACGAACCACAGATCCAGCAGGATGTTCAGCCCGTTCATCCAAACCTGCAGGACGAACACGCCGCGCGTGCGCTCGACCGCGATCAGCCAGCCGGTCACGGCATAAAGCGCAATGGTCGCGGGCGCGCCCCAGATGCGAATCTCGAGGTATTTGCGCGTCAACGCCTCGACCTCGGGGCTGGCGGGCGACAGCGCGAAGGCCCCTGCGAACACCGCCACCTGCGCCACGATAAAGAACAGCCCCGCCGCGCCGCCCAAGAGCAGGCCGCGCATGAGCAGCGCACCGGTTTCGGCCGTGTCTCCCGCGCCTCGGGCCTGCGCCGCCAATCCGGTCGTGCCCATGCGCAGAAAGCCGAACACCCAGTAGATCGTGGCCAGAATGACCGCGCCAATGCCAACCGCGCCGATCGGGGCGGCCTGCCCCATCTGGCCGACCACGCCGGTATCTACCGCGCCCAGAATCGGCACCGTCGCGTTGGACAGCACGATCGGCACCGCGATCTTCAGCACCCGTCTGTGCGTAATGGGTGCCGAGGCGTCCCGCATTTTACTCAGCTCTTGGCCGAAGGCTCTTGCGGCATCAGGAAATGCCCTGCGGCCTGCGCGAACAGCTTGGCGTGGTTGTCCTGCCAAGCCTCGACGCGCACCGAGGCATACCGCCGACCCGCCCGGCTGATGAAGGCGCGTGCATAGGCATCGCGCGGCAGGCCCGAGCGCAGGTAATCCACCGTGAAATCGATGGTCTTGGGAAAGCGGATACTGTGATCGGAGATGATGTCCTCGGCATCGATCTCACCGCTTTCGATGCGCGGGAACAGGTGCTCCCAGCTGAGCGTGATCACCGCCGTCACCTCGAGAAAGGCCGCCGTGACGCCCCCATGAATCGCCGGCAGGAACGGGTTGCCGATCAGCTTTTCGTCGAAATTCAGAACTCCGGTCAGTTCGTCTCCGCGCCGGTCGAAGCTGATATTGAGGAACCGGATATACGGAACCCCCTCGACCAGCGCCTTGAGGGCCGCGTCGCGGCGCTGTTTCACCACCTGCATCGGTTCGGGACGGGGTCTTGCCATCTCACTTCCCCTCGACTGTGAAGGCGCCCGAGGCGGTGGCCACCGGGCGATCCTGATCGTCGTCCATGGCAGTTGCGCGCACGAAGGCCACATTGCGCGTGATGTGATAGCAGGTCGCGCGGGTGGTGATCGTCTGGCCGGGCGTTGCGGCGCGCATGTAGTCGATGCGCAGATCGATGGTTGCTGTGCCGCCCGGCGCCGCCGGATGGCTCATGACCGCAGCCCCGCAGCAAGTATCCAGGCTGGCCGACACAGCCCCGCCGTGAATCACGCCAGTGCGGGGATCGCCGATCAGATCCTCGTTGTAAGGCATGGTGATCTCGGCCTCACCCTCGCCGATATGGGTCAGCGTCAGGCCCAGGGCCTGCGCATGGGGGATCGCCTCGATGAACTGGCGGGCGAGTACTGTCTTGTCGACCATGAGGTTCAGTCCTGTTGTCCTGCCCCTTTATGATCTGCTCTGCGCGCAAAGGGCAAGCCCGCCTGTTGCGCTTGTCCGCACAACGCCCTAGGTTGCAACCGAGGAGAACAGGAATGTCCGACAAGCGTTTGTCATTCAAAGAGATGTGCGCCGAGTTCGACGTGACTCCGCGCACCCTGCGCTACTACGAGTATATCGAGCTGCTGCAGCCAGACCGGGAGGGACGGTCCCGGTTTTACGGTCCGCGCGAGCGTGCGCGGATGAAGCTGATCATGCGTGGCCGAAAGTTCGGGTTTCCACTTGAGGAAATCCGGCAGTGGTTGTTGATCTACGAAGATCAAGGCAACAAGGCCCAGATGGCTACCTTTATCGAAATGGCCGACCGCCAGATGGAAGAGCTGCGTCAGCAGCGTCAGCAACTGGACGAAGCTATGGACGAGTTGCAGCGCCTTCGCGATCAAACGGCCAACTCCCTGACCTAAATCGGCCAGTTCGAGCCCCCAAATCCATCCTTCATTACACCGGAAATCTGCATTTTTCGGCTGGCGCCCTGCCGCCTGCCCGTCGGCTTCGAACCGCGCCGGTACAGTGGATTTGGCTGACCCAACGGAAAGAAAATTGCCAACCCGCCGCTTTACGCGACCGGAAGTTACGTCAATTTCTTTGTGACGCAGCGTCTGGATTACGTAAACGTCAATCTCATGTTGTAAAGCGGCCATCGACTGCGCAACTTTCTCATGACGCCAGCGACGAGAGGGTGACCAATGACCGAAGATCTTATGACCATCCGCGAGATGTGCGAGACCTATGACGTCACGCCGCGGACCTTGCGGTTCTACGAAGCCAAAGAGCTTCTGTTTCCGATCCGTGAGGGCCAGAAACGGCTGTTCACCAAACGTGACAGGGCGCGGCTCAAGCTGATCCTGCGCGGCAAACGCTTTGGTTTCAGCCTGGAAGAGATTCGACAGCTTCTGGATCTGTACCATGTCGGCGACCAGCAACTGACCCAGATGACCCGCACCTATGAAATCGCGTGCGAGCGTCTGGCGGACATGGAAGCCCGCCGCGAGGAACTGACTCAGGCCATTGACGATCTGAAAGAGCAGTTGCGCTGGGGCGAGAAGGTCATCGCCTCGATGAAACAGGAAAAAAAGGCGGCCGAGTAACTCCGCGCCGCCTGCCACCCGGACATCTGAATTAAGGGAGCTTCAAATGCCCGTTTACAACGCGCCTACCAAAGACACGCAATTCGTTCTGCATGACGTTCTGAAAATCTCGGCCTCGGATATTCCGGGCTATGATGAGCTGGAGCCCGAGTTCACGGGCGCCGTTCTGGAAGAGGCCGGCAAGGTCGCCGTCAACCTGCTGCACCCGCTGAACGTGGTCGGCGACACCGAAGGCTGCCGGCTGGAAAACGGCGTGGTCTACACCCCGACCGGGTTCAAGGACGCGTTCGAGCAGGTCAAGGAAGGCGGCTGGACCGGTCTGGATATGCCCGAGGAATATGGCGGCCAGAACATGCCGTATGTTCTTGGCACCGCCGTGGGCGAGATGTTCTCGGCCGCGAACCAGGCCTTCACCATGTATCAGGGCCTGACCCACGGCGCGGCCTCAGCCATCCTGGCGCATGGCACCGACGCGCAGAAAGACACATATCTGCCCAAGATGGTCAGCTGTGAATGGACCGGCACCATGAACCTGACCGAGCCGCATTGCGGCACCGATCTGGGCCTGATGCGCACCAAGGCCGAGCCGCAGGGCGATGGCAGCTACAAGATCACCGGCCAAAAGATCTTTATCTCGTCCGGCGATCACGACATGGCCGACAACATCATTCACCTGGTGCTGGCCAAGATCCCCGGCGGCCCCGAGGGCATCAAGGGCGTGTCACTGTTCATCGTGCCCAAGTTCCTGGTGAACGAAGACGGCAGCCTGGGCGAGCGCAATGGTGTTTCGGTCGGCAAGATCGAAGAAAAGATGGGCATTCACGGCAATTCGACCTGCGTGATGAACTATGACGGCGCAACCGGTTACCTGCTGGGTCAGGAACACAAGGGCATGCGCGCCATGTTCACCATGATGAACGAAGCGCGTTTGGGTGTCGGCATGCAAGGTCTGGCTCAGGCCGAGGCCGCCTATCAGAACGCGCTGGAATACGCCAAGGACCGTCTGCAAGGCCGCGACGTGACCGGCGTCAAGAATCCCGACGGCCCGGCCGATCCGCTGATCGTACATCCCGACATCCGCCGCAGCCTGATGGACCAGAAAAGCTTTGTGGAAGGCGCGCGGGCCTTCATCCTGTGGGGCGCGACCCTGATCGACAAGGCGCACCGTTCGGGTGACAAGGACGCCGACGGGCTGATCTCGCTGATGACCCCGGTCATCAAGGGTTTCCTGACCGACGAGGGCTATGACATGACCGTTCAGGCCCAGCAGGTCTATGGCGGCCATGGCTACATCGAGGAATGGGGCATGTCGCAATACACCCGCGACGCCCGCATCGCCATGATCTACGAAGGAGCTAACGGCGTTCAGGCGCTGGACCTGGTCGGCCGCAAGCTCGCGCAGGACGGCGGCAAGCATGTCATGGCCTTTTTCGACATGGTCAAAACCTTCTGCAAGGAAAACAGCGGCAAAGACGAAGCCTATGACAAGGCGTTCATCGAACCGCTGAAGGCCGCCTCGAAAGACCTGCAGGCCGCCGGCATGTATTTCATGCAGAACGGCATGACCAACCCGAACAACGCTCTGTCGGGCTCGTATGACTTCATGCACATGTTCGGTCATGTCTGCCTGGGCCTGATGTGGGCGCAGATGGCCAAGGCCGCGCAGGAAGCACTGGATGCCGGCGCGTCCGACAAGGACTTCTACGAGACCAAGATCGCCACCGGCCGCTACTACATGGCGCGCCGTCTGCCGGCCACAGGCATGCACCTGGCTCGGATCCAGACCGGCGCCGACACGGTGATGGCACTGGACGCGGCGAACTTCTGATCCCAGTCTGGTTCCGGGCGACCCCGCCCGGAACCAGCGCTCATGGAGGAGATGACATGCCCAAACGCTTTCGCCTGACCCGCCGCTTTCCCGTCGCCATGACCGAGGACGGGTATCGAAAACTCAAGGGGTTTGCCCGCGAGGCCGGGCTGGACGAAGGAGAGGCGCTGTCATTCCTGTTCGAGAACTTCAACAGCGTGATCGACGAGGAGAACCTGACCCACCGGCTGCGCATCTTCAATTCCGAGCTTGAGGCGCGCAAACGCTAGACGACCCCAATGCCTGGCCCAGGCCCGGCGTGTTTTCAGCAAGACAAGTCCGAACGCAGCTGCGGCCCGCGGTCAGGTCTTTCTCGAAACACGTGCGTGACGAAACCGTACAAACCGCCTTGGGAGGGGTGAGTGCATGACGATAAAACTGCATTGCTTCGGAGAAAGCGGAAACTCGTACAAGGCCGCCCTTGCGCTCGAGATGTCGGGGTTGGAATGGGAGCCGGTCTTTGTCGATTTCTTCAACGGCCAGACCCGAACCCCCGAATACCGCGCCGAAGTCAACGAAATGGGCGAAGCGCCGGTGCTGATCGACGGAGATTTCCGGACCAGCCAGTCGGGCGCGATTCAGGCCTATGTCACCGAAAAATCAGGGAAATTCGGCGGCAAGACGCGGGAAGAGAACTATAACATCCTGCGCTGGGTGCTGTGGGACAACCACAAACTCAGTTCGATGGCGGGCCTGACCCGTTTCCTGATGAACTTCCTGCCCGAAGAGCACCGCAACCCGGATGTGATCGCCTTCAACCAAGGCCGCCTGAAAGCCGCCTATCAGGTGCTGAACGCGCATCTTGAGGGCCGCGACTGGATCGTCGGCGACAGCGTGACCAACGCCGATCTCAGCTGCTGCGGCTACCTGTATTACCCCGAACCCTTCGGCTTTGACCGAGCCGAATGGCCCCATATCAACGCCTGGCTGACCCGCCTGTCCGAGCAGCCTGGATGGAAACACCCCTATGACCTGATGCCCGGCAATCCGTCGGATCGAGCTTGAGGAGAGAAGTATGACCGAAGCTTACATTTATGATGCCCTGCGCACCCCGCGCGGCAAGGGCCGCAAGGACGGCAGCCTGCACGAGGTGACCTCGGTGCGCCTGTCGGCGGTGGCCCTGAACGCCATCAAGGAGCGCAACAACCTGGAAGGCCACGCTGTCGAGGACGTGATCTGGGGCAACGTGACCCAGGTGATGGAACAGGGCGGCTGCCTGGCGCGGTCCGCGGTTCTGGCCTCGGACCTGGATGAATCGATCCCCGGTCTGGCCATCAACCGGTTCTGCGCATCCGGTATGGAGGCCGTGAACCTGGCCGCCAACCAGGTCAAAGGCGGCGCGGGCGAGGCCTATATCGCCGGTGGCGTCGAGATGATGGGCCGCGTGCCCATGGGCAGCGACGGCGCCGCCATCGCGGTCGACCCGTCGCTGGCGATGGAGACCTATTTCGTCCCGCAGGGCATCTCGGCCGACATCATCGCCACCGAATACGGTTTCAGCCGTGACGATGCCGACGCGCTGGCCGTCGAGTCTCAGAAACGCGCGGCCAAGGCGTGGGAAGAGAACCGCTTTGCCAAGTCGGTGATCTCGGTGAAGGACCGCAACGGCCTGACTATTCTGGACCGCGACGAATACATGCGCCCCGGCACCGACATGCAGAGCCTCGGCGCGCTGAACCCGTCCTTCCAGATGATGGGCGAGCAGATGCCCGGCTTCGACAAGGTGGCGATACTGAAATACCCGCATCTGGAAAAGATCAACCACATCCACCACGCCGGCAACAGCTCGGGCATCGTGGATGGCGCGGCGGCCGTTCTGATCGGCAACAAGGAGTTCGGCGAGAAATACGGTCTGAAGCCGCGCGCCCGCATCAAGGCCACCGCCAAGATCGGCACCGACCCGACCATCATGCTGACCGGCCCGGTTCCGGTGACCGAAAAGATCCTGGCCGAAACCGGCATGAAGATCAGCGATCTGGACCTGTTCGAGGTCAACGAGGCCTTCGCATCGGTCGTGCTGCGGTTCCAGCAGGCGTTTGACGTCGATCCGGCGCTGGTCAACGTCAATGGCGGTTCGATCGCCATGGGCCACCCGCTGGGCGCCACCGGCGCGATCATCATCGGCACCCTGCTGGACGAGCTGGAGCGCCAGGACAAGGAAACCGGTCTGGCCACCTTGTGCATTGCATCCGGCATGGGCGCGGCAACCATCATCGAACGTGTGTAACGGCGGGGATCAGGAGAAGAAAAATGGCTGATTTTACACTGACCAAAGACGCCGACGGCGTTGGCATCATCACCTGGGACGTCCCCGGCAAGACCATGAACGTGATGTCGTTCGACGGCCTGTCCGAACTGAACGACTGCATTGATCAGGCCCTGGCCGATGACGAGATCAAAGGCATCGTGATCACCAGCGGCAAGGTAGGCTCGTTCGCCGGCGGCATGGACCTGAATCTGCTGGCGGTTATGAAGGAACAGGCGGGCGACGACCCGGCCAAGGGCCTGTTCGAAGGCACGATGAAGATGCACGCCCTGCTGCGCAAGATCGAGCTGGCCGGCATGGACCCCAAGACCAAGAAAGGTGGCAAACCGATCGCGGCCGCCCTGCCCGGCACGGCCGCCGGCATCGGCATGGAGCTGCCGCTGGCGACCCATCGCATCTTTGCCGCCGAGAACCCCAAGGCCAAATACGGCCTGCCGGAAATCATGGTCGGCATCTTCCCCGGCGCGGGCGGCACCACCCGGATGGTCCGCAAGGTGGGCGCCATCGCGGCGGCTCCGCTGCTGCTGGAAGGCAAGATGCTGGACGTGAAAAAGGCCAAGGGCGCAGGCTACATCGACGAGATCGCATCCGATCCGCTGGCCGCGGCCAAGGAATGGGTGCTGAACGCCAAGGAGGCCGATCTGGTCAAGCCGTGGGACGCGAAGGGCTACAAGATGCCCGGCGGCGCGCCCTATCACCCGGCGGGCTTCATGAACTTCGTGGGTGCCTCGGCCATGGTGAACGGCAAGACCCAAGGCGCCTTCCCGGCAGCCAAAGCCCTGCTGAGCGCGGTCTATGAGGGCGCACTGGTCGATTTCGACACCGCGCTGAAGATCGAGGCGCGCTGGTTCACCTCGGTACTGATGAACCCGTCCTCGGGCGCGATGATCCGTTCGCTGTTCCTGAACAAGGAAGCGCTGGAAAAAGGCGCTGTGCGTCCGCGAGGCATTCCGGATCAGTCGGTCAAGAAAATCGGCGTTCTGGGTGCGGGCATGATGGGCGCGGGCATCTCGTTGGTCTCGGCGCAGGCCGGGATGGAGGTTGTGCTGATCGACCGCGATCAGGCCGCCGCGGACAAAGGCAAGGCCTATACCGAAGCCTATCTGGACAAGGGCATGAAGCGTGGCAAGGTCACGGCCGAGAAGAAAGAGGCCATGCTGGCCCGCATCACCGCCACGCCGGACCTTGAAAAGCTGGCGGGCTGCGATCTGATCATCGAAGCCGTGTTCGAGGATCCCAAGGTCAAGGCCGAGATGACCCAGAAGGTTGAGGCGATCATTCCCGAGGATTGCATCTTTGCCTCGAACACCTCGACCCTGCCGATCACCGAACTGGCCAAGGCCAGCAAGCGGCCCGACCAGTTCATCGGCATCCACTTCTTCTCGCCGGTCGAGAAGATGTTCCTGGTCGAGATCATCAAGGGCAAGGAAACCGGTGACCGGGCCGTGGCCAAGGCGCTGGACTATGTCCGCCAGATCCGCAAGACGCCGATTGTGGTCAATGACGCGCGGTTCTTCTACTGCAACCGCTGCATCATCCCCTACATCAACGAAGGGGCGCGGATGATCACCGAAGGCGTCAGCCCGGTTCTGGTCGACAACGCCGCCCGTCAACTGGGCTTCCCGGTGGGTCCGGTTCAGCTGACCGACGAAACTTCGATCGACCTGGGCGCCAAGATTGCCCGGGCGACCAAGGCGGCAATGGGCGATGCCTATCCGGAAAGCCCCGCGGACGATCTGATCTTCTGGATGGAAGAACAGGGTCGCCTGGGCCGCAAGTCCAAGGCCGGGTTCTTCGATTATGACGAAAACGGCAAGCGCATCGGCTACTGGAAAGGTCTGCAGGACAAGTATCCGCTGGCCGAGCAGCAGCCCGACTTGATCGAGGTGCAGGAGCGCCTGATGTTCGCACAGGTTCTCGAAGCCGTGCGCGCGCTCGAAGAAGGTGTTCTGGAAGACATCCGCGAAGGCGATGTCGGCGCCATCCTGGCCTGGGGCTTTGCGCCGTGGTCAGGTGGTCCGTTCAGCTGGCTTGATATCATCGGTGCGCCCTACGCGGCCGAGCGTTGTGACCAGCTGTCGGAGAAGTACGGTGACCGCTTCGCCTGCCCGCCGCTGCTGCGCGAGATGGCCGAAAAAGGTCAGACCTTCTACGGCCGCTTCGACCCCGAAGCCAAGGCTGCCTGAACAAGTGATGCTGGCGCATGATCCCATGCGCCAGCATCTTTCTTAGAGTGTTTGGTCAGGTCTGCCATTCAGGCCGCAGAAACAAGGCCGGCACGTTGGGCCGCCCCGGACGTCCCGGACGCCGCACCCCCGATGGGGGACGGATCGGAAAGATCGGTTCCTGCGGGATGGGTGCAGGCAGTGCACCCAACGGGTTTGCAAGGGCCGACAGTTCGCCGGCCTCTGCGATAGATGTAACGAGACTCCGCGCCTCGGATTCTTCCAGCACCGCGTAGGATCGTCGGGACGGGCCAGACAGCGAACGGATGCGGCACGAGGAACAGAAGGCTTGAAAGCCACCCTCGATAAAGACCACTTCGTCCTGCTCAAAAAACAGCGATGTGACCTGGAATTCCTCTGCCGGTGTCCGAGAGGAAAAGCTGAAGTGCCCGCTCAGCAGACGCGCCGGAATGATCGCCAGCCCCTCGTCGATGCTGCCATCAGAAGACAAGGCTACGGCCATTCCCTGCTCGGGCATTAGCCAGACCGCGCGACCGTCATATGCCGCGCGGGACGGCACGCGCACGGGCAAAAAGTCAGGTCGAACCTCGCCAGCCGGTACGGCTATTCTGTCGTGGGACACGCGTTTCACTTCCTGGAACCCGTTGTCCATCGTTCTGACCAGATCCCCGGCGACCAATGCCTCGGCCAGTTTCCAGCCACTGGTGGTGGCAACCTTCGTCCCATGCAGCAATCCGCCACGCCTGACCGAAACGGCGTCACCCGGTACGGTCTGGATATTATTTTCGGAAAACCCCGAAACACTCACTACTTCCAACACGTGCCGACCCCCTTTTGGCACTTTCAAACTATCCCATTGTGCTAGCACGAAGTTTTCGGGAGTGACTTAGTTTTGCCATATTTAGGGCCAATTTGGGCCTTTTTCGCCCCATTAGTCGCGTTTTTTTATAAACAAAAGCCTGTATTTGTCAGCGTTTCGCGCAATTCGGGAAATAATCGACCAGCCTTATTCGAACCGATATTCGAATCTCTCTATGTCTTCGCGACAGGCGTCAAACACAGCCTTTTTTGCCTGGACCGAGTAGTAGTTGGCGTATTCCGCCCCCCGGGCTGACCGGTTTTCATGCGGAAGGTCCAGACGAAACCCCAGATGATCGAACAGTGGGGCCGCATCCCGCTGAAAGCTTTCGATCCGAATGTATGCGCGACAAAGATCGGTTCCGGTGGCGTCTCTGACATAGGATGGGAACGGGTTTTCCCGAAAGGACTGCTGGATTTTAGGGTGCAGAACAAAGGCCTCAAAATCCAGCCGCCCGGCCAGATGGACTGCTGGGTGATCAAAGGACTGATCCCTCAGCCAGTGGTAATAGCTGACCATCCGGTCCCACGGGTTCCGGATCAGCGTGAACACGAACATCTCTTTCATCTGCTGGGCGGGCAAAAGCCCCCGCAAATCGGTCAGCCGGGAGTGTTTCCACAGCCTTCCCGCCGTCTTCAGTGACCTGTTGCGTTTGTTTCTGCGCTGCGCCTTGGGGGTGTCGCCCACCAGGATATCGTCCTTCATGGCCCGCTGCTCGAGCGCCAGCGCCAGCGATGTTCCCCCGGTCTTGGGAATATGTATGAAGATGTAGGACCGCCCTGTTGATAGAATCATTGCGCCGGTTCCCGTTGGGGAACCACGCTCGCCCGCCACGCCAGAACTGCACCGGCCGCGGCGATCAGGGCGATGCCCGCAATCTGAAGCGGTCCGATCCCCTGCCCCATCACCACCCAGGCAAAAAGCGGCCCGAAGATCATGACCGAATACTCGAACACCGCGACATATGACGGCTCGCCCAGTTGGTAGGCCTTGATCAGCATGAATACCGCAGCCGTGGACCCAACCGCCTGCAATGCGACCCAAGGCAGAGCGGCCTCCATCGGCCAGACCCAGCCCCGGGTCACAAAACCAGCCGGGCCGTCAGACCCGACCACCGGCAAAACCGAAAACACGGCGAGGCCAAGAGCGCCGGCCAGCCCAAGCGTGACAATCATCGCGGCCAGTAAGGCGACGGTGCTTTCGTTTGCACAATGCGTTCGGGTCAGAATCGCACTGAGCGCATAGAAAAAGCCGCCAGCCACCGGCAATAGGCTGGTCGCATCAAAGGCATTGGGGTCAGGCTGCAATACACAGAGGATTCCGACAAACCCGATAAGCACAGCCAGGACCCGCCAGGGGCCGATCTTCTGGTCCAGCAACAGCGCGGAAATCAACAGAACGAAGATCGGTGATGTGAACAGCCCCGCAAGGGCCTGAGCAATTGGCATCAAAGCCAGTGAGCTGAAATAGAACAACATCGCCAGGGTGATCAGAACACTGCGCAGCAGGACCGCCCAAAACCTCTGAGGTCGCAGCCCTCCAAACCCAAGAAACGACAGTCCAACGATAAGAGGCAGCATCATCACGGCCCGGCTAAGGTGGAATTGCCACAGACCGATTGTTTCAGCCAGTCGGATGACGAAATTGTCCACGACGCCGATGATTGCCATGGCCGAGACCATCAGGACCGATGCAAGAACCGGTGAAGAAGGATGTGCTGTCTGCATGTGGCCTTGGCCTCCGGGCCCTTTGGCCGAAACTGCGCGTCCCGGTTATCGAGCACATTTCCAAATCACCACGCAACAGGTTTGCGCGGATTAATCTCTCCGTGTTAGAAATCGACAAAAGAAAAAACGAGCAGACCTCATCGAAATGACGGCACTGAAACAATACCAGCGGATCGAGGCTACCGGTCTGTGGCGCCCGTCGCCCGACGAGCAGCGGCGCGAAGTGGTTGTTTCGATCGGCGAGGCGACGTTGACCATCACCGATTTCAACGATCGCGCGCTGACGCACTGGTCGCTTGCCGCACTTGAAAGGCAGAACCCGGGCAAGTTCCCCGCGATATTCAACCCCGACGGCGATCCGGACGAGACACTGGAGCTGGAGCAGTCCGAAACCACCATGATCGAGGCAATCGACCGCTTGCAACACGCCATCGAACGGGCGCGCCCGCATCCCGGGCGGTTGCGGTGGGCCAGTGTCGGCGGCGTGGTTGCGGCTGTCGCGGCGGTCTTGCTGTTCTGGCTGCCCGGCGCCCTGCAAAGCCATGTCGAAAAGGTCGTGCCCGAGATCAAACGGCAGGACATCGGGAACACGATTCTGCAACGGATTGAACGGGTCTCGGGCCGGGCCTGCGCCTCGGCGGACGCGCAGCCGGCGCTGCAGAAGCTGGCCCAGAGAACAGGTGTGCGACGGATCGTTGTGTTGCCGGCCGGAGTGCAGGAAAGCCTGTCACTTCCCGGAGGGATCGTGCTGCTGAACCGAGCGCTGGTTGAAGACAGTGAAGATCCCGCGGTTGCCGCCGGTTACGTGATAGCTGAACGCACGCGGGCCAGGCTGCATGATCCGTTGGACGATCTCCTGGACAAAACTGGGCCCACTGCAGCGTTTCGCCTGCTGACGACGGGCGAACTGACACCCCAGATCGTGGACACCTATACCGAACAGGTTCTGGCCGAACCCCGCCCCGCAGTTCCGGAAGACGACTTGCTGGAGGCGTTTGCGTCCGCCAATTTGCCCTCAACCCCATATGCCTATGCGGTTGACATAACCGGCGAAACGGTTCTGGGTTTGATCGAGGCCGACCCGATGGCGGGTCAGCCTTTGGATCAGGTTATGCCCGACCGGGACTGGGTACGGCTGCAGAACATCTGCAGCGACTAGGCGCGCCTATTTGGTGCCGAACATCCGGTCTCCAGCATCGCCCAGACCGGGCATGATGTAGCCTTTGGAATTCAGCTCGCGGTCCAGTGCGGCAGTAACGATCTTGACGTCGGGATGCGCCTCTTTCATGCGCGCCACACCTTCGGGGGCGGCCAGCAGGCACAGGAACCGGATGTCGGTGGCACCGGCCTGTTTCAGAAGGTCGATCGCAGCGGCCGAGCTGTTGCCGGTGGCCAGCATCGGGTCAACCGCAATCACCAGCCGATCTTTAAGGCCTTCGGGGGCCTTGAAGTAGTACTGCACCGGCTGTAGCGTTTCTTCATCGCGATACAGCCCCACAAATCCGACCCGGGCGGAGGGCACCAGTTCCAGAACGCCGTCAAGCATCCCGTTGCCCGCACGCAGGATCGACACCAGCGCCAGTTTCTTGCCCGCCAGGATCGGCGCGTCCATCTCCTCCATCGGAGTTTCGATATGGCGCGTGGTCAGGGGCATCTCGCGCGTGACTTCATAGGCCAGCAGCAGCGTGATCTCGCGCAGCAATTGACGGAACGAGGCGGTCGAGGTGCCCTTGTCCCGCATGAGCGTCAGTTTGTGCTGAACCAGCGGGTGGTCGACGACGGTCAGATGTTCGCTCATGTGTTCTCCAGTCTTTTTCTGACCCTTGCGCGGGTCTCTTCATCGCAGAATGCGGCGTTCAGGGCGGTGTCGTTCAGCGCGGCGAAATCCTTGGCGTCCCAGCCGAAGGCCTGGGCCAGCATGTCATATTCGCGGCGCATGGTGGTATGAAAAAACGGCGGGTCATCGGTGGATACTGTGACCTTCACACCCGCCGCGCGCAGCCGCGCGATCGGGTGGGCCGCAAAATCGGGGTACAGTCCCAGCACCACGTTCGAGCCCGGACAGACCTCGAGCGTGACGCCCCGGTCGGCCAGCTCATGCACCAGATCGGGGTCTTCGATGGCTCGCACGCCATGGCCCACACGTTCGACCCCCAGCGCGCGCACCGCATCGCGCACGCTTTCGGGGCCGCCGAATTCGCCGGCATGGGTGGTCAGGCGCAATCCGGCCTCGCGCGCGCAGTCGAAGGCCCATTTGAAATCGGCCTGCTGGCCCATGGTCTCGTTCCCGCCCATACCGAACCCGGTGATCCAGTCACCGGCGGTTTCGGCGGCGCACAGCGCGCTGCGCTTGGCCTTGTCGGGTCCGAAATGGCGCACGCAGGTTACCACGCCGCGCAGGGTGATGTCGAACTTGCGCTCGGCCTCGTCGGCGGCGTCCTGAATGGCGGCCAGATAGTCGCGCCAGGCATGCAGATCGCCCCCGCCGCAGAAATCGGGGCTGAGGAAGGTTTCGGAATAGACCACCCCGTTCGCCGCGCTTTCCTCCAGGATCGCCAGCGTCAGGCGGCGGAAATCCTCAGGGGTTTTCAACACTTCGCAAGCGGCCTCGTAGACGCTGAGGAAATGCGCGAAATCGCGAAAGTCATAGCTGCCGTCGGGTTTGAAAATGCCGCTCAGGTCAACCTTCTTTTCATGCGCCAGCTGGCGGATGAAGGCGGGCGGGGCCGCGCCTTCGTGATGCAGGTGCAGTTCGATCTTGGGCAGGTCTGCGACGGTCATAGAAAGGTCCTTCCCGGCCCTTGCGCCGGAATGTTCAGGTGATGGGCGATGCTGGCGGCCACGTCGGCGAAATTTACTTGCCCGATCTGTCCGGCCCCCAGGCCGGCGGTCAGCACCGGCACCTGCTCGCGGGTGTGGTCGGTGCCGATCCAGCTTGGGTCGTTGCCGTGATCGGCGGTCAGCAGAAACAGGTCGCCCGGGCGCAGCCGGGGCAGGATACGGCCAATCTCAGCGTCGAACCATTCCAGCGCGCGGGCATAGCCCGAGATGTCGCGCCGGTGGCCGTACTGGCTGTCAAACTCGACGAAATTTGCGAATGTCAGGCTGCCGTCCTCGGCGCTGTCTACAAGGCGCGAGAGGTGACCCATCAGTTCGGCGTCCGAGCCCTTGTCCAGCGTGTCGATCCCCTGCATCGAGTAGATGTCACCGATCTTGCCCACGCCATGCACCGTGCGCCCGGCATCCTGCGCCCAATTGGTCAGCACCGGAGCAGGCGGCGTGATGGCGAAATCCTTGCGGTTGGTGGTGCGGACAAACCCCTGTTCCGGCGATCCCACGAAGGGGCGCGCGATCACCCGGCCCACCTTCATCTCGTGCAGCATGGGGGCCAGGCTCCGGCACATCTGGTACAGGCGCTCCAGCCCGAACGTCTCCTCGTGTGCGGCAATCTGGAACACGCTGTCAGCCGAGGTATAGCAGATCGGCCAACCCGTGCGCATGTGTTCAGCACCTAGTTCGGCAATGATCGTGGTACCCGAGGCGTGGCAATTGCCCAAAATGCCCTCGGTACCTGCGGCCTGCGCGGCGGCGCGGGTCACATCATCAGGGAACGCGGGGACCGTGTCGGGGAAATAGTGCCAGTCCCACGGCACCGGCAGCCCGGCCAATTCCCAATGACCCGAAGGCGTGTCCTTGCCCGGCGAATGCTCGCGCGCGCAACCCCACAGTCCGGCCGGGTCGGCCCCCAACCCCGGCGCATCCGCGCCCGAAGCTAGTCGTACCGCCGCCCCCAGCCCCAGCGCATCGAGGTTGGGCAGGCGCAACGGCCCGAACCGGCCATCCTCGGCCCGCCCTGCGGCGCAGGCCTGCGCGATATGGGCCACCGTGTTGGCGCCCGTGTCCGGCACGTCGCCGTTAAAGAACCGGTTAGCATCCGGCGCACCGCCGATACCCACCGAATCCATCACCACGAGGAACGCGCGGCTCATGCGAGGATCCTTTCCTGTACCAGCTCCGGCACCGGAACGGGCGCCGGGCCGATGGTGATTGCGGCACGCACGGCTTGCGCGGCCCGCTGCGCGGCGTCCTCGCGCGCGGCATGGACCACGGCCAGCGGCGTTCCGGCCGAGACCTTGTCGCCCAGCCGCACCAGCCCCGACAGCCCCACAGCCGGGTCGATCACATCGCTTTCCACCTGCCGGCCACCGCCCAGCGCCACGACGGCAAGGCCCAGAGCCTCGCCATCCATCGCGGTGACATAGCCTTCGTCCTGCGCCGCGACCTCAAGAATCACGCTGGCCTCGGGCAGATAGCGCGCCCAGTCCTCGACCAGACCCAACGGCCCGCCCACCGCGGCCATCATCCGTCCGAACCGCTCGGCCGCGCGGCCATCGCGGATCACCTCGGCGATCATGTCCCGCCCGGCCTGCGCGTCGGCGAACATACCAGCGTCAGACAGCAGAACACCGCCCAGCTCGGCCGAAATCTCGGCCAGAGGCGAGGGCTCCCCACCGGTCAGCACCTTCATCACTTCGGCGATTTCCAGGGCGTTGCCCAAGGCAGGCGCCAGCGGCTGGTTCATGTCGGTGATCAGGGCCGAAGTCCGGCACCCGGCCGTATTGGCCGTTTCGGTCAGAGCCTGCGCCAGCTTGCGCGCCTCGTCCAGCGTTTTCATGAAGGCCCCGCTGCCCACCTTGACGTCCAGCACCAGCGCATCCGGGCTGGCCGCCAGTTTCTTAGACAGGATCGAGGCGGTGATCAGATCGAGGCTTTCAACCGTGGCGGTCACGTCGCGGATCGCATAGAGCCGTTTGTCCGCCGGAGCGATCTGGGCGGTCGCGCCAACGATGGCGGCGCCGGTCTCGGCCAAAATCTGGGCCAAACGGTCCTGGCTGATCTGGGTCGACACGCCGGGGATGGCCTCGAGCTTGTCGAGTGTCCCACCGGTATGGCCCAGACCGCGCCCTGAGATCATCGGCACATAGGCCCCGCATTCCGCCAGCGCCGGAGCCAGCACGAGGCTGACGCAATCCCCCACCCCGCCGGTCGAATGCTTGTCGATCAACGGGCCGCCCAGATCCCAGGTCAGAACCTCACCGCTGTCGCGCATGGCCAGCGTCAGCGCGGCGCGGCCTTCGGGACCCAGCCCGCCCATGCAGACGGCCATGGCAAAGGCTCCGGCCTGGGCGTCGCTGACGCTGCCATCGGCCAGACCTTGGGCGAACCACGCCAGTTCGCCGGAATCCGGCACCTCGCGGCGTCGCAGTTTCGCGATAATCGAACGGGCGTCCATGGGCGCGGCCCTTACATGAACGAGGCGTCGAAGGCGCCGGGCAGCAGCTCGCCGATGGTCGTTCGGGTTTCTACCCCGTCCACCGTCGCCATTGTGACGACCACGTCCCTGCCCCCGAACTCGGCCAGTTTCTGCCGGCATCCGCCGCAGGGCGGCACCGGTTGCGAGCTGGAGGCGACCACATAGACCTCGGCCAGCTTGTTTTCTCCGGCGGCGACCATCGCGGCGATCGCCCCGGCCTCGGCGCAGGTGCCTTCGGGATAGGCCACGTTTTCCACGTTGCAGCCCGCGAACACTGCGCCCGACGGGGTGCGGACCGCGGCGCCCACCTTGAAATTCGAATAGGGCGCATAGGCGTTTTCACGCACCTTGAGGGCTGCTTCTTTCAACGACATGGCGATTCCCCGATTTTTGATCATCTGGTCAGAATGCCATACCCTACTGGAAATCCGCGGGGGAATTGAAGCCCCCTCTGCACCGGAATGTCCGGGCATCAGCCCAGATCGGTCTTGAAATACCCCGGCAGCGTGACCTCGAGCAGTTCGACATCGTCGCTGGGGTCGGCCAGCCGCGTGCGCATTCCGGGTGGGATGACAAAGGCGTCGCCCTGTTCCAGGCGGTACGGGTCGCGGCCTTCACCCTCCAGGGTGACGGCCCCGTTCATCACGAAGGTGAAGTGGATATCGGCATCATGGCTGGCCCAGACCGGGTCGCCCTGCCCCCGGCGCACCACCTGAACGCCGGCCACGCCCTTGGTGTTTTCGGCAATCGTCGTGTCGCGGCATTGATAGCCCGGCAGGCGGAACGGCTGCCACTCTGCCCCTTCGGCCCGGTTGTAGACGAACCGCTGGCCCTGCCATTCCCGCTCGGGGCGGTAATGCGGCGTGGGCAGCTGCATTTCGTGGTCGATCTCGGTGACATGTTCGGACGGAACGCCGATTTCGATCACCTGCACGTTGTCCGACGCTTCGAGCACACGGTGCCGGATTTCGGGTGGCTGAATGAAACAGTCGCCAGCGGTCAGGCGCATCTTGTCCCCCTGATCCTCATAGACCACATCCACCCAGCCGTGGATGCAGAAGATCAGCTGGAACCCGACCTTGTGGAAATGCACCATGTCCGGCACCGGGCCGCCGTCGGGAATGCGGATATGGCTGGCGATGATCGACCCACCCAGCCGGTCCGGCACCAGATCGCGGTAATGCATGCCCGCGCGCCCGATGATCCAGGGCGCCTGATCCTTGAGCCTGCGGACGACGAAGGAATGAACCGTCTCGGGCATCACCAGGGGCGGGTTGCGCTCTTCGATCTCGATGCGGGTGCCGTTGGGGGCGACCAGGCTGCGCTGACCGCCGGCAAACCCGTCCGGGTCATCAGTGAGGATGCGCAAGGTGCCCGGCGCCTCGGGCGCGTCCTTTTCCACACGCAGTCGCAGGCCATGCCCCGAAAACACCGCGACCCGTGGGTCATCCGCCGGATAGATCATGTCCATCCGCATGCCCAGAACCTTGGTGTAGAACGGAATGTCGTTTCGCAGTTCTTGGGTCGGAATGCGGAATTCGGCTATGGTATCGGTCATGCTGGTCTCCTCTGCGCGGGACTGTGAGGGGCCGTTGGGGGATTTGCAAGTCGGGGTCGGATCCGCCGTCATGCGATTTCGAGGTTTCCCCTGCGTCAGAAATAGTTTAGCACTAAACTAAATTCCAAACGGGAAGTTTTGACATGTCCGACACACCCAGCCTGCGCCAGGCCGCACTTGATTACCACGCGCATCCAAAGCCTGGGAAACTGGAGATCAAGGCGACCAAACCCATGGCCAACGGGCGCGATCTGGCGCGCGCCTATTCGCCCGGCGTGGCCGAGGCGAGCCTTGAGATCAAGGCCGACCCGGCGACTGCCGAGATGTATACCGCGCGCGGAAATCTGGTGGCCGTCGTCTCGAATGGCACCGCGGTGCTGGGGCTGGGCAATATCGGCGCGCTGGCCTCCAAGCCGGTGATGGAGGGCAAGGCCGTCCTGTTCAAGAAATTCGCCGGCATCGACTGTTTCGACATCGAGGTGAACGAACCCGACCCCGAAAAGCTGGCCGATATCGTCTGCGCGTTGGAACCCACTTTCGGCGCGATCAACCTCGAAGACATCAAGGCGCCCGATTGCTTTGTCGTCGAGAAACTGTGCCGCGAGCGGATGAACATCCCCGTGTTCCACGACGACCAGCACGGCACCGCCATCGTGGTTGGGGCCGCGGCGCGCAACGCGCTGCACGTGGCCGGCAAGCGGTTCGAGGACATCAAGGTCGTGTCCACCGGCGGCGGAGCGGCTGGGATCGCCTGCCTGAACATGCTGGTCAAGCTGGGCGTCAAGCGCGAGAACATCTGGCTTTGCGACATTCACGGGCTGGTCTATGAAGGCCGGGCCGAGGACATGAACCCGCACAAGGACCAATTCGCCCAGAAAACCGACCTGCGCACGCTGGATCAGGTGATCGACGGGGCCGACCTGTTTCTGGGCCTCAGCGGGCCGAACGTGCTCAAGCCCGAGATGGTCGCGCGCATGGCCAAACAGCCGATCATCTTTGCGCTGGCGAACCCAACCCCGGAGATCCTGCCCGACGCCGCGCGTGAAGTGGCCCCCGACGCCATCATCGCCACCGGGCGCAGCGACTTCCCGAACCAGGTGAACAACGTCCTGTGTTTCCCGTTTATCTTCCGCGGCGCGCTGGACGTGGGCGCGACCGAAATCAACGATGCCATGCAGATCGCCTGTGTCGAAGGCATCGCCGAGATGGCCCGCGCCACCACCAGCGCCGAGGCCGCAGCCGCCTACAAGGGCGAGCAGCTGACCTTCGGCCCCGACTACCTGATCCCGAAACCGTTCGACCCACGGCTGGTGGGTGTGGTGTCTTCGGCTGTGGCCCGGGCCGCGATGGAAAGCGGCGTGGCCAGACGCCCCATCGAGGACATCGAGGCCTACAAGGAAAAGCTGAACCAGACGGTCTTCAAGTCCGCCCTTCTGATGCGACCCGTCTTCGAGGCCGCCGCCGCCGCCTCGCGCCGCATCGTCTTTGCCGAGGGCGAAGACGAACGCGTACTGCGCGCCGCTCAGGCGATTCTTGAGGAAACCACCGAAACCCCGATCCTGATCGGCCGTCCCGAGGTGATCGAGGCGCGCTGCGAACGTCTGGGCCTGTCGGTCCGCCCCGGGCAGGACTTCCAAATCGTGAACCCGGAAAACGACCCGCGCTATTATGACTATTGGAACTCGTACCACCAAATCATGCAGCGCCGGGGGGTGACGCCTGATCTGGCCAAAGCGATCATGCGGACCAATTCCACCGCGATCGGCGCAATCATGGTTCACAGGGGTGAAGCCGACAGCATGATCTGCGGCACCTTCGGCGAGTATCGTTGGCACCTGAACTATGTCGAGCAAGTGCTGAATGACGGCGACCTTCGCCCCCATGGTGCATTGTCCCTCATGATCCTTGAAGACGGCCCGCTGTTCATCGCCGACACTCATGTCCGGCAATTGCCCAGCCCGGAAGAACTGGCTGAGATCACCGTGGGCGCCGCGCGGCATGTACGGCGGTTCGGGATCGAACCCAAGATCGCGTTCTGCTCGCAATCGCAATTCGGCAATCAGGCCGAGGGCTCGGGCAAGCGCCTGCGCGAAGCCATCGCGATATTGGACAGCAAGCCCCGCGACTTCATCTATGAAGGCGAAATGAACCTGGACGTGGCCCTGGACCCCGAACTGCGCGAGCGGATTTTCCCCAATTCGCGCCTGGAGGGGGCGGCCAACGTGCTGATCTTTGCCCATGCGGACGCGGCCAGCGGCGTGCGCAACATTCTGAAGATGAAGGCCGACGGCATCGAGGTCGGCCCCATCCTGATGGGCATGGGCAACAAGGCACATATCGTGACACCCTCGATCACGGCGCGCGGGCTGCTGAACATGGCGGCGATTGCCGGAACGCCCGTCGCGCATTACGGTTGACCGCGGCGGCCTGACCGGTCTGGCCGCCCTGCCGAGGGAGGTCATCATGAAAGGTCACTGCCACTGCGGCGCCGTGCGATGGGCCAGCGATGCCGAGATCGCCTGGAGCTGCTACTGTCATTGCGTGGATTGCCGTCGCAATTGCGCCGCCCCAGTCACGGCGTTCATCGGGCTGCCGCACGGCTCGGTGGCATGGTCAGGGGATCCGCCACGCGTGTACAACTCGTCTGAGGATGTTGAACGTCTGTTCTGCGGGACCTGCGGCACGCCGATGGCATATCGCAATGCCCGCGACCGGGTGAACATTCATCTCTACACCGCCACGTTGGACAACCCCGAGGATGCCGCGCCCCGGTTTCACGTTTATCACGCCGAGCATCTGCACTGGCTGAACATCGAGGACAGCCTGCCCCGATATGCCGGAACGGCGACCTGATCCGAATCTGGCAAAGCCACTTTTGCACCAGACGCTTCGCAGATTTGCAAGTTCTGCAAAAATTTCCTGCTCAGGCGCGAAAACAAGGATCATTTGCAAAACTTTGCAAGACAAATGGGGCAGTTCTGCAAATATTTCGCGATAAACTGACGCGCCGTCACGCGCGCCGCTTGCCCGGGTGAACCCAGCCGCCTAACACAAAGATGACAGTTTTCGGGAGGAGGACCCATGGCGTACCAGGACGTGTATGACAGCTGGAAAAATGACCCAGAGGCTTTCTGGATGGAAGCCGCCAAAGGCATCGACTGGATCCGACCACCATCGAAAGCACTGTTTGACGACAACGCTCCTCTGTACGAATGGTTCTGCGATGCCAAGGTGAACACCTGCTGGAACGCCGTGGACCGCCATGTGGAAAACGGCCGGGGCGAGCAGACCGCCATCATCTATGACAGCCCGATCACCCACACCAAGCGCGAGATCTCCTACATGGAACTGCGCAATCGCGTGGCGACCCTGGCCGGTGCGCTGCGGGCCAAGGGGATCGAACAGGGCGACCGCGTCATCATCTACATGCCGATGATCCCCGAGGCGCTCGAGGCGATGCTGGCCTGCGCGCGGCTGGGTGCGGTGCATTCGGTGGTCTTTGGCGGGTTTGCCAGCAACGAGCTGGCCGTTCGGATCGACGACGCCAAACCCAAGGCGATCATCGCGGCGTCCTGCGGGCTGGAGCCCGGTCGTGTGGTACATTACAAGCCACTGCTGGACGGCGCCATCGACATGGCCAGCCACAAGCCCGAGTTCTGCGTGATCTTCCAGCGCGAACAGGAAGTGGCCAAGCTGATCGAAGGGCGCGACTTCAACTGGCACGGCTTCCAATACGGTGTCGAGCCGTCCGAGTGTGTGCCGGTCGCAGGCAATGATCCCGCCTACATCCTTTACACCTCGGGCACCACGGGGGCGCCCAAAGGCGTCGTGCGGCCCACGGCGGGGCACCTTGTGGCGCTGAACTGGACGATGAAGAACATCTACAACGTCGATCCCGGCGATGTGTTCTGGGCGGCCTCGGACGTGGGCTGGGTCGTGGGTCACTCCTACATCTGCTATGGCCCGCTGATCCACGGCAACACCACCATCGTGTTCGAGGGCAAGCCCGTCGGCACACCCGATTCCGGCACCTTCTGGCGGGTGATTTCCGAGCACAAGGTCAAAAGCTTTTTTACCGCCCCAACGGCGATCCGCGCGGTCAAGCGCGAGGACCCCAAGGGCGAGATGCTGGCGAAATACGACCTGTCCTGCCTCAAGGCCCTGTTCCTGGCCGGTGAACGCGCCGACCCGGACACGATCACTTGGGCGCAGGACGCGCTGAAGGTTCCGGTCGTCGACCACTGGTGGCAGACCGAAACCGGCTGGACCATCGCCGGCAACCCGCTGGGGATCGAGGAACTGCCGATCAAGCTGGGCTCGCCCGCCAAGCCGATGCCCGGCTATGACGTGCAGATCCTGGACGAAGGCGGCCACCCGATGAAACCGGGCGAGCTGGGCGCGATCGCGGTCAAGCTGCCCCTGCCGCCGGGAACGCTGCCGACCCTGTGGAATGCCGAGGAGCGGTTCAAGAAATCCTATCTCGAGCATTTCCCGGGCTACTATGAAACCGGCGATGCCGGGATGATCGACGAAGACGGTTACCTGTATATCATGGCCCGCACCGATGACGTGATCAACGTGGCCGGCCACCGCCTGTCCACCGGCGCGATGGAGGAGGTTCTGGCAGCCCATCCCGATGTGGCCGAATGCGCAGTCATCGGTGTATCGGACCAGTTGAAGGGTCAGGCCCCGGTTGGCTTCCTGTGCCTGAACGCAGGCTGCAATCGTGACCATGCCGAGATCGCGAAAGAGGTCGTGCAGATGGTGCGCGACAAAATCGGGCCCGTTGCGGCATTCAAACTGGCCGTCGTAGTGGATCGTCTGCCAAAGACACGGTCTGGCAAGATCCTGCGTGGAACGATGGTATCGATCGCCGATGGCAAAGATTACAAAATGCCCGCCACGATCGACGATCCGGCCATTCTGGACGAAATTACCGAAGCCCTGAAATCAATCGGTTACGCCCAGTAACCGGGCATCGGGCGGCCCCGGGCCGCCCGCCCTGCCCTGCGGGGTTGCAACCATTGGCAGACCGCCTACTGTGCCCTTGACGGAGGGCACATGGCAAATGACGACATCTGGCGCCTGAGCGCCACAGTACTCGCAAAACTGACCCGCTCCGGCGAATTGAGCGCGACCGAAGCCGTCCAAAGCGCAATCGACCGGATGCACGCGCTGAACCCGGCGCTGAATGCCGTCGTCGAAGACCTCAGCGCCGAGGCGCGGGAGCGCGCCCGCGCCCTCGATGCCCAGCGGGCCCGCGGCGAACCGACCGGCCCGCTGCACGGCGTTCCCGTCACGATCAAAGTCAATGTCGACCAGAAGGGCCATGCCACGACCAACGGTGTGACCGCTCTGAAAGACGTAATTGCCCCCGACGATGCGCCCGTCGTGTCGAACCTGCTGAAGGCCGGTGCGGTGGTGATCGGCCGGACCAACACGCCCGAGTTCTCATTCCGTGCCGACACCGACAACCCGCTTTATGGACGCACCCACAACCCTTGGGGCCGACATATTTCTCCCGGGGGCTCCTCGGGCGGGGCCGGTGTGGCGGTGATGACGGGCATGGGGGCGCTGGCGCATGGAAACGACATCGGCGGCAGCCTGCGGTTTCCGGCCGCGGCCCTTGGCGCGGTGACCGTGAAGCCGGGCTTGGGGCGCGTTCCCGCATGGAACCCCAGCCAAACCGCCGAACGTGGACTGCTTGCGCAATCCATGTCGGTGCAAGGCCTGATCACCCGCAGCGCGGCTGACCTGCACCTAGCCATGCCCAGCCTGATCGCGCCGGATCCGCGCGATCCGTTTCACGTTCCGCTGCCCTGGCGCGTGACCGAGCCTGACCAGCAGCCGCGGGCAGCTTTCACCAAGAACACTTTCGGTTACGATCTCCACCCCGAGGTCGACAAAGCGCTGGACACGGCCCGTGATGCACTGGTTGATGCCGGGTACACCGTTGACGAGATCGACCCTCCGAACGTTTTTGAATGTGGACGGCTGGGTTATCGCGCATTGATGGGCGAGGTTCTGACCCTGATGAAAGCCGATGTCGAGGCGGCCGGGTCCGAGACCATCCAGCGCATCTTTGCCACTTACTTCCAGGAATTTCCCCCGATCACCGGCCCGGACCTGATCCGAGCACTGGCGCAGCGCAGCCACTATGCGCGGGAATGGTCCCTGTTCTTGGAGGACTACCCGCTGGTGCTATCGCCTTTCCTGCCGCAGCCCTTTTTCAGACCCGACCGTGATACAGAAGGCTCGGAAGGCGTACACGAAGTGCTGGGCTGTGCAGTCTATTCCTATGCCATGAACTTTCTGGGCCTGCCCGCCGCCTGCGTTCCGGCGCGTTTGGCCGAATTGCCGAGCGGGCGCCAGCCAATCAACGTTCAGATCGCAGCGCAGCGATGGCGCGAGGACCTGGCGGTGGACGCAGCCATCGCGATTGAAGCCCGGGTTGGTCGTATGGCTGATCACCTGTGGGCCGATCTAGCAGGCACGGGCTGAAACACCAACCGCCTTCAACTGCCCCAAAATAATTGACCCCGGGACTGAGAGCCCGGGGTCCACGTGCTAAAATATGCCCGGATTGTGATGACGAGCGTAGCACCACCCACCCTCGCCAGCGCGAAAACTGCGCAATCATCCGAAAACACCATTTGGTGGCCACTCACTCCCACCGCGGCGTGTTCTCCGGGCAGGATCAGCATAGCTGAGAGGTGGTCAGCTTCCTGTGAACTGCTTCACATAAGTCCGAGAATCTCGGGAATTTATGTAAATTGTTCAATCGTTAGACGCTCTTCCAGGCCATGCCCGGGGTCAAACAGGATCCTGTGACGGATCTTGGGTTCCGACCGAATCTCGACCCAATCGATATCCGGAAAGGATATGGAATCAGCGTCCGCCATCACCGGGCGCTTGTCGGCCTCAAGCACGTCAAAGCGCACATGCGCCGTGCTGGGCAGCAACGCACCGCGCCACCGCCGAGGACGAAAGGCCGCAATGGCCGTCAGCGCCAGAACATCCGACCCAATGGGCAGAATCGGACCATGTGCCGAATAGTTGTAGGCGGTCGACCCGGCGGGCGTGGACAACAGCGCCCCGTCACAGACCAGTTCGGCCAACCGCACCCGGCCATTCACGCTGATCTTCAGGCGCGCGGCTTGCGGACCGGCGCGCAGCAACGAAACCTCGTTAATCGCAAGGGCTTCGTGCACCTGCCCCGATTGGTCCATGGCCTTCATCGTCAAGGGGTTGATGACTTCTTCTTCGGCTGCTTTCAGACGCTCCATCAGATCGGCTTCGTGGAACTCGTTCATCAGAAACCCGATGGTCCCGCGATTCATGCCGTAGACCGGCACATCCAGATGCTGCGTGTTGTGCAGCGTCCGCAACATGAACCCGTCGCCGCCCAGCGCCACGATGACATCCGCATCTCGGGGGGCCGCATTGCCATAGCGTGCAACCAGTTTGTTGCGGGCCGACTGCGCGACATCCACGTCGCTGGCGAGAAAAGCGATTCTCTTTGTCATGTTTTCCGGTTTCCGGTGCTGCGCATTTGGTTCCGAAACAAACATACCTTTCCCCATTAGGCCAGACGTGACGCCGCAGCTGGCCATTTCGTCGCTTTAAAGTCTTTTTCATCCGTGCAGTTTCCTATAGGAAATCCGCCAAACCAACCTCAGCCATGCGGAGCGCCCATGAACGCCAACCTTCGTGATACCGGTTTCTTCACCCAGTCCCTCGCGGATCGCGACCCTGAACTTTTTGGGGCAATCACGTCCGAACTGGGACGTCAGCGCGACGAGATCGAGCTGATCGCTTCGGAAAACATCGTCAGCGCAGCCGTCATGGAGGCGCAGGGCTCGGTCATGACCAACAAATACGCCGAAGGTTATCCCGGGCGGCGTTACTATGGCGGCTGCCAGTTCGTCGACATCGCCGAGAACCTGGCCATCGACCGCGCCAAGCAACTGTTCGGTTGCGAATTCGCCAACGTGCAGCCGAATTCGGGATCACAAGCTAACCAGGGCGTGTTCCAGGCGCTGATCCAGCCGGGCGACACCATTCTGGGCATGAGCCTGGATGCTGGCGGCCACCTGACCCATGGCGCCAAGCCCAACCAGTCGGGCAAGTGGTTCAATGCGGTTCAGTACGGCGTGCGCAAGCAGGACAACATGCTGGACTACGATCAGGTCGAGGCGCTGGCCAAAGAACACCAGCCCAAGCTGATCATCGCCGGCGGCTCGGCCATCCCGCGCCAGATCGACTTTGCCCGCATGCGCGAGATCGCCGACATGGTGGGGGCTTATCTGCACGTAGACATGGCGCATTTCGCCGGTCTGGTCGCCGCGGGCGAGCATCCCAGCCCCTTCCCGCACGCGCATGTGGCCACCACTACCACGCATAAAACCTTGCGCGGCCCGCGTGGCGGCATGATCCTGACCAATGACGAGACGATCGCCAAAAAAGTGAATTCGGCCATCTTCCCGGGCATCCAGGGCGGCCCACTGATGCATGTGATCGCGGCAAAAGCCGTGGCATTTGGCGAGGCGCTGCAGCCTTCGTTCAAAGACTACATCAAACAGGTCGTCGTCAACGCTCAGGCGTTGTCGGATCAACTGATCAAGGGCGGCCTGGACACGGTGACCCACGGCACCGACACCCATGTTGTTCTGGTCGACCTGCGCCCCAAGGGCGTCAAGGGCAACGCGACCGAAAAGGCGCTGGGCCGTGCGCACATCACCTGCAACAAGAACGGCGTGCCGTTCGATCCAGAAAAGCCGACCGTGACCAGCGGCATCCGTCTGGGTTCGCCCGCCGGCACGACCCGAGGCTTTGGAGAGCCCGAGTTCCGCCAGATTGCGGATTGGATCATCGAGGTGGTCGATGGACTGGCCGCCAATGGTGAAGACAACAACGGTGAGGTCGAAGCGCGGGTCAAAGCGCAGGTCGCGGATCTGTGCGCCAAGTTCCCGATCTACCCGAACCTCTGACGACACAAGGTCAGAAACAACAGAATGGCGCCTTTTTCGGGCGCCATTTTTCCTTGCCGGCAGATGCCCTGATCAGATCAGACCGCGCCACCAAAGCACGACAAGGAACAGTGCGGCCAAGGCCAGAATGTTGAAGGCCAGCCCCCCGAGCATGCCCAGGAACCAACCCCAGCGGCGATCCGCCAAATTAATGGCGCGCAGATGCGACTGAACATCCTTCGCCGCCTTTTCCAGGGTCGGCGAGTCCAGGGTCAGCCGGAGCTTGGGATGCTCGACCAACGGCTCGGCACGGGCGAGTTCCATTGCCTGTTTGTAGACCTTGCGCGGCAAGCGACGCTTGGCACGGCGCACCGACTCGGCCAGGGTCTTGCCCTTTGCGCCCAGTTTTTTGCGCAACAGGATTATCGTCTGCGCGATCTGGGTCTGAATTTCTGTTTCCTGAGCCATGCGCCCCTCCTGATGGGGCAATCTAACGGTCTGCGCAGGCGGTCACAATGGGGCTGGTTGTCCGGGGCGCCGGAGGCTATCAGAAAGACATGCTGAACACGATCACACATGGCGAACCGACGTCCCGCACACCGCTTTTGATTGCCCATGGGCTATACGGATCGGCCCGAAACTGGGGGGTGATTGCGCGTCGGCTGTCAGATGAACGTCAGGTGGTGGCGGTCGACATGCGCAATCACGCCCACAGCTTCTGGGACGACCGGCACGATTATCCGGCATTGGCGGATGATTTGGCTGAGGTCATCGAAAGCATGGGCGGCGTGGCAGACGTGATCGGGCATTCGATGGGCGGCAAGTCGGCAATGACATTGGCGCTCGAGCATGGCGAAATGGTCAACAGGTTGGTCGTGGCGGACATTGCTCCGGTTCGGTACAGCCACACGCAAATTCAATATATCGAGGCCATGCGCGCCGTGGACATGACACAGGTCGCGCGCCGCTCGGATGTGGAACAGCAACTGGCCGATCTCGGAGTCGAAAAGGCGTTGCAGAGCTTCTTCACTCAGTCGCTGGACGTTCCCGGCAAACGCTGGCGGCTGAACCTGGACGTATTGGCCAAAGAGATGCCGAATATCATGGGTTTTCCGGACTTTACCTCGCATTGGGACGGCCCGGCGCTGTTTCTCGCCGGTGCGGAGTCGGACTATGTTCAGGCAAGTCACCGCGAAGTCATCAAATCTTTGTTCCCGAACGCCCGTTTCGCCAAGATTCCGGGCGCAGGCCATTGGCTGCACGCCGAAAAACCGCGTGAGTTCGAAGCTGCTGTCCGGATATTTCTGAACGCCGCCTAAGCTCTCTATTGGTACAGGCGCTTGGCGACCAGCCAGGATGCGGGCAAAGCCGCGACCGCTCCGGCGGCTGCGGCACCCACGATGGCCAGGGTCGAAACCATCCCGGCGGTCAGCACGGCGATAACGGCCGACCCCGCGAGGGCGGTCGCGATCAGGGAATACAGTAGCGCTGCAAGTCCCATCATTGCCAGTCGTCCTTGTTGATGGCGTCTGACGCGCAGATTGCCGAAGCGGAATACAATCGGCTTTGATGCAGATCAGGCTGGGTCCCTACATCCCAGAATCAACCGGGCCGACATAGTCGCCCCCGCCGTTTACCCAGTCCGAGAACCCACCCAGGTTGTAGACATGCTGATACCCCATGTCCTTGAGCAACTTGCCCGCAAGTGCCGCCCGTCCGCCCGAAGCGCAATGCAGAATGATCGGGCGATCCTTCCGCAGCTCGGGGTCATGCGACTGCAGCGCAGGATCGGCACGAAACTCGAGCATACCGCGTGAGATATGGTGAGATCCGACGGCGCGACCGGTCTTTTCCAGTTCAGGCGCATCGCGAATGTCCAGCAGCAGCGCACCCTGCTGCAATAGCTCCCTGGCTTGCGCGGCGCTGATACGTTGAACAACGGAATTCGCGGCCTCAAGCATCTCTTGAACGGTCAATGGCATTCGTGCGGTCCCTCCCGGATTTTCACGAATGCTAGCACGGGGCCTTTTGTATTTGTAAGCGCTATGGTGGTCGCCTATTGCTCGCGAAAGGCCCGAGACATGCTGTCGACGATCGGTTTGGCGATATAGGCGGCAAAGGTGCGTTCCTCGGTCTGGATCATGATCTCGGCCGGCATGCCGGGGGTCGGAATGAAACCCCGTACCCGGTCCATCTCGTCAGGCTCCAACGACACCCGGGCCAGATAGACCTCTTGAGGTATTCCGCTGGCTTCTTCCAGAACCGCGTCCGCCGAGACGTAAAAGACTTCGCCCGTCAGAACCGGTGTCGTGCGCTGATTCAAAGCTACCAACCGCACGGTCGCGGTCTGGCCGGTCACAACGCTGTCGATATCGGTGCGCGGGATCTGGGCCTCGATGATCAGCGGGGCATCAGCTGGCAGGATTTCGGCAATCGGCTTGCCGGTCTCGATGACGCCGCCCGGCGTGTAATAGTGCAGTCGCACAACCGTGCCATCGACCGGGGCGCGAACCACCGCGCGGGCAAGAACACTGCTGGCCTGGCGCGATTTTTCCCGCACGCTTTCCAGATCCGCCTCGATTACACCCAGTTCGTCCAGCGCTGCTTCGCGATAGGCGGACCGGGTCCGGGTGATCTGCTCTTCGTATTTCAGCAGCATCTGGCTGGTTTCCGAAGCCTCGGCCGCCAGTCGGGCCAACTGCCCGTCCGCTTCGGCCTGGACCCGCCGGATGGTGTTCAACTCACCCTTTCGGACAAGCCCTTTTTCGAACAACGCGTTCTTGGTTTCGTATTCTTCCTGAAGGATCGCCTTGCGGCGCTCCATGCTTTCCAATTGCGCCTCGAAGCCGCTGGCCCTGATCTTCAGCGCTTCAATATTGCGTTCGAGAAGGGCAATGTCATTCAGCAGAGTCTTGCGCGAGACTTCGAAACTGAGCCGCTGGTTGTCGAGAATGGTCATCACTTCAACGTCGTCGGATGCCTCGATCAGGGCGGGTGAAAACTCCAAAGTGTCCTTTTCGGCGTATTCGGCCAGCAAGCGCTCGACCATCGCCTGAAGGCGGATCTTGCGGATGAACAATTCACGCTCATTTGCCTCGGCCGAGGTCTGGTCGAGTGTCATCAAGACCTGCCCCTCCTGCACGGTCTGACCTTCGGTGACCAGAATCTGTTCGATGATCCCTCCTTCAAGATGCTGGACGATCTTGTTGCGCCCAGTGGCTACAAAGCTGCCTTGCGCAATCACTGCGGCCGCGAGCGGCGCCTGAAACGACCACAGGCCGAACCCGCCGAAACAGGCGACCAGCAGCACGGTGCCCACGACTATGAACTTGGTTATCGATCTCGGAACCTCGGCGTACCAAAGGGCGGGATCGTCTACTTGGACCAATTCGTTCATCTTTACCCCCGTCTACCCTTTCAACTCGGGCTGCTGACGCGGCCCGTTCAGTTGCTGCAGCACCTGCTCACGCTGACCGAACAGGGCGACCCGCCCGTCCGTCAGCAGCATGATCTTGTCCACCACGTTCAAGAGCGTCGGTTTTTGGGTGATCACGACCACGGTAATCTTGTTTTCCCTCGCCTGCTCGATTGCCCGGGCCAGCGCCTTGTCGCCCGCGACATCCAGGTTCGAGTTCGGCTCGTCCAGAACCACCATCCGCGGATTGCCAAAGAAGGCGCGCGCCAGCGCGATCCGCTGTTTCTGACCGCCAGACAGGGGCGAGCCATCGGCAGCGACCACGGTCTCATACCCCTGTGGCAAGGTGGCGATCATGTTGTGCACGTCGGCCAGAACTGCAGCATCATGAATTTGCTCATCGGTGGCATCGGCGCGCATTCGGCCGATATTGTCCTTGATCGTGCCCGGAAACAGCTGAACGTCCTGCGGCAGGTACCCGATGCTTTCGCCGAACTGGCGCGGATCCCAGTTTCGGATATCCATCAGGTCGAGCCGCACGCTGCCCGAGGTCGGCAGAATCGATCCTACCAGCGTTTTGCCCAGCGTGGTCTTGCCCGCGCCCGAGTTGCCGATGATCGCCAGCGTCTCGCCCGGGTTGAGCGAAAAACTGATGCCGTTGAGAACCACGCGCTTGGTGCCCCCGGGTACAAACAGAAGGCGTTCAACATCCACTCGTCCCTCGGGGCGGGGCAAGCGCAGCTTCTCATACTGAAGTGCCGAGTTGGACAGCAATGCCTTGATGCGGCTGTAGGCACCGCGGGTCAGCAGGAATGTATTCCAGCCCTCGATTGACCCTTCGATTGGCGCAAAAGCCCGCCCAGCGATGATCGAGGCCGCGATCACCATGCCGCCCGTGATTTCGCCTTGCAGGGCCAGATAGGCCCCCCATCCCAGAATGCCGACCTGCGTCAGCAGGCGTACGGTGCGCGAGATCGCCGCGAACACCACGTTTCGGTCCTGCGCCCGGACCTGCCAGGTCAGGGAGTTGGCGGTGTCGCGTCCCCAGATCCGAACCGCCTCGGGGATCATAGCAAGTGCGTTGATGATCTGGCTGTTCCGCGACATCGAATCCAGATGCTGGTTGGCCAGAGATTGGGCCATGTTGGCCTCGGCAAACGGTTTGGCCGTCATCCGCTGGTTGATCAGCGCGATAACCATCAGGATCACGGCCGTCACCACCACGATCATGCCCAACTCTGGGTGAACCAGAAAAATCATAAGGATGAACAACGGCGCAAAAGGAACATCCAAAAAGGAGAGAAGGGTGCTTGAAACGAGAAAGCCGCGGATTTGCTGCAGATCACCCAGCGTCTGATACTCGCGTCCCGTCCCGTGCAACGAGGCATGCGCTGCGGCACTGAGGGTCGGAGCACCCAGTCGCGCCGCCACTTCGACCCCGGTGCGCATCAACATGAAGCGCCGCACCGCATCGAAAGCCGATTGAAAGATGATTGCCCCGGCCACGATCGCGGTCAGCATGATCAGCGTGTCCAGCGAGCGGCTGGTCAGCACCCGGTCACTGATCTGGAACAGGTAGATCGGGATCGCCAGGATCAACAGATTGGTCGCGCAGGTCAGTACCAGAACAAAGGCAAGGTTTCGCCATATCGCTCGCATCGAGGTCCGAAGGGTGCGTTGAAAGTCTTCGGGCGGCGTGCGCTTGTGAAAAGTTTGGGGTGGCCCTTTGCCGCCGCCATCGCCTGAACCAGTGCGCAGCAGCGGCTTGTTCGCTTCGGCCTCGATAGTGGTGCCCATGCGATCCGTCCCACCCGACCGGGACGAGGGGGTCATGCGCGCGGTCGGGCTTTCGACGGTTTGCGGTTCCGAGTCCTCGGCATTGGCCACCCCTTCGCCGTCACCCGCACGCCCTTCCACGGCGACGGTTTCCGGCGTTTCGCGCCGTCGGGGAGAAGCGGCGCTGAATGTTGTTTCCAGTGTGATGTCGTCTGTTATTTTCTGATCGGTTTCGTCCCGGGCTTCCGGTGCCGGAGCCGCTGCATTGCGAGCAACCTCTTGCTCCTTCTGCGCCGTGGCCGGGCCCTCCTGCGCTGCCTTGTTCTGGCTCTGCTCGGTCACGGGCACGCGCATCTCCTTGGTCAGCCTTAGCCGTGCGGTCAGCCGTTCCGTTGCAAATGACGAGCCAGACACCATGTCGCTGGGTCGCAAAGCCAGAGGCTGTCCGCTTCCCGACCGGTCCAGCGGGCTGGCATATCGGGTGCGGCGCGACGAAAAAACGATCGACATAAACAAACCTTCCGGTCACTCGTAAAAAAGGGAAAATCAGGTCAGGATGGATTGCATTCCTACATTGGCGTCCAAGTCTTCGGGGGTTAGTGCAGGAGCGGTCGGGCCGCTCACTGCTTGCCCGGCGGTCATTGCCTCCTCCATCAGGATTGCGATGGCTTCATTGGCAAATTCCGGGCCGATCTCATTCTCGGGCAAGTCGATGAGACTGGCCTGGTGCAGCAAAAGCTCGGAATATGCGCCCTGCCCGGCCATGACAACGGAGTCCACGCCCAGCTTGTTGATGTTGGCCGCATTCAGCATCGCGTTGCTGCCGGCCACGACTTCGGTACTGGCCCCATGCGGACCGGACAGGAAAATGTCATCCTGATCGGCAAGCATGGTGACCTGCTCAAGAATATTCACCTGCAGCAGGTTTCCGTCGATCTTCAGAACGCGCATCTGCTCCATACCCGCGAACATCGGATCGTTCAGCAATGCGTCCTCGAGCGCCGCCATGTTCATTTCATTCAGAGTCATGGCCTCGGCCATGTTCTCCTCAAGCGCCTCCTGCAGGTCCAGGCCGTTGGTCATCACCGAGGCCTGGTTCATCAGCAGGTTTTCGTTCGCACCTCCGGCAGGTCCGGCTAGGCCGCCTGACACCAGGTCGTCATCCATCAGGACAAGCGTCTGGAACAACATGTCGACCGAGATCATGTCGCCGCCGATCATGATCAGGTCATAATAGTTGCCGAGTTGAACAATATCGGCCACGTTGACCATCTGGTTGCCACCCATCGCATACATGGTCGAAGACGCGGAAATCTCGGTCTGGATATGGTCGATATCGGTGGCGTTGATGACCTGCTTGAGGAAGTTGGCAACCACCAGATCGCCATGGATCCAATCGACGGTCAAAAAGGACGGCTGCCCGGCCCCACCAGCGACGGCCGAGGTTCCGGCAAGCCACGGCGCAGGATTCGCCTCTGTTTCAATCTGGGCGGATTGGACGACGTTGGTGCCCGCGCCGCTGCCGGTGTTTCCGACATCAACATCTGATACCAGCGCGACCTGGCTGATCATCGTCAGGCTGATCGCTTGTCCACCCACGGCGATGAAGGGGGCATCCACCCAACCGACGTTCAGCGCGACTTCGTTGATCGCAAGATTGCCGCCGGTGACAACGGTATGACCCTCGTGTGACTCCGGCCCCTCGGACTGGTTCCACTCGGCCGGATAGGACTGTGACACCAGATTTTCCTCAGCCTCCTCGGGCTGGTGGTAGGCCGGCAGAAGATCGCTCCAGACCGGAGCCTCCGACACGTGTTGACCGTTGACGATGATGCCTTCCGCGTCTTCACCTTGGAATTGGTGAACCGTGACACCTTGGACCGATCCGTTCATCGGTGTCGTTATCTGTTCGACCAGCGTATCCAGGTATTCTGGCGTCATGTAGTCCGGTATCGCCAGTGAAGGCACTGCCATCGCATGAAGCGACTGCGCCACGTCCAACGCGGCTTCGGCCTGCGCTGTCAGCGTCGCCGCATCGCGGAAGTCGCCCGCGCCGACGGTATCATTGTCGCGCAGGACCAATGTCTGGAATGTGTAAGTGACGGCAGACCCTATCAGGTCGCTGACGACCTGCGGCTGCAACATCAAGAATTGCGGCCCGACCGAGATAGGCAATTCGGACTGCGGGACAAATCCGCCCGGCGCCAACGGGTCACCGATCTGGATGCTCGACTCGAGCATCGGGCCGGCTGGTGGCAGCGGCAACTGCGGGTCCGCGGGCGGTTCGGGGAAACGGTAGGGAAGCGGGTCGTAGTCCTTGGGCTTCAGATCCAGATCGGCCTTGACGACAATCCTGATCGGATCCTCCAGGCCTTCAACTTCGGCCAGCCGTCGGAGCGCCGTAAACTCCTCGTATTGCTGCCGCAGGATGGCCTGTTCCATCGTGAGCTGAAAAGTACCGATAAAATGCGCGATCGTTTCCGTAATGCTGTCAAGTGACATCTGGACTATCCCTGTCACCCTTTCCGGCAGAAAATTTCCGGGTCTGGGTTAAGTTGGACCGAGGCCATGAAACACGGCCCCGGTGTTTTCATCAAAGACCGGAGGCCGAAATCGCGGCCTCCGGGGTCAGGCATTATGCCTCGGTGTCGTCGCTCGCGTAGGTCGAGCTCATCGAACCGCCAACCATCGTGGTATCGACCGAGTTGCCAAGCACGTTGGCGCCCATGACGATCGTCTGGTTGAAGGCCGAGGTATCGACCACTGCTGCTGCCGACGCGTAGGATTCACCGGTGACGATACCGTCGCCACCATTGTTGGAACCCCAGGTGCCGCCATTGCCGCCGGCTCCGCCGTCACCTGAATAGGCGCCGGCCGCGCTGCCACCGGTGACTGCGCCACCCGTGGTATCGCCGGACATGGCGCTACCCATGGCGTAGCCGCTGGTACCACCATTGGCCGCAGACGCACCGCCTGCACCACCGGCTCCCGAGCTGGCCGCGCCAGTCGCGCTACCGGATCCGGTCGAGGTGGCATCGTTGTCGGTGTACGACGCGCCGCCGTATCCCGCGATGGCTTCGGCCAGACTGTCGGCGGAACCGTTTGTGTCAGCGTCAGCAAAGACTTCTGCCGCACCACCGGTACCGGCCGTGTTGACCGCATCCGCAGAACCCGCACCGTTACCGGACGAGGTGGACGTTGGCGTCGTGGTCCCACCGGCTCCGCCAGCGCCTTCTGCACTGGACGAACCCGAACCAGTTCCGTTTGCCGCGCCATTGGCCGCGTTCGAACCGCCGGCTCCGCCGGTTCCGGTCGACGTCTGCGGGTTGCTGGCTGCACCGTTCACGTCACCAGGCGACTGGCTGATATTCGGACCGCTTGCGGCCAGATCGCCGACGCCCTGTGCGCCAGAGTTGGCTGCCGAGCTGCCGCCCGTGCCGGCTCCGCCGGACCCTGGGCCACCGGTTCCGGCACCGCCGGTTCCTGCGCCGCCGGTTCCAGCACCACCGGTGCCCGCTCCGCCGGCACCCGGGTTGTTGCCCGTGGTTCCGCCGCCACCGGTCGCAGCGTCGGTATCAGCCGCATTCAAGGCCGGACCACCATCCGCGATTTCCTGGTTCAGCGCTGCAATGGCTGCTTCGACCATGGCCGAGAATCCGCCGGATCCCTCGCCACCAGAGCCTTCGCCACCAGCACCTTCACCACCCGAGCCCGAGCCGCCGGAACCCGTGCCACCGGAACCAGACCCGCCGGTGCCATTGGCGCCACTTTGCGCGCCGCTGCCAGCCATGCCCGCACCCGTGTTGCTTCCGGCCGTCGCTTCATTCGCTTCGGTCGTACCGGTGCTATTGTTCGATGCAGAACCCGAGTTCGATGACTCGCCGTTGCCGCCATTGGCGCCGTTCGCACCCGACTCGTTTCCGGCCAGGCCAAGGCCCGCGCCGATCGAACCGGTCGCGTTTTCACCACCGTTGGCATTGCCTTCCGAGTTGGCGCCGGACAGTCCCAGACCAAGGCCAAGACCGATCGAGCCGGCATTACCGCCTTCACCGCCAGTTCCCTGGCCGTTGGCATTCGAACTGCCGGTGTTGTTGGCGCTGGAGGTGCTGTTGGCGTTGCCGCCATTGCCAGCCGTGCTTTCGCCACTGGCTTCGGCGCCCGACAGACCAAGACCCAGGCTCGTGTTGTTGGCGCCGCCCGAAGCCGCACCGTTGCCGCCTTGCGAAGCCGCGCCGGCATTGCCGGTGTGGCCGCCCAGCGCGAATGCGTGGCTGCCATTGGTCTCGCCGCTTGCTGCACCGCCGTAGCTGGTTCCGCCGGAACCCGAGTTACCGCCGCCGGAGGAGGAACCGATGCCTTCTTCGGCATAGGCCGAACCGCCCGTCGCGCTGCCGTTCTGATAGAACGAGCCGTCATTCGACAGGCTGGGCGAATCCAGCGTGTCATCGTCACTCAGGCTGGCCAACTGGTTGTTGATCGACGACATGTCATTGCCGTCACCATTCATCGAGATGGACAGGTTCAGATCATCGCCGGGATCATAATTCACGTCGTTTCCAGCCGTGATGACATCACCGATAGATGCCGAGTCACCGATATCCAGATCGACCTGGTCATCGTCGCGCGGGATCCACTCACCTTCACCGAAATCGATGTTGATCGAGTTTGCGATACTGTTGCTGTCATCGCCGCCATTCACGTTCGATTGCTGCTGACCTTGCTGTTGGCCCTGCTGCTGTGCCTGGCCCTGATCCTGACCCTGGGCCTGTTCGTTTGCGACCTCGGTCGCCTGAGCCTGAGCCTGGTTCTGTTCGTCTTCGTTATTTGCAGCGTTTTGAACTTCCTGACCCTGCTGCTGTTGCTGCGCGGTCAGTTCGGCCTCGATATTTGCTTCTTCGACGGGAATTTCCACCGAGATCGGAGCTTCGAGATTTTCAACATTAACTTCGTCAACGGTCGTGACATTGGTATTGTTCACATTGCGTCGCATAACAATCTTCCATTTTTGAAGCGCCAGACCGCCATTCATCTACAAAGCGATATTCGGCGCGGTTGAAAAAATTATTGAGCATCCATTCGCGAAACTGCGCATGTCTGCGGCCTTGTCTTTCGAATGATGTGTTGTCACCCCCCTTTCTCGGCCAAGCCGATTCCGTGACTGCTCAAAATCACGCGAAAATACGCGGGCCGCAGACACGCCAGGTACAAGTACACTTCGCAAATTGAAGCACGACACAGGGTACAGATGCAGTTCCGTCTGCCTAGCTGGCAGAAAGTATTAACATCACTAAAACGCTGATTTGCTTAATGTATTACTTGAACACGCGTTTCAGGGTCGTGTTCGAAGCCAAATTGGCCTGCGACAAAAGCCGGCAAAACTTAGTTATTTGAATCTCGATATTTAAGCGGTCCGACCGTCAAACGACCTTAATCGAAAGTTCTAAAACCAGGCGATTCCCAAAGCCGTGCAGTTGTAGAAAACTGAACTTTCTGGTATGCTCAACACAGATTTTAGATTGTTTTTATTCAGTTTCACCTCGGCCAATAACGGCCAATTCAGGACGTAATCCGGGGTATTTAGGGGGGCACAAGAATGAGCATTTCCGAATTAAGTAACAGTTCGTGCACGATCGACGAAAACGAAGATTTCATGATTGTTTTTATTGGGAAAGAGCTCTTCTACTCCAACCAAACCCTGCGAAGCGTGCAGCACGAATTCGGCGTTGCAGCCCACAGGTTTGAATCCCTCGCGGCATTCTTGTCCGAGGCAAGCAATGCCGAGGGTTCCGGCAAGATTGTTGTCGTGGATCAGATCATGATGGAGGACCTGCTGGCCCGCCCCTCCGATTATGTCCGATCGTCCATGCCGGGATGCCTTGCCTTCGCATACCGGAAGGAGGACGCAGCCCGGTTCGTTTTCGAGCGATGGGACCGATCCCGGTTTGGACCAATCGGGTTTCTTCCGATGAACGTCGCCCCGGACGCATGGCGCGCGATCCTGCGGCTGCTGATGCATGAAGAGTTGTACCTACCGGGATTTGTGGCCAATTGCGTTGCATCGAAGCCGTGCGCGACAAGCGCGACGACAGCCCGGGAAACTCCGAAATCCCCTGCGGCTGGCCCTCTGTTGTCAAAACTGACCCGGCGCGAGAAGCAGGTTCTGCAACTTGTCTCCGAAGGCAAAAGCAATAAGGCGATCGCTGCCCAGTTGGGTATCACCGAACACACGGTCAAGCTGCACATGCACAACGTGTCGGGCAAGATCGGTGTCAGCAACAGAACGGCAGCGGCGCATTTCTTCTTTGAGGCGGCGGCGCAGGACGCGCACCGAACCTCGGTTGACTGACGACTTCGAAGCCAGGTTCGATCGGTTGATCCTTTTGGTCGGCCGCCTGAACTATGTCTGGACGAACACCGAAAGCCTGCTGATTCATCTGATTGCCGGCCTCTCGGGGACCAGCAAAGACGTAGCCGTCATCATTTTCCTGACCCTGAACACGACCCGCGCCCGAATTGATCTGGTCGAGCGTCTGGCAAAGATGGACGGAAGGCCGGCCTCGGTTCGTGATCCGATCCTAGAGCACACGCAGCGGCTCAGCCGTCTGTCTGGCATCCGCAACAAGTTCAACCACTGCATCTATTCCTTCGACCAGGAAACCGGGAACCCCAAAACGATCCTGATG
Source organism: Ruegeria sp. BC2 (assembly GCF_056539245.1). Taxonomy (NCBI): domain Bacteria; kingdom Pseudomonadati; phylum Pseudomonadota; class Alphaproteobacteria; order Rhodobacterales; family Roseobacteraceae; genus Ruegeria; species Ruegeria sp. BC2. The sequence goes on from NZ_JBQFUQ010000001.1 coordinate 1,804,350, forward strand.
CGCATTGCCGATCGAAAAACCGACATCAAGCTGGGACGCGAAGATACGGTCGACGAACAGGCGATGCAGGAAATCGAGGATGTCGTCGCGCAGCTGTCGGCGGCGAACCAGGACATCTGGCGGCTGATCTCCAAGCTGGGTTATCCGGTCTGACGATCGCCCTCGGCCAAGTCGACCAGTGTGTTTGGTGCGGGCGGTGGGACTCGAACCCACACGGCGCTAGGGCCTTCGGATTTTAAGTCCGATATGTCTACCATTCCATCACGCCCGCATCCGGCCGGTCTGATGCACCGGCGCCGGATCACGTGCCGAACACTTACACGCGCCCATACCGATTGCAAAGACCGCAAGCGGTCAATTCGCCAGCCAGATCAACGCCGTTTGGTTCAGGGCAGGTAGCCACTTTTCCCAGGGAACAGGAAGTGTGCATTTCTCGCATTTCACCCCTATGCCTTGACAGATTGACTGCATTTCTATGACGTCTGCCGGATCGTTGAGGGAGGCCGCGATGAAGTCCGTCACCAACCCGTATCGAGGCGAAGGCAAACTGTTTTCACAGGCCCCCTTCCCTTCAACCAATTCCAGCCGGTTGGCGCAGCTTTTGTCGCTGTGCCCTGCCTCCGGCGTGACACCACTGGCCGAAGCGCAGGGTTTGGCGCCCGTTTCCCGCCTTTGGATCAAAGATGAACGGACGCGGATGAATCTCGGGTCGTTCAAGGCATTGGGCGCGGCCTATGTCATCGCCTGCCAAGCGAGCGAAGCCACCGAGACACCCGACAACACATCCCTTTCCGGCCGTACTTATGTAACGGCCAGCGCCGGGAACCACGGCCTAAGCATGGCTGCGGGTGCGCGCGTTTTTGGTGCGAATGCCGTAGTGTTCATTTCTGAAACCGTGCCCGAGAGCTTTGCTCAGCGCCTTTCGGCGCAAGGTGCGCGAGTGGTGCGCGAAGGCGTCGATTACGCCGCAAGCATGAGCGCCGCAAGCCGCGCGGCGAACGACAACGACTGGACGCTTCTGTCAGACAGCTCTTGGGAAGGGTATTATGACCTGCCCCATCTCTTGATGGAGGGGTACGTTCAAATGGCTGTCGAGGCGGTTGATCAGTGTCCCGAACCTCCGACATTGATCCTGCTGCAGGCCGGAGTGGGAGGCATGGCGGGCGCCGTTGCCGCATGTTTCCGAAAGGCTTGGGGAGACGACCCCAAGATCATCGTGGTCGAACCGGCCGCAGCCCCGGCGCTGATGGCCAGCATCCAAGCCGGCGCGCCAGTTTTTGCAGACGGTCCGGACAGCATCATGGGACGGCTGGATTGCAAGGAGCCATCGCTGATTGCACTGAATGGACTGGCGCGGGATGCCGATCAGTTTCTGACGCTGGAGGATGACACCGTGGCCGCTCAGCTTCCGGTCATGGCAGAGGCCGGGTTCGAAACGACTGCGTCAGGCGGCGCCGGACTGGCTGCCGTTCTGGATGCCGATAGCCGCAACTTGCTCAATATCGGACCACAGGACCGCGTTTTGTGCATCGTGACCGAGCAAGCCTCGTGAGAGGGTTCGAACAAGCCGAGTTCGCGGACAGAACTGCGCGTGCACAGGATCTCATGCAAGAGCATGGCCTGGACGCCCTGCTGCTGACGACCGAGCCCGACGTCCGGTATTTCAGCGGCTTTCTGACCCGGTTCTGGGAAAGCCCGACGCGCCCCTGGTTCCTTGTCGTTCCTGCGACCGGCAAACCTGTCGCGGTGATCCCGTCGATTGGCGCGGCCTTGATGGCGCAGACCTGGATCGAAGACATCCGCACCTGGTCCGCCCCGGATCTGGCAGACGACGGAGTATCGTTGCTGGCCGAAACCCTGCGCGAACTTGTTCCGGACGGCGGCTTGATCGGATGTCCCGATGGGCATGAAACGCACTTGCGGATGCCGCTTGCAGATTTCGGGCGTCTGAAATCCGAAATCGACCGCCGCAGGATCACCGGCGACCTTGGCATTCTGCGCGACCTGCGCATGGTCAAATCTCAAGCCGAAATCAAAAAGATCGAAACCGCCTGCCTGATCGCGGGACAGGCTTTTGAGCGGGTTCCTGGGATTGCATCGGCCGGTGTTCCTCTGGATCAGGTCTTTCGACGGTTCCAGATGTTGTGTCTCGACGCAGGCGCCGATTGGGTGCCTTATCTTGCCGGCGCGGCCGACCAAGGCGGATATGGCGACGTAATCTCACCGGCAACCCAACGACCGTTGAAGCCGGGCGACGTGCTTATGTTGGATACCGGGCTGGTCTGGGATGGGTATTTTTGCGATTTCGACCGCAACTGGTCCGTCGGCCCGGCCAGTCCCGCCGTGCGCGCGGCGCACTACGCGCTGATCGATGCGACCGAGGCGGCGTTCGAGCAGGCCAGACCGGGCGCGACGGCCTCGGACCTGTATCACACGATGAACTCGGTCCTGTCCCGTGGCGGCGGCGGGACCGAAGCCGGGCGCCTGGGCCACGGATTGGGCATGTCATTGACCGAGTGGCCTTCGCTCATCCCAACGGATCAAACGGTACTGAAACCCGGAATGGTGTTGACGCTGGAGCCAGGTATTGAGGTCGGTGGCAAAATACTTGTCCACGAGGAAAACGTGCTGGTCACCGAAGGCGCCCCGCGGTTCCTGAGCCCCAAGGCACGACGGGAGATTCCCGAGCTATGACAACACTGCCATTTTCTCTGGACACGGATGACCCGGACATATCTCCGCTTGGCCTGATCGTTCTGCAGACAGACGAGACGATCGAAGGCGATTTCCGCAGGCTTTTTGCCGGCGACCCTTCACCCATTTATGTCTCGCGCATAACCAGCGACCCGCAGGTCACGACCAAGACATTGACCCGCATGAAGCATGCGCTTCCAGCGGCGGCGGATTTACTGCCCAAGGCGCGCCCCTTCCGGGCTGTGGGTTACGCCTGCACCTCGGCAAGCTCGGTCATCGGATCGGAAAAGGTCGAAGAACTGGTAAAGCAGACTTGTGACGTGCAAACGGTAACCAACCCTCTGCGCGCCGCGGTTGCTCAGGCGCGCGAATTGGGTGTGTCACGCTTTGCACTGCTGTCCCCTTATGAGGAGCAGGTCAACACGGCGCTTCGCGCGGCCTTCGCCGATCAAGGGATCCTCATGGATGTGTTCGGCACCTTTGGGATTTCCGAAGAAGCAAAGGTCGTCCGGATATCAACGCAATCCATCGTTGACGCCGCGGTGAGGCTGGGTTCGGACAGAGCGGTCGAAGCTGTTTTTCTCAGCTGCACCAACCTTCGCACGTTGGACGCCATCCCGCGGATCCATGAACAGATTGGCAAACCGGTCTTGTCCAGCAATCAGACCCTTGCGTGGCACATGCGGCGCCTCAACACTGCGCAAAATCCTTGAATCCCACCCAATGAGGATTGGTTTTTGTCATTGAGTCTTGCCAGCCGGACATTGCTGCGTCTTTAATGTGCTCAGGGATCAATGAAATCCGGACCAACCGGATCAAGAATTGACGCAACAGGGGGTCTTGTGACCGGCACTTCTAGCGACGCCGCGTTTGTCGAATTTCAACGCGTTCAAAAATCGTATGACGGCGAAAATCTTGTCGTCAAAGACCTTAACCTCGCGATGCCAAAGGGCGAGTTTCTGACAATGTTGGGCCCATCGGGATCTGGCAAGACCACTTGCCTGATGATGCTGGCCGGGTTCGAAACTGCGACGCATGGCGAAATTCTGTTGGACGGGCGACCGATCAACAACATTCCGCCGCACAAGCGTGGCATCGGGATGGTGTTTCAGAACTATGCCCTGTTCCCGCACATGACGGTGGCCGAGAACCTCGCCTTTCCGCTGGAAGTCCGAAAAATCGGCAAATCCGAGCGCGAAGAAAAGGTCCAGCGCGCCCTCGACATGGTGCAGATGGGTGCCTTCGGCAGCCGCAGACCCGCGCAGCTGTCGGGCGGACAACAACAGCGTATCGCCTTGGCCCGCGCGCTGGTCTTCGAACCCGAATTGGTTCTGATGGACGAACCGCTGGGCGCATTGGACAAACAGCTGCGCGAGCACATGCAGTTTGAAATCACGCGTCTGGCCCATGAATTGGGGATCACGACCGTCTATGTGACCCACGACCAGACCGAAGCGCTGACCATGTCGGATCGCGTAGCGGTCTTTGACGATGGGCGGATCCAGCAGCTTGCACCGCCGGACCAGCTTTATGAAGAACCGGAGAACAGTTTCGTTGCGCAGTTCATAGGTGAGAACAACACGCTGGAAGGCGTTCTGAAATCCGTCGATGGCGGGAAATGCGTCGTAACACTGGACGATGGGTCCGAGATCGACGCGGTTCCGATCAACGTGAGCCAACCGGGGGAACGGACCAAGGTCTCGATCCGGCCCGAGCGCGTGGAATTCAACAAGGATCGCCTCAGCCCCGAAGCGCATACGCTCAAGGCTGTGGTCAAGGAATTCATCTACATGGGCGATGTATTCAGGTTCCGCATGTCGGTGGCCGGCAATGATGAATTCATCGTCAAGACCCGGAATGCCCCTGACGCCGTCAGGCTGACACCGGGTCAGGAGATCGAGATCGGATGGCTGGCGCAGGATTGCCGCGCTCTGGACGCCTAGGCGCGCCCGGCTTCGCAATCCGCCCCCAAGCCGAAAGAACCGACCGACGAAAACCCGTGCGTTGGTCGACAAATCATAAAACGGGAAAAACTGGGAGCTACATATGAAACGTACCACCACAATGCTGACAGCTGTTGCTCTGGCAACTGCAGCAGGCGGAGTTTCCGCCGAAGAAATGACGATCGTGTCCTGGGGCGGCGCCTATTCCAAGTCGCAGCTCAAGGCCTATCACGAGCCCTATTCGGAAAAGACCGGCGTCACCATCCTGAACGATGACAGCTCGGCCGAGGCCGTGGCCAAACTGCGCGCCATGAACGAGGCGGGCAACATCACATGGGATGTCGTCGACGTGGTTGCCGCGGACGCGATCCGTCTGTGTGACGAAGGTCTGGCGATGGAAATCGACCCGGATACGCAGCTGGCGCCCGCGCCGGACGGCACTCCGGCTTCGGAAGACTTCGGCGATCTGCTGGTCAGCGAATGCTTCATCCCTCAGATCGTGTATTCGACCACCTTTGGGTATCGGACCGACATGGTCGGGGACAACCCGCCGACCGACATCTGCGCGGTCTTCGACCTGGAGACCTATCCCGGCAAGCGGTCGCTGGAAAAGCGCCCGATCAACAACATGGAATGGGCCCTGCTGTGCGACGGCGTCCCGAAGGACGAAGTGTATGACGTTCTGGCAACCGACGAAGGCCAGGACCGTGCTCTGAAGAAGCTGGACACCATCAAGGACAGCGTCGTCTGGTGGTCCGCCGGCGCCGATACGCCCCAGCTGCTGGCTGACGGCGAAGTCGTCATGGGCTCGACCTACAATGGCCGCCTGTTCAGCGTCATCGAAGAGCAGAAGCAGCCCGTCGCCATGCTGTGGGACGCGCAGGTCTTCGATCTGGACGGCTGGATCATTCCCGCCGGTCTGAGCGAAGAGCGCAAGCAGCGCGCGCTGGACTACATCATGTTCGCGACCGACACCCAGCGCCTGGCGGATCAGGCCAAGTACATCTCGTACGGCCCGGCTCGCGCTTCGTCTGCTCCGCTGGTCGGCAAGCATGCCGAACTGGGAATCGACATGGCTCCGCACATGCCGACCGATCCGGAAAACGCCAAGAACACGTTCCTCTACAACTACGAGTTCTGGGCTGACTACCGCGATGACATCGACGCCAAATTCCAGGCGTGGTTGGCGCAATAAGCGCTTGAATCTCTGAAGAAACGTCAGGTGGCGGTGCGCCGCCATCTGACCCGGGCACAACCAAGAGGCACTGATGACTGACGCAAGCCAAACCGCAGGACCCATGCTGGCAGCGGACGGAACGCCGCTCAAGCAATCGCTGGCGCGTTCATTGCGACGTCAGAAACTGCGCGCGCTTATGCTGATCGCGCCTTTGCTTCTGTTCGTGCTGTTTTCCTTCCTCGTACCGATTGCATCGATGCTGTTTCGGTCAGTCGAAAACGGAATTGTCTCGGAAACCCTGCCCCTGACGGTCGAAGCGCTGGACAACTGGGATGAAACCAGCGGCGAATTGCCGGGCGAGGACGTCTATGATGCCTTCGTTCGTGACATGGTGGTCGCGATCGAAAACAAGGAACACACCCGGCTTGGCACGCGTCTGAACTACGAAGAAACCGGCATGTCTTCGCTGTTCCGCCAGTCAGGCCGCAAGATCAAACGGTTGGACCCTGAAACCGACGGTCCGTTCAAGGAAAAGCTGATCGAGATCCACGACGGCTGGGGGGACCCGCAGACGTGGCGCGTGATCAAAACCCATGCGGTTCCGATCACCAACGGTTACTTCCTGAACGCAATCGACATGCGGCGCACCCCGGAAGGTGCTCAGGCTCAGCCGGAAGACAAGCAGATTCTTATCAAGCTGTTCGGGCGTACGTTGTTCATGTCGCTGGTAATCACCGGGGCCTGCATCCTGCTGGCCTATCCGGTCAGCTACCTGCTGGCGACCCTGCCAATGCGCGTGTCGAACCTGCTGATGATTCTGGTTCTGCTGCCCTTCTGGACGTCGCTTCTGGTGCGGACATCCGCATGGAAGGTCATGCTGCAGCAGCAGGGCGTTATAAACGACACCCTCGTCTGGCTCGGGCTGGTCGCAGATGACGCCCGGCTGATCATCATCAACAACCAGATCGGCACGATCATTGCCATGACGCATATCCTGCTGCCGTTCATGATCCTGCCGATGTATTCGGTGATGCAGACGATTCCGCCATCCTACACCCGCGCGGCCAAATCCATGGGCGCGACGAACTGGACCACGTTCTGGCGGATCTACTTCCCGCAATCCATCCCGGGCATCGGAGCGGGGTCGATCCTCGTGTTCATTCTGGCCATCGGCTACTACATCACGCCCGAAATCGTGGGCGGCACCAAGGGTGTCTTCATCTCGAACCGGATTGCCTATCACATTTCGTCTTCGTTGAACTGGGGCCTGGCTGCAGCATTGGGGACGATCCTGCTGGCGGTGGTTCTGATCCTCTACTGGGTCTACGACAAGATCGTGGGCATCGATAACGTGAAGCTGGGGTAACCGACATGGCCGCACTGACACCTATTTCGCGCAAGCCCCTGTCCATGGTCCTGCCCAGCGTCGCACTGGCCGGCGCGTTTGCCGGCATGTTTGTCGGCGCAGGAAACGGCTCGGTCCCCCTGGGAATGATCGGCGGCGCGGCACTGACGGCCCTTTTGGCCTGGATCTACATCTCGGTCCTCAAGAACGAGAGGCTTGCCTACTGGATCAACATCATCGGCTTCGCGGCAGTCGGCTTCGCGGTTTCAGGGCCGATGGGCGGTGTGCTCGGCTTCTTGGGCGGCTGGTTTTTTGCATGGTTCACATTCTGGCTGTACGAGGGCCGATACCGCCGCAAACTGCTGCCTTATCTGACGGCGCAGCAGGTGTTCTATCACTACCTGTTCCGGGTGATCTGCGGCGCGATCTTCGTTTTCCTGATCACGCCAATTCTGGTGGTTCTTCCGCTGTCTTTCAACGCGCAGGACTTCTTTACTTTTACGCCCGAGATGCTGCGGCTGGACCCCGAAGGGTATTCGCTGAAGCATTACCAGGATTTCTTCACCAACAACGAATGGCAGCGCAGCTTCAAGAACTCGCTGATCATCGCGCCCATCGCCACGATCATATCGGTAACGCTGGGAACTCTGGCGGCCATCGGTCTCAGCCAATCGCATGTGCCGGGGCGGCGCGCCATCATGGGGATCCTGATTTCTCCGATGATCGTGCCACTGATCATCTCGGCGACGGGCATGTTCTTTTTCTACAGCGACATCGGCCGCTTCCTTGAAGGCACTTTGGGCATGAACAAGACCTTTGTGGGCTACCTCAAGGTAATCCTGGCCCACGCCGTTCTGGGCATTCCCTTCGTCATCATCACCGTGACCGCCACGCTGGTCGGCTTTGACCGCTCGCTGACGCGGGCTGCTGCGAATATGGGCGCGGGCCCGGTACGGACCTTCTTCAAGATCCAGATGCCCCTGATTCTGCCGGGCGTGATCTCGGGCGGGCTGTTCGCCTTCATCACCTCGTTCGATGAGGTGGTCGTGGTGCTGTTCGTCGGATCGGCCAGCCAGAAGACTCTGCCGTGGCAGATGTTCACCGGCCTGCGCGAGCAGATCAGCCCGACCATCCTGGCCGTGGCCACGATCCTCGTCGTGATCTCGATCGCCCTGCTGACCACGGTCGAGCTGCTGCGCCGGCGGTCGGAACGTCTGCGCGGGCTGACACCGGCTTGACCGGCGGCGTGGCCTGATCTAACGATTTCCTTGTTCGCCCCCTGCTGCGATGGCGTCGCAGCACCCAAGGGGGTGATCGGCTCTCGGACCCCGAGACCGCCTGTCCTGTACGCCGGGACATGTGGCCGGGCTTTGCACGTCCGGCAAAGAAACGAGAGAGCACATGACAGACCTTTCAAATCGCCCCGAATTCTTCACCTGCCACAACGGTGACAAGGCGCCCCTGCCCTTCAGCCGGGCCGAGTACGACCGGCGGCTGGCCAAACTGCGCGCCATCATGGCGCAACGGGACATACCCGTCGTTCTGCTGACCTCAATGCAGAACATCGCCTACTACTCGGGCTTTCTGTACTGCGCCTTCGGACGGCCCTATGGCTGCGTGGTGACTCAGGACAATTGCACCACCGTGTCGGCCAATATCGACGCGGGCCAGCCCTGGCGCCGGTCGGTCGAGGACAACGTGATCTATACCGACTGGAAGCGCGACAACTACTGGCGCGCCGTAGCCAGCCTGATCGGGACTGCCCGCCGGATCGGCATCGAAAGCGACCACATGACGCTGGCCGCGCGCGACACGGCCCTGTCCATGCTGAACCAGCCCGAGCTTGTGGACATCGCCCCCGACACGATGGCCGCGCGGATGGTGAAATCGGCCGAAGAGATCGAGTTGATCAAAGGCGGCGCACGTACGGCGGACGTGGGCGGTGCGGCCATCCATGCCGCGATTCGTGAAGGCGCCACCGAGATCGAGATCGCCATGGCCGGCCGCGATGCGATGGAGATCGAGATCGCCCGCGCCTATCCCGACGCCGAGTACCGCGACACCTGGGTCTGGTTCCAGTCGGGCCTGAACACCGACGGCGCACACAACCCGGTCACCAAGCGGGCCTTGCAGAATGGCGATATCCTGTCACTCAACACATTCCCGATGATCTCGGGCTATTACACCGCGCTGGAACGCACCCTGTTCTTGGGCGAGCCCGACGCCGACAGCCTGCGCCTGTGGCAGGCCAATGTAGCCGCGCACGAGCTGGGGTTGAGCCTGATCAAACCCGGCGCGACCTGTTCCGGCATCACAGCCGAGATCAACCGGTTCTTCGCCGATCAGGGCCTGCTGCAATACCGCTCGTTCGGATATGGGCATTCCTTCGGCATCCTCAGCCACTATTACGGCCGCGAGGCCGGTCTTGAACTGCGTGAGGATATCGACACAGTGCTCGAGCCGGGCATGGTCGTGTCCATCGAGCCGATGCTGTGGATTCCCGAAGGTCAGCCCGGCGCGGGCGGCTATCGCGAGCACGACATTCTGGTCGTAGGCGAGGATGGGGCCGAAAATATCACCGGCTTTCCGTACGGACCGGAACACAACATCATCAATGCGTGATGCAAAGGGGGCGAGGCATCGGCCTTGCCCCTGTTTTCGCCTGAAACGGGTGTCAGGCCAGGATGGCGTGGATTTTGTCCAGCGTCGCGACGCTGACACCAACCCCGTCCTGGCTGGCCTGCAGGCGCTTGGCGCGCCGACCATCGCCGGGCAGACGCGCTCCTTCCTGATACCGGATCGCCTCGACAAGTTCCGCGATATTGGCAGCAAACCCCAACCCGGTCGTAGCGCCGGGGTCGATGGCAATGAAGAACTGGCCGGTTTTTGGCGGGCCGCCTACGGTTCCTGAAAAGGGTGAAGCATGGATACCCAAGGTGGCTCCGGTCAATGCGGCGGCCATTACCTCGGTCAGAAGTGCGACGCCCACGCCCTTGTAGCCGCCCGAAGGCGCCATAGAGCCCTTGAGGCCCACGGCGGGGTCAGTTGTCGGGTTGCCATCAGGGTCCAGCGCCCAACCGACCGGAATCGGCTTTCCCTCGCGGGCGTGCTTCATGACCTCGCTTTTTGCGATCGTGCTGGCGCTTTGGTCGATCAAGACGGCAGGTTGCCCATCAGCACCCGGAACGGCCAGCGAAAACGGGTTTGTGCCCACGACGGGCCGTGAACCACCCGGCGGCGCAATAGATGCAGGTGCATTGGTGAACCCCAGACCAACAAGGCCCGCCTGAGCCAAGCGATAGGTGTGATACCCCAGCACACCACAATTGTAACTGTTGCGGATGGCCAGCGCAGCTATTCCCTGCTCGCGTGCGGCCGGGATCAACGCGTCGAACCCCAAGTCGATCGCCGGGTGCGCGAAACCGGTGGCCGCATCAACGACCACCACGCCCGGTTTGGGCGCGGACATCACCGGCTGTGCTCGCCCGTCCACCTTGCCGCATTGTACATGCTCGCAATAGATCGGGATGTAGGCCAGCCCGTGACTGGCCACCCCATCCGCCTCGGTCGCGGCGGTCGCAACCGCCAATGGCCGGGCATTGTCCTCGGACGTGCCGGCCGCCATCAGAGCGCGCAGCGACAGATCCTCGATTTCGGCAAGGGACAGCGTTCGGGTTTCTGGCATCTCGGCCTCCTCAGTCATTATCGGACAAACCAGCACCTGCGCCCAAACGGCGGGACTCCTCGGTTGCGGGGGCATAGGTGCGTTGAGCCAGAGTGTTCAAAAAAGCCAGAGCCGCAGGCGCCGGCAGGGCGCGCGTCTGCGTGGCGCGCAGTTTTTCAGGTGTACCGCCGATCCTTACGATGACCTTCGTGGCGCTTTCCGGCCAAAGATCCGGAGCGTCCACGACCTCCCCATCCGTCGTGGCGCTGAGTTCATCACAGACGACGGTCACATTGGTCTGCAATCGGCGTGCAGCGTTGCCAGCGAACGGCACGAGAAACAGCGGAACCGCCACGTCATTCAGAACGATCGGCCCGCTGCCCAGATGTTCCGAACAATCTGACAGCAGCATCCCCGCCCCCAACGGGCACATCTGCCCATGCGCCCGCCAATTCACCCCGAGGTCCCGCGGCGTGTGCGCATCAAATCGAAGCGCAAATTCCTGACGCAGGACCGCTGACAAGGCGGCTGCACCGTCAAAACCTTGCAGACACAGCCAGCGGGTCGCCTTGGCGGCGTCCTCAGCCGGCCCCCAGTGATGACCCGCCCCACGTGCCGCGCGTTTTGCCAGTCCTTCGACCTCGTTCAGCGACAGGTTCATTCCGGCACCTCCGGATAAACCCAGAAATCGGCGTTTTCGGTCGAAAGATCCTCGGGGTACGGCGCGCCTGAATACATGCAGATACGGACCCAACGGTCCGAGCGGGGATCGAAATGCGTCGCGCCGAAAAAGGACAGTTTGGCGCGGAGCATGTCGATCGGCAGAACTGATGCACCAATCGTGTTGTCTCGGATCTCGCTGTAGGGGGCCTTGCGGCTGATCTGCGCCCGGCGGATCGTGTGGCGATGTTCGGGATGGCGCAGAAGAAATTCCGCGGTGGTCGCGGCTGTGTCCCAATCGGCCATTGCCGAATATGCCGCTGCCGCATCCCGCGCCGGGGCAAGCGGTTGTTCGTACTCGGCTACCGGCTCGTCAAAGCGCTCACCCAGTCTGGGTTCCAGCTTTTCTTCCGATACATACCAGACCCTTGCGCAAGCTTCCCGGGCGCCCCAGTCCAGATCCAACGCCCAGCCGAAACCGTCGCGGATCGCCTGCCGCACATCGGCCAGCGGCATGGCGCCGTCAATCTCGTACAGATGCGGGCTTGAATCCGCCATGCATCCTGACAAACCGTCCACCAAGTCTGAATAGGGTTCGAGGATCAGGGAAAGGAGCAACTCCTGCCCCTCCTCGCTCAGCACAGTCTCCGACCACTCGAACAGACGGTTCCAAGGTCTTCGGCCCGTAAGATCGTCATGGTGGAGAAAGTCCGCGATCACCCCGAGGTCTGATTTCAGAGCAGACAGTTTCCGCTCTTGTATCGGATGTTCCGAATGCCATTGGCCAATCGACACTTGGCTGCGATCAAACACCGACCGGAATACACTGTTTTCTTCTTGGGTCGCGGTTTCCATGGATCGAACCCGGGCGATTGCCTCCTCGCGCGCCATGATCCAGTTGTTCAGCAGGACCGGATGATTGATCAGGAAGGGCGCCATGCCCAGTCCCGTGGAATTGCCAATGCCCAAGCGGCGCGCGATATCAGGAGACATCCTGACGGCCTTGCTTCCCCCTTTGGCGCGCGCCATGTGTTCAACCAGGTCCCGCACGAAGGCGCGGGTGAGGAAGACCGACAGCATCTCGGCCTGAAACGGCCCCTCGGTTTCCGGACGGTTTGCAGTATTTTCCCTGTCCGCGGCGCCAAATTTTCCCGATCCGTACACGGCCGTGGTTCGCATCAGGTAGCCAACCTTTTGGATCTGCTCCAGATCCGGCTGTCGACCGTCAGCCAGCGCTTCGACGACATGCGTCCACAATCGGACCGAGCGATTGGCCCGGGATAGCGACAGTTCAGTTTCGCTGATCCGGCCGGCCTCCTGCAGCGGAACATTGCGGGAAAGCCGGTCAAGGTCGGCTTCGGAAGGGATTCCGTCAAATAGGGTGAAGGTCGCGTCCCAAGCATCCGCGATCACCCGGTCCGACCGTTTTTCTGGTGGAAGATCATGGGCGAAGGCCACCAGAGAATACGCCCGCTCGGGTCCCTGTGCGACATAGACGGCCCGTCCGACACCTGCCTCGTCAATCTCGAACACCGGCGTGGAAAACCGCCAGTTGTCGCGTGCCAGGCGGCGGGTCAGAACGCGCATGAAGCTGAGCCTGCACTGGTGCAAAGACCCGAGCCTGCTGAGCCGCATAACGGTTGCCGGATCCCGGCGCGCGATATGCGGCCCCGGTCCGGTCAATTCTGGACCGGTCCGAAGTTATCCGCAAAGAAGCGGTACCAGTTCTGCCCCATGATCCCGGCGACTTCGGTCGAGGTCATCCCAACCGCGAGAAGGCCGGCCTCGATCTTGTCAAAGTCACGATTGTCCCGGAACCATTTTGGCATCGGCGGAAAACCCGGGTTCGCAGACGATCCTTCGCCGTAATCGATTTCCTTGGTCCAGCGACCCACACGCATCCACTCGACAACGCTGTCGGGTTGGTCCTGGCAGAGGTCGGTTCCGATCCCGAGATGTTGTGTTCCGTATTTTTCGGCCGTTCGGGCAATCATGGTGCAAAAGCTCTCCAGCGTACAGTCGGACTTGTCCTTCAGGTGATGAGGGTAGACCGAAAACCCGAGCATCCCACCTCTTTCCGTCACGGCGCGGATGACGGGGTCACGCTTGTTGCGCAGGGCGGGCGCCCAGTCATGCGGATTGGCGTGGGTGATGGCGATCGGATGCGCGGAAAGGTCGGCCGCCTCGATCGTCGAGCGGTCGGCCGAATGGCTCATGTCGATGACCAATCCCACGCGGTTCATCTCCTTGATCACCTGCCGCCCCATCCGGGTGATACCGGTGTCTTCAGCCTCGTAGCAGCCGGTCGCTAGCAGGGATTGGTTGTTGTAGGTCAACTGCATGAACCGGGCACCGAGATCGTACAGAATTTCAATCAGCCCAATGTCGTCTTCCATGGGTGATGGGTTCTGGAAACCAAAGAAAACGGCCGTACGCCTGGTGTCACGCGCGGTGTCGATGTCGCTGGCCGATCGTCCCTTCATGATCAGGTCCGGGAACAACTCGAACCATCGGTTCCATTTCTCGAGGTTCTGAACCGTTTCACGAAAATTCTCGTGGTAGGCGACGGTGACGTGGATGGCATCCACGCCCCCTTCCCGCAATTGCCGGAAGATCTTTTCCGACCAGTTGGCGTATTGCAGGCCGTCAATCCGCATCAGATCGGGGTCCCGGCGCTGATATAGGCGGTTTTGACAGTGGTGTAGAACTCGGCGGCCGCTTTGCCTTGTTCGCGCGGTCCATACGAGCTGTCGCCCCGGCCACCGAAAGGAACGTGATAATCAGTACCTGCGGTGGGCAAATTGACGGTCACGACACCGGTTCTTGCATGACGCCGGAAATGCGTCGCGCGCGCAAGATTCTGGGTTACGATGCCCGATGTTAGGCCGAAATTCGTGTCATTCACGATCGCCAAAGCCTCATCATAGCTGTCGACCTTGATCACACTGGTCAGCGGGGCAAACATCTCTTCCCTGTTGATCCGCATGGTGTTGTTCGTGTTCACGAACACGCCGGGCGACATGTAATACCCGTCATGCTGCAGCTCCAGCCGATGCCCGCCGCACGCCAGCTCGGCGCCTTCGGATTGGCCAAGTTCGACATAGGCCAGGTTTTCTTGCAGTTGCTGCTCGCTGACGACGGGTCCCATCTGCGTGCCTTCCTCCAGGGCATGCCCAACCTTCAGTGCCTTGGCGCCGGCGACAAGCTTCTCGACAAAGGCGTCGTGGATCGCGGCGTGGACCACCAACCGCGAAGAGGCGGTGCATTTCTGCCCGGTGCCGCCAAAAGCTCCGCCCAACGCAAGTGACACCGCCAGATCCAGATCCGCGTCATCCATCACGGCCAACGCGTTTTTTGAGCCCATCTCCATCTGCACCTTGGTCAGGTTCTGGATGGCTGCTGCGGCAATGCCTTTGCCGACGGGCACCGACCCGGTGAACGAAATCGCATCCACCCGAGGGCTCTCAACCAGTCTTTGTCCGATTGCGCCGCCTGACCCCATGACCAAACTGAAAAGACCCTTGGGAATGTCCTGACGCTCAATGATCTCAGTCAACGCCACGGCTGAGGCGGGGGTCAGGTTGGCTGGCTTCCACACTACGGCATTCCCATAACACAAGGCCGGTGCGATCTTCCACGCGGCCGTAGCTGTCGGGAAATTCCAAGGAGAGATTACCGCGACAACCCCGACCGGTTCGCGGCGCACGTCGATTTCGACGCCCTCACGTACGCTGTCCGCGTTTTCGCCGATCTGGCGCAGGCATTCCGCCGCATAATACGTAAAGAACTGCCCAGCGCGGTAAACCTCGCCCTTGCCCTCGGCAAACGGCTTCCCCTCTTCTCGCGACAACAACCGCCCCAACTCTTCGGCGCGGGACATCAACTCGGTCCCGATACTCATCAGAACCGCCTGCTTGCGCTCCAACCCATAGGCCGCCCATTCCTGCTGCGCGTTACGTGCCCAATCAAGGGTCGCGGACAGCTGATCGGCGCTTGCCTGGGCGAACAGGCCAATCACATCCGTCAGATCAGAGGGGTTGCGGTTCTCGATCGCGGTGTCGCCGGCCATCCACTCGCCGGCAATCAGGTTCAATTTTGTCACAGGGGGCCTCGGGTCCGGTACGTTTCACGAACAGAATAGACCTCTGCCCGGACATCAGGCAAACTCAAACAAATTTAATGAACTTCAGGAAATCTGAAATTTGTCTTTGAAACTGGAAATGCTCCGCTGCTTTTGCACCGTCGCCCAATCCGGAAATCTGGCCGAAGCCGCAAGCCGTCTGGGTCGCACGCAGTCTGCCGTCTCGATGACCCTGAAACAGTTTGAAGAACATCTCGGCAAACGCTTGTTTCTGGGTGAGCGAAAGAACCAGCTGTCGCCTCTGGGGGCGGAAGTCTTTGCCCTCGCCCAAAATCAGGTGCGCCAATTTGACGACACGGTCCAAAGCATTGAAGCCCTGGCCAAAGCGTCCCAAGGGCTGATCCGGATCGTTTCCGTCCCTTCGGTGGCAGCACTGCTGTTTCCATCGCTGCTTGACCACCTGTCCAGCACCTTTCCCGGCCTGAAGATCGAGCTGAGGGACACCGACACCCGGCAGGTTTTGGACAGCCTCGCCGAGGGGCGGGCGGATGTGGGGATTGCCTCGGGCCATCACCCGTTGAACGGAATACGGGCCGAGCCGCTGTTTCAGGACAGGTTCGGGCTTGTGGCCGCCGCTGATCACGCCCTGATCACCGCGCACGAGCCTCCAACGCTGAACCAGGTCGCGGCCAAGGGATTCGTGCACAACTCGCTGTGCCAACTCATCGAAAGTCCGGGTTTCGAAGACGTTATCGCAGGGTCTGCGATCACGGTGCACAACACTCACTCGTTGATCGCCATGGTCGCAACCGGGCGGTGGGTGACCATACTGCCTGAAACGGTCGCACGGTTTTTGCCGGAAAACACTGCCTTCCGTCCGATCGAGGATTTGTCGGACGTTCGTGATGTTTATCTGTACACCCGCGAGCGAACACAGTTCCCAGAAGTGGCAGAAGAATGTCGCAGCCATATCCTGAATTGGCCTCGCGATTGAGACCCCAGAGAACAACCCTGCCAAGCGCATCCAAGCGAGCGCGATGGAGCAAGTTTAAGAAAGGCGTTTCCTGAAATAGATGGAAAAAAACGTGCTGCACCGGCGGAAAACCGTTCAGCTTTCAGATCACGACCAACCTTTTGGCGTATTCGGAGAAGATGGTGCCCCCACACGGACTCGAACCGCGGACCTACTGATTACAAATCAGTTGCTCTACCAGCTGAGCTATAGGGGCAAGCATTACGCTTTCAGATACCTTTGCAGGCAAAGGCAAGAACGGGCAACCACTCCCACCTTTTCAACCCTCTGTGATTACATGCCTATCGAAACACATGTAATTTCATTGAGCCGATGGCGCTGTGATTAGGTGAAAGCCTCAACAAAGGCAAGCGGGTTTGCGACGGAATTGTGCAACAACATGCGGAAAATCAGCGCCACATCAAATCGCCTCGATTATCTGCAACACAGACGCCACAGATGGTTACGCGGCAACGACGGTTGCGAAGCAATTCGACCCAGTCGTTTCTGGCGCTGTCCTGTTGACCACAATCAAGTTTCGACATTCTCAGGCAATCTTTATCATGGCGAAAGAATGGCAGGTTTGACTGTCTATCGTTCAACCTGTAACCCCGAAACGTATTCAATCGAAGGGCAAGGACAGCGGTCGGCATGCATGTGGCCATTCACTCCGGTGTGGTTTTTTCAGACGGGGGGCTCCTGCTCAAATCGCTTCAGGCGAATGCCAGTGTATTGCAGGAAAACGGCATTGTGCTGTTTGGTCCGCGTCGGTTCCGGAAGGCATTCAAGACGCCGCTGAATGCGCTGGACGAAGGCAAGCTGACCCCAGATGCCTTCGAGCGTTTGAGAGCCCAAATTCCTGATGATCCGGAAACCGGCCGGGTGGTCATGAGCACTGCGGACTTCATCGGAGAACTGAACAGCGCCATAAAGGACGGCCAATTCTATCCCCATGCAGGTCGTCGGCTAGCCTTGCTGGATCAGGCTTTCGAAGGACACGAGGTCGAATTGTTTATCGGGCTGCAAAATCCGGGCAGCTTCATACCCAAGGTATTGATGGCATTGCCGGACGAAACCCGCGAGAGCATTCTGGCGTCAACGGACCTGAGTTGCCTGAGTTGGCTGACCCTTATCGAGGATATTCACGATCTTGCCCCCGCCGTTTCCATTACAGTCTGGGCCAATGAGGAGTGCCCGCTGATCTGGGGGGACATCATCCGCAGCCTGTGCGGTCTGAGCGCCGACATACCACTGACCGAGGAGTTTTCGCTGCTGTCCTCGCTGGTTGACGCAGACGGCAAGCGGGAGATTGAAGAGATCCAACAGGTCGGGCACACGGACCCGGCCCTCCTGCAAGACCGCCTCGCCGCCGTCTTTTCGCAGCACGCCCTGCCGGACAGGATCGAGGAGGAACTGGACTTCCCCGGGTGGAGCGCCGAAATCCACGCGGCGTTTTCCGAGCTTTACACACAGGATCTGGAACGGCTCAAGAAAATGCCGGGCGTGCGGTTTCTGGGTCGCTGACCGAAGCCTCAGAAGGCCCGAGGCTTACATGCCTAGGGCTTCCTTGTACATTTCCAACACCGCTTCTTCTTCGGCGATATCGTCTTTGTCACGCTTGCGCAGCGCGATAACCTTGCGCATCACCTTGGTGTCGTAGCCACGTGCCTTGGCCTCAGCCATCACTTCCTTCTGCTGGTCAGCGATGTCTTTCTTTTCGGCCTCCAGACGTTCGAACCGTTCGATGAACTGGCGCAGCTCGCCTGCGGTCACGCGGTAGTTCGCAGCGGCCTGGTCTTCGGTCATGTCTTCCATATGCGTCTCTCCCAAGTGGAAATTTCTTTAGCCGGGGTCACGGGCAACATGTCGGATACCGTGCCGGCGGGTCAGCCGCAAGCGAACAATGGGGCTGCTTGCCTTGTGCCGCCGGCAACGATCCGCTAAGCGCATCGGCAGCGAAACAGAACGATGCGGGGCGCAATGTTCGACGTGTTCATCTGGGGAGGCGCCAGCCTGTCATTGGCCGGGCTGGCAGGATTGGTCTGGTGCATTTTGCGCGTGATGAAGGCTCGTCGGTCAGACTTGACTGACGACGAATTGCGGGCTGCCGTTCAGCGGGTGCTGCCTTGGAACATGGGCGCGCTGTTTCTGTCCGTCATAGGACTGATGCTGGTTATCCTTGGCATATCGTTCGGCTGACCGCCGGTGTCAGATCGGCATATTGTCGAACTGGGCTTCAACCGCATCTTCGATCAACGCAGCGTCCAGCCGTCGGAAGCGCGATGGTACGCTCATGCCTTGAGCGCGCATGCGTTCAATTACCTTCGTGACGCTGGGCTGCAGTGCCAGCCGGGTCTCGAGATTTGCCCCGTGCAGTTTCCGCTCCAACCGCTCGGCTTCGAAATAAAGCTCGTTCGTGGTCATGGCCATCCTCCCAAATGCTGCCATCCTGCCTGATATAGGTAACAGGATTGAGACCAACACAGGACCCGCCCAAACCCAGCAAAAAATCGCCCGCGCGCTGTCCGGCGGCCGGCGCTGGGCCGCGAGTCGATCGAATATTAACCTGATTTCGACCAAACTGCCTTGACAGACATCAATCCGCAAAAGCCGCCGTGGAAGAAAATGCATTGCGCAAGAACGGTCACGCCGTGGAACTGGACAGGGCTGACTCTGCGACCTAAGAAATCGGCATGGAGATTCGACAGATCACGCCCCGCTATTTCGTCTCGCCGCAGATCACGGTCGAGGATGTGCCCGCCATCGTTGCCGCCGGCTTCGTCAAGGTAATCTGCAACCGTCCGAATGTTGAAGTGCCTGCCACCATGCAATCCGAGGTAATCGGCCAGGCCGTGCGGGATGCGGGTCTCGAGTTTGAGGTGCTTGAACTGACGCACCAAACCATGACGCCCGAGAACGTGGCACGGCAGCGCGACCTTGCCGAGTCCTGCGAAGGCCCGGTTCTTGCCTACTGTGCCTCGGGCACCCGCTGTTCTGTCGTTTGGGCCCTTGGGCAGTGCGACAAGATGAGCCCCGATGAAATACTCGAAGCCACGGCAAAGGCGGGCTACGCGCTGGACGGTTTACGGCCGGCATTGGTGCAGATCCGAGCTGCGAACACCTGATTTCATACGTCAGTCGTTGGGTCGTTCCGCAGGAGCAGGAAGACCCGCCAATTCGGATATTTCGGACGCGAGGCGGTCGGTGCTTGCTTGCGCGAAGTCTTTATCCACTGCGGATTGCGCATGCGATCGGTCTTGGGCAACGGCGTCCTGACGCGACAAATCAACATCTGCCATTTCAACCGGCGCGTCCCTTCGCTTGTGCTCGATAAAGCTCTGCGCTTCGGGTCGTGTTGGAGCGGGTGGCTGCAGAAATTCGTTGATCCGCACGGCCCGTTGACCGCCACATTGGCCCAGACGTCCTGTAGTGGCCTGGGTCCGATCAATCGCGGCAATGTCGATCCGATCAAGTCGCGCGCCCGCAAGTGGCAGCAGATCCCCGATGCCCAGATCCGACAGCGTTGTCAGCGGAAGATGCGTCCGACAAATCACCGCGTTAAGTTCGGCCCGAACCACGCCTGCAGCTTGCGACAGTGTCTTGAGCGGTTCCAAATCTGCGTGTTTGGCCTGCCCCTCGGCCACCGAGATTTCCGGCAGCAGTATGAGGACCGTTCCCTGCCGTACACCGCCCTCGACTTCAACCGTGAACTCGAACGCATCATACCCGTCCTCGACCAGTGCCAAAAAAAGCGTGCGCCGATCGACCGCCCTTGAGGCGAACTCATATCCATTCAGGCGGGCTGCATCGCTTTGATCATCGGCCAGTTTCCGAGCCCGTTCCAGCATGTCCTCGACCAACGGGACCACCATTGCCGCATCGGTGTCGGTGAGGGCGCGAGGCTGGGGCGGGTCCGGGAATACTTCGCCCATCGTCTGCTTCTGGATAACTGCCGAGACCAAACTGGCGTCCACGACAACACTGGCCACCCTGCCCTCTTTGGTCGCGAACAGCAGAAACAACTGACCGTCTTCCAGCCCGCTCGTGACGACTTCCTGGCATCTTCCGGCCTGTTTCGCGCCAATGACAGATGCTGACAGCTTGAATCGTTCGACCGCGGCACGGGCAATCGCAAGGCGCAATGCCCGCAGCAGCGCCCGGGATTTGCTACCCGCCCCCTCTTGTCCTGCCGACAATTTGCGCGCCAAGGCCGCGCTGACAGTCTTTGACATCGCAACGGTCCGCCAGTTTCGATTCTGCTTGTTCCTGGTTTAGCCCATTGTTCGTTACGAATACCTTTACTTGCCCGCTACTGAGCGGCCTGCCGATGAGGCAATGGCAGGCTCACGCGGAACGCTGCGCCGCCCTGCCCGGGCAGATAGGTGATTTCTCCTCCAAGCCGGTGCATGATCTCACGGCAAATTGCCAAGCCAAGGCCCGCACCGCCCGCCTTGTCGAATCCGACCCGCGCGAATTTCTCAAAGATCATCGACTGGGAGTCCGGCGGGATGCCGCTGCCGTTGTCGACAAAGTCGATCACCGCCTGGCCGCCGACATCATGGGCTGAAATCGTCAGGACCGGCTCGGGCGCGTCACAGTATTTCTGTGCGTTCGAAATCAGATTGATGAAGACCTGCCCGAGGCGATCCAGATCGGAATGCAACGCGATGCGCTCGGCGGACAGATTGCGGCGAATGGTCAAAAGGCTGTCTGCCCCGGCCATAGTCGTTGAAACGGCCCGATCCAGAACCGTTCGCAAGCTGGCATCACCCATATTCAGGCTGACCTGACCGTTTTCCAGAACGCTCAGGTCCAGCAGGTCATCCAGCAGCCGCGTCAGACGCAGCGCTTCGTCATGGATGATTGTCGCATAACGCCGGGAATCCTCAGCGCTCAGCCCGTCAGTGTCCCGCATGATCTCCGAAAAGGCACGAATGGACGTCATCGGAGTGCGCAACTCGTGGCTGACCTGCCCCAGAAAAGCATCTTTCTGACGCGAAATCTGTGTCAGTTTTTCGTTGGCCTCACGCAGCTTGCGGGCCGTTCGGCTCAGTTCGGCCGACTTCGCCTCAAGCTGGCTGGAGTATTCCAGCAACTGCGCGGATTCGTCGGCCACCGCCAACAGATCCTCGACCGAAACGGACGAACCTCCGACGATCTGCCCGATCATGGCATGAGCCGTGGCCGCGCCGACCGAGCCGCTCAATTCGCGTTCCAGCCGTTCCAGAAAACCCGGCGTAGGTTCTGGCCAGCGCCCGCGCACGCCCTGCTTTTCCGCCTCGGCCTGAAAGAAATCCTGAGCGGGACCGGCCCCGAGGATCCGTTGGGTCATGATCATCAGGTCTTCACTCTGGGCAACGGATCCCGTCCACCCCCCGGGCGCGACAGAATGATCAAAGACGTTGACGAACTGCGCCCCCTGCAACCGTTCAAGCGGGCTGGGAAAGCTCAGGAGAGACGCGAGGCAAAAGGCCAACGTGTTCAGTGACAGCGACCAAAGCACCGTGTGGGTCATCGGGTCCAAACCATCAAGGCCGAACAACGCCTGCGGACGCAGCCACCCCAGACCGAAAGGACCGTTTTCAATGACCGAGGCGGACATGACATTACCGCCCATTCCCGGCAGTAACAGCGTGTAGATCCAAAGGAAGAACCCCACGCTCAGCCCAACAAGGGCACCTGTCCGTGTCGCCCCGCGCCAGAACAGGCCGCCAACCAGAGCCGGCAGAATCTGCGACACACCTGCAAACGCCACCAGGCCGATCGAGGCCAGCGCGGCGCCGCCACCGGACATACGATAGTAGAAGAACCCCAAGGCCATGATGGCGGCAATCGAAACCCGGCGCGCCATCAGCACCACGTTTCGCACATCGCCTGACATGGAACTGGCGTTCTCGCGCGTGTTCAGCCAGATCGGCATCACGACGTGGTTCGAGACCATGGTCGACAGGGCCATCGCCGTCACAATGACCATCGACGTGGCCGACGAAAAACCGCCGATGAAGGACAGCATCGCCAGCCAGTCATTCCCCTGTGACAGAGGAACCGTCAGCACGAAAAGGTCCGGATTTGACCCGGCCGGCAGCAGATCCAGCCCGACAACCGCAATGGGAACCACGAAAAGGCTCATCAAAAGAAGATAGAGCGGGAACGCCCAGGCCGCCGTTCTCAGGTGGCTTTCGTCGTCGTTCTCGACGACCATGACCTGAAACATCCTCGGCAAGCAGACAAAAGCAGCCGCCGACAGGAAGGTAATGGCCATCCAGCGTCCGGTATCGACGTTCCAACGCCCGATTTCCGACGCGTCGATCCGCTCCATCATGGGCGTGACGCCTCCGGCCACCCCCCAGACGACAAAGATGCCCACCGCCAACAAAGCGAACAGTTTGACGACGGATTCCAACGCGATGGCGGTCACCACGCCATGGTGCCGTTCATTGGCATCCAGGTTCCGGGTGCCGAACAGAATGGCGAACATGGCCAGACCCGCGGCCACCCAGAATACGCTGGCGCCCTCGCGGTAAAGGCCCGAAGGGTCGGCCTCCGCGAAAATCGAGAACGACAGTGTAATCGATTGAAGTTGCAGCGCGATATAGGGTGTGCCCCCCAGCACGGCGAGGATCGTCACACAAATGGCCAAGGTGTTCGACTTGCCATAACGCGATGAGATCAAGTCGGCGACTGATGTCACCCTCTGGCTGCGACCCACCCGCACCAGCTTGCGCAGCCCCCACCACCAGCTGATCATCACCAAGGTCGGCCCAAGGTAGATCGTCACGAATTCCAGACCGGACCTGGCCGCATTGCCGACCGCGCCATAGAAGGTCCAGGCCGTGCAGTAGATCGACAAAGACAGCGTGTAGATCAACGGTGACCGCAGCCATTTGCCTCGCCCCGCTGCGGCCATTCGATCGGCTGCGAACGCAACGCCGAACAAAAGCACGACGTAGCCCAGGCAAACAAGGATCAGGACGTTCAGCGTGGCCATTGCTCACTCTCTGCCGCGGACCCCTCCGAGGACGACATCCGCCGGGCGGCAAAGCCGAACAGAAGGCTGACCACGATCAGGGCGGCCCAGCATGAAAAGATATAAAGAATGGCCGACGACAACGGGACGCCAGAGTTTTCCGGCCCCGGATCCGGCCACAGCAGCGGGATGCAGATCAGGCCCGCGCCGACAAAGGGCAGCATTCGGGCCGCATCGGCCAGCCTGCGGCGGCGGTAACTCTGCCGTTCCAAAAACACCGACGGACGCGGGCCTGTCGGGCGGGCTGGCTCGTTTTCCGGTGTGGTCATGACTGTGACGCCTGCGCGTGCAAATCACGCACAGCCGTCAGCACTTCGGTATTCGAGAACGGTTTCGTCATGAACCGGCTGACGCCTGCCTTTTCAGCCATCTCGCGGTCCCGCGACTGACCGCGAGCGGTCAGCATCAGAACAGGCAAGGCGCGCATCTCCTCGTGCTCGCGCAATTCGCGCAGAACATCCATACCGCTCTTGCCGGGCAGCATCACATCCAGAATGACCAGATCAGGCTGCGCAGACAATATCGTTTGAACCGCGTTTTCACCTTCGGCATGGGTTTCGACCTGCCACCCTTCGCGGGTCAGCAGAAACCTGATTGCCTCCGTGATGTTCGGTTCATCCTCGATCAACAGAACCTTGCGGCTCATATGTTCACTTCCTCCCCAAGACCGGTCGCACCTCCAGCCACCTGCCAAGTGCAGATTAATCGCTGTGTCAGGAAACTGTCAAAAACCTTCACTCAAAATCGACGGCTCCCGCCGCGAGTCGCACGGCTTTCGGGGGCAGATCCTGCAGCTTGTGCCGACCTGTACCGGCAAGTCGGTGGCCACGCCGGGCTCTTCGACCGGCAGCACCAGCATCCCCGATCTGTACACAGGTTCCTGACCGAAGGCGCTGACGGGTTGAGGCCAGGCGATTGCAAAGCAGTCGAAATCCGCCGGCGTCCGGCCCAACAGGGTCACGCGTTTTCGGATCGGCACAAGGGGCCGGTTCAGTGCGCTGAAGACCGGCCACAAAGGACAGGCTTCGCCGTGGCGCGGCATTGCGAAACCGGGGACCGGCTTGAACAGCAAAATGCTTCCTGATGAATCGCATATGACCAACCCGGCCGGTCGCGGCATGACATCCTCGGGCAGAAACGCAAGCCGTCGCAGGACCGTCGGCACTTCAACCGAAAACCGCGCGGCAAGACGCAGAGGATCAACACCTTCGACCTCCAGTGACTGCGAAACCGCTTCCAGCGGCATGGCCCGGGCATCCGCCGCATAGGCGTCGAGCACCTGACGCGCGACAGATCTTGAGGCGGAAGATGCCATCTCGGCCTGCGCGAGGGATACCGGGTCCTGTCCTGTCTCAAGTTCCGGCAAATGAAACCCGCGCTTCTCCAGAAATGCCTCGACCTCCTCCATCGGCAACCCGCGCCGTTCGCCGGTGTCCTCGCTTTCGTCCAAAAAGGCGACCAAAGCTTTTGAGCTTTCGGCAAGACGTTCGGCATCTTGGTGCAGGTTTCGGTGGAATCTGTCGCGCCACTCGGCCTCGATCTCGCCCGGTTCGGCCAGGATGGCGGCTGTCGACCGAATCGCTGCTGCGGCGGACAGGACTTCGTGCATGGATGCCGCAAGGTGCGGGTCATGGGTCAGCCGGTCTGACAGGGTTTCCACGGTACGTTCCAGCGAAACCACCCGACGATGCATCTGTGCCAGTACAGCGGCCCAGCCGGGAAAGCGGCCGGCGAACTCATCCAGCGCCTCAACCTCGGCCTTTTGGCCGACCGCATCCGCCGCCGCCTCACGAAGAGCCGCGATCAGCGTCGCCTCGACCCCCTGTGTCAAAACCGAAGGCTCAACGGACAAAGCCGAAGCGATATCGACCAGCAGTTTGCCCCCGATGCGCCGCCGATTGTGCTCGATCAAGTTCAGATATGACGCTGAAATGCCGACCTGACGCGCCAGCTGGGCCTGACGCAAGCCCGAGATTTGCCGCCTTTCGCGGATAC
The DNA here is from genome assembly GCF_056539245.1 of Ruegeria sp. BC2. Lineage (NCBI taxonomy): Bacteria > Pseudomonadati > Pseudomonadota > Alphaproteobacteria > Rhodobacterales > Roseobacteraceae > Ruegeria > Ruegeria sp. BC2. Next base: position 1,829,948 of record NZ_JBQFUQ010000001.1, read on the forward strand.
GGCTGCCCGTCAATGAATCACGCATGATGCCCCCGCCGAAATGTGTTCGAGTTGCCCTCGAAACAACCCCGTATTTTCTGAATACTTCATGTATTTATATGATTTACGCCGCCCTTTTCAAAGCAGTTTTACAACATTGACAATGTCGTGGCTTTCACCGGGCTCTGATCGCTTTCGGACGCCAAAGCAATCCTGTGCTGCAATGCCCTCTTCAATTCCGGCCGAATTGGCGGCACGATAGGCAAATGAGTGATCCGGCCTTCGAATACGCACCTATCGGGCTTGTCGAGCTTGAAAACCGCATCATCCGGCGGTGCAATTTGCAGTTTGCCCGGACATTCGGGGGCAACGAATCCGACTACCGCAACCTGCCTTTGCTGCACCTTTACCCTTCCGTTGCCGATTGGGAGAGAATTGGCGCACGAAGTCTTCAGGTCATGCGGGACACCGGCTACTACACGGATGAGCGGGTCATGCGCCGCCGCAACGGCGACTTGTTCTGGTGTCGCGCCCGCGGCCGGTCGCTGACACCCGATGACCCATTTCGCCATGGAATATGGAGCTTTTCCGACATTTCCGAGGAACGCCCGCTGGTCGAATTGACCAAACGCGAACGTGAAGTCGCGATCCTGTCCTGTCGCGGCCTGTCGGCCAAGGAAATAGGCGTCGAACTGGGGCTCAGCTACCGGACCATCGAAGCCTACCGCGCCCGGCTGCTTGAGAAATTCGGCGCGCGCAAGCTGCCGGAACTGGTCGCCAAACTGTCCGGCACGCCGCTCTGACCGTCGTGGACCCTGCCGATAAGGCAGAAACCGGGGCAGGACGGCCCCAGTCGGCGCTTTTCATGGCCGCGCGGTTGCCTTATAACGCAGCGTAATTGACCAGAGCCCGCGCAGACAGACGGGCCAAAGGGGAACCTTCGAGGACACTCATGACAGACAACAGACACGAAGCGGATGTGACGTTCATCAAGGCACTGGCCGAACTCTTGCGCGAAAACGACCTGACCGAGTTGCAGGTGAAACGGGAATATGGCGAAGAAGACAGCCTGAACGTCCGGGTCAGCCGAGTGAGCCCGACCGCCGCGCCTGTGCAAGTTGCCGTTCCGGCACCCGCTGCCGCGCCGGCACCTGTCGCAGCCCCCGCTGCTGCCCCCGCCGAAGCACCCGCTGCCGTCGAGGACCCGGCGAGCCACCCCGGCGCGGTGACCTCGCCCATGGTTGGTACCGTCTACATGCAGCCGGAACCCGGCGCGTCCCCGTTCATTGCCGTCGGCGCATCTGTTTCCGAAGGCGACACGCTGCTGATCGTCGAAGCGATGAAGACCATGAACCACATCCACGCCCCCAAATCCGGGACCGTCAAGCGGATCCTGGTCGGGGATGGCGACGCTGTCGAATTCGGCACTCCTCTGGTCATCATCGAGTAAGGCGGGCCCATGTTCGACAAGATCCTGATTGCCAACCGAGGCGAGATCGCCCTGCGTGTGATCCGCGCCGCGCGCGAGATGGGGATTGCGACGGTTGCCGTGCACTCGACCGCCGACAGTGACGCCATGCACGTGCGCATGGCTGACGAGTCCGTATGTATCGGACCGGCACCCGGCCCCCAAAGCTATCTCTCGATGCCCGCGATCATCTCGGCCTGTGAAATCACCGGCGCCCAAGCGATCCACCCTGGCTATGGCTTTCTGTCCGAAAATGCCGAGTTCGTTCAGATCGTCGAGGACCACGGCATCACGTTCATCGGCCCCACCGCCGAACACATCCGCATCATGGGCGACAAGATCACCGCCAAGGACACCATGAAAGATCTGGGCGTTCCCTGCGTACCGGGATCGGACGGTGGCGTTCCAGATCTTGAGGCCGCCAAGCGCATCGGTGAAGAGATCGGCTATCCGGTCATCATCAAGGCCACCGCCGGTGGCGGTGGACGCGGCATGAAGGTCGCGCAGACCGCGGCCGAAATGGAAAGCGCCTTCATGACCGCGCGGGCAGAGGGCAAGGCTGCGTTCGGCAATGACGAGGTCTATATCGAGAAATACCTGACCACGCCCCGCCACATCGAGATTCAGGTCTTCGGCGACGGCAAGGGCAATGCGGTCCACCTGGGTGAGCGCGACTGTTCGCTGCAGCGCCGTCACCAGAAAGTATTCGAAGAGGCCCCGGGCCCCTGCATCACTCCTGAGGAGCGCGCCAAAATCGGCAAGGTCTGCGCGGATGCGGTCGCCAAGATCAACTATATCGGCGCGGGTACGATCGAGTTCCTGTATGAAAATGGCGAGTTCTATTTCATTGAGATGAACACCCGCCTGCAGGTCGAACACCCTGTGACCGAAGGCATTTTCGGCGTCGACCTTGTTCGCGAGCAGATCCTTGTTGCGGCCGGAGAACCGATGTCGTTCGGCCAGGACGATCTGGAGATCAACGGCCACGCGATCGAAGTGCGGATCAACGCCGAAAAGCTGCCGAACTTCGCGCCCTGCCCCGGCAAGATCACGGCGTATCACGCGCCGGGCGGCCTGGGTGTCCGGATGGATTCGGCGCTGTACAACGGGTATTCGATCCCACCCTACTACGACTCGTTGATCGGCAAGCTGATTGTGCACGGGCGCGACCGCCCCGAAGCGCTGGCGCGGTTGAATCGGGCCTTGGGTGAATTGATCGTGGACGGTGTGGACACGACGGTTCCCCTGTTTCACGCACTTCTGCAGGAACCCGACATCCACAGCGGCGATTACAACATCCACTGGCTGGAGCACTGGCTTGCGGAGAACATGGCCTAGTATCGACCAAGCCGCGAGAGCACCCGCTCTTGGGCTTGTCGCCGCGGTGTGAGCCATGGGCCTGACGCCTGATCTGCTGTTGCACGGCTATTCCATCGGGATCTTCCCGATGGCCGAACACAGGAACGACCCGGATCTTTTCTGGGTCGATCCAAAGCTGCGGGGTGTATTCCCGTTGGACGGGTTTCACATCTCTCGCAGCCTTGCGCGACGCATCCGGAACTGCGGATTCTCCGTGACCATAAACCGGGATTTTGCAGCCGTCGTAGACGGATGCGCGGACCGGGCGGACACCTGGATCAATGAAGAACTGCGCAGGCTCTATGCGCAACTGCACCACTCGGGCCGCGCCCATTCACTTGAGGTTTGGGAGGGCGAGCAGATTGTCGGCGGCGTTTATGGCGTTGCTTTGGGTGCGGCATTTTTCGGGGAAAGCATGTTTTCGCGACGTACCGATGCGTCAAAAATTGCGCTTGCCTATTTGGTCGACCGATTGCGCCAGACAGGTTTTCAACTGTTCGACACACAATTTCTGACGGCGCACCTAGCTTCGCTGGGGGCGATCGAAATCCCCAGACAGCAATACCGCCAACTTCTGGATCAGGCCACTGCTGCCAGCGCAGATTTCACCGCCGAGGTGTGTCAGACCCCTCAAGGGGTGATACAGCGGATCACCCAGACGTCGTAGCGCGAGTGATCCAGGGCGTTGAGCGCCGGGGACGTGGCGATCATCCAGCCATCGAACAGCTGGTCGGCCTTTCCCTTTTCCCAGATCGTAAGATAGGCAAACGCGTCACCGGTCGGGTTTTCAGACGGATACCGGCAATCACCCAAGGCGACATCCAAGCCGAAAATTTCGACCGTATCACCGGTCGGCACCTGCACGTCCACCGTCTGACCGCTGACCTTGTCGAGGCCGCGCAGCATGGCCCCCGGTCCCGAGGAAACCCTCTGCTGCGCGCCTGCCGTCGTCGCGGCCAGCAGCAGCGCCATCAGGGCGGCACGCATCATTCGCTGCCATCCCCGGCCACAAACTTGACCAGCAACGAGATCAGGCTGACGGCACCTTGCGTGTCTTCAATCTGATCGCCCGGCTCAAAATAGAACGGAGAGCCGCCGGGCATGACCTCGACGAAGTTGCCCCCCAGAAGGCCTTCGGACGAGATCACGATCGCGCTGTCATCCGGAATCTGGATGTTATCGGCAACCGAAATCGTCGTATCGGCCCGGTAGGTTTCAGGGTTCAACTCGACATCGGTCACAGTGCCTATCTTTACACCCGCGAGGCGCACATCCGTGCCCACCGCCACACCCTCAAGCGACCGAAAGGACGCCTCAAGGTGATAGCCCCCGTTTTCGCGCGACCAGCCCGTGGACTGGCTGGCATACACGCTAAACGCCAATGCACTGGCCAGCACGACACCGCCGACAAGAACTTCGGTCATGTTGTGGGTCGACATGTGGATCTCGCTTATTCCGGGCTCCAGGCTTCGTAGTCCTTGCGCTCGATCGGATCGGGACGGCGCAGGGACCCCGCTGGCACATAGGCCATCGCGGTGCCCGTCAGATTTTCCTGATGCGGCTTTTCCCACGCCTTGTGTGGCAGTGGCTTGTCGGTCGGAGGCTCATCCCAGGTGCGGTGCAACCAGCCGTGCCATTCCGGGTCGATCCGGCTAGCCTCGGCCTCTCCATTGAAAATTACCCACCGTTTGCTGTCATCGGCGTTGCGATAAAACACGTTGCCCTGATCGTCCTCGCCCACCTTGATACCTTTGCGCGCAGTGTAGATCTGCGTGTTCAGAGTGGCCCCGTTCCACCAGGTCACGGCCCGCAAAAGAGTGTTCAGGATTCCCATCGGCTGCCTCCGGCATTTCTGTCCCTGCAGATATGGACCAAAGCCGAGCAGAGGTCCAGAGCCACAAATACCGCACCCATTACTTGGGCAAGAATGCGGTGACCTCGATTTCGATCCGGTATTTTGGATCAATCAATCCGCATTCGATCATCGTCGCAACAGGCGGGTTGGCACCGAACGTCTCAGCCAGGACCGGCCAGCACGCTTCAAATTCGCGGCGATCGGGCAGCATGTAAGTCACGCGCACCACGTCGGCAAAAGAGGCGCCCGCCTCTGCCAAGGCGTTGCCTATGATCGTCAGCGCCGAGCGGCATTGGTCGACGACGCCTTCGCCCTGCCCGACCGTTCCGGCAACATGGACCCAGCCACCCGCGACAACGGCCCGGCAGTAGCCGACCTTGGCTTCGAACTCACCGCCCGAGGAAATACGTTGGATCGTCATGACACCCTCACATGAAAACGGCGCGGACTTTGCCGCGCCGTATCTGCATTAAATTTCAAACAGTTCAGCCGGCAGATGCCGATTCCGGCGCGGCATCCGCATAGATGATCAGCGGCTGCGCGTCCGACGTCACGGCCTCTTCGTTCACGACCACCTTGGTCACGTTCTTCATGCCCGGCAGTTCGAACATCGTGTCCAAAAGAATGTCTTCCAGGATGGAACGCAGGCCGCGGGCACCGGTCTTGCGTTCGATCGCCTTTTTGGCAATCGCCGCAAGCGCGTCGTCGGTAAAGTCCAGTTCGACGTTCTCCAACTCGAACAAACGCTGGTATTGCTTGACCAGCGCGTTCTTGGGCTTGGTCAGGATGGTGACAAGCGCGTCCTCATCCAGGTCCTCAAGCGTTGCCAGCACCGGCAGACGTCCAACGAATTCCGGGATCAACCCGAATTTCAGCAGATCCTCGGGCTCGAGATCCTGAAAGATCTCGCCCACGCCGCGTTCGTCATTGTCACGCACATCGGCGCCAAAACCCATGGCCGAGCCTTTGCCGCGCTGCGCGATGATCTTGTCCAGACCTGCAAAAGCGCCGCCGCAGATGAACAGGATGTTGGTGGTGTCCACCTGCAGGAATTCCTGCTGCGGGTGCTTGCGCCCGCCCTGCGGCGGAACGCTAGCCACGGTTCCTTCCATCAGCTTCAGCAGGGCCTGCTGCACACCCTCGCCCGACACGTCGCGGGTGATCGAGGGGTTTTCGGATTTACGAGTGATCTTGTCGACCTCGTCGATATAGACGATGCCGCGCTGGGCGCGCTCGACATTGTATTCGCTGGCCTGCAACAGCTTGAGGATGATGTTCTCGACATCCTCGCCCACGTAACCGGCTTCGGTCAGCGTGGTCGCGTCAGCCATCGTGAACGGCACGTCCAGAATCCGCGCGAGCGTCTGCGCCAGCAAGGTTTTGCCGCACCCGGTCGGACCAATCAGCAGAATGTTCGACTTGGCCAACTCGATGTCACCACCGGCCTTCTGCGCGTGGTTCAGACGTTTGTAGTGGTTGTGCACGGCAACCGACAGGACACGCTTGGCCCGAGCCTGGCCGATGACATAGTCGTCCAACACCTCGCAGATATCTTTGGGGGTGGGCACACCGTCCGAGGATTTCAGTCCGCTGGCTTTGGTTTCCTCGCGGATGATGTCCATGCACAGTTCGACGCATTCATCACAGATGAACACGGTCGGTCCAGCAATAAGCTTACGCACCTCATGCTGGCTTTTTCCACAGAAGCTGCAGTAGAGCGTGTTCTTGCTGTCGCCGCCTGAATTCGTCGCCATGTTCTACCTTTCGGGCTCCATCCCTGCGGCCCGGATCCGGACCGCGCTTGCCGCCTGTCCGTGCAGCTTAGGCCAGCACCGGGGCAGCTACAATGTCAAAATCGCACCCCGCACCCGTGGGTGCGGGGTTTCCGCATCACGCTTCGTTCGGTTCGGATTTGGAGCGGCTTTCGACAATCTCGTCGATATGGCCCCACTCTTTTGCTTCTTCCGGGCTCATGAAATTGTCACGGTCCAAAGCCTTTTCAATGGCCTTTTTCGACTGTCCGGTATGCTTGGCATAGATATCGTACAAACGATCCTTCAGCTTCTGCGTTTCGGCCGCGTGAATCATGATGTCGCTGGCTTGACCCTGGTAACCGCCGCTGGGCTGGTGCACCATGATGCGGCTGTTCGGCAGCGAGAAGCGCATCCCCTTCTCTCCGCCCGCCAGCAGGACCGACCCCATCGAGGCCGCCTGGCCGATCACCAATGTCGAACATTTTGGCTTGATGTACTGCATTGTGTCGTAGATCGACAGACCGCTGGTCACGACACCGCCGGGCGAGTTGATGTAGATCGAGATTTCCTTGTTGGGATTCTCGGCTTCCAGATGCAGAAGCTGGGCTACGATCAGGTGGCTCATCCCGTCATGGATCGGGCCATTGATGAAGATGATCCGCTCCTTCAGCAGGCGCGAGAAGATGTCATAGGCCCTTTCGCCGCGGCTGGTCTGCTCAACGACCATCGGGACGAGCGTATTCATGTAGGTGTCAACTGGATCGAACATTCGGAACCTGCCTGCTTTGGTGTGAACCGGGACCATACCCGATGAGAAGTTACATGAGTCTTAGTGTTGCCTTCGGGGGCCTGCAAGGGGCAGCGGACACGCGACGCCGATTGAGAAATACGGATCAGTCCGCATCGTCGGGATCCCGCAAAACAGAGCGAACAACCGCGCAGAACGCAAATACCCGGCTGTTTTTTGGCCTCGCCGCCATTCACAGCGCTTTCATCACGCCATTTTGATCCATGCATATGGAAATATCTGATCATTCTATATAGAGACCCAATTCGCTCAGGCGAAACTAACAAAGGGAACACCTGCCCCACACTCACCAAGGGGCCAACAAGGACAAGAAGATGGCACTTCCCCAACTTTCCGAAGACATCTCGCGCGACGACATGGACCGGATGGCCGCTAACGCAACCCGCGCTTCGAATTTTCTGAAAGCGATCAGCCACGAGGGCCGGTTGATGATCCTCTGTCATCTGGTATCCGGCGAAAAATCGGTGACCGAACTCGAGTCACTGCTGTCCGCCCGACAGGCCGCCGTTTCACAGCAACTGTCGCGGCTGCGCCTTGAGGGGCTGGTCACGCCCCGGCGCGAAGGCAAGGCGATCTACTATCGCCTTGCAGATGACCGGCCTCGCAAAATGCTGGAAACGGTGTACGAGTTGTTCTGCGACGAGGAATAAGTCAGAAAACCCATTGAATGGCGAAGGGCGCAACAGATCGTTGCGCCCTTCTTTGTTCAGGAGTTGCTGCTGCAGGCCTGAAAACTTGCGGCCATTGCGCGCAACAGGTCCGGATACAGGGTTGGACCCGGCTCGAGCGTGGCACCGATCGGGTCCAGCACGAGGATTTGCACATCCATCCCCTCCGTCGCGGCGGAGATCAGACGGGTATCGTATTGCGGCTCGGAAAATGCACAATCAATGCCTTCCTCTGCAATCCGGGCTTTCAGCTCGGCCAGACGGGCCGGTCCGGGGGCAGACGCATCACCAAGGCTCACTGTGCCCGAAGATGCCAGATCGAACCGGTGTTCGAAATACTGGTAGGCGTCGTGAAAGGTGACAAACCGCAGCTCTGACTGCGCCAGATCCGCCCGTATCTCGGCTTCCAAAGCACTTAGACCTTCAACCGCCTTGTCAGCGTTGGCTTGGTACCGCGCAGCGTTATCCGGGTCCTTCTCCGACAGAGTTTCGGCAATTGCCTGCACCCAGACGCGCGCGTTTTCCGGGTCCAGCCAAGCATGCGGGTCTACACCGTCGTGGTCATGCCCGTGGTCATGGTCATCTGCATCGTGACCGGCGTGCTCTTCATGTTTCTCATGTTCATCGTGGTCCGCATGGTCGTCGTGACCTGCATGATCCTCGTGTTCATCGTGTGTCGCATGGTCATCATGGTCCGAATGATCGTCGTGCTCGTCGTGGTCTGCATGCTCCTCTTCTCCCTCATGATGATCGGCCACGTCGCGGAAATCGTGCTGCACAGTCCCTGCCACCTCCAGCAACTCAACCTGCGTCGCTCCCTCGGACAGGGCACCAAGTGGTCCCGTCATCCACGGGGTCAGTTCCGGGCCTACCCAAAAAACCACGTCCGCAGATTGCAACGCTCGGGCCTCGGACGGGCGCATGGCGTGGTCATGAGGTGAGGCTCCGGGCGGGATGATCAGGGAAGGCTCGGCAACACCGTCCATGACCTGGGCAACCAACGCGTGAACCGGTGCGATATCGACGGCAACGTTGGGCGCATCGGCCGCCGCCTTTCCGGCCAGCACGACGCCGGCCAGCAACAAGAATTTTCGGGACATGTCACCTCCTGAAATGATATGTTATTACATTGCTGGTCGGCTTGATATTGCCCACGTTATAACATATCAAGCCAAAAATTTCGGAGCGCACATGAGCACAGTAGGCTTCAGGCACCACAATCATAACCACTGCATGAAAACCGCGCTGAGCAAGGCCGAGGAAAAATGCGCCAACCAGAAGCTTCAGTTCACGGCGGTGCGCCGCCGCGTGTTGGAGATATTGTTGGAGCAGCACAAGGCAATGGGAGCTTATGACATTCTGGCTATTCTGTCGGCCGAAGGCATGGGGTCGCAACCTCCGGTGGCTTATCGTGCACTGGACTTCCTGGTGCAGCATGGGTTCGTGCACCGTATCGAGCAGATGAACGCCTATGCGGCCTGCGCCCACCCCACGCACGACCACGTGCCTGCGTTTCTGATTTGCCGGGCCTGCAAGGCCGTGGCCGAAACCGAAACCGAGCTGACTCAGGGCCGGCTTGGTGCTGCCGCCGACACATCAGGCTTCACCATTGAAAGGATTGTGGTCGAGGCCGAAGGTCTTTGCCCGGACTGCATTGGAACGCAGCCATGACGACCCCCCTCATTTCTCTACAGAACCTGTCGGTGCGCCTGGATGGCCGGCTCATTCTGGACAACGTATCAGCACAGATCGCCGCTGGTGAAATCGTCACCATTGTCGGCCCGAACGGTTCGGGAAAATCGACTCTGCTGCGCGCCATGATCGGAGCTGTTCCCGCGGCTCAGGGCACTGTTCGGCGCGCCCCGGGTTTGCGGATCGGCTATGTCCCCCAGAAACTTGCGCTGGACGCCGCCCTGCCGATGACTGTGCAACGATTCCTTGGTCTGCCGAAACGGGTTTCGGCCAGCAAGGCCAAAACCGCGCTTGAACTGGCCGGCGTGCCGGACTTGCGTGACAGACAGATGACCCGACTGTCCGGCGGTCAGTTTCAACGCGTCCTTCTGGCCCGCGCGCTGCTGGAAGAGCCTCAGGTGCTGCTGCTGGACGAAGCAACCCAGGGGCTTGATCAGCCCGGCGCAGCTGCCTTCTATGAACGCATTGAACAGGTTCGCACGGACCTCGGTTGCGCCATAGTCATGGTCAGCCATGACTTGCACGTCGTCATGGCCGCGTCCGACCGGGTTCTGTGCCTGAACGGGCATGTCTGCTGTGAAGGGGCACCCCAAATGGTCGCGGACGCGCCCGAATATCGGGCGTTGTTCGGCAGCGGAACGCGGGGCACGATGGCCTTGTACCAACACAAGCACAGTCATACCCACGATCACAATCACGCGCAGGATACGTCACACTGATGCTGGACGATTTCATGGTTCGCGCCGCCCTGGCAGGACTCGGTGTTTCGATCGCCGCGGCACCGCTGGGATGTTTTGTCGTCTGGCGGCGCATGGCCTATCTCGGAGAGGCCACCGCACATGCGGCCGTATTGGGTGTAGCGCTGGCGCTCAGCTTTTCTCTGCCGCTGCTGCCCGCAATCATTGCCGCTGCGCTTGCCATGGGCTTGTCGGTCAGCCTGCTGCGCGGTCGCGGTTACGCCATGGACACGCTTCTGGGTGTGATTGCACACACCGCACTGGCCGCCGGCTTGGTAACCGTGGCGTTGCTGTCCGATGTCCGACTGGACCTGAATGCCTTTTTGTTCGGCGATATCCTTGCCGTCACAAAGTCCGATCTGGCCACGATCTGGATCGGTGGCGCCACGATTCTGGCGCTGATGGTCTGGCGCTGGTCAGCCCTTCTGGTTTCGACACTCAACCCGGACTTGGCTCAGGCATCCGGGTTCGATCCTAAACGAGAAGAACTATGGCTGACTCTGGCGATGGCACTGGCCGTTGCGGTCGCCATCAAAGTTGTCGGAATTCTTCTGATCGCGGCCCTGCTGGTCATTCCAGCGGCCGGAGCCCGCCCTTTGGCCCGCACCCCAGAAAGTATGGCTTTCACCGCTGCGATCATAGGCTCGACGGCGGCGTTGGGCGGGCTGGGCGGTGCATATTGGGCGGATACACCCGCTGGACCAAGCATCGTTTGCGCGGCCGCGTTGATCTTTGTCGCGACGGCCATCCTTGGTCCCATCTTCCGCAAAGGCTGATCACCCAAAAAGGTTTGTCTGCATTGCCTGAATGGTGCTACCGATTGGTAGTCGACCAACCAAGGAGATATCGATGATCCGCACTATTCTGATCGGGCTGAGCCTTTTGGCCCTGACGGCCTGTGAAACCGCAAAAGGCGCGGGCAAAGACATCGAAAAAGCCGGCGACGCCATCCAGGGCGCGGCGACGGACGTTCAGGAAAGCCTCTGACACCCGTCAGCATCTAGCGGACAGCGGCGCAGCACTACCAACATATGGTTGAAAGTTCCGGGCGACCGGATTATTGTCCCTGCCACAGGTGCATAGACGCGGTAATGCATTACTGACACGACTGCGGGGTTCTTGTGCAATTGCGCAAGAACCCCGTTCCCGTTCTGACGGGCGGTGAGTGGAAGCCTGTACGAAACCGAAATCGGCAAAAGGAAAAGGCGCCAGGTGCGCAGACGCGGTCTTTGCATGTGCCCTTGCGGACACCCCTGACGCCTTGCCGGGTCGACACGCCCGAGGGACGCCCCGATCCAGTTGCTTCAGCCCCCGAGGGGACCTCGCTGCCGCAAAGCACCTGATGGCGCTCTGCCGCCCGCTCTGGCCTTCTGAGAAGCTGACCGCTCAAGCCGGGCTTGCGCCCCTCCTGACTGGTCACCTACCGGTAAGCCCTTGCAACCCGACGAAAATCCTAAGATCTGCCTGCGGTGCCAGGACCCCCTGACCTTTGCGTCCCGCCTTGGATCGTGATGAACCTTGGCGATGTGTGAACATTGGCACTCGCCCTCCCGTCCGGCAAGAAAATAGCACTGCAGCATGAAAAATAGCCGGGGATAAAATGTTGATATCCGGCTGGAAGACGATGTGGATAAGTCGGGAAATGATGAAATCGGGCTGGGTTGCGCTGGGAAAAGCCGAAGGTCGATTTCTCTCCGCTCAAATGGGCGATTTCTGCGGGTGCAAAAGGAAAATCCCGGCCCTCATGGCGGACCTGACGTGACAGATACGGGCATATCGTTCGAATCGCCATCGATGAGTCGCCACACGCAACGGTGAACGAACGTGCAGCCCACAAATTGAGAAGCGTTCCGACCCGGACGAGGCAACCTACTACTCTCCGTCTCCCGCAAAATCGGGCAACGGCAACTACCCCCTACAACCGCCTGGGCCGGAAACGCTTCAGTTCACCTGTCGTTCCAGAACCGTGCTGTAGGTGGTTCCAGTCCGCAGGCTACGGAAATCCGCATAGATCTTGCCGTCCTCGTACCGCGCATCGATCAGCGCATTGACGCCCCAGGTCGGATCAGCAGCGGTTTCGACAATGCCGATTTTGCCCGAGCCATCCTGGCTGATCGAGCCGGTGGCCTCATACATCGTCCAGTCATCCATGGCGTTGCGTCGCCACATGCTGGGCCCCCAGAACACGTTTTCGTGCTGCGCCTGGATCTCGAGCACCCATTCCGAGGTATTGAACCGCGGCGCGGTGGCGGTGTTGGCGTTCGAGGGCGACACCGTAGTCTGGCTGGCCGTCCACGTGCCGCGCAGGTCGGGCATGGCATCGGCGAGGGCGGCAGACCCCATTGTCAATGTGGCGGCCACGGCGGCGGCGCCGGCGGTCATGTATCTGGTCATGGGCTCTCTCCCTGTGATCGGCGGGCCTTGCTGGCCTGCTGAACAGATTGGGAGGGCGCGCGGCCGTTACAACTTACCTAAGGGAAACTTCATGAAGGGTTTATGCGGCGCTCACCGACGGGCTCAGGCCCATGCCAGCGCGGTGCCCGCGATGACAAGGGCGATGCCCAGCCCCTCGCGGTAGGAAAAGGACTCGCCGAACAGGAAGAACGAGGCGATGGCGATCAGCACGACCTCGGCCCCCAGAATGCCGGTATAGATGATGCCCAGCCGTTCATCGCGCAGCGCGGCGAGTTCCAGCGTGGCGGCGGCCAGCAAAGTGGCGACGATCAGCAGCCCCAACCCGAGGCCGGGGAGTTTCCACCAGAATTTCATTGAGATCATGGCCACGGAATAGAGACCCGCCGATCCAAGCGCGATGATGGGGATCATGGACATGGGGCCTCCGCCATTGGTTTCCGTTGGGTCAACCTTAGCAGGTGCGGGTTGGTGGGGCTGTGAAGTGGGTCACTTTATGAGGCGAGGCACGTTTTGGAAACTGGCCGGTGGGCCGTTTCAATGCCGAACGGGCGAAGTCCTGGGCCGTTACGTGCCGTCCGTTTTGCCGGAGGCAAACCTTCGGTTTGACAAGTATGGGTCATGCCGGAGACTTGAACCTAGGTTAAAGCAGGCCGACGGCGCCGCCGGTCGTAAACAACACCATTAGGGCAACAAGTTATTCCGTTGGGTAATAGGATTGTGAGGGTGGTCCGTAGGTCCGGTCATAGCGAGCCTGAATCAACTCTCCGTCTTTGTGAAAAGCGCCTGAGGCAGGCAGCTCAGGAAAACGCCGACGAATAATAATTCGTGCTTGGCTTAGAGACATTAATTCACCGCGGTAGCTGACCGTTCTGCCGTCAACAATGGTGACAAACTCGCCGGTTTCACCAGCGAAAAACTTGTCGCCGACAGAGTACCCCATTTCCAACCAATTTTGGACTGGGCGCCGAAATGCGGCCTCGTTTGCCAATTCAAGCTTCTTCTGTACCTCATGCGTTATGTCGCGCAGGCCAAAAGATCTCAGAACCTCAATCGCTCTTTCTGCCGAAATTTTGAAAAACTCTCTTGATGGATTTACGCGAACACTCGAAAATTTGGCATGCATCTTGGATTCGATTTCGATCGCGTGCCCGACCTCCCATGCCGCCTCACATTGAAAAGGTTCCGGGACACCAGTAGAGAACAGTTCTGCCATTCGCGAAATCGGGTCGTCTCTTCGAGTCAGGCCAATTTTCACCAAACCTGGCATTGACGGGTTTGTCAGCACATAGACAATTTCTGCCATATTGAACCTACGGTTTAAATCGCGATTTTCCTTCAACCGTGCCAGCTTGATACAGTAGATTTCGGGTCAATAGCAGCCTCGCGGTGTGGCCATGCACATGGCTGGATCAAGAATCCATCTTCAAAGCTGAAATAAACGCCTCCTGCGGGATGTCGACCTTCCCGAACTGGCGCATCTTCTTCTTGCCGGCCTTCTGCTTGTCCAGCAGCTTCCGTTTCCGCGTGGCGTCGCCACCGTAACACTTCGCGGTCACGTCCTTGCGTAAGGCGCTCAGGGTCTCACGCGCGATGACCTTGCCGCCGATGGCCGCCTGGATCGGGATCTTGAACATGTGGCGCGGGATCAGCTCTTTCAGCTTTTCGCACATGGCGCGGCCGCGGGTCTCGGCGCGGTCGCGGTGGACCATGACCGACAGCGCGTCCACCGGCTCGTCATTCACAAGGATCGACATCTTGACCAAGCTGTCCTCGCGGTAGCCGGTCATCTGGTAGTCGAAGCTGGCATAGCCCTTGGTCACCGATTTCAGGCGGTCGTAGAAGTCGAAGACGACCTCGTTCAGCGGCAGGTCATAGACGACCATCGCGCGGCTGCCCGCATAGGTCAGGTCCATCTGGATGCCGCGGCGGTCCTGGCAGAGTTTCAGCACGTCGCCCAGGTATTCGTCGGGCACAAGGATTGTGGCCTTGATGCGCGGTTCTTCGAGGTGGTCGACCTTGGACATGTCGGGCATGTCGGCGGGGTTGTGCAGTTCGATCATCTCGCCGTCTTTCATGTAGACGTGATAGATCACCGACGGCGCGGTGGTGATGAGCTCGATATCGTATTCGCGTTCGATGCGGTCGCGGATGACCTCGAGGTGCAGCAGGCCGAGAAAGCCGCAGCGGAAGCCGAAGCCGAGCGCGGCCGAGGTTTCCATCTCGTAGGAGAAGCTGGCGTCGTTCAGGGCCAGTTTCTCGATCGCGTCGCGCAGGTCTTCGAACTCGGCGCTGTCCACGGGGAAGAGGCCACAGAACACCACCGGCTGCGCGGGTTTGAACCCCGGCAGAGCGGTTTCGGCACCGTTGCGGTCATTGGTGATGGTGTCGCCCACACGGGTGTCGCGCACCTGCTTGATGGACGCCGTGAGGAAGCCGATCTCGCCCGGGCCGAGTTGGTCGACCATCTGCATCTCGGGGCGGAACACGCCCACGCGGTCGACATGGTGCAGGGTGCCGTTCGACATGAACTTGACCCGCATGCCCTTTTTCAGAACGCCGTCCATGATACGGACCAGAACGATCACGCCTAGATAGGCGTCGTACCAGCTGTCCACCAGCATCGCCTTGAGCGGCGCGTCCAGGTTGCCCTTGGGCGCGGGCAGATGGTTCACGATCGCCTCGAGCGTCTCATGGATCCCCTCGCCCGTCTTGGCCGAGACGCGGATGGCGTCGGTGGCGTCGATGCCGATCACGTCCTCGATCTGTTCGGCCACGCGGTCGCAATCGCTGGCCGGCAGGTCGATCTTGTTCAGCACCGGCACGATCTCGTGGTCGGCGTCGATGGCCTGATAGACGTTGGCCAGCGTCTGCGCCTCGACCCCTTGTGTTGAGTCCACCACCAGCAGCGAGCCTTCGACCGCGCGCATGGACCGCGAGACTTCATAGGCAAAGTCCACGTGGCCGGGGGTGTCGATCAGGTTCAGCACGTACTGCTCGCCATTGTCGGCGGTATAGTCGATGCGGACCGTGTTGGCCTTGATGGTGATCCCGCGTTCGCGCTCGATATCCATGCTGTCGAGCAGCTGTTCCTTCATGTCGCGATCCTGCACCGTCCCGGTCTCTTGGATGAGCCGGTCGGCAAGGGTGGATTTGCCATGGTCGATATGCGCGACGATGGAGAAATTGCGGATATGAGCGAGGTCTGTCATAGCGTCGGGATATGGTTCGAAATCGGGCGCTGGTCAAGGTGAGACAGCACGGCGAACACCCCATATTTCAGCCCGATGAAGCTACGACGCTGCGGTTGGCTTCGTTCCAAGCCCTCAGCTGCATCCAGGCGACCGTACGTATACAGAACTAGGCCGTGCTGCACCGTCCAAAACGGGGTTCGAAGGTCATGCCACGGCCGACCATAGCGCCAACCGCGGCACTTTCGACTCAGGTACGGAGTTTCTGAAAGCAAATTGTTGAACGGCAGGAAAACTTGGACGATACTGCGCCGCAAGCCGAGAGGGACGCAAGACTCCTCCGGGCAGGCAAAACGAGGCATGAGCATGAAACAGTTCCTCATTATCGCGCTATGCGCCACGTCGCTGACCACTTTGGCCCCGGCCATGACCGAAGCGGCGCAGATCAAACGTGCATGTTTGGCGTCCGACCGTTCGGCGGCGACACGCGACAGGTGCAAGTGCATCCAGCGGGTGGCAGATCAGGCTTTGACCAACAAAGACCAGAAAACCGTGGCCAAGTGGTTCACCGACCCGCATCAAGCCCAAGAGCTGAAGATGTCGAAATCCGCCCGCGATGACGCGCTGTGGGAGCGGTATCAGAACTTTGGCCGCATGGCGCAGGCGATCTGCAGCTGACGCTGACCGCGATCCTTGACCTGACCCGCCCTGCGCCTCAGTAATGGCGCAGTGAAAGGGAAATCATATGGTGACGAAAGGGTTGACCCTGCGCGGTCTCGAAGTGTTCGAGGCCTTGGCGCGGACCGGTTCGGTGGCACAGGCTGCCGAGATTACCGGACTCAGCCAGCCATCGGTCAGCCAGCAGTTGCGCAATCTCGAGAATGCTCTGGGCACGGACCTGGTGGATCACGGGCGCAGACCCATGCGCCTGACCCAAGCCGGGCGCAGCTTTCTGGCGCGGGCCGAATCCGTACTGGCCGAGTTGCAGATGGCCCAAAGCGAGCTGTCGGTCATGGACCTGGGTCATCTGAGCACGCTTTCGATCGGCCTGATCGACGATTTCGACAATGACCTGACCCCGCGTCTTGCCACATTGCTGGCCGACAGCCTGACCCGTTCCAAGTTCAAACTCATAACTCTCCCCAGCCTCGAAATCTTTGAGGCGCTGGCTTCGCAACGCCTGCATCTGGCGGTTTCGGCCCATAGCGGCGAGGTGCTTGAAGGCGTGGTGGAGTACCCTTTGGTGCAGGATCCTTTCATTCTGGTCGCGCCGAAGGGCGGTGTGCCCAATGGGGGCGTAGAGGCTGCTTTGCAGACCCTGCCCTTTCTGCGCTATGCGCGGGAACAGTTGATCAGCCGGCAAATCGAAAGCCACCTGGCGCGGCAACAGCTGCAGTTCGAAGAGCGGTTCGAGATCGGGTCGCACTTGGCCCTGATGGCCATGGTGGCGCGCGGCCTTGGCTGGGCAATCACCACGCCGTTGGGATACATGCGGGCAGCCCGCTTCCACGAAGGCATGGATGTCTACCCGGCTCCGTTCGGAGAGTTCTCGCGCACTATTTCCCTGTTCACTCGGTCTGACTGGTCAGATCAGGTTCCGCGCGAAGTCGCGGGCATGACGCGCCGTTTGATGCAAAGCCAGATGATCGAACCAGCCCTTTCCCGCCTGCCCTGGTTATCCGGTCAGTTGAAGGTGATCGGCGGCTAGCCGTCCAGATATGCCACCAACCCATCCACGGCGGCTTCGATGAGGTCCAGCGCCCCGTCGAAATCGCGGGTATAGTAGGGGTCGGGCACATGATCAGCGCCGGTGTGGGGCGCAAATCCGGTCAGCAAGCGTACGGGTGTAGGATTGTCGGCCGGGCGCAAAGCCTCGATCTTGGCGATATTTTCGCTGTCCATACCGATGATCAGGTCAAACCTGTCGAAATCGGACACCGCAAACTGGCGCGCGCGCAGATCGCTCAGCTCCAGCCCTCGGTTGCGAGCCGCGTGTTGCATCGGCGCATAGGGTGGATCCCCGACATGCCAGTCGGACGTTCCGGCACTGTCGCAGGCATGATGAGGCGCCCTGACACGGAAAACACCTTCGGCAGCAGGGGACCGGCAGATGTTGCCGAGGCAGACAAACAGGATACGCTGTGACATGGCTCGGGTTTAGCGTGTGGAGGGCGAATGGAAAAGATCGTGATTTTGACCGGAGCCGGGATTTCGGCGGAAAGCGGTTTGGGCACCTTTCGCGATGAAGGCGGATTGTGGGCCCAGCACCGGATCGAAGACGTGGCGACACCCGAAGGTTTTGCCCGAAACCCTGCCCTTGTTCATGGCTTCTACAACGCGCGCCGGGTGCAGGCGGGTGGCGCCGACCCAAATGCAGCCCACACAGCACTGGCCCGGCTTCAGCGCGAATGGCCGGGAGAAGTGGTGATCGTAACGCAGAACGTGGACAGCCTGCACGAAGCCGGAGGTGCGACCGGGGTTATCCACATGCACGGCATCCTGTCCGGCGCGCTTTGCACCTCTTGCGGGCATCGCTGGACTGCGCCAGCGGAAATGTCCGTGGGCGAACAGTGCCCCGCCTGCCGCGAGGCAACCGCCCGACCCGACATAGTGTGGTTCGGCGAAATGCCTTACCACATGGATCAGATTTACGACCATCTGGCACAGGCCGGGATATTCGCCGCCATCGGAACCTCCGGCCAAGTCTACCCGGCTGCGGCCTTCGTGCACGAAGCCATAGCTGCGGGCGCACGTACGGTCGAATTGAACCTCGAGCCTTCGGTTGGTGCATCCAGTTTCGACCAGACGCTGCTTGGCCCCGCCACCCAGATCGTGCCACGCTGGGTCGATGACTTGCTGGGCCGCAGGTGACTCGGGTCATTCCGCTGGTCTAAGCTAAAGGAACCTGAACCAGGAGAAACAGATGACCGAGCCTGAAGCCCCCCGTGGCGAAATCGTTGACGACGAAGGCATCGACAGCCGCGAAGCGCTGGGCGACACCCTTGCGGATCTGTGGTGGACGTTCCTGCTGCGCGGATTGCTTGCGGGGGCGGTTGGCATTGCCGCGCTGTTCTGGCCAACCGGCAGCATCGCACTGCTGCTGCAGCTGGTAGGGGTGCTGCTGATCCTCGATGGCGGTCTGACCTTTCTTGGCTTCGGTCGGCGCGGACTGATCGGAGGCGCGGGTATCGGGGCGGTCTTGATTGGGCTGGTCCTTTTGATCTGGCCGGAAGGCACAGCTCGTCTGACGTTCTTCCTGCTGGGCGCTTGGGCGCTGATCATCGGGATCGGCTCGCTGATTTCGCTGGGCCAGATGCATCAGCTGGACCCCGAACGCGCGACCGTTCGGAACTCGGGCATCGTGGCCCTTATCATCGGGCTGGTGCTGATCTTCTGGCCCGGAAGCGGCGTCGTCGCACTGGGCTGGGCAATCGCGGTCTCCGCCTTGGCCTTTGCCGGCGTCATGCTGTTCATGGCCGCACGTTTCAAACGGGCCGGAGAACGGGTTTCGATGCGCGTGGTCAACAAGTGAAGAACAACGCTGATCGGCAGTTGAAACGCGAACAGGCCGGGGCTTGACCCGGCCTGGCGCATGGATGACGGCCGCATCGCGGCCCGAAGACAGGCGTGCTGTCAGTTCGAGTGCTTCATATGCCCGTGGCCGTCTTTCCGTTCCAGGTCCACGGGAATCTCGACAACGACCTCACCGGCCTGCTCAAAAACCAAAGTGACGGGTATGGTTGCGCCCTGCTCAAACGGCTGCTTGAGCCCCATGAACATCACATGGTCCCCGCCCCGCTGCAGCATATGCGCCTCGCCGGCGGGGATCGCAAAACCCTCCTCGACTTCCATCATCTTGGCCACGCCGTTGTCGTCAATCTTGTGCGTATGCAGCTCGACCCGTGCAGCGATATCTGATTTGACAGCGACGAGTTGATCATCGGTGTCGCCTGAATTGCGGATCATCATGAAGGCCGCACCAGCCTTGGCATTGACCCCCGAGGATCGGGCGTAGGCATCCTCAACCGAGATCACACTTTCCGCATGGGCGGCGGTGGACATGATTGCAGCGACGAAAATAGCGGGCAGGAATGATTTGAAGGGCATCTCGCCTCTCCTTTTTAACTGTCTGATTGTGTTGCGAAGGGTCTCAGACAGGGGCCGGCGGCGCGCGCGCCGGTCGCTGCGGGATCGGAGCCGCAACAAGGTTGTCGGAATGCAGCGGAATGTCAGACTGTGCCCGCTCGGGCCCTTTCGGTGCAGGCGACGGGGCATCCAGAACCGCACCCAGCAAGTTGAGCGCATAGTCGGGACAGAAATGAGGTGGTTTGGTGGGCTGGCCGTGCTCGTCCATATAGACAACCACAGGACCGTTCCCGGTGCAAAGCACCATTTGACCGACCGCCGCATTCAATCCCCGTGACGCCGCAAAACTCTGGCCTGTCAGAACCAGCATCAGCGACAGTAGCAACGGCAACACGAGGCGATAGGATCGGGTCATCTTGGCAGACGTTTAGGCCCGATCGGAAACGGACTTCAAGTGCCTTCGTGAACGCTGAGACAGTTTGGCGCGAACCAAGAAAAAGGGCCGGCCTGACTGGCCGGCCCCTGAATTTGTCTTGATCGAGACCTTCAAAGAATTCCGCGATCATCCGGACCGGTGTTGAGACCGGTATGCAGCCGGTTCACCCGCCGCTGCATCCGCGCACAGCTGGAAAATGAGCCAACCAGAAGAGTCGAAAGGAAGGAAATAATAATTGAAGTATTCGCAGACATTACCACACTCCGCCGTAGAATAACCGCATACATAAAACAGATTCAAAACCCTGTATGTGAACAATGTCACGTAGTCGCGTCCTTCTGCCTTCCGCACCGACACTACGTGCGACACCAGTCCAACGGCAAAGTGATCGGGACGGTCTGGTTTGGGCGGAAATTCAGGCGTAGATCGTGGTCATGCCACGCAAAGCGCACACAGAAATCCAGTTCCTCAGGCTGCCGCAGATTGAGCCGGCTGAAATCGCACGGCACATGTCTGATCCCCGCGTCGCTCGGCATCTGCCTTTACTGACGGGGCCCTGGGACATCGCGATGGCGCGGGCCTTCATTGACGCAAAAGAGGCCTGCTGGGAACGCGACGGGCTTGGGCACTGGGCGATCACGTCCGGCGGTTGCTATGTCGGCTGGGGCGGGTTCCAGCGTGAAGGCAATGAATGGGATTTCGGTTTGGTCCTGACGCCGGATGCCTTCGGTCTGGGCACGCGCATCACCCGCGAGGCCATCGCATTCGCCCGAGCCGATGAACGTATTCCCCATGTCACTTTTCTGCTTCCACCGTCCCGCCGCAATCTCTCTGCGCTACAGCGTATCGGCGCGCATTATGTCGGTCCGGTGACCTATTCCGGCGCGCAGTTCCTGAAATACAGGCTTGAGACAGGTTGAGGACCCACAGACAAACGAAAAGCCCCTGCACCAACGGGTACAGGGGCCACGAAACAGTCTTTGGGAAAATCAGGCCGAGGCTTGCGCCTTGGCGATTTCCTTTTTCACTTTCAGCGCGTTGGCGGACAGCTCTTCGTCCTTGGCTTTTGCCAGGAACGCGTCCAGACCACCACGGTGATCGACCGAGCGCAGCGCGGCGGCCGAGATGCGCAGCTTGACGCCACGACCCAAGGTTTCCGACTGCAGGGTCACGTCGTTAAGGTTGGGCAGAAAACGACGACGAGTTCTGTTTTTGGCGTGGCTGACATTGTTGCCAGTCATCGGGCCTTTTCCGGTCAGTTCGCAACGGCGCGACATGGTTTCTTCCTTTGTTTCTGGAGGCCGGGCATTAATCCGCAGCCAAATCACAAGGGGCACAACCCGAAGTCGCGCCCGAAAACTGGTTGGATGCGTTTAGTGGGAATCGCCGGAAGGGTCAAGACAGCAGCTGCGAAATCTTTCCTTGTCAATAAATGGTCCTGAAACGGCTCAGACATCAACAAGCAAAGGCCTGTGATTTTTGAGGTGACGAGCAATCAGACGGGCCTGTTGTTGGCTTATCGGGATCAACCTAGCGGGTTCGGATTCGTGGTTCTCATCAGCCAGTTCCGGAAAAATCGCAAGGATTTCAGTCCTTGCCGCGGGTCCCAGAGATTTCAGCGCCTCTGGGCCGGTATACAGGCTTTCGGTCGGCGCGGATTCGGCAAACAGGATCTCGTGCCGGTCGAACAGCAGATGGAAATACTCAATGCTGTCGACCGTGCAATCTACGAATATCCCCGGCAGCGCCGTCAGCTTGATCGCGGGAATCAGAACTTGATACTGGCCGAACATGCGTTGCGCGATGCGAGAACCGACCATCATGCGGTGCTGGCGGGAAACCAACAGGTCCCGCGTGGGCAGCCCCGCTCCCAAAGCCCCGGCGCAAATACGAACGGGGCGCAGTTTCGGATTGGCCCTCAGATCAACCGCATCAAACCTGCGCCGACCGATCCAGCGGATGGATTGGTTGCCGCTCTCGACCGTACAGATCAGGTCACCGGTGCGCAGGTCTTGCACCTGTACCGGGCCGCGGTCAGTCAGAATGCTCGTGCCAGCGGTAAAGCAGGGAACGCCGGATCCATTTTCAAATGCGGAATAGGTGACTGTAATACCCGACGGCAGGGTGAAACTGCCGCTGGTCAACGAATAGCTGGTGCCGGCAGACACGGTAAATGTCCCGAATGAGCTGTCGTTGACCACGGTTCCTGCGGGCAGGTTCAGCGTGTCGGTACCACTGCCACCGCGCACGTCGCCGGACACGCTGGTGCTGCGGAAGTTCAGAACATCATTTCCACCGCCCAGACGGATATTACCAATGACCGAGCCTTGCAGCGTGACCGTGTCGTCGTCTGATCCGGCTCTTACCTGACCGCCGATCGTGCTGCCGATCACCGTGATCGTATCGATCCCGGCATTTCCACGGACACTGCCAGAGATGGTACTGTTGGTGACAGTGATGATGTCGTTGCCGCCGCGCGCGCGGATATCATCAATTGGCGTACCCTGAGGGGTGCCGTTCAGCGTACCGTTGTCATTGGTGACATCGATATCGTCATCGCCGTTTGTCCCAAAGATATCGGGCATAAGAGGCGGGTCCTGTTTCTCCGCTTGGTCACGTCCAGCCAGCTGCGCTCCGGTTTTTCTATGTGCTGGGCACCACAACCAAGGATTTCACCTGCACTCAGGCTACAGAACTCTTGGGCGTTGCGCCAAGTTTTCCTGTCCGCGCGGGCAATGGTGTTACCCGGATGCAAGAGTCCGCAACATCCGCTCGGCCGCCACCGAGGGGCTGAGCCGCCCAGAACCGACCTCGGCGCCCAGCCGGTCCATCTCGGATCGGGCCTGCGGGGTCTCCAGCTTGGCGAGCAGCGCGTGACGCACCTCCTGGTCGAACCAGTAGCGGGCCTGCTCGGCGCGATTGGCGTCCCAATGGCCATTCTGTTTGCGCCAATCGGCCAAGGCCTGCATTTCGGCCCAGGCCTGGTCCAGGCCGTGTTCCTCGACCGCTGAAACGGTCATCGCCTTGGGAAAGCCCTCGGGGTCCTGCGGGCGTTTGCGCAGCAGGCGCAGCGCCCCGGCATAGTCGGCGCAGGTGCGGGTGGCCGTCGCTTTCAGGTCGCCGTCGGCCTTGTTCACAAGGATCATGTCGGCCATCTCCATGATGCCGCGCTTGACGCCCTGCAATTCATCCCCGCCGGCCGGGGCCAGCAGCAGCAGGAAAAGGTCGGACATTTCCGACACCACGGTCTCCGACTGGCCCACGCCCACCGTTTCGATCAGCACCACGTCGAACCCGGCCGCCTCGCACAGGGCGATGGCCTCGCGCGTGCGGCGGGCGACGCCGCCCAGATGGCTCTGGCTGGGTGAGGGGCGGATGAAGGCGTTCGGCTCGCGGCTGAGGCGTTCCATCCGGGTCTTGTCGCCCAGGATCGAGCCGCCCGACCGGGCCGAGCTGGGATCGACCGCCAGAACCGCCACCCGCAGCCCCTGCCCGATCAGCATCATGCCGAAGCTTTCAATGAAGGTGGATTTGCCCACCCCCGGCGTTCCCGACAACCCGATGCGCAGCGCCTGCCGCCCGGCACCCGACAGCGCCTCGAGCAGCTGCGCCGTCTGGGCGCGGTGATCGGCGCGGGTGCTTTCGACAAGGGTGATCGCGCGGGCCAGCGCCCGGCGGTCGCCCTTGAGGATCCTGTCGGCAAGCTCGGCTGTAGTCATGGGCGCGGTCCTTCGTCGAAATCTGCCCTAGATGACGGGGATGGGCCGGGTTTGTCCAGTACCGCCGGGCACGGGATTTGACGCAGGCGTTCTGGACCTTGGCCGAGGCTT
The DNA here is from genome assembly GCF_056539245.1 of Ruegeria sp. BC2. Classification (NCBI taxonomy): domain Bacteria; kingdom Pseudomonadati; phylum Pseudomonadota; class Alphaproteobacteria; order Rhodobacterales; family Roseobacteraceae; genus Ruegeria; species Ruegeria sp. BC2. Next base: position 1,854,223 of record NZ_JBQFUQ010000001.1, read on the forward strand.
TGGCGATAAGGCGGCATGACCCGTCTACCGATCGACGATGCCCTGCCCGACCTGATCGCCGCGCTGCGCACACGCGGCCGCGCGGTGCTGCAGGCCCCGCCCGGCGCCGGCAAGACCACGCGCGTGCCTCTGGCGATGCGCGACGCCGGCCTGTGCGACGGGCGGATCGTGATGCTGGAACCGCGGCGGCTGGCCGCCCGCGCCGCTGCCGAACGCATGGCCGAGACACTGGGCGAACGCGCGGGCCAGACCGTCGGCTATCGCGTGCGGGGCGAGACGAAAGTGTCGAATGCCACCCGGATCGAGGTGGTGACCGAAGGCATCCTGACCCGGATGCTGCAGTCCGAGCCCGATCTGCCCGGTGTTGGGGCGGTGATCTTCGACGAATTCCACGAACGATCTTTGAACGCCGATCTGGGGCTGGCCCTGTGCCTAGAGGTCGCCGGTGCGCTGCGCGACGACCTGATCCTGCTGGCGATGTCGGCCACGCTGGATGCCGATCCGGTGGCGCGGTTGATGGACGCGCCGCTGGTGACATCCGAGGGGCGCAGTTTTCCGGTTCAGACCCGCTGGCTGGACCGCCCGCTTGGCCTCCAGACGCGGCGGCTGGATGCGTTGGTCGATCTGGTGGTGCAGGCCGAGCGCGAGACCCGCGCCACCGGCGGCGGTATTCTGGTGTTTCTGCCGGGCGAGGGCGAAATCCGCCGGGCCGAGGCCGCGCTAGCCGGGCGGCTGCCCGGCGATTGCGCGATCCGGCTGTTGTTCGGCGCCATGCCCTTTGCCGCCCAGCGCGCCGCCCTTGCGCCGGCCGAGACCGGGCGCAAGGTGGTGTTGGCCACCTCGATCGCCGAGACCTCGCTGACCATTCCGGACATCCAGGTGGTGGTGGACATGGGCCAGGCCCGCCGCGCGCGGTTCGATCCGGGCTCGGGCATGTCGCGGCTGGTGACCGAGCGCGTCACCCGCGCCGAGGCGACCCAGCGCGCGGGCCGCGCGGGCCGTGTGGCCGAAGGGCTGTGCTATCGCCTATGGTCGAAGGGTGAGGAAGGCGCCCTGCCCGCCTTTCCACCCGCCGAAATCGAAGCCGCCGACCTGACCGGCCTTGCGCTGGAACTGGCCCTGTGGGGGGCCGAGCCGCAGGATCTGGCCTTTCTGACACCCCCGCCCGAGGGGGCGCTGGCCGAGGCGCGCGCGCTGCTGCGGATGCTGGGCGCTCTGGACGGCAAGGGCCGGATCACCAAACATGGCCGCGCATTGGCTGGCCTGCCGCTGCATCCGCGGCTGGGGCACATGCTGGTCACGGCCGGCGCGCAGGCCGCCCCGCTTGCCGCCCTGATGGCAGAGCGCGACCCGTTGAAGGGCGCACCGGTGGACCTGTCGCTGCGGCTCGAGGCGCTGCGCGATCCGCGCGCCTATCAGCGCAACCGGGTTTGGCCCGCCAATCCCGGCGTTCTGGACCGGATCCGGTCCGAGGCGAAACGGCTACGCGGCCAGATCAAGACCGATGGCGACCCGCTGAGCCCGGCGGCGATGGCCGCGTTGGCCTATCCCGACCGGGTCGGACAGCGGCGAAAGGGCGACGCGCCGCGCTATGTGCTGTCGGGCGGCAAGGGTGTGGTGATGGACCCCGGCGACCCGCTGGCCGCGGCCCCGTATCTGGTGGCCATCGACACGGACGGCAACCCGCGCGAGGCCCGTCTGCGCATGGCCGCGCAGATCTCAGAGGCCGAGATACGCACGTTGTTCGCCGACCAGATCGAATGGGTCGAGACCTGCGCTTGGTCAAAACGGGACCGTCGGGTGGTGGCCCGGCGGCAAGAACGGTTCGGCGCACTGGTGCTGGATGACCGCATCTGGAAGGACGTGCCCGACGAGTCCGTGGCCCGCGCGATGCTGGACGGCGTGCGCGATCTGGGCCTGCGGCTGGAGGGCAAGGCCGCGCGACTGGCCGCGCGGGTTGAGCTGGTGCGGGCGGCGGGCGTCGACCTGCCGGACTTTTCGGAAAACGGGCTGATGGACACGCTTGAGGACTGGCTGCTGCCGATGCTGACCGGCGTTCGCACCGCTGAGGATTGGAAGCGGTTCGACCTGCTGCCCGCCCTTCAGGCGCGGCTGAGTTGGGACCAGATGCAGGAACTGGACCGCCGCGCGCCCCCGGCCTTCGTCACGCCGCTGGGGCGCAAGGTTCCGATCGACTATGGCAAGGCGGTGCCCGAGATCGCGGTTCGCCTGCAGGAGATGTTCGGGGTCACCCAGCACCCTATCGTGGGCGGCGAGCCGCTGAAGATCACCCTGCTGTCCCCTGCGCAACGCCCGATCCAGATCACCCGCGACTTGCCGGGGTTCTGGGCCGGGTCCTATGCCGATGTACGCAAGGACATGCGCGCGCAATACCCGAAGCACCCCTGGCCCGAGGACCCGACCCAGGCCGACCCGACCCTGCGGGCCAAACGCAGGGGTGCTTGAATACCGTCTGTCAGATTGATATCTCTCGCCGTCTGGAAGGCAGAACAACAAAAAACGGCAGGCACCCGCAATGACATGGCTGCACAAATTCTGGGAGGGGGTCTTGAAACCCCTGTTTCAGCGTCCGCGCCTCGTGCAGTTCGCGGCGTTGTGTACCCGTGGCGATGGCCCCGATACGCAGGTGCTGCTGGTTACCAGCCTCGACACCGGGCGGTGGATCATCCCCAAAGGCTGGCCGATTGACGGGCTGAACGGGGCCGAGGCGGCAGCACAGGAGGCTTGGGAAGAGGCCGGCGTGCGCAACGCCGAGGTCGATCCAGAGCCGGTCGGCAGCTACTGCTACGGCAAGGTCCGAAAAAGCGGCGCGATCGATCCGGTTTGCACCACGGTCTATCGGCTGCGGATCACCGAACTGGCCGATGAATTTCCCGAAATGCACGAACGCTCCCGCGAGTGGGTCTCGCCGCAAGAGGCGTCCGAACGGGTCCATGAACCAGAGCTGAAAAAGCTGCTGTTGCGGATCTAACCGCCGGCACTGCTCCGCCCTGCCCGGATCTGATCCGGGGTCAGCGGACCGGTCTCGCCCTGCGTGATCAGCGCTGCCACCCGGTCGCAGATCGGGGTCGGCGTGCCGGTTTCGCGGCCCAGGCGAATGATCTCGCCCTGCAGGCTGTCGATTTCGGTCGGACGACCGGCATCCAGATCATAGGCCATCGAGGTGCGCGCGGCGGGGTCGATCGTCAGCATCCGCGCCGCGATGCGCGAAAACAGCGGCGTGGGCAGGCGCAGGACATGCGGCGTCATCCAGGCCGGCAGCGGCGTGGTCGAGGCCACGGGGCGCCCGGAGGCGGCCAGAACCGCCAGCGCCTCCGCCATCTGATCGGCCATCAGACGGCGCCAGTCGCGGTTCAATAGCTGTTCGCGCAGGGTCAGGCCCGACAGCGCGTTCAGCGCATTATTGAGGTTGATGACCAGCTTGCCCCATTGCACCGCCTCGATCTCGTCGGTTTCGGTGACGGGCAGATCGGGCGAGGACAGGCGGCGGGCCAGCGCGCCGGGGCCGGACTGGATCACGATGTCGCCGGATGTCGCGCGATGCCAGGTGGCCGGACCGGCAGGCACCACGTTGAACGGCACCATCCCGGCGCGCACGTCCCGCCCGGGCAGCGCGGTGCGTAGGGTGCGGGCGTTTTCCATCCCGTTCTGCCACGAAATGACCAGGGCCGCGGCCGGGGCGTGCGCGGCGATCAGGCGGGCCATCTCGGCGGTGGCGCCGGTTTTTACCGTGACCAGAACCAGATCGGCGTCGGACAGGCAGGCAGGGTCATCGGACAGGGTCAGACGGTCGGCGGGGATCGTTTTGCGCAGGCCCGAATAGTCGGTCGCGGTCAGCCCATTCTGCCGGATCGGATCCAGCACCCGCGCCCGGCCCAGCAGCGTAACGTCATGCCCGGCATCGGCCAACAGCCCCCCGCAATAGCATCCGATGCTGCCCGCGCCCGCGATCACCAGTTTCATGCCGTCCCCTTCCCGTTTGCCGCCAAGGATCGCCGGGATCGCGCGGGCGGGCAAGCCGGACGGGCGCTGACGTGACGTTCAGCGCGCGCGCCGGGGTTTGGTGCGTTCCAGTTCCGGGGTGATCGGAATGAACTCGTCTTCGTCCCCTGGCGGCAGGTGGAAGGCACCGTTGGCCCAATCGGCGGATTTCCATTCGCGGATCGCCGTTTCGATCTTGTCCTTCGAAGACGAGACGAAGTTCCACCAGATATACCGATCCTCATTCATCGTGGCCCCGCCCAGCAGCATCAGCCGCGCCCCCGCCGGCCCGGCAGTCACCGACAGGCGGTCACCCGGGCGGAAGACCATCATGCGGCCTTCCTCGAACCGGTCACCCGCGATCTCGACCGAGCCCTGGGTGACGTAGACGCCCCGATCCTCATGATCGTCGGGCAGCGGGAAGGCGGCGCCGGGGTCCAGTTGCACGTCCAGATAGAAGGTTTCCGACAGCATCGTGACCGGGCTGGTTTCCCCATAGGCCGAGCCGAGGATCAGCCGGGCGCTGACACCGGCATCCTGGATATGCGGCAACGCGCCCTGCTTGTGATGTTCGAAATCGGGGGCCATGTCTTCGTGCGCTTCGGGCAGCGCGATCCAGGTCTGGATGCCGAACAGGCTGTGCCGCTTGGCGCGGGTTTCGGCGCTGGTGCGTTCGGAGTGGGTAACGCCGCGGCCCGCGACCATCCAGTTGACCTCGCCGGGATAGATCATCTGATGGGTGCCAAGGCTGTCGCGATGTTCAAACTCGCCCTGGTACAGGTAGGTGACCGTGCCCAGCCCGATATGCGGATGCGGGCGTACGTCGATGCCGCCATCGGTGATGAACTCGGCCGGTCCCATCTGATCGAAGAAGATAAAGGGCCCCACCAACTGACGCTTGACCGAGGGCAGCGCGCGGCGCACCTCGAACCCGCCCAGATCGCGGGCGCGCGGGATGATCAGGGTCTCCAGCGCCGAACCTTCGCTGACGCATTCGGGGCTGTGGGTGGGGTTCCAGCTCATGTCGGTCTCCAATCCGGTGCGGCGGGATGTTCACCCTTGCCAATCTAGCGCAAAATACCAGCGGACAAAGTGCATCTACGCACAGACAAGCTGCGCCCCGGATCAGTCCTGTGCGCGGGGCCAGAGTTGCGGAAAAAACGGGCCGGCGATCCGGTCGCCCTCGGCATAGCCGGCGGCCTCAAACTGCGCCCGCTCCTCCTTGGCCCAATCGCCGCGATAACGGATCACCCCGTCCGGCCCGGTCATGCGCAGGGTGAAGCGGCGCACGGTTTCAGTGGGCGTGACCGAGGACAGCCCCCCGTGCAGCGTGCGCATGTCGAAATAGATACAATCGCCCAGATCCAGGTCCCATTGCAGCAGGTCATAAGCGCCGGGATCGGCATTCACGTCCGGTGGCGGGTGATAGGTGCGGCCTGCAACCTGCGTGGGTTCATAGCTGGGGTGCCCGTCGGCGAAACGCACCCGCATGAACAGCTTGTCCCACAGGTGCGAGCCGCGCACGAAGGCGATCCCGTTGTCCTTGCTGACCGGTTCAAGCGGCAGCCACAGCACGCACATCGAGCCTTCGAAATCGAAATAGGACAGGTCCTGATGGAATGGCGGGCGCGAGGTCGATCCGGCCTCGCGCAGGAACCAGTTGTCCATCACCAGATTGATCGGCACGGCGCCCAGCAACTCGGACGCGATTGACGCACAGGGCGAGTTGCGGACGAATTCCTCGAACTGGGGGATCTTGCTCCAGGCCCAGTAATCCTCGAGATAGGCGGGCGCGGCCGGGTCCTTGGTGTGGCGGGTGAAGTTCTCGGTCGGGGTCTGCAGATCGGCATCGATGCCCGCGCGCAGCAACTCCAGCCAGTCCGCGCTGAATTTCTGGCGCAGCACCACAGCGCCATCGCGGCGGAATGCATCGATTTCATCCTTGGTCAGCAGGTTGGCATCTGTCATCGGCTTCCCCCTTGGTGACTCAAGGAAAAGGATCGCACCCGAATGGCGCAGGCGTCAAAGATTATTGCCGTCTCGGTCCATTCCACGCGCTTTTGTCTGCAGGTCGGCCGGATTTTGCCCGGAACGCTCGGAATGAGTCATGATCGTGCTATTCTTCCACTGTGGCGGTTGGAACAGCTGCCGGGTCAGCACAGGAGAGGTTTCGATGCCCGGAGATTCACTGAACCGAAGAACCATGCTGGTGGCCGGCACCGCTCTGGTCGCCACGGCCAGCAGCGGCCTCATCATGCCTGCGCGAGCCAGTGGGTTGGCGCCGACCCCGTCGATGCGGGGTGGATCGAACAATTATCGCCCGGGCGCGCCGGTCGTCGACCGGATCGGCGGCGGCGGTTTCTGGATGACCGGCACAGTACGGCGGGCCGGCGACGGCGCGCCCCTGCCCGGTCAGCGCATCCAGATCTGGGCGCATACCACAGAAGGCCACGAGCGCGACCCTCAGAGCCACGGTGCCACCCTGACCGATGCGAACGGAGAATTCCGGCTGGAGATGCCGCAGATCGTGCCGGCCTTTGGTCAGCCGCATGGACATCTGGCCTATGACAGCGGCGAATTCGAGACCGTCTTCCTGCGCCCGATCATGTCCAGTGCGCGCGACAAGACTCTCGCCGCGCATTTCGTTCTGCAACCGGTCTGAACCACGTGCCGCGCCCGGGCGTACTTGCGGTCTGGCTGGCGCTGATCGCGGCCATCGCGGTGCCTGTGGTGGTGGCGGGGTTCAGCCCGTATCTGGCCTGGCGCAGCTCGATCTATATCGCTGCGGGCTTTGCCGGAGTCATCGGCTTGGGATTGCTTCTGGTGCAGCCGCTGCTGGCTGCGCGCATGATGCCGGGGCTGACCGCGATGAACAGCCGAATGGTGCACCGCTGGGTCGGCATCGCCCTGATCGCCATGATTGCCCTGCATGTGGGCGGGTTGTGGATCACCAGCCCCCCGGACGTGGTGGATGCCATGCTGTTCCGGTCGCCTACCTCGTTCTCGGCCTGGGGCGTGGCGGCCATGTGGGCAGCGTTCGCCGCCGCGGCGCTGGCCGCGCTGCGCAGCCGGCTGGGATGGCGGTTCCGCCCTTGGCGGTTGGCCCATGCCAGTCTTGCGCTGGTGACCATTCTGGGCACGGTCGTTCATGCCCTGCTGATCGAGGGCACAATGGAAACCGTCACCAAGGCCGCATTGTGCGGACTTGTATTGTTCGCCTGCGTCGGGGCGTTGATCAGATTGCAGGTCTGGGACGTGAAACCGCGGGGTTAAGCGACGGGCGCACGTCAGGTCGCTAGGCGCTTGGCATAGGTGGCGCGGTTCATCTCTACATCCCGTACGGTAATGCTGCCGACCTTCGGCGCCGCGGCGGCCAGAACATCCAGAATGATCGCGTTCAGCTCGGCTCGCGTCCGTTCATCCCGTCCCTGCATCAGCAACAGTGAGGCATGGATGAAGGTCTGCGGCTCGGTCCCGATGAAGGAATACGGGATCGGCATCGCGCGAATTTTCAGCGTTGGTGCGTCAAACTCCTGATGCGCGGCGAGGACCGTATAGAGTTCTTCGCATATGGCTTGAAAATCATGCGATTGCTCAAGTCCGGCTGAAAATTCCAAGACGACGTGCGGCATGGGAGCCTCCGGGATTGAAAGAGAACCAGCGGCTCCCATTGAATGACTGAGGGGGCTTCAGACCCCCAAACACCAGCGCATTACCGCCTTCTGCGCATGCAGGCGGTTTTCGGCCTCGTCAAAGATCACCGAGTTCGACCCATCCATCACCTCGGAGGTCGCTTCCTCCTCGCGGTGGGCGGGCAGGCAGTGCATGAACAGGGCGTCGGGTTTGGCATGGGACATGAGCTCCGCGTTGACCTGATAGGGCCGCAGCAGGTTGTGGCGGCGCTCCTTGGCCGATTGCGAGTCGTGCATCGAAACCCAGGTGTCGGCCACGACAAGATCAGCGCCGTCGACGGCCTTGTACGGGTCGCGTTCGATCACGATCTTCGAGCCCTTCTGGCGGGCAAAGCCCATGAATTCTTCCTCGGGGTCGAACTGGGCGGGGCCGGTAAAGGTCAGGTCGAAACCGAACTGGCCCGCCGCGTGCAGGAACGAGGCGCAGACATTGTTGCCGTCACCCGTCCAGACCACCTTTTTCCCGGCGATGGGGCCGCGGTGTTCTTCATAGGTCAGCACGTCGGCCATGATCTGGCAGGGATGGGTGCGGTCGGTCAGGCCGTTGATCACCGGCACGTCCGAGTATTCGGCCATCTCGGTCAGGATGGTTTCGTCAAAGGTGCGGATCATGATCATGTCGACATAGCGCGACAGCACGCGGGCGGTGTCGGCGATGGTTTCGCCATGGCCCAGCTGCATGTCCTTGCCCGACAGCACCATGGTCTGCCCCCCCATCTGGCGCACGCCCACATCGAAGGACACGCGGGTCCGGGTCGAGGGTTTTTCGAAGATCAGCGCCACCATGCGGCCGGCCAGCGGCTGTTCATCGTCGGGTGCGGCCTTTGGGCGGCCCAACCGGGCCTGCTTCATCGCGCCGGCCTGGTCGATCATCGACCGCAGCGCGGCGGCGTCGGTTTTGTGGATATCAAGGAAATGGTTCATGTCGGTTCGCTTTTTCACTGTCGGTTGCCGGGGGCGCCGCCCCCGGCGCATTCGGGAATAGGGGGCGTCAGGCCGAGGCGAGTTGGCCTTGAACCTGCCGGGCGGTTTTCTCGAGGCGGATCTGGGCCTGGGCGATGTCGTCCTCGGTCAGGGTCAGCGGCGGCAGCAGGCGGATCACGTTGTCGGCCGCAGGCACGGTGATGACTTCGTTGTCATAGCCGGCCGCGACCACGTCGGTGTTGGGCGCCTTGCATTTCAGGCCCAGCATCAGGCCGGATCCGCGGACCTCCTCGAACACGTCGGGGTGATCGGCGACGATGCCCTCGAGCTTTTGGCGCAGCAGCCCCGCCTTGCGGTTGACACCGTCCAGGAAGGCCGGGGTCGCCACATGGTCCAGAACCGCGCAGCCCACCGCGCAGCCCAGAGGGTTGCCGCCATAGGTCGACCCATGGGTACCCGCGGTCATGCCGCTGGCGGCCGCTTCGGTGGCCAGCACCGCACCCAGAGGAAAGCCCCCGCCGATGCCCTTGGCCACCATCATGATGTCGGGCGTGATGCCCGCCCATTCATGGGCAAAGAGTTTCCCGGTACGGCCGACGCCGCATTGCACCTCGTCGAGGATCAGCAGCAGGCCGTTGTCGTCGCAGATCTGGCGCAGGGCCTTGAGCTCGACATCGGGCACGGGGCGGATGCCGCCCTCGCCCTGGATCGGCTCGATCATGATCGCGGCGGTCTTGTCGCTGATCGCGTTGGTCACGCCGTCCAGATCGCCGAAGGCGACATGCACGAACCCCGGCAGCAGCGGGCCGAACCCCTTGGTCATCTTCTCGGACCCGGCAGCGGCAATGCCCGCCGAAGAGCGCCCGTGGAAAGACCCCTCGAACGTGATGATCTCGACCTTTTCCGGCTGACCCTTGTCGTAGAAATGCTTGCGGGCCATCTTGACCGCCAGTTCGCAGGACTCGGTGCCCGAATTGGTGAAGAACACCGTGTCGGCAAAGGTCAGATCCACCAGCTTGTCGGCCAGCGCCTGCTGCTGCGGGATCTGGTACAGGTTCGACACGTGCCACAGCGCGTGCGCCTGGTCGGTCAGGGCATTGACCAGTGCCGGGTGGGCATGGCCCAGCGCATTCACCGCGATCCCCGCGCCCAGATCAAGGAAACGTCGGCCGTCCGCCTCGGTCAGCCAGGCGCTTTCGCCCTTCACGAAGGTCAGCGGAGCACGATTGTAGGTCGGCAGAACGGACGGGATCATCGGATCATCCTTTTTGGAAAACTTGAACCCAGTGACTGAAACACTGAGACCGGGTTCGTCAACAGATTTGGTGAGAGATGCGCGGATTTGGTTCGCGCGCGCAGGATCAAACGGGCCGGTTACGCAATGATGCGTCGGCGTCGGAGCGGCAGGATATACGCGAGTTTGATCATGGGTGCCCGTATAGCGGGGCCAACCCAGTGTGGAAAGGCAAAATGTATCCGCCCATGGATTTTTTGCAGGCGCGGGTCGGGCGCCTTGCAATTCGGGCTTGTCATTTCTCTTACGCTGGCGCACCGATGGCCCATGTTCTCACCACAAGCCCACAACCCTGCCCTGGCAGCCGTACTTATCTTCTGCGCCAGCGCTTTCATCGCGGGCACGACATTGCTGGCCAAAGCTCTGGGCACCGAGACACTGGGCCCGCCCCTGCACCCGATGCAGATCAGCCATGGCCGGTTCCTGTTCGCATTTGTGGTCATCGTGGCAGCGGTTGGCGTTCTGCGTCCCCAACTACGGCGTCCCCACTGGGGCCTGCATGTCGGACGCACCAGTTTCGGGTGGTCTGGCATTACTCTGATGTTCGCGTCGGTCGCCTATATCCCCATAGCCGATGCCACGGCGATATCGTTTCTGAACCCTGTTTTCGCGATGGTTCTGGCCATTCCTCTGCTGAAAGAGACCGTAGGGCCTTGGCGCTGGTTGGCGGCGGCGGTGGCTTTGACGGGGGCCATCATCCTGCTGCGCCCGACCCCCGACAGCTTTCAACCCGCGGCTCTGCTGGCCTTAGCGGCGGCGGCAGTGATCGGGATGGAACTGATCTTCATCAAAAAGCTGTCTGGCCGCGAGAGCCCCATCCAGATCCTGCTCATCAACAATGCCATGGGCTTGACGATTGCCAGCATCGCGGTCGCAACCGTCTGGCAGCCACCATCGCCCGCTCAGTGGGCGGCTTTGGCCGGCATTGGTTTTCTGATGGCTTGCGCGCAGGCCTGCTTCGTCAATGGAATGGCCCGGGCAGATGCCTCGTTCGTAGCGCCAATCAGCTATGCAACGCTGATATTCGCAGCGCTTTATGACTATGGGGTGTTCCGGGTCGTTCCGGATTGGGTCAGTCTGCTGGGCTCAGGGGTCATTCTGACCGGAGCGCTGATCCTTGTCTGGCGCGAGGCCCGAGCCAGACGCCGCTAGGATTTTTTCTACGGCCTTGTCCGCAGGCGACCCCGATGTCGCAAACTCTCATGAAACCGACACCGCATGACGCACCCTGAATGCGGTTGGTTAGAGAGATTGCCCGATGCACGAACGCCGAATCCCGGAATGGGTCCGTCATGCGCCCGCGCCCTCCGTTCGCAAGTTCGGCATACTTGCCGGGTTCGAGGCCGTGGTTCGCGGCATCCTGATTTCCGTATTCCCCTTGGTGATGTACCGGGCCATGGGCGACGCCGGGTCCGTCTCGCTCGTTTACTTTCTGGTCGGCCTCGTTTCGTTATTGGCTGGACTGATGGTGCCGTTCCTGATCCGCTATGTCCCGCGACGATGGGCCTACACAGCCGGCTGCGTTATGTTCATCACCGGCGCTCTGCTGGCCATCGATGGCAGCCCCGGGGCCGTGATCGGGGCACTTGCGCTGAACACCGTGGCCGCGGTGGTTACTTTCATCTGCTTCAACGCCTACGTTTTGGACTACATCAGCAAGATCGAGCTCGGCCGCTGCGAAACAAGCCGGATGTTCTACAGCGCGCTGGGTTGGACAGCGGGGCCGATGGCAGGTGTGAAGTTGATGGAAGTATGGGCCCCTGCCCCTTTCATCATCAGCGCGGCCGCCGCCACCGGGATGCTGATCATGTTCTGGGCCACGCGTTTGGGCAACGGCAAACTGATTACCAAGGCCAGGAGGGCAACGAAAAATCCGCTGTCTTTTCTACCACGGTTCTTTGCCCAACCACGGCTGGTGGCCGGGTATCTGTTTGCCATGATCCGGTCCTGTGGCTGGTGGATCTATGTGGTCTACCTTCCGATTTTCGCCATCGAAAACGGGTTGGGTGAGCAATTGGGCGGCACGCTTTTGTCAGCCACGAACGCCATGCTGTTTTCTGCCCCCCTGATTCTGCGCTGGGTCCAGAACCGGTCTCTGCGCAGCGCCGTGCGAACGGGCTTTGCCGCGTGCGTCACATGTTTTCTGTTGGCTGCATTTCTCTCGGGCTGGCCGGTGGCATCGGTCGTCGCTCTGGTCATGGGGTCAATCTGGTTGATCGTGCTGGACATTTGTGCCGGTCTACCATTCCTGATGGCGGTGAAGCCGTCCGAGCGGACAGAGATGTCCGCAATCTATTCCAGCTATCGCGACGTTTCGGGAATTCTGACACCGGGCGTTGCCGCCTTGGTGTTGCTGGCGACACCGGTGGCTGGTGTTTTTGCGGCAGGTGGGTTTGCACTGCTGGGCGCCTGGTCCGTGGCCGCGCGACTGCATCCGCGGCTGGGACGCCCCCGCGTGCCGCTACAGCCCGGTTCGTTGTCCGAAGCTGCCTAGGCCTTCAAACGGTAACCGGTCCGCAGCATTTGCCAGATGACGGCGCAGATCAGCAGGGTCGACAGCAAACAGACGGCCATCCCCAACATCGGGTTGCTGTCCGACACGCCGATCATGCCGTATCGCAATCCGTCGATCAGGTAGAAAACGGGGTTCACGTGACTGATCCTGTTCAGCAACGGCGGCAACGCGTCGACCGAGTAGAAGGTGCCGGACAGAAACGCCAGCGGGGTAACGATGAAGTTGGTGATTGCGGCCATCTGATCGAACTTGTTGGCAAAAACCCCTGCCAGCAGGCCCAGCGCGCCCATGAACGCACCCCCAAGAATGACAAAAACCAAGGCCAGCACGGGATGCTGCGGCATCAGCCCCAAGCCAAGCGCCAGCGCAGCGGCCAGCATCAACGCGATCAGCACACCCCGTGCGATGCCGCCCGCCAGATAGCCCAGCAAGATCTCGAGTGGGGACAACGGCGGCATCAGCGTGTCCACGATGTTGCCCTGCACTTTCGAGATCACCATCGAGGACGAAGTGTTGGCAAAGGCGTTCTGAATCACCGTCATCATCATGATCCCGGGCGCCAGGAATGTCAGGAACGGCACGCCCATCACATCCGGTCGCCCTGGGCCGACGGCGATGTTGAAGATCAGCAGGAACAGGCCCGCTGTGACCAGAGGCGCCAGCAGGGTCTGCGTCCAGACCGCCAGGAAGCGCAGGGTTTCGCGCTGGGCCAGTGTCCACAACCCCATCCAGTTGACCGCTCCGAAACGGCGCATGTCCTGATCCGCGAGATTCTGCATTCCTGCCCCCAATCTGATTCGATGACCGCTTGTAACTCGGCCCGCAGTGATTAGAATAGGGCGCTGAGACGAATTCCGAAGGCGGCCCGCGACCGAGGCCGCTTTCCCGCTTTTGAAAGGCTACCCATGTCCTGGACAGACGAGCGCGTTGAACTGCTCAAGAAAATGTGGGGCGAAGGCCAGTCGGCCAGCCAGATCGCCAAGGAACTGGGCGGGGTCACCCGCAACGCGGTGATCGGCAAGGTCCATCGCCTGGGCCTGTCGAACCGGACCACCGGCGCCGCACCGGCCAAGGCCGAGCCCAAGGAAAAACCGGCCCCCGCACCCAAGGCCGAGGCCAAGCCCAAACCCACCCCCAAGACCGAACCGGCCCGCCCTGCAGCAGCCGCGCCGGCCGCCGAGGCAAAGCCGGCCACGCCGCCGCGCCGCCAGATCATTCCGGCCGGCCAGCCGCTGCCGCCGCAGCCTTCGGCCAATGAAATCAGCCCCGAGGCACTGGCCAAGGTCAACGAGGTCGAGAAGAAGGCCAAGAAGCTGACCCTGATGGAACTGACCGAAAAGACCTGCAAATGGCCCGTGGGCGATCCGGCCACGGATGATTTCTGGTTTTGCGGTCTGCCGGCCGAGCCGGGCAAACCTTATTGCGAGGCGCATGTGGGCGTCGCCTTCCAACCCATGAGCTCGCGCCGCGACCGGCGTCGCTGAGGCCCATGCGCCAGGATCCGACAGCGATGGAGGATACCTGGCTGGCCCGGGCCAAACGGCTTTTGGCGCTGGCCGAAACCGGCCAGCATTTCACCACCGATCCGTTCGACCGCGAACGTTATGACGAGATCGCCGGAATGGCCCGCGCGATGTTGGCCGATCTGGGTCGGGTGCCTTTGTCACAGATCGAAATGGTGATGCCTGCCCACGCGGGCGGATACGCGACACCCAGCATCGACATCCGCGCCGCCGTAATTCACAACGGCGGTATCCTGCTGGTACGGGAACGCAGCGACGGGTTGTGGGCGATGCCTGGCGGTTTTGCCGATATCGGCAGCTCTCCGTCGGAGAACATCGAACGCGAAGTCTTGGAGGAAGCCGGTCTGCGTGTCGCGGCGCAGACACTCTATTCCGTACGCCACAAGGCACGGCATCCCTACCCGGCAGATCCACGGGATTTCTACAAACTGTTCTTCCTATGCAGCCCTTTCGATGCCGCCACCCCGATACCGGGCCCCGAAACCAGCGAAGCGGCGTTTTTCGCCCCGGATGCGTTGCCGGACCTGTCCCTGACACGCAATCTGGAAAAAGACATCCACGATGCGTTTCAAGCGAACGGCAAGTCACCCAGCCCGGCGATGTTTGACTGACCGCTACTGCGCCGGGTGCGAATGTGGCCCTGCCGGCAGGTGCACCCATTTGGGCAGTTCGTCGGGCGAAACCGAGACATGCAGGCGTTCGGACGGGTCCTGACCTACGGTGCGATGCTTGCGCAGCAGGAAGATCTTGCCCCACCCCCGCCACGTCCCGACCGACGGTGCATGGGGATCAGTGGGAAAGCGGTTGCGCCAGTCTTCAGGCAGCGGCAGACCATGCAACTCGGCCTTGTCGAGCATCCACACCAGCGAAATGTTGGCCAGCGGTCGCGCGGGCTCGAACCCGCTGAGTTGCCCCCCGACGTCACCATGCGTGCCGCGGAACCAAACCTGTTCGCAATGGCCTCGGAAATCCGGTGCGGTCGACCAAAGGATCGGCGTGAAGACCTCTCGCGTTTCATCCAGCGCCAGCGCATGATACCCGTGCCGGGTGGACGGCCCGAGGTGGTGGTTGTGAAATGAATGCCGCTCTTCGGCCATGCGCCACAACAGCGGCAGGCGCAGTCCCAATGCCTTGACCGTGTCCCAGACGCCGATCATCTCAATTTCGACGCCGTCGTGGCAGAAATTCCGGCGAAAGTCCTGTGCGGCCTGCCCGCCCGGGTTGCACTCATAATGCCGGTAGGCCTGCTTGATGTTGCGCTCGGTCGCATGCTCGGCCCGCAGCAGCCCGATCATATCGATGACGCCGGCAAGGCTGCGCACACCATAGGCGCCGCGGGAATAGCCGATGAAGTAGATCCGATCGCCGGGCTTGTACCGAGAGGCAAGATAGCCGTAGGCCCTGCGGATCTGGCGGTTGATCCCCCGCCCCATCATCACGTCCAGCGTGGATTTCCAGCTCTCCCATTGCACGCCCGCTTCATAGAAGACCGAGACCTGATTGCCCATTTCACAGCACAGCCGAAAGGTCTGGCCGGCATGGGTCTCGAAGCCGGGCTCCAAGGTCGACATCGTTCCGTCCAGGATGATGACATGACTGATGGGTTCGCGGTGGCGCGTTTCGGCAGAATGCTCGGACCGCAGAGGGCGGCCGAGCCATCCAAGTATCTTCTTACCGAACCGCGACAGTACCATTCGACAACAATTCCCAAACCTTGACCGGAGTGAACGGCATGTCCACCTGCCGCACCCCATGATCCCAGAGCGCATCCTGCACCGCATTTGCAACCGCGGCCAATGCGCCAACGGTGCCTGCCTCGCCGCATCCTTTCATTCCCATGGGGTTGGCGGTCGACGGAACCGGCGCCGAGGTAAACCTAATCATGGGTATGTCAGCGGCGCGCGGCAAGGCGTAATCCATGAACGTTGCCGTGAGCAGTTGCCCCTCACCATCATGCACCACGTGCTCGCACAGCGCCTGGCCGATGCCCTGGGCCACCCCTCCGTGCACCTGCCCTTCGGCCAGCATGGGGTTGATGAGATTGCCGAAATCATCGACGACCGTATAGCGGTCGACCGTCGTCGTGCCGGTTTCCGGGTCGATCACGATCTCGGCAACATGGGCGCCGTTAGGATAGCTGCGCGCCTCGAGCCGCGTGCGGGCCTCGTGCTGCAGCAGGTCGGTGCGGCCGTCAGCGCAGGCCATCTCGGCCGCTTCGATCAGCGTCGGCGTCAGGTTCGACCCCGGCGCGCGAAAGGTTTCATGGTCGAAGGTCACATCACTTTCCTCGACCCCCATTTTATCCGCCAGATAGGGCGTGAATGCGGCGATCATCTGGTCAATCGTGACCAGCGTCGCCGCGCTTTGCACCGTGACCGAGCGCGACCCGCCGGTGCCGCCGCCCTGCGCCATGCGGTCGCTGTCACCTTGCACGACCCGGATCCGGTCGGCCGGAATCCCCGTCTGATCCGACAGGAACTGGGCATAGACCGTCTCATGGCCCTGCCCGTTCGATTGCGTCCCGACATAAAGGTTCACTGTTCCGTCCTGACAAAATTCGACTTTTGCGCCTTCGGAAGGGTCACCCAGAATGCTTTCGATATAGTAACAAAGCCCCTGCCCCCGGATCAGACCACGTTCGGCGTCGGCGGCCTTGCGCGCAGCGAAACCGGCGGTCTGTTCGGCGGCGCGGGACAGAACCAATCCGAAATCGCCCACATCATAGGTTTCACCGGTGGCCGAGACATAGGGAAAAGCCTCGGGCCGGATGAAGTTACGGCGGCGCAGTTCCCACGGGTCGACGCCCAGTTCCCGCGCGGCGCGGTCCATCGCGCGCTCCAGCACATAGATCGCCTCGGGTCGGCCGGCACCGCGATAGGCATCGACCTGAGTGGTGTTGGTATAAAACCCCTCGACCCGCAGATAGGTTTTCTGCACGTCATAGACGCCGGGCAGCACGCATTTGAACAGGTTGGTCTGGATCGCCTGACCGAAATGGCTGTTGTAGGCGCCCAGGTTGCAGCGGCTGTGGACCCGGTAGGCGGTGATGCGAAGATCCTCGTCAAAGGCCAGCTCGGCCAGCGAGGTCAGGTCGCGCCCGTGGTGGTCGGACAACATCGCCTCGGTCCGGTCCGACATCCAGTGCACGGGCTGGCCCAGTTGCATCGCCGCCACCGCGACCGAGAAATACTCGGGATACGGCATCGCCTTCATGCCGAACCCGCCGCCGACGTCTGGCGTGGTGACATGGACCGCCTGAGGGTCCAGCCGCAGCTTGTCGGCCAGCTGCGCCTTCATCCCCCAGACACCCTGCCCGCCATAGCTGAAATGCAGCCGCCCGTCGGACCAGACCGCATTGCAGCCGCGCGGCTCGATCGAGTTCACGATCACCCGGTTGTCGGCCACCTGCAGCGACACGACATGGGCGGCGGCGTCAAAGGCGGCCTGGGTCGCGGCCTCGTCGCCCACCGCCCAGTCAAAGGCGCGGTTGTCGGGGGCCTCGGGGTGCAGCGGCTCACCGCCCGGCGCAAGGTCCAGCTTGGCGGGGCGGTCGGCGGTATCCATCCAGATCAGCTCGGCGGCGTCGCGGGCCTGTGCGGGCGTATCAGCCACGACCATCGCCACCGGCTCGCCGACGAAGCGCACCCGGTCGCGGGCCAGCATGTGGCGCGGGGGATTGGCGGCACGGCTGCCGTCGCGGTTGACAAGGATCGTGGCGCTCAGCACCGGGTCGTTTCCGGCGGCGATCAAGTCATCGATGGTCAGCACCAGCCGCACGCCGGGCTCGGCGCGGGCGGCGTCGAGGTCCAGCCCGGTGATGTCGCAATGCGCCACCGGGCTGCGAAAGAACACCGCGTGCAGCGCGCCGGGTGGCACCGTATCGTCCATGTAGCGCCCCTGCCCGGTCAGGAACCGCTGATCCTCGGTCCGGGTGACCGGTTGGCTCTTGCCGAACTTTTCCATGACGCGCCCCTTTCACTGCCTCAGACCGCGACCCTAGCCTTGATGCGGCGGATGTCCAGTGCGCGAGGTGCTTGGCCCTTTCCCTTCCCTCCACCATTCGCTATTGCAGGCGCTGACCCAAGATCGATGACGCAGGACGCACCCGATGGCGATGGACAAGACATTCAACGCGGCCGAGGCCGAGGCCCGGATCTACAAGGCCTGGGAAGAGGCCGGAGCCTTCAAGGCAGGCGCGAACAAGTCGCGCGACGAGAGCTTTTGCATCATGATCCCGCCGCCGAACGTTACCGGCGCGCTGCATGTAGGCCATGCGTTCAACAACACCCTGCAGGACATCCTGACGCGCTGGCACCGGATGCGCGGGTTCGACACGTTGTGGCAGCCTGGGCAGGACCATGCCGGCATCGCCACGCAGATGCAGGTCGAGAAGATGCTCGCCGCCACGCAACAACCCAGCCGGAACGAACTGGGCCGTGAGAAGTTTCTCGAGAAGGTCTGGGAGTGGAAGGGCGAATACGGCGGCACCATCATCGAGCAGCTGAAACGCCTCGGCTCTTCGTGCGACTGGTCGCGCAACGCCTTCACCATGGCCGGTGCGGCCGGCGACCCGCGCACGGGCCACGAAAACAGCCCCAACTTCCATGACGCGGTCATCAAGGTCTTTGTCGACATGTACGACAAGGGGCTGATCTACCGCGGCAAGCGGCTGGTCAACTGGGACCCGCATTTCGAGACCGCGATCTCGGACCTCGAGGTCGAGAATATCGAGGTCGCCGGCCATATGTGGCACTTCAAGTACCCGCTGGCCGGGGGTGAGACCTATACTTACGTCGAAAAGGACGAGGACGGAAACGTCATCCTCGAGGAAGAGCGCGACTACATCTCGATCGCCACGACCCGACCCGAGACCATGCTGGGCGACGGCGCGGTTGCGGTGCACCCGTCGGACGAACGCTATGCGCCCATCGTCGGCAAGCTGTGCGAAATCCCGGTGGGCCCGAAAGAGCATCGCCGCCAGATCCCGATCATCACCGACGAATACCCCGACCCGAATTTCGGCTCGGGCGCGGTGAAGATCACCGGCGCGCATGACTTCAACGATTACCAAGTGGCCAAGCGCGGCAAGATCCCGATGTACCGCCTGATGGACACGCGCGGCCACATGCGGGCCGACGGCGCGCCCTACGCAGACGAAGCCGCCAAGGCCCAGGAATATGCCCGCGGGCGCGACTTCACCGAGAACGAGATCGACGCGATCAACCTGGTGCCCGACCATCTGCGCGGCCTGGACCGGTTCGAGGCGCGCGCCAAGCTGGTCGAAGAGATCACCGCCGAAGGTCTGGCCGTGATGACCCGTGCGGATGATCCGCGCCTGGGATCGACCGCGCTGAAACCCGATGCCGAGGGTGCAGACGCGCTGGTGCCGCTGGTCGAAAGCAAACCGATCATGCAGCCCTTCGGCGACCGCTCGAAGGTGGTGATCGAGCCGATGCTGACCGACCAGTGGTTCGTCGAAACCTCAAAGATCGTGGGCCCCGCGCTGGACGCGGTGCGCGATGGCCGGGTCAAGATCATCCCGGAATCGGGTGAAAAGACCTATTACCACTGGCTCGAGAACATCGAACCATGGTGCATCAGCCGCCAGCTGTGGTGGGGGCATCAGATTCCGGTCTGGTACGGGCTGGACCTGTCCGCCGAGGATTTCAAGGATGACGAAGACGACGGCGAGCTGGACCTGGTCGAACTGGGCCGGCTGCTGAACGAAGGCGGCATGCTGCACCGGGGCGCGGTCATGGAGTGCGCCGCCAGCTTCGCGGACGTCACCGGGAAGTTCCTGGATGACAATGCCGACATTCCCAGCCCGCTCAGCCACGCCACGGTAATCGAGGTGGTCGACAAGCACGAGGCGATCCACCGGTTCGCCGAAAGCCTGGCACAATACGCCATCGACCGCGACCCGACCAAGCTGGTCTATCCAGTCTGGCGCGACCCGGATGTGCTGGACACCTGGTTCTCGTCCGGCCTGTGGCCCATCGGCACGCTGGGCTGGCCCGAACAGACCGAGGAGTTGCAGCGCTACTTCCCCACCGATGTCCTGATCACCGGGTTCGACATCCTGTTCTTCTGGGTCGCGCGGATGATGATGATGCAGCTGGCCGTGGTGAACGAAATCCCGTTCCACACCGTCTATCTGCACCAGCTCGTCCGCGACGAGAAGGGCAAGAAGATGTCCAAGACCACCGGCAACGTCATCGACCCGCTGGAAATCGTGGACGAGTTCGGCGCCGACGCGCTGCGCTTTACCAACGCGTCGATGGCGGCCATCGGCGGCGTGCTGAAACTGTCGCGCGAGCGCATCACCGGCTATCGCAACTTTGGCACCAAGCTGTGGAACGCCGTCCGCTTTGCCGAGATGAACGAGGTCTTTACCGACGCCGTGCCGCAACTGGACGTGGTCGAGTTGCAGCCCAAGGCCGCCGTGAACCGCTGGATCATCGGCGAAACCGCCCGCGTGCGCGAAGAGGTCGACTCGGCGCTGGAGAGCTATCGCTTCAATGACGCGGCCAATGCGCTTTATGCCTTTGTCTGGGGAAAGGTCTGTGACTGGTACGTGGAATTGTCCAAACCGCTGCTGCAGGGCGACGATGCCGAGGCCCAGGCCGAGACCCGCGCCACCATGCGCTGGGTTCTGGACCAATGCCTGATCCTGCTGCACCCGATCATGCCCTTCATCACCGAAGAGCTGTGGGGCCTGACCGGCACCCGTGCCAAGATGCTGGTGCATGCCGACTGGCCCAGCTATGCCGCCGACGATCTGGTCGACGCCGACGCGGATCGCGAGATGAACTGGGTGATCTCGGTGATCGAGAACACCCGCTCGGCCCGCGCCCAGATGCGCGTCCCGGCGGGCCTGTACGTGCCGATGCTGGTGACCGAGATCGACGCCCACGGCCAGGCCGCCTGGGACCGGAACGAGGCGCTGATCAAACGGCTGGCTCGGATCGACAGCCTGACCAAGGCCGATACGCTGCCCAAGGGCACGATCTCGATCGCCGCGCCCGGCGCGTCCTTTGGTCTGCCGCTGGCCGACATCATCGACATCGGCGCCGAAAAGGAACGGCTGGAAAAAGCCAAGGGCAAACTGGCCAAGGAACTGGGCGGTCTGCGCGGGCGTCTCAACAACCCTAAATTCGTGGCCTCGGCCCCGGAAGAGGTGGTCGAAGAGGCCAAGGCCAACCTGGCCGCCCGCGAAGAGGAAGAGGCTCGCATCAACGAGGCGTTGGCCCGACTGGCCGAGATCGCCTGATCCATCAGCCCCTCGCACACGCTTGACGAAACCCCGCCGCGCACGCCCGGCGGGGTTTTTTGCACCCGGCCCTGTTCACCGGGCCAAACGGTTGCTAGCAATCTCGGGACCAATCCACCGAGGCCCCCATGTCCAGACCCTTTCCGCCGATGCAGACCGTTTCAACCGGGCTGGTCGTGGCCGTAGTCGGCTTTTTCAGCTCGTTTCCGATTGTCCTGCAGGGGCTGGACGCCATGGGCGCCTCGGGGCCTCAGGCGGCGTCGGGGCTGATGATGGCCGCCCTTGCAATGGGGCTGGCGGCGATCGTGCTCAGCCTGTGGTACCGCCAACCGATCAGCGTGGCCTGGTCCACGCCCGGTGCGGCGCTGCTGGCGGTTTCGGCCGCGCCGGCTGCGGGATTCTCGGGTGCCATCGGCGCGTTCCTGTTTGCGGGTGCGCTGACCGTGCTGGCCGGTATGTGGCGCCCGCTGGGGCGGTTGGCGGCGGCGATTCCCACCACGCTGGCACAGGCGATGCTGGGCGGAGTGCTGCTGCCGCTGTGCATCATCCCGTTTCAGGCCGCGGTCGAGATCCCCTGGCAGGCCCTGCCGGTGATCCTGACCTGGTTCATCGCCGGACGTGTACACAGACTGCTGGCCGTCCCCGCCGCCGTGCTGGCCGCCGCGCTGGTCGTCGTTCTGTTCTCTGACGGCCCGTCGGTCCGCCCCGACCACCTGCTGGCCGCGCCGGTCTGGACCACTCCCACCTTTTCGGTGCCGTCGATGATCGGCATCGGGGTGCCGCTGTTCGTGGTCACGATGGCCACGCAGAACATCCCCGGCATCGCGGTCATGCGCAGCTTTGGCTATGCCCCGGTCGCGGGGCGACTGTTCTCGGCCGTGGGCGGGGCCAGCATCCTGTCGGCCCCCTTCGGCGCGCCGGCGACCTGCCTTGCGGCCATCACCGCCGCCATGTGCTCGAACGAGGACAGCCACCCCGACCGAGATCAGCGCTATTGGTCTGCGGTCATGGCCGGGGTGTTCTATTGCCTGTTCGGCGTGTTCGCCGTGGCCATAACCGGGTTTGCCGCCCATGCCGATCCGATGCTGATGGGCACGTTGACCGGTGTGGCGCTGATCGGGGTCATGGCCAATGCCACCTTCGCCGCGCTCGAGGTTCCGGCCGAGCGCGAAGCCGCGATCCTGACCTTTGCCATCACCGCCTCGGGCATCACCGTGTTCGGCCTGGGCGCGGCGGTCTGGGGCCTGCTGGCCGGCGGCATCGCCTATGGGGTGACGACGCGCCTGCGGGGCTGAAATCGATCTGGCCGCTGCCCGCGAGGTTTACTTGAACTCGGGCTTGCGGCCCTGCATCTGGGCCATCACCACTTCCATCTGGTCGGGTTTGCCGATCAGCTCGACCTGTTCGGCGGACTCTGCCAACAGAACCTCGGCGCGCGACTTGGATTCGGCCACCTCAATCAGACGTTTCGCGGCGCGGATGGCCGAGGGGCTCTTGCCCGCAATATCCTCGGCCAGTGCGATGGCTTCGGTCAGCGGATCATCCGACAGGCTGGTGACCAACCCCCAATCGGCGGCCTGGGCGGCACCGATGGGCCGCGCGGTATAGGTCAGCATGCGCAGCACGTCGGACCGTACCAGTTTCGGCAACAGGACCATGCCGCCCATGTCGGGGATGATGCCCCATTTCATCTCCATCACGGCCAGCTTGGCGTCGGGATGGGCGATCCGGATATCGGCGCCCAGCGCGATCTGCAGACCACCGCCATAGGCCACGCCCTGAATGGCGCAGATCACCGGCACCGGCACGCGGCGCCAGATCAGCGCCAGTTCCTGCATCTCGTTGGCGTCGTCATGGCTGCGGGTCATCAGCCACTCGGTCGGGTCCTTGTGCGCCATGGCCGCAAAACTGGCCATGTCGAGCCCCGCGCAGAAGCTTTTGCCCTCGCCCGACAGCACCACGGCACGGGCGTCCGAGGCGGCGACCTCTTGCCCCGCTGCCAGGATCGCCTTGACCATCGCATCATCCAGCGCGTTCATCTTGTCGCCGCGGGTCAGGGTGACATGGGCGATGTGGTTCCTGTATTCGACTGATACGCGCGCCATCTGGGCCTCCGGGTTTGGTGTTCCGGGCAAACCATGCCCCGAAACCCGCAGCCGACGCCAGCCCGACGTGAGGGCAGATCGGCGCGGACGCCCCGGCCCGATGCAAGGCTTGCCCCGGCCATGCCCTTGGGATTATCTGCGCCCATGACCGGACCCAGATACACCCCGCTTGCACAATCCCTGCCCGCAACCGTGCCCTTCGTCGGCCCCGAGACGCAGGAGCGTCAGCGCGGCGCGCCCTTCGTGGCCCGGCTGGGCGCAAACGAGAGCGTGTTCGGCCCCTCGCCCCGCGCGATCGAGGCGATGCGGCAGGCCGCTGAGGGCATCTGGATGTATGGCGACCCCGAGAATCACGATCTGCGCCATGCGCTGGCCGATCATCACGGAATCAGCCCCGACAACATCGTGGTCGGCGAAGGCATCGACGGGCTGCTGGGCTATCTGGTGCGCCTGATGGTCGGTCCCGGCGATGCGGTCGTGACCTCGGACGGGGCCTATCCCACCTTCAACTACCACGTCGCGGGCTATGGCGGGGCGATCCACAAGGTGCCTTATGCCAACGATCACGAGGACCCGGCCGCCCTGTTCGCCAAGGCGGCCGAGGTCGAGGCCAAGCTGGTCTATCTGGCCAACCCGGACAACCCGATGGGCAGTTGGCATCGCGGCGCGGACATCGCCGCGGCGCTGGACGCCCTGCCGGACGGCTGTCTGCTGGTTTTGGACGAGGCTTACGTGGAATGCGCGCCCGTCGGCACCGCCGCGCCGGTCGCGGCGGATGATCCGCGCGTGATCCGGATGCGCACCTTTTCCAAGGTCTACGGCATGGCCGGCGCACGGGTCGGCTATGCGATCGGAGCGCCCGGGTTGATCTCGGCCTTCAACAAGGTGCGCAACCATTTCGGCATGAACCGCATGGCGCAGGCCGGGGCGCTGGCCGCCCTGCACGATCAGGACTGGCTGACGCAGGTTCAGACACAGATCGCCTCGGCCCGCGACCGGATCGTCGCGATTGCGCGTGACAACGGGCTGAGCCCGCTGCCCTCGGCCACCAATTTCGTGGCAATCGACTGTGGGCGCGACGGAGCATTTGCCAAGGCGGTGCTGGATGCGCTGGTGGCGCAGGGGATCTTCGTGCGGATGCCATTTGCAGCCCCGCAGAACCGCTGCATCCGTGTCAGTTGCGGCACCGAGGCCGATCTGGACGCCTTTGCCGCAGCCCTACCGCAGGCGCTGACGGCGGCACGCAGCGCCTAGCCCGCCAGAACCGCCGCCGCAGCCTCGAGCGCGCCGGACCCGCGCGGGATCCCCAGCGCGGCCATTGCGGTTTCGATGCCGCCCAACAAGCCCATGACCATGTGCCCGTTCAGATGGCCCATGTGGCCCAGCCGGAAACACGAGTCCTCGTCCGCCATGCCCAGCCCGATGCCAAGGGTCAGGCCCAGGTGCCGCTCGGTATAGCTGCGCAGGGGCGTGCCGCGACCCTCGGTCAGGCGCAGGGCGGTGACGGCATGGCTGCGATGCGCGCGATCGCCGACGTTCAGGTGCAGCGCCCCTCCCTCGGCCCAGACCTCGCAGGCGGCCCAGACGGCCTGTGCCAGCTGCGCATGGCGGGCCCAGACCTGCTCAATCCCCTCGGCATGGATCAGATCAAGGGCGGCGCGCAGGCCGTACAGGTGGTGCGTCGGCGCGGTGCCGCCGAAATATTGATAGAACCAGTCGGGCTCTGATCGCGGCTGCCAGTCCCAATAGCCCGAAACGCGCGGCATCGCGGCCCGTTTGGCCTTGGCCCGGTCGTTGAAGAACACGAAGGACATGCCCGCCGGGGTCATCAGCCCCTTTTGGCAGGCGGTGACCATGACATCGACGCCCCAGTCATCCATCTCGAAC
The DNA here is from genome assembly GCF_056539245.1 of Ruegeria sp. BC2. Taxonomy (NCBI): domain Bacteria; kingdom Pseudomonadati; phylum Pseudomonadota; class Alphaproteobacteria; order Rhodobacterales; family Roseobacteraceae; genus Ruegeria; species Ruegeria sp. BC2. The sequence goes on from NZ_JBQFUQ010000001.1 coordinate 1,879,435, forward strand.
CGATCGCAGCCCAGCGAGGCGATGCAATCCGCCATCAGCAATGCCGGGTGGTTCAGATCGTCCAGCAATGCCCGCAGCGCCGGAATGTCGTTGCGGATCGAGCTGGACGTGTCCACGTGCACCGCAAGAACCGCCTTGATCCGGTGGTCGGCATCAGCCCGCAGGGCCTGCGCGATCCGGTCCATATCCCACGGGTCGGAGGGGCCGAAATCGATCAACTCGACCTTGACGCCCAGACGCTCGGCCATTTCCGCCCAGCCATGGGTGAACCGCCCCGAAGCCGGAGCCAGCACGGTTTCCCCCGGCGCCAGAACGTTGGACAGCGCCGCCTCCCACGCGCCGTGGCCGTTGGCGATGTAGATCGCCACCTCGTGCCGGGTACGGGCCACGCGGCGCAGGTCGGCCGTCAGGTCGGGCATCATCTCGACCAGTTCACCGGCATAGATATTGGGCGACGGGCGGTGCATCGCCTGCAGCACCGCGTCCGGAATCACGGAAGGGCCCGGAATGGCCAGATAATTTCGCCCTTGGGCGAAGGAAATACTGTCTGTCATGTGGATCAACCTGCCTGCAATGGCGCCCACCCTAGCGCCCGGCCCGGCAAGGTCAATCCATCAGGGCGGCCGCCTCACGCGCAAGGGCTTCGATCCCCGCCCAGTCGCCCTGCGCCACCATCTGTTTCGGCGCGACCCAACTGCCGCCCGCGCAGATCACGTTGGGCAGGGACAAGTAGTCGCGCGCGTTGGCGGGCGACACGCCGCCCGTCGGGCAGAAGGTGATCTGCGGCAGCGGCGCGCCGATCGCCTTGAGCGCAGGCGCCCCGCCCGAGGCTTCGGCCGGGAAGAACTTCAGCATGTCATAGCCCTGCTCGAGCAGGCGCATCGCCTCGGTCGCGGTGGCCGCGCCGGGCAGCAGCGGCAGGCCCTCGGCCTCGCAGGCGGCGATCAGGGCATCGGTGGCCCCGGGCGATACGCCGAACTGCGCGCCCGCCTCTTTTGCGGCGCGGACATCGTCGGGCGTGACCAGCGTGCCGGCCCCCACGACCCCGCCGGGCACCTGCACCATGGCGCGGATCGCGTCCAGCGCCGCGGGCGTGCGCAAGGTTACTTCGAGCGCAGGCAGGCCACCGGCCACCAGAGCCTCGGCCAGCGGGCGGGCATGGGCGGAGTCATCGACGACCAGAACCGGGACGATGGGCGCCAATGCGCAGATCTCGCGGGTGCGTTGGGTTTTTGCGGACATAGGTTCAGGCTCCGAAAATGCTGGCACCGGCATCGGCCGAGCCGACGGCGTTGCGGAACGTGGTGAACAGGTCGCGGCCCACCCCGTATTGATGCGCCGAAAGATCGGCGGTGGCGACGGGGCGCTCCAGCACGCCGGGGGTCAGGATTTCAAGCTGGCCCCGCACCGCATCGACCCGCAGCAGGTCGCCATCGCGCAGCTTGGCGACCGGGCCACCATCCAGCGCCTCGGGGCAGACATGGATCGCCGCGGGCACTTTGCCCGAGGCCCCAGACATGCGGCCATCGGTCACCAGCGCCACCTTCTGCCCGCGCCCCTGCAGGATCGACAGGATCGGGGTCAGCGAGTGCAGTTCGGGCATACCATTGGCCTTGGGCCCCTGAAAGCGGACCACGACGATGACATCATCGGTGAACTCGCCCGCCTTGAACGCGGCCTTGACCTCGTCCTGGTCGTGGAAGACGCGAACCGGGGCCTCGACCACCTGGTGTTCGGGGGCCACGGCCGAGACCTTCATCACTCCGGTGCCCAGATTTCCGCTCAGGCGCGACAGGCCGCCGGTGGGCTGGAACGGGTCATTGGCCGGGCGCAGAATCTTTTCGTTCAGGCTGTGGCCTGCGCCGTCCTCCCAGATCAGCGCGCCATCGATCAGCTTGGGTTCTTGCGTGTAATGATGCAGCCCCTGCCCCGCCACGGTCAGCGTGTCGGGATGCAGCAGGCCTTCATCCAGCAACGTGCCGATGGTGTAGCCCAGTCCTCCCGCCGCATGGAAATGGTTCACGTCGGCCAGACCGTTGGGATAGACCCGCGCGACCAGGGGCACGACGCCCGAGATATCCGAGAAATCCTGCCAGTCCAGCACAATGCCCCCGGCACGGGCCATGGCGATCAGGTGGATCAGCAGGTTGGTCGACCCGCCCGTGGCCATCAGCCCCACGATACCGTTCACGAAGGCGCGTTCGTCGAGGATCTGGCACACTGGCGTGTAATTGTTACCCAGCGCGCTGAGCGACAGGGCACGGCGGGCGCCCTCCTCGGTCAACGCATCGCGCAGCGGCGTGTTGGGGTTGACGAAGCTGGAGCCCGGCAGGTGCAGGCCCATGAACTCCATCAACATCTGGTTGGTGTTGGCGGTGCCGTAGAAGGTGCAGGTGCCCGGCCCATGATAGGCGGCCATCTCGGCGGCCATCAGTTCTTCGCGCGTGGCTTCGCCGGCGGCGAATTTCTGGCGCACCTTGGCCTTTTCGTCGTTGGACAGGCCGCTGGTCATCGGGCCGGCGGGCAGGAACACCGCCGGCAGGTGGCCAAAGCTCTGCGCCGCGATCACCAGCCCCGGCACGATCTTGTCGCAGACCCCCAAAAACACCGCCGCGTCAAAGGTATTGTGGCTGAGCGCCACCGCCGCTGCCAGCGCGATCACGTCGCGCGAGAACAGCGACAGCTCCATCCCGGCCTCGCCTTGCGTGACCCCGTCGCACATGGCCGGAACCCCGCCCGCGACCTGCGCGGTGCCGCCCGCGGCACGGGCCGCGCGGCGGATCAGTTCGGGATAGCGCTCGAACGGCTGATGCGCCGACAGCATGTCGTTATAGGCGGTGACGATGCCCAGATTGCCCACGCTGGTCGTGGCCATCGTCTGCTGATCGGCCCCTGCCCCGGCATAGGCATGGGCCTGTCCGCTGCACGACAAGTGCGCGCGCGCCGGCCCTTCGGACCGGGCCTGCTCCATCCGCTGCAGATAGGTACGGCGGGGATCGGCGCTGCGCTCGATTATTCTTTGGGTGACGTCGGTGATGACGTTGTGAACCATCTCAACCTCCGATCTGGCGCCAGCGGCGCCCGTCGCGATGCATCAGCATCAATGCGTCTTCCGGGCCGGAACTGCCCTGATCATAGCGCGAGGGACGGTCGCCGCGCTCTTCCCAGCCCTTGATGATGGGATCGACCCAGGCCCAGGCGGCCTCGACCTCGTCGCCGCGCATGAACAGGGTCTGGTCGCCGCGGATCACGTCCATCACCAGCCGCTCATAGGCGTCCTGCGCGCGCACATCGGCACCCAGCGCCTCGGCAAAGCTCATGTCCAGCGCCACGTCCGTCAGGCGGAAGCCGCCCGGGCCGGGATCCTTGATCGTGGTGCGCAGGGTGATGCCCTCGTCAGGCTGCAGGCGGATCACCAGAACGTTGCCGTGCAGCGGGCCGACATTGGGAAAGATCGTGTGCGGCGGGTCGCGGAAAAACACCGCGATTTCGGATTCCCGCGCGCGCAGACGCTTGCCCGTGCGCAGATAGAACGGAACCCCCGACCAGCGCCAGTTGCCCACACGCACCTTCAGCGCGATGTAGCTTTCGGTCAGGCTGTCGGGGTTGCCCACATGATCGACATAGCCGTCGCCGCCCTTGTCCGCCCGGTACTGGCCGCGGGCGATGTCGGTCGGGGCGACAGGTTCCAGTGCCTCGATCACCTTGACCTTTTCACTGCGCACCGCGTTGGGCGAGAAGGTCGAGGGCGGCTCCATCGCAGTCAGGCACAAAAGTTGCACCAGGTGGTTCTGCACCATGTCCCGCATCGCGCCGGACTGGTCGTAATAGGCACCACGCCCTTCGACCCCGACGGTTTCGGCCACGGTGATCTGGACATGATCAACATGGGTCGCGTTCCACAGCGGTTCGAACAGCGAGTTGGCAAAGCGCAGCGCCATCAGGTTCTGCACCGTTTCCTTACCCAGGTAATGGTCGATCCGATAGATCTGATGCTCTTCGAAACAGGCGCGCAGACCTTCGTTCAGCGCCTTGGCCGAGGCCAGATCATGGCCAAAGGGTTTCTCGACCACGATGCGGCTGTCGGGCGTGGCAAGCCCGTGATCATGCAGGCGCTGTGCGATGCCGGGAAACAGTTTCGGACCGACCGACAGATAAAAGGCGCGCACCACGTCGGGGCGCAGCGATTTGGCCAGCTTGTCCCAGCCGTTTTCGCCCAGCGCATCCACGGGCACGTATTCGACCCGGGCCAGAAACCGGTCCAGCACGTCCTTTTTGAAGGACGGAGCGAATTCCTTCATCGACTTGCGCACCTGCGCGCGGAACCCGTCATCGTCCATATCCGATCGCGCGGTCCCGATGATGCGCGCATCTTCGGGCATCTGCCCCACTTCGAAGCGATGGTAGAGGCCCGGCAGGATCTTGCGCTGGGCCAGATCTCCGGTCGCGCCGAACAGGACTAGGTCGAACGGATCTACCGGGATTACGCGTGAAACCATGGCTGGCTCCCTTCTTCGGACAATCCGGCGCGGTCTGCAGCCAGACACCCTGTTACCGCTAACATTCGTGGCTTGGATAGAAAGACCAAGCCCAAAAAGCAAGCCCGGATTTCGGAATCGGGCCTTTTTTCGCGGTCATCATGGCCTCAGCCGTTGTCGCGCAGATACTCCATGATCGCCGGGCGCACCGATTGTTCGCCGCGATGGCGCGCGTCGGCGATGATCTTGCGGACATCCTGCAGGTTGGACCGCAACAGCAGGCTTTTGACCGGGCCGATCGAGGCCGGGCGCATCGACAGGGTGCGGATACCCATCGCCGCCAGGCACAGTGCCTCGATCGGGCGGCCGGCATCCTCGCCGCAGAAACTCAGCGGCGTGTCGGAAATTCCACACCGTTCGACGATGCGCTCGATCAGGCTGAGGAAGCTGACATTCAGGGTATCATAGCGGCGGCGCACCAGCTCGTTCTCTCGGTCGGCGGCGAAGAAGAACTGTTTCAGGTCGTTGCCACCGATCGAAATGAAATCGACCTCGTCAAAGAACTTCTGGGGGGCGAAGGCCAATGACGGTGTTTCCAGCATCGCCCCAACTTCCAGCGTTTCAGGCAGGACATGACCCAGGCGCTTTTCGCGCTCCAGCGTCTTGTTCACTTCCCAACGGGCCTCGCGGTATTCGTCGGCCTGGGCAACAAACGGGAACATGACCGTCAGAGGACGGCCATCCGCCGCGCGCAGCAGGGCCTGCAGCTGCATCCGCATCACGCCGCGCTTGTCCAAGCCCACACGAATGGCGCGCCACCCCAGCGCCGGGTTGGGCTCGGCGACATGCTTCATGTAGGGCAGCACCTTGTCCGACCCGATATCCAGCGTACGGAATACCACGCGCTTGCCATCGGCCGAATCGAGAACGCGTTTGTACTGCGCCACCAACTCGGACCGTTTCGGCATCTGGTTGCGGATCAGGAACTGCAATTCGGTGCGGAACAGGCCTACGCCCTCGGCCCCGGACGTCTTGAGCGACGGCAAGTCGGCCATCAGGCCGGCATTCATCACCAGATTGATCCGCTCGCCATCCTTGGTCACGGTCGGGGTTTCGCGGATCGAGGCATAGCGTTTCTGCGCCTCGGCCTGCATGGCCATCTTGTCGCGGAAGGCGCTGACGACGGTATCCTCGGGGCGCAGATGCACGACGCCCTCATCCCCGTCGACCAGAATATGGTCGCCGTTCAAAGCCTCGGTCGTGATCCGGCCCACATGTACCACCAGCGGGATGGCCAGAGCGCGGGCGACGATGGTGGCATGACTACCGACCGAGCCCTCCTCGAGCACGACACCTTTCAGCGAACGGCCATATTCCAGCAGGTCACCCGGGCCGATATTCCTCGCCACCAGGATCGGATCGGGCGGCAGTTCTTTACCGTTCGACCCGCCCTGCCCTGTCAGAATGCGCAGCAGACGGTTGGACAGATCGTCCAGATCCGCCAGACGCTCGCGCAGATAAGGGTCGGTGACCTGGCTCATCCGGGCGCGGGCCTGCGACTGCTCCTTTTCCACCGCCGCCTCGGCGCTGAGACCGCGGGCGATGTCCTCTTCCATCCGGCGCATCCAGCCCTTGGAATTGGCGAACATCCGGTAGGCTTCCAGAACCTGCAGCTGTTCCGTGTCGCCGCCCCGCGAGATTTCAAGCATCTTGTCGACGCCCACGCGCAGCTCTTCGACCGCCTCGTTCAGCCGCTCCAGCTCGCGATGTGGATCGTCGGCGATCGGGTTGGTGACGACGACACGCGGCTCATGCAGCCAGACATGCCCCTCGGCCGAGCCCTCCTGTGCCGGGCCACCGCGCAGCAATATGGATTGCTGATGCAACGGTGAAAGGGCGGCACCTTCGCCCACAAACGCACCCAATTCGGCCATTTCCGCAAGGACCATTGCCACGACTTCAAGCGCATAGACCTCATCCGCGGAAAATTCGCGTTGAGCGCGGGACTGGACCACAAGAACCCCAAGCTTCTGCCCCAGCCGCTGAATGGGCACGCCCAGGAACGACGAAAAACGCTCCTCGCCTGTTTCCGGCATGTACCGGAAACCTTTCTCGGAGGGCGCATCGGCGGCGTTGACGACCTTGCCGAACTTGGCCACCCGGCCAACGAGACCTTCCCCCAGACGCATGCGGGTCTGGTGCACGGCCTCGGGGGCAAGACCTTCGGTGGCACACAGCTCTAGGGTTTCGTCGTCGCGGAACAGATAGATCGAGCACACCTCGCACCGCATGCTGTCGGCGATCAGGTGAGTGATCCGGTCAAGACGCTCCTGACCGGCAGCCTCGCTTGCCATCTCCTCGCGCAGCCGCCCCAGCAGCTTGCGGGATTCTGTTTCCATTCCGTCTGCCATCGCCCGATCTACTCTGCGGTGTCAGGCGGGACCTTGGCCGAGATGCTCAGGCCGCCTTTTCCAGTTCAAAGGCATCATGCAGCGCCTGAACGGCAAGTTCCATGTATTTCCGGTCGACGAGGACGGAAATTTTGATCTCGGAGGTTGTAATGACCTTGATGTTGATCCCCTCATCCGAGAGGACCTTGAACATCTTGGCCGCCACGCCCGACTGCGAGCGCATGCCGATGCCCACCACCGAAACCTTGGCCACATCGGTGTCGGCGACCAGCTCGGCATAGTTCAACTCGCCACGCTCCTTGACTGCCAACAGCGCCTTTTCGGCGCGCGCCACCTGGTTGGTGGGGCAGGAAAAGGTCATGTCCGTGCGCCCCTCGTCCGAGATGTTTTGCACGATCATGTCGACGTTGATCCCCTCATCGCTGAGCGCGTTGAAGATGATCGCGGCGATGCCGGGGCGGTCGGCGACCGACACGACGGTCATCTTGGCCTCGTCCCGCGAATAGGCCACACCCGAGACTACATTGGATTCCATGATTTCCTCCTCGTCGACGACCAGGGTTCCGGCCTCGTCGGACTGTTCCTCGAAGCTTGAGAGAACACGCAGTTTCACCTTGTACCGCATCGCCAGCTCGACCGAGCGGGTCTGCAGCACCTTGGCCCCCAACGAGGCCAGTTCGAGCATTTCCTCGAACGAGATCTTGTCCAGCTTGCGCGCCTTCTCGCAGATGCGCGGATCGGTGGTATAGACGCCGTCCACATCCGTGTAGATGTCGCAGCGTTCGGCGTCGAAGGCGGCGGCAAAAGCCACGGCAGTGGTGTCCGAACCGCCCCGGCCCAACGTGGTGATCCGCCCCTCGGGGCTGAGACCCTGAAAGCCTGCCACCACCGCGACCTTCATGCCCTCGCCGAACTTCTGGTTGATGTTGTCGGTCGGAATATCAAGGATCCGCGCCGCCGAATGGGCGCCATCGGTCAACAGCGGCACCTGCCAGCCCTGCCAGCTGCGGGCGGGGATGTCCATTTCCTGCAGCGTCAGCGCCATCAGACCGGCGGTGACATTCTCGCCCGAGGATACCACGGCATCATATTCGCGCGCGTCATACAGCGGCGAGATCTCGTCGACCCAGCCCACCAATTCGTTGGTCTTGCCCGACATGGCCGACACGATGACGATGACGTCATAGCCCTTGGCCACTTCGACGCCGATGCGCTTGGCCGCGCGGCGGATGCGGTCGAGGTTGGCGACGGATGTGCCGCCGAATTTCATCACGAGTACGGGCATGGGGGCAAATGTCTCCGCGCCTTAGATTTCCGGTCCCGAGCGTCTTATGCGAGGCAACACACAAGAGCAAGGGCACATAGAACGGCAGGACACTGCAGCGCAACGCTTTACAAGGACCGGCAGCAATGTCAGCGTATCGTCAAGGATTTAAACCATGAGGAATACCATGCTGCGTTTTGTTTTCGCCTGTGCTCTGATGTCCAGCCCGGCTCTGGCCCAGGTGGCTTCACTGTCCGGAACGGACGGCCAGAACGCGTTGGGAACGGTCCCCTGCGCCGCGTTGGCGGGTCAGCCATTGAAAAATTGCCCTGCCGAGTTGCGGCGCAAGGATGATGGCACTGCAACCCTGGCGGTTCAGTTGGATACTGGGGAAGTACGCCGCATCTATTTCACCGATGGAAAGCCGGATTCCAGCAGCTCGACGTCGAAGATCACTTCGGAAACGCGGGGCGAAATTCTGGTGATCTTCATCGATCCCGGTGAAGTCTACGAGATCCCCAAGGCAGCGCTGGCCGCTCAGTAAGGATGCGCCTGCCCGTCCCAGGTTTCAAAGCAACCGGTGCTGTCCAGGCTCAGTGCATCGAAACGCTCGGTCAACCCGGCAACGGCCTGTGACACGGTGATGTCGGCGGCCTGACCGCCCATGTCCGTCTGCACCCATCCCGGGTGATAGATACCGACGGCGATGCCATCGTCCTTGAGATCCACCGACAGGTTGCGCCCAAGGTTCAGCACAGCCGCCTTGGAGGCCCGATAGATATAGCTGCCCCCGGGCGCACGCGTGTGCGAGGCCATCTGCGACGAGATGATCGCGATCTTGCCGCGCGCTGCACGCAGATTGGGCAGCAGGGCCTGAATGGTCAGAAACACCCCGGTGACGTTGGCCGCAAAGGTCTGGTCCCACATCTCGGCCGGGTAGCCGTCGATTGTCTGGCCTTTGTCCAGATAGACACCTGCATTGCAGATCAACAGATCTACAGGCTGACCATCCAACTTGCGCACCATCTGCGCCTGTTGCGCCGGGTCGGTAACGTCCAGACGAATATTTGCGGAATCGTCCCGTGCAGTGCCAGTGACAGTATCGCCTTGGCCACGATAGCATTCAGCAAGAGCACGCCCAATGCCGCGATTGGCGCCGGTGATAACAAGATGCACGGTTCAGTTCGTCTTTCGGCTTGGAATGAACGGCAGAGGGGCCACCGGAACCCCATCTTCGATCAGGGCCTTGGCCTCTTCCGGCTTGGCCTCGCCATAGATTGCACGCTCCGGGGCCTCGCCCAGATGTATTTTGCGGGCCTCGCGCGCAAATTCGCGGCCGACATAATCGGAATTCGCCTCGACCTTGGCGCGCAGGGCGTTGAGAACACGCTCTATCTCGGCTTTGGTCGGTTGGCGCTGGGCTTCGGGGCGATCACCGTTCTCCGCGCGCGGCATTGCAGCAGACGAGCGCGCAGACTGGACCCGCGGCGTCATGATCGCCTTTTCGACCTGGGTGCTGCCGCAAGTCGCGCAAGAGACCATTCCAACCTTGGACAGCTTGTCGTAAGCGTCCGCAGACTGGAACCAACTGTCAAACGCGTGACCATTGCAGCATTTCAGTGAATATTGAATCATCTGTCGCCCAAAATGTCGGTGGGCCAATAGATACTGACAGACATGGCAATATCAAGTCTTTACAGAGGCGGTTCAATGAGGATTGAGCGCATTTGACCGCAACAGCCCGGAAAGCCCGCCGATCGAAACCGCTTGTGCTGCTTTTTCCGGCAGCATCCATCTACGCCGCCGTTCTGCGACTTCGGGGAACCGATCCGCCGTCTTGGTAACAAGCAACGGGTAGACATCAACGACGCATGTCACCCGCCCCAGATCCCGGTGGTGTTTGTCGAAAGAGAACTGCCCGATACTGCGCGTCTCACAACGGCCTGTCACACCGGCTTCTTCCCAAGCTTCCTGCGCTGCGGTCTCAGACCCGCTAAGGCCGTCGATCATGCGGCCTTTGGGGATGATCCACCGCCCCGACCCCCGGGTCGTGATCAACAATATCTCAGGCACCCCGCGCCGAAGCCGGTAGCATAGAGCCGCAGACTGCGGCAGAACCGGAAATGCCCCGGTTTCGGACAGAATGTCTGGTGACAGCCCTGCGCTTTTCACGCTGCCCCGCCTCTTGTTTTGTTCTTCTTGCCTGTTTTCGGCCACTTATCTTGCGGGCCGATTGGGTGCAGGATACCACATCCTGCGGTTCTGTCCAATTTTGAAACTGAGGATCAGGCCAACATGCGACGTTGCAGACGCTGCACAAGCTCGTCATGCGGAATATCGGCATCGATCGCCAGACGCCGCAGGCCGAAATGCACACGGGCAATCTGCTGATAGTACCGGGCGTAGAGGTAGTTCGCGCCACCTCCGGCCAAGGCCCCCAATACCGGAACGGTCTGTGCCGCCAGTTTCTGCCCCAAAACGACCGACAACCTCGGAGCGACGGCGGCAATGATCTTTTGCAGAGCGGGGCCCGTCACGGTCAGTCGGACTGAAAAGAACCCCATGTCTGCGCCGTCGTCATGCGCCAAGGGACCTGCCGCCGACAAAACGCGGATGCAATCGAACTGCACGTTCCTTGCCGAGGGGTCAAAACCTTCACGCGATGCGGCACCCTGTATTGAGCGCAACAACATGGCCGTGGTCGCCGGAAGCTCGATCAACGCCGTCGTCAGGCCGCCAGCCCCACCCGCGGCGCCCATCGTGGTCGATATGGCGGTGTTGACCCACGGCTTCTGGTCGGGAACCGCGCGGCGCGATCCGTCAGCGGCACGAACTGCAAGCCACAAGGCCTGCTCGGTTGCACCGGTCAGCCCATCGCGCACCGAACCGGGCAGCTGTTCCAGCAGCGACTCAGCCGATCCACCCAGACGATTGAGCAACCTGATACCGCTGCCGCCCGCGCTGCGGTAGTGGCTTGCCAGCCGGTCCAACTCAGCGTCGGGGTCGATTTCTCCGACGAGAACGACGTCATTCATTCGGTGTCCTCCTGACCCTGAAACATTGGCATTTCACAACGCCGTTTCAATAGATCAGCGCGTCCAGCGGGTCACCGAACCACTCACTCCGTGCCATGCGCCGGTGGTCAAATCCAGCCCGAGAACCCGATCCGGGTTGGTTGGTGGGGGCATCTCAACACCCTCGAGCCGGGCAAACCCAAAGCGTGAATAATAGGGCGCGTCACCGACCAGCATGACCCGGTCCCACCCTTTGGCCCGCCCGGCTTCGATACCTTCGTGGATCAGAAAACCACCCAAACCTTCCCCCTGGTGGGTCGGGTGGACGGCAACGGGCCCCAGCAAAAGCGCGTCGTGTGCGCCAACATGAACCGGCCAGAATCGGATGGCCCCAGCCAAGATGCCCTGCCCGTCACGGGCAATCATCGACAGGCCCGGCACTGGCGGAACATCGTCGCGCAAGCGGTAAGACGACAGCGCCTCGCGCCCCGGCGCAAAACACAGGTCGTAGAGGGCTTCGACTTCCCACCAATCCTCCGGCTCTTCCGGCCTGATCCCGAACTGCTGCACCGCGGCCCTCTTTTCGACTCTGGCAATCGCCCTAGCACTTCGCTAGGCCTTGAGCAAACGCTTGGAGATCAGATGTTCTATCGCCCCGAAGACGGTCACGGTTTGCCGCACAACCCGTTCAACGCCATCATCACGCCGCGCCCGATCGGATGGATCTCGACCCGCAGCGCCGATGGGATCAACAATCTGGCGCCCTATTCATTCTTCAACGGGGTTGCCTATACGCCGCCGCAGGTGATGTTTGCCTCCACCGGCACGAAACACGACCAGGACGGCGGGAAGGACAGTATCGCCAATATCGAGGCGACCGGTGTCTTTTGCGTCAACGTGGTGGCCCACGCCCATCGGGATGCGATGAACGCAAGCTCGGCCAGCCTTCCGAAAGAGGTGGACGAGTTCGCCCACGCCGGCCTGACTCCGGTGGAATGCGAAACCATCCCATGCGCCCGCATCGAAGGCGCCCCTGCCGCGCTGGAATGCAAACTGACCCAGATCGTCACGCTGCCCGGCGAAGCCAACCGCGTGGTGTTCGGAGAGGTCGTCGGCGTGCACCTGCGCGATGACTGCCTGAAGGACGGCAAGTTCGACGTCACCACCTTTCAACCATTGTCGCGGCTTGGGTATCGCGACTACTCGGTGGTGACGGAGTTGTTTTCCCTCAATCGTCCAGACGATTGAGCCGGGTTTGGGGGCTCAATGGCCGCCCAGAACGCCGGTTCGAACAGAATAGTCGACCGCAAGGCCGTAATCCGGGTCATCGTCGCTGTCGACCATCAGGTGACCTGCTTTCTTGAGCAGCTTGTGGCAATCCCGGCTGAGATGGCGCAGCATGACGCGCTTTCCTGCCGCCTCGTATTTCGCGGCGATGTTTTCGATGGCCTGCAGGGCCGATTGGTCGACCACACGGCTGTCGGCGAAGTCCACGATCACCGTTTCCGGGTCGTTCTGGACATCGAACAGTTCGACAAACCCCTCAGATGAGCCGAAGAACAGCGGCCCCTTGATCTCGTAGACCTTGGCGCCTTTCTCGGTTTCCGAGTCGCGGGTGACCGCGTGGATGCGCTTGGCGTTGTTCCAGGCATAGGCCAGCGCCGAAACGATCACGCCGACCACGACGGCCACAGCGAGGTCTTCCATCACGGTGACGACGGTGACCAGAACGATGACGAAGGCATCCGTCAGCGGCACCTTGCGCAGGATGTTGAACGAATTCCAGGCGAACGTGCCGATCACCACCATGAACATCACGCCAACCAGCGCGGCCAGCGGGATTTGTTCGATCAGGGGTGAGCCGACAAGGATGAATACCAGCAGGAACAGCGCGGCAGCGATCCCCGCGATGCGCGTACGGCCGCCGGATTTCACGTTGATCATCGACTGCCCGATCATCGCACAGCCGCCCATGCCGCCAAAGAACCCGGTGACGACGTTGGCGGTGCCCTGCGCGATGCATTCCTGCGACGCACCACCGCGCTTGCCGGTGATCTCGCCCACCAGGTTCAGCGTAAGCAGAGATTCGATCAGGCCGATGGCGGCCAGGATGACGGCGTAGGGCAGAATGATCTCAAACGTCTCCCAGGTCAGCGGAACCATGGGGATGTGGAATTTCGGCAGGCCGCCCTCGATCGAGGCCAGGTCACCGACGCGCGGGACATCCAGCCCCATGCCGATCACCAGCGCAGCCACCACGACGATGCCCGCCAGCGGCGCTGGCACAATGCGCGTGATGCGCGGCATCACCCAGATCACCGCCATGGTCAGCGCGACCAGCCCCAGCATCGTATAGAGTTGCATCCCGGACAGCCATTCACCACCGCTCATGCCGTGGCCGGTGTTTTCCATGGTGCCCGGCACCTTGAACTGGCCCAGTTGCGCCAGAAAGATCACGATCGCCAGGCCGTTGACAAAACCCAGCATCACCGGATGCGGCACCAGGCGGATGAACCGGCCCCAATGCATGGCCCCCGCGACAATCTGCAGGATGCCCATCAAAACCACTGTGGCGAACAGGTATTCGACCCCGTGCTGCGCCACCAGCGCCACCATGACGACCGCCAGCGCACCGGTTGCGCCCGAGATCATACCCGGACGGCCCCCGATCAGCGCAGTGATCAGCCCAACGAGGAACGCCGCATACAGGCCTACCAGCGGGTGAACCCCGGCGACGAAGGCAAAGGCCACCGCTTCGGGCACCAGGGCCAGGGCGACGGTCAGGCCCGACAAAAGCTCGATCCGCAGGCGGGCGGGGGTCAGCTTTTCGTCCGGCATCCAGCTCAGATCGGGAATGGCGAGGCGATTGGCAAAGCTTGCCAGCAAGGCTCGGGGCATGAATTGGTCCTGTGGGTCAGAATGTTCGCGCGAAGGCGTTCGTATACCCGCCTTCGGCGCTGTCTGCTAGCCCATCGATGGCAGGCTGTCATGCAAAAACTGCAAGGCGACGCCCCTTGTGGCGCCTGTGCGGCGCAATAACACCGGCAAGCCTTGCCAAATGCCCGACAAGCCCGCAGAAATTCCCTCAGGCAGGTATCGCAGTGGAGAACGAACGTGGCCCAGACAAAAATTGCCGTCATCGGCGGATCGGGGATTTATGACATCGACGGGCTGGAAACGCCGCAATGGGTTACCGTGGAAACGCCCTGGGGCGCGCCGTCCGACCAGATCCTGACCGGGACACTGGACGGCATCGAGATGGCCTTTCTGCCCCGCCACGGGCGCGGGCATGTGCATTCGCCGACCGAGGTGCCCTATCGCGCCAATATCGACGCGTTGAAACGGCTGAGGGTCACCGATGTGATCTCGGTATCGGCCTGCGGCTCCTTCCGCGAGCACATGGCGCCGGGTGATTTCGTGGTCGTTGATCAGTTCATCGACCGCACCATCGCGCGCGAGAAAAGCTTCTTCGGCACCGGCTGCGTCGCCCATGTCAGCGTGGCCCATCCGACTTGCCCGCGCCTGGGCGATGCCTGTGAATCCGCCGCCCGGGCGGCCGGAATCACCGTGCACAGTGGCGGCACCTACCTGGCGATGGAAGGGCCGCAATTCTCGACGCTAGCGGAATCGAAGATGTACCGCGAGCAGTGGGGCTGCGACGTGATCGGCATGACAAACATGCCCGAGGCCAAACTGGCGCGCGAGGCCGAGCTTTGCTATGCCTCGGTCGCGATGGTCACCGACTATGACAGCTGGCACCCCGATCACGGCGAAGTGGACGTGACCGCGATCATCGCGACGCTGACCGGCAACGCTGAGAAGGCGCGCGCCTTGGTCAAAGGCCTGCCCGCCCTTCTAGGAGCAGACCGCGCGCCCTGCCCGCACGGCTGCGACCGGGCGCTGGACCACGCGATTTTGACGGCCCCGGAAAAGCGCGACCCGCAAATGCTGGCCAAGCTGGATGCGGTGGCGGGCCGGGTATTGTAAGCGGCCTTGACGGCCAAGTGTTTTTTCAGGCTTGCTGCGGCGGATCTGACGGAGTTGGATGATGGATTTTGAACTTTGGCTGGCCTTTGTCGCCGCCTCGACCGCCCTTCTGCTGATCCCGGGACCGACGGTTCTGCTGGTGCTCAGCTATGCGCTGTCCAAAGGGCGCAGCGTGGCCGTGGCTTCGGCCACAGGGGTTGCGCTGGGGGACCTGATCGCCATGACCGCCTCGTTGCTGGGGCTTGGGGCGCTGGTGCTGGCGTCGGCCACGCTGTTTTCGGTGCTGAAATGGGTGGGGGCCGCCTATCTGGTCTGGCTGGGCATCAAGCTGCTGCGCAGTGCGCCGTCCGGCGGGATGCAGGCGGTTGCCACCGGGCGCGACGTCACCGCGCGCGGCGTGTTCGGCCATGCGGCCGCCGTCACTGCGCTGAACCCGAAATCCATCGCCTTCTTCATCGCCTTCGTGCCGCAATTTCTGCGCCCGGCCGAGCCGCTGGGCCCGCAATTCGCGATCCTGATTGCGACTTTCGTGGGATTGGCCGGGCTGAACGCGCTGGCCTATGCGCTGCTGGCCGACCGGCTGCGCCGCGTAATCGGCCGCCCCGGCATCATCACCGGCATGACCCGTTTCGGAGGGTTGACCCTGATCGGAATGGGCGTGGCCACGGCGGTACTGCGTCGCCCGGCCTGAAGGCAGTCAGGTCCCGGCGTTCTCAGCCATGAATGCGCGAATGAACTTGCGGATCTCGCGCGCGGCCGAGGTGTCGAGATCGCGGCACAGCGCAACGAACGCGTCGCGTTCGTCCTTGTCCAGGCGCAGAACCAGCTGGCTGTTCTTTTTGGTGGATCCCTTGAGGTCGGCCTTGGCCACGGCTGTCATCCTTATTCTGGGCCTGCATCAGCGCGTGGCACCTTGTATAGACAAAGCGCATCGCTTGTCGATACCCGCACCCCCCCAAGGGCGGGTTGTCCGGGCGCATCTGTTCCGCAGCAAATACGCGCAGGACGGCAGCCGTGGCTTGCATGACTGGCCGTGATACGCCAAACACCGCCGTGTTTTGACGCAAGAAGGGTTGCCCCATGTCCAGAAGCAAAACGGTCAAGGATTACATTCGGACCATCGTCGATTTTCCCCACGAAGGGATCATGTTCCGCGACGTGACGACCCTGTTTGCGGATCCCCGCGGGTTTCGCATGGCCATCGACCAGATGCTGCACCCCTATGCCGGCGAGCGCATCGACAAGGTCGTGGGGCTTGAGGCGCGCGGTTTCATCTTGGGCGGCGCGATCGCTCACCAGCTGAGCGTGGGCTTCGTTCCGATCCGCAAGAAGGGCAAGCTGCCGGGCACCACGATCAGCGAGGAGTACAAGCTGGAATACGGCGAGGCCATCGTCGAGATCCACGATGACGCGATCCAGCCCGGTGAAAAGGTTCTGGTCGTCGATGACCTGCTGGCCACCGGCGGCACTGCCGCGGCAGGCATCAAGCTGATCGAACGGCTGGGCGGCGAGATTGTCAGCTGCGCCTTCATCATCGACCTGCCCGAGCTGGGTGGCCGGAAGGTGCTGGAGGAGATGGGCATGGACGTCCATGTCCTGTGCGAATTCGAAGGGCTGTGAACAGACAGCGGTCACGATTTCGTGACTTGCCGCTGGAAACGCCGCGCGCTTAGCGCGGCGTCGTTCGTTTTCCAGTCGGTTTTTTGCACCTGACGCCTGATCTCCTTCCGGCATGTCGCCGTATCGCCCCTGATGTCGCCGATGACATCCTCAACAAGGGAAGTAGATCATGTTTCGCAAATTCGCTGTTGCCGGTGTCGCCAGTATCCTGTTTTCGACCGCTGCCATGGCCGACGGCCACGGCAAGGACATTGTGGACACCGCTGTCGGAGCCGGCAGCTTCAACACTCTGGTCGCAGCCGTGCAGGCTGCCGAGTTGGTTGACACGCTGAAGGGCGAAGGCCCATTCACCGTTTTCGCGCCCACGGATGAAGCCTTTGCCGCGCTGCCCGAAGGCACCGTGGAAACGCTGCTGAAGCCCGAGAACAAGGATCAGCTTGTGGCGATCCTCACCTATCACGTGGTTCCGGGCAAGGTGATGTCGGGTGATCTGTCCGACGACATGACCGCCGCCACCGTGCAGGGTGGAGAGATCACGATCGATCTCGACAACGGTGTCATGGTCAATGATGCAAATGTCGTTCAGGCAGATATCGAAACCAGCAATGGCGTGATCCACGTCATCGACAAGGTTATCCTGCCGGCGTCGTAAACGACGCGCAGCTGCGGCCCGGAGCGTTCGGGCCGCACTCACACAGCTGACAGGACGGCGCCGGGGTTCATGATCCCGAGCGGGTCCAAGGCGGCCTTGATGGCGCGCATGGCCGACAGTTTGGCTGGATCACCATAGCGTTCCAGATCACCGGTCTTCAGACGGCCCACCCCGTGCTCGGCACTGACCGATCCTTCAAATTCATGCACCAGGTCATGAACCGCGCGCTTGATCGCGGCGCGCCGGTCATTGAACGCGTCCCGGTCGTGGCCTTTGGGCGGGAAGACGTTGTAGTGCAGGTTGCCGTCCCCCAAATGACCAAAACAGTTCACCCGAAACGGTCCGAGGGCCGCAATCGCCTCGCCGCCTTGGCGAATGAAGTCGGGGATGCGCGAAATCGGAACCGAGATATCGTGGCTGGACACCGAACCGATCAGCCGGTTCGCCTCGGGGATGCGTTCGCGCACCGACCACAGCGCGTCGCGCTGCGCGGCGCTTTGGGCGATGACACCGTCCGACACCAGACCACGGGCCTCGGCAGCGACGAACAAGGACTCCAGCGCCGCTTCGGGCTCGTGCCCGGCCGGCAATCCCAGTTCGATCAGGACCGACCATTCCGGCGGTGTGTCAAAGGGTTGCCGCACGTCCGGCAGGACCTCTGCCAGAAAACCCAGCCCCTGTCTGTGGATCAATTCGAACGCGCTGACGGTTTCGCCCAGATGATCGCGGGCCAAGGCCAACAGGTCGATCGCCGCTTCGGGGCTGGCCACCTGAAAGATCGCCGTGCCCAGCCCGGCAGGGCGCGGGAAAAGTTTGAGCGAGGCGGCGGTGATGACCCCCAGCGTGCCCTCGGACCCGATCAGCAGGTTGCGCAGGTCATAGCCGGTATTGTCCTTTCGCAGCCGCTCCAGCCCGTGCCAGATGTCGCCGTTGGGCAGAACCGCCTCAAGCCCCAGGCACAGATCTCGTGCATTGCCATAACGCAGGACGTTCACGCCCCCGGCATTGGTAGCGAGGTTCCCCCCGATCCGGCAGGACCCCTGCGCCGCGAGCGACAGCGGAAACAGCCGGTTGGCCGTCTCGGCCGAGGCCTGAATGTCGGCCAGCACAGCACCGGCCTCGGCGATCAGGATGTTTTCGGTCGGGTAGACGGCCCGGATCGCGCGCATCCGCTCGAGCGACAGGATCAGGGGCGCGGGGCCATCCGCCATGACCTGTCCGCCCACAAGACCGGTGCCGCCGCCGTATGGCACCACCGGCACACGGGCCTCGGACGCCAAACGCACCAAGGCTGCAACCTCCTCAACCGTGCGGGGCAAGGCCAGCAGACCCGCCTGCCCGGCGAAGCGGCGGCGCGGCTCTTCCAGATAGCGCGGCTCGACCGGGCGCAGAATATCGTCACCCAGGCGGGCGCGGATGGTTTCGGCAAAGGTTTCGTCGGCAGGGTTCAAATGCATGCCCTCTGCATGCCCAAGCCCGAGGCGCACGGCAAGGCTTATTCCAATTCCATCAGGTATCGCGGCTCGAGCACCACCACCGTCGGGCGGTCCGGCAGGGTCCGCAGCGATACTTCAATTTCCGAAACCCCGTCCCGGCGCACCGGGAAATCGGATCGGATATCGGCCAGGAACCGGTCCAGAGAATAGCCCGAGAACCAGTGCATCGGAATGATGACCGAGCTTTTCAGCCGCTGCAGGACCGAGATCATCTCGGGCAAGGGCATGGTCGTGCCCCCGTCCACCGCCGCCATGACCACGTCCAGCCGCCCAAGGGCCGCGAACTGTTCGTCGGACGGCACATGGTGCAGATGCCCCAGATGGCCGATGCACAGGCCTTCGACCTCGAACACGAAGATCGAGTTTCCGCGCTCTTCCACCCCGCCATACGCGGACCGGATATCGGTCGATACGTTGCGCACCAGCAATTCGCCCAGATCGAGGTGGTGTTCGATGCCCTGCCCAAACTCGCCCCACCCCGGCAGCACATGCGGGATGGCCGGGTCGGGATAGGCGGTCCAATGCGTGTCATGGGCGTGATTCATCGTCACGATGTCGGGGATCAGATCCGCGCCGCCGATGAAGCCGGTATAGTCGGTCACCGCATTCAGACCGCCCGGTGTCTGGATCAGAAAGGACGCATGCGCGACATAGCTGATCCGGACTGAGAATTCGGGCACCGGATCCTGCCACGCCGCCTTGTGTAGGTACTGTATTCCAGGGGTGTTCTGAGCGATGGCGATGCAATGGCTCGGCCGACGCTCCTGCGCCGCCGCCGTCCCTGCCAGCAAGATCAGACCCGCCAAAATACTCCGCATATCGAGTAGTCTAGCGCATCCGGCACCCGAGTCACGTCACGGGGCCCAGATTTCGGAAACAGTCCCGCCCGCATCAGGGTCGGACGGGCGGCCTAGCCCGCGTCCGTCCGCCCGCGCCGGTCCGAGCGCAGAGACGCATAAAGTACATGCGTCCGCCAACGCCCGTTGATCTGCAGATAGGATTGCGCCACGCCCTCGTATTTGAACCCCGAGCTTTCCAATAGCCCGCGAGAGGCGGCGTTTTCCGGCAGGCAGGCGGCCTCGATCCGGCTCAGGTCCAGGCGGGTAAAGGCGTAATGCACCACGGCGCCGATGGCCTCGCGCATGTAACCCTGCCGGGCAAAGGCCTGCCCGGTCCAATAGCCCAGCGTTCCGGCCTGCGCCGGCCCCCGGCGGATGTTGTCCAGCGTAATGGCGCCCACCAGCATGTCATCCGTTCTGCGGAAGAGGAACAGCGGAACCGCCGTGCCATTGGCCACCGAGCGTTGCGCCCAGTAGACACGGTTGGTGAACGATTTGCGGGTCAGATGATCCTTGGCCCAGATCGGCTCCCACGGGGTCAGATACTCGCGCGAGGACAGCCGCAGCGCGGCCCAGTCGTTGAAGTCGGAATGCACGGGCGGGCGCAAGCTCAACCGCTCGGTCTCGAGTTTCAGCCTGCGTCTGCCCAACAGCATCACGCCGCGCGCCTCTCCTGCAGCCTCTCCAGTGTCGGCGCACCGCCCACAGGCCCGTAAAGCGCCAGCGCCGCCGGGGCCTGAACCGCCATCTTTTCCGCAAAGGCGCGGACGTCGGCGGTGCTGACCGCATCGATCTTGGCCACGGTTTCCTCGAGCGGCGGAACACGGCCCCAGATCTGCACCAGCCGAGCCAGACGCTCGGCCCGGTTCGAGGGGCTTTCCAGCCCCATCAGCATCCCGGCCTTCATCTGCGCGCGGGCGCGGGCAACCTCCTCGGGGCTCATGTCCTCGGCCGCGCGCTTCATCTCGTCGATGGTGATGGTGGCCAGCTCACCCACCTGATCGGCCGAAGTGCCGGCATAGATCGTGGTCGTTCCCGTATCGGCATAGGCGCCGGTCTGGGCAAAGATTGTATAGCACAGCCCGCGGGTCTCACGCACTTCCTGGAACAGGCGCGAGGACATGCCGCCGCCCAGCGCGGTCGAGTAGATCTGCGCGGTATAGATCTCGTCATCGCGATAGCCCGGGCTTTCCAGCGCCAGCGCGAAATGCGCCTGCTCCAGCGCCTTGTCCCGCCGCGCCTCGCCACCGGTGAACCGCGCGGCTTCCGCCTGTAACCCCTTGCGGGGTTGCAGATGGCCGAACATCTCTTCGGCCAGTTTCATCAGCTGGTCATGATCGACCGCGCCCGCCGCCGACAGGATCATCTGGTCGGGCGCATAGTGCTCGGCCACGAAGGCCGACAGGTCGTCGCGCGAAAAGGCGCTGACCCTTTCGGTGGGTCCCAGAATGGTGCGGCCCAGCGGCTGATCGCGATAGCTCTGTTCCTGCAGCCAGTCAAAGATCACGTCGTCGGGCGTGTCATGCGCCTGGCCGATCTCCTGCAGGATCACACCGCGCTCAACCTCGATCTCGCGCGGGTCGAAGACGGGGTTCAGGACGATGTCGCCGATCACGTCCATCGCCAGCGCCACGTCATCCTTCAGCACCCGGGCGTAATAGGCCGTCACCTCACGCGAGGTATAGGCGTTGATATAGCCGCCCACATCCTCGATCGCCTCGGCGATCTGCAGGGCCGAGCGCCGCTGGGTGCCCTTGAAGGCCATATGCTCGAGGAAATGCGCGATGCCGTTCTGTTCGATCCGCTCATGCCGCCCGCCAGCGGTCACCCAGATGCCGATGGCTGCCGATTGCAGCCCCGGCATCTGTTCGCTGACGATCCGAAAGCCGTTTGTTAGTTGATCCAGTCTGACAGTCACTCAGCAATATGCCTTTTGATATGATCCTCGATGGCGCCCAGATCGTTGGCGATGCGGGTCACCCGTTCCGGACGTTCATACAGATCGGACATGCGCGAGGGAAGAGGCGGATGCACACCGCTGGCCTGCTCGACCGCGGCGGGGAATTTCGCCGGGTGCGCGGTGGCCAGAGTAACCATGGGCACATCGGCGGCGCGGGTGTCTTCGGCCACCTTGATGCCCACGGCGGTATGCGGGCAGACCAGCTCGGCGCTGTGTTCCAGCGTGGATTTGATCGTGGCCAGCGTTTCCTCTTCTGACACACGGCCCGAGTCGAAGCTTTCGCGCAGGGCCTCCATCGCGCCCTGGCTGACGTGGAAGCCGCCCTGTTTCAGCTCGTCCATCAACTGCGCCACGGCCCGCCCGTCCTCGCCATAGGCATAGTACAGCGCGCGCTCAAAGTTCGAGCTGACCTGAATATCCATCGACGGGCTTATCGAGGGGATGGTGTCGCCCTTGAAATAGCCCTGCCCCGACAGGCAGCGATGCAGGATGTCGTTCTGGTTGGTCGCCACCACCAGACGGTCGATGGGCAGACCCATCCGTTTGGCGATGTGGCCGGCGAAGATGTCGCCGAAATTGCCGGTGGGCACCGTGAAGCTGACCTTGCGATGCGGCGCGCCCAGGCTGGTCGCGGCCGAGAAATAATAAACCACTTGCGCCAGCACGCGGGCAAAGTTAATCGAGTTCACCCCCGCCAGCTTGACCCCGTCGCGGAAATCGAAATCGTTGAACATGTCCTTCACGGCGGCCTGACAGTCGTCGAAATCGCCATCGACGGCCAGCGCGTGCACGTTGCTGTCGGCGGGTGTGGTCATCTGACGGCGCTGCACCTCGGAGACGCGGCCATGCGGGAACAGGATGAACACATCGACCGCATCCAGCCCCCGGAACGCCTCGATCGCGGCCGATCCGGTGTCGCCGCTGGTGGCGCCCACGATGGTGACACGCTCGCCCCGCCGCTTCAGCGCCACCTGGAACAGCTGACCGATCAGCTGCATGGCGAAATCCTTGAAAGCCAGCGTGGGCCCGTGGAACAGTTCCAGCAAAAAGTGGTTCTCGTTCAGCTGCTTCAACGGCGCGCGGGCATCATGGCCGAACCCGGCATAGGCGCGGGCGATGATCTCTTTGAACTCATCCCCGGCGAACGAGCCACTGACATAGGGCCACATGACGCGGAACGCGATCTCTTCATAGGGCAGCCCGCCCAGCGCGGCGATCTCGTCCTGGCTCAGAACCGGGATTTCGGCAGGCAGGTACAGGCCACCGTCGCGGGCCAGACCGGTCAGCATCGCCTCTTCGAAGCTCAGTTCGGGCGCCTGCCCGCGGGTCGAGATGTATTTCATTGCGCGTCACTTTCTGATGGGGCGCGGCCGCGCCACAGGAAATATCCGGTCATTGCGGCCCAGACCAGCGCCAGGCCGAACCATGTCACCGCGTATTGCAGATGGTCGTTGGGAATACCCGCCGTATCCACCGGCAGAGGCGTGATGGCGGGATCGGTCTGGCTGCGGGCAACCAGTAGGATCGGTTCGGCCCCAAGCGCATCGGCCAGCGCGGGAACGTCGCGGGCAAACCAGATGTTGCCCGCCCGGTCCGGATCGGGGGTATAGCCGTCGATCTCATCCGGCCAATGCAGATTTCCGACAACCTGCATGGGGCCGATCTGGCGTTCGGCCTGCTTGGCCGTCGTGGGCACAAAGCCCCGGTCTACCAGGATCGTGCGATCACCGGTTCGGAAGGGCGCGATGATCCGATAGCCCGGCCCGACCTGCTTGACCGAAACCAGTACATGGATTTCGCCGGGCAGCATCTCGCCCGATACCTCTATGGGCAGATAGCGGTCGGCTTCGGGATCTACCGCCTCGGGCAGCGGCACCGGATCGGCGGCGATCCGGGCTTCGATGTCGGCCAGAATGCCCTCTTTCCACGCCAGACGCTGAACCTGCCAAGTGCCCAGAGACACAAGAACCGCCAGCCCGGCGAGTCCGAAAATCAGCAGAAACAGGATCCGGCGCATATCTGGCCCTTGTTGCGTGTCATGGCGGCTCGGGGTCAAGCCGGCGTCTTGTTACGGTCTGTGCGCAAGGAAATGCAACCTTGCAATTGTACGGGGCGCAATCCCTTGCGCCCCTGATCGAGAAAAAGCCGCCCCGAGGGGCGGCTTTTGCAATTCGACAGCCTCGCGTGGCGTTACATCAGCGGTGCCTGACCCCAGATGTAGACTGCGAAGAACAGGAACAGCCAGACGACGTCGACAAAGTGCCAGTACCATGCGGCCGCCTCGAACCCGACATGTTTCTCCGGGGTAAAGTCGCCCCGCAGCGCGCGGATCAGACAGACCGTCAGGAAGATGGTGCCGATGATCACATGTGCGCCGTGGAAGCCGGTTGCCATGAAGAAGTTCGAGTAGAACTGATCACCGCCGAACTCCCAGCCTTCGTGGGCCAGCAGTTCGTAGTATTCGAAGGCCTGCAGGAAGGTGAAGGCGATGCCTAGGACGATACCGATCGCGAGACCCTGAATCAGCGCCTTGCGGTCGTTGTCGTGGACCAGCGCGTGGTGCGCCCAAGTGATCGCACAGCCCGACAGCAACAGAACCAGAGTGTTGATCAGCGGCAGGTGGAACGGGTCCACCGCGTGGATGTCAGGCTGGATGTATTCGGTGCCGGCATAGTCGTACATCGGATACATGCGATGTTTGAAGAACGACCAGAACCAGGCGAAGAAGAACATCACCTCGGACATGACGAACAGGATGAAGCCGTAGCGCAGCCCGATCCGGACGACCGGGGTGTGATCACCCGCGCGGCTTTCGGCCACGACCTCGGACCACCAGGCAAACATCGTGTAGAGAACCGCCACAAGACCACCCCAGAACACGAAGGAGGTCATGCCGTGCATCCACAAGACGGCTCCGAACAGCATGACGAAGCCACCGATCGCGCCGATCAGCGGCCAGATCGAAGGTGCCAGAATGTGGTAATCGTGGTTTTTTGCGTGTGCCATCAGCGTCCCTCACCTACAGGCGTTAGTTCGTGTTTGTTTCTGCCTGCGCATCCAGGGCGGCATAGCCCTCGGGCAGGTCGATTTCGTAGAATGTATACGACAGCGTGATCGTATGAACATACTGTGCTTCGGGGTCTTCCACCATTTCGGGGTCGACGAAGAAAGTTACGGGCATCTCGACCCGTTCACCGGGTTCCAGAACCTGCTCTTCAAAGCAGAAACAGGCGATCTTCTGGAAATAGCCACCGGCGGAATAGGGCGTCACATTGTACGATGCCTGTCCCGCGACCGGCTTGTCGGTTGGGTTGTACGCCTCATAGAAGGCCAGACCGGTCTCACCGATACGCACCTTCATCTCTCGCTCGACGGGTTTGAATTCCCACGGCATGTCCTTGGCCTTTGAGGCGTCGAAGCGAATGGTCACCACCCGGTCGAGGATATCGTCGGGCGTGGCCTCGGCAACGCCGGTGGTGCCCCCGAACCCGGTGACCCGACAGAACCAGTCGTAGAACGGCACGGCCGCCCAGGCCAGGCTGCCCATCAGAACAACCAGCCCAACGGTTTGTGCAACGGTCTTCTGCGGTCCGCTCAAAGCCATCAGTTCTGAACCTCCTCGCTGGGCACGCCGAAATCGCTGCCCGAGACCTTTACGATGGTCAGGCCGAAAATGATCACGATGAACGCCGCCAGCGTCAGCCCAACACCCAGGTTGCGGCCGAACCGGCGCTGGTGCAGCTCATGGCTTTTGCGCAGGCTCATGACCAGCCTCCCAACCCGTAGGGTTGCAGCAGCGCCTCGGCGAGGATCGCGCCGAAATGCAGGAACAGGTACAGAAGCGACAGCTTGAAAAAGCTGCGCTCGACCCTGAAATTGTCCGCCTCGGCATCGTCTTCGGTGCGGCGCGATATGGCCCACGCCCCCCGGAAGAACAGAGCGTTCAACACCACGGCCACAGCCAGGTAAATCGGCCCACCAATGCCCGAGAACGCCGTGCCCACGGCCAGCAGAGCCAGCAATGCGGTATAGACCAAGATATGGGTCCGCGTGGCGCGGCGTCCATGTGTTACGGTCAGCATTGGCACGCCCGCGTCGTCATAATCCGAGCGCATGAACAGCGCCAGCGCCCAGAAATGCGGCGGGGTCCACATGAAGGTCAGGGCAAACATCAGCCACGGTTCGAGCGTCATCGAACCCGTGGCGGCAACCCATCCGATTACCGGCGGGAAGGCGCCCGCAGCGCCACCAATCACGATGTTCTGCGGCGTCAGGCGCTTGAGCCACATCGTGTAGATCACGACATAGAAAAAGATGGTAAAGGCCAGAAACGCGCCCGCGAACCAGTTGGTCGCCAAGCCCAGCATGATCACCGACAGGCCCGACAGGGCCAGGCCCAGCGCCATCGCCTCGCCGGGCTCGACCTTGCCCGACGGGATCGGACGACCCTTGGTGCGCTTCATAACCTTGTCGATATCCGCATCCCACCACATGTTCAGCGCGCCCGAGGCGCCACCGCCGATGGCGATGAACAGGATGGCGCAGAAGCCGACGAACGGATGTACCGGCACAGGGGCGGCCAGCAGACCTACCAACGCGGTGAACACGACAAGCGACATCACCCGCGGCTTGAGCAGGGCGAAATAGTCGCCAAAGCCGGCCTCGTCCGCACTGGATTGTGCGGCAAGTGTGCTGGCATTGATGCTCGCGTCGGTCATGTCAGGTCCTTGTGGTGCGAAAGCTGCGCGAAACACGCGCAGCCTGTCCTTGGTTTCGAACGGGCCTCAGGCCCCGGGTTCGTCAGTTCGAGGCGATCTGGAACGACGCCGGCTGGCCGGCGTATTCGTCCAACGCGCCCTGTAGCCATTCCTGATAGGCTTCTTCGCTGACGACTTTGACGGTGATCGGCATGTAGGCGTGGTCCTTGCCGCACAGCTCGGAGCACTGGCCGAAGTAGATGCCTTCCTTGTCGGCCTGGAACCACAGCTCGGCCAGGCGGCCCGGAACGCCGTCCTGTTTGACGCCAAACGCCGGGATCGTCCATGAGTGGATCACGTCGGCCGCCGTGACCTGCATCACAACCACCTTGTTGACGGGAACCACGACTGCGGTGTCGGTGGCCAGCAGCCACTCATCCTCGCTGTAGCCGGCATCGGCCAGCTTGGCGCGCATCGCATCGTCCAGAACGAACGGGGTTACATCCGCATCGGCGGGGCGTGCGCCTTCGTCCAGGGTTGCCGGGTGACCCAGCAGGTAGCTGTCGAACGCAAAGTCGTGATCGACATATTCATAGGTCCAGTACCACTGGTTGCCGGTCACCTTGATGACGACATCACCCTCGGGGATTTCCTGCTGCTTGAACAGCACCGGCAGCGAGAACGCACCGATGAAGACCAGGATCAGGATCGGGCCGATGGTCCAGGCGATCTCGACCGGAGTGTAGTGCGAGAACCGCGCCGGGGTCGGGTTTACACGCTGGTTGTAGCGCACGATGCAGTATACCAGCAGGCCTGCGACCAGCAGACAGATCGCGGTGATGATAACCAGAATCATACCATCAAGGCGGTGAATCCCTTCGGCCAGGCTGGTGGCCGCCGGCTGGAAGCCCATGCCGCCGTCGACCGGCTTGCCGATGATCTCAAGATCCTGAGCCATGGCGGGAAGGCTGGAGAGGGCTGCGAACACCCCCGAAAGCATCAAAGCATTCTTCATTTTCTGTCCTGATCGTTTGATCTTTGCGTCTCTGGCGAACAGGTGTGAATCGGTCACACCTCTCCCGTTGTCTTTGGCCGCGTTAAAAACCATATTCCGGGAGGTAGATAAAGCAAAATGCTTGCGTCAAACAGACGCTATTTTTGATCTGGATCAAACGCGAAAGGCCGCAACCCATGACTCAAGCCCCGTTTCGCCCGTTCGAGACCGCATTGCCGCATGACGAGGCACTGGCCGTACTGCGCTCGGCCACCGCCGGGGCCGAAGACGGCGAGCTGTTTGTAGAGCGTCGGAAATCCGAAACACTTGCCTTTGACGATGGGCGCCTGCGCACCGCATCCTACGATGCATCCGAGGGATTCGGGCTGCGTGCCGTGCAGGGTGATGTGGCCGGTTATGCCCACTCGACAGATGTATCAATGCCCTCGCTGAAACGTGCTGCGGAAACCGCTCGGCTGGCGGTTGGTGACGGTGGAGGCACTTTGGCCGACGCGCCAAGGCGCACAAACAAGCAGCTTTATACGGATGCGGACCCGATCGAATCCGCCAGCTTCCCGGTCAAGGTCGAGACTCTGCGCGAAATCGACGGATTTGCGCGCGATCTGGACCCCAGGGTGGTTCAAGTCAGCGCCGTGATCGCCGCGTCCGTGCAAGAGGTCGAGATCCTCCGCCCCGATGGCACCATGGTACGCGACGTTCGTCCGATGACCCGCCTGAACGTGTCGGTCATCGTCGAACAGAACGGCCGGCGCGAAAGCGGATCGGCCGGAGGTGGTGGCCGCGTTGGTCTGGACGGCCTGATTGACCCGTCCGATTGGCAGGACAAGGTCCGAGAGGCGCTGCGCATTGCTTTGGTCAACCTTGACGCCGTTGCCGCTCCGGCCGGCGTGATGGAAGTCGCATTGGGCCCCGGCTGGCCCGGCATCCTGCTGCACGAGGCCATCGGGCATGGGTTGGAAGGAGACTTTAACCGCAAGGGGAGTTCGGCCTTTGCCGGGCTGATGGGGCAGCGGATCGCCTCCAAGGGCGTGACCGTGGTGGATGACGGGACGATCCCGGATCGTCGCGGATCGATCACCGTGGATGACGAGGGGACACCGAGCTCGCGCACCGTGCTGATCGAAGACGGCATCCTGACTGGCTACATGCAGGACCGGCAGAATGCGCGCCTGATGGGCGTGTCCCCCACCGGCAACGGGCGCCGGCAAAGCTATGCGCACAAACCGATGCCACGCATGACCAACACGATCATGCTGGGCGGCGATGCCAACCCGGCGGATCTGGTGGCCGAGATCAAGGACGGCATCTGGGCCGTGGGTTTCGGCGGCGGCCAGGTCGACATCACCAACGGCAAATTCGTGTTCAGCTGTACCGAGGCCTACCGGGTCGTGAACGGCAAAATCGGCGCGCCGGTCAAGGGCGCAACGCTGATCGGCGACGGTCCTTCAGCGTTGAAACGTATCCGGGGTCTGGGCAACGACATGGCCCTGGATCCCGGCATGGGAACCTGCGGCAAGGACGGTCAGTGGGTGCCCGTGGGTGTGGGTCAACCCACAGTGCTGATGGAGGGGCTGACGGTCGGAGGATCGGCCGCCTGATGCGAATCGCGCGCCTTCGGCCGGTATCATGGTTAATCCGTGCTGCCGGCCACAAAAGGAATGAACCGTAGCGCATCGAAATAGGTGGCCTGAGAAAAGTTATTACTTTCAAATATTTGCGCACCCATTCCGCGAAACCCACACTGGAACACGCTAAAATTTTCTGCGATTCACAAGCTGTTAACCCGTCACGCCGTAAACCAGTTCTGCAATCAGGCGGAGCGACGGATGACCGAAGAGCAGCTTTCTTCCAATCACCCCCCACTCCCACCCACCACGGAAGAGGACCGGTTTTCCTGGCTTCGCCTGTTGCGCTCGCGCAAAGTTGGCCCGGCAACGTTCCGGCGCCTGATGCACGAACATGGCTCGGCGCAGAATGCGCTGGCCGCATTGCCGGAATTGGCACGCGCTGCCGGAATTGAAGGGTATGAAATATGCCCGCACGGCGTCATCGAGGCGGAACTCAAGGCCGCAAAAACCGCCAAAGCGCGGCTTTTGTGCCTTGGGGCCGCCGACTATCCTATGGCACTGACCGATCTGAACGATGCCCCTCCTCTGCTTTGGGCAATAGGCGACGTTTCGGTGCTTCAGCGCCCGATGATCTCGCTTGTCGGCGCCCGCAACTGTTCGTCCTTGGGAACCAGGATGGCGCGGGCTCTGGCAGGTGGTCTGGGTGAGAGTGGCTATGTAGTCGTCTCCGGACTGGCCCGCGGCGTCGACACCGCCGCGCATCTGACCACGCTGCAAACGGGAACCGTTGCGGTCATGGCAGGTGGCGTCGACATCATCTATCCGGCGGAAAACAAGGAACTGGCCTGCGACATCGCAACCAGAGGATTGCGCATCTCCGAACAACCAATGGGCGTGACCCCGCAGGCCCGCCACTTTCCTCGCCGCAACCGGATCATATCGGGGCTGTCTCAGGCCGTCGTCGTCGTCGAGGCTGCCGCCAAGTCCGGCAGCCTCATCACGGCGCGCGACGCACTGGACCAGGGACGCGAGGTTCTTGCCGTGCCCGGCCATCCGTTCGACGCCCGCGCCGCCGGCTGTAATTTTCTGATCCGCGAAGGCGCCACACTTGTGCGCTGCGTGCAGGATGTAATCGACGCCCTGCCCCCGCAGCCGCGCAGAGCGCCCGAACCTGTCCCCGACACGGCGCCCGTCGCGCAGACAATCACTCCTCCCGAGGCGCTCCACGCCCGAATCCTGGAACGGTTGGGGCCTTCGCCTTTGGCCGAGGACCAGTTAATCCGGGATGTCGATGCGCCCGCCAACGTGATCGGCCCCGCTTTGACCGATCTGGAGCTGGATGGTTTGATCCGTCGCCAACCGGGCGGGTTGCTGAGCCTCGCCGTCTAATCTGCCGAGGTGGTTCCAACCCGGGCCGCCGGTCTCAATTAGGCTGGATTTCGGGCCTTTCAGACTGTGCATTGACAAATCCATCTTGCCCAACACATTTTGCACGGCCATAGAAGGCGCCCAATCCGTCGAGCGAGGTTTTTAACTAAATGCCTGTAGTTGTTGTAGAATCCCCGGCCAAAGCAAAAACAATCAATAAATACCTTGGCCCCGACTACACGGTCTTGGCCTCTTACGGCCACGTTCGCGACCTTCCTCCGAAGGATGGATCGGTGGATCCCGACCACGAGTTTTCGATGACTTGGGAGGTCGGCACGGACAGCCGCAAACACGTCAAGGCCATCGCCGACGCGCTCAAGGATGACAACGCGCTGATCCTGGCAACCGACCCCGACCGCGAGGGCGAGGCGATCAGTTGGCACCTGCAGGAGGCGCTGACCAAACGCCGCTCGATCAAGAAGGATACGGCCGTCAGCCGCGTGACGTTCAACGCCATCACCAAGGATGCGGTGACCAAGGCCATGCAGAACCCGCGCGAGGTGGACATGCCGCTGGTCGAGGCGTATCTGGCCCGGCGCGCATTGGATTACCTGGTCGGCTTCAACCTGTCGCCGGTTCTGTGGCGCAAGCTGCCCGGCGCGAAATCGGCCGGACGCGTGCAATCGGTCTGCCTGCGCCTGATCGTCGAGCGCGAGATGGAGATCGAGGCCTTCAAGCCCGTGGAATACTGGTCGGTCAAGGCGCTGTTCGAAACGCCGCGCGGCCAGACCTATGAGGCGCGGCTGGTCACGCTGGCCGGCAAGAAGCTGGACAAGCATGACATCGCCAACGCCACCCAGGCCGAACTGGCGGTGCAGGCCATCACCAGCCGCGCGCTGAGCGTGACCTCGGTCGAAGCGAAGCCAGCCGCGCGCAATCCCAGCGCCCCGTTCATGACCTCGACCCTGCAGCAGGAAGCCAGCCGCAAATTCGGCATGGGCGCCCGCCACGCGATGCAGGTGGCGCAGCGTTTGTATGAGGCCGGGCACATAACATACATGCGAACCGACGGCATCGACATGGCCCCCGAGGCCGTCGCCGCCACGCGGGACGCGATCAAGGACCGGTTCGGTGCCGAATACGTGCCGGACAGCCCGCGCATGTACAAGAACAAGGCCAAGAACGCGCAGGAAGCGCACGAATGCATCCGGCCCACGGACATGAGCAAAGATGCGGCCGCCCTGAAACTGTCGGATGACGATCAGCGCAAGCTGTACGATCTGATCTGGAAGCGCACGATCGCCTGCCAGATGGCTGCCGCGCGGCTGGAACGCACCACCGTCGAAATCGGCAGCGATGACGGTCAAGTGGGCCTGCGCGCCACCGGTCAGGTCGTGCTGTTCGACGGCTTCATGCGCGTCTACGAGGAAGGCCGCGACGATGTCGAGGACGAGGATGACAAGCGCCTGCCCCAGATCATGCAGGGTGATCCGGCGCGCTTTGCCAAGACCACGCTGAAGGATCAGTTTGACAAGGCCACCGCCGACGGCGCGGACAAGAAAGCCATCCTGTCGGACAACGAGGCGGTTCTGGCGCTGCAACACCACACCCAGCCGCCGCCGCGCTATACCGAGGCGACCCTGGTCAAACGGATGGAGGAACTGGGCATCGGGCGACCCTCGACCTATGCCTCGATCGTCACCACGATTCAGGACCGCGGTTACGTCCGCAAGGACAAGAACCGCCTGATCCCCGAGGAAAAGGGCCGGATCGTCACGATCTTCCTGCTGAATTTCTTCCGTCAGTATGTGGGATACGAATTCACTGCCAACCTCGAAGAGCAGCTGGACGAGGTGAGCGCCGGCGCCCGCGACTACAAGGACCTGCTGTCCAAGTTCTGGCGCGATTTCTCGGCCGCGATCGCCGAGACGTCCGAGCTGCGGATTTCGGAAGTGCTCGACAAACTGGACGAGGCGCTGGCCCCGCAGCTTTACCCCCCGCGCGAGGATGGCTCGGATCCGCGCATCTGCCCCAAATGCGGGGTCGGACGGCTGCACCTGAAAACCTCGCGGACCGGCGGATTCGTGGGCTGCGGGAACTATCCCGAATGCACCTATACCCGCCCCATCGCCGGTGAAGGTGCCGAGGGCGAGGAACGTCTGCTGGGCATGGATGGCGAGGATGAGATCTGGCTGAAATCCGGACGCTTCGGCCCCTATGTCCAGCGCGGCGAAGCCACGCCCGAGAACAAGAAGCCGCCGCGCGCCTCTTTGCCCAAGGGTTGGAGCAAGGATGACATGGACCTTGAGAAGGCGCTGACCCTTCTGAGCCTGCCGCGCGAGATTGGCGAACACCCCGAGGGCGGCATGATCAGCGCCAATTTCGGGCGCTTCGGTCCCTATATCATGCATCAGCTGCCGGATGAGGCGAAGCCGGTCTATGCCAACCTCAAGGACCCCAACGACGTGTTCGAGATCGGCATGAACCGGGCCGTCGAACTATTGGCGGAAAAGCGCGCCAACCCCGGGCGGCGCGGGCGGGCTGCGGCCAAACCGCTGAAAGAGCTGGGCGAGCATCCCGATGGCGGCGCGATCCAGGTTCTGGATGGGCGCTATGGGCCTTACGTGAAGTGGGAAAAGGTCAACGCGACCCTGCCCAAGGACATCAAGCCCGAGGACGTGACGCTGGAAATGGCGGTGGAGCTAGCCAATGAGAAGGCGGCCAAGAAAGGCACCCGCAAAAAGGCCGCGCCCAAGAAGAAAGCCACCAAGAAGAAAGCAAGCTGATCCCGGCCCCTGCGGGCGGTTAGGTAGAAATACCACCCGCCCGCAGGTTTCATTGACTTCCCAATGACGTGGCGGCACAACCTGCCCATCACCATGTCATTGGGGGAGTTTTCCATGAAGAAAGTCTATGCCAATGCCACCGAGGCCCTCGATGGGATACTTCGGGATGGCATGCTGATCGCGGCCGGCGGGTTCGGCCTGTGCGGCATTCCCGAATTGCTGCTGCAGGCGATCAAGGAGTCGGGCGTGAAGGATCTGACCTTTGCCTCGAACAACGCAGGCGTCGACGATTTCGGCATCGGCATCCTGCTGCAGACGCGGCAGGTCAAGAAGATGATCAGCTCGTATGTCGGCGAGAACGCCGAGTTCATGCGCCAGTACCTGTCGGGCGAGCTTGAGCTGGAATTCACCCCGCAAGGCACCCTGGCCGAGCGCATGCGCGCCGGTGGCGCGGGCATCCCGGGATTCTACACCAAGACCGGCGTCGGCACCGTGATCGCCGAGGGCAAGGAGCACAAGGAGTTCAACGGCGAGACCTACATCCTCGAGGAAGGGATCTTTGCCGATCTGGCCATCGTCAAGGCATGGAAGGCCGACGACACCGGCAACCTGGTGTTCCGCAAGACCGCCCGCAACTTCAACGTGCCGGCGGCAACCTGCGGCAAGATCTGCGTGGCCGAGGTCGAAGAGATCGTGCCGCGCGGTTCGCTGGACCCCGACTGCATCCACCTGCCCGGCATCTATGTGCACCGGGTCATTCAAGGTCAGCACGAGAAGCGCATCGAACAGCGCACCACCCGCAAGAAGGAGGAAGCGTAATGCCCTGGGACCGCAATCAGATGGCCGCGCGTGCGGCCGAGGAACTGGAAGACGGCATGTATGTGAACCTCGGCATCGGGATTCCGACGCTGGTGGCGAACTATGTGGGCGACAAGGATATCACCCTGCAGTCGGAAAATGGCATGCTGGGCATGGGCCCCTTCCCCTATGAGGGCGAAGAGGACCCCGACCTGATCAACGCCGGCAAGCAGACCATCACCGAACTGCCCCGCACTGCCTATTTCGACAGCGCCACGTCCTTTGCCATGATCCGCGGCGGCAAGATCGCGGCGGCGATCCTTGGCGCGATGGAGGTCGACGAGAAAGGCGATCTGGCCAACTGGATGATTCCGGGCAAGCTGGTCAAGGGCATGGGCGGCGCCATGGACCTGGTGGCCGGGGTCGGACGGGTCATCGTGGTGATGGACCACACCAACAAGCACGGCGACAGCAAGGTGCTGAAGGAATGCACCCTGCCGCTGACCGGCAAGGGCGTGGTTGACCGCATTATCACCAACCTGGGCGTGCTGGACGTGGTCGAAGGCGGGTTGAAGATCGTCGAACTGGCCGATGGCGTCAGCGAAGAAGAGATGCGCGCGGCGACCGAGGCGACCATCGTCGGCTGACTTCTGAGCAAACAGAGAAACCGAAAGGCCCGCCAATCGGCGGGCCTTTTTCAATTCATGGACTGAAAGACGCACCCGTCGGAAATCAGCATCGGCGGAGTGGCACACAACGCTCGGGCGACCTGGAAGGCAGCGAGAACCTTGGGGACATAGTCGCGCGTTTCAGCATAAGGTGGAACGCCATTGTGCTTTCGCACCGCGCCTTCACCGGCGTTGTATCCCGCCAGGACGAGAATCGGGTCGTCGTTGAACTCACCCATCAGCCAGTCCAGGTATTTCACGCCGCCGGCGATATTCTGTTCCGGCAACATGCTGTCGGTCACGCCGAACCGCTTGGCCGTGGCAGGCATCAGTTGCATCAAACCCTGTGCTCCAGCGGAGCTGACGGCAGTGGGGCGACCACCTGATTCAACGGACATGACCGCAAGGACCAGCGCTGGCGACACTTTTGTTCCTACAGTCGTACGGAGAATATCGACCCCGCGCTGCTCGACGATCTTCTGAAGGTTCTGCAGCCGCGGAGATGAAATCTGGGTCGCCGCCAAAGCCTGCAGGGCTTCGTCAAGGCGGCCTGGGCCGGCTCGGGTCATATCTGGCGATACCTTGTCCCAGAACGCCTTGTACGCGCCCACGGGGGTCTTTTTCTTCATTATGTCCGGAAAGGCCGCCGGAGGGACTTTGGTCCGGGCTATGATATCGGGCACGACCAAATCGGGGCCCGTACTGGGCGCTGAAGGTGCTGATGCGTGTTCTTGCGGACTGATCTGTACCGTCACTCGCGGGCGTTCCCCCGCTTTGGGAGCCTTGATCCGTTTGTAAACGCCGCGTGGCTCAATATCCGCAGCAGGTGCCGGAGCCGCCACGGCAACCAGCAACGCCAAAACGCCGGCGCATGTCAGTGCGTCCCGGTAAATCATTTCTGCCTGCCTCATCTGTTCTTTTGAGTTGATTTGATACGCGAATCTTCCCGCAAGGCCAGAAAAACAAAGCGAATTGGGGCGGTTTTGCCTCATTTGGCACAATTTTGCACCGCCGAAACAGCGTGGCGGGTTGGTGTTGAAAAATTTTTATTATTTATTTCAATGGTTTACCAGATTGGTGACCAAAAAGTTAAGCCTGAGGCAAAAAATTCGTTGTTTGGCCCAATTCCTGCCACGCACGAGGGGCAAACATAGTGCCATACCGAGACGGTCATGAGCCGACTGAGAGATGAAGCTCTGAAAGACCCCGAGGTTTTATTGACTTTTTGATCCTTTAGGAGGGACGTAACATGATCAAGTTCATCAAGAACTTCCGCAAAGACGAAGACGGCGCCGTAACTGTTGACTGGGTCGTTCTGACCGCAGCCGTTGTTGGCCTGGCAGCCGTTGCTTACCAGCAGATTGAAGGCGGCGCGACCGGCCTGGCAACCGACGTTTCCAGCGCCCTGACCAGCGCAACGATCAGCACCGGTTCGAACTCGGCAGCTGGTGGTATCACCACCGCCGGCAGCAACTAAGCTGACTTCATCCCAATCGGGATACAAGGCCGCGCCTGAGGGCGCGGCCTTTTCCTTTGAAGCAAGACACACGCTGCGCATCGGATTTCGGGCGCCGGGCCAAGCATGGCCCACGTTTGGCCCAAATTCCGCCACGGAGACCGCGTTTAAGTCTTTGATAATTAGTATTTAGGTGCCCGCGAGAATTCTGGTCGCCATCAGAAACCGGAACTGGGCGGGATCACTCTGTCAGGAGGGACGCGAAATGATCAAGTTCATCAGGAACTTCAAAAAAGATGATAGCGGTGCGATCACCGTCGACTGGGTGGTCCTGACCGCAGCCGTCACCGGCCTAGCAGCGATTGCCTACGCTTTGATCCAAGGCGGGACCGAGGGCTTGGCCGACGATGTTGAGGCGGCCCTATCCGACTCGGCGATCAGCATCAGCACCGGCGACAGCAACACGGCCGTTGGCGGGATCATCACCGGTGGATCGAACGGATCCGGCGGCAACTGATTTTCGGGAACTTGGCCAACCGGCCACATGACAACCGCGCCAGCCGGGCGCGGTTGTTCGCGTTTGCCCCTGCCTTCTCCGCACCGCGCAACCCATGCTGGGATACAGAAGACGCCACGTCACGAGATGCTCGTTCGCAACGTTCTGTGCCAATAAAACAACGAAAAATATCCATTTGTCCCACATTTCGACACAATTCCGATTTAGGAAATATGCTGTTTCAATGTCCTGCCCGGACCGATACAGGTCCGGCCAGAGCAATAAAGAGGTATACGCATGCGAGCTGTATTTGGTCTTGTCCTGATTGTCGGGGTCGCCCTGGCTGGCGGTGCGGTCTATATGGCCCGCAACTATATTGCCGAGTATCAGAACGCCCTGGCGCGTGAACGGCAGATGGCCGAAGAGGCCCTTGCCAACGCCAAGGTCGACGTCGTTCCGACCGTCGGCGTGATCGTATCTGAACGTCCGCTTAAATACGGCGAGCGCCTGACCCAAGAAGATGTGCGCGTCGTGGAATGGCCTGAGAATGCGGTTCCGGAAGGTTCGTTCACCGATATGACGGCTCTGTTCCCGGAAACCGGCAACAATGAACGCTTTGTTCTGCGCACCATGGAAAAGGACGAGGCCATCATGGAGGTCAAGATCACCCGGCCGGGTGAGCTGGCCGGCCTGACCTCGCGTCTCGAAAAAGGTATGCGCGCGTTCGCCATCAGTGTCGATGTCGCCTCGGGCGTTTCGGGCTTTCTTCGCCCCGGCGACGTTGTTGATGTGTACTGGACCGGATCGCTGCGCAGCGCGGTCGAAGGGGCAAACGGGGAAATCACCCGCTTGATCCAGACCAATATCGAGTTGATCGCCGTCGATCAGACGGCGGGATCGGATGTGACCGGCACGACCATTGCCCGGACCGTCACCGTTGCCGCCACGCCGGAACAGATCGCGGCCCTGGCGCAGGCGCAAAACACCGGACGCCTGTCTCTGGCCTTGGTCGGGGTTCAGGATGAAACCATCGCAAGTGCGATTGAGGTTGACCAACGCAAACTGTTGGGAATCGAAGAAGCAGCGCCCGCACCGAAGAAAGAGGCCGAGAAGGTCTGCACCATCCGGACTCGCCGCGGCGACCAGATCGTCGAGACCCCGATCCCCTGCACAAACTGACGCCCATTCAGAGCGTTACCATGCCCGAGCCGCGCATAATGCGCGGCTCGTTTCGTTTGGGTTGTTGCGCATTGTCCACATAAGGAAAATTCCAGAAACCCTTGATTATTGCAATAAATCCGGAATTCGCGCAGAGTTCATCACCATAGGGCATAAGACCCAAAAAAATAGAGTGGTGATCGGAGAGGCAGGTCACATGACAATACGTTCCTTGATTGGTTCGACCCTTTTGGGGTTGGCCCTAGTTCTGAGCCCGGTCGGCGATTCCGCCTGGGCCCAAAATCTTCGCGTGGTGAAAAAGGGCACGGCGGAAACGCTGGATGTGCCCATGAACCGCGCCATCGTGGTTGAAAGCGAACAGCCGTTTGCAGAGCTCAGCATCGCGAATGCCGGCATTGCGGACATCTCATCGCTTTCGGACCGCACAATCTACGTCTTGGGCAAAGCACCAGGCATGACGACGCTGACACTGTTTGACGGCGCCGGAAACCTGATCACGAACGTCCGCGTTCGCGTTGCGCCCGATGTGACCGAATTCAAAGAGCGCCTGCGCCAGATTCTGCCAAATGAGCGAATCGAAGTGCGTACCGCCAATGACGGCATCGTTCTCTCGGGCACGGTCTCCAGCGCAGCTAAACTGGCGCGTGCTCTGGAACTGGCCGAGCGCTATGCGCCAGAGCGTGTGTCGAACCTGATGAATGTCGGCGGCGTACAGCAGGTCATGCTGAAGGTCCGCTTTGCCGAGATGAACCGGTCGGTCGCCAAGAACCTGTCCGCCTCGCTTGGTTTTTCCGGCGGTGACGCGACCGGTGGTATCAACACGCTGAACAACCAGTTGTCCCTGAGCAACGCGTTGGCCAACAACATCCCGGCGGTTCAGTCGAATACCGGCGCAATTCTGTTTGGCTTTGGCGCAGGTTCCACGCAAGTCCGGCTGCTGCTGGAAGCGCTGGAAGCCAAAGGCTTGGCACGGAGCTTGGCCGAGCCGAACCTGTCGGCGCTGTCCGGGCAGGAAGCAACCTTCCTCGCCGGTGGTGAAGTGCCGATTCCGGTTCCTCAGGATGACGGTGTGGTTGCCATTGAATACAAGGCTTTCGGTGTCGAGATCGACTTCGTTCCGCGCGTCGTCGACGGTGACCTGATCAACCTTGAGATGGCGGCAGCGGTGTCCAGCATCGACACCAGCTCGAACTTCACCATCAACGGTGACACAGTCCCCAGCTTCATCACGCGCCAGACCAGCACAACGGTCGAACTGCGAGATGGTGAGAGCTTTGCGATCGCCGGCCTGATTCAGGACGACTTCACAGACCTGAGCAACCAAATCCCGTGGTTGGGTGACGTACCTGTTCTGGGCGCATTGTTCCGCAGCGCGGAGTACCAGCGCGAGCAGAGCGAACTGGTGATCATCATCACCGCGCATCTGGTTTCCCCGACCCGTGGCGAAGCCCTGGCGCTGCCGACCGACCGCGTGAAGCCGCCCAGCGAATTCGACCTGTTCATGAACGGCAGAACTGCCCGGACGGAACGGGTTGGTAATGGAGCCGCATCGGAAGTCGCCAAGCAGGACTTTGGCAATTCCTACGGCTACGTCCTGGATTGATAGGGAGGACAGACCAATGCAGAAGTGGATCATCACACTGGGTCTTACAGTCGCTGTCGCCAGCTGTACCCGTGAGGCCGGCTATGAAGTGGACCAGGGCGCGTTCGGCAACGCAACGCTGAACAACATCCAGGTCATGAATGGCGAGTTGACCTATGGCCAGATCCTGGCGCAGCGATTCGCTGCCGAGGTTCCGACCCAGATCAACTTTGCTTTCGACAGTGCGCAGCTGGATTCGGCAGCACGCCAGATTCTGCTGTATCAGGCGAACTGGATCAAACAGTTCCCCGAAGCACGTTTCCGCGTGTACGGCCACACCGACGCCGTCGGATCCCAGTCCTACAACAACAGTCTGGGTCTGCGCCGCGCGCAAGCGGTCGTCAACTTCTTCGCGCAACAGGGTATTTCCCGCTCGCGTCTGGAAGCTGTTGTTTCGTATGGCAAAACGCAGCCACTGGTGGCCACGCCAAATCGGGATCGCCGCAACCGCCGCACCGTTACCGAAGTGTCGGGTCTGGTCGATCGCCATCCCAACATCCTGGACGGCAAGTATGCTGACTTCGTTTATCGCGAGTACATCGAAAGCGCGACATTCAAGAGCCAGCTGCGCCGCGAAACGGCCATCGGCGACACCAGCGAACAATAATCAGAAATTGGGCGGCATCGTCGCCCAATTCCCTACAATTGGTTTTTTTGCGCCCAATTCTTGCCCCACTTCCACGCAACATTGTGAACAATTGGGTGACCTGCGGCCAGAATTGACCGCTTAGGGCGACAGCAAGCTGAAACACGGACTGGTATTGTATCGACGTTTGCTGCGCTCTCACGACGAGGATTGTGTTAATGACGAGCGCAACGCCGCAAAACGACGACACCGGCATTCTGGCCTGTACCATCAGCCGAGATGTCCAGAACTTCGACCTGTTGATCGAGGACATGGAAGCCGCTTTGGGCGAGCGCTGGGGTGACCTTGGCTTTGCCGAGGCCCTTGCCTTTTTTAGCCAGCCCGAAGCCGAGTCTCTTCAATTCGTGGCCTTGGCGATCGACGGTGAGGACGAGGACAATCTGACCTTGATGGGTGAGATCATCACCCAGGCCAAGGAAAAGAAGATCAAAGTTGTCCTGATTGCCGAGGACGTGACCCCCGCCGCTCT
Organism: Ruegeria sp. BC2; assembly: GCF_056539245.1. Classification (NCBI taxonomy): domain Bacteria; kingdom Pseudomonadati; phylum Pseudomonadota; class Alphaproteobacteria; order Rhodobacterales; family Roseobacteraceae; genus Ruegeria; species Ruegeria sp. BC2. The sequence goes on from NZ_JBQFUQ010000001.1 coordinate 1,919,944, forward strand.
TCATCAGTTGCTGCGCAAGGGGGCCGATGAATTCGTCCCCTACCCTCTTCCCGAGAACGAACTGCAGGAAGCGATCGACCGCATGAATGCGCCCGAACCTGTCGTGACTCCGCAACAGGTTTCCGTCCCGCTGGCCTCAGGAGCTTCGAAAGAAGGCGCTTTGTTTGTTGTTCAGGGCTTGGCCGGCGGCGTCGGTGCAACGACTCTGGCCGTGAACCTGGCTTGGGAATTGGCCACCGTATCGCAAAAGGATGCACCCAAGGTCTGCCTGATCGATCTGGATCTGCAATACGGAACCATCTCGACCTATCTGGACCTGCCCCGCCGTGAAACCGTGTTCGAAATGCTGTCGGACACCGTGGCCATGGATGACGAAGTGTTTGGGCAGGCTCTGCAGACATTCGACGAAAAGCTGGATGTTCTGACGGCCCCGACCGACATGGTGCCTCTGGATATTCTCACGCACGAAGATATCCAGCGGGTGATCGACATGGCCCGCAAGCACTACGACTATGTCGTGGTCGACATGCCGAAAACGCTGGTGCACTGGTCCGAGACCGTTTTGCAGGCCGCGCATGTCTATTTTGCTCTGATCGAACTGGATATGCGGTCCGCTCAGAACGCGTTGCGTCTGAAACGCGCCCTTCAGGCCGAGGAATTGCCGTTCAACAAGCTTCGCTTTGCGTTGAACCGCGCACCCAAGTTCACGGACCTGAGCGGCAAAAGCCGCGTCAAGCGCATGGGTGAAAGCCTGGGAATCTCGATTGACCTGCAGCTGCCGGATGGCGGCAAGCCGGTCATGCAAAGCGGCGACCATGGTCTGCCTTTGGCCAGCTCGGCCGGCAAGAACCCTCTTCGCCGCGAAATCGCAAAGCTTGCTCAATCCTTGCACAGCCTCGGCAGCAACAGCGCCGAAGCGGCATAACAAAGGCTATCAGGGGGAGAAACCGCCGTGTTCTCACGTTACAAGAAACCATCAGGTGCGCAGCCGGTTGCGACCCCTTCACAAGCCCCCAAGGCCGCCGAAACCCCAGCTGCTCCGGCAGCTGCCCCCTCGCCGTCCACCGCGATTGCCCGCAAACCGGTGGCCAAAACCGCGGCGGAAGCCAAGGGCAACGACCGCGAGCGCAAGCGCAAGGAACGGCTGAGCGAAATCAAGATCGAGCTGCATCGGGAGCTTCTGGAAAACCTGAACTTGGCGGCTCTGGAAAATGCAGCCGAAGCCGAATTGCGCACCGAAATCAGCGCGATCGCGAGCGAGGTTCTGGAAGCCAAGAACATCGTTCTCAATCGCGAAGACCGGACCCAGTTGAACAAGGAATTGTACGACGAAGTCACCGGTCTGGGTCCGCTTGAAACACTGCTTCAAGACGACTCGGTCAGCGATATTCTGGTCAACGGTCCGCATCAGATCTTTGTCGAACGCTTCGGCAAGCTCGAACTGAGCGACGTGTCGTTCAAAGACGAAAAGCACCTGATGCGGATCATCGACAAGATCGTGTCCGCCGTTGGTCGCCGGGTCGATGAATCCAACCCCTATGTTGACGCCCGTTTGCGCGACGGGTCTCGTTTCAACGCCATGGTTCCACCGATCGCGGTGGACGGGTCCCTGGTTTCCATCCGGAAATTCAAGAAAGACAAGCTTGGCATCGACGATCTGGTCAATTTCGGCGCGTTTACCGAAGAAATGGCCGCGTATCTTCAGGCCGCCGTCTCCACTCGTCTGAACATCATCGTGTCTGGTGGTACGGGTTCGGGTAAGACGACCACGCTCAACGCGCTGTCCAGCTTCATCGATGACGCAGAACGCATTCTGACCATCGAGGACACGGCGGAACTGCAGCTGCAGCAGACCCATGTGGGCCGGATGGAAAGCCGCCCGCCCAACGTGGAAGGCAAAGGCGAAGTCAGCCCGCGCGACTGTCTGAAGAACGCTCTGCGGATGCGCCCTGACCGCATCATCGTGGGCGAAACGCGCGGCGCCGAGGTGATCGACATGCTGCAGGCCATGAACACTGGCCATGACGGCTCGATGACCACGATCCACGCCAACTCGGCTCGCGACGGTATCTCGCGACTGGAAAACATGATCGCGATGGCCGGGATCGAAATGCCGATCAAGGCCGTGCGCAGCCAGATCGCAAGCGCTGTGAACCTGATCGTCCAGGCCAGCCGCCTGCAGGATGGTTCGCGCCGCATGACCTCGATCACCGAGATCACGGGAATGGAAGGTGACGTAATCTCGATGCAGGAAATCTTTAAATTCCAACGAGTTGGCCTGACGCCCGACAATAAGATCATTGGTCATTTCACGGCCACCGGCGTTCGCAGCCACTATTCCGAACGGTTCCGTCTGTGGGGGTATGACCTGCCCGCATCGATCTACGAACCGACGACAATGTAGGAGATCAGGGCATGCAACTGCCAACCGAGGCGCTCATCTATGTCGCGATCTTCGTCGGGGTTCTGGCGCTGGTCGAAGGTATCTATCTGGTGGCTTTCGGCAAATCCATCAGCCTGAACAGCCGCGTCAATCGTCGTCTGGACATGATCGACAAAGGTGTCGGACGCGAACAGGTTCTGGAGCAGCTGCGCAAGGAAATGCAGCAGCACATGAAGTCGCAGAGCATTCCGCTCTACTCGCTGTTGGCCGACAAGGCCCAGAAAGCGGCGATTGCCTTCAGCCCGCGGCAGCTGGTCATGATCATGGCGCTGGTGTCCATGGTCGCGTTCATGGGCCTGAGCATCGGCACCAGAACCGACACCATCCTACGTGCGGCTCTGTCGATCGCAATCGGTGTCGGCGCTGTCTATGCCTGGGTCAATCACAAGGCCAAGAAGCGGATGGGCATGCTTGAGGAGCAGTTGCCCGATGCAGTGGAACTGATGGTGCGCTCACTTCGGGTCGGCAACCCTTTCGTTTCGACGATCCAGATCGTCGCGAACGAGGTGCAGGATCCGCTTGCGACCGAATTCGGCGTGATTGCCGACGAATGCGCCTATGGCCGTGACGTGGGCGAGGCGTTGAAGGACATGGCCGAACGTCTGGACATGCAGGATTTGCGCTTTCTCGCGGTCGCCGTTGGCATCCAGCAGCAGTCGGGCGGCAACTTGGCCGAGATCCTTGACGGGCTTGCCAAGGTGATCCGTGCACGGTTCCGTCTGTTCCGCAGGGTCAAGGCGATCACGGCCGAGGCGCAGTGGTCGGGCAAGTTCCTGTCGGGGTTCCCACTGTTTTGCCTGGTTTTCATTCTGGTCAAGGACCCCGGGTATTATGACTCGGTTCTGGACCACAAATGGTTCATTCCTGCCTGTTTTGTCGTGGGGATCATGCTGACGCTGAACCTGATCGTCATGCGCATTCTCACCAACATCAAGGTCTGAGGACACGACCATGGAATTTCTGACCCAAATCAACGATATGCTGACGGATCAATTGGGCGAGTTCGGCCCGCTGATCGTCGTCGGCGTGCTGGGATTGTTCATGGTTCTGGTGACCATTCCGATCCTCTTGAACCAGCCGGAAGATCCCTTGAAAAAGCTGCAGCGTGCAAATGCTGCACCCAAAAAGGAAAAGCGCGGCAAGAAGGATCAGCTGCGCAACTCCGGCCGGAACGAACAGCTTGAAAAGTTCGCGACCTTCCTCGAGCCGAAAGATGAAGAAGAATACTCGGCCATGGAGCTCAAGCTGCGCCAGGCCGGTTACCGCTCGAAAGACTCTGTTCGGTTCTTCCACTTTGCGCAATTTGCGTTGGGGATCACCGGGATCGTTTTGGGTGTTCTCCTGGTGACCGTATTTTCAAACGGGCAGGAATTCACCGGCCAGCAAATGATGATCCGCGTTCTGGTACCGGGTGCCATTGGATACTACATCCCCAAATACTGGATCACGCGCCGGATCGAAGAGCGCAAGGAGAACATTACCGCGGGCTTTCCCGACACGCTTGACCTGATGCTGGTCTGCGTGGAAGCTGGTCAGTCTCTGGACCAGGCGATCGTGCGTGTGGCCGGCGAGATGAAGGCCTCCTACCCCGATATTGCCCAGGAATTTGAGATCGTCGCCTATGAGATGAAGGCCGGCAAAGAGAAAGATCAGGTTCTGCGCGATTTCGGGACGCGTTGCGGGGTCCAGGATGTGAGCTCTTTCGTAACGGTGATGATCCAATCGGCCACATTTGGTACTTCGATTGCTGACGCCCTGCGGGTTTATGCCGGCGAGATGCGCGACAAACGCGTCATGCGCGCCGAAGAAGCCGCGAACAAGTTGCCAACGAAAATGACCCTTGCCACAATGATGCTGACGGTGCCGCCGCTGCTGATCATTCTGGTCGGTCCCTCGGCAAAAGGCATCATGGAGTTCGGTAACAGAGGCCAATAAGCCCATGCCCTCATGCAACCGGTGCGCCCGCTTCGGGCTCCACCGCCTGATGATAGCCACCGCGGTTATTGCCGTGGTGGCTTCGTGTACGGACCCAAGTCTTTCGAACGGGCCTTTCGCCCCCGGCGTCGACCCCAAAGGTGGGCCGATTGACGAAATTGCTGTCGGGAACCGATTGATGGCAGCCGGAGAATACGAACTGGCCATGGAATCGTTCACCCGCGCGGCCCTGACGGAAGGGATGACCCCGGAAATCCTGACCTCGATCGGAACCGCCAATCTCGGCCTCAGGCGGCTGGGACAAGCCGAACCCCTCTTGCGACAAGCGGTCGAGAAAGACCCGGATTGGTCGGTTGCGTGGAACAATCTCGGCGTTCTGCTGATGGAAAAAGGTGAGTATGCCGAGGCCGCGCAGGTCTTCCAAAGGGCCTATGCGCTGGACAATGGCGAAAGTGACGCAATCCGTGACAATCTTCGCTTAGCGCTCGCAAAAATGGAAAATCCTGTTAATAATACACCACAAGAACAAGAATATACGCTGGAGCAGCAAGGGAACGGAGCTTTCCTGCTGCGGAAGAACCAGTAACAGAGGCAAGAGCAGTAAGGGACGCAAAAATGCGCCAACAATTCCTGATTCCGACAGTCGTCGTGTGCGGGCTGATCCTGTCTGCATGCGCAAAAGAAACCGAAGAGGAAAAGGTCGAACGCACGTTCCAGGAAGTGAACGTCATCGATGAGACGAACCTCAACGACGTGATGCTCAATGCGGCTGACCCGAATGAGGCAGTGACCTATTTCCGTGGAGCAGCCGGCAAGAATCCAGATCGGATCGATTTGCAGCGCGGCCTTGCCATTTCGCTGACCCGCGCCAAGCGCAGCACCGAAGCATCGGCCGCCTGGAAGCGCGTGACCGCGATGTCCGGTGCAACGAACGCGGATCGCGTCGATTATGCGGACTCGTTGGTCCGCAGTGGTGATTGGAAGGCGGCAAAGGCAGCGCTGGACCAGATCCCCCCGACCTACGAGACGTTCAAACGCTATCGGCTTGAAGCCTTGGTGGCAGACGCCAGCAAGGATTGGAAGCGTGCGGACCAGTTCTATGAAACCGCGATCGGGCTGACCACACGGCCGGCTGGCGTGATGAACAACTGGGGGTATTCCAAGTTGACCCGCGGCCAATATTCCGAGGCCGAGCGCCTGTTCACCGAAGCCATCCGACAGGACAGTTCACTGTTCACGGCAAAGAACAATCTGGTTCTTGCCCGCTCGGCCCAGGGGAATTATTCCATGCCGGTGATCCCGATGTCCCAGACCGAACGTGCGGAACTCTTGAACACGATGGGCATCTCGGCCGTGAAGCGCGGTGACATCAACACTGCCAAGAACCTGTTCCGGGAAGCCATCGCCACCCATCCGCAGCATTTCGACGAAGCGGTCCGGTCGCTCCGCGCGCTCGAGGAAGCATAAGGCATGGCAATTCCTGCAGTGGCAGCCCTGTGGTTTCTACCATTTGTGCTGCCGATCTGTTTCTATGTCGCGTTCACCGACATGCGGGAAATGAAGATCAAGAACCATGCGGTCACAGCTCTGGCGCTGGTTTTTGTGGTGGTCGGGCTGATTGTGCTGCCACCTTGGTCGGGCGAATGGGTTGGGGCCAGCATCGGGCCCTTGCAGTTTTCTCTGCCGGTCTATGCCTGGCAGCTGTTCCATCTGGTGGTCGTGCTGTTTTTTGGCATTCTTCTCAATGCCGCAGGCGCCATGGGTGCGGGCGACGCCAAGTTCTGCGCGGCTGCGGCTCCGTTCGTATGGGTTGGTGATTTCTTGCTGGTGATGGTGATTCTGATGGTCACGACGCTGGCCGCGTTTGCCACCCATCGGCTGGCCAAATACTCTCGCCTGCGCCAGATCGCTCCGAACTGGGAAAGCTGGGATCAGGGCAAGAAATTCCCCATGGGGCTGGCCTTGGGTGCGAGTCTTGGCATCTATTTGATTTTGGGCGCAATTAACGGCTCGTAAACCATCATGTCTGCGCCTTGCCCGCGCCTTGGTCCTGCCACAAAGCTGCGCCAGATTTTCCGCAAGTGGTCCCTTTCGGGACACAAGGATTGACAACTGGATATACGAGCCGCGCTCATGAACATGCAGACCTCATCCGTTATGGCTCCTCCTGCCCCGAAGGGTCTGGGGGAAATGCAGCTTCCGCTTGTTATGATGCGGGACATCCTTCTGAAGACCGTTTTCCGCAAGAATGTGGACACGGTGAGCGAGATCGCCGCCTCGATCTGTCTGCCGAGTTCGGTGACGCAGGAATTGGTCGACATCGCCCGCGAACAGAAGCTGCTTGAGGCGACTGGGACATTGAACGCCAACAGCGGCAACGAAATGGGCTATCAACTGACCGACGCCGGCAAGGCACGGGCGTTGGACGCGCTGAGCCAATCCGAATACTTTGGCGCCATGCCCGTTCCGCTGGAAGTCTACCGCGAGCAGGTCAAACGACAGTCGATCCGGAACATCCAAGTCACGCGCGATCAGCTGACCGGCGCCATGGGGCACCTTGTCCTGCCGGACAGCCTGCTTGACCACCTGGGCCCTGCGGTCAGCGCCGGTCGCTCGATCCTGATGTACGGCCCGCCGGGTAACGGTAAGTCTTCGATTTCAAACGGAATTCGGGATGCGTTGGGTGACAACGTCTTTGTTCCGTATGCCATCGAATATGCCGGTCAGGTGATTACCGTGTACGACCCGATCGTGCACACAGCGATCGAGCAAGAGGCTGACGACCCGAACAGCCTGCGCCGCCGCAAGCGGTTCGACACGCGGTACGTCCAGTGTGAACGCCCCACTGTGGTCACGGGTGGTGAACTGTCGCTGAGCATGCTGGACCTTGTCTACAACCCCACGGCGCGCACTTATCAGGCGCCGCTTCAGCTGAAATCGACCGGCGGCATCTTCATCGTGGACGACCTTGGCCGCCAGGCCGAGCCGCCGCAGGCCCTGATCAACCGGTGGATTGTTCCGCTGGAAGAGGGCAAGGACATTCTGGGTCTTCAGTCGGGTGAAAAGTTCGAAGTTCCCTTCGACACACTGGTCATCTTCTCGACCAACTTCCACCCGAACGAGATCTTCGACCAGGCCGCGCTTCGCCGGATCTTCTTCAAGATCAAGATTGACGGCCCGAACCAGGAAAACTTCCTGAAGATCTTCGCCATGGTGGCCCGCAAGCGCGGCATTCCGTTGGACGAGGCCGCGCTGGTACATCTGCTGAAGGTCAAATACCCGACCATCAACAATGTCTATGCGAACTATCAGCCGATCTTCCTGATCGATCAGATGATCTCGATCTGCGAATTCGAGGGCATCCCCTATCAAATGAGCCCGGAATTGATCGACCGCGCCTGGGCGAACATGTTCGTCAAGGACGAGGAAATCGTTAAGTAAGACGGGCCCAAACCGCATTCCGCTTTGTCACCGGGCGGGCTAGTCTGCGCATATGACGCAGATTCCCGCTCGGATTGACACCTGGTTTACAGCCAGGGGTTGGTCCATCCACCCGCATCAACAGGCCATGATCGACCGGGCGCAGGCCCCGGCGACGCTGTTGATCGCGCCCACGGGCGGCGGCAAGACGATGGCCGGGTTCCTGCCCTCGCTGATCGAACTGGCCGAGGAGCATGAGGGGCTGCACACGATCTATGTCTCGCCGCTCAAAGCGCTGGCCGCCGACATCAAGCGCAACCTGCGCGGCCCGGCTGACGAGATGGGCTTGCCGATCCGGATCGAGGATCGCACCGGCGACACCACCCCCACACAGAAGAAACGCCAGCGCGTGGACCCGCCGCATATCCTGCTGACGACTCCGGAAAGCCTGGCGCTGCTGACGTCCTACGAAGATGCACCACGCATGTTTCACGGCGTCCAACGCGTGATCGTGGACGAGATACACGCGCTGGCCGAAAGCAAGCGGGGCGACCAGTTGATGCTGGCCCTTGCGCGCCTGCAGACCCTGTGCCCCGATCTGCGGCGCGTGGGCCTGTCGGCGACGGTCGAGGACCCGGACGCAATCGCGCGCTTTCTGGCCCGCCACCCCGACCCTTGCGACATCGTTCTGGCCGACCCCGGCCCCGACCCCGATATCGCCATGCTGCAAACGGCCGAAATGCCGCCCTGGGCCGGGGGCGGCGCGGCCTATGCCATTCCGGCGGTGCTGGAGCAGGTCCGGCGGCACAAAACGACGCTGATTTTCCACAACACCCGCGCTCAGGCCGAGATCTTCTTTCACAACCTGTGGCTGGCCAATGACGAAGGCCTGCCCATCGGCATCCACCATGGCAGCCTCGACCGGCAACAGCGCGAACGGGTCGAAGCGGCAATGGTCCGTGGCGACCTGCGCGCCATCGTCTGCACCGGCAGCCTTGATCTGGGAATCGATTGGGGCGACGTGGACCTTGTGATCCAGATCGGCGCCCCCAAAAACGTCAAGCGCCTGGTCCAGCGGATCGGGCGGGCCAACCACCGCTACAACGCGCCGTCCAAGGCCCTGCTGGTGCCTGCCAACAGGTTCGAGGTGGTCGAATGCGTCGCCGCGCTGGAGGCCGCGCGCGCGCACGATCTGGACGGCGAGCCGCGCGGCCCCGGCCCGCGTGACGTTTTGTGCCAACACATCCTGATCGCGGCCTGCGCCGGACCGTTCGATGCCGATGCGCTTTATGCCGAGGTCACCTCGGCCGGTCCCTATGCCGATCTGTCCCGCGCGGCCTTCGATGCCTGTCTGGAGTTCTGCGCAACTGGTGGCTATGCGCTGCGGGCCTATGACCGCTGGCAGCGCCTGCAACAGCGCCCCGACGGGTTGTGGCAGCTGCGTGACCCGCGCGCGGCGCAACGCATCCGCATGAACCTGGGCACGATCCAGGACAGCGACACCCTGAAAGTCAGGCTGAAACGCAACCGGGGCGGCAAACCCCTGGGCGAGGTCGAAGAGGCCTTTGCCGCATCGCTGACCCCCGGCGACACCTTCCTGATCGGCGGTCAGATCGTGCGCTATGAAGGGCTGCGCGAAACGGTTGTCGAGGTCACGCGCCGTGCCGACAAAAAGCCCAAGGTCGCCACCTTCTCGGGCACCAAGTTCGCCACCTCGACCCAGCTGAGCGACCGCATCCTGCGGATGTTCGCACAGCCCGACTGGCCGCAACTGCCCGAACATACGGGTGAATGGCTGGACCTGCAGCGCCGGATGTCGCGGCTGCCCGGGCGTGACCGGCTGTTGATCGAGAGCTTTCCCAATGACGGCCGCGAAAACCTGTGCGTTTACGGCTTTGCCGGACGCAACGCACAACAGACGCTGGGCCTGTTGCTGACCAAACGGATGGAGGAAACAGGGCTTGCGCCGCTGGGCTTTGTCGCGACCGACTATGCCACGCTGATCTGGGGACTGGACGCGGTGACCGATCCCAGCCCCCTGTTCCAGATCGACGCCCTGCGCGACGGGCTGGACAATTGGCTGGCAGGCAACGCGGTAATGAAACGCACCTTCCGCGCCTCGGCCACCATCGCCGGGCTGATCGAACGGAACACGGGCGGGCAGCGCAAAAGCGGGCGGCAGGCGACCTTTTCGTCGGACATCCTGTACGACACGCTGCTGAAATACGACCCCGACCACCTGCTGATGCAGATCACCCGCGAAGAAGCCATGCGCGGGCTGGTCGATTTCGGACGGATCGAGGCCATGATCGCGCGCATCGGCGACCGTATCGACCTGATCCGGCTGGACCGGGTGTCACCGCTGGCGGCGCCGTTGCTGCTCGAGGTGGGAAAGGTCCCGGTCAGGGGCGCGGCCGAAGAGCGGCTGCTGTCTGAAGAAAGCGCCCGTTTGCTGCGCGACGCCGGCCTGGAACCCGCCTGAAGAAACGACTTGCAAATCACGCCCTGACAGGCAAAGAACGGACCATGAACAGCCTTGAATTTTCGTTTGCGGGTGCCCGACTGCACGCCATGGGATCGGGCGCGCTTTGGTGGCCGGCGCACGATCTTCTTTGTGTTTCGGACCTGCACTTGGGCAAGTCATCTCGGGTCGTTCGGCGGGGCGGACCGGCACTGCCCCCTTACGACAACCGAGAGACACTGTCCCGACTGGCCGCCGATCTGGACGCGACCGGCGCCAAGACGGTGGTTTGCTTGGGGGACAGTTTCGATGATCTCGAAGCCTCGGAAACGCTGAGCGACGCAGATCGGCTCGAGATTTCTGCGCTGCAGGCCGGGCGGCTGTGGATCTGGATAGAGGGCAACCATGATCCGGGTCCCGTCGCGCTGAGCGGCACCCATCTGGCCGAGTGGAGCCAGGACGTGCTGGTCTTCCGCCATATAGCGGAACCCGACGCGCAGGGCGAAGTTTCAGGGCATTTTCACCCCAAGGTCCGGCTCAATGCGCGGGGTCGCATGATTTCGCGCCCGGCCTTCTTGTTTGACGGGTGCCGGCTGATCATGCCGGCTTATGGAACATATACCGGAGGGCTGCGCAGCTCGGATACCGCGTTGTCTCGGCTGATGCAGCCGGACGCCCGCGCCATTCTGACGGGCCCACAGCCACAGCTGACGGCGATGCCGCGTTAGGCGACAGCTGGTTCAGATCACACCGTCTTCTTCCAGTTTGGGTTTGTACTTGCGGCTGACGGGAACCAGATCATCGTTCCGAAGGCGCAGGTAGGTTTTGCCGTTGTTTTTCTGGATTTCCAGAATGGCCGCGTCCGTAACCCAATGGGATCTGTGGGTACAATGGCCCGAAATCGGCTCCATCTCAGCAATCGCGTCAGTAAAGCGCGACCGGATCGTATAGGTTCCGCTGGTGGTAACCACATCAACGTAGTGATCCCGGACCGCTAGCCGCAAGATATCACCACGAAACCCATCCGGCAGACGACTCACCAGACGGGGTTGGGGTGCTTCGATGACCTCGTCGTTTTCAGGCGGGGCTTCGCCTTTGCTGACCAGTACCAGTCCTGTGCTAAACAGCGCACCGTAGGTGCCGACTGCCAGCAAACCGGGGGCATCGTGGCCACTGGCAGCGCACAGGATCCACGTCAGGATCCACAACGCGGGCGTGAACAATACAAGGATCACTAAGGCAAACGCCACGTCCCGGACCGTCAGTCCGACATGGTCCAAACGATCCTTCACCAACTGCCGAGATCCCCACGTTGCCACAACCGCCAGGATCATCACTCCTGCCCAGAACGCCAGGCGTACGGAGAAGGGCAGATCCATTTCTCGGAACGGTGGAAAAGTATAGGCGAGCAACGGGATGAACAGAATACCGGCGACCACCCTCTGAGGCGTGCATTCTGCAATGAATGGGCTCAGTTTTGACAACATATCAAAATCAATGAGCAGCCTTTCGGGACCCAGCCCTTGTCCCTCAGACGCCCACTTATTCACTTCGTAACCGGCTGGAAACTCAAGCTTATCACGAAATGTCAGACAATCAAACACGTTTGCGGCGTGCTAGTGGGGGTCGTTTCATCCCCACGTTGGCCCCGGGGCGGACGCTCCGCCCCAGGGCCGCCAGTGGTCAGGCCGTCAGGCCTTCGGGCTCGGGCAGGCCGTTCGACCGGCAACAGGCCGTCAGAGTGTTGGCCAACAGGCAGGCGATGGTCATCGGACCAACACCACCGGGAACCGGTGTAATAGCGCCTGCGCGCTCGGCCGCGCTTGCATAGTCCACGTCGCCGACCAGCTTGGTTTTTCCATCACGCTCGATCCGGTTGATGCCAACGTCAATGACGGTGGCACCCTCCTTGATCCAGTCGCCAGGTACCATCTCGGGGCGGCCCACCGCGGCCACGACGATATCGGCGCGACGCACGACATCGGGCAAGTCTTTGGTACGGCTGTGCGCGATGGTCACGGTGCAGCTGTCGCCCAGCAATAATTGGGCCATCGGCTTACCCACGATGTTCGACCGGCCGATCACCACCGCATCCATGCCGGACAACGAGCCATGATGATCGCGCAACATCATCAGGCAGCCCAACGGCGTGCAGGGAACCATGGACTTCTGACCGGTGCCCAACAGACCAACGTTCGAGATGTGGAACCCGTCGACATCCTTGGCCGGGTCGATCGAGTTGATTACCAGGTCCTCATTCAGATGTTTGGGCAGCGGAAGCTGGACCAGAATGCCATGCACCGCGGGATCGTTGTTCAGCTTCTCGATCAAGGCCAGCAGATCTGCCTCGGACGTGTCGACATCCAGCTTGTGCTCGTATGAGTTCATGCCCACTTCGACAGTCATCTTGCCCTTGGAGCGGACATAGACCTGGCTGGCCGGATCTTCGCCGACCAGGACTACTGCCAGACCGGGGGTGATGCCGTTTTCTTCCTTGAGTTTTGCAACCTGGTCGGCGACTTGCGCGCGGACCTTGGCCGCAAAGGCCTTGCCGTCGATGACTTGAGCTACCATCCTTTGATCCCTTCTTTCAAAAAACGGATCGGGCGCGAAGGGCGCCCGGTCATTCAGTCAGGGCCGAGCACGTTCTCCTCGCGCGCAATCGACCAATCAATCAAGATGCGCCAAAGCCTTTCGGTCAGATCGGGGTCCATGCCCACCTCAACCGAGTTTGAACGCACCTTTTGCACCACGTCCTCGACACGCTCGGGTATACGGGCCGGCAGGCCCTCGCCCGGTTTCAATTCGGACGCGCGATCGATGTAGGTTGCGCGCGTCGCCAACAGTTCGATCAGTTGGCGGTCCAGCTTGTCGATCTGAACCCGCAATTCCTGCATGGAATGACAGTCCTGCGGCAGTGTCAGAGTGGGCATCGCAATCTCCTCATGGCCCGGGGATTCCCCGGACCACGAGATGTCTTATTCAGCGGCTTAGAACAAGCCCTCGATCTGCCCTTCGTCGTTGAGGCGGATTGTCTCAGCCGCCGGTTTGCGGGGCAGACCGGGCATGGTCATGATCTCACCGCAGACCACCACGATAAAGCCGGCACCCGCCGACAGGCGCACCTCGCGCACCGGAACCGAATGGCCGGTAGGCGCGCCGCGCAGCGACGGATCGGTCGAGAAGGAATACTGTGTCTTGGCCATGCAGACCGGCAGGTTGCCGTATCCGGCAGCTTCCCATTCCTTCAGCTGGTTGCGGATCTTGGCATCGGCCAGAACCTCGTCGGCGCGGTAGATGCGCTTGGCGATGGTCTCGATCTTCTCGAACAGGGACATTTCGTCAGGGTAGATCGGCGCAAAATTCGCGGTACCGGCATCTGCCAGTTCAACGACTTTTTTTGCCAGATCTGCAGATCCTTCCGAGCCCAGTTCCCAATGCCGCGACAGAACCGCCTCAACCCCATGTTCGGCGCAGTAGTCCTTGACCGCCTGAACCTCGGCATCGGTATCGGTGACAAAGTGGTTGATCGCCACGACGACCGGCACGCCGAAGGATTTCACGTTCTCGATATGGCGGCCCAGGTTGGCACAGCCCGACTTTACCGCGTCGACGTTTTCCGCGCCCAGATCGGCCTTGGCCACGCCGCCATTCATCTTCATCGCGCGAACCGTTGCAACCAGCACCACGGCCGACGGCGCAATGCCTGCCTTGCGGCATTTGATGTTCATGAACTTCTCGGCGCCAAGATCGGCCCCGAAACCGGCCTCGGTCACGACATAGTCGGCCACCTTCAGAGCGGTCTTGGTCGCAATGACCGAGTTGCAGCCATGCGCGATGTTGGCAAACGGGCCGCCATGCACGAAGGCCGGGTTGTTTTCCAGCGTCTGCACCAGGTTGGGCTGCATCGCGTCTTTCAGAAGAACGGTCATCGCGCCTTCGGCTTTGATGTCGCGGCAGTAAACCGGGGTCTTGTCGCGGCGGTAGGCAACGATGATGTCACCCAGACGCTTTTCCAGATCCTTCAGGTCGTTGGCCAGGCACAGGATCGCCATGACCTCGGACGCAACGGTGATGTCGAAACCTGCTTCACGCGGGAAACCGTTCGACACGCCGCCCAAAGAGGCCGTGATCTGGCGCAGGGCGCGGTCGTTCATGTCGACGACCCGGCGCCAAACGACGCGGCGGGTATCGATTTCCAGTTCGTTGCCCCAATAAATGTGGTTGTCGATCATCGCCGACAGCAGCGAGTGGGCCGAGGTGATGGCGTGGAAGTCACCGGTGAAGTGCAGGTTCATCTCTTCCATCGGCACGACCTGCGCATAGCCACCGCCCGCCGCACCACCCTTCATGCCGAAGTTCGGACCAAGCGAGGCCTCGCGGATACAGATCATCGCATTCTTGCCGATCCGGTTCAGGCCGTCGCCCAGACCGACGGTGGTGGTGGTCTTGCCCTCGCCCGCAGGCGTCGGGTTGATTGCAGTCACAAGGATCAGCTTGCCATCTTCGCGGTCCTGGACCGAGTTGATGAAATTCTGGCTTACCTTGGCCTTGTCATGGCCGTAGGGCAGCAGGTCGTCGCTCGAGATGCCGATTTTTGCACCAATCTCCTGGATTGGCTTCTTGTTCGCCTCGCGAGCGATTTCAATGTCGGATTTGTAGCTCATTGGGCAAGATCCCTGATTGAATTCCGTGCAAAACCGACGCCGCGCGTCGGTGCTGTCAAATCCATACCGTTGTGTACGGTTTGAATGGATGTGGATTCCGACATTTTCAGGCCGCGAAACGGCGTAGGCCTTGTTCGGACGTATCTAATCGGAAACCGCCGTCTGTTTTGGGTCCCATGCGCGCTGATCGGGGACGAACAGGGTCAGACTGTCTCCGAGCCTCAGAAGTCCCGGCCGTTCGACCCAGGCGGTCACCCCGCGCCGGCCCTGTGCGGCCGGTTTGAAGCGGGCGCCGTGCCCCGGTGACTCTGCTTCGATTTCACGTCCGGGCAGAACACAAGGGCGGTTCTCCATGTCGACTGTCATGGTCAATCCCGTATCCGCCTGCAGCCGTGACGAGGGCGGAACATGCGTGAAATCCGGAATGCCCTCGACAACGATGCTTGCACCCAAAAGGGCCGGATCCAGCCGGTCCACGCCCATGTCAGAAGCAATGGCCGCCATTTCCTCGGCAGCCAGGATCGTCAGCTGTCGCACGTTGCGGATTTCGGTGCCTTCCGGGTACAGGTTCTTGACCCGCACGCAGGATGGTCGATTGAGCCCTTCATGACGCGCGCCAATGTCGCCCGGGAACCCAAGGTCGAGCTGCGGCACCGGCTGAGCCCGCAGGGAGTGCCCGGCGGGAACGTGGCCCAACCAGACGACCCGGGCCTTGAATTCGGTTTCACGCAGGACAGGCATGCCATTTCCTTTCGACAGCGGATCAAAGTTCGCTGCAGCCTAACGCTCGCTGCCCTGATGGAAAGGCCGAAAAGAAAAGACCCGGCTCTGGGGCCGGGTCTGTTGTATCATGCCGAAGGTTCAGGCTCCATCCCGCCCTCGGGCGGGGTCTTCTTGACCTTGGTCTTGGGAATCGCCGTCACGCTCGCGGCATTGCCGTGATCGGACTTGTCGCTTTCGTCGTCACTCTCATTCGGCGGTTCGCCATTCATGACGCGCTTGATTTCGTCACCCGTCAGAGTTTCGTATTCAAGCAGACCCTGAGCCAGACGCTCCCATTCTTCCTTGTGTTCGGTCAGGATCTGATGGGCGCGGTCATATCCCTGCTGGATCAGCCGTTTGACCTCTTCCTCGATCAGTTCCTTGGTATGGGCCGAAACCGAGAACCCGGCCGTGTTGCCCTGATAGCCCTCATGCGCCTCGGCATAGTCGATGTTGCCGACCTTGTCGGACATGCCCCAACGCATCACCATGGCCCGCGCCAATTGGCTGGCCTGCATGATGTCGCCGGCCGGGCCGTTCGAGACGTGGTCTTCACCGTATTTGATGACCTCGGCCGCCTTGCCCGCCATGGTCATGGCCAGCTTCTGCTCACATTCGTCCCTGTGATAGTTCAGCTGGTCCATTTCAGGCAGGCTTACCACCATGCCCAGCGCGCCGCCGCGCGGGATGATCGTGGCCTTGTAGACCGGATCGCACAACGGCAGGGTCATGCCGACCACGGCATGGCCGGCCTCGTGATAGGCGGTCTTTTCCTTCTGGTCCTGGGTCAGCACCATCGAACGGCGCTCGGCCCCCATCATCACCTTGTCCTTGGCGTTCTCGAAGTCTTCCATGGTGACAAAACGCCGACCGACACGTGCGGCCATCAACGCGGCCTCATTCACCAGGTTGGCAAGGTCAGCCCCCGAGAAGCCGGGTGTGCCGCGCGCGATTATGCGCAGATCAACATCCGGACCCAAAGGCGTCTTGCGGGCGTGAACACCCAAAATCTTCTCGCGGCCCTTGATGTCCGGGTTGCCGACGGTCACCTGACGGTCAAAGCGGCCCGGGCGCAGCAGCGCCGGGTCCAGCACGTCCTTGCGGTTGGTTGCAGCCAGGATGATGACGCCTTCGTTGGCCTCGAACCCGTCCATCTCGACCAGCAGCTGATTCAGGGTCTGTTCGCGCTCGTCATTGCCCCCGCCATATCCGGCGCCACGGTGGCGGCCAACGGCGTCGATCTCGTCGATGAAGACGATGCAGGGCGCGTTCTTCTTGGCCTGTTCGAACATGTCGCGCACGCGGGACGCACCCACACCGACGAACATTTCCACGAAGTCCGAACCCGAGATGGTGAAGAACGGCACGCCGGCCTCACCCGCAATTGCACGGGCCAACAGCGTTTTACCAGTACCCGGAGGGCCAACCAGCAGCGCGCCTTTGGGGATCTTGCCGCCAAGGCGCGAGAATTTCTGTGGGTTGCGCAGGAATTCGACGATCTCTTCCAGCTCTTCCTTGGCCTCGTCGATGCCCGCCACGTCGTCAAAGGTCACACGGCCGTGCTTTTCGGTCAGCATCTTGGCCTTGGACTTGCCAAAGCCCATGGCACCGCCTTTGCCGCCGCCCTGCATCCGGTTCATGAAGTAGACCCAGACACCGATCAGCAGCAGGAACGGCAGCAGCGTGATCAGGAACGACTGAAAGCCGGACTGCTGCTGCTTTTCTGCCCGAACGGGGATGTCTTTCTCGATCAACAGCTTGGTGACTTCGGCATCACCGGGCTTGATCGTGACAAAATTTCCGCCGGAACTGGTTGTGTAACGGATCTGCTCACCATCCAGCGTCACGCCTTTTACATCGCCTGCTTCGACGGCGCTTACGAAATCCGAATAGGTTTTTTCATTGCTCTGGAGGGTTCCTCCCGGTCCGCTGAACAGATTGAACAGTGCAAGGATCAACAGGAAGAGAACGACCCAGAAGGCTATATTGCGAGCGTTGCCCAAGAAAATTCTCCCAAAAGACATCGGCAGATGAGGCGCTGCCGGGTTGCCTCTTAAAATAGAGATGATTGAAGCAGGTTCAATGCGATAAAAAAGAAGCCGAAAACTCGGGGAATTTCGGGTCCATTTCAAACGTCCATCCGTTCAAAAAACCGGCAAATGGCGCGGACACGATTTGGTCGCCCAGCCAAACGGCGGGCGTGGCCATCAGCACCATGCGCGGCACCCCTGTCGCGCGCCAGTCGGGTACTTGTGGCAACCCGGTCTCGCCAAGCGCACGGATCTGTGCTCCGGGCGTGTCCGGCCCTGTCGCGATCCAACGCCCATCCCAGAGTTCGGCCGGTCGGGCCACGCATGCCGAAACGGCGGTCAGCTCTCTGCAAAACCACGAACTATTCCCGTCCGTCAGGATTTGACAACCGCTCAACGTCGACGAACGTCCCGCAATAACGGCCTGTACGACCTGCTCGACTTTGCTTTGCCGCGGCGGGTACCCCGGACCCGTGATCCGCTGGAGGATACCGACTACAAGCCGACGCTGTATTTCCTCAGGCAGCGCGGCAAAACCGGCGCGATCCACACGCACCGCACAGGCTTTCTCTTTCGCAACACGGCGGGCGGATTCCTGCGCAAAATGCTCAAGCGCCCGGTTCGCACGCCCGAGGTTCGCGGCAACGCGGGACAAAGTTTCAGCCGTAATCCCCAAGCCGGACAGATGGCCCAACGCCTCGCGGGCCTTGATCCGGTCAAAGCGCAGGTCCTGATTCGAAGGGTCTTCGATCCATCGCACCCCCTCAGCCCGCAAGTAGTCCCGCAAAGCGGTGCGCGTTTCACCCAGCACAGGTCGCCATAGCGTGACCCCGTCCAGATCGCGCGCAAAAGACATGGCCGACAATCCGCGCACGCCAGCGGCGCGCCCGAGACGCATCAACACGGTTTCCGCCTGATCATCTGCGGTATGCCCCAGAGCGACCGCGGGAATGTCCTGCGACACCGCCCAGTCCCGCAGCAGGCCGTAGCGCGCCTGCCGTGCCTGATCCTGCAGGTTTCCCGACCGGTCCCATCCCGTCCATTTCAGAGTGACATGGGACACGCCCAAATGTGCGCATGTCTCGGAAACACTGGCGGCCTCGGCGGCCGCATCCGACCTCAGGCCGTGGTCGACAGTGGCCGCAAACAGCCGAACATCTTCATCCCGGGCGATCCGGACCAAAAGATGCAGCAATGCAAGCGAGTCGCTTCCACCGGACACGGCCACGCCCAGTCGCGACGGAAGCGTTTCGGGCAACAGTGCCCTGACGCGCTTCGGAAGGGTGTCGGCTGGTGAGCTCAAGAACAGCTCAGCGACGCCATTTCCTCGGTTGCCGTGGCCACAAAGGCCGACGACGGGAACCGGACGCCGACTTCTCCAAGCGTGATACAAGCCTGGTCAACCTGGCCCAACCGGCCCAATGCTGCCCCAAGTTCGTACAACGCCTCGGGGGCCACCGGCCCTTCGGAATCGCCAGTAAAGCTGGCAAGGAAAGCCCGGGCCGCTTCGCGGGTATCACCCAGCCCTTCCAGGGCCTGCCCTCGCCTCAGATTGGCTTCGGGGGCCAGCGGGCTGCCGGGATACGCGCTGTCAAATTGCGCAAAAAGATCGGCCGCCGTCTGGAAATCGCCGTCCGCAAGGGCTTGCGACGCGGCATCAAAATCGGCTTGTTCACCTACGGCCAGTTCGACCTGGTCGCCGCCGGCGGCATCGCCGGGCGTCGTCACCGGAGCGGTGATGGCCGCTGTGTCGCTATCTCCACCCAATGTCGGTGTGTCTTCGCCAGTGAACTCGCAACCGGGTTCCAGTTCGCAGAGACGGAACTCCAGATCTCCGATCCGGTTGGTTCCGTCCGTCACGACATTCTGAACACGCTGATTCAGCTGCTCGGTCTGCCGAGTCAGCCTCTGCAACTCGGCCTCGATGGCGTCAACGCGTTCCAGTATCGAACTGCCGGACAGGTTCGGCGCGGGCGAGCCTGTCGTGGAAAACTCGCGCTTGAGCCGTTGGATTTCGACATGCAGCACCGTCAGTTCCTGGCGAATATCGGCCAGAGTCTGCTGATCCTGCGCTTGCGCGCCGCTGGCAAGGGTCAAAGCCGCCGCCAGAACCAATCCCGCAATTCTCATCCTGTTACCCCGTTGTGGAACCGGTGAGCACGGTGACCGCGCGGCGGTTCTTGGAATAGCATTCCTCGGTGCTACAGATTTCGATCGGGCGCTCCTTGCCATAGCTGATCGTCTGCAGACGGTTTCCGGCCACACCGCGAGAAATCAGGTATTCACGCGCCGCATTTGCCCGACGGGCGCCCAGCGCAAGGTTGTATTCCCGCGTGCCCTGTTCATCCGCGTGACCTTCGATCGTTGCGACGTAGTCGGTATTGGCCAACAGCCACTGGGCCTGCCCCTGAAGGATCGTCTGCGCCTCGGGCGAGAGCGTGGACTGATCCACGGCAAACAGGACCCGGTCACCGATCGCCTGCTGGAAATAGGCGGGCGAACGTGGGTCGCTGGGAGAACCCGGGACGATTGCGCCGTTGCCGCCGGCACCACCGCCCAAAGCCGAGGGATCGTTGTTGGTACATGCGGCCACCAGCGCCAGCGCGCCCAGAGCCGCAAACTTGCTCAATACGTTCATTTCTGTTGCCTCTTGTCCCGTTTGTTTATTGACGTCTGTCTATCACAGCCAGCCTGCCTTGTGAACTTCGGCGCGACCGGCGGTCTCTTAATTCAACAGTGGCCCCCAGGACGGGTCACTGCCACCGTCCGGGGTGCGTACGGGGCGCAGGTTTCGGCCCGAAATGTCGACCGAGTACAGGGTCGAACGCCCGCTGGCGCCCTGGGTTTCCCGCGCAAACATTATGACCCGGCCATTGGGCGACCATGTGGGCCCCTCGTCCAGGAACGAGGCGGTCAACAGCCGCTCCTCGCTACCGTCCAGTCGCATCACGCCGATATGGAACCGGCCCTTGTTCTGCTTGGTAAAGGCCACCAGATCTCCGCGTGGTGACCAGACGGGCGTCCCATAGCGCCCTTGGCCAAAGCTGATGCGGGTCGCCTCACCGCCATTTGCCGGCATGATGTACAGCTGAGGGCTGCCGGACCGGTCGCTCTCGAAGACGATCCGCGATCCGTCAGGCGAATAGCTGGGCGCGGTTTCAATTGCGGGCGTATTGGTCAGGCGCACGCTTTGCCCGGATGCCAGATCCATTTTCCACAGATCCGTATTGCCGCCCTGCGTCAGCGAGTAGACGATCGAGCGTCCATCAGGCGAAAAGCGCGGCGAGAAACTCATCGTACCTTCCTGAGTCTGCAATTCCTGCCGCTTGACCCGGCCAACATCCAGAACGTAAATCCGTGGCCGGCCGCTTTCATAGCTGGTGTAGAGCAGCCGATCGCCCGTTGGCGAAAAGCGCGGGGCCAGAACGATCGCGGCACTGTCGGTCAGGTACTGAACATTCGCCCCGTCATAATCCATGATGGCCAGCCGCTTGCGGCGCTGATCCTTTGGGCCGGTTTCCGAGACAAAAGCCACTCGGCTGTCGAAATAGCCTCCCTCACCAGTAATGCGGCTGTAGACCTGATCAGCCACCTTGTGCGCCATTCGACGCCAGCCCTCGGTTGTACCGGCAAATTGCAGGCCGTTGCCCAATTCCTGACCCGAGAATACATCCCAGACCCGGAACCGGACGGACAGGGTATTGCCCGAGACATTCACCGCGCCGGTGACCAGCGCATCGGCATTGATCGCCTTCCAATCCGCAAATTGGACCGGCGCTTCGAAACTGCTGACACGGCTGATGAATGCATCCGGCGAAATCTCACGGAACAGGCCGGTTCCGGTCAGGTCCTCGGCGATGACGCGGCTGATGTCAGCCGCAAATTGGCTGGCCGCCGGACTGTCCGGTACAAAGCTGGGCACCGCAAACGGCAAAGGTTCGATAATGCCTTCATCCAATTCCAGCCGAAGCGGGCCGGTTTGCGCAGACACGGGGGCCGA
Organism: Ruegeria sp. BC2; assembly: GCF_056539245.1. Lineage (NCBI taxonomy): Bacteria > Pseudomonadati > Pseudomonadota > Alphaproteobacteria > Rhodobacterales > Roseobacteraceae > Ruegeria > Ruegeria sp. BC2. The sequence continues at coordinate 1,941,662 of NZ_JBQFUQ010000001.1, forward strand.
CAGAAGGGTCAGGCCAACGAAGAGGCTGGTCAGAAGTTTCATCATTTGATCCGCATCCTCTCGGGATTGAAGGTGATCTCAATATCCTTCCAATGCTCGTATTTGTCAGCAGGAAGGTCATATCCTTTTGCTCCGCAGCGCAAAATCGCACGCCGGGCGGCCTCGTATGCCTGTTTTGCGGCCCCGTCCGAGCCGCCGGAGCTATCCAGAAGTTGCAGACTGCCGGGAACGATCGAGCCGTCGCGGTTCAGCGAGAAACCGACCACCACAACGGTCTTGAGCGCATCGGTCGACAACGAGCCCACATTCCAGCACCGCGAAACAGCCAGACGCATCGCATCCTTTTCACCGCCTGTGAGAGGCGGACCGGACGGCTCGGACGCACCGCCCAAAGCCTCGGCCAGCGCGTCATTGATCGCGGCCTCGTCGGGTTCCGCAGCCTGTTCGACAGGCTCGGCGGTCGCGGTCTGTTCGGTTTCCGCAGGCTTGGGCCGATTGGGCCGAACCCGGGGACGCGGCGAGCTTTGTGGCGACAGGTCCTTGGCCTCTTCCGCCTCGGTCACGATCTGGTCCGTGGCTTCCTCGGGCGCGGTCTGGTCTTGCTGCTCCTGCTGGATCTCAGCCCCTTCATCCAGCGAAACCGCCGGTGTTTCGATATCGTCCGGCTTTGCATCCAGTGGCGGCGGAGCGATGGGTTCGGGGGCCACCTTGTCCGCCGGGCGGGGCTGGGACTCGGGCAGCGCCGGCAAAACCGCAACCTCGGGTTCCGGTTCATCCAGTACCGGAGGCTGCTCGATCACTTCGGGTTCAGGTGGAGTCTCAACTGCCTCGGGTTGCGGCTCCGGCTCCGGTTCAGGTGGCGTGGCCGGCTCGGGGCGCGGCTGTTCTTCGACCGACGGCTCCGGCACTTCGGGTGCCGGGGGTTGTACGATCGGATCTTCCAATGCGTTGGGGGGCGTCGGAACTTCGGGCGCATCGCTTTGCGCCGTCAGGGCAGCGAATTGCTCAGCCGAAACCACCGACACCTCCTGCACTGCAAAAGGCAGCGGCTCGGATCGGAACGTGCCGCCGAACAGGGCCCATCCGATCAATGTCACATGGGCAATCGCCGAAATCTTGGTGCCGGTATCCACCGCGCAGCCTCACTCTCCGCCCGCGTCCAGCGCCGGCCCGCCAGTATCGGTGACAAGGCCCACATTCGAAAACCCGCCGGCATTCAACGCACCCATGACCTGCATGACCTGCGCATAAGGAATGGCGCCATCGGCCCGCAGGTAGACGCGGTCGCTGCTGCGCTCGGCAGCAATGGCGCGCAGCTTACCGATCAACTCGTCGCGGGACACCTCGGTGGTCTGTATCTGAACCCGCCCTTCGGCTGTCAGCGTGACGGTCAGCGGTTCCTCGTTGTCGCCGGGCAGAGCGCCGGCGGCAGTTTTGGGCAGATCAACCTCGACCCCCACGGTCATCAGCGGAGCCGCGACCATGAAGATGATCAGCAGCACCAGCATCACGTCGACAAAGGGTGTGACGTTGATTTCACCCATCGGCTGCGCACGCCCGCGCCGCCGCCCTCGGCGTCGTCCGTTGCCGCCAGACGATTGCTGGATCGCCGCACCCATGTCAGCTGTCCAACTGGCGGGACAGAATGGTTGCGAATTCGTCGGCAAAAGCCTCGTATCCGCCAACGATGTGATCGCTGTCCGCGCTAAGTTTGTTGTAGAAGATCACGGCCGGAATTGCGGCCAGCAGGCCAAGCCCGGTCGCCAGCAAAGCTTCGGCGATGCCCGGCGCCACGACGGCCAGGTTTGTGTTCTGCTGTTCGGCGATTTCGATGAAGGCGTTCATGATGCCCCAAACCGTACCGAACAGGCCGATGAACGGCGCGGTCGAACCCACGGTCGCAAGGATCGAAAGCCCCTTTTGCAAGCCTTCGGCCTCTTTTGCGATGGCCACATCCATCGAACGATCGATCCGGGCCTGTGCGCCGGCTATGAGTCCACCGTCGGCGCGGTGCGAGCGGCGCCACTCGATCATGCCGGCTGCGAAGATCTTTTCGGAACTGCCATCCGGCTGCGTTCCGATCTGTTCAAACAACTCGTCCAGCGGGTTGCCCGACCAGAACGCCTCGTCGAACACCTGCGCTTCGCGTCGCGCGCTGCGATAGGTGATGAGCTTTTGAATGATGATCGACCATGACCAGAAGGATGCGACCACAAGGATCAGCATCACCACTTTCACGATGAATGTCGCACGGGCGAACAGCCCCCACATGGAGAAATCGATCTCCTGCGCCAGCGCCAGCGTTTCAGCTTCCATGAACCTGCTCTTTGTTTTGCCTGACAGCCGTTGATTGGCCTTGTTTTGCCAAACGCTAGCGTAGTTAGGGGCAAATTGCCAACAGAACCACAGGGGCTGAGCAAATTGTTACAGCAATGCGCGAATCTCTGCCGGGAGCCGGATCGGCCGGCCATCCTGATTGACGCAAACGGCCGTCACGGTCGCGCGGAAGACTTCGGTCTCGCCGCGCCGGATGAGTTGAGCCATGGTCAGTCGCACGCCGGAGATCGCGACGACCTCGGTTTCAACCAGCAACTCGTCGTCGAACCGCGCAGACGCCAGATAGTCGGCCTCGACCCTCCGCACGACCCAGATGATACCAGCCTCGCGCATTGCGTTCTGGTCATTGCCCAGGTTGCGCACCCAATCCGACCGGGCGCGCTCGATATAGCGCAGATAGTTGGCGTGATAGACCACGCCCCCCATGTCGGTGTCCTCGTAGTAGACGCGGACGGGAAAGACATGCTTCATTGCGTCGGCTCCATGCGTGCGAACAGCCGCAGCGCATGGGACGGGTCCCGCGCCACCGCCGGCAAAACCGGATCATAAGCGGCGCGGATCAGCGCGGCAATGTCGGGCCGCAGGATCGTCGTGTCGCCCGCCACGGCCAGGGGCGAGCGTTCTCGGAAGGCTGTGTCCGACCACAAAAGAATGGTCTGAACGACCTGCGACAACGCCAGCGTTTCGGCCGACACTTTCGACAGCTCACGGTCCATCCTCACAAAGACAAACGCAGCACGGATCGCGCCGTCCGGATCGAACCTGAATGCTCGATACTGGTTGGCTCCGCCAGCATCGAGCCGCTCGACCAGCGGCGCGAGGTCCGGTATCAGCCGGTCAAGGTCAGGCACCTCAAGCAGCTCGGCCCAATCGCTAAAAAAGAACACCATGCAGTTGGCGCCCAACTCGGGGTCGGTCTCGGCCATCTTATGGCCGGCCAGTGCAACCACCGCCTCGAACGCGCCTTTGACCGTTGCTAGCGTCCTGTCTTCGACACCAAATACGATCGGCACGATGGGCCGTCCCCAACGCGCAAACAGGAACGCGCCATCGGATCGGTTAAACAACGCCTGGATCTCTTCGGGTGTCACGCCCTGCCCTTCGTCTTTTGAAGATTCTCTCGCCCCAGCCTTAAAGTCTGAGGCCGGCGGCTTCAACCGAACAGGTCGCTCTGTCCCTTGGGCGCGGTCATGCCCAGATGCGTCCAGGCCTTCTGCGCCAGCATCCGGCCGCGCGGCGTGCGTTGGATCAGGCCTTGTTGCAGCAGATAGGGCTCGATCACTTCCTCCAGCGAGTCGCGGCTCTCGGACAAGGCGGCCGACAAGGTCTCGATCCCCACCGGGCCACCGCCATAATTTTCGGCGATCAGTTTCAGATAGCGGCGGTCGGCGCCGTCCAAGCCCAGATTATCGACGCCCAACCGCGTCAGCGCGCCATCGGCCAATTCGCGCGTGATGCGGCCGTCGCCCTCGACGATGGCGAAATCCACGACCCGCCGCAGCAGCCGCCCGGCGATACGGGGAGTGCCCCGCGACCGGCGCGCGATCTCGCGCGCACCGTCGTCATCGGCCGGCGCGCCCAGCTTGCGGGCATTGCGGGTGACGATCTCGTGCAATTCTTCCACGGTGTAGAATTGCAGCCGGGTGGGAATGCCGAACCGGTCGCGCAGAGGGGTGGTCAGCAGGCCCATCCGCGTGGTCGCCCCGACCAAGGTAAAGGGCTGCAGCTCGATCCGCACGGTGCGGGCCGCGGGGCCCTCGCCGATCACCAGATCCAGCTCGAAATCCTCCATCGCCGGGTACAGCACCTCTTCCACCGCCGGATTCAAGCGGTGAATCTCGTCGATGAACAGCACGTCGCGCTCTTCGAGGTTGGTCAGGATCGCCGCAAGGTCCCCGGCCTTGGCCAGAACCGGCCCAGAGGTCATGCGGAAGTTCACCCCAAGCTCGCGCGCCATGATCTGCGCCAGCGTCGTCTTGCCCAAGCCCGGAGGGCCGTGGAACAGCGTGTGGTCCATCGCCTCGTTCCGCTGGCGGGCCGACTGGATGAAGATGCGCAGATTGGCCCGTGCCTCGGCCTGGCCGATGAATTCGTTCAACCCCTGCGGGCGCAAGGCGCGATCGTTGTCCTCGGGCAGAGGCTGCGGGCGCAGGGTCGGGTCGGCATCAACCATTCATTCAGCCTTTCGGAGCCAGCAGTTTCAACGCCGCGCGGATCAATTCGGCCTCGCCGGCATCGGGCAGGTTGGCGGCGGCCTCGGCCACGGCCGATGCGGCCTCGGACGGGCCATAGCCCAGGTTCGACAGCGCCGACAAAGCACCCGCCGACGCCGCACCCGCACCGGGTTTCGAGGCCCGCACCCGGACCGGCGCTGGGTCTGCGGGTTCAACCACCTCGGCCACGGGGCCGTCCATCGCCTCGGTCACCGTGCCGCCCATCGCCATGACGCCGGGCGCCTTGTCTTTCAGGTCCAGCACGATGCGCTGCGCGGTCTTGGGCCCGACACCCTTGGCCGCCTTCACCGCGCCCCAATCGCCCAGCGCGATGGCCCGGCTGACCCCGTCCGGCCCCAGCGCGCCGAGAATGGCCAGCGACACCTTGGCCCCCACCCCTTGAACCGAGCAGAGCAGCCGATGCCATTCTTTCTCGACCAGCGACAGAAAGCCATAAAGCTGCATCAGGTCCTCGCGCACAACCAGATCGGTGTACAGCGAGACCGCCTCGCCCACCCCGGGCAGGGCCGCCATGGTCCGGTCCGAGCAATAGACGATGTAGCCGACCCCGCGCACGTCGATCAGAAGATGATCCGCCGCGCGATAGTCGATGCGTCCGGTCAGCTTGCCGATCATGTGGCCACCTGTTTGATGCGGGCCTGCGGCGTCGCCCCGTAGAACGCATGGCAAATCGCGATCGCCAGCGCATCCGCGGCGTCGGCCCCCTTGGGCTGGCATCCCGGCAGTTGAAGTTTGACCATATGCAGAATCTGTTCCTTCTCGGCGTGCCCCACGCCCACTACGGTTTTCTTGACCCGGTTGGGCGCGTATTCGCCCACCGGCAACCCAGCCTGCGCCAAGGTCAGCAACGCCACTCCGCGCGCCTGACCCAGCTTCAGCGTCCCGGCGCCGTCCTTGTTGACGAAGGTCTGTTCGATGGCTGCTTGGTCGGGCTGATGTTCGGCGATCACCTCGACGATCTGGTTGTGCAGCGACAAAAGCCGCTCGCCCAGATCATCCCCGTCGGATTTGCACAGGCCGTTGGCAACATGGCTCAGTCGGCTGCCATGTGATTCGATGACGCCCCATCCCAGGGTGCGCAGCCCCGGATCAATGCCCAGAATTCGCATGTTGTGCCTCGGCCTGCTCGGGTTTTCATTGTCTTTTCTCTCGATTAGCACGAAGCGTGAACATTTTCCAATAAAATTGATCCGACGCCCAAATGCGACACGCCTGTCCCGTCCGCGACAGTTCGGACGCATTGCGACCCCAAAAAGTCTGAAACCGACACATTCCCAAAGCAGTTTTCACCAATAATTTAAGGGACTTTCATCATTTTCGAAGCATTGCAAAAACTGCATAGGACACATGCAGTTTCAGCACTTGCAAGGTCAATCCGACATCACTAACTGGCCCGAGAATTCGACATTCAAACGTCAACACTGAACAGAAGGAAGCAGGATATGGCTGCAATTGACACAACCCGCGCCTCGATTGGCTCGTTTGGCCTCGTCGGCCGTATCGGCGCCTTTCTGGCATCCGTCGTGAACGCCGTTGTCGCCTGGAACGACGCACGCGTGACGCGCAATGCATTGATCGGTCTGAGCAACCGTGAACTGGAAGATATCGGCCTGTGCCGCGGTGACATCGACGAAGTCGCTGCTGGCCGCCGCCGTCTGTACTGAAACCACCCGCTCTCGCCCCTATCCTCCCTCGGGGCAGCACAGAAACACCGCGGACCGAAAGGTACGCGGTGTTTTTGTCTTTTGAAGGCTCTTTAGGAGAGAGAGTTCAGTAGAGAATCTTGTTCAGCTGTGTCGAAAGGGCCTGCGACAATGGATCGATCTGCATGATCCACGCGCCCGCCTGTTCAACCGATGTACCTTCGTTCAGGGCATCCACCCGATACTGGTATCCGGTCGGGCCGAGATTGGATAGCAGGAACGCTTTGAAAGCAAAAAATCCGCACAGGCACAGCAACAGAACCTTGGCCGGAACCGCCGAGCGTACCCGCTGGGGTTTCATGACGACCAGACCATCTTTGCGCATGGTCGCGCGATAGCCACGGCTCATCTTGTTGTGTTTCTTTGTCAGCCGATGAACGCGCTGATCGAATTCAAGTTGTTTTCCTGTCATGGCAGCCTCCAAAAACCGCCCCCCAAATTCATTGGATGACGGTAGAAAGAGAATGCGTCAAAACCGTGGCAAAAATCCACAAAACTCCTGCAAATGGTCTAATTTGCGCCCTGTTTGGTTAAGACTAGCGTCGTCCATTCACCAATCATTGACCTATCCATCGTATTGAACCCGTTTCGTGCATAAACCGATTCCACTTCGTCGGCCTGCTCGTTGAGGATTCCCGACAGGATCGCATGTCCGCCTCCGTGCAGATTCTGCGCGATCTCCGGCGCAAGGGCCACCAGCGGTCCCTTCAGAATGTTGGCGAAAATCAGATCGTAAGGCGCCGCCGCCTGGAGGTCGGGATGGTCAAATCCGGCAGCCTCGACACAACGGACGGCCCCGGCCATGCCGTTGGCCTTCAGGTTGGCCTCGGCTACGTCGACGGCGACCTGATCAATGTCGCTGGCCAGGATGTCACCGTCCCAGACCCGCGCCGCCGCCATCGCCAACACCGCCGTACCGCAGCCGATATCGGCGACCTTGCCGGCCTCGAACCCAGTCTCAATCAGCTTGTCCAGCGCCCGCAGACATCCCAGCGTCGTTCCGTGGTGCCCGGTACCGAAGGCCATCGCCGCCTCAATCAGCAGCGGGATGCGTCCCTCGGGCAGCTTGTCGGCGTCATGGCTGCCATAGACGAAAAACTGCCCGGCTTCGACCGGGGCCAGCTCGCGCCGGACATGGGCGACCCAGTCGGTTTCCGGCAGTTCCGACACCACGAAGGGCTTGGCCTCGAAGGCCGCGGCCAGCAGGGCCAGGGCGGCCTCGTCAGGGCTTTCGGTGAAATAGCCGCCGACCTCCCACAGGCCCGAACCGTCCTCGACCTCGAAGACGCCCACGCCGGTGGGTTCGGGATCCAGACGCTCCATCGCTTCGCCCAGGCTTTCGGCTGCGGCTTTGCCTTTCAGGGTGGTCAGGGCGGTGAATGTGGGCATGGGAACCTCCTGCAGAAACCGCCTTTGCGCCTAGGGCCGTCAGCCGCCGAGGTCAAGCGTCCCGGGTGTCATTCGGCCGGTGCGGGGGCGTATTTCGAAAAGATGGTCTCGTTCCCCGGCTCTGGGTGGCGCGGGATCAGCAGCGACAGTGCCAGAGAGATCAGCGCCATGCCCGCGGCCAGACCGAACACCGCCCCCGGCGACACGACCCACAACAGGCCAAGCAGTGCCGGAAGGAACACCGCCGCGATGTGGTTGATGGTGAAGGCCACCGCCGCGGTGGGGGCAATATCGGCCGGGTCGGCGATTTTTTGGAAATAGGTCTTGAGCGCCAAAGCCAGCGCGAACAGCACATGGTCGATGACGTAGAGAATGGCCGCCAGCAGCACGCCCCAGCTAAACCAGTAGATGCCACCATAAGCCGCAAATACGATAGCAAGGCCCAGATATTCGAAGATCAGCGTGCGCCGCTCGCCAAACACCGCGACGGCCTTGCCCAGCAAAGGGCCTGCGGCCATGTTGATGATCAGGTTGATGAGGTACAGGCTGGTCAGGTGATGCACTTCAAAGCCAAAGCGCTCGACCATCATGAACCCCGCGAACACGACGAAGATCTGCCGCCGCGCGCCCGCCATGAACTGCAGCGCATAATACAGCCAGTAGCGGCGGCGCAGCACAATCTTCTTGGTCTGCGGTGTCGGCGCATCGAATTGCGGATAGGCGATCAGGCAAAAAAACGCCAGCACCGCGGTCAGTCCTCCAGCCGCCATGAAGACCGTGTTGTAGGACAGATCAAACCGGTCCCAGGTCAGCACGATCAGCCCATAGACCACCAGCGTCGAGGCCGATCCCATCGCCACCAGCCAGCCCAGCACCTGCGGGGCGCGGTCCTTGGGCAGCCATTGTAGCTGAAGCGACTGATTCACCGTTTCGTAGTAGTGAAACCCGATCGAGCTGAACAGGGTCACGAACAGCAGCCCGCCGAGGCTGGGAAACCAGGCCGTCACTGCCGTGGCCACACCCAGCAGCACCAGCGAAATCATGGCCAGCACCTGCTCGCGCACGAAAATTATCACCGCGATCACGCCCACGGCCAGAAAGCCCGGGATTTCGCGCACCGTGTGCAGCAGGCCGATGTCTGCCCCGTCGAAATCCGCGACTTCGATCACGAAGTTGTTCAGCAGTGCGCTCCACGCGTTGAAGGCGATCGGCATGGTCAGCGCCATCACGAACAGCAACGTGACGGGGCGGCGCCAGAACGGCAGGCTCTGGGCCTGGGACAGGGGCATCGGTTTCAGCATGAGAGTTCTCTACGCCCAATCCGCCCGGCTGGCGAGAGGAAATCCCCCGTGCACACCGGGTCTGCGCTGATGCAGGGTTAGTAGAAGCTCTGCGGGTCGATATCGACGGTCAGGCGGATGTCGCCCTTCAGGCGCAGCGGTGCGATCCAGCGGGCGATGGCGTCCTGGATGGGCGCCCCCTTGGGCGCCTTGACCAGCAGCCGCACCCGGTGCCGCCCGCGGATACGGGCAATCGGTGCCGGGGCAGGCCCAAAGACCTGTGCCCCGATCTGCCGCAGCGGCGCGTCATTGCGCGCCAATACGTTGCCGATGTCAAAGACGGGCCCGACCTCGGGGCCGGACAGCACGATCCCCGCCATCCGGCCATAAGGCGGCACCCCGGCCGCCTGACGCCCGGCGGCCTCGGCCCGCCAGAACCCTTCCTCGTCCCCCGACAGGATCGCGCGGATCACCGGGTGTTCGGGCTGAAAGGTCTGCAGCAGCGCCGCCCCCGGCTTGTCGGCCCTCCCGGCCCGGCCCGCCACCTGCCGCATCAGTTGAAAGGTCCGCTCGGCCGCGCGCAGGTCGGACCCGTGCAGGCCCAGATCCGAGTCGATCACCCCCACCAGCGTCAGGTTCGGGAAATTGTGCCCCTTGGCCACCAGCTGCGTACCGATGACGATATCGGCGTCGCCCTCGGCGATCTCTTCGATCTTGGCCTTCAGCGCCCGGGCCGAGCCGAACAGGTCGGAACTGAGCATGGCGATGCGGGCGTCGGGAAAGGTCGCCTCGGCCTCTTCGGCCAGACGTTCGATGCCGGGGCCGACCGGAGCCAGCTTGCCCTCGACCCCGCAGGCGGGGCAGGCCTCGGGCATGGGCTTGGTCTCGCCGCACTGGTGGCACATCAGACGTTTGAGGAACCGGTGTTCGACCATGCGCGCATCGCAGTGGTCGCAGGCGATCTGTTCGCCGCAGGCCCGGCACAGCGTCACCGGCGCATATCCACGGCGGTTGATGAACAGCAGCGACTGTTCGCCCTTTTCGATCCGCGCCTGAACTGCCTGGCGCAGGCTGGGGGAAATCCAAGTGCCCGGCTGCATCTTCTCGGCGCGCATGTCGATGGTCTTCATGTCCGGCAGCACCGCCGCCCCAAAGCGCGAGGTCAAGTCCAACCGGTCGTACTTGCCGGCCTCGGCATTGGCCCAGCTTTCCAGCGAGGGCGTGGCACTGGCCAGGATCACCCGCGACCCGCAGATTGCCGCCCGCAGCACCGCCATGTCGCGCGCATTGTAATGCACGCCGTCTTCCTGCTTGTACGAGGTGTCGTGTTCCTCATCCACCACAATCAGGCCCAGATCGCGGAACGGCAGAAACAGCGCCGACCGCGCGCCAACCACCATCTGCGCATCGCCCTGCCCGACCATGCGCCAGACCCGGCGGCGTTCAGTCATCGTGGCACCGGAATGCCATTCGGCCGGGCGCGCGCCGAACCGCTCCTCGACCCGCGTCAGAAACTCGGCGGTCAGGGCAATCTCGGGCAGCAGCACCAGCGCCTGCCGGCCCATGCGCAGCGCTTCGGCCACCGCTTCAAGGTAAACCTCGGTCTTGCCCGACCCGGTCACGCCCTTCAGCAGCGTGGTGCCATAGGCGCCGCTGCGCAGTGCTGCGCGCAACGTGTCGGCGGCAGCGGTCTGATCGGCTGTCAGCGCCTTACCCGGCCGGTCCGGATCCAGCGTCGGATAATGCAGGTCGCGGGGGCTGTCCTCCTCGCGCACGGCGCCCTGTTTGACCAAACCTTTGACGACCGACGAGGTGACCCCGGCCATCTCGGCCAGTTCCTTCAGGGTAAAGGCCAGCCCGCCATAGTCACGCAGCACTTCCAGCACCCGGGCCCGGGCATCGGTCATACGGTCGGGCGTGCCGCTGCCCAGCCGATAGATCTTGCGCATCGACAGCGGGTCGCCCAGCCCGGGCGCGCGGGTAGCCAGCCGCAGCATGGCCGGCATCGGCGTCAGCGTGTAATCGGCCGCGCGCTGCAGGAACAGGCGCATCTCTTCGCGCATGGGCGCCACGTCCAGCACCCGGAGGACCGAGCGGATCTTGCTGCGGTCGAAATCTCCGCGCCCCGCGCCCCAGACCACACCCAGAACCTTGCGCGGGCCCAGCGGCACCTCAACGAAGGCCCCCAGGAAACACCCCCCCTCGGGCGCCTTGTAATCCAACGTCCGGTCCAGCGGCTGGGTCGTCAGAACCGCCACCAGCTCACCTTGGTCGAAATGCACCGGGTCGCTCAATGCGCGCCTTTCTTCAGCAGGGGTTTCAGCACGGGTCTCTTTGAGGTAAAGGCATCCGCGAGCAAGGCCAACCCATCAAAGGACTGCCCCGATGAAATTCTTCGTAGACACAGCCGAAATCGACGCCATCGCCGAATTGAACGACCTGGGCATGGTGGACGGTGTCACCACCAACCCCTCGCTGATCCTGAAATCGGGTCGCGACATTCTGGAGGTGACCAAGGATATCTGCGACCTGGTCGATGGCCCGGTTTCCGCCGAAGTCGTCGCCACCGAAGCCGAGGACATGATCGCCGAAGGCCGCAAGCTGGCGCAGATCGCACCGAACATCGCCGTCAAGGTGCCGCTGACCTGGGCCGGTCTGAAAACCTGCAAGACGCTCAGCGACGAAGGCCAGATGGTCAACGTCACCCTGTGCTTCTCGGTCAACCAGGCGCTTCTGGCGGCCAAGGCGGGCGCGACCTTCATATCGCCCTTCATCGGACGTCTGGACGACATCAACCTCGACGGCATGGACCTGATCGCAGACATCCGTCAGGTCTATGACAACTACGGGTTCGAAACCGAAATCCTCGCCGCCTCGATCCGTAGCGTGAACCATGTGGCCGACAGCGCCCGCATCGGCGCCGACGTGATCACCGCCCCGCCTGCCGTGATCAAGAAGCTGGCTGATCATCCGCTGACTGACAAGGGGCTCGAGGCCTTCCTGTCGGATTGGGCCAAGACCGGCCAGAAGATTCTGTGATCCATTGATCCCAAGTACAACCGCGCGGCCCCGTCCGGGGCCGCGCCTGGCCCAACTGCAGGGGGCTTGATCTTTGATCAAATTCCTGCAGGCGGGAGCCACGCCCCCACACACGGCGCCTAATCCACCTAAACGTGCATTTTTCCCAAGGTATTTCCGGGCACCCGTGCTATAACGCCCCTAACAAAAAAGACCGGACAGGATATGAGCAGCAATCCCAAACTCGAGGACAACCTCCGCGCCGCGATTCTGGCCGAGCCGGACGCCGTGCTGGACGACAAGGATCTGATGCAGGCGCTGGTCGCCGCGAACGAACGCGCCCGCGGAGACAACATCATCGACCTGCGCGGAATCGCCATGCAACGGCTCGAGGCACGGCTGGACCGGCTGGAGGACACTCACCGCTCGGTCATCGCCGCCGCCTACGAGAACCTCGCCGGAACCAACCAGGTTCACCGCGCCATCCTGCGCCTGCTCGAGCCGACGGAATTCGAGGACTTCCTGCGCGTGCTGGGTACGGAAGTTGCCGAAATCCTCCGCGTCGACCGCATTACGCTGGTCCTGGAAACAACGATGGTCCAGCAGGACCCAAGCATCGACCGGCTGGACGGTGTTCTGGCCGTGGCGGAACCGGGTTTCGTGCAATCCTACATGGACAACGCACCGAACCACTCCGCGCGCGAGGTTGTCCTGCGCGAAATCCGCCAGCCCAACCGCAGAGTGCACGGGGATCAGCTGGACCAACTGCAATCTGAGGCGTGTATGCAGCTGGATCTCGGCAAAGGGCGTCTGCCGGGCATGATTGTCATGGGCGCGCGCGACCCAAGGCACTTCTCGCCTCAATTGGGCACTGATCTGCTGGCCTTTTTTGCAGGCGTATTCGAACGGTCGATGCGCCACTGGCTGTCGTGAGCCTGATCTCTCCAGCCTGCCGCGATGCGTTGCAGTTGTGGCTGGAGGGATTGAACGCTTTGGCGGGCCGTTCGGAAAACACCATCAATGCCTATCGCGGGGATGTCTCAGATTTCCTGTCTTTCATGACTTTGCATCACAGCGAACGGCAGGGGCTGGCGGCGCTCGAGCGCATCACCGTTTCGGACATGCGGGCTTGGATGGCACAGCAACGCGAATCCGGTGTCGGGGCACGGTCACTGGCGCGAAAACTGTCCGCCGTCAAAAGCTTCTATCGCTGGCTGGCCGAACGCGAAGGATTCGAGCCCACCGCCGTCCTGTCCACCCGCGCCCCGAAATACACCAAGAAACTGCCTCGCCCGCTGGCCGAAGACGCCGCCCGCGCCATGATCGAGACGGTCGAGCTGCAGTCCGGGTCAGATTGGGTTGCCGCCCGCGACGTTGCCGTCGTGACCCTGCTGTATGGCTGCGGCCTTCGCATTTCCGAAGCGCTGTCCCTGACCGGCGCGGATGCCCCCCTGCCCAACACGCTGAGAATTGTCGGCAAGGGTGACAAGGAAAGGATCGTTCCTGTCATCCCCGCTGCGCGCCAAGCGGTCGACCGATACCTTGAGTTGTGCCCACATCCCCAAAGCCCGACCGCCCCATTGTTCCGCGGCGTACGGGGCAAGGCTCTGAATCCAAGGGCGATTCAGGGCGTCATGGCCAAAGCGCGTATGCAACTGGGTCTTCCGGCAACGGCCACTCCACACGCGATGCGGCACAGCTTTGCCACCCATCTTCTGTCGGTCGGCGGAGACCTCCGGGCCATTCAGGAACTGCTGGGTCACGCCTCCCTTTCGACCACCCAGGCCTATACAGCCGTCGACACTGCGCGCCTCATGGAGGTGTACAACCGCGCGCACCCCAAAGCCTGAGACGCGGCGGAATTGCAGCAACCACATTTCGGCGCCGATACCGGGGGCTTTTTGCTTTGCATCTCGGGCGCGCATCGTACATGACACGGGTCATGACACTCAGATTCAAAGCTTTAGCAGTTCACCTGTTCACCGCGACCGGAGCCGTATTTGCGATGCTGGCCATGCTGGCCGCGGTCGAGGAAAAGTGGAGCCTGATGTTTCTGTGGCTGGTCGTTTCGTTCATCGTCGACGGAATCGACGGCCCCTTGGCCCGGCACTATCACGTCAAAAAGAACGCACCCGAGTTCGACGGGGTGCTGCTGGATCTGATCATCGACTATCTGACCTACGTCTTCATTCCGGCCTATGCGCTGTTCAAATCCGGTCTGATGGACGGCTGGACCGGCTGGTTCGCGATCATCGTCATCACATTCGCCAGCGCGATGTATTTCGCTGACACGCGGATGAAGACCAAGGACAATTCCTTTTCCGGGTTTCCTGGCTGCTGGAACATGGTCGTGGTGGTGATCTTTGCGCTGAAGCCCGACTTCTGGTTCAGCCTCGTCCTTGTGGCGCTGCTGGCCGTTGCAATGTTTCTGCCCCTGAAATTCATTCACCCCGTGCGCACCGAACGCTGGCGCAACCTGTCCCTGCCCATGGCCTTCGCCTGGACTTTTTTTGCCGGATGGGCCGCTTGGGTGGATTTTCACCCGCAAAGCTGGGCGCATTGGGGTCTGGTGGTGACCAGCCTGTATCTGGTCTCGGCGGGGATCGCCCAGCAAATCATGCCGCCGAGCCGCGATTGAGACGCGGCCCGAACGGGCGAAAATCACAGATCAGAGAATTTCCCGGATCTCGAACTCGGTGCCATTGTGGGTGAAGACGTCGCCCTTGCGCATTCCGGCCATGGCCAGATAGATCGGGCTTTGGGTTGAAATCCCCATATATGTTTCACCATCCACGTCGAACTTGGTGGTCGACACGCAGACGACGAAATGCCGATCGCCCAGCCAGACTACGGCGCCCGGCTGCACTGTATCCGTCAGGCTGAAATCGGTGTTTTCGATCACGTCAATCTTGGCATGATGCGCATGCACCGGCCCGTCAAACGCGGCGGCCAGATCTGCGCTTTCGCGCGATGCCGCGATATCATCCTTGTCGTGGCCTTCCCGGTCATCCAATTGGGACTCTTTCTGAAAGGCATCGTGGTGCGCCTGCGCCGTCGCCAACTCCTGTGCCTCCAACGCCATCAATTGGTCAATGATGGCCTTCTTCCGGGCGGCGGGGTCAATTTTCGCAGTCATGAATTGCAGTCCTTCGGGTTCGAAAACTGTCTCAGGTTGGGACGCTTTGCGAAAGATTGCAACCGGATTCCGGCGGTCAGATCAGCAGACTGGCAGCCCCCTCGTGACGCAACAGGGCAACCTTGCCCTCAACCCCGCCCTGCCCCGAGAACCCGCCAAGGCCGCTTGCCGCCAGAACGCGGTGACAGGGAATGATCACCGGAATCGGGTTGGCACCACAGGCCTGCCCGACAGCTTGCGCCGGACACCCAAGATCCTGCGCGATATCACCGTAAGTCCGCGTGTAACCGAAAGGAATCGCGGACATCAAGTCGCAGACCTGTTTCTGGAATTCGGACCCAACGACACGCAGTGGCAAGTCGAACTTTTGCAACCGGCCCTCGGCATAGGCCCTGATCTGTGATGCCGCTTCGATCAGCAGCGGGGTCGTCTCACCCGTTGTGTGACCGTCCCACACCAGACTGGTGATGGCACCGTCCTCTTCTTCGACCCCGAGGCATCCGAACTGGGTTTCCACTGCAATCATCGGCATGGGCGCAGAGTTTCAGATCGGCGGCTGCGTCGCAAGCCGCAAGAAAACCCCCGCGCGATGGCGGGGGTTTCAGGGATCATTTTCAGCTCAGCGCCGTATCGCATCGGCCACAGACGCCGGGGTGGGCGTGGCGTCCCACATCCGGCAGGATCTTCCAGCAGCGCTGGCACTTGGCCCCTTCGGCCTTTTCGAACACGACACCGACGCCCTCGATCTCGGGCAGGCGGAACGCCTCGGCCGGGGCGGGGTCGGCGGTGACGGTCAGGCCCGAGGTGATGCACAGGTCATCTACGTCGAAGGTCGCCAGCAGGTCGCGGGTTTCCGCATCCTCGACATGCACGATCGGCGCGGCTTCGAGGCTGGAGCCGATGACCTTGTCGCGGCGCTGCACTTCCAGCGCGGCGGTCACCGCACGGCGTACACGGCGGATCTTGGCCATGTTCGCCTCGAGCCCGGTGTCGCGCCAATCGGCAGGCGTGTCGGGGAAGTCGACCAGATGCACCGAGCCGTCCTCGCCCGGGAACCGCTCGAGCCAGACCTCTTCCATCGTGAAGACCAGAATCGGCGCCAGCCAGGTAGTCAGACGGTGGAACAGGATGTCCAGCACCGTGCGCGCGGCCCGGCGGCGCGGGGTGTCCCCGTCGCAATACAGCGCATCCTTGCGCACGTCGAAATAGAAGGCCGACAGGTCGACCGTGGCAAAGTTGAACACCGCGCTGAACACGCCCTGGAAGTCGAACGCGGCATAGCCCTTGCGGACCTGCTCGTCCAACTCGGCCAGGCGGCTGAGCACCCAGCGTTCCAGACGCGGCATCTCGGCCGGGTCGATCCGGTCGGCCTCGGTGAAGTCGGCCAGCGAACCCAGCATGAAGCGCATCGTATTGCGCAGCCGGCGATAGCTGTCGGCGACACCTTTCAGGATTTCCGGCCCGATCCGCTGGTCGGCGGTATAGTCGGTCTGAGCCACCCAAAGGCGCAGGATGTCGGCACCGTATTGCTTGACGACCTCTTCCGGTACGATGGTATTGCCGAGCGATTTGGACATCTTGTTGCCCTTCTCGTCCAGCGTGAACCCGTGCGTGACCACGTTGCGATACGGCGCGCGGCCGATCGTGCCGCAGGCCTGCAACATCGAGGAATGGAACCATCCACGGTGCTGGTCGGTGCCCTCCATGTAGACATCGGCAATGCCGTCGACGGTGCCATCTTCACGGTCGCGCAGAACGAACGCATGGGTCGAGCCCGAGTCGAACCACACGTCCAGAACGTCGAACACCTGGTCATAATCGTCGGGGTTCACGATGCCATCCAGCACCTGCTGTTTGAAGCCGTCGGTGTACCAGACATCGGCGCCGTATTCTTCGAACGCGGCCTTGATGCGGGTGTTCACGTCCGGGTTGCGCAGCAGATAGTCCTGGTCGGTGGGCAGAGCGCCCTTCTTGGTGAAGCACGTGAGTGGCACACCCCAGGCACGCTGGCGCGACAGAACCCAGTCGGGGCGCGCCTCGATCATCGAATACAGGCGGTTGCGGCCCGAGGGCGGCGTCCATTTTACCAACTCGTCGATCGAGCGCAGGGCGCGTTCGCGGATAGTGCCGCCCATTTCGTCCATGCCATCGTCCAGCTTGCGGTCGACGGACACGAACCATTGCGGTGTGTTGCGATAGATGATCGGCGCCTTGGACCGCCAAGAATGCGGATAGCTGTGCTTGATCTTGCCACGCGCCAGCAGCCCGCCGACCTCGGCCAGCTTGTCGATCACAGCCTTGTTCGCATCGCCCTCGCCGCCCTTGCGCGACAGGATGTACTTGCCGCCGAAGAACGGCATGTCAGCGCGGAAGCTGCCGTCGTCCATCACGTTGTAGGTGATGACCTGCTCGAGCATGCCCAGATCGCGGTACAGCTCGAATTCCTCCATCCCGTGCGAGGGCGCGCAATGAACGAAGCCGGTGCCTTCGGTATCGGTCACGAAATCGGCCGCGCGGAAATCGCGGATGTCATCCCATTCACCGTTGGACCCTTCGGCCCCTGCCAGCGGGTGCTGCAGCTGGATCTTGGCCAGATCGTCCTGCGTGACGTCGCACAGGCGGCGGTACATGGTGTCGTCCAGCCGCGCCCGCGCAAACACGTCGGCGGCCAGATTGTCGGCCAGCAGGTACCGGTCACCGATCCGGGCCCAGCAATCCTCGGGGCGGCCGGTCACTTCGTACAGCCCGTACGAGATGTCCTTGCCGTATACCACGGCCTTGTTCGACGGCATGGTCCAGGGCGTCGTGGTCCAGATCACCACGTAGGCGTTGTCCAGCGTGGTGTCGCCGGTGTTCACCACCTTGAACTTCACCCAGATGGTGAAGCTTTCCTTATCGTGATACTCGACTTCGGCCTCGGCCAGGGCGGTCTTTTCGATCGGCGACCACATCACCGGTTTCGAGCCCTGATACAGCGTGCCGTTCATCAGGAACTTCATGAACTCGTCCGCGATCACCGCCTCGGCGTGATAGTCCATGGTGACGTAGGGATCGGCCCAGTTGCCGGTGATGCCCAGACGCTTGAACTCCTCGCGCTGGATGTCGATCCAGCCGTCGGCGAACTTGCGGCACTCCTGGCGGAAGTCGATAACCGGAACCTCGTCCTTGTTCTTGCCCTTCTTGCGGTACTGTTCCTCGATCTTCCATTCGATCGGCAGGCCGTGACAGTCCCAGCCGGGCACATAGCGCGCGTCAAAGCCCATCATCTGGTGGCTGCGCACGATCATGTCCTTGATCGTCTTGTTCAGCGCGTGGCCGATATGCAGGTGCCCGTTGGCGTAGGGCGGGCCGTCATGCAGCGTGAAGGGCTTGCGACCCTGTTTGTCGCGCAGGCGGTCATAGACGCCGATCTTCTCCCAGCGGTCCAGCCATGCGGGCTCGCGCTTGGGCAGGCCGGCGCGCATGGGGAATTCGGTTCGGGGCAGGTTCAGCGTGTCTTTGTAGTCGGGTGTCTGGGTCGTGTCGGCGCACATGGAGAGGCGTCCCTTGGATGATCTTGGCGTGTTTGGATCGAAGCGGTCGGTGCGATGAACTCAAGCACCTTTGCCCGGCGTCTCGGAAACTCAGAGCGCCGGGGATATAATTCGAATGATAATGGCCAGAACGTCTTGCATGGCCGGGCTTATAGGCCGGTTGCGCCTATTGGTCCAGAGCTTCCGGCCCCTGCGGCGAATGGCGCAGCTTGGCCCAGCGGTTCAGCCAGGCCAGACCCGCCAGCGCCAGCCCCAAGGCCAGCAACGAAAACACCCGGATCAGACCGCCCAGCCCCGAGATGTCGATCAGGAACACCTTGGCCACCGCCAGCCCGATCACCGCCAGCCCGGCCTTGCGCATCACGTCCGACCGACGCGCCAGCGACTGATAGAACAGCGCCGCACCGATCACCAGCAGGGCGAGCGTATAGGTATAAAGCTCGGGCTGGGATACGCCGTTGCCTTCATACATGCCTGCCGCGCCCTGCCAGAAATGCCGGATTGTCAGGCCCAGCCACAAGGCGCCCAGCGCAACGGACACCCCCTGACAGGCCAGCCGCAACTGCGCCGACATCTTGGGGGTCCGCCACGCGGACAGGCCGATGACGAGGGCCGGCAGCAGATAGGCAATGGCAAGCGTGTTCAAGACTGGAGGCCCCAGAACAGGATCTGCCCCAAAACGCAAAACAGGGTTGGCCACTGTCGCAGCCAGCGCCAGCCACAACAGGCCATGCGCGGCGAAGAATACGCCCAATGCGACCCGCACCCAGTTCAGTCGCCCGCCCAGCGCAAAGCGCTGCACCTGCGCAAAGGCCAGCAGCAGCCAAATGGCCGACAGCAGGCCCAGCCCCCAATGGCTGTCGTCGGCACCGCCCTCGCCGAGCCCTTCCAACCAGCGCAGCAGCAGCAGAGACAAAAGAACGCCGCCCGTCGCCCAAGCCGCGCTGTCCAACATGACATTGGCGACCGGGCGGTCCAGGGGGCGCAGCATCCACCATGCGGCAAGATAGCCTGCAACCGCAGCCCCATAGACCAGCGCCATTTCCGGAACCGGCGCGTGCAGCGCCCAGTCCAGACCCGGGTTCAGGATCAGCCGGAACGTGACGGTGACGACTCCGGCCCAGATGAACCAGCTCATCGGTGGCAGGTTGAACCGCCGGTCCAGCGCCGCCGCCGCGATGATCGTGACCACGAAAGCGATGGTCAGCGCCGCCGAGCTGAGCACGATCACGCAGCCGAAGGTCAGGCAGGACAAGGCCGACAGCGTGGCCAAAGCCGGACGCATCCGGGCCTCGCTATCCACGCGCGCAAAGCGCTCGGCCAGTACCACCATCAGCGCCGCAAGCGCGACCGCATGCAGGGCCCAGGGGTAGGCACCGATCACGCTGGCCGGGCGCCAGCCAAGCTCAAGCGCGATGGCCAGCGCCGGGGCGTACAGCGCGGCGGCGCCGGCCCAGACCAGCGGGTACCGCCCACCCCGGAACGACCGCCATGCCGCCAGAAGTGAGATCACCGCGCCCAACGCGACCAGCCAGGTCACGGCCAACGGAAAATCGGCCTCGGGCGTTTCGGAATAGGTCTGCCAGAACCCACGCGCCACCGCGCCGTCATCAAATCCATGCGTGAATACGAAACCACCCAGCCCCAAGGCAGGCAGCGCGGTCATGTCCTGCAGGGCCGGCGCGTCCTTTGCCCAGATCAGCAGGGCGAAAGCCAGCCCGGCCAGCAGGATCACAGCCAGCCAGAACTCACCGCTCGTATCGGCCCATTGCAGCGCCAGAATGGCCGAGCTTGCCAGCACCGCCCCAAAGGCCAGGCGCGTCGGAAATTCGGGCCACGGACCACTGGTTTTTCTGACTAGGAGTTCGCTGAACATCGCGCCGTCGTGATCGGGCCAGATCCGGCGCACGGGAATGGCAATGGCGATCACGGCAATGGCGGCCACGTAGACGAGGAAAGCCGGTTCCGTGATCGGCGAACCCGTCACCAGCAAAAGGCCCGCTAAATAGGCGCCCACCAGCGACAGCACCGACACCCAGGCCCAGCGCCGCACCGCGTCGATCCCAAGCCCCAGCCCGGTGATCACGAAGAAATATCCGTACAGCCAAGACGGGTCAGCCGAATCGCCACCCACGACGAAAGGTGCAGCAAAGGCTCCGATCAACCCGATCGCCGCCAGCAGCGGGCCGTGGAACCAGCCCAGAACCAGCCCGACAAGAGCGATGGCGATCATGCCCGCCAAGGCCGCCTCGGGGCCGATCAGGTCATAGAGCTGGCGCGCCGCCAGAACGCCGCCAAACAGCGTGACCAGCCCCGCGCCGGAAAACACCGAAGGCAGATAGGCAGTCGCCGAGGACTCGTCATCGCCGTATCGGCGCCGGACGACCTCTCCGGCCACGATCAGCAGCGCGCCGAAACCCAAGGCCGCCAACACGCGCGCGGTGGGCGGCAGCAACCCGTTTTCGACCCCGTATTGCACCAGAAAAATCCCCGCCAGCGCCAGCGACAGGGCGGATACGGCATAGAACCAGTTCTCGCGCAGCCACGCGCCCAGATCGTCGAACCGTTCGGCGCGGAACACAACCGCGGCCGGAGGCGATGCACTCTCAGTAACAGTTGCCGATTCTTCAGCGTCAGGCCGTTGGTCCGGCGTCGGTGGGCTTTCCTGTTTCGGCAGGCCCCAAGGGGCCGGTCGCGGTTCAGGCGTCGGTGCTTCGATTGGCGCGGACTGCGTCTGTGGTGGCCGCTCCGCGTCCGGTTGCGGCCCGGCACCCAACCGACTCTCCAACTGCTCGACCCGCCGCCGCAGACGGGCATGGCCGACCAGCAAGACGACAATAGATACCGGCATCGCCAAAACGACCAAGCCAACAAGAACAAGCAGAGATTCCAAACCGCACCTCCGGGCAAATCTGCATTACAGGCTATCCTGTGCAGGTGCGGTAAGACAGTCGGGAAATCCCGAATGGTTTCAGCCTGTTGCGATCTGGCGCCAGTGATCTAGGGATGGAACAGGGACCCGACGACATAGGCAATTGCCGCCGCCGCTCCACCAATAGCCAGCGTCTCAAGCCCCGAACGCCACCAGGGTGCCAGAGACCACCGGCTTTTCATCGCGCCGATGGCAAAGAACACGCCCAGTGTCATCAGGACCGAGGCTGCAAACGCGCCCTCGACACCCAACAAGAACGGCACGAGCGGAACCATGCCGGCCACGACAAAGGCCGCGAAGGTGGCCGCAGCAGCCTTGAGCGGATGCGGATCGACGCTGCCCAGCCCGTATTCGCCCTCGATCATCAGGTTGATCCAGGTGTCACGATCGGCAGTGATCGCATCGGTTGCCTGCTCCAGCACCCGGCCCGACAAGCCCTTGCGGGACAGGATCTCCAGCACCTCGCCGCGCTCGCCGTCAGGGTAGAGGCGGATGTGGCGCTCTTCGATGGCGCGGATCCGGCGGATATTGTCCAACTCGGCCTTGGTCCCCGAGTAGTTGCCCGCAGCCATCGAGAATCCGTCGGCCAGCACGTTGGCCAGGCCCAAGGCCACGATGACAAAGGGCGAAAGCCCGGCCCCGGCCACGCCTGCCACGATGGCCAGCGTGGTCACCGAACCGTCGATCCCGCCATAGACCACGTCACGCAGGAACCCGCGCCCGGGTGGGGCGTCGATCCGGTCTGCGATTTCCTGTTGGCTGTGGCCGTGATCCGCCATGGCTGGTCTCCCTTCCCGGGAGATTGTGCCCTGCGCAGCGGCCCGTTGGCTTTGCGGCAGATCAACCCTTGGAAAACAGCCCGCTCAGCGCGCGCGAGATCATGCCGCGGGTCGACGGCCTGTGGCGGTCCGAGAAGGGCAGCGGTCGGCAGACCTCCATCGCGGCCACGCCGACGCGGGCGCTGAGGGCGCCGTTGACCAGCCCCTCGCCAAAGCGGCGCGACAGCTTGCTGAGGACCGACCCGCCCAGAACCGGTTCGAGCAGGTCGTCACCCACGGCCACCGCGCCCGTGGCCACTAGGTGAACGAACACTGCTCGGGTCAATCGCCAGCCCCCCAGGAATCCGGCCCGCCCGCCATAGATTTCGGCAATCCGGCGGATCATCCGCAACGAGGCCAGCAGCGCCGTCGCCACATCGGCCAGCGCCAGCGGCACCAGCGCCGTCACCGTCGCGACCTGGCGCGCGGCGGCCTCGACCTCGCGGCTGGCGGCGGCGTCCAGCGGGGCCAGCAATTCGTCCTCGACCAGTCCCAGCAGGCCCGAGGCGTCGAACTGTTCCTCGATCCGTTCGGCCAGACGGTCGCGGCCCCAGCGCGTATCCTCGCGCCCGCGATAGAACGCGATCAGGCGCTGCGTCACGGCCCGGGCCTGCGCCAGATCGGCATCGGCCAGCGCGGCATCGGCGGCGCGGCGCATCCCGTCCACCCGCGACAGCCGGCCCAGCGCCGCCAGTTCTCGCAGCGCGATCAGCAGGGCCACCAGCACCAGCGCGCAGATCAGGCCGGTCACGATCCAGCCCAGCACCGGAACGCTGGCGATCAACGAGGTGGCGAAATCCCACGCGGCGACAGAGACCGCCGCCCCCACCACCGCCAGCGCCAACCCCCAGAACCACCGGCCCAGAACCGATGGCTTGCGCGCGGCCAGCCGGGCCGCGGCCTGCATCGCCTGCCCCTGGGGTGGCGCGATATCCGGTACCGGCGCGGCCTTCGCCACGTCGGCGGCCGGGGCATCCTCGTCAAGCTCGATCAGAACCGGACCCTTGGCCATGCGTCACTCCTTTTTCCGCCATACGAACCGAATGTCCGGCAGTTGTTCATCATTGTCGGCCCCGTCGCTGCGGGCCACTTCTATAAAGCCGTGCCGTTCGTAGAACCGGCACGCGCCCGTGTTGGCCTGAAACGCATACAGCGCCAGTTCTCGGCGACCTGCCTTGGCGCTGTCCAGCAGTTGTGTGCCGATCCCCTGATTCCGCGCAGGGGGACTCAGGTACAGGCAATGAACCTCGGTTCCGTCCATGGCCAAAAAGCCTGCGACCTTGCCGCCCTGTTCGGCAACCGTGACCCATCCTTTGTCGATCATCTGCCCACAAAAAGCGATGGCTTCAGCCCCCGAATGCAGCTCGGGCATCCAGTCGTTTTCGCGTGCAAAGCCGTGCAGGATCTCTCCGACCGCCCCAGCGTCGAGGCTGCGCGCGGGCCTGAGGGTGACGGTCACAGCCGGTCTCCGATCAGAAACTGCGCGGCGCGGTCCAGCCGGATATGCGGCGGGCCGTCACCGGGGCGCAGCGAAAGATGTGCCGGGGCAAAGGTCATGAACCCGTACTCCTCGCCCAGCCAGGTGTCGGCCCCCTTACGCGCAGGATTAAGCAGATGGGCGGGGTCTTCGGGCAGCTCTCCGGGGTAGAAGGCCGCCTGTTTTCCATTCTCCAAACTACCGCGCACGCAGGGCAGTTCGACGCCGTTGTGATTGCGGATCTCTTCGGTCGTCACGCGCAGCGCGGCGATGGACATTGCGGCGGTTTCGGCCCCGGCGAACCTGGCGCGGTCGCGCGCCTCGCGGGTCAGGGCCTCCATGATCGCGGTCAGGCGCGGGTGCTGCAGGTGGTGCAGGTGATCGGCCTTGGTGGCCGCGAACAGGATGCGTTCGACCCGCTTGCCCAGCAACATCTGGCTGAGCCACGCATTGCGGCCGGGCCGAAAGGCCGACAGGATGTCGCCCATGGCGCGGCGCATGTCCTCGACCGCCTGCGGACCCTTGTGGATCGCGCCCAGCGCGTCTACCAGCACCACCTGCCGGTCGATCCGGGCGAAATGATCCCGGAAAAAGGGCTTCACCACCTGCGATTTGTAGGCCTCGAACCGGCGCTCCATCTCGCGGTGCAGGCTGCGGCGGCGCGCGGCGCTCTCGACCGGCAACGGCGCAAAGGTCAGCACCGGCGACCCGGCCAGATCGCCCGGCAGCAGGAACCGGCCCGGCGTGCAGTCATAAAACCCCGCATCCCGCGCGGCAGTCAGATAGTCGGCAAAGCCCCGCGCCAGGGCCTGCGCGGTGGGTTCATCATGGGGGTCGGCCGGATCAACGGATTTGATCTGGGCCAGGAAATCGGCCGCGGCCGGACGCTGCGCGATCCGCTCCAACGTTTCGCGCGACCAGTCGTCATAGTTTTTTTCGAGCAGTGCCAGATCCAGTAGCCATTCGCCGGGATAGTCGACGATGTCCAGATGCACGGTGCGTGGCCCCTGCAGGCCAGCCAGCAGCCCGGCAGGGCGGACCTTGAACGACAGGCGCAGCTCGGACACGGCGCGGGTGCTGTCGGGCCAATGGGGCTGAGGCCCGGTCAGGGCCGACAGGTGCGATTCATAATCGAACCGGGGCACTGTGTCGTCGGGCTGCGGCTGCAGGTAGGCGGCGTTGATGCGCCCCTCCTGTTGGGCGACCAGGCCGGGCATCCTCCCCCGGTCCAGCAGGTTGGCCACCAGCGACGTGATGAACACCGTCTTGCCCGACCGCGCAAGACCGGTGACGCCCAGCCGCACGACCGGTTCGAAAAACGTCTCGGACACGCGGTCGCCGACGGATTCGACGCCGCGCACAAGACTGTCTGCCAGTGATGAGATGACCAAACCGCCGCCCCGCATTTCTTGTTTGTCCCAAGATAGGTAGCCGCTGCCCCGGTTGCCAGCGCTTTTGCCGCCTGCCCTTGCCCGGGCGCCTCCGGCAGGGTACCAGCAGCCCATGCCCAGATACGCGTTGAAAGTCGAATACCAAGGTGAGCCGTTTGCCGGATGGCAGCGGCAGAAGGATCTGCCCTCGGTCCAGGGCGCCATCGAGGCGGCGTTGTCGAAACTACAGCCCGGGTCACACACGATCGCGGCCGCCGGGCGCACGGATGCGGGCGTTCACGCGCTGGGGCAAGTGGCCCATTGCGACCTGGAAAAAGATTGGGACCCGTTCCGCCTGTCCGAGGCGCTGAACTATCACCTCAAGCCGTTGCCGGTGGCGATTCTCAAGGCCGCGCGGGTGGCGGATGACTGGCATGCGCGGTTCTCGGCCATCGAGCGGCAGTACCTGTTCCGCATACTGATCCGCCGTGCGCCCGCGACCCATGACAAGGGCCAGGTCTGGCAGATCGGGCATCCGCTGGATGTCGCCGCGATGCAGGCTGGGGCCGACATGTTGATCGGGCGGCACGATTTCACCACCTTCCGGTCCTCGATCTGCCAGGCGGCCAGCCCGGTCAAGACGCTGGACGAGCTGCGCGTCGAACAGGTTCCGGGCTTTTCCGGCCCCGAGGTGCATTTCCACGTCCGCGCCCGGTCCTTCCTGCACAACCAGGTGCGCAGTTTCGTCGGCACGCTCGAACGGGTCGGCGCGGGCGCCTGGACACCGCAGGACGTGCGCGATGCGCTCGAGGCTGCCGACCGCGCGGCCTGCGGGCCGGTCTGCCCTCCGCAAGGTTTGTACCTGGCGCGGGTGGGCTACCCCGATCCTGTTTTCGACTGACGTCAGAGCGCGCGCAGCAGCAATCCACCGGCGATCACCGCGATCAGCAGCCCGGCCACCAGTTCGATCGTGGGCGCCAGCACGGCCGCGAACCGCGTAGCCGAGGCCGAGGCCAAGAGCCCTCCCCGCAACCCGAACGACGTCCAGCCAACCAGGGTGGTGACGGTCGCGGTGCCCAGCGCCATGGCAAAGGCCCCGGCGATACCGACCATCGCGATGCCCATCTGCCAGGTCAGGATCAGCACGAACAAAGCTCCGGTACACGGTCGCGCGGCGATGCCGGCGATCAGGATCAGCGCCTCGCGCAGGCTGCCGACCTGGGCCACCTCTTCGGCGGTGGGGCCATGACGATGCCCGCAATCGGAACAAGCCTCACTGTCGTGATGGTGATGATGCCCGTGATCATGATGATGGTGATGGTCATGCGGGGCACTGTCCGAACGACCGCGCCGGGCGAAACTGCGCAGCGATCGCAGAACCAGCCACAGCCCGATGGCCGCGATCGCACCATAGCTGACCGGGGCCATGATCTGCTCGGTGGTGCCGACCAAGCTTTCCCGCGACATCTGGAACACCAGAACGCCTGCATACACCAGAACGATCGCCGTCACGGCCTGCCCCAGCGAGGACAGTACGCTGATCGCCGACAGGCGCAGAAAGGCGACATTGCGGCCCAGCCCATACCCTCCGATCAGCACCTTGCCATGGCCCGGCCCCACCGCATGGAAGAACCCATAGGCAAAACAGACGGCCAGCAGCGTGGCCACGGCCTCGGGCTGTTCGGCCCGCGCGGCCCGCAGGGCACGGGCGATTTGGTTCTGGAATTCCCGCTGCTCGCCCGCGGCCCAGGACGCGAGGCTGTCAAAGCCTCCGCTGCCCCAGAACCACAGCAGCAGCGCTATTGCCAGGCCGACCGGCAGGATCAGGTAGCGGGACATGAAACGCGGATCTCGGTGGCAAAGCGTTGACCGACCAGGGGGATGTCGTTCTCCTCGAGGTCATAGTCGGCGTCCAGGGTCAGCAGAAAGGCCTGCATCTGGGCCAGTTCGCCGTCGATATCCGGCTCGAACCTGTCGATCCGGCAGGATTCAGGCCCGGAAACGGTGACCGGACGCGTCACTTCGTAGGCGGTATAGAATGTCTCGTCATAGGGTTTGGCCGATAGGCTTTGGGCAACCACCGGGTCGCCCTCGACCTTGCGCAGATGGGTGGTCACGATGCGGCCATCTTCGGTCGTGGCGCGTGGCTCCAGCGGGCCGGACAAGGCAACCGGCTGATCGGCAGCCAGGATGACCAGATCGCCGTTGTATCCTTCGACCCACTGCGCGTCGAAACCGGCGAGGCGCTGCTCCTCCGCCTCGGACAGTACGCCGTCGCCGTCCTGATCCAACCTCATGTCTTCGAGCACAAGCAGCGAGTAGAACTCGTCATAGGCCCAAGTTACGCGGACATGGGTCAGGTTGCCCGACTCGTCCACGATGAATTCCAGCCCGGTGTCGATGAAGACATGCGGGTGCGCCACCGCGGTAAACGGCAGGCAACAGGCGAACAAGGTGGGTATCCAGCGCATGAACGCGAAGATAGGGTGCCCGACCGGCGCTGGCAACGCGGTTCGGCGGTAAGCACGGATTTTGCCGCTCATTTCGGCGGAAACAGGACCAGCGTCTGCAGCGCCGTGCCGATCGGGCCTTGAGTATCGTACAGAACCGACTGCGACATCCCGATGCCGCTGGGCTGCCAGTGCGACACGGAGTCCGAGGCGAGCCAGTCGGAGGTCGGCTCGCGGTGGATCTGCACCGTCAGGTCGGTGTTCATGAACCCCATTTCCGAGGTCGGCGCATTCCACGAAATTCCGTTGCCGCAATCGGCCAGCGGGCACAACGACTGGATCGGCGAGGGGGTTTCGCCCTCGAGCAGAGGCGGGGTGCGCATCCAGATGGTTTTCGGCCCCGCCCCCTGGTTGCCGCCTTTGGGATAGGCCACCTCGGAATGATGGGCAAAGCCGGGCAGGTCATGCCGCATTTCGCCGATGGGAAACGGGCCGTCTTCGATCTGCGACAGGTCGGGGCCTTGGATCGCCACATTCGGCACCGGCCCCAGATCCCGGCGCGCCAGATGCATCGTGGTGGCGGTCGCGCACAGCGTATCGTCCAGGTCATGCACCGTGACGCGCGTGGTGGCCAGCGTCTTGGTGTGGCGCACGGTCTCGGCGGCCACGCGAAGACCGGACAGAGGCAGCGGGCGCAGCAGATCGACGGTCAGGCGGGTCAGCATCTTGTCGGGGCCGACCTCGATCTCGGCCGCGCGCACGATCAGGCCCGCAACCGGGCCGGCATGACAGTGGTCAGCCGACCACGGCCCGCGCGCCGGGTCATTTCCGACAAAGGCCCCGTCGGGCGCGACCCGGAAATAAGCGGTCTTACCCACCACTGGCTGCATCGCCGCGTCCTGCATGTCAGATCTTTTCCTGGGTATGCTTTTTCAGTTCGGCCCGCGCAACCTGACGGCGATGCACCGCATCCGGGCCATCGGCCAGCCGCAGCGTGCGCACATGCGTCCAGGCGGTGGCCAGCGGCGTATCCTGGCTGACACCCTGCCCGCCGAACATCTGCACCGCCTCGTCGATCACCTTCAGCGCGACGCGCGGCGCCACGACCTTGATCTGGCTGATCCACGGAGCCGCCGCGCGCGCATCGCCCTGATCCATGTACCACGCGGCCTTCAGACACAGCAGGCGGGCCATCTCGATCTCCATCCGGCACTCGGCGATGATGTCGAAATTGGCACCCAGCTGCGCCAGCTTCTTGCCGAAGGCTTCGCGCTGCAGGGCGCGTTTGCACATCTGCTCCAGCGCCATCTCGGCCTGGCCGATCGCGCGCATGCAGTGATGGATGCGACCGGGCCCGAGGCGCCCCTGCGCGATTTCGAACCCGCGGCCCTCGCCCAGCAGGATGTTCTCGGCCGGCACTCGGACATCGGTGAACCGGATATGCATGTGCCCGTGCGGCGCGTCGTCATGGCCGTATACTTCCATCGGGCGCAGGATCTCGATCCCAGGCGTGTCGGCGGGCACCACGATCATCGACTGGCGCTTGTGCTTGGGCAGGTCGTCGCCGCCGGTCTTGACCATCACGATGTAGACCTTGCAGCGCGGATCGCCCGCGCCGGACGACCACCATTTCTCGCCATTCAGAACATAGTCATCCCCGTCCCGCACACAGGACATCGAGATATTCGTGGCATCCGACGAGGCCACATCCGGCTCGGTCATCAGGTAGGCCGAGCGGATCTCGCCTTCGAGCAGCGGCTTGAGCCATTGTTCTTTCATCTTCTCGGTGCCGTAGCGCTCGAACACCTCCATGTTGCCGGTGTCGGGGGCGGAACAGTTGAACACCTCGGCGCCCAGCGGGGTCTTGCCCATCTCTTCGGCGAAATAGGCGTATTCGACCGTAGTCAAGCCAAAGCCCTTGTCGCTGTCGGTCAGCCAGAAGTTCCACAGACCTGCCGCCTTGGCCTTGGCCTTCAACCCTTCCAGGATCTCGGCCTGGCGTTCGGTGTACTGCCAGCGGTCGCCCTTGTTGATCTCGGCCTGGTATTCCTCTTCCAGGGGCATGATTTCGTTGCGGATCATGTCGCGGACCCGCTCCAGCAGCGCCCGGTTCTCCTCGCGCAAGACAAATGACATGTTCATGAAGAATCCTCCGTAGATCCCGGAACCGGGCTTTACCTTTGCGCCGAGGATGGCTTAGCTGCGGCAACTGTGTCCAGCCGCGTGACGGCACGTCACTTGCAATCAATTTGAAACGGAAGAGGGGCGCAGATGGCGTTGTTAATCGATACCGGGCTGTCCGACTGGATGAGCGATGCCGAGATTGCCGAAGAAGTACGGCAACATGCACCAACGGCCGATGTGCGCACGCCAAGCACAATTGGTGACCCGGCCGAGGTCACCATGGTGGCGGTTGTCGGCCTGCGGGACGATCACGCGACCCGCCTACCCAATCTGCAGCTGGTGCAAAAGTTGGGCGCCGGAGTCGAGACAATCGTGTCGAACCCCGCCCTGCCCGCGCATGTCCGCGTGGCCCGCCTGAAACCGGACGCCCCGGCGCAAGGCATCGCAGAGTGGTTTCTGGCCTATATCCTGTACGCTCACCGGAACATGGGCTTTCACGCGGACGCTCAGCGGCGGGCCGAGTGGCGGCCGAAAGCGCCGGTGCTGACATCTGACACCGTAGTCGGAGTTCTGGGGCTGGGCCATATCGGCAGCCGTACCGCCCGCATGCTGCGCGATGTCGGGTTCCAGGTCATCGGCTGGAGCCGGTCGCCCAAGCAAATCGAAGATGTGACCTGTCTGCACGGGCAGGATGCTTTGCCGGGAATGCTGCGCGGTTGCGACCATGTCTGCGCGATTCTGCCCTCGACCCCCGAAACCATCGGCTTGTTTGACGCAGAAATGCTCGGCGCGATGAAGGACGGCAGCCAGTTGTTGAATGCGGGACGTGGCGACCTGATCGACGAGGAAGCCTTGATCGAGGCACTTGACCGGGGTCGTCCTGGGCACGCGGTTCTCGATGTGACCGCACAAGAGCCGTTGCCCAAAGACAGCCCCTTATGGCGGCACCCGGCGGTCACGATCACACCGCATGTGTCGGGATGGCATCTGGGTGATGCGTTGGCGGATGTTGCCCAGAACTTTCTGCGGCTGAGCGCAGGTCAGCCCCTGCTGCACGAGGTTGACCGCAGCCGCGGTTACTGAGCCGCGATTACGGCGTCAGAATCCAATTGCCGCTGGCATCCTTGCACTGACGGGTGCGGATTTCCGGGTTGGGCGCCGCCCCGGACGGCTGCACAAAGTGCTGGAAGTGAACGCAGTTGTCCTTCACGTCCCGTATCCTGACCGTGCCTTTGGTGCCCGTTTTCTCGTTGACCCAGTTGCGCTCCTGCCCGACGCTTGGGGTCCCGCCTGCCAGCATCGAAGACGTCGTCGCGTCCAGAACCTGATAGTCGTCCGGGCTCAGCCCCATTTCAGCGATGATCCGGGACAGAGGCTTGGCATCGACCGCCCCCACGACACCCGACAAAAACAGCGCAAACAGGGCAGCAGGCAACCGGACAGTCATGCGAAACTCGCTTTCGTGAAAATTGATCTGCACCAAGAATATACATCCATGCAATCAGGGCCAAGCCCCAGCGGCCGGACCTTCAAATAATGCCGAACAAACCTATCGGACTGCCGGCGCTATCGGCCCGCCGCTGATGGGACCATAGTAATCGCAAACCAAGCTTGAGGCACAGGAATGGCTCATCAAAATTACTACGCGCCCACCGGCGGGCTTCCGGACCAGACTCAGCTGCTGACCGACCGCGCCATGTTCACTGACGCCTATGCCGTCATCCCGAAAGGCACGATGCGCGACATCGTGACCAGCTTTCTGCCGTTTTGGGAACAGACCCGACTGTGGGTCCTTTCGCGCCCCCTCAGCGGGTTTGCCGAGACGTTTTCGCAATACATCATGGAGGTCCAGCCGGGCGGCGGCAGCGATACGCCCGAGACGGACCCGGACGCCCAAGGCGTGGTCTTCGTCGTCGAAGGGTCGGTTACCCTGACCCTTGCGGGGCAGGTCCACGAGCTGGACACAGGGGGCTATGCCTACATTCCGCCCGGGTCCGATTGGACCTTGCACAACCGCTCTGACGCCGTGGCCCGGTTCCATTGGGTACGCAAGGCCTATGAGGCCGTACCCGGATTGCCGGCCCCCGATCCGATCATCACCAACGAACGCGACGTCGCCCCAACCCCAATGCCCGGCACCGAAGGTCGGTGGGCCACCACGCGCTTCGCGGATCCAAGTGATCTGCGCCATGACATGCATGTGAACATTGTCACGTTTGAACCAGGCGGGGTCATCCCCTTTGCCGAAACGCATGTCATGGAGCACGGGCTTTATGTGCTTGAGGGCAAGGCCGTCTATCGACTGAACCAGGATTGGGTCGAGGTCGAGGCCGGTGACTACATGTGGTTGCGCGCGTTCTGTCCTCAAGCCTGCTACGCGGGCGGGCCGGGGCGATTCCGGTATCTGCTCTACAAGGACGTCAATCGGCACATGCCGTTGAAACTGTCCACACGATGACCAGCAAAAGGTTCTGAAAACGGGCTTTTGCGTCGGCAGGGGTTCACAGGGACGGCGGAATTTGCTGAAATCAGAGGTGATTTCGTTTTGTTCATTCGTGGAGATTGGTCGATGAAACTGCGCGCCCCTCTGACGGCACTGGCCATGATCGGCCTCATGGTCGCCGTCGACACCGCCCCGGTCGTGGCAAAGGAAGCGACCAAAACCGTATCCGTCATGAGCCGCACATGGGCTGTGACGCAGGTTGCGGACGCCCCTGTCGTGTATCGTGCGACCCGCGACAACAACAACCTCAACCCGTTCGGCCCGCCGCCGCGCCTGCGCACGGTTCAGGCCATTGCGGCCATCCAGCAGGCAACCGGGTGCAAGGTGATCCGGTCAAGCATGTACCAGAATATTTCGGGCCAGTTCTTCTCGCAGGTCAGCTGCGGATAGCGGCGACGCCATACGGGCATTGAGGTCGGTCAAACGGCCTGCCATAGCTTGCGCATGAAACTCGCAATCAACGGATTCGGCCGCATCGGCCGCACGATCCTGCGGCAGGTCATGGCCCTGCCAGCGGGTTCGGATGTTCAAGTGGTGCTGATCAACGACATCGCACCGCTGGAGACCTGTGCCTATCTGTTCAAGTACGACAGCACGTTCGGCCCCTATGCCGGTTCGGTCGAAACCAGCGCCGGGGCCTTGCAGGTAGATGGACATTCGATTCCACTGAGCCACAGCGACGACCTTGCCGATGTCGATCTGTCCGGCGTGGACGTGATGCTGGATTGCACGGGTATCGCGCGCAGTTCGGATGTCGCAATCCGGGGCCTGCAGGCAGGGGCTGGCAAGGTGCTGATTTCCGGCCCGTCCCCGGCCGCCGAGACAACGATCGTTCTGGGCGCCAACGAAGACATGCTGGGCAATGCCCGGATTGTATCGAACGCGTCCTGCACCACCAACGCGCTGGCGCCGCTGGCCAAGGTGATCGACGAGATCGGGGGCATCGCCTCAGCGCACATGACCACGATTCACTGCTACACCAACAGCCAGCCGATGGTGGACGCTCCGCGTGGAGACCTGGCGCGGTCGCGGGCTGGGGCCTTGTCGATGGTACCCACCACGTCAAGCGCGACCCATCTGATCGACGTGGTTCTGCCGCATCTGGCCGGACGTATTTCCGGTGCGGCTGTGCGGGTGCCCACTGCCAGCGTCTCGGCCATCGATCTGGTCGTGACCCTGCAAAATGGAATGGATCCGGAGCTGTTCTCTGCCGAATTGAGCCGCGCCGTCGAGGCATCAAAGGTGCTCGGCTGGACCGACTTGCCGCTGGTCTCGTCCGATCTGCGTGCGCGACCGGAATCGCTGGTGATTGCCGGACCGGAAACACGTGTCGTCGGGCAAAATCAGGTCCGGGTTTTCGGATGGTATGACAATGAGTGGGGTTTTTCGGCCCGTATGCTCGATGTCGCCGGGATGATGGCTCAGACGGAATAGCCCGCAGCGCGCTTGGCGCTGCAGGGCTGAGTTACAGGTTTCAGTCGTGCGGCAAACTGCCAGCGCCGTGACCGGCCATTCCGCCCGAGACCTCTTCGGTCGATTCCTCGGCCAGTTCATGCGGCAGAATGAGGTTCAGCACGATGGCGATCAGCGCTGCGGGCAACAGTCCGCTTGTCATCAGGATGCGGATTGTGTCCGGCAAGTGCTGAACCGCGCCGGGCTCCAGCTGCAAACCGAGCCCGATCGACAGCGAGATTGCGAAGATCACCATGTTGCGGCGATTCCAGTCCACGTCGGACAACATCGAAATACCGGCAGCCACCACCATGCCGAACATGACGATCACACCGCCCCCCAGAACTTCGATCGGAACAGTGCGTATGATGGCGCCGACCTTGGGAACAAGTCCGCATAGGATCAGGAACAGCGCACCAATCGTGACGACATGGCGGCTCATGACACCGGTCATCGCGATCAGACCAACGTTCTGACTGAACGAGGTATTCG
Source organism: Ruegeria sp. BC2 (assembly GCF_056539245.1). Classification (NCBI taxonomy): domain Bacteria; kingdom Pseudomonadati; phylum Pseudomonadota; class Alphaproteobacteria; order Rhodobacterales; family Roseobacteraceae; genus Ruegeria; species Ruegeria sp. BC2. The sequence continues at coordinate 1,975,910 of NZ_JBQFUQ010000001.1, forward strand.
GCAAACCGCCAAAGATACCGGCGACAGCCGTGCCAACACCATCTGCGTAGGTCGCTCCCGCGATCTCTTTGTCCGTGGCCTCGCGACCCGCACCACCTTTGGTAATGCCCGAAACGTCACCGACGGTTTCGACCGCTGACACGAAAGCCATGAGGCAGAACCCGATCACCGCCGCCAGCGAGAATTCGAACCCATATTTGAAGGGCACCGGCAGCGCGAAACCAGCGGCCCGCGACCAGCTTGTTCCAATGGCTTCGAACGTCACCATTCCGACCATCAGGGCGTAGACATAGCCGACAGCCAATCCGACCAGAACCGCAGACACCGACAGCATTCCGCGGGCAAAGAACTTGAGGCCCAGCGTGACGATCACGACGACCAGTGCCGCAGACCAGTTGAGCAGCGATCCGTATTCCGGCGTACCGATCGCAGGGACACCACCCGCCGCATATTGGATGCCGACCTTGACAAGTGCCAATCCGATCATCGTCACAACAAGGCCCGTGACCAATGGCGGCAGAGCGAAGCGGATCTTGCCAATGAACATCCCAAGGCAGGCGTGAAAGATGCCGCCGATCAGAACGCCTCCGAACAGCGCGGCAAGGGCCTCAACGCCCTTGCCAGCCACCAATGGGATCATGATGGGCAGGAACGCAAAGCTTGTTCCCTGAACGATGGGCAATGCCGCACCAACCGGGCCCAGCGTGATGGTCTGCAACAAGGTCGCCAACCCTGCAAACAGCATCGACATCTGGATCAGATACAGCAGCTCGGGAAAATCGGGCGAGTTCGACCCGAAGCCAAACCCGGCCGCACCGGCCACGATGATGGCGGGGGTCACGTTTGACACAAACATTGCCAGAACGTGCTGAATCCCAAGTGGTATCGCCTTGTGCAGCGCAGGCGTGTAATTCGGATCCCGAAGCTGATCGGGTGTTCCTATCGAAGTTTCGGCCATGATCTCAACTGTCTCCCTGTTTTCTCATGGGGGTCTTGCCGCTTCTCCGACGGCTTCAAAATTGGCTTAGCGTTCAACCACCTCGTAAGGGGTGTCGAACCAGTGCTCCTCGAGGTTTGCGCCTGAACCGATACGGTCGACTACCGCGAAAAGGCCTGGCGCGTGCAGCGGCGTCAGCACGCCGTGCCACGTGCCGCGATGATAGTTTACCCCCTGCCCCGGTTGCGTCACGAAGGCCAGCGGCCGGCCGGGAACGCCATCCTCATCCGGCGCGACGATCACCAGGAACGGCTGGTGGGACATGGGAATGAAGGCCTGGCTGCCCAGAGGGTGACGTTCGACCATGTCCAGTTGATAGGGCAATGTCCGTGGGTTGGCGTCGAACAGGCTGATCCCCGCGCGCCCGTCCGCAAAGTCCAGAACCGCCCGGTCGTGATACCGCCCGCACTGACCCTGGTTGATGATCTTGTCCGGTGCGCCCGAAACCTCGAGCACGTCGCCGAACGGCGCAAAGGCTTGGGCCGTCAGCGGCGCGATAGGAATGTTCCGAGTCATGAGGGCAGCACGTCGCGCAGCCGGAACTCGGCGATGCGCTCGACCTGACAGCAGGCTTCGGCGAGCTCGGTCTCGCGGTCATTCTCGATGCGCCGCTGGAACGCATGCAGGATCGAGGCCTTGTCGTGGTCGCGCACCGCGATGATGAAGGGAAAGCCGAATTTTTCGGTGTAACGCGTGTTCAAATCGGTGAAGGCGTCGCGCTCGGCGTCGGTCAGGGCGTCCAACCCGGCCGAGGCCTGTTCCGAGGTGCTTTCGGCCGTCAGGCGTTTGGCCTGCGCCAGCTTGCCCGCCAGATCCGGGTGTGCAGTCAGAACGCCCAGACGTTCCTCGGACGAGGCCGAACGGAACACCCGCGCCAGCGCGTTGTGCAGCCCGCCCGCCGTATCGTGAGCGGGGCCCAATTCCAGCGCCCAGGCGCGCTCGGCGATCCAGGGTGAATGTTCGAAGATGCCGCCATAGGCCGCCACGAAGGCGTCGCGGTCCATCTGCGAGGGGCGTGGGCGATCCTGCGGCGGGTGCTGCGCCGCCCAGTGTTCGGCAATCTGCAACCGGGTCGCGAACCACACGTCGGAAAAGCCGCGCGCATAGTCCAGGAACCGCTTCAGCGCCATCACCCGGCCCGGCCGGCCGACCAGGCGGCAATGCAGACCGATCGACAGCATCTTGGGCGCGCCCGCCTGCCCCTCGGCATAGAGCGCATCGAAACTGTCGCGCAGATACGCAAAGAACTGATCGCCCGAGTTGAACCCCTGCGGCGTGGCAAAGCGCATGTCGTTGCAGTCCAGCGTATAGGGCACGATCAGCTGGTCGCGCCCGCCGGTTTGCACCCAATAAGGCAGATCGTCGGCGTAGGTGTCGGCCACATAGGCAAACCCGCCTTCCTCGGCCACCAGCCGAACGGTGTTGTCCGAGCACCGCCCCGTGTACCAGCCGCGCGGACGGTCTCCGACCACCTCAGTGTGCAGGCGGATCGCCTCGACGATCTGGGCGCGCTCCTCGTCTTCGGGCATGTCCTTGTGTTCGACCCATTTCAAGCCGTGGCTGGCGATCTCCCAACCGGCGGATTTCATCGCCGCCACCTGATCGGGCGAGCGCGCCAGCGCGGTGGCCACGCCATAGACGGTCACCGGCAAGTCGGCCATCAAGCGATGCAGCCGCCAGAAACCGGCGCGGGCGCCGTATTCATAGATGGATTCCATGTTCCAATGACGCTGGCCGGGCCAGGGTGCGGCGCCCACGATTTCGGACAGAAACGCTTCGGACGCGGCGTCGCCATGCAGCACGCAGTTTTCGCCGCCCTCTTCATAGTTTAGCACGATCTGCACTGCCAGCTTGGCCCCGCCCGGCCACTGGGCTTCTGGCGGGTTGGCTCCATATCCAATCATGTCGCGGGGGTATCGGGGGGGCTGCATTCTGCTTTCCGTCTTCAATTTCAGGCTTCCATTCGGTTTATCCCATAAAACCGTGATGGATTATCAAATCAATCCGAACGCTGTTTCCGGTTGTTTCGGCGTTCCCTGCGCCATGGCCTTTGCCGCAAGGTGGGCAATGCAAACCGGATTGCCTAAAATGGCATCCGAAGACGAAACGTACAGACAACAGCAGGAGCTACTCGTGGCAGGTTATCTGACGACCCATGTTCTGGACACGGCGCGGGGATGTCCGGCCGAGGGGCTGAAAATCGCGTTGTACCGCGTGTCGGGCAATTCGCACCGGAAATTGGTTGAGATGGAAACCAATGCGGACGGGCGCACCGACAGTCCCATCCTGCCGGAAAAGACTTTCAAAACCGGTATCTACGAATTGATCTTCTTTGCGGGGGACTACCTGCGGGCCTCCGGGCAAGCCGTTGAAGACCCTCTTTTCCTTGATCAAATACCGATCCGGTTCGGCATGTCCGACCCCGAGGCGCATTACCATGTTCCGCTTTTGCTGTCGCCATTCGGGTATTCGACCTACCGGGGCAGCTGACCCCTCAGACCTGCGACATCCGCACCACATCGCCGATCCGCGAGATCATGAAATCCATGAACAGTCGCGCTTTGGGGTCCTGATGACGCCGATGCGTGTAGAGACAAGCCATCTGGACCGAAACCGGTGGCGTGTCGACGGCAACGGGCACCAGTCGCCCGGCCTTGAGATGCTCGGCCACTTCAAAAACGGGTTTCATCGCGATCCCCTGCCCAGCCAGCGCCCAATCAGTCAGAACATCGCCATCGTCGCACTCGAACCGTCCGGACACCGCAAACCGTTTGAGTCCTTCGGCTGTCTGCAGCAGCCATTGGAACTCGGTCGCCCCGGGGAATCGCAGGTTCAGGCATTCGTGCCGGTCCGAGATCAGCTCCGCCCCGGTCCGGGGCATGCCTCGGCGCGCGACATAGTCTGGCGCAGCACACAAGACACGCTGGCAATCCGCGATTTTGCGGATCCGCAATGTGCTGTCTTCGGGTTGACCGATGAAGAACGCCAGATCCAGCCCTTCGGTCGTGAGATCAACAGACCTGTCCGTCAGACGCAGCCGCACGTCAATCTCGGGGTAGTCGGCAAGAAATTCAGGCACTTGAGGCGCCAACAGCCGTCGCCCGACCCCCAGTGGAGCCGCTACGAAAAGCGATCCCCGGGGCGCTTCGGTCAGGTGCACGACCTGCGCTTCGGCCTCGTTCACGGCATCCAGAACCGCAACCGCACCGGGGTAGAACGCCCGGCCCTGCTCGGTCGGGCTGAGGTTTCGGGTCGTACGCTGGAACAATCGCACACCCAAATGATCTTCGAGCTGGGAAATCCGCGCCGAAGTCACCGCTGGCGAGATTCGCAGATCGCGCCCGGCCGCGGACATGCTGCCAAGATCATAGACCCGGACAAAGGTACGGATATTGTCGAGATAGGACATCTTTTCGTTTTTTTTGATACAGTTTGACAATATACGGGAATACCGAAGAAAATCCCGTTTGCCTAGTGTGTCGGCAAGCAATCGGAGAGCTTTGCATGTATGAATTCGCCGTGTTCTGGGACTGGATGGCATTTGCGGTGCGGTGGCTGCATGTCATCACGGCAATCGCCTGGATCGGATCGTCATTCTATTTCATCGCGCTGGACCTCGGCCTGAACCGCGACATCCCCGGTCCTGCGGATGGCGAGGAATGGCAGGTGCATGGCGGCGGCTTCTACCATATTCAGAAATACCTTGTGGCGCCCGAGCGGATGCCCGACCACCTGACCTGGTTCAAATGGGAAAGCTATGCAACCTGGCTCAGCGGTGCGGCCTTGTTGATGATCGTCTATTGGGTGGGCGGCGAGCTGTATCTGATCGACGCACAGAAGGCCGATCTGGCGCTTTGGCAGGGCATCCTGATCTCGGCGGCGTCGCTGACCGTGGGCTGGCTGATCTATGACTTCCTGTGCAAATCTGGCCTGGGTGAGCGTCCGACCCTGCTGATGCTGCTACTGTTCGTTCTGCTTGTGGCGATGGGTTGGGGATACAACCAGATCTTCACTGGCCGCGCGATGATGCTGCATCTGGGCGCTTTCACCGCCACGATCATGACGGCCAATGTGTTTTTTATCATCATGCCCAACCAACGGATCGTGGTGGATGACCTGAAAAACGGCCGCACCCCGGACCCGAAATACGGCAAGATCGCCAAGCTGCGCTCGACCCACAACAACTATCTGACTTTGCCGGTGGTCTTCCTGATGCTGTCGAACCATTACCCGCTGGCCTTTGCGACCGAATACAACTGGATCATCGCGGCGCTGGTGTTCCTGATGGGTGTCACCATCCGGCACTACTTCAATACGCGCCACGCCCGGGCCGGCAACCCGACCTGGACCTGGCTTGTGACGGCCCTGCTGTTCATCGCCATCATGTGGCTGTCCACTGCGCCGATGTACAAACCGCTGGAAGAGGCCGAGGCGCAGCCTCTGACCCAGTTCGAGGAGCGCTTTGTGCAGGCCAGCGGCTTTGAAGAAGCCCATGACGTAGTCTTGGGGCGCTGTTCCATGTGCCACGCGCGCGAGCCCGTCTGGGACGGAATCCTCTGGGCCCCCAAGGGTGTTCTTCTGGAGACCGAAGGTGACATCGCGCGCAATGCCGAGCAAATCTATCTGCAGGCTGGAGTCAGCCACGCGATGCCGCCGGCCAACGTCACCTATATGGAACCCGAAGACCGCGAGGCCATTATCCGCTGGTTCCGAAACGCGGGCCTGTAGCGGCAGCTTTTCCACAACTTCGCATGGGAACTGGGAAAACCGCGTTTATTTCTTTGCCTGAGCGGTTTGAGATGATCTAACTGTTTCCAAGGGATCGCGGCGCCGCGACAAGCAGCGCAAATCAATGCGGCCCGGGACAGGTGGAGCCATTTGATGCAGGCGAGCAGACGTAGGGGCGGTCTGAAGAACTGGTGTGCGGGTGTGTTTTTTGCCCTCGCCCCGACCTGTGCGATGGCACTGGAAACATCGCTTGCAGCGCCAGGATTGTCGGACGACTTGAAAAAGCAGATTGAGGAAACGTCCTCGGTCATGACTGCCGACAACCGGGGGCTGGACACGCCGCTTGAAGTTCTGTCAGCCGCGTTGTCGGATTACCGAACGATCGTACAAATCCTCTATGATGCCGGATATTTCGGCCCGTCGGTCAGCATCAAGCTGGACGGGAAAGAAGCGGCAGATCTCAGCTCGCTGAGCGTTCCTGCGCAGATCAATCGGGCAACGATCACCATTCGCCCCGGCAAAGCGTACAATTTCGGAACCGCAGTCGTTCAGCCTTTGGCCCCCGATACCGAATTGCCCGAAGAGTTTGCCCCCGGCAAGCTGGCCACGACCGGCGCCATTCAACAGGCGACTTCGGCCGGGATTCAGGCCTGGAAGGACGCGGGCCACGCCAAAGCGAAACTGCGCGATCAACAGATCATCGCCCGGCACGCACAGGCCCAGCTGGACGCCCGGATCGACCTGGATCAGGGGCCGCGCCTGAAGTTCGGCAAGATGTATATCGAAGGCGGCACCGATGTCCGCCACAGTTCGATCGAGAAAATCGCCGGTTTCCCGTCGGGCGAGGTCTACTCGCCCGAAAAGTTGCAAAAGGTCGGCACACGGCTGCGGCGGACTGGTACGTTCAGCACCGTCTCGATCCAGGAACGGGACACGCCGAACCCGGACGGCACGCTGGATTTCGACGCCACCTTCGAGGACTTGCCCAAACGCCGCCTGACGTTCGGGGTCGAACTGGCCTCGCGCGATGGCTTGGACCTGACCGCGACGTGGACCCACCGCAACGTGTTCCGGCGCGCCCAGCGGCTGCGCTTTGAGGCCGCCATCCGAAACATCGGCGGGTCTGAGGATATCGACGGGCGGTTGGGTCTGCGTCTGGATCAGCCCGACCGACTGGGCCCGGACGACAACACCTTCTGGAGCGCGCTGCTCGAGCGCCGAAATACCGACAATTACAGCGTGTCGGTTGCCTCGCTGACCTATGGTGCGCGGCGGACGTTCTCGGACGAGTTGTATGCCGAGGCGGCTGTGGGCTTTTCCATCTCGAACGCTGACGACGCCTATGGTGACGGCCGCAAGTTCAGATATTTCATCATTCCGTTCCGGTCCGAGTGGGACAAACGCGACAGCAAGGTCAGCGCCACCCGCGGGTATTACCTGGACAGCCAGTTCATGCCCTTTGTCGGCATCTCGGGCACGGATACCGGGCTGCGCCTGTTTTTCGACGGTCGCGCCTATACCAGCCTGGGCACTGGCGGCCGGATCGTGCTGGCCGGGCGGGTGCAACTTGGATCGATCCTCGGCCCCCCGGCGGATGGTGTCACACCGGATTTCCTGTTCTTCTCCGGCGGCGCGGGCACCGTGCGCGGTCAGCCCTATGAAAGCCTTGGTGTCCCCGTCGGCACGGGCATTGCCGGCGGCAAGTCCTTTCTTGGCCTGTCGGGCGAGGTACGCGGCAAGGTCACCGAAAAGCTGTCTCTTGTTGGGTTTTACGACTACGGTATCGTAGACACGTCCTCGTTCATCGGCAGTGGCGCCGAGTACCACGCGGGCGCGGGCCTTGGCGTTCGGTACGATCTGGGCGGCTTCGGCCCGCTAAGGCTGGACTTGGCGGTGCCTGTGCAAGGTGACACGGGCAACGGGCTGCAGTTCTATATCGGGATTGGGCAAGCATTTTGAGGCGTTACCTTTCATATCCTCTGGCAGTCGGGGCAACCGCCTTTGCCCTGTCCGGCCCCGTGGCCGCGCAAGAGGAAGAGAGCGGCGGTCTGCTGACCGATTTCCTGCAGAACACGTTATCCGGAGACAACCGAAATATCCGGGTCATCGGCTTGGAGGGCGCGCTGAGCTCTCGCGCACGCATCCAGGAGATCACGGTGGCCGACGACGAAGGAGTCTGGCTGACCATCAAAAACGCCGAGCTGGATTGGAACCGGCTGGCCCTGATCCGCGGCCGGTTTTCCGTGAACGCCCTGACCGCCGAAGAAATCGACATCGCACGCGCACCCGGCAAGACCACCACAGACGAACCGGCCGCCACCGCCGAGACCGAACCCTTTCAACTGCCCGAACTGCCCGTGGCGATCGAGATCGGTGAACTGCGCGTCGACGAGTTGTCCCTGGGCGAACCGCTGATCGGCGTTGCAGCAGACCTTTCAGTGGACGGAAACCTGAATCTGGCCGATGGCGCGCTGGACACCAAGCTGGACATCAACCGGTTGGACCGGGCCGGCGATCAGATAAATCTTGTGGCCAGTTTCCAGAACGAAAGCCGGCAAATCGACCTGGACTTGACCGTCTCCGAGGCGTCAGGCGGGTTGATTTCGACCGCATTGAAAATACCGGACAGCCCACCCATCGGCCTGACGGCCAAAGGGTCCGGTCCGATCACCGATTTCACGGCGGATATCGGGCTGAGCAGTGACAATGTCGACCGTGTCTCGGGCCAGGTGCGCCTGCGCGGGATAGAGAAGACGGAAGGGGCGGCAGACGAAGGCATTGCCTTTACCGCCGACCTGGGCGGCGACCTGACCCCATTTCTGGCCACCAACATGGATACCTTCTTCGGTACGGATACACGTCTGTATATCGATGGCCGCACCGGAGCCCAAGGTGCGCTGGAGATTACCGAGGCGGACATCACGTCCGAAGCTTTGAAACTGGAAGCGCAGCTCAGCCTTGGAACAGGCGGAGCGCTGCAACTGGTAGCCGTCCAGGCAAGGATCTCGCCGCCGGCCGGGGACGACGTGGTCCTGCCATTCGGTGGAGGAGACACATCCGTCAAGGCCGCACAGCTCTCTGCGCTTTTCGACCACGAAAACGGCAATCATTGGGACCTGAGCCTGACGACCGAGAATGTTGTCACACCCCAAGTCCAGATTGCGCACACGCGGTTGACCGCGCAGGGCACCCTGACTCAGATCGGCGGTCTGGACCTGACCGGAGACCTTCAAGCCTCTCTGGACGGTTTGGACTTGGCTGATCCTGCTCTGAACACAGCGGTGGGCGATCGCGTCACCCTTGATGGCCTGTTCGAATACGGACGGGACAAGTCGCTCCGACTCTCGGGTTTCGAACTTGGGGGAACCGACTATTCAGCGACCGCCGATGCTGTCGTCAGCGGGCTTGAAAGCGGTCTGAAGATTGACGGATCGGCAACGATGCAGGCGTCCGATCTGTCTCGTTTCTCTGAGGTCGCCAAATTGGATCTGGGCGGCCGGGCATCGGTCCGGGTCGAGGGGGCGGGCTCGCCGTTGGAGGGCAGTTTTGACGGCAAGCTGGCCGTTTCCGGACAAAACCTGTCCACTGGTCGGGACGATATCGACCCCATCATAGCGGGCGAGACGGACATCACGCTGGACGCCAAGCGGGATGCAAACGGCATCCTGATCCGCGCTTTCACCATCGACGGCGAAACCCTGAACGCACAGGCGGATGGCGCGGTCACCACTCCGAACGGCAATTTCACCATCGACGGCCAGGCCCGGGTGAATGCCTCTGACCTTTCGGTATTCTCCGGCCTCGCCAAGCGCGACCTTGCGGGGACCGTTCAGGCCCAGGTGGATGGCAAGGGCACCGTGCAGACCCTTGAGTTTGATGGCACTGCGCAGGTGACGACTACAGACCTGCAAACCGGGCTGGATCAGGTGGATCCGCTTGTGACCGGGCGCGTCGTCCTGAACTTCGACGGCGCGCGCACCGGTGACCGGATCGAAATCCGCAAGGCAACCGTTGACGCAGCCGCGCTGAATGCCCAAGTCGCGGCAACCATCGACGATCCGACCGGAAACCTGGCCTTTGACGGTCAGGCGCAGGTCAATGCCCCCGACCTGTCCGTCTTTTCCGGACTGGCAGGCCGTACGTTGGCGGGCGCGGTCACGGCGGATGTGACCGGTCGAGGGGCCCGTGGCAGCAAAGTCTTCGACGTGCAGGGCAAAATCAATGCAGAGGACATCTTGACCGGAATCCAAGCGGTGGATGCGCTGATCCCCGGACAGACGACGCTGACAGTCGACGCATCGAACGGCGAGGAAGGGTTGAACATCCGCAACTTCCGGCTTGCAGGGACAGCCTTGTCCGCCAACGCATCCGGCATCTTGAGCCGCGAAAGCGGCGGGCTGAGCTTCTCCGCCGCGTTGGACGACCTCGCCCGGGTTTCACAGAGCCTGACGGGACCGCTGAAGGTGAACGGGAATGTGGCCCCCACATCCAGCGGTGTCGAGGGCACGGTCAGAGTGACCGGCCCGGAGACGTCCTATGCCAATCTTGTCGGCAGCGTAAATACGGATGGCTCGGCTGACCTGGACTTTGACGCCAAGTTTGATCGGGTCGAACGTTTTGCGCCCGAGTTTCCGGGCAGCTTGACGGCGAAAGGCAATGCAACGCGCCAGAACGGCGTGTGGACCATTGATGCCAATGCCGCCGGACCGGCCGAGATCAGCAGTGCAGTCAAGGGAACCTACGACGAAGCCTCGGGCAATGCCGACATCTCCGCACAGGGCGGCGTCAATTTGGGCATTGCAAACATCTTCATCACGCCCAACAAGATCGACGGATCGGCCCGGTTCGACCTGGCGTTGAAGGGCAAGCCGGCGCTGGAGTCGCTGAGTGGTCAGATCACCACCTCAGGGACGTCGATGGCGATCCCCAGCGTTGGGCAGACCATCACCGATATCGGCGGAACTGTAGACCTTGCCAACAGCCGAGCAACGATTTCGATGCGCGGCGGCATGCGCGCCGGAGGCGGATTTACGGTCAGTGGCCCGGTCGACCTGACACCGCCTTTCAACGCGCAGATCACAACTGCAATCAACAATCTCGTCCTGACCGACAATCTTCTGTACGAGACCACGTTGAACGGCCAGATCGCAATTACGGGCGCCCTGGCAGGGAACAGTTCGCTGGCCGGGCAGATCACGTTTGGCGAGACCAATATCAACCTGGCCGCGGCATCAGGCGCGGTGGGGGCCGCGCCGATCCCGAAGATCGAACACGTGAACGAAAGCAATGCCAGCTACGTCACTCGGGAACGGGCGCAGCTGGTAGAAAAAGAGAAAACGTCGCAATCGGACTCTCGCATATCTCTCGACATCAGCCTGTTGGCCCCCAAGGCGGTTTTCGTGCGAGGTCGCGGTGTGAATGCTGAATTGGGCGGTGCGATCTTCATCAAGGGCACCACCAAATCCGTCATCCCATCGGGCCAGATCGAACTGATCCGCGGCAATCTGGACATCCTTGGCCGGAGGCTGGCGCTGACCAAAGGCGTGGTCAGCCTGCAGGGCGACCTGACGCCGTATATCGAATTCGAATCCTCGGCCAGCACTTCGGATGGAACCGCAACGTTGGAAATCGCGGGCCCGTTGGATTCTCCGACAGTCGATGTTTTCTCGGACCCCGAACGCCCCGCCGAAGAGGCGCTGGCCATGCTGCTGTTCGGCAACCGCTTTTCCGAACTGTCCCCGTTTGTCATCGCCCAGATGGCCGCGTCGCTGGCCCAGCTGAGCGGTGCCGGTGGCGATGCCACCAAGGGCGTTCGGGACGCCACGGGCGTAGATACTGTCGACGTCGGCGCGACCGAGGGCGGCGGCGGGCGTCTAGGCGCCGGTGCTTATTTAAGCGACAACCTGTACACCGATTTCACCGTGAACACCGAAGGCGACACCGAGGTGAACCTGAACCTGGACGTCAGCGACAGCGTGACGGTGCGCGGCACCGTAGATGGGCGCGGCGATACCGGCATCGGGATTTTCTTCGAGCGTGACTACTAGGGTTTGGCGGGACCGCCACCCTAGACCTCTTCGACGGACAAGACCCCATCCAGTGATTTGATGGCACTCTTGATCTGGGGATTGATCGGGAATTCCTGCCCCAGGTCCATCTCGACCTCTCCCGGCAAGCCCGGATCCAGCAGACACAAATGGATCGGCCCTTTCGAGGCGTTTTTGGCCGCCCCCGCAGCATCCGCAAGAACGCTGGCGACCGTCGACAGCGCCTGTGATTGGTCCAAAAAGATACGAAGCCCGGTCGCGCCGGCCTCGGCCACGACTGAATCCGCCGGCCCGACCGAGCGCGCCAGCAGCTTCAGCTGGTCAGCCTCCATCGTGGCTTCGGCCGTCAGCACGACCTGCGCGCCGGTTTCCAGATATTCGCGTGATTTCTCTAGGGTTTCCGAGAACAGCGTCACCTCGTACGCCCCCGTCGGGTCGGACAGCTGTGCAAAGGCGAAACGGTTGCCCTTGGCCGATTTCCGCTCCTGTCGCCCGGCGACCACACCGGCCATCTTGGCGATCAACGGACCCGAGCGTGCCTTTTCGGTAACCTCGTCCAGCGTCATCACCTGCTTGCGTTTCAGCGCGGGCATATAGTCGTCCAGCGGGTGCCCGGAGAGGTAGAAGCCGATCGCCTTGAACTCTTCGCTCAGCCGTTCGGCGGGTAGCCAGTCGGGCGATTTCGACAGGCGCGGTTCGGGCAGGTCGTCGCCCGCCTCGCCGAACAGCGAGACCTGGTTCGAGTTCTTCTGTTCGTGGATCGCCGCCGAATACTGCACCAGCTGTTCGAGGCTTTCGAAGACCCGGCGGCGGTTCTTGTCCAGCTCGTCAAAGGCGCCCGCGCGCGCCAGCATCTCCAGCGGCCGTTTTCCGACCTTCTTCAGATCGACCCGGCGGGCAAAGTCAAAGAGGTTGACGAACGGCTTGTCGCCCCTGCCCTGCACCACGAGGTTCATCGCCTCGACGCCCACGTTCTTGAGCGCGCCCAGCGCATAGACCAGCTTGCCATCCACCACATCAAACGTTGCCTGCGACCGGTTTATGCAAGGCGGCACGTAGGGCAGTTCCAAACCCTTGCGGACCTCTTCGAAATAGATCGCCAGCTTGTCGGTCAGATGGATATCGCAGTTCATGACACCGGCCATGAATTCGACCGGGTGGTTCGCCTTCAGCCAGCCGGTCTGATAGCTGACCACCGCGTAGGCCGCCGCGTGAGATTTGTTGAAGCCGTAGTTGGCGAATTTCTCCAGCAGGTCGAACACCTCGGACGCCTTCTTGGCATCTACCCCGTTCGCGGCTGCCCCGGCCTCGAATTTCGGGCGCTCGGCGTCCATCGCCTCTTTGATTTTTTTACCCATCGCGCGGCGCAGCAGGTCGGCGCCGCCGAGGCTGTAGCCCGCCATGACCTGCGCGATCTGCATCACCTGCTCCTGGTAGACGATGATGCCTTGTGTTTCTTCCAGAATGTGGTCGATCAGCGGGTGGACCGAGGTGATCTTGCGCTGGCCATTCTTGACCTCGCAATAGGTCGGGATGTTCTCCATCGGGCCGGGACGGTAGAGCGCGACCAGCGCCACGATGTCCTCGATGCAGGTGGGTTTCATGCGCTTGAGCGCATCCATCATGCCCGAGCTTTCAACCTGGAACACCGCCACGGTCTTGGCCGCGGAATAGAGCTTGTAGGTGGCCGGGTCATCCAGCGGGATGGCGTTGATCTGGTTCTCGGCCCCCTCGGCCGGCTCATAAAGCTGCCGACCGTCGGCCGCCACGTGCAATGGCCGTCCGGACTTGAAGATCAGGTCCATGGCGTTCTGGATGACCGTCAGAGTCTTGAGGCCCAGAAAGTCGAATTTCACCAGACCGGCCTGTTCGACCCACTTCATGTTGAACTGGGTGGCAGGCATGTCCGAGCGGGGGTCCTGATAGAGCGGCACCAGCTCGTCCAGCGGCCGGTCGCCGATCACCACGCCAGCGGCGTGGGTCGAAGCGTTGCGCAGCAGCCCCTCGACCTGCTGGCCATAAGTCAGAAGGCGGTCGACCACCTCTTCGTTGCGGGCTTCTTCGCGCAGACGCGGTTCGTCTTTCAGGGCCTTCTCGATCGACACCGGCTTGACGCCTTCGACCGGGATCATCTTGGACAGGCGATCCACCTGGCCGTAAGGCATCTGCAGCACCCGCCCGATGTCGCGCACCGCGGCCTTGGACAAGAGCGCGCCGAAGGTGATGATCTGGCCAACCTTGTCGCGGCCGTATTTCTGCTGAACATACCGGATCACCTCTTCGCGGCGGTCCATGCAGAAGTCGATGTCAAAGTCGGGCATCGACACCCGTTCGGGGTTCAGGAAGCGTTCGAACAGCAGGCTGTAACGCAACGGGTCAAGGTCGGTAATCGTCAGCGCATAGGCCACCAGCGAACCCGCGCCCGAGCCACGGCCCGGACCGACGGGGATGTCATGATCCTTGGCCCATTTGATGAAGTCCGCAACGATCAGGAAGTAACCGGGGAACCCCATGCCCTCGATGATGTCCAATTCGAAATCCAGACGCTTCTGGTATTCCTCAGCTGGGACAGCGTGCGGGATCACCGCCAGTCGGGCCTGCAGACCCTCGTTGGCCTGGCGGCGTAGCTCCTCGACCTCGTCATCGGCGAATTTCGGCAGGATCGGATCCCGTTTGTAGGCCATGAAGGCGCAACGTTTGGCAATCTCGACCGTGTTTGCGATCGCCTCGGGCAGATCGGCAAAGAGCGTGGCCATTTCCTGCGGAGATTTGAAGTAATGCTGCGCGGTCAGGCGGCGACGACCTTCCTGCTGGTCGACATAGGCACCCTCGGCAATGCAGATCAGCGCATCATGCGCCTCATACATATCCGAGGTCGGGAAATAGACGTCATTCGTGGCCACCAGAGGCAGGTTCTTGGCATAGGCCATTTCCACATGGCCGCGCTCGGTCAGGCGCTCGGCCTCGGGCTGGCCATCCTCGCCGGGATGACGTTGCAGTTCGATATAAAGCCGATCGGGGAACATCGCGGCCAACCGATCTACCAGCAACTCGGCCGCCGGACGCTGGCCCTGCTGCAACAGGCGGCCAACGGGGCCGTCCGGTCCGCCGGTCAAGCAGATCAGCCCATCGGAATGCGCAGCCAACTCCTCAAGCGTGACCTGCGGCAACTGCCCGCCCTTGTCCACATACAGGCACGAGCTGAGCTTCATCAGATGCTCGTACCCCGTCTCAGACTGTGCCAGCAGTACAATCGGCGCGGGGGGCTTGGGTTTTTCCCCCGGCTGCGCTTGGACATATGCCAGATCAACTTGGCAGCCCATGATCGGCTGCACACCCGCACCGCTTGCGGTAACCGAAAATTCCAGCGCCGCGAACATGTTGTTGGTGTCTGTCACCGCAACGGCCGGCATGTCCATCTGCTCGCACAGCGTTGGCAGTTTCTTCAGGCGCACCGCCCCCTCAAGAAGGGAGTATTCGGTGTGAACTCGGAGGTGGATGAATCGAGGGGTACTGCTCATACGAGGCAGGCTATCGCACTCGCGACCCGGGAAAAAGCCGGAACAGTTAGAGGTGATTGCTGAAAAAATAGCCGCGCATTATTCGGAGATTCCAGAAGGTGCTTCAGCCGACGCCACCTGGGTTACACCAAAATCTCTTTCAATTCAGATGCCTAGATAATAAAAACGTGGTGCATATCAAGGCATGGGATCGGGAATGGTACATTCGGCAGGCAGTTTTTCTTGCCAGCGCGCACAGGCTGTTTCTAACATCTTCAGGCAAGCTACAAGCCCGCTTCTTTCTCTACGTCGCATCGAGACAGGAGCACCCATGGGCGCAACCGGGTAAGGCGACGGGTTTCAAGAATGAATATCACGTTTCTTCTGAACGGAGAGACAGTGGAGCTGGCGGATGTCGATCCGACGGCCACATTGCTGGATTGGCTGCGCGAGGATCGCGGTCTGACCGGCACGAAGGAAGGCTGCAACGAGGGCGATTGCGGGGCCTGCACCGTCATGGTGACGGATGAGGCCGGCGCCAAGGCGCTGAATTCCTGCATTCTTTTTCTGCCTCAACTGCACGGCAAGGCAGTGCGCACGGTCGAGGGGGCGAGCGGGCCCGACGGCGAGCCGCATCCCGTGCAGCAGGCGATGGTGGACCTTCATGGCTCGCAATGTGGATTCTGCACGCCCGGTTTCGTGATGTCGATGGTCGCCAGCCACGCGAATGGCGCGACGGATCATGACACGCAACTGGCCGGCAACCTGTGCCGCTGCACCGGCTATGCGCCGATCATCCGCGCGGCAAAAGCCGTTGAAGACCAGCCGGTGCCGGTCTGGGTCAAGGACAAGCCGGTTGCAGCCAAGCCGGCCTCACCCCTTCTGCCGAAGTCCTCCGACGAACTGGCCAAGGTCTTTGCCGCCCATCCCGGTGCAACTTTGATCGCGGGTGCCACCGATGTCGGCCTTTGGGTCACAAAACAGCTGCGGAACCTGGACCCGGTGATCTTTCTGGGCGGCTGCGACGATCTGAAGGAGATCTCGATCACCGAAGACGAGGTCCACATCGGCGCGATGGTGGACATGAACCGCCTGGGCGCGGCGATGGCCGATCTGCATCCGTCCTATGCCGAGATGATCCGGCGCTATGCCAGCGTTCAAGTGCGCCACGCGGCCACAGTGGGCGGCAATATCGCGAACGGCTCGCCCATCGGAGACAACCCGCCCGCGCTGATTGCGCTGGGGGCCACGCTGCTCCTGCGCAAGGGCGACGAGAGGCGGTCGATCCCTCTTGAAGATTTCTTCATTGACTATGGAAAGCAGGATCGCGCGCCCGGCGAGTTCGTGGAAGCGGTCAGCTTTCTGCGTCAACCCGATCGGCTGAAATGCTACAAGCTGAGCAAACGGTTCGATCAGGATATTTCGGCCGTATGCGGCTGTTTCAACATTACCGTTTCTGACGGCGTCGTCTCGCAAGCCCGGATCGCCTTTGGCGGAATGGCCGGTGTGCCGAAACGCGCGACTCAGGTTGAGGCCGCGCTAACCGGTCGCCCGTGGACGGCGGAAACCGTTCAAAGCGCTTTGCCGGCCTTTGCCGAGGACTATTCCCCGATGAGCGACATGCGTGCCTCGGCCCGCTACCGGCTGGAGACCGCAAAGGCCATGCTCGAACGCTATTTCCTGGAAGATCAGGGCGAGCTGACCAATGTGCTGGAGGTGTCGGCATGAGCGTGACCAAGCCGCTGCCCCATGACGCCGCACCCCTGCATGTGTCCGGCGTCGCCCGTTATGTTGACGACATTCCGACGCCCAAGGGCACGTTGCATCTGGCGTTCGGCCTGAGCCCGATCGCCAAGGGCCGGATAACGGCGATGGACCTGTCAGATGTCCGCGCGGCCCCGGGGGTCGTGATGGTGATAACCGCTGAGGACCTGCCCTTTGCCAATGACGTCTCGCCCTCGATCCATGACGAACCATTGCTGTCCGACGGCACCGTGAATTACGTGGGCCAGCCCGTGTTTCTGGTTGTCGCCACCAGCCATCTGGCGGCGCGCAAGGCGGCACGGCTGGGCAAGATCGACTATGCCGAGGAAACGCCGATCCTGACGATCGAAGAGGCTCTGGCCGCAGACAGCCGGTTCGAGGACGGCCCCCGCATCTATGCCAAGGGCGATGCGGAAACCGCCATCGCGCAGGCGGCGCATGTGGTCGAAGGCTCGTTCGAGATCGGCGGGCAGGAGCATTTCTATCTGGAAGGTCAGGCCGCGTTGGCGGCGCCGAACGAAGGCAGCGACATGCTGGTGCATTCCTCGACCCAGCACCCGACCGAGATTCAACACAAGGTGGCTGACGCTTTGGGCGTTCCCATGCATGCGGTGCGGGTCGAAACCCGGCGGATGGGCGGCGGGTTCGGTGGCAAGGAAAGCCAAGGCAACGCCCTGG
Source organism: Ruegeria sp. BC2 (assembly GCF_056539245.1). Taxonomy (NCBI): domain Bacteria; kingdom Pseudomonadati; phylum Pseudomonadota; class Alphaproteobacteria; order Rhodobacterales; family Roseobacteraceae; genus Ruegeria; species Ruegeria sp. BC2. The sequence continues at coordinate 1,993,624 of NZ_JBQFUQ010000001.1, forward strand.
CCGTGGCCTGCGCAGTTGCGGCACGGGCAACCGGTCGAGCCTGCAAGATGCGCTATGACCGGGATGATGACATGACCATCACCGGCAAGCGCCACGCCTTCCGCATCAGCTACAAGGCCGGCTTTGACGAAAACGGCCACATTCAGGGTGTTTCCTTCCTGCACTACGCCATCTGCGGTTGGGCGCAGGACCTGTCGCTGCCGGTCGCCGACCGCGCGATGCTGCATTCCGACAACGCCTACCTTCTGCCCAACGCGCGGATCGAGAGCCATAGGCTGAAGACCAACACACAGTCCGCAACCGCCTATCGCGGCTTTGGTGGGCCGCAGGGCATGGTCGGCATCGAGCGGGTGATGGATCACGCCGCGCATGTGCTGGGTCTGGACCCGGTCGAACTGCGGCGGCGGAACTACTATGAACCGGCGCATGCAGGCGTTGAAGAACCGGTGAGGGACAAGCCGCTGGGCCACCCGGATCCGCATGAGGATCTGACCAGCCGCGGCGCCGTCGAAACCGGCCGCTCGGTGGTGCGGCCAGTGCCCGCGGGTGGGAACACCACCCCCTATGGCATGGAAGTCACCGATTTCGAGCTGCATCCCATGACCGAAGCCTTGCTGGAGTCCTGCGATTACGCAACCCGCAAGGCGGCGGTCGAGAAGTGGAATGCCGAAAACCGCGTGATCAAGAAGGGCATCGCCTTTTCACCGGTCAAGTTCGGGATTTCCTTCACTCTCACCCACCTGAATCAGGCCGGGGCGCTGGTGCATGTCTATCAGGACGGCTCGGTCCACCTGAACCATGGCGGCACCGAGATGGGTCAGGGCCTGTTCCAGAAAGTGGCGCAGGTGGCGGCCGCGCGGTTCGGCATTCCGCTGGAGATGGTGAAGATCACCGCGACCGATACCGCCAAAGTGCCCAACACCTCGGCCACGGCGGCCTCGTCCGGCAGCGATCTGAACGGGATGGCGGTCAAGGCCGCCTGCGACACGATCCGCGACCGGATGGCCGCCTATCTGGCCGAGCGGCATCAGACCGATCCATCGGCGGTCGTCTTTGCCGATGGCCGGGTCAGTGTGGGCGAGGAAAGCTACAGCTTTGCCGAAGCCGCGGCGCTGGCCTATCAGGGGCGTGTCAGCCTGTCGGCAACCGGGTTCTACAAGACCCCCAAGATCGAGTGGGACCGGATCGCCGGACGCGGGCGCCCGTTCTTCTATTTCGCCTATGGAGCTTCGGTGACCGAAGTCGCCGTGGACACTCTGACCGGCGAGAACCGCATCCTTCGGACGGATATCCTGCATGATGCGGGTGCTTCGCTGAACCCTGCGCTGGATATCGGGCAGGTCGAGGGCGGCTATGTGCAAGGTGCGGGCTGGCTGACGACCGAGGAACTGGTCTGGGACGACAAAGGCCGGCTGCGCACCCATGCGCCATCGACCTACAAGATCCCCGCCTGTTCGGACCGACCGGGTGTGTTCAACGTTGCGCTTTGGGATGGTCAGAACCGCGAAGACACCATCTATCGCTCAAAAGCAGTGGGCGAGCCGCCTTTCATGCTGGGCATCTCGGCCTGGCTGGCGTTGTCGAACGCGGTTGCGGCCTGCGGCGACGGGTATCCTGCGATCAATGCCCCGGCCACCGCCGAAGAGGTCTGGACCGCCATTCAACGCATGCGTGGAGGTACCTGATGGGATTTGACCGGGAGACTTTGAGGGAGGCGGTCAAGACGCATGGCAAGGTGACCCGCGTGGTCATTGCTGCAATTCGAGGCTCGTCCCCGCGCGAGGTCGGCGCCGCGATGCTGGTCTGGAAGGGCGGGCAATCCGGCACGATCGGGGGTGGTACGCTGGAGTATCAGGCGGCTGAGGCCGCCCGGGTCCAGCAAAGCCCAACCTGCCTGTCCCGCCATGCGCTGGGTCCCGACCTCGGGCAATGCTGTGGCGGTGCCGTAACGCTGCTGAGCGAGGTCTATGACCTGAAATCCATCGAGGCCCTGGACGATACCGTCATCGCACGCCCGACTGCCGGTGGTGACATGCCATTGTCGGTCAAGCGGCTGCTGGCAACCGCACGCGCACAGGGTATCGCGCCTGACCCACAATTGCTTGACGGCTGGATGATCGAGCCGGTGCACACACCGACCCGCCAATTGTGGATCTGGGGGGCCGGTCATGTCGGACGGGCGCTTGTGGATGTGCTGTCGCCTCTCCCCGATCTTGCCATCACCTGGGTGGACACCGCCGCCGACCGGTTTCCAGCTGACATCCCAGCAGGTGTAACCGTGGTTCCGGCAGCGAACCCGGCCGACCTCGTGCGCCACGCACCGGTCCAAGCCGAGCACTTGGTGCTGACTTATTCACACAATCTGGATCTGGAACTGTGCAACCGGCTATTGACGCACGGTTTTCACTTTGCCGGGCTGATCGGCTCGGCTACGAAATGGGCGCGATTCCGTTCGCGCCTGGCTGCGCTGGGTCACTCACCGGCTCAGATCGCCCGGATCACCTGCCCGATCGGTGACCCATCGTTGGGCAAGCACCCGCAGATGATCGCAGTTGGTGTGGCAGCGCAAATTCTGCGCCCCGCCCGACAGAACGACTTGAAGAAGGACCAGAGCGCGTGACCACTCCACTACTGAGCTTGCAGGGGCTGACCAAGGCCTATCCCGGCGTCGTGGCCAACGACCACGTGTCCTTTGACATCGGTGAGGGCGAAGTTCACGCCCTCCTGGGCGAAAACGGCGCGGGAAAATCCACGCTGGTGAAGATGATCTACGGGCTGGTCAAGCCGGACAGCGGCACGATGCTGTTGCGCGGCCAACCCTATGCGCCGGCCGAGCCGCGTGCGGCCCGTGCCGACGGCATCGCCATGGTGTTCCAGCATTTTTCGCTGTTCGACGCGCTCAACGTGGCCGAAAACATCGCCCTGGGCATGGAAAGCCCGCCGCCGATGGGTGATCTGGCATCGCGTATTCGCGAGGTCTCGGAGACCTATGGCCTGCCGCTGGATCCGTATCGTCGGGTTGGTGACCTGTCCGCCGGTGAACGCCAGCGAGTTGAGATCATCCGCTGCCTGCTGCAGGACCCAAAGCTGCTGATCATGGACGAACCGACCTCGGTCCTGACCCCGCAGGAGGTAGATATCCTGTTCGAAACACTGAAAAAACTGCGGTCGGAAGGAACTTCGATCCTGTACATCTCGCACAAACTGGAGGAAATCCGCACGCTGTGCGACCACGCCACCATTCTGCGGCTGGGCAAGAACGTGGGTGAATGCACACCCAGCGAAACATCCGCCCGCGACATGGCCGAAATGATGGTGGGATCAGCCCTTCAGACTCCTGAACGGTCCGGGCGCGAGTTCGGACCCGTCGCGCTGGATGTTTCCGGGCTTTCGGTTCCGTCCCCTTCCGAATTCGGGACCGCGCTGAAGAACGTGCACCTGACCGTCCGCAAGGGCGAAGTCCTTGGCATCGGCGGCGTGGCCGGCAACGGTCAGGACGAACTGCTGGGCGTTCTGTCCGGTGAAATCCTGACGGACGCGGATGCGATCCGCTTCAACGGCCAGCCGATCGGCAAACTGGGCCCGACGGCCCGGCGCAGACTGGGTGTGCTGACGGCCCCAGAAGAGCGGTTGGGACATGCCGCGGCGCCGGACATGAGCCTGACGGAAAACGCTCTGCTGACCGGCTCGGTGCGCGAGTCTCTGGAGAAGAACGGTTTTTTGAAATGGGCCGACACCCGCGTGTTTGCGGAGAAGATCATTCAGGCATTCGACGTGCGGACCCCGGGGCCGGAAAACGCCGCGCGGTCGCTGTCGGGCGGCAACCTGCAGAAATTCGTCATCGGCCGGGAAGTCCTGCAAAACCCCGAAGTTCTGGTCGTGAACCAGCCGACCTGGGGCGTCGACGCCGCCGCAGCCGCTGCGATCCGTCAGGCCATTCTGGACCTTGCGGCCAAGGGAACGGCGGTGGTCTGCATCAGCCAGGATCTGGATGAACTGATGGAGATTTCCGACAGTTTCGCCGCCTTGAACGAAGGGCGCCTCAGCGCTCCGCGACCCACAACTGGCCTGACCGTCGAAGAGATCGGTCTGATGATGGGCGGCGCGCATGGGATGGAGGTGGCCCATGTGTAGCCTACGGTGCCGCCTCTGGCGCAATAATCCAAAAAAGACGAAGACTTTGGGGGGATGAGCAAATGATAGTGTTGGAGAAACGGCCACAGCCGTCCAAGGCGTGGTCTTATGCCACCCCTCTGGTCGCAGTGCTGGCGACCATGGTTTTCGGCGGGTTGCTGTTTGCAATTCTGGGCAAAAACCCGGTGGAAGCGATCGGAACCATCTTCTGGGAACCCCTGTTCGGAGAATTCTCATTCTACTACCGACCGCAACTGCTGGTGAAGGGCGCACCGTTGGTTCTGATCGCCATCGGTCTGTCGCTGGGCTTCCGCGCCGGTATCTGGAATATCGGCGCCGAGGGTCAGTACATCATGGGCGCTATCTTCGGCGCCGCGGCCGGCCTGGCCTTCTACCCTCTGGATGCATGGTACGTCTTTCCAATCATGGTGATCGCCGGCGCGTTCGGCGGCTGGATCTGGGCGATGATCCCGGCCCTGCTCAAGGTTCGGTTTGGAACCAACGAGATTCTCGTTTCCCTGATGTTGGTTTACGTGGCCGAGCAGTTTCTGGCCTCGATGTCGCTGGGTCTGCTGAAAAACCCTGAGGGGTTCGGGTTTCCCGGCTCGCGCAACCTGCAGTCCTATGAAAGTGCCCACAATGCCGAACTGTTTGCCGGAACCGGCATGCACTGGGGCGTCGTCGCGGCCTTTATCGCGGTGATCTTTGCCTATGTCCTGCTGAACCGGCACATGCTGGGATTTCACATCCGCCTTACAGGCGAAGCTCCGCGCGCGGCACGATTTGCCGGCGTGAATCCCCCGCGGCTGATACTGTTTTGCCTGGGGCTGTCGGGCGCGTTGGCCGGTCTTGCCGGTATGTTCGAGGTCTCGGGCCCGTCCGGCGTGGTCAGCATCGACTTCAACGTGGGTTACGGCTTTACCGCGATCATCGTGGCGTTTCTGGGCCGTCTGCACCCGGTGGGCATCCTGCTGGCCGGCGGCCTGATGGCGCTGACCTATATCGGTGGCGAAATCGCACAATCGCAGCTGGGGCTGCCCGCTGCGGCCATCCAGGTGTTCCAGGGAATGCTTCTGTTCTTCCTGCTGGCCTTCGATCTTTTGACCAACTACCGCATCCGTGCGGCCCGTAGCGAGGTGGCGTGACCATGGACCTTGGAGAAATCAATCCCGTTCTTTTGCTGGCCTCGTTGATGGTTGCCGCAACCCCGCTTCTGCTCGCGGCGATCGGAGAGCTTGTCGTCGAAAAGGCCGGCGTTCTGAACCTCGGCGTCGAAGGCATGATGATCGTGGGCGCAATCAGCGGATTTGCCATCTCGGTCGAGACAGGCTCGCCATGGTTGGGTTTTGTCGCGGCGGCCGTCGGCGGTGCACTGCTGTCGTTGCTGTTCGTTCTGCTGACCCAGTTCGCGCTGGCGAACCAGGTGGCCAGCGGTCTTGCGCTGACGCTGTTTGGCTTGGGCTTCAGTGCCCTTTTGGGCCAAAGCTATGTGGGCATCAAACCGCCCAGCATGGGGGACATCCATATCCCGCTGCTCAGCGATATTCCGGTCATCGGCCCGATCCTGTTCCAACATGATCCGATCCTCTATGTCGGGATCGCGTTGACGGCAGCGGTATGGGCCACTCTGAAATACACCCGCGTCGGGCTGATCCTTCGTGCGGTGGGTGAGAACCACGATGCCGCGCATGCTCTCGGCTACAAGGTCATCAAGATCCGCATTATGGCGATCCTGTTCGGCGGGGCCTGTGCGGGGCTTGGCGGTGCATATATCAGCCTGATCCGGGTCCCTCAGTGGACCGAAGGCATGACCGCCGGAGTCGGCTGGATTGCTCTGGCTCTGGTGGTGTTTGCCAGCTGGAAACCGTGGCGTGCCTTGCTGGGTGCCTATTTGTTTGGCGGAATCACGGTCTTGCAGCTTAATCTACAGGCAGCGGGCGTTGCCATACCTGTCGAGTATCTGGCAATGTCGCCCTACATCATCACGATCCTTGTGCTTGTGATCCTTTCGGCCGACAAGAGCAGCGCACCTGCCTCACTGGGCCGGACCTTCCACGCCTCGCACTAGGGGCCAACTGTACCAACTTGGGGAGTAACTAAATGAAATTCACTTCACTTCTGGCAAGCGCCGCCATGGCACTTGGCCTTGCCACGGGCGCCGTGGCCGAGGACAAGACAAAGGTCGGTTTCGTCTATGTCGGCCCGGTGGGCGACGGCGGCTGGACCTATGAACACGACAAGGGCCGTCAGGCCGTCGAAAAGCACTTTGGCGACAAGGTCGAAACCGTGTACGTGGAATCGGTGCCCGAAGGCCCGGATGCCGAGCGCGTCATGACCCAGATGGCGCTGGAAGGCGCTGACCTGATCTTCACCACCTCGTTCGGCTACATGGACCCGACCATCAACGTGGCCAAGAAATTCCCGGACGTGAAATTTGAACACGCCACGGGCTACAAGACCGCCGACAACGTGTCGGTCTACTCGGCGCGTTTCTATGAGGGTCGCGCTGTCCAAGGTCATATCGCCGGCAAGATGACCAAGTCGAACATCATCGGTTACATCGGCTCGTACCCGATCCCCGAAGTGATCCGCGGCATCAACTCGGCATTCATCCACGCCAAGAAGGTGAACCCGGATGTCGAGTTCAAGATCGTCTGGGCCTACACCTGGTTCGATCCGGCGAAAGAGGCCGACGCGGCGAAGGTTCTGATCGAACAGGGCGCAGACGTGATCCTGCAGCACACGGACTCGACCGCACCGCAGGCGGCCGCACAAGAAGCCGGCAACGTGATCACTTTCGGCCAGGCCTCGGACATGAGCGAATATGCTCCGATGCCGCGCGTCAGCTCGATCATCGACAACTGGGCGCCCTACTACATCGCGCGCACCCAGGCCGTGATGGACGGCACCTGGGAGTCGGTGAACACCTGGGACGGCATCAAGGAAGGCATGGTTGAAATCGGTGAGATTTCCGACGCCGTTCCGGCCGACGTCAAAGAAGAGGCGCTGGCCCTGAAAGCCGCGATTGCAGATGGCAGCTATCACCCGTTCACCGGGCCGCTGAACAAGCAAGACGGCAGCGCCTGGCTGGCCGAGGGTGAAGTGGCCGATGATGGCACTCTGGCCGGCATGAACTTCTATGTCGAAGGGCTGGAAGGCGACATCCCGCAATAAGCGGGACATGTACTGTCAACAAACCCAAAGCCCGCCGGAAACGGCGGGCTTTTTCAGTTCCCGGAACGGTTGCCGAAACTGCGCGCTGCCAACACGATCCGGGATGTGGCGGTCAGGAAACACAAGCTGCCGAATATCCACGCCAAGGCGGCAAACGCATCTGGCACCAGACACACAAGAACAAGGAAACCAATCGTTTCGGCCCCCTCCAGCAACCCACCGGAAAAATACAGGGCCTTCTGCCCTCTGGCGTCGGTCTTCAAACCGTGCCGATCGGCCAGCAGCGAAAAGCCCAGGAAACTGGTGCCGTTGAAATAGAAGGACAGCAAAAGGAAAGCACCGGCCACGCCATTGGAGGCCGGGTCAGCCAGAATAAATGCGAAGGGGATCGCGCCGTAGAACAGAAAGTCGCAGGTGATATCCAGATAACCACCGAAATCGGTGCCGCCCCGGGCACGCGCAACGGCACCGTCCAGGCCATCCGCGAGGCGCGACAGCAGCAAAGGCACCAACGCCCAGTACGTCGCGCCAGCCACGATCAGGCCCGCTGCGACCAAACCAAGTGCCAGCCCAATCAGCGTCACCTGGTTCGCCGTAAAGCCCAACCGCGCGAGAAAACGGCCCTGAGCGTTCAGGGCCGGGTCGATAATCGGGCGGATTTGCGCATCAAACATGTGCGCCAGTTAACCGGGGACAGGCGCCATTTCCAGACACAATAGCGCGAGAGCACTCACGTTCCCGCCATCAGTGACCGCTTAGAACCAGCGTGTTCACCGGCATCAGGATCAGACGCAATCGCAAGCCTGCCGCATGAACCACACCGATCGTGTCCACGACATGCAGGAATGCCCTTTCCCAGAACCCCAAATCTTCGTGTTCAAGCCTGTCGTGATTGTCGGTGTAGACATTGGCAAGACAGTTGCTGCCCGGGGGGACCTTGTCGGCCAGCCCTTCATAAAGCGGTTCGAGATACACGAGGATTGATCCGGGGGTTGTGTTCTGTTGAACGTCGCGCAATTCGTCGGTGGGCCGGATCTGTCCCGAAGGGATCACATCCTGCACTTGGACCACAACGACCGGAATCACCGTGAATGGCCGCGTCATACAGCCCAGCTCTCCGATCATTCCCTGTTTGATCACTTGCGCAGACATCTGGTTGAAAGCCGCCTGAAACCGGTCGCGCCCGGAATCCGTCGGAACCAGAATTCCTGCCGGGCGCATCAGCGGGCTGACAAAATCGCCGACCCGCAGCCCGAACTGCTCGACACGGCCCGTCACACCGGCGCTGATTGTCGTCTTGTCCAATTCGGCCAGAGCGGCATCCAGCTGCGCTTCGGCGCTGGCCAACTGGGCAGGGATCAGTTCTTCGATCTTCTGAACAACGGCCGCCTTTTGGGATTGCGCGGCCAGAACCTTTGCCTCGCGCTCGGCGACAAGGTTCTCCAGTCGCTCGATCTCGGTCAGGCGGACTGCGCTGGATCCCTGATCGCGCAGTGTCGTGTTGCGCTCCAAATCCTCGAGCGCCTGCGCCAGCGCCGCCTGCGCGCCTGCAATGCCGGCTTCGGCCTCGGCCAGATCCGTTTGCGCAACCTTCAGCGAGGCCTGTATCTGAGCAATCTGGGCATGTGCGGCTTCGACCTGCGCGCGCTGGGTAAAATCCTCGATACGAAAGATCGGCTGGCCCGCGGTGACCATCTGGTTGTTGGTCACATAGACCTCGGACACGCGCCCACCCAGTTGCGGAAGAATCGTCACGGTCCGGAAATAGGACGCCGCCGTTTTGCTTGCCGGATGGAAGTAGAACAGCGTGGTAATCACCGTCAGCGCAAGGATTGCGCAGGCGGTCAGCCCCCAGCGCAGTTCGTACCACATGGTGAACAGCGTGATTTCGTGACCTATCCGCTTTCCCTGAACGAAGCGTCGGAACAGAAAGTCGGGCAGAACAGTGACCAGTGCGCAAAGAAATGTTTCGATCATGCGTCAGTGCCCCTGCGGAGCGGCGGGCTCAGGGTCGGGCTCGGCGGGCGGAGGAGACGCCCCGGGTGCCAGTGACCGAATTGCATCTGCAATCGCGCGCAGGGGCGCAGCAAAGTCAGGAAACTGAAAACCTGCAACCAGGATGGCGGCAACCCAGAATAACCCGTTGTGCGTAAACAGGGCCAACAACGCCAGGATACCAACCAACTGAAACTGCGGGTGGTTGTTCTCATGGGCCATCTTCTCGGGGATCGAGTGCAATGTGAAATACGCGACACCGATCAGCAGGATCAGACCAACCGTGAAGATCACCATGAAATTGAAGAGAAAATCGCTGCCATCCGCCTGGGTCACATATGACGGAATGTGCCCTGTGGCCATTGGGTGTAGGTCTGCGCTGGTCACCCCGCCCTCCTGCGTTTTTGGTTGTGAATGTTTGAAAGGGTTGATGCTCAAATTCAACCCTGATTAAAACTTGGGACGACAATTGATCAAAGTCCCCCGTTCGCCGGGCTCATTTCAGGCACTCTCATGACACTCAGGCTTTCCAATCCCGACGGCACTGACATTGGCCGTTTCACTTTTGGCACGATGCAGTTCGGGGGCCGCGCCGATGCCGAACAAAGCCGGGCCATGTTCGACGCCTGTCGCGCGGCCGGCATCACGCATTTCGATACAGCTTATGTCTATACCGACGGTGCGTCGGAAACGTTGCTGGGCCAGATGATCGCGTCTCAGCGCCAGCAACTGACGATCGCCACCAAAGCGGGCTACACAGGCGGCGCCGGCGCGGCCAACATCCGTGCGCAGTTCGACATGTCCCGCAAACGTCTGGGTCAGGACATGGTCGACCTGCTGTACCTGCACCGGTTCGATCCGGACACCGATCTTGCCGAAACGATGGTGTGTTTTGCCCAGCTCAAAGATGCGGGCAAGATCCGCTATGTCGGCTTGTCCAACTTTGCAGCCTGGCAAGTGATGAAAGCCGTGCGCGTCGCCGCGGATTTCGACCTGACCATCGACGCGCTGCAACCGATGTACAACCTCGTCAAGCGGCAGGCCGAGGTCGAGATCCTGCCAATGTGTGCGGATCAAGGTATCTCGGTTTTTGCCTACTCGCCGCTGGGTGGCGGGTTGCTGACCGGAAAGTACACCGATGGCAGTGCAGCCGGCCGACTGTCCGAAGATGACCGATACGCCAGCCGCTATGGGGCTGAATGGATGGCCGAAACAGCTGCCGAGTTGGCCCTCTTGGGGCATCAGACCGGTGTGGATCCGGCGACGCTTGCCGTCGCTTGGGTTGCCGCCAGCCCGTTTGCCCCGTCGCCGATCATATCGGCCAGATCTGCCGAACAGCTGGCACCGTCGCTGGCTGCTCTGACGTTCGACCTTCCGGCCGAGCTCTATGCCCGCATCACGGCGCTCAGCCAGACACCGCCACCGGCGACGGACCGGCTGGAGGAGGTCCAGTGATTGATTTTCTGATCATCGGCGGCGGCATTGCCGGCCTAAGCGCCGGCGCGCGTCTGTCCGAGCATGGATCGGTAACCGTACTCGAGGCCGAGGACGCGCTGGGCTATCACGCCTCGGGGCGATCGGCGGCATTGTTCGAAGAAGGTTATGGCCCACCTTCGGTCGTGGCTCTGAACAAGGCCAGCGCCGAGTTCTTTTTTTCGAACGAGTATCTGACCCCGCGCGGGTTGATGCTGGTGGCCAAAAGTGATCAGGCCGAGCAGTTCCGCAAAGACCTGAGCGAGCTGGGAATGACAGAAATCTCAGTCGCCGATGCGATGGTCCATGTTCCGGTCCTGAACCCGGAAACCGTCGCATACGCGGCGCTGAGTGAGGGCGCTTACGACATCGACACCGACCGCGTGCTGCAGGATTTCGCCCGCACCATTCGCGCCAACGCAGGATCGGTACTGACCCGCCAAAAAGTGGCGCGGATCCGCAAGGACGGCCATTGGCTGGTGGAGGCGGCCGAGGTCTTTCAAGCGCGCACCATCGTCAATGCCGCTGGTGCCTGGGCCGACGAGGTCGCAAGGATGGCCGGGATCGCACCGATCGGAATCACGCCGCGCCGCCGTTCCATGGCCCGACTGCCAGCACCCGAGGGCCATGATGTGAAAAATTGGCCGATGATGCTGGGCGCGGGTGAGACCTGGTACTCCAAACCGGATGCCGGCAAGCTGTTGGTGTCACCGTCCGAGGCCGACCCGGTCGAACCGCATGACGCCTATGCCGACGATATGGTGCTGGCCGAGGGCCTGGCCCGATACGAAGAAATGGTGACCAGCCCGGTCACCCGTGTCGAGACCAATTGGGCCGGGCTGCGCAGCTTTGCCCCGGATGGCACGCTTGTTCTGGGTCCCGACCCGTCGGATGAAAGCTTTGTCTGGTCTGCCGGTCAGGGAGGGTACGGATTTCAAACCGCACCGGCAGCATCGCGATTGGTTGCGGATCTTGCGCTTGGCCGCGCGCCCGAGTTGGATGCCGCGATGGTCTCCGCGCTTACCGTGTCCCGGTTACGCTGATGGGCGGGCGGAAACTGCCTCCGACGGCAAGCGTCGCCTCTCAGGGAGACGGCGCGAAGATGATCGCCCCTGCGGCCAGCCGAAATACGGACGCCTTGTGCGCGTTGCTGGCCGAGATGCCCATCGCAACTGGAAACGCATTGGAACTGGCCAGCGGTACGGGCCAACACGTCGCCGCATTTGCCCGTATCTTTCCCGACCTCACTTGGCAGCCGAGCGAGATCGATCCCGCCCGCCGGGCCAGCATCGACGCCTATGCGGAGGGCCTGCCAAACATCCTTCCCGCCGTCGAGCTGGACGCAACCCTGCCCGGGTGGCACCAAAACTTTGGCAACCAGGACCTTATCATTCTGATCAACCTGCTGCATCTGATCAGCAGGAAAGAAGCCCGGAATATTCTTTCCGAGGCCGCATTGGCCCTTGGCCCCGGGGGGCGGTTCGTTCTCTACGGACCGTTCATGCGCCAGGGCAAGCTGATCAGCGACGGCGACCGACGCTTTCATGCCGACCTGACCCGGCAAGATCCCGAGATAGGCTACAAAGACGACAGCCAGATCAGCAACTATCTGGAAAGCACAGGGCTGCGGGTTGTCGGAGTGGTTCCAATGCCTGCGAACAATCTGGCTTTTGTCGCAGAAAAGCCCTCGATCTGATCAAGATCAAAGCCGTTCCGACGCCGCTGATACATATGCAAGATGCAATATGTAAAAGAGGCGCAAGACATGACCTGGTCAGACAAGCTTGTTGAAACGCGCAGCGGATTGCGCAACCTGAACGGAGCCATACCGGATACCGCCCGCGCTTTCGGCGCGCTCGGGAAATCGGTCAAGGAAGGCGGAGCACTGGACTTCAAGACCAAGGAGTTCATCGCCTTGGGCATGTCCATCGCAGTACGTTGCGAACCCTGCATTTCGTTGCACACCGAAACACTGGTCAAGGCGGGCGCTTCGCGTGAGGAATTCTCGGACGTTCTGGCCATGGCGATCCAGATGGGTGGCGGTCCGTCGATGATGTACGCAGCCAAGGCGCTGGAGTGCTTCGACGAACTCAGCGCATAGCCAAAAAAGGCCCCGGAGTTGTCCGGGGCCTCTGTCCGATCAACCGTCCTTGCGGATGGTCTCGTTCTTGGGATCATAGGGGCTGTCGCACGTCACGACCGCATCCCACAGCTGGTCCAGCATTTTGACCTTCAGTTTGGTACCTTCCACGGCCAGTTCGGGCTTTACATAGCCCATGCCGATGGATTTCTCGAAAGCCACCGAATACCCGCCCGAGGTCAGACGCCCCACGCGCTCACCTTCCGGAGTATACAGCGCCTCGCGGCCCCAGGGGTCGGCATCTTCGGGCCCGTCGATCAGCAACGTGCAGCATTTCACGCGCACACCGGTTTCGATCAGCTTGTCCTTGCCGTGGAACTCCTTGTCCAAATCGACGAAACGCGGCAGGTCGGCCTCGAGCGGGGTGGCGTCGCGGCCCAGTTCGGTGCCGAAGGCGCGATAGGATTTCTCCTGACGCAGCCAGTTCTGGGCGCGGGCGCCGACCAGCTTCATGCCGTGCATCTCGCCGGCCGCCTCCAGAAGGTCGAACAGGTAGTTCTGCATTTCGATCGGGTGATGCAATTCCCAGCCCAGCTCGCCGGTATAGGCCACGCGGATCGCGTTGACCGGGCACATGCCCAGTTCGATCTGACGTGCCGACAGCCACGGGAAGCGCTTGTTCGACAGGGCGGTATCCGGCTCGGCGTCCTTGATGACCTCTTTCAGCACGTCGCGCGATTTCGGTCCGGCGATGGCAAAGACGCCCCACTGGGTGGTCACGTCCTGGATCTCGATGTAGCCGAACTCGTCCATCTTGTCCTCGGCCGCCTTGCGCAGGAAGTCGGCGTCATACTCGGTCCAAGCACCGGCCGAGACGAGGTAGTACTCGTTCTCTTTCAGGCGAACGATGGTGTACTCGGTACGCGTGGTGCCGTGCGCCGTTAGCGCATAGGTCAGATTGATGCGCCCGACCTTGGGCAGCTTGTTGCAGGTGAACCAGTCGAGGAACTGCGTGGCGCCGGGGCCCTTGACGACATGCTTGGTGAAGGCTGACGCGTCGATCAGACCAACACCGTTGCGGATCGCCTTGGCTTCTTCGACGGCAAACTGCCACCATCCACCACGGCGGAAACTGCGGCTTTCCTTGTCGAAGTTGTCGGGGGCATCGACCGGGCCAAAATAGTTGGGGCGTTCCCAACCGTTGACCCACCCAAACTGCGCGCCGCGGGCTTTCTGACGATCATAGGCCGGAACGGTGCGCAGCGGACGGCAGGCCTCGCGCTCTTCGTCCGGGTGGTGCAGAATGTAGACGTGCTCGTAGCATTCTTCGTTCTTGCGCGCGGCGAATTCGGTGGTCATCCAGTTGGACGAATAGCGTTTGGGGTCCAGCGAAGCCATGTCGATCTCGGCTTCGCCATCGACCATCATCTGCGCCAGATAATAGCCGGTGCCGCCGGCGGCGGTGATGCCAAAGCTGAACCCTTCGGCCAGCCACATATTTCGCAGGCCCGGCGCCGGGCCGACCAGCGGGTTGCCATCAGGCGTATAGCAGATGGGACCGTTGAAATCGTCCTTCAGGCCGGACTCGGCACAGGACGGGACACGCTCGGCCATGGCCATGTACTGATCGGCGATCCGGTCCAGGTCCAGAGGGAACAGGTCAGCGCGGAAACTGTCGGGCACACCGTATTCGAAGCGTGCCGGGGCACCGTGCTCGTAGATGCCTAGGATCCAGCCGCCGCGCTCCTCACGTGCGTAGGATTCGTTGTCGGCGTCGCGCACGACCGGGTGTTCCGGATTGCCGGCTTCACGCCATTTCACCAGTTCCGGATCCTTGTCCATGACAATGAAGGTATGCTCGACCGGGATCGCGGGCATCTTGATGCCCAGCAGCTTGGCGGTACGCTGGGCATGGTTTCCCGAAGCGGTCACCACGTGCTCGGCGGTGATGACTACCTGCTCGTCGCTGGGGACAAGGTTGCCACCCTTTTCGACCATCTTGGTGCAGGTGACTTCCCAATGGGTTCCGTTCCAATGGAAGGCATCGGCCTGCATCTTGCGCACGATCTCGACACCGCGCTGGCGGGCGCCCTTGGCCATCGCCTGGGTCACGTCGGCCGGATTGATGTAACCGTCCTCGGTATGGTAAAGCGCGCCCTTCAGATCCGAGGTTTCGATCAGCGGCCAGCGCTCCTTGATCTGCTCGGGCGTCAACCATTCATATTTGACGTCGCAGGTCTCGGCAGTCGAGGCATAGAGCATGAACTCATCCATGCGGTCCTGCGTCTGCGCCATGCGCAGGTTTCCAACCACCGCGAACCCCGCGTTCAGGCCGGTTTCCTCTTCCAGCGTCTTGTAGAAATCCACCGAGTATTTGTGGATATGGGTCGTCGCATAGGACATGTTGAACAGCGGAAGCAAACCCGCAGCGTGCCAGGTCGAGCCCGAGGTCAACTCGTCCCTCTCGATCAGCATGACATCATCCCAGCCCGCCTTGGCCAGATGATAGGCTATCGAGGTCCCAACGGCGCCGCCGCCGACGACCAGTGCTTTGACTTGGGTTTTCATACGCCCGCTCTCCGGATTGAGTCTGTTTGGCAAGGTTTATGCCGAACGAGACCAATCAGCGCCAAGTCCATCCGACGCAAAACGGTGCAAAACCGACCTGCCGTACACGTTGCGGCGCGAATCCGGCAACAGGCACGCACCAACAGCCGATGGTTGCGTGCGCCTTCCCGGCCTGGTCAGACGATCTTGCCGGGGTTCATGATGTTGTCAGGATCCAGTGCGGCCTTGATCGCCGCCATGTACCGGGTCGCATCCCCAAGTTCCCGGACCAGATACGGTTTCTTGCCCTGCCCGATTCCATGCTCACCCGTGCAGGTCCCGTCCATCGAGATCGCCAGATCGTTGAGCCATCCGACAAACTGACTGGCCCGCGCCACTTCGTCGGCATCGTCCATGTCGATCAGCACCAGCGTATGGAAGTTTCCGTCGCCGACATGACCGACGACCGGGGCCAGCAGGTCTAACTCGGCTGCCTTGTCCTGAGCCTTGGTGACGCATTCGGCCAAGCGCGAGATCGGGACGCAGACATCCGTCGAGATTCCACGCGCTCCGGGCCGAAGCTGGAGGGACGCCCAGTACATGTCGTGCCGCGCCTGCCAGAGCTTGGACCTTTCTTCGGTGCTGGCCGTAGCGACAAAGCCCGTGCCGCCAAAATCCTCGGCGATTTCGCCAAAGGTTTCGGCCTGCTCCGCTGCGCCGGCCTCCGAGCCGTGAAACTCAAGCAGAAGCAACGGCGTTTCCGGCAGCTTCAGCCCGGAATACGCGTTGGCAGCCTTGACCGACATCGCGTCCAGCAATTCGATCCGAGCGACCGGAACGCCGAATTGAATGGTCGTCATCACGGCCTGACAGGCCGCATCAACCGTCGGGAAAGAACACCGGGCCGAAGTAATCGCCTCGGGGATGCCGTGCAGTTTCAAAGTCAGCTCCGTGATGATGCCCAGCGTGCCCTCGGCACCGACAAGCAAGCGGGTGAGATCGTACCCGGCCGAAGATTTTTTGGCCCGGTGGCCTGTGCGGATGATTTTGCCATCGGGCATAACCGCCTCGAGGCTCAGGACATTGTCCTTCATCGTTCCATAGCGAACCGCATTGGTACCCGACGCCCGGGTCGCCGCCATCCCGCCCAATGAGGCATTGGCTCCGGGATCAATCGGAAAGAACAGGCCCTTGTCGCGCAGATGGGTATTCAAGTCCTCGCGGGTGACCCCGGGCTGCACGACGCAATCCAGATCACCTTCGTTCACGGCCAAGACCCGGTTCATCTCGCCAAGATCGATGCAAACGCCGCCGGCCGGCGCGTTTACGTGACCTTCCAGCGACGTTCCGGTGCCGAAAGGGATCACGGGAACCTTGTGCGCCGCACAGGTCTTGACGATGTCCGAAACCTCTTCGGTCGAGGTGGGAAAGACCACCGCATCCGGGCTTTGGTTTTCGATCCAGGTCGTTGTGTGTCCGTGCTGCTCGCGGACCGAGGCGCCGGTCTGCAACCGGTCCCCGAACCGCTGTTTCAGAATGCTGATGGCGGTGTCGATCCCCGCCGCATTGCGGAACAATGCTGTCGCTTCAACCATGGCAACCCTCCCTTGGTGCAGTGGTGCAGGCCCAGACAATGACTAGAAGGCCCACGCCACAGGAGCAATACCCATCGCTGCGACGTGATCACTCGCCCAGTGCGATCCCTTCTCGACGGGGATCGGCTCCGCCGTGCAGACCGTCGCGGATTTCGATGGCATGAAGGCCCGAGGTCAGATCCCGCGCGTTCACTTCAAAACCCAGCTCGCCCAACATGTCCGCAAAACCTTCGGCGCTTGTGCCGACCTCGACATCATAGGTCCCGAAACGGTTCACCAGATGAGGAAGGGCGACCGCCTGCTGGACGTCCATACCCCAGTCCGCCCAGGCAATGATTGATTTTGCAACATAACCGATGATCCGGCTGCCACCCGGAGACCCGATCGCCAGAACCGGAGACCCGTCCTGCATGACAATCGTCGGACTCATTGAGGAACGGGGGCGTTTGCCCGGTTCGATCCGGTTGGCAATAGGAACCCCATCCCTGTGAGTCCGGAAGGAAAAGTCGGTGAGTTCGTTGTTCAGCAGAAAGCCGTTGGTCATCAGACGCGAACCAAAACCGTTCTCGATAGTCGTGGTCATCGAAAGCACGTTTCCATAGGCGTCGACGATCGAAATATGGGACGTCGACGGCAGTTCGATCGACGCATCGTCGGCCCAGTTCAGCGCGTGGTCAAACTCAGGATTTCCCGGCGCAACCTCTGTCAACGCCCCAGCGTCATCCAGCAAGGCGGCACGCTCGGCCAGATAGGCCGGAT
Source organism: Ruegeria sp. BC2 (assembly GCF_056539245.1). Taxonomy (NCBI): domain Bacteria; kingdom Pseudomonadati; phylum Pseudomonadota; class Alphaproteobacteria; order Rhodobacterales; family Roseobacteraceae; genus Ruegeria; species Ruegeria sp. BC2. The sequence continues at coordinate 2,011,381 of NZ_JBQFUQ010000001.1, forward strand.
CGATCAGGCCCTGCGTCGGCATCGGAATGAAATCACTGTCGGCCATGTAGCGACCGCGATCCGCGAAGGCCAAGCGCGAGGCATCGCCGATCAGCCGCCACGCTTCGGCGCTTTCGGAACCCATCGCCGCCAAATCGTAATTGTCGAGAATGCCAAGGATCTGTCCAACCGTCAGCGCACCCGAGGACGGCGGACCCATCCCGCAGACCTCATAACTGCGATAGGTGGCACAAATCGGCTCACGCTCGATAACCTGATACAGCGCCAGATCAACTCCGGACAAAACCCCCGGGTTGCCCGGAGCGTTTCGGACAGTCCGCACGATGTCCGCCGCGATCTCTCCTCCATAAAAGCCCGCAGCCCCTTCGGACGCCAGAACGCGCAGGGTTTCGGCATAGTCTGGGTTGATGAGGCGCTGACCCTGGGCCAACGGCTCGCCGTCCGGCAGGAAGTAGTTGGCCGTGTCAGGGAAGCGTGCAAGACGTTCAGCGTCGGCCTGGATCAAGCCCGCCAGCCGCGGCGAAACGACAAACCCTTCGTCGGCTAGGCGGATACCATCCTCGAACAGACCGGGCCAAGGGCTACGCCCCCAGCGCCGATGGGCTTCCTCCAACAATGCAGGCGTGCCGGGTGTCCCGACCGAAAGCCCGCCAACAACCGCGTCAAAAAATTTGAGCGGCTCGCCGCTTTCGTCCAGAAACAGGGTCGGGCTTACCTCTCTCGGCGCGGTTTCTCGCCCATCCAAGGTGGTCAGGCGTCCGCTGGCCGCATCGTACCAGACCAGAAAGGCCCCCCCGCCCAAACCCGAGGACTGCGGTTCGACCAGGCCCAAGACAACCTGAACGGCGACCATTGCATCCGCTGCCGTTCCACCGGCAGCCAGAACCTTGGCACCCGCCTCGACGGCCAGCGGGTTGGCCGCCGCAACCATCCAGGTTTCAGCTTTGACAGGCACGCCGTCGGCCTTGGCCTTCAGCGCGGCGATCACCTCGTCGGTCAAGGCCTGAACTTGGCCGTCGGATGCACCCTCGGGCGCGACCTCATCGGCGGTTTGCTGGGCAAACACTGGACTCGCCAGGGTCAGCGCGCAGGCCACAACAGTAGGGAACCAATTGGAGCACATAAAAAACCTCCTTATCCAAATGCTGAATCTGACAGTGCACGGCACCGTGCTGTCCCGCAACCATGTGCGGGGACGACCGCCAAAGACGGCAAAGCTCTGCCTTGCAAACAGCAGGAGCCCGTATGCCTTGGCGTGTTCTTACAGCATCGCGGGAACGACCTGATCAGGCGGCCGGTGCCCGTCTTCAAACGTCTTAATATTGATGATGACCTTTTCGCCCATCTCGATGCGACCCTCGAGCGTCGCCGACCCCATATGCGGCAGCAGCACGACATTCGGCAGCTGCCGAAGTCGAGGATTCACGTCGGTGCCGTGCTCGTAGACGTCCAGCCCAGCCCCTGCGATCTCGCCCGCCCGGATCATCCGCGTCAACGCGTTTTCGTCCAACACCTCGCCCCGCGACGTATTCACGATGACCGCCGTCGGCTTCATCAGCTTAAGACGTCGCGCGTTCATCAGATGAAATGACGACGGCGTTGATGGGCAGTTGATCGAGATCACGTCCATACGCGCCACCATCTGATCGAGGCTTTCCCAATAGGTCGCCTCAAGATCCTGTTCTATTTCGGGACGCAACCGGCGACGGTTGTGGTAGTGGACCTGCATTCCGAAGGCACGGGCCCGGCGCGCGACGGCCTGTCCTATCCGCCCCATACCTAGAATGCCCAGACGCCGGCCTCCTATCCGCCCGCCAAGGAAAGCCGTCGGCGCCCAGCCGGTCCAGTCCCCCTTTTGCATAACCGACAAACCCTCGGGAATCCGGCGGGTTACGGCAAGGATCAGCGCCATCGTCATGTCGGCGGTATCGTCGGTCAAAACACCCGGCGTGTTCGAGACCAGGATGCCGCGCTGACGCGCCGTCGCGACATCGATATGGTCGACACCGGCACCATAATTCGCAATCAGCCTCAGCCGCTCTCCGGCCTGGCCCAAAACACCCGCGTCGATCGTGTCCGTGATCGTCGGAACCAGCACATCGGCCTGTTTGACCGCCTCGACCAACTCGTCGCGCGTCATCGGTGTGTCGGTGTCCCGCAAACGGACGTCGAACAACTCGCTCAGACGTGTCTCGACCACTTCGGGCAACCGTCGCGTTACAACAACACTCAGACGTTCTCTTGGCACTTCAGCCCTCCTACCGCTTTGCATTCCGATGCGCGTCATGGCATCGTGGCGCAGGATCAGCCGGGGCACAAGAACCCCATGGGCATCGCCCCAACCTTTTTTGAAACACGGCAGACAGGCAAATCAGCGGGCAGGCAGTGAGTGCTTTCTTGAGGGCGAAACGCCCAGTTCTGGCATTTCTAACAACGCTTCTGTTCCTGACAGGCGCAATCGCGCACGCGCAGGAAAAACGTGGGCAGGTGACGAACCTGCCTTTGCCGCGCTACGTGTCGATGAAGGCGGCCGAGGCGAACGTACGCCGCGGCCCTTCGCTGACTCATCGTGTTGACTGGGTGTTCAAGCGCCGCGGCATGCCACTTCAGGTGACGGCCGAATACGGCAACTGGCGCAAGGTTCAGGATCGCGACGGGGCCGGCGGATGGGTCCACTACGCTCTGTTGTCAGGTGTCCGCACGGTTCTGATTGAATCGGACATGCTGCCGGTCTACGCCAGCCCCGATCCCAAATCCCCGGTCAACGCTCATTTCGAAACAGGCGTCGTGGCCCGCTTGGGCACCTGCACGGTGGATTGGTGCCGCATTTCGGCCGGTGGCTATCGCGGCTGGACCCTCAAAAGCAATCTTTGGGGCGTGGAGCCCGACGAAATCCGGGAGTGAGACCCCTGCTCAGGCCGTCTCGCGGATGAAGGCCAGAACCGTTTTTGCAAGTTCCTGGGGCACGTCCTCCTGAAGGAAGTGACCGGCTTTCGGCAGCACAACATGGTTCTGTCCCGCCGCACCAGGACAAAGTTTCTGAAAAACCCCATCCACCCCGGCCATGATCCTGTCCTCAGCACCAAAAGCCGTCAGGACAGGGGTTTGCAGACCGCGGATAACGTTCCAAGCCTGTCGGTTCGGTTCCGACTCGGGGTCGTCGGGGCGGTCAGGCACCAGCATCGGAAACTGTCGCGCCCCGGCCTTGTAACGATCGTCAGGGAACGGCGCATCATAGGCGGCGACCTCGGCCTCGGTCAGCTTTGAAACCGTTCCACCGTAGACGATGCGACCGGCGCGGAAATCCGGCACCTCCTGGCTGAACTGTCGCCAGGCGGCAAACGCCTCGCCCAAGGGCTGGTCCCCGGTTGGCAAGGCCGTGTTGGCGACAACCACCCGGGCGAACCTGTCCGGCATCTCGGCCCATAGGCGCAACCCGATCAATCCGCCCCAGTCCTGACAGACCAGGGTGATGTCCCGCAGATCGAGTTGACGCAGAACCTCACCCATCCAGAAGACATGCCGCGCATAGGTATAGTCGCCGCGGTCGACGGGTTTGTCGGATCTACCGAAACCCACAAGGTCCGTAGCGATGACCCGGTGGCCTGCAGCGGCGACTGGCGGGATCATGTGACGGTACAGATAAGACCAACTGGGCTCGCCGTGCATCATCAGTACTGGAGCTGCCGCGCGCGGCCCCTCGTCCAGATAGTGGACCCGCAACGCGCCGCCTTCAGTATCATCCACCTCAAGGTACTTGGGTGCGAAATCATAGTCGGGCAGATTTTGGAACCGTTCGTCCGGTGTGCGCAACGCCTTCATACTCTGATCTCCCATGGTTTTTTGACAGGCTAGCATTCCTGGCCGGCGACGATAGGGTGAACGTCACGACGCGACAAACCGGAGCCGCCATGAAAGCCGTCACCTACCATACATTTGGACCCGCCGCCGATGTTCTGTCCATTCAAGAACTACCGGATACACCCCCGGGCCCGGGCGAAGTGACCGTTGCGCTGGCTTACTCCGGGGTGAACCCTTCGGACGTGAAGGCACGTGCGGGGGCACGGCCCGGGATCACCAAGCCGCCTTTCCCGGTGATCGTGCCGCACAGCGACGGTTCAGGTGTCATCTCTGCTGTCGGACCGGGGGTTCCGGACTCGCGGGTGGGTCAAAGGGTCTGGATCTGGAACGGCCAGTGGGGTCGTGCGTTCGGGACGGCCGCAACCCAAATCACCCTACCTTCGGAACAGGCTGTTCACCTGCCCGACACGGTCGCGCTGCAAACCGGTGCCGTCCTTGGCATTCCCGGCCTGACTGCCAGCCACACCGTGTTTTCCGGAGGCCCGGTGTCGGGTAAAACCCTGCTGGTTCACGGCGGTGCAGGGACGGTCGGATATCTTGCCGTCCAGTTGGCCAAATGGGGCGGAGCAAAGGTGCTGGCCACAGCCAGTCCACGCAACTTCGAACGTGTGACAAAGGCCGGAGCTGATGCGGTACTGGATTACACGGCGACCGATTTGCCCGCACAGATCCTGGACGCCAATCATGGGCGTCCGGTCGATCGCATCGTCGATGTGGAGTTTGGCCAAAACGTCGAAACCAACGTTGCAGTTATCGCCGAAAGCGGCAGAATCAATGCGTATGGCTCGGCGCAGAATATGACGCCGACGCTTCCGTTTTATCCGCTCATGTTCAAATCGGTGACGTTGGAAATGGTTCTGGTGTATCTGCTGCCGACCGATCTGCGCGACGAGGCCATCGCGAACCTCCACCACGCGCTGGCCGACGGCGCGCTGAACTGCCCGATCCAAAAGGTCTATTCGATGGAAGAATGCGCCGCCGCACACCGCGCGGTCGAGGCCGGAAACCGAACCGGAGCGGTGCTGTTGGAGACCAAATAGATCGCCCGCAAAAAAATTTTCGCAGGTCTCGATTTTTTGCGCGAAAGCACTTGAACACCGTCACCAACAATCGTAGATAGCCGCTCACCGTTGGGGTGTAGCCAAGTGGTAAGGCAGCGGTTTTTGGTACCGTGTATCGTAGGTTCGAATCCTACCACCCCAGCCACTAAATCCTTGAAATTGCAGATAAACTGATACGGCTTCTGAGAGCTTTACAGCGTCAGCGCTGGCTTGATCGGTGCATGACATCGAGGACCCAAGCTCGGCGGCAGTTCCCATCCTCAGGAGATGCTTGCCCGGTAGGTCTACGTTTTGGATGCCAAAGTGGTACCAGTGTTCATCGAGTTGCTGAGCAGCTCTTTGCGTTCGGGACTTTGCGACCGCCGCTGATCTTGTCCGTAGCGAGAATTATGTTTTTCCGGTGGTATTGTGGTGATCGAGGTCTTTCGGGACCCGTCGTGTGAAGTAGAAAACCCCTGCTATCACAAATGAGAAGGGGACGTTTTGTTCTCCAGCATGTGCTACGTCCTTGGTCATCTCCAGTTTAAGCTGAAGGGAAACAGTAGCTTACCTGTTGGGAATGGTGCCCGGGGGCGGAATCGAACCACCGACACGAGGATTTTCAATCCACTGCTCTACCCCTGAGCTACCCGGGCACGGGAACGGCGTTTGCCGTTGGGTGCAGGCCTTCTATGACTTGCCAAACGCGGTGTCCAGAGGCTTTTTCAGATTTTTTCAGTGGGGGCGATCCTTGATTTCAACAGCATCCTGAATCTCATCATCAAGGTCATCCTCGCGCTGCGACGGAACCGCATAGGAGCCGTTCAGCCACTTTGCCAGATCGATATCGGCGCAGCGTTTCGAGCAAAACGGACGAAACTGTTTGACCGTATCTTCTCCGCAGATCGGGCAGCTCATCTCAGGACCTCCAACAATGGGATACGGCCGCGTTTTCGCTGCAATTCGAAATGCCCCAGCGGCGTCCAGCCGGCGAGGATCGTTTCTTCACTGTCAGCCCTGAAGGCAGCGCGGAGTGCGGATTCGAATCCGCGCCGGTCTTTTTTGGGCATCGGCGCAAGGTCGAGCGTGATCTGCCCGCCCAGCCCGCGCACGCGCAGGGCGCGCGGCAGTTCCTTGGCGCAGGCGAAATTGGCCTTTGTTCCCGCAGCCAGCGAGCCATCCGAACCGGTGTTCACATCCACGGCCACCAACGCCCGAGTGGGTTCGATATACATATGCGCCCCTCCCGCCAAAGGATGGGATGCACCACGTGCAACGTCCAGCGCCTCGAGCACACCATGGTCCGCAAACCCGCCCGCCTGGGTCGAGACCTCGGCCGGCTCCACCCATTCGCGCCAGGCGAGGACATGCGGTCCGTCGCCCTCGGACAGCGTTTCCGGTGCGTCTCCGGTGTCGTTCACGACCTGCTCGGCCAGCGCTCGCATGGCAGCGATGTCTTCGGCGATTTCATCGGCATCCGCGCCCTGGCAACCGGAGCGCAGGATCAAACCGAAGGGGCTGCCGTCCATCTGCTCATGCGCGATCACCAGCAGCCGGTCGCGCTCCTCGTCATCGCGGATCGAGCGAGAGATGTTCAGCCCGGGCGCGTCCGGCGTGACGATGGCATAGCGGCTCTTGAACAGGATGCGGTTCGTCACCGGCAGGGCTTTGCCCGGTTCGGCATAACCCGTGACCTGCACCAGCAGCATCTCACCCGGCGCCAAGCCCTTGACCTGCCGCAGGAAAGCCGGACCATCCGGCGTTGTCAGGAACATCCCGCCCTGCCCCTTGATCGCCCGCTCGGCCCGGGCCCGGTAGATGGTTCCGGGGGCGGGCGCATCGGCAGCGATCAGGAAATCATCCAGTTTGCCATCCACCATCAGTGCCGCAGCTTCGCGGCCTTGAATGTGATCCAGAATGATCGTTCGACCTTTCATGATGCCTCGCGATACAGGGGGTAACCGATGCCTTGCAACAGTCCTGCGGTTTCAGACAAGGGCAGCCCGACGATACCGGTGAACGAGCCCGAGATCCACGGAATGAAGGCGCCCGCGGGCCCTTGGATGGCATAGGCACCGGCTTTGCCCTGCCAATCGCCGGTAGCGAGATAGGCGTTGATTTCCACGTCCGAAAGTCGCTTGACCTTGACCTGGCTGACCACGTCACGCTGCAACACCCGATCGCCGCGACGCACCGCGACCGAGGTGATCACACGGTGGCGACGTCCTGAAAGGGCATGCAGAAATTCGGCTGCCTGTCCCGCACCCTCGGGCTTGCCCAATATGCGTCGACCCAGCACAACCGTCGTGTCGGCGCACAGGACGATATCGTCCGGGGCCGCCTTCACGGCATGCACCTTCTCGCGGGCAATGCGCGCGCAATACGGCAGCGGAAGCTCGCCCCTTTGGGGGTCTTCGTCAATGTCAGGGGCAGAAATGGCGTCGGGCTGCACGCCAAGCTGAGCCAGCAGGTCCAGCCGTCTGGGGCTGCCCGATCCTAGAATGAACGCCATTGCGGCAGGCGTTACTTGAAGCGGTAGTTGATCCGACCCTTGGTCAGATCATAGGGGGTCATCTCGACCTGAACCTTGTCGCCGGCCAGAACACGGATGCGGTTTTTGCGCATCTTGCCTGCCGTATGTGCGATGATCTCATGGCCGTTTTCCAGCTCGACCCGAAACGTCGCATTAGGCAGGAGTTCCTTCACGACACCGGGAAATTCGAGCGTATCTTCCTTGGCCATGTTGTCTCCATCTTTGCGTTGCCCTGCAGAATCCGCAGGTGGCGCTTAAATGAGCCTATTTCGGCCTTATTTCAAGGGTGGAATCACTTAAAGACGCGACATTGTGACCGATTCGACTCGGGGCGTCTGCTCGGTCCAGTGGGATCGGTTCAGGACATGGCCATCCGCCCGAACTTCGGCGATCGCCGACAGATCGACGTCTGCGTAGGTCCAGCCGGGCTGGTTGAGCACGCCTTCCGACAGCACGCCGGTTTGTGGAAAGCCCTTGTCCGGCGGGCCGAAAACGCCTCCGGTCCCAGTGTTTGCGTCCACGGACTGGGACCATTCATTGTTACCCACCAGCGAAGCCATCACCGTAACGCATTGATTCTCCAATGCACGCGCCATCGCGCCGATGCGGACCCGCCAATAGCCCGACAGGGCCTCGGTGCAGGACGGCACAAGAATCACGTCGGCCTCTGACAGGGCACGGCCCAGCAGGGGAAACTCGCTGTCATAGCATATCAGAACGCCAATACGGCCCAGCGCCGTCTCGAAGATCTTTAGCGGTCCGCCCGGCGCGATGTCCCAATCTTCGCGCTCGAACCGGGTCATGATCTGCTTGTCCTGATGATCCTGCGCGCCTGAGGGGGCGTAGAATTCGGCGCGGTTCACCGGGCGAACTGGGCCGGCCTGAACCGGGGCGGACGCACCCAGAATGTACACATTGTATGCGGCCGAGAGGCGCCGATGCAGGATTTGTACATCTTCCATCCGCTCGAATACCGCCTGGATCGAGCGTTCGAGATCCCCCGCAACCTCGGCCCCGGCCAGCGTCGAAAGCTCCATCGCGCCGTACTCGGGAAACACCAGCAGTTCAGCCCCCTGCCCAGCGGCCTGCGAAACCCAAGCGTCCAGCTTGTCTTCGTACTGCGCCCAACTGTCCAGCCAGTCGAGATTGTAGGCGGCGGTGGCGATTTTCATGATGCGGGTTCCAATGCTGTTCTTGCGAAGAAGTAAATAGCCGTTGTTGACCGGTGTACAGGCCAATCGGGCTGCGCCCTGCAACAGAAACTTTTGGTTCGATGCATAGCCTTGCAAAGCGAGGGTCCGGGCCGGGAGAGCGCCGGACCCGCACCCAATCTGGACATTGCCGATCGGCCATGCGCACTGTGACCCATGTCGCTGATCGATGACCTGGAGCTCATTCTGGAGACTGTCCTGCCAAACGACCCCAGCTTTTGGCGGATCGAAAGGGCGGCGATAGACAGCTGTGTCAGCGACAGTCGGCGATACGCACTTGAGGGCTCGGTCGAGGCATTTCTGCTGTCGGCGATGCGCCTTGTGGCACTTCCCAACAACGGGCACACAAGGCTGATCCCAAATGATGCCATCTCGGTGTTGCCTCTGCGGTTCGTGAGCGTGGGGCGTTCCGTCCAAGTCCTTGGATCGGCATCAAGGGTGATCGCCCCACAAGGCAAGCTGCTGGCAGTCAATGGCGCAGCTGTAAGCGAAATCGAGGCCGCGGCGGACAAATTTCTGGCGGGAACGCGCCAGAGGAAGCGGGTCATCGGTCCGATTATCCTGGCTTGGCCGTACGCGTTGGAACGGCTGGGATTTTCGTCCGACGACGGTATGACCGAGTATCATGTGCAGGACGAAAACGGGCAGACAACCAATCTGAAAGTAGCAAATGGAAACACCGTTCCTGCGTCGACGCTCTACCCGAGAAACGAGCACGGCAAAGCCGATCCAGCATGGGAACCCGAGAGCTTTGTGGAGATTGAGGATTGGCAGGCACTTGGGCTTTCAATTCAACTGCCGAGCTTCTTTGACCCAGGCAAAGATGCGCTGCGCAAAGCCATATCCGAGGCAGCGGATCGCGTGCGCGCTTGCTCTGACAAAACACTCTTTTTTGACGTTCGCGGAAACACCGGCGGTGATTTTCTTCTGACGATGCCTTTGATCGACGCAATCGCGCAAAGCGCAAGTCAGCGGGTCGTCGTACTTGTCGATAAATTCACGTTCTCCGCCGCGATCGTGTTTGTCGCCATCCTCAAGCATCGCTTGGGTGACAGGCTCAAACTCATCGGGGAAGAAATGGGAGACGGACTGACGTTCTTTGCCGAAGGTGGGTTGCTTGACTTGCCAGCGAGCGGAGCGGTCGTTCGATACTCCTCCGCATTTCACGATTGGAGGACGGGAACGTCTGACGAAACGACACCGCCCGAAATCGCGCGGCAAATCGTGCCCGTGGGAGAATTGAACCTGGATCGGGAATGTGTCGCAGGACCATTGGGCGCTGGAGCACGAGGAGCGTTCTATCGACGGATCCTCGAAGATTGTCGCGGCTAGACGAACGGCTGTCGGCGCGCGTGCCAGCGGGCACACACAACGCGTTGCGGCGGGTTCACAAATCCCTGATCCAGAACTGCAACGGTTTGAGGGTTTCCGAGTCCTCGCCCAGGTCCTTCCACGAAAATCGGGCGATCACGCCGGGCAGGGGCGCATAGCCCCGCGCGCGCCAGAACGGGTCGAGCGGCCGGTAGCCGGCCGGCCGCATCGGGTGGTCGTCCGGACGCTGCACGCCGCAGAAGGCGCATTTGGCAAAGCCCAAGGCACGGGCATGGCTTTCCCGCAGGTCAAAGAACGCATGTCCGACGCCCTGCCCCCGATAGGCGGGCAGCAGCACGGATTCGGCGCAATAGAAGATCTGCGAAAGGTCCAGCCCGGTGCCGTCGAAAGCGGCGGCGAAATCCTCGGCATGGTCGGCCAGCGGCGCGCCGGTCGCGGCACCCACAAGCCTTTCGCCGTCAAAGGCGCCGACGACGATCGCCCGGTCGCTGTCGCGGTAGGATTGCAGGTATCCGCGCTCGTAGGCCAGATCGCCGTCATAGAGATAGGGCCAGTCGCGGAACACCGCGATGCGCATGCGCGCCACGTCGTCCAGCGCCGCCTCGAGCGCCGGCCCCGTCAGCGCGCGGACCCGCGTGACCTCAGCCACCCGACACCTGTTTCACCCAGTCAGCCAGATTGTAATAGGTGGTCACGCGGGTGATCTTGCCGTCCTTGAGGTCAAAAAAAGACCCGGCGGGCAGGCGATAGGACTGGCCCGAGGCCGCGGGCAAGCCGGCATCGGTTTCCAGATAGGTGCCGTTGACGATGTATTCGGCGGCGGCGCGGGTGCCGCTATCGGCCTCGAAGATCACCATGTCGGTCAGGGTCTCGCGATAGCAGCGGTTCATATGCGCGCAGAATTCGGCGAATTTCTCTTTGCCGACGCGAATCTGGCCTTCGTTCACGTGATGGGCCACGTCGTCGGACAGGCAGGCCAGCATGCCGGCCACATCCCCGGCGTTGAAGGCATCGAAATAGGCTTGGACGGTCTGGGTCATGCGATCTCCGTAGGTTCCCCCCAGCGATCCTTCAGGTGTTTGATGATCTGATCGCGGGTCTGACGGTAGTGGTGTAGCTTTTCCTCGCGCGTCTCGCCCAGTCCGGTAGGGTCCATTATTGGCCAATAATCGACATCGAGGTGAAAAACCCGCGTCAGCTCCAGCGCTTTGCGCTGGCTGGCAGGCGACAGGGCCACGATCAGGTCGAATGATCCCAGGTCATCCCCCCATTCCTGCATCTCGTCGAACGACCGCGACCGGTGGCGTGACAGTTCCACGTCGATCTCCTGGCAGACGGCGATGCTGAACCCGTCGATTTCAAGGTCGTTGTGTACCCCGGCCGACTGCACGTAGGTGCCGGTGCCATAGAATTTCTTCATTATGCCTTCGGCCATGGGCGAGCGCACCGCGTTGTGGTCGCAGCAGAACAGGACCGAATGCGGCAGAGGCTTCACCCGTCAGCCTCCGAAATGCAACACGCAGATCAGCGTGAACAAGCGGCGGGCGGTATCGGTGTCGATCTCGGCCTTGCCCTCGAGCCGTTCTTGCAGAACCCGGCTGCCCTCGTTATGAATGCCGCGCCGGGCCATATCGATGGTTTCGATCTGGCTGGGCGGCAGGGTCTTGACCGCATCGAAATAGCTTTCGCAGATCTGGAAGTAGTCCTTGACCACCTGCCGGAACGGACCCAGTGACAGATGGAACTCGGCGGCTTTCTGGCTGTCTTCGGTGGTGACGTCGAACACCAGCCGCTTGTCGCGGATCGACAGTTGCACATGATAGGGGCCGTCGGGCACCAGCCGGTCGTCACGTTTGGGCAGGGCAAACGAGTTTTCCTCGAGCAGGTCATAGATCGCAACCTTGCGCTCCTGCTCGATCTCGGGCGTGGGCGGTGGCAGGTTTCGATCGTCCAGTTCGATATGCGAAATGCGGGTCATAGTCATCGACTTCCGTTCAGGTCAGGCCAGACCTAGCGCACCTATGCCCGCGGGACAACGCGGGAAACGGGCCGGACGCAAGGTCAGATGGCCGTCAACCGTTCAGCCGCTTGAGCCGAGCACCCACGGATAGCCCGTGCGCCTCCAGGCTTTCCGACCGCGCCAGCTGCTCGGCCGCCGGGCCGATGGCGCGCAGAGCCTCGGGGGTCATATGGCTGAGCGTGGTGCGTTTGAGGAAATCCATCACGCTGAGCCCCGACGAAAACCGGGCCGAGCGTGCGGTAGGCAGCACATGGTTCGGGCCGCCGACATAGTCGCCGATGGCCTCGGGCGTGTACTGGCCCAGAAAGATCGCGCCGGCATGGGTAGTCTTGCGGCTCAGCGCCGCCGGATCGGCCACGCACAGTTCCAGATGCTCGGGTGCGATGCGGTTCGACAGCGTGGCGGCCTCGTCCAGGTCGCGCACGGTGATTACAGCACCATAGTCGCGCCAGCTCGCCCCGGCGATCGCGCGTCGTTCGAGCGTCTCCAGCCGTTTTTCCACCGCCTCGGCCACCGCGCAGCCGAAAGCGGCGTTGTCAGTGATCAGGATCGACTGGGCGCTTTCATCATGCTCGGCCTGGCTGAGCAGGTCCAGCGCGATCCAGTCGGGGTCGTTGTCCTTGTCCGCGATCACCAGAATTTCGGACGGCCCCGCGATCATGTCGATGCCCACCTTGCCGAACACCCGCCGTTTGGCCGCCGCCACGAAGGCGTTGCCCGGCCCGGTGATCTTGTCCACCGGCGCGATGGTTTCCGTGCCATAGGCCAGCGCCGCAATCGCCTGCGCGCCGCCGATACGATAGATCTCGTCGACGCCCGACAGGCGCGCGGCCAGCAGCACCAGCGGGTTGACCTGCCCGTCCGGCGTGGGCACCACGATGGCCAGACGCTCGACCCCGGCCACCTTGGCGGGAATGGCATTCATCAGCACCGAGGACGGATAGGAGGCCAACCCGCCCGGCACGTAAAGCCCCGCGGCAGCGACCGCCGACCAGCGCCAGCCCAGCGTCGCGCCCGCCTCGTCGGTCCATTCCTGATCCTGCGGCATCTGCCGTTCGTGATAGGCGCGGATGCGCGCGGCGGCCAGTTCCAGCGCCGCGCGGTCATCGTCGCTGACGGTTGCGATGGCCTGCGTCACCTCGTCGGCGCTGAAGGCCAGCGTGTCCGGCGTCAGCTGCAACCGGTCGAATTTCGCCGTCAGCTCGATCACCGCAGCATCGCCGCGCGACCGCACGTCGGCGATGATCTGCGCCACGACGGCGTCGACATCGGGGCTGTCTTCGCGTTTGGCGGACAGAAGGGCTTGGAAACCGGTTTCGAAATCGGCGGATGTCGTGTCGAGGAAAACGGGCATTTGCGTACTCCGGGGCGTTTGAACGGGTCTTATCGCCCGCCGGGGCGGGCCTCAACCCTCAGCCCGGGGGGTGCAGCGATTTGCGCAGGGGGAATTGGGGCATACCGTTCCAGTCCGCGGGCTCCCCTGCAGCGACCCAGCCATACCGGCGATAGAAGCCCAACGCGGTCCGGGTGGACATCAAATGGGCCACGGGGGCCCCTGATGTGGCCAGTTCGGCCTCGAGCCGGGACAGCAACGCGGCACCGACCCCCTGCCCTGCGTGGCCCGGATCAACATAAAGCAGCGAAATCTCGGCCGGTGCGCGCAGCCCACCGACGGCGGCCACATTTCCGTTCCGCTCGGCCAGCCAGATCTGGGTGCCCGAGATGATCCAGTTGCGAACGGACTGCGGGTCCTTGTTGGCAGTCCACGCTGCGATCTTGTCTGGTCGATTTCCGTGGTCGGCCTCACACAGTCGGGTGATGGAGCGGACCAGAGCCTGACTCAACCCGAACACGTCGAACACGGTGGCCCGGCGCAGCGACACGCCGGCCTGCCCCGGAGACAGCGCCTGCGAAATGCCACGCTTGTTCTGCATGTCAGTCCGCGTGCCGAGGCGCCTTGCCCGAAGGCGCACGATAGGGGCGGGTCACATCCTTGAGCGTTGCATCAACCGCTTCCACCGTCAGTCGGATCGCGCCATCCCCGGCCAGCACAAGCAGCACCTCGCCCGTGCCATCATCCGAAGGGTGGAACTCGATATCAAGAACCGAGAGGATCAGGTCCTTGTCGGATCGATCAACCCCTTGGCTGGACACCGACAGGACCGAGTCGAATACCAGCAGCGACTGCACCCGCTCGAATTCCCGACCACGGCGCTCGGCTGCTTCCTTGTCCTCCCACCGGAACCGGTTGAGCAGCAAGGCAAAGCGGCGGCGGGTTGGTTGCCAGGTCATTTCGCTGACCGGAAAAACCGCATCCTGCGTCAGCGTTGCGATCACCTTGAGGTCCTCGGCATCCAATGCGCCAAGGTTCAGCGGCGCCTCGCGCCCGTCTTCGAATGTTGCGTCTGCCATCAGCCCTTGATCCGTTCTATCTTCGCGCCCACGCCTTCCAGCTTGCGGACCACATGCTCATATCCGCGGTCCAGATGATAGACCCGGCTGACGGTTGTTTCGCCCTCGGCCGCCAACCCGGCCAGGATCAGCGAGACCGAGGCCCGCAAATCGGTGGCCATGACTGGCGCACCCTTAAGACGCTCGACCCCGGTCACCGTCGCGGTGCCGCCATGCACCTCGATCTGCGCGCCCATGCGCACCAGTTCAGGGGCGTGCATGAAGCGGTTCTCGAAAATCCGCTCCTCCAGCACCGAGGTTCCCTCGGCCGTGCACATCAGCGCCATCATTTGCGCCTGCAGATCGGTAGGAAAGCCCGGGAACGGCTCGGTCACCACGTCCACGGCGCGCACCCGGCCATTCTTGCGAGAGACCTTCAGACCCTGCTTCGTCTCGGCAACGTCCACCCCTGCGGCCGTCAGCTTTTCGACGAAGGATTCGACCAGTGACAGACGGCCGCCCAGCAGTTCGACCTCACCGCCGCAAATGGCGGGGGCCAGCATGTAGGTGCCCAGCTCGATCCGGTCGGTGACCACCTGGTGCGTAGCCCCGTGCAGGCGGTCGACACCCTGGATCTCAATGGTCGAGGTGCCCTCGCCGTCAATCTGCGCGCCCATGCTGCGCAGGCATTGAACCAGATCCACGATCTCGGGCTCGCGTGCGGCGTTTTTCAGAACCGTGGTGCCCTTGGCCAGCGTCGCGGCCATGACGATGTTCTCGGTGGCACCCACTGAGGCAAAGCGCATTTCATGCACCGCGCCCTTCAATCCACCTGGCGCCTTGGCGTGCAGGTAGCCGTCCTTCAACTCGATTTCGGCGCCCAGTGCTTCCAGCCCCTCGACATGCAGGTCCATCGGCCGCGCCCCGATGGCACAACCGCCCGGCAGCGACACCACGGCCTGCCCGAAACGCGCCAATAGCGGCCCCAGAACAAGGTTCGAGGCCCGCATTTTGCGCACGATCTCGTAATCGGCCGTGTGACTGGTCAGATCATGGCTGGACATCGCCAGAACCTGCCCGTCCTGCAGGGCCGACACCTCGGCCCCCAGCGACTGCAGCAGCGCGGTCATGGTCTTGATGTCGCTCAGACGCGGCGCGTTGGTCAGCGTCAGCGGATCTTCGCTGAGCAACGTGGCCGGCATCAGCGTCAGACAGGCATTTTTGGCCCCCGCGATCGGAATTTGGCCGTGAAGCGGCCCGTTGCCCGTTACCAGAATCGAATCCATCTGCTCTTAGTCCTTGTGCTGTCCCAGCCGGTCATCCTGTGCGCTGCGCGCCTTGGCCTGCGCCTTGCGCCGCGCCAGGTTTGCCTTGAGGGCAGCCTTGAGCCGATCTTCGCGCGCGGATCCGGATTGTCCGTGTTTTTTGGGTGATTTTTTCTCTGCCATGATCTTTCTCTACAGGAGGCGAAAAAAACCGTCCAGAGACCCTTGCGCCCCGTTTCGTTTGAGTCTAATCACCCGCCCACAGCGCTGCTGTAGCTCAGAGGTAGAGCACTCCCTTGGTAAGGGAGAGGTCGAGAGTTCAATTCTCTCCAGCAGCACCATCTTCCAGTTTTTTCCCGGATTCCGTTGCACGACGCCTCACTATCTTGGCAGCAACGACTTCCCCAACGTCAACCAGACATGGCCGGAAATCACACACATCTGACACCTTCCCGCAATACTAATGCCAATATTGCAATACATAGCGGATCAATCCTGCCGATCCGTTTGATGGTGTTTTTTTAACGAGGGGGTACTTCGGTAGGACCAGGGGTGAGGCCGAAGCGCCGAATTCAAGACCGGGGCTTCCGGTCCTCCCCCGCCGATTTCACGGGGCTACCCGCCCCGCAACCTCTGCATCAGATAGACTTCGGCACCTTCGGGAATGGGTTCGGACAGACCCGCTGCAATGATCCGGCCATTGACGGCAACGGACACGCCCGCGTCGATCGGCGCCTGCAGTTGCGGATGAAGGCGCACCAGTTCGCGCAGCAGCTCGCCGGTTGTCGCAGCCTGAACCTGCACCACTTCCTGGCCCCCGGTCAGAGACCGGAGGCCGGACCAGAGATGGACCTCAACCATTGCCCTTGAGCGCGGCCAGAATGCGCGGCGGCGACATCGGCAGTTGCCGCATCCGCACGCCCGCTGCGTTCGAAACCGCATTCGCGATGGCCGCCAGCGGTGGCACGATGCCGGTTTCACCCACGCCACGCACGCCGAACGGGTGGCCCGGGTTGGGCACCTCGACGATCACCGTGTCGATCATCGGCAGGTCGCTGGCCACCGGAATGCGATAGTCGAGGAACACCGGATTCTGCAGCCGGCCATCCTCGCCATAGATGTATTCTTCGTTCAGCGCCCAGCCGATGCCCTGCGCCGCGCCGCCCTGGAACTGGCCCTCGACATAGGCGGGGTGGATCGCCTTGCCCGCGTCCTGGATGACGGTGTAGCGGGCGATCGAGGTCTTGCCGGTTTCGGGATCGACCTCGGCATCGACGATATGGGTGCCGAAGGACACGCCGGCGCCTTCGGGGGTCGCCTCGAAATGGCCCGAGATCGGCCCACCTGTGCGCCCCATGTCGGCGGTGATCTCGGCCAGCGGCAGCGGGTCGAAATCGCCCGCGTTGGGGCCGGACGGCACCGCGCAGCCGTTTTCCCATTTCACCGCGTCCACGGGGATGCTCCATTTGGCCGCCGCGCGTTCGCACAGTTTCTCAACCGCGTGCTGCGCCGCCTTGATCGTGGCCAGACCGCTGGCATAGGTCACGCGCGAGCCGTGGCTGACGTCGTTGTAACCCAGCGTGGCGGTGTCGGCGATGGTCACGCGGATGTTCTCGTATGGGATGCCCAGCACCTCGGCCGCCATCAGCGCCATCGACGCGCGCGAGCCGCCGATATCGGGCGTGCCGACCATCAGCTGCGCCGAGCCGTCCTCGGACAGGGCCAGCGACACCGAGGTCTCGCCCCCGTGGTTGAACCAGAACCCGCAGGCGACGCCCCGCCCCTGCCCCGGCTTCAGCGGCGCGGAATAATGCGGGTGGCCCTGGGCGGCCTCGAGCGTCTCGACCAGGCCGATCCGGTCATAGGTGGGGCCATAGCTGGCCTTGGTGCCCTCGCGCGCGGCGTTCTTCAGGCGAACCTCGATCGGGTCGAGGACCAGTTTCTTGCACAGTTCGTCGATGACCGATTCTACCGCAAACGCCCCCATCGGCGCGCCGGGCGCGCGATAGGCGGCCTGTTTCGGGCGGTTGGACATGACGTCATACCCCACCTGCCGCACATTGGTCAGGTTGTAGGGCGCAAAGGCGCACATCGCGGTCATGTCGCCCGGCGCACCCGGAAAGGCACCGCCTTGCAGGCGGAACACGCCCTGGGCGGCGGTGATGGTGCCGTCTTTCTTCATGCCGATCTTGACGTCCATCGAGGCCGAGGCCGTCGGCCCAGTGGCCCGCAGAACCTCGGACCGGGACATCACGATCTTGACCGGACGGTTGGCCTTGCGCGACAGCGCCAGCGCCACCGGTTCGATGAACACGGTGGTCTTGCCGCCGAACCCGCCGCCGATTTCCGATGCGGTCACGCGCAGCTGCGCGGTTTCGATCCCCAGCAATGCCGCGCAGGTTTTCTGCACGATCCAGTGGCCCTGGGTGCAGCACCATAGCTCGCCCTTGCCGTCAGCGCCCAGCGAGGCAAGGCAGGCGTGCGGTTCGATGTAGCCCTGGTGGGTGGCCTCGGTGACGAAGTGATCCTCGATCACCAGATCGGCCTCGGCAAAGCCCGCCTCGACATCGCCATGCCCGCTTTCGTGATAGCGCACGACGTTGGGGTGCATCCCCTCGGGCACCGAATAGTCGGCCGCGCCCTCGCGGATCACCGGAGCGTCGGGCGCCATCGCCTTGTCCACGTCGGTGACATGAGGCAGCACCTCGTATTCGACCTCGATCAGCTTGAGCGCATCCCGCGCCGCCAGCGCCGAGCTGGCCGCAACCGCCGCCACCGCGTGCCCGTCATAAAGCGCCTTTTCCCCGGCCATAACGTTTTCCAGAACGTTCCAGAACTCGCCCTCGAGCCCGGGCTTGAACGGGACATCGGCAAAATCGGCGCGGGTGACCACGGCTTTCACGTCCCGATGCGCCTCGGCCTTCGAGGTGTCGATCCGAACGATCCGCGCATGGGCGTGGGGCGAGCGCAGGATGGCGCCGAACAGCATGCCCGGCGCGGTCACATCAGCCCCGAACCGGGCGCGGCCGGTGACCTTGTCCAACCCGTCGGGACGGTTCGGGCGGGTGCCCACGAAGATGAAATGCGACTTGCGATCGTCGAGTGCCATTACGAAGCCTCCCGCAGCTCGGCGGCCGTGTCCAGAACGGCGCGGATGATCTTGTCATACCCCGTGCAGCGGCACAGGTTGCCGGCCAGCCAATAGCGGGCCTCTTCCTCGGTCGGGTCGGGGTTCTTTTCCAGCAGCGCCTTGGCGGCGACCAGAACGCCTGGTGTGCAGACCCCGCATTGCAACGCGGCATGGTCGATGAACCTGCGCTGCAGCGGGTGCAGGGTTTCGCCCCGGGCCATGCCTTCGATGGTTTCGATCTTCTTGCCCTCGGCCTCGACCCCCAGCACCAGGCAGGAACAGACGAGCCGCCCGTCCAGCGTGACCGAGCAGGCCCCGCAATCGCCGGTGCCGCAGCCTTCCTTGGCGCCGGTCAGGTTCAGCTTGTCGCGCAGACAGTCCAGTAGGGTTTCGCGCGCGTCGCACAGGTATTCGACCGTGTCGCCGTTGACGGTGGTGGTGACGTGATGCTTGGTCATGCGGTCTCTCCCTTGGCGCGGGCATAGGCGATTTTCGCGGCGCGTTTTGCCAGAACGCCGGCCACTTCGGTTCGAAATTCGATCGTGCCGCGCTTGTCGTCGATGGGTTTGCACGCGGCCGAGGCGGCGGCGGCCAGCGCCGCCAGCGCGGCATCGTCCAGCGTGGTGCCGATCAATGCCCGGGCGCAGTCTTCGACCAGCAGGACGGTGGGTGCCACGGCCCCCAGCGCAACGCGGGCCTCGGTGATCGTGTCACCATCGACGCGCAGGTTCACGCCCACGCCGACCACGGCGATGTCCATCTCGGTGCGCGGAATGAAGCGCAGATAGGCGTCGCCGCCACTCGCGCCTCGCGCCGGGATGTGCAGAGCCGAGATCAGTTCGCCCTGCGCCAGCGATGTCTTGCCGGGGCCGGTCGGAATGTCCTCGACCGCCACGACCCGATCGCCGTTCGGGCCGGTCACTGTCGCCGTAACCCCTGCGGCCACAATGGCCGGAACCGAGTCGGCTGCGGGCGAGCCGTTGCACAAGTTGCCCGTCAGCGTGGCACGGCCCTGAACCTGGGTCGAACCGATCAGGTCCATCGCCTCGACTACACCGGGCCACTCGCGGCCCAGTTGGGGATGTTCGCTCATCTCGGCGCCGGTGACGGCCACGCCCAGCGTCCAGCTGCCGTCGGCGTGGCGGGTGATGTCGCGCACCCCGTCGATGGCCTTGATGTCGATCAGGGTGTCGGGGGTCACGATCTCGGACCGCAGTTGCACCAGAACGTCGGTGCCGCCGGCCAGAAACCGCGTGATGCCCGTAGCATGGGCAGCCAGATCCGAAGCTTCGGCAAAGCTGGCGGGGCGGTGATATTGCATGATTGTACCTCGCGCCTGTTGGTCAGGGTTCACTGGGTTTGGGGCGACGTTAGAGCAGCCGCGCGGCGGCGTCCATGGCCCGCGCGACCTATTTTTTCGCCTGAGAATGTCGCTTTCCGACCGGGGTCAGAGGTCGATCTCGACCACCCCGCCCGGCTCGGCCGCGCGGCTCTGGCACAGAATCAGTGCCGATTCCCGCTGATTGCGCGACAGGACGAAATCGCGATGCTCGACCTCGCCCGCAATCAGCCCGCATTTGCAGACGCCGCAGATGCCGTCGGCGCATTTCACGTCGACATGGATGCCGGCCTCGTTCAGCACCTGCGCCGCGTCTTTGTCGACGGGCACCTCGAGGTCACGCCCTGACCGTGCCAGCCGCAAGGTGAACGGGTGGTTTTCAAAATCGGGCTGCTCGGGCACCGAGAAATACTCCAGATGCCGGGCCTCCTCGGGCCAGCCCTGGCGTTCGGCAGCCTGCATCACCGCCTCCATGTAGCGGTCCGGGCCGCAGGTATAGACATGCCAGCCGTCGCGATAGCCCGCCAGGATCGTGTCCAGATCGGCGCGGGTGCCCTCGTCCGAGACATGCATATGCACGCGGTCCGCCCAGGGCGCGGCGGCCAGATCGGCCAGATACCCCACCTTTTTCCGAGAGGGGACGGAATAATGCAGATCGAAATCGCGGCCCAGCGCGTGCAGGCGATACGCGAAGGCGATCATTGGGGTGATGCCGATGCCGCCACCCATCAGCAGAGTGCGGGTGGCGGTCTCGTCCAGTTCGAAATGATTGATCGGCTTTGACACGAACACCTTGCGGCCCGGCGTGAAGATCCGGTGCAGCAGGGCCGATCCGCCGCGGCCCTGATCCTCGCGCAGGACCCCGATCTGATAGGTCATGCGGTCGGCCGGGTCCCCGGACATCGAGTATTGCCGCAGAAATTCCGGTGCCACCAACACGTCCAGATGCGCGCCGGCCGTCCAATCCGGCAAGGGCGTACTATCTGGTGTGGAGAACTCGTATTTGGTGACGTCTGCCGTCATCTTCTCGACCTTCGACAGCACCAGCTGCATCACCGGCGCATCGCCCGAGATCGTGTAGCGGTGGATAACCGACATGTCTCCGGCGGCCAGACGGGTCTTGTAGTCCTCGGCCGTGACCATCGCCTTATAGGCGGCAATCCCGGCCTCGCGATCCATCGCGAACGGATAGGGCCAGGGATGCGGGGCCAGCGGGGCGGGATAGACGGCCAGCGTCTGATCCTCGTATTTCAGGTCAAGATCCTTTTGCAGATCGCGCCGGTTCAGCGGGTGCGCTGTGGGCCGATAGGCGCCGTCGGGCTGCAGTTCCAGATCCCACCACCATTTCTTGGTGTCGTTCAGCCCGCCATTGCCGAGCGCATCGTCCAGTTTCGCCAGCGCGGGCGCAGCGGCGGGAATGGTCATCGCAGCCCAGCGGAAGGGGCGTTCGGCGAACAGCCCTTCCAGGTTCCAGGGGCAGGTCTTCATGCAGCGCCCGCACATCGCCCCGCCGGGCGTGGTGATCCGGTAGGTGGCGCATTTCTGGCTGTCGGATTTCCAGATCTCGTAGCCGTTGAACATCAGCTTGGGCCCGGCGGTGATCGCCCCCGAGGGGCATTCGCGAGCACATTTGTTGCAGCTTTCGCAGAACCGCTGCAGGCCAAAGTCGATGGGCTTGTCGTGGGTCATGGGCATGTCGGTGGTCACCACACCCGATTTCAGGCGCGGGCCCAGGAACGGGTTCAGAATGACCTCGCCGATGCGGCTGACCTCGCCCAGCCCCGACAGCAACAGCAGCGGCGGCTGCAGCACTTCGCCATCCATCACCGTATGCGCCTTGGCCTTGTAGCCCAGATTGCGGATCTGACGGGCCAATACCCCACCCAGCAGCGAGAACCGCAGATAGGCGCGCATCGACTGGGCGACGCTGATCCAGTCATCGCCGGAGGCGCCCTCCATCGTCTCATAACCTTGGTCGATGATCATGCTGATGGCCTGATCGTGGGGCGGCAAGATCTCCTCGCCGGTGGCGTCGTGCGAATACCACGCCCATTCGGGGCAGCGGCTGAGGCCCACGGCATCGACGCCCAGGAAATAGCTGGCCGCCTTGATGTTCGCCGCGTTGCGCTCGGCATCGGTGGGGCTGGCGACCTCGGCGCTGTCGCCGTCCTGCAGCAGGACGAAGGCCCCCAGCGCGCGCCGTTGGGCAAAGCTGGGCGCGGATTTTCGGACGTAGTGCCCGCCCTTCGCCGCGTCCTGCAGAGGTTTGCCCATGTCGCCGAACTGCGCCCGCGCAAACATGTCGGCGCGTTTGGGCACGCGGGGCACGTTCGCTTCGTCGATATAGGTGGTCGGGCTGTCCACGCGTTTGAGCGTCTCGAACGGGTGCGCGCCATCGACATAGCGGCGGCGGGCGAAAGGGTCGCGGTTCAGCGCGCTTTTGGCAAAGCCCGCGCCCAGCCACCACGCGGGGCCTTGGGTTCGGAACCACGGCTGCCGGTCGCGCGGGGCCAGCGGTCGGTCATGGGCGATTTCCATCTCGGTGGTCACGGCGGCCAGCCCGAACCGACGCCCCAACCAAGGGGCTACGGCGGTGCCTTCTTCGGCCCAGACCAACCCGGCTGCGGCGGCAAGGCGCGGCAGGTCCACGTCCGAGGACATCACCGAATGCGCCCGCGCGTCATACCCCAACAGACGGATGTAGTTGGCGATCACCACCGCGTTTTCGGTGGCCAGCAGGCAGGCGCGGTGATCCTGCGCATCCAGGATCCACTCGGCGCCGGGCTCGGACGGATCGGGGTCGCGGTGATGTTCGTACAGGAACAAGATGGCATGGCGATGGGCGGTGATCGGCCCCGGCTGGGCCGCGACGCTGTCGCGCAGGTCGGCCATGATCACGTCGATCCCCGAGGCCAGGGTCTTCGTCTGCCGGGTCTGCAGCGCATGGGCCAACCGGTCGATATCAGGGTTGCGCCGGGGCTGGTCCAGCAGCGCCTGCGGCGGCAGAGGCCCGCAGCCCATCATCGATGCATCGTTGAAATAGCCGAATGCCTTCAGGTGGTTGGCGCGTTCAGCCGGATCGAGAGGCATCTCGGCCCGGGCCGGATTGACGAAACCATCGCGGATGGTGTCCAGCATCGCCTGAAACTCGCCCATTGCGTTGACGATGCTGTGGGGCTTTTCGGGGCGGTCGAAACTCAGCACCGGCATGGGCGCCAGCGCCGACAGATCGGGCAGCGCATCCTGTCGCCGCAGCCGCTCAAGCGGATAAGGACCCATGTGAACGGGTCGGTTCTTGTCCGAGAAAAAGCGGATCCCCATCGCGTGCCTCCTGTTGCCAAGCTTCCCCTAGCGCGGCATGAACAGCAATACCATTCATGGCGGATCATAAACGGTATGAAGAAAATTGATTTCACGGATCTGGATGGCAAGGTCCTGCGCACCTTCCTGACGATCCTCGAGGAAAACTCGGTGTCCAAGGCCGCCGACCGGCTGGGTGTCACGCAATCGGCCATCAGCCACACGTTGGCCAAGCTGCGGCAGGTGCTGGGCGACCCGCTGTTCGTGCGGTCGGGCCAGGGGCTGCGCGCAACCGAGCGAGCGCTGGCGCTGAAAGACCCGGTGCAAAGGGTGCTGGACGGGATGCGCGCCCTGACCGACGAGCGGCCCTTTGACCCGCTGTCTGAAGAGATCGCCGTGCAGATCGCCACCAACGACATGCCGCGCGAGCTGATCTTTCCGCAGTTGCTGCGCAGGGCGCGGGCCGATGGGGTGCGGCTGCGGCTGGGGTTCATGCCCTCGGGCGTGCCCGACCCGGAACTGCTGCGCAGCGACCGGTGCCAGCTGATGCTGACCCCGCTGCCGCCGGACGGTCCCGACATCTTTCAAAAGCTGTTGATGAGCAGCCCGCTGATGGTGTTTTACGACGCCGAACGGCGCGACCCGCCCGCCGACTGGGCCGCCTATTGCGCCTCGGACCATGTCGAGGTGCGGTTTCCCGATGGGCGCAACGCGCGGGCGGTGATGCGCGGCGTGGATCAAAGCCAGATTCGCCCGCCCACCGTGACTCTGCCGCATTTCAACGCGATCCCGGCCTTCGTGAAGGGCAGCGACCTGATCTCGACCGACACGGCGCTGATGAAACAAGGGCCTTTGACGGCGCTGGACTGTGCGCCCCTGCCCTTCAATTGCCAGCCGGTGTCGATCTACATGGTCTGGCACCAGCGGTTCGCCAACGATCCCGCCCATCGCTGGCTGCGGGGCCAGATCGCGGCGATTGCCGCCACGCTTCAGGCCTGAGCCCGCAGCCAGTCGCGCATCAGCGCCACCAGATCCGGCTGCCGTGGCTTGCGCGGGGTGACGATATGGAACCCCAGATCATCCAGCAGCACCTGCGCCAGCGGTTGCACCAACCGTCCCGCCATAAGCTCGGCCGCGACCAGTGGCGCATTGGCCAGCGCAAAGCCCTGCCCGGTCACGGCAGCGTCGATGGCCAGGCTGGTCTGGCTGAAATTCATCATCCTCGGGCGCCCCTGCACGCCGGCGCGTTCCAGAAACAGGGGCCACAGACCGTGTGAATCGCTCAGCAGCACATGCGCCAGCAGGTCCTGCGCCGATGTCACTTGCGCGGCTAGGTCAGGGCTGCCGACGACGACGAATTCGGTGGGGAACAGCGGCTCGGCCACAAGGCCGTCGCCAAACGGCGCGCGGCCCTGCCGCACCGCGATATCCACCCCGTCCGTCTGGAAATCGGCCAGCCGCTCGCGCGCATCGACCTGCACCGAGACATCCGGGTGGCGCGCGGTGAAATCGCCCAGCCGCGGCACCAGCCATTTCGAAGCAAAGCTGGGCGTGACCGACAGGGTAATCTGACGCTGGCCGGACAGGTCTTCGACCGCCTCTTCGATCAGACGGAAAGCGCGACGCAGGGGCGCGTGGAACCGCCGTCCGGCCTCGGTCAGCCGCAGACCGCGCGGCAGGCGGTCGAACAACGGGGTGCCCAGCCGCGCCTCGAGGCCCCGGACCTGCTGTGCCACGGCGCCTTGGGTGACACCCAGTTCCTGCGCCGCCAGCCTGAAGTTCAGGTGTCGGGCCGACGCCTCGAAGGCGCGCAGGGCATTCAATGGAGGAGGGGCAACCATGACGATCACACAGTAGATTTTCTACAGTCATAGGGCAGAAGAACTGATTGGTCAAACGGCCGGCCGCGCTTCATCTTGGCGGCAGATGGAAACGGAGAACGAAGATGACAGAAAAAGTGGCATTGATCTCCGCCGGCGGCAGCGGCATGGGCGCGGATGCGGCGCGGCGTCTGGCGGCGGACGGGTTCAAGGTGGGCATCCTGTCCTCGTCCGGCAAGGGCGAGGCACTGGCAGCCGAGCTGGGCGGCGTGGGCGTGACCGGCTCGAACCAGTCGACTGACGACCTGCAGAGGCTGGTGGATGCGGCGATGACCCATTGGGGGCGGATCGACGTGCTTGTGAACTCGGCCGGGCACGGCCCCCGCGCGCCGGTG
This sequence comes from Ruegeria sp. BC2, assembly GCF_056539245.1. Classification (NCBI taxonomy): domain Bacteria; kingdom Pseudomonadati; phylum Pseudomonadota; class Alphaproteobacteria; order Rhodobacterales; family Roseobacteraceae; genus Ruegeria; species Ruegeria sp. BC2. The sequence goes on from NZ_JBQFUQ010000001.1 coordinate 2,037,018, forward strand.
CTGGAGCTGACCGACGAGGACTGGCACCGCGGCATGGAGGTCTATTTCCTGAACGCCGTGCGCCCCACGAGGCTGGTCACCCCGATCATGCAGGCGCAGGGCGGCGGGTCGATCATCAACATCTCAACCTTCGCGGCGTTTGAGCCCGATCCGGTCTTTCCGACCTCGGGCGTGTTCCGGGCCGGGCTTGCGGCGTTCACCAAGCTGTTCGCCGACAAGTATGCCGCCGAGAACATCCGCATGAACAACGTCCTGCCCGGCTTCATCGACAGCCTGCCGGAACAGGAGGAGTTCAAGGCCAAGATCCCCATGGGCCGCTATGGGCGCAGCTATGACGAGATCGCCTCGGTCATCGCGTTCCTGGCCTCCGAGGGCGGCGGTTACATCACCGGACAGAACATCCGAGTGGATGGCGGGATCACCCGCTCGGTCTGACCGGTCAGACCCTTGCCTTGACCAGATGCGTCAGCGTCGCGCCGGTCTCGAAAAAGGCGCAGCGCAGGCCGGTCCAGCTTTCGCTGTGCTCAGGCACCGGCGGCAGCGGCAGGCGGGCGGGGTCGCCCGACAGCAGGCTGTCGGCCATCATGCGGCCGAACACCGTGCCCGGCCCGATCCCGCGCCCGGAATAGCCATGCGCCGACAGCGCGTTCGGCCCGATCTGCACCAGCTTCGGGATATGGTCTGAGGTCATGGCGATGCGCCCGTGCCAGCTGTCCTTAAGCGGTTGGCCGGTCAGCGCGGGAAACATCTGCACCAGTTTGCGCGTGATCCAGCCGCGATGAGCGAAACTGCCCGCGTGGCCCAGATCGCCCATCGCCCCGATCACCAGCCGCCCGGCCTGATCCATGCGGAACGAGGTCATGATCAGCCCGGTATCCCAACAGCCCTCGCCCCCCGGCAGCAGGGTGGCGCAGATGTCCTCGGGCAGCGGGTCGGTGGCGTATTGGAAGTAGTAGACCGGTACATAGGCCTGTCGGGTGTCGGGCAGCCCCGTGTGATAGGCGTTGGTGGCTTGGATCAGCGCCTTGGCGCGCACAGAACCCAGCGGTGTGTCCAGATGCCAGACATCGCCATCATGGCGCAGGGTCTGCACCGGGCTGTTGGCGTGGATCGCGGCCCCGGCCTGCCGCGCGGCGCGGGCGAGGCCCTGCACATAGGCCAGAGGCTGGATCGTCCCGGCGCGCGGGTCGAAGATGGCGCCGTGAAAGGCCTCGCTGCCGGTGCGGCGGGCGGTTTCCTGCGCCGACAGCAGTTCGACCGGCGCGCCGTCGGCTGACAACTGTTGGCGGCGGGTTTGGAGGTCGCGCAGGCCCTTGGGCGAATGGGCCAGGTGCAGGGTTCCGGCCTGCACCGGCTCGCAATCGATGGCGTGGTCAAGGATCAGGCGGAACACTTCGGCCGGGGCCTGCGCCAGCAGGGTGATCAGCCGGTCGCCGGCCTCGTGGCCCAGATGGGCGCGGATCTCGGCCGGGGGCAGCCACAGCCCGGCATTGGCCAGCCCGACATTGCGGCCCGACCCGCCATGGCCGATCTCAAGCGCCTCGAGCAGGCAGACCGAAGCCCCCGCCTGCGCCGCGTGCAGCGCCGCCGAGCAGCCCGTATAGCCGCCGCCGATCACGGCAAGGTCCACCGTGACAGGCCCGGTCAGGGGCGGGGCATCCACCCGCTCGCGGCTGGTCTTGGTCCACAGGCTGGTTTCGGGGTCGGTGGTCATGGGCGGGATGTCCTTGAATGCGCGCGCAGATTCCCCGAGCGCTTAGCCGATGGCAAGAGGTCTTTGATCCTCGCGCCCCAAAGCGATCAGGAACGGGTCCTGCGCCTGCAGGGCCTGAAAGCTCTGCTTGTCGGACATGCCGCGCCAGTTGGCCAGCACCAGCGATTGCGCCACCGCGCCGCCCAGCGTGGCGCCGGGGCCGGTGACGATGAACAGGTCGGGCGCGAATTCACGGGCGGCGGTCTGCACCGCGCGGGTGAAGTCGTAGGGCTCGGTCACCTGATGGCCCAGCGTATAATCCCACAGCGCGCCCGTGTCGGTGGCGTCGGGCCACCAGATCTTGCCGCGCCCGTCGATCATCGGCAGGTCGGGCTGGGTGAACAGCGTGGCGGGCAGTTGGCGGCGGCCCTCCTGCGCCACGGGCGCCTGCAGGCGCGTGTGAAAGGCCGCGTGGTTGGCCAGCCTCATCGGGAACCGCTCTTGCACTACGGGCTGGGCGGCCTCGAAGGCCTTGAGCCCGGCTTCGTTGCCCGCCAGCACAAGCATCCCACCCAGGTCGATCGACAGGGCGAGGTCATGCTCCAGCAATGCATTGATACGCGCTACTTCGGCCAAAAGCTCGGCCTTGCGGGCGGGATCGTCGCGCCAGTCGTCGCCGGTGAAGGGATAGACCAGCTGCCCGCCGATCAGGTGGGTCTGCATCAGCGTGCCCATGGTGTTGACCACCCGGAACCCGTTTTCGGGCGACAGCGCCCCCGCGGCGGCCAGCGCGATATACCAGCCCATCGAGTTGCCGGTGACGGCCACCACCTCGATACCCTCGGCCAGCGCCTGCGCATCGGCCAGCGCCGCGGCGTAGATCAGCGGCGAGGCCACGTCGCCGCGGGAATACTTGCTGACCGAGAATCGCGACGCGCCGTCCAGTGCGGTCACCGCCTCCTGGCCCGTCTCGGCGCGGATCGCGTCGAATTCGCGGAACAGTTCCATGCGGTTCGAATGGTGACGGTGCAGATAGCCCAGCTCGGGCTTGTTGTAGGTGCCCCGGCCGGGGCAGATCACGACGGCGGTGCGGGTCATTTCTTGGCTCCGGTCAGGGTCAGGGCGGCGGCCACGATGCCATCCTTCGAGGGCAGCGGCGCGGCATAGGCGGGGCCGGTGGCGATGAAGCAATCCTCGGCCACCACACGGGCGGTGGGCAGGTCGGTCTGTTCGGCAAAGAGCGTCATCAGGGCCTCGGACTGGCTGCCGGTGCGGCGGCATTCATCGACGATCAGGACGTGTTTGCAGCCCTTGGTGGCCTCCAGCAGCGCCTGTTCCGGCAGCGGCGCCAGCCAGCGCATGTCGATGATGCGGGTCTTGAGGCCCGCCGCTGCCAGTTCGGGCAGCGCCTGTTTCGACAGGTAATGGCCGTTGCCGTAAGTCACGATCGCCAGATCGGTGCCGTCGCCATGCACGCCGACCTCGCCCGGCGCGATGCGTTCGTCGGACGCGGGATAGCGGGTCATCCACGCGCCGTCCTGCGCCTGATGCAGGTCGCGCATCGGGTAGAGCGCGATGGGTTCCACGAACACCACCACCCGCTGCTCCTCGCGCGCAAGGCGCACGCATTCGCGCAGCATCCGCGCCGCGTCCGCCCCGGTCGAGGGGCAGGCGATGATGACGCCCGGAATGTCGCGCAGCACCGCCAGCGAGTTGTCGTTGTGGAAATGCCCGCCAAAGCCTTTCTGGTAGCCCAGCCCCGCGATCCGCACGACCATCGGGTTGGTGAACTGCCCGTTCGAGAAGAAGGGCAGCGTGGCGGCCTCGCCCCGGATCTGGTCCTCGGCATTGTGCAGATAGGCGAGGAACTGGATCTCGGGGATCGGGAGAAAGCCGTTATGGGCCATGCCGATGGCTAGGCCGAGGATGGACTGTTCGTCCAGCAGCGTGTCGATCACCCGGTCGGGTCCAAAGCGCTGCTGCAGCTTCTGCGTCACGCCATAGACGCCGCCCTTGCGGCCCACATCCTCGCCCATGCAGACGATCTCGCCATGTTCCAGCATCAGGTCGGTCAGCGCCCAGTTGATCAGGCGGGCCATCGGCTGCGGGTCGTCCATCGCGCGCAGGTCGCTGCCGAAGGCGGCGGCGCGGGCCTCGGCGCTGGGGCCGTTGGTAGGTTTGCAGGGGCGCTTGGGCGGGATGAGGCTGGCCGCGACCTCGGCGGCGGTGGCCAGATGTGGGCGGGTGGCAGCCTGCGCCGCGATGCGGTCGGTGCGGGCGCAGGTCTGTTCATAGATATTCAGCGCCTGTTCGGGCGACAGCGCCCCGGCCTGATCCAGCAGGCGCACCGAATGCAGCAGCGGGTCGTTGGCCTCGTCGGCCTCGACCTCGGCGCGGCTGAGATAGGTGGTGGGCACATCCGCCCCCGCATGGCCATACAGCCGCACGGTTTTCAGGTGCAGGAAGGCCGGCTTGCGCCGGGTGCGGACGTATTCGGCCGCTTGCTGCGCCACCGCGAAGGTTTCATAGATGTCCAACCCGTTGGCCTGGAAATACCTGATGCCCGGACGATACTCCATCGAAGCCTGAATCCAGCCCTTGGGCGTCTTGACCGAGATGCCGATGCCGTTGTCCTCGCAGACAAAGAGCAGCGGCAGCGGGATCGACTGCACGCTGGTCCAGCCGGCGGTGTTGATCGCCCCCTGCGCGGTGGAGTGGTTGGCCGAAGCGTCGCCAAAGGAGCACATCGCGATGCCGTCCTCGGGCAGTTGCCGGTGTTCGGGGTCATGCCGCCGCGCCGCACCCAGGCTATAGGCCGCCCCCACCGCCTTGGACAGGTGGCTGGCGATGGTCGAGGTCTGCGGCGGGATCATCAGCGCCTTGGAGCCCAGCACCTTGTGCCGCCCGCCCGAGGTCGGGTCCTCCTTGGAACAGGCGAAACTCAGCAGCATGTCCCAGGCGATCTGCTGGCCGGGCACCTGCTCGGCCCGGGCGATCTGAAAGGCGGCGTCGCGATAGTGCAGAAAGGCGATGTCGGTCGGGCGCAGGGCATGGGCCACGGCGGCCATGCCTTCGTGCCCGGACGAGCCGATGGTGTAGAACCCCTGCCCCGCCTTCTGCATCGCCCGGCTGGTGCGGTCCAGCGCCCGGCTGAGGACCTGAGAGCGGAACAGCGAGACCGCCTCGGGCGCAGTCAGGCCCGGGCGCGGCGGCGCGCCCGCGGGCAGGTCGCGGTTGGCAACGCGGGTCAGGAAGTTTTCGTGAACGATCTGGGCGCGATCCATCTGGGTTCCCCGGTCAGGTCAGAGTTTGGCCGTGGCGTCGGCAATCCGGCGCAGGCCTTGGGTCAGGCTATCGGTGTCATAGGCAAAGGAAAGCCGAAAATGCCCCGGCATGCCGAAGGCCCGCCCCGGCACCACCGCGATGCCCGCCTGATCCAGCAGATGACGGCAGAACTCGGGGTCCGACGGCATCGCGGCAGGCGTCTGCGGAAAGACGTAGAAGGCGCCGCAGGGCACTGGGCAGTCCAAACCGGCGGCCTTCAGGCCATCCACGACCAGATCGCGGCGCGCACGCATCGCCTCGCGGCGTTCGGCCAACAGATCCTGCGGGCCGGTCAGCGCGGCCAGTGCTGCCGCCTGCGCGATGGAACAGGCACCCGAGGTGATCTGCCCCTGCACCGCCGCCATCGCCTTGATCAGCGGCGCGGGGCCGATCCCCCAGCCGATGCGCCAGCCGGTCATCGAATAGGCCTTGGACACGCCATTCACCGTTAGCGTGCGGTCGGCCAGCGCCGGAACCGCCTGGGTAAAGGGCGTGAAGGGCACATAGGCGAGGTGCTGATAGATCTCGTCCGAGGTTACCCAGACCTGCGGGTGCTGTTCCAACACAGCGCCCAGCGCCTGCAATTCGGCCTCAGAGTAAACCGCCCCGGTCGGGTTCGACGGTGTGTTCAACAGCAGCCAGCGGGTACGCGGGGTGATCGCCGCCTCCAACTGTTCGGGGGTCAGCTTGAAGGCCTGATCGCGCGGACAATCCAGCACGACCGGCACACCGCCCGCCAGTTTCACCATGTCGGCATAGCTGGTCCAGAAAGGCGCGGTGGTGATGACCTCATCGCCCGAATCGAGCGTCGCGAGGAACGCGCCGGCCAGCACCTGCTTGGCCCCGGTCGAGACGATGACCTGCGCCGGCTCGACCCCGGCCTGTTCCGCGATAGCGGCACGCAGGGCCAGCGTTCCGGCGGTGGCGGGGTATCGGGTCTGGCCTTCCAGCGCCGCCTTGTGGGCGGCCTCGACCACGTGCGGCGGCGTGGGAAAGTCGGGCTCGCCGGTGCTGAGCGCGATCACGTCCACACCCTGCGCCCGCAACTGCGCGGCCCGTTCCGAGATTTGGACGATCTCGGACAATTCGATCCCGTCGAGTCTCCCTGCCCGCCGAAATCCGCTCGAACTGTTCTGAATGGTCATGATCGCCCCGCTGCACTTTTCTACCGTTGCGCCTTTTTGCTATTGGGTTGGAGGATCCACCAGTGATATTCCCTCCAAAAGCCATGAGGAAAAATCATATGCTGGCGCCGCGTCGATTTCTGCCGTCTATTTCTTCCCTGTTGGCGCTCGAAGCCGTCGACCGCCTGGGCAGCGCCTCGGCAGCTGCCGATGAGCTCTCGCTGACCCAAAGCGCGGTCAGTCGCCAGTTGAAGGCCGTCGAAGAACAGCTGGGCGTCGCACTGATCCAACGCGACCGAATGCGCCTGCAACTCACACCCGCTGGCAAGGAATACGTGGAAACTGCCCGAACGGCGCTGCAGCAACTGGCGCAGGCCTCACTGAAGCTGAAGGCCAACCCTTCCGGCGGTTCTTTGCAACTGTCGATCCTGCCCGCCTTCGGTATGCACTGGCTGGCGCCACGGCTTCAGGATTTCGCGCAACGCCACCCCGAAGTGACGATGAACCTCAGCACACGGCTCAAGCCATTCGACTTCGGCACCGAACCCTTCGACGCAGCCATCCACTTCGGCCAGCGCGACTGGGCCGGGGTGAACTATCTGCCGATCATGTGCGAAGAGGTTCTGCCGGTCTGCGCGCCAGCCCTGCTGCCAGCCGAAGCCCCGAACGCTGAATGGCTGGTCGACGCACCACTGCTGCATCTGGATACCCGGCCCGATGCGTGGGAACGCTGGTTCGCCGCGCAAAGCACCCCTGTCGAGGGCGTCCGAGGCATGCTGTTCGACCAGTTCTCGACCATGATCCAGGCTACGATCCATGGGTTGGGCGCAGCACTGCTGCCCAGCTACCTGATTTCGGCCGAGCTGGAAGCCGGCCGGTTGGTTCCGGCCTGTGCAGCTCCGCCGGTCAGCCTGGGCGACTACTATCTTGTCTGGCCGCAAAGTCGCACGGAGCCGGCCCCGCTTGTCTCGTTCCGTGCATGGCTGCAGGGGCAGCTGCCTTAGCCGATCCGCCTCCGCCGCGGCCGAGCATCGCTCGGGCGCGGCCGGGCCCAACCGGAGGAGGCGGCCCGCAAGGGCCGTTGACGACGGGCGGGAGCGCCCGGTCAGACGTCGATCGAGCGGGCGATGAGTTCCTTCATCACCTCGTTGGTGCCGCCATAGATCATCTGCACCCGCGCATCCGCGTAAAGCCGCGCGATCGGGTACTCCATCATGAAGCCATAGCCGCCGAACAGCTGCAGGCATTCGTGCATGATCTCGTTTTGCACCTCGGAGCCCCAGTATTTCACCATCGAGGCCGTGGCCGCGTCCAGCTGACCGGCCTCCAGCTTGCCGATGCAGTCATTGACGAAGCTGCGCAGCACCTCGGCCCTGGTCTTGCATTCCGCCAGCTTGAAGCGAGTGTTCTGGAAGTCCATCACCCGTTGGCCGAACGCCTTGCGTTCCTGGGTGTATTTCAACGTCTCGGCGATGGCGAAGTCGATCGCGCCCAGCGCCATGATGCCGATGGTCAGACGTTCCCATGGCAGTTGCTTCATCAGCTGATAGAAACCCTGCCCCTCCTCGGAGCCCAGCAGGTTGGTCATCGGCACCTTTACGTCCTCGAAGAACAGTTCGGCGGTGTCATTGGCCTTCATCCCCAGCTTCTTGAGGTTGCGCCCCCGGCGGAAGCCCTCGGCCCCTTCGGTCTCGACCGCGATCAGCGACACGCCCTTGGCGCCCAGCGACTTGTCGGTTTTGGCGGCCACGATGATCAGGTCGGCGGTCTGGCCGTTGGTGATGAAGATCTTGGACCCGTTCATCCGGTAGGAATTGCCATCCTTTTCGGCTGTGGTGCGGATCGCCTGGACGTCCGAGCCGGTGCCCGGTTCGGTCATGGCCAGCGCGCCGACCATCTCGCCCGAGGCCAGTTTGGGCAGCCATTTGCTCTTTTGATCCTCGCTGCCATAGGCGGTGATGTAGTGGGTCACGATCGACTGGATGCCATAGCCCCAGCCCGCATCCCCCCGCGAGGTCTGCTCATAGATCGTGACCGCATCAAAACCCATGCCGCCGCCGACGCCACCGAATTCCTCGGGGATGGCCCCGGCCATCAGCCCGGTTTCCCCGGCCTTCCGCCAGAAGTCACGGTCGACCACGCCTTGCTCGGCCCAGGCCTCGATGTTGGGCACCAGTTCATCATCCATGAACCGCCCGGCCATTTCGGCAAACATGCGGTGTTCGTCAGTGACCCAGGAAGCGGTCGAGGTAAAAAGCGACATGATTGGTTCTCCGGAATTCTGTTGGCGAAAAGGGTAGCTTTTGCCGCCGATTCCGCCAATCCGGGTGACGCCGCGTCGGTTTGCGCTGCTACGCAACGTCCTTTGGCGTCAATGCCCTACGCGATGCCGGGCACCGGGCGGCGGCGGCGTTTCCGGGGCGCCGGCGAAACACTGGGCGATGGCCATCCACTCCTGCGCGACCGGCCCCTGCACCGACAGACCAGTGTCCGCCACGTTTCGGGTCTGGGTCACTACGCGGGCAAAATCGACGGCAGGCCCTTCGATCAGGTCGGCGCCGGGCGCGCCGAATTCCCACAGCGCCCCCGACGGCGCGATCAGGCGCAGATAGGGTGCCACCGGTGGCACCGGGCGGCCATGTACCGTGTAGGTCCAACCAAAGGTGTTCACCCCCAGCACGACGATGTTGCGGATCCGGTCGGTCTCGGGCCGGGTCAGGCCAAGAATGTCGAATACCTCCTGCCCATGCGCCCAGCTCTCCATCTGCCGGGCGGTCATCGAGGACCGCACCGACATGTCCGGCCCCACCCATTTGACCCGCGACTTGGGGTCCAGCCCCGACCAGTCGCGGCCCATTCGGCTGCATAGATCAGACCATGCGGCGCGCAGATCATGTCCTCGTTCGGTGATTGCAGCGTTTTCCGTCGCGCGAAATCCCTCGGCCTGGATACGCGGCATCACCTGCTGCACCCGGGCTTGGAACGCATCCGGGTCGCGTTGTGACAGGTCGGCCATTTGGTTCCAGAAATGCAGGTGCACCAACACGTCGTCGATCGTCCAGTCTTTGAACTGGGTCACGATCTGCCAGTCCGCGGCACCCAGCCCCGTCAGTGCATCATCAAGAACCTGACATTCTTCCAGAAAATCCGAAGCCTGCTGCATATACCCCCCTTTTACCTGCTTCAGGGACTAAAGCGGGTTTTCCTGGGTCAAGCCAGCGCGTTTTTCAGCAAGACGGCAGCCGCCTCCTTGGCGTCGCGCGCGGGATCGCCGTTGCGAAGCAGCACGGCGGTGACGATCGCGCCCTCTTTCAGCAGCAGCAGCTGGCAGGCCAGCTTGTCCGGGTCCCGCGCGCCAGCCTTGCGACACAGGTCGGTGAAATATTCCAGCAGCAGGCGCTTGTGCTCGCCCGCCTGCACATGGATCGGGTGGTCGGGATCCTGGTATTCGGCCCCCGCCTTGATGAACATGCAGCCGCGGAAATTGTCCTCGCGGAACCATTCGCCCAGCGCATCGAACGCGGCCAGCAATTGATCGGCGGGGGTGTCGGCCAGCTCCTCGATCCGGCGCACGAACCAGTTGCGGAAATTCTCGTCCCGCAGTCGCAGCACCGCCAGGATCAGCTCCTCCTTGGTGCGGAAATGCTTGTACATCGAGGTCTTGGACACGCCGGTTTCGACCACCAGCCGGTCCATTCCGGTGGCGTGAAACCCGTCGCGGTAAAACACCTGCAGTGCTTTGCGGACCAGCTCGTCCCGTTTGTTCGGACGCATGATTCGGCTCCCTCATGTACAGATCAGTACATAATGCCTTTGCCGCGCAGGTGCAATTCACGCCGATGAAGCCACTGTTTTTAGCTCTTATTTTCCATGACGAAGGCCAGAACGAAAAACTTTTTTTGACCCAAGGGTTGAAATAGTTGACCGATCTGTACACCTTATCAGCACAGTTTACTGATCTGTACACCCAAAGGATTTGACCGATGCGACGCCGCGCCAGCCCATTTCCCGCAAGCTATGTTCCCTTCCTTCTGACCGTGGCCCTACTGGCCGCCACCCTCGCCTGAAGGCCCTGACCATGCCGCGCCCTCCCCTGCCCCCGTTCACGACGCAGACCGCCATCGAAAAGGTCCGCAAGGCCGAAGACGCCTGGAACAGCCGCAACCCCGACGTCGTGACCCCGGCCTATACCCCGGACAGCCAGTGGCGGAACCGGTCCGAGTTCCTGACCGGCCACGCCCAGATCCACGCCTTTCTGACCCGCAAATGGCGCACGGAACTGGACTATCGCCTGATCAAGGAGCTGTGGGCCTGTGACGGGAACCGCATCGCGGTGCGCTATGCCTATGAGTGGCATGACGACAGCGGCCAGTGGTTCCGCTCCTACGGTAACGAGAACTGGGAGTTCGCCGCCGATGGCCGGATGGCCCAGCGACATACGTCCTTGAACGATCTGCCGATCACCGACGCCCAGCGCCTGTTTCACTGGCCCCTGGGGCCACGGCCCGCCGACCATCCCGGCCTGTCCGATCTGAACCTGTGAAAGGAGGCACCCCATGCCCCGCGCCTTTTCCGAACTGACCTTCACTCGCGCCGTCCGCGCCCATCAAGAGCGGATGGGGTCCGCCGCCTCCTACGCCAAGTTCATCGACGGCGGCCCGCAGCAGGGTCACCTGATCGGCCCCACCGAGCAGGCCTTCATCGAGGCGCGCGACGGGTTCTATCAATCCACCGTGTCCGAGACCGGATGGCCCTATGTCCAGTATCGCGGCGGCCCGGCGGGGTTTCTGAAGGTGCTGGACGACCGGACCATCGGCTATGCCGATTTCACGGGCAACAAACAGTATATCTCGCGCGGGAATCTGGACGGCAATGACCGGATCGCGCTGATCCTGATAGATTATGCCAACCAGCGCAGGCTCAAGATTCTGGGCCGCGTGGACTTTCGCGAAGGGGCCGAGGCCGCGCGCGACCTTTTCCCTGACGCGGCCGAGGCCGAACGCGCGGCGATCATCCATGTCGCGGCGCTGGACTGGAACTGCCCGCGCCACATCACCCCTCGCTTCACCGAGGCCGAGCTGCGCCCGCATCTGAACGCGCTTGGCCGCCAATTGGCCCAGCTGCAGGCCGAGAACGACCAACTGAAGCAGGCCCTGGCCCGAAAGGCCTGAGCCACCCCCAAGACCCCGAACCCGTCAGCAACAGGAGTATCAATGCCATGCTACGCGCGATTACCAACACCCTCGCCACCCTGACCGCCGGATCGGTCTTTGCCGTTTCGGTCGTGACCGTCGGCTTCTACCTCTCGCCCGAGGCCGTGCGCGCCGCCGAGCCCGACCCGTTTCAGACCCAGTTCCGGGCACAGACCATCGAAGCGATGCAGAGCGCTTATCCCGTGCTCACCCCCTACACAGAATCCAAGGCGCAACCAAAGCCCGAGTCTTCACCCAAGCTGCCGACAAACTGACAATTGAGGACCGAAATCTTGAATCCCCGCGCGTCTCGGGCACCGCCCGCGCTATCGACTGAGCCGAGCGCGGCCCGAGTGCACCATTGCCTCGATCCCCGCGGCGCAGAATTCGACCAATTGGTCGATCCCGGACAGATCGCCGCCCTGTGACAGCGCCTGCACCCGCCAGGCGCTGTTGAGATGCGCCAGCATCGCCGAAACCGAATAGACCTGGCCCGTGGCCAACAGCGCCGGGTCGGCCTGCGGATACAGAGCGGCGATCTCACGGATGAAGAACTGGGCGGTGGGGTCGAAACACTCGGCGGCAATATGGCGCCAGCGCGGATCGACCGAAACATGCGCCACCAGCCGCCCATAGGCCATCCAGCCCGGACCGCCGGTTTCGGCTAGGCTGACATAGGGGCGGATGAAACAGTCCAGAATGCCCCGCAGGGTCAGCGGGTCCTGCGCGCGCCGATCCTCCAGCGCCTGCATCCTGATCCGGGCAAGCTCGTCGGCGCGGCGTGCGACGGTCTGGAAGAACAGCTCTTCCTTGCCGCCGCCATGATGGTGGACCAAACTCACCTGCACCCCGGCGCGCGTGGCGATGTCGCGGATCGAGGCGCCCTCGAATCCCCGTTCCGCGAACAGCGCCTCGGCCGCGTCCAGAATCCGCGCCTTGGTTTCCAGCGACCGGGCCGATGGCGCCCTTTGCCTTTGTTTTTCAATGTATTTCGCGCTCATGTTTTTCATCTTGCCTTATTTTGGACGATCGTTCAAGTTAAGCGCCACGAGCAGGGGAGGGTTCATGACACAAGCGCGCAAGGCATATGCCTTGATCGGCGCGGGTCCGATGGGGCTGGCGGCGGCCAAGGTGCTGAAGGAACAGGGCATCCCGTTCCAGGGATTCGAGTTGCATTCCGATGTGGGCGGGCTGTGGGATATCGATGCGCCACGGTCGACCATGTACGAATCCGCGCATCTGATCTCATCCAAGTCTATGACCGAATTTGCCGATTTCCCGATGGGCGACGACGTGGCCGAATACCCGTCGCACCGGCAGATGCGCAACTATTTCCGGGCCTTTGCCGATCATTTCGGACTACGCGATCACTACAGGTTCAATACCGAAGTGATCGACGCATCGCCACTGGGCGCGCCGGGCGATGGTTGGCGGCTGACCTGGCGGGACGACCAGGGAACGCATAGCGGTGAGTTTGCCGGGGTGCTGATCGCGAACGGTACCCTGTCGGAGCCCAACATGCCCGATTTTCCCGGCAAGTTCGACGGCGAGTTGATCCACGCCTCGCAGTACCGCTATCCCAGCCAGTTCGACGGCAAGCGGGTGCTGGTCGTGGGCGCGGGCAATTCCGGGTGCGACATTGCGGTGGACGCCATCCATCACGCCGCGCAGTGCGACCTGTCGATGCGGCGCGGATATTATTTCGTGCCGAAATACGTCTTTGGCAAACCCGCCGACACGCTGGGCGGGATGATCCGCCTGCCCATGTGGCTAAAGCGCCGGATCGACGGGATGATCCTGCGCTGGTTCGTGGGCGACCCGCAGAAATACGGCTTTCCCAAGCCCGACTACAAACTGTACGAAAGCCACCCGGTGGTGAATTCGCTGGTCCTGTACCACGCGGGCCACGGCGACCTGCGCATTCGCCCCGACATCGACCGGATCGAGGGCCGCACCGTTCACTTCAAGGACGGCAGCGCCAGCGACTATGACATGATTCTGGCCGCGACCGGCTACAAGCTGCATTACCCGTTCATCGACCCCAACCTGCTGAACTGGCAGGGCGATGCGCCGCATCTGTACCTGAACGCCATACATCCCGAACGCGACGATCTGTTTGTGCTGGGCATGATCGAGGCCACCGGGCTAGGCTGGCAAGGACGCCACGAGCAGGCCGAAATGGTGGCGCGCTATATCAAGGGTCTTCAGTCCGGCTGCCCCGTGGCCGCGGCGCTGAAGGCGGAAAAACAAAAAGACTATCAGCGCGCCACCGGAGGCATGCAGTACCTGAACCTGCCCCGCATGGCCTATTACGTGGACAAGGCGACCTATCGCAAGGCGGTGACGGATTGGATCGCGCGGTTCCGGAAAGCCCGCGCATGACCGGCATCGACGAGATCACGCTGAATTTCAGCCCCGGTTCGCTGACTCTGCTGAACGCGATTCTGGCGATCGTGATGTTCTCGATCGCCATCGACCTGTCACCACGCGACTTCGACCGGCTGCGGCGCGCGCCCAAGCCAGTGGTGGTGGGGCTGGCCTCGCAATTCCTGGTGCTGCCGGCGCTGACCTTCCTGCTGGTCTGGCTGACCGAGCCGCGCCCCTCGATCGCATTGGGGCTGATCCTGGTGGCGGCCTGCCCGGGGGGCAATATCTCGAATTTCATCACCCATCGGGCGGGCGGAAACGCGGCGCTTTCGGTGTCGATGACCGCCTTCGCCACCATCGGGGCCATCGTGATGACCCCGTTCAACATCGCTCTGTGGGGCGGGCTGTATCCGCCGACCCGCGCCATTCTGCAGCAGACCCAGATCGACCCGGTGCAAATCGCCATCATCGTCGGGCTGATGCTGATCCTGCCGCTGGTTCTGGGGGTGACCCTGAACCAGAAGCGCCCCGCCCTGACGGCGCGGCTGCGCGGGCCGCTGCAGATCCTGTCCATGGCCATTTTCGTGGCTTTCATCGTGCTCGCCCTGGCGGCCAACTGGAGTTTCTTCCTAGGCTACGCCGGGGCGGTCGCCGGGCTTGTGATCCTTCACAACGCCCTGGCACTGGGGGGCGGTTGGGTTGTGGCCACTCTGACCCGGCTGTCCCCCTTTGACCGGCGTGCAATCACGATCGAGACCGGCATCCAGAATTCGGGCCTTGGACTGGTGCTGATCTTCGCCTTTTTCAACGGCCTGGGCGGCATGGCCGTGGTGGCCGCCTTCTGGGGGATCTGGCATGCCATCTCGGGGCTGGCGCTAGCGCAGCTGATGGCCCGGACCGAGGCCGCCCGATGACCCGCATTCTGATCACCGGCGCCGCGGGCCTGGTCGGCTGCGCCCTGCTCGACGAGCTGAGCGACCATGAGGTGTTTGCCACCGACCTGCGCCGCCCGGACACGCTGCCGGACGAGGTTCCGTTTCTGCGCATGGATGTCACCACGGGCGACCCCGCCCGGGTTATCGCCAAGGTGAAGCCCGAGGTGATCGTGCATCTGGCCTCGATCGTCACGCCGCCGCCGGGCATGTCGCGGGCCGAGGCCCATGCGGTGGATGTGGGCGGCACGCGAAAGGTGATCGATGCCGCGCTGGCCCATGGCGTGCGGCGGCTGGTCGTCACCTCATCGGGAGCGGCCTATGGCTATCACGCGGACAACCCGGTGCCGCTGCGCGAAACCGATCCGGTGCGCGGCAACCCCGAGTTTCCCTATTCCGACCACAAGCGGCAGGTCGAGGAGATGCTGGCCGAGGCCCGAACGGCCGCGCCGCAGCTGGAGCAGGTGGTGCTGCGGGTGGGCACAGTGCTGGGCGACGGCACCGACAACCAGATCACCGCCCTGTTCCGCAAACCCCGCCTGCTGGCGGTGGCGGGCAGCGACAGCCCCTTCGTGTTCATCTGGACCTGTGACCTGGCCCGCATCCTGAAACGCGCGGCCACCGATGGGCCGCCGGGAGTGTACAACGTCGCCGGGGACGGCGCGCTGAGCGTCGAAGATCTGGCCCGCGCGTTGGAAAAACCCGTGCTGCGCCTGCCGGCCTGGGCGCTCAAGGCGGCGCTGGCCGTGGCTCACCCGCTGGGCCTGTCGCGCTATGGCCCTGAACAGGTGCGGTTCCTGCAGTACCGACCGGTTTTGGACAATACCGCGCTGAAAACCGTGTTCGGCTATGTTCCGCAGAAGACCAGCGCCGAGGTGTTCGACCTTTGGAAAGGGAGTGTGGGCCTGTGAAAACCGCAGTGATCTCGGGCGGGGCCGGCGGGCTGGGTCAGGCGCTCTCGGCCGCGCTGCAAGAGCGTGGATGGCGCGTGGTCCTGCTGGATCTGAAGGTGGATGGGGTGCAGGACACCGCTACGCAGATGGCGATTGCCTGCGATCTGACCGATCCGGCGCAACTGGCGCGTGCCGTGAACGATACGCGTGCGCATTGCGACAGCATCGATCTGGTTGTCTACAACGCTGGGATCACCCAGATCTGCGGGTTCGATCAGTCCGACGACACCAGCCACCGCAAGGTGTTCGAGATCAACTATTTCGCGGCCGTCTCGATGGCCCGCGCCTTTCTGCCCGCGCTGCGCCGGTCGCGCGGGGCGCATCTGGCGATCTCGTCGGTGGCGGGATTTGCGCCCCTGTATCACCGCACGGCTTATGCGGCCTCGAAACACGCGCTGGACGGTTTCTTCAAATCGCTGCGGTCCGAAGAACGGCCCCATGGCGTGCGGGTGCATATCGCGGCGCCCTCATTCGTGGCGACCAACCCGGGCCGGGCCGAGCGGCAGCCCGATGGCACCGCACGCCCCGGATCGGCCAGCGACGGCATGGACGAGATGACCCCCGAGGCGGCCGCCCGCGTGATCCTGCAAGGGATGGATCGCGGGCGGCCCGTCATCCCGGTGGGCCGGGTGGCGCGGCTGGCCTGGTGGCTGAACCGGCTGGCCCCACGCCTGTACCAGCGCCTGATGGAGCGCAATATCAGCGGCGCGTGACGCGCGGCCATTATTTGCGGCCCGTTTCCCGGTGCGGGGTTGCCCTTTGGCCGCGGCTTTGCTTTGTCTCTGGCAAGCATTCCGGCCAGTGGGCGTTTCATGTCCCGGACCGGTCACAGGGAGGATCTCGAAAATGGCGAAAGTTGCATTCCTTGGCCTGGGCGTCATGGGCTATCCGATGGCCGAGCATCTGCAGGCGGCCGGGCATGAGGTGACCGTCTACAACCGCACCGCGGCCAAGGCGGAGAAATGGGTGTCGCAGCATGGTGGCCAGATGGCGACCACGCCGCGCGGTGCCGCCGAGGGGGCCGAGTTCGTGATGGCCTGCGTCGGCAACGACGACGATCTGCGCATGGTCTGCACCGGCGAGGACGGCGCATTCGACGGCATGGCGGAAGGCTCGGTTTTCGTTGACCACACCACCGTTTCGGCCAAGGTCACGCGCGAGCTTTACGCGGCGGCCAAGGCGCGCGGGATCTCTTTTGTCGATGCGCCGATCTCGGGCGGTCAGGCCGGGGCCGAGAACGGGGTTCTGTCGATCATGTGCGGCGGCGATCAGGCCGCCTATGACCGGGCCGAGCCGGTGATGCAGGTCTATGCCAAGATCTGCCGCCGCATCGGAGACAGCGGCGCGGGCCAGATGACCAAGATGTGCAACCAGATCGCCATCGCAGGGCTGGTCCAAGGCCTGAGCGAAGCGCTGCATTTTGCAGAGAAGGCCGGGCTGGACGGGCGCGCAGTGGTCGAGGTGATCAGCCAGGGGGCCGCCGGAAGCTGGCAGATGTCGAACCGGTACGAGACCATGCTGGACGACCATTTCGACCACGGCTTTGCGGTGGACTGGATGCGCAAGGACCTTGGCATCTGCCTGGACACGGCGGAAGAGACCGGGGCATCGCTGCCGGTGACCGCGCTGGTCGATCAGTTCTACAAGGATGTGCAGAAGATGGGCGGCGCCCGCTGGGACACTTCGTCACTGATCAAACGCCTGCGGGCCATGGGGTAAGTTGGGGGCTGTCTGCCCCCCATCGCGCCCAGGCGCGATTCCCCCCGAGGATATATTCAGCCAGATGAAGAGGGCCCCGGCGCGCACGGGGCGGAAGTTCGAATGAATGATGTCAGTGAGTTTTGGGCGGCCGCGCTGCGGCGGGTCTGGGGGCTGGACGCCCGGCTCTCGCGGCTGGATGGCGAGTATGACCTGAATTTCCTGGTGCAAGCCACCAATGGGCAGGATTATGTTCTGAAGGTCATGCGGGCCGGGTGTGACCCGCAATTGGTGGATCTGCAGATCAAAGCGTTGGAGGATATCGCGGCCGAGGCCCCCGGGCTGCCGTTTCCCAAGGTGATCCCCGGGCTGGACGGCGGTTTGCTGCCGCAGATCGACGACGACGCGGGACGGCCGCGGCTGGCGTGGCTGTTGGAGCGGCTGCCGGGCCGGTGCTATGCCAAGGCGGCGCCGAAATCCGACGACCTGATCCTGAAACTGGGCCGGGTCTTGGGAGCAACCGATCGGGCGCTGGAGCGGTTTTCGCATCCCGGCCTAGAGCGGCCGGAGTTCAAATGGGACCTGACCCAGGCCGGCTGGATCGCTGACAAGTTGGATGCGGTTGCCGACCAGGATCGTGCGGCCCTTCTGCGCGAGATTTGTGCGCAGTTCGATGCCGTCTCGGGCATGCTGGCCGACCTGCCCCGGCAGGCCATCCACAATGACGTGAATGACTACAACATCCTGGTCGAAGGAGAGCTGTCGGAGCGCCGGCAGGTTTCGGGCCTGATCGACCTGGGCGACATGTGCGCCGCACCGCGGGTGTGTGAACTGGCGATCGCCGGGGCATATGTGGTGCTGGACCACCCGCGCCCCGAACAGGCGCTGGCCGCGCTGGTGCGGGGCTATCACGCCGCAAACCGGCTGCGCCCGCAGGAAGTGGATTTGATCTGGCCTCTGCTGCGGATGCGGCTGGCGGTCTCGGTCGTCAACTCCACGCTGATGGCCGCAGAAAACCCGGACGACCCGTATGTGACGATCAGCCAGGCACCGGCCTGGCGCTTTCTGGAGGACGCATCGGTCAATGGCAAGATGATGCCCGCGCGGCTGCGGGCGGCCTGCGGGCTGCACGTCACCGACGGGGCCGAGCGCATACACGCATACTTGGCCGAGCATCGCGGGCAGTTTGCGCAGTTGTTGGGGCAGGATCTGTCGGACGTTCCGATGGGTTCGCTGTCGGTCGAAAACTCGACCTGGCCGCAGAACCCGTTCCACATGCCGCTGGAGGAAGCCGCGCGGGTGGGCGCGGAATTCGGCGACGGGTTGTGGCTGGGCTATTACAACGAACCGCGCCTGATCTATGCCGAGCCTGCGTTCCGCAAAGGTCCGTGGAAGGCGTCGGACCGGCGCACGGTGCATCTGGCGGTGGATGTGTTCGCGCCGGCGGGGACGCCTTTGCTGGCACCGCTGAGCGGTCGGGTCGAGGCGGTCGAGAACCGGGCGAACCATCTGGACTATGGCGGCGTGGTGATCCTGCATCACGAAACCCCCGAGGGTGACGCGTTCTATACGCTGTACGGGCATCTGGACCCCGAGGTCTGTGACCGGCTGAAACCGGGCGATCCGGTGGCGCAGGGGGCGGCATTCGCCCGGCTGGGCGATGCCGGCCAGAACGGCGGCTGGGCGCCACATGTGCATTTCCAGCTGGCGCTGACCACGGACGGCATGCAGGCCGACTGGCCGGGCGTCGCCGAACCGGACGAGCTGGACCTGTGGCATGCGGTCTGCCCGAACCCGGCGGCCCTGCTGAACCTGCCCGACGAGAAGGTCTTCTATCGCCCGACCGACAAGGCGGAGATCCTGAACAAACGGCGGGCGCATTTCGGCGGCAACCTGAGCCTGACCTATGACGACCCGGTGATGCTGGTGCGTGGGTGGAAACATCACCTGTTCGACGAATGGGGACGGCCCTATCTGGATGCCTACAACAACGTGCCGCATGTGGGGCACGCGCATCCGCGCATTCAGGCCGTGGCGGCGGATCAGCTGAAGCGGATGAATTCGAACACCCGATATCTGCATCCGGCGCAGATCGAGTTTGCCGACAAGCTGCTGTCGAAACTGCCCGATCACCTGCAGGTGTGCTTCTTCGTCAACTCGGGCACCGAGGCCAACGAGCTGGCCCTGCGCCTGGCGCGGACGCATAGCGGGGCCAAGGGCATGGTGACGCCCGATCACGGCTATCACGGCAACACCAACGCGGCGGTGGCCATTTCCGCCTATAAATTCAACAAGCCCGGCGGCGTGGGCCAGGCCGATTGGGTCGAACTGGTCGAGGTGGCCGACGATTATCGCGGCCGGTTCAAACGTGACGACCCCGACCGGGCGCAGAAATATGCCGACTTGGTCGACGACGCGATTGCAACCCTGCAGCGCAAGGGGCATGGGGTGGCCGGTTTCATCGCCGAGACCTTCCCCTCGGTCGGAGGGCAGATCATCCCGCCAAAAGGCTATCTGCCAGCGGTTTACGAAAAGATCCGCGCCGCCGGCGGCGTCTGCATCGCCGACGAGGTGCAGACGGGCCTGGGCCGGCTGGGCGAGTACTATTTCGGCTTCGAACATCAGGGCGCGTCCCCTGATATCGTGGTTCTGGGCAAACCCATCGGCAACGGCCACCCCCTGGGCGTGCTGGTCACCACGCGCGATATCGCCGACAGTTTCGACAACGGGATCGAGTTCTTCTCGACCTTCGGCGGCTCGACCCTGTCCTGCCGGATCGGCAAAGAGGTGCTGGACATCGTCGATGATGAGGGCCTGCAGGAGAATTCTCGCGTGATGGGCGCACGGCTGATGGAAGGTCTGCGCGCGATCGAGGCCGAGTTCGCCTGCGTGGGTGATGTGCGGGGGATGGGCCTGTTTCTTGGGGTCGAACTGATCAACCCCGACGGCTCGGAAGGCACCGAGATCTGCCGGTACGTCAAGAACCGGATGCGGGACCACCGCATCCTGATCGGCAGCGAGGGGCCGAAGGACAACATCCTGAAGATCCGCCCGCCTTTGACCATCGAGGCCGAAGATGTGGACATGATCCTGTGGGCGCTGCGGTCTGTGTTGGCCGAGGTGGGCGACTATGCCCCTGCCCCGGTGTGCGACCACAGCCATCACCATGACGGGTGCGGCTGCTGCTGAGAAACGCCCCGGCCGAATTCGGCCAGGGCACTGAACCGCGCTGTCAGTGCAGCACGGCCGAGGGGGTCTGATGGCCGGTGGTCGGCAGTGGAACGGCGGAGGTCATGCGCCGCAGGGCCAGCCCGAACTCTTCGGACAGTGACGCCAGCGCGGGCGCGAAATCGGGGCGTACGATCAAGGCGGCCAGCATCATCGCATCCTCGCGCGCCCCTTCCGAGGCCGCAGCGATCATCTGCGCGAAACAGCTTTCGTCCGCGCCCAGACAGGCGCAGCCCAGCCCGTGCCGGATCAAGGGGCGGCGGGCGTGATGGGCGCACAGGCTGCACAGACGATCCAGCGCCAGCATGGCCAGCTGCCCATGATCGGCGCCCAGCGCGATGTCGAAGTCATGTGCGGCGTCGGCACGGCCGGCGGCCCCGTCACTCCACATCCGCAGGTACATGACGGCGCCAGCCTCGATCGGGGTCAGATCGGCCAGCCGTCCGACCGGGGCGCCGCCCCGGGTCGATGCGCCGCTCATTTTGTCAGGATCAATTTACCCGCGCGGGTGATGCGCAGGGTATACAGCTGGTCGCCCAGTTCGATATGGGCCAGGTTGCCGCCCTGCGTCAGGTCCTCGGCCTTGTGGGCCGGCAGCATCGAAACGGCATAGGCTTGGGTCGGATTCGGGTTCTGCGCGTTCATCGGGTCATCTCCGGTTGTGTTCAGGCAAAGCGCCTTTTCCGTTCAACTTTCATGGATCTGGCTGGCCCGGAACCGGGTTGGCTGCGTGTCTTCATGCTTAATCTGATAAAAATACTAAGGTATGTCAAGTGCCGGTTTCCTGCTATTCGCACACCGAACCATTGCGCCCTTGCGGCAGGCCCGTTAGGCCGGGTCTCGGCACTTAGAGACGGGAGCGGAGATGACGGCGGCAATCGTGTTTGATCTGGATGGCACGCTGGTGGACAGCTTGGCCGACATTGCGGCAGCAGCGAACCGGATGCTGGCCGATCAGGGCTATGCGCCCCTGCCCGACAAAACGATCCAGGGATTCGTCGGCAATGGCTTGCCCAAACTGGTTGAGCGCGTGATCCGTCACTGCGGACTGAACATTGAGCGCCATTCCGAACTGACAAAGGTCACGCTCAACCACTACAGCCAAGCATCAAGTGCGATGACCAGGCCTTATCCAGGTGTCAAAGACGCTCTGAGACGACTGCGGGCTGCAAATATCGCGCTAGGGGTCTGCACCAACAAACCGGAAGCGCCCGCGCGGCATATCCTTGAGGTTCTGGATCTGGCGCAGTTCTTCGACGTGGTGATCGGCGGAGATACAGTGAAATCCCGCAAACCCGACCCCGCCCACCTGACCGCCACGTTCGAGGCACTGGGCACGAACGACGCGCGTGTCTTTGTGGGCGACAGCGAAGTGGACGCAGAAACGGCCCAACGTGCCCAAGTCCCATTTCTTCTGTATTCGGAAGGGTATCGAAAGTCGCCGGTCTCGGAACTTCCCCATTTGGCCAGCTTCGACGACTTTGCGCGCCTCCCTGACCTGGCAATGCGCATCACAGGCTTATCTGGCACCGGGCTCTAAGGCTTTGGCTGCCAAGGGATTCAACTGGTTTTCTGGGGTTTTTGAGGGGCCGGCTGAGGGGGTAGGTAGCCAGCCCCTCTTCGGGGAAAGTGGTAGGCCAAGTTTGACCTTGGTTAATCAGACAATAGCCCAGCCCACCTATGCCCGAAATTGGGGGTTTCCCGTAGAGAGACATTTTTTGCAAAAAATTCGCTGAAAATCCTTCGCTGACGTCCGGCGCCTGATCACTCAGGCCCCGAACCATCGGCCGGCGGCGGCGCGGCTGGGCTCGCTTTGTCCAATAGCGTCTCGTACATGTGCGGATAGACGAAACGAGCAGCCGCACGGGCGATCACCAGTTCCTCGTTGGTGGGGATGACCATGACCTGAACCCGGGACAGCGGTGTCGAGATGATCCGGGCGTGGTCCGTATTGGCATCATGGTCCAGTTCAATCCCCAACCACCCCATGTTGACGCAAATCCTTTCGCGCACCAGCGCAGAATTCTCGCCAATCCCACCAGTGAACACCACCGCATCCAGCCCACCCAGCACAGCCGCAAGGGCACCGAGTTCACGCCGCGCACGAAAATTGAAATAGCTGATGGCCCGGCGCGCGCTGCCGCTGTCGGACTTTTCCAGCGTGCGCATGTCGCTGGACAGACCGGACAGACCCAGCAGACCGGATTTGCGATACAGAAGTTCGGTGATCTCATCCACGCTCATGCCCTTCTGGTCCATGAGGTAGAGGACGACACCGGGATCCAACTGGCCGCATCGGGTTCCCATAGGCAGACCGTCTATGGCCGAGAACCCCATGCTGGACCCGACCGAGCGGCCGTGGATCATACCGCACATCGACGCGCCG
Source organism: Ruegeria sp. BC2 (assembly GCF_056539245.1). Classification (NCBI taxonomy): domain Bacteria; kingdom Pseudomonadati; phylum Pseudomonadota; class Alphaproteobacteria; order Rhodobacterales; family Roseobacteraceae; genus Ruegeria; species Ruegeria sp. BC2. The sequence goes on from NZ_JBQFUQ010000001.1 coordinate 2,059,915, forward strand.
TTGCCAAGATGCGCCACGATGACCCGGCCGCCATGCAGCAGCGGCGCGGTCTTGGCCAGATGGCCCGAGATGTATTCGTAGCTGAGGCCGTGAAACCCATAACGGCGAACGCCCTTGTCATAATACTCGGTCGGCAAGGCAAACGTATCGTTGACCCAAGGGTGACTGCGATGAAAGGCGGTGTCGAAACAGGCAACCTGCACCGCATCGGGGAACCGCTCGACCGAGGCACGAACGCCGCTGAGGTTGTAGGGCTGGTGCAACGGCGCGAACGGCGAGAGTTCGTCAAGCGCCGCAAGGCTTTCAGGTGTCAGCAAGATCGGTTGATCGTGGTCAGGACCACCGTGAACGATGCGGTGGCCGACGGCTGCAATATTGGCCGCGGGAAATTGCTGGACGATCAGGTCCAGAACATGGTTCAGGGCCTCGTTATGATCGGCAATCCCGTCTGCCACATCACCGCCCAACGTGCGGCCATCCGAGGTTTTGGCACGGATGGTCGCGCCAGCGGTGCCGATGCGGTCCACGATTCCGGTGCAGATTGCAACCGGGTCATCGGATGGCAACGAAAACAGCCCGAACTTCAGAGACGACGAGCCTGCGTTCAGCGTGATGACATGGCTCATGACCGCCCCCCGGCAATGCGGGCGGCGTGCAGGGCAGCCACGGCGCAGGATGCCAAACGCGCCTTGTCGTCATCCGCGCGGCTGTTCAGGATGATCGGCACCTTCGCCCCCAGAACCACCCCTGCCGCTTCGGCGTTGGCGATATATGTCAGCTGTTTGGCCAGCATGTTGCCCGCATCCAGATTTGGAACCACAAGTATGTCGGCCTGTCCGGCCACTGGCGAGACAATCCCCTTTATCCGTGCTGCGGCCATGCTGACCGCATTGTCCATGGCCAGCGGACCGTCGACCAAGCCTCCTTTGATCTGGCCCCGTTCAGCCATTTTGGACAGCAACGCCGCGTCGATCGAGGACCGAATGGCCGGGTTCACCGTCTCGACCGCCGACAATACGCCAACCTTGGGCGTTTCCATCCCGATCGAGATCGCCAGATCAATCGCGTTCTGGGTGATGTCGATCTTGGTTTGCAGATCGGGCTCGATATTGATCGCGGCGTCGGTCACCAGCAGCGGATGCGGTTGCCCGGGCACGTCCATGACGAAGACATGGGTAAAGCGCCGGCCCGCGCGCAACCCCTGATCTTTCCGCAATGCGGCCCTCAGCAGATCATCGGTGTGCAGATGCCCCTTCATCAGCGCCCCGGCCCGGCCTTCGACCACAAGGTCGACGGCGATGCGGGCGGCTTCGCTGTGCTCTTCCGCGGCGACAATCTCGAAACCATCCAGCTTTTCGCCCAGTTCCTGCGCCGCCTGCCCGATCAGGTCCGGGCGACCGACAAGTATCGGCTCAATGATCGTTTCCCGCGCAGCCAGGATCGCGCCGCCCAGCGAGTTCGGGTCCTCCGGCGCGACGACGGCGGTCGGGATGGGATCCAGCGGCCGGGATTTCTCCAGCAACGCGTCGAAGTGACGGTGCCGCTGAACGATCAGGCCGGGAACCTCGATTTCGCGGAACGACAGGGCGCGGTCCGGCGCTGTTACCACGGCTTTGCCGCTGACGATGACCGCATCATCCCTGCATCGGGTGACGGTGGTATCCAGGACCACCTCGCGGTTTGCACGCTTTTCCGTGACGACCACGCGCGCCAAAAGCTCGTCCCCGGCCATGGCACGGCCCACGAAGTCGAACTGTTGCGATTTGTAAAGCGTCCCGGCCCCGGGAAGGATGTTTCCCAGAACCGCCGAGATCAGCGCGCCAACGAACAGCGATGGCGCCACCGCCTCGGGCCGGTCGTCTCCATCCCCGTCCTCATGGGCCAGGTGCAGCGGGTTGTGATTGCCCGAATTCGCGGCGAAGGCATAAAAGTCATCCTCGGTGCACAGACGTTTCAGTTCGGCCGTGTCCCCGATGTTGAGCTGATCGTAAGGTTTGTTGTGATACTGCATCTGGTTCAACCTGCGAATGCTGCGCGCCGAACGCGGCCATGGCTGGGCCGAGCGACCGGAGCTGTGTTGCCCGGAACCTGATGGATTACACGCGAAATGTCCAACTCATACCCCGGCACGTCACGTCATTTTGGCGCGCAGGAAGACCTTGCACGAGCGACGCAACAAGACGTTGACAGCCACCCGGTTTTTTTGACGCGCCCGCCATCTGGCTTGAGAAAGGCGATGGAACGCGGCACAACCAAGCGCCAGAGTTGAACGGGATACCGCTGATTGGTAAATCTGAGCGACCTTGGATGCCGGTACACATACCATGATCGCCCCTCAGCGATTGAACCCCCACCAGCGGCGTCCCGACGAGCACTAGCGAGGCCGAACCGTTCCCTTGACGACCGAGTTGCAGAATACGTTGATCCTGTCCGCGGTCGTGGTGGTCTTGGCCATTCTGGTTTGGCCACGTGTCGCCAATTCCCGGATGTGGAGAGCCTCGATCACCCCGCTGGCGTCGATCATCGGCAGCGGGTTCCTTGTTCTTGGTCCAATCCTGGACGTCAGTTTTGGCGATCTGGCCCCGCTTGCCATGCTGGGCCTCTGCGCCGCGGCCTGGGGGTTTGGAAGCGCAATTCGATACAACATCCGCGACATTGCGCACAGATCCGACCGGGGTGCCGGTATCGAGCGGGCCGAAAGGGTCGCGTCGGCAAGCCTGTCTTTTGCCTACTTCATTTCGGTCGCCTACTACCTGAACCTGTTCGGCTCGTTTGGCGTGAGCTTGACCCAGGTGGATGACGCGTTTCATGCCCGCCTTGTGACCTCGGGCGTGCTTGTGCTGATCCTTTTCGTTGGCTGCACCCGGGGGTTTTCCGCGCTGGAACGGTTGGAGCAGATTTCAGTCGGCCTGAAACTGGCAATCATCGCCGGGCTGCTTGTCGGACTTGCCACGTATTTTGCCGAGCAATACAGCCACGATGCACTTGTCTTTGACCCGCCGGCCGAGCGCGGCTCGCACGCGCTCATGTTATTGGCCGGGCTGATCGTCACCGTGCAGGGATTTGAAACCTCGCGTTACCTCGGCCACGCCTATGATGCGGAAACCCGCATTCGCTCCATGCGGTGGGCCCAGTTGATCGCAAGCGCGGTTTACCTGATCTATATCTGCCTGTTGACCTATTCGGTCGAACCGGGCGGCTTGGTTCTGGACGAAACGGCGATCATTGACCTGATGCAGGTCGTCGCCCCGATACTGCCCGTTCTTCTGGTTATTGCGGCCCTGTCGGCCCAGTTCAGCGCCGCTGTCGCGGATACCAGCGGGTCCGGTGGACTGCTGTCCGAGATTTCAGGCGGGCGCGCCTCTGAACGGACCGCCTATACCGTTCTGGTCGGTGTCGGGTTGATACTGACCTGGACATCGAATGTCTTTGAAATCATCAGCTATGCGTCGCGCGCCTTTGCAGCCTATTACGCGCTGCAGGCCGGCATCGCGGCCCGGTCGGCGTCTCAGCAGAACCTGCCCTTCCGCGCGTTGGTGTTTGCACTGTTCTGCATTCTTGGCGCAGCAATCGCGGTATTCGGATTGCCCGTCGAATGACGCTCTGACCTTACCCAGCCAATAACTGGCCGACAGACTCTGTGTCAGCCGCGTCCCGCGATCAGATCGCTGGCCTTCTCACCGATCATGATGGCGGGCGCATTGGTGTTTCCGCTGACGATTTCCGGCATGATCGAGCAATCTGCAACGCGCAACCCCTCGATCCCTTTTACCTTCAAATCAGGTCCGACAACGGCCGCGTCGGTCGTACCCATCGCGCAGGTTCCGGTCGGATGATAGATCGACACTGAATTCGAACGCGCCCAGTCCAACGTCCCCTCATAGTCATCACAGGACAGATCCGCCGTCGGTCGGAACTCCTCGGAGATCTTTGAGGCCAACGGATTGTGGCGCGCAATATTGCGAGCGATGTTGACGCCAGCGACGATCGTTCGGCAATCGGTCTCTGTCGACAGATAATTCGGGATGATTTTGACATAGCTGGCGGGGTCCGGTCCATCCAACCGCAACTCTCCACGGCTTTCCGGCCTGAGTTGGCAGACCGACATCGTGAAGGCCGAAAACGGGTGCACGCCTTCACCCGGGCTGTCCGCCGACCAGGGCTGGACGTGAAATTGGATGTCCGGGGTTTGAACATCGGGACGGGTCTTCATGAAACCAGTTGCCAGACTGGCCGCCATGGTCATGGGACCGGCCCGGAACAAGGCGTATTTCAGCGCGATGCGGGCCTGGTTGAACAGGCTCCGCACCTCATCGTTCAGGGTCGGCTCGTTGCATTTGAATACCAGACGCGCCTGCAGGTGGTCCTGCAGCCCCTTGCCGACGTTCGGCAAGGCGTGAACAGGTTCGACTCCGTTTGCCTTCAAATGATCGGGGTCACCAATGCCTGACAGCATCAGGATCTGCGGAGAGTTGATTGCCCCCCCGGACAGAATGACCTCGCGCCGGGCCTTCACCGTTTTGGTTTCGCCCGACCGATCGCGGTAAACAACGCCTGTTGCGCGCTTGCCGTCCATGGCAACCCGCGTCACCAACGCGCGCGTGACGATCATCAGATTCTGACGGTTGCGGATGGGCTTGAGATAGGCAACGGCCGCACTGCAACGTCGCCCGTTGCGCGTGGTCAGCTGAAAATACCCGACACCCTCCTGATTGGCGCCGTTGTAGTCGGGATTGAACGGATAGCCTGCGGCCTGTGCCGCAGCGACCCAGGCATCGCAGATCGGGCGCTGTATGCGCATATTGGAGACGGACAATGGCCCACCTACGCCATGATACTCATCCTCTCCACGCTCTTGATCTTCGCTGCGTTTGAACAGGGGCAAAACATCGTCCCAGCCCCACCCCACATTTCCCATCTGGCGCCAGCGGTCATAGTCCTCTTTTTGTCCGCGAACGTAGAGAAGCCCGTTCAACGACGACGACCCGCCCAACACCTTGCCGCGCGGCCAATCAATGGAACGCCCATTCAATCCCGGGTCAGGCTCGGTCCGATAGCACCAATCGACCGAGGGGTTGTGCATGGTCTTGAAGTACCCGACCGGGATGTGAATCCACGGGTTGGTGTCCGGTCCGCCCGCCTCGATCAATGCAACTTTGGTTTGGGGGTCAGCACTAAGCCGATTGGCGATGACACATCCCGCAGAACCGGCACCGACAATCACATAGTCCACTTCCATGATCGGCTCCTCCCGAAGTTGCTAAAAAAACCCTATGCAAGATGCATGAATTAAGCTAGCATTTTTTGATACAAAACGTCTCAATAATTGCGAAACGGGAGGATAGCAATGGAGATCGGACGAAAGTTAAGTGGCATTTCACGGCGGGACTTTTTCCGCGTTGCCGGACGCTATGGCATGAGTTCCACTCTGCTGGCAGCGGGGGGTTTCGGTGGGGCCATGAGCCTTGCCAATCTCGCGCAGGCGGCTGAATCCACGTATGAAAAACGATTCTCGAAAGAGCCCAAGCATACGCTGAAATTCGGCGCGGCAGGTTTCAACACGCGCAACCTTCTTATCGAACGGGCCGGCGCCATCGAGTTCGCCCGCGACCTCGAAGAGCGCACGGACGGTGAGATTCGCATTGAGTTCATCGGCGACAACCAGATCTGCGGTCAGCTGAGCTGTGTCGAGAAAACCCAGCAGGGAATCGTGGACATTTACGCGGCCTCGACCCAGAACTCGGCCGGTGGCGCACCCTATCTGAACGTGTTGGACTATGCCTACATGTTCCCAAGCCGCGCGGCGCAGTATCATTTCTTCTACAGCCCCGCCAGCCAGCGGATCCTGCGCGAGCCGCTCGAAAAGCGCCACGGGTTGAAGTTCCTGTTCACCCACTGCGAATTGCGCGGGCTGCAGATGGGGTCGACCTTTGCGGACAAGCCCACCGTCACCAAACTGGAAGAGCTGTTTGGCACCAAGAACCGCGTGACCGGCACTCAGCTGGGTCGGATCGCGATGCAGCTGCTGAACCTGAACCCGGTTCCGGTGGCTTGGGAAGAAACGCTGGATGCGCTGAAGACCGGTCTGATCGATGGGGCCGAAACCTGGGCATCGGCGGTGGCCTACGCGAACATGGCACCGGTCGTTTCCCAGTCGGTCAACCTCAAGTTCTTCTGCGGCACCGAACACACGTCGATGTCGGCCAAGGTCTTCGACAGCCTGGGCGGCGAGCTGCAGGATGCGGTCATGGAGTCGTCCTATTTCACGCAGGCCCTGATCCAGGGTGCAAACGAAGCCGCGCTGCTGAACACGGTCGGCTTCTCGGATCCGCAGCTGCCCAACACGATCTTCGCCGAGAACGGTGTGCGTGCGGCCTTCCTGCCGGACGACCAGATCAAGCTGGCCGAGGAAATGTGTGCCCCGAACTTCAACCCGGAACCCTGGGCAGAATGGCGCGAGCGGCTGAACAAGTGGGCCGGCGGCATCGACACCTATCAGGAGATCTACGACATCGCGCGCGAGATCCCGGCAGACACCCTGCCGGAAAATGTCGAGCCGCGCCGTTGGTGGATGGGCCAAGCCTGATAAACTGATTTGAACCGGCCCCGCGTGGGCCGGTTCAACCGAAGACCGACTGGGAGGACGGGGTTCATGTCATTTTGGGCAGACATCGGCGCGATATTCAGCGCCTTTCTCAGCCAGGATTCCTTTGAAATTCAATCAGCGTTGGAGTCCGACGCAGCGTGGGTTGTCGGCGCCGTCGTCGCTGCGCTGGGTGGGCTTCTGGTCATGCTGATCTATCGCAAGGTTCCCTTCATCGAGCGCCATCTGGAACGATCCGTGATGGTGTATTCTTATCTCGCCATTGCGCTGATCATCTTCTGGGGCGTGATCGACAGGTTCGTCTTCAATGACCAGGAACCCTGGTCCACAACGATTCCACCCTTGCTGTTCATGGTGATGGCGTGGTTTGGGGCCTCCTACAACGTGCGCCTCAGAACGCATCTGAGCTTCAGCGAATTCCGGACCGCGATGCCACGTGGCGGGCAGTTGGCCTGCCTGATCCTGGACGCGGTGCTATGGTTCATCTTCGCGGTCATAGTCATCGTGACCACGTCGCGGCTGGTGGCCTTGTCAGCGTCCAACTTCCAGATCGTTCTGGGCACGGACAACATCATGCAGTGGTGGTTCCTGCTGGCGGCACCTTTGTCATTCTTTCTTATGGTCGGCCGAGTGTTCCAGAACCTGGCGGACGATCTGCGCAACTTCAAAACAGGCGAGCCGCTGATCAAGCAGGCCGTGATCGGGGCAGACTGATGGCAGACGGAACTTGGGTTACTTTGATTTCGCTCGGCGTGACGTTCCTGTTCATGTTGGGCGTGCCGGTCCTTCTGGTCATCGGCTACTGGGTGATCGGCTGCTCGTTTGTTCTGGGCCTGACGCTCGACAACATGGGCGCCGAGCTTTTGAACGTGTTCAACAAGGGCTTCGCGCTGCTGGCCATGCCCCTGTTCATCCTGACCGGAGACCTGATCAACAAGTCGGGTATCGCCCGAAGGCTCAGCGACTTCGCCTATGCCTGTCTCGGCTGGATACGCGGCGGTCTGGCGATGGCTTCGCTTGGGGCCTGCGGGTTGTTCGCGGCGATCTCGGGGTCCAACTCGGCCACGACAGCCACGATCGGATCGATGCTGCACCCCGAGATGGTCAAGGGCGGGTATGACGAACGCTTCAGCGCGGCGACGGCCGCAGCGGGCGGCACGGTCGGGATCATCATCCCGCCGTCGATCATCTTCATCGTCTATGGGTTCCTGATGAACCTGCCGATTTCCGAACTGTTCGTGGCCGGCATCCTGCCCGGCGCGCTGATGGTGATCGGGATGCAGTTTGCCTGCTGGATCATCTGCCGCATGAACGGCTGGGGTCACCTGATCCCGCTGCAGCTGAACCGCGTTCTGAAAACCGCCTTCGGTGCGTGGCTGGGTTTTTTTGCCATCGGGCTTGTGCTGTGGGGCATCTACACCGGCAAGTTCTCTCCGACCGAGGCCGCCGGGGTCACCGTCGGCTTCTGCGTCATCGCCGGGCTGGTGAGTTATCCGATCAACCGGATCATGGGCGCCCGCGACGATGTTTCCCCAACGGACAAGAGCTTTGCCGAAATGCTGGTGGTCGAGGGCTTCACGATCCCCGAGATCCCGTCAATCGTCATCCGTTCGGCACAGATCACCGGGATCCTGGCGCCTCTGATTGCCATCTCGGTGGTAATGCAGCAGATCCTTTCCCTGCTGGGGGCCCAGGAAACGATCGGCAATTTCGTGACCTCGATGGGGGGCTACCATGCTGTTCTGTTCACCTCGATGGTGATCGTGTTTTTCTCGGGCATGGTTCTGGAGAGCCTGCCGGTGACCATCATACTGGCTCCGATTCTGGCTCCGATCGCAGCTTCGGTCGGGATTGATCCGATCCACTTCTCGGTGATCTTCCTTGTCGGAGCATCCATTGGCTTCATCACGCCGCCATACGGGCTGAACCTGTATGTCGCCTCGGGAGTTACGGGCGTGCCGTATTTCCGGCTTCTGCGGTATACGGTGCCTTATCTGGTGGCGTTGCTCTCGGTCTGGATTCTGGTGTCACTGGTGCCTGATCTGGCCTTGATACTACTGCCGAAAAACTAGACTGTAGCCGGATGACCGCGACGGATACACAAGACAAGGACACCCAGATTCCAACGAACCTGCGCCTGTTGCTGATCTTGGAAGAGGTCGCGCGGCGCGGGGTCGCGGTCAAACCGGCAGACCTGATCGAAGCGTTGGGTCTGGCAAAGCCGACGGTCCACCGGCTGCTGCAGACGGCCGAGGCCGAAGGGTTCCTTCAACGTGATCTGGACGGCCGGTCCTATGGGCCCGGCCCCCGGTTGCGGCAGATGTCCGTGAACACCGTTTCGTCCGAACACCTGCGCACGGCTCGACTGGCCATCCTGCGCGGAGTAGCCGACGAAATTGGTGAGACCTGCAACCTTGCTATCCCCGACCGCGAGGGGATGATCTATCTCGACCGGGTCGAGACCAAATGGCCACTGAGAATCCAGCTGCCGATCGGAACCCAGGTGCCGTTCCACTGCACCGCCAGCGGAAAGATGTACCTCTCGACCCTGCGCCGAAACACCTTGGATGGGTTTCTCTCGGCCCGCGGACTGACCGCGAACACCGAGAAAACCATTACTGACCCCAAGGCCATGCGTGCCGAGATCGCCAAAATCGCACAGAACGGTTACTCGACCGACGACGAGGAGTTCATGCCCGGCATGGCCGCCGTCGCGGTTCCGGTCTTTGACGAGAATGACCGGCTTGCGGCCACTCTGTCCGTGCACGCCCCCACGCAGCGGCACGATCTGACAAGCCTGAAGCAATTCCTGCCACTGCTGCAGTCCGGGGCACTCAAACTGTCGGGTCTGCTTGCTTCATAGGGTGGCGAACACGGGACCGAGCCGAGCGGAGGCGAGTAGTGATCTCGCCCAACCGACTTGAGCAGACACAGAATTGACGCGCCAACCCCGGCTAAAAATCAGTTGCCTTCACGGGCTTCCGCATCTGTGCGTTGGCGTTGAATCGCGCGTTCACGCTCGGGCCAGCTGTTCTTGATGAACGCGAGAATGTCCCAGATATCCTGATCGGACAGGCTGTCGGCAAATCCCGGCATTCCGCTTTTGACCCCCGAGACTCCCATTCGCTTGAGCATCTCCTCGCCGCCCAACTTGGTATAGTCGAACAATAGGCCATCGCCATGATGCCAGGTGTGCCCGGTTCGATCATGCGGCGGGGCTGGAAGGACGCCGTCCGCATCAGGCGTTTGCCAATCGGGCTGACCCTCCAGGTTGGCCCCGTGACACGATGCACAGTTCTCGGCATAAAGCGCCGCCCCACGTAGCGGATCGCCGGATGCTCCGTCAGGCACCCCTTTCGACATCCACCATTGAGCGCTGGCCAAGACGATGATCACAACGGCCACCGGTGTACCCCATTTCATCATTGGCGAGATCGTTCCGCGCAGCACCTCCACCTTTTCACCCTCCGTCATGGTCATCGAGCAGATAAGTTGACATGGCGCGGCGGTCTTCGTCCGTCAGGAAGCTGGTGCCGTAGGTCACGACCTCGCCCATTGCGCCGCCGAATACGTCACCGTCGGGCATGATGCCGGTGCGCAGGGCATAGGCCAGGCTGTCGACGGTCCAGCCCCGCATCTGCAGGGTTTCAGAGTCGATGGCCGGCGCCTTGTCGCCGCCCGGCAGTGCATCACTGCCCTTGAAGTGCTCGGTATCCGACTTGCGGGCGCCCAGCAGATTGCGCCCGGTGTGGCAGGCGGCACAGTGGGTGACGCCTTCGACCAGCAGCCGGCCGCGGTTCCACACATCACCTTTGCCGGGGACCGGATCGGTGTGCGGCGGCTCAAGGAACGCCGCGCGCCACAGTTTCAGCCCCCAGCGCTGGTTGAAGGGAAAGGCCATCTCCTGCACGCGGGACGGCGTGGCCACCGGCGGCACGGTCTGGAACGCCGCCCACAGGTCGGCGATGTCCTGATCGGTGAAATCGGCGTAGAACGGGTACGGGAAGGCCGGGTAATAAGGCTGCCCGTCCGGCGCCACGCCTTGACGCACAGCCTTGGCAAATTCCTCGATCGTCCAGCCGCCAATGCCGTGGTCCGGGTCGGTGGTCAGGTTCGGGGAATACAGCGTGCCAAAGGGCGTCTCGAGCTTGACGCCGCCGGCCAGAGGCGCGCCGCCCTCGGCGAAGTTGGTGTGGCAGGCGATGCAGCCGCCCGCCCGCGCTAGGTAGGCCCCGCGGTCAACCTCGCCTGTCAGGTCGGGCAGTTGCGGCGTCAGGCCGATCGGCCACGCGATCACGGCGGCCAGCCCCGCCGCTGCCAGAACGGCAGAGGCAAGGCCCAGACGATAGATGCGTTTCATCGTGGCACCCTATTCCGACCGAAACCGCGTGTGACAGGCCGAGCAGGTCTGGCCCAGCATCATGAACACGTCATCGGCGGGCATCTCGGACAGCTCCTCGCGCTTGGGGGTTCCGCCCATCATGGCCCCGCCCCCCATCATCGAGGCGCCACCCATCATGCCCGATCCGCTCATCATGCCGGACCCCTGCCCGGCACCGGCCATCATCAGCCCGTTGTCGGCCGCCAAGGCCAGCCCCTCGGCATAGGTCTGCAGCTGTTCGGCCAGTTCGGCGAAGGCGTCCCAGTCCTGCCAGATCGCGGGTTTGGCCTCGGAGGGCATGCCATCGCTGCCTTCGGGGAACAGCCGGGTCATGCTGTCGCCGGCATGGCGGCCGATCGTCTCGGCTGCGTCTCGGACGGTGCCGGCGTCATAGGGCGTCTTGCCCTGCATCATCGGCGTCAGGGTCTTCATGGCGTCCTTCATGGCGGACATGCCGTCCATGCGTTCCTTCACGATCCCGGTGGCGCCACCATGCGCCAGGGCGGTCACGGCCACCATCCACGCCAGCACGGCGCCCGTCGTCAGCTTGAAAAAGGTCATCGTCTTGTCCTGTATGTCTGCTTCAACTCGCCCCCAGAAGAGGCCTTACCTGACTCAGGACTCGGCGCGCGGCGGGGGCGGATCGAACAGGGCCACCGGCAACATCCGGTATTGGCCCGACGGGATGGCACGGCGGTTGATCGTTGAGACCAGCGCGGAAACGACGGGCGCGGCCACGGTCATGGCCACGCCGTTGCAGAAGGCCCCGCCGTGGCAATGGCCCGGGTGGCCCTGTTCGACATGGTCGGGGTCGTATGCTTCCAGATCGACGACGGCATGTGTGCCCCCATCGCCCCCATGCGCAAAGGCGGGTTCCGAGAACACCAGAATACCGGCCAGAACCAGGCCCAAGGCCAGAACCCACCGTCCGATCATCCTGTCCGCCCAACTGTGCAAGGTTCAGTTTATCCCGTTCTCGCGCTGCAGTTCCCTGACATAGGCAACGATGCCCTGCACGTCTGCACGGGTCAAGCCAGCGACCGGTGGCATGTCGCCAAAGCGCCAGTGGTGGGCCTGAACACCATATTGAACCGCCCGCTGAAAGGCCTCGTCCCCGTGGTGGCTGGGCTCATAGATCTTGTGCACCAAGGGCGGAGCCAGGCCTTCCAAACCCGTGGCATTCGCCCCATGGCAGACAGCGCATTTGACGTCAAAGGCAACCTTGCCCATCTGGGCCGGCGCACTGAACGTCGCCGGCACGCTGACTTGCGCGATCGGGTCCCCCCGCGACAGCGACGAGGTGTCAGGCACCTCCATCGAGTGCCCTGCAGGTTGTTGGCTGAGGTTGTAGGCGAACACGGCAGCGCCTGCGATCAGAACGCCGCCTACCAATAGCGTCAGTTTGTTCATCGGCTCGTTTCACTCGGTTGTTTTTGGCTTGGCGCGGGCGATACCAAAACGGTCTGACACTGATCAAACCTGCTTGACCTGCCGGTCTTGCCGCCTTGCGCACAGTTTCGGGGGGACTGTCTGCCCCATTCCCGCGCTGGAAGGTCAAGAAAAGTTTGCCGCAAGTTTCCCCAAAGCCGACGATGGACTGCAGCACCGAAACGTCAACGCCGAGCTGGGCCGCGCACGAAGCCATCAGTTGGAACTTGAAGACTTCTTAGCGGCGCAGGCTGCGACGGGTCTGTCAGTACTTCGCCAGAGATCCGAGTATCTTCTTCCGTATATCGGCGTCACCCGGAAAGATCCTTTGCACCAGAAATTCGGACGGAAAATCCGGCCACGTGGCCTCCAACTCATCAACAAGTCTTTGCGCTTCGTCAAAATTGCCCAGCTGATCATGAGCGACGGCCTGGAACAAAAGTGATGGCCCGCTTACGGGCGCTCCTGCAGCAGGCGCACCCTGAAAGGCATCGACAACGTTTTCGTAGTTCCCGAGCACAAGCTGCGATACGCCCCAGATATTTCTCGCCCCAAATCGGCCGGATCCGGATCTGACCCGCGACGGATTGCTGACCTCGGCCGCAAGTTCGGGCTCGTTCGCAATCAGGGCGGCAATCCCGACAAGGTCCAGAACATGGCCATCTTCAGGCGCTAGTTCAGCAGACAGGCGCGCGTAGTTCAAAGCCTCATCCGCGTCGCCCGAAACCGCCAATCGCCAGCCGTTCGAGGCGTTGGCCCATGCACCCGACGGGGATAACTCAAGCGCCGTTCCTGACATCTCAGATGCTTGGCGCAACAGATCCTCTCGTGTGCCTTCGTCTTGAGACAGCAGAGCCAGTGTGGCCAAGACCTGAGCCATTCCCGCATAGCCATCGGGCAAGGCCGGGTCGAGCTCGGTGGAATGCTGGAACATTCCCAGGGCGATCTGCTGGCGTTTGACATCGAATACCGGAAAGAACATCCCCCGCGCCTGATCCGCCAGGTTGGCCGCTTGCAATCGGGCAAGCGACTGCTGACCAAGCGCAGCCCGTTCGGCCTGCCGGGTGGTGTTAGAGGGTTGCCCGACCTCGTCGTTGCCGGGTCTCAGCCACATGCCCAGCATTACGATCATGGCCACAACGCCCAGCCCGACCAACAGAAGTCCACGCAGGTGCCTGGCCCCGCCGGGCGGGCCGTGGCTTGCCAGGTCTGACTTCGGATCATCCGGGGAAGCTTGGTGCGAAAACCGCGGCTTGTATCCGCCGGGATCGACGAAGATCCGAACGCCCTGGCCGTCCCAATGGTCTTCGTAAAACTCACGCAGCAAACGCCGTAGTCGCCTCGCCTCTACCCGAACCAGATTTCGACCACCGCTGCCATCAATGCTGCGACCGTACACTTCGACGGCGATGGCCTTGCCGCGGATCTGAGAACCGCGACCGGCGAGGGTTTCCTCGACGACATAGGTGAGAAACTGCTGAAGCCGGGGCGAAGTTTGGAACTCGGCGCTGGCAACAACGTCACGCAGCGCCTGCCGAACCAGGTCAGGCGATGGTTGCCCAACATCTTGATCTATCGATAAATCATTGGCTTGGTTCACTGCAAACTCACCCCCAACTCACGGTGACTCACTTGGCCGCCCCGGTCAACCGCACGCATCTTGATGCGAGAATAGATAGTGGGAATCGGGCTTTATCCAGTGACGGACGACCTCAAAGACGAGCTACCCGAGCTTTCGACTGCGCTTTCCAGCCAGTTCGAACCGGACGCGTTTCTGAGCGAGGCCATCGAGGACTTCGGCAAAGTCTGCGCAAAGCTCAACGACACGTCGATCACCGCGTCCGAGCGCGAGGAATGGGCCCACATCAAATCTGAACTTGTGAACGAGCTTCGTCGCCTGGCGAAGCGCAATCTTCGAAACGCATCCGACTGAGGGTATCGCAATGACCGACAAAGACCAAAGCAACGATCACGAAGACAAGCAAAACCAGCCAGCGGATGAAATCGAAAACCCTTCGCGCCGGCATGTCATGCAGGGGTTGGCGGCAGGTGCGGTGGCAACGGGCGCTGTCAGCTACGGCTCTGGCGAAGCACAGGCGCATGAGGGGGATGGCCCTCTGGGTGAAAGCCTTAAGAACCCCTATGGCGGCCGGCCTGCCGGCGGCATCACACTGCCGGAGTACTTCCGGCCGACGAAATACATGACCGGGTCGAACGCAAACTATTTCCCGCTTTCCGAGGAACTGGGACCCGACGAGATGCGCATCTCCTTCTGCGGGTCAACGCCGTTTCCTCCGCGTGAGGATCAGGCAGGCACCTGTGTGATGGTCGAGCTGGGCAATGGAAAACGGTTCTTCTTCGATTTCGGGTCGGGCTGTGTGCGCAACATCATCGGGATGCAGGTTCCTGCGCAATTGATCAACGATATCTTCATCACGCATCTGCATGTCGATCACTACGCCGACATCCCCTATATCTACCCGTTCAGAGCTTGGTCGGGTGGCTACACGCCGCTGCGGATCCACGGCCCGTCCGGTCGGACTCCCGAGCTTGGAACGGCGGGCATGGTGGAAGGCATGAAGCAAATGCTGAAATGGCATTTGGAGGCTTTCGACGTATTCCCGATCGGAGACGGCTACGAAATCGAGGTCAACGAGTTCGATTTCCGTCAGGAAGGCGGCATCGTCTATGACGAAGACGGCGTCACCGTGCGCTCTTGGCCACGCAGCCACGCCAAGGACGGCGCGGTCGGGTATCGCCTGGATTGGAACGGCCTGAGCTTCGTTTGGACCGGGGACGGCCGCCCGGATGAATTGAGCCTTGAATACGGAAAAGGCGTTGATGTGTTTGTCACCGAAATGTCCGGTCAGGATATCGGCCAGTTGATGACCTACAAATACGGCCTGCCGCAGGAGCTGTTCAACTACACGATCGATACTCATCACACCTCGCATTATGCGGTTGGCAAGATGATGGCTGAGGCACGCCCAAGGCTTGCGATGGTAACCCACTACACGCAAGACGAGGACATTGATGCCGAGATGCTGGCAGGCATCCGGGCCCATTATGATGGGCTGTTCGCCTGGGGTCTGGACGTCGCCGTGGTCAACGTCACAAAGGATGCGATCTGGTATCGGAAGGCGACGCTACCCGGCAAATCGGGCTCAGTCGCACCGTTCCGTGAACTGGGCAAGATGGAAGCCGAAGGCAAGATCACCTTGCCAGATGAAATCAAGCCACCTGCCCCGCGGTCATCGCGCGCCGAACAGCAGGACCAAAAGTACCGCGACATGGAGATCGATCCCAAGGAATACTACCCCTCCGACGTGTTCCGTGCGCCCAATCCTGAATGGCCCAGCGACTTCGTGATCAAAACCGACGACGTCATTCCAAACCGCAAGAAGAAGACGGAGTGACAGTATGATCGAGTTTGGTTCGACTTCGGCAATTCCGGTCACAATTCTGACCGGCTTTCTCGGGGCGGGGAAAACAACCCTACTGAACCGCATCCTGACCGGCAATCATGGTCTGCGGGTTGCGGTTCTGGTCAACGATTTCGGCTCGATCAATGTGGATGCTGATCTTGTGGTTGGCCTGGAAGACGATGTGATGAGCCTGGCGAATGGGTGTGTGTGCTGCTCGATCCGGGATGACCTGATCGAAACGGTCGAGGCCGTTCTCGCGCGGCCGGAGAAACCGGAATACATCGTCCTCGAGGCCAGTGGCGTATCTGACCCGTCTTCAATTGCGATGACGTTCACGGATCAGAAGTTCCGGGACATGATCCGGCTCGACAGCCTCATGTGCCTTGTCGACACCGAGCAGCTGTTCGCCGCACCAGAGCAGATGGAGTTGAAACTCAGGCAAATCGCGTTCTCCGACATGGTCATCTTGAACAAGGTGGACCTGGTCAGCAGAGAAACAGTCCAGAAAGTGCACGACTGGCTCGGCTCGCGTTTCCGCAGGTATCGCCTGGTCGAAGCGGTCAATGCGGATGTCCCGCTGGACATATTGCTTTCGGTCGGACGGTTTGCTGCCGAACAGCTTGAGACAGAAGTGCCGGAGCATCATGAGCATGGGCCCGACTGCGGGTGCCAACACGCTGATCATTCTGACGGATTCTCAACCACGATGATGAAGGCTGAACAACCCATCAGCCTGTCATCGCTGAGAGGCGCAATTCGAAAGCTACCGGGCGACGTCTATCGCCTCAAAGGATTTGTTTTCAGCGAGGAGGACCCGGATCATCGCATTCTTGTGCAGGTCGTCGGAAAGCGCATGGATATCTCACGGGATGGCGCATGGGGTGACCGAAAGCCCGAGACGCGGCTTGTGGCAATCGGCGCGCCCGGGGCGCTTTCGGAACACGTGCTCACCGACGCCCTGTTCGAAACAGCTTAGCGAACACGCCGGTGGCCTGCCCCCAAACGGGGCGACCGGCCCTCGTGCCACCGCCCCTGAATTTGATTTAGAGGCCGAAATAATTAGACTTGTCGCAATCGCAACCTTCCTGCAGCGGGGAACCCTTAATGTTCACAAGACTTTTTTGTTTGGCGCCGGCCATCTCGATCCTGTTGTCTTCCCCGCTTTTTGCGCAGGACACACCGATCATCCATGACGCACAGTACTATATTCTGGAAGCCCAGAATGGCGAGCAGTGGATTGAAGACAACGCTGCCGTCGATGCGTTACTGGCCGAATTTCGGGAAGGCAATTCTGGCAACCCTCCCAACATCGTATCCATTCTGATCGACGATCTGGGATTCGGCGACATGGGCATTCCCGAACTGAATGCGGTACGCGGAATTGAGACCCCCAACATCAATGCATTCTCGGACGAAGCCATGCGCATGGTTCGAATGTATACCGAGCCCTCCTGCACGCCGACGCGCGTGGCCCAGATGACCGGGCGCCTGCCGGTGCGCATGGGCATGGGCGATACCACGGTCGACATAGCCGGCTTTGGCCTTCCCGGAGATGAGGTCACGCTGGCAGAGGTTCTGAAAGAGGCCGGCTATGCCACCAGCCATGTCGGCAAGTGGCATATGGGTGATATCGCGGAAAGCTGGGCGATGAACCAGGGTTTCGACTATGCGCAGCATGCCATCCATCAACAGGGTCAGCTGACGATCTTCAACGATGACGCCATCCGCGAGCAGGTCTCGGTCGGCATCCAGGACTTCGAAGAGGACTACATCGTAGACGATTGGTTCCGCCCCGATCCTGCCGCCATGGCCACCGTCATCGAAGGTGAGGCTGGCGGTCCAATCCGTGAAATCCGCATGCAGCCGGGCGAGCGGTGGGACGCAGAAAAATACGATGAGATGAACGAACAGTTCCAGCTCAAGGCGCTGTCTGAACTGCAGCGGCTGGCAGGCGGCGACACCCCCTTCTTTCTGCAGTACTGGCCGATGATCCCGCTGGACAACACGCGTGCAGGACGCGACGGCCCCGAAAGCGTGAATGGCGGCCTTTATGCCGACAAGTTGCAACTGCTGGACGAATATCTGGGCGTGCTGTTTGACGAGATGGAGACGCTTGGCGTAGCCGAAAACACCATTGTAGTGCTGATGGGCGACAACGGACACTTCACGAAATATTCCCCACAGTCAGGTTTCACGCCGATGATTTTCCGCGGCGGCAAGGGAGATACGACAGAAGGCGGCGTACGTGTGGATGCCTTCATCCGCTGGCCCGGAATGATCGAGGCGGACTCGATCGTGAACAACATCATCCATGTGTCGGATCTGTATACAACCCTGTCCCGCCTGGCGGGCGCCGACGCGTTCATCCCACGGGACAGGCTTGTGGATGGGGTGGACCAATCCGCGTCAATCCTGTTCGGTGATGAATCTAAAACGCGGCGCGATCACGTGATCATCTATTCGGTGGCGTCCCCGAAGGCGATCGTGAAGGACCAGTTGAAACTGAACCTTCCGGGTGCCGGAGAAAGTGCAATTCTGGCGAATTTCTTCGATATTTATCGGGATACGCATGAAAAGTACCCGGTTTCGACCGAAGTCGGCGCATGGGGCGGCCAGGAATTCCAGCGCATTCTTGGCCGGCATCTTGCCCGAAAGAAACTGTACCCTGATACCGAACCTGCGCGCGGCGTGCCCTATGAAGGCATCGAAAACCTGCGCCCGGAAACCGTTGCCGCGGTCGAAGCCTTTCTGACCAAACAGGCTGCGGTCGAACGCTAACTGCAGTCCGACCTCACCTCGGCCCGCCACGTTCAAGAGGCACCTCCATGCTTGCCAACCTGATCTTCTATATCGGACTCGGTGTCTCGCTCGGGATTGGCTTTCTCTATTTCCGCGACCTCGGCGACGTCTCCCAGATGTTGTTGAAGGTAAAGCGAGAAAACATGATCCGCTTCATTCGCAACGAATATCGGTTGATCGGGCTTGGCCTTGCGGCTTTTGCGGTTACGACCATAGCCCGCTTTGCGTTCGGTGCCGGCATCGGCGCGATCTGGTGGGTGGGGGCGGCTCTGGCATTGGTTCTGTATGGCTTTCCCTATGTGTGGGTCCATTTGGGATTGAGAAACCAGCTCAACACAGCCCGGTACTACGGCATTGCCGAAGCGGAACGGTTCGTCGGACCGACCGCGCCCGTGATCGTGATGACAAACGGCGATCACGCCCGGGCACATCCTGACGCCCAGATCATGCGGCCCCACCTGGCCGGCGACGCCAAGGGGCTTGGGGGCGAAGACATCGTCATGACCTATTGTGCAATGGCCAATCTTGGTCAGGGTTACATGCCATCCATCGAAGGAAAGCGGCTGAACCTTCAAGTTCTTGCGCAACATGGCAACAACCTGATCCTGCGGGACAACGACACCGGGGAACCGATCCAACACATCTATGGGTTCCGAGAAGCGGATCGGGACACCGCATCGGACGGTCCCGCCTGTCCATTGCGCCCGGAAGCTCAAATGGAGCCATGGCCAACATTCCGCATGACATTCCGTGGCTTCAAGAAAGCCTATCCGGAAGGTGAGGTTTTTCTGAACAAGCCGTCGAGCAACCCGTTCCTGAGACTGCTGGACATGGCGCTGGAGATCATTTTCGGTTGGGGGATCGCCAGGCAGCATCAAGAGGCTGACCCCGTCATGGACAACATGGAGCGCGCGCCTGACACACGCCTGCCCAACAAGACACCTGTTTGGGGCGTGACCATCGGGTCGGATGCCGTCTGTTGGACCGACGACTTCGTGGTTGACCAGAACTGGCTGTTGAACACACAAGCCGGCGGGCGTGATCTTGTGGTACAAATAGACCCACATTTCGAAAGCCTCGGGGTCTGGTACAACGACAGCGGCAACCCAGTAAAGCGTTGTGACTTTTGGGGAAATAGCGATCAGGGACAACTCACGCGGGTTGAAACCTTGCGCGCCGGTTTATTCTGGCACGTCTGGGCTGAGTTCTTTCCCAACACAGATGTCAATCGCATCGGCGTTAGCGTGAACGAAAGCTAGTCGGATTGGCTCATCGAGCGTGAAGGTGCGGCGCCCCAGTGGAATGCATTCGGAGAAGCACTCCCAAAGCGCATCTGCTTCGCGTCCTAGGACATTGCCCAATCGGTATAGGTCTAGCCTTGGTCCACAGCTTTGGTTTTGTGGATAGGTTTGATTTTGTGGATTTGGTTGCGGGAGCAGGATTTGAACCTGCGACCTTCAGGTTATGAGCCTGACGAGCTACCGGGCTGCTCCATCCCG